>CAVRMA010000007.1:0-15928 GCA_963722515.1 uncultured Alphaproteobacteria bacterium | reverse complement strand
GAGGCGGTTATCCCTAACGGCGAGGGGATTGTCCGCGTGGCCTCGATTTATCTGCCGAACGGCAATCCGCCGCAAACGGAGAAATACAGCTACAAGCTCGCCTTCATGGATCGCCTCATCGCGCACGCAAAACATCTCTTGATGCTGGAGGAGCCGCTCGTTCTCGCCGGAGACTACAATGTGATTCCAACGCCCCGCGACGCCGCAGATCCCGCCGCGTGGGAGGGCGACGCGCTTTTTTTTGCCCGACACCAGGGCGCGCTTTCGATCCCCTCCTCAACCTTGGCCTCACCGACGCTCTGCGCGCGACCAGCGACGACCCCGGACTTTATACATTTTGGGATTATCAGGCGGGCGCGTGGCAACACAACAAAGGCATCCGCATCGATCATCTCTTGCTTTCGCCGCTGGCGGCGGACCGGCTCATCGAGGTTGCCATCGACAAGGAAATGCGCGGCGAGGACAAGCCTTCGGATCACGTGCCGGTCCGCATCGCGTTGGCATGACGGCGCAGCGGCGTATCCGCATTCGAACGTCCAACTCAACGGCAACCATCCTGGCCGACGGCATTCCTCGCGCCATTGCGTCATACGCCCGAACCGGCTAGTTTCGCCAGAGCCGGAGGTGCCCTCATGAATTTGTCCGTAAATCCTTCCTTTGATCTGGTCCCGTCATTTCGCGCGAGGAGGATCTTGCCGCGCCTTCGCGCTTTTGCCGCTGTCGCCCTGCTCGCCGCCGCCGTTTCAGGCTGCGGCTACAACACGATCCCGACGCTCGAAGAGCAAGCCAAGGCCAAATGGGCCGACGTGCAAAACAATATCAAAGCCGCGTCGATCTCATTCCCAATCTGGTCGCCACCGTGCAGGGCTACGCCAAGCAGGAAAAGGATGTGCTGACCGCCGTCGTCGAGGCGCGGGCCAAGGCGACTCAGGTCAAGATCGACGCCTCGCAACTAACCGATCCCGAGAAGCTCAAGCAATTCCAGGACGCCCAGACGCAATTGTCCGGCGCGCTCGGCCGTCTGCTGGCGGTCAGCGAGAATTATCCCGATCTGAAATCGAACCAGAACTTTCTCGCGCTGCAGTCGCAGCTCGAAGGCACCGAGAACCGCATCTCCGTTGCGCGGCGCGATTATATCGAGGCGGTCCGGGCCTATAACACCAGCTTGAAGACGCTTCCCGAGCCTCCTTTGGGCAGCGACGGTTTTTCGCGGCAACAAGCCGATGGCCGAATTTCGCCGCCAATGAAGCCGCGCAGACCCCACCGCAAGTGAAATTCTGACGGCGGGCTTGCATCCTAGCGGCCTGCAGGAATGACACCGTTGGCTAGCGCCCGGCAGCTCTCGCCTGTCCCCGCTTCGTCTCGCCGTGGTTTTGCTCGCGGCCTTTGCCTTCGTCAACCTGGCGTTGGCCTACACGTTTCCGGCCGCTGACCGGCCGCGTCGTCGATTCCGCCAATGTCATTCCGCCCGCCGTGTCCGGCAGCATCACAGCCAAAACTTGCCTCGCTCGAAGCCAAGTCCGGCATTCAACTTGTGGTCGCGACTGTCAATCGCTCGAAGGCGACGATATCGAGCCTTACGCCAACGCGCTGTTTCGCGCCTGGAAGCTCGGCGAGAAGCAAAAAACAACGGCGTACTGCTGCTTGTCGCGCCGAACGAGCACAGCGTCGCATCGAGGTCGGCTATGGCCTCGAAGGCACGCTGACCGACGCTTTGTCGAAAATTATCATTACCAATGCGATGGCGCCGCGCTTCAAGGCGGGCGATTTCGGCGGCGGCATCGAGCGCGGCGTCGACGACATCATCACTGTTTTGACGACGGACTCCTCGGAGTGGGAGAAGCGCCCGCAGCTGCGCATCGTGCGCCAGGATACGACGCTCGACGCCCTCGGTCCCTGGATTGCTCTTGGACTTTTCGTGTTCATCTTTTTTTGGCTGACGCCGCGCGGCCAACGCGGCAATCTCCTTTCCTTCCTGCTCGGCATGCTGATGAGTTCCGGCCGGGGCGGAGGATATCGCGGCGGTTCCGGCGGCGGATGGTCCGGTGGTGGTGGCTTTTTCAAGCGGCGGCTGGTCTGACGGCGGCTTTTCCGGCGGCGGCGGATCGTCGGGCGGCGGCGGCGCCTCGGGGAGTTGGTGATGGCATATCTCTCGGCGGAAGACCAGCACCGGGTCGGCAACGCGATCAAGGCCGCGGAAGCAACAACGGCAGGCGAGATCGTCTGTGTGCTCGCGCGGGCTTCTTCCGACTATATGAGTTATGCGACGGCATGGTCCGCGCTTATCGCCCTGATCGCGCCCTGGTTTCTGATCGCCTTGACCAATCTTTCCGTGCGCGAGATTTTTTTGGCGCAGATCGTCATTTTCGTGGTGCTGTTTTTAATTCTCTCGAGTCTCCGCTGAGCCGCGTCCTCGTCCCGCGCCGCGCCCGCCGCGCGGAAGCACATCGCGCCGCGATGGAACAATTCATGATCCGGGGCATGGCCCGCAAGCAAAACCGCGCCGGGGTTTTGATCTTCGTCTCACTCGCCGAACATTACGCCCGCATCGTCGCCGATGATGGTATCGCTTCCAAAGTTCATCAATCCGTGTGGCAGGATGCGATCGATGCTCTTCTGGAGCGCGCGGGCGCCGGCGAGATCGTGGAGGGTTTTATTATCGCGGTCGAGAAATGCGGCAGGGTTCTGGCCGAGCATTTCCCGCCCGAATGCGATGACAAGGACGAGCTGCTGGACCGGATTTATCTGATTTGAGCACGATCTTCAAAAGGCAAGCCGGAATTCACGAAAAATCAATAGACCTCTTGCATAACCTCCTTTTCAGGAACCCCAATCTTAGCGGCGTCCCCAAGATAGCGGTGAGGTCCCGAAGCGGGTTATGCAAGAGGTCTGATGGCCTTTACCCGCAAACCCCGGCGGCACGTGTTCCCATGGATAGCCTCTTTTGGCCTTCTCATAAGCATAGTGATACAGAGCGCGCATGTAGGTTTGATCGAAGTCCTCTTTGTGCTCGGCCTCGAAATTGTCGCTGATGTAGGCGAGGTTGAAGCTGGCACCCTCGCGCTGCGTGACCAAATACATGCGATACAGATCGCCGACGCCATTATAGTTGATCAACGTCGAGACAGCCTTCTGAGCGATTGACAGCGTCTGTCTCTCGACATCACTCCATTCGGTCTTCAGGCGCGAATTCCGGATGACGTAAGCGACGACGGCATTTCTGCGATATCCGGCCTTCTCCTGGGCCACGTGAATGTTCACGGCCGGGGGAACGAGAAATGCCTGACTCACCGCGCCACCGTCGACATGCATTTCCTGATAGTGGTTCCCATTCGCCTCTACGTCGAACATCACCGGCGGGAAAGCGGCGGGAATCGACGCCGACGCGAGCACAATATGACGAATGAGATCGAGAGCGCCGGAGTGGCCGCTCGCGGCGATGGCTCCAATGTTCCACAGAACCGGTCTTCCCGCGTCGAGATCGGTCGTCTGAATGATGAGGAGACGCCCTTTCTCGTATTCGGCCGCGATCTTTGCGAGCATGTTGTCGTCTATATAGTGGGAAATGGTCTCGTAAAGAGGCGTCGTGTCCGAGAGGGCATCCTCGGTTAGCGCGGCGACGATGAACCGCTTTTCATAGATTTTCGAAGGATTTATGTTGGTGAAGACGTCGGTTAGGGCCGCGTCATACTCTGGCCCGAGAAAGGCAAAAGGCGCGATGAGCGCACCGGTGCTCACGCCCGTGACGAGCTTAAACTTCGGACGATCGCCGTGCGCCGTCCAACCAGCCAGCAATCCAGCGCCGAAGGCCCCATTATCGCCTCCGCCAGAGAGCGACAGAAGATACGCGGCCGGCAAAATTCCTCCGCGGCAGGCGCCGAGAGTTCTTTGCTTCGCGAATGAGAGCGCGTTCCTGTTCGGCGGAGATCGCCGCCGGTTGATCGACGAAAAAGCGGGCGTTGGGAAGACCAAGAACGGTCACTTCGTGCTTGTCGCCCAGTGGAACCGGTGAGCCGCGATCGAAGGTGGAGCAGGCGGAGAGGAGCGACACGCAAATTGCGAACACAACGAGATAAACGCGGCTTCGCGGCAATCCGTTCGATCTCCTCACGCTTGGGTCTTGCATACTCTTACTTCACGCAACCGCGTCTTTGATCGCGTTGCGGCGATACAGGCCTGCGCGATTTCGCGATTCTGTTGGCGGGTCATGCAGCCTGCCTGCAACAGCGCGGATTTACCCGCGCTATTCTTTCCGCTGTCAACAAAGCGGGCCGGATTGCCGCGGCCACTACGCGATTTATCGATCAGAGTGGCAAATGGGCAACAGCCCGCGCTGTCTGCGTAGACGATATGCGGCGCGGTGCCGGCGACGCCCAAATGATTTGGGACGGGCAAGAGTCAGAGCGGACATAGTGAAAGCACGACTGGCGATTGACCGTCCGGCCGCCGCCGCTTTATCATTGGCTACCTGTGCAGGCGCAGCCGGATGTCTCAAATTCGTGCCGCGGTACAAAATCAATCGCGCTTTATGCTATTTGAGCGAACGTTTTTAACTGGACTATGCTCTGTGTTGAGCGGCCTGCTGGCACCCCAAAGGGGACGCAATAGAAAAGGACAAACCATGAACCCCAAGATAATGAAACATGCGATGGCATTCGGCGCTGGCGGTGCCCTTGTTGCTGCTGCGATCGCCACGGCTAGCCCGTCGTGGGCGATGCCGGTTCTGCCGGGTACGGCCGCGGTGAGCACGGCGGCGTCAAACCAGGTAACCGATGTCCGCTATTACCGTCGCGGTTATTACCATCATCGCTATATTGGCCGTGGCTATTACGGTAGTGGCTATGGTTACCCCTATTGGTACAACCCTTATTCTTATTATAGCCCTTATTATTATTCTTATTATTACCCTTATTATTACCCTTATTATTATACTTATCCTTTCTACGGCTTCGGTGGGTGGTGGGGGGTTGGTTATTAAGGTGCCACGATCGTAGTGGCAATAGCACAATTCGATTGCGCCGGAACTTCGCGTCACGATTTTGGCGCTTGCGATGCGGCCCGCGCCGCGATCCTTTTGAGCTCTGCCTTGTCGGCCTCGGAGAGCCCATGCGCACCGGCGCAATGCGCCCTGTCGAGGAAGGCAGAAGCGAGAGCCTTTGCCGCATCGCTTTGGTCACGAAAAGGCGGAGATTAGGGGCTGCCTAATGCATTAGCTGTTACGGATCCGCGTAATCGAGTACTTAATTCATGGGGCCCGTATCGCGCCATTGCCCGGCGAGGCTCACCTCGTAGACATCTGGAGCGGGAGAGGAGCGTTCCGCCCAGTCCTTCGCCATCTCGTCCTCGCCTTCCAGAGCCTTCGTTGGATCGAGGCGCTGTTTGATCCTTGTAATGGTGCCGAGCTTTACGTTTGTCGTCGGGTTTCTCTTTGGTCCCAACAGGCGCCGACTGGCACGGTATCAGACCAGTTCTATGCACACCTCGTCCGAGGCTGCGAATTTACCAGTCATGGCTTCGGATTCGATGTGCTAATCGGGCACGATATTGTTCGCAAGGGTGTGCTCTCGCTTTCATCTGATGGAAATTACATGCTTTCGTTTTGATCGTGGGTTGGGAAGACATCGTCGCGATCTTGGACGCAGCTGACGAACCCGAGACGCGCGGCCTCGATCCGCGCGGCTCTACTCGCGCTTGACGGTTTTGACGGCAACGGGCTTTTTGACGCCCAGGTGTTTTCCGACTTTCCTATCGTTGCGCGCCGCCGCGCGCTCAAGTTCGCTCTCGAGGGCCTCGAGCTCCGCCTTGGTTCTGAGCTTCGGCCGTTCGGGATCGGTTCCAGTTACCGGCTGATAGGCGAGACTGTCCGGCGGCGGCCGCGTCTCGCGCACGAAATCCTTTGCCTCCGGCACGTCGGCCCAAATTTTCGTGTGCATCAAGGTGTCAAGCGGCGAGCCGCCCGGCTTTGCCTCTTGCGCATGAACAAGTGGACCAAAGCCAAGACAAATCCCGGTAAGCGCCACCAGCGCCACAGGCCGTGCGTAGTGGTGAACGAGCCGGTTTCGTTTCATTTCAGCGTGCCAGCACTGGAACTTTGTTTGGTTGCCTATCGGCACTATCCAAGTTTATTGTGTCGGAACCGCGACGAAACGCTGCGCGGAGTTTGCAATTCCAGAGCGGGCTTTTGCGCCGCACGAAAGCGTGGAAAATCCAATGAGCGCGAGAAAAATCAAGCGCTTGGAGGCCGGGCGGATCGAGCGCCAGCTCACCCCGCCAACTGCCGAAGTTAAAACGTGGGCCAAGGCCAGGCAAATGGCCAAAACCCGCCGCGTCCAAGCGGGTTGCGCGAGCCACTGCGGCTGACGTGGCGGCCGGCCCGGATCGCAAAGCTCCGGTGCGGAGCCCTGCCGGAGACAGCCGCAGAGTGGTCGCTCCCGCCCCGGCGGCGCCGGAAGCTTCGCGCGATATGGAGGGCGCACCCGATTTTGAACGCTTGTCTTATAATTTGGCGCGGCTCGTGGAACAGGGCGGCAGAATGCTCGCCGCGTATTTCAAGCCGTCGGAAAGCAACGAGGCCAAAAGCAATGTGTCAAACGGAGTCGCCGACGGGATCCGTTCGATCAGCCGCATTGCCGAACATTGGTTGAGCGATCCTGCCCGGACCCTTGAAGCGCAATCCTCCTTGACGGTTAAGTTCCTCGGCCTTTGGGCCCACAGCTTGCGCCGGATGTCCGGCGGACGGGAAAATCCGTTCGTGCCCTATGACCCCTCGGACAAAAGGTTTGCCGCGCCGGAATGGCGGGAGAGCCCATTCTTCGATTTCCTGCGGCAGGCGCACTCCATCGTCTCGCATTGGGCCGAGGATCTTGTCCTGCGCTCGAACGATGTCGATCCGCACGTTCGCGACAAGGCAAAATTCTACCTGCGGCAGATATCGAGCGCCCTTTCGCCCTCGAATTTTCTCGCCACCAATCCCGAGCTCCTCAAGGAAACCTGGGCGTCGAGCGGCGACAATCTCGCCCGTGGCGCCGCGCTGCTGGCGCAGGACATGGAGGCCGGCAACGGCACGCTCAAAATCAGCCAATGCAATTCCTCGAAGTTCGAACTTGGCGTGAATATCGCGACGACCCCAGGAAAGGTCATCTTTCGTAACGATCTCATGGAACTCATTCAATATGCGCCCGCAACCGATACGGTTTTCAAGCGGCCCCTGCTCATCGTTCCTCCCTGGATCAACAAATTCTATATTCTCGATTTGAACCCCGAAAAAAGTTTTGTGCGCTTCGCGGTGTCGCAAGGCCTAACCGTCTTTATGATTTCGTGGGTCAATCCCGACACGCGCCATCGCGGCAAGGGATTCGAAGCTTATATGCGGGAAGGCATTTTTGCCGCGCTGGATGCAATTGAACAAGCAACCGGTGAAATCCGAGGTAACCGCGATTGGGTATTGTATTGGCGGGACCTTGCTGGCCATGACGCTCGCCTATATGGCGGAGACCGGCGATAGACGAATTACGAGTGCTTCGTTCTTCGCGACCCAGACCGATTTCAGCCAGGCTGGCGACCTTAAGATCTTCGTCGACGAGGAGAGTTTGCGCGCGCTCGAAAAGAAAATGGCGGCGACCGGCTATCTCGATGCGTCGGCGATGGCTTCGGCCTTCAACATGCTCCGGCCGGAGGACCTTATCTGGTCCTTTGTGGTCAATAATTATATGAAAGGCAAACCACCGCTTGCTTTCGACCTATTGGCGTGGAACTCGGATTCGACACGGATGACCGCGGCGAACCATCTCGCCTATCTGCGCCACTGCTATCTCGAAAACAGGCTGGCGAGAGGCAAGGCGAAGTTCGGCGGCAAGACCCTCGATCTTTCGAAAATCACGTTGCCCGTCTACCATCTGGCGACGCGCGAGGACCATATCGCCCCGGCGAAATCCGTCTTCATCGGCGCCAAACTTCTTGGTGGCAAGGTCCGCTACGTGCTTGCCGGTTCTGGCCACGTAGCGGGCGTCGTCAATCCGGCTGGCAAGCCGAAATATGAGTATTGGCGAGGCAAGGCACCGGCCGGCGAGTTCGAGGATTGGTTCGCAGCCGCAACCAAGCACAAAGGCAGCTGGTGGGTTGACTGGATCAAATGGATCAAGCGCCGATCGCGCAAGCAAGTGCCAGCGCGCCTGCCGGGCGATGGATATCTGCTGCCGATCTGCGACGCGCCCGGCGAATATGTGCGGGTGCGCTATTGATGCGGATGGAGCGGGCGAAGGGAATCGAACCCTCGTATGCAGCTTGGGAAGCTGCCGTTCTGCCATTGAACTACGCCCGCTAAATCAAATAGTTACGGGGCCTTATGGACGCGATTTGGCACGTTTTCAGCATGCTGGATGCTCGTACATAAGTGCGGCCAATTTGAGCAGAGGAGATTGCATTTGGCAAGTTCCGTTTCCACGTTTGGTGCTGATTGAGCGACAGGGGCAAAGCGTGGGTGGACTGCTGAATGGGACAGTTGCCGGAGCGCTCTTTGGAGTGATTGCCGGAGTGGTGGCGGGGATAACCGTTTTGGCGTTCAAGCATCCAAAAGTATATAAAACGCTTTATGGGGCGCTTTTGATAATCTTGTTGGGAGCACTTGCCGGGAGTGCGATCTTGGATCTGAGTAACGTGGTACGATACTCCAGATTTATCGTTACGGCGGTTATTGTTTACGTTTCTTTCTTGCGCGCTCTTCCTCTCTTGTTGCATAAGGAGAAACCTGTAAGAGAAGAGGATGATAAATAAATCTCGGTATGGATGTAATTTTAAGTATCCACAAGAATACACAACCAAAACTTCCGCGTTTTATTCCTTACGTCCGTTGGCTTTCAACTCTTCGAGCAGCAGCGTCTCGATGTCGCCAAGGATCATGGCGGGATCGAGGGATTGGTTCGAATAGATCTCGCGGACAAAGCCCTGCTTGTCGATCAAAGACACTTTTGGGAGATGATTTATGACCACGCCGCCACCGCCCGACGCCTCGCGATCGATGGAAATCTCCTCTCCCATATCGCGCAGCACGGGTTTGAGAAATAAATTGGAATACGTGGTGAGGAAATGCCGGGGCACGATGGACGCGCTCGCTTCATAGCGGCGGGCAAAATCGTTGAGCATCCCCGGCGTATCATGCGCCGGGTCGAGAACTCATGAAGACGAGCCGAACTCGCCCTGCAGTTTTCGCTGAGCCGAACTCACTTCCGCAAGAAGGGAATGAGCATCGCAACACGCCGCCGGTAGCCTCTGTAGTCGTCGCCAAAGAGGCCGATTAGATCGCGCTCCTCCAGAAAGATGCCGACGAAGATATATGCCGTAGTTACGGCCGCGAATAGAAGATGCCCGGCTGTCATAACCGGCGCCGACCAGAACGCGACGATGAAGCCTAGATAGATCGGATGCCGAACCACCTTATAGATGACCGGCGTCTTGAAATGCGGCTCAGACATGGTTCGGCAGGCGAGATTGACGGCGACCTGATGCAGCCCAAACAGCTCAAAATGGTTGATCAGGAACGTGCTCACCAATACGAGCAGCCAGCCGGCGAATGAAAGACCCAACACGGCCATTGCGAACTGAGGGTTCGCGATCCGCCAAACCACCATCGGGATGGGCCGCCACTGCCAGAACAGCAGGATAAGCGCGAGGCTGGCAAAAAGGACGTACGTACTGCGCTCAACGGATACCGGAACGAACTGCGTCCACCATTTCTTGAATGCCTTTCTCGCCATCACGCTGTGCTGAACGGCAAACAGCGACATCAATATAATATTGACCGCAAGCGCTTCGCCGAGAGGCGCCTCTGCCCCTGTGTCGATAGTCTTCGGCACCACCAAACCGGTGACAAATCCGATCGCATAGAGGAACGCGCCGAGGAATACGAGATAGGCTACGACTCCATAGAGAAATGCTATAATCCGTGCCATTGTAGTCTCCTCTGTCTCGCCAGCAGAACCTCTTATCCGACATTTCCCAGCCGACATCCTCCGGATGACGGCCTTGTTGACGCTGAGATTGCCGCCTTCGGCGGATTTTGGCGATCCCAATTCCTCGACACGGGGCACTCGTGCACCCAAGCCAGTGACATTGGCGCGCCGAGCGCCGGAAATGCGGATTTTGTTGTCATCCAGACGCACCTCTCCTCCCTTGGTTTTTGACCGGACGCTAAACAATCAAGCGCTTCACGTCGATACGGGTGCCGGCGAGGTCGTAGCCATAGCCGTCGCCGCCATTACCGGCGGGAATTGGAGGGGCGGAGAGAAACTCCCCCTTGTTGTTATAGACCGCGAGACCGGTGACGCCGTCGCGGGTCTAATCGTTCGACAAACTGCCGATCACCATGCGGCCGGGGATCGCATAAAACGTATGCGGGCCGACGAAGCCGGTCTTTTCGGTGAGGTCCGCGATCGTGTTCACGAGCCTTGGCTTCGAGGGACCGGTGCCGACGTCGAAGACAAAAATCTTCCTCTCGTCGAGGCGCCCGCCCCAAACATATTTGCGGTCGTCGGTGAAGCCCATGTGATGCGCCTCGCCGCGCCCTCCAACCGAAACGATGTTGATCACCGTGCCATAGGTTTTCGACTTGGGGTCGGCGTCGATGGTGACGAACTTATCGGACTCGTCGCCAAGACCTTTTTCACCCAGCGTCCAGACATGCAGATATGCCTCCTGGCTCTTGACGAGCGCGGCCGTATAGGGCGAGAGGCAGGTCTCGTCCGCCCGCGTAACCGGCGCGGCAATTCCAGTTACGGCGGCGATAATTCCCGCCACGAGTGCGTATCGAGCACAGCCCTTCATCGTTCGCTCCCTAATGTTTCTTCGCCGCCGCCGAGCATATATTTCCACTAAAGCCATGGCAAAGGCTTCTTTTTAGATGCTCCAGTTCGCTGTGACACGGCGAGTGGCATGCCCTGTCCGGTCCAGCGATGGAGGCGTGCCGCTTGAGCTAAATGGCAGGTGGCTTACTCGACCGGAAAATTTCTGAGGCGCTTTGTTTCGCCGCGCCGGACCTTGGTTTCGATGCGGCGTTCGCGGGCCGCGAGGCTCGGGCGGGTTTTCACGCGAAATTCATGTATTGCCGCCGCCGCCGCGATCAAGCGAAGCAATCGCGTGAGCGCGTCCTGGCGGTTCCGCTCCTGCGAACGGTGCGTCCGCGCGAACATCACCAGCACGCCTTCCTTTGTGAGCCTTGTGCCCGCGAGCCGCTCAAGCCGCCGTTTCACCGCTTCGTCGAGAGAGGGCGAATGGGTAACGTCGAACCGCAATTGCACGGCGGTCTCCACCTTGTTGACATTCTGTCCGCCTGGGCCGCCCGCGCGCGCAAAGGAAAAGGCGAGTTCGGACTGATCGATCACGATGTCCGGCGTTACTTCGATTGTCGGCATGACCTTCGCCTCGTTGCAGAGCGTGGTTTCAAATCCATTAACCGCGATGCTTTAGCGCCGATTAAGATATTGCGTGCATATCTTGCCAATGGCGTGTCGCGTTCTGCCATTTGCCATTGCCGGGGCCTTGATGCTGGCGCTGGCTGGCTGCTCGAATTACGAGAGGCCGCGCCGGCCGGCCTGGCGCGGCGAGGCGGAGGCCGCCTGTCTCGCCCAAAAACTCATCCATGTCTCGGCCTATGTTCAGCCGGCGCGCGAAATCGACGGCCCTGGTATTTGCGGCCTGACCCGGCCCTTCAAGGTGAGCGCATTGCTCGATGGCGCGGTGCGGTTCAATTCGGCTTATACACTCGACTGCCCGATGATCGCCGCGCTTAATGCGTGGCTTGGCGAGATCGTGCAGCCGGCCGCGCGGGCGCGTTTCGGTCAGGAGGTCACCGAAATCAATTCGATGGGCGCCTACAGCTGCCGGACGATGAACAACCAGCCAGGCGGACGCATTTCCGAACATGCATTTGGCAATGCCTTCGACATTGGCGGATTTCGTCTCGTGGACGGGCGGGAGATTTCGATCGTCCGCGATTGGACCCGGGGCGACGATCAAACGCGGGCCTTTTTGCAAGATGTCCATGCCGGCGCCTGCAACGAATTCACCACGGTGCTTGGCCCCGGCGCCAACATATTTCACTACAATCATATCCATGTCGATCTCGCGCTGCACGGCAACACATCTTCCGGCCCGCGCCGGATCTGCCGGCCATTGTTGCGGCCAAGCATAACTCCCGAGCCGCCGCGCGATGGCCTGCCCAATCCGCCGGAAATCGACGAGGATGTCGATGTAGCGCAGGCGGGACACCCCCCTGGCGACACGCTAGCGTTGCACGCGGGACCCGGCCCGGCGCCGTCCGCGCGCATACCCGACGCGTATTTCGCCGCCGCCGCGGGCGTGCCCCCCGCGCGCGCCTATGCGCCGGTCCCGCCGGCGCCGGTGCGCGGCGCCTTACGCGAAGACGGCGCGTTCGTTCCCGAGGGGCAGCCATCCGATTGGGACCTGACGCCCACTAGTCCAGAGCGTTAAGGCGTGATTCGATTGTTGAATGAGGTCGCGCTCCAACGTCTTTGCCTTCGCACGAAATTTTTCTCGCAACTGGTTTGCTTTCGCAAGGCATGCCCTAGACGGCGGCGCATGGCCTGCAGTAGAAAGGGGCAGACCGCCCAAAGTGCACGGCTGGCATTCACGGCGCCGATTCTCCGTTCGCGGGTTGAATGAAATGGAAAGAGAAATG
Organism: uncultured Alphaproteobacteria bacterium; assembly: GCA_963722515.1. GTDB lineage: Bacteria > Pseudomonadota > Alphaproteobacteria > Rhizobiales > Beijerinckiaceae > Methylocapsa. The sequence continues at coordinate 3,237 of CAVRMA010000007.1, read as the reverse complement.
CCACAGGGCTTTTTCGACGAAACCAAGGCGACCGCGCGGCTACCAAATCTCGACATAGAGATTATTCATAGCCGTTCACCCGCCGGGGACGCCGAACGCATTACAATCAGCCTGCAAGCTGCGCCTTCCTTCGAAGCATTTGACCGTTTTTTGGACGCCACAAATCCGTTTCTATTTTGGATGCGCCTCGCTCAGACGGGTTGGACGCCCTGGCTCGGCGCCTCCACGGCAAAGCTTCCATCCAGGAATTCCGGTCGCCTTCCGGCTACGGCGGAGTTCGCCCAGACTGAATTCAACTTCGGATAGCTAGGGCGAGGGATAAAAAAGTTCGGGGCGTTTAGCTTTGCCGCTGTGCAACGGTACGATGCGCTCGAAAAGAAACTGGTTTCATGGCGCTGGTGGATGAGGCCGTGGGGGTTTCGCGGGCTGGAACAAAGAGCGATTTCCATCGCTATGGAGTCAGGCGATCGGTAGGCGCTTGAGCCGCCGCCTGAACTCGCAGGTCTTGCTGCGGCCCGTCTCCGCGCGGAAATTTTCACGCGCGCAGGTCGGCACCGGCGAGGCCGATCGCAATCCCTTGGCGCCTAGCGATCTCGAGCTTGACGGCAGTCCAATGGCGTGCCGGGCGCCCGCCATCGATGCAGCGGCCCCGAACTCTTCGCGCGCCTCATAATAGGCGTGATCATTGAAACTTTCGATGAGGCGGCGGGCGTCGGCCGCGATTGCCGCATTCCATTCGGCGCGGCGCTGGAGCAATCCAAGGAACATGGCCAACCATCACTCAACCAGGGAGAGCACAATATGTACTCATACAGTGAACATATCAAGAACAAATCACAAAAACCCGCGAGATTTTAGCGGGACCAGCAAAAATTGTTCGCGACGGTAATTCGCCTTGAACTAGGCAATGATCTTTAGCCCGCGAATGACAAAAAAGGATTAAGCCGAGGCGGTTTTTCCGGTGCAAAACGCCCGGCGGCTGAAACCGAGAACGGTTGGGGGGAAAGCGACCGGGCAATCAAATCTGTTCGAGTTCGATTAAGGTTCCCGCGAAATCCTTCGGGCTCAAAAAAAGCACTGGCTTGCCATGTGCCCCGATTTTAGGGATTCCATCACCGAGGACGCGCGCGCCGCCGCGAGTCAGACGTTCTCGCGCCGCTAGAATGTCGGTGACCTCGAAACAGAGATGATAAATCGCCCCGCCAGGATTTTCAGTTAGGAATTTGGCGATTGGGGAATGATCGCCGAGCGGTTCGATCAGCTCGATTTTGGTGTTTTCGAGCTCGACGAGAGCCACTGTCACGCCATGTGCCGGCAAGGCCAAGGGCCCGCTCACCCTGGCGCCGAGCGCGCCGCGATAAATCGCGCTCGCCGCGGCGAGGTCCCGGACCGCGATGGCGACATGATTCAATCGCCCGATCACGCGAATTACTCCCGCACGCGATCACACCTCGACGACCAGAACATGGACCGCGGGCCTCTTGCCCCATGCCCCCGCGATCGCGTTGCGCACCGCTTTTTCGATCGCGGTGGAGACGATATCCGCGTCGCGCCGCTTTTGCCGAGGCAATTGATCGAAAGTCTGAAACAGCGCGTCGTCAACAATTCCGTCGATTGCGGTGCCGTCGCGCGCGCGCGCGGGTATCCCCGCGGTGACGACATCCGGCACCCCGGCGAGATCGCCCTTCGCGGTCACCGCCAAGGCAATTGTCACTATTCCCGAAACCGCAAGTCTTTGGCGTACCTTCAGGGCTTCGTCGCCAAAAGGAATAAGGCTATTGCCGTCTTTGCAGAGGCGCCCGCTTTGTACCTCTCCGATGATCGCAGGGGGGCCCGGCCCGAGCAGCACGACGTCTCCGTTGCGCGCCGCGATGACATGCTGCGTGCCCTGCAATTTGGCAAAAGCCGCATGTTCGGCGAGATGAATGTCCTCGCCATGCACGGGAATGGCGATTTGGGGTCGGGTCCAGGCGTAAAGCTGCGCGACCTCGCCGCGGCGCGGATGCCCGGAGGCGTGGACGAGGGCGGTGCGATCGGTGATGACTTCGATGCCTGATCTAATGAGATTGTTGATCATGCGGCCGACCTCCCGTTCATTGCCGGGAATGGTTCGCGAGGAAAAAATCACTTTGTCGCCAGGATTGAGTGTGACGACAGGGTGGTCGCCCTCTGAGATGCGGGCGATCGCGGCGCGGTTCTCGCCCTGGCTTCCGGTTGCGAGCACGACCAATTTGTCGCGCGGAATGTGGGCAAACGCGTCCTGGGGGAAAAAATCAGGAATGCCGTCGAGGTAGCCGCAGTCCCGCGCGACGGCGACAACTCGCTCCATCGCGCGGCCGGCCAGCACGACCATGCGTTTTGCCGCCATGGCGGCCTCGGCGACGGCGCGGATGCGCGCCACATTGGAGGCGAAAGTGGTAACCACGACGCGCCCCGAAGCGCTGGCGATAATGTCGCGCAAGGTCTTGCCGACGTCGGCTTCCGAGGGGCTCACGCCTTCGCGCAAAATATTGGTCGAATCGGAGACGAGCGCCAAAACCCCCTGCGCGCCGATCGCGGCAAGACGTTTTGCGTCGGTCGGCTTGCCTATTCCCGGCGCGGCATCGATTTTCCAATCGCCGGAATGAAGGATCATGCCAAGCGGCGTGCGGATGGCGAGCGCCGAACTCTCCGGGATCGAATGCGCCATGGCGATAAATTCAACTTGAAAAGGCCCGATCGCGAACGCCGCTCCTTGGGCGACGACGGTGATTTGAACATCCGGGGCGCCGGGCTCGGCGAGGCGCTTGGCTTCAAGAAGCGCGGCGGCGAACCGGGTCGCATAGACCGGGCACAAAAGCCGCGGCCATAGGTCAGCGACCGCGCCGATGTGATCCTCATGCCCATGGGTGATCACGAGACCGGCTAAATCAGCCCGCATCTTTTCGATGAAGCTTATGTCCGGGACGATTAGGTCTATCCCGGCGAGATCGGGGCCGGCGAATGCCACCCCGCAATCGACCATCAGCCATTGAACGTGTCCCTTGCGGCCAAAGCCGTAAAGCGCGAGGTTCATGCCGATTTCGCCCACGCCTCCAAGAGGCACAAAGACGAGCTCGTCTCTTCCTTCGTTCATTTGCACAAATCTTTCCCAGACCTAAACGGCACGATCCAGCGAGCAACAACCGGTTCGCGAAAAAAGGTACAATAAAGCGACGCGTCGGCTAGCATCGCACCGCGTGAATGCGCTCTTTCTAT
>CAVRMA010000006.1:0-12752 GCA_963722515.1 uncultured Alphaproteobacteria bacterium | reverse complement strand
CCAATGGCACTGAAGACTTTCAAACCTGTCACACCGGGCCTTCGCCAGCTCGTCATCGTCGATCGTTCCGGCCTCTACAAGGGCAAACCGCTGAAGCAGCTGACGGAGGGGAAGCCTTCGACCGGCGGCCGCAACAACAACGGCCGTATCACTGTACGTTTTCGCGGCGGCGGTCATAAGCAGAGTTACCGGATCGTGGACTTCAAGCGGCGCAAGCTTGATATTCCCGCCAAGGTTGAGCGGATCGAATATGATCCGAACCGGACGTCGTTTGTCGCGCTCATCCGCTATGCCAGCGGCGAACTTTCCTACATCATCGCGCCGCAGCGGCTCGGTCCCGGCGATGAAGTAATTTCTAGCGCGCAGGCCGACGTGAAGCCGGGCAATGCGATGGCGCTTGCCAATGTGCCGGTCGGCACGATCGTTCATAATGTTGAGATGAAGATCGGCAAGGGCGCCGCCATGGCGCGTTCGGCTGGCACCTACGCCCAGGTCGTGGGACGCGACGAGGGCTATGTCATCGTCCGCCTGAACTCCGGCGAGCAGCGCCTTATCCATGGCCAATGTTTTGCAACCGTCGGCGCGGTGTCCAATCCCGATCACATGAATATTTCACACGGCAAGGCTGGACGCAGCCGCTGGCTCGGGCGCAGACCGCATAATCGCGGGGTGACGATAATTCCGTCGATCATCCGCACGGCGGCGGCGAAGGCCGGACCTCGGGAGGACGCCATCCGGTGACGCCCTGGGGCAAGCCGACGAAGGGCAAAAAGACGCGGACCAACAAATCCACCGCCAAATTCATCGTGACCTCGCGTCACAAGAGCAAAAAGAAGGGCTGATCATGGCGCGCTCGATCTGGAAAGGCCCGTTCATTGACGGCTATCTGCTCAAGAAGGCGGAGAGCTCGCGCAATTCAGGCCGCTCCGAAATCATCAAGATTTGGAGCCGGCGGTCGACCAGATTGCCGCAATTCGTCGGGCTCACATTCGGGGTCTATAACGGCCACAAGCATGTGCCAGTCTCCGTGACCGAAGATATGATCGGCCATAAATTCGGTGAGTTTTCTCCGACGCGGACCTTTCACGGTCACGCCGGGGACAAGAAAGCCAAGCGAGGCTGAAAGAGACTGATCATGGCCAAGGAGAAAGCGCCGCGCGCGCTAAAGGACAACGAAGCCAAGGCGGTCGCAAGGATGCTGCGGGTCAGCCCGCAGAAGTTGAATTTTTTGGCACAGCTGATCCGCGGCAAGAAGGTTGAGAAGGCTCTCGCCGATCTCGAGTTTTCCCGCAAGCGGAGCGCCTTCGATGTCAAGAAGACCCTCGAGAGCGCGATCGCCAACGCCGAGAATAACCACGATCTCGATGTCGACGATCTCGTCGTCGCCGCAGCCTATGTTGGCAACGCGATGATCCTCAAGCGCTTCAGCCCGCGCGCGCGGGGACGCGCCGGGCGCATTCGCAAGCCTTTCGCGCATCTGACGATCGTTGTCCGGGAAACCGGCGCCGCCGCCGCTAAGGCGTAAGGAGAAAACGTTGGGACAAAAAGTCAATCCGATCGGCCTGCGGCTCGGCATAAACCGGACCTGGGATTCGCGCTGGTTCGCAGGCAGGACCGAATATGGCAAGCTCCTGCACGAGGACATGGCAATTCGCGCGACGCTCATGAAGAACCTCAAACAGGCGGCGATCTCGAAGATCGTCATCGAGCGGCCGCATAAGAAATGCCGGGTGACGATCCATTCGGCGCGCCCCGGCGTCGTCATCGGCAAGAAGGGCGCCGACATCGACAAGATCCGCAAGATCGTTGCGAAGATGACAGAGTCCGAAGTCGTCATCAATATTGTCGAGGTGCGCAAGCCCGAGGTCGACGCGGTCCTCGTTGCCGATTCGATTGCCCAGCAGCTCGAACGCCGCGTCGCCTTCCGCCGCGCCATGAAGCGGGCGGTGCAATCGGCGATCAGGCTCGGCGCGGAAGGCATTAGAATCAACTGCTCGGGCCGCCTCGGCGGCGCCGAAATCGCAAGGCTCGAATGGTATCGCGAAGGACGGGTGCCGCTGCATACATTACGCGCCGATGTCGATTACGGCACCGCGACGGCGCACACGGCCTATGGCACCTGCGGGATCAAGGTCTGGATTTTTAAGGGCGAAATTCTCGAACACGATCCGATGGCGCAAGACAAGAAAATGGCCGAACAGGATCATTCTGGCGGCGGCGGAGAGCGGCGGCGGCGCGAACGCGATGCCGCCTGATCGCGCACCGGCGCAACATTCAAGAGTTTGAACCATGTTGCAACCCAAGCGAACAAAGTTCCGGAAAGCTTTTAAGGGCCGCATTCGCGGGGCCTCGAAGGCTGGGTTCGAATTGAATTTCGGCCAATTCGGCCTCAAGGCGCTCGAACCCGAGCGGATTACCGCGCGCCAAATCGAGGCCGCGCGCCGCGCGTTGACCCGCCACATGCGCCGCGCTGGCCGCGTCTGGATCCGGATTTTTCCGGATGTTCCGGTCTCGAAGAAGCCGGTCGAGGTTCGCATGGGCAAAGGCAAGGGTGCGCCGGAATTCTGGGCCTGCCGGGTCGCGCCAGGCCGCATCATGTTCGAGCTCGACGGGATTCCGGTCGAACTTGCGCGGGAAGCGCTCCTCCTGGCCGCCGCCAAGCTGCCGGTCAAGACACGTTTCGTCCAGCGGATCGCCGAGTAGAGGGGATGCGGCCATGAAACATAAGCAGCGCTTGTCCGATCTCAAGGTGATGTCCAAAGATCAGCTTGAGCAAGAGTTCCTAAATCTCAAGAAAGAGCAGTTTAACCTGCGCTTTCAGCGCGCCACCGGGCAGCTCGAAAACACCGCGCGGGTCCGCGTCGTGCGCCGTGACATCGCAAGGATCAAGTCGCTTTCGGCGGAAAAGCGGCGCGAAGGCGCGAAATAGGATCGCAACCGGGGTTTGAGAGAGACAGGTTCAAGAAATCATGCCGAAGCGAATTCTCCAGGGTGTCGTGGTGAGCGACAAGCAAGCAAAGACGATCGTCGTCAAGGTCGAGCGGCGCTTTACGCATCCGCTATTGAAGAAGACGGTGCGGCGATCGAAGAATTATCACGCGCATGACGAGATGAAAGCTTTCAAGGTGGGGGACACGGTGTCGATCGAGGAGACGAAGCCGATCTCGAAGCTGAAGCGCTGGACCGTCGTCGGCACGGCGGCGAAATGACGGGTTAATCGATGGGGAGGCGAAAACCTCCTCAAGACGAAGCCTGGTAGGCAGTGGGCCGCCGGAAACCGGTCTTCGAAGAAAGGTTCAAGACGATGATACAGATGCAAACCAACCTCGACGTCGCCGACAATTCCGGCGCGCGCCGCGTGATGTGCATCAAGGTGCTCGGCGGCTCGAAGCGCAAATATGCCGGCGTCGGCGACATTATCGTCGTCTCGATCAAGGAAGCGATCCCGCGCGGGCGCGTTAAAAAAGGCGACGTGATGAAAGCGGTGGTCGTGCGCACCGCGAAAGACATCAAGCGCGCCGACGGTTCGGTGATCCGGTTCGATTCCAACGCGGCGGTGTTGATCAACGCCCAGGCGGAGCCGGTCGGCACCCGTATTTTCGGGCCGGTTCCGCGCGAATTGCGCGCCAAGAACCAGATGAAGATCATTTCGCTCGCGCCAGAGGTGTTGTGATGGCGGCAAAAATCAAAAAGGGCGACCGGGTCGTTGTCCTCGCCGGGCGCGACAAAGGCCGTTCCGGCGAGGTCGTGCGGGTTCAGCCCAAAGAGGAGCGCGCAATCGTGCGCGGGGTCAACACGGTGAAACGGCACCAGAAGCAATCCGCCAAGCAGGAAGGGGGGATCATCACCAAGGAGGCCCCGATCCATCTATCGAATCTGGCGATTGCCGACCCCAAGAACGGCAAGCCCACGCGGGTAGGGTTCAAGATCTTGACGGACGGCCGCAAGGTTCGTTTCGCGAAGCGCTCCGGAGAACTGATCGATGGCTGAATTGAAAACCGGCAAAGGCGGAGCCAAGGCAGCGGGCAAGCCCGCGGCTAAGGACGCTGGTAAAGATACTGCCAAGGATACCGCGAAGGGTGCGCCAAAGGCCGCCGCCAAGGCTAAGAAACCAGCCCCCGAGAGCAAGGGAGATGCGCGGCCCGCGGCCACCGCGGATGCGCTTGCGCCGCCCAAGGATTACGTGCCGCGACTTAGGAAACATTACGACGAGGTCGTGCGGCCCCAGCTCGTCGCGCAATTTGGCTACAAGAACCGCTTCGCAGTGCCGGGCATCGAGAAGATCGTGCTCAACATGGGCGTCGGCGAGGCGGTCAACGACACCAAGAAGGTCACCCTCGCGGCGGCCGATCTTGGCTTGATCGCGGGTCAAAAGGCGGTCATCACCCATGCCCGCAAGGCGATCGCGACGTACAAGGTGCGCGAGAACATGCCGATCGGAGCCAAGGTCACCCTGCGCAAGACGCGGATGTATGAATTCCTCGACCGGCTGGTCACGATCGCGCTGCCCCGGGTCCGGGATTTTCGCGGCCTCAACCCGAAGAGTTTCGACGGCCGTGGCAATTACGCGTTGGGGATCAAGGAACATATCGTGTTCCCGGAAATCGACTACGACAAGGCCGAAAGCATTTTGGGTCTCGACGTGATTGTGTGCACGACGGCGAAATCCGATGACGAGGCGCGCGCGCTTTTGCGTGCCTTCAACTTCCCGTTCCGGCAGTGAAACGAACAGGTTTCAAACGCGGAAACTAGAGGCAGAGGTTCATGGCGAAGAAGAGTTCGATTGAGAAAAACAACCGCCGCATCAAACTGGTCAAGCAATATGCCGGCCGCCGCCGGCGCTTGAAGACGGTCGCCAATAACGAGGCCCTGACGATGGAGGAGCGCTTCGCTGCTCGTCTGAAGCTCGCCGAATTGCCACGCAACTCCGCCGCTTCGCGGATTCGCAACCGCTGCGAGGTGAGCGGGCGGCCGCGCGGCTTTACGCGCAAAATGAAAATGTCGCGCATCGCGCTGCGGGAATTGGGCTCCATGGGCTTGATCCCAGGCCTCGTGAAATCGAGCTGGTAGGAGGGCGGATCATGGCGATGAACGATCCGTTGGGCGATATGCTCACCCGCATCCGCAATGCCCAGATGCGCCGCAAGGGCAAGGTGCAGACGCCGGGATCGCGGCTCCGCGCGCATGTGCTCGACGTCCTGCAATCGGAAGGCTATATTCGCGGCTATTCCACCACCGAATATGGCAATGGCCGCACCGAGTTCGAAATCGAACTGAAATATTCCGACGGCGCCCCGGTCATTCGCGAAATCGAACGGGTGTCAAAGCCAGGGCGCCGCGTTTATGCCGCCGTCGATGCGATGCCGCGCGTCGCGAACGGCTTGGGAATCACCATTGTTTCAACCCCCAAGGGCGTCATGGCCGACCATGCCGCGCGCGACGCCAATGTCGGCGGTGAAGTCCTCTGCAAGGTCTTCTAACCGGAACAACGAGGAAATCTTAGAATGTCGCGGATCGGAAAAAAGCCGGTTGTCATTCCCGCCGGTGTAACGGCCAAGGTGGACGGCCAGTCCATTTTAGTGAAGGGCGGCAAGGGCGAGCTATCCTTCACCGCACCCGATGACGTGAGCGTGGCTTTGGCAGACGGCATGATTGTGGTCACGCCGCGTAATGACAGCACGCAAGCGCGGGCGATGTGGGGCACGGCGCGGGCGATGGTCAATAGCCTCATGACCGGCGTCTCGAAAGGTTTCGAACGCAAACTCGAGATCGTCGGGGTCGGCTATAAGGCCGTGGTCTCTGGCACAAGCATTCGACTTTCGCTTGGCTACAGCCACGAAGTGACTTTCCCGATACCAGCGGGAATCGCAATTGCCGCGCCAAAGCCGACGGAACTCTCAATCACTGGCATCGACAAGCGGCAGGTGGGGCAGACGGCCGCGGAAATCCGCGCCTTGCGCCCGCCCGAACCCTACAAGGGCAAGGGCGTAAAATATGCCGGTGAATTTATCTTCCGCAAGGAAGGCAAGAAGAAGTAGAACAGGCGAAAGCAAGGATCTGGGCGCATGGCAAAAGATAATACAGTGACGGCCCGCCGCCGGGCGCGCGTCCGGCGGTCGCTCCGGGCCCATGCCTATGGCAAGCCGCGGCTGACTGTCTTCCGCTCGTCGAAGCAGATTTATTGCCAGATCGTCGACGACGGCTTAGGCCGCACCCTTGCCGCCGCGTCGTCGCTCGAAAAAGCCAACCGGGAAGGCCTGAAGAGCGGGGCAACCGTGGCGTCAGCGAAGATCGTCGGTCAGCAGCTTGCCGAGCGGGCGACGCGGGCCGGAATAAGCCAAGTCGTGTTCGACCGGGGTGCCTATATGTATCACGGGCGTGTCAAGGCGCTGGCGGAAGGCGCCCGCGAAGGCGGGCTCAAATTTTAAGGCGCGCGGCAAATAAGTTGTTGGCCGCAAGGCGGGCAAAACGCGAGGCGGATTGGAACATGGAACAAACTCATGGCGCGTGACGGGGAAGGCGGCCGGGGGCGCGATCGCGAGGATCGCGACGGCGAATTCATGGATCGTTTGGTCCATATCAATCGCGTCGCCAAAGTGGTGAAAGGCGGCCGCAGATTTGGCTTCGCCGCGCTCGTCGTCGTCGGCGACCAGAAGGGCCGGGCGGGCTTCGGCCATGGCAAGGCCCGCGAGGTTCCCGAGGCCATCCGCAAGGCAACCGAAGCCGCGAAGCGCTCGCTCATCCGGGTGCCGCTTCGGGAGGGCCGCACCTTGCACCACGATGTCAATGGCCGGCACGGGGCAGGGCGGGTGGTGCTGCGCGCGGCGCCGGCCGGAACCGGCATCATCGCCGGCGGTCCGATGCGCGCCATTTTCGAGACCATCGGAATGCACGATGTCGTCGCCAAGTCGCAAGGATCGTCGAACCCCTATAACATGGTGCGCGCGACCTTCGATGCCCTGCGGCGGGAAGACTCGCCACGCGCCGTCGCGGCGCGGCGCAACCTCAAGGTCTCCGCTCTCCAGGCGCGCCGCCAAGGCGGCGAGACAGAAGCGGCAAGCGAAGTGTAAGGGAACAGTCATGACGGCAAATCCCGCGGCCCGGCTCATCGTGGAACAGATCAAGAGTCCCATAGGGCGTCCCGCGCCGCAACGCGCGACGCTTATCGGTCTTGGTCTGAACCGGATCGGCCGGAGATCCTCGCTTGAAGACACCGCGGCTGTGCGCGGCATGATCGCGAAAGTGGCTCACCTCGTTCGCATTGTCGAAGAGGCGTCGGCGCGGGACGCAACGAGGACAAGACGATGAAGCTCAACGATATAGCCGACAATCCCGGGGCGTTGAAATCGCGCATGCGAGTTGGGCGGGGGATCGGGTCTGGAAAGGGCAAGACTTGCGGGCGGGGCGTCAAGGGGCAGAAAGCGCGGACCGGCGTCGCGATCAAGGGTTTTGAGGGCGGGCAGATGCCACTGCACCGGCGGCTGCCAAAGCGCGGTTTTTGGAATCCTTTTTCGATCAGCTATAATGAAGTCAATCTCGGCCGGGTGCAGGCAGCGGTGGATGCGGGCAAGCTCGATCCGGCGGCCCCGGTGACGATCGAGGCGTTGATTGGCGCCGGTGTCTGCGCCAAACCGCGCGATGGCGTCAAGATCTTGGGCAACGGCGCGTTTGCGGCAAAGCTCGTCTTCGAGGTGGCCGCGGCGTCAAAGAGCGCGGTCGCGGCGATTGAGGGCGCCGGCGGGTCGATCGTTTTGTTAAGAAAGGAAATCGAAGCTCCGGCTGCCGGGGCTTAGGTTCGCCGCCAGGTTGCGAGGCCGGCGTTGTCCAGGTGGCCGGAAAATGCGCTTGCCGCAAAACGCGGTGCGTTAGATGTGCTCGCCGCGGCAATGGTTGGCGCCGGAAAGAGACTTGGAGCTATCTGATTGCCCTGGAAGTCAAATTTGAAGACACGTTCTGGCACCTCGCGTGTCAAGGGAGCAGTAAATGGTATCGGCGGCGGAACAGCTCGCGGCGAATGTCAATTGGAGTGCGTTCGGCAAGGCCGAGGAACTCAAAAAGCGTATTTTATTCACGCTCGCGGCGTTGGTCATCTATCGTCTTGGGACCTACATCCCCTTGCCTGGAATCGACCCCGCGGTTTTTGAAAAGAGCTTTACCGGCAACCGGCAGGGCGTGCTTGAATTGTTCAATATGTTCGCCGGCGGCGCGGTCCAGCGCATGGCGATCTTCGCGTTGAACATCATGCCGTACATCTCCGCCTCGATCATCATCCAGATGCTGACGTCGGTCTTCCCGACCTTGGAGGCTTTGAAGAAGGAGGGCGAGTCCGGGCGCAAGGTCATCAATCAATACACAAGATATCTGACGGTCGTTCTCGCTGCCTTCCAAGCCTATGGCATCTCGGTGGGGCTCGAAGGCCAGCCCGGAGTTGTCCTCGAACCTGGGCTGTTCTTCCGCATTTCCACCGTGTTGACCCTGATGGGCGGCACGATGTTTTTGATGTGGCTCGGCGAACAAATCACCTCGCGCGGCATTGGCAATGGCTCCTCGCTCATTATTTTCGCCGGCATCGTCGCGGCTTTTCCGTCGGCCATCGTCAATACCTTGGAACTCGGCCGCCAGGGCGCGATCTCGACGGGATTGATCATCGGGGTGCTGGCGATGTCGATCGCGGTGGTCGGCTTCATCGTATTCATGGAACGGGCGCAGCGGCGGCTTCTGATCACCTACCCTAAGCGGCAGCAAGGCAATAAAATCTACGAGGGCCAAACCTCCTTTTTGCCGCTGAAGCTGAATACATCCGGGGTCATCCCGCCGATTTTTGCGTCCTCGCTTTTGCTGTTGCCGGTCACGATCGCCAATTTCTCGCAGAGCCAGGGCGGCACCGGAATTCTCGCGACAATCACGACCTATCTCGGACACGGCCGCCCGCTGTACATGGCTGCCTATGTCGGGCTGATCGTCTTTTTTGCCTTTTTCTACACCGCCATTGTCTTCAATCCCGTGGAGACGGCAGACAATCTCAAGAAACATGGCGGCTTTGTGCCAGGGATAAGGCCGGGCGAACGGACGGCGCAATATATCGACGCAATCCTGACCCGCGTCACGGTTCTCGGCGCCGCCTATCTTGCCCTTATCTGCCTGTTGCCGGAAATGCTGATCTCTTATGCGGCGCTGCCGTTTTATTTCGGCGGAACGTCTCTCCTCATCGTGGTCAGCGTCACCATGGATACGGTGGCTCAGATCATGGGCCATCTGCAGGCGCATCAGTATGAAGGGCTTGTGAAAAAAGCCAAGTTGCGGGGGAAACGCCGATGAGACTGGTCCTTCTTGGACCGCCCGGCGCCGGAAAAGGCACGCAGTCGGCGCGACTCAAGGAGAAATATCATATCCCGCAATTGTCCACGGGAGACATGCTGCGCGCCGCGGTCAAGGCCGCAACGCCGGCCGGGCTCGAAGCAAAGGCGATCATGGACAAGGGCGGCCTCGTGCCGGACGAGACGGTGGTAGCCATCGTCGCCGATTTCTATCGCGGCGCCGGACGCCAAAGCGGGCTTTATTCTGGATGGATTCCCGCGCACGGTGCGTCAAGCGGAGGCCTTGGCCAAAATGCTGGGCGCCAAGAATTTCGATCTCGATGCCGTCATCGAACTCAAGGTGGACGAGGCGGCGCTGCTTGCGCGGATCGCTAAGCGCGCGAGCGATACCCTCGCGCGCGGCGGAACGGTGCGGTCCGACGACACCCCGGAGGCGTTCAAAACCCGGCTCGACGCCTATCACGCCGAGACGGCGCCCGTCGCTGATTTTTATGCGAAAAAGGCGGTCCTGAAAACGGTCGATGGGATGGCGCCGGTCGATGCCGTTACAAAGGCGATCGACCAGCTCCTCGAGGGCGCCGACCGGACCGTTTGCTTGGGTTGAGAGGTTTTTGGTTTTTATTGGTGCGGGGCAGGATGTTCCGCGCGGGCTACCTGATGCGGAATGGCGTCCACTGGCTGGGCGGTCGTGAAGGATGAGCAGCATTGCCGATATTCCTCCGGGACAGCCAGATTCGTCCCGACCCTTGCTGGGGCGAGCCGAGCCTGCCGCTCCGGCCATCTTTCAGTTCTGGCATGACCCTAACCCCCCTGCCTATATCCGGGAATTTATGGATTCCTGGATTACCAATTGCCCGGAGTTCGTCCACCGCCTGTTCGACGATACCAGCGCCAGCGAATTAATCCGGCAAAATTTCGGTGAACGGTATCTGAAAGCCTATCTTTCTTGCCGACATCCAAACATGCGGTCCGATCTTTTCCGGTTCTGCGTCCTCTATCTTTATGGCGGCGTCTATGTGGATGCCGATCAATCGTGCCGGGCTTCGATCTATTCCCTATACCAATCCTGCGCCCGCGGATGCCTGTTCGTCCGGCTCCATCTCTACCTTGCGATGATCGTCATCCCTAGCGGATTTATGATCGTAAAGCGTGCGATGGACCCGCTGCTCGGCAAAGCCCTCGACGTTGCGGTGGAAAACATCGAGAAGCGGATATCGAACGACGCTTGGTTGGTAACCGGACCCGGAATTATTACGGATTTTTGGGAAAATGGCGACGTAGCTTTAGTTGACCAATTTAACGTACTGAGTGAAAAACAAGTTCGCCGCCTGATCTCATTCCATGGATCATTACCCTATAAGCAAAATGGCCGCCATTGGTCTCAGATGCAGATGACCGAACGCATCTTTGCCGGCACCGATATCGCTGTGGTTGCAGCGCTGAAGGGGGTGTCGCACGGGGATGTGCCGGCGGAGCAGCGCGCGGGCGGCGGAAGCGTGCTCGACGGAATTAACCTTGTTCTGCCCGCTCTGGCGCGGGCCGCGGAGGTCTCGCGGTGCGCCGCGCGCGCCGGCCTCGATTGGCCCGACGCGCGCGCGCTCGTCACGAAGGTTGTCGAGGGAGCGGCCAAGCTCGCGGCCGAACTCGACCCCGGCGCCGGCCAGGCGGCATCGGAAGAGCTGATGGGGGACCTCCTCTACGCGGTAGCCGACCTCGCACGTAAGCTGGAAATCGAGCCGGAGAGCGCGCTAAGACGCGCGACGGCGGCATTCGAGCGCCGCTTCCGCCGCGTCGAAGCGCTGGCCGCCGAACGCGGCATCGGCCAGGATCTCGCTGCGCTCGAAGCGCTGTGCCTTGAGGCAAAGCGCGAGGAAAGCTGAGCGGTGTATTGACGATGAGATCCTTTGCGTCGGCAAGGCGCATCAGCGCCGATCGTGAGACCCGCACGAAAAAAAAACATCCCTGGAGTTCCATGACTTGAGCCGCTCCGGTTTTCTCGCCTCGGTGAGGTCTTGATCAACCAAGCCGATATCAAATCGGCAGGGGATGTTGCGCCTCGCGTCAGAACTCAGGCAGTCCCTCAAATTATGCCGGTTGTCCTGTCAGAACATGGACGAGTTCAGCGCGGAAGAAAGTGTTCAAGGATATTGGTGACTCGCTCCACAGCCGTTTCCCAGTTCAGACAATTTGCAGAAAGCTGGAGGGAAGCCAAGCTCATCGACCGATAACGGTTGGCGTCCGTAAGAAGCGGACGAATTGCTTGGGCCAGCGCATCCGGTCCGTCGTCGCGCTGTATCAGGATACTATTCTGGTCACGAGAGACCATCGAACTAACCCCGCCAACATCACGCGAGATCACCGGAAGCCCATATGAGGCGGCTTCAGCAAACACGATTGGTGTGCAATCGGCGTGACTAGGCAGGATGAAAAAATGCGCCTCCTGATGAAGCCACTGTAGCCTTGTCCGTTCCTCTGGAATATTTGGGCGAAGGAACTCATATTGATGGATAAAATCGGAGTTTATCCCATTAGGATAAGGGCATGCTCCTACGATGGATAGGTGGGCATTGAATTGCGCCGACCTCAATATCTTCACTGCACGGGCACAATCCTCACCCCCCTTGCGCTGCCAATTGGCGCCAACAAACAAAAAATTGATTGGCGCCAATGGGTCGTCAGGCAGCGTTTTAGGCTCATGTCGCGGAGGATTTGCACTATTATTGGCACCAAATGGCACCACAAAAACCCTATCAGTCGATTTCAGGAACGATTTTTCGCGCGCCTGCAGCGGCCCATTCTGATGAAAAAATAGATACGCAGTTCTTCCGCAGCGCTAATTCATCGAGACGCATTGCTTTAGCTATATCACGCTTGTGATATAGCTTAGATGACCAATAAAAATCCGCCATATCGTGCAAAATGGAGTTTTCCAAGTAAACGAAAGGATTGTATCGGGGAGGTGCGCCAGAGGTTTAGCGGTAACTGAAAATACAACGTCTGGCTTATGCTTGTCATAGGCTTTTTTTACTTGTTTTGCATAATGCCAAGCGACTATGTCTGTGTGATCAAGGGACACCTGAAACCCTTGTAGCTTGCGTACAATGTTACGCGGGATACAAAAATAATAAGCATTTTTATTAAGCTTATGAAGAAGTATCACATCGTGATTTCGCCGAAATTCGTTCAATATTTTAGAAGTTACGCCGGACCAAGTCCTCGGGGACTCTGCGTCGTTGATGTCAACAAACAGAATTTTCATTCAACTCACTTCCCGTCGTTCTGAACGCAGTTAATCCATCTTATTCACGGAATTTCGGGTTTTGGCTGGCGAATATAGCATAAGATATTGATTTAATGGATGGATTGGTCGCTTACGGCGTGCCGGCGGGCTTCATCGTTTCGCCGGGACTTGGAGCGTCAAATGCAGTTCATCAG
>CAVRMA010000005.1:0-118057 GCA_963722515.1 uncultured Alphaproteobacteria bacterium | reverse complement strand
AAATGCCAGGTCGTGTGTGGCTTGGGCCGACGTTTGCGCAGGTCCGCCGCGATCATCGGCCCAAAATGATTTACCCAGCGCCGAACAGTCTCGTAGGAGACCATGATGCCCCGTTCCGCCAACAAGTCTTCGACGTCACGTAGGCTGAGTGTGAACCAGAGATAGAGCCAGATCGCATGGTGGATGATCTCTGGCGGAAAGCGGTAGCCGCGATAGCTGATTTTCTTCATCCCCTTGGCTACAGAACCGTCAGCAGAACCGCAAGCCCGAAACGGCGTGACAAAGCCTACTTGAAGATAGACGGCGGCGCCTGGCGAAGTTTTTCGAGTCGCGAGACAAAAAAAGCTACGCCACAGCGCTGCTCCCGCTGAGACACGCGACTCAGTCGATGACCTGCACCACGACGCGTGTGCCTGGGTCCACTATGACCGTATGATCGTTCACTATCGCGTAACGGTAATAACCGCGCACGCGGAATTCGGGCGGAATGGCATAGTACTCGGCGGGTCCCGGCAATATGTCGCCAACAGCGACGGGCCGATCATAGTGATTGGACACATAATGTTGGCGGATCACGTATTCACGGAAACGCGGCCACTGATCGACGTCCAGCAATCCAGCTCTTTCACCGACGACTCCCCCTGCCCCGCCTCCCATCGCGGCACCTGCGGACCTCCAGCTTCGGCTACGCGCTCAGCGCCTTCAATTGCGCCGCGCTGCGCGCCCTTTGCATATTCGGTGCTCGGGAGCGCGACCGCCAACGGCAAAGCGATGAGTGTTGGTCCGAGTTTGCGCATTGCTTTCTCCTTGCCTCCTTTGGTCTGCAAACCAACGCCTCTTGCAGACCTTGGTTCCGCTTCATCAAACGCGGTAAGTGCTCCCGGAGGCATCGATGCGGGTTCGGTCACGATAAATTCGTTCCCATTTGGCCTTGAATTGGGGGGCGAGCACGTAACGCCCGATACCGTCGATATATTGAAAGCTCCTGAATGATTCTGCCCATCATCAACCCGGCAACTTGGACCATCAGCAACCATCTGAAAGCAAACAATTTCGTCCAGAACGATACGACACCCCAGATTTCAGAAATGGACGCCACCCTTTGTTTTTGTTCTACGCATCTCACTTTTTAGTGACCGATGATTTTGTCGCCACCACCGTCGGTGAGATCACCCCATCTCTCCTTGATTTTGCCTGCTAATTGCTTCGCGTTTCCTTCGATGGGATTCCAGTCCATTGCAGCGTTCTTATCGGTTAGCGTGCGACAAAGTTTGGCTACGGCCTGCCTCTCTAATGTCGATAGCTATCGATCGTTCCAACATCGCCTTTGCCAAAAGGGCGGCGGGAACGGACGGCCAGTGAGCTGCATCTTCGTAACCGACCCGATCACGCTCGAACTCGGCAAGACTTCCTAGGGAACGTTTTTTGGTAATCATCCTCACCTTAAACCATGGGCAAGTCGCAAGGCAGTTCTTCCGGTGTCAATCGGCGTCCGATCGGGACCCCCTCGTCCTACGTTTCGGGCGGCGCTGTCACGTTGCCAAATAGAGCACGCAACAAATCTCCCGGCACGTAAGGTTCACGCCGCGGCGACGGCTTCACGCCACGTCCGCAGGGTCTCAGCCATGCAGGCGTGGCGCGAAGCCGTCGCGGCACGAACCCGCGTCAAACTTTCAACAACGTGACAATGCCTTTGGACGTCTTCTGCTGAATTGAGCAAAGCCCGTTCTCTGCTGCCACATCCCAGGGGCGAGGAACGATTCCACCCACGCCGCGTTAGGTCGCGTCTAGCTCGCGTCGCGTTGGAGAGTCCGGTCCGACCGGTTGGACGGAGGAACTCCCTTGTTTTGCGGCAGCCTGCGGCAGCGGTAATGTTGGGAGGGAGCACGATGCCGTGGTAACTAATGCTAAAGCCAAGACCGGAATCTCCGGCTTCGACGAGGTCTTATCAGGGGGTCTCTTGCGTGGGCATATATTCCTACTGGAGGGCAAACCGGGTGCAGGTAAGACGACTGCCGCCGTCCAATTCGTTCTGGAAGGAGCCAAAGCGGGAGAGCAATCACTCTACATCACTCTTTCCGAGACCGAGCAGGAACTTCGCCAGGCAGCGGCGTCGCACGGCTGGACCCTAGGCAATGAGATTGACGTTTTCGAACTCATCCCACCTGAAAGCCTACTGGCCGAGGAACAGCAACAGAGCCTCCTCTATTCATACGACCTTGAGCTTCGCGAGACGACCAAGCAAATAGTTGATGCTGTCGAGCGCGCGAAGCCCAGTCGCGTGGTGCTCGACAGTCTCTCCGAAATTCGCCTTATGGCTCAAAGCTCGCTCCGGTACCGGCGCCACCTCCTCTCGATCAAGCACTATTTCGCCCGCCATGGCGCCACCGTGATCTTGTTAGATGACCTGACCGCGGACGTGGGGGACAAGACCGCCCACAGCGTCGCCCACGGCGTCATCCAGCTCGAGGAGCTGGCCCCTGCTTATGGAGCGGCACGGCGCCGCATGCGCATCCTAAAATATCGTGGCCAAAAGTATCGTGGAGGCTACCACGACTTTACGATCACCACTGGCGGTATCAACGTTTTCCCACGCCTCGTAGCAGCCGAACATCACACTCGGTTCACGCGAACTCAGCATTCGACCGGGATCGCCAATTTCGATGTGCTGCTCGGTGGCGGCGTCGACTCTGGTACCAGCACGTTGGTCCTCGGTCCCGCCGGCACCGGAAAATCGCTGATAACAATGACCTTCGCTATGGCTGCGATTGCTCGCGGCGAGAAGGCCGCGTTGTTCATATTCGATGAAGAGCTCGGATTGCTCTTCGATCGGATGAAGGGTTTGGGGATTGATCTCGAAGCAGCACGCGAACGCGGCGACTTGATGATTGAGCAGATCGACGTGGCCGAAGTGTCGCCCGGTGAGTTTGCCCAACGGGTCATCGTGACCCTCGATACTCAGCAAATCCAAACGGTCGTGATCGATAGTCTGAACGGATATCAGGCGGCGATGCCGGAGGAGAACTCTTTAATCCTTCACATGCACGAGTTGCTGCAGTACCTTAATCGTCAGGGCGCCATGACATTTATGACAGTTGCTCAGCACGGGCTGATCGGAGACATGCAGGCTCCCATTGACGTGACCTACCTTGCCGATACTGTAATCCTGCTTCGCTATTTCGAGGCCTCAGGCAAGGTTCGGCGCGCCATCTCGGTGATCAAGAAGCGTTCTGGCCGGCATGAGACGAGCATCCGTGAATATCGCATCAGTAAAGGGGGCCTCACGCTCGGCGAGCCCCTCGAAGCGTTTAACGGTGTCTTGCAGGGCGAGCCAACCTATTCTGGCGAAAAAAGCCCGCTGCGTGAGGACGAGAACAAATGAGTTTTCAGGTCCCCTTTCGGAGCGTGCAATTATTCTGGCGCCGAATGGGCGCGACAGTCAGATCGCGGCACTGATCCTGGAGGAAGCGGGCTTTCCGGCTGATATACGTGCCGATCTTCCCGGCCTCTGCGAGGAACTCGATAAAGGCGCTGGCTTGGCGATCATAGCCTACGAGGCGATCGACAGTGCCGATCTGCGGCCGCTAGCCATGTTTTTGGAGCGGCAGCCGTCCTGGTCAGATTTTCCAATCATCTTGCTGACGCGACATGGCGGCGGCCCGGAGTGCAACCCCGCCGCAGCCAGGTTTGCCGAAATCCTTGGGAATGTGAATTTTATCGAGCGGCCCTTTCATCCCACAACTCTTGCCAGCGTTGTGAGAACGGCCGTTCGCAGTCGTCGGCGGCAATACGAAGCCCGCGCACGGTTAGAAGACCTAAGGGAGGGTGAGCAGCGGCTGCAGACCGCCTGAAGGCCGGCCGCTTGGGCTCTTGGGCGCTGGATGTCGAGGGCATGGTCCTGAACGCCTCGAAGTGTTGTCACGCTCACTTTGGTCGCGCGCCTCAAGATAGCTTCTCCTATAGCGACCTTGGCGCATCGGTGCACCCGGACGATCTAGCGCGTATGCAGGCTGCCCTTGAGCATACGCTACGAACCGGCGACGACTATGTGATCGAGCATCGGAATGTCTGGCCCGACGGCACGGTGCACTGGGTTGATGTGCGCGCCCGCGCGCTCAGGAACACAGTCGGCGAAATAAATCAACTTATTGGCGTTTCGTCGGATATCACAGCACGCAAAACATTAGAGTTAGAGCGGGAACTTCTTCTTGGCGAACTGGCTTCGGAACGCATAGCGCTTTCGTGTTTGACACAGACGCTTGAACAGCGAGTCCAAGAACGTACAGAGGAATTGATGGTGGAGGTCGCTGCGCGCGAGAAAGCACAAGAGCAGCTCCTGCAGTCTCAAAAGATGGAAAGCGTCGGCCAGCTCACCGGTGGCGTTGCCCACGATTTCAATAATCTCCTGACGGCTGTGATAGGCAATCTGGAACTTCTCCAAAAGCGATTGCCGGACGATCCGCGTGCACAACGTTTAATCGAGGGTGCGATAAAGGGCGCTGAGCGCGGCGCCTCACTGACCCAGCGGATGTTGGCGTTCGCGAGACAGCAGGACTTGAAGACAAATTCGGCCGATTTGGCGTCTCTTCTGGCCGGCATGGGGGACCTGCTTGAGCGGACTCTCGGTCCCCGGATTGTATTGAGCCTTCAGACGCCCGCCGGGCTGCCCACGGCGCAAGTCGACACCAATCAGATCGAACTCGCGATCCTCAATCTGGCTATCAACGCGCGGGACGCTATTCCTGATGGAGGAATGCTAAGCATTAGCGTGGATAGAGAACAGGTTGGGGCGGAGAAAAACCTCCGTGAGGGATCTTATCTCAGAGTTCAGGTCTCCGATAATGGATCGGGCATGGACGCCGCCACGCTCAAGAAGGCGGTCGAACCCTTCTTTTCGACAAAGCCCCTTGGCAAGGGAACGGGCCTTGGGCTGTCCATGGTTCACGGGCTTGCGGTCCAACTCGGCGGATTGCTCGAACTCTCGAATGAGGTCGGAAAGGGCACGACTGCCACGTTATGGTTGCCAATCGAGACAAACTCGCTGGAGGTCAAAGAGCCTGCGGTGTTGCAGGTCACACCGGGTCGTCCAGCGACCATTCTAGTGGTCGACGACGATCCGCTCATCGCCATGAGCGCCGTCGATATGCTGGAGGACCTCGGACACACTGCAATCGAGGCCAATTCGGCACAACGCGCTCTGGAGATTCTCGAGGCGGGGCAAGCAGTCGACCTTATGATGACGGATCAGGCCATGCCCGGTATGACGGGAGTCCAGCTAGCGGAGATAGTGCGTCGCAAGCGCCCGACCTGCCCATTCTGTTGGCAACCGGCTACGCGGATCTGCCCACGGCGCAGAAGTCAAACTTGCCGCGTCTATCAAAACCATATCTCCAAGCGCAATTGCAGGCTGAGATCAATCGATTGTTGACACCCTAGCGATGGGGTGGAGAGGGCACAAAAAATGGGTCCTGCCGAAGTGGGGCTATGAGTGGGGGTAGCTCGATTGGAAGGCTGGCACGGATAGGAGCTGACATGTGCTGCTCTCCTTTGCCGAATTCGGGCGCGAGGTGATCGGCGAGCGGGTGCGCGACAAAATCGCGGCCTCCAAGCGTAAGGGCCTCCGGGCTGGCGGACCCGTTCCGCTTGGCTGCTGCATCGACAAGAGGCTCTTCGTGGTCCGATCTCGACGTGCCGATTCCTGGACTAAGAGGAACCAGTTACCGGCGCGCGCGGGTTCCCACATTAATTTTTGCACGACGTTAGCACGATACGTCGCGCCATCATTCCGAGATCTTGATTTCTCGCGGAGCCGGTAATAAGGCCAGAGCGCACATCAGCTAGTGTCCCGACTCTAGAAATTCCTAGTCATAACCATTGGGTCGTGAATCCCTCTCCATGTCTTCTTGATTTGGAGGTGGAGATGGTGCGCGGTCCAGCGGTGAAGATCATACTCGGGGACAGCGAGCGCAGCGAGTTGGAAATGCGCGCGCGTCGCCGAAAGATTGCTCGGGTCGATGCGGTGCGAGCCGAGATCGTGCGGTTGGCCGCTGATGGGATGAACAGTTGCGCGATCGCGGCCACACTCGGCGTCTCCCGGCTGACTGTCGGACTATGGCGAAAGCGGTTTGCCAAAAAGCGCTTCGATGGCCTCGATGACGAGCCGCGCTGCGGCGCGCCGCGCAAGATTGGTGACGAGAAGATCACCGAAGTCGTGACGAAGACGCTGGAGACGATGCCGGCCGACACAACGCATTGGAGCACGCGCTCGATGGCGAGAACGTCCGGCGTATCCATCTCGACAGTGCATCGCATCTGGAACGCTTTCTCGTTGGCCCCGCATCGCAGCAAGACTTTCAAGCTTTCGACCGATCCTCAGTTCGTTGAGAAAGTGCGTGACATTGTCGGCCTCTACCTCGACCCGCCCGAGTGGGCTCTGGTGCTCTGTGTCGATGAAAAGAGCCAGATCCAGGTGCTGGACCTGTAAAATACTGGACTTGAGATTTCAGGCACTGCCGGATGAAATCACAGCTCGCCATTCATCTCTTGGCGGCGAGTTTGGCGAGCGGATCGATTCTGTCAAGGACGCGAGCTGCGCTCGCGCCTGGCGCAGCCGGTGCTTCGCATCCTTGACAGAATCGACTCCACCTCGCCGATAATGCTCGCCGTGGGATGAATGGCGAATTCTGACATTGACCGATGGATAAAATCCAGACTTGTACACTGGACCGCACACAACCGCTGCTGCCATTGCGACCTGGTCAGATCGAGCGGCGCACCCACGACTACGGACACCACGGCACGACGACGCTGTTCGCCGCGCTCGACGTGAAAGCGGGAACGATCGTCGGCAAATGCATGCCGCGCCACCGCGCCCAGGAGTTCCGCAAGTTCCTCGACGAAATCGAGCGCAACGTGCCCACTGATCTCGACATGCACGTCGTCATGGACAACGCCTCGAGCCACAAGACCAAACTGATCCGCAGTTGGTTCGCCAGGCGTTCGCGCTGGCATGTCCAATTCACGCCGACGTCCTCATCCTGGATCAATCAGGTCGTGCGCTTCTTCGCGCTCTTGTCCGAGCAGCAGATCAAGCGCGGCGCGCATCGATCCGTAGACGAACTGGAAGCCGCGATCACCGCTTATATCAAAATTAGAAATGCCGCGCCCGAGCCGTTCTGCTGGATAAAATCCGCCGATGACATCCTCGCATCCATCGAACGCTTCTGCCGCCGCACACTCGACACACACGCAAAATGTGCACAGAAACTTCGGAATCGGGACACTGGGCAAAAACCGGCACTAGTGGCCCGCGTTAACTAAATTGCAGGGAATGAATGATTTGCTGTTGTCGTCCCTTGAACGACGGAGGCGAAGATGAGGAAACAACAATACATTGTCAAACTTAGCGGGAAAGAACGGTCACGGCTTGAGGACGTAATTCGAAAGGGAAATAAATCCGGCCAAGAAACAGCTTAAGGCGCGGATACTGTTGCAAGCTTGCACCAGCAAAAAAGGAGCGGCATGGAACGACCCGCAAATTTCCAAAGCTCTTGGCACGTATCCGATCATGTGCGCGCGGGTTCGCCGGCAATGGCGGAAAGAAGGGCTTGAAGCCGTCTTGAGCCGCAAGCAGAGGGCAACGCCGCCGGCGCCGCGCATTTTCGATGGCGAGAAGGAAGCAAAGCTCATCGCTCTGGCCTGCTCACCGCCGCCTGCAGGACGGAAGGGTTGGACACTGCGACTGCTGGAGAACAAGGTTGTTGAACTCAACATTGTCGATCATGCCAGCGACAACACCATCGGGCGGGTTTTAAAAAAAACAGGCTTAAGCCCCACCTCAAGCAACAATGGGTTATTCCACCGCAGCAAAACAGCGCGTTTGTAGCCGCGATGGACGACGTGCTGGCCGTTTACCTGCGACCGCGCGACCCGGATGTTCTGCTGGTCTGTTTTGATGAAGCCTCGAAGCAACTGATTGCCGATACGCGGCAGCCGGTCCCGATGAAACCGGGACGTCTCGCGAGAGCCGATTACGAATACGAACGCATATGACACATCGGATATATCTGATGTGTTGAAACCGGCACCGCCAATCTCTTCATGTTCTTTGCGCCGCTCGAAGGCTGGCGGCATCTCGAAGTGACCGGCCGCCGCACGGCTATTGACTACGCGCATGCGCTGAAAGATTTAGCCGATACGCACTTTCCGAAGGCCAAAAAAATCGTGCTGGTGCAGGATAATCTGAACACTCACAAACCCGCTTCGCTCTACGAAGCCTTCCCTCCCGCCGAGGCCAGGCGCCTCGCCGGACGCTTCGAGTGGCATTACTCTCCCAAGCACGGCAGCTGGCTGAATATGGCCGAATCCGAACTCGCCGTCCTCTCGAACCAATGCCTTGATCGCCGCATTCCAGACCTCGAGACCCTGATCAAAGAAATCGCGGCCTGGGGAAAAGATCGCAACAAACACCACACCAAAGCCGATTGGCAATTCACCACTGCCGACGCTCGCATCAAGCTAAAATACCTCTATCCAACTTTTTAGCTGAACTTCGGGCCACTAGTTCGAGCCAGGGAAAGCGGTTACGGATCTTGTCGAGGACTAGCGCTGCGCCATCGCGGTCCTGGATGCCGGCGGAATGAACGACGGCCCGCAGCGGCAGGCCTTCGGTGTCGGCAAGGGCGTGAATCTTGCGCCCCTTGACCTTCTTTCCGGCGTCATAGCCTGCCTCGCCATCAAACTGGCTGTCGATGACGGCCGCCGTGGGGCTTGCCTCGCGCCCGAATTGCTCGCGCAAAGTCATGTGCAGCTGTTCCCAGATGGCCTCCCACACGCCGTCCTTCTGAAACTTGCGGAAGATGTTGTAGACCGTCGAGCGCAGAGCTGGCTCTGGTTGTCTGAACAGATTCCCGCGAGGGATAAGGGGGGTCCTGCCGGGTTTCTCTTATTGCGGGGTTTCGCGCGCTGGGCGTGACGCAGGGAGGGCGTAGCCCGGCCGAAGTCACGTCCAGCGCGCGGCGGAAAAGTTCACGCCGCCGCCGGTAAGGGCGCCGGACCGAAGTAGGCCTCATCCGGCGTGTGCCGGTCAAGGCTCGAATGCGGCCTTCGCCGATTGTAAAAGTCCAGATAGCGGCCGATCGAGGCGCGCGCTTCGCCGGCGCTGTCGCAGGCCTTCAGATACACCTCCTCGTATTTCACCGGTTTCCACAGCCGCTCGACGAACACATTATCGCGCCACGAGCGCTTGCCGTCCATGCTGATCGCAATGCCGTTCTTGATCAGCATGCCGGTGAACGCCTCGCTGGTGAACTGCTGCCCTGATCCGTGTTGAAAATCCCCGGCCTGCCGTGTTTCGCCAGGGCCTCCTCCAGCGCCTCGATGCAAAACTCCGCCTCCATGCTGATCGGCATCGCGATGCGGCAGAACGCGCCGGCTGACCCAGTCGACGATCGCCGCGAGATAGACGAAACCGCGCGCCATCGGGATATAGGTGATGTCCACCGCCCAGACCTGGTTGGGCTTTTCGATCTTCAGCCCGCGCAAGAGATAGGGGTAAATCTTGTGTCCCGGCGCGGGCTTGCTGGTGTCCGGGCGGCGATAGACCGCCTCGATCCCCATGCGCTTCATCGGCGTCGCGGCATGGCGGCGGCCAATCGAAACGCCCGCGCGGTTCAGCATGTCGCGCAGCATCCTTGCGCCCATGAACGGATGCTCCAGATGCAGCTCGTCGAGCCGGCGCATGATCTCCAAGTCCTGCGCCGGGACTGGCCGGGGTTTGCAATAGACGGCGCCCCGGCTGATGTTCAGGGCCTTCGCCTGCCGGGCGATGGGAAAATCGTGCGTGCGGCCGATCATCGCTTTGCGCTCAACATGCCGGCCTTGGTGAGCGCGCCTTCCAAAAAATCATTCTCCAGCGTCAGCTCTCCGATCTTGGCGTGCAGGGCCTTCAAATCCACCCCCGGCGCGCTCGCCTCGCTCTTGCCGGAGCCGGACACCCCCCGCCGCGCCGTCGAGAAGCTGGCCTTTCCACAGCGTGATCTGGTTGGGGTGAACGCCGAACTGCTGCGCCAGTCCGGCCAGCGTCTTCTCGCCCTTGAGGGCGGCCAGGGCCACTTTCGCCTTGCAGGCCGGCGTGTGGTTCCGCCGTGTGCGTTTCGTCATGACATCTCCTGATTCGCGGCGATAATCCTCGCCGCCGTCAGGCAGAAAATCCACTTATCTCACTGTTCAGATTTGCGAGGCCAGCTCCGAGCACCACCTCTAAATTTCCGGCATGGACCTTCTTAACGACCTCCGCCTTTAACGCACTGTGGGGATCTCGTCCTTGCATGTTATTCCCCGGTGATTCCCGAACCACTCGACCATAGCATATCGGAGGTCGGCCTGATCCTGAGCACCCGATTTGGTAGGGGGTCGTTTTGAAATCTCACAAGCGCATCCCATATGGAAGGCCGCCACCAAGGTGGCGGTGCGGTGACCCGGCCGAACATGTGGTTTGTGCCGGTCAAGAGCGCCGATCGACAGCAAAGGGTGCGGCCGGTTCTTACTTGCTGACGCGCTTCTCCGAGCGATCCGCAGCGAGATTGCGTCATTTGCTGTGGTCGTCGACGCCAAAGAGGATGGTTCCCGTCGGTTCTACGAACTTGAAGGGTTCATTCCGTTTCCGGATCAGCCGATGAAGTTGTTTCGGCGAATTGCTGATATCAAAAAGCTGTTTGAATGATTGGTGCGCTGGGGGACATTTTTGCGCGCATTTTCCAGCGGCCAACAACCAAACGGTATTCCTGGAGGTCTTGCGCCGCCATTTCGATCGCAATCCTTTGTTCCAGCTCGGCGACGCGGCTTGACTTGCCATCAAGCGAGGGTGCACCCCAACCCTTTTTTACCTTCACCATGTCGGATTTTCATGGCACACAAATCCCCCTCGGGACTGGACCAGATAGCGAGGCGTTGCCATGACGGCGCGCGCTGACCAATCTGCATCGCATAAAATTAGCGATCGCGCGCGACTCTCGCCAGCGGCGCTGGCCGCGGGCGGCGTCGGCAATCTGCTCGAATGGTACGATTTCGGGCTCTACGGCTACTTCGCGCCGGTGCTGGCGCGGCTGTTCTTCCCGTCCGACGATCCACTCGCCTCGCTGATCGGCGCCTACGGCGGCTTCGCGGTCGGCTTCGCGATGCGGCCTATTGGTGCTGCGGTCCTTGGAACCATCGGGGATCGCGTCGGACGGCGCTTCGTGCTGCTGCTGTCGGTGACGCTGATGGGCGTCGGCACGACCGCGATCGCGCTGCTGCCGACCTATGAAGTGGCCGGTATCGGCGCGCCGGTGCTGCTGCTCCTGGTGCGATTGTTCCAGGGCTTCTCGGTCGGCGGCGAATACACCGGCTCGGTCGCCTATCTTGTCGAGACCGCGCCGCCCGGACGGCGCGGCTTCGCCGGCAGCATGGCGAATATCGGCTCCACATCGGGCGTGCTGCTGGCCTCTGCGGTCGCCGCCGCCGCCGTCACCTTCGCCGGCAAAGCGCAGCTCGAATCCTGGGCGTGGCGGTTGCCGTTCTTGCTCGGCGGCGTGCTAGCGACGGGCTCGCTGCTGCTGCGCCGCCGGCTACGCGTGGATGGCACACCGCCCAAGCGGACGCGTGAACTTCCCTTGAAGCGCGCCTTCGCGCGCGACCCACGCACAATGGCGGCCGCCATCCTGTTCACCTCGGGGTACGGCGTCGTGAACTACCTGACCATGGTGTTCTTCCCGGTCTATGCTGGGCAGTTCGGCGGGCTGTCCGAGGCGCGCGCGCTGCAGGCAACGACCGTGGCGCAGGCGCTTGCGCTGGTCATCGTGCCGCTCGCGGGCTTGGCCAACGACGCTTTCATCCGCCGCCGCACCTTGCTGATGATCGCCTTCGCCGCCGAATTCGCCGTCGCACTGGCGTGCTTCCTCCTGGCGCGCGACGGCGGGTTCGCCGGCTTCGCGCTAGCGCAGCTCGCCTTCGGCGCGATACTCGCGCTGGTCATGGGCACCGATCCGGCGATGCTGTCCGAGCAATTCCCCAGCGAGTACCGCATGAGCGGCTATTCTGTGGCGTTCAATCTCGGCCTCGGCATCGCCGGCGGCACCGCGCCAGCGATCGCCACCGCGCTCATCGCTGCCACCGGATTTACTCTTGCGCCGGCCTTCTATCTCATGCTTGCCGCGGCGGCGGCCGGCATCGCCGCTTTTCTGATGGCCGATCGCAGCCGCGAGAAGCTGCCCTGACCACCGCTTTGCCACGCACGCCCGGTACGGGTCGCTACCGGTGGAGCTCGAGCGGACCGGCGAGAACCAGATATCCCTGACCGATCCTGACAGCCGGGCGATGGCCGCCCATACGAAGGCCGGCGTCGGCTACAACGCGCAGGTAGTGGTCGACGCGAAGCACAAAATGCTCGTCGAGCAGGCTGTGACCAACCGGGTTGTCGACATGGGCCGCGATGGATGGAGCTTCCGGTTCTGCAACGATGGCGCTGTCGGTGGCCATCAGGTGAGATGGGCGCCGAAGTCGCCGTGGACTCCACGCAGCGTTTCGGAGTGCCCATGGGCTATGGCGGCCCGCACGCCGGTTTGAGCGGCAAGCGGCAATCTCAGCCTCGAAATCTGGCCATCGGAGGATGTCGGTTAAACGGCCTGGACAATAGCCCGACAGCCCTATCCAGTGCACAGATTCCTTGAACCCTATCATAGGAGTGAGATTTTGTTTGGCCGCGATGCGGTTTAGTCTTGTTTGATGATATGTTGAGCGAGGCCTTGCATCATGGCAGCACCGCGGCTTGCGGCCGGTTTGATCATTGAAGACGAAGACGTGACGAGACTGATGGCGATTGCGCGATCGCGAACACAACCAGCGAGCCGGGTCGAACGGGCGCGCATGCTTTTGGCCTATCGAGATGACCCCTCCTTCTTTGGAGTGGGACGGTTGCCCGGTGTGCATCATCAAACCGTACAGCGTTGCATCGGGCGAGCCGCGGCCTTTGGCCCGTTGGCAGCGTTGGACGGCAGTGCCCGGCCCGGCAAGACGGCGGCGATCACAGCCGGGGCCAAAGCATGGCTCGTGCCGCTGGCCTGCCAGAAGGCGAAAGACCTTGGCTATCCGCATGAGCTGTGGACGGCGCGGCTCTTGGCCCGCCATGCGCGCGAATACGGGCCGGCCGCCGGGCACGAATGCCTCGCGGAATTGGTGCAAGGGACTGTATGCAAAATTCCCGGCGCACATGCCATTAAGCCGCACAAGATACGCTACTACCTGGAGCGCCGCGATCCCGAATTCGAAGAGAAGATGACGCACGTTCTCTGCATCTACCGCGAGGCCGGGATTTTGAAAGAGGCCAACGCGAAGGAGCCAAGCGGCGCGGCGGCTATCATTTCTTACGATGAAAAACCCGGCACGCAAGCGATCGGCTTGACGGCGCCGGACATGCCGCCGGAAACCGGCGTTCATGCGGCCTTCGCACGTGATCACGAGTATAAGCGCCATGGCACACTGAGCCTCTTGGCCGGGATTGATCTCGTGAGCGGCAAGGCCCATGCGCTTGTCAAGGAACGACACCGCTCATGCGAGTTCATCGAGTTCTTGACACTCCTTGATTCTGCCTATCCGCCTTCAACCGCGATCAAAATTATCCTCGGCAGCCATTCCGCCCACACTTCGAAGGAAACCAAAGCCTGGCTCATTACCCAACCAGAGGGCCGCTTCGAATTCACCTTCACCCCGAAGCATGGCTCCTGGCTCAATCTCGCCGAAGGCTTCTTCTCCAAGCTGGCGCGCTCCGTGCTCCGGCACATCCGAACCGCTTCCAAACACGAGCTCGCGGAGCGTATCTTGGCCGCCATCGAGGAAATCAACCGGCAGCCCGTCGTCCATACTTGGTCTTGCAAACTGGAAAAAGCTGCTTGATATGATTCAATCTTTGGAAACGCTGTCCTAGTTAGTAAGTAGTTCCATTTCGCCGGCCACATCAATTTCGTTATGTCCCAGTACTAAACCTGGTTTGGGCCTTCGGCGAGAAGTTCGGGCTTCTGATAGACGGGGCGCCGCAATTGTCGGCGCCGTTCGCGGACTTCGTGATGCTCGGCGAGACCGCGATACATGGTGCGGATCGAGCCCGGATGGACGCCCTGATCGAGCCGGCTAGCGGAGACATCGGCGGGAGCCAAATCGCCAAACCGCGGCTTCCTCAACAGGCCGACGATGACTTGGCAGTCTTTCGCGACAAGTGCCCGCATTGGCGTTGGCCGTGGGCGCACGGCCGCAAGCGGCTGTCTCCGGAAGGCCTTGTGGCGGTGAAGGCTGGCGCGCGACAGCCCAAGCGCTGTGCAGGCGGCAGTGATCAAGCCGCTGCCGGGCGCCAGAGCCGCCACGGCGTCCATCAAGATCCTCTGTCGCTCTTCGCTGGGAGACCCAGATGTCGCAACTTTTTTTGCGATCGTTTCGGCGCGCTCCAACCGCTGCTCACATGGAGAGTTACAAGTCGATAGGGTCGTAGCAGGGCGACATCGGCATCACTCCAGTATTTTTTCGCTGCGGCATCCAAGGTCTGAGCCCGTTCAACATGACGCGGCTCGTTTCCGAGCACGATCAAAGTCACATCCGGTCGCCGTTCGCGACGGCTGCACCAACATCCCGCTTGCGGCGGGCAAGACCAGGAAGAGTAGACCATTCTTCAGATTGGCCGTTCAAGCCATGTTCGAACAGATCAAGGCGGTGGAGGCCGAGCGGAACTTGCCGTTACGCCAGCGCCCGCGGCAATGTTGCTCGACATCAAGGGCATCGGACCCAACGTCCAATCTGCGTGCGCGTCGCCCAATAGTCATCGCACCGGACAATCCTCGCTCGCAAACATCCATGCAACGATGCCCCCGTCGGCTGCGGATCCAGGAGAAGCTTTGCTTGGCGGCTTAATCGCGGCCATGCATTACACATTGGCCATGCGATCGAGGATCGCGTTGACGCTGTCGATTGACGTGTCGATCCAGTCCGCGCGTTTTTCCGCCTCATTTTCGATTTCGTGGAGAGCCTCGGCCAGCAAATAGAGGATGAGGAGGCGTCTTCGGGTGCCTTCATCCTCGATCCAAATCGGGCTACCGCGTGCCGCCTCCATATAGGCTTGGATAAAGATTTGAGAAAATTCGACAAGTTCCTCGCGAAATCTTGCCGCCGCGAGGATCGCGCCGGGAACGAGCCGGGCGAGATCCCGTTTTGCGGCAGCAACCGCATGAGCAAAGGAGCGCAGCATCGCCGCGACATCGCGCAGCGGCGATGTTTTCCCGCGCCCTCGGTTAGGGGATATGGAAGGCCCTTCTCCGAAATCGACGATCATGACATCGTCCTTCACGACCAGGAGGCGGCCAAGACGATAATTGCCGTGAATTCGGATCTTGATCGCGCCATGCGGTTTCTGGACAAGCTTGTCGATCAGAGCAAAGCACTCTTCCTGCCGGGCCAGAAGGCGTTCGGCCTGGGCGCGCTTGTCCTCGCTTGCGTTCGTGGCGACCGATAGGAGGCGTTTGAAGGCGCGCATGGCCATATTTCTTGCCGTGTCCGCTGCCTCGCAAACATCGTCGAACGTCAGCGGCTCGGCTTGGAACGCCGGATCGGCGGTTGGTGTCGCCAGTGCGTTATGCATTTCTGCCGTGCGCGAGCCAAGCCGCTGCAGGTGCGGCATATAAACTGCGAATTCCTCATGCCTGGCGCGGCCGTCTTGCCCTGCCGTTAGGGCGGCAGCCTCGAAGAGGCGCTTCAAGGCTCCGAGTGTCCATGTCCAGGCATCGCCTTGGTTGCGCATGAAAGTTTGCAAGATCGCGAGCACGGTGCGGTTTTCCTCGCAATCGAAATGTTCGATCACGCCGAGCAACGGAGGGGAATGGACGAAATGCGCCACTTCGGTCAGAAAGCGCAAAATCTCAACCTCGGGATCTTCGCCGATTTGCAGCTGGTGATGGATTTTCAGCATCATCTGGTTGGCGAGGACGAGCGAGGAGTTGCGCTCTCCGGCGCCAATACGACGGACATTGGCCGCCGTGATCATGGGTTCGGCGCCGAGGGCGGGCACCGGCGAGAAGGAAATTCTGCCGCCCTGGCCGGTGTCCAGCCTCTCGCCGCGCCGGAGCGCGGCCAACATGGCTGGGGCGAAGCCTTCGCACGCATCCGCTTCATAGAGCAGACCGGTCCGGGCGCCGCGGCGCAGTCTCGCGGCCGCATGGACAAGGGCCGGTCCGTCCTCCCTCTCCGGTTCCGCGGCAAGCGGCGCGAAATAAGTCTCGACCTCGCCGCCAGGTAGTTTGACATCGAGGAGCGGGAGAACATAACGGCTGCGCCCGCCATCGCGAAGCACGGCAAAATCCTTCACCGAGACACCGGCGATTGGCGTCTTGTTTGGACCAAACCAGCGCCGCGAGGTCAGGAAACGGGGGGCGACCGTGCGCTCGAATGCGATCAGTTCACGCCCGGTGAGAATCGTTTCGAGCTTGCCGGTGGCAACCAGCGTGAACAATCCTGGCGCGGGTTGCTGATCATGGAATTCCTTGCTTGCGTCGGCCGTCTCGAGCCCGAACCAGAAGAAACCGTAGGCTGGCAAGGTCAAAAGATAGGACCGCGACTCGATCGCCGGAAAGTGACTGCCGGCAGTAAGCTCGATGGGCACGGCATCCTTGAATTCGGCGAGGTCCAGTTCGACCGCTTGCGCCGCCCGCGACACATTGGCGACGCAGAGAATGCGCTCGTCTGGACTTTCGCGCAGATAGGCCAAGACCTTGCGGTTCGATGGATAAAGAAACCGCAGCGTGCCCCGCCCAAAGGACACATGCGAACGCCGGACCGCGATCATCCGGCGCATCCAGGTCAAGAGGCTCGACGGGCTCGCGAGCTGCGCTTCGACGTTAACGGCGCTGAAACCGTATACCGGATCCTGGATCGCAGGCAGGAAGAGCTTGGCTGGGTCGGCACGGCTGAAGCCGCCATTGCGATCGAGTGACCATTGCATTGGCGTGCGCACGCCGTCCCGGTCGCCGAGATAGATATTGTCGCCCATGCCGATCTCGTCACCGTAATAAAGCACCGGTGTGCCAGGCATGGATAATAGGAGCGAATTCAGAAGCTCGGTCTTGCGCCGGTCGTTTTCGAGCAAGGGAGCGAGACGGCGGCGAATACCGAGATTGATCCGCGCCCGCGGGTCGGCGGCATAAAAGGACCATAGATAGTCGCGCTCCTTGCCGGTCACCATGGCAAGCGTCATCTCGTCGTGGTTGCGGAGAAAGATCGCCCATTGCGCGCCGTCCGGGATCTCCGGCGTCTGCCGCATGATATCGGTGATCGGATGCCGGTCCTCCTGGGCCAGTGCCATGTAGATGCGCGGCATGAGAGGGAAATGAAAGGCCATATGGCATTCATCGCCCTGGCCGAAATATTGCGCGGTCTCTTCGGGCCAAAGATTTGCCTCGGCGAGAAGCATCCGGTCCGGATAGCGGGCATCGACAGCGGCTCTGATCTTCTTGAGGACCACGTGGGTTTCCGGAAGATTTTCGCAATTGGTGCCTTCCCGCTTGACAAGATAGGGAATGGCGTCAAGCCGCAAACCATCGACGCCCATGTCGAGCCAATAGGCCATCACGTCGAGCACGGCTTCGAGGACGCGGGGATTGTCGAAGTTCAAGTCTGGCTGATGCGCGTAGAAGCGATGCCAATAAAATGCTTTTGCCTGATCGTCCCAGGTCCAGTTCGACTTTTCCGTGTCGAGAAAAATGATCGGGGCGTCCGCGTAGGCGCGATCCGTTTTCGCCCAAACATAGAAATCGCGCGCCGTCGAGCCGGGCTTGGCCGCGCGGGCACGCTGAAACCAGGGATGCTGATCCGAGGTATGATTGATCACGAGTTCGGTGATGACCCGCAGCCCCCGCTCATGCGCCTCGCGCACGAAACGTTTGAAATCCCGTAGGCTTCCATAGGCAGGGTTTATTCCGCGATAGGAGGCAATGTCATAACCGTCGTCGCGGAGCGGCGAAGGATAGAACGGCATCACCCAGATTGCGGTCGCGCCGAGATCCTTGATGTAATCGAGCTTCTCGGTCAGACCGGCGAAATCACCGATGCCATCGTTGTTGGCATCGAAGAAGGATTTCACATGCAGCTGATAGATAATCGCGTCGCGATACCATCGCAGGTCGTTGCGATCAATCATTCGGGGCTCCGCGCGGGCGCTAGCTGGTATTGTCGGCGGTTGCCAGATACGCGCATCCGCGTCGGCTCGCTATTTTTATATGACGAAACGAGAAACCGGATGAATTTTCGCCGGACCGGCGGGGAAAATTCGCCTCTTCCCCGGTATTCGAGATATGCGATGCTTCCAGCATCACGAGTTACGCGCCCTCGATGGAGCTTGCGAGCAAGGCACCCATCCCCGGTGGCGTCGATGGACTCACCGCCCCGGCGATTCGTAGATTTGCAGGATGATCGCAAGATAATCCTGACGCAACTCGGCCGCCTTGGACTCGAATTGATGCTCCAGCTCGCGCAGCTTCGTCTCGTAGGAATATCCAGCTTCAGATAACCATGCGACCTTGTCCGAAGATTCGATAAGCTCCAGCACGGCTTATGGGGGCACGTCAAAAGTTTGTCTTGTGAGTGATTTTGCCATGTTTTGCTCCTCGACGCCCCCGCCTCCCGCGATGTGCAGCCCATGCCGCTATCGCCGCCGTCGCAGAACGAACGCGCACAACCATCGTGCTTGACAACGGAAAGGAAAATGAAAAACATGGTCAATCAGGTTTTAACCCGTATTCCCGGATGGCGCGCTAACTTGCTGCGCGGTTGGGCCAGCATATTGCATCTTGTTAATTGAGGAGGCCATAGCGAACCCGGCCAATGAATTGAGTGGCGAGGTTCTCAGACTGAGCGCGCCTGATCACTCGCCGTTTCATTGACGTCGCGCGGCATGCGCCGGCCCGGCGTCTTTGCTGACATTGCTAGGCGGGCTTGCCGAGTTCGGGCGCGAATCGATCCGTGCGCGGGCGCGAGCGAAGTCCACCAGCCGGCACCAAATCCAAAGGCGGACTAGCCGGTCGTTCCGCGGCGAGGGGTGCACCCAACAATTTAGGCGCGACGAACTAATTCGTCTCCTTGTCAGCGCCGCCGTCATGAACCAAGCTACGCCGATGGCTCGATTTCTTGCGCGGCAAAGTCCCCAAGAACTGGGACCGTCCGCGACTCCGTCACCGCCAACTTCCGCGTCATCAGCCCAACGGATTTCCGGGTTCTGACGTGAACGGGCTATAGTTCCCATATAATGATGGTTGAATTGAAATCGTCTCCTCTGCGGTCCGGCGTGGTATGTCCTGTTCTTAAAGCGCGGTCAAATCGCCGCATAGCCCATTATTATGCGATATTCATCTGGGCGACACGTGAAGGACCTAAGATGCACGATGCGGCGGGTGAGATTCTCGAGACCCGTGTCCCGGCCCGTCTCGATCGTCTGCCCTGGGGAAGATTTCATACGCTGGTGGTGGCGGCGCTCGGAATTACCTGGGTGCTCGATGGTCTTGAAGTCACACTTGCGGGATCTATCGCCGGCGCCCTCGAAGCGAGCCCCCGCCTGCGCTTCACCGCGGCCGACATCGGCTTGGCGTCGAGCTTTTACCTCGCGGGCGCGGTCATTGGCGCGCTTGGCTTTGGATGGATGACGGACCGGCTAGGCCGCAGGCTGCTTTTCTTTATAACGTTAGGTCTCTATTTAGTTTCCACGACCGCTACGGCTTTTGCCTGGAATCTGGAAAGTTTTTGTCTGTTCCGGATGCTGACCGGCGCCGGAATAGGCGGCGAATACAGTGCGGTCAATTCGACGATTTCAGGAAATGATCCCGGCGCACTATCGCGGATGGACCGATCTTGCCGTCAACGGCTCGTTCTGGATCGGCGGCGCGCTGGGAGCGGGCGCATCGATATTCGTTCTGGACCCGGCGCGCTTCGATCCCGACATCGGCTGGCGCCTATCTTTCTTCATCGGTTCCGCGCTCGGCCTGTTTATTCTTCTTCTGCGGACGTGGATTCCAGAAAGCCCGCGCTGGCTCGTCATTCATGGAAGGCAGCAGGAAGCGGAAAAGGTGGTCGATGAAATCGAAACCGGATTCCGCCTACATGGAGCGCATTTTCAAGACGGATCGACGCTCACGCCAATGCGGTTGCACCAGCGCACGCACACGCCCCTGCGGGAAGTCTTTCAAACGCTTTTCATCACTTTCAGAGTCCGGACCCTTCTGGCACTTGCTCTCATGTTGGCGCAGGCTTTCTTTTATAACGCAATCTTTTTCACCTATGCGCTCGTTCTCACAAATTTCTATGATGTCCCATCGTACAAAGTCGGCTGGTACATACTTCCCTTCGCGCTTGGCAATGTGCTTGGCCCATTATTGCTTGGTCCGCTGTTTGATTTCATTGGCCGTAAGCCAATGATCGCCTTTACCTATGCGGTTTCTGGTTTGCTGCTGGCCGGAAGCGGCTGGCTGTTCGCGCTTCATCTTCTCGACGCGATTCAGCAGACCATCATCTGGACAGTAATTTTCTTTTTTGCGTCCGCGGCGGCGGGAGCTGCCTATTTGACGGCGTCCGAGATCTTTCCGGTGGAAATTCGCGCGCTCGCCATCGCTTTTTTTTACGCGGCCGGCACTGCGATCGGAGGTGTGGGAGCGCCGTTTCTATTTGGCCGCCTGATTGCAACCGGCTCGCGCACCAGCGTTTTCGGCGGCTATCTGTTGGGTTCGGCGCTTATGGTCCTGGCCGCCATTATCGAGATGATCTGGGGCGTGGCAGCCGAGCGGAAACCGCTGGAAGCGGTAGCGCGTCCCTTGTCGTCGGTGAAAGATTGAAGAGATGGCCCCGCCACGCGTGCTCCGGCATCGAGATCGACGGACATGGCGGCCTATGGAACCAGACGTTCGCTAAATCCTACATCCAAAGGTTTGGGAATTATCAATGGCACCGCACCGGCGGATATTGTCATATTTGGACGGCCCCGATTAGCAAGTGTTTTTTCTGATGCTCTTAACGGCGGCTTGCGGTGATGTTGGAATGGACCCCCCGCTTCCCCTGGTTGCCGAATGGTCGCAAGATCAGCGGCGATCGCAACGATGGAGACGGGTTATGCAAATAACAGTAATCGGACTGGATTTGGCCAAGAACGTCTTGGGCGATATTATACTTGACATACCCACCCGCTAGGATTGGTGGG
This sequence comes from uncultured Alphaproteobacteria bacterium, assembly GCA_963722515.1. Lineage (GTDB taxonomy): Bacteria > Pseudomonadota > Alphaproteobacteria > Rhizobiales > Beijerinckiaceae > Methylocapsa. Next base: position 96,807 of record CAVRMA010000005.1, on the reverse strand, counting down.
ATTACGAGGGGGCGAGATCGTTCCCTTTGTAGCGTGCCGCATCGCACCAAGCCCTGATTGCGGCTTGCTCCGTCCTACGTTTGGTTTCCAGCCAGTCGCCCATGTAGTGGCCCGTAGCGACCCAAACGCTTTTTGATTGTTGAGCCACAGTTATCGTGTAGGGCTTGTCCCACACTTTGACGAGTCTCTCGCCGCTCATTTGGCTTTACGCTCGGCTGGGGTCGGATGCGCGTCCTTCCCAGTCCTCTGCCCGAGCACCTTCGCCGCTCTAGACAACGCTTGGTCAAATGATTCGGGGCTATTGTCGGTCCTTATCTCGCGAGCTGTTTCACGGATTCGCTTCGCGCGCTCCGCATGGCGTTGCCACGTCGAGCAAGTAGAGGCCGTTTCCAATCGTGGCGAGGCGAGGCTAAGGCATTGGAATCGCGTAGCCGGGCTCTCTCCAGGAAGACACTAGAAGCAAGTAAAACCCGCTAATATGACAAAGCCGTCAAAACCGCTTACGGTGAGTTCTGCCGGCAACACCTGCCAAGGGGTCAGTCAGGCAGGAGGAGGACGGAACGGGAAGCCATGCTCTTCCTGTCGATGTTCTCAGACTCGATTTCGACCGCAGATTGATGCTTCAGTTTCGTGGATCCGTCGTCACGTCCGATGCCAGTTTACTCGCGTATCGCGAACTCGAGGGCTCGCTCCGGTTGACCGTGATGGCTGGTGAGATGCTCGCCGACGCGCGGACCGGCAATAACGGCGGCTCACGCATCGCGAGACCCGTCCATATCAACGGGAACGCCGTTGCGCCGACGAGGGCTGCCATGGCAATAATGTCCGGCAGTCTCTGTCTCAAATGAACTGGCCTGCAGATTGATCTAAGCGTTGTGGGAGGTCCCGGTCATTGTTGAAATAGGAGCAGCAGCGTTGCCCACCTTGAGCTTGTAGGCTCAGGGTGCTGATTCGACGAGAAAAAAGCAACGCCATGAACAGACTTATCCACCGCGATTCCTGCGAGAGCGGTCAAGATCGAAGCGCTTGCATCGCGCCGAGTTCGCCGGCGCCGCGCGACTGAAAGCGCCGCGACCGAAGGTCGATGCCAATCGCGTGCTGGTCATCCGCGCATAGCTGGCGACCCTGATCTTGATCGCATTGTTTTTCGCCGGAGTAGTGCCACGCGCTGTCATCGCGCCATCCAGCTCGACGTGTTGAAAAAATCGATAGAACCGCCGCTGCATCGATTCCGTTCGCGCCACCGTCGCGACATGCGCCGCCAACTGTCACAGGCAAATCGTGCCCTGCCGCATGATCAGCAATGTCAGCCACGCCAGCGTCTCGAGTTAGGTGGATGCGTTTGGATACCGCTTCGGATAAGGCGCTCGAGAACAATAGTTGCACAGCGCGATCCTTCGTCGTCAGACAAAGAATCGCTTCATGTGAATCATCTCAACGCCTTATTCAATTGCGTCCAGTACGATGGTAGCCGTCAATCCCTCCGGCAAAAGGTATTTGAAGACCGAAGCAGATCGACGGAACTATTTTGATGCGGCGCGAGTTGCGTCAATGTCCCATCACGTTGACCGGCGATAGCGATCGAACCCGTCGAAAAGCTATTGTGCACGCCCCACCCGAGCGGCTTTACTTATCGGCTACCTCCCGCGCTTCCAAATGCGAAGGGATTTAGATCGTGGACGACCGGAACCCATAAACTGAAAATTCAAGGTAAGGTATGACATAAGTACAATTCTGATTATCCTCGTGCTGATTCTACTGCTCGGAGGCGGTGGCTACTAAGGTCACAGCACGTATGGCGGGGCGGGGCTTGGCGGCGTTCTTGGCCTGGTATTGGTCGTTGCCGTCGTGGTCTGGTTGGTTGGCGGCTTGGGTATCGGCTGATTGGCCACCTGGCCGGGATATCCTCTATGGGACGCGGGCACCTGGGCTCGCCGTGTTGGTCATAAAGAGGCTCGGAATGATCCGGCATCTCATCAAGCGACCGGCGGGATGGTGAAAGTCAGTTCAAATCGTCGGACGCGGCGCTCTCACCGTCCGGCACCGAAGAAAATCAATCACGACGGCTACTAAACAAACTGAGCTTTATCCAACTTCGTAGAGCGACGATATTCAACCCGCCGGTGACTATCTTCTTGATATGGATGAGGGGCATTGACCCAACGAGCCAGGGAGTCATGCAGCCCATCTCCTACGCCCGCCACAGATTTCCACCTGATATCATCCGACACGCTGTCTGGCTCTACCTCCGAATCACGTTGAGCTATCGGGATGTCGAGGATCTTTTGGCTGAGCGCGGACTGATGGTCAGCAATGAATTGATCCGTCGGGGGATTCGTGAAATTCAGGCCAATAATTGCCAAGAACTTGCGTGCGATACGGCCTAAACCCCACTGTCGGTGCATCTCGATAAAATGGTGGTCTCAATCGCCGGATGGCAAATGTACTTGTGGCGCGCAATCGACAGCGAAGGCGAGGTTCTCGAAATCCTGGTCCAGCCCCAACGCGACAAGGCCGCGGCGTTGCGGCTGCTGTGGAAATTGCTTCGACGTCAGGGCTTCGTTCCGACGGTAATCGCCACCGACAAACTGAGATCTTACGGGGCGGCGCTTCGCAAAATTGGCTTCTCTGGATTGCACGAGCAAGGACCGCGTGCCAACAATCGTGCGGAGAATTCTCACCAGCCGCTTCGACGACGCGAACGAAAGATGCAAGGTTTCAACAGAATAACTACCGGCTGGCGCCGGTAGGTTCGTGCTCCCGAAGATACTGAAGTATGACATCGTCCGTGATGTTGCCGCTGGTAGTGGAGAAGTAGCCGCGCGCCCAGAAATGCCGCCCCCAGGTGCGCTTGCGCAGGTCCGGGATGTCCATCTGCACCCGATGCGATGAGCGTCCCTTGACGCGCCGCACGAAGTCGCTGACCGCGATATGCGGCGGAATTGCCACGAACATACGGACCTGTTCCCGCGACAAAACGCCGGAGACAATCTGGACGCCGGGTTCCTTGCAGCCCTGCCGGATAATTGTTCGTATCCGCTCCCGCACCGCGCCTTCCAGCACCTTGCAGCGATACTTCGTGATCCAGACGATGTGATACCGATGGCGAAAAACCGTGTGACTCCCGCTTGTGTAGCTCATAGACCAACTCCTTAAAATGTGCGTCCCGCGTGGGGGAAACGCCCATTTTAAGGAGTCAGTCTATGAACAAAAAAACGGCCAATTAGCCGCACGATGTACGTTCGGCCTGAAGCGATCCCGGAATAGAAGTAGAATATGAATATCGCCACATCCCCCCTCGTTCCGGATTTCCAGGCGTGTGCCCTCCTGCTCGACGTCGATGGCACCATTCTGGATCTCGCGCCGACACCGCGGGAAGTGTGGGTTCCGCCCTCCCTGCGGCACGCCATGACTAGGCTCAGCGAACGCACCGGCGGGGCGCTGGCGCTTGTCAGCGGGCGTCCGTTGAGCGATCTGGATCTGCTCTTCGCGCCGTTGCAACTCCCCGCTGTCGGTGGCCATGGCGCCGAGATTCGACGCATCGCCGGGAGCAGCCTCGATATCCGGCGCACGGTACCGCTCGATGCGGCGCTCAGGCGCAAATTCGCCGCGATCGCCGAAAGCAGACCCGGTATCCTCATCGAGGACAAAGGCTACTCAGTCGCCTTGCACTATCGTCTGGCGCCGGAATTGGGCGACGTAGTGAACGAGGCCGCTGTCCAAATTAGCCTGGAAAATCCGTCGATATCGATCGAACTTCTTCGCGGCAAGTCCGTTTTGGAAATCAAGCAAGTCGGATTCAGCAAGGCCACAGGGGTGCGTGAACTGATGCGCTACCCGCCATTTCGCGACCGCCGCCCGATATTCATCGGCGACGACGTCACGGATGAGTTGGTTTTCGAAATCATCGGGGATTTCGATGGGCTTGCATTTTCCGTGGGTCGCATGTTTTCCGGCGTTGATGGACATTTCGAGAATCCAGAAGCCGTGCGCGGCTGGCTCGTGCGAATTTCGGGTGATGGCGAGACTGCCGCGCTATGAATGATTATGGGCTTGATCTCGCCGTCATCGGAAACGGCCGTATCGCCACGCTGATCGATTCGGCTTCCAAGATCGTCTGGTGGTGCTTCCCTCGCTTCGACAATGATCCGATCTTTTGCCGATTGTTGTCCCGGAATGAAGAATAGGGCTTCTTCGACATCGTGCTCGATGACGTCGCCGATGTTCAGTCCGAGTATGTTCGCCATACCGCAATCCGATCGACGGTCCTCACCGATCGGAGCGGCGGCGCAGTGCGGGTCACCGACTTTGCTCCGCGCTTTCGCCAATTCAAGCGCGTCTTCAGGCTGCCGCAACTTCTTCGCGTCATCAAGCCGCTCGCCACCTTGCCGCGCATCACCATGCGGGTGAAGCCAACGCACTATTATGGTCAACTGTTTCCGTATCATTCCGTCGTCAGCAATCGCATCCGGTGTCTGAACGAGGGCAGTTTGACGACCGACGGTCCGCTTTTGCTCATCGAGCGTGAATCGCCTTTTGTCCTCGCGCGGCCTCTTCACTATTTGATCGGCTGTCCCTGCTCAAAAACCCATGCGGTCTGGGAATCGGTTTGCCGATGAAGATCGCGACTGACGTTTTTTGATTAGTCGAATAGAACATTGGTCACTGCTGCGACTTTGGCACCATGCATGGGTTCTGGGCGCCATTGCATCCGAGCGATACAGTTGTAAAGAGGATCGGCCCGCCACGCCGAAACGGGTCCGCCTGTTCGGTTGCCACAATAGCTCACGCCGCGCGACGTTCATAGCGATGATGCAGAGCACCGACCTCCGGGAACGCAATAATCTTGCCTGCAGAGGGAGATTGTATGCGACGAGGCTGCGGACAACTCTTGTTCAGCGAGAGATGCGTTTTGGTGCCGTGATGGTATTGAAAATATTTCGACAGGACACCGCGCAAGTGATGCTCGTTCAAGATGACGATGTGATCCAAACATTCGCGGCGGATCGCGCCGATGGAGGCGCTCGACGTAGGGATTCTGCCAGGGTGACCGCAGCGCGGTAACAATCTCTTTGATGCTCATCACCCGAACTCGATCGCGAAAGGCCGGACCATATGATGCGTCCCGGTTCCGCAGCAGATAGCGGGGCGCGGTGTCCCAGGGAAAGGCCTCGGTCATTTGCTGCGATAGCCAGACTTGTGCCGGATTTTGGGTGACCTCGAAATGGATTATTCTTCTTCGGTCATGTCCGAGGACGATTAGGGCATAGAGAAGAGGAAAAGTCGCGGTTGCAACAACAAACATGTCGATCGCCGTAATGCCGGTCCGCTGGTTGTGCAGAACGCTACGCCAGCTTGGGGAGGGGAATTGGGGCCGCCACGGCAGGTATCTCCCGACCGCGGCTTGGCTGACCTCGATGCCGAGCTTGAGCAGTTCGCCATTGATGCGGGGGGCGCCCCAGCGCGGGTTGGCCAGGCTCATTCGGCGGATCAGATCACGGATCTCGGTGCTCATCTGGGGCCGTCCCCGACGGCGTGATCGCCGCCGTCACGAGAGGCCGAACCGTTTGCGATGCCACTGGACCACGGTTGCTGGCTTGACCAGCAACTTGGCGTTGAGGACCTGTGGCCAAACTCGGTAATGCCACACCCAGAGTGACCTGACCCCCGCAAATTCCTCCAGATGAAGGTAGAGTCCGGAACCCCATGAAGGGCCGGACAATGAAGAAGAGCAGATTTACCGAAGAGCAGATCCTTGCGATCCTGCGCGAGCAGGAAGCGGGGGCGAAGACGGCGGATGTTTGCCGGCGGCACGGAATTTCGGGCGCGACGTTTTATGCCTGGAAAGCCAAGTTTGGTGGCATGGAGGTTTCCGAGGCCAAGCGGCTGAAGGCGCTTGAGGACGAAAACGCCAGGCTGAAGAAGCTGTTGGCCGAGGCGATGCTCGACAACGCCGTGCTGAAGGATTTGGCTTCAAAAAAATGGTGACGCCCGCCGCGAGGCGAAAGGCTGTCGCGCAAGCTATACAAGATCATGGCTTGAGCGAGCGTCGGGCGTGTTCTCTTGTCGGGGCGGATCGCAAGATGGTCCGTTACCGCTTCCGGCGGCCGGACGATGCGGCCGTTCGGGCGCGTTTGCACGAACTGGCGAGCGAGCGCCGGCGGTTCGGTTATCGCCGGCTTCATGTCCTGTTGCGCAACGACGGGCACATGCTGAACCGGAAGAAGACGCAGCGCCTTTATTGCGAAGAGGGCCTGACTGTGCGCCGCCGCAAGGGGCGCAGAAAGGCTATCGGCGCGCGTGCGCCGCCGCCCGTCCTGGCGCTGCCCAACCAGCGCTGGAGCCTCGACTTCGTCCATGACCAGTTTGCCAATGGGCGGCGCTTCCGCGTACTCAACATCGTCGATGACGTGACGCGCGAATGCCTGGGTGCGATCCCGGATACCTCGATCTCGGGCAAGCGGGTCGTTCGGGAACTCGATGCGATCGTCGCCCGGCGCGGGACTCCGAAGATGATCGTCAGCGACAATGGAACCGAATTCACTTCGAACGCCGTCATTGGCTGGACGGCGGGAGCACGGATCGACTGGCATTTCATCGAGCGGGGAAAGCCGGCCCAGAACGGGTTTGTCGAAAGCTTCAATGGCCGGATGCGCGACGAGCTGCTGAACGAGACCTTGTTCTTCCATCTCGACCATGCCCGCGCTTCCATCGCGAGATGGACTGCCGACTTCAATGCATCCCGGCCCCACTCCGCGATCGGGTACCTGACGCCCGCAGCCTATGCCGCCACTTTCACCGCAATGGATGATCGGCTGCGCAACCTCGACCAGCTCCGCCGATCATCCGTTGCTCCGTCCGCGCAAATGCGCAATTCTAACCAAAGGACTCCAGCCATCTCTGGATGAACGATGGGGGTCAGGTCAGAGAGAAGCCGGCCGGTGGAGAAGTGCCGAAACTGACCAGGGCGTTGCCTCCGCAGGACAGTCACCTGATGTCGCAGGGCAACGAGCTCAAGATCCAGCGAGGCGCGGCTGCGAACACGGAACGAGAGCACGGAAACGAGGGCGGAAAGAATTGTGATCATGGCCACGACGGTACGGTGGTGGCACGAAAATCTCTAGACTTTTTGTAAAAGCCTGAGATTGAGCTTTCAGTCGCTGTCGCGAGAAATCGCAACGCCGCATTCATTTCGTGGGGCCAAGTTTGGCGAGCGGATCGACTGTCTAGGATGCGGAGCAACGGCTTTTCCGGCGCGAGCCATAGGCCGTCGCCTGCGACGGGCGTCCATTCGGACTCCCTGTTGGCTCGCGTCCTTGACAGAATCGAGTCTCCGCCTCGCTGATAGTGCTTGGCCCGTGGGATGAACGGCGAAATCTGCCATTGTCCTATGGATCAAATAGAAACTTATACACATCAGCAGCAAACCGGCCGCCTCCAAAAAAAGGCCCCGCCTGTAAGATCAAGTACAAGCCACAACAAATAATTATCTCCCGGTCAAAATGGCGGCCCTTGAATAGATCATCAATGCTGGGCATTTTAGTTCGCTCCTCCTACAGGCATGTTCAAGCCAAATATGCCTCGCATTTGTAGTTCCCACCACAGCCATGCTGCCTGCGTCGACCCTTCAATTCTGCGCGATCGCATGCGATTCATAATACCGGTAGCACACGCCGAGCTTGTTCGAATGCGTCACGCACTTGCGGTATGCGAAGTCGAGTAAGGAACCGGCTTGAGGGCGGGCATGCCGCTCAAAACAGTGCGAATCGATCTTCCCCGGCCTCCGGCGCCTTCGCGCCGGAGCGTTGTTCCGCGGGCTTCGCGGCGCGGGCGAGATTATACGCGGAGTTGATCAAGGCAATATGCGAAAAAGCCTGCGGAAAATTGCCAACGAGGCGTTTCGCCGCTGGGTCATATTCCTCGGACAAAAGACCGAGATCATTGCGTAGCGCGAGCAAGCGCTCGAACAAGCCGCGCGCCTCATCGAGCCTTCCCAAAAGCACGAGATTATCGACGAGCCAAAAGCTACAAGCGAGAAATACGCCCTCGCCGCCCGGCAAGCCGTCCGCGGCCGTTCGCGTATCGTAGCGGCGCACGAACCCGTCCACCATCAAGCGGCGCTCGATCGCCTCGACCGTGCCGCGCACACGGTTGTCTTCGGGGGGCAAGAAACCGGCGAGGGCGATCATGAGAAGGCTCGCGTCGAGTTCTTTTCCGCCGTAGCTCTGCGTGAAAACGCCCTGCTCCGGATCGAATCCCTTCGCGCAAACATCGTCGTGTATGCGCTGGCGCAGGCGCCGCCAATGATCGAGCGGACCGACAAAGCCGAATTCCTCGATGCTTTTGACAGCGCGATCGAACGCGACCCAGGCCATGATTTTCGAATAGGTGAAATGCCGCGGTGGGCCGCGCACCTCCCAGATGCCTTCGTCGGGCAATTCCCAGATCGTTTCAAGATGCTTCAAGAGCGCAATTTGAAGCATCCAATCAGCGGCATCAGTCACAAGCCGCCGCTTACGGCTCTGATACAACGCATCGAGAACCTCGCCATAAATATCCAGCTGCAACTGACCGGCCGCCGCGTTTCCGACGCGCACCGGTTGCGAGCCGTCGTAGCCGGAAAGCCAGGGAAGGGTGTATTCCGGAATATAGCGCTCGCCGCCTAGTCCATAGAGAATTTGCACCAGCGCGGGCTCCCCGCCGAGAGCCCGGATCAGCCACGCGCGCCATCGCATCGCCTCATGGGCATAGCCCGCGTTCATCAATGCGAGCAAAGTGAAGGTCGCGTCGCGCAGCCAGCAGAAACGGTAGTCCCAATTGCGGGAGCCGCCCAATTGCTCCGGCAGCGAGGTGGTCGGCGCCGCGATGATGCCGCCGCTTGGCTCAAAAATGAGAGCGCGCAGCGTGAGCAAGGAACGGATTACCGCCTCCGACCATTGCCCGGCGCCTTCGAACGGCTGCGACCAGCCGCTCCAGCTCCGTTCGGTCTGTTCGAGCGCTTGATAAGGATCAATGGCGCTGGGCACACCCTCGTAGGAAACGCCATGGCTCAGCGTAAAATCGACAGTTTCCCCTGCGGGGACGGCGAACTCGGCGAAATGGCTCCGGCCTCTCGGGCGAAGTCCTATCGGCGTGCGCAGGACCAAGCGGTTTGGTCCAGCGACCGCCCGCAGACTTCCGTCGTCGTACCGGCGCACCCATGGCACGACCGCGCCATAACCGAAACGGATGATGAGCTCGGTGCGCAGTTTGACGCTGCCGCTTATCCCGCTCACCAGGCGGACAAGATGCGAGCCTTGGACTTTCGCAGGCATGAAATCGGTGACAATGGCGACACCGCCGTCCGTCTCGATCGTGGTTTCGAGAATCAATGTATGGCCGCGATAGGCGCGCGTCATTTTAGCGCTCGGATCGGCGGGTGCGATCGACCATCGGCCGTTGTCCGTGGTGCCGAGGAGATTGGCGAAACAGGCGGGCGAATCGAAGCGCGGCCAGCAAAGCCAATCGACGGAAAGGTCGCGCCCGACGAGGGCGGCCGTCTCACAATCGCCGATGATGGCATAGTCTTCGATGTTCTGAGTCATGGTTTCTCCTCATCCCGAAACCTGGGAGGATGGTGGCCGTCGAAACAGGTTCTACCGCCAACGATGATATTGCCGCCAGTACGGCGTTGGCAAAAGATCCTGATGCCCGCGGCATTCACGAGTTGGGCACTCTGATCATTTGCTTGACAGGCGAGACGGCAAACACGCAAAAATTTAGTAGTTTCTGGGGGGCTTGAGGCCCAGAAGAAGGCCGCCTTTTGATATGGTTTCGCATGCAGTGACGTCGAACTGTTCCAAATACAATTCTCGTTTTACGAGCGAAGCGTGAATTGTCGGTACAAATTCGCCATTCCGCTTAAACTCAAGTAGCAAAATGGCTTTCGCATTGCTTGCTAACTCAGCACGTTCGTCCCGCGCTTTCACGACTGGATACCAAGCATTGGCGGCAACGGCTATCACACCGCTAATCACTATCACAAAAAACAAAATCCAACTTGGCGGTTGCATACTCTCCTCCCCTCATGCGCCGCGCCCGTTGCCGCCGCGATCGCCGCTTCTGCGGCCTCGGCCGATTGTTTCGCAGCCTCGACTACACTTGCACCGTCTCACGCTGCTCGATCCGCTTGCACTCTTTGAGCAACCGCCGCCGGCGCCACATCTCGCGAACACGTTCCCGTTCGACCGGCGGCATGTTCACAAGAAACCGGCTTGCCTCCAGCGCCCTCCTGCCAAGACTGTCGTCGCCCTCTGCCAAACGCTTGGTGATCGCCCGCCAGAGCAAGTGTGAGCCCAAGCATCGACTGCTCGCTCGGCTTCTCCGTTTCCTTCGATTCCGGGCCGGGCACGGCCGCGTCTGGCGCCCAAGTCAGGAGTTATCAAGTCGCCTGGAAAAGATCATCCAAGCCAAAAATATTCCACTTAACCGATACATTATACGCTGCTTGGAGCGTTGCGCTGCAGAAGACGGCCACCCGATCGCAAGCGTTTAGTTAAGAATACCCCACTCTACCTGCCGGGTGTCGTGGCGGAACTAATCCTGCGCTTATGCGTTTATGGCTTTAGCTTGGTCAGAAAAAGGTTATCACGCCCATGGATCACCTTGAACTTCTGTACAAGCCGGCCGCGATCGTCCCCGGCGGGTCGAGCGGGAGACTTGTGGTCGTGTCGAATTGCGTGCCATTGGCGGCATCTTCGGCGGCGCCAGCGGCGGGGGACTTGCGGTCGCACTTAAGGCAGCGCTCAAGGCATGCGGCGGACTTTGGTTCGGCTGGTCGGGCAAAACCAGCGCAGAAGGCCCTCTCACCCCCCCAATGGAGGACTTTTGGATCGCTCACCTATGCGGTGTCCGACCTTTCGCGCCGCGATATCGAGCAATATTACCATGGCTTCGCTAACCGGACGCTGTGGCCGATCTGTCATTATCGCCTCGATCTCGCCGATCTGTCGGAATGCAACGCCGCCGCTTATTTCCGGGTGAACGAGCAATTCGCCCGGCAGCTCCATAAGATGCTGCGCCCGGACGATATGATTTGGGTGCACGACTATCATTTCATCCCCCTGGCGAGAGTCTTGCGCGAGCTGGGCTGCGTCAACCGGATTGGCTTTTTCATGCATATTCCCTGGCCGGGGCCGGAAGTGGCGAGCGCCCTGCCCGCCTATCAGCGAATCCTTCGCTCGTTTGGAGCCTATGATGTCGTGGGTTTTCAGACCGGGAGCGACGCCGGCAATTTCCGCGACTGCATCGTGAGCGCCAATGCGGGCCGGGCCGCCAGCGGCGATTGGTGCGAGATCGACGGCCGCCGGATGCAGGTCAGCGCGTTTCCCATCGGCATCGACACCGAGGCCTTTGCCAAGGAAGCCCGTGCCGCCGCAAAGAGCATGCCCGTGAAACGCACGCTCGCGAGCCTCGAAGGCGGGGACCTCGTCATCGGGGTAGACCGGCTCGACTATTCAAAAGGCCTGAAACAGCGAATTGAGGCGTTTTGCATGTTCCTCGAGCGTTCGCCGCAGGCGGCGCGGGCCCGCGTGACAATGTTGCAAATCACGCCCAAGTCGCGCTCGGAGGTTCCCGAATATGCCCGCCTGCAGCGCGAATTGGCGGAAGAAGCCGGCCGCGTCAATGGCAAGCTGGGCGATGTCGATTGGACTCCGCTGCGCTACATCAACAAGACGATGAGCCGTTCGGTCCTCGCCGGACTTTATCGTATCGCGCGGATCGGCCTCGTGACACCCTTGCGCGACGGCATGAATCTCGTCGCGAAGGAATATGTGGCGGCGCAAGCACCGGATAATCCTGGGGTGCTCGTCTTGTCGCAATTCGCCGGCGCGGCCCAGGAACTCAAAAGCGCCTTGATCGTCAATCCCTACGATATTGAAGCAACCGCCGCCGCCCTCGCGCGCGCTTTCGCCATGCCGCTCGAAGAACGCAAGGACCGCTGGAACGCCTTGATGGCGGTGCTTCGCGCGAACAGCATCCACGATTGGACGGCCCACTTTCTTCAGGCTCTGGGCAAGGAACACGAAGGCAAGGAGATCGGCGATCCTCTGATCGAGGACGCTCCTCTGCCGGCCCCGCCGGCTTAAGCCGAACCGCGCCGGACCGCGCCCGCTTGGACGGCCTAGCGGCGCTCTGTGATCTTGCCGGAGCGGCGGTGCCGGGCGCTTATTTTTTAACCAAATCCTAGCTGGCGACGGCGGGAACAAGAAAGTGCATCATGCACTTAACATAATAAGCAGAGTTTCGCAGGCCCATCGCACGCGGGCATCACAAGAGCAAGTGAATGTCTTTGTGTGTTTTTCAAACTGTCAAACGGCCGAACCTTCAAAGGATGCATTTTATTGGATGCGGCCGCGCTTTCGAAAAAGGCGGGCCATAATCATCGAGTGGCCTTGTCACGTCGCTGGCGGGCTTGCCGCCCCGGCGGGCGTTCCTGTCAAGAGGCCGTCAACCGCACGCAGGCGCGCAGCTGGTCCGCCAGACAATCCAGGCGAGCGAGTTTCGGGTGCATCGAATTCGGTATCGCCACCTTTCCCGGAGTTGGCCGAAAAAATAGATCTGGAATCGGATTAAATTTCCAGGAACTGAACCGACCGCAGCGGAGGATTACCAATGTCGCGAACTGCTAAAGCCAAGGCGCGGCCCGTTTCCGAACGCCCTAGCGCGGCCCGCTCCCCACGAAGTCCGGAACCGGCCGCGTCTGGCCGAATCAGTGCTGCTTCAGAGGAATGTTCCGTAGACATGCATATGCTATTGGATGCTTTGCAGTGCGTGCGAATTGGAAATTTCTCCGTCCGCCTGCCGCATGATCAAGCCGGTCTTGCCGGAAAAATCGTGGATGTTTTTAACGAGATCGTCACGGCGAATGAGCAGATGGCCCTGCAACTCGAAGAGATCGGCCAGGTAGTCGGCCGCGACGGCAACACCCGCAAACGCGCTAAGTTTTCGCTAACGCTTGGTGCGTGGGGTGACATGGAGGCGTCCATCAACGCCCTGGTCGACGACCTCCTGTGGCCGACAAACACGTTGACCCGCGCGATTGCAGCCGTCGCACGCGGGGATCTTTTGCACACCGTCCCGCTTGAGGTTTATGGCCGGCCGCTCAAAGGCGAGTTCCTGCGGTCGGCGACAATCGTCAACACCATGATCGAACAACTCAGCGTGTTCACTTCGGAAGTGACGCGCGTTGCCCGCGAAGTTGGCTCCGATGGCAAGCTTGGCGGACAGGCTCAAGTGCGGGAGGTCACCGGCGTTTGGAAAGATCTGACCGAGAGCGTTAATTCAATGGCGAACAATCTGACGGCCCAGGTGCGCAACATCGCCGATGTCACGATCGCCGTCGCCAATGGCGACCTATCGAAAAAGATCACCGTCGATGTACGGGGTGAGATTTGCTGCTCAAGGAGGCCATCAATACCATGGTGGACCAGCTCCGTTCGTTTGCCTCGGAGGTGACGCGTGTCGCGCGCGAAGTTGGCACGGAAGGCAAGCTGGGCGGCCAAGCTCTTGTTCCGGGCGTCGCCGGGACGTGGAAAGACCTGACCGACTCGGTCAATGCAATGTGCGGCAACCTTACCGACCAGGTCCGCAATATCGCGCAGGTGACAACGGCGGTCGCCCGCGGGGATCTTTCGCGTAAGATCACCGTCGATGTCCGCGGCGAGATTTTGGAACTCAAGGATACGATCAATACGATGGTCGACCAACTCAACGGCTTCGCCTCCGAAGTGACGCGGGTCGCGCGCGAGGTCGGCACGGAGGGGCGGCTAGGGGGCCAGGCGCAGGTACCAGGGGTAGCAGGCACGTGGAAGGATCTGACCGACAGCGTGAACTCCATGGCCGGCAACCTGACCGGCCAGGTGCGCAATATTGCCGAGGTCGCGACGGCAATCGCGCGCGGTGATCTCTCAAAGAAGATCACCGTCTCGGTGAGCGGCGAGATCCTTCAGCTCAAAGACACCATCAACACGATGGTCGATCAACTAAACGCGTTTGCGAGCGAAGTTACCCGCGTCGCCCGCGAGGTGGGCACGGATGGGCACCTCGGTGGCCAGGCCAACGTGCTCGGTGTCGCCGGCACCTGGAAGGATCTGACCGAGGGCGTCAATTCGATGGCCAGTAATTTGACGGCGCAAGTGCGAAATATCGCCGAGGTTTCGACCGCGATCGCCAGCGGCGACCTTTCGAAAAAGATCACCGTCAATGTCAGCGGCGAAATTCTGCAGCTCAAGGACACCATCAACACGATGGTGGACCAGTTGAACGCCTTCGCAAGAGAAGTCACCCGTGTCGCCCGCGAGGTCGGAACCGAGGGCAAACTCGGCGGGCAGGCGGAAGTGAAAGGTGTCGCCGGCACCTGGAAAGATTTGACCGACAGCGTGAACTCGATGGCGAGCAATCTGACCGGACAAGTCCGCAATATCGCCGAAGTCGCCACCGCGGTAGCTCGCGGCGATCTTTCCAAGAAAATCACGGTGAATGTCAGCGGGGAAATTTCACAACTGAAAGAGACCATCAATACGATGGTCGATCAATTAAACGCGTTCGCCGGCGAGGTTACGCGCGTGGCGCGCGAGGTCGGAACCGAAGGCCGGCTCGGCGGTCAGGCGCAAGTGCTGGGCGTGGCTGGCACCTGGAAAGACTTGACCGACAGCGTGAATTCCATGGCCGGGAATCTGACTGGTCAAGTCCGGAACATAGCGGAAGTCGCGACCGCCATCGCAAATGGTGATCTTTCGCGAAAGATCACCGTCGATGTGCGCGGCGAGATCCTTCAGTTGAAGGAAACGCTGAACACCATGGTCGATCAGCTCAATCGCTTCGCCGGCGAGGTGACGCGCGTTGCGCGCGAGGTGGGAACCGACGGGCGACTGGGCGGCCAGGCTAATGTTCCGGGCGTCGCCGGCACATGGAAGGATTTGACCGACAACGTCAATTTCATGGCGAGCAATCTCACCGGGCAGGTCCGCAACATTGCCGAGGTGACCACGGCGGTTGCCCGCGGCGATCTTTCGCGCAAGATCACCGTCGATGTGAAAGGTGAAATACTCGAGCTGAAAAACACCATCAACACAATGGTCGATCAGCTGAATGCCTTCGCAGGTGAGGTAACGCGCGTCGCCCGCGAGGTCGGCACGGAGGGCAAGCTCGGCGGCCAGGCGACTGTTCCAGGTGTCGCGGGAACCTGGAAGGACCTGACCGACAACGTCAACTTCATGGCTAGCAATCTGACCGGACAAGTCCGCAACATCGCCGAAGTCGCCACGGCGATCGCGAACGGCGATCTCTCGAAGAAGATCACGGTCGACGTCCGCGGCGAAATTCTCCAGCTCAAGGAAACCATTAACACCATGGTCGAGCAGCTGCGTTCCTTTGCCGCCGAGGTGACGCGGGTCGCTCGCGAGGTTGGTACCGATGGCCGGCTTGGCGGCCAGGCTGTTGTGCCTGGCGTGGACGGAACCTGGAAGGATTTAACCGACAACGTCAACCTTCTCGCAGCTAATTTGACAATGCAGGTCCGCAATATAGCAGAGGTTACGACGGCAGTCGCTCGTGGCGACCTTTCGCGCAAGATTACTGTCGATGTTAACGGAGAGATTCTCGAGTTGAAAAACACCATCAACACGATGGTGGATCAGCTTAACGCCTTCGCGGGCGAGGTCACGCGCGTCGCGCGTGAGGTTGGCACCGACGGGCGACTCGGCGGGCAGGCGACGGTGCCTGGTGTCGCCGGAACGTGGAAAGATTTGACCGACACCGTGAATATCATGGCGGCGAATCTGACCGAGCAGGTCCGCGGGATAGTCAAGGTCGTGACCGCGGTCGCGACGGGCGATCTCAAGCAATACCTCACGGTCATATCCAAGGGCGAGGTGGCCGCCCTCGCCGAGACGATCAACAACATGACCGGCACGCTCGCCACTTTCGCCGAACAGGTCACCACGGTCGCCCGGGAAGTGGGCGTGGAAGGGCGTCTGGGCGGCCAAGCGAATGTGCCAGGCGCGGCAGGCACGTGGAAGGATTTGACCGGCAATGTGAATTTGCTAGCGGCGAATCTCACGACGCAGGTGCGTGCGATCGCTGAAGTTGCAACAGCGGTCACCAAAGGCGATCTGACCCGGTCCATTCAGGTTAACGCGCGCGGCGAAGTAGCGGAGCTCAAGGACAACATCAACACGATGATCGGCAATCTGCGGCTGACCACGGACCAAAATACCGAGCAAGATTGGCTCAAGACAAACCTCGCGCGGTTTACCAATATGCTGCAAGGCCAGCGCGATCTCGCCACGGTGGGTCGCATGCTGCTGACCGAACTCGCATCGCTGATTAACGCCCAAAACGAGGTAATCTACCTTTTGGATTTCGACCAGGGGCCGTGCCTTAAGCTGCTTTCCGCCTACGCCGATGCCGGTGCCGAGGGTCACTTAGAGCGCATCCGAATTGGCGAAGGTCTGATCGGACAATGCGCTGCGGATGCAAAACGGCTGCTGATCACCGACATACCGTCCAATGTCGTGCCTATCCGCTCGGGCCTTTTCAAGGCGACGCCGAAGAACGTCATTGTGCTCCCCGTTCTGTTCGAGGAGCAGGTCAAGGCGGTGATTGAAATTGGATCAGTTAACGCATTCACGGACCTGCAAGTGTCCTTCCTCGATCAACTCACGGCCCGTATCGGCATAGTGTTGAACAGCATCGAGGCCACGATGCAAACGGAGGGCTTGCTGAAGCAATCGCAGGAGCTGGCTGCCGAGTTGCAGATAAGACAAAAGGAACTTCAGCAGACCAACGAAGAGCTTGAACAGAAGGCGCAGCAGCTCGCCGAACGCAATGTGGAAGTCGAACGTAAGAACCAGGAGATCGAGCAGGCCCGCGGGGCGCTCGAAGAGAAGGCGACCGAATTGGCGCTGGCATCGAAATATAAATCCGACTTTCTCGCCAACATGTCGCACGAACTGCGGACTCCGCTAAATAGCATACTAATTCTCGGGCAGCAGCTCAGTGACAATCCCGACGGCAACCTGACCGCAAAGCAGGTGGAATTCGCGCGCACGGTCCATAGCGCGGGAACGGATCTTTTGAATCTCATCAGTGACATCCTAGACCTTTCAAAAGTCGAATCCGGAATGATGTCGGTTGAGGCGGAGAATGTCTTGTTCACCGACCTTAATGACATGGTGGTCCGCATTTTCCGCCACGAAGCCGAAAGCCGGAACCTCTCCTTCGATGTGGTGATGGATCCCTCGCTCGAGCGCGGCATCGTAACCGATTCCAAACGCCTCCAGCAGGTACTGAAGAATCTTCTATCGAATGCCTTCAAGTTCACCGAGAAAGGCGGCGTACGCCTCGCAATTTCGGCGTCGCGCGGCGGCTGGAGCGCCGGCCACCGGGCCTTAGATCAGACGAGTTCGGTCGTAGCGTTCGAGGTTTCCGACACCGGAATCGGTATCGCACCCGAGAAGCAAAAAAGCATTTTCGAGGCGTTTCAACAGGCCGATGCCAGCACTAGCCGGAAATACGGCGGGACCGGTTTGGGCCTCGCGATTAGCCGTGAGCTGGCAACACTCCTCGGCGGCGAAATTCAGCTTCAGAGCACCCCCGGACGAGGCAGCGTCTTCACGCTCTATTTGCCGCTGGAATATGCCGGTCCCGTGTCAACGCAGCCAACGGTATCGATGGCGCCTCCAATGCGGAGCATTCCCATGGCGGAGCGCCTGCAGGCGCAGGTTCAGGACGACCGAGCTAACCTTCAACCCGACGATGCAGTCTTGCTGATTGTTGAGGATGATCAACCCTACGCGAATTTTCTGGTCGATATGGCGCATGACTTACAGTTCAAGATTCTCCTCGCTGACAGCGGGGCCGGTGCACTCGCGCTCGCCCGCGACTACCGGCTGAGCGCCGTATCGCTCGACGTGTTCCTTCCGGACATGCTCGGTTGGAGCGTCCTCAGTCAGTTAAAGCGGAATCCGGCGACACGGCACATACCGGTTCAAATCCTGACCTCCGACGATGGGGTCCGCCACGGCCTGGCCAGGGGAGCCTTTTCCTTTGTTACCAAGCCTGCAAGCAAGGAAGCCTTGACGTCGGCGCTGACAAGGCTCAAGGAATTCATCAGCCCCCGGCGCAGGCGCCTGTTGGTCGTTGAGGACAATGCCTCGGAGAGCCTGAGCATTGCGCAGCTGCTCGGCCATGACGACCTCGACATCATCGTGGCCGAGACAGGTGCCGGCGCTTTTGCCATTCTCCACGAGCAATCCGTTGACTGCATCGTCCTCGACCTGCGGCTCCCCGACATGTCCGGATTTCGACTTTTTGAAACGGATCGCAAACGATGCGGAGTTGCAGGATATTTCGGTCGTTGTATTCACCGGACGCGAACTATCGCCGGAAGAGGACGCGAAGTTGCGTACAATGGCGCGTAGCGTGGTCGTAAAAGGCGTCGAATTGCCCGAACGGCTGCTCGACGAGACCGCGCTTTTCCTCCACCGGGACGTGACCAGTCTCCCAGCGGAAAAACAGCGCATGCTTGAGCGGTTGCACGGCTCGGATGAAGGCCTGGCCGGAAAAACCGTTCTTCTTGTCGATGACGACGCACGTAATATCTTTGCTCTAAGCAGCGTTCTCGAACGCCGGGCAATGCACGTGCTGACAGCCACAACCGGCAGCGAGGCGATTGCATTGCTCGATGCAAACCCGGGCGCGGCCATTGTCTTGACGGATATAATGATGCCAGAGATGGACGGATATGAGACAATCCGGCTGATCCGTGGCAATCCGCTTTTCGGCCGCTTGCCAATCGTCGCGCTGACTGCCAAGGCCATGAAGGGCGACCGTGAAAAATGTCTCGAAGCCGGCGCATCCGATTACCTGGCCAAGCCTGTCAATACGGAACAGCTTTTGACGACACTGCGGCTATGGCTTCACCGGTAGGCGGGGATATTATGACCAAGGATCCGATTAACATTCTGCTTGTCGACGATCAGCCTGCAAAGCTCCTCAGCTACGAGGCGACACTGCAAAGCCTCGGAGAAAACTTGATCAAAGCCGGGTCCGCCAGAGAGGCGCTCGAGCATCTTCTCAAGGAGGACATCGCTATCGTTCTCAGCGATGTCTGCATGCCTGAGCTCGACGGTTTCGAACTTGCTCGGATGATCCGCAATCATCCTCGCTTTCAGCACACCGCAATCATTTTTGTCTCCGCCGTCGCGCTGACCGACCCCGATCGTATCAAAGGGTACAGCTACGGGGCGGTCGACTACCTGCCTGTGCCAATCGTCCCCGAGGTTCTGCTGGCCAAGGTGCGGGTATTTGCCGACCTCTTCCGGAAGACCCGGCAGCTCGAACTCCTCAATGCGGAGCTGGAGCGCCGCGTCGAGGAGAGGACCGCCGAGCTGACGCGTGCGAATGCCGAACTGGAGCGGCGCGTCGAAGCCGGGACGTCCGATTACTTGGCCAAGTCTGTCAACACGGACAGCTCTTGATGACACTACGGCTATGGCTTCACCGGTAGGCGGCGGGTATCATGACCAACGATCCGATTAACATTCTGCTTGTCGACGATCAGCCTGCGAAGCTCCTCAGCTACGCGGCGATATTGCAAGACCTCGGAGAAAATTTGATCACCGCCGGGTCCGCGCGAGAGGCGCTTGAGCAGCTTCTCAAGAAGGACATCGCTATCGTTCTTAGCGACGTCTGCATGCCAGAGCTCGACGGTTTCGAACTTGCCGGGATGATCCGCGATCATCCTCGCTTTCAGCAGACCGCAATCATTTTTGTCTCCGCCGTCGCGCTGACCGACCCCGATCGTATCAAAGGGTACAGCTACGGGGCGGTCGACTATCTGCTTGTGCCGGTCGTCCCAGAATTACTTCGGGCCAAGGTGCGGGTGTTTGCCGATCTCTTCCGAAAGACCCGGCAGCTCGAACTCCTTAATGCGGAGCTGGAGCGCCGAGTTGAAGCGAGAACCGCCGAGCTGACGCAGGCAAATGCCGAACTGGAACGGCGCGTCGAGGAACGGACCCGCGAGCGCGAAACCGCGTGGGCCCAGGTGCAGCAGATGCAAAAACTCGAAAGCCTGGGCCAGCTCACTGGGGGCATCGCGCATGATTTCAATAATTTGTTGCAGGTCGTTTCGGGAAACCTCGAGATTCTCGCGCGGCGCCTGCCCGATGACCCAGATATTAAGTCTCGGCTTGCTCGCGCCGCTGACGCCGCCGATCGCGGCAGCGCCCTGACCGCGAGGCTACTCGCCTTCGCGAGGCGCCAGGACCTTAAACCGGAGGCCGTGGATGTTCCCACGCTTATCAATGGCATGACCGGTATGTTGCGGAGCTCGCTCGGACCCACGATCGAGCTTGCCGTGGAATTCGAGGACGGCCTTCCGCCGATCCATACGGACGCCAACCAGCTTGAACTCGCGCTTCTGAATGTCGCGTTGAACGCCCGCGATGCGATGCCGGACGGAGGCCGCCTCCAACTTGCCGTCCGGCGCGAAAATGTGAAGGCCCGCAGCGTCCGGGGTCTCAACGCAGGCGAGTGTGTATGTATCGCTCTGACGGACACGGGAATTGGTATGGATGAGGCGACGCTCCGGCGAGCCACCGAACCATTTTTTACCACGAAGGAGTTGGGAAAGGGCACGGGATTGGGTCTTTCAATGGCCTATGGCGTTGCTGCGCAATCAGGGGGCGCCTTGTGCGTGGCCAGCCAAGCTGGTATCGGGACAACGGTCGAGCTTTATTTTCCGACAGCGGAAAAAGCCGCAGCGGAACCCCCGCCTCGGGCGTCGCCGGATATTACTGTCGCTTCGCGGCCATGCAACGTTCTACTCGTCGACGATGACCCCTTGGTTGCGGTCACCGCGGAGTCCATGCTGGAGTCCCTTGGCCATCAAGTTCACATGGCATCTTCTGGGGCAGAGGCGCTTAAGGTTCTCCAGGGGGATTCAATGATCGACCTCGTGATAACCGACCACGCGATGGCCCATATGACCGGCAGCGAGCTCGCCGATCGAATCCGCGGCCTTCGCCCGAACCTGCCAGTCATCCTCTCGACTGGCTATGCCGAGCTTCCGGGCGCCAAAGAAGCCGGACTGCCCCGGCTTAGCAAACCGTATTGCCTAGAGGATTTGGTCTCGCTCATGGACGACGTATTGAGTTCGGCAATACGTGAAGCCACCATCCTAAAGACGTTTCTCCAAAAGCCTAAGCCGCCGCATTTTCACTCGCACCTGGCGAGACAATTTTTATTTCGTACTTTGTCGGCGCGCCCGCGCGGCGACTTTCTTCGTGCACTATTTGGCAACGTGACAGAGCTGCGCAGAGTCCCATGCCTTGCGCTGAGTCAAACAAGGGCATGATGAAGCCAGCATCGATAGCCATTTGGGGCCTTGTTCGGACCGGCCGGATTGAGCGACTCTGCGCCCGGCAACAACGATCCTCGGACATTACCAAGACCGCCAAGACCACGGCCGGCGCTTGCTCGCCTGTATGCACCTCGCCCCGGTAGGCGACCTCGCCTCTTAAGGATATGTGCGAGCGGACCCACCATGAGACGGCCAAACTTGCTGTTGCGAGGTTTGATGCCGAGGCGGTCGAGATCGTCGATCAGCATGCCGAGCGACCCGACCGCATGATAGCGCCTGAAAAGGCTCTGTCACGTTGCCAAAAAGAGCACGCAGCAAATCTCCCGGCACGTCAAGCTAACGCCGCGGCGACGACTTTACGTCGGCATTGACACGTTAGCGACCAACGACCCAGGGCATGTGCTAGATTGGGTCATGCAGCCCATCTCCTACGCCCGCCACAGATTTCCACCTGACATCATCCGACACGCTGTCTGGCTCTACCTCCGAATCACGTTGAGCTATCGGGATGTCGAGGATCTTTTGGCTGAGCGCAGACTGATGGTCAGCAATGAATCGATCCGTCGGGGGGTTCTTAAATTCGGGCCAATAATTGCCAAGAACTTGCGTGCGATACGGCCTAAACCCCGCTGTCGGCGCATCTCGATAAAATGGTGGTCTCAATCGCCGGATGGCAAATGAACTTGTGGCGCGCAATCGACAGCGAAGGCGAGGTTCTCGAAATCCTGGTCCAGCCCCAACGCGACAAGGCCGCGGCGTTGCGGCTGCTGTGGAAATTGCTTCGACGTCAGGGCTTCGTTCCGGCGGTAATCGCCACCGACAAACTGAGATCTTACGGAGCGGCGCTTCGCAAAATTGGCTTCTCTGGATTGCACGAGCAAGGACCGCGTGCCAACAATCGTGCGGAGAATTCTCACCAGCCGCTTTGCCGGCGTGCGCACGCTGGAGAACCAGGCGGCGCTCATGCATCACGAGGCGCGCGGAATGCTGGTGGCGCAACGCACGTAACTGATCAACGCGCTTCGTGGGCATCTGGCGGAAATTTGGGTCATCGCGGCGCAGGGGTTCAAGGGCGCCCGCGAATTGGCGCGTGTCATCCTGGCGGAAGGCGACGAGACGATTCCGGCCTGCGTGCGCGCGGCGCTCGTCCTGCTGGTACGTCAACTGCATGCTCTGGATCAGAAGATCGCGCGCGTCGATCGAACCATCGCCGCGATGGCTCGAGACAACGAAATGGCGCGCCCGCTGATGACCATTCCCGGCTTGGGCCCGGTGACGGCCTCGGCGATGGCCGCGAGCGTTCAGGACGTCTCCGCTTTCTCAGGCCCGCGCAAGTTCGCCGCCTTTCTCGGCCTGACGCCGAAACAAAACTCGTCCGGCGGCAAGGAGCGATTGGGCCGCATCTCGAAAATGGGCAATCGATATTTGCGGACATTGCTCGTCGTGGGCACGCATGCGATCCTCTATCATCGCAAGCCGCACGACGACGCGCTGCGATCCTTTGCGAAGAAGCTCATGCAGAGTAAGCTTTCAAGCTTGTCGCCGTCGCCCTCGCCAATAAAATGGCGCACATAGCCTTCGCGTTCATGCGCGGCAAGACAACCTATTGCGCAGTTCCGGCCTAACGACCGCCGACATCATCAGCGGCCAAAGGCTGCACAAGAATCTCGAGTGTGACCAAGAGGTGATGCGAAGAAAGCGGATTGATCCCAAAGCCCGTGGCCTTGTCTGCGCCGTCAAGCGCGCCAACGTGATTGGGGCAACGGATCAGCGGACAACATCAGGGCCAGCGGGGGTCAGAACCCGCATCGACAGGCCGAAGACATGACCGCACCCACGATCATCGCGCCACAGCAAAATAACCCTTGATCAGCGGGCGCCATCTAGACATGACAAGGCCGTTGGAACTGTTGAGTGTTTGCCTCGAGGATCGAAGAGGCAAGATCTTTCGGGAAGGCAAGGTTTTGAGCGAGCCGGCGGCCCTGATCGCCTGGTTTTCTTCGCTTGGCTCGGGCTCGCCCGGACCGGCCTCGAAGCGGGGCATTTGCCGCAATGGCTTTGCGCGGGACTGAAGGAGGCCGGCTCGCCGTCGAATTGCTTGAGACGCGGGGGCGTCTGCGACGCTTTCACGGCGAGGCCGGTGAGGCAGACCGGAAGGACGCGCGCGGCATCGCATAGCTGATGCGACTTGGATGGTTCCGGCCGGTGCATTGCAAGTCCCCTGCAGCACAGGAGGTCCGGGCGATGCTGACGGCGCGCAAGCTCGTTCGGTGGGAGCTCTACGATATTGAGATGTGCCCGCGCAGGATTTTGCGCGGCTTCGGCATCAAGGTAGGGCCGACGACGGCGAGCAGCTTCGCTGCGCAGATCAAGGGCCTCGTAGCCTTGCGTCCGGCGCTGCAGGCGATTGCCTGCTCGGATGCGCGGGTGAGGCTCTTAATGCCGGCGCCGGGAGTGGTGGCGATCGTGACAGCGATCTATATTTTTGCGATTGATGATCCGGCCCGGTTCACGTCGTCGAAGCGGATCGGCGCGATTTCGGCCTGACGCCGAAGAAATACCAGTCCGTGGAGACGGATGTGGCGGGCCGGATCACCAAGATCGGCGACGGAGAGGTGCGCCCGCATTTTACAAGGCAGCCAATGTCATGCTGACACGGCCGGTCAAGGGCGGCGCGTCGAAAAATCTGAAGTCTGCGGCGCGCTAAGCGGGCGGGCATGAAAAAGGCGAAAGTCGCCTTGGCGCGCAAGCTTTCGGCGGTCTCGCACCGGGTATGGGGTCAGATCGCCTTCCGGATAATCTCGGGAGGGAAGTGGTAGCCTCAATAGTTGATCTCGGTCGTCATCGATGGTTGCATTTGAAGGTCGCTGTCGGCAAATCCGACGGCGGCAGACCCTATCGCGACGCCTTATGGCAAAGGACTTTTCTAGCTGCCGACAACGTCGTAGATTGTTTCCGATAACGACTTGCGCTGAGAGGACACGCTGGCCTTCTTGCGGTGGCAAGCTCCGTTGTCCCCGCGACGTTCGCGCTCTTGTCGGGAGGCCAAAGGCGGAGAGCAATTTTGACGACAATGATTTCAGTTATCGGTGGAGTGGGCCTTTTCCTTCTCGGCATGGCCGTGATGACCGATGGGCTTAAGGCTCTTGCCGGAACGGCTTTACGCGGGGTGTTGGCGAAGGCGGCGGCGACTCCGCTGCACGGCACGTTCTGGGGCGCCGTCATCACGCTCTTGGTGCAGTGTCCAGCGTCAGCGCCTATGAGACCATTGGACTGGTGGCGGGTTGACATTCCGCAAGGCTTGAGTTTGGTTTTCGGAGCGAACATTGGCACGACCGGAACTGGCTGGCTCGTGGCGCTGTTTGGCGTCAGGGTCTCGCTCACGGCTGCGGCCCTGCCGATCGTGTTTGCCGGCGCGCTGCTCAAGCTGGTAGGCCGGGGACGATGGGCGGGCGCGGGCAGCGCAATCGCGGGCTTCGCGCTTATCTTGATCGGGCTGACGACACTCCAGCAGGGCATGGGCGGGCTGGCCGATGAACTGCAACCGGCGGACTTAAATGTCTTGAAAGAGGCTGGTTTCGTGCCGTGGTCAGGCGTTCCGAGCGTGCTGCTGCTGGTGGCGGTTGGCATCCTGATGACAACGGTCATGCAGTCATCGACCGCCGCGATCGCCGTGACCTTGTCGGGCTCTTTATGCCGGCGCGGTCGGCCTTGATCAAGCAATGGCGTTGGTCATCGGCCAGAAGATCGGCACGGCGACCAGCTCGGCGGTAGCGGCGATCGGCGCCTCCAGCACCGCCAAGCGATTGGCGGTGGCATATATCGCTTTCAAGCCTGATCGCCGCTCTGATTGCACTCATAGTTTTTCCTTTTGTCACTCCGCTGATTGTCCGGCTGTCGCAATCTGTGGATTCGGTGACCCTGCTGGCCGCCTATCACACGGCGTACAATGTGGTGGGCGTGGGGATTTTGCTCCCGCTGATGGGCCCGTTCACACGAATGATCGAGCGCCTTGTGCCCGAGCAAGGATTGGCGTTCACGAAATGCCTCGATCCCGCCTCACTGTCCGCTCCCACGGTCGCGGTGGAGGACCTGCGCCGGCGAGGAGCGCATGCTCGAAGGCTATGCTCGTCGGTACCGTGGGGCTCGAGAATACCGTGCAAGGTGGAACGGCCCGCGTCATCTTCGACGACGCCACGGTTCGTCAAGCGTCCGATGCGTTGCAGCAGGCGAGTGTCTTTCTTTCGAAAGTGACCGGCCTGCCGCCTTCCCATGAGGGACATCAGTGGTTTACAAGCACGCTGCACGCCTTGGACCATGCGGGTCGGCTCACAGAAGCGGTCGATGAGATTGCGAAGACGACACTCGCGACCGGCGGCCCCGAGGAAATGCGCGCTGCGAAGCTCTGCGCGACATCGATGCGTGGGGCGGCCGCGATCGCCGCTCATCTTGCGGGCTCCGTAGGGCTGCCAAGTCACGCCGCGGATGACGAGAGGGCATCCGGCACGACAGTGGATCAAGCCATATCCCTCGAGAATTCCACCGGCGACGCGATTAAACGCCTGAAACGCTGCTCGGAGCAACTGGCGGACTTGCGGGTTACCACCGCCGTGCAACGCTCGACTCAGTCGCGTCCGGAACGCTCACCGCGGCCGCCGCGATCGCGCGCGTCGACGCGGTTGGCCTTCTCGATCGGCTTGCACGTCACGCATGGCGTGCTGCCTCGCATCTTAAGGGCGCCATCGCCTCGCGCACAGATACAGTGGTTAGCGCAGATACATTGGTTAGCGCAGCATCTCCGAGCGAAGCCACGGCCTGGCATTCCCTGTCCAGGGCAGAGGTCGTGCAGCGGCTCGGGAGCAGCGTGACGGCGGGCCTCGACGGCGCCGAAGCCTCCCGCCGTTTGGCAAAACACTGGCCAAACCGCTTGCCGGCCGCCCGCAAGCGGGGTCCGTTGATGCGCTTGCTGCTGCAGTTTAACAACATCCTTGTTTACCTCCTGCTCGCGGCCGGCTTCATCAAGCTCATGATGGGTTTGTGGATCGACGCATCGATTATCCTGGGCGTCGTTGTCATCAATGGATTGCTGGGTTTCATCCAGGAGGGCAAAGCGGAGAAGTCGCTCGATTCGATCCGAAACCTTCTCTCGGCGGAGGCCAGGACGTTGCGCGATGGCCAGAGCCGCTTCATTCCGGCGGAGCAGCTTGCGCCGGGCGACATTGTGCTTCCTTGAATCCGGCGACAAGATCCCGGCCGATGTCCGCCTTGTCGACGTCAAGAACCTTCGGACAGAAGAGGCGGCTCTCACCGGCGAGTCTGTTCCCCTCGGACAAGATCCACGGCCGCCGTCTCGGCCAAGGCGACCGTCGGCGATCGCGTCGGGATCGCATATTCCGGAACCTTGATTGTTTCCGGTCGCGCACTGGATCGTCGTGGCCACTGGAAGCGAAACCGAATTGGGGCGCATCAATCACATTGCTTGCGGGCGTCGGCGCCCTGGAAACCCCTCTGCTGCTTCAGATTAAGAAATTTGGCTATGTCATCACCGCAATCGTTCTTGTCGTCAGCGCCTTCACCTTCGCCTACGGGCAGGTGGCCGTGCAAGGCTTCACCATTCGTGGAAATATTTCAGGCGGTGATCAGGGATCGCGGTCTCATGATCCCTGAAGGTCTCACGCTCTTATCACGATCACGCTGTCGATCGGGGTGCAGGCATGGCCAGCCGCAACGCGATCGTCCGCCGCCTTCCGGCCGTCGAAACCCTCGGGTCGGTGCGCGGATTTGTTCCGACAAGACGGGGACGCTGACGCTGATGGAGATGATGGTGGTTTCGGCGGTCACTGCCGAGCGGCAAAGCATCAGATCACTGGCGAAGGTTATACACAGCGACGGCGAAGTGCTGGAGGATGGCTTGCCCGTAGGCGAGGATCCCGTTCTGCAGCTCTTGGGGCGTGTCTCCGCGCTCTGCAACGACGCGCGGCTGCGTTGCGAGGACGGCGTCTGGAAGGTGGAGGGCGATCCGACCGAAGGCGCGCTGTATCCTTTCGCCGCCAAGATTGGGCTCGATCGGCAGACAGGAGCAGGCCGCCTATCCCCGGATCGACGTCATCCCATTTGAATCGGAGCACCGGTTCATGGCAACCCTGCACACCGACACCTATCGGGGAGCAGATCCTTCTTGTCAAGGGTGCGCCGGAGGTCATCCTCGAACATTGCGATCGCCAAGAGGACCAAGACCGGACTGCATCCGCCGATCGAACGTGAGCATTTCCAGAAGGGTCCGACACGCTCGCCGCCAGGGGAGCGCGTGCTGGCCTTGGCGTGGCTGCCCAGATCCAGGCCTTGAGGCAGGGAGCCTCGGTCCGGCTGCTTTACCGAAGAACTTGGTGCTGCTCGGTCTTATCGGTCTGCTTCGATCCGCCGCGCAAAGAAGCGGTCGAGGCGGTGAAGGAATGCCATGCCGGTGGCATACGCGTGACGATGATCACCGGGCGATCACAAAATTACCGCAGCGGCGATCGCAAAGATGCTCGATATCGGCGACGGAAAGACAGCCATCACCGGTGCCGAAATCGCGGAAATGGACACGGCCACGCTGCAAGAACGGGTCCGCAACGTCGACGTGTTCGCGCGGGCGAGCCCCGAGCACAAGCTCCGTCTTGTCAAGGCGATCCAGGCGAATAAGCAGATCGTGGCCTTGACAGGCGACGGCGTTAACGACGCACCGGCGCTCAAGAAAGCCGACATCGGCGTCGCCATGGGGATCAAGGGCACCGAGGTCACGAAGGAGGCGGCCGAGATGGTACTGGCCGACGACAACTTCGCCTCGATCACGGCGGCGGTCAAGGAGGGGCGCACCGTCTATCAACAACATCGAGAAGGCGATCCTTTTCATGCTGCCGACGAATGTCGCCCAGGCGCTCGTCATCATGGCGGCTATTTTCGCCGGATTCACCGCGCCGATCACAGCACCCCAGATCCTTTGGGTCAACATGGTGACGTCCGTCGCCCTGGGCCTCGTCATTTCCTTCGAGCCGCACGAGCTCGACGTTATGCAGCGGCTGCCGCGCGCGGTCGACCGTCCGATCTTGGACGGTTTCGGGTTGTGGCGCGTCATCTTCGTCGGCCTGGCGCTGCTTTCGCTCACCTTGTGGGCGTTCTTCTGGATGAAGTCGCAGGACGCGTCCGACGAGCTTGCCCGGGCGGTTGCCGTCAATGTGCTCGTGATCGGTCAAATCTTCTATCTGCTGAACAGCCGCTTCAAGGTGGACTCGTCTCTGTCCTCTAAAGGCGCATCTCGGCAACAAGTACTTGCCTTGCGGGCATTGGCGCGGTTGTGGTTCTGCAACTGCTGTTTACCTACGCGCCGCCGCTGCAGCGTTTGTTTGTGACCGAGGCCGTGCCACTTCACATTTGGCCATGGCTCTTCCTCGCGGTTTGATATTCTTCCTCGTCGTGGAGGCCGAAAAGCGGTTGTCCGCGCTCTTCGATCCCGGCTCGCAGCATCGACCGCGGCCTGATCTGTCGAATTGCCAGTTCTGGTGAAAAAAGTTCAAACGACACATGATCGCCTATAGAATGAGGCGACGATGCTTGCGTCATGCGAACCCGGCGATTGAGGAGCCTCGTGGATTTTAGGTTCGCTAGCCGGAGCCCACCGCTATTGACTTTATCAACGTAATGAACCGGTGCGCGTGCGATATGCCGGGAACAGAAAGAACCTGTCCAAATAAAGGATGGCGATCAGGCCCTCTCCGCTACAAATCGCATGCCTTTGAGCGGCGCCAGATCATCGTACGCGCCCTTCATGGAACGCTCGGGGAGCTTCACCTTCTCCCGAGGCACTTTTTCATAAGCAATCAGGCTAAGCAGGTGGCGGATGCAATCGAGGCGCGCCCGCCGCTTGTCATCCGAGCGAACAATATACCAGGGCGCAAATTTCGTGTCGGTAGCCTTGAACATCATATCTCGCGCCCGCGAGTAATCGAACCATTTGCTTCGCGAGCAGAGGTCCATGGGGCTGAGCTTCCATTGGCGCAGCGGATCCTCGATGCGGGCCTCGAAGCGGCGCTTCTGCTCCTCCTCGCTTACCTCCAGCCAGTATTTGACAAGCAGGATTCCGTCGTCGACGATGAACAGTTCGAACTCGGGGCAAACCTCGAGAAAGCGACGGTGCTGCATCTTCCGTCGCAGAACCCCATCACGTACTCGACGCCAGCCCGATTGTACCAACTGCGATCAAAGATAACGATCTCGCCTGCCGCCGGGAAATGCTGCACGTAGCGCTGTAGATATAATTGCGACTTCTCACGGTCGGACGGCGCCGGCAGCGCCACCACCCGGAACACGCGGGGGCTGACCCGCTCGGTGATCGCCTTGATCGTGCCGCCCTTTCCCGGCCGCTCCCGTCCCAAAAACTCTGACGACGACGCCAAACCCTGCTGCTTGACCCAGTCTTGCAGCGCGCATACTCGACACTGCAGCTTGCGCAGCGCCTTTTCGTATTCCTTGCGCTTCATCGGCTCTTTGACGGTGCTCATCGATCTCACCCGGTCATGGGATACGGATTGCTGGCAGCCGGAGTTGGCGAGTCATAATTGCTCATTTTTCGCCACTTGTCTGCGGAGACTTTTAGCCGCGCACTGGCCGCCCGTGCCGTTCAGCTCCCAACCGCCTTGGAAATTGTTCCAGACGCTTAAATGAGGTTGTAAAATTTCTAGCCCTTCATCGTTTTTCCGGCTCCTCGATAATCGGAGTGTCGTTTTTTGGAGGGGAGGTTTATGGCCACGGACCTTTGTCCGCCTCGTAGGCTGCGTTCTCGGTTGCGATTTCGAGGAGGCGCTCCCGTTCCGACCACCCACCGCCGACCGCCTGGAAGAGGCCTGTCGCTGCTTGAAAATACGCCAATCGCACCACAGCCAATAAATCCTCGTTTTGGAACAGGTTGGTTTCGATAATCGACAGGGTCGCGATATCGATCACACCCTCGATTAGCCTGGCATGCTGCGCTTCATATGCGCTCTTGGCCGCGGCCACAGCGTCAGCCTGCAATTTCAGTTGCCGTGACGTTTCGGCAATGGCAATTAGGGCGTTCTCGGTATCAGAGAACGCAGTCAGAATCGTTTTCTTATAGACTTGCGCCACCTCGGCATATATGCCCTTCTGCAGCATGAATTGGCCTTGCAAATTATACCCGTCAATCAGCGGCTGGGTGAGGTTTCCGGCGATCTGCCAGGCAATCGCGTCGGGGCGGAAAAGTGTCTTGAATGCGACGCTCTGCACGCCGTACAGACCCGTCAGCTGAATGGAAGGGAAAAAGGCAGCGCGCGCTTGGAGGACTGAGAATTGCTGCGACGCGAGCCCCGCTTCGGCTGCAGCGATATCGGGTCGGCGCAGCAGCAACTCCGACGGCATTCCCGGCTTCATTTCCGGGAAATTCAGACGAACGAGTGATCCTCCCTTGAAGTTGACGGTCTCAGGAGGGACGGCAAGCAGCACTGCAAGGATATTCTTGGTCTGCCGAAGCGTTTCCTCGAGCGGAGGGACCTGCGCGCGCTGCACGGAGACGATGGTCTCTTGTTGCCAATAGTCGACGGCCGTTGCCGCGCCGACATCGAGACGGGCCTTGATAGCTCCCAGTACAGTCTCGGCAATCTTTATATTGTTATACGCGATTCGCAGCCTATCCTCTGTCGCCAGGATTAGAAAATAGCTGTTGGCTACCGACACGACGGTAGCGATTGCAACGACGTCGCAATCAAAGCGGCTGGCGTCGGCGAGAAGTCTGGCTGCATACGAGGCATCGTGGTTCTTGCCCCAGAAATCGATCTCGTAACTCGCAGTCAGTCCGAGCTGGAAAAAATTTACTCGCGTGGGGCTAGACGGTCTAACATTTGGTGTGAGCGTGCCAGGAATCTGTACGCGTTCCGCGATGTTGTTCATGTTCACGTTTGGCCACAACGCGGAGCTGGAGATACGCGCCTGAGCATCTGCTTGCTCTATGCGCGCCACAGCCGCCGCGATGTCGAGGTTCTGGGCCAGAGCCAGCTCGACGATATGGGTGAGTTCCTGCGACCGAAATTCCGCCGCCCAGTTGCTGCCGGAAGGGATGGGCGGCGCCGATTTCGGCCTCGCGGCACGAAACGCCGCCGGTGTATCAACGGTCGCGTCTGGCACGTCCCAATCCAGCACACAGCCGCCAACACATGCTGCCGCGAATGAGACGGCGATGAA
The DNA here is from genome assembly GCA_963722515.1 of uncultured Alphaproteobacteria bacterium. Taxonomy (GTDB): domain Bacteria; phylum Pseudomonadota; class Alphaproteobacteria; order Rhizobiales; family Beijerinckiaceae; genus Methylocapsa. The sequence goes on along the minus strand of CAVRMA010000005.1, from coordinate 65,168 downwards.
AGCAATATTGCGCAATGGCAAGCGTAGAGCTTCAGGCAAGGAGGGAGATCCCCTTAGCTCATCCCGCCACGCCTTGGAAAGACGATGATGTTCTGAAACCTCTCCCCAGGTTCCCGGTTTTCGACCCCAGATCATTGTCCGGCCGGATGACTCTATCACCGGTCCCTCCTGAGCATACGCGCTGTTAAAGGTCTTTTGGCTGAGCGTGAGAGTGTTTTGGTGCAGGAGACAATGTGAAGATAGTGTCTGGATTTTGGCGAAGAATAGGAATTTTTAGCGCTGGCCATCCGGATTTGCTCCATCCGTCGACACCTTTACCGCCAGACATCTGCCATTTCGCTGCTCGCATCGGGGGGCTGCGATACTTGTCTGTTGTTCCGTTGCCTGCTGTGTATTATCGGCGTATTTCATCAAGTCGAGGACCGCGCACTGTGGCCAAGCGCACCAATCATATGAAAACGGGACGCGGCTGGTCACGGATTGCCTTGTGTCCGCTGGCAGCCTCCTTGTTGCTGACGGCATGTCAGCAGGAACCCAAAGCTAAAGCTCCCGAAGTGCGCCCGGTCCGGACGATGACCGTGGAGAAAGGCGAAATTGGCGAAGGAATTCGCTGACAGGGCGCATCCAAGCCGAGAACGAGGCGGCGCTCGCCTTTCGCATCTCCGGCCGGATGAACGAAAGACCAGTCGGGGTCGGCGACCGTGTTGTGCCCGGCGAGTGTGCTGGCGAAAACTAGATCCGGAAGACGGCTGAACGGACTGCGTTCAGCCAACCCGGACGGTTGCGGCGCAGGGAAGGGTGAGGGAGGCCCGCATAACTTCGACGCGCGAAAATCTCTGCTGGCGAGAAAATTTACGACCAAGATCCTGTTCGACCATGCCCAGACGGCTGTCCAAGTCACCCAATGGAGGTCGAAGATGTCAAAGCCCGATTGCAGAGGGCCGAAGACCGGGTAAGCTACACCGGCCAAGGCTTCGCCGCCGGCACCATCATCGCACACAGGGGAGCTGAGACCGGAGAGGTGGTGCAGGCAGGACAAATGATCTTTCGAGTAGCTCGTGAGAAGGGATGGGACGCAGTGTTCGACGTGCCGGCCCTCGTGCTGCGTTCGGCGCCGCACGACCCAACAATCATTGTGGCCCTGACCGACGATCCGGCCGTGACAGCGAATGGGCGAGTCCGGCAAGTCGATCCGGAGGCCGACCCCATAACCAGAACCTTTAGGGTCAGAGTCAGCCTCAACAATCCTCCGGCGGCCATGCGGCTCGGCGCGACCGTCGTCGGACGCATGCAGTTGAATTCTTCCCGGGCAATTTCGATTCCCGCCTCCGCCCTTACCGAATTCGATCGTCAGCCAAGCGTCTGGATTGTTGATCCTGCGAGCTTGACGGTGTCGGTGCGTAAGGTCGAGGTGATTCAATTCGACCCAGGAATGGTCGTCCTTTCCGGCGGCCTCGACCCTAGCGACATTGTGGTCACCGCCGGCGTTCAGGCTCTCCATCCAGGCCAAAAAGTTCGCCTGCTGGAATCGGCGCAATGACCGGGCCTAATCTATCGGAATGGGCGCTGCAACACCGTTCCTTTGTCATCTTCACAATGATTGTGGTGACCATCGCCGGCCTTGCCTCTTACTTCCGGCTCGGGCGCAGCGAGGACCCGGCTTTCACGTTCCGGACAATGATCGTACAGGCTTCCTGGCCAGGCGCAACTCTTGATGATACGCTTCAGCAGGTCACCGAACGGCTTGAACGCAAACTTCAGGAAACCAAGGGCCTCGATTATCTGCGCAGCTACACGGGTCCCGGCCTCACGACCATCTTCGTCATTTTGAAAGGGGCGACGAGAGCTTCCGAGGTTCCCGATATATGGTATCAGGTTCGGAAGAACATCGGGGACATCCGCCACACGCTGCCGGCCGGCATTGTCGGCCCCGGCTTCAACGACGATTTTGGCGACACTTATGGATTGATCTACGGTTTTACCGCGGATGGATTCAATCACCGCGAGCTGCGCGATTATGTCGAGGACATCCGCTCGCGTCTGCTGAAGGTTCAAGACGTGTCGAAGATCGAAATCCTCGGCGCGCAGGACGAGCAGATTTTTGTCGAGTTTTCGACGCAACAACTCGCCGGACTTGGAATCGACCGGGCAGCTTTGATCGCCGCGCTGCGGGCGCAGAATGCGGTCAGTCCTTCAGGCTCCGTGCAGACCGGCGACGAGAAGCTTTTGATTCGCGTCTCTGGCGCGTTCCGCTCTGAAAATGACATTCTCGACGTCAACTTTCTCTCCAACGGACGGCTGATCCGGCTGCGTGACATCGCCGAAGTGCGCCGCGCCCTGTCCGATCCGCCGCAGCCGATGTTTCGCGTCAACGGCAAGCCCGCCATCGGACTCGCCATCGCCATGCGTGACGGCGGCGATATCCTGGCGCTCGGCCGGAATGTGAATAAAGCGATCGACGAGACCGTCGCCGATCTACCCCTCGGCATCGACGCGACGCTGGTGTCCGATCAGCCGGCCGTCGTCACGACCGCCATCAACGAGTTCATGACTTCGCTCTGGCAGGCGATCGCCATCATCATGGCGGTGAGCATCGTCAGTCTCGGCTTCCGGCCCGGCGCAGTCGTCGCGCTCTCGATTCCACTAACGATGGCGATCATTTTCCCGATCATGGAAGGGCTCGGTATCGACCTTCAGCGCATTTCGCTTGGCGCCCTCATCATCGCCTTGGGCCTTCTCGTCGATGACGCGATGACCACCGTCGACGTCATGACGTCCCGCCTAGCCGCGGGCGACAGCAAGGAGCAGTCCGCAACGTTCGCCTATAAGACTTTGGCTTTTCCCATGTTGACGGGCTCGTTCGTCACGGCGGCGGGCTTCGTGCCGATCGGCTTTGCGCGGAGCGCGGCGGGTGAATATACGTTCTCGATCTTCGCCGTCGTGACGATCGCGCTGATCGTGTCCTGGTTTGTCGCCGTTCTGTTTGCTCCATTGCTTGGCGTCTGGCTCCTCAAGAAACCGGAGACGGCGGCGCCCGAGCAACAAGGCGCGGTCGTGCGCGTCTTCCGCACTATCCTTGTCGGCGCGATGAGAATGCGCTGGCTGACCATCGCGTTAGCACTTGCGTGTTTTGTCGCGTCTCTTCTGGCCCTGCCCTTTGTGCCACGGCAATTTTTTCCGGCATCCGACCGGCCGGAACTCGTCGTCGATCTGACATTGCGGCAAAATGCCTCGATCTTCGCCAGCGATCAGGCCGCAGTCAAACTCGACGCCATCCTTAAAGGCGATCCCGATGTTGAGAGCTGGAGCACATATGTCGGACGCGGGGCCATCCGCTTCTATCTTCCGCTCAACGTGCAACTGGCCAATGACTTCTTTTCGCAGGCCGTCGTCGTCGCCAAGAATGTGCCAGCGCGAGAGCGGCTCCATGCGAAGCTCGAAAAAACGCTGTCGGAGCAACTGCCGAGCGTCGTCGCTCGCGTTTCGCCGCTGGAGCTTGGGCCGCCTGTCGGTTGGCCTGTGCAATACAGGGTCAGCGGACCCGGCATCACGCAGGTGCGCGCGATCGCTTTGCAACTTGGTCAAGTCATGGGTGCCGACGCGAATGTCCGGCTGGTCAATTTCGACTGGATGGAGCCGTCCCGCAAGGTGCGCATCCAAATCGATCAGGATCAGGCCCGGCTTCTCGGGTTGAGTTCGCAAGCGCTCGCCGAGGTTTTGAACACCGTGATGACCGGGACGCCGATCACCCAGGTGCGCGACAACATCTATCTCATCAACGTCGTCACCCGCGCCCAGGACGAGCAGCGTATCTCACTATCGACTTTGCGCGCGTTGCAGCTTCCGCTTCCGAATGGGCGCACGGTGCCACTCAGTCAAATCGCGACGTTCGACTTCGAACAAGAATTCCCGCTGATCTGGCGGCGCCAGCGCGTGCCGACATTGACGGTGCAGGCCGATGTCGCCTCCGGCGCGACTCCTGAAGCGGCGGTCCGGTCGCTGGCGCCGGCGGTCGAGAAGCTCAACGAAAGTCTGCCGAAAGGCTATCGCATCGACAGCGGCGGGACCGTCGAGGAAAGCGCGCAATCGCAGGCTTCGGTCTTCGCCAAGCTGCCCTTGATGTTGTTCCTCATGCTCCTGTTCCTGATGGCTCAGTTGCACAGTTTCAGCCGCCTCGCTTTGGTCTTGAGCATCGTGCCGATGGGTCTTGTCGGGATTGTCGCGGCACTGCTCATCTTCAGGCGGCCGCTTGGCTTCGTCGCGATTCTCGGCATTCTGGCGCTGATGGGCATGATCGCCCGCAATGCGGTGATCCTGATCGAGCAGATCGAGAGCGAACGGGCGGAGGGACGGGAAACATGGGACGCGGTCGTCCAGGGGACCCTTTCCCGCTTCCGGCCGATCATGTTGACTGCGATTTCGACGGTTCTCGGATTTATTCCGATTGCCCCGACCGTGTTCTGGGGGCCGATGGCCTTTGCGATCATGGGCGGCCTGTTTGTGGCGACGATGCTGACGCTGATCGTCTTGCCCGCGCTCTATGTCGCCTGGTTCCGTGTCAAGGAGCCTTTGACCGATGGTGGCGCTGTTTGAGAGAGAACGGCTGGAACCGCTTCAGGGTGATCTACCGGCAATACCGGCCATGACCGGAGCGGATGATCATCACGCGCGGCGGCGAGCTCGCCCGCAACGTCCTAGCCGCCACATGTCTCGTTGCTATCAACACCAGCCGGCGCCGAAGGGTTTGAGCCACAGCTAGAAGGACCCGAACGCCGTGCCCAATCCGATCACCACAGCGAGCGCCACGAGGGAGCCGACGATCCCTGCCATGACAATATCGAAGTAGCTTTCCTTGTGCGTCGCGCCGCAGACGGCCAGCACGGTGACCACCGCGCCATTGTGCGGCAGCATGTCGAGCGTGCCGGCGCCGATCACCGCGATACGGTGCATCAGCCCGGGGTCGATGCCCTGCTCGGCGGCGATCTTCATATAAGCGCCGCCAAGAGAATCGAGCGCAATCGTCAGGCCGCCGGACGCCGAGCCGGTGAGCGCGGCGAGAACATTCGTCGCCACCGCCAGCGAAACCAGCGGACCGCCCTCGATGCCGAGCACCCAGTCGCGCACTATCGCGAAGGCCGGCAGCGCCGCGACAACCGAGCCGAACCCGACGAGGCTGGCGACGTTGAGCACGGGCAGAGCGGACGCATTGACGCCGGCATCCATGGTCGCGCGAAGCGACGGCAGGCGCGAAAAGTTGACCGCGATTAGCACGACAATTGCCGCCGCGAGCGCCGTGACGACGGCCCAAACGCCGCCAACGGCGGACAGCGAGGTCGCGCCCCAAGCCTCGTCAGCGAGATAAGAGGCGTCGTGATGGGGCAAAACAAACAGCGACATCACAAGATTGACGCCGATGACGATGCTCAGCGGCAGTACCGCAAGCGCGATCAGCGGACCCGCCGCGCTCTGACCGCTGTGGGCGATCTCGGCCGGATCGAACGCGCTGGCGGTCGCCGCCCGCTCGCGCACGATCAGATCTTCCGCCGCATGGACGGCGTAACTTGCCTCGTCCACCAAGGCTTCGTCCCCGCCATAGCCTTCGCCCTTTCTGCGGGCTTTGGCCTCGGCGCGGGCGAGCCACCAGAGGCCGAACCCCAGCATGATGGCCGAGGCGATGACTCCGAGGCCCGGCGCCGCGAATGGGGTCGTGCCGAAAAACGGCATCGGGATGGCGTTCTGGATCGCCGGCGTTCCAGGCAGTGCCGACATGGTGAAGGTGGAGGCGCCGAGCATGATCGCCGCCGGCATCAGACGCCTTGGAATTCCCGCCGAGCGAAACAGCGCATGCGCCATCGGAGCGATGACGAAGAAAGCGACGAAGAGGCTGACGCCGCCATATGTGACGAGTGCGCCCGCGAGCACCACCGCCAACACCGCCCGCTTCGCGCCGAGGCGCTCGGTCATGAAGCTGGCGATCGTCGATACGGAGCCGCTGTCCTCCATCAGTTTGCCGAACAGGGCGCCGAGGAGAAAAATCGGGAAGAACTGCATGATGAAGCGCGCGGCGCTCCCCATGAAAGTCTGCGTCCAGTGGGCGAGCAGCGGCTCTCCGGCCAATCCTGCCGCGAGGACCGCGGCGGCGGGCGCGAGGAGAAGAATGCTCCAGCCGCGATAGGCCAGCCAGATGAGAAAGCCGAGAGCGACAAGAATACCGAGAATTCCCATGCGTCAGACCTGTTCCAACAAAGCGTCGATATCGAGGGTGGAGCGGCTCCCAAGGTCCATTGCATGCGTCTCCAGAAAGACTTGCGCCGACCTTCGCCCCTCATCGTGCAGGAGAGTGAAGAACTCCCATTCAGCATTGAGCTTCGAGGAGGCGCCGAGCCCCGTCATCATCTCGCTCGCAATGCGGTGGATGCGCATGCCGGCCCATTGCGCGCCCTCGCTGTTACCCGGATCGGCGACTTGCCGAAGGAGCGCCATCATGCGGAGCTCTTTCAGGAGAACAGCATTAAAGGAAACCTCGTTCAGCCGGTTGAGAATCTCCGAGGCGGAGCGCGCCGGTTCCTTGCGTTCGATCGGGTTGATCTGAACAAGAATGGTGTCCTGCGATTTGCACTCGCGAATGAGAGGCGTGATCGTGGGATTGCCGGAATAGCCTCCGTCCCAGTAAGGCTCGCCGTCAATCTCTATCGCCTGAAACATGGTGGGCAGACAGGCCGAGGCGAGAAGTACGTCCGGCGTAATCGCGTTATTCTTGAACACGTGGCCGCGGCCGGTCCGGACATTGGTGGCGGTGATAAAGAGTTTTATGGGCGATCGCGGCAGCCGCTCGAAATCGACGAGATCGGCGAGAATCTCGCGCAACGGATTTTTTCCCTTCGGGTTCAATTGATAGGGCGACAACAGGCGCGACATGAGATCCATGGCGACGTAGATGGGCGAGGAGTCCAGCGTCCAGCGGCCGAGTATCACGTCGATCGGGCCGCGCCTGAAAGGGCTGAAGCGAGCAGCGTCCGAGACGCGGCGCCAGAATTTCTCGAGGGCCTCACGCGCGCCCGAAGGCCCGCCTTTGGCATAGCCGTCGACCAGCACCGCGGCGTTCATCGCGCCGGCCGACGTGCCGGAAATGCCGTCGATTTCAAGCCAGGGCTCCTCGAGCAGACGGTCGAGCACACCCCAGGTAAATGCGCCATGCGAGCCTCCGCCTTGCAGCGCAAGATCGACAAGCACGGGATCGCGTGTGATGGCGGCTTTAGCCGGTTCTATGGGCATCCAACCTCGCGGAAATCATCGGGAATAGGCATCACGATCCCGATAGTGTTAGGCTAACACAACCGAGGCGTCATGCACTTTACCGCATTTCCGTTCGCGGCGCAGGGCCGCAGAGCAAGCTCGCTCACTGAGCTCCATTGGTGCCGTTTGTTCTGGAGCCGGAAATTAGAGGCCACATTCTATTCCTGCACCAAGCTGGCGAGAGACGAAACCATGGTTGCAAGCCTTGGTTTCGCATTTTACGCGATTCCGCTATGGACTTCACCGCCGCCGACGCTATTATTAAAATGCTAGTTCAACGTATGAGAGTTGAAAGTTCATCGGGAGGAAACCAATGACAGCAATTCGTCGCCGCGAGATGTTAGGGGTCATGCTGGGCGGGGCCGTAGTCGCCACTGCCGGATTAGCCTTGATGCCGGTCCCAGCTGAATCCGCGCCACTCACGATGAGCAAAAGTCTTCCTGCTACGACAGAAAACTTCGTCGAGGAGGCGGTAGTCGTTGTGCGCCGCCGCCGCTGGGTACACCGCCGCCGCAGGGTGTGCTGGTGGCACCGGGGACGTCGCATTTGTCGCTGGCGCTAGATCTGAGCGACCGGCCGGTGGGGGGCTTCAAGCCACGGCCCGGCTCGCGTAAGCGGCATTATGGAACGTAAGGCAGTGCAATGTCTGCCATGGGACACGGAAGCGACAAGGCTGACGAGTTCGACGCGCGAGCCGGAAAACCTCTCGCTTCGACCTCCACAATGGCGTTGCGCTCGGATCCTTTTGAAGGTGCGATAGGAATGACTTAATATGGGGAGGTTGGATATGAGTGAAAAAATCAAATCGGAAATGATCTCTCGCCGAAGGGCGTTTTCCCTTCTAGGACTAGCCGCATTAAGCCTCGCAGTTCCGCCCACGATCCTAACGGTGTCAGATGCTGAGGCCCAGACGGTAGGGATGCAGCGGCGCGCGGCGCGGCGTGCGGGCCTGCACATGCGGCGTGAAGAGCGGCGCGCGGGCCGCCACATGCGACGTGAGCATCGGCGTACCGGTCACTACTAGTCCCGGCACTGCCGCGGCCTTCGCCCGTGCGCGGTCGTCGTATCGGCCCATGTGTCATGGAGTGAACGGAAGCCCGCGCCCTTGCCGGTGATTGCTGCCAACGGGTTTAAATTCAAGTCGCGATATCGCCGCCATTGGGCGTCCCCCGCCAGTCTATTCGTGGAAGTCGGTGGCTTTGATACTGGGGGAGCGGAGGTAATCAATGTCCGCTGCCGCTGAGCCGGTCCATCAGGGCGAGCAGCAAGCCAGAGACGACGAACGCGAGAAGGATGCCGACACTCCAACCCAGCTCGCGGTTGTCGATCTCGGCCACATGCATGTAGTCCTCAAGCATATGAACCGCCGCAATGGCGATGATCGAGGTCATCAGCTTCAGCTTCAAGGCGCCGAAGCCGACCTTGCCCATCCAGTCGGGCTGGTTCCCCTTCGTGACATCCCCGAAACGCGAGACGAAGTTCTCGTAGCCGGCGAACATCACCATCACAACCAAATTGCCCATCAGCGATAGATCGACCAACGACAGAATGCCTGTGATCAGCCTGTGAACGTCTTCGGTGCCTGTGTGGCGTGCCAGGTCCATCGTCTCCTGCGCGAACTTGCCGAGAAGCAGCAGCAGAATTACGGACAGCCCCAGATACATCGGCGCCAGCAGCCAGCGGCTGGCGAAGATCGCACGCTCGATCGCGCTCGCCAGCTTTGAATGGCCGGCGTTGGCCTCCATCCGGCGATGGGGGCGGGTTGGCCGGGCTGGTCATCGACTTTCTCCAGTGGCGCGAGGCGGAGGCCAGGAAATTGGCGAGACACGGGTCAACCGGCAATTGGAGCGGCGGAACAACGCTGCCATACAGGACAATAATACCCGAGCGGCTCCGCACCGTCACCCGCCAGAGAGTCATCGAGCACGAACAGTCTTCTGATACAGCGGGGCGGCAGTGGTGCAACTTCCAGCCCTATACGACCCGAGTGGACCTGTTCGAAATGCCCAGCGCCTTTAGCACCGTTTCGACAGAGGTCGTTGAGGCAGACATTGCCAGCAATGCGATTGATGACTGCGTCCTCGTCGCAAGCGATTTCCGGATACACATTGATTTTTTTGCTTGGTATACCGGTTCCATATTGCCGTTTAGATGCCGGCGCCTGAAGGCTACGGGCGGCGCCGGCGATGTCGTGCGTCATTCCACGATCCAAAGTAGATCAGTGTGGCTTCCTCCGCGTACGCCACGCGGCGCGGCGCTTCCGGCGCCCTTGAGCCATCTTGCGCCGGTAATGTTGACGCGCGCCCCCCCCTCGATGGAGAGCTACCTCCCCGCCAGGGCCGGGACTTGTTGGCTGGGCTTCCGCCTCCGACGGCACGACGACGGCCGCCGAGGGTGCAGCAATAACTCCGGCGGCTAAAAGACTTTTTACGAGAGAGCCTAAAAGAGAGCGTCGAGTTAGCATTTTTTTATCCTCCCAATTGGCTCAGGCCGCAAAACAGATTGCGACAACGTTGGCCATTCCTATCGTCCGAAACATGCCGTGTTTAGCACGGTCACGGTGTCGGAACGCAGTCTGGAATATAGCAGGGCCCCCCCGCTGGCAAGCAGGCGAAACTCAAACAGCGTGCATTGTTCACCTTGCATCGTTCCCCTTGCATGTCATTGCCGCCAATGATAGGGCAGCCATAATGGGTTTACATCGGACGCCTCGCCGCGAATTGATGAACGATGGAAATCACCCGCAAGCACGCTGGGTCCGGGAGGCCTTTTGCGGACCGTCGGGAGGCGCGGCATGTGCCGTGACTTAAACGGCAGGGTCATTGAGCATCGACAACGGCGCCGGTTGTTGGCCTTCACTCAAAACGATTTGCTGGGGCAATATTTCGTCATCTTGATTTGTCATATTGAGGAACTAACTTCATCCCAATTCCGGTCGATTCTGGGGCAAGTGGTTTCCATGGTGCTTCGCTTAATCTTGATTGCTTCGAGGGTGTTCTGGGGGGGATGTTCTTTGGCGACAACGGATGGACTGCTGGCGCCGACCGTTCGAACGCTGATCGTTATACCGGCGTCGTACGTCGTGTGGTTCCATGGCAAAGAGCGCGATACGGCCAACGGCATTATGGTGTAAATTCATACGTGCCTATCGCACCTCAAACGAGGGGCATCTAGGGGCACAACGTCGCTCACACCTTGAGATCGAAAGACGGCGGGTAGGAAAATGAGCGATGAGGAAGCAGTCGTGACCGGCGCTGGACGGGACCGCTTCGTTCCCGCCCTCTTCGCTGTGGTACTTGTGTCCGCCGCTCTCTATTTTGCTCGCATCGTGTTTGAGCCGGTCGCCTTCGTGCTGTTCGCCATGGCTCTTGTCTGGCCTTTTCAGAAAGCGGTCGAAGTCAGGATGGGGAAGCCGATTGCGCTCACCCTCACCATTCTCTTGACGCTCCTTGTCATCTCGATACTTCTGTGGGCAATTGTCTGGAGTATTGGTGATGTTGGCGAATGGGGCATGGCTAATGTCGCACGCTTTCAATCTCTGTACATGCGAGTAGATCAATGGCTAGAGTTGCACGAGATTTTTACACTGGACTTGCCCAATGGCTTCGATTTATCCTGGCTCATTGGCGTTTTTCAAGCCGTCGCGGCACAAGTCAATTATTTTATTGGCTTCGCACTGGTAGTTTTTTTATTTCTGGTGTTTGGGCTCGCGGAATTGGGTGATTTCAAAATAAAAATTGAAGCGCTAGACAAGAAAATGAAGGGCTGGAGCTTGTTGGAAACGAGCAGTCAGATAGCCAAGAAAATCCGGAAATACATGCTCATACGCACCATGGCGAGTGCGGTGACCGGCTTGGCGGTTTTTCTATTCACACTTTCTATCGGGCTCGACCTCGCAGTCGCATGGGGCATCATATCATTTGTGTTGAATTACATCCCTTATATTGGCCCACTTGTAGCCGTCATCCTTCCAGTGATTTTCGCGACCGCGCAATTCGAATTCTTGGCAGACGGCGGCGCTCATTTTCGGAGTTTTGTACCTGATCCAATTCGTGATCGGCAACTACTTGGAGCCGATGCTTACTGGCACCGCTCTCGCAATTTCCCCATTCGTGATGCTGTTCGCATTTATTTTTTGGGATTTTCTATGGGGCATGCCCGGGGCCTTTATCGGCATCCCCGTGACAATCGCACTTTTCACTATCTGGGAACAGAATCCCTCAACGCGTTGGATCGCGAACCTAATGTCAACATCTGGCACTGCTGCCGACACTCAATTGGCAAAGACCAGCTGAGTTTGGGGGCGGTGCGGCTGATGTTGCACTGCGGCTTTTCATTGAGATCGCAATTGACACCGGCGACAAGCGAACGCTAGTGTAATGCATCTAGCTCCGCCATTTCCTAATGCTGCGGTGATTGGGTCCGCGCTATATGGATGGGTCGTTACCCTGAATTGGATTGCCGATGAGCAAACCTGAATTGGCACGAGATACAGCTGATCCCCCGGACCATCCCCGCAAAGCGAGCTTTTTTCGGCGGAAACTGCCGTACGTCGCCGTGCTCACACTGGCAGTTGTCGGCGTGGCCTTTACCAACATGTCGCATCAACCTATTTCTGGCTTCTGGGAGTTTATGGCTATCGCGATCGGAGTTGTCTGCGTCTCCACGGCATGGCCTAACGTTCACGACAGGAAAGCTCGCTTTCGGCTGATTTGGACGCAAGCACTCCACTGGGCGACTTTTTTGGTAATCATGAACATCATGCTATTGCCCGGCGTTCAAAAGATGGTGCCTGCGCCTGCAAACAGCCTGGTGCTTTTGATGTTGCTTGCACTCGGCACTTTTCTTGCTGGGATCAATCTCCTATCCTTGGAAATCTGCTTTCTCGGCCTCGCCATGGCACTTTTTGTGCCGGCGATTGCTTGGCTCAAACAGTCCGCACTCTTTTTACTCTTGGCCGCTGTCCTTCTCGTCGGGCTTGGCATCACTTTCTGGCCGCGCCGGGGCAAAGACCACACCGCGTAATCACCCGAGAGCGGAGAACCGTTAGACCGGTCTTGCGAGCACCGGGCGGCCAAATGCGCCAAGCCGGGTCGTGCGCCCATCTCCTATTTCAGCTACAGGTTTCCGCCCGATCGTCCCTTCGTAATGGCGCTGTCTGTCCGTCGTCAGAGTTTTTGGGACAGGGAGCGGCTTAAAATAAGAGAGTCTCTGGCTCGTCTGGTTTTTAATATTATGCGGCCTGCCGACGGTGCAGCAAGCGGCGATTGGCGATTGTGTGTCGTTTGATCCTTTCTCTTTCGATCAGAATGGTCTGGCCCCGTCCGAAGTAGACGTCGGCTGGCGTCAGATTGCCGATGCTTTCGTGATAGCGCAGGTGATTGTAGTCAACGACGAAGGCCTCGATCTGGGCTTCGAGATCGCCCGGCAGGTAATAGTTTTCGAGCAGGATACGGTTCTTGAGCGTCTGATGCCAGCGCTCGATCTTGCCTTGGGTCATCGGGTGATAGGGCGCGCCACGGACGTGCTCCATGTTCTGCCCATCGAGCCATTTCGCCAGGTCCGCCGCGATGTAGCTGGAGCCATTGTCGGAGAGAAGCCTTGGCCGGTGGATGGCCTTTGCCTGGTCGAGTTCCGAGGCCCTCAGTGCCAAGTCCAGCGTGGCGGTGACATCTTCGACCTTCATCGTCGTGCACAGCTTCCAGGCGATGATGTAGCGTGAAAAGTCGTCGAGAATGGTCGAAAGATAGAACCAGCCCCAACCGATGACCTTCAGATAGGTGAAGTCGGTCTGCCAAAGCTGGTTGGGCGCCGCGGTCTTGTCCTTGAACTCATCGGCTGCCTTCATCACGATGAAAGCCGGGCTGGCGATAAGATCGTGTGCCTTCAGCAGGCGATAGACCGAAGCCTCTGACACGAAATACTTTTCCGTATCGGTGAAGCGCACGGCCAACTCGCGCGGCGACAAGGTGGGCTCGTCCAGGGCCAGCTGCACGATCCGCTCGCGGATATCGTCCGGAATGCGGTTCCAGACGCGATCCGGCCGGGGCGAGCGATCGTCCAGGGCCTCTGGCCCGCCGCTTTGATAGACATCGCACCAGCGATAGAACGTGGCCCTCGGGATGCCGAGTTTCTCCAGTGTGCGTTTGACCGGCAGGGCCGATTGCCCGACCAGCCGGATAATCTCGGCTTTCTCGGATGCGGAGTATCTCATGCCTCGTCCTCCCCATCCCCGATCACGTTTTTTTTGAGCAGACGGTTTTCGAGCGTCAGTTCAGCGACGACCTCCTTCAGTGCGCTGGCCTCGCGGCGCAGGTCCTTTACCTCGTCCGAGGTTGCTGCGCGGGCCGTATCGCCGGCGAGCCGCTTCTTCCCGGCCTCAAGGAAGTCTTTCGACCAGCGGTAATAGAGATTCTGGACGATCCCTTCACGACGGCACAGCTCGGCGATGCTCTCCTCGCCGCGCAGGCCCTCCAGCACAATGCGGATCTTCTCTTCTGCCGAGAATTGCCGCGTGTCGCCCGCCGGATGTCTTTCACGACCTTTTCCGCCGGTTCCTTCACCGGCCCGGATTTCTGTCTCATCTTCGCTCCTTGAAAGGCTACGATGAGCCAGAAATCCTCCCTTCTTCAACCCGCCCAATCTGTCTCATAGGCGCTGACGCTGGACAGCGCTGTCATCTCGGCGAGTTTACTTATCAATAGAGGCAGGTCGTTGCCGAACGAACGTCGGCTTGAAGCAGCGCGGATCGTGACGTATATTGCACTTCCCGAACCGGCTCATGCGTAAAGGGAGTTGCTCAAATGTCCGATCTCGTCGTCATAGTCTATCCGACCCTGGAAAAGGCCGAAGAGGTGCGAAAGCGCCTATTCGAACTGCAGACGGAATATCTGATCAAACTCGGGGATGCGGTCATCGCCACCAAATCCGCCGATGGTCAGGTCCAATTGCACCAGATCGTCAATACGACGGCGTCCGGCGCAGCGTCGGGCACTTTCTGGGGTTTGCTAATCGGGTTTCTTTTCCTCAATCCGCTTCTTGGCGCGGCTGTAGGGGCCGCGGGTGGCGCGCTGGGCGGCGCGCTGACGGACTTCGGCATCAATGACCCGTTCATGAAGCAACTCGCCGCAAGCATCCACCCCGGTGAGTCCGCCTTGTTTGTGCTCATCAAGGAGATGACGGCGGACAAGGTGATCGATCAGATCAAGGATTATGGCGGCGTCGTGCTGAAGACGTCCCTCGCTGACGCCAACGAACAGGCGCTACGCCGCGCTCTCGCCAGCCACGTGGAGACCGGTGCGTCCGTGCCTGGCGCCGCGTCCTGACCGAGCCCGAGCGTCAAGACATCAAGGCGGCATTGTCGCCTTGATTGGCGTTTTGGCTGCGCTGGCGCGAATGCCCTCTTCAATTCTCTCGATCATGTAGGGGAAGAAGGGGTTCGAAGACATGCGAAGCAATGCATCCAGGCTGACGATAAGCGTGCCCCGCTCGCCACGCGGGGCAACGGCGCCGAGATTGACGCCGAAGTTCTCTGCAGGATCTGGTTCCATCCCATAAAGCGAATTGCTGATTGGAAACGGCAGGGCGACATGCGAGAGCGAGAAGACGCCCGGCGGATAGGACAGCCCCAAGGCGCGCGATTGTTCCACGACGGCGCCGGCTTCGGTCACTCGCTCGACGACCTCACTGGTGTCGAGGTTCGCATTGGCGATGATCGTCGTTCTGAACAGCCGCGGCGGCGGCGGCAGAAGACGCGCCAACGCGGTGTCCGAGGCGGTCCGCAGCAGTTGGCCGAACTTGGCGTTCCGGTTCAGGTCGAACAGCACGAGTTCGCTGCCATTTGATGGAAGTTGGGCATACAAGGCCGAGACAATTGCCCGCGTGCTGACGGTAAAGTCGATGACGGATTGAAAGGTCAGGAGCGGCGCCAGGCGATTCAAGCGTTTCTCGCCGGCAAGGCGCGTGATCTGCTGCTGCAGCGCGTCGCTCAGGAGAGAGGTTTGCCGTGCGCCGTTCACCGGAAACGAATTATATTTGAACGGATTGAACTCGGGCACCACGCTGAGCCACGCCGCCTTCGCAAAGGCCGGCAATAACGCGGGCAAGCCAGCCAATCCCACGAAGCGCGCAAATCGCGTGATTCCGATCATAGGCGCGATAAGCACGAGACGATCCGGCCGCGTCAGCCGCGGATTCTCGAGGGCGTCGAGCGCATATTTCAACGCGAGGGCGCCGCCGTTGGAGAAACCGATCATATGCAATGGAAGCGATGGGCCGATGCGCCGCCGCGCCTCTCTGACAGCGAGCCGCGTCGCCGCCATCCAGTCTTGCCACTCGACGCCGGTCAAGGCGCCCGGAACGGTGCCGTGCGCTGGCAGCCTGATCGCGATCGAAACATAGCCGTGTTCGCGATAGCGCCGGGCGATATGGCGCAAACTATAAGGAGAATCCGTCAGCCCATGCAAGAATACCACGGCTCCGGCCGGGCGCTTCATCCGGCTCGAGCACATAGGAGCGATTCCAGTCTTGTGAAAACCCTTCTGGATAGACGGGACTGCCCTCGAAATAGCGATTGACCGGAATGCGCTCGCCCGGGTCGAGCTTTTGGCTGACTTCATTCTTTACCTCCGCGAAAATCTTGTCTTCAGCCTTGAGATAATCAACCCAATTGGCGCCATCGATGGCTTTGGCCTTCATCTCGTGCGGCACGAAGGTGTGCCACGGCTCGAGAGGGGCACCGCGTTGCGAATGGTAGACGCGGGCAGCCAGCAGCGTCACGGCGATCACGGCGAGCAGCAGCGCGGTCCGCCTTATTAGCTTCATCATCCGGGCACGCACCTTCCCATCCTCCTTGACCATCATGGGCGCCATCTCTACCGGTGCGCCTTCTCCGCCTGCCTCTTGCCTCGAGCGTCATCATGATAGCGGACGGCCTTGTTCGGGGCTACAGCGCCGATTGCGACGATACTGGCTACCGCTATTACGCCGCGCAACGAAACACGACGGCCGCGCCTTTTTCCATTGATGGCGGATGATGCCATGGACCATATTTCGGACGCAAAACCGAGCGTTGGTACGCGGCGCCGAGCCTGGCGTGCGCGCAGGATGTTACAGGAAACTTGAAGAATTTGAGCTATAACGAGGCTTCAAGATGACGTTGAGGCTTCATCGCGCTAAGGAACCAGTGCGCTTTATTGCTTTGATTTTGGCCGGCGGCCTCCTAGCTGGGTGCACCGGCCGGCCGGCTGGCGTTCTGACGCCGGTCGGCGCCAGCGTGCCCAATGCCGCGCGGGTCGATCTCCTTGTTGCAACCACGCGGGCGCCGTCAAGGGATCAAGGCATTCTCTTCACAGGGGAGCGCGAAAACCGGATCTCCTTGACCGGGATCGCCGTCTCCATCCCGCCCGCCGGGCGGCGGCAGGCCGGTCAGGTGCAATGGCCGGCAACCCTGCCTCCCAATCCCGGCACCGATTTCGCCACGCTCAAAGTCTCCCCGCTCGCGGGAGTGCGGCAGGCGCGGGCCTGGATGAAACAGAATCTGACGCATAGCCGGCGCGTTCTCGTCTATGTGCATGGCTTCAACAATCATTTCGACGACGCGGTATATCGATTCGCTCAGATCGTCCATGATTCCGGCGCGGATGTAGCCCCGGTCCTGTTCACGTGGCCGTCGCGTGGGAGCATTTTCGAATATGGCTACGACAGGGAGAGCGCCAATTTCTCGCGCGACGCGCTCGAAGAGACGCTTCGGCGCATCGCGAGCGATCCAGGCGCCGGAGAGATCACTGTTATGGCCCATTCCATGGGCGCGTGGCTCGTCATGGAAACGTTGCGTCAAATGGCGATTTGTGACGGCCGCGTGACGGCGAAAGTCCAAAACGTGATCCTCGCCTCGCCCGATCTCGATGTCGACGTGTTCGCGACGCAGTGGCGGAGTTTGGGGCAACCGCGCCCCCGTCTAATTATATTTGTTTCCCGCAGCGACGCCGCATTGAAGGTCTCGCGCCGCCTCGCCGGCAATGTCGACAGGCTGGGGCAGATCGATCCGATGTCCGAACCCTTTCACTCCACGCTCGAGAAATCCGGGATCGACGTAATCGATTTGACGGATTTGCGAGGCTCCAACGCTCTCAATCACTCGAAATTCGCTGATAACCCGCAGGTCGTCCAACTCATTGGAGAAAAGCTGATCGACGGTCAGACCATCCAGGGATCGGATGTCAGTCTCGGCGAACGAGTCGGCGGATTCGCCTTGGGCGTCGGACAGACGGTGGGCGGCGCGGCGGGTATCGCCCTCAGCGCCCCGATCGCCATCCTCGATCCCAACTCGCGGCGAACCTATGACGAACAGGTTGAGCATTTGGGCCATGTCGTCGACGAGACCGTCGAATTCGGCGACAGGTCAATAGGACTACTCAACGCCCGGCAAACATGGCCGCGCCGAGAACGACCGCTATCGCCAGAAGCGACAGAGCCGCCGCGGGCCACTGCCGAAGCCGGGCATCTATTCGCTCCAACTTGGCGCCGAAGGCGTAGCTCGCGCGGAAGGCGGCCTCCCACGCTACTATAATATCTCCTTCGGCTAGGCGCGGCAGGCGGTTCCCCCAAAGCCACAAACCGGGGGCTAGCGCGACGCCGATCAAAACCGGCCAAAATCCCTCTTGAAGGGCCGCGAGCGAAAGCGCATCGGCAACATGGCCGCCCACGGCGAGGTACAACAGCCAGGGGACCAGGACGGAAGCCAGCGCCATCGCCAGCCAAGGCAGGGCGAGCCGGGCTGGAGCAGCGGCCCGTGCATCCTGCGAGTAGCCGCGCGCAAGGCGCCGCAGGAAATGCAGCATGAGAAGCGTGGTTCCGGCGGCCGAGACCGTTGCGAGACTGCCAACGACGCCATCTCCCAGCGGTGCCTTTACCGCCAGCTTCGCCAGCGCGCCGCCCGTCAAGGAGAGTCCACCGAGGCTCAGCGCCAGGACCGCCGCCGGCGGCAGCACCCGCCACAGGCGGCGCGCCGAACTCGCGGCTGCGACGCCTATGGCCAGAAACAAGGCGCCTTTCACCAGGACGTGATGCGCCGCATAGAAGGCCACGTCCAACGCCGTTCCCTTGTCCGCGGCGGCGAGGCCCATGCCCAGCACGGCGGCGATCACGCCCATCTGGCTGATGCTTGAGTAGGCCAGCACCGTCTTCGGATTTTGTTGCGTGATCCCGATCGCAACGCCGTAGAAAGCAGAAAAAAGCCCGAGCACGGCGAGCGCTTCGCCCCAGCCAGGGAGGGCGGATTCAAAGGGTAGAAAGCGGATCAGCCCGATCACGCCGGCCTTAACGGCGGCGCCGCTCAGCACGGCCGCGGCTGGAATGGGCGCCGCCGTGTAGGCGAGCGGCATCCAGCCATGCATCGGCACGAGCGCGATTTTCAGTCCAAATCCGGCGATCGTGAGCGCCAACGCCGCGTCGCACCAGGGCGATCCCGGCAGCGCGGCCATGACGTCGGCAATCCGCAGGCTGCCGCTTGGCTCAGCTGCCGCGAGCAGCACGAAGCCCATCAGCAAGAACGCCTCGCCGAGTACCGTGAAGGCCATATAGACACCGCCCGCGCGTCTCGCCTCGACGCCGCTATCATGCGCGATCAGCCCGAAAGCTGGGATGCTGACGAGAGCGTAAACAAGATAGAACGTCAGAAGATCGGCAGCGATGAAGACGCCGAGACTGCCGATCAGCGTCAGCAGCCAGCAGACTGCAAAGAGCCCGGCATTCGGCTTGCCATGCACATCGGCGACGGCGTAGGCGCTGGTGGCGATCCAGAGCAGAGCTACGACGGTGAGCAGTATTGCGCCCGGAATATCGAGGAAGAGGCTCACGCGGAGCGCTGGCTGATCGAACGCCAATGGCGCGCCGCCCATTACCATCAGCGCGGCCGCCAGAGCGGGCAGCGGGGCGAACCACAGAAGCGCCAGCACCCGGCGGCGCAGCTTCCGCGACAGGCAGGCCGCCAGCAGGACGAGGGGTGCCGCCAGCGCCGCGGCGAGCAGTCCTGGGCCAATCGTGTTCATTGGAGGCCACCGATTGCCGCTGCGCGGCCGATTTGGAGCAACTCGAAAAAGGCTGGTGGCGCAAAGCCGAGGAGCACGGCACAGAGCGCCAGCGCCAATGCTACGGCCTCGCGGCTTCGCTGCGCGGGGCCCTTCAAGGGAGCGATCCCGCAGGCCAGCGCCGGATCGAGCACGCGGTAGATGTAGCCGGCGGCGAGCAGCCCGCCGGCCAGCATCACTACCGCCCAAAACCATTGACCACTTTCGACCGCCGCCCTTAGTAGCAGCCATTTCGCGGTGAAGCCGCCGCTCGGTGGCAGTCCCATCAGTGACAGTCCGCCGAGGCCGAACGCGAACACGGTCATCGGCATCGCCCGGCCGATGCCGTCAAGATTGGCGATGCGGTCATGGCCGACGGACTCGGCGATGAGGCCAGCCGCCAGGAACATCGCCGCCTTGGCGAACGCGTGCGCGAGAAGCTGCATCAGGCCGCCGCTCCAAGCATCCGCGGCCCAGGGATGCGCGCCGGCGGCGAGCGGAAACATCAGGAACAGATAGCCGATCTGCGCCACAGTCGAATAAGCGATCAAGAGTTTCAGCCGCTCCTGCCGGAGCGCCAGCACGCTGCCGAACAGGATCGCCGCCGAACCGAGGGCGGCTAGGATCGCGCAGGTGATCTCGTTTGGCAGCGCCGGCAGCACATTGAACCAGAGCCGCACGATCAGAAAAAAGGATGCCTTGACCACCAGCGCCGAGAGAACGGCGCTGGCGGCGGCGGGAGCGTTGGCATGGGCGGGGGGCAGCCACAAATGCAGGGGAAAGAGGGCGGTCTTGGCGAGCAGTCCGGCTGTCATCAGCCCGGCTGCCACCCAGACGACGGGCTCGGCATGAATCCGGGCGGCCAGGAGATCGATGTCGAGCGTGCCATAAGCCCCGTAAAGCAAAGCGGCGCCCAGGAGATAAAACACAGAGCCGAACAGGGCGAAAAGCAGATAGCGCAGCGCCGCGGCGAGCGTTTCCGGACGTCCGTCGAGACAAACCAGCGGCACAGCTGCGAAGGTCAGAAGTTCCAGAGCGACATAGAGATTAAACAGATCGCCGCCAAGGAAGACGATGTTCAACGCCGCCCAGAGCCCCTGAAGCAGCGTCCAGAACGCGAGCGGCGCGCGCGCTTCGGTCATCCCCTGCGGCGTCCCAAAATTGGCCCGCGCGAAATACCCAACGGCTGAGATTACCAGCGCCGCTGTCACGAGCATGACGGCGGAGAATCCATCGGCTCGCAGGGCGATGCCGAGAGGCGGTGTAAAGCCGCCGAGAATATAGACGAGCGGCTTGCCAGAGCGCCAGAGAAGAACCACGATTGCGATGGCGACGCCGAACCCGGCAGCCATGATGCCGAGTGCGATGCGTTCAGCATGACGTCCGCCTAGCACAAACGACAACAGCACGCCCGTAACCGGCAAGACGATCGCCAGAACAAGCAGGAACCCGCCGGCCGTTGCCGCAAATGGAAGCGCCGTCACATGTATCAAGTGCCGGTTCCGTTGGCAGGAGGTTTCGCCGGCGCATCGGGGCGCAGCGTGACGCGCCCCGTCTCCTGAAAAAGCCTCAGCACCAAGGCGATCGCAAGAGCGCTCGCTGAGAAGGCGACGACAATACCCGTGATCACCATCGCCTGTGGCACAGGATCGGCGGCGAACCCGGCTGCCGCGCCTTTGCGAGCGATAATGCCGAACAGCAAAAAAACGCCGCTGCCGATAAGATTGAAGGCGAGAATCTTGCGCAGTGGCTGTGGATTGGTGAGGAGGCCGTAAAGGCCAAGCCCCACTAGCGCCGCGCCGGTGAGCCCTGCCAGCGTTGCCGCACTCATCGCCGGGGCGCCCGTCGTGGCGGACCCGCAACCAGCATGGGGAGGGTCGCGGCGATGGAAAGCGTCATAAATGCCTCAATGAAGAGGATCAACGGCTTGGCGAACCCGGCGGGATAGGCGAAAAATCCACTCGCCACGGCGACACCAGCGACGCCGATCGCCAGAAACACGGCCGGGCCAGCGACGAGCGCGAGCCGCAGCCACGGATTGCTGACCGAGGGCGCCTCAGTGAGCTTCGCCATCATGGTGATCATCCACATGGCGGCGAGAATGGCGCCGCCCTGAAAGGCGCCGCCCGGCTCATCCGCGCCGGCCCAGACGATGTGAACGCCAACAAGGATTCCAAGCGGCGGCACCAATTGCGCAAGGAAGGCCAGCGTGCTTTCCGGCCGCGCCGCGCGCGGTACTCCAGGGGCACCTCCCCAGTAGCGGTCGGGCGCGAGCGACCATACCCCGAGGACAGCAAGCACCAGCACAATCTTCTCAAGCATGGTGTCAAATGAGCGAAAGGCGATCAGGACGGCGGTGACCGGGTTGCCAAGGCCGGTCCCGGCGAGGTTTTGTGCCGCATCAGGAGCCAGCGTCGGGGCAGGATCAGGCATCAGCAGCACGACGGCCGCAAGGGCCGCCGTGACGATGACGCAAAAAGCGCCCGCCACAAGACGCAGCGGCGCGCTGGGTTGTTCGTCGGCTGCGGCTCTCTCGGCTTCCCGCAGGCGCGCGGCGGTGCCAATGAGCAGCACACCAGTCACGCCGCTGCCGATGGCCGCCTCCGTCAGCGCCACATCGACCGCAAAAAGACGAACCCAGACGATCGATAGCAGCAGTCCATAGGCGGCATAGCCCACGACCGCGGCGAAGGCTTCGCGCGCGGCGATGGTCCAAACGGCGACGGCCAGAACCAGGGCCGCAAGACCGAAATCGAGAGCTTCAAGAACGCTCATGCAGCCGGCCCCTTGCGCCGCGCGGCGCGCGCAATGAGCTGCGCAGCCGTCGCGCCGGCCAATTGGATGAGCACCCAAATTGCAATGAGTTTTAGTGAGGCGAGCAGGCCTCCCGTGCGTGGCAGCAAACCGAGCACCACGAGGCCAAGACCGAGATTGTCGGCCTTTGTCAGCGCATGCAGACGGGTCAGTGCGTCAGGAAACCGCAGCAACCCCACTGTGCCAGCGAAAAAGAAAAAGGCGCCGGCGCAGATCACGATGATGCTGAGGATGTCGAGCATGAGGCTCATCCCCCGTCCGCCCGCTGGAGGTCATCCGCCTCTGGAGGCGCGGCGCTGTTCACGAAGGCGGCGGAAGCGAAGGCGGCGAGGAGGGCAAGCCCCAGGGCGACGTCGTCCACTCCGCGCACGCCCGTCGCCGAAGCGACCAGCAGGAGCGAAGTGATTCCGCCAGTGCCGAGGAGCTGCGCCGCCATCAAGCGATCGGCGTTCGAAGGTCCACCGAGGATGCGGACGAGACCTACAGCCACTGTGAACAGAATGAAGCCTGCGGCTGTGAGCAGAAAGTCAGTCATGGCCGAGCGCCCGGATGAACACACTCTCTTCCGAGGCCAGATTGGCCGCAATGGGCTGGTCGACATCGAGGCAATGGACAAGCAGCGCTCCATGTCCGTCGGTGCCGGTTGGCAGCGTTCCCGGCAGCAGACTGGAGAGAGCGCAGAACGCGCTCCGCGCTCCGCCCGGCGACAGGTGCAAAGGGTAGACCACGAAGCCTGGCCGCAGTTGAAGCCTCGGGTTGAGCGCGCGCCACGCGACTTCCGTTCCCGAAACGACCGACTGACGCACGAAGCGCAGAGTGAGCGCCGCCAGAAACACGGGACGCGGCCGCGATCCGCCCGCGGGCAAGAGGCGCAGACTTGTCCATGTAGCAGCGGCAACGGCAGCCAGCCCAACGGGAAGATCACTCAGGTTGCGGCCGGAAATCATGAGCCAGAAGCCGAGGAAGAGCGCGGCTCGTGCCACCGCAGCCCTGACGCGAGGCGCGGCGTCGTCCTCGGGGGCGCTCAAGGTGCAAATCCAAGAAGCGTCAGGGATGTCATCCTAGACCAATCAAGGCGCCAACAGCTCAACGGGACGCCGGAGTGAATTTCGTTCTGAAGGTCGGTGCGGCTGGGCATCACTCATCTCAATCAGCTTCCATCGACTTCGCCAAATTTACCATGTTCGCCGGGCTCCGCCAATGTTGAGGGTCTCAGAGTTTGTCCTGGGAGTTTACGCAGGATTACAGAGCTTTCGCAACATAAGGCGGATTGACGCGAAGCGCAGAAACATGAGGGCGCTGAGGTTGAGGTTTTCCCAGTCCTTGGCCATTCTTCTGCCGCGGTTAAACCACGCAATTGTCCGTTCAACGATCCAGCGCTTGGGCAACGTCATGAACCCCTTGACGTGATCAGATCGCTTGACGATTTCGATATCAATACGAGGCATTATTTTACCGAGCGCATCAGCGAAAATCGGTCCCCGATAGGCGCTATCGGCGTACAGCTTCTCGAGAAAAGGAAACCTGCCAAACAGCATCGCCAGCAGCGATGCCGCCGCTGCGATCCTGAACGCCGGAAGAGTGAATGATTGCCAGCAACAACGGGCCTCGTGTGTTTACGAGAATATGGCACTTCTTGCCCTTGATCTTCTTGCCCGCAACGAACCCATGCGGATCAATCGAGGCCCCCCTTTTTCGCCGCTCTTCACGCGTCTTTCTATCAATGATGGCGGCGGTGGGACTGGCTTCGCGTTCCGCTTGTTCGCGACACTTCTCGTAGAGCGCGGCATGAATGCGATCCAGCGTGCCGTCCCAACCCCACAGGCAAAAGTTGTGATTCACGGTGCTGCGGTGCGGCAAGTCCTTGGGAATATAACGCCATTGGCATCCCGTGCTCAGCACGTACATGATCCCGTTGAACACCTCCCGCATGTTCGCTTCGCGCTTGCGGCCTCCGCGCTTTGCCGGAGAAATGAGCGGCTCGACATGCGCCCATTCCTCGTCCGTCACGTCGCTCGAATATCGCAAATGATCGCGCTTGTATCTCGCACGGATCTCGATCGTCCACATCGGCGGTCCTCCACGAATCAGGCCGCCTCTCTTAAATCACAAGTGATTCAAGAGACTCAACAACTTTTCAGACAGACATTTAGCAAAATCATCCCTGCATGGCCAATCTTAACTCTCTAAATTATTGAACCTTGATAAACTACGTGACATCAGAAGGGCAGCTCGGCTTGTTTCCAGAATGCAGCAACGAGAGTTTTGCGACGCTGGGTGCGCCTGAGCTTGGCGCGGGCGAAAGCGCTGAGCTCGGCGAAATCCTTGGGACAGAAGTTCGGCAGTTCGTGTTGTTTCCAATGCGCCCAGAGGTATTCGGCGGGATTGAGCTCGGGGGCATAGGGCGGCAGGAATTCCAGCTGAACCTCACCGCCTTGGGCTTCGACCCAGTCGCGCACCAAACGGCTGCGATGGGCTTGCAGACGATCCCAGATGATCAGCAACTTACGGCCGGCCAGATGCCGCCGCAGGTTGGTGAGGAAGGCGATGACCTCGGGGGCGCGGATGCTCCCCTTTACCAGTTTGAAGTAGATGCTCCAGAAGGTGACGCCGGCCACTGCCGGGAGCTGGTTCCAGGTGAAGCTGTATTGCAGGATCGGGGTCTGTCCTCTGGGCGCCCAGGTTCTTACCCGGTGAGGCCGTTCGCTGATCCCGGATTCGTCTATGAAGATGATGGTTCGGCGTTGCCTGGCGCAGTTTTTTTTAGCGCCGGCCAACGCTTCTTCTTCCAGCGCCGGATGGCGTCCTCATCGCGCTTTGTGGCGCGCCCGGCCGGTCGCTGGCAGGAAAAGTTCAGCGCTCTGAGCAACCGCCAGACGCCCGGTTCCGAGTACTGCTCGCCGCTGATCTTTTCGATCAGCCAGGCCCGCCGTAATGTCCACAGGCCGGTGGAATACCCTTGCGCCAAGGCGCCCGCTTCCAGCGCGCGAAACCCCGCAATAAGAGAAACCCGGCAGGACTCCCCTTATCCCTCGCGGGAATCTGTTCAGACAACCGGCGCCAGCTCTATACGCCACGAGCAAACCGAAGCAAACCGGCACTCCTATGATTACGCCCAACAGCACCCAGAGTATTTTTTCCGGGTCCGAGCGAAAAACTCCCGTCCTTCCATCCAGGGTGGTTCCAACATGGCCATATCTCGCTCGTGCGTGAGCAGGCGTGAACCAAGTGGCACAATGGTGGGCTGCACGGAAGGCGAAATACGGGGCTTGGAGCTCGCACCATTCTGTGTCTGACCCGCCGCAAAAAGGCGCGAAACAACGCACGCACCGCGCAAGCTAAGACCGGCCGACCCCTTGAGGGCTTAGGGTCTGCACATGAATTGCCCACGACAATGTGGGGGAGTGAGCCCGGCAACCCTTTCGTTCTCCGCGATGCCGGGCAGGAAAAAATTAATCAACACCGGCGCGGATGCCGTCAGCCACGGCTGTTACGCCATTGTCCGGCACCCGGCGCGTCGATCTCACCAGCTTGGGTATGCATCGCCGCGAGGGTTCGGCCTTGCCAAAATCCGTCGAACGCGGCAATCTCAGCCTCGACAAGGCCCTCATCCGGTGGATGAGCGGCGGGGCAAGCCCTCATCTTTGTACGTCGCCGTGGCGGGCGCCGGGACGCGGGAAAGTTTTTGCATAGACCATGCGCGCGCCCAACGAGATCGATTTCTGGCGCGGCTTTGCCCTCGTTACGATTTTCATCGACCACATTCCGGGGATCTATTTCGAGCGTTTCACCTTTCGCAACGTGTCTTTGTCGGACGCGGCCGAGCTTTTTGTGTTTCTCGCCGGTTGCGCGGTGCGCAAACTCGTCGAAGGTTCCGCGCGAGCTTTGCCGGCAAAATGGCTCATTCTGCGGCTAGAAACCCGCGCCTTCCAAGTCTATGTCGCGCAGATGGTCGTCACGGAGCTGGCGATCGCGCTACTCGCGGCGGCCGCGATCGTTCTCGATGCGCCCTTCCTCCTCGACTGGCACAATGCGTCGGCTGTGTTCAACGATCCTGTCAGGGCTCATATCGGTCTCGTTTTGCTCACCCATCAGCTCGGCTATTTCAACATTCTTCCCCTCTATGTCGTTTTGATTTTCATCGCTCCCGCGGTCGCGCTTCTCCACCGTCTTGCTCCAGCGTTTTTGCTGCTCGCATCGCTTGCGATCTATGCCTTGACTTTGGTGTCCGGCGTGAACTTGCCGACCTGGCCTGTCGAGGGGAGCTGGTTCCTTAATCCGCTCGCCTGGCAGCTCATCTATGTTCTCGGTTTCCTGCTCGCCGGCGATGACGGAATTGGCGGTTTGGCGCGGCGTCACCGGGCCATTTTGCGCTGGCTCGCTGTGCCAGTGGTGGTGCTTGGCGCTGCCGCGGGGATCTTCGATTTCTCCCCCAATCCGGTCGATCTCCCCGAGCCGAAGCTGTTTTTTACGTTCGACAAGACGTATCTATCGCCGGCCAGGCTCATTCATAGTCTGGCATTGACGGCGATTTTTGCCGGCACTTTCGAAATCATCGGCCGGTGGATCCCGCGTCTTCCAAGTTTTTTATGCCTTCTCGGGCGCAATTCGCTCAACGTCTTTTGCACCCTGTCTTTGCTCAGCCTGAGCGGACAAATCTTCCGCTTTATCTATGGCGGACATGTTGCATCTGATGCATTCATCGTTATTTTGGGTGTTCTCGTTATGGGTTTCATCGCATGGGCGGCGGAATGGCGCGACAGAATGCGGGCGGATTTGGCAAACAAGCCGCACTCGCCCTAGCGCTAGCCTGCCTATTAATGCCGGCGTGCCGCGCGGAAGACCTGGGCGCGCCTCCCCCCGCGCCGCCGATGAGCCCGCCCTGCGACGTGCCGGCGGCGGATATCGCCGCCCCGGCCACGCTGCCCAACGTGACCCTGGCGCTCCAAAAGGGCGAGAAAGTGCGAATTCTTGCGATCGGCTCATCCTCGACGCTCGGATTCGGGGCCTCGTCGAAGGACATGAGCTATCCCTCGCAGCTCGAAACTATCCTCGAACATGCCCTTAAGGGCGTCGATGTCGTGATCCTCAACCGCGGCGTCTCCGGAGAAATGGCGGAGGACACGGCGGAGCGAATCCGAAGCGAGGTCGCGCTCAGGAATCCGGACCTCGTTCTTTGGCAGTTGGGGACCAATGACGCGCTTGCCCGGATTCCGCTACACGATTTCGAGGACACCGTGCGTTCGACGATCCGCTGGCTGAAGGAGAACCGGATCGACGTCGTGCTCGTTGGGGTGCAATATACCGTTCGCCTTGCCCGGGACGCGAACTATGGCGCGATACGCGACAGCCTGCAGAAAATCGCGGCCGAGGAAAATATTCTCTACGTCCGCCGCTACGATGCGATGCGGTTCATCGCCCAGCACAGGGCCAATTTGCAATTGATGGCAGGCGATAATTTCCATCTTAACGATCTCGGCTACCAATGCATGGCGGAACACGTAGCCCATGCGCTGATCGTCAGTCTTTTCGTCAAGCGCGTGCGGCCCGTCCACAATTAATCCTGTTTCGCTCAGGCCACTTCGAACCATGTTGCCATCCCGGTGGCTTGGCGCCCCGCCATCAGACATTCGATCACCCATTTGCCCGGATTGCCGGCGACGAAGGCGACATGTTTGGTCTTGCCTTCGGGAACGAGGACGGCATCGCGCCAATAGGGCTCCCAGCCATCGTCGAGATCGTGCAGGAGCCGCATCGCGTGCCCATGCACATGCATTTGCTGCACGAAGGCCGTGCGATTGACAAAACCGAGCGTCACCGGGGTCCCGCGCTTGACCGAAAACATCGGCGCCGGTGTAAATCCGCTGAATGGCTTCCCATTTAGCTTCCAATATAAGGGGCGATCTTGCGCCGCCGCCGGGATCGGTCCGGTCCCCATGCCGGCGATGGCCTCGATCAAAATATCGGCTCTACGCGACGCCTGCAGCTTGATCTCGCTGGGCAGTAGCGGATTTTGCGGCAGCGAGGCGATAGGCGGCAAGGGAGAGCGCTTTTCTCCCGCGGTCTTAAAGGCGAGAAGTACCCGGTCTGGCTCATTGTCTCCGCGCAGTGTCACATCCGCCTCCGCTCCCGCGTCCCCCGGAAGATCGAGCATGACATCAAAGCGCGCGCCGGGTCCTAGCGGAATCGTCTGCCGCACCGGCTCGAAGGCTTCGCATGGCTGACCATCGACCGCGAGGATCAAGGGTCTGACCCCGTTGAATGCGATCAACACCAGCCGCGTGTCGATAGCGCTCAGGATGCGCAGCCGCAAGCGCGATGAAGGCGGCAGGGTTTCCGCGACTGGAACAGCGCGCGAGTTGAGGGTGACGAGCGGCTCGGTGCGGCCCGCACCCGCGGCGTCCGTGGCGGCATCGAAACCGGCAATCTGGCCTTTGTCGTCGAGCTTCCAATCGGCGAGAACGGCAAGCAAGTCGCGGTCGGCCGCGGGAGGTTCTGGCTCGTCGACGATCATGACGCCGTAAAGCCCGCGATCGAGCTGCTCGCCGATGAACGGCAAGGCGTGCGGATGATACCAATAAAGCCCGCTGTCGGGGGGAGTAAAACGATAATCGAAAGAGCCGCCTGGCGGGACCGGCTCTTGCGTCAGGCCGGCGACGCCGTCCATTGCATTGACGATCCGCACGCCGTGCCAGTTGAGGCTTGCAGGCTGTGCCAGCTTGTTGACCAGCCTTACTTTGACCTCCTCGCCTTTTTTGAAGCGCAGGAGCGGCCCGGGCACTTCTCCATTATAGCTCCAGACGGCGGTTGGAGAGGCAGGTTCGGGCAGAAGTTGCAACTTGCCCTCCCCCGCTTCAAGGACATGGAAACCGTCCTGTGGGGAGGGCAGCTCCGCCCGCACGGGCAGCGCCATAACGCTGGCCAGCGTATGCCCGAGAAAGTGACGGCGGCTGATATTTCCGCGTGGCATCAAAAATCCTGCGGGTTCTAAGATTGCTCGATGGCGGCCAAGGTAAAGGCCGCGAGGCGAGATGCGATTTTAGATCCAGCGGCGGACCTTGGCTTTGTAACGCAAATACTTTTCGCCAAATTTCTGTTCGAGGTACGTTTCTTCCGGCTCGATCACGCCTTTTTGCAATGTCACCGCGAGCCCGGCGGAGAGGAGAAAAATCCACAAGGAATTGACGATGCAGCCGATGCCGGTATTGAGCAAGATCATGCCGATATATAAGGGATTGCGGCTCACGCTGTAGAGACCGGAGGTCGCAATATCGGTTGCCGGCTTGCGAATGTCGAGATTGGTTTTGACCCGGACCATTTCCCGCACCGCGAAGAGCTTGATGTTGACGGCAGCGAAAATGACGATGAGTCCCAGCGGAAAGCCCCAGCCTTCCGGCAGGAATGCGGCGGGCCAAATCATGTCGAGGCCAAACCCCAGTACCAAAACCCCCGCGAAGATCATCGTGGGCGAAGCAAGGACATTTGCCCGATCTGCGGTTGCATTTCGCATCGCCGTTGGCTCCTCGCGTTGGCTCGCCACGTTGTCGCGAGCCTCGCAAATCTAGCACAAGCTAATTCTACGCGTCCATTTTGCTTACGCGATCTTTTGCTATGCCTTGGCGACATGCTAGCAGAATACCGGATTTATCCATAACCAGAGCCGGACCTTGGCTTTATAGCGCAGGTAATTCTATTACTGATGGATGTGTCGTGATTCAAGGCAATTCGCGTCCAACGATCTGGCGGCGTTCAGTGCCGTGAAAGATAATCACTTCGCCCTAAATGACGCGAAATTCGCCACGGCTTTTTTACCGCGACGCCATGCGCCGCCATTTGGCCTCGATGCGTTTGGTGATTGCCTTCACCCTTGCGTCATGCGCGGCCCAAAAGGCCCGGCTCACCGCCGCCGTGCGGATTCTTGGCCCGCGTTTCGCAGCTCGCGCTACCGGCAAGGCCGGGTCGAAAACGAACGGCACGGAAATTGCCGCGGCGAAGGGCGAGCCGGCCGCCGCCAGATGGGCCCGCGCGCGGCCGCAATAAGTCATGGATAGGGCCGACATGATCTCTTCGCCATGTCCGGCGCGGTATTTTATCAGCGCGCGGCAAAGATCGCCGCCGGCCAGACGCCAAGCCTGGCTGAGATAAGTCACGCCGTAATGGATATTGATTTCGGGTCTTGCGAGTTCGGCCAGATCGCCCTTGAAACCCAGCATCGCGGCTGTTTCGGGCCGGACCTGCATCAGGCCGATCTCGCCGACGCCGCCAATCGCGCCCGGATCGTAGCCGCTCTCGATCGCCGCGACGGCGTCGGCGATGTCAGGCGGCAGACCGTTCTTCGCGGCTTCCCCTTTTATGAGCGCGCGATAGGTCTTGTTCGCATCTGGCTCCTTGGCTTCCAAGGTTTGACCTTGATCCAGTTCAGGAATTCGAGCTTTCGCTTGCGCACTATCCTGAGCATGATTGGCTAGCGGTGCCGGTCTTGGAACCGGCAAGGGTGGATCTGCCGACGGCGCGCCCGCTTGGGTGACGAAACCGGCGCATAAAATGACGCAAGTGGCCTTATCGAACAGCATCCGGCCCCTATCCCAAAGCTTGTGACGACGGCTGTAAGACTATAGCTGCAAAAAGCTTAAGACAGTCTTCGCTCCCAGCATTGGCTTACCTCTTCCTACCCGGAAGGTCCAACCCCAGCCCTCGCGAAAATGCTCACGCCGCTTCCTTCCCGCCGCGCTTCGGCGTAAAAGCCGAGCCTTTCCGGTCCCCACTGTAACAGGAGCCTCAATGACCGCAATCGTCGATATCGCCGCGAGGGAAATCTTGGATAGCCGCGGCAATCCCACCGTCGAGGTCGATGTCACCTTGGAAGATGGGTCGAGCGGGCGCGCGGCGGTGCCTTCGGGGGCCTCCACCGGCGCGCATGAGGCGGTCGAATTGCGCGACGGCGACAAGGCTCGCTTTTCCGGCAAGGGCGTTCTCAAAGCGGTCGATAGCGTTAATCGCGATATTTTCGATGCCTTGAGCGGGTTCGACGCGGAAGATCAGAGCAAGATCGACGCAACGATGATCGCGCTCGATGGCACCCCGAACAAGGCGAGGCTCGGAGCCAACGCTATTTTGGGAGTCTCCCTTGCCGTCGCCAAGGCGGCCGCCGATGTCTGCGGCTTGCCGCTCTACCGCTATGTCGGCGGGGTCCAGGCGCGAGTTATGCCAGTGCCGCAAATGAACATTATCAACGGCGGCGTGCATGCCGACAACCCGATCGACTTTCAGGAATTCATGATACTTCCCCTCGGCGCGCCGTCGCTGAAGGAGGCGGTGCGCTGGGGCGCGGAAGTTTTCCATGTGCTGAAAAACGCTCTGAAAAAAGCTGGCCACAACACCAATGTCGGCGACGAAGGCGGCTTCGCGCCCAATCTGCCTTCCGCCGAAGCGGCACTCGATTTTTGCCGCAAGGCGATCGAGGACGCGGGCTTCAAGCCTGGCGAAGATGTAGCC
Organism: uncultured Alphaproteobacteria bacterium; assembly: GCA_963722515.1. GTDB lineage: Bacteria > Pseudomonadota > Alphaproteobacteria > Rhizobiales > Beijerinckiaceae > Methylocapsa. Next base: position 33,495 of record CAVRMA010000005.1, on the reverse strand, counting down.
CTTGGGGTCGATTGCGCCGCGACCGAATTTTTCCATGACGGCAAATATGTCTATGCGGGCGAGGGCAAGACGCGCACGCCGGAAGAGCAGGCGCAGTATCTGGCGAAGCTTCTTGCGGACTATCCGATTGTTTCGATCGAGGATGCGATGTCCGAGGACGATTGGGACGGCTGGAAGATCCTCACTGGTATGCTCGGCAAAAAATGCCAGCTCGTCGGCGACGATCTTTTCGTCACTAACGTCGCGCGCCTGTCGCGCGGAATCGCCGACGGCATCGCCAATTCGATCCTGATCAAGGTCAATCAGATCGGCACCCTGACCGAAACGCTTGCTGCTGTCGATATGGCCCAGCGTGCGGGCTATACCGCGGTGATGTCGCATCGCTCCGGCGAGACGGAGGATGCAACCATCAGCGATCTTGCCGTCGCGACCAATTGCGGCCAGATCAAAACTGGCTCGCTCTCGCGCTCGGACCGGCTCGCGAAATATAATCAGCTGATCCGGATCGAGGAGGAACTAGACAAACAGGCTCGCTATGCGGGACGCGGCGCATTTGCAGCAGGAACCCGCGCCAAAGCGTCACGCTCGTGAACCTATTATTGGAGTTGCACAAACGGGGCTTAGCAAGACCTGCCCCGTTAGATGGTCGAATAAGACCCAATCCCACCTTCCCCCCCAGGTTGGTTGAAAGTCGCAAGAGAGTGGGGAATGCGGAACTTTGCCATCGGTCCTCGTCTCAAGCCTTGCGCCAGAACCGGTCATGAGGCCGGCTTAAGGCGGCTCCGCTGCACTTCGCTGCACACGTTAAGGCGCCCGACCCACCTCCAATTCTTATTCAGTGACCCTATAGCGCGTCATCATGCCGCCGGCCATATGGTCGGTGACATGGCAGTGGAAAAGCCAGGTCCCGACATTGTCCGGACGCATATCGATAACCTCGGTGGTAGCGGGAAACAGCTCAACCGTGTCGATCCGCGACCCCCGGCGTAGCACCGTGTTGCCGTGCCAATGAGCGGTGTGGATATCGGTCTCGTTGCCGAGGCCGATCAAGTACCATCGGACCCGCTCGCCGCGACGCATGGTGAGGCCATCGAGATTGCCATAGAGCAATCCGTTGATGGCGTGTTTCTTGTTGCTCTCCTTGAATTCGCTGTCCCTCTTCCTGACCGCGTTCGGGGAGGAGGTGAACCGGCCAATATTGGCATCCAGATAGGGGCTCATATTCTCGTCGAAGATCATGAACAAGGTGACGAACTCCCGGTCCACGTCGTTAGGCGTGCCGTCCGGATTGGTGGCGCCGCGTCGCGTGACGATGATGGCGCCGATAAGGCCGGCATAGATGTCGACGCCTTCATGATCGTGTGCGTGATAGAGCCAGACTATAGAGTTTGGGTCCGATGGCCCCGGTCCAGCGCGTTCCGGCACCTCCCAGTGGTAAGTGTACTGGCCTTTTGGGCGCACATCCGCTCCAGTCACAGGCATGGCGCTATGGTCGTTTTCGTTACCCATCGGGCCGGTATCCGTCATGTAGTGTGCCCCCTCGGACGACTTGGCGTAAAAGACCCCGTGGGGGTGAATGCCGACCCGAAACCGAGTGTTGTTGCGGAATACGACGGTGATTGTGTCGCCGACCTCGGCGTGGATAACCGGCCCGAGGATTCCGTGACTCTCTTCCGCAGGGCCCCGTGGCTTCAGCGTCGCGAAGGAAGCGTCGGTGTATTCGCGATAGATGGCCTTCAGGTATTTGCGGCCGACCCGATCCTTAGCCCGGCGGAGATAGACCGATTCATCTGTCGTGAAAGGCACTCCGGTGATCGGGTTGTTCGGGTAGCTAGGAGCGAAGTCCCAGACTACCTCGTCGGCCGCGATGAAATAAACCCGCTCGGCGGCGCCGGCGGCCACCGGCGCGATGCCGAGAGTCGCAACAATCAAGCAAGCAATGGTTCGAACGAGCGCCATAAGTTATTTTCCTTCTGGATTAAGGCGGTGCATGACTGATTCCTCTTTGACTAAGGAATTTAAATTACAATGCGACCCGGTTTGGGGTTAAGGCGCCTAGCCTCAAGACACTCATGGGGACAAGCTCCATCATAATAAATTCAATTGCGTCTCCGCCCAGCCTTTACGTGCGCTAGAAAGAGCAATGGAATTACTAGCCCGAAGGCAATATGAATGTCACTCACCCATGGCCTGACGGCTTCCGAACCAAGATAATAGAGCCCGAAGGCGGTTGCGGTAAGCACCGCGTTGAACGCGAGCATGACGATGCCGGTGCCGCGGTTTTTCTTGGCGCGCCAGGCGCGGCCAATATGAAGCGGGAAGAGGGCGCCGAGCAACATCAAGGTCAGCATAGTGGCTCCGCCATGGGCCATCAGGAGATAGGCGGCGGCCTGCAGCCAGATTTCTCCGTTGGCGGATTCTTTCATCTGGTCGGCGACGAGCCAGGCCGCGCCGCTCGCGAAAAGCACCGCGAAAGCGCTATAGATCGCGAAGCGAAAGGGAGGTTCAAGCCGCCAGAACGGCAGCATCGCGCCACTCCCGAGTGATATGGACCTCGCCGTCCGCCGCCACAAAGAGGGCGCTGGCGCCGAATTGGCGAAGCAAGGACGCGGAAGATTGGCCGCCGGTCATGACGACCTTGGTCAGCGCGTCGGCCAGTAGGCAGGAGGGCGCCCTGACGGTTGCTCCGATGACCGCGCAAACCGGCTCGCCGCTGGCAGGGTCGATAACGGCCGGGCCACCCGCATCCAAGGACTGCCACGGATTGAATTGAGGGCCGCTCGACGCGATCGCCGCGTCGCGCAACTCGATCTGGCACAAGACCCGGCTTGGCTGGCCCGGATCGCGAACAGTAACCATCAGGCCGCTTGGCCCGAAGACAGCAAGATCGCCGCCGGCATTGACGAGGCCGGATGGCATTCCAAGATCCCGCAAGACGTCGATCGCGCGATCGACGGCAAATCCCTTGGCGATCCCGCCGAGATCGATCCGCGTGGCACAGTCGCCAAACCGAACTCGTTCGCCCGCAAGCAATTCAATTGCGCCATGACCTGCAGTTAAAGCCGCATCACGGGCAAAATCGCCCGCGTGATACGGCAACAAGCCAAATTTTTGCATAGCGGGGGCTATTCTTATGTCGAACACTCCATTTGAGCGGCAGTGGATGTCGAGCGCGGCTTCCAAAACCTGATAGGTCCAACAATGCACGCTGGTCGCCGTTTCAAAAGCGCCATGGTTGAGGCGGATCACGTCGCTTTCTTCGTCATGGAAGCTCATCAAGCGATGGACGGTGCCGATTGCCGCGAACGCCGCTTCGACCGCTGCCGCCATGTCCGCGACGGCGGCGCCCGCAACCGCGACCTCGACGAACGTGCCAAGCAGCGGCCGCAACCGGCGAATGTTATCGCAAGTGGGTGGCATAATAGGCCAATATCCTTTTTACACCCTCGGTCACATGCCGCGACGACAAGGTTGCGCCCGAGATATTGCGAATGTCCTGACCGACCGCGAGCGCGCTGCCGCTCGTCTTTCCGGCGAATTGCGCAAGCCAGCCCGCATTCGCCACCTCGAAGCCGTAGGATTCCCGGTAGGTCAGGATTTCCACGCGGCGGACACGGCCATCCGCGCCGAGTGCGACCGAATAATCAATGTAGAGATGCTTGCCGATGACGTGGTCAACGAAAAAATAACCGATGAGCCGGTCGCCGGCGAGCGCCTTCCATACCCGTTGAGGCTGGATTTCTGCGAAACGCGCTCCCGGAAAGGCCTGTTGCTGTGCCGCGCCCACGGTCGAATATTGATAGGCGTATGCGGGCAAGGAAATAGCGATCGCCGCCGCCGGGGCACCCCAACGAATCCATCCATCCATGCGCTAAACTCCAATTATCCTTTGCCTCGAATGATCCATCCGCCGGTCAAAAGAAGAAACCGACCCCTCCCAACACGCTGTCGGATTGAGCGCCGTCCGGAGCCAAATTCAGTGCCTTCGTGTAGTTGAGCTTCAACACCAGTTCCGGTGTCGGATAGATGGCGAAGCCGACATCGTGGAATTGCATCACGCCCGAGCCTGTGGGGCAGTTGAAATCGGTTCCTGCGAAGCCGCCCGTCTGGAAGTTCTGATAGGTGTAGCGATAGAACGGAACCGCTTCCCAATTGCTGCCGAGGATCGGGCCAAAGATCGGGGCTAGAGGAACGTGATAAGCGACCTCTGCGGATCCGCCAAACATGCTTTTGCCGACATTGTCGAAGGGATCGGTGTCGTTGTTCGCTCGCAAATTCGCAGGATTGCCAAAGATGACGTCGGCGAATTCGCCGCGGAATTCGAGACCCGTGTCAGGGACATGATAACGGAAATCGGTCTCGAAAATTGTGAGGCTGGAGCGGCCAAGCAAGATGCCGGTATCGCCATAAGCGCCGCGCGGGGTCGTGCTTGGGGTAAAGTAAACGCTCGAACCTCCGTCAAATCCAAGCAGGAATGTTGGCGCATAGCTCAGGCGAAATGTGTAACCTAGATAATTGCTGAGCTGCCGGAAGTCGCCCAAAGGCGCTTGTGCCAAGCCCAGTGCCTCTATGCCGTCGATGCCGGGCGGATAGCCGATTGGAAACGGTGGGACGCCGTTGGCATCGGTGCGCGAGTCAAAGTCGCCCCCGAAATCCTCCAGAGCTTGGCTGACCTGAAATTGATAGTTCAGACCTTCGACGATTTGCCCCCAAATACTGGCCGCAGGCGCCTTCCAAGTCGACGGGATGAGGCCGTTGTCGAGTTCCGGCCGCCTGACGCTGTAGAAATTGGTCGGCTCATGATACAGATTGAGCCAGTCGATCGGCACCAAATCGATGCCCGGCGCGCGAATGTTGAAATATGGAGAAATCCTGAAATCGACATAGGCCTGTTCGATCTCGGCCGTCCCGTGCAGCTTGTCGTCGGGATCAAACGCGGCGCCCCCGTGCTCGAACTCGATCTCCGAGTTGAAGATGATATTGTCGTTGAACTGATAGGTTGGGAGCAGCACGAGCCGCGCGGCGTCGAAACCGGTTTGCCATTGCCCGCTGGCGTCCGGATTTTGTTGCGCCCCAAACCGGAGCTCGCCATAGGCGCCGATCTTGAGTTCCGGAATGGGCGACGGGGCAACGCCAAAGAGATCCTCGTTAGCTGGCGTTGGCGCTTCGAGCGCGGCGGTTTCCCTGGCGCCCATATAGCCAGGCGCGGGAGCCAAGTTCCAGGCCGCAGCGGGCGCCCTTTTGCCTGGCGGCGTTGGTCCAGACACGGCCGGTTGGCCGTGACCGGACGCTTCCGCGGCGTCTGAGACGTCCGCAGGCACTTTCGTGGCGTTGCCGCGGGCGTTCGCCACACGTGCCTTGGAATCATGATTTGCGTCGGCCCCGCCTTTGCGATGCAGTTCGCTTTCGAGGGACTGAATGCGCGCCTCCATGCGCTCGAGTTTCTCGATCAATTGTTCGTTCGTGGGTTTCGCGACAGGCTTGCCCTGCGCAGGCGCGTCGTCCGCAAGCGCGCCGCTTCCGGCCATGGCCAAAACGGAAGCCACGGTCAGCGCGGAGGTCAAACCGCAGTATCGCTTCGGTACCAGGGCATTAAAATAGACCTGGTGAGCGCGCGAGGCAAAATTGATACCGCTTTCGCCATTTTGCTCGATTGCCGCTTGTTGTCTGCGCCGCATCGCTAACCCCCATTTTTCAGTATAGAACGCCAGCGTAACGTAGATTATAAACTTTCTAAGCTAGCTCCTTTCTATACGTTGGACTCGCATACGTAACGTGTCAATATATTATTCTTATATTGTAGTGAATCTAAAACATAGATATAGATTATAGTTAGAATAAATAAAAACTGCACATATACGGGGTCCCACTCAACCTTTGAGCGAGCCTAATTGTTGCGGACCTGGCTTAGCGTTTTTTTTTGCGGGATGTTGCTTTTGGGCCACTCTTCAATTGAACGGGGGCGGTAACCAGGCAAGGGCCGGAAACGGGCTCCACGCCCGCTTCGACGGAGCGCGGACTTGCCTTATAGGTTCGGCGCCACGCGGATAGCCAAGCCATCCGGGTTGGCGCGATGCACAAAGCCGCACGGTGTCTGCCGTCCGCGCCGCCTCGGCCGGTAACCGCGGAATACTCGGATTTTGGCGTGTAATCCCGATTGCCGCCGGCACCGCCTGAGGTGACAGGCTTGACGGCAAACGCGTTTTTGCCCACCACTCTCGGCGGCCCTCGGGTCGTGATCGCGACAGAGTTATGGGATTTGTCCGTTGGCCGCCTCAACAGCCAGGGAAACGCACCGCGCATGACAGTTAGCTCGAAATTTCCGGCCCCCCCTGGCCCGGAGGACGCCATGCCCGTGCCCCGCCGCCGCTCGGTTGGCGTGCGCATTGGTTCCGGCGCCGCGGCGGTCCTCGTGGGCGGCGGCGCGCCTATCGCCGTCCAATCGATGACCAACACGGATACTGCCGATGTCGAAGGGACGGCGGTTCAGGTCGCTGCGCTTGCCCGGGCCGGCTCCGAACTCGTGCGGATCACAGTCGACCGCAATGAGGCCGCCGCGGCCGTGCCGCATATCCGCGACCGTCTCGCAAAAATGGACTGTGACGTCCCTCTGATCGGCGATTTCCATTATATTGGCCATAAACTCTTGGCCGATCATCCCGCTTGCGCCGGGGCGCTCGACAAATATCGAGTGAACCCCGGCAATGTCGGTTTTAGGGACAAGCGAGACAAGCAATTTACCTCCATCGTGGAGGCGGCGATCAAATATGGCAAGGCGGTGCGAATCGGCGCCAATTGGGGCTCGCTTGATCAGGAGCTCCTCACGGCGCTGATGGACGAAAATGCCCGCGCGCCGTCGCCGCGCCCGGCAGGCGCCGTAATGCGCGAGGCGATGGTGCAATCGGCTCTTACTTCCGCGGCGCGCGCGGAGGCCATCGGGCTTGGCCGGGACCGGATCATCCTGTCGGTAAAGGTCTCCGATGTCCAGCATCTTATCGCCGTCTATCGCACGCTCGCGCGGCGCAGCGATTACGCCCTGCATTTGGGCCTCACCGAAGCGGGCATGGGTTCGAAAGGCATTGTCGCCTCCGCCGCCGCCATGGGTATTTTGTTGCAGGAGGGGATCGGCGACACGATCAGGGTTTCGCTCACCCCGGAGCCTGGCGGCGACCGCTCGCTCGAGGTGAAAGTGGCGCAGGAACTTTTGCAGACCATGGGGTTTCGCACTTTTGTGCCGCTGGTCGCCGCCTGTCCTGGCTGCGGGCGGACGACCTCCACGGTTTTTCAAGAGCTCGCGCGCGATATTCAGGCCTATATTCGCGACGAGATGCCGCTGTGGAAGGCGCGCTATCCGGGCGTCGAGGCGCTGAGCGTCGCGGTGATGGGCTGCATCGTCAACGGGCCCGGCGAATCGAAACATGCCGACATCGGGATCTCGCTGCCAGGCACCGGCGAGATGCCGGCGGCGCCGGTGTTTATCGACGGGCAAAAGGCGATGACCCTGCGCGGCGAGGGCATCGCCGCCGAATTCAAGCAAATCGTCGAGGATTATATCGCGCGAAGGTTTGGGGGCGAAAAGAGCGCGGCGGAGTAGCTATATCATGCAACGTTTTTTTTCGCTGCTTATTGCATCATTCGTTTTGTTTGCCTTGCCTGCCGCCGCCGAAATGTTCGGATCGGATTACCCGCCGTGCGGGGATCAACCCAATACAGTCGCGACTGTCGATTGTGTCGTTGCGAAAACCAAAGTCTGGGATAAGCGCCTGAACAAGACTTACAAGGAATTGCCACAACGACTTGATGCCGGGCAGCTCGAGCCTTTGAAGGAGGCGCAACGTTCTTGGATTAGGTACCGAGACGCGAACTGTGGTTTTTACGGATCTGCGGAAGGGACCATTCGGCAGATTCAAGCTGCCGAATGCATGCGTTCGATGACGCAGGAGCGCGCGCTCGAACTCGAAAACGCGATGAAATTCGATTGATAGCTATGTAATACGATAGTAGGCGCGCCGGATACGTTGGCAGGACGGGATATGTCAGCCCGCGGCCACTTGGAGCAGGCTCCGGGAAAGTTGCCGGGCGTTTCCGGCGGAACCTGCTCCAGCGCTGGATTTCCAGCGATTTTTTTAGCTCGATTGGCGCCGCAGAAAAGCGGGAATCTCGAGCTGGTCCTCTTCGATTGCCCGGGTTTGATAGGCGCCGCGGCCATGCGCGTCCGCCGCCGGTTGCGGAGCTCGTTGCGGGGCTGGCGGATGCCGCGCAGGTTTGCCGTACTCGGCATGAACCGGTCCCGGCTGCTGCTGCCTGTGGTTCGGCCCTGGCGCGGGCTGACGCGCGGGCGCTTGCCTCTCGCGCGGGCCAGGACCCGCACCCGCATCTTCCTGGCGGCTGATACCAAACGAGGCAAGCCTTTCGAGGAGCGAACGGCGCTTGGCTTCGGGATGCGGCTCCGCCCCACGTTCGCCTCGATGCGCACGGATCTGGTTTTGCGCCGGCAGAGGCAAATCGTCGATTTGCGGCATCCGCTGTGGCCGGACATATGGCGAATCGGGTGGCCCTGGAACGAAAGGACCGGCGTCGAAATGTTCGGCCGGCAGCATGGCTTGTTGCGCCTGATCGAGATAATGCCGCGTTTGCGGGGCGGCTTCCTGGACACGGACTCCTTGCTGAGCTCCAGTGCCTGGCGCGGCGGCAGCTTGCAAAACCCGGTCTTCATAACGCGGATCGTACTCCGCCGGCGCATAGGTCTCCGGCTGGGAGCCAGGATAACGCGATTGCGCCGTGTCGATCGGACGCGCCGCCGTCTGCGCCCTCAAGCGGTTGGTGACTTCGGCAATGCGCGTGTCCGCGGCGGTGGGTTCATAGACGCCCGCGACATGGTCGATTCCCGTCGCGACAACCGAGACGCGGACGACCCCATCGAGGGTTTGATCGAAGGTCGCGCCAAGGATGATATTGGCGTCCTCATCGACCTCTTGGCGAATCCGGCCCGCGGCCTCGTCGACTTCATAGAGGGTGAGATCGCTGCCGCCAGTGATCGAAATGAGCAGGCCGCGCGAGCCCTTCATCGAAACCTCGTCGAGCAAAGGATTGGCGATCGCGGCCTCGGCGGCGAGAATCGCCCGCTTTTCGCCCGAAGCCTCGCCGGTCCCCATCATGGCCTTGCCCATCTCGCGCATGATCGCACGAACGTCGGCGAAATCGAGATTGATCAAGCCTTCCTTGACCATCAGATCGGTGATGCACGCGACGCCGGAATAGAGCACCTGATCGGCCATCGCGAAAGCATCAGCGAAAGTGGTTTTCTCATTGGCTATGCGGAAGAGATTCTGGTTTGGAATGATAATCAGCGTATCGACCGATTTCTGCAGTTCGTCGATACCGGCCTCGGCGACCCGCATGCGCCGCGCGCCCTCGAATTGGAACGGCTTGGTGACAACGCCGACGGTCAGGATGCCCATGTCCCTTGCGGCGCGCGCGACGACCGGCGCGGCACCGGTGCCGGTTCCGCCGCCCATTCCGGCGGTGACGAAAACCATATGCGCCCCCGAAAGGTGATCGCGGATTTCCTCGATCGCTTCCTCCGCCGCGGCCCGGCCGACTTCTGGCTGCGATCCAGCACCGAGACCTTCGGTGACCTGAAGGCCCATTTGGATGATCCTCTCGGCCTTTGACGAGGTAAGCGCTTGAGCGTCGGTATTGGCGACGATGAACTCGACCCCGAGCAGGCCCGAGACAATCATATTGTTTACCGCATTGCCGCCCGCGCCGCCGATGCCGGCGACCATGATATGAGGTTTGAGTTCCCGGAGCTCGGGAGCTTTAAGATTGATCGTCATCGTCTGGCCTCTCGACGTTGGAGCGCCGGTCAAGGACGCTCAGGTTTTCATTCAAATTGGTCGCGGCGAACTCAAATAAGTCGCCGCGCCTGCTCTCGCCGCACGCACTCTCAAAAACTATTCTTGAGCCACCGCCCTACCCGCCCGATGTATCCATTCGCATGCAACTCCGGAACAACGCCACGGCGCGAAGGGAGGAAATGCTCGATGCCGCTCACTTGCGGATAGATCAGAAGCCCGGCAGCCGCGGCAAAGGCCGGGCTTTTCGCCGATTCGGGCAGTCCCTGAACGCCGAGCGGCAGGCCGGTTCGGACCTGCCCGGAGACGATGCGTTTCACGGCCGCTTGCATGCCGGTGAGCTGGCAGGCGCCGCCCGTCAAAACGAGCCATCGCCCCGGATGCGCGGGAAAGCCCGCGTTCTTGAGCCGGTCGCGCACGAACTCAAGGATTTCCTCCACGCGCGGCTTGATTATCGAGATAAGCTGCGCCTTCGGCAAATGCGCCGGGCGCTCGCCTTCCTCGGCCCCCTGAACCACCGAGATCGTCTCGCTTTCATCGAATACCGACGTCAAACAGGAGCCATAAAGCGTTTTCAACCGTTCGGCGTCGGCGAGTCTAATCCCGAGGCCGCGCGCGACATCCATCGTGATATGATTGCCGCCGACCGCGAACGCCTCGACATGCCTGAGATGGCCGCCGCAAAAGACGCTCACGGACGTTGTCCCTGCGCCCATGTCGATCAAGGCGGCGCCGAATTCGGCTTCATCGCCGGTCAAGGCTGCAAGACCCGCCGCGTAAGGCGTGGCGACCATCGCGTCGACCGCCAGATGGCAGCGTTCGACCGCGAGCATCAGGTTGCGCAAGGCAGCGGCGTCGCAGCTCAGCACGTGCATATCCGCGCCGAGTTCATCGCCGACCATTCCCCTCGGATCTTGAATGTGACGCGTTTGGCCCAGGGCAAAGCCGATTGGCAGAGCGTGCAGCACCACCCTGCCCTGTTGGCCTCCGCGCGTTGTGCACGTCTCCAGCACGCGGTGAACATCGGCTTGCGTAACGGCCCGCCCGGCGATCGCAACCTTGGCATCGTAGAAGCGCGAGGAAAGCCTGCCCCCGGTCGCGTTCACGATCACGCTTTCGACCTGCACACCAGCCATGCGCTCCGCTGCGTCGACGGCGAAACGGATGGCGCCTTCCGCCGCATCCATATCGACGACGGCGCCACCCTTGATTCCGCGCGAGCGTTGATGTCCGATGCCAAGAATGCGGCAATGATGGGTGCGTTCGCGCGGCGGCCCGGAAGGATCGACTGGGTTCAGCCGCGCGATGAGACAGACTATTTTCGACGTTCCGATGTCGAGCACGGAGAGGACCGCGCTTTTGCGGGCCGGCAAGGACGGCAAGCGCGGCGGCAATAGCCTCGAATTCATGTCCGGCCGCCTTTCGCCTTGGTCTTGCTCGTGAGCACTGCGGCGCGTTCGGCCGCCGCTTCCTCGGCGAGACGCGCGGCAACCCGGCCGGATTGACGAAAGTCGAGCGAAAGGATGTCCTTGTCGAGCACGTGCGAAGTTCGCTGAAGGTCGACGAGTTCTTGCCAGCGCCGCCTCGGGCTCCATTTCCGGCAGGAGAACATCTATCCCGTTTGCCGTTTTCAACGTCCACCGGCGTCCGGCGACGAGCACGCCCGCCACGAATTCGTTCGCGCAAATCTCCCGCGGTTTCGAGAAGCGCCAAATATTGGCCGAGTTTCTCGTTCGCCCCCGCGCCCACGACGAGCGGCAGATGTATAAAGCGCTGGTCGCGCATGGCGGCGATGGGAACGCCGTCGGCGGCCACGATTTGCACTTGCCCGTCGCGTTGCCACAGGGCGAAAGGCTGGCGCTCGTCGATCTCGATCAGGAGCCGGTCCGGGTAGAGCTTGGTGACCGCCGCTTCCTTGACGAGCGGAAGCTGATTCAGCCTCTCCCTTATCTTCGCCACATCGAGAAACAGAAGCGAGTTGCGCGGACCTATCCCGGCAACGGCAAGGATGTCTTGCTCCTTGAGTTCGCGCTCGCCCGCGATGGTCACGGCCTTGATCGAGAACCCCAGCGCCTTGGCAACGATGTCGGCAGGCTCCCCTTCCGCCGCAACGTAGGCAGCATAATGACCACCTTTCACCGCGCCATAGGCGCCGGCGGCCGCTAATAGCGCCAGGGAAAAGCAAGCGCCCATGCCGGGTCCGGCCAGCCGGGCAAGGATTTTATGCCGCAAGCCCGGCCTCGGCTGGCGCACTGGCGGCATGATTTGCTGCCCGGATAAGCCTTTGGGAACAGGCAAGGCGCCGGCATAGGCCATCGCCGCCGCCGGGGCGAAACCAAGGGTCACCGCTCTCAACGATCGCAGGAGGCGTCCTCGACCATCCATCGAACAAGCTCACCGAATTTGAGGCCGGCATGGCCAGCGAGTTCCGGCACAAGCGAAGTCTCGGTCATCCCAGGCTGGGTGTTGACTTCCAAAACCACGAGCTCCCCCGTCCCGCCGGGAGTATCGTCGTACCGGAAATCCGTCCGGCTCACGCCGCGACAACCGAGCGTCCTATGCGCCTTCAGCGCCAACTCTTGAACATTTTGGTAAATATTTCCTTTAAGTTTCGCCGGAAGGACGTGGATGGAGCCGCCTTTCGCGTATTTTGCGTTATAGTCGTACCAGCCCCCGTCCGCGGCGCGTATCTCTATGACATCATAGGCTTTTTCACCGATGACGGCGCACGTCAGCTCACGGCCGGCGACGTAGCGTTCGACCAAGACCTGGTCTCCGTGCGGCCAATCTTTCTTGGTTAATTCTTGCGGCGGACGATTCTGACCCTCCCGCACGACCAGGACACCTACGGAAGATCCTTCATCGAGGGGCTTTACGACATAAGGTGGCGGCAAAATATGCTTTTCGGCCGCCGTGAAGCGATCGGTGGTGATCCCTTCGGCAACCGCAATCCCGGCAGCGCGAAAAAGCTCCTTAGCGCGATCTTTTCGCATGGCGAGCGCCGAGGCGAGCACGCCGGAATGGGTGTAAGGAATGCGCAGCATTTCCAAAACGCCCTGCATAATGCCGTCCTCGCCAAAACGCCCATGCAGCGCGTTGAAGGCAACGTCCGGGCGGAGATCGGCGAGCGTTCCGGCGATGTTGCGGTCCACATCGACGCGGGTGATTTTGTAACCTTCGGCTTCGAGCGCTGTCGCGCAGGCCTCTCCCGAGCGCAGCGACACCTCGCGCTCAACCGAAAGGCCGCCCATGAGGACGGCAACATGTTTGGTCATGATGGGCTCATTTGGTTTTAAGCACCTTTTCCAGCGCTCCGTATGTCGCAGGCAGATGGGACATCATTAGTTTCCGGCATGAGGGTTTGGCACTTCTGGCGGTGTCTTCACTGGTAATATGCGCCGCTTGCGCTATTCGCAATGTAGCCAGTCGAATGTTTCAATTTCCAAGTAAATGGCCAAGCAACAGATGTCCCCGAAAATATTATGAGGCATGCCGCTTTCGGCACTTGCAACTCTGTTTTGCGCAGCCATTTGTATTTTCCACACATCAACACCGGCTTCGGCCGGCTTTTTGAGGGAACTCCCATGAGCACGAATGATGACGTCGTCACGGCGCCGGATCCCCCGGCGACCGAGCCAACCCCTGCCGCCACGGAAACTGCTCCTCCTGAGACCACAGCGGCAGAGGCAAGTTTGCATGAGACTTTGTCAATGGAGCCAGCTCCTCCCGAAACTCCAGGAACAGAGGAATCTCCTCCCGAAGTTATGACGACGGAGACAGTCACCACAGAGGCCGCGGAGGCTGCTGAGTCCACAGCGACAGAGGAAGCTCCTCCCGAGATCATGCCGACAGAACCAGCTCCCGCTGAGTCCACAGCGACAGAGGAAAGCCACGCCTGAGGTTCCAAAATTGTAGTACGATAAACCGATCGCAGCGTCAGCGCCCTGCAAAATAAGAAAGCCCCGGCCTTGTGGCCGGGGTCTTATTTGGCACGCCGGTCTACGATAACCGCCCGACGCTCGTAGAAATGGCCGCTATGAAGACGGCAACATGTGAAGTCATGATCAAAGATCCAGTTTCGATTGGGTACCGGTTGGCTCGCGCTTGGCCTTTTTAAAGACCGAGGTGTCCTGCCAGGGCAAATGCAGCGGGTTGCTTGGGCCGAAAAGCTGCTCGACGGTAACGATCTGAAATCTTTGGGAATTGCCCATAGTCCGTCTTGAAAAAGCCAGCGGCCGCGGCTTGCGTGACCATGCCCTTGGTAGGCGGCTCAAGCGTCAAAAACACGCCCATCTTGGCCCCCTCTTGATCTACCGTGACGATGAGATCCTTCACCATCGCCGGATTGAGGCTTTGGCCGCCCTTGACCGAGACGATGACTTTCTCGGTCTTCTTGCCGTCTGGCTTTATATAAAGGAAGCCGTCCACGCCACCGTCGCCGCCTTTTTTCCCACCTTTGTAGGGTTGGGCATCGATCGTCGCGAGCGCCCATTTTTGGAATTCGTATTTATCCTGCACCGCGAGCGCCCGCGCGCCATCGAGATCTTTTGGCACGCCGGCGATGTCGAATTGGAGTCCGGGAAACGCGTCTTTCAGACGCCGCTGAATGAGATGAATGGCAAGATGGGTGACGTCGATGCCGATCCAGCGGCGATTCAATTTTTGCGCAGCGTGGACGGTGGTGCCGCATCCGCAAAAAGGATCGAGAACGAGATCGCCTTTGTTGGAGGAGGCGGAGACGATGCGTTCGAGGAGCGCGAGCGGCTTTTGGGTTGGGTAGCCGAGGCGTTCGTCAGCTCGTGCCCCGATCGCCGATATATCATCCCATAAATTCTGGAGTTTGATGCCAGGCGTTTCATCGGCATAGAACTTTAGCCGCAAGCGGCTGTCTGCCTTTGTAGGAAAATGAAGCTTGCCTGCCGCATCAAGGGCTTTCATTTTCAATTCATTGACCGTCCAGCCATTCGGATGGGGCTGATACGTGATGCCGTTGCTAGCTGTGTAGGGGTAATGCAAGTTCGGCCGAACGCCAGGATTTCTTAAATTTTCAGATCGCCACCGGCGTCCGTTAAGGTCACAATTGGGAAATGCTTCTTCAATGTCGTTCGCAGTCTGAAATCGGTAAAGCTGGTTCCATTTCCAGCTAGGCCCCTTGGTATTGAAAAATATTGTGTCCGTAATTGCCCCATACGCTGAATAGACGTTGCTGTGAGCAGTCGTCCGTTTCCAAATTATCTCGCTCCGAAAATTCGCTGGCGCGAAGATGCTGTCCAGCAAGATTTTTAGATAATGGCTGGCGGTCGGATCGCAGTGCAGATAGAGCGAGCCCGTGGGCTTCAGCACGCGATGCAATTCGATCAAGCGCACAGCCATCATGGTGAGATAGGCCATCATGTCGTTTTCCTTCAAAAACGACCGCATGGCGCGCAGCATTTCCGCCGCGTCGGAATTGCCCGATTGCATCACCTCGTCAAAGGCCTGCTCGGCCGGCTCGTTCCAGTGCCAGCTATCGTCAAATGCCTCGATCTGCGCCTGGCTCTGGTGCCCGTCCGGCGCCTTGAACAGCAGATTATAATTGGCGTTGGAATTGAATGGCGGATCGAGATAGACGAGATCGACGCTCTCGTCTTCGACGTGCTCGCGCAGAATGGCGAGATTGTCGCCATAAAAAAGCGTGTTGGCGCTGGGCGTTTTTAGCATCGGACCAGACCCGCTTTGAAGTTTCGCGTGCGCCCTCGTTCTTCGAGACGCGCCCTTTGGGCGCTCCTCAGGACGAGGGCTTTGGGGGTTGCGGAGCGCACGCTCAAGATCCCTCATCCTGAGGAGCAGGCGAAGCCTGCGTCTCGAAGGACGAGGGATCGCTCTTCGAAGCAACTGGCTTTCGTTTCCGCTTTGCGAGCGCGGATACGGCAACAAAGTCGCCTCGCACCATGGCTTCCTTTTTGGCACGTGACCAACCCTTGATGCGCTGCTCCGCCGCAACCGCCTCATTAACACGCTCGTAATATTCGCTGAAAGCAAGATCGACGGGCAAACGGGTCTCGGTATAACAGCCTTTTATAAGACATTGCGCGTGCTCGCTCACCCGCTCCTCCACGGACCGGTGCGTGATGCCAGTGTAATAGCTGCCATCGGCGCAGCGCAGAATGTAGATGGAAGCCCCTTGCATGAGACGCCCTCGGCCTCTCAATCCTGAGTTTATCGAAGGAAGAGACGGGATTTTCGTGGGCGCCCTCGTCCTTCGAGACGCTTGCTTCGCGAGCTCCTCAGGATGAGGACTTTGGAGTTTGCGGAGCGCACGCTCAAGATACCTCATTTACACCCGCCCGATGCGGGCGACGCCCTCCTTGGCAATCTGGCTGTTCGGATCGAAGACGAGCGCGCGCTGATAGGATTTGATCGCCTTCGCGCGATTGCCGGATTTTTCATAAGCCAAGCCGAGGCCGGCCCAGGCATCGGCATTTTTGTTATCGACGTTGAGCGCGGCGTTGAAATCCTCGATTGCCTTGTCGCTCTTGCCGATGGCGATGAGACTCTGCCCGCGGGCCTGGTAGGGCGCTCCGGCGAAAGGATCGCGATCGATCGCGTTGTCGAAGTCGGTGATCGCCTGCTCATGCAGGCCTTCGCGCTGATAGATCAAACCCCTTGCGTGGAAAGCCTGGGCATTTTCGGGATTGAGCTTGATCGCCTGGTCGAGATCGGCGCGTGCCTCGTCGAGCTTGCCCCGAAACCGCAAAAGATTGGCGCGGCCGAGATAAGCCGGCGCGTGGTTGGGATCGGCCGCCACAGCGCCGTTGAAATCGGCCAATGCCGCGTCATCGCGGTTGATCTGACGATAAGCGAGCGCCCGGTTGGTCAGCGAGGCCGCATTGCCGGGAGCGAGCTTGATCGATTGGCTGAAATCGGCGATCGCCTCTTGAAACTTGCCGGTCTTCGCGTAAGCCACGCCGCGTGTGTTGTAGGCTTCTGCGCTCATTGGGTTGCGCTGAATGACGTCGGTCAGGGACGCTAGGTTGGCGGCGGCCTCCTGCGGCGATTGGTTCGCCACTTCGGCGACGCCGGTTCCCTGTTTGCCCATGAGGTTGGTCGCCGTTTCGCAGCCGGCTAAGGGCAGGGAAGCAGCCAGCAATAAGAAGCAGCCAACAATTTGCCGCCGGGCCTGGGTCGGATTTTTGACCAGGGCCGCGAAACCCATTATCCGGTCACCCTTGTCCAACGCGCCCGCCAGAAGTTGGTCGAATGCTGCAGCATGGCCCCGAAAGCGGGCACCGGTTTCGCGGATCATGCAATCGCGCGCCTCCCAGCGCTCAACGCGCCGCCCCCACCAAGGGCTTGGGCTTCATCGGCAGAAGCCCTTCGCGCTGCAGTTTCTTGCGGGCCAGCTTGCGCGCCCGGCGCACGGCCTCCGCCTTCTCGCGGGCGCGCTTTTCCGAGGGCTTTTCATAATGGCCGCGCAGTTTCATCTCGCGAAAAATGCCCTCCCGCTGCATCTTTTTCTTGAGCGCTTTGAGGGCCTGATCAACGTTATTGTCGCGAACGAGAACTTGCACGCAGGAGTCCTTGGGTGAGGCGCCAGCCATCGCATGATGGGATGAAGCGGGTTGAACTAAAGACACAACCGCCCCGGCGCTGCGAAGCACCCGAACGGCGAAGCCATGCCGATAACAGACCCGGCGCACTCTGTCCAGGGAAGGGATCCGCCGTCTCAATGGTCCGGGCCAGGTACGACACGGGTCACATGGCCCATCTTGCGGCCCGGCCGCGCGTCCGCCTTGCCATAAAGATGCAGGCTCGCGCCGGGCTCGCCGAGGAGTTTGGCCCAGGCAAGGATGTCTTCGCCGATCAAATTATCCATTTCGACGTGCCCGCCGGCTTCCGCGCCGTGGCGGCTGGTGGCTCCGAGCGGCCAGCCGGCAATCGCCCGGATATGCTGCTCGAATTGAGAGGTGGCGGCGCCGTCGAGCGTCCAGTGCCCGGAATTATGGACGCGCGGAGCGATTTCGTTGACAAGAAGCTCTAGCGGCCCATCATCACCGCCTTGCCCGCCAGTCACGAACATTTCTATCGTGATGACGCCACAATAATCGAGTGCGTCCGCAATCACGCGCGCTAGCCGGGCCGCTTCGGCAGCTATCCCGGGCGCCACGCGCGCGGGAACGCGGGTGGATTTGAGGATATGATTTTCGTGGATATTCTCGCCGAGGTCATAGGCCGCGAATTCACCGCTTGGCCCGCGCGCGGCGACGACTGAGATTTCCTTGGAGAAGGGCACGACGGCTTCGAGGATCGCGGGCTTGCCGCCGAGCGTGCGAAACATCACCGCGAGATCGGCGCCTTCGCGCACCAAAACTTGGCCCTTACCGTCATAGCCGAACCGGCGCGTCTTGAGGATCGAGGGGCGGCCGATCTGGGCGATGGCGCGGGCGAGCGCGCCGGCATCGTCCACCCGCATATAGGGCGCCGCCTTGATACCCGCCGCCGCCAAAAACTCCTTTTCGGCGAGGCGATCCTGGCAAACCGCCAGAGCTGCCGGGCCTGGCCGCACAACGCAGGAATCGGCGAGAATCGCGGCGGTGCGGAAGGGAATGTTCTCGAATTCATAAGTGATAAGCTCGACCGTGCCGGCAAACTCCGCCAATGTCAGCTCGTCCTCGTAGGGAGCAATCGTGCGCACGCTTGCCACGTCGAATGCCGGGCTTTCGGGGTCTTGCGCGTAAACATGCGTCTTGAGCCCGAGTTTCGCCGCCGCAAGAGCGAGCATGCGTCCCAATTGCCCGCCTCCGAGAATCCCGATCGTCGCGCCAGGGACAAGTTCGAACGGCACGGCTCAGTCCTCCCGCGACGGCCGTTCGGCCACCGCCCCGGTTTGCGCGGCGCGCCAGGCGGAAAGCCGCGCTTCGATCGCCGGATCGGCCAGAGCGAGGATCGCGGCGGCGAGAAGCGCTGCGTTGATCGCGCCGGACTTGCCGATCGCCAAGGTGCCCACCGGGACACCCGCCGGCATCTGCACGATCGAGAATAATGAATCCTGCCCGGCAAGCGCCGATGTTTCGATAGGAACCCCCAAAACCGGAAGCGCTGTCATGGCGGCGGTCATGCCAGGCAAGTGGGCGGCACCGCCTGCCCCCGCGATGATAACCTTGAAGCCCGCCGCCTTGGCGCCTTTCGCGAATGCGACGAGCCGCTCCGGCGTCCGGTGCGCCGAGACGATCCGGGCCGCATAGCCGATCTTGAGGGCGTCGAGGAGGGCGGCGGCTTGGCGCATCGTCTCCCAATCCGATTCGCTGCCCATGATAATGGCGACAGGCGTTTCTTCAACGGACAAATGGCGGCCCAAACTTATGCGCTGCGAAGGCAGCGGCATAAACGAAGGGGGGGCCTGGCGCAAGGCGGTCCGGCGCGTCTGAGTGCCGCGAGCAGCCGGACGCCGCGGGCCGAGGCTCGTTAACGAAGGTCGATTGTCTCTTCGACAATATGATTTAGCGGCGCGTTTTCGGCCGTCAGCGTCATGCGCAGCTTGAGTTCCGTGCCTTCGACCTTGCCATCGCGAACGACGCGCTCGATTTCTCGTTGCGAGGTGATTCCGACCACCTTGAGAAATTTGCGCAGAGCGATGTTGAAGCGATCCTCGTCCATTGCGATCCTCCAAAACGAGTACGGGGCGGGCTTGGTCGCGCATGATAGCCGATGCCCGAAGAGGGGAACATGGGCGCCAGTTTCGCGCCGATCGTACCAAAAAGTTTCACGTGAAATACTTATGCCGGGTTTTCGCTGTTTGCGGCAGCGCATGCGGCATCATTACAATTAGCGAAGCTTGCGCTATTCCAGGAATGCTCGCACGGACGCCGCCAGCATGGCCGGGTTTCGTGTTTCGCATTCCCAAACGGTAAGCACCGACCAGCCGGCCGCTTCCAGGGCTAACATATGCTCGGCGTCCCGTTGCCGGTTCCTCGCCAGTTTCGGCTTCCAGTAATCCAGATTGGACCGGGGTTCCCGCCGGTCCGGGCAATTTGGGTCGCCGTGCAGATGCCAGAAGCATCCGTGCACAAAAATCACCTTTCCGCGCGAGGCAAAAACAAGATCGGGCTTGCCGGGCAAACCGGGACCATGCAAACGGTAACGGAAACCCATGCCATGAACGAGGCGGCGCACCAGCATTTCGGGCTGCGTGCCTTTGCTCTTGATGCGCCGCATGTTCTCCGAACGACGTTCTGGGGGAAGCTTGTCCACCATTATCAGCTAGGCAATCACGCCTTTTCTTCTCATGAGGGCCTCTTCAGCAGCGTCACTCGGGGCGACAGCCATCGTCTCTTCGTGGTCCAATTGTGGCAACCCCAGTTCCACTATCAACGCAAAATCATAAATTCCTGATAAGAGTGCGATACCTCTCTTTCTCAACTCGTCGCGTGCGCCCCCATTCATGCGAAGCCGTTTCATATAGTCGTGCTGATTAAAAAGGAGCGATTGGATAACAACCCGGTCGATCGGCTTCCGTAAATTTTCAGAAAAGAATGCGACTGCCCGCTTTTTCCCGCCTCGAATCTTCCGTAACTCGCGAATCCAACCCATATTCAGGCCTGTCCATCTGCTCTCCGGGTAGGCGGCTCCCTCGATTAACCACAGGATATTGCAAAAAGCCGCAGCGGATACGCTCCGCTTCTGATCACGGTTCCCCGCGTTCAGGTAAGCTTCGCGGGCCACAATGAGACCGAGCCAGCAATTATGCGTCATTTCATCGGAGGCGATAACAAGGCACGGTTCGTCCTGCACAAACGTCTCAGGCGGGATCATCCAGCTGCCTTGAACTGTATTTTTGATGTCTACATCGCACCCAGCAATCCTCAGGTCGCGCAGGCCTTTCGGAACATCAAGCATGTCCCGAACGTAATGCTCGACCTTGAGCCCGACGAATGTTTTTTCGATCTTGTCTAGTTCGCTCAGCCGTGTGCGTGCCGTCCGCACAGGGTCAAGCACAAAATCAATTGCTTCTCGGATCAGCAGTGGAAATTTCTTGCGGAGCGAATCGATGCCACCAGTGTGGACGAGGATGCCCTCGCGTATCTTCGCGAGCACTGGAAAGTCCGGATGCCCAGGAGCCACAGTAGAGGAATCGCCCGCATAGCGGGCGACTTCTGGCATAATTCCTAAGCATTGCCAGCTATTAACTCTTGTGATTACCGACTTTCATACCGCCAATCTAAAGCTGCGGTTCGCCATCAAAGCGAGTTTGATCTGTTGACCAACCGCTCGCGCAACTGGTGGAGGAAACGCGTTGCCCACCTGACGGTAAGCCGTTGTTTTGGGTCCAGCGAACTGCCAATCGTCCGGGAAACCTTGCAGCCTGGCGACCATCCGCACGGTGAGGCGAGGCATGCCCACGAAATCGCGCTCTGGCGCTTCCTCCGCAAGCGACAGCCCGTTCACCCCTAGGCTTGCCCACGCTTTGCGTGCCCGGGTCGGGCCGAGATCGGGGCCGCCGTGCTTCTTTGATCCGCCAACGATCGTGGGCGCTATTTCATTCGCGCGGCTGCGCCAGGCCGCAGCCCCCCGCCAGCCATTCGCAGCCATCAAGTCAAATAGAGTTTCACCGGCGGTCGCCGGGTTATGTGCCGCAACTTGCGGCCAATCAAAGCCGCCAGCCAATTCCTTGCGGATAGCCACAATCACCACGCGCGGGCGCAGCTGGGGCACCCCAAATTCAGAAGCGTTCAGTAAACGCCAGTCAGCTTCATAGCCAAGTTTTTTGAGGTGCTCCTTCAGATGCAACCGGTAATCTTCGAATACCGCATCGAGAAAACCACGCACGTTCTCGATCATCACAGCCTTGGGGCGTATTTCATCCACGAGCCTAAGCGCCGCTGGAAACAGATTGCGATCGTCCTTGGAACCAAGCTGCTTTCCCGCCACCGAAAATGGCGGACACGGAAGACCGCCGGCGACGAGATCGGCACCTTGGTATGGGTGGCCGTCGAATGAGGCCAAGTCTTGCTGCAAAACATTCCATAGCGGTCTGTTAAACCGCAGCGTGCGGCAAAAAGCTGGTTCAATCTCCACCAAGGCGGAATGCACAAAACCGGCTTGTTCAAGCCCAAGCGCCTGCCCGCCCGCACCCGCGCACATCTCCACGGAGGATAACATCGTCGCCCCTCTCAGTTGTTCACTTTTTGTTCTTAACGGAAATTTTGCCGCTTGCATAGCCCCATTCAGAGAAAATCCACGGAAAAAAACGATATTTAACCGTCTCGGCCGCCTGCCCCGTCACCCCTGCTTGATCGCGATCACCTCCAAGTGGACGCGGTAGCGTTCCCTGATGTGATATTCGGCCGGCTTGAAACCATGGTGTTGCAAAAGCGCGTAAAGCCGCTTGCGGGAAGAATTGTGGTAGTGCTCGATCTCGCCCCAATAGGGATTGATGCCATTGGCGTGCAGCAGCAACGAAACCATGTCGTCCATGTTCGGCATCGAGAGAAAAAGCACGCCATCCTGTGAGCGGCGTAATCGCTGGATTTCTGGTCGAACATGGACGATTTGGATAGGTTTGAGGAGCCTTTTCCCTTAATGAGCGGAACATCTTTGGAGGCGTCCGCGGCTGCACCCCACGCGCCCGCGAAAACTTTCGCCCGAGCGGGCGTGCGGCGGCTCGCGCTCGCCGATTTTCGCTCCTACGCCTCGCTCGATCTTGCGGTTAACGGGCGCCTCGTCGTGCTGACCGGAGACAACGGCGCGGGCAAGACTAACCTTCTCGAAGCCCTCTCGCTGCTTGCGCCTGGACGTGGCCTGCGCCGGGCGGAATTGCGCGACTGCGCGCGCAACAGCGGCGGCGGCGGCTTCGCTATCTCGGTCGAACTTGAAACGCAAAACGGCGGCGTCCAGCTTGGGACCGGGATCGAGCCGCAAAAGGACGCGCCGCCGCAACGCAAATACCGGATCAGCCGCGAGCCCGTCGGCTCCATACGCGGCTTTTCTGATCATGTCCGCGTGGTTTGGCTGACCCCCGCGATGGACGGGCTTTTCATCGGCCCGGCAGGCGACCGGCGGCGGTTTCTCGACCGGCTCGTGCTCGCCATAGATGCCGGTCACGGTGTACGCGCGGCCTCGCTCGAACGGGCGTTGCGCAGCCGCAACCGTTTGCTGGAGGAGGGCCCTGGCGCCAACCGCGGCTGGCTCGACGCGATCGAACGCGAGGCCGCCGAATTCGCCGTCGCGGTTGCCGCGGCCCGGGTCGAGACCGTGTCGCGGCTTTCGGCGCTCATTACAGAGACGCGGGATAAAACCTCGCCGTTTCCATGGGCGGACCTTGCCTTGGAGGGCGAAATCGAGCGCCTGGTGGCGACCCGCCCGGCGCTGCAAGCCGAGGACATCTATCGGGACATGTTGCGCGCCGGCCGGTCCCGCGATGCGGCGGCGGGGCGCACCTTGATTGGGCCGCACGCGAGCGATCTTTGCGTGCGCCACGGCCCGAAACAAGTCCCGGCGGCGCAGGCCTCGACGGGAGAACAAAAGGCGCTGCTCGCCGGATTGGTTCTGGCGCACGCTAGGCTCGTTGCACAGTTGAGCGGATTGGCGCCGATCATCCTCCTCGACGAGATCGCCGCCCATTTCGATCCGGTCCGGCGCGACGCGCTTTTTGGAGTGCTCGAAACCTTGGGCGGGCAGATTTGGCTCTCCGGCACGGACAGGGCGACTTTCGCTACTATCGAAAAACGCGCGCTGATGTTGAAAGTGACGCCGGGGCCGGTCACATCCATATCCCAGGAGTAGCTCGCGGTTCCGCCAAATCGCCAAATCCGCCGCTATTTCTCGCAGCTAGTATAGCCTAAAACGGGCCTTCCGTCCCTTCGAGGTTCAGATTGGCCCGGTTTCAGGCTGGGTGGCTCGTGCTCTGAGGCCATGTCCTCTATGGTATTCATGGAAAATCCAAGAACGCTGTTAAGCTTGTTCCGCCAGACGCAAAGCCATGGGAGCACCGGTTCATGTGGAGCCAATTGATCGACTTTGTGCTGACACAGGAGAGGGCAATCGAACTCGCCGCCGCGTTCCTTCTGGGCACCGGTAGTTGGGGAATCGTGAGCTCAACGATCCGGGCCGCCTATAGACGGCGGTCGCGGCGGACGCTAACGCCACCGCCGGAGGCTGAGGCCGCAATCCCGTCGCATGGAGCGCCGGGCGGCGGCGAGGAAGTCCCCGGTCATCCTGCGCCATTCGCTATCGAGGTTTCCGCGGAAGATGAGGTCTTGGAGCCTGACCTCTCTGCCCTGGCGCAAGACGAAGCTTTCGAGCCAGAATTCTCCGCGCGCGAAACACCTCCCGCCAGCCCACTGCCGGCCGGGGAAAAGCGGAGCTGGTGGATGCGGCTGCGCGAGGGCCTGTCGCGCTCGTCCGGCTCGATCGGCGAAGGCCTCGCCGCGATCCTCACCAAACGCAAGCTCGACGCTTTGATGCTCGATGATTTGGAAGACCTGCTGATCCGCGCCGATCTCGGCGTCGCGACGGCCGCACGGATCACAAAAACAATCGGCCAGGGCCGCCACGACAAGGATATCGGCGTCGAAGAAGTCAAGGCGGTCCTCGCCGCGGAAATCGAGCGCGCGCTTGCCCCTTATGCCCGGCCACTGGAGATCGATAGGGCCAAGAAACCTTTCGTCATTCTCGTGGCCGGGGTAAACGGCTCGGGTAAAACAACGACCATCGGCAAGCTCGCGGCGCACTTGTCAAGCGGCGGGACTAGCGTTCTGCTTGCCGCCGGCGACACGTTCCGCGCCGCCGCGATCGAGCAATTGCGCATGTGGGGCGAGCGCATTGGGTGTCCGGTCATCGCAAGCGAACGAGGCGGCGATGCGCCGGCGCTGGCTTTCGACGCGATCAAGGCGGCGCGGGAATCTGGCGTTGGCGTGTTACTCATGGACACCGCCGGGCGGCTGCAAAACCGGGCCGAGCTCATGGCCGAACTTAAAAAAATCATACGCGTAATGAAAAAGGCCGATCCCGGCGCGCCGCACGCGGTGCTTCTCGTCCTCGATGCGACAGTTGGCCAAAACGCGATCAACCAGGTCGAGATTTTCGGCCGCGCCGCAGGGGTTACAGGTCTCGTCATGACCAAGCTCGACGGAACCGCGCGCGGCGGCATCCTCGTCGCGATCGCGGAGAAATTCCGGCTTCCGGTGCATTTCATCGGGGTCGGCGAAGGCGTGGACGACTTGGAGGCTTTCGAGGCTCGGGATTTTGCCCGTGCCATCGCCGGCCTGGAAGATTTGTATTTGGGTTAAGCCGCGTGGCGAAAAAAACCGGAAAGGTCAAACGGAATGAACGAAATGCAGGCAGGCGCCGCGGTGCAGAAGCGAACCAAGCGGGGATCGCCATGGCTCAAATCCGGCGTCGAAATGGGGCCGCTCATCTTGTTCTTTTTCGCCAACGCGCGGCCAAAACTTTTCGCGCCCGCGGTCGCGCCTTTCCTGCCGCCGCCGATCCTGAGCGGCCCGAACGCCGGGCTCTTCACCGCCACTCTCGTCTTGATGGCGGCAGTCGCCGTGGCGCTTGCTGTCTCGTTTGTTTCGACCCGGCGGCTCCCGGCCGTGCCGCTCATGACCGCGGTACTGGTGCTCATTTTCGGCGGCCTCACGCTTTATTTGCAGGATGCCACCTTCATCAAGATGAAGCCGACCGTGCTCTATTCCGGCTTCGGGGTAGCGCTCATCGGCGGCCTCGCGATGAACAAATTGGTTTTGCCAATCATTTTCGACAATGCCATGACCTTGACCGAGCGCGGCTGGCGGCTCCTCAGCTTGCGTTGGGGAGGCTTCTTTTTCGCGCTTGCGCTTCTGAACGAGATCGTTTGGCGCACGCAATCGAACGGTGTCTGGGTCGCCTTCAAGTTTCCAGGAATTTTAATTCTGATTGTTGTTTTCTCGGCGGCTCAGGTGCCGCTCATCCTGCGTCACAAGTTGCCTGACGAAGAGGCGGAAGACGCGCTGGATCACGATTGAGTTTGGCTTTATGCACCGGGCGGCCTCGCTGCCAGGACCCGGCGACGTGCCACCTCGGGGCGCGGGGGGCGGTCCGCGCCGCGATCAGGCCCTATATTGCTGAATGCGGGTCGTGCGCAGTCCAGCGAGCCCATATTGGTCGATCGACAATTGCCAAGACAGAAATTCATCGACTGTCAACGTATAGCGGCTGCACGCCTCGTCCAGCGACAAAAGGCCACCACGTACCGCCGCCACGACTTCCGCCTTGCGCCGGATCACCCAGCGCTTGGTCGTGGAAGGCGGCAGATCCGCAACGGTCAAGGGGCTGCCATCGGGCCCGATGACATATTTCGGCTTGGGACGGTTTGGTTCGGCCATGTTCGAAACTCACATACCAGACTGAAGTGTTGGCAGCCAAAATAGGCGAGGTGTTTTAAGATTTGCCTAAACCAAAGTTACGCTTTTGCTAATGAAATTCCGTTCCAAAGGCCTTGATTATTTGGCGTGACCGCGACGTGGAGTGCTTTATGTCTCTAATTGAGACGATTGATTTGCATAACGTTAAGGAAGGCCCCTGGCACGTCGCCCGGAAGGACAGGAAGCACGCGAATTTGCATTTGCGATAGGGGAGGTATTAAGTAAGAATGGCGCGTTGGCGGCAGAGCAAGCGCCAGGTTTCGCGCCTGTGCTGCCGGATTGGCCGCTGAGAGTCGTGCAGCGGCGCGCGGCCTGAGATTCTAGCCTGGCAACGGGAGTACCGGATCACTCCGGTACGCGGCCAATGGACGCTTGCGGGTCAATTGATCGAGCGATGGGCGACGGCCATGAACGAATATCCCGCGCCGGGAGGGATCGAAGGTCCCAATAGTCTCGGTTTCGATAAGCCCGCGGCGCAAACGCGGGTGGTCGTCGCGATGTCGGGCGGGGTCGACTCCTCGGTCGTGGCCGCTCTTCTCAAGGAGCAAGGCTACGACGTCATCGGCGTGACGCTGCAGCTATACGACCATGGCGCGGCGATTCACCGCAAGGGATCCTGTTGCGCCGGACAGGATATTCACGATGCGCGTCTTACCGCCGCCCGGCTCGGCATCCCTCATTATGTGCTCGACTACGAGGAGAGATTCAAGCGCAAGGTCATCTCGCCGTTCGCGCAAAGTTATGCGGCGGGGCAAACGCCCATACCCTGCGTTGCCTGCAATAGCGAAATCAAATTCGCCGATCTGCTTGAAACGGCGCAAGACCTTGGCGCCGATGTCTTGGCGACTGGCCATTACGTGGCGTCCCGGCTTGAAACTTCTGGCAATCGTGCGCTCTACCGCGCGTATGACCTTTCCCGCGATCAGAGCTATTTCCTGTTCGCGACGACCAAGGCGCAACTCCAATTGTTGCGGTTTCCTCTCGGCGATATGGAAAAATCCCAAGTCCGCGCCCTCGCCCGCCGGTTTGGCCTGCTGGTTGCCGATAAAGCCGACAGCCAAGATATTTGTTTCGTGCCAACCGGCAGATACAGCGATCTCATCGAACGCTTGACGCCTGGCGCGGCGGTGCCGGGCGACATCGTGCATATTGATGGCCGGGTGCTCGGACGCCATCCGGGCGTCATCCATTACACGGTTGGCCAGAGGCGTGGCCTGGGGCTTGGCGGCTTCGGCACCGGCGCACCGCTGTTTGTCGTCAAATTGGACGCCGCGCGGGCCCGCGTCGTCGTCGGCCCGCGCGAAGCGCTGGCGACTCGCCGGGTCCATTTGGGCGCGGTCAACTGGATCGGGCCCGGCACGCTCGAAGATCACGCCAAGGGAGAGGAACTCTACGTGCAGATCCGCTCGTCCCGGCCTCCGGTTCAGGCCCTCCTTTGCATCGGTCCCGGCGGGGCCGCCGTCGAATTCGCCGCCGCCGAGGATGCCGTCTCGCCTGGCCAAGCCTGCGTCTTTTATGCGTCGGACCGGCCGCAAGCGCGGGTTTTGGGCGGAGGCTTCATTGTTTCCGCGGAACCGGCTTTTCCGGCGGCCGTGGAAAATAATTACGCGCGGGCCGAGCCGTTGCCGCTTTGAGCGGAAACCGGCCGCGCGGCGCGCGGGAGTGGATGCACAAGAACAATTGACCGGAGCGGGGGGCCATGAAATGGAAATCGCGCCGGCGACGTGGAGGCCGGCGTTCATGCAAGAGGAAACCTTTGACGCCCCAGCCTTGGCCGCCCGGCCAGGGCACGTGGGCGATCCGGCCGTTCTCGACAACACGCATGTCAAGACGTCCTACGCCCGCTGGGCGCCGGTTTACGATCTCGTCTTCGAGCTCGTCCTGCGGCCGGGACGCCAAGTCGCGGCAACGGCCGCCAGCCGCGGGGGCGGGCATGTGCTCGATGTGGGCGTCGGCACCGGCCTCGAATTGCCCATGTTCGACCGGCGGACGAGATTGACCGGGATCGATCTTTCCGAGCCGATGCTGCGGCGCGCCCAAAGGCGCATACGCGCCAAGGCCTTAGGCAATGTCGAGGGACTCGTGGTCATGGACGCGGCGCGCCTCGCTTTCCCGGACGCCTATTTCGATGCGGTGGTCGCGCCTTACGTTCTGACGGTCGTTCCCGAGCCGCGCGCTAGTCTCGATGAATTGGCCCGCGTCGTGAAGCCGGGCGGCGAGATCATCCTCGTCAATCATTTCGGCAGCGGCCGAGGCCCGATGGCCTGGATCGAATCGGCCCTCGCCAAATGCAGCGCCGAACTCGGCTGGCAGCCGGAGTTTGCTTGGTCGATTCTCGGCGATTGGATCGATTCCACGCCTTGCGTCCGACTCGTGGAACGCCGCAAACTGCCGCCTTTCGGGCTGTTTACCCTTGCGCGGATCGAGCGGTTTTGAGCAAAATTTGGCCGCGAAGCGGGTTCGACGCCTTACGCAAGACGCGGTTGCGTCCGGTGAAGCTGTCCGGCCTTGCCGGAACTTACTCTAAAAACCGATGACGACCCCCCTTGTATTGCTGATCGTAAAAACATACATTGCGGCGTGTCGTGTTTTTGCCGACGGCTTGGCCTCGCATTTTTGCGTCTGCTGACGACCTCCTCCTCAAAACCTCGATGCAACGTCGGCGTCCGCCTAGATGGGCGCCTCTTTTCTCTACGACTTTAAGGATAGCCTCTATGACTACGGGAACCGTGAAGTGGTTTAATCCGGACAAAGGATACGGCTTCATACAGCCAGACGACGGCGGCAAGGACGTGTTCGTCCACATCAGCGCCGTGGAACAATCAGGACTGCGCAATCTGCAGGAAGGCCAGAAAATCAACTACGAAGTCATTGCGGACAAACGAACCGGCAAGTCCGCGGCGGGCAACCTTCACGCAGCATGAAGGCGGGACTAATTTGCTGCAAGGGCCCTGGCATCAACGCTGGGGCTTTTTTTTGCTTTGCCGGATTTCATGACCGGTGCCGCTAGAGCATGTCCCGGAATAATTGCCCGGCTTTTTCGATATTTAGACATCGGATATATCCGATGTCTCATAAGGGCATGCTCCAACTCCTTGAATCCGGGTGATTCCCATTCGGTCCGGCGATTCCATCTGATCAAAAAGCGCGCGAGCGGCCAGTTTTGGATGGGCTTTGGAGGTTGTGGAACCGTTGTCTGGCTTGATGGTTAGCGGGACATAAATTGATCAGAGACAGGACCATGCAAAAGAATGCTGGCACCTCGAACTGGGGCTTCGCGTCCATGGATGCGGAGAAACAACGGGAAATCGCACGCAAGGGGGGCCGAAGCGTTCCCGATGAAAAGCGCAGTTTTTCGCAAAACCGCCAACTCGCTTCAGAAGCCGGCCGCAAGGGCGGCCACTCGTCCCACGGCAAACGGCACTCGAGGCAAGACAAGAACCAACCCATTGTTACCGTCAAACCTTAAATACAAATGGGTCGTTCGCTCCTACAGCTGGGTTCGATTATGCTCACCTGGGCCGATCATGCCCGATGAGCCCAGCCTGGCGAAGGCGGCGCGATGCGCCCCCGCGGCGATGGGTTCGAAGCGGCCGCTAATCCCGTCGAGCGCGAGCAACGTGCCCCTCGAGATGCCGAAATAGGCTCCGTGAAGGTCGAGCTTGCCTTGCTGTTCGCGCCCGGCAATCCATGGAAAGGTGCGCAAATTGACGAGACCTTGGACGATCGAAGCCAGAGCGAGACGTTCGATGTAATCGTCGGGCGGCGCGCCAGCCGGCGCGATGCGCGCCGCCGCGGGATTAATTAGGCCGATCCATTTGCCAATGAAATCGCCGGGCGAAAGCGGCTCATGGCCGGCGTTGGCTTCGCCGCGAGCGAAGGCGCCCACCCCGCCGCAGTCCGCATGTCCCATCACCACGATATGTTCGACCTCCAAACCCAGCACCCCGTATTCAAGCGCCGCGGAGGTGCCGTGCAAATCATCGTTCGGCCCGTACGGCGGCACGAGATTGGCGATGTTCCGGAGGACGAAAAGCTCGCCCGGTTCCGCATCGAAGATGACCTCCGGCGAGACGCGCGAATCGCAGCATCCGATCAACATGATCCGGGGTTTTTGTCCGGCCTCGGCCAAATGATGAAAACGGTCTAATTCGCGCGTGAAACGCCCGCCAAGGAAGGCTTCGTAACCGCTGACCAGCCGCTCCGGCAGCAGTGTGCCGTCGCGCCCGGGGCCTTCTGTTCGCGCAATCGTCCCAGACATGGTTCTCCCCAAAAATTGCAAACAGCCTCGAGTCCGGCGCTCAGGCGGGAAATCCGTCGAACTATCGCCTGGACCATAGCACCGTGGCCCTTCGTCAACTCATGGAAAAGCACTGCTCGCGCAACTTCCGCAAGGCGGACGCCAGGCAGGGGAAAGGCCAACATGCCATCTAATAACTTAAAGCCACAGGTTGGACAAAGACCGATGACTTTATTGCGATTTCGTGCTGGCGCTGGGCTCTCGCTTGGCCTTATCCTGGCGTCTGTCCCGCTCTTGCTGTGCCTCGCCGATCCCGCGCCGGTCATTCACTATGCCCCGGTCGAAAATCTGGAGCAAGCCGATGTCGCGCTGATCGACCGGGCGGGGCACGACATCGACATCGCCGCCTATGTTATGACTGATTGGCCGGTCATGCGGGCATTGATCCGCGCGGCGGGGCGAGGCGTCAGGGTTCGCATTTACATGGATGGCCGCCGAATCGGCGAGCGGGAACCCACACCGCTGTTCCGGGAACTGCTCGCCAATCCCGCAATCGAGACGCGCTTCAAGCGTTCGGGTTCGCCTTTGATGCACCTCAAGAGCTATCAAATCGACGGCCGGTGGCTACGCACGGGTGCCGCGAACTTTTCCGCGTCGGGACTGAAGCGGCAAGACAACGATCTCCTCGTCATCGACAGCCAAGCCGCGGCGGAGCTATTTAAACGGCGTTTCGACGCGATCTTCGCGCAAGGAGAAACCCTGCCTCTTGCCACACCGGAGCAGATCCCGTAACCGGTGCGAACCGGGTTCCGCTTTGCTTTAAGATCCGGAGGGGCATTGTTGCGCAAAGGCGGTCGCCCCCGCGCGACGCGGGAACGGCCAATCGTCCAACATGGTGCGCCGGCCAAATTCCGCTGTTTCCGGCGAACCGCTACCCGGACTTCAATAAGCGTGATCGCGCAGAACCTCGAAACAAGTCCGCACTAAGATATTCAGGTCGAAGCCGAGCGACCAATTATTAATATACCACAGATCCAACTTCACACGCTCGGTCATCTTCTCAATGGACCGGGTTTCGCCGCGCAATCCGTTGACCTGCGCCCAACCGGTTATTCCCGGCCTGATGTGGTGGCGAAAACCATAATCGGCAATGTGAAGTTTGTATTCCTTATCATGGGCGACCGCATGCGGCCGCGGCCCAACCAGGGACATTTCGCCTTTTAGCACATTAAGAAGCTGGGGCAGCTCGTCGATGCTCGACCGGCGGAGGAATTTGCCTACACGGGTCGCTCGAAGGTCGTCACGGCACGCTTGAATGATGGCCGGTCCGTCCTCGAGAACGGTCATCGTCCGGAACTTGAAGATGACAAACTCCTTCCCATTGAATTCGGTTCGCCGCTGGCGGAAGATAATTGGACCGCCGCTATCGAGCTTGATGGCGATCGCGGCGAGCAAAAGAAGCGGCAACAAAAACAAAATTGCCGTCATCGAGCCAAAGATGTCCAGAGTTCGCTTGACCGCTCTCTCGAGAGCGTTCAACGGCGCCCTCTGGATAGTCACCGGGAGCGACAGCCTGCCCGCGGTTAAACCACGGCGCCCCAGCATTGTTCTGATGCTACGGTCAGGCAATAGCCGGACCGGAAGCGGAGATTCGCGAAGGTGGGAGCGAATTGTTTCGAGCAGCTCCTGTCTGCCCCAGCTTAGCGCCACCAAAAATTCCTCGGCGCCACGGTCGCGCGCCGCCGCGAGGGCGCCGTCCAGACCGGCCAGGACCTCGTCCGGGCGGTGCCCGCGACTCGTTGCGACCGCGACCCGGAAAACTTCCCGCAAACCGCAGTACCGCAACAGGAAACTTGCACTCAATCCCAGCAGTTCCGCCGGCTCGCCTATCGTCACGACAAGGCGTCCGTCGAGGCTCCCCGCGGACAGCATGGTGCGCGCTGCCTTGGCTAAAACCCAACGGGCAATTCCCAAGAGAAATATTTGGGGCAATAGCGCCGCAACCAAGGGCGAGGCCGGAAACACGGCGTCGCCTTTGATAAAGAACAAAAATCCGGCCATCAAAAGAGCGGTGGAGGCAAAGATCGCAAGGAGCCGGCCAATATACGGAACCGGCACGAGCAACACGGGAAGCCGGTAAAGGCCGCGCGCACTGACCGAAAAAACGTATAACAAGCCGTTGATAATGCCGGCACTCAAGCAGGCTTCCACCGTGGCGGGGTAGTTGTGCCAAACGTGCTGATAAACGATTCCTCCAAGGGTGCTCGCAATGGCAATTAGACACAGATCAACAGCCCGGGCCAGGATTTCGATTTTTTGGCAGGAGATTTTGAATTGGCTAGAGTTTGCATTGCTACAATTCCGAGACTCAACAATATCGCTTAAGCGGCTCTGAAACATCCAAACACCTCTCACAAATTAATAACTGATAATTTTCACCATTAATCACATAAGTTTTTCTAGATGTCTTAGTTCTCAAATTAAATCGATTTTTTTATCCTCTTATCACCAAATCACTGCTTCTTCAAGGGAGGTATTCACGCTCAGGCGGCGCATTCGCGGGCAGCTCCACCGTATCCTTAAGATCTATCGAACGATTGTAATTGCCTGACATGTCAAGCATCTCCGGAATAGTCGATAGAATAGAAATTGTGGCATTTTCCAGGATTGCGACAGGTTCGGCAAAGGGGGTTGTTGCAGTGCGGCAAAATGCCCCTAGGCAGGGGTACCTTGACGCGTCGCAGCCTCTTGTCTTTAACTTACAGTGGCGGTCGAGCTTTCGGGCAACCCCGGAATTGTTGGCGGATTTGCCATTACGGACGATTTGAGCCGGAGGACGGCCGCACTGGCAACCGGCGGCAACGCAAGCTCTGCCAATCAACCAGTGCCGGTCGCGCGGCCTGCACCTTGCGTCTCGTCCGGAGTACCACGGCGACCGCGGGGACAGGCGCGGCGGCGGTCATCCTGCATACGGCGGATGTGGCGCGGAAAACATAAGCGCCACGCAAGAAAACTA
>CAVRMA010000004.1:0-393234 GCA_963722515.1 uncultured Alphaproteobacteria bacterium | reverse complement strand
ATAGCGAGGCCGAATTCCAACGTTACAATAAGGCTCGCTCTGTCCTCGCTAGCCGAGGTGAAAACGCAATTCATGTCCTTGCTCGACGTGATGATAAGACCGAGGCCTCCGGAGACGTCGCAGCGCAATGCGCCGACTTTCACGCCTTGCTGCGCAACCGCGGTTTGCGCGGTTGTGGTGAAAACGGCCGGAGGCCGCGCAGAGAATGGCACGAATGTTCATGGGGTTTTCGCTTTCGTTTTCAAGGGGGACGACGCCAATGGGCCAGCGAGCCCAGCCGCCGTCGCCACCAAACGGATTCAGATACGCCGCGATGTCAAGTGCGTCGTTTTTTTGGAAACGCCAGAGAAACAACACGGGAAGATATATAAAGCTACAGCTGCGAGAGTCGCCACTAACTTGCCGCAGCTGCTTGGATCTAGTCCACCGTGCGCCCCTCGAATGTCCGGCCCGTTCGACCTTTGCGGACGCCACCCCATTGCTTGAAAAAGAACGCCACGCCCTGCTCACGACAGGTATCTCGCAACTCTTCAACCCACCATGTTTCCATGGGCCTGGCGCGCCGGGGCCGGAACCGCCGCCTACGATTGCCCAATGCACGCCAGAAAGATCGACCGCGATAATCGGGCCAATGAGAGGTTCAAACGAAACAAAACGAATATGCGCGGGGAGTCTCGCGGCAGTTTTATCCGCAGGCATAATCTTGACTTTCGACTGACGTGCCCAACCAAACATTTCTTAATATTGGATAGGAACTACAGCGCAGAACTTCCCGCATCCGTTCTGGGCGCTTTGTCAAAATCTGAAATGAGTGCCAATGAGCCTTTTCCATGACCTGCCACACGCCGGAAATTAAGCGCTCCGGCACAAATCTTGGAACAAATCCGACATTGAATTCACAAATATGCGGAGCGGCTTGCGCCATTTCAGCGGCGCCTTAAGAGAGGATTCGTCGAAATTGACATGTCCTGTCCAAACCGCGCGGCGACCAGATTTCCGCGTGGTCCCGGCGTATTTTTCCATACCCATTGCTTCGAGCCGCGCCGCCATCCGCTGGGCATAGCAATTCGTGCAACCCGGCGACACCATCGCGCAACCCGCTACCGGGTTCCACGTTGCTTCGGTCCATTCAATGTTTGAACGGCCTGCCATCTCATCACCGCTTTGTGGCGCGGGGGAGGTTCACGGCATGTCCCGCAAGCTTCATCGCGAGATTTCTCGCCGCTGGTTTAGGATTGGCGCATATGATGAACAAATGGTAAAGAATCGCGCCTCGTGAGTTTCTAGTTCAAGCTGCCTCTCGCAGACGAATGGGAATATCGATTTCAGCCGCTCCAACACGAATTGGCGCAGCCCTTCCGCGTTCATCGTTTTCTTCAATGCGGACAGATCCGGCAAAAATAGATCGATTTGTTCTGTTTCTTTATATGACGCATTTTGCCAATCACATGGTCCGAGGTGATCGTCTATCCGCCTTGCCCATGTTGCCGGAATGTTGCCGCGCTTCACAACATCCTGTTCAACGGCCCTGTTGGATATAGCAAGGCGATGTCAACGGCCTTCGTAGCGGCAAGGGATTCAAGGGTCGACCAGTTCACCTGCATTCCGTAGGGATCGATGAACACTGCCGCGCGCGTATTTTGCCGAATTTATCGACCGGCAAATATTCTTCAGGACTTGGTTTGCGTCCCCAATTTGAACGTCGATCGTCCGTGCGGGAAATTGGTCGCGTAGAGCTTTCAACGCCTCGGTATGCTGCGGGGTGCGATCGATGAAAATGTATCGGTCAAAAGGCGGATCGATCCCGAGCGCAATCCGGGCGGAGCCATCCTTCACGTCGTCGATCTCATCCGTGTCGTCGCCGAAAGACGCGGTCT
Organism: uncultured Alphaproteobacteria bacterium; assembly: GCA_963722515.1. GTDB lineage: Bacteria > Pseudomonadota > Alphaproteobacteria > Rhizobiales > Beijerinckiaceae > Methylocapsa. Next base: position 391,357 of record CAVRMA010000004.1, on the reverse strand, counting down.
CCACGCGATCCGGGCCGCTTCACTTCATTGCGCTCGCCCGTGCCAGCAAAGGCGTCGATATACCATTTTGCGAAACTCTGGTTTTTCAAGGCTTGCGCGTAGGCCGCGAAATAGGAGCGCATTACGGCGAGTTTCTCTTCCGTCCAGCTGCCCCCAAAGGTATGCGTCATTAAGCAACTCCGATGTGTTCTATATATGTTCTCACAATCTGACGGCGCTCGCAATAGCTACGCGCGTAGCTCAACCACTTGATCTCCAATTTCTGCGGCCACTTCAAGAATGCCGGTTATTAGTCAGTACCCCCCCCCCGCCGTTCGGAACCGCCCCACCTTCGCGGCAAACGATGCTGCCTTCGCAACTCAATGGTATAAAACCGCTTTGCGCCCGGGCGGCAAATACGCCGCGTGGCGAGATGGATGCCTTATGCCGCAAACAAAATTTTGGGCCGAGATGACCTGGACCGATTTTAGGCCCGCGACATGGCGCGCGCCATCGCCGTCTGCCGGTCGCCGCGATCGAGCAGCATGGCCCGCATCTGCCGCTTGGCATCGATACTTCATCATGCAAGGCACTATCGCAAAGGTCGTCGAGCGGCGTGCCGGACGAACTCGCCGTTTTGTTTCTGCCCGTGCAGAACATGCGGGCTTTCGATCGAGCACACGGATTTTCCCGGCACGCTCAGCGTTCCGGCCGAACCTGTTATCACCTGCCTGGACAAAATTTGCGAATGCGTGCATCGCACCGGCTGCCGCAAGCTGGTTCTTTTGAACTCGCATGGCGGCAATGCGCGGCCCTCGACATCATCGCGCACGATCTGCGCGCGCGGCTCGGCATGCTAGTTGTCATGGCCTCCTGGCATCGGCTTTGGCGCACCCGGCGGACTCTTTCCGGCCACGGAGCAGAGCGCATGGCATTCATGCCGGAGAAATCGAGACATCGCTGATGCTAAATTTCCGGCCCGACCTCGTGCGCGAGGACGAGGCGGCACGATTTCGCGTCCCGGAGCGTCGCAATGGAACGCGAGTTCAACTTGGCTGCGCGCTGGCCGCCCAACTGGCTTTGGCTGGATGAGCCAGGATTTTTCCGCCTCCGGCGCCATGGGCAATGCGCAAGCCGCCACGGCCGAAAAGGCGAGGCCTGCGCCGGCCATGGCGCCACGGCCTTCATCGAATTGCTGCACGACATCGATCGCTTCGATCTTACAAGACTAATGGCGGGGCCGCTGTCTTAAAGGCGGCACCTATTCGGCCCGCCACGGAAAGGTCCAGGTCCCGGTGAGCGCCCGTGTGCCGGTCCGCAGGAAGGCGCGCAAATCCGTCGGATTGGCCGAGATCGAGCTGCACGTCGATCACCGCGCGAAACCCGTTGTTATGGACGTTCGGAACGATGAAGGAGCGCACGATTTTGCCCTGGCTCGTGGACGGAACGACCTCGACCAATTCCGGATCGGCCGCGTAATAGGCGAGGTCGCCGCCGGTGAAATCGATAATGAACCGGCGCGAACCCGGCACCGGCGGTTCGGTTGAACCGAGTGCCGCCGCCTTCGTCTGATAGGTGTTCAGCGTTCGCCCATTGGGCGAGAGCTGGGCCGGATTGAGACTGGCGGCGAGGCGGTAGGCGTAGCTGAAAGGTTTTCCCGGCTCCAGCGGATCCTTAGGCACGAAGAAGGCAACGATATTGTCGTTGGTCTCGTATCCGGTCGGAAGTTCGACGAGCTCGACCCGGCCTTCGCCCCAGCTCTCCCTCGGCTCGACAAAATAGCCTGGCCGGCTCTCATAGGCGAGGTCGAGATCCTGATAATGATCGAAGTCGCGGTCCCGTTGCAAAAGGCCAAAGCCGCGAAGATCGCGGTCGAGAAAGGCGGAGATTTCCGGCTTCACCGGGTTGCGCAACGGGCGCCAAATCCATTCGCCGGTTCCCGAATGGATCAGGAGCCCATCAGAATCATGCAGCTCGGGACGAAAGTCGTCGTTGAAACGATGATCGTCCTCGCCGATGAAGAACATGGCGGTCAATGGCGCGAGACCGAACTTGACATTCGGTTTGCGTGGAAAGAGCACTGCCGAGATCTCGATGGCGGTGTCGATTTCAGGATAGAGCTCGTATCGATAGGCGCCGGTCGCCGACGGGCTGTCGAGCAGCGCATAGATCATCGCCTGATCGGCGTTAGGCTCCGGCGTCTCGATCCAGAATTCGCGAAAAAAAGGAAATTCCTCGTTGGCCGTACCGGCCTCGACCGCGAGCGCCCGCGCGGACATGCCATAATGCTGGCCGCGGCCGAGAAAGCGAAAATAGCTGGCGCCCAAAAAGGCGATGACCTCGTCAAAGACCTTGGGACTGTTCAAGGGGTAATGCAGACGAAAACCGGCGAAGCCGAGATTGACCGGCAAGGGCTTGTCGATCTTGGTGCGGCCGTAATCGAATAGATTAGCGGCATAGGGAATGGGTGTTGGAATGCCGTCACGAATTGTGTTGATGGTCACCGGACGCCGGTAGAGATGTCCGAGGTGGAACAATTGCAGCCGGAACTGGCTTTGATTGCCGCCAAGAAACGCCTTGTCCGGGCGAAACCTGATGTCGCGCCAGGCATCGAAGTCGAGTTTGTTCAGCGGTTCGGGAAGCGCTGGCGCGGCGGTGTCGAAATCCGCCGTGGCCAGATCGCGGGCGCGGCGCACGACATCGTCGAAGTCGAATTTCGGTGGCGCCTGCGGCTTTCCAGGTTGGGCCGGCGCGGACCGGAAAGTTGACGGCAGAGCGCCCGCGAGAACGAGATATTTGACCAGCGTGCGGCGATTTAGGTCGGTCATGGGGTTCAGGAAAGGAGGAGAATGCGCCATCAATTTGGCGGAGGAGCGTGGTTGACGGGGTACTCATCTTTTTGGCCAGCGGCAAGCGGAAGGCTTCGCTTTTTCCAGAATCCGGAAAAGAATTAAGCGTCCGGCAGGTGGCAGGGCATCGGTGTGAAGGCGGCACCCATTGCCGCCATGGAATTGGCGCGCCTGCCGGCCGTGATCGGGAAAGGTCAAGCGCCCAAGATGCCGGTTGATGGATCCGCGGACCCGAAGCATATGGCGCGTCAATTGCCGGACGCAGGCTTCCGAGCGCCTGTTCCAAAGAGATCGCGAAGCAACCCCTTTCAGCCGCGTTGCACCTTATGCACCGCAATTTCGCGCGAATTCACAAGACGCTTCGCGTCAGTCCCGGGATGGCGGCCGGCATAACCGGCAAGCCTTGGCCGGTTGCAGCCACCGTGGCCACGACCGGCACGGCCGTGCAATCAAACCGACGCACTACCCCAAAATCATTTTGCTTGTCAAAGCCTTCAAATCGACCTATTTATACATCCTTCCTCGCACAAACTAACATTTTTTGGCGCTGCTCGCGCGCGTCGTTACAGAGCGTCAGCACCGGTCATTGCAGGACCAGGGTGCGCCAATTGCTTCCCTTTTCCGCGCGGCCAGATCCGCGCCACCCTTCCAAGGAATTCCTCACCAATGCGGGAAATCAAACTTGCAAGACTTGAAGCTCAAGTCGCCGACCGAACTGCTCGCCTTCGCGGAGAAACATGAAGTCGAAAACGCTTCGATCATGCGCAAGCAAGAACTGATGTTTGCGATCCTCAAGCAATTGGCGAGCCGCGACATCGAGATCGTCGGCGAAGGCGTCATCGAGGTCTTGCAAGACGGCTTCGGCTTCCTGCGGTCGCCCGACGCGAATTATCTCGCCGGCCCCGACGATATCTATGTTCGCCGTCGCAAATTCGCCGGTTCGGCCTGCGCACGGGCGATACGGTGGAAGGCCTGATCCGCAGTCCGAAAGAAGGCGAGCGCTATTTCGCGCTGCTCAAGGTCAATACGATCAATTTCGAGGACCCGGAGAAAATCCGCCACAAGGTTCATTTCGACAATCTGACGCCGCTCTATCCCGATGAGCGGCTGAGACTCGAAGTCGACGATCCGACCAAGAAGGATTTGTCGTCGCGCGTCATCGATATCGTCGCGCCGATCGGCAAGGGCCAGCGCGCCTTGATCGTCGCGCCGCCGCGCACCGGCAAGACGGTGCTTTTGCAAAATATCGCGCAATCGGTCACCGCCAATCATCCGGAATGCTATCTGATCGTGCTGCTGATCGACGAGCGGCCGGAAGAAGTCACCGACATGCAACGCTCGGTGCAGCGGCGAGGTCGTGTCGTCGACCTTCGACGAGCCCGCGGTGCGCCATGTCCAGGTCGCCGAAATGGTCATCGAAAAGGCCAAGCGCCTCGTCGAGCATGGCCGCGACGTGGTGATCCTGCTCGACTCGATCACGCGGCTTGGACGCGCCTATAACACGGTTGTGCCGTCGTCGGGCAAGGTTCTGACCGGCGGCGTCGACGCCAATGCGCTGCAGCGCCCCAAGCGCTTCTTCGGCGCCGCGCGCAATATCGAGGAGGGCGGCTCGCTGACGATCATCGCGACCGCGCTGATCGATACCGGCTCGCGCATGGACGAAGTGATCTTCGAAGAATTCAAAGGCACCGGCAATTCGGAAATCATTCTCGACCGCAAGGTCGCCGACAAGCGCACTTTCCCGGCGATCGACATCACCCGCTCCGGCACCCGCAAGGAGGAATTGCTGGTGTCCGCCCGACATCTTGAAGAAGATGTATGTGCTGCGGCGCATCCTCAATCCGATGGGCACGATCGACGGAATCGAATTCCTGCTCGGCAAATTGCGGGAAACGCCGAAGGGCAACGCGAGCTTCTTCGAATCCATGAACACCTGATCAGACCGCCCCGCACTCCAGCTCCCCAGTGATGGATTTGTTGTGCAGACGGCGTTCCCATTCTAGCGCTTGACCAACGATGGTTGGAAGATCGTCGTATTTTGGCGTCCAGCCGAGCACGGCCTTGATGCGCTCCGTTCCCGCGACAAGCGACGCCGGATCGCCCGCGCGGCGTCCCGAAATCCGCACCTTGAAATCGGCGCCGGACACTTGCTTGACGGCGTCGACGACTTCGAACACCGAGACGCCACGGCCGTAGCCGCAATTGCAGTAAAGACTTTCGCCGCCCTTGCGCAGGTATTCGAGCGCCATGAGATGCGCCGCGATCAAATCGGTGACCTGGATATAGTCCCGAATGCAGGTGCCGTCCCTGGTCGGATAATCGGTGCCGAAAACTTCGAGACCGGGGCGTAATCCGAGCGCCGCCTGCACCGCGACCTTGATAATATGCGTCGCGTTCGGCGTCGATTGGCCAAGACGCCCCATTGGGTCGGCGCCGGCGACATTGAAATAGCGTAAAATCGCGAATTTTAGATCGTGCGCCTTGGCGGCGTCCTCAAGCATCCATTCGACCATCAGCTTGGAGCGCCCATATGGGTTTATCGGGGCAAGCGGAACGGTTTCATCGACCGGAGAGACGGTGGGCTCGCCATAAACCGCCGCAGTCGAGGAAAAGATAAAATGTTTGATTTTTCCGCGCACCGCGCATTCAATTAGGGTGCGCGCCTTGGCGGTATTGTTGAGATAGTAGCGCAACGGATCGCCGATCCATTCGGGCACCACGATCTTGGCGGCGAAATGGGCGATGGCGTCGATCTTATGTTCGGCGAGAATGCGTTCGACAAGCGCCGCGTCGCCAACATCGCCAACAATGAGTTTGGCCGGGGGCCTGACCGCCGCGCGGAACCCTGTCGAAAGATCATCGAGAACGACAATTTCTTCGCCGGCATTGAGGAGGGCCAACACCATATGGCCGCCGATATAGCCTGCTCCGCCTGTTACAAGAACCGTCATGCCGCCACCCGGACTCGAAATCGTTTCGCGATTATTAGCGCATTTTTGCGCAAAACCACTTTCATATCGCAGTAAAATGCGCGCGGTCATATCGTGCCCTTGCGGGCACTCCCCTCCGCCAGGTTTTTTTGCAAGCCCAAAGGAAACAAAATTTTACCGGCGGGCACGGACGGCCGCTACAGTTCTGGCCGCGCCCCCGCTTGCCGACAATGTCCCTCCCAATGGGACCGGCGCGCGCGCAGCTAGGTATACCCCTGGCAAACGCTTCAATGCAAAAGGTATTGGCCGTTCATTGTTTGCCCCAGGCGGTCGTTGTCCTCGACGAAGGCGGTGATGAATTCGTGCAGGCCGGTCTTGAAAATTTCCTTCGTTGTTGCATTGGCGAGCCGCGCCATCACCTCATGCGCCTGTCTTTGCGACGCGCCGGCGCGGCCATAGGCGCCGCCGATCGCGTCGAGGAAATGGACGATATTATCGTAGCAGGCGATCAGCGAGCGCGGCATTTCCTTCTTCAGGATCAGAAGATCGGCGATGAGCCATGGCTTCACGCTCTCGCGATAGACCCAATGATAGGCGGTGAGCGCCGACACGGCGCGCAGGATCGCGGTCCACTGGAAATAGTCGAGCGAGCCGCCGACCGTCTCCGTTTCCGGCAACAGCACGTGATATTTCACGTCGAGGATGCGCGCGGTGTTGTCGGCTCGCTCGATGATAGAGGCCGAGGCGCGAGAACCAGATAGGCGTCGTTGCGCAACATGGTGCGGTAGGCGCGAACCGTCATAATCGAGCGACGTCTTTTTGACGAATTCGAGAAATCGCGATAGGGCCTCGGCGGTCGTAGCGGCTGGAACCATTGTTGCTCGCTTCGAATCGTGCCAGTTCGATCCAGGCGCCGTTGATCGCGTCCCACATTTCGGCGGTGAGCGCGGTGCGCACCGCCCGCGCATTGGTGCGCGCGAATTCGATGCAATTGCAGATCGAGGACGGATTGTCCGGCGCGAAGGTCAGGTATTCGACGACACTGGCCTCCTCGGCGGCGCCCCGCGTCGCGCGGAAACCCTGCGCCGCGCCGCGACGATTCAAGCGCGCTTTCCCATTCGGTGCCGGTGCCGGAATAGCTGCGCGGGCAGGGTCGCGAGCCGTTGCGTCGCCTCGATGATGCGGGCGAGAAAATCGGCGCGCTCTATGTAGCGCGCGAGCCAATAGAGATTGTCAGCGGTGCGGGAGAGCATTGCCTGCCTCCGTGACAGAGCATAAAAAGTCCGATGTCGATTGCGCTGGGTGTTGAGCTCATTGGCTTCGTGCACACTGGCAGATTTCTGCGTCGATAGATCGACAATCAGTCGTCGACGATCCAGGTATCCTTGGTTCCGCCGCCCTGGCTGGAATTGACGACGAGCGATTTCTCCTTCAAGGCCACTCGGTCAAGCCGCCCGGCACGACCCGGATGCCATTCGCGCCGGCAGAACGAAGGGCCGCAGATCGACGTGGCGCGGCGCGATGCCCGCATCGAAGGAAGTCGGGCGTGGTCGAGAGCGCAAGCGTCGGCTGGGCGATGAAATTATCCGGATCGCGGGCGAGCTTCGCCGCGAAAGCCTCGATTCGGCCTTCGGTCGCATGCGGCCCGACGAGCATGCCGTAGCCGCCCGAGCCGTTGACCTCCTTCACGACAAGTTCGGCGAGATGCTCTAGCACGTAACGCAAAGCATCGGGCTCGCGGCAGCGCCATGTCGGCACATTGTTCAAGATCGCGCGTTTCGCCGAGATAGAATTCGATGATCTCCGGCACATAGGTATAGATCGCCTTGTCGTCGGCGATGCCGGTGCCGACCGCATTGGCGAGGGTCACATTGCCGGCATGGTAGGCGTCGCATCAGGCCCGGCGACGCCGAGCACCGAATTCCGGTCTGAACGCGCGCGGATCGAGGAAATCGTCGTCGATGCGGCGGTAAATGCACATCGATCCGCTTCGCGCCCTCGGTCGTGCGCATATAGACGACTGTCGTCCTCGACGAGCAGGTCGCGGCCTTCGACGAGTTCGACGCCAAGCTTGTCGGCCAGGAAGGAATGCTCGTAATAGGCGGAGTTGAACCGGCCGGGCGTCAGTAGCACGATCGTTGGTTCGCCGCGGCCGCCGGGGGCGCCACGCGAGCGCAAGGCGGCGAGCAGGGCATCGGGATAATTCTCGATCGGCGCGACGCGATGCTCGGCGAAAAGATCGGGCACGAGCCGCATCATGACCTCGCGATTCTCCAGCATGTAGGAGACGCCCGAGGGCGTGCGGACATTGTCTTCGAGGACGTAGAAATCGTCTTCGCCGGTACGGACGACATCTATGCCGGCGATCTGGACGTAAATATCGTGCGGCACCCGGACCGCCCGCCATTTCCGGCCGGAATTCGGAATTGCGAGGACAGAGTCGGCCGGTATGCGCCGGCCCTGACGATCTCCTGCGCGCCATAGATGTCGGCGAGGAAGAGGTTGAGCGCCTTCACTCGCTGCACGAGGCCGGCCTCGAGCCTGCGTCCATTCCGAACGCAGCATCACGCGGGGAATGATATCGAACGGGATCAGCCGCTCGGCCGGCGTTCCCCCTCGCCATAGACCGCGAAGGTGATGCCGATCCGGCGAAACAACAGTTCCGCCTGCGACCGGCGCGAGGCGAGATGCCCGGCCGGCGTCGCCGCGAGCCAGCGCGCGATCTTGCCGTAGACCGGCCGGATCGCGCCGTCCGCCAAGGTCATTTCATCAGAAACATCGAGGCTCCGGCATTTGCCCGCGCTCCTTGCCGCCGAGGGTCTTCGTCATGGTTGGCGGCACACGGCCTTTTTCGAATAATTGCACTTAAAGAAGCAAATCGTCAGGACGGAACCGGCGGCCACGCTCGGGCCAGGAACCAAAGCGGCACAAGCTCCGCGGGCGAACCGCAACGACTGGCGTACCAAGCGTTTGCACGCATTTACCATGCCAGATTTCAGCAAAAAAGCCCAACAAATCCAAAAGGGCGCCGGGCCTCCAAGTGTCGTGGTGACGCCCGTATCGTGGCAGTGATTGCGCGGAACCTGCTGTCGCGTAAGCGGCGGCGGCGGCCCAGACCGCGGTTTCCGGTCCAGCCCTTGCCGGTTGCTCCGCCGTGCATCATTTCGACGCTAAGACGGGTGCGTCCGCGTGCCGGAAATTTTTCTTCAAGCGCCATTTGCCAGACAAGGCGTACTCAGGCAGGCTTATCGTCAAAGCGGCCAAAAAAATGCCGGCGAAGATATCAATGAAATAGTGGCCTCCGATGGCGGGAGCGGACAAGATGATGAGCAGATTTAAAGCCAGCAATGGGTATTTGACGATGCGCAACGGCCTTGCCGCGCAGGCACATAGCACGGCGAGGATGGTGTGGAACGAAGGAAAGACCACCAGGCCTTGATTGTTAAGCGGGTTGATGGTGCGTAACGTGCCATTACGCAGGTCGGCCCATTGGGCAACGTAACCGGTGGTGGAGGCCACGGGCAGGTGGTAGTAGACAAAAGCGCCCGCGGCTGGGAAGAGTATCCCGATAGCCGTGGTGGCAATCCCCGAGACCATGAACCAGAGCAAAAATGCCCTTGCCTGCTTGTGGTGGCCGAGCAGTTCCAGGGCGATGAGCAGGATCAACATCTCCTCGCCAAGGCTATTGTAAACTGCGCGCGCGAAGGCTACGAGCGCGGGTTGGCCGGTGAGCCACCGGTATATATCGAGCCAATTCAGCCCGAGCATGCGATCGGCGGTTGCCAGTGCCCCATCCCACGCGGGCAAGGGCAGAATACCAGTGAGGATGAAACTCAGAATTACCATGGCGTTGGCGAATAGCGCCAGCGAGAAAATGGTGCGGATGAGATGGGCTAATCTTTCGGTGATCCGGGGGAACGTTCTCCACCGGCGGCAAATCACATAAGCCACGGCCAGAGGGATCAAGTCCGCCAGGATTTTCAGTTGCGGGGAGGCTTCCAGACGAAAGGGGGTTACCGCTAGAAGGATGGCATCGGCGACAACGGCCACCAGGATGGCGGCCCACTCAATCGGCATCGCGGCAACTCCATGCAAGTTTAAAGGATGGCGGCGGCGGCGGGCCGTTCCGGTCCAGCTCTTGCCCGTCGCTCCACCCTCCGTCATTTCGAGGCGAAGACAGGTGTCTCCCCGTACCGAATATTTTTCTTCAAGCGCCACATGCCAGACAAGGTGTACCCAGGCAGGCTTATGGTCAGACCAGCCAAAAAAATGCCGGCGAAGATATCAATGAAATAGTGGCCCCCCATGGCGGGAGAGGCCAGGATGACGAGCAGATTTAAAGCCAGCAATGGGATTTTGACGATGCGCAACGGCCTTGCGGCGCAGGCACAAAGCACGGCGAGGGCGGCGTGGAAGGAAGGAAAGACCACCAGGCCCTGATTGTTAAACGGGTCGATAGTGCGGAGCGTGCCATTACGCAGGTCGGCCCACTGGGAAACGTAACCGGTGGTGGAGGCCACGGGGAGGTGGTAGTAGACAAAAGCGCCCGCGGCAGGGGTGAGCGTCCCGATCCCTAAGACGGCAATCGTTGCAACAATGATCCAGAGCAAAAATGCTCTTGCGTGGTTGTGGTGGCCGAGCAATTCCAGGGCAACGAACAGGAACAGCGTCTCCGGGCCAAGGCTCACGTATACTGCGTGGGCGAAGGCTTCGATCGCAGGGTGGCGACCGAGCCAATGGAACATATCGAGCCAGTTCAATCCGAGCGAGCGATCGGCCGTTGCCAGTGCCCCATCCCACGCCGGCAAGGGCAGAATGCCGGTGAGGATGAAACTCAGAATTGAAACGGCATTGGTGAACAGCACCAGCGCGAGAACGGTGCGCGTGAGATGGGCTAATCTATCGGTTATCTTGGGGGAAACTCCTCCACCGCCGGCAAATCGCAAGAACCACGGAAAGAACGATCAACCCGGCGAAGATCCGCAGTTGCGGGGAGGCTTCCAGGCGAAAGGGGGTTGCCGCTAGAAGGATGCTATCGGCGACCACAGCCGCCAGGATGATGGCCCACTCTATCGGCATCTCGGCAACTCCATGCAAGTTTAATGAATGGCGGCGGCGTGCCAGATCGCGGTTTCGGGATAGAGAATGAGGCCGGCACTCGCCAGGGCGATGCCATAGGGGATGCCGACGCCAGGCTCATGCAGGCGAGTCGCCCATTGGCGTGCCAGGAGAACTCCCGGCAAAGGCCATGTTCGAAGCACGATGATCGAGACGGTCAGCACACCGCCAAGAACGCTGGCGGAAAGCGCGTAATCGCCGAGATGATCGAACCCCAGCCAGATGGCGGTGGCCGCCGCGAGCTTTGCGTCGCCGCCGCCAATCCAGCCGCGCGCAAACAAGAAGAAGGCGAGAACGAGCATCACCGCGCCACAGCCGAGATGCCACAAAATTTCCGTCGCGGGGAGGCCGCAGGCGAACGCCAAGGCAATAAATAGAACGGCGAGCGCGATCGAGACGCGATTCGAAATCGTCAGCGTCAAGAGGTCGGAAATGGCGGCGTACACCATCAGGAAGGGGAAAAACAGCAGCGTCGCGGCTTCAAGCATGATCTTTCAACGTCCCTTCCATCGCCAGGCGGACAAATGTTCGCGGCAACCGCAAGGGATCGATGGGTGTGGCGGGCGCCGGCCGCGTTGGCGGGGCGGTGTTCCACCCCGAATTGTTGCGCGCCTAGCGCCGGGGGTTTGGACGGCAAACATGTTCGAACCCGTTAGCGGGGAATTTGCGATATTAAGGCTTGCGCAGATGCTATCCGGCTAAAGCAGTGGCGATAGGCCCGAAGAAATTGGCCGAAATCGTCGTGCCGATTAAGGATACGGCGGAGACGATGCCGATCGAAATCAAGGCGGCGATGAGGCCGTATTCGATGGCCGTGACGCCAAACTCATCGCCGGCGAACCGGATGAATGAAGTCTTCATGGGGTTAGGCTCCTGGCGGTTTCCGGCGCCCCGCCGCGCACTCCGTTCGGCGTCCCGGCCTTCGAAAAGGCGGTGCCTTGCAGTTGCGCGGCGTGGCAGGTTGGTTACGCCGATACTAACCTGCTAAAGCGGTGGCGATGGAGGTGAATGTGGCTGAAAGGTCCGTGCCAACCGAGGTCACAGCAACGATGATGACGACGGCGATCAGAGCGGCGATGAGACCATATTCGATGGCCGTGACGCCGGATTGATCGTCGATAAAGTGGTGCAACAAATGCCGCATGATTGATACTCCTTGCGCCTCCCCCGTCCGGCGCCGGTTTTAGCATCTGCCAAAAACCGGGCCCCAGACGGGCGGCGCGGAAATCAGCCGGCTAAAGCGGTGGCGATGGAGGTGAATGTTTTCGAGAGGTCGGTGCCGACCGTGGTCACGGCGGTGATGATGACGACGGCGATCAAAGCGGCGATAAGGCCATATTCGATGGCCGTGACGCCAGATTGATCGTTGCTAAAGCGGCGAAACAAATTACGCATGTTTGAAACTCCTTTAGTCCCGGATTGCCTAATGATTCCAGACTAGGCATTTGCCTGGGTATTGCTGGAATCAGGCGATAATATACAACAAGACTTTTAAAAGTGCGTAATCACTCGTGTAAACATTTATATTAACGCACAATAACTGTTTTATTGGTTATCTATATATTTATTGTAAGTTATTTGGATTTAAACCCCTCTTCAGGCGGGAAGAGCCTTTGGCTTTATATCAAATCCCAGAGAGAAATTCATATGCCCTGCTAAAGTCATGACCCGGCCATCCACCCGCCAACGCTCGGACGCTGGATGCCGGGCTCATGGCCGGGCATAACGCAAAAGTCCTTTGAGCATGTCCTTAAAAAAGTTGCTCGGATTTTTCAATTCCGGTAGGCTCGAACTCTTTGATTTTGAGCCAGTTATTATCAATCAAATGATTACATTTGATCGGGACGCGCCCTAATGACGAATGACGAGATTTGGTATTGGCCGTTTTTTGTTTATAGGCTGACCCCCTAAAATGGGCGCTCCGCGCAGGATGCGATTTGTCATAGCTGCCCGAACCAAACGACCGCGGCCGCGGCAGGCGGGAGCTGAAAGCCCCGCGCTGAAAAAAAGATTTCTTCACCCGGTTACGAAAAGTGCCATATCCTTCGGCGCGGACAAGAAAATCCTCTTCGCATCTGGCCCTCAGAAAGAGACCCAGGCCGAATAAAGCGGTTACGATGATGTTATGAAGGGTCGGTACGAGCACAACGACGCACATCGCCAAGTGCAAGTATGCGGAATATACTGGGTGCCGTACGATGTTGTAAGGCCCTTCCGTCACAAGTAAGCGTGTCGAAGGAAAAATTGCAAAGCTTCGTCTAATCGTATAAAGTGCCCATGCTAGAACTATTATATAAAAAATAATAGTATAGAAAAAGAACATTCCGGCATAACCTGAGATAGTTCTGTGAAATTCGAGAAAAACCAAAGCTGGATAGCTTATTACCAGTCCGATGATGCCCAACACCGGCGGCGGCGGCCCCGCCAAAAGCGGGCTGCGAAAAACAAGGATAAGAAGAAATAGCGGGAACGCTAAACCGGTAATAAATAAATTTAGTGGTTGCCCGTATAGCCGAGCCGCTACTATAATGAAGGATAGCAGTATTAAAACTCTATCCGCCCACGGCCAAAAGACCGCGCGTTTGTCGTAAATTTCCTTGAAATGAGCCAACACACCACCTCGCAGTCTCGATAGACGAGATATCCGGAAACCGAGATTTTCCACCATTCTATTGCGCCTCTATTATTTCGCCTCCGGGGGACCAGCGGCCACTGCCGCCGGCGGGCGGCACTCGCCAGGGTCACGTGGCTTCTTCCGTGGGGCCGGGCAGGAGAGTCCCCGCATGAACCAAATAGTTCCGCGGGCTTGCGCGAGCCTTGCCCACGCTTCGCCTCGCCAATAATGCCGGTAGCCCGTCGCGGCGCGGCCGCGTTAGGATTCGCCGGGGCACGATCTTGGACAAGCACGCGCCAGGCGAGACCATTGGGTCCGCTCACTTATTTGCGGAGGCCGCTGGAACAGCGACAATAAGCGCCGGGCAAGTTCGCGCGCGCCAATTGCCGCGGCGGCCCCTGTTGTCCAATCGCCACAAATCTGCTTTGATGGCGCCTTAAAGCCAAGCCGCAGGCGCGGACCAGCCGGCCGGCCGAAACCCGAACCCCTGGAGTGCCATGCCTGCGCCTCATTTCGCGGATTATCTTGCCGAACGGCGTATTTTGCGGCGGAAATTGTCCTATTGGCGAATCGCCGCCGTCTCGGCGGTGATCCTGGCCGCCGGCGCCGCGGGCCTCCGCCTGTTTGGACCGGATGGGTCCTTGGGATTGACGCCGCATATTGCGAGGCTCGCCATCGAAGGCGTCATCACCGGCGATCGCGAAACTCTGAAACTGATCCAGAATATCGAAGATTCCAAATCCGCCGAAGCGGTTCTGATTACGATCGACAGTCCCGGCGGCACGACCGCCGGAGCAGAGCGGCTCTACGATGCGATCCGCCGTCTCTCGGCAAAGAAACCGGCGGTTGCCGTGGTCGGGACCGTGGCCGCCTCTGGCGGCTACATCGCCGCCCTTGGGTCCGACCAGATTGTCGCGTTGGGAAATGCCCTGGTTGGTTCGATTGGCGTCCTCGTTCAATATCCAAACTTCGCCAAATTGCTCGACACGGTTGGGGTGAAAATGGAGGACGTGAAGTCGTCCCCACTGAAGGCTTCGCCGAACGGGTTCGAGCCGACAAGTCCGGAAGCGCGGGCCGCGCTCGCCGCGCTCGTCGGCGACAGTTTCACCTGGTTCAAAGCGCTCGTGAAGGAGCGCCGGAACATGACCAGCGAGCAGCTGGACGCTGTCGCGGACGGGAGGGTCTTTACCGGCCGCCAAGGAATCGAACTGCATCTTGTCGATCGCCTCGGGGGCGAGCGCGAAGCCATCGAATGGCTGGAGAAGGAAAAAAATATTCCCAAGGGGCTGCCGGTGCGGGACTGGAAACAGGAACGAACGCTGGAACGTTTGGGGATCTTGAGCTTATCCGCGCGGGCCGCGGAATTGCTCGGGCTTGGCGGGCTGAGCGGCGCGCTCGATCGTGCCGCGAGCGCCGCGGAGGAGCGTATGCTTGACGGCCTTGTTTCTATTTGGCAAGTTAACGGCGCCAACTGAAGAGTGGCGGGCCACGGATTAGTTTTGGCCAAACACTGGGGGCAGGGCCGATGATCAAATCCGAGCTCGTACAGCGGATTGCCAGCCGTAATCCGCATCTCTACCTCCGCGATGTCGAAAAAATCGTCAATGCTATTCTCGGGGAAATCACCGGCGCCTTGGCGCGCGGCGACCGTGTCGAACTGCGTGGGTTCGGCGCCTTCTCGGTGAAACACCGGGACGCAAGGATAGGCCGCAATCCGCGCACGGGAGCACATGTTCCGGTCAATAAAAAGACGGTTCCTTTTTTCAAGACCGGCAAGGAAATGCGCGAGCGCTTGAACCAGGGCCAAGGCGGCTGAAGCTTGCCGCTCGTAATCGCACTCCGGATGTTCGATTGCTCGCCTATGAAGCTTTGGTCAGGCCGCGAGAGGAACGCGGCCTCCCTCCCAACCGGCCCGGCGTTTTCGTTGGCTTTGGGAATCCCCCGGGGGTCTTACCAACTTGCGAAAAATCCTCTAGAAGCGCGCTGTGAACGCGCCCGAATTCACCGGCGGACTCAAATGAAGCGATTTTTAAAACTCTTGTTCTTGGTTCCACTCGCGCTCGCTGCTGTTGCCGTGGCGGTGGCCAACCGGCATCCGGTTGTCATTTATCTCGATCCTTTTGCCGGGCCCGGACCCGAGGGCACCCAAATCACCGTGCAGCTTTTCGTTGTCCTAGGCGTTGCGATCATGGTTGGGGTTATTTTCGGCGGCACCGTGACCTATCTAGAACAAGGCAGGCACCGCCGCGCCGCGCGCTTGGCGAGACGCGAGGCGGAGTCCTTGCGCGCGGATATCGCACGGCTATCGCGTCCCCAGGCGAGCGAAAAACGAAAGATACCGTAGCCTTTCCACGGAACGCCTGTGAAAACCGCCGGGGCTGGCCTGCGGCGCCGGCAAAAATGCGCGGCCATGATATAAGCGAACCATCCCCCTCGATCGAAACCGGTAAGCAGGCCGATGAGCGTCATCGTCAAAATCTGCGGCCTCGCGACGGAAGCCGGGCTCGACGCGGCGCTCGCGGGCGGCGCCGACATGGCCGGCCTTGTCTTTTTCGACAAGAGTCCGCGGCATGTCTCCTTGGAGCTGGCCGCAAAACTCGGCCGGCGGGCGGCGAACCGGGCGTGCAAGGTTTTGGTGACGGTCGATGCTAGCGATGCCATGCTCGCGGCGGCGATCGAAGCGCTCGATCCCGGCCTCCTTCAGCTGCACGGAAGCGAAACACCCGATCGGGTTGCCGCCGTTCGTGCCCGTTTCGGCCTTCCCGTGATGAAGGCGATTGCGATCGGCGGCGCCACTGACCTCGCGATGGTGCCGGTTTTCGATGGCGTGGCCGATTTCCTGCTGTTTGACGCCAAGCCGCGCGGCGCCGGAGGACCGCCTGGCGGCAGCGGGACCAGCTTCGACTGGAGCTTGCTCGGCATGATCGAAACCAACAAGCCGTGGCTCCTCGCAGGCGGCCTCGACGCGGGCAACGTGGCGGCGGCGATCGCCCAAACTGGCGCGCCGGGTGTCGATGTTTCCTCCGGGGTGGAAAGCGCTCCGCGCGTGAAGGACAGGGACAAAATCGCGGCTTTCATCGCGGCAGTCCGGGGCGCCGCCGGAAAGCCTGGTCCTCCCGCGCGGTCCGGTTAAAGCATGACCCCAAAAAGTTGCCTGCTTTTTGGGTAAGATCATATGATCAAACTCGGGGAATTATATATTTGATAAGTACGCCCGTTAGTCGATTTGGACAACTCGGCTGATCGGCTCTGGACTTTGGCTAGGAGGAAGCATTTCAATAGTTAGGGCGACCTGTCTTACGTCTGCATCTTCCCCCAGCTCTTCTTCTGCCAGCTCCGCAGCCACATCGGGATCGTCGGCCACGACAAATGCGCCTGATTTATCCATCACGATATAAATGTCGATAGTGCGCCTCTCAGTCATGATTGGCCAAACTCCGGTTTGCGTTTGTGTGGTTACGGCTTCTTGCGCGCCAGTGTGCTCATCAGCTTGTCTGCAGCCGAATGCTCTTCATCCGCGCCGATCTCGCGCGCCTTCTCAATAAAAAGGCGCGAAGCTTCAAGCAGAAGCGGGGCTACCTTGCCCGCCGCACCTTTCCCTGCACGCCTTCGAAGGCGCCTTCGACGAGTTCGCAATAGAGCAGACGCTCCGGATCGACGGGCCCCGCGAAAACGAGCCGGCCCGGCGGCACCGGCGCGAAACCCATCCGGCCATAATAGGACATGTCGCCGACGAGGAGAACCAATCCGTGCCCAGCCGCCCGCGCGCCGTCGAGCGATTTCATCACCAGCTCTTCGCCAATTCCGCCCGCGCGAAATGGCGGATCGACCGTCAGCGGGCCAAGCAGCAGCGCGGGCCGGTTGGCGCAGAAAATTGGCGTCATCCGGTTGGCGCCGACAAGCAAGGTGCCGACCCTCGCGACAAAGGACAAGGCGTAGTCCGGCTCGCCCCCTTCGCGCAGCCGGTACGCCGAGCGGGCGAACCGGCCCGGCCCAAAAGCGCGCTCGTCGAGCTTTTCGATAGCCGCGAGATCGGCTGGCGTTTGCGGGCTGAGCGTAAAGGAAAAATCCGCCATCGGCTTGCCATCGGCGCGCGGGCCGGTTCGCCGTGAGCGGCGCATAGCTTTCGCAATTCAAGGGTTTATAGCCCCAGGAAAGCCGCGTTGTCATCAGGCGGTTCCGGCCACCGGCCCCTGCCTTCCAGCCCCGCGCAAGGCCATCCGGCTCTAAATACCGGCGCCATGGCAAACCTCGATTTGATTATCATGTGCGAAACATCAATCGCGCATCGCCCGGGAACGCCTCGCCGGCCAGTGTGGGCTGTCCTCAAACAGGGGCCGGACAGGCGCTGGCTTCTCGACTGCTGTCCTTGGTATCCGGAAACGGGAGCGTTTCCCAACACGTAGATCGTATAGACAACTCATACCTTTCTTAGAAAATCCCCAGATTTAATAAGCTGCAACCCATCCGTAGGACGATCGTAAATGTAGACCCATGCGGTAATGACTTCGTCACACTTGGTTTGCACATTCTCCTTGCGCCGCACAAATTCAGCCGGTTTGGAAAACTTGGGGCTACATTCTTCGTAGTCATCAAGACCGGATAAGACGATATCTGGGCAACTCAGTTTGTAAACTTCGCCATGAACAACATCCCGCGGGTTATCTGAAGGGACGAGACCGGGGTAGTCGTCCACCATATAAAGCTTGCCTTGGAAGGAGGCATGGCCCACAAATTGCCCGTAGCGCGCCAAGAGGTGATTCATTTCACTGTTGCTGTCCCGGCGGAGAGTCCCATAGACGAACAGATAGTCGCGAACTCATTTTGTCTCGCTCCTCCGGCGGGCCTCTCCCATCAATTCCAAAACCCCCTCAAACCCCCACGATTGAAGATATTGAAATCTAAAGTCGCCATAATAGTCAAGTATCATTTGGATTACCTCGACCACCAAGTACAACAATACCAGGAATTAGGAGATCTTTGATAATTACATACATTACGGATTTCCTCGTTGAGCATCGATCGAAGTGTTAGGGCGAAGCGGGTTTTCTCGAAAGGAATTACGGGAACATGAATCGCGCGGGGATACCTCCGTTCAAAAGCGAAAAGACGAAACGCAAAGCGCCGTGAGGAGCTGGAGAGCCGCCGACAGCGGCGGTTCGGTGGATTCAGTCGCCGGACCCGGATTTTGGAGAATAGTCGAGGGATAAGGTGCCAATGTTGTCGATTTCTGGCAGCGCGCGCCCGGCAATACCTTGAAGGTCGCCGTACATCCCGACGGTGGACTCATCGCGCCTCTGAGTTGCGCCTCTCTCTTGGCCCACGCACGCGTCATGGTCTTCCTCTCTTTGTCGAGGTCTGCCTGCATGTCTGAAAATTTCTCGACCATTGCCTCGACGCGGTCTCGGAAGCGCGGACCGGTCAAATACTGATAGACCATTTCCATCTTAGTCTCTTGACCCTCACCCGCCTGGCGAGCGGCAGAAATTTCGATCAGGGACTGGCGGAGAGCGATAGCCAGCGGAATAGCGCAGCGGGTTTCCGTAACCGAGACACCTTCAATCAGATCAAACGTCTGTGTCCCCTTCGGCAAGGCACTTGAGACTATCAAAGCGATATCGGCCTTAGCCTCCCGTTGATCGTCACGAAGTTTGGGCAACCAGGCGTCGCTCCAATTCTTGGTTCGCTTTGATTCCCATAGAATCGATCCACAACGTTGACCCAGCGGGCCTACAATGCCCTGCAACACGTCACCGCCGAAGTCGCCCTTGGCGACCGGATCAATGAAGTCTTGCGGAAACTTCGCGCGGAGAAGCGATTTGAGCTCCAGTTCAAAAACCTCCCCCTGCAATTGCTGGGACCCCTGTTCGGCCTTCCTTCTTAGTTGCTCAATTTGGCGCTGCATGGAGCCGATCTGCTCTTCCTTTTCCAGCACCTTAAGTTTCAGCCTATCTTCGGCTTCTTGTACGGCTATATCTCGAACTACAGTCAGCGTTTCTTGGACCTTCTTTTCCACGGTGAGGTCCAGCTCTCTTTTGGCATCATCCAACTCGCGCTGCTTGCGCAGCAGATCAAGCTGGGTCCTCTGAGCCTCAGCCAACTTGATATCGCGGTCTTTCAGAACCTCCTGTAAGTGCGCGACCTCTTTAGCGCTCCGTTCAATGTCAGTTTCGAGAAAAAGCCGAGCCTTCTTAGCCTCCTCAGCAATGATTTTTTCCCGCGCAACCTTGAGCTTTTGCGAGACCTGTTCGTCGATCGCTTCTGTTGCCTTTTCGATCGCCGCCTTTTGCTCCGAAATAAAGGCTTCTCGCTTCGCTACTTCAGCTTCCTTCTCAGCGATCTTACGCTCGAATTGCATGCGCGTCGCCTCAATCAGTGGGGCGGCCAATGACTTGGTCAATTTGATTTCGGTTTTGCAATTTGGGCAGAAAATTGTTGGCTCGTTCATCGCGAACCCCATTGTCTTGACACTTTTTAATTTAGGTTTGATGGCGCGCTGTCATTTGCTGATCTAGCTTAAACAAGCGCGCCTCGATTGCAAACTTCAGCTCGAGCCTCTCACAGAAAGGCGTGGCGTCAGTCCGGGCGAATCGCGGCCACGATGTAATTGATGTCCATGTCGTGTGAGAGCCGCCACTTGGCCCTCAGGGGATCGTAGACGACCCCTGTCTCGTCCTTGATGCGCAGTCCGGCGTCGCGCAAGGCCTTGGCGAGCTCGCGCGGCGCCACGAATTGAGCCCAATTGTGGGTTCCGCGCGGCACCCAGCGCAGCACATATTCGGCGCCGACGATCGCCAAAGCGAAGCTCTTCAGGGTCCGGTTGAGCGTGGCGGCAACAAGCATGCCGCCAGGCCGCACCATCGCGGCGGCTTCAACGAGGAAGCGTCCAACATCGCGCACGTGCTCGACTACTTCCATGGCCAGGACGATATCGAAAACCCCGCCCTCGGCTGCAAGCTCCCCGTCGGCAATGCAGCGATAATCGATGGCAAGTTTTGTTTTCGCGGCATGGTCCTTCGCGGCCTCGATGTTGCGCCGGGCCGGATCGATCGCGGTCACGCGGGCGCCAAGCCGCGCCAGGGGTTCCGAGAGGATTCCGGCACCGCACCCGATATCGAGGATCGTCAGGCCCTGGAGCGCGCCGGCGAATGCCGATCGCGGGGCATGCCGTCGAGCAAAAAGTGCCTGCCCGAAAGCTCGCTCAAATAGGCGACGCGGACCGGATTGAAATTGTGCAGCGCCGCATCGGGCCATCCGGACCCCACCATTGCGCGCTTAGCCGGTCGAAACGGGCGACCTCCTCCGGATCTACGGTCGATTGTGGTGGAGCTTTTCGGCTTGCCATGGCTGAATTCCATTGACTTGATGTGCCGGCATTTGCATGTTTGCGCGGGGCCGCCCGGCGGCGGGGCCGTTGAATTTCTACTTTCCTGAATTTCCAAATAGAGAATCCCGCCCCTGGAAGGAGGCGCTTTCGAACCGATGGCCCGTCTTGTGATGAAATTCGGCGGCACCTCGGTCGCGAACATCGAACGCATCCGCAATGTCGCGCGCCATGTCGCGCGCGAAGCGGGGCGCAGGCCATGACATTGCGGTCGTGGTCTCCGCCATGGCCGGCAAGACCAATGAGCTCGTCGCCTGGTGCAAGGAGGCCGCAAGCTCTCACGATCCGGCGCGAATATGACGCCGTTGTCGCCTCCGGCGAACAGGTGACCGCGGGGCTTCTCGCCATCGTTCTGCAGGATCAGCGGCATTCCGGCGCGCTCCTGGCAAGGCTGGCAAATCCCGATCCTGACCTCGAACGACGCATGGCGCGGCGCGCATCGATCGATATTGACGGCTGCGGCGATTGCTCGATGGATTTGCCGCCGCAGGCGAAGTGGCCGTGATCGCCGGCTTTCAGGGCATTCACAAGGAGAGCGGCCGCATCACGACGCTTGGCCGCGGCGGCTCCGACACCAGCGCGGTCGCGATCGCCGCCGCGATCGAGGCCGACCGCTGCGACATCTATACCGATGTCGACGGCGTCTATACGACCGATCCGCGGATCGTGCCGAAAGCGCGCGGCTCGACCGCATTGCCTTCGAGGAAATGCTGGAAATGGCCTCGCTCGGCGCCAAGGTGCTTGCAGGTGCGCTCGGTCGAACTCGCCATGGTGCACAAGGTCAAGACCTTCGTGCGGTCGTCGTTCGACGATCCGGCCCATCCGCAACCGGGCACGCTGATTTGCGACGAGGAGGATATCGTGGAACAGCAGGTCGTCACCGGCATCGCCTTTTCGCGGGACGAGGCGCAGATCACCTTGCGCCGCGTCGCCGACCGGCCGGGCGTCGCCGCGGCGATTTTCATGCCGCTCGCCGAGGCCAATATCAATGTCGACATGATCATTCAGGTCGCCTCCGACGACTCGGGCGTGACCGACATCACGTTCACCGTTCCCGCCGCCGATTTCGACCGAGCCCAAGCGATTTTGATCGAAGCGCAATCGCGGATCGGCTTTGCCAGTCTGCACGGAGCCAGCGATGTCGTCAAAATTTCGGCGATCGGCATCGGCATGCGCAGCCATGCCGGCGTCGCCGCGCGCGCATTCAAGGCGCTGTCCGAAAAAGGCATCAACATCCGCGCGATCACGACGTCCGAGATCAAATTTTCGGTCCTGATCTGAAGCCGCCTATACGGAATTGGCGGTCCGAACGCTGCATTCCCTCTATGGCCTCGACAAAGCTTGACGCAAAAGCGGCCATCTTTTTCTTGTCTCAAGGTTTTGGTTATCGTCCTGGTCCGCATTTTGCAGGTTGAGCCTGCCATAGGCCAAAACCGGGGTCACGGATCGGCTGAGGCGAGCATTTTCACTCGAGGCGGATACCGGTTTGCACCGGCAAAATTGGTTCAATCGAAACTCAGAGCTTTCCCATCCTTCGAGGAAACATGAGATAGCTCGGGACCATGATCCGCGATGAAGATCGTGTAAAAACAAAAGAGGTTCCAGCACGATCCGGTCTCGCGAACGTGCTCTCGGCCCGGATTGGCCAAGCCATTTGCCCGTCCGGGACATGAGCCTGGCCGCTGGAACCTTGGAACCGATGGAACCGTTGCGCGGATTAGCTGGCTTGGCCATTGGCCGGTGCGGCTCCCTGGTGCGGATTGATGAAACGGCCTGAACAGGACATGCCCATGTTTGGCACGCTTGGCGGGCCCCGTCTGCTGCTGCGCCGGCTTCGCGAGGTCATGGCGGAGCCGGTCAGCCCGCAGGCCCGGCTCGACAAGATCGTCGTCCATATCGCCGCGAACATGGTCGCGGAAGTCTGCTCGGTCTATGTGCTGCGCGCCGACGGCAGGCTCGAGCTTTTTGCGACGGAAGGCTTGAACCGCGAAGCCGTCCATCTGACCACGCATGCGCGCGGGCGAAGGCCTCGTCGGCCTGATCGCCGAGACCGCCGAGCCGCTCGCGCTCGCCGACGCGCAGGCGCATCCGGCGTTCTCCTACCGGCCGGAGACCGGCGAAGAAATCTATCCTCCTTCCTCGGCGTGCCGATCCTGCGCGGCGGCAATACGCTCGGCGTGCTGGTCGTGCAGAACAGCGCGCGCCGCATCTATCCCGAAGAGGAGATCGAGGCGCTCGCAGACGACGGCCATGCTGCTCGCCGAGATGATCGCCTCGGGCGAATTGCAGTCGATCGCCCAGCCCGGCGGGACATCGCGCTCCGCCGCGCGCTCGCCTTGAAGGGCATCGCCGCTCGCCGACGGCGTCGGGCTTGGCCACGTCGTGCTGCATGAGCCGCGCATCGTCGTCAAACAGCTCGTCGCCGAAGACGTCAAGCGCGGAGATGGAGCGGCTCGACACCGCGATCGCCGCGATGCGCAATTCGATCGATCAGCTCTGATCGATCGCGGCGACATGGGCCCCGGCGAACATCGCGAGGTGCTCGAAACGTTCCGCATGTTCGCGCATGATCGCGGCTGGCTGCGCCGGCTGCGCGAGGCGGTGGTGACCGGGCCTCACCGCCGAAGCGGCGGTCGAACGCGTGCAAAACGATAGCGCGCGCCAAGCTGCAACGCCAGACCGACCCCTATCTGCGCGAACGCCTGCACGATCTCGACGATCTCGCCAACCGGCTGCTGCATCAGCTGACCGGCCAGAGTTTTGTGGCCGCGCACGAGAATCTGCCCGACAATGCCATCATCGTCGCCCGCACCATGGGGCCGGCCGCGCTGCTCGAATACGATCGCGCCAAATTGCGCGGCCTCGTGCTCGAAGGATCGCGGCGCCTTAAGCCATGTCGCGATCGTCGCCCGCGCGCTCGGCATCGCGGCCGTCGGCGAAGTCGCCAATATCGTCGATTTCGTCGAGCCCGGCGATGCAATCATCGTCGATGGCATCTCTGGCGACGTGCATCTGCGCCCGCCGCCGATGTCGAACAATGCCTATGCGGAAAAGGCGCGGCTGCGCGCCCGCCGGCAGGAGCAATATCGCAAACTGCGCGACGTGCCGGCCGTGACCAAGGACGGCGTCGCGATCGATCTGCATATGAACGCCGGACTGCTCGTCGATCTCCAGCATGTCGCGGAGACCGGCGCCGTGCTCGGTCGGCCTGTTCCGCACCGAACTGCAGTTCATGCTGGCGTCGCGATTCCCAAGGATGAGCGAACAGGAGGTTTTCTACAGGACCGCCTTCGAATCTGGCCGGTGGCAAGCAGATTACTTTCCGCACGCTCGACATCGGCTCCGACAAAGTTCTGCCCTACATGACGAAGGTCGAAGAGGAAAACCCGGCGCTTGGCTGGCGCGCGATCCGCATCGGCCTCGACCGGCCAGGCCTGTTGCGCTCGCAATTGCGCGCGCTGCTGCGGGCCGGCGCCGGACGCGAATTGCGCATCATGTTTCCGATGATCGCAACGCTCGAGGAATTCGAAACCGCGAAATCTTTTGTCGAGGATGAGCTTGTCCATTTGCAGCAGCATGACCGGGCGCCGCCTTCCGATCTCAAGCTTGGCGTCATGGTCGAGGTGCCTTCGGTGCTTTGGCAGCTCGACGAAATTTGCAGGCGCGTCGATTTCCTTTCGGTCGGATCGAACGATCTCATGCAATATCTTTTTGCCGCCGACCGCGACAACAAGCGCGTCGCCGCACGATTCGATCCGCTCTCGGCACCGGTCCTGCGCGCCCTGAAGCTTATCGCCGGCAAGGCCCGCGCGGCCGCAACGCCATTGACCCTTTGCGGCGAAATAGGCGGCAAGCCGCTCGAAGCGATGGCCTTGCTCGCCTTCGGCTATCGCGGTTTGTCGATGTCGGCCGCCTCGATCGGACCGGTCAAAGCGATGGTGCTCGCGACCGATCTTGGCGAGACAGAGGATTTTGTCGCGACCGTCATGGAGGAGGCGCGGGGGGGCCAGTCCTTGCGCGACAAATTGCGCAAGTTCGCGAAAGCCCAAGGCATCCCGGTTTGAGGGCCGTTGGCTGCTCGCCCGAGGGGGAGTGATCAGGGAAAATGGATGCGGTAAGCTCGCTTTAACGGATCGCTTACCGGGAATTGCTAACGTCGCGGCATGGTCATCTACAGGCGCGTGCGCGCGACTCTCTATCCCCTGGCTCTTTATTGCGTCTCCGCAGCGATCGGCGGCTATTTCGTCTGGCATGCGGTGAATGGCGAGCGCGGCCTTAAAACCAAGGACGAATACGAACATAAGATCGCGGAACTGCGCGGCGAGCTGGAGGGCCTCAGGTCGGACCACGCCTTGTGGACTCACCGGATCGCATTGCTGTCCGGCCGTGCGATCGATCGCGATCTCCTCGACGAAGAGGCGCGCGCGCTGCTTGGCCGGGTGAACCGGAACGATCTTGTCGTATTCCTGCCGCGCACGCAAAACTGAACCGCGCGAGCGAGCATTATGTGTTGCTTGCATAGCAAGCGTTTGGCTTTTATCATCGCCGCCAGACGAGCACGCAACATAAGGAGGCGCCCAGTGAGGCCGTCGGCCCTGTTCCTCTCTCTTTGTCTTGGCCTATTCACAACCGCCGCATGGGCGGCGTTGAAACCAGGAGACGCCGCGCCCGATTTCACCGTGGACGCCGCGCTCGGCGGCAAGGAATTCACATTCTCCCTCACTGAGGCCTTGAAAAAGGGGCCGGTGGTTCTCTACTTTTATCCTAAATCATTTACGAGCGTCTGCACTGTCGAGGCGCATGAATTTGCCGATAACATCGAGAATTTCGCGGCGGCAGGCGCGAGCATCATTGGCATTTCGGGCGACAAGATCGAGGTGCAGCGCGATTTTTCGGCAAAAGAGTGCCGCGACAAATTCCCGGTCGGCGCCAACCCCGGCTTTTCGGTGATCAAAGCCTATGACGCGGGGTTTAACGTTCCGCTCGTGGGTGCGCTCTTCGCCAACCGCATTTCCTATGTGATTTCACCGGACGGAAAAATTATTTACGCCTACTCCGATTCCAGCGCGGAAAAACACATCGAGAATACGCTGGCCGCCGTCAAGAAATGGCGAGAAGAGCATAAGCCCTGAGCATCCGGGCCTGGCACTGCCGTTTGCTTCCATGCATCAAAGGTCCGGCCCCAGCCCGGCCCGTCGTACTAAGGAGCGCGCGGGGAGCGCCTGGTAACTTGGCCGTAGTTTCGGCCTTGATGTGTTCTCGTGCATATGCTATTTATCACATATGGTGCCCGCTAAACTTGTTGAAAGCCAAAAAATTACACTGGATGGCGGCGCGACAGTTCAAATCAAAATTTGGCGGTTGCCGAAGCCGACGGTGGAACGGCCGCATGGTTTGAAATACTCGTTCTTTTATGGACGAGATGGTCAGCAAATCATTGGCTACGACAACGAAACAGGGAAGGGCGATCACCGTCACTATCGGGATCGCGAAGAAAATTACGAGTTCACGACGTTCGAGACACTTGTTTCGGATTTTTGGCGGGATGTGAATAAGGAGATCGAATATGAAAGAGGTCAAACTACACGTTGAGACCCTTGACGGCTTCGCTCGCCGCTCAATGGAAATGGCGCGGCGATTGGATCAAGGCGTGCGAAAACAAGGACAGGGCGATATCTCATTCGAGAGCATGGAAGGCCTGCTGAGGGTGCTGACGCCCAATCGATGGCGCTTGTTGCGAGCACTGCGCAATCATGGCCCCCTTTCAATCCGGGCGCTCGCGCGGACGCTCGATCGCGACTACCGGGGCGTACACACGGATGTGTGCTTGTTGATCGACGCCGGTTTAATCGAGCGGAACGAGCAAAGAGCGGTCTTCGTTCCGTGGACGCGCATTACGGCGGAAATGGCTTTGAACATCGCGGCGTAGCCGGGACTGAGGAGCGATCATTTTGAATTTCGGCTTGTAGTCCGGAGCAGATGGGCTACGCCGATGGCCTACCGGTAATTTGTTTTGCACCTGATTTCTGCACGGAGAAACCATCGCAATTTCAATAGGCTGAGTATCGAGGAAATTGTTTGATTTTTGCACAGGAACTCGATGCCCGATCTTGCGACCCACGCTTGCGCTCATGACAGAACATCCCCACCTAGGGACGATTGGCTATCTTTGTGTGGGTCACATGACGGAATCCGCGATAACTGAAACGTCCCATCACGAGCCGTCTGCGCTCAAGGATGCGAGATGGGCTCTCCAGAAGGTCTATGAGAATGGGCTCCCCATCCTTTTTGTCTCTGCAATCCTTTGCGGTCTCGTTTTTTGGGTACAGGAAATACGCTATAAGGACAAAATGGACGGCCTTAACAATCAGATTGGAACTCAAAAGGCGACCATACAAGAACAGTCCGCCACTATACAGAATCAGTCAGCAACTATTGCTCAGCTCCGTGAACAATTGAAAGGAACGTCGCCCGAGCTTGCCGCAATTCAAGCGAATAGAGACCAAATCCGTGCGGGGTTAAAGAGCTTCTACGTGCGCGGAGGTGAGCTGTTTCGGCGCAAGGTGTCCGATGAGCCATCGCTAAACCAATGGACAGCTGATGCTAATGCTTGGGCATTAGAAACGCAAAGCTGGATCGCGGGAAATATGGGGGACGCCGCCCGCGAAAGGTTTCTAGACATGGGGAATACGGCTGACGTGGGTTGGGTGGATTCATTCAACCAAATCCATACGAATATGCGAAACTCCGTGGCCCGCTTTCGACGTAATCTCTCAACCTTGATCGAAACGGCTGCGTGGGACGGGCATCCAGAGAGAGCGAAATAATGCTCAGTAAGAGTCGCATAAGGCCCATTATGGAACCGACGTTCGCACTATATCCCAAGCTTGCCGCACAGTTCAGCGGCATCCTTGGACCGCACCAAATCCTTGCTCCGGTTGTCCTTGCGTAGCGTCCGGTCGGTGACGGCGTTCGGCACCTTGACCTCGAAAGCCAAGGCTTTTTCAGTGGCGACGTGCACAGGCATCGATTTAATCGATCGATGGCCTATAACTCGTCTTCCGGCTTAATAGTCACCGCTTCCAACCAGAGGATGGATGCCTCCGTCGCTGCGGCCGTGATGTTGAGAGTGCGTTCGGTGCGAGCGATTACGCTTCCCTACCTGCACTATTGGGTTCGCTTTCAACACCGAAAGCGAATTCGGGCTGACCGCTGGCAGTGCGGACGCTGCGGGCATACCGGCCGCGCAAACGAAGATCGCAGCAAGAATGTAACGCATTTGGTCCCTTCCTTCGGGCCGATAGGTCATTGGCCTTGAAACCCACGGGATGCTTAGCACAGTTTGCCTCCGCTTGGGAGGAAGAACTCTGGTGCTCTTGCCCTGTGAGCGCCTCGGCGATCCAGCCCTCGAACTCCGCTATTGGCGCAAAGCCGAACTTCAAACTGAAACACGACCTTGACGGGGAGTGATTGACCGAGTCCGTTAATTAATGCTGTGTAGGCCTCAATTGTAGGCCAGTTTACCAAAGCGATCGACGATCATAACCCATGGACTTCTGAGCGCTATAACGCCCGCGTAGCAGAACCCAAATGGCAGAGGATTTGGGAGGAAAAAGAAATTTTCCGGACGCGAAACGAGGATTCGCGCGAAAAATATTACGTGCTGGAAATGTTTCCCTATCCTTCCGGCCGCATCCACATGGGCCATGTCCGCAATTATACGATGGGCGACGTGATTGCCCGCTACAAGCGCGCGCGCGGATTTAACGTGCTGCATCCGATGGGCTGGGACGCCTTCGGCATGCCGGCCGAGAACGCCGCCTGGCACAACAAAAGCCATCCGGCGGACTGGACTTTTGCCAATATCGCGTCCATGCGCGGACAATTGAAGTCGATGGGCCTTTCACTCGATTGGTCGCGCGAGATCGCGACGTGCGACCCCGCCTACTACAAGCATCAACAAAAGATGTTTTTGGATTTCCTCGACGCCGGTCTCGCAGTCCGCAAAAAATCCAAGGTTAATTGGGACCCGCTCGATTTTACCGTGCTTGCCAATGAGCAAGTGATCGACGGGCGCGGCTGGCGCTCCGGCGCGCTTGTCGAGCAGCGCGAGCTGACCCAATGGTTTTTCAAGATCACCGACTTCGCCGAGGATCTTTTGGCCTCCCTCGACGAGCTTCCCCGCTGGCCGGAAAAAGTCCGGCTGATGCAGGCGAATTGGATCGGCCGCTCGGAAGGTCTCGCTTTGCGCTTCGAGCTGGAGCCTGCGCCGAACGTCAAAACAAACGAGATCGAAGTCTATACGACAAGGGCGGACACGCTATTCGGCGCCAAGTTCCTGGCAATCGCCGCCGATCATCCGCTGGCGGCGGAGGTTGCGCAGAACGACCCGGGGCTGGCGAGTTTCATCGCCGAATGCCATCATGGTGGCACCTCCGCGGCGGCGATCGAAACGGCGGAAAAGAAAGGCTATGATACGGGGCTCAAGGCGCGGCATCCCTTCGATCCGGAATGGGGTCTGCCGGTATATGCCGCCAATTTCGTGTTGATGGACTATGGCACCGGCGCGATTTTTGGCTGCCCGGCGCATGATCAGCGCGATCTCGAATTTTCGATCGCCTACGGCCTTGGCAATACGCCGGTCGTCTGTCCGCCTGGCGAAGACCCCAAAACGTTCAGGATTGGGACGAGCGCCTATGATGGCGATGGCACGTTGATCAATTCGCGCTTTCTAGATGGGATGACAAGCGGGGAGGCGAAAGAAGAAGTCGCCCGGCGCCTCGAAGCAAAAACTCTTGGCAACCGGCCGCAAGGAAGACGCGAGGTTCAGTACCGGCTGCGTGATTGGGGGATTTCGCGCCAACGCTATTGGGGCTGCCCGATCCCGGTCGTCCATTGCGAGGCCTGCGGCGTGGTGCCGGTTCCGGCATCCGGCCTGCCGGTCGAATTGCCCCGCGATATGAGCTTCGATGAGCCCGGCAATCCGCTCGACCGGCATCCTACCTGGAAACATGTTTCGTGTCCTGTTTGCGGCGCGCCGGCGCTGCGCGAGACCGATACGATGGATACGTTTGTCGAATTCCTCCTGGTACTTTGCAAGGTTCACCGATCCGTGGAACGCCGCCGCGCCAACCACTCCCGCATGGGTGGAAAAGTGGCTGCCGGTCGATCAATACATCGGCGGCATCGAACATGCGATTTTGCACCTGCTCTATGCGCGGTTTTTTACGCGCGCGATGCAGGCGACGGGTCACGTTGGCGCCTTAAAAGAACCTTTCTCCGGGCTTTTCACGCAAGGCATGGTTGTTCACGAGACCTATCGTTCCAAGGCTGGCGAGTGGTTTTGCCCAGCCGATGTCAAAATCGAGGCGGGGCCCGATGGAAGGCGCGCCTTCCACATCGATACCGGCAACGAAGCCGCGATCGGCGCGATCGAAAAAATGTCGAAATCGAAGAAGAACACGGTCGATCCCGACGACATTATTTTGGCCTATGGCGCGGATACCGCGCGCTGGTTCGTGCTTTCGGATTCGCCGCCCGAGCGGGATGTCATCTGGACCGAAGAGGGCGTGCAAGGCGCCGCGAAATTCGTCCAGCGCCTATGGCGGCTCGTTGGCGAACTCGCAAGCCTCGCCGCGCCCGCCGGCACGCCCACGCCCGGAAATTCCTCTGCCTCCGCGATAGAAATCCGCAGGGCGGTCCACATGAGCCTGATCAAACTCGAGGAAGACATTGAGCGGCTGCGGTTCAACCGTGCCATCGCGCAAGTGCACGATCTGGCAAACAAACTGTCAGCGGCGATCGGCGCGGTCGAGAATGAAAACTTTGGGAATGATCTCCGCGAGGCGTTCCGCGAGGCCGCGGACATACTGGTCCTTATGATCGCGCCGATGATGCCGCATCTTGCCGAGGAATGCTGGGCGGCTCTCGGCCATGCGGATTTGGCGGCCAGGGCGGCCTGGCCAGCCGCGGACCGGGAGCTTGTCATTGAGGACACGATAGCATTGCCAGTCCAGGTGAATGGGCGCAAGCGCGCGGATCTCGTTGTTGCGCGTGACGCCGGCAATGCAGCGATCGAGGCCGCCGCGCTCGCGCTCGAACCGGTCCGCCGCGCGCTCGACGGAAGGCCTGTGAAAAAAATTATCATCGTACCGCAAAGGATCGTCAATGTCGTTGGTTGAACCGTGGCATGGCCGGGCGCTCCCGCGCGCATTCGCCGCGCTCATGATGGCCCTCGCCCTTTCCGGCTGCATCCAGCCGCTCTATGGTCCGCTTAGCGCGGGCGGCGATGTTGCTTCCGAGTTGCAGGCCATCGCGGTCGATCCGATTCCCAACCGGCTCGGCCATTACCTCGGCAACGAGCTGATCTTCGGGTTCAATGGCACCGGATCGCAGGTGCCGCCGAAATACCGGCTTATCGTGACCGTGACGGAGAATGTGCAAACTCCGTTGCTCGATACGGTGAGCGGCTATCCAAGCGCCGCGAACGTCGTGGTGAACGCGGATTACCGGCTGACGCCGGCCGGGGGCGGCGAGCCTATCGCCAAGGGTCAGGCGACCGTCGTTGCAAGTTACGACCGGACGAGCCAAAGGTTCTCCAATCTTCGTGCCGCGCGCGATGCCGAGATCCGCGATGCGAAAAGGCTCGCCGATCAGATCCGCGTCCGCGTCGCGGCCGCGATCGCCGCGCGGGGATAGCCGGCCATGGTCGCGGTGAGGAGCCACGAAGCCGAGCGTTTCCTCGCCCGCCCGCCGCGGCAGATTTTTTTGTACCTCATCTTTGGAACCGACGCCGGGCTAGTCACCGAGCGGGCGCGGAAAATTGTCTCGCGCGCGGTAAGCGATCCGAAGGACCCTTTTCAACTCGTGCGGATCGGCGGCGACGAGCTTGCCAATGATCCCTTGCTCCTCGCCGATGAGGCCAATACCATTCCTCTGTTCGGCGGCAGGCGGGCGATTATGATCGAGTCGCAGGGCAAGGCATTTGTTGCCGCGTTCGAACCGGTTCTTGGGGCACCCCCACGCGATTGCACGATCGTCATCGAAGCCGGCGCGTTGAAGAAGGACGCGCCCTTGCGGACGCTTTGCGAACGCGAAAGAAACGCCGCGGCGATCCAATGCTATCCCGATTCCGCTCACGACATCGCGCAATTGATCGACGCCGAGGTTTCCGGAGCAGGCCTTTCGATTGCACAGGATGCCAAGGCGTTTCTCGCATCGCAACTCGGCCAGGACCGGCTTTCGACGCGCTCCGAACTTGAAAAGCTCATGCTTTACGCGCATGGCGCGGGCGAAATTACTCTCGATCATGTCGCGGCCATTGTCTGCGATGCGTCGAACCTTATTGCGAATGAGGCGGCGGAGGCGGCCTTCGATGGCGGCTTCGCGGCGCTCGATGCCAGCCTGCGTCATATTTTTGCTGGAGCCAGCGATTATCATGCGCTGCTAGCGGCGGCGTTGCGTCACACGCTGGACCTGCATCGCGCCCGGCGCGACGCGGACGACGGGCCTCGCGAAGGCTTCGGGTTCGCGGGCGCCAGGTTCGGGCAACAAAAGGAAGCTTTCGAGCGGCATCTGCGCGCGTGGACGCGGCCAGATCTCGGCCGGGCCATCGACACGCTGGCCGAGGCGGTTGCCAGGGCGCGGCGGGAGCCGAAACTTGGGCCGTCGCTCGCCACGCGGGCACTCTGGACCATAGCGGAGACCGCGCGCAGCAAGTCCGCCGGGCGTCAAGATCCGGGCTCGCGGCGGAGCCTCACCTGACCGTCAACACCGCCTTGCGCGCGAGGCGGGGCAGTAACCGGCGCAGATCTTCGAGGCGAAGCGCGATGCAACCCGAAGTCGGCGCGAAACCGGGCTGCGCGCAATGCAAAAAAATCGCGCTGCCGCGATTTTTGCGGCGCGGATGGATATTGTAATCGAGCACGATTACGAGGTCGTAGAGGCGATCCGCGCGCCATAGTTTTTCGTGCCTCGCCCGGCAAGGCAACACCACGCGGCGGTTGTAGAGCGCGCTTTCAGGATCGTCGCACCAGCCGTCGCTTGGCCTGATCGGGCGCATCGGCGAAACCCAAGCTTTGCGCAAAACCCGGTCAGGGCGGAAAAAGCCGCCGAGTAGGCGAAAGGCTCCGCCCGGCGTTGCGCGATCGCCCTCCCGCTTGTCTTGCCTGATTCCCCCGCGTCCAATCGCGCAGCGGACCACGACAGGTCCGGCGTGAAACCTGCCGAGGGGAATTTCTTGCGCTTGAGACTCGCGCGGCAAACGGGTTGCAACCAAGCGGCTTAGTCCACGCTTGACCTCGCATTGCCCGCGCGGAACAGATTTCACTGGTTTTTTTGCAACCAATTTCATGCAAGTCTATGCTTCCGCCTGGTCGTAGGCGATTCGCCGGTGCGATCGCGCCGGCCATTCTGGCGCATTTTCCCGGCTCGCGGGGCGAATGTAACGAGGTTGAAACTGCTCCGGCTTTCGCGCAGAGTGCGCGTTCTTGGGCTGTCTCGCGCAAGAAAACAATGGAGTTTCGAGTCAAACCGCGGATGCTATGTGAGAAGAGGCGGCGCCGCGCGGAGGAACCAGTTTCAAACCGTGCCGGTTATTGGAACGCAAGCCCGCTTCATCAAGGACAGGTTCATGACCCCGGCTCTAAAAATCCTGATCGCCGATGACGACGCCGATTTGCGCGCGGCCTTGGCCGAGCAGCTTGCCTTGCACGAGGAATTCGTGGCCGTTCAGACGGATACGGCGCGGGGCGCTCTCGACACGGCGCGCGAACAGACGCCAGACCTCATCATCATGGATGTCGGTTTGCCCGATATGGATGGACGTGCGGCGGTCAGGCAATTGCGCGTGGAAGGATTCAATAACCCGGTGATCATGCTGACCGGGCATAATTCGGAAACCGACACGGTCGAGGGATTCGATGCCGGGGCCAATGATTATGTGACAAAGCCGTTTCGCTTCGCCGAGCTGCTCGCGCGGATCCGCGCGCATTTACGGCAGCATGAGTTCGAGCGAAGAGGCGCTGTTCCGGATCGGCCCTTATACGTTCCAGCCGGGCGCCAAACACCTGATCGGCGAAAAAGGCAATAAGCTCCGGCTGACCGAAAAGGAAACCGCTATTCTGCGGTTCCTCTATCGCGCCGGACAGGCGGTCATCTCCCGGGAAGTGCTGTTGCGCGAAGTCTGGGGCTACAATGCCAATGTCACGACCCATACCCTCGAAACACATATTTACAGGCTTCGCCAGAAGATCGAACGGGATCCGGCGAAAGCGCAGCTACTCGTCACGACGGCCGGCGGCTATAAGCTGATCCCTTGAAAAGCTCGCGGCCAGGGAAACGCCGGCATGGGATTGGAAGACGACATCCGCAAGCTGGCGCGCATTCCAGCGTTCGCCGCGATCGAACCGGAGGCGCTGCGGCTGATCGCTTTTTCGGCCGAAACACGCATTCTGCGCGCCGGCGACGTGCTGTTTCGCCGCGACGAAATGTCCAATGACGGGTTCGTGGTGCTCGCCGGATCGATCGCGATGGATGCCTCCGGCGATGGCGCTGTCACGGCGCGGATCGTCCGGCCGCCCGGGCTCATCGGCGACCTCGCGCTGCTGACGCAAACGCAGCGTCCGGCGACGGCGATCGCGCGCGAACCATCGACCGTTCTCCGCATCTCGCGGCAGCTTTTCCATCGTGTCCTGCGGGAATTTCCAGACAGCGCGGAACGTCTGCAGCAATCGCTCAGCGCAAGGCTCCTTCAGTTCACCGGCGAACTTGGCGCCGTGCGCCGCGGAAGACTTACCCCCGAGGGCGGCGAAAACGCCGAATGACATAAACCCAAGGTTTCTTTACCGCCCTGCCGGTTTGAAAGACTTGCCGAGCGTCCCGAGGTCAGGGCTACAGGCTGGCAAAAAGCACGGCGTCGCGGCGGCGCCTTCTCGATGACTTAGCCGGTTTGCGGGAAGACATCCCCGGTGTAGAATTCACTGACGTAATCGAGGCTGCCGCCAATGGTCCCATCAATCGTCCGGGTGACGTTGATCATGGCGGGCACCGCCGCCTATTTCGGCCTGGCCGTCCTCGGCTGGGGCGGGCTTGCCGCCTTCTTCTCTCACCCGGCGCTGATCGCGCTCGCGGTGGCGACCTTCGTCATGGCTGGAGCGGCGCTCTTCGCCGGCGGGAACATCAGTCCGGGGGTGCGCGAGGACCGTGGCAACCGCTGGGTCATCGCCGCCCTCTCGCTGCTCGGGTTGCTCGCCGCCTTCCTGCCGGCCTGGACGGACCGCAACGAGTTCTGGACCCTCGACGGCGACGCCATCCGCTGGCCCGGCGTCGCCCTGTTCGCGGCCGGTGGCGCACTGCGGCTCTGGCCCGTCGCCGTGCTCGGCAACCGGTTCAGCGGGCTGGTCGCCATCCAGCCAGGGCACACGCTGGTCACCAGCGGCGTCTACAGCGTCATCCGCCACCCTAGCTATTTGGGGTTGCTCATCAGCTCGCTGGGGTGGGTGCTCGCCTTCCGGTCGGGAGTGGGTCTGCTCATCACGGCGCTCATGATCCCGCCGCTCCTCGCGCGCATCCGAGCGGAGGAGAGGCTGCTGCACTCACAGTTCGGCGCCGAGTACGATGCTTACCGCGCCCGCACGTCGCGGCTAATTCCGGGCTTCTATTAGGAGCGTAGGGTTCGCTGACCTGATCGAGGTTTCGCACGGGATGCGCGCCGCTTGGTCTCGTCCGTCACCAGCCTTTATCCCGGCCGTAAACGGCGGAATGTTCCGCACCGGATTTATGCAACAAACAAGTCCTTAAAAATCAATGGCTTGATCTTGGCCCATTTGTCTTGATATTTGCACGGATCGTGCCGCAGAGACGGAACTTCATCAAATAACGCAGTGGCCCCGTTTGCCCCAATCCAACGTTTTCAAATGCGATACATTGGAGTAGGCCCACTTGCGCCTATACATCCGCTGCGCTTCTCATAAACCATGGTTCCCGCGAGTATTCGATTTCATGCCTTGGCGGCCTCTCCCAACGCCCGAAGGACCTGCGGAAGACCGTGGCGACCTAAAGCGGAAGGTACGAATCCTCGTTGATGAGTCTTTAGGCCGCGGGGTCGCGGACCAGCTAAGGTACGTGGGCTACAACGCAGTATTTGCAGCGGATGTTGGACTTAAGGGAAAGGATGACAAGGCCGTCACCTCGTATGGTTGGCGCGAGAACCGAGTGATCTGGACCCACGATGCCGACTTCCTAGATGACCGTCTTCTTCCAGAGCATCGCAATCCAGGCGTCGTTGTGTTGCCTGGTGGAGATGGCGATCAACGCGCCATGATCGTGGGCCTTGCGGTGGCTATCACGGTCTTCGGGCATGGCCCACAGACTTGGCGACGATCAAAGTCCACGATCAGCCCAACTGGCGAGATGACAATTCGGAGCCGCGACCACAGTACTGGAGCAATGACGTCGACGCGATACCGGATAACGAAGGGTGAGTTCGCAGAAATATGGGGGGACGATTGACCCTGTCACGAGGGGAGATGTAGCGCAGCGAGGGCGAATCCGCCGGCGGGTGTAGGAGCCGAAGACACACGTCGTGGACGGGGCCGGTACTTTCGGGCATAAAAGGACAGCAATCCATCCTTCAATCAGTGAGGCGGGATGATGATCGTGGAGGATTTCAGGCGGCTTTTTCTCGACATGCCGGGGGCTCTTGAGAACGCGCACAACGGACACCCCGATTTCCGTGTCGGCGGGCGAATTTTTGCAACGCTCGGCTATCTCAATTCAAAATGGGCAATGGTGAAGCTTAATCCCGAGCAACAGGACATGGTGACAGTGGCAGGGCCCGAAATTTTCTCGCCAGTGAAAGACGCCTGGGGAAAGCGTGGAAACACGTTGATGCTTCTCGAACGCGCCGACAAGAAGACTGCGCGAAGCGCGATAGGGATGGTATGGCCGAGCCTCTATCCATGACGCACCACACGCCGCTTGGTGGTTGTCGATTGTTTGCATCCCAACGTCCTCTAAAGGAGCAATTAGTCCGGTGCCGTTTCGGCCGCTCCGGCCGGGGCATCCGCCGGCAAATAGGTGTTCCAGACCGGCGCCGGGCCAAGGGTGGCGGCAAAAGCGCGGTGACGGGACAGCTCCTCGCTACTAAGCAGCGCGGGGAGCGGCTGCGGTCTTTGCGCAAGCAGGCTTGCCGTCCCTGCTCCGGTCGAAGCGGCGCCGTGGGCGAAAACGAGAGCTGCCTGGCGCCCGCCGGTCAATTCGGCATAAACTTCCGCAAGAATTCCGGCATCGACCAAGGCGCCATGTTTGGTCCGGCGCGACGTGTCGATGCCGTAGCGCGTGCAAAGCGCGTCGAGACTGTTCGCGGCACCTGGAAATTTGCGGCGCGCCAGAGCCAGCGTGTCGATCACGCGATCGGATGCAATCGGCGCGATCCCGAGGAGGGCGAGTTCCGCGTTAAGAAACCGCATATCGAATTCGGCATTATGCGCGACGATTTTGGCGCCATCGGCGAATTTCAGGAAGTCGGCGGCGACCTCGGCAAAGACCGGCTTGCCCGCGAGAAATTCAGCGGAAAGCCCGTGCACCCGGAAAGCTTCCTCGGGCATGTCGCGGCCAGGATCGATATAGGCGTGAAAAGTCTCGCCGGTCGGGATGACATTCAAAAGCTCGACACACCCGATCTCGACAATTCGATGCCCGTTGCCGGGGTCAAGTCCCGTCGTCTCCGTGTCGAGAACAATCTCCCGCATCTTGCCGCCTCAAAGCTTGTTTTTCGCGCCCGCAAGCGCCCGCAAAATCGCCCGCACCTGCCGCGCGGTGGCGGCGAATTCGCCACTGGTATCAATGATGAAATGCGCCCGCGCGCGTTTTTCCGCATCCGGCCGCTGTCTTGCCAATATGGCGGCAAGCCGCTCCGGTGTCATGCCCGGACGCCGGTTTACCCGCTCTTTTTGCACAGCTTCCGGCGCGGTCACGAGTACCACGGCATCGACCCAGCGGTCGCCGCCCGTCTCAAACAGCAAGGGGACATCGAGAACAACGAGCCGTGCGCCGTTTTTTTCCGCCTCGGTCAAAAAAGCATCGCGGCTGGCAGCGACAAGCGGATGCATGATTGCTTCGAGCCGCGCGAGCGCCGCCGGATTGTCGAGGACGATGGCGGCAAGGAGGTTGCGATCGACCGCACCGTCCCGCGCAGTCCCCGGAAAGGCCGCCTCGATCGCCGGCGCGGCTTCGCCACGATAGAGTTCGTGGACCACGGCGTCGGAATCGTGGACCGGGATTCCCTCGGCGCGAAACATCGCGGCGGCGGTCGATTTCCCCATGCCGATCGACCCCGTGAGGCCCAGAACAAACATCATACCGCCGCCTGAATATCCGCCTCGACCAAGGAGCGGAGTTCCGGCGTGACGCAAGGCTTTGTGCCAAACCATCGCTCGAACCCAGGCACCGCCTGATGCAAAAGCATGCCGATGCCCGGCACTGCCCGGAGGCCCCGCGCGTTCGCCGCCCTTATCAGCGCGGTTTCGACTGGAACATACACAATGTCGGCGACTACGGCATCCGGCGGCAGGGGTGCAAGATCGATGGCGAGCGGCGGCTGGCCCCGCATCCCGAGCGATGTCGTATTGACGAGAAGATTGGCGCCGGACAACGCGCCGGATTGATTAGCGAAATCCACCACCTCGACCGGCGCGCCAAAGTCCGAAGCAAGCTCCGCCGCGCGCTCTTTGGTGCGATTGATCAAAAAAATCCGCTTCATGCCGCGCAGTTTAAGCGCGTAAACAATGGCCCGCGCGGCCCCTCCGGCGCCAATTACCACGGCCGTCCTGGAGCTAGTGTCCCATCCGGGCGCTTCCTGATCCAACGCACAAGCAAAACCGGCGGCGTCGGTATTATCGCCGCAAAGTTTTCCTGCCTCTATCCACAAGGTGTTCACAGCCCTCAAACAGGCCGCTGTTCCGGTCGTGGCATCGCAGAGTTCGAACGCCATTTGCTTATGTGGCAAGGTCACATTCGCACCGGCAAAGCCCTGCCGCGCAAGATTGTGCACAAACCCCGGCAAATCGGCCGGCGCGACCGCCGCC
Organism: uncultured Alphaproteobacteria bacterium; assembly: GCA_963722515.1. Lineage (GTDB taxonomy): Bacteria > Pseudomonadota > Alphaproteobacteria > Rhizobiales > Beijerinckiaceae > Methylocapsa. The sequence goes on along the minus strand of CAVRMA010000004.1, from coordinate 352,397 downwards.
AGCTCGTAAGATCCCTCAATCTTGAGGAGGTCCAGCCAAAAGCGGTGGATCAACGGCGAACGGGAATGCGCAACCGGCCAGCCGATGACACATGCCTTTGGTTTGCCGTGCGCCGGGGATGTCACGAAAGTAGACTTCCTTCCTCCCGCAGAAATTTCAGGAGGGCCAAAAGCGGGAGCCCCAAAATCGTCGCGTGATCGCCCTCGATCGCATCGAAGAGATGGATGCCGGCGCCCTCGATTCGATAGGCCCCGGCGCTGCCAAGAACAGCGTCGCCGACTTTCGTCATATAGGCTTTGATGAATGCCGGGGAAAGCCGCCGGCAGCTTAATCGCGCGACGCCAACCGTCTCGAAAAGACGGGTATTTTCGCGCGCGACGCAGCAGCCTGAATAAAGTTCATGGGTGCGGCCGGACAAAGCCTCGAGTTGCACCTTCGCCGCCGCACCGCCGGCCGGTTTGCCAAAGAGCCGGCCTTCAAGACAGAGCGTCTGATCCGCGCCGACTACGAGCCGGTCTGGCTTTTCCGCGCTGACCTTCAAAGCCTTGGCGCGCGAAAGATGCAGCGCGATGTCGGCGGCGTTGGCGCCCGACATCACGAGCGGCGCTTCGATCCCGCGTTCATCTATCGCGGCAGCGCAAATCTCGAACGGTATCCCAGCGGCGCCTAGAAGAGCCTGGCGGGCGGGGCTTCGCGAGGCGAGAACAAGCGGCGCCGCGCCGCGCCAAAATCCTGTCATGACGAGGCGATGAATTTCAACTGGTGAATCTTGTAGAGGTCGATGACCGCCGCCGCGGTTTCCTCGATCGAGCGATGCGTCACATCGATGACCGGCCAGCCATGCTCGGCGCAAAGCTTGCGCGCGCGTGCGACTTCCCCGGCCACCAAGAGCCGGTCCACGTAAGGCGAATTGGGGTTTGCGTTCAACGCGATAAGACGATTCTCGCGAATCTGGACGATGCGCTCCACCGAGGCCAACAGCCCGACGACGAGCGGATTACGCAATGCCAAAACCGGCTCCGGCAAGGGGACATCCGGCACTAAGGGAATGTTGGCTGTTTTGACCCCTCGATTAGCAAGATAGATGCTCGTCGGCGTCTTCGATGTCCGGCTCACGCCGAGAAGAACCACATCGGCCGCCTCAAAATTTTCGGTTTGCTGCCCGTCGTCGTGCATCATCGTGAAGTTCAGGGCTTCGATCCGTTTGAAATATTCCGCGTTGAGCATGTGCTGGGCGCCGGGGCGAGGCTTTGAAGTCGTTCCGATGTAGGATTGAAACAAGTTCACGATTGGTTGCAAAACTGAAAGACAAGGCACGCTCGATTCTTTGCATGCCGCCTCGAGATGCGCGGCCAAATCGCGATCGACAAGGGTGAACAAAACGATCCCCGGCGCCGCCTCGATTTCGGCGATCGCCTTGTCGAGCTGCCCCCTGCTCCGCACAAGGGGATAAACATGCTCGATCGACGACACCCCTTCATATTGTGCCGCGACGGCGCGGCTCGCCGCAATCAGGGTTTCGCCCGTCGCGTCGGAAATCAGATGCAAATGGAAGTAGTGACGGCCCACGAGTTTTCTTGCCCCGCCATGGTTTTCCCTAAATTCAAGGGAATGCTGGGGAGAAAGCGGGATAACTGGCGCCACCACCCCATCGCAAGCATTTTACTGGACAAAACAACGAGATTCTCCCACCGCCTTCGAAGCCTGAACAATAAGGTACTCGCGGCTGTGAATCTGGGTGACAGAGCAACAACCTGTTGTTTAAAACTCCGAACCTCCCGCTATCTAATTCTGCTGATTGACAAAAAGTTTAAGTTCCTGTCCCTCGCCTAGCTTGGTTCGAAAAGTGGATAAGCACGAAACCGGCATAAGCTTGTACGAACCGGCGAATAAGCCTAATCTGCCTTCCAATTAAACAAATATAACATTTCTAAAGAAGATTCTTTGATTTTAAGAGGATTTTGGGCTTGGAAGGCCAAATGCGTGTCCAGACAAAACCATTTCTTAAAGTCATGGACGGCGAGGCATGTTTTCCACCTCCTGTCTGGTTGATGCGGCAAGCTGGGCGCTATCTGCCGGAATACCGGGCGCTTCGCGCTAAGGCCCCTTCCTTTCTCGATTTTTGTTACACGCCGGCACTCGCGGCGGAAGCAACCCTGCAACCGGTCCGGCGTTTTGGTTTCGATGCCGCCATTTTGTTCAGCGACATCCTGGTTATTCCCGATGCCCTTGGCCAAAAGGTCGCTTTCGAACCGAATGAAGGACCGAAACTCGATCCCATTTTGAACGCGGTGGATTTCGCCAAGCTGAACGAGCGGATAGATCGTGGCCGGCTGAGCCCGGTTTTCGAGACGATAGAGCGGGTCAAAACCACCCTTCCCGGGCAAACCGCATTGATTGGCTTTTGCGGCGCGCCATGGACGGTTGCATGCTATATGATTGCTGGCAAAAGCACGCCCGATCAGGCACCGGCCCGTTTGTTTGCCTACCGCTATCGCGATCTGTTTCAGAGCCTTATCGACCGGCTGGTCCAAGCGTCGATCGACTATCTCGCCTGGCAGATCGAAGCTGGTGTCGAGGCCGCGCAAATCTTTGACACGTGGGCGGGCGTGCTGCCGTTCAGCGAGTTTGAGCGGTGGTGTCTGATGCCAGTCGAGGCAATCGTCGCCGGGCTCCGGGTGCGCCATAAGGGCGCCCGCGTAATAGGTTTTCCTAAGGGAGCTGGCCACCATCTAATCGATTTTGCGGCTCGCACCGGCGTCAACGCGCTTGGACTTGGTAGTTCCGTCGATCCGCGATGGGCCACGAAAACATTCGATCGGGGTTTGGTATTGCAAGGCAATCTCGATCCCCTTGTGCTCGCCGCAGGCGGCCCTGCGCTTGAGGCCGGGGTGCACAATATCCTCTCCGCCTTCCGGGGGAGGCCGCATATTTTCAACCTCGGCCACGGTGTCTTGCCGCACACGCCCGTTCAACATGTCGAGCTGATGCTCGATTTCCTTCGCGGGGATTCCGCCAAATGAGCAATCTTTATCTCTGGATCAAGGTGCTGCATATCTTGGCCATTATTTCCTGGATGGCGGGGATGCTCTATCTGCCGCGTCTCTTCGTCTATCATGCCGAAGCGCCAAAAGCCTCTCGGCAAGCAAGAACCTTCATCGTGATGGAACGCAGGCTCATGCGCGCGATCATGCTGCCCGCTTTACTCGTGACCTGGGCAACCGGCCTTACGCTTGCGGTTCAGGCTGGATTTCTCCATGAGGGCTGGTTTCACGCGAAATTAGCCCTGGTGATCGCTCTCAGCGCCCTGCATGGATATTTCGCAAAAATCCGGAAGGATTTGGCGGGAGAGACCAACCGGCGTGGCTCTCGTTTTTTCCGGATCGTTAATGAGGCTCCGGCGGTTCTTATGGCCGGGATCGTAATTCTCGTCGTGTTCAAACCATTTTAATAGCAACCGGACTCTTCGAAAACCAGCGATCCGCTGGCAAGGCAGCGCGATGTCGATGCGGAAGCAGGTGCTTATGCAGGTGAATGGAAATATGGACGCGCCGCCAGAGTTCCCTTGAGCCGGCGGCACAAGTCAACCGATGCCGAGATGGGACCGCATAATTTCGCCGGCGGCGAGGCCAAACCGCGTTCGCGAACGTGGGCAAAGAAAGCGAAGAGCCGGTGAGGCGGGGCGCGCCACCCTGTCCGGTATCGCACCGAATCCGTCAATCGACCTGCAAAAGCAGCGCGACAAGTTCGCTTTGGCGATGGGTGTCGGTCTTGGCAAAGACCGATTTCAACTGATTGCGCGCCGTCTCCCGTGAAATCTTCAATTCTCGCGCCGCGATACCGGGAGAGGCGCCACGTGCGATAACGCAGGCGAGCTTCGCCTCCGAAGGCGTGAGGCGGAATGTCCTGGCGAGGATCGCCGCCGGCGGCCCTGGTTTCGGCCCCAAGGCATTTAAGGTCAAAAGCGCGCGCACTTCTTGCGCGGGCTGCGCGGGCACGCGCGCCGCCCCATCGAAGGGCCAAATTCGCACGATAACCGGCAATTTGCCCTGGCGCTGAACTATGACCGGCTCGGTACCCAGCGGGTTGCGACGGGGCGAAGAGATAAATTGATCAATGGCCTCTTTCAGGAGCGCTCGGGATTCGGGGTCACGGACGAAAAGACGGCGGTCCTTGATCTTAACGTCATTGTCGAAAATGGTTTCGGCCGCGGCGTTCACCTCGGCGACAAATCCGTGCTGGTCGAGGGCGATCGCGGGCAGGCGCATCGCATTGAGCGCCGCGGTCGGAGAACTGTCCGGTCCACGCGCTCCCGTGACGGCGGCGATCTCGATCAGGCGCCTTGTGAAGGAAGAAAGAATACGCTCCTCCTCGGCGCGCAGATTGCAGACTTCCGAATTCATGTCAAAAAAGTTCATTTTAACCCCTGGATCGCTCTATAAATACATTAATGACCGATGTGCTCCTTGGATCGAGGGCTCCGCTTTTAACCGCGCATACCAAGAGCAACCGGGCTGAATCGCGGGCTAGAGAAGAGCATTCGGATAGATAGTTTCTTGACGTGTGACAAGCCCTGACATTTCTTTGGCGAGAGGCTCCTTTCAGGATCATGAGCGAAATGGTTAAGAAGCGGCGGCGGCATCGGAAAAGGCCCACATGGCAAACAGAAAGGAGATAGAATTCGATAAAAATAAAACACTCCTCATGCGTCAGGTATGAATATGACCGCTCAACAAACAACACATATGAAATAAAAGTGACCTAATTTCTGCCGTAGCTTCCTTGATAGTAAAACACATAATTGTCGAAATTGCAAAAAAAATATAGCAGTCACGGCAAAGCATTTGTGTTCCTGCAACGGTTGTGTTTCCGTGCCGCGATTCTTTGACGCTTCCGGCGGCTCCAAAGCGCCTCGGGGGGCATGCCACGCCTGCGCGGCCAGCGTGATTAAACAATAGATTCCGGGGACTACAAATCGGCGGTGCCACCGGAAGTGCCCGCAAGAGCTTACGCCGATCGGTATCGGCGAGAGAGCAAGAAGGAGCGGAAGCCTTGATTTCCATAACATTCCCGGACGGTGTGTCCCGCGCATTCGAGCCCGGCATAAGCGGGTTCGACATTGCCAAAAGCATTTCGCCATCGCTCGCCAAGCGCGCTGTCGCGATGGCGCTCAACGGAACCTTGCGCGACCTTGCCGATCCCTTAACGGGCGACGCAAGAATCGAGTTCGTCGCCCGCGACGACCCGAGAGCGCTCGAACTTATCCGTCACGACGCCGCGCATGTCCTCGCCGAGGCGGTGCAGACGCTATTTCCCGGCACGCAAGTCACGATCGGGCCGGTGATCGAGAACGGCTTTTATTACGATTTTTATCGCGTCGAGCCCTTCACGCCGGAGGATTTTCCCGCGATCGAAAAAAAAATGGCCGAGATTATCGCCCGCGACAAGCCGTTCACCAAAGAAATCTGGACGCGGGAAAAAGCCAAGGCCTGGTTCACGGCGCATGGCGAAGCGTTCAAGGTCGAACTCGTCGATGCGATTCCAGGCGGCGAGGATTTGAAGATTTATAAGCAAGGCGATTGGCTCGATCTCTGTCGCGGTCCGCACATGACCTCTACGGCCAAGATCGGCAACGCCTTCAAATTGATGAAGGTGGCCGGCGCCTATTGGCGCGGCGATTCGACAAAGCCCATGCTTCAGCGGATCTATGCGACGGCCTTCGCAAGGCAAGAGGAACTTAGCGCCTACTTAACCCAGCTCGATGAGGCGGAGCGGCGGGACCATCGCCGCCTGGGCCGGGAAATGGATTTGTTCCATTTCCAAGAAGAAGGTCCGGGCATGGTGTTCTGGCACCCCAAGGGCTGGACCTTGTTTCAAACGCTGATTTCCTACATGCGGCGGCGGCAAGGCGAACTCGGCTATATCGAGGTCAATACCCCGCAAGTGCTCGACCGCGCGCTTTGGGAGACTTCCGGCCATTGGCAGACTTTTCGCGAGAACATGTTCGTCACACAGACCGAGGACGAACGAGTCTTCGCCCTGAAGCCGATGAATTGTCCGGGGCACGTGCAAATCTTCAAGAACGGCCTGAAATCGTATCGTGACCTGCCGATGAAAATCGCCGAATTCGGCATCGTCCACCGCTACGAGCCCTCGGGTGCTATTCATGGCGTCATGCGGGTACGCGCCTTCACCCAGGACGACGCGCATATTTTTTGCACCGAGGATCAGATCATGGAGGAGAGCTTGAAGGTCAACGACCTCATTCTCTCCATCTATAAAGACTTTGGATTCGAGGACATCGTCATCAAAATGTCGACCCGGCCGGAAAAGCGCGTCGGCTCGGACGAGGCCTGGGACCGCGCTGAGGCGGCCTTGTCCGGCATCCTCGAGACGCTCAAAGAACGCGGCGCCAAGACCGCCGTCAATCCCGGCGAGGGTGCGTTTTATGGCCCAAAGCTTGAATACACCTTGCGCGATGCGATTGGGCGCGAATGGCAGTGCGGCACGACACAAGTCGATTTCAATATGCCTGGCCTCTTCGGCGCTTACTTTATCGGGCCGGACAGCGAAAAGACGACCCCGGTGATGATTCATCGCGCGGTGTTCGGCTCGCTCGAACGCTTCACCGGCATCCTCATCGAGCATTATGCCGGGCATCTGCCATTGTGGCTGTCGCCCCTGCAAGTCGCCGTCGCGACGATCACCCAAGAGGCCGACGATTATGCGCGCGGCGTAATCGCGGCGGCGCGAAAACGCGGGCTTCGTGTCGAGAGCGACCTTCGCAACGAGAAGATCGCCTATAAGGTGCGCGAGCATTCGCTGGCTAAGGTGCCGGTCCTCTTGGTCGCCGGCAAGAAGGAAGCGGCCGGATGCACCGTCTCGATCCGGCGGCTCGGTTCGCAAGAACAGACGGAGATGGCCCTGGACGCGGCCCTAAAACTGCTCGCCGACGAGGCAACGCCGCCGGATATGAGGCAGGCGGAGTAGGTAACCTTAGAGGCTCGGATCCTCATTCCCACGAGTTAGTCCGCCCTCGAAGATCTCGCGTTTGACTAGCGCGGACCGGCTTCTTGCGTGGGATCGCTGTGGCAAAATTGTGACGCTCTGGGAATCTTCCATGAGGTGCCTCGAAGGTTTGCGCAAAAGATATTATCGTAACGCAGTGTGCCCTTTCTTCATTCGACAGTGCTTGCTGGGCGTGCGGGCACGCTTTGACTGGCGCTAAGAGAACCAGACCGGTGACGACTTGGTTTACCATGCGGACGGTCTCCGGTGCGATTTGTCTCGATGAGCGAGCCGGCGAAAGCCAGCCCCGCGCGATTGCCGCAGGGACTGCTGCAGATATACCGCGACCGTCAAAATTCGTGCGTGCCTCTGACCTGCGCATTCTTCTTCTGGCATTCCTGGGCCGACAAAATACGCTGCACATGTTTCATTTGGCGATGTTTTCAGAGGCAATTTTATCGATGGACGCCGAAGTTGCGTAGCTGAGAGGCAGGCACCAATGGCCTGCGCAAGTGGGACGAGGTCATGTCGATTAAACATCCGAGTGTTGGCGCTCTAGCAGGGGCGGCGGTGCTTTTTGGCACCATTATCGGCGGGAATGCGCCGGCACTCGCAGGATCCGACAGAAGTACCGATACATATGCGGGCGATTACGAGGGAGGGTCGCTCCCAACCGGCACATTCGCTGTCCTTCAGTACCTCAGATACTCGAGCGCCGATGCCTTCAGCGATACAACGGGACAACAACTGCCAAATACGCACGCGAATATATTGGTGGAGTTTACCCGGCTAGCTTATCTCACTTCGCTCTGGGGGCATCCCATTGCCATGGAGGGGGATATACCATTTGCCACACTGACGGACGTAAATATTCCGGGTACAAATAATCGTGTCGCAGGGGGGCTTGTTGATCCCGATTTGCATTTGACTTATTTCATCACTGCCGATCAAAATGACCAGCGCTGGCTCGGTATTACCAATTTTTTCTATCTTCCATTAGGCCGTAGCTTTGATAACCAAGCAGCAGTCAATGTCTCGACAGCGCGTCAATTCACGGACGCTCCTCAGGTCGGATATACCGAAGGCCTCGGAAAACTCTCACCGGCCTTGAACGGCGTCTTTTTTGATCTGATCTCCCATGCATCATTCCATACCGGCGGCAACAGTCCGCTCATGGTTCTAAATCCGGCAAGCGCTCCGGTCCCCGGCGTAGTAACTTACGACAATTTAATCCAACACCCGACTTACAATGTCCAAGCGTTTCTGCGCTACGAACCTAAGCCGTTGCAATTCGTCGCCATTGGCATAGAGAAATCGTGGGGAGGAAAGCAGATTGCGATAAACGGCACATTTGCGGCAACAGGGCAACCCATCACGGTGCCGCTGGCCGACTTCCCCTTAACCAAAGATGACTTCCTGAGGGGCCATTTCCAATTTCAGGTTCCACTTACACAGGAGTTTGCGGTCGCCGGCGACATCTTCCACGATTTCGACAGCGTGGGCGGACTAAGGGAGAATATCGGCGTCGAAATTCGCGTGGTTAAATTATTCCTTCCGCCGGGACCTGCCAATTAGAGGCTAAATCAAGGGGCCCCAGCTCACATTTCGGCGTTGTTCGGATAATTTCGCAGTCGATGGGCGGTGAATGAGCATTTTCCGTTTGGCCTTGCCGCGAGCGTGGGCGGCTACTTCTATCAGCAGCTGAGGAATGACCACGGCTCGGGCGACCAATTCGGCGCTTTCAGGGGACCCGAGGTGGCCGTCGGGCCGTTGCTCAGCTATACACTCAAGGCTGGGGCCCAAGAGGCCGACTTCAGCGCCCGGTGGTTTCATGAGTTCGATGTCGAACACCGGGTCCGGGGCGACGCGATTTACGCGTTCCTTAGTTTCCCGCCGTAGCGCAAACGAACGAGTGTACGGCGCCGCCCCCTCCTGCGTCCACGCCTTTGACCCTCCGCGGCGCCGGTCATTTGGGCGCGGGATTACCGGCTCGCTCCTCTTTGAGCGCCCGCGCTAATGCGGCAAATCCCTCTATGCCGATCTCTTCCGCCCGCAATGTTGGATCGATGCCCGCGCGGGCGAGTAAACCGGCGGCATCGCCGCGCGCGAGCGATTTCAGCGATTGCCGCAGCATCTTGCGCCTTTGTCCGAAGGCTGCTCGCGTCACCTCCGCCAACAATTTTGTGTCGCAAGCGAGCGGCGCGGCGCGGGGCACGAATTCGACCAGCGAGGATCTGACTTTTGGCGGCGGCGTAAAGGCGGCGGCGGGAATATCGAAAAGAATGCGGGTCTCGCAACGCCAATTGGACAAAATCGCGAGGCGCCCATAGGTGGCGCGTTCCGCCGGGCCCGCGACGATGCGCTCGGCCACTTCGCGTTGAAACATCAAAACGAGGCGGTCGAACCAGGGCGGCCATGGCTCGGTTTCGAGCCAGCGGACAAGGAGCGCGGTGGCGATGTGATAGGGCAGGTTGGCGCACGCGCGTGCCGGGCTGTCGTTACCTACAAGCCCGGCAAGATCAACCTGCAGCGCATCGCCTTCGATAACTTCGAGCCGCCCCGGATAATGCTCGGCGAGCTGCGCGAGCGCCGTGAGGCAGCGCCCGTCGCGCTCGACCGCGATAATTTTGCGCGCGCCTTCCGCGAGCAACGCCCGCGTGAGCCCGCCCGGGCCTGGGCCGACTTCGACAATGGTCGCATTGCTCAGCGGCGCAGCGGCGCGCGCGATGCGGCCGGTGAGATTGAGATCGAACAGAAAATTCTGACCAAGGGATTTTTTTGCCAAGATCCCATGCGCGGCGGCGGCCTCACCCACCGGCGGAAGGCCGTCGAGCGGGCTAGCCGGGATGGGCCGGGGCCAGGATTTTCGCATTTTTGAGGTTATAGCGGAAAATGGATCTCACGGTCATTTCACACGAACTTGGCTGGCGCGCCGAGCGAGTTTGCCCGCGAGACGCAAGGCGGCGATGAGGCTCGCCGGATCGGCTATTCCCTTGCCGGCAATGTCGAAGGCCGTGCCGTGATCCGGCGAGGTGCGGATCAAGGGCAGGCCCAAAGTCACATTGACGGCATGCGCGAAGGCGACGGTTTTGACCGGAATCAACGCCTGATCGTGGTACATGGCGACGACGGCGTCATAGCTCTTGCGCGCGCTGGGACGGAACAGACTATCTGCCGCATGAGGTCCGCTCACCGCCACTCCCGCGGCCGCGAGACCGGCGAGAGCGGGCGCGATGACCTCGATCTCCTCGCGTCCCATGGTCCCGCCCTCGCCCGCATGAGGGTTGAGCCCGGTGAACGCCAAGCGCGGGTTTTTTATACCAAAGCGCGAAGCGAGATCCCGCGCGGCAATAAGACCTGTCTCGATAAGAAGCTCCCGCGTCAATAGCGCCGGAACGCGCGCGAGCGGAACATGAATCGTCGCCGGGACGACGGCGAATTGCGGCGACCAGATCAGCATTACCGGCCGCGCGCGTTCGCCAAAATAACGCTCGGCTAATTCGGCCAGAAACTCAGTATGGCCTGGATGACGAAAGTTTGCGCGAGAAACGAGGTCCTTGGCGATCGGATTGGTGACAATGGCGGACGCCTCGCCTTCACGGACAAGGCGCACGCAAGTTTCAATCGAGACTATGATTCCGGCGGCATCCCTCACATCCGGCGCGCCCGGTTTTCCGGCAACGGAATGGTTCAAGGCGTAAACCGGCAATGCGTGGCGAAACACCGGTGTGGCCTCGGCGCCGGCGACGATCTTGACGGGAACCTTGAGGTCCAAGTCCCGCGCGATTGCGGCCAAGCGATCCGGGTTGGCGACCGCCAGGAAAGGCGGTGCGTCTGGCTTGTCATGGGTCTTAAGCCAGGCTTTCAATGTGAGCTCGGGACCGATGCCCGAAGGATCGCCCTGCGTCAAAGCCAAGGGAAGAATGTTTGCCGGTAGAGATCGCGCCATCTTGACCCCGGCGTCAATGTTGCACGATCACGGCTCTTGCGCGCAATTCCTTGAGACGGCGTTCGCTGTCGGCCGCGATATGCGCCGCTAGAATCTTCTGCGAGATTGCGGCCCGCGCCGCGCTATCGTCCTTGGCCGTGCCTTTGGCGCACACCGCGATCATTTCAAGTCCCTCGCTTGAGCGTTGCGGCACCGTGAGATGGCCCTCCGGGGTTTTATCGAGCAATTGGCGGAGACTCTCGCCGAGTTCGACCGAGGTCTTGGTCAGGGGATCGCGAACCGTGACGTCATTCATGGCGCGGGCAAGCGGAAGACCGCTGTCGCAGTCGGTGAAACGCCCGCGCAATTGTTCGGCCTCGCGGGCGCGCTCCGTCAAGGTCTCGATCGTCGCGGAGTGGGGGATCGCGAAAATAATTTGACGCACCGTATATGCGGTTCCGGAGGCCGCCTTGCCGCCTTCCTTGGCGAGTTCGGCGCGAACCTGTTCCTCGCTCGCCTCGACGCCCTTGTTCAAGGCTTGCACCAGGACATTAAAAGCAAGGTTGGCGCGGAAGTAAGCTTTGAAGTGGTCTGGCGTCACCCCGGCGTGCTGAAGTGCCTCGACCAAGGCATTCGGGGCAAGTTTCATGTCCTGCGCGACCTTGACGATTTGTTGCGAAATGTCATTGTCTTTCGGGTCGACGCCAAATTTGCCAGCTTCATCGATTTCGAGGCGCTCCGTAAAGAGGCTTTCGATCGCGGCGTCGCGCGTCGCCGGTTTGCGCAAAACGCGAAGCATCTTTATCCGCTCGTCGACATCGATGTTTGTGATCGGATCGCCGTTGACGGTGGCGACGAGTTCCTGGGCGAGGCCGGGGCCGCCGGCGAGTGCCATGAAAGCGGCGATCGCGGCGGCGGCCACGCAAATACTTAAGCGGACATAAGCGACGCGCGCGCCACGGAACAACCGCGCATCGTTACCTGTTTCCATGATCCAGTTCTCTCCTTTTCCGGGGCTTAAGCAGGCCCTCTCCCGGCAGAGCTGAGGCCGTGCGCCGGCAACCAAGCAAGACATGAAAAATCAATATTTCACACCATCGAGCGTCGTTGTGTTGAAGAAGGTCTGGCTTACCTTGACATCTCCCAGGGTGCGCAGCTGCAGTTGCAGCAGCACGGTTTGGTCACGGTTCAAGGAGGTGCTCGAGTAGAATCCATATTTCGTGCTGTCCGAATAAGTCGAGCTATAATTGACCGAAAGGGTCGTGCACTCGTCCTGATAGCCGACGCTCACTCCAGAGGCCGCGATCGCGAACGGGCCGGGATTCGCGTTGCCAATCAAGCTGGCGGGATAATATTGGCGGCTCATGTCGAAGGTAATATTGCCCTGCGTGAAATAATGATCGGTGATCTTATAGCGGGAGGAAAGCGAGAGCCCTTCGCGGCGAACGTCATAGCCGATGACGGGTTGAGCCTCATAATCGGCAAATTGAATGGAGCCGGTCAGCGCGCCGAAATTATAGTTTGTGATGAGATCGAGGCGCCTTGCCGCCAATGAACTGACATCGAACCGCGCCTTGGCGACAAAGGAAAAAATCGAATTGGGCGCGATCGTTAATGCGCTGACATAGTCGGAGAGCCTTGTGTCCAGTCCCGAACTTAATCCAACATTGGCGGCATCCGGTGTCGCGTAGGAGTTGGTGCCCGCTAGCTGATAGGACTGTCCGCCGATAAGGTTGGCATAGCCGCCGTTGTTAAAATTCACGGTGAATTGGGCACCGTAGTTCGTTCTCGTTCCGGCCTCGAACCGGTCGTAGCCCGAATATTTGCTCCAGTCGAACAAAGTGGAATCGTCGAAAACGAGGCTTTGCGCATCGAGATTGACGAGCGAATTCGACCCAATTTCCTGATTTGGACGCGCGACTATTTGGATGATCGGTTCGAAAACCATCGAGGCAAAACTTGTCTTGGCAAGGAAGGGATAGCGATATTCAATCCCCATTCCCGGAGTGAACTCGCCGAAAAAATTCGGGTTATTGTTGCCGAGAAAATTCGACTGCGAAGCGTTGAAGTAAGTCGAGCTGCCAAAGGACGACGCGAAACTATAGGAATTTGTGGTGTTGATATCGAGCGATTCGCCGTTAAGCCGCGCGAACGCAAATGGCGTGAAGACCTCGCCGATCGGATCGATGTATTTGCGCTGCCAGGACGCCTCGGCCGTGACGCGCGTGTAATCGCCGCCGAGGCCGCGCAGAAGGCAATCGCCGGTGGCCTGGCCCGGGACATAGTTGGTACAGATGTCATAAAGATTAAAGGCATTGTCCAACACACGCGGCCCGACGGCTTGGAAGCTCGCCGAACTCGCCGAAAGACTGGTCAGATTGAAATCGAGTTCGGCCTGCCCGCCGATGCCAAAAGACTTGGCGGGGTCGATGTCGAAGGTCTTGTTGTAGTCCCACACCGGATGCGCGAGCGGCTGCTGCGCCTGAATGTCGTGACTCGACAGGCCCTCGAAAGAATAGCCGCGCAGATCGAAATAGCCGCGATCGCCTTGCCCGGTGAGATAGACAGTCGACGTCGTTTCGCTGAAATAATTCGACGAAAGAGTCTGGCTCGGCACGTGATAGTCGTTCAGGTACCATTTGTCAGACAAAAGCGTGAATTCCCAACCAAACTTCCATTGATCGGCGATGGCGAACTGACCCTTGCTTTCGAATGAGCCGCGCAAGCTCTGGTTGCCGGAGCCGTATGGCGCCGACGCGAAGTCGGTTGGGTTTTGCTCGGAGATCCCTGTCGTCCGGATGTAATATGCGCCGCTCTCAAGCCGCTGGCGCCATTCCGCCTCGGCGAAAAATCCTTGTTGGGAATAATAGGTCGGCGTCAACGTCAAGTCGTAATCCGGCGCGAGCGCCCAGAAGATTGGAATGCCAAGGCCGACGCCGAGACTGGAGTGATCGGCAAGATAGGGCGAAAGAATCCCGGATTTGCGGGTAACGCTTGGATCTGGCGCCGAAAGGAACGGGACATAGGCGATCGGAATGCCGAGGAATTCGAGCGAAGAGTCTTCAAAATAGATCATTTTTTCGTCGTTCTTGTGGATGATGCGTTTGGCGCGCACCCGCCACAATGGCGGCTTATCAGGATTATCCTTGCAGGCCTCGCAAGCCGTGTAAGTACCCTTGTCGAAAACGGTGGTATCGCCGTCGATGCGTTCGGCGCGCGGCGCGCTGAAATAGGTCTTGTAGGTGCCAGCGACGGTTCCTGTCGTATCCGTATTGGCCGGAGCACCTGGGAGTTGAACGCCGTACACGTCTTTATACGGCTTTGCGGGTGTATCGGCACGCAAGCTTTCGATGAAACCGTCGCGGAAATCGTCGGTCAGATCAAACCGCTCGCCGTGCAGCACAGTGCCATCGCGTTCGGTCAATTTGGCGTGACCTTCAGCATACACGCGGCCGGTATTACGATCGTAAACGACGCGGTCTGCCTCGAGCGACTGGTCCTTGTAATAAATCCTCGCGTTGCCTTCGGCCGAAACAATGTTCTTTACTGTATCGTCGCGAAGTTCGTCCGCTTCGACGAACATTTTTGCGGGTTTGCCTGGAGCATTTTTCGTCTCGCGGCCTGGGGGCGTCTGCGCCGTCGCGGGCCAGGCTCCGGCCAGCAGCGCGGCGCCGGACAAAGCACATGCCAGCGCGCGCGAAAGCCGGATAAAACGCCGCGCCCGGAGGTTGCGGGCGATCGCTTCGGCGGGGCAAAAACGCCGCCCCATCAACCGTCCTCCTGATTCAGCAAAGCGAACGCGCCAAGCAGGCTCGCGACGACGGCCGGAGACCATGCGGCGGCGAGCGGGCTAAGCAAACCGGCTCCGCCCAAATCGCCGGTGAATTTGACCGCCACAAAAAGCACGAACCCTGCGCCCACGCCACCGATAACCATCTTCTCTATTCCACCAAAACGAAAAAACCTTAACGAAAATGCCGCCGCGATTAAGACCATGGCAATAAACAGGAGCGGTCTCGCCAGCAGCATCTGAAACTGGAGCCGGTAGCGGGTTCCGTCGAGGCCAGCGGTCTCGGCCGCGGCGCGCAAGGACGGCAACTCCCAAAACGGCACGGAATCTGGCGCGATCGGGCCTCGGACGGCCTCCTCCGGCAAAAGGTTCGTGGCGAGAAGATAAGTTCCGGCGGCAAAGCTCTCTTCTCCAGGCCCCGTGACCCTTGCATGGCCGAATTGCCAGACACCGGGCAGGAGTTTGCCGGTTTGTGCCTCGATCCTTTGTTCGAATGTCCCGGCGCGATCGTAGACATAAGCGGCCGCGGACGTCAGATATGCGCCGTCGGCCGACGCCTGGCTGGCCCTTATGAACGCCTCGCCATCGACGCTTTTTTGTCTGATCCACAAGCTTGTGTCGTCGTTTTGCTTGCCGTTGCGCCCGAACAGCCGCGTCTCGATCTTATCGGCGCGATGCTTCATCACCGCGGAAACTGGATTGAACAGCACCACCGAACCAATTCCAGCCGCGGCTGCGATGGCGAGCGGAGGAACCAGAAATCCCCAGGCCGAGACGCCGGCGGCCCTGGCCACCAGCAGTTCCAACTTTCGGGTCAGGTTAACAAATGCCGCCATCGTTCCAAACAACACGCAAAACGGCATGATCTGCTCGGATACCGAAGGGACCCGCAGAAAGGAGAGGTAGGCGATCTCTCCAGCCGAAACACCTTGAATATTTCCGGCGCGCCGCAAAAGCTCGACAAAATCGACGATATAGATCATGCCGGAAATCATCAGAAATACCGCCACGATGGTCCGCAGGAATCGCGCGGACAGGTAGCGGCCTAACGTCCAGCCGATCATCGTGGGAATCCATCGCTGGGTTTGGCGTGGCGAGAGCCGCGAAAGGCATGGAAATCGAGGCCCGCGTCCGTCAACGCCGCGCGGACGGGTGCCGCCGTTCCGGACGCGCGGCTATTCCCATCGCAATTGTTTTCATAAAGGATCATGTCCGCCATTTTGCTGGAAACCGGCTCCGGAAACGGACTCCTTCGCGCCTGCCGTCATGCCGCGCGGCGGCGGGTTCCTCCTGGGTGCCTGCCGCTGGCTCCGCCCTTGCACGGCTTTACGCATTTGGGATGTAATTCAAACTATAAGGATTGCGGTTTTTTGGCGGACAAAAGGGTCTTTCGAGCATGATTCCAATTTAGGATTAGAGTTGATCGGATGCCAAACTTGTTGTTTGCTCATAATGTTGTGGCGGCAACCGGGGACGGTTTCTTGGCACGCGGCCCGCCCCGGCCGCGCCAACAAAGATGCGAAAGTCAGCGGTGGGGGAAGCCCTCGCGCCTGCTGGCGGAGGTGCGTCATGATAGGATCAAACCGATGTTCCCAACGTCCAGGCGCATGAACGGGTTTGCGAAGCGGCGCGCGGTCCGCTGGAACAAACGACTGGTTTTGCAGCGCTCTAACAAAGTAACACGCCGGCGTAAACGCGCGCCCGGCGCGGCAGAGGAACAGATGACCGATACGATGACCGATACAATGAAAATCGAATATGTCGCGCTCGCGGCGTTACCGGTTCAAACGCGAGCCTCGCCCGAACGGACGGGCGGAGAGGCCGGACAGGCGCGGACTCTGGTCATTTTCATGGACAAGGAATTCGCTTTCGGTGCGGCGACCCGCCGTCTCATTGGCGATCGAGGAGAGGCGCTGATCAAGAAGGCAGCCGCCGCCGTTAAGTTCAAGGGGAAGGCTTTGACCGCGCTCGATCTCGTCGCGCCCGCCGGGTTTGCCGCCGAACGGCTGGTCGTGGTTGGGACCGGCGGTGATGGCGACGGCGAGGACGGGGAGGGCCAAATCAAACAGAACGCGCCGACGCCCCCCGGCAACGCCAGCCTCGGCGGCTTTGTCATGGGCAAGCTTGGGCATGCCGTGAACGCGACCGTGGCCTTCGATCCACCCCGCCCCCCCAAGGATCCGGCCCTCGCGGCCGCTGAATTCACGCTCGGGATGCGGCTCCGTGATTACCGGTTCGACCACTACAAGACCAAGAAGAACGAAAATGGGGAGACCGAAGCCCGCGCCGACATCGTTGTCGCCGCCGGCGAGCCATCCGCCGTCCGCCGCGAAGCCAAAGGCATGGAGGCCGTGGCGGCCGGTGTGCTGACCGCCCGCTCGCTTGTCAACGAACCCGCGAACATCCTCCACCCGGAAGAATTCGCCGCTCGCGCCGTGGCGCTTGAGAAACTTGGAGTCGAGGTGACGGTCCTCGATGAAGCCGCCATGCGCGAACTTGGCATGGGTGCGCTTCTCGGGGTCGGGCAGGGATCGGTTCGCGGAAGCCGCACCGTCATCATGCGCTGGCGCGGCGCGAAAAGCGCCAAGACCAAGGCAACGGGAAAGCCAATTGCTTTCGCCGGCAAGGGCGTATGCTTCGACACCGGCGGCATATCGATCAAACCCGCCGCCGGGATGGAGGACATGAAGGGCGACATGGCCGGTGCCGCCTGCGTCGTGGGCCTTATGCAGGCGCTCGCCCTACGCAAGGCCAATGCGGACGTGGTCGGCGCCATCGGTCTTGTCGAAAACATGCCGGGTCCGCAAGCACAGCGTCCGGGCGACATCGTGAAATCCATGTCCGGCCAGACGATCGAAATCATCAACACGGACGCCGAAGGCCGTCTCGTCCTCGCCGATCTGCTTTGGTATGTTCAGGACAAGTTCAAGCCCAAGTTCATTGTCGATCTCGCGACCTTGACCGGCGCGATCGTTGTCGCGCTCGGCCAGGAACACGCGGGCCTGTTCACCAACGACGACGAGCTAGGCGAGCGCCTCATCGCCGCGGGCAAGGCCACTGGCGAAAAACTATGGCGTCTGCCGCTCGGGGCGGCCTACGATAAAATGATCGACTCGAAAGTCGCCGATATGAAAAACACGGGTGGCCGCCATGCCGGGTCGATCACCGCCGCGCAATTCCTCCAGCGCTTCGTCAACGGCACGCCATGGGCACATCTCGATATCGCGGGCACCGGAATGGGTTCGCCGGCAAACGAGATCAACCAAAGCTGGGGCTCTGGGTTCGGCGTTAGACTGCTCGACCGGCTCATCACCGATCATTACGAGGGATGACGGCGCGGTGATTTCACGCCGCGACACCGGTCGGCGGGGCGCGCGTGATCCGGTTGAGTTAGATCGGATCACGCCCGGAAGCACCGGTTTATAGGGGGGAAGCTTGGCCTTGAATTGCGGCCGTCACCGAACCCGCGCCGCTGTTGCCGCCGATGATCAAGGTCACGTACACCGGGTTCGTAGTCCCGGCCAAGCTCGCGCTCGTCGCCGACGCGTTGAAAAAGTATCGCAAGGTGACCTGCTGCCTGAACACCGCCTGCAGGGTCACACCGCCGATCACCCCCGTGAAGGTGAAAGACCCATTCCCCTGGTTCGTGAAGGAGCCGGCCGGGATGGTGGTGGTGAAGGTGCCCACCTGGAGTGTGACTGGCTGGGTAACGGGATTGATCACCTTTTTGGAGGTGCTGCTCAGGGTGATGAGGCACTGAAGATTAAACATATCTTCGTTGGGAGCGGCGCCGAAGCCGATGGTGAGCTGCGTGGCGCTGAAGGCGAGGAAGGGCACCCCCGGCGGCGGCGGAATGATGCCCACGCCATTGGGGTTAGCCCCCACCGTGATCGTTTTCCCCGCCACCATGTTCGTGGCCGTGGCGATCACCGAAACGGTGCTGGAGCCATAATTCGCGACATAGGCGTGCTTCCCGTCGGGTGAGACGGCGACCCCAAGGGGCCCCGTCCCCACCGGAATCGTGGCCACCACGGTGTTGCTGGCCGTGCCTATCACGGAAACATTGTTGGAACCAATATTCGTGACATAGGCCTGTGTCCCATCCGGGGTGACAGCGACCCCAATGGGATCAATCCCCACCGTTATCGTGGCCGCCTCCACCATGTTGGTGGCCGTGTCGATCACCGAAACGGTGTTGTCCGCCTCATTTGCGACATAGGCGTGTTTTCCATCTGGGGTGACCGCGATCGCATCGGGGGTATTCCCCACCGTTATCGTGGCCGCCTCCACCGTGTTGGTGGCCGTGTCGATCACCGAAACGGTGTTGTCCGTCTGATTCACGACATAGGCGTGTTTCCCATCCGGGGTGACGGCGACCCCAACAGGGCCCTTCCCCACCGTTATCGTGGCCGCCTCCACCGTGTTGGTGGGCGTGTCGATCACCGAAACGGTGCCGGCCATAAAATTCGCGACATAGACGTGTAGCCCGTCCGGGGTGACGGCGACCGCAAAGGGTTCAGTCCCCACCCCGACCGTGGCCGTCACGGACGGGGGGGTCGTGGTCGTGTCGATCACCGAAACGGTGCCGTCTACAAAATTCGCGACATAGACGTGTTTCCCGTCCGGGGTGACGGCGGCCTCACCGGGGGCAGTCCCCACTGTGATCGGGGTCCCTACCACCTTGTTAGTCGGCGTATCGATCACCGAGACAGTTCCGAAGCCACTATTCGCGACATAGGCGAAGGGCGCCGCCTCCGCCGGCTTGACCATCAAGCCTAGCCCCATCACTAGCATGGCGCAGAGGGCCATTAATCCCCACGCCGATGCAGCGCGGCGTGCCTTGGTATTGTCATTTTGCATGATACGCTCCTTTGTGTTTCCGGCCCCAAAAAATCATTGATTTCAATCGGTTGGTATTTATCCTAGACCAAATGCAGGATGGAATCTTGTTGAAAGACCATGCGAGAAACAGCTAGAGACCACGGGCGGTTCGACTTAAAGCGATTACGATCCCAGGCTGGCCGGGGCCGGCTTCGCCGACGCTAGCTCTCCCGGTTGGCGTAAACGTCGATAGCTTGAACCTGATCAGTTGTCGAGGCAAGGTGTTGGACTCGCTGATCGCGGCGAAGAGAATCGGCTCGGGCGGGCGCCGCCAACTGCCACAGGGGTACTTGCGCGGCAAGGCGGGCTGGGTCACATTTACTCAAAGGAGAGTCGCGTGCAAGGTATCGCCGCCGGGCTAATTTGGATTGCTCTTGTGGTGCTGCCGGATCTGGCATCGGCAAAGCCGGACGAGGTGCCGCGTTTCGACGTTGCCCGCTCATGCAAGGATGCGCAAGCCTATGTCGGCAACGACAAGAATTCTCGCTTATCGAGGCTGCATGAAGGACGAGAATGACGCGCGCGCGCAATTAGTGCAAAAGTGGACGCATTTTAGGCCCGGCGACCGTAGCGATTGCGTCGCGCAAGGTTCCGCGCCCGTGCCAAGCTATGTGGAACTCTTGACGTGCCTCGAAATGAGCGAGGAGGCCGAGGCTCTTTATAACCCGGATGGCACCCGCCGCGATAAGCCGCAAGGCGGTGCCGTTCAGGGGAAGTCCGGTCAGGACCAAGCTGCGCCGGGCAGCGCCGCGCCGGCGCCCGAAGCTGGCGGCGTTAAGACCCCGGACTGAAGCGCTCTCGCGCCAGGGCGCGGCGTTCGTGCGCAAGCGGCGTTTGGGCAAAAAAAGAGGCGAAGATACTTTACGTATCCCCGCCTCTATAAGTCCTGTCCATAACCTGTTCTTTGCCCTTACCTTCCTGATGAAGACTACACCAAATTGTGGCGGTGGAGCGACAGAACAGACGTCCTCCCAAGACTTGGACTGCTGTGCCGAACTTATCACGGCTTCGGCCTTGAACGGCTCAGACCAAAACCCTAGCTCACGTCGCAGGCAATGTCACGCACAATTCGGCAAAATGCCTCCAAAGAGGCAAAAATGTGAAAATATTTTTAGCTCCGGCGGTTTTTCGGGATGCCGAGATTTTTTTGCGCCGCGACGCAGCGGGACCTGATAAATGAACCTTCCGCCGCGTAGCGAGCCATGACGAAGATGCCGCCAGATAAGCTGCCTCCGACGCAAGGCACCGGCCCGGCCGTCAGCCTCAAAGGCTCCGGCCTCGGCGGACGCATTCGCAATTGGTTCCTCGCCGGAGTCATCGTCGCCGGTCCACTCGCGACGACCGCCTACATCGTCTGGTGGGTCGTCGATACCATCGACAGTTCGGTCAAGCACCTCGTCCCGGTGCGGTTTTGGCCGGATAATTTTTTGCCGTTCCAATTGCCCGGACTCGGCGTGGTTTTTGCGTTTTTTGGGCTCACACTTTTGGGCTTTCTTGCCGCCAACCTCGCGGGCCGGAGTTTCATCAGGCTCGGGGAGGCGACGCTCGCTCGCATGCCGGTCGTCCGTTCGATCTATAAAGGCGCGAAACAGATCTTCGAAACCGCGTTTTCCCAATCCGGCGCCACATTCCGCAAGGTGGGGATGATCGAATACCCGGGCGAAGGCCAATGGTCCCTTGTGTTCATTTGCACGCCGCCTGGCGCAATGATCGCCGAGCATCTTTCAAACGAGGAACATATTTCGGTTTTTCTGCCCTGCACCCCCAACCCGACGACAGGATTTTACTTTTTTCTGCCGTCGCGCGATGTCATTGAACTCCCCATCAGCCCGGACGATGCGGTCAAGCTGATCGTGTCTTGCGGCGTCATCCAGCCCGATCCCCACACGGTTGTCGCCGAACTGACAGGAAGCGCGAGCGTGCATTCGCGTAGGGGGCCGCGTGGGGCTTCCAAACAGATAGAGCCGATGAGCAGGCAAACCTAAAACGAGCGCGCGCGCGCGTCCCGATCAAATGGACTGATTGATCGATAAGGACGCAGTTCAAATTCAAAAAGTTGGAATATGTCCTCATGAGACATCGGATATATCCGATGTCCTAAATATCGAAAAAGTCGACCAACTTTTTCGGGACATGCTCTAACGTTTGACCTCCTGCTTTGGGGTGGCTAACACCAAAACGCGCCGCGGACGGCCGGGCGCGTGTTTTAACCGCGCGGATGCGGCATGGCTGTTTATACCGAAGTCACCGAGGCGGATCTTGCCAGCTTTCTTGGCGACTATGATCTTGGCCACGTGCTGGCCCTGAAAGGAATTGCCGAAGGGGTTGAGAATTCCAATTATTTATTGCACACCGATGCTGGCTATTTCATCCTTACGCTCTATGAAAAGCGGGTCGACGCAAGAGATCTGCCGTTTTTCCTTGGCCTCATGGAGCATCTGGCCGGCCACGGACTAAATTGCCCGCAACCGGTAAGGAACAGACATGGTGGCGCGCTCGGCAGGATCGCGGGCCGCCCTGCAGCAATCGTGACTTTTCTCGAAGGCATGTGGCGCAGAAACCCAAGCATCCACTGTTGCGCGGCGGTCGGCGAGGCGCTTGGCAAACTGCACCGGGCCGGCGCGGCTTTGCCTTATATCGCCCGAATGCCTTAGGCCTCGACGCCTGGCCGGCCCTATTCGACGCGGCGCGCGCGCGCGCCGATGAAGTGCGGCCGGGCCTCGCCGCGCAAATAGCGGGCGAGTTGGCCTATCTCGCCGGAAACTGGCCGCGTGATTTGCCGAAAGGCGTCATCCATGCAGATCTCTTTCCCGACAATGTCTTGTTCGTTGGCGACGAATTATCCGGACTTATCGATTTCTACTTCGCCTGCACGGATGAGCTCGCCTACGATGTCGCGATCTGCCTCAACGCCTGGTGTTTCGAACCGGACGGTTCGTTCAACATCGCCAAGGGATTGGCATTTTTTAACGCCTACGAGAGCGTCCGCGAATTAACCGGAGCGGAAGCCGGGGCGTTGGTTGTCCTGGCGCGAGGCGCGGCATTGCGTTTCGCCCTAACCCGCCTCGTCGATTGGTTGAATGTCCCGGCGGATGCCTTGGTGCATCCCAAGGACCCGCTCGAATATGTCCGCAAATTGTGCTTTCATCAGCAAACCGGCAGAGCCCGTGAACTCGGCTTGCTGCGATGAACGGCGAGGTTTCGATCTGGACCGACGGCGCCTGTTCCGGCAATCCAGGTCCGGGGGGCTGGGGCGCTATCCTGTGCTCCAGCGGGCATGAAAAAGAGCTTTTTGGCGGCGAAGCGGCGACCACCAACAATCGCATGGAATTGACTGCCGCGATTGCGGCGCTGGAGGCGCTGAAGCGGCCATGCACGGTCCATCTCCATACGGATTCGAATTATCTCAAGGGCGGCATCACGACTTGGATCGCTACCTGGAAACGCAATGGCTGGCGCACCGCCGGTAAAAAACCTGTCAAGAATGCCGAGCTATGGCAAAGGCTCGAGGCCGCCGCCGCGCCGCATACGGTCGACTGGCGCTGGGTGAAGAGTCACGCCGGGGACGTCATGAACGAGCGTGCTGACGCGCTGGCGCGCAATGGCATTGCAGGGTTCAAATAGCACTAGGACGAATCGACAGTCAGCGCATCCAGATCATCGCACTGGCGAGATGCAGGGCAGCGACTGTCTGCCGCTGGGCACGAACCACGGTCGTTTCGAGCACCAGATATTGCTTATCGGGATTGCCCGTGACAAAAGCACAAATACCTTCCCCCCGGCCTTCCGCTAGGGCCTGCCGACATTCATTTCGACGCCATGACGGCCGCGGTGAGGTTGATCATGGCGGCAAGGGGCCCTCAGGCACGAAAAAAGGCCGCCAAGGTCCGCTTGGCGCCCGGCCTGTGGAAATGCCGCCAAGCCCGGCGCCTTGGCCCCAGTCTCACAGAAGAACAGAACCAAGAAGCGGACATTTGATGGTCACCAAAACCGGCTAGCCTGCTTGGCTATCAGAAGGATGATGCCTGGGCGGCAATGGACGGTTGCGATTTGGCTGCTGAAGACCCATTTTGGCGCCGGGGCATTTAGAGCATGATCCCAAAAAGTTGCAGACTTTTTGGATAAGGTCATGCGATAAAACAAAGACATAGAGACCATGAACGATTCAACTTGAAGCGATCATGGTCGAGACAGTGTTGCCGATCGGCCCTCGCGAGGGCAGCAAGGTGGAGCCGGAACATGGCGGGGATTTTTGGCCGATTGCGTGGCCAGGGGAGCGGGCAAGGCGAAGCCGCGAATGTGGCGAAGCCCCAAGACACGTCCGGGGCGCTTGTGAAGGACGCCACCACGGCGAGTTTTGGCGCCGATGTCATCACCGAATTGGCACGTCAGCCAGTGCTGGTGGACTTCTGGGCGCCCTGGTGCGCACCCTGCAAGCAGCTCGCACCGGTCCTCGAAAAGACAGTCAAGGCGGCGGCCGGCAAGGTCAAGCTGGTCAAAATGAATATTGACGAGCATCCGGAAATTCCGGGCCAGCTGGGGATTCGTTCCATCCCTGCCGTCATCGCCTTTCAGCGCGGCCAGCCGGTCGATGGTTTCATGGGCGCCTTGCCGGAATCCCAGGTTATAGGCTTCGTCGAGCGGCTTGCCGGCCCGCTCGACGGCGATGCCGATCGCCTGGCCGACGCCGAGGCGTTGCTCGCTGCCGGCGATGCCGAGGGGGCGGCGGACCTCTATTCCGCGATCATTGCCGAAAACCCCGGCGACCCCGCCGCCGTGGCTGGATTGGCAAAGCTGCTCATTTCCGCCGGCGACCTCGAAAGCGCCAAGACCGCTCTCGCCTCGGTTGCCGCGGGCGGCGAGCGAGACAATGCGATCATTGCCGCCAAAGCGGCGCTCGAACTCGCCGGACAAGCCGCCGCCGTCGGCGATGCTTCCGGGATTATGCGAAAGCTCGCGGCCAATCCCGGCGACCATCAGGCGCGGTTCGATTTCGCCATTCTCCTCAATGCCCAGAACCGGCGCGAAGAGGCGGCCGCGGAGCTGGTTGAGATCATCAGACGCGACCGGGCCTGGAAAGACGATGGCGCGCGCAAGCAATTGCTGCAATTTTTCGACGCCTGGGGGACGGTCGATCCGGCAACGGTCAGCGCCCGGCGAAAACTCTCCGCGCTGCTTTTTTCTTGAAGGCCAGGGAAACTCGCGCCTCGCCCCCGTGGTTTTGTGCCCGCCCTGACGCAACCTTTGGTGCGGACGACGGGAGTTCGAACCCGTATGACCAAAGGCCGGCGGATTTTACGTGTTATTTGGTATTGTGTAACATATTGAAATACCTAAGATATTCCGTATTAAAGCTGCGTATGTGTAAGAGTTTATGAAATAATCAAGCTTTTCTGCGAATCTCCTCATACGCGGAAAAAGGCTAGTACAGCAAACATCCGGCCAGAGGATGCCTTCCCCTCATGGCGGGTGGTGCGTGCCCTCCCTGAATTCGGCCGTGGAGAGCCAGCAGAAACTCGCACGACCGGTGTGGCTAGGTTTCCAGAACATCCAGCAATAGCGCTCCTCGGTCACACTGTGTGTCGCCTCGATTGGGCGGCTGTTCGGCCAGCATGCGAGGTCGTCGAGGGCATAGATGGCGGCGGGCGGCGCCTTGACGAATTTCGCATTCCGGCACGGGTGCGCGAGCAAGGCCAGATTCGGGAGCATTGCGACGCGGCCGCGGGTCTCACGGGTGAGGATAAGGGCATGGCGGATAAACGCATCGGCACAAGGCCGCGGCCATAGGGCGGGTTGGTGATGATGTGCTTGGTGCGTGGGGTCCGCTCGGCATGAAAGTCGATGCCGCTCTGGCTGTAGCCGCGATCGATCAGGCCGGTCGAAACAACGGAACGCCCCCGATTTGCGCACGAGATATCGAACGGCAGGCGAAGTATCTGGAACACGGTCAAAAGAATTTATATGATCGCATCAAGCAAAGACAATGTCAGCTCGTAATTCCGGGCAAATTCGCGCAGCTTTCAGTTGGCGAGCGAATAGACCTAATCGATAGCGTCGTAGATCCTATTTGCGCAATGATTGATAACTTGCGCGACAACAATAAGGCGTAAGCGGTACCATGGCGGTTTTCGGCGGGCGGGAGAGCGGGACGGTGCGAACTCGAAGAGGCTGTTGCCGCCTATCGGGAGGCCTTGCAAGAAAATACCCGCGCTCGCGCCGCTCCAATGGGCCTTCACCCAGATGAATCTCGCCTTGGTTTATCGCGCCCTATTCGACAAGGACCACCAGCTAAGTCGCCTCGACGATGCGCTTGAAGCTGCCGATTGCGGGTTGGAGGAATTTAGCAAGGCCAAGGCGGACTTCTACACCGGCAAGGCCGAGCGCCTGCGGGAAATGATCCTCGCGACGAAAGCCGCCTCAACCCCGCCCCGGCCGCCGGTCCCAAAATAGTGCAAATGTCGCGCCGCCCAATTGCTCGCGGGGAATCCGTCCGCTATGACCTCGTTTTCATATAACTTTCAAGGATCGGGGTACGAGGTGCCTGCCGCCGCCATGCGCGTGCTCGTGCTTGCCAATCAAAAAGGCGGGGTCGGCAAAACCACGACCGCGATCAATCTCGGAACCGCGCTCGCCGCGATCGGCGAAATT
Organism: uncultured Alphaproteobacteria bacterium; assembly: GCA_963722515.1. Classification (GTDB taxonomy): domain Bacteria; phylum Pseudomonadota; class Alphaproteobacteria; order Rhizobiales; family Beijerinckiaceae; genus Methylocapsa. Next base: position 326,142 of record CAVRMA010000004.1, on the reverse strand, counting down.
GTGCTCATCGTCGATCTCGATCCGCAAGGCAATGCCTCCACGGGCCTTGGAATCGCCCGCGAAAACCGCAAGATTTCCACCTACGATGTCTTGAGCGGACATGAGCACCTCGGCGCCGTTCTCCGGGAAACCGGGGTTCCCCGCCTCTTCATCGCACCTTCGACGCTCGATCTCGTGGGTTTCGAACTCGAAATCGCGGCGCGCCCTGATCGCGCCTTTTGCCTCAAGAAAGCTCTCGATGTGTTTGCCGAGGAGCAGAATACCGTCCCGGCCGAGGAGCGCATCTCCTATGTTCTCATCGATTGCCCGCCTTCCCTCAATCTTCTCACAATGAACGCGATGACCGCCGCGCACAGCGTCCTCGTGCCGCTCCAATGCGAGTTTTTCGCGCTCGAAGGATTGTCGCAGATGTTGACCACGGTGGAACAGGTCAAAAACAACCTCAATCCTGGATTGACCATGCACGGCATTGTTCTGACTATGTTCGATTCGCGCAACACATTCGCCGCGCAAGTGGTGGCGGATGTGCGCGGCTTTATGGGCGACAAGGTCTATGAAACGGTCATCCCGCGCAATGTGCGGGTGTCCGAAGCGCCATCGCATGGCAAGCCGGTTCTTCTCTACGATCTTAAATGCAGCGGCAGCCAAGCCTATCTGAAACTGGCGTCGGAAGTGATCCAGCGCGAGCGCGGGCAGGGTGCTGCCGCCGGGGACGAGGGCGCGGAGGAAAAAGACAGCCCTTCTGGCCTTTTCAGGGCGAAGGCGAGAGTTGTCTGCAAACCTTTGAAGCCGACAGATCTCTAGGGCCAGCACCAAGTAGAACTGTTCTTAACCGGGGTATTTCGTCATGAAACCCAGCAAATCCGCCGAAGCAGCGCCGCCGCGGCTCGGGCGCGGTCTTGCCGCCCTTCTGGGCGGCGCGGAGACGCTCTTCGACGCCACGCGCACGCGCGGCCAGCAGAAAATTCCGATCGAATTTCTCCGCCCAAATCCACGCAACCCGCGCCGGAATTTCGGCGAAGAATTGCTCGGCGAGCTGGCCGCCTCGATCAAGGAAAAAGGCATCATTCAGCCAATTCTCGCACGCCCATTGGCAGGGATCGCGGACGCTTACGAAATCATCGCTGGAGAGCGGCGCTGGCGGGCGGCGCAGCGCGCCGGACTGCATGAAGTGCCGGTTATCAGCTTCGAGGCCGACGACCGCCAGGCGCTCGAGCTCGCGATCATCGAAAACGTTCAGAGAACCAGACCTCGATCCGCTCGAGGAAGCGGCCGGCTACGAACGGCTCGGCGATGAATTCCTCTATACGCAGGCCGATCTTGCCAAGGTAATCGGCAAGAGCCGCAGCCATGTCAGCAATTGCTTGCGGCTTTTAAAACTGCCCGAACACACCAAGGCGTTGCTTCGCGATGGCACGATTTCCGCTGGCCACGCGAGGGTCTTGCTGTCGAGCGCCGAGCCGGATGTGCTTGCCGAAAAGATCGTCGTGCAAGGTCTCTCGGTCCGGGACGCCGAAAAGCTGCTGGAGGGCGCCGCGGAAAGTTCCAGCGCCAAGGGGCAAGGACCGCGCAAGCGCGGGGCTGGGGAAAAAGACGCCGATACGCGGGCGATGGAAAAGAAGCTGATGGAACAGCTCGGCATGAACGTGACGATCACGCGTAGAGGGGGCGAGGCCGGCGACGTGGCGGTGCGCTACAAAACCCTTGACCAGCTGGAGTTTCTGTGCCGCCGCTTGCGGGGCGATTAGGCGGGAACCTCACTCAAAGTGGGACACAATCGGGGCGACAGTTCCCTCCTGACCGGATGGAGATGTCGCGAATGGAGAACCTGTGCCCCTCCCTTCCCCGTGAGCGTCACCTATCGGGCCGGAAGCCGGTTGAGCCCGCGCCAGGTAATCGCCAAGGCCACACGACGACCGGCAATCGGAACCCCGTCCGGCGCCGCCGCGCGCGGTTCACGATTTAGCAACATCGGCAACCCCTGATCAGGGGGTGTGGAGGGCGCGGTTTTGTAATAATCCGTCCGGGAAATGCGGACTAACGACACCCCAACCTTCGAGACATTAAGCTTGGAAGGCCGGCGCATGACGTTTGAAATCAAAAGGAATATTTGCATTCGACTGGGGAGAGCAACTATGCCAAATGTCCCGAAGAAATACGGCCAACTAGCAGGTAGCGAAGTTAGGCCGGGACCTCGCGCGAAGCTTTTGGGCCCGGCGAAAGATGCCGAGACCCTTACAGTCACGATTGTCCTTCGGCGCCGACCGGATGGACCGCCGGTTCCTGACTACTCCTATTATTTGACTACGCCGCCCTCGCAGCGCCGCCGTTTGTCAAACGCGGAGTTTGCAAGGAAGTACGGCGCTGATGAAGCCGACGTTGACAAGGTCACGGAATTTGCCAGAACGCATGGGCTAGCCGTTGTGGAAACCCATGCTGCGCGGCGCACGGTTGTTGTTTCGGGGACCGTCGCCCAATTCAACGCGGCTTTCGGCGTTGAACTGAAGTACTACGAACACGAAGTCGTGCGAGGCCGGGAGAGAAGTCATCGCATTGAGACCTACCGCGGTCACGACGGTTTCATCCATATCCCCGAGGACTTGATCGAAGTCATCGTCGGGGTATTCGGACTCGATAACCGGCGCATTACCAAGCGAAACGCAGGCGATCCACCCGGCACGACCACGATCACGGTCCAGCAGGTCACCAAGCTCTATGATTTTCCAGGCAATTTGGCGGCAGGACAAACCATTGCCATCTTTTCCGAGGGCGGCTACCTGCCATCCGATATCAGCAGCAATTTCGCCGGAAGTCCCCCGGTTGTGATCGACGTGCCGGTCGATGCCGGCAATCGGCGGTTTCGCCGACCCGGAGACGACGCAGGACATCTTCATCGCGGGCTCGGCGGCACCTGGCGCGGAAATCGCCGTTTATTTCACAACCTATTCACAACCGGGATGGGTCGATCTCGTCGCCCGTGTGATCCATCCGAGCGCCGGCGACCCGCAATGTTCCGTGCTGTCGTCAAGCTTCTATGTATCGAACGGCGATGACGCGGCGACGCTGCTTGCGTCGGGCATAAGCAGCGGCTGGATCACCGCCGTGACGCAGCAATTTGAGGATGCGGCGATCCAGGGTGTGACCATCTGTATCGCATCGGGCGACACAGGAGCAGATTCGAAGGTCGGTGACGGCTTGGCCCACGTTCAATACCCGGCGACCGATCCCTGGGTTCTGTCCGTCGGAGGAACGACCATCGGTAATATCAGTGGATCCACTTTTGACGAATACGCCTGGAACGACATCTTCTTCGGCGGCTTTTCCGGAGCGACAGGTGGCGGGATCAGTGATTTATTCCCTCAACCCTCCTATCAAGTTGATGCCGGAGTTCCGCTATCCGTGAATGACGGCCATCGGGGGCGCGGAGTTCCGGACGTTTCCGCGAATGCGAGCCCGAACAGCGGCTATCCGATTGTCTTGGGCGGCGCTCTCTCGCCTTTTCCAGCAAGCGGGACGAGCGCCTCGGCGCCTCTCTGGGCAGGACTTATCGCCGCAGTCAACGCCGCACTGAACGAAAGCGTCGGATTCGTCAATCCTGTACTGTACGCCTTGGGCTCGAGTGTGTTCAGGGACATCATTGCAGAACCTGGAGCGACGGACAACAGCCTGAATGGCGTGACGGGCTACCCGGTGGGTCCTGGATGGGATGCCTGCACGGGATGGGGAAGTCCCAGGGGAACCGCGCTGCTTAATGGATTGAAGCACTTCTATGGTCCGGCAATTGCGGTCAATCTTCAGGATAATCTTTCCTTTGGCATCGTATGCCGCGGACCGAAATTCCTGACCCTTCAGATATTCAACGTTGGAACCAAGAAGCTGTTTATCGTCAGCGTCCAGCGCCTGTCAGGTTCCAGCGGCTTCACAGTGCTTCCGGCGCCAGCTACTCCGCTGGCGATCGCACCCGGTGACCAGGTTGACTTTACCATCGAGTACAACCCAACGATACGCGGGCTGCCTGAGACGGCAACGATCCAGATCGTCAGCGATGATACTGTGACGCCTTTGCTCGATTTGGCCGCTACCGGTTTTGGCGGCACCGGTGCGCTTGAAACCGTGCTCGCGGACGACGGCAATTTCGGGGATTGCTGTGTGGGGGCGTTCGTCGATGAGGGACTGACGCTCAACAACAACGGCCCCTGTACGCTGTCAATCCTAAATGCCACATCTTCGTCGACTGAATTTGCCACGCCAAGCGTGAGCAGCTATCCGCTGATTATCGCCGCCGGCGCATCGATCAATCTTCCGATACGCTTCCAGCCAAGCAGCTTCGGTTCGAAGTCCGCGACCATTACCGTGTTCAGCGACGACCCCACGGGGCCCAAGAGTGTGCACGTTTCCGGCGATGCACCGTCCGGCAAGCTGGCTGTCACCGGCTCGACTTTCTTCGGAGGTGTAAGAGCATGCTGCCGGGAGGAGCGTACGATTTCGATCTGCAACGTGGGCGATTGCAAGCTAAATATCGCTAGCGTCGCATTCAAACACAAGAACCGCCATTGGAAGTTGATCAACAATCCTTTCCCGGCAACGCTGCATCCGGGGTCTTGCCTGTCCGTTGTCATACGTTACAAAGCCACGGAAAAATATCCAAGGTCCTGTGATCTTGTCATCACCAGTGATGACCCCATTACACCGGTCAAGACTTTGGAGGTTGTAGCCTACACGATTTGGAGCGACTGCTGCAGGAAATGCTGCGATGATTGCCGAAAGGGACCGTGCGAGAAGCGGCACTGTGACCCTTGTTGTTGTGCGAAGTGCCACGACGAGCGCCATGACGAAGAGGACGAGGATGTGGACGCGGCGGTTGATTAAAGGCGGCCCATGAAAAAACAAGGCGACTTAAATTCCCTTCTCGCGCCGCTTTCTGCTTTGGACGCACCTCGGCGGCATCATCGTCGATCAGCGCGCGGAAAATCGCGCCCGGCAGAGCCTCGCCGGAAAGCCGGCGGGTCAGATCATTGACCTCGCCGCATCATGCGATAATATTGTCGCGCTGGAGATTGCGCCAAAATCCATTCCGGCAAATGTTGCGGCGCCGCCCGCGGATCGCGCGCGGGAGTGGCTGCCACTTCGTTGCAAGCTTTCCGTTTCGTCCCGCGCGATGAGGGGAGGAAGCCGTGCACAAGCTCGCGATGACGATGGCCGCAACTGCCGCCATCCTAGCCCTGAGTTCCCTAGGCTGGAGCGCCAACGCCATGAACGGTCCGGGGCCATCGAAAGGTCTCCCCGGCGCCAAGGACTCGCCGAGGCAAGAGGCCGCATGCCAAGGCTGGGGGGGGGGCGGTATTGTCCGCCGGGATACGTCCGCGCGTGCGGCCCGTATCGGTGCTGGTGCCGCCCTTGCCACTGACTGGCGAAACGGCGATGAATTCCCGGCTCAGGCCGCCTTTTGTTTTGGGCGGACCTCGGCGGAATAATCGTCGATCAGCGCGCGGGACATCGCACCCGGTGTGAAGCTGTACGGGCCTATTTCGCGAACTGGCGTGACCTCCGCCCCGGTGCCGGAGATAAAACATTCCTCGAAGCCGGCGAGTTCCTTCGGCATGATGCGGCGCTCGATCACCTCGATGCCGCGCCGCTTCGCGAGGTCGATCACCGTGCGCCGCGTGATGCCGTCGAGAAAGCAATCGGCGATCGGCGTGTGGATCGCGCCCTTCGCGGTAAAGAAAATATTGGCGCCGGTGCATTCGGCGACCCGCCCCTGCCAATCGAGCATCATCGCGTCGGCATAGCCGCGCCGCTCGGCGCGGTGCTTGGAGATCGTGCAGATCATATAAAGCCCGGCAGCCTTGGCGCGGGCACGGCGCGGTCTGCGGATCGGGCCGCCGGTATTCGGCGATGTCGAGCCTGATGCCCTGCATTTTCTGCTCGATGTCGAACATGCTCGGCCAGTCCCAGACGGCGATGGCGACATGAATCGTCGAGTTTCTGCGCCGCGACCGCCATCATTTCGCTGCCGCGCCAAGCAATCGGACGGACGTAGCAGTTTGGCAGATTGTTCTTATCGACACAGAGCTGCTTGGCCGCATCGAGTTCCGCCACGGAATAAGGAATCTCGAAATCGAGCAGCTCGGCCGAGGTTTTGAACCGCTCTGAATGTTCGGTCGATTTGAAAATGCGGCCGCCGTAGGCGCGCTCGCCCTCGAAGACGCAGGAGGCATAATGCAGCCCGTGCGAGAGCACGTGCAGCTTGGCTTCCTTCCAGGCGACCAGATTGCCGTTCATCCAGATGAACCCGTCGCGCTGGTCGAACGGCAAAGCGGACATTGCTCGCTCCTGGGCTTGTGGCCGGGCCCGCGGGTTTCGCGGAAATGCGCGGCCCTCGATCATAGCCTAATATGGCGGGGCGGCGATCACAAAACCATGGGGCTTCCGGAAAAAACCGCCTCCGGGCGGAGGCTTGACGCGTATGGATCTTCCTGAAATATGTCAACAGTGCTGACATAAAAGGCCATGCATGTGAATTTGGCTGCGATTACCGGCGCCGGCCCGGCTTCGGGGCAGCAATGGTGAGCCTGGAATTGATTGGTTCTCCGGCGCTGGGCGCGCCGGCCGACAATGCCGCGCATCTTCTGATTGTCGACGACGACCGGCGGATCCGGGCGCTGTTGTCGCGCGTGCTGAGCGACGAAGGGTATCGCGTCACGACCGCCGCCGATGCCGCGGAAGCGATGGCCTGCCTCAAGAGTTTTTCCTTCGATCTCATCGTCCTCGATGTCATGATGCCGGGCGAGGATGGTTTTGCTTTCGCGGCGCGGCTGCGGGCCGGCGCGACGGAACTCGCGCATGTTCCAATTCTGATGCTGACCGCGCGGAGCGAAGCGGAAGACCGGGTGCGGGGCTTGGAAACCGGGGTTGACGATTATCTCGGAAAACCCTGCGAGCCGCGCGAACTCGCGTTGCGGATCGCCTCGATCCTGCGCCGCGCGGCGCCGCGCGCGATCTCTTGCCCTCCGGCATTTGTGCGCTTTGGCGAATTCAGTTTCGATCTCGGCCGCGGCGAACTGCGCCAGCGCGACGAGGTCGTAAGGCTGACCGACCGGGAGCGCGAGATGCTGCGGCTGCTGGCCGGAAACGCGGGCGAAACGGTGGCGCGGGAAACTCTTGCCGGTTCAGGCGTTGCCGCCAACGAGCGGACCGTCGATGTTCAGGTCAACCGCCTGCGCCGCAAGATCGAGCGCGATCCCGCCAATCCGCTGCATTTGCAAACCGCGCGGGGCGCCGGCTACCGGCTGCTGGTGGACCGCTGAAACTGTTTCGCCGGTATCGGCCTTTTTCCCCCGGTGCCTGTGCGGCCTGGGCTGGCGGCGGCGCGATATTGGGTGGCGGGCCGCGCGTTCTCCAGTCCATTTGAACCGGATCACGCCTGGAAGCACGCGTTTTAGCGGGACATCGCGGCCTTGACCGGCGGGGCCGCGCCGGAAATCGCGGCCGTGACCGAGGTTGCGCCGCTGTTGCTGTTGCTGAAGCCGCCGCCGCCAATTGCCAGGGTGACATACACCGCGTTCTGGGTCCCGGTCAAACTCGCGCCCTGCGCTTCGGCCTGGAACGCGTAGCGCAGGGTGCCCGTGGTTTTAATCAGCGCCCTCAGGGTCACGCCGTTGATCACCCCCTCGAAGAAGAAACCTCCCTTCCGAAACTCCTTGAAGGAGCCGGGCGGGATCGTGACGGCGAAGGTGCCTGCCTGGAGTGTGACCGCATCGGTAAGAGGATTGATCGCGGGCGCGGTGCTGCTCAAGGTGAAACTGGTCGCAAGGGTGAAGGCATCTGTGTTTGGAGCGGTGCCGAAGGCGATATTGAGGTTGGCGTTGAAGGCGAGGAAGGGCACGCCCACCGGCGGCGGCACAATGGCCACGCCGGAGATCCCCACCCCCTGGACCGTGGCCACCACCGTGTTGCTGGCCGTGTCGATCACCGAAACAGTGCCGGAGCCCAAATTCGCGACATAGGCGTGTTTGCCGTCCGGGGTGACGGCGACGCCAAAGGAGCCACCCCCCACCGCGACCGTGGCCGCCACCGTGTTGCTGGCTGTGTCGATCACCGAAACAGTATTGTAATCGTTCGTGACGTAGGCGTGTTTGCCATCCGGGGTGATGGCGACCGCTTCGGGGCACCCCCACCGGAATCGTGGCCGCCTCCACCGTGTTGGTGGCCGTGTCGATCACCGAAACGACGGTGGGCCACTATTCACGACATAGACGTGTTTGCCATCCGGGGTGACGCCGACGCAATGGGGCTATTCCCCACCGTGAGCCGTGGACTCCACCGTGTTGGTGGCCGTGTCGATCACCGAAACAGTGTTGGAGATTTCATTCGTGACATAGGCGTGTTCCCATCCGGGGTGACGGCGACCCCACTGGGGTTACTCCCCACCGCGACCGTGGCCACCACGGTATTGCTGGCCGTATCGATCACCGAGACGGTGTTCGCCGCGAATTCGCGACATAGGCGTGTTTCCCGTCCGGGGTGACGGCGATCCCAGGGGGTCAGCCGCCACCGTGACCGTGGCCACCACCTTGTTGGTGGCGGTGTCCGATCACCGAGACGTTGCCGGAGCGCAAATTCACGACATAGGCGCGTGTCCCATCCGGGGTGACGGCGACCCCTTGGAGTCGGTCTCCACCGGGACGTGGCCACCACCTTGTTGGTGGCAGGTCGATCACCGAGAGGTCCTGGGGTGACCGAATTCGTGACATAGGCAAAGGGCGCCGCCTCCGCCGGCCGGGCCAGCACGCCTAGCCCCATCGCCAGCATGACGCAGAAGGCCATAAATCCCCGCGCGCTTGCGGCGCGGCTCGCATTGCTGTTATCGCTACGCATTAAATCTCCTCCCAGGATGAGGCTGCGTCATCGGCCTCCGGTCAAGCCGCCACCAAGCCGGGGGCGGCATTGTGCGACTAACATCGCAGGGACGGATGCTGCGCCTTTTCCCCGCGCCCCGCAATGGTATAACGCAATTCACCAAGGGTCTTTACGCGCGGGCGCTTCTCATCGTCATCGTGCCACCGGCGTAACGGGGTTTAGGCGGCTCCGCCGGTCGTCGCAAAGCTGTACGATATGGATTATAGCGGGGGTTCACCAACGCCGGGGATCGCTCGATGAGTAACGCAGCCGTCGAAGACGTGGCGCTTTCGGCCGCGGACGCCCACGCGGGCATGGTCTATGTGCCGGGCGGCACGTTCCGCATGGGCTCGGACAGACATTATCCCGAGGAAGCGGCGGTCCATCGCGTCACCGTCGACGGCTTTTGGATTGATCGCACGCCGGTCACCAACCGCGCGTTTCGCAAATTCGTCGAGGCGACCGGTTACGTCACCTTCGCGGAAATCAAACCCGACCCAACGGATTATCCGGGCGCGCTTCCGCATATGCTGAAGGCGGGTTCTCTCGTCTTCAGTCCGCCCGATCATCCGGTAGACCTTCGCAATCTCGCGAACTGGTGGACGTTTATGTTCGGCGCCAATTGGCGGCGTCCGTACGGCAAAGGCAGCTCGATCCGCGGCCTTGACGAGCATCCGGCCGTCCATATCGCCTACCGGGACGCCGAAGCCTACGCCGCCTGGGCCGGCAAGGAGCTGCCCACGGAGGCCGAGTGGGAGTACGCCGCGCGCGGCGGGCTTGACCAGGCCGAATTTGCGTGGGGCGGCGAGTTCGCGCCGGGCGGCCGTCATATGGCCAAAACCTGGCAGGGCACCTTTCCGCATGAAAACCTTGCGACGGATGGTTACACACGCACCTCGCCGGTCAGGGCGTTTCCGTCCAATGGCTATGGCCTCTTCGACATGATCGGTAATGTGTGGGAGTGGACCACCGATTGGTACTCGTCCCGTCACGCTGCCGACGCACCAAAGGCGTGCTGCATCCCCGAAAATCCGCGCGGCGGGCCCGAGGCCGGGAGCTACGACCCTTGCCAGCCGCGGATCAGGATTCCGCGCAAGGTTGTGAAGGGCGGCTCGCACCTCTGTGCAGCAAGCTACTGCCGCCGTTACCGCCCGGCCGCCCGCCATGCTCAGCCGGTTGACACGTCAATGAGCCACGTAGGCTTCAGGTGCATCATAAGAAAAGGGAGAGAACCATGAGCAGAGACAATTCGGACACTAAACATGCGAAAGCGGCGAAGATCGGCGGCAGTTTGAGCCGCCGCGACATGCTGCTCACAGGAACTTCCGCCGTCGCGGTCTCAAGCCTCGCGTCGCCGATCCCGATCGCGGTCGCGCAGACCAAGCCGAAAAAACCTGCCGCAAAGACCGAGCCAGAAAAGCCAGCCGCAAAAGGCAGCGAGCGGCCCAACATCCTCGTCATCTTCGGCGACGATATCGGCCAATCGAACATCAGCGCGTACACTTTTGGCTCATGGGTTACAAGACGCCGAACATCGACCGCATCGCCAAAGAAGGCATGATGTTCACCGATTATTATGCCGAGAACAGCTGCACGGCGGGCCGCTCATCGTTCATCACGGGGCAAGCGCCGTTGCGCACGGGGCTTTCGAAGGTCGGGCTCCCCGGCGCCACACGTTGGCCTGCAAGAGGAGGACATTACCATCGCCCAGGCACTGAAGCCGCTCGGCTACGCCACCGGCCAATTCGGCAAGAATCACCTGGGCGACCGGAACGAGTATCCTGCCGACGGTGCACGGCTTCGATGAGTTCTTCGGCAATCTCTATCACCTGAATGCCGAGGAAGAACCGGAACACCCCGATTAGCCCAAGGACCAGCCTTCAAGGCAAACTTCGGTCCGCGAGGCGTGCTCAAATCCAAGGCTACGGCGACCGACGATGCGACGGAGGACCCGCGTTTTGGCCGGGTCGGCAAGCAGACTATCGAGGACACCGGGCCGCTTAACCAAGAAGCGCATGGAGACGATCGACGATGAGACTTCCGGCGCCGCCATCGACTTCATAAAGCGGCAAGCGAAGGCCGAACAAGCCGTTCTTCGTGCTGGTGAACGCCACACGCATGCACGTCTACACCCATGTGCGGGCATCAATGCTTGGCCGAGCGGCATGCCAGCAACGAATATTTCGATGGCATGCTGGAGCATGACGATGATGTCGGCAAGCTGCTCAAGACTCCTCGACGATCTCGGATCGCGAACAACACCATCGTCCTCTACACGACCGATAACGGCCCGCACATGAACTCTTGGCCGGACGGGGCCATGACGCCGTTCCGCAGCGAGAAGGACACCAACTGGGAAGGCGCATTCCGCGTGCCGGCGATGGTCCGCTGGCCGGGCCACATCAAGCCGGGAACAGTCTCGAACGAGATCGTCTCCGGGCTCGACTGGTTCCCGACTCTGCTGGCGGCCGCTGGAGACACCGACGTGAAAGACCGGCTGCTGCAAGGCTGGACGCCCGGCGGGCGCACATTCAAGGTGCACCTCGACGGCTTCAACCAGCTTCCTTACCTGGCAGGGCAAGCAGACAAATCCGCGCGCAAGAATTCTTCTACTTCAACGACGACGGGCAGCTCGTGGCACATCCGCTACGAAAACTGGAAAGCAAGTGTTCTGCGAGCAGAAGCGCCGGGTACGCTCGACCTCTGGGAGGAGCCCTTTACTTGCCTGCGCGTGCCGAAGATCTACAACCTGCGCATGGACCCTTATGAGCGCGCCGACATCACCTCGAATACCTACTGGGACTGGACGATCCAACACGCCTTCCTGGCGGTACCGACGCAAGCATTTGTGGCGCAATTTATCGAGACGTTCAAGGACTTCCCGCCTCGGCAAAGGCCATCAAGCTTCAGCGTAGATCAAATCATGGAGCAGATGTTCAAGCCGCAGGCCGATTGAGGACCGCGCGAGGGCGCCGGCCGGTTTCTTCGTAGCGATGGAAGGAGGCTTCGATGAAATCTTACAGCGCTTTTTTTCGGCCCGGCCGGCAGGCGCTTGGGCGTTCGTCGCCCTGGTGTTCGTTTGCGTCCACGCGCAAGCGCAAACAGACCCCTTGCCCTCCTGGAACGACGGCCCCGCCAAACGGGCAATCGTCGAACTGGTCAAGACGACCACCGACAAGGCGAGCCCGGAATTCGTGCCGCCGGAGGCGCGCATCGCCACCTTTGACCAGGACGGCACGACGTGGGTCGAGCATCCGATGTACACACAGGTCGTCTACTGCCTCGACCGGGTCCCGGCGGTGGTGAAGGCGAAACCGGAACTAAAAAACGTCGAGCCGTTCAAGACTGTGCTCTCCGGCGACCGCGCTGCGATGGCGAGGTTCTCGATGAAAGACCTCGAGAAGATTGCCGCCGTCACCCTCACTGGAATCACGGTGGACGAGTTCAAGGCGGAAGCGATCACGTGGATCACGACCGCCAAGCATCCCCGATGGGACCGCCTGTACACCGAGCTGACCTACCAGCCGATGCTCGAAGCCATCCGGTATTTGCGCGCGAACGGCTACAAAACTTACATCGTCACCGGCGGCGGCCAGGATTTCGTGCGCGTCTATTCCGAGCGGGTCTATGGCATCCCGCCCGAGCAAATCGTGGGCACCGCGGGCGGGACGAAATTCGGCTATGACAAGAACGGCAAACCGTTTTTGACCAAGGATCCCAAGCTCCTGCTGAACGACAACTTTGCGGGCAAGCCAGAAGGCATTCACTTGGAGATCGGAACCCGGCCGGTCATCGCCTTCGGCAACTCAACCGGCGACCGGCAGATGCTCGAATACACAAGGGCCGGCGATGGCGCCCGGCTGGCGCTCATCGTCCTCCACGATGACGCGGCCCGCGAATATGCCTACGGACCGGCCCAAGGACTTCCAAACACGAAGGTCGGCACGTTCACCCAGGCGCTCTATGACGAAGCAAAGAAGGACGGCTGGACGATCATCAGCATGAAGAACGACTGGAAGCGGATCTTCGCGTTCGAATAGCGTGCTGCGCGGCGCAGCACAATATTGATCGAAAAATTGATTTGGCGCAATGGAAGCGAGCATGACACAAAACGCGGGCGCCCCGAAGTGGGGCGCCCATGTTCGGTTAATCAAGGTCCGTGTTCATCGGGAGGAAACCAATGACTGCAATTCATCGCCGCGAGATGTTAGGGGTCATGCTGGGTGGGGCCATAGTCGCCACCGTCGGATCCATGATTCCACTCCCTGCCGAATCCGCGCCAAGGTGTCCTGCAGGCCCTGTGCCCCGCGGCGTTCGCCGCCGCAAGGTGTGCTGGTGGGGCAGGAGACGTCGAATTCTGCTGCTGGCGCTGGCTCACGCCGCATGGCTGGGTCAGGCTTTCGCCCATTGTCCACTGAGGGTCCGGTTGGCTGAAAAGAACTCGAGTCGTACGAAAAGTTTCCACCAATGCATGCTCCGGAGAGCTGGAGCCCCACTCAGGGCCCCCGCAAAAGGCGCCTGCTTTCACCCGATTGCCCATCGCGATATCGCCTGCCGCCCGTTAGAACAATACGCGGACCCGCGCTTCCGTCTTGAAGTTATACACTGGATATTCCTTGACGATTGGCACGCCGGCTTCGAGTGAGATTTCCAGATTGTCGGTCAATTTCACGCCGGCCAGAGCATCGAAGGGGAGAAAAAGCCGTCCGGTCTGACCGGCTTTCGGAGCGCCAAAATTGATGCGGATATCGTAGCTCGGATAGAACGTCAAAAACCAGGGGCCGGGCAAATCAATATTAAATGTCGGGGCGATCTGTGGCTCGCTAATTCTTCGCGCCGATGGATCACCGGCAAAGCTTATTGCGTAGCGCACCGCTGGAACGAAATAACTGTCCGGCCCCCATTCGGGGATCATATAGCGCACGCCAAACCCCGGCATGATTTGCCATTTCCCGTTGCCCAGATCGTCGCTTGCTGCCCGCGCGACAAGCCTTGCGCCGACGCCGAACGCCCAGCGCTCATTGATCGCATGCGCGAGGATGGCTTGAAAAACGGCATTGCCGAGGCCGAACACCTGATCCGAACCCGAAGGGTCAAACGTCACCGTCGACTCCGTCACCACGGGAACCCTCGCCAACGTCGCGAGCTTCCAGCCATCATCGAACGTCACCTTGCTGTTCAGCTGCAAGAACAGGGTGTCGCGGTTGGTCTGGCTAGTGGGGCTCGCGGAGGTCTGGTCCCTTAGACGCGTTTCGAAAGAATTTTGAGGTCGCGTGAGGTCGCTGCCATCGTTTGTGCTATCGGATTCGTCGGAAGTAGTTTGACTGCCGGTCAATTCCTGCTTGGCGTCTCCGCCGGAAGGGTCCGCTATCGCGGGCGGCGGCGCAGATAACCAAGCCGTGCCGAAGCCAATCGGGACAATGATTACGTGCGCGAGAGCATACTTTGCGAAGCCGGATATCCTCGCCTTTCCGCTTGCGCCGGCACCGGTGCGTGAGGGCTTCCCTAGTGTTTTCCGAAGCACGAGCGCTGACCTCAGCGGGCGAGCACCTGTCACATTGGACCGCTCCTCCGCCCACAATTATCCTGGGAAGATGGCCATGTTGTCAACGGCGCGGAAATGATCTTGACGCCTTCTGTCCCGGATAGGTAACTCGAAGTCCGGCCGGGCTCTGTGTCCAATCCGCAACGGCCTGGAGGAAAATCGGTGAGCGGCTTGCGCAACGTTCAGCCGGACATTCTAATGGCGTTCAAACTCCCGTTCGCGGCAAAGGTGTTGCGCATTCACTAACCCTGTGCCGAGGTTTGCATGAGATCGTTAACAGCGCGGACCGCGTCACAAACCCTGTGCGCTGCGCTTTGTCTTGCCGGGAGTTTGTCCGCTGCCCGGCCCGCGCTCGCGGCGGAATATGGTCTCGGCGACTATTTGCTAGGCTTCACGATTCCAATGTCTGGATATACTCCGCCTCCAGGGGTCTATTTCTCGGATACGTTTTATCTCTACCAAGGCAGCTCGCCGGGCAATGTAAATTTTTCGGTCGGCAGAATCACGGGAGCGGGCTTGACCTATAATTTCGTGGTCGACCTCGCGGCGGTCGCATGGTTCACCGACACCAAAATCCTCGGTGCGACGCTTGGATTCGCCGCCGTGGTTCCATTCGGCAGCGAGAGAACCGCGGCGAGTGTTTCGTTCATCGGTCCGTTGGGTGCAAACCGAACCATCGGGGCGACCGATATCGTCGATGCTTTGGGCGACAGTGCATTCAGCACCAGCCTCGGCTGGGAGGCGGGCGAGCACCACTGGAACCTGACCTTGACGGGCTTCGCGCCGACTGGCTTTTACTCCTCCACCGCGCTTGCGATCATGGGCTTGAACCGGCCCGCCATCGACATCAAGGGAGGATATACTTTCCTCAGTCTCCAGACCGGGACCGAGGTTTCCGCCGCGCTCGGTATGACGTTCAATTTGATCAACACCGCGACCGACTATCAGAGCGGCGACGAACTCCATTTCGAGTGGGCGCTCAATCAGCACTTCGCCAATGGCCTCGCCGCTGGCGCCGGCGGCTATTTTTATCAGCAAGTGACCGATGATGGCGGCTCTGGAGACAGGATCGGTCCCTTCAGAGGGCGCGTTGCGGCCGTCGGGCCGTTGCTCGCCTATACATTCAAATCCGGGACCCAAGAGGTCACCGTCAGCGGCCGGTGGTTTCATGAATTTGACGTGCAACGCCGGGTGCAGGGAGATTCGATTTTTGCATCCCTCGGCTTCCCGCTTTAGGCCCGCCCTCCCCTCGCACCAAGGCTTGGACTCTCATGTCTGCACCAAACGAGCTTAGCGCCTATGCGGCTCGGCCGGACGGATACCGCGATATTGGGTCGCGCGCCGCGCGTGTTCCGGTCCTGTTGGACCGGAACACGCTTGGAAGCACCGGTTTTAGCGGGACATCGCGGCCTTGACCGGCGGGGCCGCGCCAGAAATCATGGCCGTGACAGAGGTTGCGCCGCTGTTGCTGTTGTTGTAGCTGCCGCCGCCGATGGCCAGGGTGACATACACCGCGTTCTGGGTCCCGGTCAGGGAGGCAAGCTGTGCTCCCAGCTGGAAATTGTATCGCAAGGTGCCCGTGGACTTGATCACCGCCTTCATGGTCACGCCGTTGATCACCCCCTCGAAGCTGTAAATCCCTTTCCCGGTCTCGTAGAAAGAGCCGGCCGGGATCGTGACGGCGAAGGTGCCGATCTGGAGCGTGATTGGCTGGGTGAGAGGATTGATCACGGGCGCGGTGCTGCTCAAGGTGAAACCAGTCCCAAGGGTGAAGGCATCTGTGTTTGGAACGGTGCCGAAGGCGATATTGAGGACGGCGTTGAAGCCGAGGAAGGGGACGCCGGGCGGCGGCGGCACAATGCCCACGCCAAACGGGGAAAGGCTCACCGGGATCGTAGCCGCCACCGTGTTGGTGGCCGTAGTGATGTCCGAGACAGTGTTACCACCGTTATTCGCGACATAGGCGTGTTGCCCGTCCGGGGTGACGGTGACCCCAATGGGGGTATTCCCGACCGCGACCGTGGCTCCCACGGTGTTGCCGGCAGTGACGATCACCGAAACGTTGTTGGAGCCGAAATTCACGACATAGACGTGTTTCCCATCCGGGGTGACTGCGATCCCTTCGGGAAAGCTTCCCACCGCGACCGTAGCCACCACCGTGTTGGTGGCCGTGGCGATCACCGAAACAGTGTTGGAGTTAAAATTCGTAACATAGGCGTGTGCCCCATCCGGGGTGACGGCTACCCCTATGGGCCCGCTCCCCACCGGGACCGTGGCCACCACCGTGTTGCTGGACGTGGCGATCACCGAGACAGTGTTGTCCTCAAGATTCGTCACATAGGCCTGTGTCCCATCCGGGGTGACTGCGACCCCAGAGGGGGTATTCCCCACCGGGATCGGGGTCCCCACTACCATGTTGGTCAGCGTATCGATCACCAAAACGTTGCTGGAACCTCAATTCACGACATAGGCGTGTTTCCCGTCCGGGGTGACGGCGACCCCAATGGGGAAAGGCCCCACCCCGACCGTGGCCATCACGGACGGGGGAGTCGTGGCCGTGGCGATCACCGATACGGTGTCTGAGGCCAAATTCGCAACATAGGCGTGTTTCCCATCCGGGGTGACGGCGACCCCCTCGGGGCTACCCCCCACCACGACCGTGGCCACCACGGTCGGGGAGATGGCGGCCGTGTCGATCACCGAAACAGTGTAGAGGCCGGCATTCGTGACATAGGCGAAGGGTGCCGCCGCCGCCGGCCGGGCCATGGCGCCCAGCCCCATCGCCAGCACGGCGAAGAGGGCCGTAAGTCCCCGCGCGCTTGCGGCGCGGCTCGCATTGCCGTTATCGCTAAGCATAATATCTCCTCCCATGATGAGGCCGCCTCATCGGCCGCCTGGCTTTTCCGCGTGATCCGGTTCAATGGAACCGGATCACGCCTGGAAACACGCGTTTTAGCGGGACATCGCGGCCTTGACCGGCGGGGCCGCGCCGGAAATCGCGGCCGTGACAGAGGTTGCGCCGCTGTTGCTGTTGCTGAAGCTGCCGCCGCCAATTGCCAGGGTGACATACACCGTGTTCTGGGTCCCGGTAAAACTCGCGCCCTGCGCTTCGGCCTGGAACGCGTAGCGCAAGGTGCCCGTGGACTTGATCACCGCCTTCAGGGTCACGCTGTTGATCACTCCTTCGAAGAAGAAAACGCCTTTCGTGTTCTCATTGAAAGAGCCGGGCGGAATCGTGACCGCGAAGGTGCCGGCCTGGAGCGTGACCGCCTGGGTGACGGGATTGATCGCGGGCGCGGTGCTGCTCAAGGTGAAACTGGACCCAAAGGTGAAGGCATCTGTGTTTGGAGCGCTGCCGAAGTGGATATTGAGGACGGCGTTGAAGGCGAGGAAGGGCACGCCCGGCGGCGGCGGCACAATGCCCAGTTGTTGGGGGCCAGTCCCCACCGCGAGCGTGGCCGCCTCCACCGTGTTGGTGGCGGTGTCGATCACCGAGACGCTGTTCGAGCCGCTATTCGTCACATAGGCGTGTTTGCCGTCCGGGGTGACGGCGACGCCAGTGGGCAAAGACCCCACCGCGAGCGTCGCCGCCTCCACCGTGTTCGTGGCGGTGTCGATCACCGAGACGCTGTTGGAGCCGAAATTCGCGACATAGGCGTGTTTGCCGTCCGGGGTGACGGCGACGCCAGTGGGGCCAGTCCCCACCGCGAGCGCCGCCGCCTCCACCGTGTTCGTGGCGGTGTCGATCACTGAGACGCTGGTGGGGTTGTCATTGGTGACATAGGCGTGCTTGCCGTCCGGGGCGACGGCGACGCCAAAGGGGCCATTCCCCACCGGGATCGTGGCCATCTCCACCGTGTTGGTGGCGGTGTCGATCACCGAGACGCTGTTGGAGCCTAAATTCGTGACATAGGCGTGCTTGCCGTCCGGGGCGACGGCGACGCCAAAGGGGGCAAACCCCACCGGGATCGTGGCCGTCTCCACCGTGTTGGTGGCGGTGTCGATCACCGAGACAGTGTTGCCGAACTCATTCGCGACATAGGCGTGCTTGCCGTCCGGGGTGACGGCGACGCCAACGGGGTTGGTCCCCACCGTGAGCGTCGCCGCCTCCACCGTGTTGGCCGTGGTGTCTATCACCGAGACGCTGTTGTTGTCGAAATTCGTGACATAGGCGTGCTTGCCGTCCGGGGCGACGGCGACGCCAACGGGGCCAGACCCCACAGTGAGCGCCTCCGCGACGGTGTTAGTGGCGGTGTCGATCACCGAAACAGTGTTGGAGCTTTCATTCGTGACATAGGCGAAGGGCGCCGCTTCCGCCGGGCAGGCCGGCAAGCCTAGCCCCATCGCCAGCACGAACCCTAGGGCGTTACCCCCCGCGAATGCGGCGCGATTTCTTTTAATATTACTGTCAAACATAAAATATTCCCCCTCACTTATTCCGGGCTTATTTTTCAAACTGCCGATCTTATGCTTAATTTTACTCCAATTCCGCTCTGCTGACAAGTCCAAGCTCGAGCGCCTGGAAATCACTGCCGTAGCCGATGTTAGCCTGTTCTCTTGAATAACGTTGCCAAAGAAACCGAGATGATGACGGACGAAGGCGGCCACTACAGCCGCCTCGGCTCCGATTTTGCGAACCATGAGACTGTCAACCACAAGGCCGATGAGTACGTTCGCTATGAAGGTGACAGGCTTATCACAACAAACACGGTCGAAAACTATTTCAGTGTCTTCAAGCGCGGCATGTTCGGCGTGTACCAGCATTGCGACGAGAAGCATCTGCATCGCTATCTCGCCGAGTTCGATTTCCGCTATAATCACCGCGAAAAGCTCGGCGTGAGTGATACCGCCCGCGCGCATTCCGCGGTCTAGGGCGTCAAAGGGAAGCGGTTGACCTATGAAACGATTGGTCAAGTCAAAGAGCCCTAATCGGCGCAATTGGGAGACCGAATGAGCAAAGTTCAAAGTACGTCTCCTAAACCCAAAAAGCCGAAGCTGACAGACGCGGAGCGGTACAAACGCTTTCCGGACGCGGCAAACGAGGTTGGCGCGTCCGATGACCCTAAGGCTTTTGAGGCCGCTTTCGAGAGAAGTCGTTGTTTCAACCTCTTCTTCCCAGAAGCGACTACGGGAGCAAAGTTCCTAAAATGATCGCCCATTTGGGCCAGCACTTGGGGCGGATGCTGAGCTTTGGCGAGGTTCATCATTTCGATGATCTTTTCCTTGCGAGCAATCTGCGCATCCATCCAATTTATTCCCTGTCCAAGATGGATATACTCTGGCGTTGAGCGCGCACTCATCCCGCCCTCTAAAATCTTATGGGCGTTTCTGTTAAGCTCCCACGCAAATAGATCGGCCGCTTGAAGCGGGATTATCTTCTCCGAATCTAGGCAACTATGCACTTGACAAACAAAAAGCCGATTCGTAGTGATGCGCTTGCTGCATCCGGTTGCACGGACGCGGCTGGCGCGCCCGATGAAATTGAGATTACCCCGGCGATGATCGAGGCGGGAGTGGATGAACTTATGGGATTCGATTTTGAGGTGGTTCTTCAAGCAAGCCAGTTCGATATAGTCGTGCGCGCAATTTATCGCCGGATGAGACTAGAAGCGCTCGCCTAATCTCTATTGATAAGGAGTTAAATTCAACAAGGATCATTTTAGAGGCAATAAATATTTCCTTCAATTCGTCTGATGTGACAGCGATGTGCTGGTATACAATTTTATTTTTCACTATCGCAACACGCATTTGATAAGCGTTTTTTGTAACGGTCCCTACGAACCATGGATCATGTATAGTGCGATTTCTTTTCTCTTGCGTTTCTACAATTTTGCTCCCATATTTGTTTACTTTTGTAATCAAGTCATCATATGCACCATGTAATTCAATTAATGCCTTGATGGTCCTTAATCTAGGAGACGGCCCATTTAATTGTGTGGTTATACAGGCACCGAAGATTTGTTCTATTTTGGCGAGGTCCCATATCAATTGGTCCATTCTGAATTCAAGCATTGCCCATACAGAAGCTATGCGGCCAATTCCCGGATAAAATTCCTTGAGATGCTCATCTAGAAATTGATCAATTTCGGCTTCAGATGGGTTGTTCACCATGCTATTTATCCCAACATGAGCGACCCTAAACCAAATATCTATAGCGATGAAGAAATCGCACGTCGCCGCGACGATGTGATCCGCCGCATGGCGAACACCCCGCCGCAGCCTCATAAACCGATCGGCAAACCTAAACCAAAATCAGATAAGAATACGGGAAAGCGAAAGAAATCAACAAAATGAAAAAGGATGATTCATTTCAATTTGAACAACTTTCTTACAAGCTCCTTGGCGTGGTCGATGATATTCTCTCTGTTTTGATCAAGGACTTGAGCGCGGACTTCATCAAGGCTACCTACGTCCCCATGAACGGGGCACAGCGTCCTCTCGTCGCCCTTCAAGTCGACCCCGTCATGTTCGATCAACAGCTCCGCGCCGCACTTCGGGCATACGGGCTTAACGTACCCGATCGGGGTAATGCCGTCACCCATGGTTTTTCCTCCAGCGCAGAAATATGCGCGCCTTCTGCTTAAGCATACGTGGCTTCGTTAGTCTGCCGATACGTGAGACGCTTGCCCTCGATACCATCAAGAGCAATTGCCGCACGTTCCCCGTCTGTCATCTTGCGGGTGTTCCACTTGAAGTCCCATTCTGCGAGGTAGCGCGGCAGATGGGCTTCGCTGATCGAATGATGCGTACCGAAAACTGCACGCTTCATGAGACTGAAGCGGCATTCGGCCGTGTTGGTATGCGCGAAGCCACCAAGGCGGACGTATTCATTGGCGGAATGGCACACGGCGCTATGGTTTGAGAATTCTTTTCCGACCTTCTCATAAGATGCGAGTTCATCAGTCATTAAATGTGACTTGCGGCTAACTGTCATGACAATCTTTTCGCGAAGCGTTTTGGCTTTGATATTGGCGATATGAAACGAACGGCTTTTGCCATCGCGTTCGACAAGGGTAAGCACGGCATGTTTCTTAGGTTCCCTCTTGGCGTAGGCACGATTTTTTGCCTTGCCGCCGATGAAACTTTCATCCGCCTCTACAACCTTGCTTTCGCCCCCGATTGGTTCGATGCTCTTTGGCGTCATCGCTTCACGTATGCGATGGCACATGAACCAAGCCGTTCGGTAGGAGCCGAAACCAAGCATGCGCCAGAGTTGATGCGCGCTCATGCCCTTCTTGCTGGCGCACATAAGATGCGCGGCAAGAAGCCACTTGTGCATTGGGATATGAGAACCTTCGTAAATCGTGCCGATTGTGGCTGTGAACTGTTTCACGCATTCACGGCAGCGATAGAGGCCGTGCCGGGCAGTTTTGCCGATGATTGGATCGGCAGAATTGATTACGCCGCAGTGTGGGCAAATAGGACCGTCCGGCCAACGGACAGCTTCGAAGTGCCTCCAGGCAACGGTTTCGTCATTGAAGATTGGATTGATAAGATCGATAAACATTTGCGGGCTCTAATGTTGCCCGCAATGTCGCATATTCCAGTCTGTTTGTCAAGTGCATAGTTGCCCGAATTTAAGAAGGATATACCACACAAGTTTTTTTCTTTTTCTTCCCGCCGAAAAGCGTCGTGGACTGCCAAGAATTCTGATTTTCTCGCCAGATCGTCACTATCGTCAAACACGAATTTAATATCAGGATCAAAGCAGTTCACCTTCGACCATTTTAGTACGCGAACAAAACAATTGCGCACTGCATTTCCTTCGGCGTTGCCGAATAGATTTCTTAGGTCTCCTTGGACAACTTCGTCCCAGTCCTTCTTTATGTATGCAATCCCATAAGCGCTAACACGCGACTTGATTATGACCTCTCGCAACTGATGTCTGAAGAAGTCGGTTTCTGTCCTCTTCCATCCTGCAAATTCACCCTCGCTGTTGAAGCAGTGAGAGCAATGGAATTCCTTGATCAACTCTTTGAGCCCGCACAACGGATTTTCGAGGTGTAGTCGCCACATTTGTTCTAGAGAGAGCAATTCGGATTCCGTCCCCATTATCCCGCCGACGGCGACAATCTGCGACGCTGCGTGGGTACCGCTGTCATCGAAATAGGCGCCAAGCATGGCCAGCTTTCCATTCTGGCAGCCGCGCGGAAGAAGGAAATTCCAGATGTTCTTGATCGAAACGAAGGCATTCACGGGCTGCCTCCGTCATTAGATACACATTGTATGATGCTAGGGAAGTGTAACGTCTCCAAACCTTTTGGTACGATTGGCGGCCAAGATCGGAAAAAAAACTCTTTCCCGCCGTGTCGCTCGGGGGGATGCTGCGCCTTTTCCCCGCGCCCGGCAATGGTATAACGCGATTCACCCGCCGGGTTCGCTATGCAGTATGCTGATGATTATCGCTGAATATGCGGGTTTAACGGGGGCCGCATTGTGAGCCTTTCCCTTCCCGCCTCGCTCGCGCAGTCCCGCTCCTGGTGGCGGGCGTTCTTGCGTAGGGCCGGCTTGATCCTGCCCAAGGGACTCTACGCGCGCGCACTTCTCATCGTCATCGTGCCGATGGTGATCCTGCAATGCGTGCTCACCTTTGTCTTCATGGAGCGGCATTGGCAGCTCGTCACGAAGCGGCTTTCCATGGCATTGACCCAGGATATCGCGGCGATCGTCGAGCTTCATAAATCCTACCCAGGCCGGACAAACGACGAGCTGCTGGTCAAGATCGCCCGGCAGCGGTTGAAAATCGAGATGGAATTCCTGCCGGAGGGCGAACTGCCGCCCGCGCTGCCAAGACCTTTCTTCTCGATCCTCGATGCCGCCTTATCGAAGGAGATCCGGCGCCAGATCGGCAAACCGTTCTGGCTCGATACGGCCGGGCGCTCGGATTTCATCGAGATCAGGGTCAAGCTCGATGACTTCGATTTTGCGCGTCGTCGCCCCGCGCGGCGCCGCCTATGCGTCCAATTCCCAGATCTTCCTTTTCTGGATGATCGGCACTTCTTTCGTCTTGATCGTGGCGGCGATCGCCTTTCTGCGCAACCAAATCAAGCCGATCCTTTTGCTTGCAGGCGCGGCGGAAGCGTTCGGCAAGGGGCGCGATCTTGAATTTTATCCGCGCGGCGCGCGGGAGGTGCGCAAGGCGGGCTACGCTTTCA
This sequence comes from uncultured Alphaproteobacteria bacterium, assembly GCA_963722515.1. Taxonomy (GTDB): domain Bacteria; phylum Pseudomonadota; class Alphaproteobacteria; order Rhizobiales; family Beijerinckiaceae; genus Methylocapsa. The sequence continues at coordinate 302,544 of CAVRMA010000004.1, read as the reverse complement.
TTGAGATGAAGCAGCGGATCGAACGGGCGTTCGAGCAGCGCACCGCCATGTTGAATGGGGTGAGCCACGATCTGCGCACCGTCCTGACAAGGTTCAAGCTTTCGCTCGCCTTGATGGGCGAGACCGAAGAGACGCGGGACTTGCAGAAAGACGTCGAGGAAATGCAGCGCATGCTGGAAGCGTATCTTGCCTTCGCGCGGGGCGATGCCGGCGAAAGCGCGGCGGAAATCGACATGGCGGAGTTTTTGGAGGATTTGCGCCTCGACGCCGAGCGGGCGGGGTTCGACGCAAAAGTCTCGTTTGCGGGCGATCCGTTCGTCACCGTGCGGCCCGATGCGTTCAAGCGCTGCCTCGCCAATCTCATTGGCAATGCGCAAAGCCACGCGAGCCGGATTTCCATCGAGGCGGTCAGGGACCGGCGTTTTTTAACGATCCACGTCGACGACAATGGCCCCGGCATTCCGCCCGGCCGGCGCGAGGACGTGTTCCGGCCGTTTTTCCGCCTCGACGACGCGCGCAACCAGGACGAGGGCGGCACCGGGCTCGGCCTTGCGATCGCCCTCGACATCGCCCGCTCGCACGGCGGCGATATTACCTTGGGCGACAGCAGGGCCGGGGGGCTACGGGCAACGGTGCGAGTGCCGGTATGAGGCTTCCCGCCATGCCTTTATGCGCGTGGTGAACGATTAGCAAAATCGTCACCCCTGATCAGGGGGTGCGAGGGAAGCGGTTTCGTGACAATCAATCTGGACGACATGGGTTAAGTTTGAACCTTATTAGTTTAGCTGAAGCCAGCAAGTTCCCTTTACTTGCTTATTTTCATCTGAGACGGCGGCCCGTAGTCGTGAACATATCATACAAATTTTGATCAGGACGGAGTCTAAAGATGGCATTCAATCCAAACCAGCGTTCATTGGCTGCGTGCATTGAAGATATCGTTGCTAGCAAGAGACGTCTTGGAATAACCGGTGAACAGATCTATACGTCCAAAGACCATAACATATGGGCAGATCAGGGTTCTTCTTGTACAAATGTTCCTGGTGGCTTCAACAAAATTATTCTGCCTTTCAACACAGATGGGCCCGCTACATTTTACATTTCGTCGGGCGCTCCAAACACCCAAGTTCCCCAACACTCGCATGATGAAGGGGCGGGCATACGCGTCATCCTATCAGGTTCAATCGTCTACAAGGGAGTAGAGCTGGTGCAAGGTGATTGGATGTATATGCCGGCTCGGGCTCGATACGAGTTCGTCGTAGGTCCAATGGGTGTCACAATGTTCTATTGTTACCAGTGCTGTTGTGGTGGCGCAGAAATAGAGCGGCCGTGATCGAACGCGCGAAGGGCCACCAGAGCTTTCGTTGAGATCGGCGGCCTTGCGCTCAAGAAATGGCCGATCCAAGTGGGCGTATCCAAAACGCGTTCCCGCGCTACCTGGCCAATACGCATCCCTCGCTGCTCGGGCTGAGGGATGCGATGGCGCCGGATAGTGAGCTCCTGGCCGGGCTGTGACGGCGATAGCCGTCGCTCTGTCCTTCGGTGTTCGGGCCCGCTCAGCCAGTGCGGCTTCATCGGACGCCGCATGAGACAGAACTTAACCGTGACGGCAACGTATGTATTTCATCCCGCATTTCCCGGATGACCTGCTATTTTACTGTATGAGTTCGATGATTCAGGTTCACCAGTACGAAGAAGGAGCCTCCGGACAACTGAAAAAGTGGTGGACGCAATGAAAAGCCTCGCCAAAATGCCGCGCGGCGGGATCATTGACCCCGCCGGACGATTAGATTACCTCGTCACGCAGTACAGCGCGTCAACATAAATTCCAACACAATTCGCGACGGCACTGCGTCCTCGTTTTCACGGGCTCTCTTTCGTTCATTTGACTGGCTGGAAGGCGTGCTGGAAAACATAGTCGCCCACCTGCCTGCCTTGCAGGATGCCGTTCACGGCGTCGTAGTGCCAATGGATGCCCATATAAATCCGGCCTTGCGCGTTGTCGCTCTCCGCTTCTTGAAATGATTTGAACGAGGCTGGCCAGAGGGGCCTGATTTTGCCGTCAACATCTTTATTTTTGCCGTTCCATTCATCCGAAACAAAAGTAAATGGTGTTTCGTCCGGCCAAAAATGGCGCAGCACTTGGAACAGGGCGCCACCGAATACGGCGTGGCCTGATGTATAGGACGGAAACGGCGGCGTGAAGTTCGGACCCGCCGTGTTGGTATCGGGAGCGCCGAGTGGGTAAAAATTGGGGTCGGATTGCAGGCGTATGGCTGTAACCGGCCGCCAATACTGGTAGAAAAATTTCGAATCCCACGAGGCGATGCCTGCATCAGCCAGGGCGACGTTCACCAGCGCAAACAAGCGAGCGATTTCCGGCACCGTGAGCATTTTCTGCTGCAGGGCGATTGTTCTTGCGATCATATTGTACAAGCGCGTCGGAGCACATAACCCCGGCGTGCCGTCGTATCCCCAGTACCTGCCCATGAACGTCTGGGCTTCGGTCCGGCTCGTAGTGGTGTGATGGTTGGGGTCTCCGCCCAGGCGAACGGCTTCGTCGAAGGCTTGCTTGTAGGCCGTGTCTGTCATGGAAGGCGGCGGCGGCGGCGGCGCACGAAACTGGTCCGCGGACGTAATTACGAACGGCTTGACCTTCGACCAGTTCCCGCCGAGCGCAACCCCTAGGTTGCTAATCGGGTCAATTTGCCAAATTCCGGGCTGTACGTTGGGATAACCGATGGGAAAGTAGTCGCCGGGTGGCGTCGCCGAAAACCAGCGAGGTTCGGGCAGCGCCGAGCCATCGTTCCGCCGCAACGCGAAAATCGCGCCAGCAGCTTGCGTTCCGAGCGCGGCGCCGGCAGTAATGGCGGCCGGGCTGCCATGGATAGTAGCGATATCCGCATTAAAGATCGCGTTGATGCGGTCTATTTGACCGGGATATAGCTCGGCCAGGGTGTCGTGCGCCGCCTGGGCGATGGCCCGGTCCACTGAAACATTACCCGATACCGGTGGAACGCCGGAGTAGCTCACGTATTTTTGTGTTATGGCATTTTCGGCATCGAACATGGCGATATGCACGATTGCCAGAGCATAGCTCGCCCGGGTCGGGCCGAGCTGCTCGCCGAAACAACTTGGATTCGATGTATTCGGCGTATGGTCGATCGCCGTCGTGTCGAGGGTGATCTCGTTCCACAACAGAAAACGATCAAAAGTGCTGACAGGTGTGCGCGGCGGGGTTCTGTCAGAGCAACTGACGGCTAAGTTTCCAGCCGGAACGGCAAGCAAACGTGCCAATTCGTTGGCGTTTTCGCCTGTCAGAGACGATTGCGCGGTGGCCGCCGAACCTGCCAGGGCGAACATCGCCGCCAAGGCCAAAGCGTTGCGCCGATGGCGATTTTTGTTATCGCGCGTGGCTGTCACCTCCAAGGTGGCGTTCGCGACGCCGCCCCGCACCCCTGGATCTTGTCGCGCACGGGCGGGAGCCGGGCGCCGATTCCCTATAGCGGCGAATATTGCCGTCCCATACCAATTGTTCCTCATGGCGACGCACTCCTTAACAATAATTTTCCCACAGTAATTTTTCCACAGTTATTTCTTACACAACAGCCATTTCTTATGCAACAATTATTTGTTTTGTATGGATTCTTCATACATAACAGCTACTTGTCGCATGATATATACTATTATACAACTGTTATTTAAGAAAACGCACGATAGCGGCGGTGCCGTTATCGATGCAGAGAGCATAGCCCGTAAATTCAGCCGGGGCACCCCCTAACGAGGGGATGCCAGGCCGCGGTTTTTATGTCTTAGGAGATTTGGGCGCGGCGCGGCGAACCGGGCAGGGCGGTCTCGAAGAACCGGCGGATGAGCTCCGTCTGACGGTTGGTTTCGGTTTTCGCGAGAACGTGGCACGTGTGGACGCGCAGCATCCGCGCCCGCGTGGGTTCAATTTTCCCCCTTGCAATGGACTCTGTGACCATCCATATACCATCTGTGTAGATGGCAATGGAGGTGTAATTTGGTGGCAAATGTACATAGGCTGCGAGACCGGCCGGGCGAGACCGAGAAAATCACGGTGAACGTCGGACACGTCGACCTTGGCCGTATCGATTTGCTGGTCGCGGAAGGTTTTTACTCCAACCGCACCGACTTGATCAGGACGGCGATCCGTAACCAGCTCGCCACGCATGCGGATGCCGTCAAGAAATCGATCGTGCGGCAGACCCTCGAGCTTGGCTCGCGATACTATAGCCGCGCGGACTTGGAGGCGGTAAAGGCCGCTGGCGAAAAACTCAACATTCGGGTCGTCGGGCTGGTGACCATCGCCGGCGATGTCACGCCCGAACTCGCGCTGGCAGCAATCGAGTCAATCACTGTCCTTGGTGCGCTTCAGGCCAGCAAGCCAGTCAAGGCGGCGCTCGAAGGCCGGATCCGGTGAGGGCCAGAGCAGGCGATCCAGCCAAGGATACAACCCATGAAAACCATTTTTAGCACTGCGATGCGCAAGGCCGCGAAACTCACGCAAAACCAAACTGTGATCGAGGCGACGCGGGTGATCCAGCGCGCCCTGGCGGGACGAAATTCCGCTTCCACACCGGACCAGCAACCAGCCGGCAATCTCCGGCCGGTCGCGCCGCAGGCCGGCGCGCGTCCTGCGCAAAGCGAGCCGCCCATCGCCGGAAATGCGATCGCTGGCCTGCGGGAGTTACTCCCGATACGAGGGATTGCCCGCGCGACAAGGCCATTGGGGGAGGTGCTGACGCTATTGCGGCAGGCCAATCGTCCGCACCTCGCCCCTGGCGCGAAGCCGCTTTGGGAATTTCCGGCCGCGCCGCCGCTGCCGGAGGGAGCAGCTTTTTTGACCCGGACCTTTAGCTGTGCGGCAGGTTCGCGGGACTATAAGGTCTACATCCCGGGCCACGCACATAACCGCAAGCGTCCTTTGATTTTGATGCTCCACGGCTGCACCCAAGATCCCGACGATTTCGCGTTGGGCACGGGGATGAATCTCCTTGCGGAAGAACAGGGTTTTGTCGTCGCCTATCCAAGACAGCCGGCGACAGCCAATCACTCCGCATGCTGGAACTGGTTCGATCTCAAGGACCAGACGCGCGGCGCGGGAGAGCCCTGCATCATTGCCGGAATTACCCGCGCCATCATGGCGGAGTACGATATTGATCCCAAGCGGGTCTATGTGGCAGGCCTTTCGGCCTGCGGCGCCATGGCCTTGATCATGAGCGCCACCTATCCCGAACTTTATGCCGCGGCGGGGGTTCACTCTGGCCTCGCCTACGGGTTGGCCACCGACCTGCCCTCGGCATTCGCCGCCATGCGTGGCGACACAAGCCCGGAGGTAATACCGCAAACGAAGACTGGTCCAAGGGGCGCGCACGTCCGCACCATTGTTTTCCATGGCGAGTTCCGACCGGACAGTGTATCCGTCGAACGCAGGATTGATCGTCGCGGAAGCACGCGCGGGCTTCCCCGGCGCCACGGAGAAGACCCAACACGGCCGCTCCGCCGGAGGCCGCGCTTATACCCGCACCTTGATCAAGGACGCGCGCGGGGGTCTCCATGTGGAATATTGGTCCATCGAAGGACTGGGGCACGGCTGGTCGGGAGGAAGGCCGGAAGGATCATATACTGATCCGGACGGACCCGATGCGTCACGCGAAATGTTGCGGTTTTTCCTGGACAGCCCGGCGCCGTCGGCGGCCAAACTCTGACCGTTCGCGAGAACCTGCTGCAACGGCTAAAGGAACTTTCGGCCGCTCCAGAGCATTGCTTTTTTTAGAAACCGGACGAACCGCGCGCAGACAACCGCGGGCGCCTTGGAAATGGAGATCGAAAGTGAAACTATGTGTTATGGCAACGGTATTCTTCATTGCGACCTCGGCTTTTGCACGGGCAGATGAATTGAGTTGCGTCAGCACGACATTTAATTTTCTCTCGCCCAACGATAAGGTGTGTGTCGCGGATTTCGACGACCCAAAGGTCGCGGGCGTTACCTGCCACATTTCGCAGGCCCGCAAAGGCGGATGGGGCCAGCCGCTCGGTCTCAATGAAGACCCGTCAAATTTCTCGGTTACTTGCCATCAGTTCGGCCCCATCAACGTCGATATGTCGAAATTAGCGGACAATGAGGAAGTCTTCACCGAGAAGACGAGCATCATCTTCAAGGCTACCCGCATTTACAGGGTACTGGACAAGAAGCACAACACGCTGGTTTACCTTGCCGTAAGCTCGAAGATCATCAGCGGTTCGCCATTCAACTCCATCAGCTCCGTGCCGATCATGCCGTGGGGATCGCAATCGTCGCCGGATAGCGATAAATAACGCAAGCAAAAGAGTTGCCAGGGGCTTTCGCTCAACTTAAGTCCCGCAAATGGCGGAACACAATCACCCGAGAGACAAAGCCGGTGACGATCGCGATGCCCGCCGCGATTAGCGCGATCGCAGCATAGATATTTTCCCCGAGCGAAAAATCGCCGAACATGGCTTCCAACTGATCGCCGCCGGGCGTTGCCCGCAGCCAGGCCGCCACCGCTCCCGACGCAAAGAAAGCGAGGATCGCGAGCCCGCCGCCGATCGCTCCCCCGCGCAGGCCTAGCCGGAAAAAATGCCGCTGGAACTGGCGCGAAATATAGCTGTCGGCGGCGCCGACGAAATGCAAAATTTCGATGATCTCGCGGTTACCCGCCATGGCGCCTTGGGTCGCAAAGCCGACCGCCAAAATCATCGCGGCGAGGACAAGGGCGAAGATCACCGCGGCGGCGAAGACAACGCTCTTCGCCATGATCGCGAGACGTTCTAGCCAAAGGCGATGGTCGTCGATAGCGGTGCCCGGAATGGCGCCGGAGAGCGTTTTGCGCAGAACGGCGATATCCAAGCGTTCCTGTTTGTCGAGCACAACGACGATGAGGCGCGGCACCGGCAACTCGGAAAGATCGAGACCCGAACCGAGCCAAGGCTGCAACAGCTCCTCGGATTGCGCCTTGGTGTAGGCGCGGACCGAGGCAACCCCCGGCATCGCCCGGGCAAGTTCGACGGCTTTTGCCGAATCTGCGTCAAGGTCCCGGCCGGCCGTTGGGCTGATTTGAATGGTCATTTCGCGGGCGACCTCGTCCTGCCAGCCGCGCGATGCGTCGCTTATCAGAATGGCCGCGCCGGCGGTCAGCGAGGCAAGAAATGTCATGATAGCGACCACGGTGACAAGTGCGCGCCCAGCGATGGAGGCTTCGGGGACAAGCGCCATCTCGCTCTTCATGCCGCGTGTGAGGCCAAGCATTATGGTGCCGCGCGAATTCACCTGCCGCCCGTTTTCCGTCGCCACTTGGGCGCGCCCGTCCGAAAAAATGCTCAAGCCCAGCCTCAATCGTAAATATGGAGGCGGCCGTCGCCCAGAACCAGCCTGCGGGCGCCGTCGAACTGGTCCATCAGCCCGAGATCGTGCGTCGCGATCACCACTGACGTCCCCGTTTTGTGGAGTTCGGTGAAGAGCCGCAACAGCCTGCGCGCAAGACTTGGATCGACGTTGCCGGTTGGCTCATCGGCCAGCAGAAGCTCCGGCCGCACGATGAGCGCGCGGGCAATGGCGGCGCGCTGCTTTTCGCCGCCGGACAGCACCGGCGGCAGAATATGCATTCTTTCGCCGAGACCGACCCAGTGCAGAAGCTCCGTCACTTCGGCGCGATAGCTCGCTTCCTCCTTGCCCCGCACGCGGAGCGGAAGAGCGACATTTTCATAGGTCGTCAAATGGCCGAGCAGCCGGAAATCCTGGAATACCACGCCGATCCGCCGTCTGAGACCGGTGATCGCGGCTTTGTCGAGCGTTAAGGCGTCGCTTCCGAAAAGGCCGATCGCGCCGCGCGTCGGCCGCAAGGACAAAAGAATGAGCCGCAAAAGCGTTGTCTTGCCGGCGCCGGAAGGACCGGTCAAGAATTGAAACGACCGCGGCTCGATGGAAAAGCTTATATCCTTCAGGATTTCCGCTCCCATCCCGTAGCGCAAGCCGACATTTTCAAAACGGACCAAGCAAGACCTCGTTTCCGGCGCCCCGGTGTTTCGCTTTTTGGATGCTTATACTTGCGCGACAAATGAAGCGAAATTTCGAGCGCGCGGTTGCGGCCTGACAGTCACGCCACGCGGCGGCGCGCAGCCGCGATGGCAGCGCGAGCTGCATGACCAAGCTCACGCGGAAGTGGCAAGCAACAAGCGATTGCCCGCCGCGAAAGTTTGGCGGCCATAGGTGGCCATGAGAAGCATAGGCTGCGCGCGTGGCGACACATCCGGATACGGCGATCAAGGAGCTCTGGGACGGCCTCGGATTAGCCCTCAGGCGACTCTCCGCTCCAAACGAAGGCTTCAATTATTGCCGGTTAGCGGCGGTGAGGGTTCCGGGGTCAGCGCGGGGGAAGACGCGGTCCGCAATATGCCCTGCATTTTCTTGTGTTTGGCGGCATAATAGTAGCCGCTGCTGAAGAGCGCCGTGGCGCGGTCCTCATTGCCGTCCGCGAGCCGGTAGGCATTGGCGAGATAAGGGACGGCGTAAGTCAGGTTAGTTTGCGGGTCGAGAAGTCCCCGCGGGTCTCCTCTATACCCCATCTCGCGCGCCGTCGCATATTTGATCTGCATCAGGCCGATACAATGTTTGTGGACGACGCCCGGATTGTAACGGCTCTCGCGCATCACGGTGCGATGGATAAAAGCCTCCGGGACGCCGTGTGCCTTGGCCTGCCAGGCAATCATTTCGTCATACGCCGTCGACCTCACAAAGGGACTGGCATAAGCAGCTTGAGTCATGCAAAGCGCGGCAAGCGCGCTGAATGGAATGCGCAGCATAGGTGAAGCCTCCATCGGCCCGACGTGAAGGCGGATTGAGGCGCCAGAAAGGCATGCCGCACCTTAGTTAACGTTAACAGGAATCCTGTGATAAAAATACACCACTATCGGAACGCGCGCCGGTTAGATCTGGCGCGCGATGAGCATGTTCTTGATTTCGGCGATCGCTTTCGCCGGGTTCAGGCCCTTGGGGCAGGCCTTGGCGCAATTCAGGATCGTGTGGCAGCGATAAAGGCGGAAAGGGTCCTCGACATTGTCGAGCCGCTCGCCCGCTACCTCGTCGCGCGAATTGATGAGCCAGCGATAGGCTTGCAGCAGCACCGCCGGGCCTAAATAGCGATCGCCGTTCCACCAATAGCTCGGACAGGACGTCGAGCAACAGGCGCATAGGATACATTCGTAGAGCCCGTCGAGTTTTTCGCGGTCCCGTGGCGTTTGAAGCCATTCCTTCTCGGGGGGCGGAGTCACAGTTTGCAGCCAGGGCTCGATCGAGGCGTGCTGCGCGTAAAACACGGAGAGGTCCGGCACGAGATCTTTCACCACCGGCAAATGCGGCAAGGGATAGATTTTCACGGCGCCCTTGATCTCGTCCATGGATTTCGTACAGGCGAGCGTGTTGGTCCCGTCGATATTCATTGCACACGACCCGCAAATGCCTTCCCGGCAAGAGCGCCGGAAGGTGAGCGCCGGATCGATGTTAGATTTTATCCAGATCAGCGCATCGAGAACCATTGGGCCGCAATCGCTGCGATCGACGAAATAGGTGTCGATGCGCGGGTTTTCGCTATCGTCGGGGTTCCAGCGGTAAATCCGGCATTCCGTCTGACTTTTGGAATTGCCGTGCTTCGGCCAGGTTTTGCCCGGTGTCACGCGTGAATTTTGGGGAAGGGAGAATTGGACCATGTCTATTCCAGTTTGAGCCTTGACGTTGAGGGCGTCGCGCTACAGTTTAATAACGCTTCAAGTTTGTTGGTCCAATTATCTTTGGCAACATCAAGCGCCTTAATGGCGTAGTGTTCTAAGGCTTTTGCCAAGTTGTTTTTGACTTCGCCGTTTGTAGCCAAAACCAAAATTACCGGCGAATTAACAAGGGGCAAACTATAGCACAAAAGTTGGCCGATTGCGGTTATGACATTGTGCATATCGCATTTGGGTTTGACCTCGATCAGTATCTTACCGAGAAGGGGCGCGCCGCATTTTTCGAAGAAAATATCCGGTCTCCAGTTTTCGAGCTTCGGTGCCGCGGTCCATCCGAGGCATTTCAAGTGCTCAGCGATTTTCAAAGCTAGAGGGTGCTGTCTAGCCTCCCAGATAAACTCCGACTTCGTACCGGCTCCGGAAGGGCCGGGCTCGAAGCCGGGGAAAGCAGGCAAAACCGGGTCGACACGGTCTTGTGGCTGGCGCGCTTCGTTACAAAGCAAGGCAAAGTCTTTTATTTTTTCGAATGCGTCGTCGTCACTGGTGGAACAAATCTGAAATAGCTTGCGGCGATCACGATTAACTCGGAGAAATCTGCCTTGCAATTGTTCTGGGAGCTTATCTAATTGTTCCTGGAGCTTTTTTGAAGAGAGACGATTGGCGTAAGTAGTGTGGTACAATACATATACATCGTTTTGTTCTTGCGACATTTCTCAGTGTTTTCGCTCGTGTCCAAGGCCCCCAAATCCAGCACCGATGTAATTTCGACCGTCGCCGTTTACTGGTCGAACGAATAGACCTCCTTTGGAAGAAAGTTCCATGCAGACGTCGCCCCTCGTGAAAATTGTCGTCTCCTCGCCCGCGCCATTCATGTCCCCTGGCAACCTCGTTTGGCAGCTACGGCCGAAATTATCCATTAACGCTTGTCTAGCTTTTTGAAGGTCATTGCCCATCAATAGTGGCATTGCAACCATCCCTGTGTGAATATTCGTCTCAATAAACCCGCGGCTTCGGCTCGATATATGGCATCTCGTTGGTCATCGTATAACTATGCACGGGCCGGTAATCGATCGTGACCCTACGGTCATCAGGATCGATCGAGGCGAGCGTATGCTTCATCCAGTTCGCGTCATCGCGCGCGGGAAAATCTTCCCGCGCATGGGCGCCGCGGAATTCGGTGCGCCGCACCGCGCTATCCATGGTAACAACCGCTTGCACGATAAGATTGTCGAATTCCAACGTTTCGATGAGGTCGGAATTCCAAATCATTGAACGGTCGGTGACCGAGATCTGGTCGCTGGCGGCCCAGACCTCATGGATGAGCTTCGAGCCTTCCTCCAATACCGGCCCGGTGCGGTAGACCGAGCAATGGCTCTGCATCACCTTCTGCATCCTGAGCCGCAGCCCGGCGGTCGGAATTTTGCCCTTGGCATGGCGGAAGCGGTCGAGACGGGAAAGCGCCTGTTCGGCGGAAATCCGCCGGAAGCTCCGCCTGTTTGGCGCCTGCCGTCACAAGTTCCGCGGCACGCAGGCCCGCGGCGCGGCCAAAGACGACAAGATCGATGAGGGAATTCGAGCCTAGTCTGTTGGCGCCATGGACGGAAACGCAGGCGGCCTCGCCGATCGCCATGAGGCCGGGCATGATCGAATCGGGGTCGCCATCCTTCTTGACGATGACCTCGCCATGAAAATTTGTGGGAATGCCGCCCATGTTGTAATGCGCGGTGGGCAGCACCGGGATCGGCTCCTTGGTCACGTCCACGCCGGCGAAAATCCGGGCGCTTTCGGAAATGCCGGGCAGCCGTTCGTGCAGCATTCTTGGGTCGAGGTGTTCGAGGTGAAGATAGATATGGTCCTTGTTCTTGCCGGTGCCGCGCCCCTCGCGGATTTCGATGGTCATCGCGCGCGACACCATATCGCGCGGAGCAAGGTCCTTCACCGACGGCGCATAGCGCTCCATGAAGCGCTCGCCTTCGGAATTGGTCAAATAGCCGCCCTCGCCGCGGGAGCCTTCGGTGATGAGGCAGCCGGCGCCGTAAATGCCTGTCGGATGGAACTGCACGAATTCCATATCTTGTAAGGCAAGCCCCGCACGCAGTACCATGGCGTTGCCGTCACCGGTGCAGATATGCGCCGAGGTAGCGGAAAAATATGCCCGGCCATAGCCGCCAGTCGCCAGAATAACGAGTTGCGAGCGGAAGCGATGAATGGTGCCGTCGTCGAGTTTCAGACAAACCACGCCGCGGCAGCAGCCAGCCTCCATGATCAGGTCGATCGCGAAGAATTCGACGAAGAATTCGGTCTCGTAACGCAACGCCTGACCGTAGAGCGTGTGCAGCATCGCGTGGCCGGTGCGATCGGCCGCCGCGCAGGTGCGCTGGGCCGGCGGACCAATTCCGAACTTGGTGGTCATGCCGCCGAACGGGCGCTGGTAGATGCGGCCGTCCTCCGTGCGCGAGAACGGCACACCCCAATGCTCGAGTTCATAAACGGCCGCCGGCGCATTGCGGCAGAGATATTCGATGCGAATCCTGATCGCCGAGCCAATCAGACCCTTTGACCGTGTCGTACATGTGCCATTTCCAATCGTCTGGCCCCATGTTGCCGAGCGCCGCCGCGATGCCGCCTTGCGCGGCGACCGTGTGCGAGCGGGTCGGAAATACCTTGGTGATGCAGGCCGTCCGCAGCCCCGCCTGCGAGCAGCCAACGGTCGCACGCAGTCCCGCGCCGCCCGCGCCGACGACGACAACATCGAACGAATGGTCGGTAATCGGATAGGCCGCGCCGATACGCGCCGGAGCGGCGTTGCCGTTGAATGCGGCGTTGGATGTCATGCCATTGTCTTTCGAAACTTTCCCTCAGGTAAAACTCAGTTTCAAGACCGCATAGATGCAAGCCAAGCCGACGCAAACCGAGAAAAAAAGGTTGCCGATCAGCACCCACTCCTTCAGCTGCGCGGCATGCACATAATCGTCGATAATCGACTGCATTCCGAGCTTCATGTGGAAGACCCCGGACAAGATGAAGAGAAGCATCAAAATAGCTGGAAAGGGATGCCCGAGTTCGGCGCGCGCCGCCGCGTGATCCTTGCCAAGAAGCGATAAGACGATTGCGACGAATGCGATCGACAAGGGTATCAGCGCGACCGAGGTGATGCGCATATTCCATGCGTCCGCGGTGCCGGATTTGGCGGAGCCGAGAAAGCGCACCCTGCTCATCGCGGGGCGAACCGGCGCGGGATTTTTCACCATGGTTGCCTATTCCTCCATTGCCTTCCCGGCAATAACTGGTGTCAGCGATCCGCTGGTTGGCGGGCACGCGGGAGCAGCTCTAATAAACCAGATAAGCAATGCCCCAGACAAGCAAGGTCAGGACAATGCCGCCGATTAACGTGGCTAGCGCTAGCCATTCGCGGTGCGGATGCTCGAAACCAAGGCCTGCGTCCCAAACGATGTGACGCAGGCCGCCGAGAAGGTGATGGAACAGGGCCCAGGTGAAACCGAATAGAATCAGTTTCCCGGCGATAGAATTGAAGCAATAGGCAGCCGCGTCGTAGGCGCCGCCACCGGTGGACACGGCAATTAAAAACCACGCGAGCAACAAGGTGCCTAAATAGAGCGCTGCCCCGGTGATGCGATGCGCAATCGACATCATCATGGTCAACATCGGGCGGTAGATTTGCAGATGTGGCGACAGCGGCCGGCGGTTCTCGATGCCGCCCGCGCCGAACTCCGCTTCGGTCATGGAGTTTGCCCCCCCTCAAAGATTCAATGCCCTTCCACTAATGCAATTGGCCCTCCAGGGCAACGCGTACAGTAGAAGACCCCGGAACCGCCCGAATCCCGGCCCGCGCTTGAGGGTGCACCGGCCTGGATGGAACCGTCGCCAAGCCGGATCGCTTCGTGCCGTTGGATAAACTCCGTAAGCCAAATTGTCCCGGCGCTGAACCGCTGTGCTTTTTCATTATTGTGTCCCCCCGGGATAGGCTATCATGGCTCGATGCTCCCTGGCACAAATTTGGCCTGGCAAGAAAAACCGGAGCGCCGATGGCTTGGAAAACATGATGGTGCGAGGCCGCAAATTCCTCGCGTTTGTGCTTGGGGCCGGTTCGCTAGCGGGAACCTGCTGGTTATTGCTTGCCTTCACGGGGCCGGCCGCCTTGGCGGCTGCGGGCCGCGTCACCATCGTGTCGGACGGTGTCCCGCGCACCGCCATCCTGGTCCAGCACCGGCGCCTCAAGCAAGCGCGCAGGCCGGCTGTCGTAATCCTGCGCGGCGGCAGGGAGAAGGGCGCGCGCCTCAGGCGGATATTCGGCTTTGAGGACATGGCGCGGTCGTCGGGTGCGATCCTGATATACCCGGAACCTCTCGCCGGGCGTTGGGGGGACGCGCCTGGACCCGAGGCGCGCCGCGATTCGGTCTTTATCCATGATCTGATCGCGAAGTTCGTCGCCCGTGGAATTGCCGACCGGGGCAAGGTCTTTCTCGTTGGCATAGGCACTGGCGGAATGATGGCTTTGCGGCTCGCCTGCGACGAAAAGAACGTCTTCGCGGGGATGGCGGTTCTCGGGGCTAGTCTGCCGTCCGATCTTGAGGCGTCCTGCAAACCGTCGCATCCGATTCCCCTTATGATGATTGCGGGCACCGCGGATACCGTGGTTCCTTATCGTGCTGACAAGGCAAATTTACCGCATGGCAACACGGAGTTTCTCTCGATCGAGGCGACGCTAGGTCTCTTCGGCAAGGCGGCCGGCTGCGCCGGAGGCATGACGGCCACTATCTTCCCTGACAAGGACACGCATGATGGTACGCGTGCCTACCTCGACAGACTGAACAATTGCCAAGTGCCGGTCGAAGCGGTCCGGATCGAAGGCGGCGGTCACGCGCTGCCCGGTCTTTCGAGCGACGCCGGGCCCGGGCATGGCCTCGCCAATGGCGATGTTAATAGCGCGAAGCTCGTTTGGGATTTTTTCCGCCCCCTCGGCGGCTGAGCCTGGGCTCCCTCGCGCGAAAATCCCCGGCCCAGACGGCAGAATGGGGGCGCTGTTGCGCGAAACGCGCACGCGACTCGAGCCTGCTCTCGATGCCTCGCTCTACGCCCAAGACCCCTGCTTTCAAGGCCGCTGCGACCACGCCGTTTCGGATTCCACCGCCGCGCTGCTGGCGGAGGGCATTGGCGAAGGGCGTTCAGGCCGCCTGTCCGATATCGGCTTCCTCGGCCTCGCTTTCTTCGGTCTTGCCGCGGCGCGGGCCTTTTTGCAGTTGCGTCTCGATTACTTTCAACAACTCCGTCTCGGTCAGCTTTTGCACGACAAGGATTTCGCGCGCCATGCGATCGAGCGCGGTCTCGTAGAGTTGCCGTTCGGAGTAAGATTGCTCGGGCTGCGTATCGGAGCGGTAGAGATCGCGCACCACTTCGGCGATCGACTTCAAATCGCCGGAGTTAATCTTGGCTTCGTATTCTTGCGCCCGGCGCGACCACATGGTCCGCTTGACCCGGGCCCGGCCCGCCAAAGTATCCAATGCCGCCTTAACGCCGGGGGCATCGGCGAGCCTGCGCATTCCGACACTGGCAGCCTTCGGTGTTGGCACCTTCAGGATCATCTTGTCCCTGACGAACCTGACCACAAAGAGCTCGAGCTTGAAGCCCGCGACTTCTTGTTCCTCGATGGCGACGATCTGGCCGACGCCGTGGGCCGGATAGACTACATACTCATGCGGCTTGAACAGTTGCCGTTGAGCGGCCGCGGCCTTGGCCGGCTTATGCGCCGTATGCGCCGGGGTGGCTGGTTTCTCGCCAGGCTTTGCTACCGCCATATTCGTTTGGGCGGCGTCGAGGCATGCGGGCGCCCGCACGCCTGTCCTGCTCTCGATGGACGGGGGCGTCTGGGAGTCCAGCGTCTTCGCGGTGCTCTTTGCGGCAAAAGGCTTGCCTGAGCCCTTGGCGGCGGCTTGCAATGGGCCGCCAGCCGCCGCACCTGCCGGGACGCGCCCGGCAATGGCGTCAGTTGAGCCCAATGCAGATCCGGCGGATATTTCCTGCCCGGATTTCTTGATCGCCGCCACCCGCTCTTTTAAGTCTAAATCCAGCTTCGAAGAGTTCCCGGCCCGCCCGCCGGCAGGCGGCGCGGCTGCTTGCTTGCGCGCCTCGGAAAGCCTCGCGGCGTTTTGCTTGAGGGCGAGAATCGCCGCCGCGGCCGCCGTGCTCGCGGCCGCATGTTGCGCGCCGCGCGATGGTGACTCGACGGTCTTGCGCACGGCAGCCGCCGGTTTGGTGGCAACGCGGCGCGAAACCTCGAATCGCCGGCGTCTTTTTCGGCGCGGCCGCGGCCGTTCCCCGTGCCGGTTTATTGGCGGAGGCAGCCCTTGCCGCGGACTTGCCGGAGACCAGTTTTGCGTTCGCGCGTGCGGACGCGCCCCGTTTAGCGCCAGTAGCGCGCGCGAGCACCGGCTTGGCACTCCGGGCCGCGCCCTTCTTCGCGGCGCGGATCGTCTTGTTCGCGCGCGGCGTGGCACGTGCCGCCGAAGTCTTTTTCCTGGCCGCCGGATTTGCCCGGGCCGGGCTATTCGCACGGCGGCTCGCTACCGCCGTTTTTGTTTTCGTTTTGCGCCCAGATTTGCTGGCGGCGACCTTCCTGGCGGCAAGCGCCCGCGCGGCGGCGGCTCGCTTGGCTTTAAGCACAACGGACTGTTTCGACACTTTTGCCTTGGGGGTTCCCGGCTGTCTTGCCTGTTTTGTCTTGTTCGCCTGTTTTGTCTTGGACGATTTCATGGCCTTCTTGACAGACGCCATAACAAGCGCGCTCCCTTTTCCTGCCCCGCTTTGGAGACGAGACGTCGTTCGACGGCGGACAAACGCTCAGCCGTCCGGAAACTCTAATTCCGGCCCTGGAGTGCCGCGAAGCGGGATGCTCCTCAACGACGATCGTCCGTCCTTGACTTGGCCGGATTGACGCAACGAGATATTTCCGGCCGTGCCGCCAGCGAATTCTTGTCCCGGCGCCCCTAAAGCCTCCAAGACGCAGACAGCAGGAGACCGCAATTGCCCACAATTGACGGCCGCCAGAAAACACTGTGGCACAAAAAGAAGCAAAGATCAAAAGATATACTGCTCGCGGCCATCTTCAACCCCGGTTGCCCGTCTATGCGCCGGTTTTTTTTCGCGATCGCGGCAACCGGCCGGACAGAACCTTGGCGTTAGTCTCCTTGGCCTGGATTTGGGGAAAAATATGCCTCTAGCTTGCCGGAGGTGCCATCGAATGTCTTGGCGTCCGGTGGGGCATCGCGCTTAATCGTGATATTCGGCCAGGACCGCGCCATGTCGAGGTTAAGTTTAAGCCATTTTTCCAGCCCAGGTTCTGTATCCGGCTTGATCGCCTCGGCTGGGCACTCGGGCTCGCAAACGCCGCAGTCGATGCATTCATCCGGATGAATCACCAGCATATTCTCGCCTTCGTAGAAGCAATCCACGGGGCAGACTTCGACGCAATCCATGTATTTGCATTTGATGCAGTTTTCGACGACGACATAGGTCATGATCATTTTCCTTCGCGGGCAACCGCAGCACCGCCAGCGCGGCCCGTCAACGGCCCAACGCCAAAGTTCATGGCTTTGCCTTAGCGCGAGCCGGGAACGCCGCCATGGACCGGGACTCCATGGTATCACAGTCTTTCCAAAATTTCCCAGAAACGCGCTTTCGCCCGCGCGGCACCTTGGCGACGCCCGCAGTGCGGCACTCGATCCATTCCATGTGGAAGATTCACGTTAGCGCTGTTGGTCCAAATAGTCCAAGGATTTTTGCAAGATTTTTGCAACAACCCCAGCCACTTCTTCGGCGCTGTCTGGGGAATGCTCAAGCTTTTAAAATGGACCACTGGGGGGGCCGGGCAGGAGGCAAATCCCTGGGTCCGGCAATTCTTCGAACAAGCGAGAAGCTTCGGAAAAGCCGCTGCGACGGGCGCCGGGAGAAACCACCTTAAGAACCCGCACCTGCCGCTCCAGCGCGATCGTCAGGACATCGCCCGGTTTGACGCCCTTGGCTGGGGCTTCGATCCGCCGGGCATTGAGGCGCACATGGCCCTCGGCGACGAGCCGGGCGGCAAAGCTCCGGGTTCTCGCCACCCGCGCAAACCACAGCCATTTGTCGAGCCGCTGGCGGAGCACCACGCCTTTACCTTACATCGTTCCCGTTTCTTCAACAAATATCCACCAGAAGCGCGATTTCAAGCGAGCAGACCACCTTTGGCCGTAGCCAGGGGATTGGCGCATGTTGCTCCGGGCTCGACGAGGCCAGTCAAAGTCTGCCACAAAATTTCGACGAAAGACGGTTCCAAGTCGCGCAAAATAAAAACCATGCGGGTGCCGTGATCGGCGTCAGGCCAGGCTTCCAGCCGCACCGCCGGATGAAAGACATGCTGGACGCCCTGGATGACGACCGGCGCCAAGGGATCGTCGCGAAGCGCCACGATACCCTTGACGCGCAAGAGATTTGGCCCGTGCGCCTTGCGCAGCAATTCGAGGAAGAGATCGAGAGCGGCTGGTGCGAGCGGCGCCTCGTGGCGCATGCAGAAGGCGCGAATGCGGGCGTCGTGCCGGTTGACGTCCTGGACGCGAGGCGGAATCCTCATGGCCATGCCCATCATTCGCCGCGAAGGCTTCCGCGTTCAACCAGCGCCGCACATCGGGAATTTTTCGATCTGGATCGTAGATCCCGGCATCGAGAAGCGCCCCGGCCGTGGCTTCACCTTTTGCGGCGTCGAGCAAAACCGCGCCCGGATTGAGTTTTTCGGCGTCCGCGAAGATCCCGCAGGGCGCCGCCGCCCGGCGTCAGAAGATCGGTCTTGCTGAGAACGAGCCGGTCGGCCACGGCCGCCTGCTTCACCGCCTCCGCATGCGCGTCGAGCGTCGCGTTTCCATTGACCGCGTCGACGACTGTAATGACGCCGTCAAGACGAAACCGCAGCATCAGATAGGGATGCGCCATGACCGTGTGCAGCACCGGCGCCGGGTCGGCAAGGCCCGTCGTTTCGATCATAACCCTTTGAAATGACGCGATCCGGCCATTGTCGCGCCGGCGTATAATATCTTCCAAGGTTACGATGAGATCGCCGCGAATCGAGCAGCACAAACAGCCCGACGTCATCACCAGCATGTCGCCGTCGACCCGCTCGACGAGCAGATGATCGAGGCCGATTTCGCCGAATTCGTTGATGATTACCAGCGCGCCGGCGGCCAAGGGATCGCGCAGCAGGTCGTTCAAGAGGCTGGTCTTTCCAGCCCCAAGAAAACCGGTGACGACGGTCAGCGGGAAAGGCGGGGGCGGCCTATTTTGCCGCGGGGTCATAGGCGCCGGCACGGCGAGTAAGAAATGATTAAAAGCTCATCGCCTGGCATGCTTCTCCGGTGTCTTGCTCTTAGTCTTAACTACATGCACCGTGGCTTTCGCCGGGACATGCGCCTTTTCGGCGAACTTTGGCGCGAATTTCGAATGTTTGTGGCCACTCGCCTTGGCGAAGCTGGCTTTCCTTCCGGGGACTTTGCCGTGCGCTAATTTCGATGCCTTATGGTATCCTTTTTTTGCCGTCTTGCGGGCAACAGGCGGGTCCGCGCCGCCAGTTTCGGTTCGCGCCAGGCGATGCGGGGGGAGGACATCGGGCGTCGCGGCGCGTTTGACTTGCTTGGCCAGGCCTTTCATCGGCAGCGCTCCGGCATCGGGTGGGAGCGGCGTGTCTTCGAGCGCTGTCCCGGGCGTGGCGGGGGCATAGGCGCTGACAGTTTCCGGCGGCTGCGCGGTGCCGACCGGCGAATGGGCCGGCCGAGCTTGCGCGATAAGTCCCACGTAGCCCTCGGGCGCACCGGCATAGACAGGGACGGGATTGAACGCCGGACGCGGCACCATGGTCATTCGCGGTGCCACCGGCAAGGATCTGGCTAGGGACTCTGATGCCACCGGGGCTTTGGCCTTGGCGGCGAGCAACGGCGCCATCAGCCGGTTGAGTTCCGAGTTAAATAGCGCCACCGTCTTGCCGCGTTTGCGGCAGATTGATTGCCCCATGTCTGGCGGTGCCGCGGGGGGGGCGGGCGTCGCGAGGTCCAAAAGCGCGCCCGACGGCTGGTCTATTCCGGCAAAGCCGCGATCGAACAAGGCCGCGGCCATGGCCGCGCGGCTGCGCGGATTGGGTGCGCCCAAAATCACGACAATGAGCTTGCGGCCGCCCTGGCTCGCGCTCGCGACCACATTGAACCCCGCGGCGCAGGTGAACCCGGTTTTCATGCCGTCGGCGCCCGGATAGCGGCCGAGAAGGTCATTGTGGTTCCGCACGATGTTATCGCCGAGCCGCATGGCGCCAATGTTGAAGAGGCTCGCCTGCTCAGGAAAGGTCAGATAGAGCGCGCGGGCAAGAATTGCCAAGTCCCGAGCCGAGGAGACATGTTCTGGGTTAGGCAGGCCGTTCGGATTGACGAAGTGCGACTGAGTGAGGCCGAGATCCCGCGCGGCGCTGTTCATGTCCTCGGCGAACGCCTCGACCGAGCCCGAAACCCCCTCCGCGATGACGACGGCGATGTCGTTCGCCGATTTCACCATCAGCATTTTGAGGGCATTGTCGAGCGTCACCAGCGAGCCCGGCCGAAAACCCATCTTCGACGGGGGCATCGACGCCGCCCGCGCGGAGACAACAAGCGGCGTATCGAACGCGATGCGATGGTCCCGCACGGCGCTCAGAGCCACGAAAACCGTCATCAGTTTTGTCACGGAAGCCGGATACCAGGGCTGCGTCGCATGATCCTCGTAGAGGATCGCGCCGGAGGGCATTTCGATCACCAGCGCGGGGCAGGCGTGCGCGGGTTCTGTGCCGCTCACACGGAGGGCGAGCAGGACCGCCGCGAGAATAAGGAGAGTGCGCACGGCCGTTCGGCGGGGGTTTCCGGCGCGAACCGTTTCAGGGGTTGCTGGATGAGGCGGCACGCCTTTGCGTTTAAGGTTCATGTCCAGACCCCGGCCAAATTGGCTGTGCTCACGAAAAACCGTTTCTTGGTCTAACTCGCATGACCGTAGATGAAAAGTCTCGTAACGCGGCACCGAGTCGAAGATTGGGCAGTGTGGCAGGGCGGCCACATATTGCGAGGCAGCGTCGCTGTTCTAACCAGGGAATAACGCGCCAGCCAGGCGTTTTGAGGCGAAGCGGCCATTTGTCCGTTTGGCGCAGCAATTGAAGCAAAATTTTTCACGTGAAACATTTTTGTCGGTCGAGGCCGGAAACCTTACAGGCGCGCATATGCGCGAGGATCTAGGACAGGTGAGATTACGCGGAAAATTGGTGTTTTTGGCGGTTGGCTGGCGCGGCCGTGCGAAGCGCAAGCGCGACTTGAGGGGCCAAGGCAAAACTGCACCAGCAATGCGGCGAAGGTAGGGCAGGGGGTTAAACCAATTCGGCCATCGGCGCCGTGGATCTGAAGGTCACAAGGGGAGAAGCGGGAGTTTGCTATCGGATGGCAGTCCAAGCTTTGGACCAATTTTTTGCGGCAGCGCTGCCAGGCATCAACCCAAACAGTCGAACTCGCGTCCTTGTGGAAAGGAGCGTTTCCAGCCATGATTGTTTACTTTTGACATAGCCCAGGCATGGCGTGGGTCCCGCGAGCGAAGCTATGGTTGCCGAGAAAGATGAAAGTGCAAATGGGGGAGAGTCAACTTCGATCAAGGCGCATTCGACAGACGAAACCGGCGCTTTGTCTGATCATGGCAACAACTTAACGCAAACCGGTCACACCCTAAAGCGAAGGCGGCGTTTGCTGATGGCGGCGCTCGCAACGCTAGTTCTGGCAATTGCCATCGTATTCGGCGTTCCCTGGATTCGGGAAATTCTCACCACTGTTTCGACCGACGATGCGTACGTGAACGGTCACGTGACATTCGTGGCGGCCCGCGTGCCGGGTCAGGTGTCAAGGGTTCTGGTGGATGACAACAACCGTGTGCACAAAGGAGATCTCCTCCTCGAACTCGACCGGGAGCCATATCAGGTCGCAGTCGCCGTCCAGAAAGCGGCTGTCGATATAGCAAAAGCGGACCTGGAAGCGGCTAAAGCCACGGTGCGTGGTATTGAAGCACAGGCCAGAAGTCAGCGCTGGAAACTCCAGCACGCCATGGAAGACGTCGAAAACCAGATCGCACTGCTTCATGCGAAGGTTGCCGCCCTGGATAAGAGCAAGGCCACGCTGACATTGGCAGAGGCGGAATTCAACAGAACAAAAAAATTGGTTGCCTCTGCAGTAGCGAGCCGCGAGGAGTTCGACCGGCGGCATGCAGCGCTATCGGTTGCCCGCGCAGAAGTTACCCAAGCCGTAGATGATATACACCAAGTTCGTGTCTCTTTGGGGCTGCCGGCGGAGCCCGAGAATGGTGGAGACCTAGGCCAAGTGCCGGCCGATCTCGATCAGACTTTTTCCTCGGTGCTACCAGGCGCAGTCAGAACTGATTCAAAGTGCGGCCGAGCTTGGCAGGTTCGATTCGTACAACCAAACTCCGAAACAGATGCTCGAGCAATTCGAGAAACTTGCTCCGCAAGGCAACGTTGACAAAATATTTGCCGCGCTCGTGCCGCGAGCGCCAGCGGTCAAGCAGGCCGAGGCGAAACTCGAATCCGCCGAACGCGATCTCGATCAGGCCGAATTAAACCTTCGCTATTGTGAGATTATCGCGGAAATTGACGGCGTTGTCACGCGCCGCAATGTCAATCCCGGCAATAATGTGCTGGCCGGACAAGGTCTTATGGCGATCCGCTCTCTCACGCGAAATCTGGATCGACGCCAACTTCAAGGAGACGCAGTTGCGGGATCTGCGGATCGGCCAGCCAGTCGATCTCTATGCCGACATGTATGGCGACCGGCGCGTATTCCCAGGCCGGATCTCCGGTTTTACCATGGGCACCGGCTCGACGTTAGCGCTGTTGCCGCCCGAGAATGCCACGGGCAACTTCGTCAAAGTGGTGCAACGATTGCCTGTGCGCATCGAGCTTCAAAACTACGACCCAAACAAGGTTCCCCTGTTCATTGGACTTTCGGTTGTCCCCTACGTCTATCTTAGATAGGCCGGCGACGGACCCGATGCCGGGAAGTTTCTGCAAGCGCCTATGCCCCAATCGCCGGCAGCAGCCTCTCGCCGCTGAACATCCGGCGGCCGACAACAAATGACAGAGGCGGCCATCTCCCTCCGCGGACCCCAGGCGGCGATAAACCCTTGGCTCATTGCCGCCGCAGTCGTGGTGCCAACCTTTATGGAGGTGCTCGACACCACTATCGCTGTGGTCGCGCTGCGCTATATCGCAGGCGGGCTGTCGGCGACGGTCAACGACGGCGAATGGGTTATCACGAGCTACCTCGCCGCCAACGCCATTATCCTGCCGATCACCGGCTGGTTGATCAACCGCTTCGGCCGCCGCAACTACTTCCTCTGCGTCGATTGTTGTATTTACTGTAGCCTCGGGGCTGTGCGGGATGGCCACGAGCCTTAATCAGCTGATTCTGTTCCGCGTGATCCAGGGCCTGGCAGGCGGTGGGCTGCAGCCGTGCAGCCAGGGAGTGCTGCTCGATGCCTTCCCGCGCGAGAAGCAAGGCGTCGCCATGACGCTGTTTGGCTTGGCTGCCCTGATCGCGCCGGTCGTCGGGCCGACCCTCGGCGGCTGGATTACGGACAATTATTCGTGGCGGTGGGTCTTTTACATCAACGTCCCAGTTGGTCTCCTCGCCTCGGCCGCCTGCTACGCCGTAGTCCGTGACCCGGAGTATCTCACGGCCCAGCGCGCGGAGCAGAGGAGGCAACCGTCGCGTTTTGACACGATCGGTTTGTCGCTGCTCGTCATCACCATGGTTAGCTGGGAAGTGATGCTCAGCAAAGGCGAGGAGTGGAATTGGCTGGGTGACGCATTCGGGCGGGTGCAGACATTGGCGGCTCTTTTCGTCCTGGCGCTGGCCGGATTGATCTTTTGGGAGTTGCACCACCGCAGCCCCGTGGTTAATTTCCGGCCGTTGCGGGAGCGCAATTTAAGCGCCTGTTGCATCATTATTTTCTGCGCGTATGCGGTGCTTTATGGAGCCAGCACTTCATTGCCTGGGTTGCTTCAGTCCCTCTTTGGTTACAATGCACTGCAGGCGGGGCTGGTCATGTCTCCGGCCGGTTTTTTTGCCGTCCTTGCGATGCCCGTTGTGGCCCGTGTGCTCGGCCGGCGGACAGATGCACGGTTGGTGATCGTGGCCGGCCTGTTGGTCATGGCGGCCGGGAATTATTGGATGTCACAGCTCAATCTCGACATCAGCCCTGGGCAGGTAGTCTGGCCCCGGGTCGCAGTGATCGTAGGATTGGCCATATGTTTTGCCCCCGCAAATGTCGCCGCCTACCTCTATACGCCGAAGGAGTTGCGTGGAGCCGCTGTCGGCCTGTTGAGTCTGCTACGCAATGAGGGAGGGAGCGTCGGAACCTCGCTAAGCCAGGCCCTGCAGGATCACCGCGAGCAATTCCACACCCTTCGGCTCGGCGAGTATCTCGACCCCTTTAACCCGTCCGTGCATTCCTTCACCGAACAATCCCAAGCATTTTTTCTCCAGCAGACCGGTGATCCGGCCGCCTCGCAGGAGCTGGCCTGGCAGGCACTCGAGAATCTGCGCCAGCAGCAAGCGTCGGCCCTCGCCTATTTCGACTGCTTTTGGATCTTCGCCGTTATAATGATTGCGCTCGTGCCAGTCGTTTTGTTGATGAAGCGCTCAGTGGCAGAGAAGGGCGCTCGCGTAGGAGGCGAATAGTGACACGATCAGGTCCATTGGGCGTCTGGATAGGCGTGAGTTGGTCCTTCAGCCGACAGGCCGGCGTCCCCCCACGTCTGGCGAGGTGACGCGCTCGCGCCGCACGCCGAGACCCATGAGGCGGGCGGGCAGGCGGCGCAGGACCGGAAAAGTGATAAAGAGTCGCAGGAACCGCGGCGGCGCCGCTTTGCCCGTGTCGCCCAGAACACGCGAAATCACATTCTTCTGGATCAAGACCTGGACGGATTGGATGACCTTCGTTGGCCATTCGCGCCGCTTTTGCACTTGCGCCAGAAGCTGATCGGTCAGCGGCCCCTTGCCGGACAATGGCAGGGCCAGGATATTCGCGGCCGCGATCGCATCTTGGATCGCGAGATTGACGCCGACGCCGCCGACCGGCGACATCGCATGCGCGGCGTCCCCGATGCACAACAGCCCCGGCTTGTGCCAAAGCGGCAGCCGGTCGACCGCGACGGTTAGGAGCTTGATGTCATCGAAGATTTGGAGGTCATCAACGCGATCGGCGAGAAACGGAGCGAGAGCCGCAATATGTTCGCGCAAGGAGCCTATGCCTTGCCCCTTGAGGCGGTCCGCCGATCCCTTGGCGATCACATAGGCGCACTGCCAATATTCGCCGCGATTGAACACAACTAGGATTTGCCCGGCGTCGACCCGGCCAAGAAAGTCGTCGGCATCGGTGGTCCGGCGCGAAAGCTTGAACCAAAACGCATCCATCGGCGCGCCTATATCGAGCGGCACGAAGCCTGCTTCCCGCCGCACTAAGGAATGGCGGCCGTCGGCGCCGATCGTCAGATCCGCGCGGATCGTCAATTGACCATCCTTGGTTTTCGCGGCGACACCCGCTACTCGCCCTTCCTCCGCGATGAGGCCATCCACTTCGGTGGACATCAACAGCCGGAAGCAGGGGTAGCGTTTGGCTCGTTCGGCCAGAAAATCCAAAAAATCCCATTGCGGCATGAGAGCCACGAACTTCGCGTGCACCGGCAGATGCGAGAAATCCACGAACGGAATCGTGACATCGCCGATTTTGACTTCACCTTGCCGGAGTTCCTGATGCGGCAGTTTTAGGAAATCTTCCAAAAGACCGAGTTCATGCATCGCTTCGAGGGTCGAGGGATGGATTGTGTCGCCGCGAAAATCGCGCAAAAAATCCGCATGTTTTTCAAGGACGATCGTATCGACGCCGGCGCGGGCAAGGAGAAGCCCGAGCATCATCCCGGCGGGTCCGCCGCCAACGATGCAACAGCGGCAGGAGATTGTTTGCGGGGTCTCGTCCATCGCTCACCTTCCAAAAAAGCCCGGCGAGACACAAGGCGCCGGTAGTTCGCTTCAGCGATCTCCGCGCGTGGCGAAACGAAGCGCCGCGCTAACGAGATTAGCAGCGGAAATGTTCCCTCCGGGTGCCAGCAGGCCGGAATAAAGGGTGGCGCTGGCGCCGCTCCTATTCGACGACTATTTTATAGCTTTCCCCGCGTCGCAGGGGCTCGCCGCGCGCGAGCTCGTTGATGAGCAGGAAAGTGTCGAGCGCGCGCTCCGGAACGGCCATTTGCGCGGCGAGCGCCTCGGCGGTTTGCCCGGCCTTAGCCACCGCGATTGCGAGGCGCAAAGGCCGCACGGCTTTGATCTCGTCCGGCGAGACATGATGAAAGGAGTTGATCGACACCTGGAAGCGTTGCTTGGCCTCGTCCGTCAGCACTCGCGTCGCGAAAATCAGCCGGTACACGCGATCCGGTTCGAACCGGATCACCGCGAGACGGAATTTCCATTCGCCGGCACTTGCGGTGGCGGTCGCCGCCGGCATGGCGTTGACGTCGGCCGTTGTGATCGAACTGTCGATTAGGCCGTCGATCCAGCCGGAGGCCATATATTCCGCAAGCGGCGTCGCCGATGGCACGCTGACGCTGTCGAGGCGCAAGGCTTCGGCACCGCCGGCCTTGATTCCGAGAAGGGCCTGGGATGCGTTTTCGAGAACAAACCCTTCGGGAGCGATAAAGGCAAAACCGAGCCGCCCATGCAAGAACTTGCGGCCGCGGATCGCCCCTTCGGCGGGATCGTCACCAAAGGTCACGCCGTCGATCGCGGCGAGATAGGACGCCCGGCCGGCCGCGCCGATGCCCGGGGCGCCGATCTGGCGCGCGGCGTTGATCGCCTGCGCGATCCGCTCCGGGGTGGAGGGGTGCGTCGCCAAAAGATCCGGCGTGCCAGCGCTCGCCGAGTGACCCATGAGCGAGCTGCGCAGCGCCGCCGAGCGCCCGAGCGCGTTAAGGAAGCGGACCGCGCCATAGGGGTCGAAGCCCGCCTTTGCGGCGACCCTGATGCCGATCTGATCGGCTTCGAGTTCTTGCTGGCGGGAAAAGCTTGCGATCGTGCGTTGCGCCAGGGCCTCGACCTCTTGGCTCTTCTGCTTACTCTGGATCACGCTCGCAGCCTCGCTGATCACCGCGGCGCGTTTTTCCTCTTCCTCGCGCTGCAGGGCGTGTTTGGCGGTGATGTGGCCGATCTCATGCGCCATTACGGCCGCGACTTCCGAGGCATCGTTGGCGAGCGCCAAGAGGCCCCGCGTCACATAAAGCTCGCCGGGCGGCAGCGCGAAGGCGTTCACGATCGGCGAATTGAGGATCGTCACCTTGTACGGTTCGCTGGCGCGTTCGTCCGCTTTGGCGAGCTTGACCAGAATTTCGTTGAGGTAGGCTTCGGCGGCAGGGTATCTGTACTCGCCGTCGAACAAGGCGATCATGCGCCTGTGTTCCGCCTGTGTTCTCGCGCCTGCGGCAGGCGCGCGGGGTGGCGGCACCGGCACCGCCGCGTTGAACGGCGTGCTGTCTTGCGGCTCCATCGCGGCGCAGGCGCAAAGAAGAAGTGTAACGGCTGCCATGGCCGCCATGCCCGCGCGTAAGCCTAGCCCGGAACTGTCGTTCGTTCGCCTCGAACCTTTGACGCTGGCGTAGAGCCCCATTCGCGGCGGCCCTATTCCGGGACCTGGGAGCCGGGCGCGGCCGCGTCTGGCGCTTGCCCGGCCGCCTCCACATCCTCCGGGTCCGAGAGCTCGATTTGCGGTCCGAAGCGGGTATCGAGCAGTCCTCGCACGCGGACGGTTTGGCCGGTCAAGCCCGCCAGACTTGCATAAGCCGCCTCGAATGTTTTGCTGTTGCGTGGCACGATCGTGACCGAAAAATCCCAGCCTTTGCGTGGCCCAAAGTAGAGCGTTATGCGCGGCCTCCGGCTGGCGATCCCGGTAATCCGGCCTTCGACAATAACGGATGAGCCAGCCTTCTCGGCGAAGGACAGGCGATCGGCCGCGGCGATGATCGCATAATACGGATCGGCCCAAAGGCCAAGCCCGGTAGCGCGCGCACCGGCCTCCGCGGCGAGAAGGGCGCTCCGGCAAGGGCGCGCCGCCGCGCTTGGTTCATAGCGCGCGAGGCCGGGCGTCGATGAGCGCTTCGCCGACCGGCAAGCGCACTGGTCCCGGCCCATTTGGAACCTGCGGCGCGACCGCGAAGACGAAGGCGAGGACGCCCCCCCAGCGATCCGGGCCCGGTTCGAGCTGTCGAAACAGTATTTCTTGTCCAACTAGCCATTCCGCGAGCTTGTTTCGCGCGCGAACGTCGAGATCGGGATCGCCCGGCGCCGGGCGCGGCGGATCGACGCCGGCGATTTTGAGCCGGATGCCGTTTTCGAGAGTCAAATTCGAGCCGCTCGTCGACCGAGACGACCCGGCCGCTCGTGCCTCCCTCGCGCGGGCAAAGCCCGTCCGCCGCGCGCAAGCCGCCCGCGAATGCAAGCGCAACCACGGCGCCGGAGAAAAAAATGGCAAGGCCCAGGCTCGCTCCGGCGGGAAAGCGGATTTGCGCGCCCGTGAAGCCGCGCGGAAGCGCGCCAGCCTTCCGCTGTTGACTTTCGCCCACGGTGTCCGGTGCCGGACTCATCTTCGATCGCAGCCGCATTGGATAGGTTCTAACCGATTTCCGGCCAATGAATATTCAAAGGTTTGCGCCAGCGGCATGCCCCGCGATCCGCTACGGTTCTCGACGGAGGAGCGTTTCGGGCCGACTCGCGGGGCTGGTGGCCGGCATACTGGAATAGAAGTATAGAGTTTTAATACGGGCTACCTAAATTCCACGCCAGCCTCGGATCGAGCCGAATAACATATGCAAGTGCACGACAGCGAAGTATTATCGCGGTTAAGATCTCGATACGTGTATAAATAACCTCCAATATCTGTACTATTTATCGACGGATTGTCAAGAATGATTGTTCGTGCTTATAATTATGCTTGCAATTACGCCATTACCGGGGGTGTCGCCGCGCCGCGGACAATGGCCCTTGGAGTGGGCTCGAAAGCTTCCGCCTATATGGGTAGGCTGTACCTACCCATATAGGTGGCAACTTACCCCCCCGCTGGTATATTGTCCCTTCCCATGGGCGGCTCTAAACAAGGAGCTGGAGATAGACCGGTTTTTTTTTGGCGCCGTCGATCCCATTGGCGTTGGGCCTGGGTTGTCAGGTTTGGCGGCTCATGTGTTCATGCCAAAACCCGGTCTTAATCCTCAACAGCAAAGAGGCAAGTGACATGAGCTCAGTAACTGGAACTGCAACCGGCGCTGTCGCCGCCGAGGCGCCCCTTTTTAACGGGATTCCGTTGATTCTTGGTGCGATCGCGATCAACGTCTTCTACGTCGGCGTTCGTATCTACGAACAAGTTTTCGGCCAATTCGCGGGGCTCGATTCGTTCGCTCCCGAGTTCACCACCTACTGGATGACCATCCTCTACATCGAAGAGCCGGTCGAATTGATCTCCTTCCTCGCCTTGGTCGGCTGGATGTGGAAAACCCGCGACACCGACCTCGCAAACGTTTCACCGCGCGAGGAAATGCGCCGTGTCTTCAACCTGATCAGTTGGATCATGATGTACGGCATCGCGATTTACTGGGGCGCCAGCTACTTCACGGAGCAGGACGGCACCTGGCATATGACGGTGATCCGCGACACCGACTTCACGCCTAGCCATATCATCGAGTTCTACATGAGCTACCCGATGTATATCGTGATCGGCGTGGGCGGCTTCATGTATGCGAGGACCAGGCTCCCGACCTACGGCACCAAGGGCTGGTCGATTGCCTATGTTCTCCTGTTCGTCGGCCCGTTCATGATCTTCCCGAACGTCGGGCTCAATGAATGGGGTCACACGTTCTGGTTCATGGAAGAACTGTTCGTTGAACCGCTGCACTGGATGTTCGTCTTCTTCGGCTGGTTCTCGCTCGCGGTGTTCGGCGTGACGCTACAGCTGATTGGCCGCGTCGTCGAGCTTGCGCACGGCCATGAGGAGCTGCTCGGTCTCGAGCCGGCGGAATAAGTAAACGCTTCGTGTGTTGAGGACCCCTTGGTCTGACCGCGAAACAAACGTTCAGCCCAATTGGCCGGCCGCTTTCCCGAAAGGGAGTTTTTTCGGGTAGTGGCCGTGCCAGGGCTGCGGAGAATATTCGAAGCCAACTGAAATTTACTCTGGTAATCCGGCGATTGGGTCCGGGGGAGTAACTGGGAGGATAGTATGCTACGAGATAAATCAATTAAGACCGGAGCGGCTCCGGCGACCGAATCGATCTCGGCGTCGCCGGGCATCGAAGGCGGTGCCGGCGCGAATCCGGTTTTCATGGCCCACGGGGCGGCGGGAGCGGTGGCGGGTTCGCCGTTCCGTGACCGCGCCGAGGCGGCGACTTCCGTCAGGCAAGCCGACCTGCTGATCCTGACGTTTCTTTTTCTGATCATGATCGGCGGGTATCATGTCCACGCCATGCTGACCATGGGCGACTGGGACTTCTGGGTCGACTGGAAGGACCGGCGCATGTGGCCGACCGTCCTGCCGATCATGCTGGTCACCTTCCCGGCGGCCGCCCAATATTTCTTCTGGGAGCATTTCCGGTTGCCGTTCGGCGCGACGTTCCTTTGTGTCGCCCTTCTCTTCGGCGAATGGCTTGACCGCTACATCAGCTTCTGGGGCTGGACCTACTACCCGATCAACCTCGTGTGGCCGACCTCGCTGGTCCCGCAGGCACTGTTCCTCGACATCGTGCTGCTGCTCAGCAGGAGCTTCATCGTTACTGCGATTGTCGGCTCGATGGGCTTCTCGCTGCTCCTCTATCCGAACAATTGGGTGATCCTTGCGCAATTCCATCAGCCGACCGAGCAATACGGCACGCTGATGTCCTTGGCCGACGTCATCGGCTTCCATAACGTTCGTACCTCGATGCCCGAATACATCAGAATTATCGAACGCGGCACGATGCGTACCTTCGGTAAGGACGTGGTGGGCGTCGCGTCGTTCTTCTCCGGGTTCGTCTCGATTATTGTGTATTTCGTCTGGTGGTATGTCGGTAAGATGTTCTCCACCACGAAATACATGAAGTCCATCTAACCCGCCGCCGCAAGGTCCCGAGAGGACTCAAGGGCGCATTTTTAGCAATGCAAGAGGCACGGCGAAGCCGTGTGGGAGAGTAACCAATGACAAAAACAATGTTTAGTTCACTGGGGCGCCAAGCGGGGAGGCTTTGGGCCCTGGTTTTGGCCGCCGGGCTCGCCGTGACGTTGGCGGGCATCGGCCCGGCCGACGCCCACGGCGAGAAATCGCAGGCGGCGTTTCTCCGGATGCGGACGCTCAACTGGTATGACCTGAAATGGTCGAAGACCAACGTCACCGTAAACGAAGAGTATGAGATCACCGGCAAGCTCCATATCATGAGTGCTTGGCCGGCGGCCATCGAGGTGCCGAACCAATGCTTCCTCAACACCGGGCAGCCAGGAGCTATGGCGGCCAGGTTGGGCGTATGGGTCGGCGGCCAGTTCACGCCGCGCTCTATGAAGCTCGAAGTGGGCAAGACCTACGCGTTCAGGGTGCTTCTTAAGGCGCGTCGGCCCGGCCATTGGCACACGCACGTTCAATTGAGTGTCAAGACCGGTGGCCCGATTCCGGCCCAGGGGCATATATCGACATCAAGGGCAATTTCTCCGACTACACCGACGAGGTGAAGTTGCTGAATGGGACCACGGTCGATATCGAGACCTATGGGATTAGCAAGATCTATATGTGGCATCTCCTCTGGATCGTCGTCGGTGGCTGGTGGATCCTCTATTGGTTCGGCAAGCGCGGCTT
Source organism: uncultured Alphaproteobacteria bacterium (assembly GCA_963722515.1). Lineage (GTDB taxonomy): Bacteria > Pseudomonadota > Alphaproteobacteria > Rhizobiales > Beijerinckiaceae > Methylocapsa. The sequence continues at coordinate 270,819 of CAVRMA010000004.1, read as the reverse complement.
CATCGGCCGGTTTGCATGGGTGGCTTCCGGAAAGGCGGAAGAGATTATTACGCCTCAGGAGCGCATAGTGGGCGCGCTGACCCTTCTTGGAGTTCTGCTCACGGTCATCATCTTCTATGCGATCACGGTCAGCGCTAATCCAAACACTATCCCGTTGCAGGCGGGCGACTTCCATAACATCCAGGCTCTCGACAACGAAGTGGACTCGGGGCCGATCACCATCAAATATGTGAATGGGACCTATAAGGTGCCTGGGCGCGAGCTGGTGGCCAATTTCAAGATCACCAACAACGGCAAAGAGCCGCTGCGGATCGGTGAATTTGGCACCGCGGGCCTTCGCTTCCTGAATCCGGACGTCTTCACCAGCAAGGTGGAATATCCGGATTACTTGCTGGCGGACCGGGGCTTGTCGCTGAGCGATAATTCCCCCATCGCGCCCGGCGAGACCAGGGACGTCGCGGTTACCATTCAGGACGCGCGGTGGGATACGGAACGGCTTTCGGGTCTAGCTTATGATGTCGATAGCTCGTTCGCCGGCGTTCTGTTCTTCTTCTCGCCGAGTGGCGCACGCTACCCGATGGAAGTCAGCGGAGCGGTGATCCCGACCTTCATGCCTGTGTGAGATTTTATCTCAGGTAGGTTGTAAAAGGTCAACGAAACTAAGTCATTTCCCCCGCTGGCGCTTTACGCTCCGGCGGGGGAAATCTTATGGGAGATCAATAAAATGATAATAAGAGGACTCGCCGCGTGGCTCTTGGCCATGGTTTTGCTCGCGTCCGCCGCGCATGCGCATGGCGGGGTGGGCATGGTGGATAAACGATGCGTGTTGCGGATCGGCCCGGACATCATGTTCTTCACCGGATACCAGCCGCAAAATTCCCGGGATGAGTTTTGCGACGATATCCCAAGCACCGGGCAAATGGTTGTCGCGCTCGATATGCAAAATACCGAGCTCCGCGACATGCTGACCGAAATCCGTATCATCAAGGATGAGGGAAACCATACGACGATGAATGGGCTCCCGTTCCTGACCGACGCGGAGCTTTCGAGCCCGCAAGTTCTCGACCCCGTGACCATCACCCATGTGCTGCCGAGGACCTATCCGACAGGCACGCTGACCTTCGAGCACACCTTTCCGGAGACCGGCAAATTCATCGGCATCGTGACGGTGAAAAACGCGCACGGCCAAACCTATGTGTCGCAGTTCCCGTTTTCGGTGGGCCGGGGGTTTGGCAATAGCATCGGGATCTATGCCTCGATGGTCGTGGCACTCTTTGGCGCGGTTTACTTGATTTGGCGTTTGGGCGGGAAGCAGAAGCTCGTTCCCCCGAAAACGCAGGCGTGAGAGGGCGCGGAGGGTTTGCTGACGGCCGCAGGCAGGTGCGGTAATCCGCCGCGGGTGTGGGGCCGGTACCCTCGAAATGTGTGCCCTCGACCGGAACGGGGGCGGGGTGCCAGAGAAGCTATCCGGCGCAGTTTGATTTTTCGACGACTCTTCGTGAGATGATCCACGCAGCGCCCGGTTCGCCAAGCCATACCGCGCGACAGCGCAAAGAAATGCCTTTCCACGAACATTCGGGCGTCGTCATGAAGTTTAATCTGCCTTCCCCTATTCAAAATGTTCTAGGAATATTGAACTTTAAGCTCGGCCCGGAAGCGCTCCCGAAATCGCCAATTCTCTTGGCTGGGAGCCTCGCCGCTTTCGCGGTGGCGGTTTTCTTGTTTCAAGCGAGCTTCTATTCTCCTGCCAGGGCGGCGGCGAGCGCTATCGGAGGCACTTTTGTTTTGGCTTTGGCCGCGCTGCTGTGGGCGCGGGTTTCCGGGTACAACGAGCGGCTGACGCAGACGCTTACCGCACTTGCCTTGGGCGGCGCCATCGTAATTTTTGTCAGGACGGCTTTAGGTTTTATTATATTCATTTCGCCAAATCTTGCGGAGTTGCCGGATATTAACGTCCAGGAATTGACGGCATTTTTACTGTTTCCTCTTTATGTGTGGAACATCTTTGTATTTGCTTTTTTGTTCCGGAGATCTTTCCGTGCTGACGTGGTCATGGCGTTCGCGATCGCGATCGTGCTTTTGTTCACCGTGTACTTTTCGGTGCCATTAGTGTTTAGATCCCTGTAACGGCGTTGGCGGCCGCCATGCCAATTGAAACACCTTTGTTTGCCGGGGAAGCCAACGCTCCCTCCCTGCCGCCGTTGCCATGAGCTCGCGGGGGGCGGCACGCGCGGGTTCCGTTCGAGGACCGAATGACCGTCAACAAGATCGCCTACCAAGGCGAGCCCGGCGCCAATTCCCATATCGCTTGCGACAACGTTCATCCCGCGTGGGAAACCTTACCCTGCGCGACGTTCGAGGATGCGCTCGCGGCCATCGCCGGCGGCGCCGCGACGCTCGGCATGATTTCGATCGAGAATTCGATCGCGGGGCGCGTCGCCGACATCCATCACCTATTGCCAGGATCGGGTCTCCATATCGTCGCGGAATATTTTTTGCCGGTCCATTTTCAATTGCTCGGCATCAAGGGCGCGCGACTGTCGGAGGTGAGATCGGTCTACAGCCATGTTCACGCGCTTGGCCAATGCCGCAGAATTATCCGCGCGAATGGCCTCGCCGCGCATGTGACCGGAGATACCGCTGGGTCCGCGCGGGAGGTGGCGGAATGGCGCGACCCGGGCCGCGCCGCGATCGCGACGCAACTAGCGGCCGAAATCCATGGTCTCGACGTGCTCGCCGCCGACATCGAGGACGAGCCGCATAACACGACGCGGTTCGTCGTGCTTTCGAAAAACCCGCAATGGGCGAAACTTGGCCCCGGACCGGTCGTCACGACCTTTGTTTTCCGGGTCCGCAACGTGCCGGCTGCGCTCTACAAGGCGCTCGGCGGTTTCGCCACCAATGGCGTCAATATGACCAAGCTCGAGAGCTACATGGTTGGCGGGGAGTTCACCGCAACCCAATTCTTGGCCGATGTCGAGGCCCATCCGGAGGAGCCGGGGCTGGCGCGCGCGCTGGAGGAGCTGGCGTTCTTTTGCAAGGAATTGAAAATCCTTGGGGTCTTTCCGGCGCATCCGTTCCGGATCGAAAGTCTGCACGAGCGGCGAGGTCAGTGAGCAACTTATATCGGGCGGCTTGAGACCGGGGGGAATGCGCGGGGCCTCGGAGCAATGGATCAAGAAGGGCAAGGGCGCGGTCAAATGGATGCGGCCGCTTTGCCGGTTATTCGGAGCCGACGCCGTCCGTCTCCAGGCACCCCCTCAATGGGGTGTGCGGCGAAAGCAGGTTCGTGACAATCCACCTGTGGGATGCGAGGTTTGTGAATTGGCCGACGGACGAAGCGCCGTTCGCCTGTGTCACGAACGAACTTGGAACCGTCTCTGTGATCGACACGGCCACGACCCCACCGTCCGTGGTGGCCACGGTCGCGGTGGGGATTGAGCCCGAAGGGGTCGCCGTCACCCCGGACGGGAAACACGCCTATGTCGCGAATTAGGCCGACGGCGCTGTCTCGGTGATCGACACGGCCAGCAACACGGTGGTGGCCACGGTCCCGGTGGGGAATGGCCCCGATTGCGTGGACATCATTCCGCCGCCGCCGGGGGTACCCTTCCTCGGCTTCGGCCCCACGCTGCTCGACATCGCATTCGGCACCGGTGCCAACACGGATTCCTTTAATGTTCATTCCCTCGTCAACCTGAGCAGCACCGCCAAAAAGGAGATCAATCCCGTTACCCAGCTGGTCACACTCCAGGTGGGCACTTTCACCACCACCATCCCGGCCGGCTCCTTCACGAACCGGGGGAATGGGTCTTTCACCTTCACGGGGGTGATCGGCGGTGTGAGCGTGCAGGTGATGATCCAGCAGGAGGCCACCTTGCAATACGAGTTTAACGCAGGGGCAATGGGCGCGAGCTTGACCGGGACTAAGAACCCGGTGTATGTGGCTCTGATTATCGGCCCCGACAGCGGCGCGGCTTCGGTGACAGCCCAGATTCAAGGCCAAGCTTCCCCCCTTTAAACTGGAGCTGCCCGGCGTAATGGGTAAGCGTGGTCTGCGGACCGCCTTGCATTGTTTGCGCTGATGAGGCTGTTTGCGCGTTCCAACTCCGGAGCACGAAATGATCTGCCAAAGTGATGCCGATGCGAGCCGTCATGCGACCGGTCATACGCGGAGTTCGAAGGCGCGTGTTCAAATTGCCGGGCGCGTTTCGGGACGGCGCAACTGGACGGTGGAGCAGAAGCCCGCGATCATTGGCGAAGCCTTCACGCCGGGTTCATCTGTGGCGCGCACGATTGAGCGGCACGAGATCAGCAGCGGCCCGCTTACTACATGGCGCCGGCAATGGCTTGACGGTGAACTTGGCGGAGTTCGCAACGGCAATCTGGCTCAGCAAAACGGACTGGGATTTGCCCGGGCCGGACTTGCGCCACCGTGCGAAACGCCCGCGCCGCCATTAGCCTTGACAGTGACATCGTCGCCATCGCCGCCATCGCCGAAAGGCGCGTGCCAGAGGTCTGACGATCGCTGTGGCGTGATAGAGATCGAGTTTCGCTCCGGCGTGCGTGTGCGGGTTCGCGAAGGGATCGAGGGCGCATTGCTGACATTAGACCTCTTGCATAACCCCCGACTCTTGCCAGTAAAATCAAGGACCTACGGGTGGTTATGCAAGAGGTCTATTGGTTCCCGATGCACCGGGCGCTCGATGATCGCGCTGCCGGCGCACGGGCGCGTTTATCTGGCCTGTGGCGCAACCGGCATGCGTCGCGGTTTTGATGGCCTTAGCTCGTCCCGATGCAGGAAGTCCCGATGCAGGATCCGCATTCGGGCGCGCTGTTTGCGTTCAAGGCAAGCGCTTCGATCTCATCAAGTGTAAAAGTCTGAATTTGATCCACCGGTCAATGTCAGATTTCGCCATTCATCTCACGGCGGGCATGATCCACTCGCCAAACTCGCCGCCAAGAGATGAATGGCGGGTTGCGATTTCATCCGGCAGTGCCTGAAATCTCAAGTCCAGTATTTTACACGATACGCGCGCAACTGCCGGCGAAAAGCACGCTCGCTGTCGCCATCACTGATGCGCTCAAACGCTGGCCTGCGCTCACAAGATATTGCGAGGATGGGTGTCCGGAGATCGACAATCTTATCGCCGAACGCGCGCTTCGCGGCGCCGCCATCTTGCGTCGCACCTGGCTCTTCACCGGCTCAAAGGCGGGTGGCTAGCGAGCCGCGGCAATCTGCTCCATCATCGAAACTTGCCAACGGTATGGCGTCGAACCCTTCGCCTGCATAAGCGGCGGCATACAGAAGATCGCCGGAGGATGGCCCAACCGCCGCATCGGCGAACTCATGCCATCGGCCTGGCGCCCCGCCGCTCAGCAGAAAGCCGCGTGACGATCTGCGGTTCCCACACGACACTTACCGGGTTCCGCGGAAACTGCGGCGATGTGCGGTCCAAGGCTCCAGAGCGGCCGAAGCTCGGGCCGCTGGTTGCGGTCATCGACGCGATTTTCGTCCATTGCGCGCTCCGAAGTTGGAACGCACAAACAGCCCAATCAGCTCAAACACTGCAGGGCGGTCTCCAGACCACGCTTACGTTGATCGCTTGGCGAGGCCGCCTAGAATTGTAAAACGCCACCCATTTGCCGGTGCCTGCCCGCGCCTCGCTGCTCCCGCCTCTGGCCCTGGTGCGGAACCTCGCGTAGCAAAAGACCGATTTTTGTCTTCGGCATCACGAGGCGCCAGTGATTCATTAAATAATGGAAACCATCCGATGGCAGTCCTCTTCACTGTGAGAATATATTACGAAATAGAAAATCTAATCGCATGGAGGCGAAGCTTTCCGTGCAGCCGCTAGATAAGGCCGCTACTCGGTCCGGCGCGCTTATCCCGCCGCCCTTACGACATCGGCTTGAACGGAACGGTAATGAACGTGCGCGAGAAAGCGGTCGACGTGTGCGGGACATTGGCTTTGCTGACTTTTCCGGCAGCATCCATTTGCTGGGTGATCAGGCTTGCTCATCAAGGACCCGAGCACCCAGCGCAACAATTCCAAGAGAACATCGATAGCATCGCGGCGGAGGCGGGCGTGGCGGCAGTCTGCCCAGTCTCGTCGCGGCCTTGCGCAACCCTTCCGGCAACGCACATAATCCCGGCCTTTCCTTACGGCAGCGATCGGCGGCGAGCGCGCCGGAATGATCGCAGCGGCATTCCGGGAAGAATGCGAGACTGGGCTCTTTGGCGAGCTGGCGGTGCTCAGCGCCGCTCTAAAGGTGCGGCTCTTCGGCTAGCCATTCGAAGGTGCCTCATAGGAAGTTTTGGGGCGATCAGGCTCTGAGCCGGTATCCGGTCTTGAAGATCCACCCCACCGCCGCGATGCACACGATCAAGAAGACCATAATCATGACCAGACTGACGCCGGCGCTGATATCGGAGGTCCCGTAAAAACTCCAGCGAAATCCGCTGACCAGATAGACGACGGGATTGAACAGCGTGACCGTTCGCCAGACCGGCGGCAGCATGTCGATCGAGTAGAAGCTGCCGCCGAGGAAAGTCAGCGGCGTGATGATCAGCAGCGGCACGATCTGCAGCTTCTCGAAACCATCGGCCCAGATGCCGATGATGAACCCGAACAGGCTGAACGTGACGGAAGTGAGGATGAGGAAAGCGACCATCCACAGCGGGTGGACGATCTGCGAACGCGACGAACATCCGCGCCGTGATCAGTATAATCAAGCCCAGCAGGATCGACTTGCGTGGCCGCCGCCCCGACATAGCCGATCACGATCTCGATGTAGGAGACCGGCGCCGAGAGCATCTCATAGATTGTGCCGGAAAACTTCGGGAAATAGATGCCGAAGGAGGCGTTGGAGATGCTCTCTGTCAGGAGCGACAGCATGATCAAGCCCGGCACGATGAAGGCGCCGTAGCTGACCCCGCCGATCGCCGTCATGCGCGAGCCGATGGCCGCGCCGAAGACAACGAAATAAAGCGATGTCGAAATCACCGGCGCGACGATGCTCTGCATGCAGCGTGCGCCAGGTGCGCGCCATCTCGAAAAGATAGATTGCCCGGATGGCGTGAACGTTCATGGCCTTGCCCTCACAAGGCTCGACGAAGATCTCCTCCAGCGAACTTTCGTTCGTCTGTAGGTCCTTGAAGTCGATCCCAAGCTCGTTGAGCTGTTTCATCAGCGTGGCGATTCCCGTCCGCTCGCGTTGCGCGTCGAAGGTGTAGACCAGCTCGTTTCCGCTGGCTGACAGGTCCAGTTGATAACCGGCGAGTCCGGCCGGGACGCTTCCAGCCTGGCGCTGCAAATGCAGCGTTAGCCGCTTCTTGCCGAGTTTGGTCATGAGCGCCGCCTTGTCCTCCACCAGGATGATCTCGCCCTTGCTGATCACGCCGATCCGGTCGGCCATCTCCTCGGCCTCCTCGATGTAGTGGGTGGTCAGGATGATGGTGACGCCGGTGGCGCGCAGTGATCGCACCATGTCCCACATATCCCGTCGCAGCTCGACATCGACGCCGGCCGTTGGCTCGTCGAGGAAGAGGATTTGCGGCTCGTGCGAAAGGGCCTTGGCGATCATCACGCGGCGTTTCATGCCGCCCGACAGCATCCTGATCTGGCTGTCCTTCTTGTCCCAAAGGGACAGGTCCTGCAGCACCTTCTCGATATGGGCCGGGTTGGCAGGCTTGCCGAAGAGGCCACGGCTGAAGCTCGCGGTCGCCCAGACCGTCTCGAACGCGTCCGTGGACAATTCCTGCGGGACAAGACCGATCTTGGATCGCGCGGCCCGGTAATCGCGGACGATGTCATGGCCGCCAGCCATGACGGCGCCTCCGGTCGGATTGACGATCCCGCAGATGATATTGATCAGCGTCGTCTTGCCTGCGCCATTTGGACCAAGCAGGGCAAATATTTCTCCCTGGCGGATCTCCAGGTTGATTTTCTTGAGGGCCTGGAAGCCAGAGGTGTAGGTCTTGCTAAGACCGGACACGGAAATAATCGGCTGCAAGGACAGCTCTCCAAGATCAATCGGTGAAAAAGCACGCGCCGGCTCTCTGGGGGTCATGCCACGTGCACGGCGCAATCGCATTTACGCTCGAAACCCAGTATGCGAGCATCCTTCACCATGCAAGGATGTTCGGCGTGTCTACGCCATATCCACGAACGGCTGCCAATCAATCTCATGACCGAGTACGAGGAGGCCGTTGTGAGAGAAACCCTGACATCAGATCATGAATGCTGAAGATGGCCGGCGTGTCTACGCGGAATTGAGCGAATATGCAGCCATTCGCGCCAAAGAACTTTCGCCGATGCTTGAGCCATTAGCCGCGGTTACTGACCGTTATGGTGAGCTGGTCTGCCAAGTGACCTTGATACTCGGAAAGACGCCGCCAGCTTCAGGGTGCGATGCTGCAATTCGAGACCTGATGGCCGGCGTGTTTGATTTCCTGATGGAGACGCGCCCGCTCGTCACCAAAGGAAAAGTTGAAATCGCCTATCCCCTCGCCCGCAGGGCCTACGAGTCATTGTCGCTAATGATCGCCTGTCACCTGGATGAATCATTGGCCAAGCGATGGATTGCTGGCAAGCAGATCGGCAATGCCGAAGTTCGCCGCGTCCTTGGAAATCACCCTCTTGGCGAGCCACAGGAACAGACACAGGAGCTGTACAATTTCTTTAGCAAGACGACCCATCCCAACCGCAACCAGATCGCCCAACGTTTTCTCGGTGAAGGAAATGAGTTCGTGCTTGGCGCGATTGGGAGACCCAGCCTCGCAATGCTAGCTGATTATGGGATCAAGTTACTGAATCTCTGGTTTTGGTTCGGCGCGTTTATCTGCTTCATTTACGCGGATGTCCTGGAACGGGCTGACCCGGATTTCCATAGAACTTATCGTGAAGTTTCAGAATTGGCGAATCCGGTCGCCAAATGGATTGCAGAGCAATTCAATCGCGTCTTGGCGGAAGAAAAGGCCGAAATGGCAAGGAATTCGTCCGGGATGAACCGTCCAGTTGCGAACCAAGCATAGTCCGAAGAGGGAAGGGATTCGTCGAAGTGTTTTTGACCGTGTTCTCCGATCGAATAGGCGCCACACGTTCGCGCGGGTTGCAAGGCTGCGCGTTCCAACTTGCCAGCGTCATCTTTTCACGTGCCATAAGAGAATTGCTACGCCAACCGTGATGTAAATGCGGCGTTCCTCGGTCTTGCCGCTTGCCTGCGGATGCGGGCTCTCCTTTGCGCTCCGGTCCTGGCGTGCGATGAGCCGCCGGCAGCTCTCGCCCGGCGCCGTTTTTTGCAAAAATCCGTTTCACGCGCGAACGTTTGCGGCGATGCCGCCGCGAACAAATCATGGAGTTGGCATTGGCTTTGATCACCCGACCATCGCTCAACGAAGCGCTCACTTTTGACGATGTGCTGCTTCTGCCGGGTCATTCGGCAGTCCTGCCGGGCGCGGCCGAACTGAAGACGAAATTCACGTCAGCGATCAGTTTGAACATTCCGATCGTCTCCTCCGCCATGGATACGGTCACCGAGGCGAAGCTCGCCATCGCACTTGCCCAGGCCGGCGGCATAGGCGTCATTCATCGCAATTTCGATCCCGCCGAACAGGCCGAGGAAGTTCGCAAGGTCAAGCGCTACGAAAGCGGCATGGTGGTCGATCCGATCACGATTTTTCCAGATGAAACCCTCGCCGATGCCTTAGCGCTTATGCGCCGGCACGGGATTTCCGGCATTCCCGTGGTCGAGCGCGGCCCAAGCGGTAAACCGGCAAGGCTGTGCGGAATATTGACCAACCGCGATGTCCGGTTCGCCGATAATCCGTTGCAGCCCGTCAGCGAACTGATGACGAAAAATCTCATCACGGTCCGCGAAGGCGGCAACGAGGACGAGGCGCGCCGCCTCCTGCATCAGCATCGCCTGGAAAAGCTCATTGTCGTTGACGACGATTTCCGCTGTGTCGGGCTGGTGACCGTCAAGGACATGGAAAAAGCGACGCTGTATCCGGCCGCCTGCAAGGATGCGGAGGGCAGGCTCCGGGTCGCCGCCGCCTCGACCGTGGGCGACCAGGGTTACGAACGCGCGCTCATGTTGATCGATGCGGGGGCGGATTGCATCGTGGTGGATACCGCGCACGGCCACGCGCAGGCCGTGTTAAATCAGGTCGCGCGATTGAAGCGCGCATCGAACAAGGCAGCGCTCGTCGCAGGCAATGTGGCGACCGCCGACGGCGCAAAGGCTCTCATCGATGCCGGCGCCGACGCGATCAAGGTGGGCATCGGCCCTGGCTCCATCTGCACGACGCGGATCGTCTCTGGGGTCGGCGTGCCGCAGCTCACCGCGATCATGGATTGCGCCGAAGCCGCGCGGGCCGCCAATGTCCCGGTGATCGCGGATGGCGGCATTAAATATTCCGGCGATATCGCCAAGGCGATCGCGGCCGGCGCCGGCTGCGTGATGATCGGTTCGCTATTCGCCGGAACGGACGAGAGCCCGGGCGAGGTCTATCTTTATCAGGGCCGTTCGTTCAAATCCTATCGCGGCATGGGTTCGGCCGGCGCGATGGCGAGCGGTTCGGCGGACCGCTATTTCCAGCAAGACATCACCGATCAATTGAAGCTCGTGCCCGAGGGCGTCGAAGGACAAGTTCCCTATCGCGGCCCTGCCTCGGTTATCCTGCACCAATTGGCCGGCGGACTGCGCGCCGCCATGGGCTACGTCGGAGCCCCCGACATCGCGGAATTCCAGGCGCGCGCGCGGTTTGTTCGAATTTCACCGGCGAGCCTGCGCGAGAGCCATGTCCACGATGTAGCGATCACAAGAGAGAGTCCGAATTATCCGGCAGGCGAGTGAAGATCTGGACCGATGGGGTGGCGCGGCGGCATGACGAAGCTCGAACAGCGGCATGCCCTTCAGCTCGATGAGTTGCGCAAGGCCAAAGAGGCTGAAGTCGCGAAAGTGAAAGAATACGTAGCGGCCAAAGCCATCCGTATCCGTCAAGAGGCGGCCGAGACCGCCGAAGGGCTCAAGCGCGACAAGATCGCAGACATGGACGAAGCGGTCGCTGACGCCAAGGCGAAGGTTGCAGAGGCAGAAAGCAAGCTCGCGAAGCTCTCGGAACAATATGAGCTACCCCTGACAGAGCGCCTCGGTTCTCTGCGGGAAATCATGGAAAAGGCCAAGGACAACGCGGTCAATGCCGAGAAGGCTAAGGCCTTTGATGAAAACCTAAAGCTAATCAATAAGGTGGACGCGCTTCAGCGCGACCTTGAAAAGAAGACGAATGAGGAGCTTGGCGAAGTAGCCGAGATCGAATTGTTCGAAGCTTTGAAAGAGGAATTCCCGGATGACCGTATTGAACGCGTCGCGAAGGGTGATCCGGGAGCCGATATCCTCCACGCCGTGATGCACAACGGCAGGGAATGCGGAACCATCATCTACGACTCGAAGAACCGCAAGATGTTCCGCAACGAGCACGTGACAAAGCTGCTGGAAAATCAGCTTGCGGCAAAGGCCGAGTACGCAATTCTCTCGACACACATGTTCCCGCGGGGGACACACCACTGCATGAGCAGGACGGTGTGGTGCTCGCCAACCCTGCCCGGGTTGTGCCGGTTGTCACCCTCATCCGCCTGCTCTGGTGCAGGCCCATACCTTGCGCCTAAGCAGCGCCGAACGAGAGAGCAAGACAGCGGCTCTCTACGGGTTCATGACGTCGGAACGCCGCACCCAGTTGTTTAGCCGCGTCGATGCGCGCGCCGGAGAGTTACTCGACCAGCAAGCCAAGGAGATCAGGTGGCACGAGAATGCCTGGAAAAAGAAAGCAGAGGCGATCCGCGCAATTCAAAAGGCCAAAGCCGAACTATCCAACGAAATCAGTTGCATTATCGGCACGGCGCCAGACGACGATGTGGCCCTGGAAGATCTGAACGATGACCAAGCATGCCAGAGCTGACAACTGCCCGAACGCCGGAGGGTTGCAGGAGCGGCGCCTCGACCGCACAATTCTGCGTACCTATCGCAAAAAAAACGATCTCGATGAAGTTGTGCCTAATGGCAACCAGCCACGATCGGGGCCAAAGGAGGATGACGAACTCCAACGTCAGATTGAAGCGAATGAGGGGCAGTTCGAGCCCCTCCTCGTCGAGCCTCATCCGGAGTTGGCGGGAAAATTCACGATCATTGATGGCGACCGGCGGTGGACAAACTCGCGCCTTATCGTCGAACGAAGGCGGGAGATGGCCGGCGTTGTCCGGCGGCATGCAAGACGCGTCCTAATATATGATAATATCCTTCATCATATGCTTAGTGGGAGCCATGCATGCCGACCTTCAAACTTCCTTTGTCCGGTGATGTTGTTCAGACCATTAGCCCGTGGACGGCGTTCCTAAGTCCGATTGGCAGCCAGCTTGGGTTGATCAATATCAACCTTGGACAATCGAGTGAACCGAAGGTCGAACAGGAGGTGTTGTCTGATGTCGGCACCTACGGCAAGCAGCTTGGCTGCATCGGGGATGCCCTCGTCGTGCTCTTCGCGCATTTCCGTCCGAAGACGCCGTTAACCGGCGACGAGACGGCCGCGATTGATGCGCTTAAGGAGATGCTCAACAAGGTCGCGGACGTGAAAGAAAAGTACGATAGGCCGGTTATGAGGCCATGAACCAACAAGTCGCCTTCGCCGATCGAGCCCTGGCCGGGGTGCCGGATCAAGTTGCATTTCATCCCGCCCTATTGCCCGCACTTGAACCCTATCGATCGGCTATGGGGCCTCATGCACAGGAATGTCACGCCCAACAAATGCTACACCACATGCGGACAATTCGCGGACGCCGCGCTCGATTTCTTGCGGGGCAAAGCCCCCAAGAACTGGAAGCGTTTCCACGACTCCGTCGCCAATAATTTTCGCGTCATCAGCCCAAGGGATTTTCGGATTGTGATGTGAACATGGTATTGAAATCTCAAATCCAGACTTTCCCAAATTATTTACGCCAGCTCCACCAGGCGCCCCTCATGCAGGGTCACCCGCCGGTCCATCCGGCTGGCCAGCTCCATGTTATGGGTCGCGACCAAGGTGGCAAGACCGGTTGCCCGGACGATCGCGTCGAGCGCCTCGAAAACATGGACGGCGGTTTTCGGATCGAGATTGCCGGTCGGCTCGTCGGCGAGCAATATGCCGGGGCCATTGGCGACCGCGCGGGCAATCGCGACCCGCTGTTGCTCGCCGCCGGACAATTCCGAAGGCCGGTGTTCTCCGCGCCCGGCTAGGCCGAGGTAATGCAGCAACTGCCCGGCGCGGTCGCTTGCCTCGCGCCGCGACAGCCCAGAGATCATCTGCGGCAGCATGACATTTTCGAGCGCCGAAAACTCCGGCAGCAGATGATGGAACTGATAGACGAAGCCGATCTCGCCGCGCCTGAGCGCGGTGCGTTGATCGTCGGCCATCCGGACGGTGGCTTCGCCGGCGATATACACTTCCCCGGCGTCGGGCGGCTCGAGAAGGCCCGCGATATGGAGGAGGGTCGATTTGCCGGCCCCGGACGGGGCGACCAGGGCGACCGATTGCCCGGCGAACAGGCAAAAATCGGCGCCACGCAAGATTTCGAGCGGTGACCCCGCCTGAACGTAGCGGCGTTCGATCTTTTCGAGGCGAAGCGCCGGAGGGGACATGGCTATTCGTAACGCAAGGCTTCGACGGGATCGAGCTTTGCCGCGCGCCAGGACGGATAGATCGTGGCCAGCAGCGACAAAACAAACGTCATCGAAGCCACGGCGAGGACATCGCCAGGATCGACCACGGAGGGCACGCGCGAGAGGAAATAAATCTCGGCTGGAAACAGATTGGCATCGAAAAGCCATTTGAGAAGCTGGCGAACCCCCTCGACATTGCTCGCGACGAGAAGGCCGAGAAGACAGCCGGCGAGCGTTCCAGCGAGGCCGATCGAGGCGCCGGTAATGAGAAAGATCCGCATGACGCCGCCTTGCGTCGCGCCCATGGTGCGCAGGATAGCGATGTCGCGGCCTTTGTCCTTGACGAGCATGATCAGTCCCGACACGATGTTGAGCGCGGCGACAAACACGATCAGCGTAAGAATAATGAACATGACATTGCGCTCGACGTTGAGCGCGTCGAAGAATGTCTTGTTGCGCTCGCGCCAGTCGGTCATGATCATCGGCCGCATCACCGCCCGCCCGATTTTTTCCTTGACCGCGTCGAGCTCCTCGGGTTTTGCCACGAAAATCTCGACGACGCTTGCCTGATTGTCCTTGTTGAAGAAACCCTGCGCCTCGGGTAAGGCCATATAGACGAACAGATTGTCGAACTCCGCCATGCCGATCTGAAAGATCGCGGCGACCGGATAGACCTTGCTGCGCGGGACGATGCCGAAAGGCGTCTGTGCGCCGTTCGCGATCAGGATTTTCATTTTGTCGCCGATGCGAAGCCCGAGATTTTCGGCGAGCCTTTGGCCGATCGCGACGCCGCCCGCCGTATCGAACCCGTCGAGCGTGCCTTGCTTGACATTGCGTGCGATGCCTGGCAGCCGCTTAATGTCGGCCTCTCTTATTCCCCGCACGAGGGAAAACGCCATGCTGGTAGTGGAAGCCGCCGCCGGGCTCTCGATCATGGGAATGACCAATTCGACGCCCGGCACCGCGGCAACTTCCTTCACCACTTCATCGTAATCGGTGAACTGGGTGTCGGCGGCCTGAAGGAAAATATGACCGTTGATGCCGACGATCTTGTCGAGCAATTCCTTGTGAAAGCCATTCATCACCGACATGACGACGATCAGGGTCGCGACGCCTAGCGCAATTCCAAGAAAGGAGAACAAGGCGATGACCGAAACGAAGCTCGCCTTGCGGCGTGCGCGGAGATAGCGGAGCGCGATCATCCACTCGAAGGGCGCGAATGGGCTTGTGCCCTTCGAGGCTTCCATCATGCGCCCGCGAGCCGCGCGACCGCCGCGACGGGGTCGAGATTTTCGCGCGCGCCGGTCGCCCTGGTCTTGAGTTCCACCGTGCCCGAGGCTAGTCCCTTGGGGCCGACAATGATCTGATAAGGCAGCCCGATCAGGTCGAGCTTGGCGAATTTGGCGCCGGGGCGCTCATCCGTGTCGTCGTAGAGCACTTCCACGCCAGCTTTTTCGAGAGCCGCGTAAATCGCCATGCAGGCAGCGTCCGTCGTGCCGTCGCCAACCTTGAGATTGGCCAACCCCACCTTAAAGGGCGCGACGGCCTCCGGCCAAATAATCCCATTTTCGTCATGGCTCGCCTCGATCAAGGCGCCGGCGAGACGCGACACGCCGACGCCATAGGAACCGCCCTGGAACGGCCGCTCGGCTCCGTCGGGGCCAGTGATCAAGGCCCGCATCGGCTTGGAATATTTATCGCCGAAGTAAAACACCTGGCCGACCTCGATGCCGCGCGTTTGGATGCGTTTTTCCGCCTGAGCTCTCGCGCTCGAACCGGGCTTGATCGTGGACGTCCCCGGTCGCCGCGTAAAGCTTCGTCCATGCCTGGACGATGGGCGAGAGGTCGCCATCGTAGTCGGTATCCTCGGGCGGGATGGACAAATCTAAGACATCGGCGTGGCAAAATACCGCCGATTCGCCGGTTTCCGCCAAAATAATGAATTCATGGCTCAAGTCGCCGCCGATCGGCCCTGTCTCGGCGCGCATCGGGATCGCCTTCAACCCCATCCGGGAAAAAATCCGCAAATAGGCGACGAACATCTTGTTGTAGGAAAACCGCGCGGAAGCTTCATCGACGTCGAACGAATAAGCATCTTTCATCAAGAATTCGCGGCCGCGCATGACCCCGAAGCGCGGTCTTTGCTCGTCGCGGAATTTCCACTGGATGTGGTAAAGGATTTTGGGGAGATCCCGGTATGAATGGACATAGGCGCGAAAGATCCCGGTGATCATGTCCTCGTTGGTTGGGCCATAGAGGAGTTCGCGCTCGTGACGGTCCTTGATTCGCAGCATTTCCGGGCCATAGGCCTCGTAGCGGCCGGTTTCCCGCCAAAGATCCGCGAGCTGGAGGGTCGGCATCAAGAGTTCGATCGCGCCGGCTCTGTCCATTTCCTCGCGCACGATCTGCCCAACTTTTTGCAAGACGCGAAGCCCGAGCGGGAGCCAAGCGTAAATCCCGGCGGCCTCCTGCCGGATCATGCCTGCACGCAACATCAAGCGGTGCGAGACGATTTCGGCTTCCTTCGGCGTCTCGCGCAGAATCGGTAGAAAATAACGGGACAGGCGCATGGTTGAAGAAACGCGATCAGGAGGAGCGGCGGGTTTAACCAAGCCTTGGGGCTTGACTTAAGTCTTGGAGTTTAACCCGCGCGTAAGGCAAAGGCAAAGACGCGCCAAGAGCCTTAAGCCAAACCGCCCGGTTGCGCCTGTGCCGGTCTGTCGCGCTCGTTCCAGCCGCGTTGGGCTCGCCCGGTTTAGAATCCGAGCCGCATCGCGGTCAAATGGTTTGCGCTCAAGCTTGCGAAACCCGGAGCTTCTGGCGCGGCGCGAAATTTCCCGGCCCGCCCGGAACATAATTGACGAGATCGTTGGCCTTGCCGAGCACTTCGCGGAGATGCGTTCCCGCGCGCGCGCAAATGTCCGTCATGAGGTTGGGGCGGGTTTCCCCATGGGTCCTGTGGTGGCGTCTAATCGCGGCCAAGGCGCCGAGGGCCTTACGTTCCAGATCGTCGACAACGTCTTCGAAATTTTGCCGCACGCAGCGGTTCAACGAGGCATAGACATCGGTCGCGGAAGCGCGCCCTGGCATCGCCGAAGCGGTGAAATAATCCTGGTAGCTCCCCGGTTGCCATTTCAATAAATCGCCGATCAATTCGGGCGTGCCGGGAAGCCGCTCGATCAATTTTACCATTTCGTTGAATTGATTGAGATAGGCGCCAGCGAGGCTGGAGCCCGGACCCGCCTGAGCCACGGGAAAACCCGAATCATTGTTGGCCGGGCCATTGCCGTGCAATGCGCCGGGAAGGCGTGCCGGGCGGGCGTCTTGGGTCATGGCGGCTAGAATCATCTTGGAGGGCCTCGTTGCGACCACGTCAGACTAGGCGCGGACCCATAATAATTTGTTGCCGGAGATATTAGGTTGCGACCGGCTTGCCAAAAATCGCCGCCCCAAGCACGCGCGCCGCAAGGCCGGGCCGCCCGGACAGCTTGAAACTTATGTGTTATCATCGGGTTGCTGTTATTTTGCCTGGCCGCCTGGCAGGGTGCCAGCCAGGGCTTGCCAATAGCCGCAAAATAGAGGCATAATCATTTGTCAACATATAAACATCCGCGGTCGCCGCAGGCTGAAGTTTAAGAAAAGCCGCGCTGCTCATGGAGGGGGAAGGGGAATGTCCAACGTCGCCGGCAAGGCTTACGGCATGAACGTCGTCACGCCGATGCGGCCATGGCTGACGTGGCTTCAGCGGTTGATCTTCATGGGGTCTCGCGCGCTTCCTTCCTTTTTGGACGGGCTGCTTGGCCTGTCGATCATCCATTTTGCGCGATGGGTGCTCATCAAGCGCGATCAGTGGCCGGACCTCGGCCAGCCCAAGCAGAAGCTGCAAAACGATTACATGCTGTTTTGCAGCAATTTCAACGGCACCTGGGACCAATATATCGACGCCTTCTCGGACGGAATTCCAAACGGTCTCGACTTTTTCTGGTATTCGAGCACGCGATACCCCCACTCGATCCCCATCACCCCCTTCAAGAACTATATCCGGGCGAATCAGATCGACACGGATTACTACTATAATGCGACGCCTGGTGCCGCGCAGCGCGACGTCAAGGCGGCGTTGCGCGTCCAGGCCGCCATTCTCGCTCTCGCTGAGAAGCATAAGACCTTGGCGCCCGCCGGTTTCCAAACCGCCTATGTCGCCGAGCTGCGCAAGGTGCAGAACGACCTCGGCTACCAGGGATATGCGCCGGTTGCCAGCGACGACACGGAAAACGCCGACCGCAACCGCGAAGATTTTGTCAAACATCAACAGACGGCGGCCGCGGCGCTCATTTGAAGTAGGCCTGCGCGTCCTTGGGGGATAACTCATGCCGACATTCGACGGCGGACATTACTTCCTGACGGTTCTCGTTCCCGTCAAAACGGATCCGATTCCGGACGGATCGGCATCCACGTCGCCGGTCCATGCGCTGCGCAAAAAGCTCGCGATGCTGCCGACGGCCGCACAAACGCCCGCGTGCCTCGGCAGCCAGAGTCCGTTCGCGCGGAACACGCGCAACCATTTCGCCCGCTTCGTCGTCATCGACGATGTCGCCTACAACGGGCGCCAGACGGAAAATTCAATTTGCCGGGCGATCCTGAATTTAGTGAGAAGGAAAAAGAATGATCTCGTGGTCGCGCAACCGCAAGATCATCTGACCTGCCCGTTTCTGCTTTTCGCCGCGGAATTCGACGCCGCAAGCGGCGCCGCTGCGGAGCGCGAACTCCTGACCTCGAGAGTCTTTGGGACACGATGAAGCAGGAATTGCGCAAGATATTTACCCACTGCGAGCGCTTCGACAGCGTGAATGACGCGGCATCCTTCGCGAAATATATCGCGAGTTGCCAGCTCGAAACGACGATGCCGTTCAACGATTATTACGTCGAAAAACCCGATCACTCTTTAATCGAAAAACCGGATGACCTCTTAAAAACCCTCCCGGCCTGGCCTGCCGATAAAATTCTGATTCCGGCTGGGTTCGGCGCCATCTTGTTGCTGCTGGGTTTTGTCGTTTGGTTTTTGTTCTGCGGCGGGCTTATGGTGCTGCTCGTCGGCGCGGTGGTGTTCGCTGCCGGGATCTGGCTAGCTTATGCGACCCTTATGAAAGCGGGCGCTAAGGCGTTTCCACCGGGACCGGATCTCCCAACCGTCCTCAAGGCCCTCCATCTGCAACGGGCTTTCACCCGCTTCGTGATCGATAATCAGCTGCTTGCGGCAGACCCGGAATCGGCGCAGCAACTCCACGCCGCTTTCCGAAACTTCGTCGACGAAAATCAACCCGAAAACCTCCTCGGACAAACGCAACCCCCGGGCGTCATTCGCATTTAGAGGCTCAACATGGCCGTCGAACTCGATCTCGCCGACATTCAAGGCAATATTCTCACCGCCTACGCACAGGAGGAGGAGGGGGGCTATCCGAAGGGCCGCTTCATGCTCTTCCACATCTGCAGTTCAAATTCGGGGCGCAAATTTGTGATCGAACTGTTGCCGATGATCACCACCGCGCTACGTGTGCCGGGGCGTGCCGCTTCCCCGAAGTGGCGGTTAATATCGCATTCACATGGTACGGGCTGCTGGCGCTCGACATTCCAATCAGAACACTGCGCGGCATGCCGGACGAATTCATCGACGGCATGATTAATCGCGCGCCCATGCTCGGCGATAATTTTCACAAAGACTGGAGAGACTCCTGGGATGAAGTGTGGACTAAGAGCGGCGACGACGCCTTTGGACCGAATAAGGTCCATATCCTTGTCACGCTCAACGCGAAAATGAATGAGCTCTCGGGGGCGCCTGTCCAAGCGCTCGAAACCAAGACCGTCGAGATCGGAGAGCTCGCCCGGAAAAGCGGCGTAAAGCTACTCCCCGGACACAACCAGCCGAAACAAACGGCACAGAAGCGTCAGCGGCCGTATCAGGAGCGGCCGTATCAGGAACTGACCCTCATTTCCGTGCTAAAAGATGGCAAGTACCGCATCACGGCAAAAGAGCATTTCGGCTTCACCGATGGGATCGGCAATCCGGTTTTCGATGGCCAATATTCAACCGCCAAGGAGCAGTTCCTCACGATCGGCAACGGCGCCGTGGATGGCAAAGGCAATTGGCGGGCGCTTGCGACCGGCGAATTTTTGCTCGGCTATCCCGACGAGGCGCAGGAGACCGCCAGGCGCCACCATGCCGCTCGACTTCAGCCGCAATGGCACCTTCATGGCTTATCGCAAGCTGCACCAGAACGTCCGGACGTTCCAGGAGTTTCTTAAGGAGCAGGCGCAAGATTATGCGAAAGTCTCCGGCATCGGAAACCTCGGTGATGCGCGCGAAACCTTGATGGCGAAGATGGCGGGCCGCTGGTCGGACGGCGTGCCTGTTTCGCTGGCGCCGACCGTGGCGGAGTGGCACCAATTCAACCACGATCATCCGGAGTCCGATCCAAAGGCCCGCTTCGCCGCGATCACGAATTTCACCTATGGCGATGATAAGGGGGGGGCCAAATGCCCGGTTACCGCCCATATGCGGCGGGTCAATACCCGCGACTTGATGGACCCGACCGGCAATGATGGGTCGATTTTGAACAATCGCCGCCGGATTCTCCGGCGCGGCTTGCCCTTTGGCAATTCGCTCGAGGACATGCAGGATGACGACGGGGCGGAGCGTGGCGTCGTGATGCTGGTGGTCTGCGCGAGCCTGTTCCGGCAGTTCGAATTTGTGCAACAGCAATGGATCAACTATGGGCTCGATTTCAGCGCCGGCAGCGACACATGCCCAATTGTCGGCAACCATTCGGACGGCGCCGGCGGCGAACAAGGACCCAAGGCCAAATTCGTGATTCCGCCCGATCCGGCATCCGGCCATCCCCCCTTTGTCGCCGACCGAATCCCCCAATTCGTCGAGACCCGCGGCGGCGAGTATTTCTTCGTGCCGAGCATGACCGCCTTGCGGATGATCGGCATGGGCGTGGTCGACCCCACGTAAAACTCGCAAACATGGGGAGAAGCGAGCGATGACATCGCCGAATTTCGTCACGGTTCTCGGTGTGCGCCTGCGCATGATTTTTGACGGGCTTGCTGCCTTATACCAGATGTCGAAAGCGATCCTCACCGCCAAGGGCTCCGGCCTGAAGGCAAAGGCGCAGGCGGCGGCACAGGACCCGCTCTTCTTTAGGCTCGGCTTCCGGCTGCTTCGCGCGTTCCTGCCCAATCCCCGTGTCTCGTGGAAATTGTTCAGCCCAACGGTTTATCCAAATATCGGCACAGCGCTTGTAACGCGCCACGACGACGTGATCGAGGTGCTTGATCGAAGCGCCGATTTCGAGGTCGTCTATGAGCCCAGGATGCGGCAGATCACGGACGGCGAGAATTTCTTCCTCGGGATGCAGGACACGGCGCTCTATGCGCGCGATGTCTCCAACATGCGTCTCGCGATGCGGCGCGACGACGTCACCACGATCGTCGAGCCGCTAGCCCGGAGGCTCGCCGAAAAGCTCGTCGCCGAAAAGGCTGGCCGCATCGACGTGCCGCCGGAACTCAGTCTGACCGTGCCGACGGCAATCGTCACCGATTATTTTGGCGTCACCCACGCCCCCGCCAGCGACCTCATGGACTGGGCGACGCTCATGTTCAGGTATCTTTTCACGGACGTCAAGGGCAAGCTGGATAGCCAAGCGCTCGCCGCCGCGGCCCTCTGCCGGTCCGCCATCGATGCGGCCATCGCCAAGCGCAAGGCTTCCGGCGTGATGAAGGACGACGTGCTCGGACGCTGCCTCGTCATGCAGGCGGCTGGGTTGCCCGGCATGGACGATACCGGCATCCGCGACAATCTCATAGGGCTCGTGATCGGCGCGATCCCGACGATCTCCAGGGCAGCGGTGCAAGCGCTCGACCAAATGCTCGATCGGCCCGCGGCGTTTGCCTCGGCCGAGCAGGCCGCGCACGATGGCGACGACGCGCTGTTTGCCGCGCATGTCTTCGAGGCGCTCCGCTTCAATCCCATCAATCCGTTCATCTTCCGGCGCGCCGCGCGCGACACCAAGATCGCGGCGGGACATTTTCGCGCCCGCAAAATCCCCAAGGACACCATGGTGCTGGCGGCAAATCTCTCCGCCATGTTCGATCCGCTGAAAATCGACGCGCCGGAATCGTTTCGCGCGGACCGGCCTTGGGGCGACTACATTTTGTGGGGATACGGGCTGCACGGATGTTTCGGCGCCTACATTAACCGTGCCGTGCTGCCGGCGATCCTAAAACCTCTTTTCACCAAGCCGGGCCTGCGCCGCGCTGTCGGCGAGGCCGGCCGAATCGACACGGGCTCACCCCCAACCCAATTTCCCGAGCATTTCTGGGTGGAATGGGGGTAAGAAGTGCCGCGCGAATGAGGCCCGCTCAAGTCGCTACGAGCGGCTCCACGATCGTCCACAGCGATTTGCGATAAGCGTCAAACCCAAACTTTTGTTGATAGATCCAGCGCGTGACCGCCTGCTGCCGGCCGGCACTTGGCAAATGGCGATCGGCATGGGCGCGGCGCAGGGCCGTCGCGAAACCGGCGGCGTCTTGCGCGACAGTCACGTTTGGAAGGTTGGCCGCGTCGATGCCGAGGCCGCGAAAGGCGAGTGGCGTCGCAATCAGCGGCGCCCCGCAAGACAGCGCTTCGATGGTCTTGATCGAGATTCCGTGCCCGGCCGTGGCTGGCAGCAGAACGGCCGCGGCGTTACGATAAGCGTCATGGAGCTCCCCGGCGTCGACCCTTCCCCGGAAGAGCCCGGCATGCGCCTTGAACAGACCGCGCGCACGCCATAGAATTAGGCGGTCGATATTGCCGAGGATCCTGATCGGGACACAAGGCGCCAGAGGCAAAACCTCTTTTAAAAACCAGACGAGGCCGAGGAGATTGGCCGAATTGGCGCTGGCGACGATAATGGGATCGCCGCCGCCAGGCCCTGCCGGTATGGCGTTGACAGTGGGATAAAGCAACGCGTGCCGCCCCTCCGGAATGAGCTTTTGGAAGGCTGCTGCCTCTTCGTCGTTGAGATGCACCAAAATGTCGGCCGGCCGCATGGCGTCGAGTTCGGTCGCGAGCATCTCTTCGTAGCGCGCCACCGGCGGCAAGGCCCAGCCCGCTTGATTGCGCAGGACATATTGCCGGGCCTGGAGATCGTGGGTGTCGAGAACGACCGGACAATCGTGCCGCTCGCGCAGGCGGACCGCCACGGGCATGCAGAAGAAATGATTGCAGTGGATGAGATCGACCCGTGGCGCGGATGCGAGCGCGTCCGGAACCCGAACGAGCTTGGTCGCATCGACCAGAACCTCGGCAAGATTACCATGCAACCATCGCCACGCCGCGCGCGGGAATCTCGGGCTCAGAACCACGTGCAAAGGGAGGCCCGTGAAAAGACGCAGGTTGGCTTTGAGATCCGGTGTCGCCGCCATATAGGCTTTGTGCTGGTTGGAACGATCGGTCGCGCCCGGCACGACGGCGATCGCGACACTAATGACTTTCGCGCCGAGGCTGCGATACGCCCGCGCCTGGGAGACGAACACTTGATGGCTGCCACAGGAATGCCACGCCGGATGCATGATCGCCACTGTTCTGCCGGCCAGCGGCAAAACAAGCGGCACGGCTGGGTCAGCGGCACCGTCAAGCATTGAGCCGAGTCCTGTGCATTCGCTGAGCCAGCGGTTTTTTCGCCTGGTGCCCGTTCATTTCATGCCAGCCCTATCCCCGCGCCCGGCGGAGCTGCGGCTTGATCCGGTTGCCCTCGTCAAGTTACAGAAAAGCGTTCCTATAGCTTGAGCCGCGTTTCCACCCAACACGGCTTCGCCGTCGAATTTAAGACGAGGAGCGACGCCGGTCCTCATGGCGATGGCCTCGATACCACGTGAATTCAAGAGCAAGATGCAAAATTCCTCTCCTTCGTCTAAAAGCTATGGCATGGCGATCATCGCCAACGACAAGATTGTCAATTGGCTTCTGCCATTTCTCGAGAGCTATCTCGCGACCAATGCGGCGACCCCTCTTTACCTCATCCCGTATGATGAAAATGTCGCTTTGACGCGCCGGGCCGCCGGTATTTACGGCGTCCATTTCGTCGAACCGGACAGCGCCGAGCTCGACGCCTTGGCCAAGAGGCTTTATCCGATGTTTCCCGGGTATCGCCGTCGTCTGCGGAAATTTCTTTGCCTCGCGCTGCCGCTCGACGAGGTCATCTATCTCGATGCCGATATCATCCTGTTTCGCGATTTTCGCGAGATGTTCGGCCGCCTCGAAGCAGGCAAGAGCGATTTCATCGTGGCCGCGCCGGTGGCGGACTATGTCTACAATAAAAAACGCGAACAATATGATTTTCTTCGCGGCGTGATGTTGTTCAACGACGGGTTCTTCGTCGCCTCGAAAGAAATTCTTGGCTTGAAGGACTTCCATGACGTGATCGGCAAGGACGAAGCGATCTTTCATGCGGTGCGTCAGCGCGGCATGCTGTTCGCCCAGCCGGTGACCAATTTCGTCGCACACCGGATGGGATTGAAGATCACCCCTTTGTGCGAATGCATTCCTGGCGCCTCCGGCGAGAGCTTCTACAAGGCCGATGGGGTGACCTTCGACGCCGGGGGACCGCTCGATGTTTATGGTGATAGAATCTATTTCGCCCATTGGGCTGGCGCGGTAAGTCTCCCTCACGGCCGCGTTTTCGATGCGGCTTGGCGCCAATACGCCGCAAAAGCCGCGGCGCGGGTGAAAACGTGACTATTCCGCGGCCGCCAAATGGCAGGCGCAATAGGGATTGTCCAATGCCCCGCCTCCTGTTTTTCTATCTTTCGAAGCGGATCGCGGCCGCAACCCTTTTGGTTGCAACGGGGCTTTGCGTTCCGGTCGTCATGACCACACTTTTTCAATATCTTCCGGCGGCCGCGATCCGTGGCGGACTGCTTATGCCCGCCCTTCTCGGCATCCTGCCGACGGTGGTTTACATCGCCTTGCCGATGGCGATGGGCGTCGCCGTCGCTCTCGAATTCGCGCGGATGTCGGCCGACGGCATGATTGCGGTTCTTTATTCGATGCGCCTCTCGGCGTGGGCGATCTCCTTTCCGGCCACTTTGGTCGCCATTGCCGCGGCGGGAGCGGGTTATTGGATCTCGTCGGTTTTCGCGCCCGCTTATGTCGGCCAGATGCATGACGTGATTTACGTGATTCGCAATTCGCTCAATCACCGGATGCTCGAGCCGGCGCAATTCTACACCTTCGACAATGGCGCGCGGACGCTCTATTTCCGCCGCTGGCGTTCCGCCGATGTCGTCTCGGGTATGTTCATCCATGACTTCTCCGCTGAGAAGAACGAGGAGCAAATCATCACCGCCGCCGAGGCGGAATTCCGCCGCAACGCGAATGGCGTCGTATTGATCATGAGCGATGGTTCGATTGAGACAATTCCCGCGGACGGCTCCTCGATACGGACCGCGAATTTCGACGAATATGCGCTCACCGGTCGACATGCAAGGCTCCGGCGGCCTGCCACAACGCAATTGGCGAGGTGTCTTCGAACTGCCGTTTCTCGAATTCTTCCGCGAGCGGCCGTCAAGCGGCGCCGACCCGCGTCAGTTTGCCGAATGGATGAGCGAGGCCGCGAAACGGTGCGGCATTCCTTTGCTCGCCCTGGTCCATGCGCTGCTCGCGATCGGGCTTGTTCTTAAACGCCGCCTCCGCGAGAGGCGGCGCTTCGGCGGCGGTAGCGGCGAGCATGTTCGCCATTCCGGCAATCCATGTCGCGATCCTCGTTTGCGCCGAAACGCTGGTGCGTCAGGATCCGCGTTTCGTCTGGTTGGTTGGCCTCGCGATTGTCGTGGAATTTGCCGCCGCCATCATACTGATCGAGCGGCAAAACGCGAATTTTCCGCTGCCCAAGGACGCCGCGGCGCGGGCGGTTCCCTGAAACGGAAACAGGTCAGAAGCCCGCGGCGAGGGCCGGACCGGCTTGCCGTCGATCGCCTCGCGATAACGCGGCGATGACGTCCTTGGGGGCTCCGATGCCTTGCACCCCGCCATCCTCGATCCAGATGACCCGGTCGCAGATCGTTTGCAAGCGTTTCGAGATCGTGGGATACGACGAGAATCGTGCCGCGGTTTGCGAAGTCCTTGATAAAAGCGTCGCACTTTGCGCCGAAAGCCTCGTCGCCGACCGAGAGCGCTTCGTCGACGATCAAGATATCCGCGTCGGCATGCGCGCAAACGGCGAAAGCAAGCCGCGCCGCCATGCCGCTCGAATACATTTTTACCGGCTGATAGAAGAAATCGCCAATCTCGGCGAAAGCGGCGATATCGGGTAAGCCTCGCCTCGACGGCGGCGCGCCGCATGCCGAGAATGGCGCCGCCGATCAAGGCGTTCTCCCGGCCGGTCAGCTCGTGGTCGAAACCGGCGCCGAGCGCGAGGATCGGCGCGACCCGCCCATGGACTTGCACGCTGCCGAGCGTCGGCAAGGTTATGCCGCAGATGATCTGCAAGAGCGTCGTTTTGCCGGCGCCATTGCGGCCGATGATGCCGATCCTTTCGCCGCGGCGAACCTTGAAGCTGATGTCCCGCAACACCCAATGCTGATGGTAGAACTGTTTCCAATGCCCGAAGATCGCCTGTTTGAGCTGATCATTGCGCCGCATATAGAGCTGGAACGCCTTGCCGACCTGATCGCAGCTGATGACAAGATCAGATGACATCGACGAACACGGCCTTGTATTGCATGAAGAAACGATACGCGAAAAAGAAAATGAGGAGCGAGGCCAATGACCGTCCCGGCAATAAAGGATGAGCTCCGGAAATCTGTTGAACAAGAGAAGGTCGCGGATCATCTCGACGTAATTTCCAATCGGATTGAGATGCAGATAGATGCGCAGATTGGGCGGCACGTCGTCAATCGAATAGAAGATCGGCGTCACGAACATGAAGACCGGCACGATCGAGATCATGAGATGCGCGACATCGCGGGTAAACGATCCAAGCGCCATGAGAAACCAGCAGATTCCAAGCAGGAACAAAAAGAACGGAGCGACGACCAAGGGCAGCAGCAAAGTCGCCTGTGGCAACCGCCACGTCACCACCAGTTCGAAAACGAGGAGAACCGCCAAGCTTATCGCGGCATAGACGGCGGCGCGGATCGTCGCCGTCCAGGCCAGGGTCTCGCTCGGGAAAATCGACTTTTTGATGACGCCCGCGTGCTCGTGCAGAAGCCCCGGCGCGCGGTAGGCGAGTTCGCTGAACAGATTGAAGACAATCAATCCGGTAAAGATTGACAAAGCGTAACTGCCGGCGCCGCCGCCCTTGGCCGAAGCCGGAACCCCGACCGCATGGGAAAATATCACCGTGTAGGCGCCGAGCATGACGAGCGGCCCGAAGATCGCCCACACCCAGCCAAGGATCGTGCCGCGAAAACGGACCGCCAATTCACGCCGCACCACGGCCCTGATCAACTCGCGATAGTGCCAGGCGTTGGCGAAAGGCGTCAGCAAATTCATCTCGGGTGCGGTCTCGAATGGCTACGCGAATATCGGGCGCATGGCCAATGGCAGCCAATGGCGCCCGATGTAGACCAGTTTGAGCCGCTCCCGTCAACGCTCGCCCGCCGCGGGATTACCGCAAGGATTTCATTAACCAGGGTTCTTGGTTGGATAAGATAGGGCCCGGTTCAAGGGCGATGGGGCTGTAAGCCTCGGGGCGGAGCGCGCGTGCAGCTGTGCCTCGAATTAATTCGCTGTTCAGCCTTTATTCATGGCATCTGCCGCACTCCTATTGAGTTGGAAAACCTAGAGAAGGGATATTGATATGCTGAAACGTCCATTTCGTATCTATGCTTTGAGCCTTGCGGGGGGCGCTCTGCTCCTTGGCGGGGCATCGGTCGCCGCCAGCGCGATGACTCTTCCCCCGCCAGGCGTCGTCACAGAGCGATCGACGGCCGCGACCGTCAAGGAGGGCCCTGGCGCTGCTAAGATCGAGCAAGTTTATTGGCGCGGCCGCGGCTGGCGCGGCGGCTGGCGTGGCCGCGGCTATGGCTGGCACCGCGGCTGGGGCTGGCGCGGCCGCGGTTATGGCTGGCACCGCGGTTATGGCTGGCACCGCGGCTGGGGCTGGCACCGCGGCTGGGGCTGGCGCGGCCGCGGGTGGTGCTACTGGCACCCTTATCGTTGCCGCGGTTGGTAACACCGCGAGGCGTTCACCAAAAGCCCGCAGCGCCAGCAAGGCGCCGCGGGTCACATTTGGAGCAACGGCGCCCGCCCGAACGGTGATGTAGCGATCGAGCTTGACCCCCGCTCGATGACGTTTTTTTTCGGTGGGATCAAGCGCGTATAAATGTGACGCGGGCGCGGCACCGCTATGGGAGCTGGCCGGCGCAGAGAAAGCAGCGCCGCCGCCGTGTTCAGGTCGCTCGGGTATCTCAAATGATTGGACTTGCCTCGTGGATTGACCTTTGCAGGAGCGAGGGATTCGTTAGAATCGAAATTTGGGCTGGGGCGCGGGTTTGAGGCGCAGCGCGATTCCGGCGCTGACCAGGACGACCGCCTCGCACGCGTCGGCCAGCGCCTGGTTGAGCAGACCTTGGGCATCCCTGAACGCGCGGGCCAGCGCATTCTCCGGCACGATGCCGCAACCGGTCTCGTTCGAGACGAATATAACCGGACCGGCAAGCCGCGCGACGGTTTGCGCCAAATCTTGCGTCGCGGCAGGAAGAATATCATTTTTCAAGAGAAGATTGCTGAGCCAAAGCGTCGCGCAATCGACCACAACGATCCGGTCCTTCCGGGCCTCGCGGCGGAGCGCCACGGCAAGCGCGGCGGGCTCTTCCACGAGGGTCCAGCGCGCGTCGCGTGAGGCGGCGTGGCGGGCAATGCGTTTGGCCATTTCGGCGTCATGGGCTTGCGCCGTCGCGATCAAGACGGGTTGAAGGCCGGAGGCTTCGGCGAGGCTTTGCGCGTAGCGGCTTTTGCCCGACCGCGCGCCGCCGAAGACAAGAAGGCTGCGGATAGGAGGCTCTGAATTAGGCATGAATTTTCCCGATTATGTGGCAAAAGCATGCCAGACTATCGATTGCCGGATAAAAATCCTATTCCGTTGCCGCAAAGAGAAAACTCGCGATTCAAAAAATGTAACATCAAACGCGGCGTTATACCCGACGATGAGATCCGCGGATCCAAGAAAGTCATTGATTGTAGATGCATGATCATTGAAATTTTCCTGATGCCGTAAGGTCCAATTATCATATTCGTGAACCTGCTGCGCGGAGGGATTGCGTTTGTTTCCCGGATCAAAAATAGGATTCCTGCAGGCTGAATCGTTGGCAAATTCGATCGACGCGATGGGACGGCCTATCTTATTGATTTAACATATGGTACTCTCGCCGGCGCCGCAGGCGCGACCGGGTGCGAGATTCATGTTGCTTTGCGCCCCGAACTCGCCTACAGGAGCGGGCATATTCGCGGAAGATGTTTCCTGCGGGTGCGCTTTGGGCATATGCGGCGCGCGGAGGCAGAGATGACACTTTTTCAATCGAACATGCGGTCCGTGCCGCGCGCGTTCGCCTCGCTCGCCGTCATCCGGTGAGCCCCCAGGACTGACCCTATTACGGGTTGAGCGCCTCCTGACCAGACTAGGCAAAGCCTGAACGGCGCGTTTTGGCGCCCTTTCCGCGTTCATCGCGCTTCAGCTTCGCACGGCTCGCCCGCTCCTTGCGCGGGGTTTCTCGATCGCAACCGCGCCGAGAACCCGAGCCCGCCGAAATCTAATTGGAAAACAAGCCATGTTCCGCTTCTTCGAATCCCGTATCGATCCCTTCCGGAGCCATGACCAAACCATGCCGCCGGCAAATCTCCTGGGCTTCTATTGGCGCTATTGCCGGCAGGTGTTGCCCTTCCTCGCCCTGGTGATGGTGACCGGCCTCGTCGTCTCGCTGATCGAGGTTTCAATACTTCGCTATATCGGCTCGCTCGTCGATCTGCTGGCGGCCACGAGTCCGGAGCGCGTCTTCCAGGATTACGGCCTGACCTTTCTTTGGATGGGCTTCGTGGTCCTAGTCGCGCGGCCGCTCGCGCTCTGGACGCATGATCTGCTCACCCAGCAGGCGCTCGCGCCCTGCTTGACGAATCTGGTCCGCTGGCAGACGCATCACTTCGTCTTGCGCCAGTCGATCAGCTTCTTCGCCAATGATTATGCCGGCCGCATCGCCTCGAAGATCATCCAGACCGGCCCATCATTGCGCAATTCCGTCGTGCAGATCATCGATGCGGTTTGGTTCGTGACCATCTTCTCGGTGAGTTCGCTCGTCATCTTCGCGCAGACCGATTGGCGTCTCGCCTGCCCGCTGGCGCTGTGGATCCTCGCCTATGTCGCGATCTTGCGCCACTTTGTGCCGCAGATCCGCGACTGGTCCGCGCTGATGTCCGAGATGCGCTCCGTCCTCACCGGCCGCATCGTGGACAGCTACACCAACATCCAGACGGTGAAGCTCTTCGCTCATCCGGAGTGCGAGGACGACTACGCTCGCGCCGCGCTCGCAGAGCACACGACCACTTTCCAGAGCGAAACGCGGCTGATCACCTTGATGAACGGGTCGGTGTCCGTCCTAAACAGCGTCCTCATCGTGGGCACGAGCAGCCTTGCCGTGTGGCTCTGGCTGAACGGCGCGGTGACGCTCGGCGGGATCGCTATCGCCGCAGGCCTCGCCAACCGCATCACCGGAATGTCGGGCTGGATCATGTTTGAGGCGATCGGCATCTTCGAGAATATGGGCACCGTGCAGGAAGGCATGGGGACGATCGCGAGGCTGCACTCCCTGGTTGATCGTCCCGCGGCGCCTACGCTCAGCGCATCGCACGGCGCCATCCGCTTCGAGAATGTGCGCTTTCACTATGGCAAGGCCGCAGGTGTGATCGACAACCTCACCTTTGTGATCGCGCCCGGCGAGAAGGTGGGCCTCGTCGGGCGCTCCGGCGCCGGCAAGTCGACGCTCGTCCACCTCCTGCTGCGCTTCTATGATGTTGAGAGCGGCAGGATCCTGATCGATGGGCAGAACATCGCGGCGGTCACGCAGGACAGCCTGCGCCGCCAGATTGGCGTGGTGACGCAGGATACTTCACTTCTGCACCGCTCCGTGGCCGAGAATATCCGCTATGGGCGGCCTGGCGCGTCGATGGAGGCAGTAATCGCGGCGGCGCGGCGAGCGCATGCCCATGACTTTGTGCTCGGCCTGTCCGATCCGCACGGACGCACGGGCTACGAGGCCCATGTTGGCGAGCGGGGGGTCAAGCTGTCGGGCGGGCAGCGCCAGCGCATCGCCATCGCGCGCGTTCTCTTGAAGGACGCGCCGGTCCTCGTCCTCGACGAGGCGACCTCGGCGCTCGATTCGGAAGTCGAGGCCGCGATCCAGGAGAGCCTCTACTCGCTGATGGAGGGCAAGACGGTGATCGCGATCGCCCACCGGCTTTCGACTATCGCCGCGATGGACCGGTTGATCGTGCTCGACAAGGGCCGCATCGCCGAGTTGGGCACGCATGGCGAGCTCGTCGCGCGCCAGGGCATCTACGCCTCTCTGTGGCGCCGTCAATCCGGCGGGTTCCTCAAATTGGACGTCGCGTGAGGCGCACCGAACCGGGTTGGGCCTGGCGATGCCCGCCGGGATCGCGCGATTGCTGCGGCAGCGTGCTCGGACCGCGTCTTTGAGAGGCTGACTCGACGCGATTATCAGATCGTCGGCGATCTGATTCAAGGTGGCGAATGGGGGAAATTCGGTCGGATGGAGCATCTCGCGCCAAACGATGGCCGACGGATCGACGTCCATCTCGCGTTGCCGATGCCGCTGACCGCGGGCATAATCGTTCACGTGCGCCATAAATGTTTAGGTTGCGATTTCGCGATGCGCCAACAAATTGCCGGCGGACACAAGTTCCTTTATCGTTGCGCGAACTGCATCCATTCCCGGCCCCGCGCGGGCAAGGTTCGCATGAAATCTTTTTTCGCAGCACTTTGGTTATTTGGAGTTAGCTATTGCGGCCTGCTCCTTCCCGCGCTCGCGCAAGAGAAGTTCGTCAACGTCTATGGCCCGGGTGACTATATCGATCCCCAGGTCATCGAGGATTTTACCAAGGAGACAGGGCTCAAGGTCGCCTATGACGCCTACGATTCAAACGAGGCTTTCGAGGCGCGGCTCCTGACAGGCAAGACAGGCTTCGATGTTGTGATTGTCTCAGGGTCCGTCCTGCAAAGGCAGATCGCGGCGGGGCTCTACCAAAAACTCGACAAAAACAGACTTCCAAACAGCAAGGACCTTTGGCCAGAGGTGATGGCGCGCCTTGGCGTGTACGATCCGGGCAACCAATATGCAGTGAATTATATGTGGTTTACGGCGGGCCTAGCCTACAATGTCGAAAAGGCCAAGGAACTTTTGGGCGATGCGGCAGCCGGTGCTTCGCTCAGTTCTTGGGACATCCTATTCAAGCCAGGGAATTTGAGGAAATTCGCCGTCTGCGGGATTACTGTCCTCGACAGCGGCGAAGAGATGTTTGCGATCGCGCTCAACTATCTTAGGGCCAATCCGGCATCGACGCGCCCGGGTGATCTTAAGCGTGCCGCGGAACTGTTAAGCGGCATGCGGCGCGACGTGAAAAAATTCGACTCCACCGGCTTCGCGGATGGCCTGGCCAGTGGCGACGTTTGTCTTGGCGTTGGCTATTCCGGAGACAGTTTGCGCGCGCGCGACCGCGCGCGGGAGGCAGATAATGGGATTGAAGTCGATTACACTATTCCCAAGGAAGGCAGTGTGATGTCGCTCGACAATCTTGCAATTCCCGCCGATGCGCCGCATGTCGCGGAAGCCTATGCCTTGATCGACTTCCTCATGCGGCCAGCGATCGCCGCCCGCAACACAAATTTCACCCGTCTGGCCAACGGCGTCCTTCCGTCCAAATCGTTGGTCGGCAAGGACATTGTCGAGAGCAATTCGATTTACCCAGACGCCGCGACGATGCAACGGCTCTTCGTGGTGGCAATCCATGATCCAGCGGCGGGAAAAGCGATTATCCGCGAATGGGCGCGGATAAAAGTCGGCAAGTAACGCCGCGAAGCCGCTTTCCGGGCTCGCCGTGCCGGGCCTAATAATCCACCGGAGGCATGACGAGGCAAGTTAAAGACGGCGAGGATAGCGCCATTTACGGCGGCGATTGCGGCTTGGATAAGCGCCGGACAGATGCCAGTCCGCCGCCCTGGACCATCATCGCTTCAAAATGACGATGCCCGGTGCGTCGTTCCTTCTGCCGTCTGAAACAGGGGGCGATCATGCACTGGATGATCTACGGCGCAAATGGCTACACCGGCGATTTGATTGCGCGTGAGGCAAAAAAACGAGGCGCCGTTCCGATTCTTGCAGGCAGAACCGCGGCGAAGATCACTGAATTGGCCAGAGATCTGCGCCTTCCCTCGAAAGTGTTCCCTCTCGACGCGCCTGCCGGTGTTGCAGCGGCGCTTGCAGGCGTTGGTCTCGTTTTGAATTGTGCCGGGCCATTTTCCAAGACCGCGGATGTGCTGATGCAGGCGTGCCTGGCCGTCAAGGCTCACTATCTCGACATAACCGGCGAAATCGATGTTCTCGAGGGTGCGCATCGCTTCGATGCCGCCGCGAAAACAGCCGGCGTTGTCCTCTGTCCAGGCGCCGGATTCGATGTCGTGCCGACCGATTGCATAGCGTTGATGCTCAAGACTGCATTGCCCGAAGCGCAAGAACTGGCGTTGGGCTTTGAGTTTACCCACCGCGTGTCCGCGGGCACCGCCAAGACGTTTGTCGAAGCGCTGGGCAAGAGCGGGAAAATCCGGCGCGGCGGCCGGATCGTCGATCTTCCCATCGGCCGCGGATGTCGCCAGGCCGATTTCGGCCGCGGTGTAAAGCGGGCGATGCCCATTCCATGGGGCGACGTCGCCTCAGCCTATTACACCACGGGCATACCCAACATCACCGTCTTGACGCCAGTCTCTTCGCCGCGCCTGGCGGTTGCGCGCGTAATAAACGCGTTTGGCTTCATATTACAATCGCCTCGCGTTCAGACTTGGCTCGTCGAGAGGATCGAGAAAACCGTGAAGGGGCCGGATGCCGCGGCACGAGATGCAAGCCGGACTTGGGTATGGGGCGAAGCGAAAGACCGAAGCGGAAGGACACAAGAAATCCGCATCTCCAGTCTGAACGGCTATTCCCTGACCGTTTTTAGCTCTTTGGCCATTGTCGAGCGCCTCATCGCGAAAGGTTTTCCTCCCGGCTGCTGGACGCCCGCCGCGATCATGGGGAAAGAGTTCATCTTGAGCTTACCGGGAACATCGAAGCTGGAATTGCCACACTCAATCGCGTAGCGGAGTGCACGAACGGCGTCTTCACCTATATGGGTTTGCAGGGCAATTCTGAAGATCGCAGATCTGTCTGGTTGCTCTGCGAGTCGGGCAGATATTTCACTTCCTGCGAAATTCGCTCAAGAGCACGCGGGTTATGCAAATCTGCGGGGTGGTTGAGGGTCAATTCCTCATGTGCTTTGTCGACCCGACCGAGCATATCACTTTCGCGAGCGGCGACTGCTTCTCCTATCAGTGGTTTGAAAAGCCAGACGCGCCCACATGCCCATTCGTCGCGCACTGCGGTGTCTACGCGAGAACGCGACCGATGATGAATCGGGCTGCTTTGCTAGCCACCACGAAGACATCTAATTGACACGGCGGGGAATTCAGAAGGCGCACAAGCGCCAACATGGAGCCTGTCAGATTTTCGCCTGGTATGAGTCCCATTCAATTCAGAACCCAAACCTGCGTTGCCCTACGCTTGCAGCGCCAGCTCGGTCTGTTTGTAGCCTTCGTTCGCGCGCTGTTCGATTGTCTCGGGCGAAAAATCGCTGGCTCCAAAGCCCAAAACCTCTTCCGGACGGGTGATCGAGACGATTCGCGGGACCCGGACGTAGCGGCGCTTTGCCACGGCTTGATAAGCGGAGTTGTCCTTGAGCGGATTGCCGTCGGGAAGGTTTTCGAGCGCCTCCATCAAGTCGGCGACCTCGTCGATCCGGCGGAGCATTTTTACGTCTTCCAAGGTCTTGTTGGCGAACTGGAGATTTTGGGTCCGCGCCGTGACTTCCTGCATATTGCGGGGGACCGGCGCCTTATTCGGAAACAAATTAACGACATAAATAGCCCGGTCCGCGCCCGCCGCGTCATCGAGCCTGTCGAGCACGGCGCCGAGCGGCGTATTATCGAATAACCCGCCATCCCAATAGGATTTGCCATCGATCACCGTCATGGGGAACGACGGCGGCAGGCTGCCGCTCGCGAGGATGTGATCCAAGGAAAGTCCCCTGTCTTGGCTGTAGAAATACGCGATTTCTCCCGCCTCCACATCCGTCGCGCTCACCAGCAGTCCCGGTGCGGCCTTCGGATCCGCAAGAGCCTGTAGGTCGACCAATTGGGACAGCGTCTGGCGGAGCGGCTCCGTGTCGTAAATATTAGTCCAGGCCGGCAGGGCGTAGTAGTCAAGCCGCGGGACGAAGAAATTGGGGTTTCCCAGAACGGACGCGTAGGGCCGGAAAGGCGGCGGGAGAAACAGTCCAGACACGGTGATCTTTTGCCAGAACGCCTCCAGCGCCTCGAGTGGCTTCAGACCCGTGGCGGGCCGCGCCAGGAGGACCGCGGTAATCGCGCCGATCGAGACCCCGGCAATCACGCCGGGCGCGAAACCCTCGTCCTTGTAGAGCCGCCGCGCCGCGCCGAGTTCATAGGCGCCAAGCGCGCCGCCTCCTTGCAGGACCAATGCCGTGCGGGCCGGATGCGCCATGCCAACCTCCATGGTTTGCTACTGCGATGCAGCAATCTATAGCTGCAACGCAGCGCAAACAAGCCCAATCCGCATGGCGGCCGTCGCAGCGTGCTTCGAGATGGCGGCTTCGCCACCTTCTCAGCATGAGGAATGAGGTCCTTTACTGGATCGCCTGTTCAAGCGGCACATTCGTAAACCGGTTTCGCACGGTCCGGGCCCGCCAGCAACGCGGGGTCGATCGCACGGATGACCGTTTGAACCGCGCGGGCGCGATTTTCAGGGTTCGAAGGCGCCTCAAATTCGGTTAATTCGTAACTACGAGCTCGCGCACCAACGCGCGCAGCGCCGCCGGGTGTAAGAATAAATCAAATCAATTCATTAGCCCCCAACTTTCCTTCAATTTAAGCGTCAGGCATTTGGCGCCCCCGCCCGCGCGCATGAATTCGGACAGAGGCACGATGACGGGCGTAAAGCCGGCGGCGCGCAGTTTTGCCTGCAATTCTTCCGATGCGCCGTTGAAAAAAACATGCCGGTCGAGATCGACGGCGTTGCAGGCATATTGCGCGGCATCTTCCTTGGCGACGGCGACCCGTTTTTCCGGCGCGACGTTGGCTTCGATCTTCGCCCGGCTCGCGGCATCGAAAGCCTCGGGATAATAGATGAGATAGCCACCTTCGAGCGGGCAAAAACAGGTGTCGAGATGGTAAAAGCGCGGATCGACAAGCCGCAGACCGATGACAGGGCGTTTGAAAATGCGTTCGTGCGCGGCGGGCGCGGTTTCATCGGACCGGAAGCCAAATCCGCACCAGATGAGAGGCTGACCGCGATCGAGCAAGGCATCGCCGGCACCTTCGAAAAAAATATCCTCCGGCCACGGCGCTAGCGGAATACCATTGTGCTCGAACCATTGGCAGAAGAAGCGCTCCTCGCCTTGCCGCGCTGAATACCGAAAACGGCTCGCGACCGCCAATTTGCCCAGTACCATGCCGGCATTGGCGGTAAACACCATGTCTGGAAAATTGGGTTGCGGCTCGATCAGCGTGATTTCCGCATGCGCGGCAACCGCATCTCTGAGATTATTCCACTGCCTGACCGCGAGAGCATGATTGACGCGGCCGCGATTGCCGAGCATCCACGGATTGATGACGTAGTTCACGCCAAAATGATCCGGCGCGCACATCAAAATTTTTTGTCTGGAATTGGGCGAGGCGGCGGTTCCCGC
The DNA here is from genome assembly GCA_963722515.1 of uncultured Alphaproteobacteria bacterium. Classification (GTDB taxonomy): domain Bacteria; phylum Pseudomonadota; class Alphaproteobacteria; order Rhizobiales; family Beijerinckiaceae; genus Methylocapsa. The sequence continues at coordinate 234,059 of CAVRMA010000004.1, read as the reverse complement.
ACCACATTGAGGCGCCGGCGCGTTTGTGATATGAATGTTCATCCAAGGCAACTCACGGTACGGGGCGTGACGGCTTCCTCAAGCGCGTCATGGAAGACCTCGACCGCCAGCAAGAGATCGGCTTCCTCGATAACGAGGGGCGGCGCGAAGCGAATGACGGTTTCGTGCGTCTCCTTGGTCAAAACGCCGCGCCGCAGCATCGCGAGACAAACGTCCTTCGCGTTGGCGCGCGCGGGATCGAGTTGAACTCCCGCCCAAAGCCCTTTGCCGCGAACCTCGACGATGGCGGGATGGCCGATGCCGGCAAGCGCGGCGAGCAAGGTTTTCCCCAGGACGCGGCTCCGCAAGGCGAGATCCTCGTCTTGGAGAACGCGGATCGCCTCGCGCGCGACCGCCATGGCAAGCGGATTGCCGCCGAAGGTAGAGCCATGGCTGCCGGGATCGAAAACATCCATGACGGCGCGCCGCGCGACAAACGCGGAGACCGGCATCAGGCCGCCGCCGAGCGCCTTGCCGACGATGAGACCGTCTGGCTTGGCGTTCTCGTGTTCAAAACAGAAGTTTTGCCCGGTGCGCCCGAAGCCCGACTGGACTTCGTCGAAAATCAATAATATGCCGTGCCGGTCGCAGATCCTCCGCAGGCTTGCCAGATACCCACCGGCCGGCACAATAATCCCCGCCTCGCCCTGAATGGGCTCGATAAGGACAGCCGCCGTGAATGGCGAGATCGCCGCCTCGAGCATCCCCGCGTCGCCGAACGGCACCGTGACAAATCCGGGCGCGAAAGGCCCAAAACCGCGCCGGTAGGACGGTTCGCTGGAAAAGCCTATGATCGAGGTCGTCCGGCCATGGAAATTCCCCGCGGCGACAATAATCTCCGCTTTGCCGGCGGGGATCGAAAGCCGGTCATAACCGTATCGGCGCGCGGCCTTGATCGCGGTCTCGACCGCCTCCGCGCCGGTGTTCATAGGCAGGCACGCATCGAGCCCGGCGAGCCCCGCGAGTTCCTCGCATAGCGGCCCGAGATTATCCGAATGATAAGCACGGGAGACGACATCCAAGCGATCGAGCTGACGTTTCATGGTGTGGACGAGACGCGGATGCAGATGGCCGAAACTCGCCGCCGAATAGGCGCTCATCATATCGATGTAGCGCTTGCCGCTGGTATCGAAGAGATGCGCGCCGGCGCCCCGCGCCAAGACGACCGGAAGCGGCGCGTAATTTTTCGCGCCAAAGCGGGCTTCGCGAGCGATGACATTTTGCGGGGATATGGCGGTTTGCAAGGACATCGGACTTTGAAAGGACATGGTGGCCTCCTATCGACACTCCCTCCCAACTGGAATTGTCGCACGGAAGGCGGCGCTCTTGCCCCGGAACTTGGCCCGTTTTCGCGCAGAAAATCCGCGACAAGACCGGTTCCGCACGCGAAAATGCGCGGGCACGTATTTTGCCCTTGGCCAACGCCTGGATACCGTTCGAAAACGTTAAGAATTTAGGCGACAAGCGAGCGAGAGATGGCGCGCCAGCACATGATCGACGAAATGGACTTCAAAATCATGAAGCGGCTGCAACTCGACGCGCGGATCAGCAATGTTCGCCTCGCCGAGGACGTGCATTTGTCGCCGAGCGCCTGCCTAGAGCGGGTCAAAGCGCTCGAAATGGATGGGCTGATAAGGCGCTATGTCGCCGACTTCGATCTTACGAAAATCCGCGGCACGGTGATGCTGCTAGTCGAGGTTATCCTCGAAAACCACCGCGAAGCCGATTTCGAGCGTTTTCTGACGGCCATACGCAAACGCAACGAAGTTTTGGAATGCTACAAAATCGGCGGCCGGATAGACTATCTGATGCGGGTGCTTTGCCGCGATATCGACCATTACAGCGAGCTCAGCGATTTTATGAGCCGTGGCGAACTGGGCGTCGAGAAATTCCACGGCCATGTTGTGCTCGCCATCGACAAGGCTTTCCAAGGCTATCCGCTTGAGCTTCTCATCGAGCCGCGCGGGCGGGATTGATGCGGTTGGGGAGTCTCTCAGCGAGGCCCTTGCAACCAACCGCTGGGAAATCGGACGAAAACTCAAGCTGCAATGAGACTTGCAATAAAGCCGCTGTCCCACGCGGCGGTTTTACGTCTGATACGCAGGGAATCTTTTTCCGCCACCTCGCAGATCAGATTGTTCGCCATGTGCCTAGCGTGGCGAAATTGACGGGCGCAACACAATCACTCCCACGTCAAGGGCTTTAAATAGAATAATGCCGCCAACCTCCACGACATTAACCCCGGGAACTTTCGGGTTCCGGCGTGAACGGGCTATGGTTTGGGAAGGAAATATGAAATATGTACGCCGGTCGATTGGCCAAGCAAGCGCCGGTCCCGCTGGCGATGCGGACGGCGATGCGAGAAGATCTTTGCGGGCGGAGAGACACCGCAAATTCGAAGAAGGATCTCAAATGGCGGGTTTTGCGGCCCGGAAACCTGGACCTGGGGTCATGCGGAATGAGCTGGAAACCAGCTCGTCGAACGGAGGACAGGCTGAATCGCGCGGTGCCGCGGGCCGCTCGCCCATGTCAGGTCTACTGAATCATTGTAACTTTGGCGCGCCGCCACTCCGAGGCGGCCACGCGACTGGAAAATCGAACGGGCGGCGGAATCGGTGAAGATTTTAGCGGGCAACTCCAATCGGGCTCTGACGGAGGCAATCGGGGCTTATCTCGGGGTGCCGTTGACCAAATGCCAGGTTCGCCGCTTCGCCGATTTGGAGGTTTTCGTCGAGATTCAAGAGAACGTGCGCGGCCAGGATACTTTCGTCGTTCAATCGACGTCGTATCCGGCGAACGATCATCTGATGGAAGTTCTGATCATGACCGACGCGTTGCGGCGTGCCTCGGCACGGCGAATTACAGCGGTCATTCCCTACTACGGCTACGCAAGGCAGGATCGCAAGCCCGGTCCGCGCACGCCGATTTCGGCAAAACTCGTCGCCAACCTCATCACCCGCGCCGGTGCCGACCGGGTTCTCACGGTGGACCTCCATGCGGGTCAAATTCAGGGTTTTTTCGATATCCCGACCGATAATCTATACGCCGCGCCCGTCCTGGTCCGTGACATCAAAGAACGGCTGAAACTCCATAACGTCATGGTGGTGTCCCCCGATGTTGGCGGCGTGGTGCGCGCCCGCGCCTTGGCAAAACGCATTGGCGCGCCACTTGCCATTGTCGATAAGCGCCGCGAACGCCCAGGCGACTCGGAAGTTATGAATATTATCGGCGACGTTGCCGGCAAGACCTGCATCCTGGTCGACGATATCGTCAATTCTGGGGACACTTTGTGCAATGCCGCCGATGCCATGCTGCGGGACGGAGCCCAGGTGGTCTATGCCTATATCACGCACGGGGTTCTTTCCGGCGGAGCGGTGGCGCGAATCGCTGCCTCGCGGCTCAAGGAGCTCGTTCTCACCGACACCATCCAAGCAACCGAAGCGATCCGGGTCTCTAACAATATCCGGGTGGTTTCGATCGCGCCCTTGATCGGCGAGGCGATCGCTCGAATCGCGAAGGAAGAAAGCGTTTCAAGCCTGTTCGACTGAGCGGCGCGTGAAAAAATAGAGCGCATCCCGGTAAGATGCAATTTTATCCGGTAGGGCAGAAATAGTTGAAGCGTTCGTTTAGAGGCAAGTCGTCGAGAATTAATCCGATGCCATCCCACGGAGCAAAGACGGTTCGGCGCGCTATTTTGGGCAACCTGTTTTTGAGCGAAGCTGGCTTCGGGTCCAGTAAGCGGAGCCTGGTGGAAATGCCAGCAAAGAGTTGGCAAACACCTCCCGAGCTCGCTGAAGGAACGATTGGATTGGAGTCATGGTTGTAAGAATAGAAAAAGTCCGGCGCGGCGGCTGCGGTGACATTGCCATGATAGCTGATATTTGACCGGGCATTTGGTGGCGTAAAGCCGAAGGGTGAGCCCTGGCCGGACGCGGAGCCCGCCAGGGTTGCGAAGCGCCCGGCTCCGGCGTTTTACGAGGACACCGGCGATGACGAAGGACCAAAAGACCGGCAAGGGCAAGCCCGGCTTGCGGGAGCCTGCCAGGCAACCCGGCAATCTGAGCTTGGCCTGCAGGTTGCCCGGCTAGCGCGGCGGTGGCTTCGCCCGGTTCGAGGAATTTTGCTGCCGCTTCGGCGAGCGCCGCAGGCGGCGTGCTGGTGCTACAAGAACTGTCCCGCAATGAGCCGGTTCTAGCGACCCGGCTACCTCCAAAAAGGCACCGTCCGTAAGTTCAAGTGCGAGCTGTTGCAGGTTCCGGTTTCGCCTGATGATCGAACCCATGGATGGTTGTGGCCGCTACGGCAGCATAAGGAAGGCCGCCTGATGTAACTGCATGAGCTTCTGGGCGTGATGGGCGAGCTCAAGTTCTAAGGCATGCGTGGCGGCTTCGATGAAATCGCAGGCAAGGGCTTGCCCAGCGCAGTGAGATTTATCCCCACATTGCCAGCCTGATCCGCGGCAGGAGTATCCGCCGCCAAGCCCGCTCGATCAGCCGCCCCAAAGTTCCAGTGCCCGGCTTCAAGCAATTCCGGAGAGCCGCAACGGCCATTGCTGGCATCGAATTCATGCCTCACATCAGGAAAGATTGGTTCAAACTCGGGAAGCTTCGCATCAATGGCAAAATGCTCCAGAAATTTTGGAGTGCGGTTGCCGTTGCACGATCCGAAGTCGAGGTCCCGAGCGCCTCGTTGCGTTGGCTCTCAAAGTTTGCCCCACGGCCCGGGGGAGGGCGGCGCCGGCGGCAACGGAGGGCCGATGGTCCGGAGCGGCAAGGATCCAGGTAAAACGCCAGGCCCTCCAGAGGCCGGTGACAATTGACATCAATATATATTTTTTCATTACCAGTTATTATCTCAATCTACGAAACTATTGGTCATATTAACATAAACGAACTTATTTTAAAGTATCGACTGATTCAATATAAAACTCGACCAATGATGTTAATGTATGGTAAACGTCGAATTCGTAGAAAGTAATCTCTCTTATATATTAGAGCATATTCCGATCGGATTGAATTCGAAGGGGATTCCCTAATCAGCATTTATCTAATTCAAGCTGCATGCTGGTAATGGAGGCCAGTATGCATGCCTAATGCCCTTTCGAACGATCTTCGGCAGCGTGTCATTGAGGTCATTGATCAGGAGCTGTCCTGCCGACAGGCGGCGGAACGGTTCGGGGTGAGCGCGTCGAGCGCGATCCGATGGCTTGACCGGCTGAAAAAGCAAGGCGGCGTCACGGCAAAGAGGCAGGGTGGCGACCGCAAGTCTGGCCGTATCGCAGCCGAGGCGGCTTTCCTCCTTGGCGAGGTCGCGGAGACACCGGATATCGCACTCGTCGAGCTGCGGGAGAAACTGCAGGCGCGCGGCGTCAGCGCCGGCATCGGGACGCTCTGGCGCTTCTTCGACCGGCGGCGCATCACATTAAAAAAAAGACGGCGCATGCTGCTGAGCAGCAACGCGGCGACGTGAAGGCTGCCCGCGAGGCGTGGTTCGAAGGGCGGCGCGATCTTGATCCGGCGCGGCTGATCTTCATCGACGAGACGAGCGCCTCCACCAAGATGGCGCGCTTCTACGGGCGGGCTCCCAAAGGAGAGCACTGTCTTGCCGCGGTTCCGCACGGCCATTGGAAGACGACGACCTTCACTGCTGGGCTGCGGATCGGCGGCCTCGCGGCGCCTTTTGTGCTCGACGGCCCGATGGACGGCGATGCCTTCCGCGCCTATGTCGAGCAGGTTCGCGTTGCCGACCTCACGCCCGGCGATGTGGTCGTGATGGACAACCTGCCAGCCCACAAGGTGCATGGTGTGCGGCAAGCCATCGATGCGGCCGGCCCGACGCTGATGTACCTCCCCGCCAACTCGCCCGAATTTAACCCGATCGAGATGGCGTTCTCCAAGTTCAATGCGCTCCTGCGCGCGAAAGCCGCGCGCACTATACCTGATTTGTGGGAGACTATCCGCATCGCCATCGACGCCTTCACACAAACCGATTGCAAAAATCATTTCGCCGCCGCCGGGTACAACGCATTTTGATCGGAAAATGCTCTAGGGTCCGGACTCAATTAATTCAGATCCAGTAGGCTAAGGTAGCGGCGAAGCAGAGGGCCGAAAAGAAGTTTTGAGCGAGCTTGTCGTATCGGGTTGCGATCCGCCGGAAATCCTTGAGCCTGCAGAAGCAGCGCTCGACGGCGTTGCGGTTTTTATAAGCCTTTTTGTCGTAGCGGATTTTCTTTTGCGGTTGGATTTGCCTGGGATGATGGGCTTTATGTCGCGCGATGCCGCGCGCCTTGAGGAAAGCCCGGATCGCATCGGTATCATAGCCCTTGCCGGCGAGGAGTTGTTTGATGCCGGGGATGAGACTGACGCATTCTTCGGCCATCACACAATCGGCGGTATTGCCAGGTGTGAGAATCAACGCCCAGGGCCGGCAGAACTTGTCCGCGATCGCATGGATCTTGCTGTTGCGGCCGCCTTTCGTAAGCCCGATCGCCTGAAAATCCGCCCCCCTTTTCCGCCGTTGGCGCAGCGGTGGACTTTCACATGGCTACTATCCAATGCGGCTTGTTCCGGTGGCTCGGAAGGACCCGCCACACACTCGAATATCTTTTGCCAAACCCCCTTCTCGCTCCAGCGGGAGAAGCGATTGTACACGGTCTTGTGCGGGCCATATTCGCGTGGGCAATCCCGCCAGCGGCACCCGGCCTTAAGAACATGCATGATCGCGCTCAGAATCCGCCGGTCATCCTTGCGCCCGGGTCCGGGTTGGTTCATCGGCAAATGCGGCTCGATCTTCGCCCATTGCTCGTCGTTGAACCAAAACAAATTCGCATCCATGGACTTGGCCTCCAAAACAGTCGACCAAGCCTTTCAATCAAAACATGGTTAATCAGGTCTTAACCCCAGCACAGCACCCGCCCCTGGTCCTCATGACAGGGTTCAGCTCACACACGACGCAATTCTTGCGGATATACGCAAGGGCCATCGTCAGCAGGTTCGTTGGGGATGCGATAATTTGATCATTTCTCTCGTCGATCAGGAACCGTCCAACTTCGCGGATTTCGAGTCCTATCGCATGTTGCATGCGGAGATCGCGGGTCGCGTTACGCGTAACGAAGCGAGTTGGAGCGCAATGCGCGAAGCCATTGCAAGCGGCGCGGGGCGAATTGTCCTATCTTATTTTGAAGGATGTCTCGTTGGCGGCACTCTCATATTGGATTCCATGAACACGGTTTTCTACGCCAGCGGAGCCTATCTGCGAGAACGGTTCGATAAACCGCTTTCCCATTACCCGATTTATACTGCGATGATTAGTTCCGCAGCCGCGGGAAATCGCTGGTTCGATCTGGGGGATGTTTCTTTGCTGCCACGAACGCCGGATAAGGAGCGCTCTATCTCCTGTTTCAAGCGGGCTTCTCTTCGTGCCTGAAAGCCGGCCTTTTGTGGAGGTGGCGAGCGCCAGCGGATGTTCCCGCCAAGCGAGTGGACGAGCTGCCGGATGGGCCTTAGCGGCATCCTAATCGCGGCGGACTCGGCCGTATACTGTCAATATACCATTGTCCTAAACTCCCCTGCACCGTGCCGTGGAATTCAATGAGTTGAGGGGGAGTTTTGGGGGACGGGAGCGAGCCTGCGGAAAGCGCTTGCTTGAGGCGGATTTGCGGCGGTGCGGATCGGCTGCGGGCAACCAGCGGCCACGCCCGGCGGCGATGTTGTTTGATGGGGATAGGCCCGCTGCGCCGCCGCCGCCCGTCACGGCTCGCAAGGGTGTACGACAATCGCCCAATGATCGGGCCGCGCCCGAAACGCGGCTTCCCAGTGAAATTCACCGCCCGATGTAGTCTCCCTCTCCAACAAGCCTTAACCTTAAATGGGGTTGACCCGGGATCCGGGCCCGGCACTTATGGCCGGGGGGCTTGCGGAACGCAGCGGGAACATATATCGTTCGTTCACCGTTTGTGCAGAATTGAGTTCGCGCCGTGCACGCGCAAAGGTGGCATAAAGAATAGAGGGCCCGGCCAATGTTGACAAGAAAGCAAAGCGAGCTGTTGCGCTTCATTCACGAGCGCCTGAAGGAGACCGGAGTTCCGCCTTCCTTCGACGAGATGAAGGACGCCCTGTTTCTGCGCTCCAAATCAGGGATTCACCGGCTGATCATCGCGCTCGAGGAACGCGGTTTTATCCGCCGCCTGCCTAATCGCGCGCGCGCGCTCGAGGTTTTGCGCTTGCCGGAACTCCTCAACGCCGGCCGAAAGCGGCCGGAGCAAAAAATTCGCGCCGAGCGTCATCGAGGGCACTCTCGGCAGGGTCCGCGCATGGGCGCAGAATAACTCCGGCGACGACCTCGAACGTTCGTCGATCTCGATCCCGGTCATGGGCCGGATCGCCGCGGGGACACCGATCGCGGCCCTGCAAAACCGCAGCCACACAATCAGCCTGCCGCCGGATATGTTGCCGCCGGGAGACTATTATGCGCTCGAGGTACGCGGCAATTCAATGATCGACGCGGGCATATTCGACAACGATACCGTGGTGATTCGCAAACAGGATACCGCGGAAACCGGCGACATCGTGGTCGCCTTGATCGACGACGAGGAAGCGACCTTGAAGCGGCTGCGAAAGCGCGGCGCCTCAATCGCGCTAGAAGCCGCCAATCCGGCCTATGAGACGCGCATTTTCGGCCCTGACCGGGTCCGCATTCAGGGCAAGCTAGTCAACCTCGTTCGCAAATATTGAATGCCCGGCGGATTTCTCGCCAAGGCGCAAGCCTTCACCTGCCCGCGGCAAAACCAAGTTTGCTTGGTGCGGCGCTCAAGGTATCGATCGGCTGCGAAAGCGCACGGCCCTTGGCCCGGCTCGGCGGCATCGCTAGCCCGGCGCCGCCTGGGGTGGCGCCATGCCACTACAATCCCTGGGTTTTGGCTTCAAAGGCCGGCGCCGCGGACGGCCACCACGCCCGCGGCCTCCCGGCTGTTCCGGGCCGTGCTTTTCAGCGGCGGCCGGGCCGGGAAGTTGGAGCTTCAATCGCCGAAGTAGGAGCAACCGGTCCTTGCTGGGCTCCGTATAGCGGGACAAGACGTCCAACCGATCGTCCGTCTTGGGCGGTTCGACATCGATCATCGGCATGGCGGCCGCCGCGGAGCCCCCGGATAGCGCGGCGCCAGACGCGCCCGGCCGCGGTCAGGCGGCCAAGGCCCTCAAAGCCTCTTTACCTGAACTCGCGGAGATGCTCCAAGTTGCGGTAGCGGATCGCCTCCAGCCAATTCTCGTGGGTCTCGCCGGCGCGCGCTCGCGCTAGCCGCGGACAGCTTTCACTGCCAGGGAAGATTCGCACCACATGCATGCGCCGCTTGATCTCCCGGTTCAAGCGTTCGAGTAGGGCCGGTTTCAAGTACGAGCGCCGCGGCGGCGCGCATTCCCCTAGGCCAGCGGCATCGACGCCGCGATACCGAACTCCCCGGCAACCCGGCACGGCGGCCGGCCACGGCTCGCCCGCAATCCACCCCCTCTTGCTCAAACTCACCTTTGAATTGCCGGCGCGCCGGAGGCTTCCAACACCTTTCCCGCTCCCACCGGACCTTATCAAAGATGTCCCCCATTTCGAGGAAGGGTCACCAATGGCCGTTACCCTGGATTTCCAATTCCTTCGTGCCGCACTCCGCCTCCGTGATTATTCAACGTAGCCATAGCGGCCGTAATATTTTCGATAATTGTATGAGCTTGCATAGCCTTCGTAACGTGCCATCTTCCTCATATCCGCTCTGTTTAAGATTACACCGAGCAGGCGATCATGAACCTCTGGTGTTTCCGCCAGCAGACGCATCGCGATATCCCTATTTGTCTGCCCCCATTCCACGACATAAACGTAAGAATCGATGAAATTCGAAGAAGCTCTTGCATCAATCACGGGCAACAGCGGCGACAAATCGACAATCACCGAGTCAAATGTCTCGCACAGACGATCGATTAAGTTCTTCATCGCATTGGAACCTAAAATTTCGTCAGTATGCAAGAGTTTGGATGCAGAGGCGGCAGGAGCAGGCAGAAAAGTCAAGCCGCTCGAGGGTTCCGTCCAGACGGCATCGGCCAGCTCAATTTTGCCCGCGATGACCTGAATAGAGTCCAACTGCGGCATTCGGCGCAAACTCCTGAGAAAGCGACGGCTTGCGGAGGTCGCAATCAATCAGTATGACACGGCGGCCCGCGTGCGCAAGGAGATGCGCAAAATTCGATGCGACGGTTGACTTGCCTTCGCTGGGCAATGTCGATGTCAATCCGATCACCCTGTTCGATTTCAGCACGCCATTGAGATCCATCACTAATTTCAGTGAACGCAGCCCTTCAGTAAATTCCGAGAAGGGCAAATCAACGACAAAATTCATTAGATCATGCTTATGAACAAGTGTTCGCTCCGCCTTTGAAGCAGCGTCTTCGACAATTGTCGTGGAACTAACAGGATTGGTGGATTTCAGGGCGGGCAGCGTTGCAATGCAATTGGCCCCCAAAAATTCCTCGATTTGGGCTCTCGTGCGGAACACGCGATCCGAGAGTTCACGGTAGCAAGCAAAAGCAAAGCTTAGTAACAAACCGGACGCAGTCGATATGCCCAAAACTACTAATGTAACGGGCTGGCTCTTTTTAGTTGGAGGGATTGCCGCGCTGATAAGCCTTGTCTCGGTAATCGGAAAAGATTGTTGCTGGACCAACTCCGTATAACGTTGGAGGAAACTATCGGCAATCGTTCGATAGCTTTTCGCATTGCTTTCCAAGTCGCGCAGCTGACTCTGAGAATTATGCGTGATTTGCGATTCTGTCACCTCGGCGGCAAGGCTGTTTTCGAACTCTGTTCTCGCGCTAGCGCGATCTCGTAATCGCTCTTGTAGCTCTCCGCTATCTTTTTCATTTCATCGTTGATATTACGCCGGATTTCTAGCATCTGCGTGCGGAGATCGACGGCAGCCAAATGGTTGGCGCCATAGCGCGCCGACCAAACCCGTTCGCGCGCGGCATAATCCAGGTATTGATTGCGTAGTTTGATAATGACCTCATTTTTGAGCACGTCCGCCACCGACGCGTCCGGAACGTCCTCTTTCATCACATCCTGCATCCGGTCGAGCCGCGCCTTGGCCTCGGCTGTCGCGGCGCGCGCCAATATCAGCTGGCTATCCAACTCCGACAATTGCTGGTCGTTCATGAGCCGTGGCGTGTCGCCTGCGGCTTCGACGGTGACGATATTGTTCGCGCGCTTGAAATCCACAACGGCCCGGTCGGCAACGGCGCCTTGCGTCCGCAACTCTTTTATCCGGTCCTCCAACCAAGCGCTGGCGCGCCGCGTGGCTTGATATTTGGCGTCGAGTTGTTCCGTAACATATGCATCGGCGATGGCATTGACGATCCGCGCGGATTTTACAGGGTCTAAAGAACGAAACCCAATCTCGATCACATAAGTAAGCCCAACGCGGGACACGGTACGCCGGCTTTCGAATGCGGTGAGCGCCCGGTCTGTCAGCTGCGCCTCGGATGGTTTTCCACCCGATCCCCCAAGGCCAGGAACGAGCTTGAGAACGGAGCCTAACAGCCCGCCGTTACCACCGGCGAATTCGGGATCCTCGGTAAGCCGCAGGTCACGAATGACCGATAGGCTAATCGTCCGTGACAGTAGAACTTCGACTTCAGTCTGTACCGTCCCTGTATCAATCGCAATATTTCCCGCGTCTGGTTTCTGTTGCAACAATTGCGCCCGGTGGGTATCGATCACCATCGTGCCACTGGCCGTAAAACTCGGGGGCGTGATGAAGAGATAGAGCAACCCCAGCGCTGTCGTGCATGCCATTAGGACAAGGAATACCCGAAACTGACGTTTAAGGATCCATTTGAAAGAGCTGAACGTTGTACCGAGTTCCGAGGGTGTAAGCCCTTCGGCATCGTCAGACGCGAGCGGCGGCGACTTATTGACCTGCAACATGGATTTTTACTACCCCTGGTAGAAATAGATAAACCGGGAAAACCTAATACATGCGTAAGCAAAACCTCGTTTCCGCATAAACTCAAAAGCACCTTCGACTGCCAAATCGAGAGTTACGCTGCCCTTCCTCCCCACAGCGATCGCCCCCGCCAGGCTTCCATATTAAGGGGGAGTCGTCAAGCTGTGCATTCCCCCAAATTCCCGCCGCGGATCTTGGGGTTAAAGGCCCCATCCACGTTGAAGACGCTCTCAACTCGATAAAGGCCAGCTCGTTGATGAGATAGACTTCAGTGGCCGATGTGGGCCGCTCACCTGGAGAGTGCACTGGGGTCGTCGCAGACGGGGTTGCCGTTCAAACTGGCGGCGAGCGGCAAATCACGGACGGCGCGGAGCTTGTTGGTGCGAGCGAGGGGCCACCGCCGCTTTGTGCAGCGGGGATTGCGAGCGACGGCAGGTCCGCAACGTGTAAACCACGGCTTCTTTCGCCGCCTGCCGCGCACCGGCGAACGCGCCAGCGCCACGCTCGACAGCGGCGCAACGCGGATCGTGGATCGCGGCGAATAAGCGCGAGGCGCACATCACCTGCAACGCGGGAAGGGTTATTGAGCAGTTCATAAAGAAGCGCATTATTATACAGCGCCCGATTGCCGGGCCGAGGCCCGGGATCTTTTCGATTGCTGGCCGCGGACCCGCCCGCACCGCTCGAAAAACCAGAACTTCCGGCGATCGCTCGAAGCTAAAGCCGCGGCTCTTTGATCTGCCCCCAACGCGCCGGACCACAACTCCGGCGAACTTGTCTGAAGATTCTCCTTTTTATGCAACGGCTAATTCAGGCCTCGATAGCGTGCGCCAATCTGGCGCCAATCCGGCCCCACTTCATCGCCATTAGCCTTGACAAGGCAGAAGGCCCGCGCAAGCTCTTCCCGCCGCGGCTTCCGAGGCCTCGCCGGCCGGTCCATCACGCGGCATAAGGAGCGCGGCTGAAACCGTGAGGCAATATTGGAGGCCGCCGCGCTTCGCGCTGACACAGTCACGCAAATCACTATTGAATCGGCGCCAGCGCCAATATATAGACGTAACTGGGTTTCCGGCTTCATGGCCTTGGCGGACGGGACCGCTCGCGCTTATTGAAAACGAGGCGCGGCTGCATCGAGGACACTGCTTGATGCGGAAAGTGCCTTTTTGGGGAAACTTTACTGGCTTGCCCGGCGTCCTGACACCCTGCCGGAAAGACATGAAACGACAAGGCGCCGCCGCCGCGAAAGCGAGCGTTACAGGCGCCGCGCACCAGAGTGTCCGGAGGAAATTCATGCGCAAGTTCCTGCTTATGTCCTGTCTCGGCGCCGCCGCGCTTCTCGCCAATGGCGCCGCCTTCGCCAACGATGATTTGATCCGGCTTTCGAAAGACCCAAAACAATGGGTGATGCCGACCGGCGACTACGCCAATCACCGTTACTCGAAACTCGATCAGATCACTTCAGACAACGTCAAACGTCTTGTTCCGGTGTGGACCTTCTCGACCGGCGTTCTGCGCGGTCACGAGGGCGCGCCCTTGGTGATCGGCAGCGTCATGTACTTTAGCACGCCGTTCCCGAATATTGTCTACGCGCTCGATTTGAATCATGACGGCAAGATTATCTGGAAATATGAACCGAAACAAGATCCCAATGTCATCCCCGTGATGTGTTGCGATACCGTCACGCGCGGCGTGGCCTATGGCGATGGCAAGATTTTCCTGTATCAAGCCGACACGACGCTGGTCGCGCTCAAAGCGGAGACCGGGGCGGTTGTTTGGTTGGCGAAGAACGGCGATCCTTCCAGAGGCGAGACCGGCACTTCGGCGCCGCAAGTTGTCAAAGACAAGGTTCTCGTAGGCATTTCAGGGGGGGAATTCGGCGTTCGCGGCTCACTTACGGCTTACGATATCAAGACGGGCAACCGTGTTTGGCGCGGTTATTCGATGGGACCCGATTCCGACACTTTGATCGATCCGGTACATACGACGTACCTCGGCAAGCCGGTCGGTCCAGATTCGGAAATCAACACCTGGAAAGGCGATCAGTGGAAGATCGGCGGCGGTTCCACCTGGGGCTGGTATTCCTTCGACCCGGAATTGAACTTGGTTTATTACGGTTCGGGCAACCCCTCGACCTGGAATCCCAAGCAGAGGCCAGGCGACAATCGCTGGTCGATGACGGTCTGGGCGCGCGATGCGGATACCGGCGTCGCCAAATGGGTCTACCAGATGACGCCCCATGATGAATGGGATTACGACGGCATCAACGAAATGATCTTGACCAATCAGGAAATGCGCAAGGTTTTGGTGCATTTCGATCGCAACGGGTTCGGCTATACAATCGACCGCGAAACTGGCGAGCCGCTGGTCGCGGAGAAATTCGATCCAGCGGTCAATTGGGCAACCAAAGTCGATCTTGACAAGAACTCCAAGACCTATGGACGCCCGCTGGTCGTGAAGAAATATTCGACCGAGCAAAATGGCGAAGACGTGAACTCGCAGGGGATCTGCCCGGCGGCGCTTGGTTCGAAGGACGAACAGCCGGCCGCCTATTCGCCTGACACTGGTCTCTTCTATATTCCGGCCAATCACGTCTGCATGGATTATGAGCCCTTCCACGTGAGCTACTCGGCCGGGCAGCCCTATGTCGGGGCGACCTTGTCCATGTACCCGCCTCCCGGCGAGTCTAACATGGGCAATTTCACTGCCTGGGACGCCAAGACCGGGAAGATCGTCTGGCAGAAAAAAGAGCTATTCTCCGTCTGGTCGGGGGCGCTGGCGACCGCCGGGAATTTGGTCTTCTACGGCACGCTTGAAGGCTATCTGAAAGCGGTGGACGCAAGGACCGGCGACGAGCTCTACAAGTTCAAGACGCCTTCCGGCATCATCGGCAACGTCATGACCTATGAGCACAATGGCAAGCAATATGTCGCGGTGCTTTCCGGTGTCGGCGGCTGGGCGGGCATCGGTCTCGCGGCCGGCTTGACAAAGCCAACCGAGGGCCTTGGCGCGGTCGGCGGCTATGCCGCGCTCTCCAACTACACCGCGCTTGGCGGTCAGTTGACGGTTTTTGCCCTGCCGCCGGCGTTCTAACTTCCGGCGTGGCATTACCAAACGCGAGACGCCCGGCGCTCAATTGGCGCCGGGCATTTTACGCGGTGTGCGCATTTTTTCTCGAACAAGGATACTCTCGTGCAAATCAGCCCTCTGGCGCGGGCCTGTTCCCTCGCATTGCTTTTCGCGTCCGGGACCGCGGCGATGGCCGAAGCCCCGGGAGATCCCAAAGCGGTCAAGCAGGACGACAAAGGCAAATATCTCGATGCAAAGGGAGACCCCACATTCAACATAAAGCCGGACGGCACCGTGGATTGGTATAGCTATTCCGGAAACCGCCGCTACGGCGATTGCTACGTCTGTCACGGCCCCGGTGGTGAAGGTTCGACCTATGCGCCGGCTCTGAAGGATTTTCTGAAAAGCCTGAACTATGCGGAATTCTACGGTATTGTCGTGGGAGGCAAGCAGGATCTTGGCGGCGGCCAAAACAAGGTGATGCCGGCGTTCGGCGACAACAAAAACGTCATGTGCTACATCGATGATATCTATGTTTATCTCCGCGCGCGATCCGTCGATGCGTTAGGCCGCGAAAAGCCGGCAAAACACGAAGCGAAGCCACCGGCGGCGGCCGAGGCGGAGAAGACATGTATGGGCGAGGACTAACCATAAGACCCATGCCATTCCGGGCCGCCATCATTGCATGTGCTCTCATTTTTCCGGTGTTTTTCGACGCCGCCACCGTAGCGGCGCAAACTGGAGAAGAGGGTTCGATCGAGCTTGTCGATCCGAAGGTATTGCGGGTCTGCGCCGATCCCCGGAATTTGCCTTTCTCGAATGAGGCTGGCGAGGGATTCGAAAACAAAATCGCCGCGCTTCTTGCGCAAAAGCTCGGCAAAACGCTCGCCTATGAATATTATCCCGGCGCCACCGGCTTCGTGCGCAATACGCTGAACGCGCATCGTTGCGACGTGATCATGGGGATGCCGCAAGGAGACGATATCGTTCAAGGAACAAATCCCTATTACCGGACAAGTTATGCCCTGGTCTCGCAGCAGGGAGCCGGTCTTGAGACGATTGACAACCTCGAAGATCCGCGCTTGCATGGCAAGCGCATCGGCATCGTGGCCGGCACGCCTCCCGCGACCAATCTCGCGGTCAATGGGCTTTTGGAGAATGTCAAATCCTATGCGCTTGTGGTCGACACGCGGTTTGACGCGCCGGCCGCGGGGATGATCGCGGATCTCGAAGGCGGCCGCATCGATGCCGCCTTGCTTTGGGGCCCGATCGCCGGCTATTTCGCGAGGCACTCCAAAATCCCGATGAAGGTCACTCCGCTCGTCAAGGAAACGTCCGGACCGGGCTTGATCTATCGAATCGGAATGGGGGTGCGCCATTCCGATCAGGAGTGGAAACGCCGCTTGAACAAGCTGATCGCCGAGAACCAGGCCGGGATCACCGCGATTTTGGCATCCTACGGCGTGCCACTTCTCGACGAGAACAACGCCCTCCTGACGCAATGAGAGAGTACATCGCGCCGGATCGGGATCAGGGCATGGATGCCCGTTCATTCCAGGTTGCGTTGAATGACCCTGGCGAGCGCGAAAAGCCTTTGTTCGATGAGCGCCTGCGTCTCGCACACATACGTGAGCGATTGGCGCCGCTCTTCGAAAACGCGCAGGTCCCACTCCAAGTCCCGTGCAACGGTCCTTGCGTCTTGGCTGCTTGCCTGCGGCGGCCCCTTGCCTGGCCCTTCTTGCGGCGAGGCGTTCTCGGCGCGTATTTTTCCGGCAAGTTCCTTCTGTTTCGCGCCAAAGCGAAGCAGCCCTTCGATCACTTGCGTGCGTTCGTCGTTGAGCGTTTCAAATAGGCCGGCGAAAACGGAAACCAGCTTTTTGGTCTTGCTGGCGCCCTGCGGTTGGGCAAAGTCCTCGATCGCGCGTTCCGCGTCGTCGAGCGGGGTGCGCCGCGCCGCGAGCCTTGCCACGATATCGGCGACGGCCTGATCGTTGCGCCAGGCCAGGCCCTCGATCGAGGGGCCGGACCATACCGCGGCCAACGACAGCCGCCCAACCAGAATTTGGTGGCACGGCCAGTTCCGCTCCGGGGAGTTCCGCTCTTGGCTCAGCCGTGACAACCGAAGCAGCCACAAGCGTGACTGTAGATGTGATCAGCCACAACGCGGCTTCCCGCCACGGGCGGCGCCAAGTGGCTGGTCTCGAAGCGTGCATCTCCTCTCCAGTCCCGTACCCGGCCCTTTAAACCATGTTTCCGCTGCGAGTGAAAGACAACTGGCCGGGAGGCCGTGTCCAATCGCGGCGAAACAACCGGATTTCGTGTCTTCGCATAATTCATATTAGAATGGCCGTGCATGCGAAGGCACGGGGCCACGCGAGCCAAGGATTGGATTTTGACAATGAGCGAAGTTGCCAAGGAAAAGACCTATAGCGAAGCCGAGATCAAGGCCCGCCTCGAACAAGAATTGCCGCGCTGGGTCTATGAAGGAGGCTGGATTCGCCGCACGTATAGGACGGTGAGCTGGAAAGGCACGCTGATGGTGATCAACACAGTTGGTCATCTGGCCGAGGCCGCGTGGCACCATCCCGATCTCACCGCCTCTTACGCTTGGGTCGAAGTCCGCCTCCAGAACCATGCCGCCAAGGGGATCACGGACAAGGATTTCGAACTGGCGAAAAAGATCGAAGACGTCGTGCTTTGGCAGCCCGGCAAGGCTGGCGGCGCTCTAGAGGGGACCCCCGCGGATCAGCGCTTCGCCTATATCGATTACAAAAAAAGCTAACCGTCAATTCCGAAGATGGCCGCCGCTCAGGGGCCGTGCAAGCTGCATGGGATCGCGATCCGCTCGCCGTCGCGAACGAACGGGGGCAATATGCGCGCGAAAGTCTACTTTATCGAAGGAGAGGGCCAATGGGTTTCGTTGAATTGATCCTCACGGTTTGCACTTTGACGGAGCCCGCGTCATGCGAGGAGCGGCGTCTTTCGTTCGTTGACGAAGGCTCACTCATGCAATGCATGTCGCAGGCGCCGCCAGCGATTGCCGAATGGGCGAATAGCCATCCCGGCCGGAGAGTCGTGAAATGGCGTTGCAGCTATCCGGGAAATGAAGGCAGTTCGCTTTAAGCTGGCACTCGGTCCTTGGCACCACGCAGGTAATCGTTACTCCGGCACTGAAATCGCGCGGGCGCGCGGGCCTGACCGGATAATCCGCCTTCCTTATTCGCGACTGAGGACATCCACCGGAAATAAGGATTTGGTTTCGCGGAATAAAGCTCAATGGTCTATGCAGCGGTGAAGCCAAGTTACGACGCGGATGTGATCATCGCTGGGGCCGGGCCGGCAGGGGCTGCGGCGGCGTGCCATCTGGCACGTTCGGGAACATCGGTCATCCTTCTCGATCGGATGACCTTTCCACGCGATAAGGTGTGCGGCGATTTTGTTGGCCCGTCCGCCCTGGTCGAGCTTGACAGCCTTGGCATATCGCGGATGGACGGCTACGCGCGGACCAATATCGCGCGCCGCGCCGCGCTCTATATAGATGGCGAAGAGCTAATCTCCCGGCCCTTCCCGGAAATTGAGGGCATGCCCCTCTATGGCCGGGTAATTCCACGCATCGCGCTCGACAACTTCATCGTCGATGCTGCGCGGAGCGCTGGTGCCCGGGTGATGGAGGGGTGCAAGCTGGCGGGTTTCGCGGCTGGCCGCGACGCGGTGTCCGTGGAGGCGGCTAGCTCGAATGGCCCCTTCACATTGCGCGGCCGCCTGCTGATCGGCGCCGACGGCAGCAGCTCGACGGTGGCGCGATTGATGCGCGGATCGGCGCCGCCGCGGCGCGACCGGTTCATCGCCTGCCGGGCCTATTTCGACAACGTCGAGGGGCCTGAAGACCAGCTCGACCTCTATTTCGACCGCAACTGCTATCCGGGTTTCTACTGGTTGTTCCCCACCGGCAATGGCGAGGCGAATGTCGGGCTCGGCCTGGCGCTCGAAACCTGGCCCGCCCACAACCTCACTCCCGCTACTATGTTGGCTCGCTTAATGCGCGACGATGCGGCCCTCGCGGCGCGCCTGCGCAATGCCCGACTGCGCGGTACGATCGTGGGCTGGCCATTGATGACCTACAACCATCGGCTCAAGATCGTGTCCGATCGCGTCATGCTGATCGGCGACGCGGCGAGTCTGATCAATCCGCTCAACGGCGAGGGCATCCAATACGCTCTCCTCAGTGCCCGGTGGGCGGCCGAGGCGCTGGCACCATGTCTGCGCGGCGACGATTTTTCCGCGCGGGCGCTTGCGCCTTTCGCGGCGCGCGTCGAGAGCGAAATGCGCTACGACATGGCGCTGGCCCGGTTTATCGTGCAGCTCATCAGCAACCGGGCGCTGACCCCGCTGTGGATCGGGGCATCGAAGATCTTGGCGGAGCGCGCCCACAAGGATGCCAACACTGCGCGCATCGTATCGGGAATTTTTGCAGGACTGTTACCGGCGCGCGACGCGTTCAAGGTGGTTGGCGGTATCGTTGACCAGGCGGCCCGGTCGCTCGCCGTCAAGGCGGCGACTTTCGCGTTCAGCGGCCCGCGCGGATGGGCGGGCCAAGGCGTTGACGCCGCGCCGGCAGGTTTCCAGCTAGCGAGCGATGCGGCGAAAGATCCCGCGGACTTCGCCGAATGGTTGAAATGCGCCGCGGCCTGCACGATGGAACTCGGCTCGCAGGCCGCGTGGAACGCCATCGCGGGCAAACTAGAAAAGTTAGTTGTTCCGGCTCTAAAACCACTCCGGTCCAGGAGCAGGTTTGCCGATGACGATCTCGGCTGACGATTTTCGTTTGGCCGAAGAGAACATTCATTGAGACACCGCATTCCCCTGCGATTGGCGAGGCCGCATGGTCCAACTTGCGTGCGTCATCAATTCTCATGCCCGCATGGAATCATTTTCAACTCCCTAGCTCAAGAAACATATGCGCTTATTTATGAACTGCATAATAGCCTGGCGTCTCCACAAAACCATGCAAAAATCACGTAATCCCAAGAGCAGGTTCGATTTCCGGCGAACCCATTCTTTAGCCGGCTTGCCATTAAGCTAAGATAAAAGCTAAATTGCTCAGGTAACCCGGAGAAAAAGCGGATCATGACAAAAAAATTAAGCGAGGATGACCGCGCTCTGTTGCTGGCCGAATTCGAGCGTCTGAGCCAGGAGCATCGCGACCTCGATGCCGCGATCGAGGCATTGCTCCATCTTGGTGCCGGCGACCGGCTGCAAATCCAGCGGCTCAAGAAGCGAAAACTCGCGTTGCGCGACCGTCTGGCGTTTCTCGAAGATCAGCTTACGCCGGACATCATCGCCTAATCGCGAGATACCTTGCGCAATTGAAACGGTCACGAAATTCGCCGCGATCAGCGAGACGAATGTTCGCCTTGCACTAAAAATCGTTTTCCTCGACGGGCTGGTAGCCTATTCCCGCGCTCTTCTCGATGGGCATCTGGGACTTCGACTCGAGCTCATGGAGGAATGGGCCGGGGGAACGATCCCACCAATCGCGGACTCTCAAGCAGGCGAAATAACGCGCTCGAGGAATATCCCCGGTGCCACCATGACCGGAAAGGATCAGCGCGAGACACCGCAGCCCGGATTTTTCTGACTGGTGCAAATGAACGAGAATGAAGCGAGGCTTCTCGCCGCAGGGTCTCCGGTGGGCCAGGCCGAGCCGTATGGCGATTGTCCGGCCATCGGCATTACCAATGCCCCTGCCAGCGATTCCAAGCGTAGAGCAAGCCGGCGAACCGGTCATAGCCGATGCGCGCGATCTGATGGATCACGGGGAGGCTAAGCACCCGTCCGAGCCAGACGTCGCCGGGGGTTCGAAGCCAGATGGCGATCGCGCAATCAGCACCCGCGTGCAAGCGGCCCTCCGCATCAACCGCGTGCAGCCGGCGCCGCACGTCCTCGATCCCGGCGCCGAAGCGGGAGAGCACATCAGGTTCGAGATTGATGTCACGGAACTCGATCACGCCAGCCCGGGCCGCACGGACGAGCCGGTGATGCTGCCACGCGATGCCAGCGTTACAGACGGGGCACTTGGTATTGTACCAGACAGTGAGCGTCGAACTCATTTTCGACCTTGCCGCGCGGGAGCCACAACGATTTAGAGGGTTTGACAACCGCAAAAATTTGCCTGCGCCCGCCTGAACGTTGCGCACCGCGCGGATGCGCGGAGCCTCCAGCGTCGTAGGATCGCGCTGGCGGAGATCGTAACTTCCCATGCCCTCAATTCATCACTTGGGCTCCGCGCCGTCGTCGATTATATTAGTTGCAATTACTGCAGATGCTTTGATCAACGCGGTCGTTTCGTCGTCCGATCCGGCGGTCGAGGTCCGTGGTGGCTGCGCCTTGGGACGCGCCTGGATGAGCTACCGTCTCGCCCGTCGAAGTCAAATAATTTTCGTTCAAAAGTCTTGTGGCATTGTGGCGGGGGACCTGGCCAGTGCCAGTTTGAGCTTGAACCACAGTGATTCCGGTGACAGCCGCGCAGAGGAGCCCAACAAAAAGCGGTTTCATCATAGCGTCCTCCCCTAGGTGCTTCCTCCCTTTCCGCCAGGCATAACGTTCCGGCGGCCATGAAGGTTCTTTCGTGCCGGCATTTTAATGCGGGTTCCAGGCTCGCAATCTGTTAACGCATCTTTAAGGGAAAGCGCGCATCGCTCGTCACAAAGCCTTAACCACTCTTTGGAGCGCGCGCATGGACGATTCTTCAGACGAAGCCGTTCCGGAATCCGCCGCGGCCCGCCCGCGGGGCGCGAATGTCCCCACGGCAGCAGCACGGGGCAGTGCCACGAAGCAGAGGGCTGCCTCCGGCCTTGTGCATTTCAAGGAGGCCGAAGCCGCATCGGCGCGGCGGGCGCTGCCACGCTTCGAGCGATTGTTCGGCTATAGTTCGCACGCCGCCCTGGCGGCTTGCCTTTTTGGATTCGCATGGGCGGCGGGGTCGTATTTTTCCGGTGGTCAGCTGCCGTTTTACGCGTTGACGCCGCCGCCCGCACGGACTGTCGCGAAGCAAGAGAGCGTGGAGCGTAGCGAGTTGCTCCGCACGGCGCAAAACATGGCTGGAGACATCCGGGCCCTCAAAGCCAACCTCGAGGCTTTGCGCGCCGCGCAGAGCCAGTCCGCGAAAGATAGCATCGCGCTCGAAGGTCTGAAGTCGCGTCTCGAAGCGATGACCACAGAAACCGGGGCCTCGATCGCCGAGCTTGCTGGTAAGGTCGAGCACATGCAGCGCGAACCCGCCGCGAAGCTTTCCCAAGTTCTCGACCGGCTCGATCGCATTGAGCGGCAGATCGCGGCGCCGCTCGCTACCGCATCACTTGGCGCCTCGGCACCGGGTAAGGCAGCCGCCGGGAAACAAGCGCAACTTGCTGTTGCGCCTGCAAAGCCGCCCCTTGAAAACGCGAAGGGCCGTCCGCAATTGATCACGAACTGGGTCGTCCGTGACGTTTACGACGGGATCGCTCTCGTCGAAAGTCCGCGCGGCTCGATCGAGGTCGCGCCGGGAGAGATCATTCCCGGAGCCGGTATGGTGAAATCGATCGAAAGGCGCGGCGCCGGCTGGATCGTGATCACCAGCCGTGGTCTTGTCGATTCCGCGCGCGACAGTTACCAGCCCTGACACCGGCTGGCGGCCAGCCCGGGCTTGGCAATCCCGTTGGATGCAATAAATTTTGAAGTTTGGTACCGCCACCCCGGCTCGAACGGGGGACCTCTAGATCCACAATCTAGCGCTCTAACCAACTGAGCTATGGCGGCGTGCCGGAATGCCCCGGACCGTAAAAGGATCAATCCGCGATTGCAAGGCCGCGAACGATGTCTCGCGAGAGGAGAAAACCCAACCGCAATGTTGCCGTATCTCGACTATCGCGCTTTAAGATTAGGATGTTCTAATCGCCTGGAAAAGGATGCGGCTATTGGGCCTCCGGCGGCCACACCGCGAGGGTTTGGTAAAGGTGATCCATGCTGGCGGAGAAGGCTCAAGGTTGCATGAGCGGGTTTTGCTGCGCGCCGGGGTTGACCCAGCAAGACATCGCGGACGTTTTGGCCATCCTGCCGTCCGGGCTTGCGCCCCATATGCCAATTGTGGCGATGCGCGGCAAGGATGCGGCGCATCCGGATACGCTGATTCTCGCAAGCGAAAGCCTGGTGTATTTGTGCGGTGCGAAAAATCTCGCCTGCCTTTCCCGCTTTCTTTCCGGGGCCACGGAAGGCTGCTCGCACCGGCTCGCCGATGTCGCCGCGAACCTTGGTCTCGATGCCGCGCCCGCCATCGAGAGGCTGCATTTCCGCATTGGCGGGGCGATGCGAACCATCACCCTCCTTTGCCGGCGCACCGCTGCCGGACCAGCGGCGCCGCTGTTCGCCGCCGCGGTCCTCGATGTTTTCGACCGGCGGGAGGAGGCAACTTCCCTTGAGGCGCGCGCCGCGCCGCGGCCCAGCCCTGAAGCCGCTGGCCACGCGAACGAACCCATCGAACCGGCTCCGCCAAAGGCCGCGCTCCGCTCTACGCGGCCGGGCGCCGGAAGCAGCCGCGAAAGCCTCGAAAAGGAGCTGTGCCGCCAGAAAGCCGAGTTTCGCGAGCTAAGCGCCATTTTGGATACCGCGATGGACGGCATTGCCGTGCTCAACTCGGAAGGACTCATCTTGAGTCTGAACCGCTCCGGCGAGGCTCTTTTCGGCTACGATCAAAACGAGGTGGCGGGGGAGCATTTCACCAGATTGATCGCGCCGGATAGCCGCGCGCTGGCGAATGCCTACTTCGAAGGGCTGAAATCGCAAGGCGCCGCCAGTCTGCTCAATCGGGGGCGCGAGGTCACAGGCCTCGCCCGGAAAGGAGGGACACTTCCGGTCTTCATGACGCTTGGCCGCATCGGGGCATTGCCCAGCGCAGGTAAGGAACATGAGGCGCGCTTTTGCACCCTCTTGCGCGACCTCACGCATTGGAAAAAGGCCGAGCGGGAGCTTGAGGAAGCACGCAAGGACGCCGAGCGGGCAAGCGCGTTGAAATCGGATTTTCTCGCCAGGGTCAGCCACGAAATCCGGACGCCGCTCAATGCGATACTTGGCTTCGCCGAAGTCATGATGGACGAGCGTTTCGGCTCGATCGGCAATCAGCGCTACAAGGATTATCTAGGCGATATTCATGCCTCGGGCACGCTGGTCATGAGTTTCGTCAACGATCTTCTTGATCTTTCCAAGATCGAGGCGGGCAAGATGGATTTCGCGTTTGCATCGATCGACGCCAACCGCATTGTCTCGGAGTGCGTCTCGATCATGCAGCCGCAGGCCAGCCGCGAGCGGGTCGCCCTAAAACTCTCATTGTCACCGGCGCTTCCCAACATTCTCGCCGACGAGCGTTCGCTTCGCCAAATCGTCTTAAACCTTTTGTCGAATGCGGTGAAGTTCAACCGGCCGGGCGGTCAAGTCATTGTTGCCACCGCGCTCGCGGATGCTGGAAGTGCCGTTATTCGCATTCGCGATACCGGCGTTGGCATGTCCGAAGCCGGCATCGGCGTGGCTTTCGAGCCGTTCCGGCGGCTTGCCACTTCGACGCCGTCGCGCGGCACCGGGCTGGGCCTGCCGCTAACCAAGGCCTTGGCCGAAGCCAATCACGCCTCCCTTACCATCAAGAGCAAGGAGCACGAGGGCACTTTGGTCGAAATTGTCTTCCCGCCGGCGCATCCTAGCCGAATGATCCGGCTTTAGAGGCACGGCGGCGGGAACGGTTGCGGGCCGCGTTCGTGCCTTGCCAGCACAGGCCATTCGCCCCATGATACTTGGCCAAACGAATTGGCGCGGACCTAAGTAGAGTTTAGTGGATATCAATCGAAGGTTTAGGACACCATGACAAAAACTGTCCGGGTTTACGAGGTTGGCGGACCCGAGGTGATGCGGATCGAAGACATCGCGCCGCCGCCGCCTGCGCGCGGAGAAGTGCTTGTCCGCAACCATGCGATCGGCGTCAATTTCATCGACACCTATTTTCGTAGCGGGGCTTATCCCGTGCCTTCGCTTCCCTTTACGCCCGGCAACGAGGGCGCGGGCGAAATCGCCGCCACCGGCAAGGGCGTGAAAAATTTCAAGCTTGGCGACAGGGTCGCCTATGCCACGAATTTGGGCGCTTACGCGGGGGAGCGGCTCATCGATGCGGACCGTCTCGTCAAGCTGCCGAAGAGCATTTCCTTTGAGACGGCCGCGGCAATGATGCTGAAGGGCCTCACCGCGCAATATTTGCTGCGCCGGACTTTTCGGGTGAAGGCGGGCAATACGATCCTCGTTCACGCGGCGGCGGGCGGCGTCGGGCTCATTCTCTGCCAATGGGCGAAGGCGCTCGGCGCAACGGTGATCGGGACGGTGGGCTCGTCCGAAAAAGCCAAGCTCGCCAAGAAGGCCGGAGCCAAGCACACGATCCTCTATCGCGAAGAGGATTTCGCCGCCCGCGTGCAAGAAATCACCAAGGGAAATCTCTGCGATGTGGTCTATGACGGCGTGGGCAAATCGACCTTTCCGGCCTCGCTCGATTGCCTGAGGCCGCTTGGAATGTTCGTGAGCTTCGGCTCCGCCTCGGGCCAGATCGAAGCATTCAACCTCGGGCTCCTTTCGGCGAAAGGCTCCCTCTTCGCCACCCGCCCGGCGCTCTTCACTTATTCGGCGAAACGCGCGGACTTGGAAAAAATGGCACGCGAGCTTTTTCGCGTGGTGGCCAGCGGCGCGGTCAAGATCCCCTTGCACAAGACGGTGCCGCTCGACGATGTGGTTGGTGTTCATCGCGCGCTGGAAAGCCGCGAGACGACGGGCGCGACCGTGCTCATTCCTTAGACCATGTTCGCTTCAAGATGAATTGCTCATGGTCTCACCTTCTTTGTTTTGTCGCATGATCTTATCCAAAAAGTCTGCAACTTTTTGGGATCATGCTCTGGCCGGCGGTAAATATGGAATGGCGGGACGACGGCCTCATCATCGGCACAAGAAAGCACGGCGAGACGAGCGTCATCGTCGAGGCGATGACGCGCACGCATGGCCGCCATTTCGGGCTTGTCAGGGGCGGCCGCTCCAAGCGCATGCAGCCGTTGCTGCAACCAGGCAATCACGCCGAATTCGTGTGGCGGGCGCGGCTCGACGAACATCTTGGCACGTTTTTGGTCGAGCCCGTGCAATTGCGCACCGCATGCTTGATGGCAAGCGCGGAAGCGCTGCACGCGGTTTGTCTCGTCGCCGCCTTGCTGCGCCTTGGCGCCGAGCGCGATCCGCATCCAGCGCTTTATGAGACGGCGATGCGGATCGCCGGCGGTATCGACAGGCCAGAGATATTGCCGCCGCTTATTGTGCGCTTCGAGGCCAAGATTCTTGCCCAAATGGGGTTCGGCCTCGATCTTCTGACATGCGCCGCGACGGGCGCCACCAACGATCTCGTTTATGTGTCGCCAAAGTCCGGGCGTGCTGTGTCGAAGGCGGCGGGCGAGCCGTACAAAGCACGGCTTCTGCCGCTGCCGGCTTTTCTGCGGGGCGAGATCAACGCGGAAGACCCGCCTCCCGCCGGCATAAGGGACGGTTTCACACTGACCGGCTTTTTTTTGCAGCGCGATCTCTTTGGCCCGCGAGGCCAAGCCCTGCCGGAGGCGCGCGGCGCTTATCTTGCCGAACTCGAAAAGCGGTTTGGATCGGCCGCGTGAACTTCAAAAACTATTTGATCTTGGTTTCCTTGAATTCGACGTGCTTGCGGACGACCGGATCGTATTTCTTGAACGCCAGCTTTTCCGTCTTGGTGCGGGCGTTTTTCTTGGTCACATAGAAATAGCCCGTGTCCGCCGTGGACAAAAGCTTGATCTTGATCATTGCGGCCTTCGCCATTCTGTTGTTCCTTCATGCGGCGGCGCGCGCGGCCAAGCCCGGACGTGTTGAGCAAGCCGCGACCATACGGATCGCGCTCCGCTTGTCAATAAACGGAGGCCGGCCGTTTTCGAAATTGTCCCCGGTCTCCCTCCGGCCTGCGCGGATTGGCTGCTTCTCCCCGGCGCGCGGCCCGTGCTAAATCCGGTATGATGACGACCTCGCCATAGTATGCAATTGAATTAGTCAGAACACTTGGGAGCATGGTGATGCCCCGATTTCAGGACGTTACGGGAACAGCTTTTGTCGTGGCCGAGTACCGCGCTCACGAAAATGCCGAAGCCAATCCGTTATACGTTGATCGGATTGTTCCGCTGTTTCTCGATGAGAGAACCAGGCAGGCGGCGGACCGTATTTCGGCGGGTTTTCCGGCCGTCGGAAAGTCCATCAGGATTAGAACCCGCTACTTTGACGACAAACTGGACGAGCAGCTTAGCCTCGGCTGCCGGCAGGTCGTTATCCTTGGCGCCGGGCTTGACACTCGGGCGATAAGAAAGCAGTCGCCCAGGGTATCTTATTTCGAAGTTGATGACGTGAACACGCTCAATTTCAAGAAAGCTCGACTAGCAGAAAGTGGGATTGACGCCAGGGTAACCTTTATCCCCGGCGATTATGTGGCCGATGATTTTCTTCGGCTGCTTGAGACGAATGGTTTTAAATTTGAATTGCCAGCCTATTTCATTTGGGAAGGCAATACAATGTATTTAACCGCGGCGTCGGTTCGCAAGATCTTGGCGGACCTCAGAAAACGCGTCGGCCAGTTTACCATATCCTTCGATTATATGGCCGAGGAGGTGATCGCAAAGACGACCGGCGATCTAGGAATTTCGAACTTCGTCGAGCGCTTCGCGGCAATGGGTGCGCCGTGGCGTTTTGGCGTCAACGATATCGAAGCTCTCGCGAAAGAAGCAGCCATGACGATCGTGGACAACGTCAGAATCGCCGAGCTGCACCAAACCTATTGGCCAAGCCAGCCCTTGGATTCAATGATCTATGATTATTACTTCTTATGCACGCTGAGACCGGGGGCTGAACAATAACCTCTCGGGAAGAGCCAGGTGCGGAAAAGCCTCATGCCCAAATCCACGAGGGCAAAGCCGGATGGCCTGGCTACTCAACTGGCAGTGGCAAATTCACTACCTCCGGGAAAGCTGTTAGAGCTAGGTTGCCCGCGGGCGGACACCTAGGACCCAGACCGTGCGTGGCCGCTCCGCACCGCGATCCGATTCCCTCCTGATGCAGATCACCACCATGATCGGTCTCGTCACCCTCATTCCGCTGATCTTCACCGGCATCTGGGCGCTCGTCGACTTCACTCGCATCCTGAAATGGATCGAGGCCAGCAAAGAGGAGGCGCGCCGGAGCGCCACCGCGATACTGTTCGGCAGCTCCGGCACGATCGCACGCAGATTCGCTTGCGGCGAGATCAGAAGCTCCGGGGCAGCGTGAAGAAGTAGTAGACGGGCGTCTGAATGCCATCGCCGGGGCCGCGATAGAAGCTCCAGTAATCGCCATCGCGAGACGGCAGCTCGCGGCCGTAGGCGATGACCTGCCGACGGCCGTCGACGTGCCAACCGTCCGGCCCGCATGCACCTGCTCGGACGCGCGATGACGCACGTCCTTGGGCCCGCAGCAGGATGCCTTGACCCACGCGGGCACGGGAGCGCCGTTAGACCAAGTGTCATTCGCATGGGCCTGATGACCGGCACACGGCGCGAGCACGAGCGCAAGCAATTCGAGGTGGCGTTGGATTTCTCTGATGATTGGTGATAGGGGTGCCGACTCAAAAGCGGAGAAAGGAACCGCGGATGCGAGTCCTGGGCGATTGCCCGAAGGTTTTCGGACGCTCAAATAGTCTCGACGCGCTTCGCGCCGTTCTCGCGCTACGGGTGATGATCGTCCACCTGTTTCCGTGAGCGGATTGTCTCCCTGGGGCGGGAGCGGCTCCCCACGCGGGATTGATGCTCACCTCCATCGTCACGGCGCTGACGCAATCAACTTGGGAACTCAACCCGGCCGTCATCGTGTTCATCGTGTTGAGCGGGTATTGCATTCACCGCGCCGGTTTCCGCGACGACCGTAGCAACATAAGCGCCTATGCCGTTCGCCGTGTGGCCCGCATTCTTTCGATCTTCCATTTCGCTCTGTGCGCCGGAATTGCGATAGTGTCCAGCGTCAGCGCCTATGAGACAGATTGGGCGGGTTGAAGAAGGGAGGATTTCTGGCTCATCGTAGCCTTTCAAGGAGCGAAGATGAGACAGAAATCCGGGCCGGTGAAGGAACCGGCGGAAAAGGTCGTGAAAGACATCCGGCGGGCGACACGCCGGCAATTCTCGGCAGAAGAGAAGATCCGCATTGTGCTGGAGGGCCTGCGCGGCGAGGAGAGCATCGCCGAGCTGTGCCGTCGTGAAGGGATCGTCCAGAATTTGTATTACCGCTGGTCGAAAGACTTCCTTGAGGCCGGGAAGAAGCGGCTCGCCGGCGATACGGCCCGCGCAGCAACCTCGGACGAGGTAAAGGACCTGCGCCGCGAGGCCAGCGCACTGAAGGAGGTCGTCGCTGAACTGACGCTCGAAAACCGTCTGCTCAAAAAAAACGTGATCGGGGATGGGGAGGACGAGGCATGAGATACTCCGCATCCGAGAAAGCCGAGATTATCCGGCTGGTCGGGCAATCGGCCCTGCCGGTCAAACGCACACTGGAGAAACTCGGCATCCCGAGGGCCACGTTCTATCGCTGGTGCGATGTCTATCAAAGCGGCGGGCCAGAGGCCCTGGACGATCGCTCGCCCCGGCCGGATCGCGTCTGGAACCGCATTCCGGACGATATCCGCGAGCGGATCGTGCAGCTGGCCCTGGACGAGCCCACCTTGTCGCCGCGCGAGTTGGCCGTGCGCTTCACCGATACGGAAAAGTATTTCGTGTCAGAGGCTTCGGTCTATCGCCTGCTGAAGGCACACGATCTTATCGCCAGCCCGGCTTTCATCGTGATGAAGGCAGCCGATGAGTTCAAGGACAAGACCGCGGCGCCCAACCAGCTTTGGCAGACCGACTTCACCTATCTGAAGGTCATCGGTTGGGGCTGGTTCTATCTTTCGACCATTCTCGACGACTTTTCACGCTACATCATCGCCTGGAAGCTGTGCACGACGATGAAGGTCGAAGATGTCACCGCCACGCTGGACTTGGCACTGAGGGCCTCGGGACTCGACCAGGCAAAGGCCATCCACCGGCCAAGGCTTCTCTCCGACAATGGCTCCAGCTACATCGCGGCGGACCTGGCGAAATGGCTCGATGGGCAGAACATGGAGCACGTCCGTGGCGCGCCCTATCACCCGATGACCCAAGGCAAGATCGAGCGCTGGCATCAGACGCTCAAGAACCGTATCCTGCTCGAAAACTATTACCTGCCGGGCGATCTCGAAGCCCAGATCGAGGCCTTCGTCGTTGACTACAATCACCTGCGCTATCACGAAAGCATCGGCAATCTGACGCCAGCCGACGTCTACTTCGGACGGGGCCAGACCATTCTGATCGAAAGAGAAAGGATCAAACGACACACAATCGCCAATCGCCGCTTGCTGCACCGTCGGCAGGCCGCATAATATTAAAAACCAGACGAGCCAGAGACTCTCTTATTTTAAGCCGCTCCCTGTCCCAAAAACTCTGACGACGGACAGCGATAGGAGCTTTCGAACCTCAGACTCCATCTCTCGGCTGCGTCGTCGCACATGCGACGGCGCTATCCGCGCTAACGGAGAGGCAAGGAGCACTGGATTTGGACCGGCTGCGGCCTCGTTGGAGCGCTCGGCGTGATCGTCCCAGCGCGCGCTCGCAGCGACTTTTCCTATTACAATTGGTGGCAGAATTGCAGTCTGCTCGGCTTCGCGCCTTTCTGGTGGCTAGGTGCATCTTTTGTTAATCCTACCATCATCAAGAGGGTCCAAACGGTCGTTACCCATTCTGATGCGTTCCTATGTCCTCGCGACAGTTTGCATACTGATATTGAAGCCGGCGCTCAGAGTTGATGCCTATAACCCTACAGACGTTCCGGCGATTGCATTCGTCGTCGCCGAACTGAGAAAATTCATTTTGGCGATTCTTGCCGGAGCGCTCATCGTTCGGCTCGAAAGTTTCCGGCTCGACACCTGGAACCCATTTGCTGTCTTGGGCCGCGCCAGCTATAGTCTCTACGCGCTGCACACACCCATTGCGTTCTATTTATTCGAGATGGGCGCCTCTTGGCACAGGGTGATCGTGAACAATATAGCCGTCGCTCTCGTGAGCAATTTGCTCATTGAACGGCCTGGAATGGCTCTCGGCAAGCACAGCTTTCTAAAATTGAGTGCATCCGTGAGCATGTTTATGGGCTTCATGGCGGCGATGCCGGGTGGTCCACAAATGCGACAATCGCTGGTCCTCCCCGCAAACACGCTTGGTCTGCGGTGGGTTGCTGATTAAATTCTGATTCTACAACCTCTACTCGAGACTTATACCAAGTCTCGCGGATGATGACTCATGGTGCGGGGCGTCATATGTTGACGGCCCAAAGAGCACGGCGGTATGATCCGCGACGGACTTCAGGAGCGAGTTCATCAGCACCACATCGACCATGGAAGCCTCATCGACCACGAGGAGATCACAGTCGAGCGGACTTTCTTCGTTTTAGTGGAATCCTCCCGGGCGATCCATAAAACCGCCTCCACAAACAATCGATTGTCTCTGGCTGTCTGCCGCGGATCGCCGGCTTTCCCCGGCAATTCCCGTTCAATGCGCGCAAACCGCTCGTCGCTTAGGCATGTCCGAATCAAGGCTGGCCTCCCAATTTTTCAGCCTTGAATCAGATTTTTCCGCCAGGAGGAATCCTAGTTGTAAACAGGCCCTAGTCATATGAGGGGCAAGCCGGTTCGACTACTTCGCCTTTCGGAGCCAGATTGTCATTGATAATCTGCTCGGCCTTGGCGTTCGCATTGGCGACGTCATCCGAATAAATATTGGTCTCATACTCTTTGCTGGAGGTCTCCGTCAGCGCGGAATTCGGGGACCCTCCCCTGTCGCGGATGTCGATTGCGGTCACGGTAGAGAGCCCAGGACGGAGCGGGCGCTTCAGGATCTCGTCCTTCCGCAACGCGATGCGGACGGGCACGCGCTGGACGATGTGAATGAAATTCCCGGTCGCATTGTCGGGGGGCAGCAAGGCGAACACGCTGCCTGTGCCGGGCACCAGCCCCTCAACTGTCCCATGATATGTGTAGCTCTCCCCGTAGAGATCGGCGGTGACAAGCGCCGGCTGGCCCGGCCGCACCCAATGCAGATTGCTTTCCCACAAGTTCGCCTCGACCCATAAATGGTCCAAGGGAACGATTATCATCACCTGGTCGCCCGGCCGGACGCGATCTCCGACTTGCGCTTTGCGCTTGGCGATGTAACCTGAAACGGGCGCCCGGATCTGCTGCCGCGCGAATTCAATATTGGCATCGATGAATTTATTCCTGGCGATCTCTATATCAGGATGGCTTATTCTGGTGGTACCGCCGACACGCGCCTGCGTCGATTGAAAATCAGCTTTAGCCGACTTCATTTCGGCTTCGAGGGAATTCCTTTGGTCCTCGGCATTCTGCAGTACCTGCTTGGACACCGAGCCGCTCGGGAGCGCTTGTTGGTAGCGAACGATATCGTGGCGGACTTTGTCAAGCAAAGCTGCTTGCGCGAGAATTCTCTGGCACGCCTGCCGCCGCGCCGCGAAAAGCGCGCCAACCGTGCGCACCGCGCGGCCCAGCTCGCCTTCGGCCTGGCCGAGAGCGGCCGCGGCGCGCTGCGCGTCGAGACGGATCAGCAAATCGCCCTTTTTTACATTCTCGGTTTCCTCGTAATAGACCTCGGCGACGATGCCCGTCGCGTCGGCATATACCGGGATGAGATTGCCGGTAACATAGGCATTGTCGGTCACCACCCAGAAACGGCCGGAGAGCCACCAATCGATGGCATAGGCCAAAGCGCCCGCGGTCACCACGATAGCGACAAGCAAGAGCAAAAGATTGCGGCGGCGGCGGATTGTTTTGCGATCAACCGGCATGGGCGAGTCGAAAGGTATCCTTAATCTGCGTTCGACAAAGGAATGGGGCAGCCGTCATTATGCGCTTCAGTTTCGGAATAAGGGCAGGAGTGTGGGAGCCAGGGTTTCCAGGGACCATGCGGGAGTCAGGGTTTCCAAGCCCGATAGGGCTTGTTCCGGCGCCAGTTGGGGGCGGGACAGATCGACACCGTTCGCATACCCGCCACCCAACGCTTCGGTCAAATCCACCATCGCAAACAGGTGGTCGACTTCCAAGGCCTTCAACGCGTATTGTTGATCCAGAAGGGTGTGCCGGCTGGTCAGCATCTCGCGGCGATCGTTCAGGCCGCTGCGCAGGCGCACGTGCGTCAGGTTCAGTTCGCCGCGCGCGGAATTGAGCAAGCGATTGTGCGCTTCGAGTATGGTGCGGGTCTCCTTCCAGTTGTCCAGGCTGTCGGCGACCTGCCGCACGGCATCCAACAGGGTCTCATTGTAGAGTTCCACCGCCGCATCGTACTCCGCCCGCGTTGCCGCCAATTGCCCACGCAGACGCCCGCCTTCGAACAAAGGAAGATGGACGCCCGGCGTGATCGCGTAGTTGAGAGCGCTCCCGCGGAACAGAAGACTTAGCAGGGTATCCACGTTTTTTGTAAGCGGGGCGGCCTCCAGGCCGCCGACAGCCGTTAGGTCGACCGACGGCAGAAATTCCGCTTTGGCCATATGAATCCGCTCCGCCGCGGCCTCGGCCAGGTGCATGGACGAAGCGAGATCCGGCCGGTGGGCGAGTAGCTCTATCGGAAGATGCGCGGGCAGCGGTATCCTTGCCGGAATTATTACCGTCTTCCCGCCAAACAGATTCTGGGTCGCGTCGGGCCCCTCGCCCATCAGCCGGGCCAGCAAATCCTGCTGGACGACCAAGAAATCCCGCGTACTGGCCGCGCGCTTGATGGCGGTCTCCAAATCGACGGCGGCCTGCTTCACAGCGTCATCGGTATCGAGCCCCGTATGGAACCGCGTCTCCGCCAGACGGAGCAGTTCGCGCCGCAGCTCCACCATTTCCTGAGCCAGGGCGAGCTGTTGCGCCAGCGCGACCCCGCGAATGTAGGATCGCGCGATCGCGGTGGTCAACAACAGCCGCGCTTCGGCGAATTCCGCCTCCGCGGCCGCTGCCTCGCCCAACGCCGCATTGAAGGCGGCGCGATTTTTTCCCCAGAAATCGAATTCGTAGCGGAGCGAGACTGGATTAATGAAGGCCGCCGTTGCTGCTTCCCCGCCCAGAGCGGGATTGTATGCGGCGACAACGCCATTTTTGGCAAAGCGCACCTGCTTCCCTTCCGCATCTGCATCCAGAAACGGCAAAAGCCTTGCCCCCTCCACGTTTGCCACGGCGCCCGCCTCGTTCAGCCGGTCGTAAGCCTTCTTGAGGCCAGGGTTGTCCCTCAAGGCAACGTCGATGACCCGGTTGAGCTCCGGACTCCTGAACTGCCGCCACCACTCACCCTCCGGCCAGGCGTTCGCGGCGGTGGCCGCGCCTTGGCGGCTGGCCTCTGACAAGGTGCGCTCCATGGCCGGGGGCTCCTGGAACTCGGCGCGCTCCCCTCCCGGCGGCATCGAGGCGCAGCCGGCAAACAGCAGCAGCAACCCGGTGCCGAGCCCGAAAGAGGAGAACCGGCTGGTCATCCCTCCTCCATCATTTCTTCGGCTTCTGCCTCGCGCAGCCTTTGGACGGGTTTCGTGGGCAGGATTGTCGACTGGCCGAGCCAGACGAAAGCAGCGAGGCCGATGAAAATGGCTGCACCGAGGAGAAACGCGTCGTTCATAGCTAATAAAGAAGCTTCGTCATGTATCAGGCTCCCCAATAGGTGACGCACCTCATCCGCCGAGAAACCAGCCGCTTGCAGCCTTTCCGAGAATTGGGACAAGAGATCGAGCGAAGCGAATCGCCTTCCGCCGAAATGATCGGCGAGACCGAGCTGATGGAAAGGCATGCGCCGAAATTGGACGACCCCCATCAGCGTGATGCCAAATGCGCCGGCAGCGGTGCGCAGAAGCGTCAGCTCCTCCGCGGCACGAATGAGCCGCCCGGCCGGCAGGCCATGGACGGCGAGCACCGCCAAAGGAGTGAAAAAGGCGGCAAGCGAAAAGCCGAAAAAGATCATCGGCAATGCGATCTGATCGAAATAGCCGGGCTTGTCGAAAATGCCCATCCAGGCCAGGATCATGGCGAATATCAGGAAATCCAAGCAAGCGATCAGGCGAACATCGAATTTTCGGCACAATTCGTGAATGACCGCCACGAGAGGAATGGAAAGAAAGGTCATCAAGAGATAGACGAGACCCGCGAGATTGGAGGAATAGCCCAGCAACAATTGGAGCTGTCCGACGAACACCGATAACAACCCTTGAATGACGAGGAAGCCCACGACCGAGCAAATCGTCGCGACGGCGAAGTTTTGGTAAAACATAAGTTTCACGTCGATCGCGGGGCGGCGTTCGCTCCACTCCCAAATGAAGAAGCAGGGCAACGCTACGATGACCATGACAAGCAGACCAAAAAGGAACCATGACCACCCAAACCAGTCGAAATCGTTGCCTTGATTAAGGATGGTCTGTATTCCCAAGAGGAACAAGGCGAGGAGAATAAAACCGATGCCGTCGAAACGCGAGATGTGGCGTTTAATACGTCGGCCGTAAACCAGCGAACCAACGATGCCGGCGACCGCCGGGGCGATGACCACATTCGAGTAGAAGAGGGTGCGCCATCCAAGATATTCGTTGTACCAGCCGCCCATGAAGACGCCAATGGTAAAGGGCATCATGCTGAGAACGCCCCAGATTCCGACGCCGAGGGTTCTTTTTTCCGGCGGATATTCGTCAAGCAAAATGGCCTGGCCGACAGGGAGTATGACGCCGCCGGCAAACCCGAGAAGGATGCGCATAGGGACAAACCACCAGATGGTCTCGGACATCGCGCAGAAGAAAGAGAAAATGGCGTAAATGGCGAGCGTGGCCGCGTAGACTCGGTAGTCGCCGAAGCGGGCCGCAAGCCATCTGGCGATCGGAAAGCCGAGGCATATACCAATCATGTGATCGGTCGTGGCCCAAGTACCAAAGCTCGGGGTCACACCTTGAAGACCCCCAGCCGCGTAAGGCCCGAGAATTGTATAGCCTGGGACGTTGGACAGGACGACGACATTCGCCAAGCCCGTCGCCACGTTCAACAAAATGAAGCGCCAACCGCGCATAGGCCTCGGGTGAATCTCAGGCATTTCGGCGACAGAACCTAAACGCTGATCAAGCGATGCCAACTATCCCGGCGGCGCAGCCGAATTTTCACGCGCCAGTTGTTTCGAGAAAACCAAGTCCCGCGATGAAGGAAAAAATTATCCCGCCGGAGGCCGCGCCGCAAGCACACCAACTCCGCATCGCCGCCAGGGCGCCAGGAATGACTCATGCAAACTCCTGCCAATTAAAAACTAGTAGGAGTCATTAGCCCGGATAGGCGGTTGTAAGGCGAACTCCATCGCCTCCGCGAGCTTAACATTGAAGATGTCGGCGTTGTCAATAGACCTGATGGTGAATGCCGCCCGCCGGGGGCGCGTGGTAAGACCCTCGAAAACGCCGCGAAAATCCTTCAATAGTCGGCTGAAGCAGGTCACAATGGCCTTGGCTATGGCGTCATTTCCGCAGGAATGTAGGCACCGCCAGACCCGGCCGATTGTGTGGATGGAGGCGGCGTGCCGTCGAGGCCGAACCGGCAATTTCGTGGCGTGGTTCTTGCGTCGCGACCGGTCCTTAGCGGGCTTGCCTTGACCACGCCGCTGGCCGGATCGAGGATACCGCGCCCGATCTGAACCCTTGCGGAATTCTGGCGGCGCGGCAATTTGTGGCCGGGCGAGGAACCCTTTGCTTAGGGAAAAAATATATCACAGTATGAAGTTATGGCACCTCGATCCATGTTAGAAAAACCCAATTCGCCGCTGTCGAAAAAAGATTTCGAGGCGATTGCCGATTTCCGGTACAAGCTGCGCCGGTTCTTGCGCTTTAGCGAGGAGATCACGCGTAGGCGTGGGGTCACGCCGCTGCAATATTTGTTGTTGCTCAACATCAAGGGATTTCCTGGCCGGGAGTGGGCCACCGCGGGGGAGCTGGCGGAACGGCTACAAGCCAAGCATCATGGGGTCGTGGCACTCATAACAAGATGCGAAAAACTGGGTCTTGTGGGGCGCAACGTTAGCCCTCAGGATAGGCGCCGGGTTGAAGTGAGGCTCCTGAAAAAAGGCGAGACCCTCCTCGCGCAACTGGCCCAGCTTCATCGCGCCGAATTGCTATCGTACCAAAGCACGTTCAAAGTGCCCGATATGAAATCGTTCACCCATGGCGAAAAGATCGTAGCCCAGGGCCGGTGCAATGCTCCTCAAAAATCGAGGAGCGCGCGATCAGCGCTGGGGGCGATCAAAACGTAAAATTGCCTGGACCCTCCGGGTGCGCCGGGTCCGCGCCAAGACCCATGCGACCAAGGGGCGCGGACAAATCATAGTGGATCCGATCCTGCTCTGCGGCCGAGCGACCTTCCTGCAGGCTGGGAGAGAAACCGGGTGCCCGCCGGGCCGCGTCACGCTCGCCGGCCGCAACTGCGCCCACCGACGCGACGAAGATTGCAGCGGCAAGTCCGATCTTCAGCGCCAGCCTCTCGCGATCGCTCCACCGCGAGCTAAAATCGCGACTACTTCGGTCACAAGGATTCTGCAGACGTTTCATGGGGTCCTCCCTCTCGATCGGCTCGATGCGAAACCCGGCCGCATTCGCGTACCCAGCGTTTTCTCTCGCAGAGCGCCCAGCCCCTGCAGTTTATACATCACGGTATGATGTTATGTCAATCCGGCTACAAGGAAAACAATTTGTAGCTGACGCTGAAAAATACCGCAATTAACCGCAATTCATAGGGCTGCTCATGTCTTTTGGCGGCTTTCCAAGCAGAAAATAGCTTCTATATGCGCGAATTGTAATTCATCATAGCGTGAGGTAATCGTCACTTTATCTCTCGGCATCATCGTGTTGGAGACGGCGCCAAACCGGGGGTCATTTGGTCGCGCTTGGAAATTATGAGGGGACGGGGAGACGCTTTAGATTTCCTGCCAGCTGTCAAGGCATTGTCACGCCGCCATTGGACTTGTCGTCAGCGACATTCTGCCGGACACATCAAACATGCGAAAGGCGTGAGCGGGTCCCGAGAAGGCGGAATCGGGAGGGGATTCCCAAGCGGCGCGAATCATGAGTCATCCTGCGGGCTGGGAGGAGGCCAGCCTTTATGGCAAGACCCTATTCGCAGGATTTGCGGGAACGCATGGCGTGGGCTGTTCTTTCCGGGCAGTCTCGACACGAGGTGGCACGGATGTTCGTTGTCAGCGCGAGTTGTGTGATCAAGCTGATGCAGCGGCTCAATGCGACAGGCGAGTGCCGGCCGCGCAAATTCGGCGGCCATAAGCGCTATGCCTTGGCCGGACACGAGGACAAGGTGCGGGCCCTCGTTGCAGAAAAGCCTGATCTGACGATCACCGGGCTGTGGCAGAAGATCACCGCGCTCGGGATCAAGGTGGGGCGTTCAGCCGTCGCCCGGTTCTTGCTGCATCTGCAGTTGACGTTTAAAAAAAAACCCTGCATGCCGCCGGGCAGGAGCGCCCGGACGTCAAGCCCTTCGACGGGCTCAGGAGCCCGCGCGGCCTGGCGCGAGATGCAGAAAAGCCTTGATCCTCGAAGGCTTGTGTTTATCGACGAGACCTGGGCCTCGACCAGCATGGCCCCCCCGTTACGGGCGCTGTGAAAGAGGCAAGAAACTCATCGCACACGTGCCTTTCGGCCACTGGAAGACGGCGACTTTTCTGGCCGCGCTGCGCCACGGTGGGGTGACCGCTCCCTGTGTCTTCGACGGCCCCATCAACGGCGCGAAGTTCCTCGCCTGTGTCGAGCAGGTCCTCGTGCCGGCTTTGCCGCCAGGCGAAATCGTGATGATGGATAATCCCAGTTCCCGCAAACGCGCTGGCGTTCGAAAAGCCCTCGAAGCGGCGGCCGCGGCCGTGTGTTTCCTACCGGCCTACAGCCCGGACCTCGATCCCATCGAGCAGGTCTTCGCCAAGCTCGAAAGCAGATTGCGCAAAGTGGCCCGCCGAACCGGCGATGCACTCTGGGACGCAATCGGAATTGCCCTCGATGATTTTTCTCCCGCAGAATGCTTCAACGATTTTCGCAATGCCGGATATGGGTCCACCTCATTGGGACCCGCTCTTGGACCGCACATCGCCGCGGTTTCCGCGGAACCCGGTAAGTGTCGTGTGAGAACCGCAGATCGTCACGCGGCTTTCTGCTGAATGGCGGGGCGCCAGGCCGATGGCATGAGTTCGCCGATGCGGCGGTTGGGCCATCCTCCGGCGATCTTCTGTATGCCGCAGCTTATGCAGGCGAAGGGTTCGACGCCATACCGTTGGCAAGTTTCGATGATGGAGGTGATTGCCGCTGCGCATTCGCCACCCGCCTTTGAGCCGGTGAAGAGCCAGGTGCGACGCAAGATGGCGGCGCCGCGAAGCGCGCGTTCGGCGATAAGATTGTCGATCTCCAGACACCCGTCCTCGCAATATCTTGTGAGCGCGGGCCAGCGTTTGAGCGTATCAGTGATGGCAACAGCGAGCGTGCTTTTCGCCG
Source organism: uncultured Alphaproteobacteria bacterium (assembly GCA_963722515.1). Lineage (GTDB taxonomy): Bacteria > Pseudomonadota > Alphaproteobacteria > Rhizobiales > Beijerinckiaceae > Methylocapsa. The sequence goes on along the minus strand of CAVRMA010000004.1, from coordinate 194,290 downwards.
GCAGTTGCGCGCGTATTGTGTAAAATACTGGACTTGAGATTTCAGGCACTGCCGGATGAAATCGCAACCCGCCATTCATCTCACGGCGGCGAGTTTGGCGAGTGGATCGATATTGTCAAGGACGCGAGCAATATTTTGCAAGTCCGGTATACCGGACTTGTCGGAATGCTCGCGCCGGCGCAGCCGGTGCCATAGCCCGTTGCTTGCGACGGGCGTTCTTCCAAACACCCTATGGCATCCTTGACAACATCGAGTCCACCTCGCCGATCATGCCCGCCGTTGAATGAATGACATAATCTGACATTGACCGGTGGATCAAATTCAGACTTTTACACTTGATGAGATCGCCGCGCTTGCCTTGAACGCGAACGGGGCGCCCGAATGCGGATCCTGCATCAGGACTTCCTGCATCAGGACGAGCTAATACCAACGGCATTAGGGAATGACCGATGCCCAGTCTCGTGTGGCAATTGAGGCGATGCGCTTTGGTTCTGCGGCGAGAGCATTCCATGCCGCGCAACACGCATCAACGATATCGGTGCAGCTTTCAAAGACGTGGTTGCCGGGATGGTTCTGGCGCAGGAACTGCCAGATGTTCTCGACGGGGTTCAACCCGGGAGAATAGGACGGCAGTTGGAGCAGACTGATATTGCCTGGGACCCGCAGCTTTTCGCCAGACTGGCGCCATCCGGCTCGATCGAGGAGCAAGACGGCGTGACTGCCTTGCGTCACCTGGCAGCTGATCTCCTCGAGATGCAGGTTCATCGCCTGGGCGTTGGCATAAGGCAGCACCAAAGCCGCGCCGGTATCGCGGCGCGGGCAGACAGCGCCGAATATGCAGGCCCATTCGCGGCGCCGATCGCGCGGGGCGGGCGGACGGCTGCCGCGCTTGGCCCAGACGCGAGTCAGCGTGCCTTGGCTTTCCAACGCGGGCTTCATCTTGCCACCATAGTTCGACCGGTTTTTCGCGCGCATGCCCGGGGATTGCGGCTTTGACCAGACCGGCGAAGTTTTTTTGTGCGCCTCCTGCGCCGCAGGATCCTGCTGCGGATGGCGGGGCCGCACCGGCAAGCGCCGGAACCCGAGCCGGCGCAGCATCGCGCCAACGCTGCGCGCGGCCAAGATCACATTAAACTGGGTTTTGATCATGCGGGCCAGATCCATCCGGCGCCAGCGAACCACGCCATCTACGGCAAGGTCTGGTCCTTTGCGAACCAGCTCTGCTACGGCCGCCTCCTGCTGTGGCGTGAGCCGCGGTTCCGGTCCAGCTGCTATGCGGTTGCAGAGCCCGGCAATTCCTTCGGCGTTGTAGCGTAGAACCCAGTCGCGCAAGGTCTGCCGGTCCATGCCACAGAGCTTGCCGGCTTCGCCCCGCTTATATCCTTCTAGCACCAAGGCCAGCGCCAACATCCGCCGCGTTGCGCCGGCGTCACTGCTGTGTGCCGCCGCCTCGCGGAGTTCCGCCGCCGTGTAATTGTCGCGCGTAATTGTCAAAGCTTCCGGCATCAGAGTCTCCGCGAATCATTGCTGAAGATGCAGAGAATCACGCCAGCTCTCATTTGCAAAGACCACCTGAGTCAGAGGTCAATGCCGCTGGTATAAGGGACGAGTTGCTGAACGAGACGCTGTTCGTCACGCTGGCTCACGCTCGTACCACGCTTGCTGCCTGGAAGCTCGACTACAACACCGTCAGGCCGCACAGCGCGATCGGCAACGTGCCGCCGGCCACCTACGCCAACCGGAGCGATCCCGCAAATGCAACGGGGCGGGTCGCTGCGCTTGCTTGGGGCTGCGCGCCCCGCCCCGTTGCCCCACCCAGCGTGCCATGCTCATATGACGAACGGACTCCGCTCATCCCTGGATGAGAAAAGGGGCTCAGGTCACCAGATGTGCGGTGATTATGAAAAAAGCGCGAATGCGCATGCGCGCCTGCGGGAGCTCTCCAATCCATCGCGCGCTGATGAGCGCGAATTGTCAACGGCGGAGTAAAACCGTCGCCATATGGTCTGGCGCCTGAAGCGGCGGCTGACCCTCGGCCTCGACGACGGCTTTGCGTTCGCTATAGCGGCGCATGTTCTTCGGCGATCGCCCATAAGCCTTAGCTCGCCGGCAATTGGCTGCGATGTTCAGGAGATATTTAAAGGGGTGGCGACTTAAAGCGGCCCTATTCACCGCTATCGTTATCATCCTCGTCCTGATGTTCATCATCCGACAACTCGAAAAGCCGGCACCGCCGCTATTTGATGTAATCGGGTTATCGCTAGAAACCTTAAATCAAATGTTTCAATTCATCCGGTAGCTTGCCGCCATTCGCTGCAAGGTTCACCATGATTTGTTTGTGAAGCCAAATGTTCATCGAGGCGGAGTTGTTCATATCGCCGTTGTAGTGAAGTTCCTTTGCAAGTTCCTTACGCGCAGCGAGACTGCTGTCGAGGGACAGGAGCTTCATCAGATCGACGATGGAGTGTTTCCAATCCAACTCCTCCGCAGCTTTATTGTTCAAGTCGTCTAGCACCGCGGCAACATCCACCGATGGTCCCGGTGGCGTCGATGGTGTGGTTGAAGGTTGGACGGACGGTGCCGCAGTTGTTGTCCCGCTGGTCTGAGCAGAAGGCGCAGCAGTAGCAGCAGTAGAAGTGACCGGGGAAGCGGGCGTCTTGCCCAATACTTTTGACATGATCGTCCCAAAAATGCTCATCGCATACTCCTATTTCACGATACGGGTTCTGGCGACGTCTTTTTGCGCTTAATGGTGCTGCGGAGACCTTATGCGTCATCCGTGAGATTACGCCCGAAATCGCCCTGCCAACGGCAACGCATCTCGACGGAGACACACCGCGCTTTATTCAATGAACAAAATAGAGCGTCGGCAGGCGATCGGCGTCAGGCCGGCAGCTTCCCTTCCGGCGTTGCTTTATCGATCGCAGTGGGTAGGTGCTTGGCCAGCAGATCGGCGACCTTGTCGACGGGAATGCCGAATTTGGCGGCCATTTCCTTCACCTTTTCCGAACCAAGAGCCTGTTGGATCTGCTCGGCGTTGATCGGAAGATTAGGGGCGGTGGACACCCACGACTTGGCCTGCTGCCCAAAGCCGGTCTTCTCAAATTCCGCGACGACGCCCTGGATGCCACCACGTTTCTCGATATAGTCCTTGACGAGAGACAATGCCTCGGAGCCGATGACACCGCCCAGAATTCCATCTAGTAGACCCATATCGTCCTCCATGGAAAATGCGGAGACCTGGCCGCCCTGCGGAATAAATGCGCCACGGTCCATAACGTTGCGCTAGTTGCCAATAAATATCGAAATGGCTGCGCTCAAGGCCCGCCTTTCCCTTGGGCTTCGCTAAAGCACGTCACGACAGGACCCTTCACGCCGACACGGCATCGGGCGGGTTCCCCGATCATCCTCAGGAAGCAGCCGAATAATGTGCCGGTGCAGATTAATTGTGAAGATCGGTCGCTTCCTGCGACGTTACGTGCCAGCAACAGGGTTTTCATGATGTTCGGCAGCGAGCGCGCGCGGGGGTCCCGAGGCACCTCAAGATTTACAGTCGCGAGCGGCCCTCTCGGCTCCCAGCAATTTCAGTGAGATTGTTTCCTGCTCCGCCTACGCCTTGGTCAAAGCCTGTTCATTTTCGGGAGATCACCAAACTGCTATTAAGAACAAAGAAAGAACTTTAGGAATAGAACAAATCATGTACATTGTGCCTTCGCGGCGCGTTCCGCGTCGGGCTCGCGCATGCCAAAAAGGAACACCGCCATGACTAAAGCAAACGGCCGTCTCATGGAAGGGACGTTCATGGACAAGATGAACGTGCGCGACAGCGCTTTGTTCGAGAGGGAACGGGCCTTCGAGAAAGGCTCGATTCTGCGGCTAAGCAAAAGTGAGAGCACGGGGTTCGGAATGATTGAGGCAATCGAACCAGAGGCCGAGCTTTTTGCCGTAGCCGAGCAGGTCGATTTAGCCGAGAAGGCTTTCCACGATGCCCTCGCGCGCCGCAACGCGGCGCAAATTGCCTATTTGCGCGAGCCGCGCATCATGACCCGCGAGGCGCTCGAGGCGGCAAAAACAGCCGAGGCAGTCGCGCGAGAAACTCTCAATGCAGAGGTCCAATGGCTGGCCAGCACTCGGGCCATGACGGTAATGGGGCTTAAGTTGAAGGCGTCATACGCCTCCACGGAAGGTACGCTCGCCGACAGCATTGTCGAAGACATTTTGCAACTTTAAGAACGGGTAACCGCCATCACGCCATGCGCCTGTATCCGCGATCAAGGAATGATCGCTGACGGGTCCGATCGCCCACAGGACACCATTATTTATCAATGCGTTAACATGCCTCCAATCGCCCTAGTATGACTGGCGATTTTTGCCAATTGAACAGATCGCCGATGACGAGACGGCACTTTCCCCAGCGCGGCACCGGATCAATTCGAGCTGCCATCGGGGGCGTCCAACGCCAGGCACCGGCAAGGGAGTTACGGGGTGGACGGTGATCCGCCAGCGGGAGATGGATGCTGTCGGCTGGCCGAAATCGGCCGCCTCTGCCGGCCGCCGCCAGCGGCGGATGGCGATGCCGATGGTGCCCGAGCCATCCGGCGGCAAGTTGAAGGCAGCGGGAGGCCGTCATGGAGAGCCGCACGACCTCGGAGACAACGGTGCCGAGCCCGCCGCGCCGCAAACCCTCCTCGAAACAGACGAGTACCGACGTCTCATCGCCCGCCTCGACATAGATCTCGCGATCCGGCGCGAGCCCAGCTTGCACGATGGCCGGGGCGAACAAATCCTGCCGGGTGAGACACCGGAAAACCTGGCCACGCGACGCGCAGCATTCCCGCCACAAGGAGCGCCGCTGCCGCGCCGTTGATCGCGTCATGCTCATGTCCTTGGCAACGGGCTCGGAAAATAGTATGTTCCCTAGTTGTTCTCATCACGCGAAGAGAGTTCAATCGAGAGTCTGATGGAGGGAGAAGGACAGAAAGGCTGAACCTCTGAGCTTTTTTGCCACTTCCCCGGTAAATGCGGCACTTGCGGCCACACTCCCGCTGTTGCGCACTTCATAGGAATTGTTTGGCTAAGGGGAGATCAGGCGATGCGGCAGGCAGCTCCAACCCTATGGCTACGGCACGCCTGTTGCGAACAAGACGAGAAAGGTGGTTCCATGGTTCACCTGCCTCCATACTGATTCGCAACCAATGTCCGTCGCCTATCTCGAAACACTCAATCCCGAACAGCGGCGGGCTGTCGAGCATGGCGTCGCGGGAGAACGATGCGGCGCCGGGCACGCCTCTGCTCGTCATCGCCGGCGCGGGTTCCGGCAAGACCAACACCCTCGCCCATCGGGTGGCCCACCTGATCGTCAATGGCGCCGATCCCCGCCGAATCCTGCTGATGACCTTTTCGCGCCGCGCCGCCGTCCGAGATGACGAGGCGGGTCGAGCGGATCGCGCGCAAGGTGATTGGCGACAATGCCGGGATCATGACCGATGCGCTGACCTGGGCCGGCACCTTCCACGGCATCGGCGCCCGGCTGCTGCGCGAGTATGCCGAGCAGATCGGCCTCGATCCTGCTTTCACCATTCATGACCGCGAAGACTCCGCCGACCTGATGAACCTGGTCCGGCACGAGCTAGGGTTCTCGAAGACGGAAAGCCGTTTCCCGACCAAGGGCACCTGCCTTGCCATCTATTCGCGCTGCGTCAACGCCGAGATTGCCGATCGAGCAGGTGCTCGGAGCGTCCTTTCCGTGGTGCGCCGGTCTGGGCGGCCGAACTGAAGGAACTGTTCGCTGCCTATGTCGAGGCGAAGCAGAAGCAGAATGTGCTCGATTACGACGATCTGCTGCTCTACTGGGCGCAGATGGTCAGCGATCCGGGCCTTGCCGACGATATCGGCGGCGCGCTTCGACCATGTGCTCGTCGACGAGTATCAGGACACGAACCGCCTGCAGGCCTCGATCCTGCTGGCGCTGAAGCCCGGCGGCCGCGGCCTGACGGTGGTCGGCGACGACGCACAGTCGATCTATTCGTTCCGCGCAGCGACCGTGCGCAACATCCTCGACTTTCCAGGTCAGTTCACCCCGCCGGCGAGCATCATCACGCTTGACCGCAACTATCGCTCGACGCAGCCGATCCTCGCCGCCGCCAACGGCGTCATCGGTCTCGCGCGGGAGCGCTTCACCAAAAACCTTTGGACCGAGCGCACCGCCGCGAGCGCCCGCAACTCGTCGCCGTCCGCGACGAGGCCGACCAGGCCGCGCTTCATCGTCGAGCGCATCCTGGAGAACCGCGAAGGCGGCACGCTCCTGAAACAGCAGGCGGTCCTGTTCCGGACCTCGCAGCCACAGCGGTCCGCTCGAAGTCGAACTGACCCGCCGCAACATTCCCTTCGTGAAGTTCGGCGGGCTGAAATTCCTCGATGCCGCCCACATCAAGGACATGCTGGCGCTGCTGCGCTTTGTCGAGAATCCGCGCGACCGCGTCGCCGGCTTCCGGCTGATGCATCTGATGCCCGGCGTCGGCCCCGCCTCGGCGCAGCGGGTGCTCGACCGCATGGCGGAGGCAGCCGATCCCATTGCTGCGCTTGCTGGCGCGCCACCGCCGCCGCGCGCCGGCGACGACTGGAACGCCTTCGTCGAAACCGTTGGCCGATCTGAACGCGGGCCGAGCGGAGTGGCCGGCGGATCTGGAGCGGGCGCGGCTCTGGTACGAACCGCATCTCGACCGCATCCATGAAGATTGCGGAGACACGGCGGGCCGATCTGATCCAGCTCGAGCAGATCGCAACCGGCTATCCTTCCCGCGAGCGTTTCCTGACCGAACTCACGCTCGATCCGCCGGACGCGACCAGCGACCAGGCCGGCGTGCCGCTGCTCGACGAGGACTATCTGATCCTGTCGACGATCCATTCCGCCAAGGGACAGGAATGGAAGTCGGTCTTCGTGCTCAATGTCGTCGATGGCTGCATGCCCTCCGACCTCGGCGCCGGCACGTCGGCCGAGATCGAGGAGGAGCGGCGCCTGCTCTATGTCGCGATGACGCGCGCCAAGGACGATCTTCACCTGATCGTGCCGCAGCGCTTCTTCACCCATGGCCAGCACGCGCAGGGCGACCGCCATGTCTATGCCTCGCGGACGCGCTTCATTCCCGAGGAGCTGCTCGGCCTGTTCGAGCGGACGGCCTGGCCGATGGCGGCGCCTGCGATCGGCCGCACGGCCGGCGAGCCAAGGGCGTGCGCGTCGATGTCGGCGCCCGCATGCGCGGCATGTGGCGGTAAGGAGGACGGCCTTTGTGCAATCTCTATTCGGTGACGAAGGGCCAGCAGGCAATCCGCGAATTGGCGGGCGCCCTACGCGACCGGGCAGGCAATCTGCCACCGCTTTACGGGATCTTTCCGGACTACTTCGCCCCGATTGTCCGAAACCAACCCGAGGGTCGCGAGCTGATGATGGCGCGGTGGGGCATGCCCTCGCCCGTCGTTGCGCTGAAGGGCAAGAAATCCGATCCGGGCGTCACCAATGTCCGTAATGTCAAATCTCCGCATTGGCGGCGCTGGCTCGGAATCGAGAACCGCTGCGTGGTGCCCTTGACGAGTTTTTCCGAGAATGAGGTACTGCCGGACGGCTCCCGTCCGACGTTTGGTTCGCCTTCGACGAGACCCGGCCACTCGCCTTCTTTGCCGGCATCTGGACGCGCTGGACCTCCGTCCGGAAAGTGAAGGAAGGCGAGACCACAAATGACATCTTCGCGTTCCTGACGACCGAGCCGAACAAGGAGGTCGGGGCGATCCACCCGAAAGCGATGCCCGTTGTCCTGACGGCACGGGAGGAGATCGACATCTGGATGAATGCGCCAGCCGAGGAAGCGCTCAAGCTGCAACGGCCGCTTCCCGACGATTCGCTCAAGATTGTCGCGAGGGGGGATAAGAAAGATGAGGGAGGCCTCGCGGCCTGACGTTCATGCTTGCGCAGGATAGTGATCGAACTGGGCGAGGGCGCAACAGCCGTAGAGCCGAATCAGGCGCGTCTCGGACGAGCCCACCCGGCAGCGCAAGATCATCCATATCGACATGGATGCGTTCTACGCCTCGGTCGAGCAGCGCGACAATCCAGACCTGCGTGGCAAGCCTGTCGCGGTTGGGGGATCGCGCGAGCGCGGCGTTGTCGCTGCCGCAAGCTACGAGGCGCGGGAATTCGGCGTGCATTCCGCAATGCCGTCGGTTACCGCCAAGCGCAAGTGTCCCGACCTGATCTTCGTGAAGCCGCGCTTCGATGTCTACAAGGCGGTGTCGCTCCAGATCCGCGAGATTTTCGCCGAGTACACGCCAATCATCGAGCCACTCTCGCTCGACGAGGCCTATCTCGACGTCACCGAAAATTTGAAAGGGATCGTGCCGGCGACGCTAATCGCAGAGGCGATCAGGGCGAAGATCCGCACGGAGACCGGCCTAACAGCCTCCGCCGGCTGTCTCCTACAACAAATTCCTGGCCAAGCTCGCCTCGGATCATCGCAAGCCAGACGGCCTCTTCGTCATCACCCCGAAGATGGGGCCTGCCTTCGTCGAAAGATTGCCGGTCGAGCAAATTCCACGGCGTCGGGCCGGCGACGGCAGCGAAGATGAACCGGCTCGGGATCGATACCGGGCTCGACCTCAAAGAGCGGACGCTCGCCGTTCCTTCAGCGGCACTTCGGGAAGCCGGGGCCATATTATTACTGGATCGCGCGCGGCATCGACGAACGGCCCGTCCGAGCCGACCGGATCCGCAAGTCTCTTGGTGCGGAAAACACCTTTTCCGCTGATCTCTTCACATTCGAGGCCGCATGCGAGGTGCTCCAGCCGATCATCGAAAAGGTCTGGCGCACTTACGAGGGAGCAGAGTTTCGCGGGCGCACGGTGACACTAAAAGTTAAATATGCCGATTTCCAGCAGATCACGCGAAGCCGGACCGGTCAGGCGCTCTTTTCGACGCGAGCCGAAATTGAGCAGCTTAGCTATGCGCTGCTCGAGCCACTGTTCCCAGTCACAAAAGGCATCCGCCTTCTCGGCCTGACCTTGTCGTCGCTCGGCGAGAAGCAGCTGGCAAGCGAGCCCCAGCTCAGCCTGTCATTTTAGGCTGACTGTTTCACCTAGCTAACGTGCATCGATTGATTTTACGCGAGGTTAGATTTCGGGCGACATGCAGATGCGTTCAGCGTTGCACCCCGCGACGATCGCCACCTATTTGGTTCGAGCACGCAGAGCTGACAGTGGCCACGATGGCGTTGTCGCGCCGACAAGTTTTAGTTGTCAAGAGTGCCAGTGTGCCGCCGGGCCAGGGAATCAACGGCTTATGCCCGTGCCCACGGAACCAAAACGATTACGAAATCGGCTATACTTGACCAATGTTGACAACACCTTCGCGAGCGATGGCCGATATGGGCCGGATGTGGAAAATATGCCGTGACGGTACAGACGATCCTGCGATTTCCCGATCATCGACTTCGCGCGACGGCCCAGCGCGTCGTCGTATTTGACGAGGAACTTTGCTCGCTTGCGACCGATCTCTTGGACACATTGCGTGCGGAATCGGCAATCGGAATCACCGCCACTCATATCGGTGTTTTGAAGCGGCTGGCCGTGATCGAACTCGCGGCGGCGGATGGAGTGCGGACCTATGTGAACCCGCAGATCGTCTGGGCATCCGCCGATATGATCCGGCAGGAAGAAGGCAGCGTCTCCATGCCAGGCGTAACGGAAGAGATTGAACGCCATGCCCGTGTGCGGATGAGCTACCAGGATTTGAGCGGTGTGGAAAAGATCGAAGAGGCCGATGGTCTGCTCTCCGTATGTTTCCAGCACGAGGTCGATCAGCTCGATGGGATCTTTTGGATTTATAGGCTCTCCAAGCTTAAGCGAGATCGAGTCGTAAAACGTTTCGACAAAACGCAGCGCACACAAGCGTCAGGCAACTGAACGTGCATCCTCGAGTGAGGCATTGTCACGTCGTAGGTGGGCCTGCCGTTCAGTGAGTTCAACCGTATATAGGCGGTGGAGCAATATCAGGCCACGGAGCGGCGGCATAGTGCGGTTGCGCTGTTTTACCCGCTGAGCTAGGCCGGCGCGAGCGAGCAAATTTTGCCTCCGGCAAGTCAACGGGCAAGGGGGGAACGAAAGATCGGCATCTCTGGCAGCACGAATGTTTCGCCGATTTCGCGGACGGCGATGCGTTCCGGTGTCTTATGCAGCGCGGCCTGGAAACGCTCGATCGGTTCGCGAAAGTCTTCGGAGCTGAGGCGGAAGGTTTGATGATGGACCGGCATGATGAAATGAGCGCCGGCTTGATTGGCCATTTGCACGGCCTGTTCCGGAGTGGAGTGCGAATGAATCCAGGGATTGTAAGCGCCGATCGGCATGATCGCCAAATCGATGGGACCGGAAGCGCGCAATTCCGCAAATAAATCGCTCAGCGCGGTGTCGCCCCCGAAAAGGATGCGACGGTCATTTCTCTCGAGAACGTAGCCGTTGTAACCGCGATAGGTGTCGCGCCGCGTCCGCGCGCCCCAATGTTTTACGCGGAACGCGACGATATCGATCTTGCCGGCAAAGGTTGTTACAGACTTTCTTTCTTTCCAACCCAGTTCGCTCACGTCGCAGAACCGCGTCCAACGAAGCAGATCACTTGTCCGCTGGGCCGTGATCACCGTGGTCGAACGATGAAATCGATGGAGCGTGCGCATGTCGAAATGATCGAAATGCGCATGGGAAAGTAGCACGATATCGATCTTAGGGAGGTCGCGAACGGTCAGCGCGGGCTCGGTCAGGCGTTTGGGCCCGAGTGTAAGACCGGGCAACCGGATTCCGATCCGGGGAAAAAGTACAGGATCGGTGAGAATTTTTATCCCGAAAAAATTGATTAACACCGTTGCGTGGCCGAGCCATGCCGCGGTTATCCGGTTATCACTCCACTCCGCCGGATTTGGCCGAGCAAAAGCTGGAGCAATTGGACGCCGGCTTTCGACAGTCCATTCGTGCCAGAGATACGCGTACCAGCGGCGAGCGCGTGAACCGCCGAGGTTTTGGTTTTTATTTCTCATCTGCCAAAGGATTCTGACACGAGCGCAAAACCCGAAAGACGCCATTCAGGACACGGCGGTCATCACCACGCGGCACGCCGCGCGGCTTATTCGGTGGCACCGGCCTAAACGGCGGCCCATTCATAGTCGGGGAGTTCGTGCCGCATGAGTCAATTCTCCCGTTTAAACGTTTGAATCACGATCCTGCGGCCTGCCTCAAATCTGGATGCAATGATCCGAGCGAGGTCAAGTCCTGAGGCCGACAGCGCCGCTGGCCACGGTCTGCTATTGGGGACAACCCAAAAAACATATGCTCACGTCGAGGTTTACCCCGTCTGACCCGAAGCGGTCATTTAAACCGGCATTGATCGCCTTGACCTGATGGAGACCGTTTTGCCGGGCATGAAGTACCGCTGCATCTATTAGACACCGGGCGGCAGATGCTTATGGGTCATCACCAAGTTTTAGGAGGGTGCCCCTGGTCTGAGCCTGACCGCCCAGATCAGGAGCCCGTTCGGGCCCGCCAGCTCGCCGACCGCGCTATATGTTGCACTAATCCCACACTCACCATTCATTAACGCGTCAGGCGGGACTTTGACGAAGTTTTGACGAAATGCCGGACGAAATGCCGGGACGATCTCGTCTCCAGTCCAACGAGGCATGCCTGCCCATTGACGCTGAGATTAAAGCAACCGGGAAAAGCCCTAGCAAGCCCCCGGCCGAGAAGGAATAGGAACTAGTATACCCGCACTTCCGACCTGATGAGAGATGCAATGAACGGATTTTACGTCTACTCAATAATGGTTGGCGGGTCTCTCTTAGCTCTGTTCATTTGGATCTCGCGTCGCTACGATGTTCCGCTATATGGACAGGCAAAAATTGCCTTTTTGTCCGGTGCATTCATGCTTTGGGCAGTCATAATGACTGGCCTGTATATTCCGTCTCAATCTTCTGTCCCTTTAGTGCAGCAGAACAGAAATCCCGCTCTAGCAGCCACTCCCTCCGACAATCGCGTGTATTTGGAGAAGTTTTTCGATACGCCGCAACATTCTGGACAACAACCGCCTCAGTCTGCGCTGGCATACGCGGCTCCGGAAAGCGGCGTTCTTGATAATGAGCGAAAGATCACATCGGGCCCGCTGCTCGGCTTAAATTCGTGGACGGCCGTTTATGACATCTCAGCGCATATGGTCTATCTTCCCGATGGCACGGAATTGGAAGCCCATTCAGGCCGAGGCGGCGGGTTGGACGATCCGCGTTACGTGCATGAACATATGCGTGGGGCGACGCCGCCCAATGTCTATGAGCTTGCGTTAAGGGAGAAGACCTTCCACGGAGTTCAAGCGTTGCGCCTCAAACCTGTTGGCGGCGGTAACATCTTTGGACGGTCAGGTTTCCTCGCACACACTTACATGCTCGGCCCGAAGGGTGAGTCCAATGGATGTGTGGTCTTCAAGAACTACAATGCGTTTTTGCAGGCATTTCAAAATGGTCAGGTCAAACGTCTGTTCGTGGTGAATAATCTAAACCGAACAAGCAAAGTTACGCTGACAGTCGACCAAAATCTTACCCCTCAACCGAGTATCCGGGTGGCTTCACGCGACGAAACAGCCTCTTTTGGGATGAACGAGACGCATGCGGGAAGCTCCGAGATTGGTCAAACTCAACGGAAAAGCAATTATGGGTCTACGCGTCGAAAAAAGATTAGTTCGCATTGGGGTCAGAAGCACAATTTCATCAAAAAACTGAGAAGCGCCAAACTCAGAAGAAATCGGCCTGCACATTTTATCAAGTTGGCGTCGAAGACGGATAATATCCGGCACCTTGCTCGAGTACGTTCGCGGTCTTCCTTGGTCGCTCACCGCATGCGTTCGAGTCGGATCGCCGAAACCACGCGGACGGAGCGCGCAGCGCGCAAATCTCCCTCGACGACGACTGAAACGGCCCTTTTTCGGCGCCCACAGATGCCCCATCCACGCGACCGGCTAAGATCATCCGATCGGTGCGCATCGCCGCATCAGGCGAGATCGAGCGCGACCTTATACCCGTCACGCGCCTCGACGATGACGATATCGATGAGCTCCACGCCGCGAATCGCTTTGCCAGCCGGAGCGCCTACTTTGGCCAGCACGCCGCCGGGCAACGCGCCCTCAAAAACAAGCACTGCACCATGCTCTTTCGCGCTGTTTTGGCCCCATGCGGCATTGAAGTACGCTCGTCCATCACCTGGCGATAGCGTGCGACAAGGAGAGACCTCCGACGCTTCGCGCGCACTCAGTTGAGCGTCTACGGCCGCTAGCAAAGATTTGCGCAACCGCCCGCGTTGCGGCCTGCTAGCGCACCTTCACCGTGAGGTCGGTGCCAACGGCGCCTGTCTCTCCGCTGAGCGGCTCGTCGGAAATGATGAGCGAGCCACCTGTCCACAGACGCTCCGCGATCCGGTCGCGAACGTCCTGGGCAATCTCGATGCGCTCGAGCGCATCGGCGGCGCTCGAAGGGGACCCGTGCAGTTTCGGCAGTGCCTCGACCCGTTCCTCGACGGAGGCCGTTTTCCTCTTACGTTCGCCCCGTTCCTCGGCAAACCGAGTCGGGATCGACACGACCGACCATCTGAGCGAAGTCCCATCGCCTTCCACCGCCGTCGCGATATAAAGGTGCGAACCGAGCGGCGTCTCCGGATCACGCACGCTCGCCGGCGCATCGAAAACGGGCGCAAGACCCTGGCGCACGTAAATCCGCTGGTCTTTTTTGCTGACCAGCACGGACAGGGGCGACGTTCGCCGCAGCGCTTCCTTCTCGGCATTCGCGGCGGCGTCGGAGGCCGCTGTCGCATCGTTCAAACGTCGAACGGCGTCCGCTAAGTCAGCGGCCTTGGCGGCGGAAGCCGTTTTCACGGCCTCGAGCTTCGCCGCGGCATCAGCGAGCACCGCCTCGACGTTCATTGTGGATATTGCCGCCGCATCCGTGGCGGCCGCCGCCCGTTCGTCCACCTTGGACAGGTGTCCAGCCTCGGCCCTGTCGAAGACATTGCCATCAGTGGCCTTGAGCTCCGCCACCAGGATGGGTCCCTGTTCCTTGGCGGGCGCGGCGGCCACCGCCGCTTGGTGTGCCTTGGCTGCGGTTTCGGCTTTCGCCTGAGCTGAAGAGTGGGCAGCTTCGGCCGCTTTGAGCTCCGCCGCCGCGCGAGCCGCTTCTTGCTGCCCGACGCGGACGGCCACGGACGCCTCCTTTACGGTCTTGACGGCCACGGCCCTCTCGGCCACAGCCTTGGCCCTGAGCTGCTCGGCGTATTGATGCGGATTGATCAGAGGCGGCTTGGCGGCGGCGAGAGCCGCCTGCGGCGCGTCGGGAGCCGCTTGGTCGGCTTTCGCCTCAACCCGCATCTTTGGCGCGGGCAGCAGTGGATGCGTGAATTCGACCGGCGTCACTTCTTGCGGCGAGATGACGACGCGCTCGCCGATCTTGGTCAATCCCCAAAGTTTGGCGGCGAACCCGGCGGGGAGCCGGATGCAACCGTGCGAGGCCGGATGACCGGGAACAACTCCGAGATGCATGGCGATGCCCGACCATGTGATGCGCTGCATGAACGGCATCGGTGCGGCAGAGTAGATATTCGAGCGATGGTATCGCTCGCGGCCGATTATGGTGAACACGCCCTTGGGCGTCGGATGGCCGGGCATGCCAGTCGAAATCGCCGAGCGGTCGACGAGCCCGTGGTCATTGTATATGGAGACGCGCTGGTCAGCGATCGAAATAACAGCAAACAGCGGCCGCTCGCCGTTATTGATTTCGGCGCTCTTCGCCCCTGGTGCAGAGGGCGCACCGCCTATCTTCGAGCTGCTATGGCCGTATGCTCTGCGTGCGGTCCAAGGCTGGTCGTTGTCGAACGACGAAGAGTAACCCAGAGCCACAGCCGGCCTCGCCTCGAAGCCGAGGGCCTTCGTCGCAACGGAGACGGCAAAGACCGCCGAGCAGGCGCAAGCGCAGCAAATTCGGTCGTGCGCAACAACAGAAATTCTCATCATGATCTGAAATATCTTGAGACCGGCTTTTGGCGTGTGTCAGCTCGAATGCATAACGCTCGAACGCCTCATGCCCGGCGCGATGTGCGGTGGAATTACATTTCTTCGTTAACGCGCTCAGAGCTTAAGCGGTTCCATCGTCGACGTAATAAACCCCACTCCGGGGATCGTTTCCAACCGCCGGCTTTCCCGGCTTGTCCGATGCCAGGCGAGGAGTTCCATTTCGATCGACTTGATCTTTAATCTGAGTTCCATCAGCTGCGCGGCGAGCGGCCGAAGAGCCGTACGCACCACGGCGGAAAGATCAAAGATATCCTCGGTGAAGACTCTCTCGATCAGTTCGCGCCCATGCCTGATGCCTTGCACAACCACGATCCCGAACTCGGCAAGATGCGCCCGGAACGCGTTTGCCAGCATCGTCTGCTGCCGGATCAGCGGCACCCGCGTGCGATGCAGCATGAGGACAGCTTGCTCAGCCGGCGCTTTTGACCGGCACACGTACCAGCCCGACGGCGAGACCAGGGCCTGGTGGGGTAGGCTCAAGAGGGGTTATACCTACCTCAGCCTCGAGACTGGGATCGAGGCCTCCGCCGCGCAAAGGACCTCAGTCCATTCCCTCGCACCCGTTGCCGTGCCCTCAATGCCAGGCAAAAAAACTCCGATTAGGCTGATCGGGAAGTAGCGGTTTCCCAAACGGCGAAGGTATCAACTCGTCGAGAAAGAACAGCAGTTGCGCTCCAAAATCCCGTTTCCGCCCTCCCAAGCACATCATCGGGCGATTTTCTCAAATTGAATGTAAAATTCTCAAATTTCCTACGCATGATAAGGCATTGAAATTCCACAATCTCATTTCTCATAATTAAATGGCTGACGACAACCGCACTTTGCCACGATTTCGGCCAAAGCTTTGGTAAAATCGTTTATCGCCGTCAAAGTGGAGCAAGGGGTTCAAGTGTTTTCACCACGCCGCTTTCCTCATGTTGTGACAGCACTCTTTCTGATTGCAGGCGCATTTCTCGTCTATTTGTTCTCGGCCGCGGACTCACGGGCCGAAGGTTCCTCCGCCACCTGCGCGGACGCGTCAGAGCTCGCGGTTTTCCCCTCGCCGATCGCGCCATGGACTGGCGCGCCTTTGCGCGTGCTCGTCGTCGCGGAGAATCCGCTTGAGGGCGACCTCTCGCTAATCGCGCCCGATGGAAGCGTCGCGGCCAAATCGCACGACCGGCACGGCGGACCGCCTTATTTCTGGTACGCCGAAATTGCGTCGCCGACCGCGGGGATGTGGCACGCGACGCTCGCGCGCAAACTCGCGCCAGCGTCGTGCAGTACGACCGCGCGCGAAATCGCCGTGCGCCGCGACAAGCCGCCGCCGCCGCGCGCGACACCGGGGAGCGTCTGGCCGTTGCGCAATGCATGGAACCGCGCGACGGAAAACTTGTACTCGGCATGGATCGAGAAGCTCTTCGACGCGCCGCTCGACGTGGATCTAGCGTGGCCGGCTTTGGACAAGGTGCTGCGCGATCGATCGCGCAATTTCCTGTTCGACTATTTGAGCCTCGGCGAAGACGAGATGGGACTCGTCCTTCGCCCCGACTGCGCCAAGCTTCCGTACCTTTTGCGCGCATATTTTGCCTTCAAGATGGGGCTGCCGTTCGGTTACTCGAAGTGCACGCGCGGCGACCGCGGCAAGCCGCCGAAGTGCTACGCGTGGTTCAACATTCAGCATCCCGAGGTAACCCCGCCCTCGCCGCTTGCACAAATCACTGCGTCCGCCGCGCCCACCGTGACGCCCATACCCAACCTTTTGCAGCAATTGTTTTCCCAACCGGTCGCGGCCCCAGCGATCCCGCCTGCTCCAGTGACCGCACCCGCACCGAAGCGACTGGGGCTCGCGGCGTCGTTCGGCGAATACGTGCAGACCGTCTCCGACGCGGTTCAGTCGGGGAACGGGCGAACGCTGGCCAGCGATGATAGCACCGATTTCTATCCCGTTCCGCTCACGCACGGAACACTGCGCGCCGGGACCATCTATGCCGATCCGTACGGCCACATTCTGATGCTCGTGCGGCGCGTGCCGCAATCGGGCGGTGCGGCGGGCAAATTCCTCGCTGCCGACGCGGAACCGGACGGGACGGTCGCGCGCAAGCTTTTCTGGCGCGGCAACTTCTTGTTCGCGCAAGATCCAGCGCTTGGGAGCCCCGGGTTCAAGCGGTTCAGGCCGATCTTGCGCGATAACAGCGGCGTCTTGCGGCTGCTGACCAACAGCAAGATCGCAAAAAATCCACACTACGCTGATTTTTCGCTCGAACAGTCACGGCTCGGGGTCGAAGACTTTTACGATCGGATGGATGAGGTGATGTCGCCTGAGCCGCTCGATCCATTGCGCGCGATGGAGGATGCGATCGCGGCACTCGACGAACAGGTGAAGCTGCGCGTCACGGCGGTCGAAAACGGACGAAAGTTCCAGAATAGTGGCCAAGGCGATGCGGCCATGCCAGACGGCCGGTCGATCTTCGAGACGAGCGGCGCGTGGGAAGATTTCTCCACTCCGGCGCGCGATTTTCGTATGTTGATCGCGATCGATGTGGTCCTCGGCTTTCCGGATCGCGTCGCGCGGCAGCCCCAGCGGTACGCGATGCCCAAGGACAAGGGTGTCGCGCAGGTGAAGGCCGAATTGCAGAACGTGCTCGCGCCGGAGCTTGCGACGCGCAAGTTCGCGTATACGCGCAGTGACGGCTCCTCGTGGACAGTCTCGCTCAAAGACGTCATCGACCGCGCAGCATCTCTCGAAATGGCATACAATCCGAACGACTGCGTCGAGCTGCGATGGGGCGCGCCGCCTAACAGCGAAGAGGCCTCGACGTGCAAGCGGTATGCGCCTGCGGCGCAGCGCGCAAAGATGATAGAGTACCGCACTTGGTTCCAGGAGCGACACTGGCCGACTTACGCTTAGCGGTCAGGCATTGGGCGGCATTAGTCGGAGAGCTTTGGCAGGAGTGGCAAGAGAAGCCGGAAGCTACGGGCGTGCAACCGTCTCTGGCACGAATCGCTTTGAACACGAGACCGGTACCCCCCGCAAATTCGCGAGAAAATAGGTTGGACTTACCCTGCAAAAGTGGAGAGCCATCCCCTATGAAAGATAGCGGAGGTGGCGATGAGCAGGAACAAACAAAGACGATTTACGAATGAGTTCAAACGGCAGCAGTGCGGCTGACGATGACCAGCGGGCGCAGCGCCGAGCGGGTTGCAAATGATCCCGGCATTGCCAAACCGGCGTTGAGCCGGTGGCGTTCCGGGCACGAGAAAAGCGATTTTCCTGAAGGCCCGCACAAGACGATCTACGATCGCTTCGCCCGCAGGAGCAAGCGGAGAATCTGGCAGAAAACCGTCGAGGCCGCCGCATCTCCTTCCAAGCCGCGTTGGATAGCAGTCATGTCAACGCCCACCGCCGCGCCGGCGGCTGACAAGGGGGCGTACCGGCGCATTGGTCTCGGCAACGTTCGATCATTACGAATCTCTTGGAGACGACCAGCATTGGACCGGTCCTCCGCTGAGCGCGGCGGGTATTCCGGTCAGAGTTTTTCGAGAAGATCTGCGAGGCGGTCCAGGCTCGAGGCCCAACCCGTATTGAACCCCACCTTAACTGCCGCGTCGCGATCCGCGGCCGCCTCGAAGCGCGTGTCGATCGTGAGCGTCGTCTTGCGAGCGTGTGCGGCGAAAGTCATTGTCACCAGCGCGCGCGGAGGCAGCCCGCCCCCGCACCCATGGCTGCCGTCCGGCTCGCCAAAGTAGACGATCCGCTCGGGTTCGACGACCTCGCGGTAGACGCCCTCGCACGGACATATAGCGCCGTCGGGTCCGCGCATCTCAAGGCGGAACGTGCCGCCCGGCCGCGGGTCCATTTCGCGGACGGTGCTCGTAAACCCTTTCGGACCCCAAAATCGCGCCAGGTGCTTGGGATCGGTAAACATCTTGAAGACTAGTTCGCGCGGCGCATCGAATATGCGCGTGACGACGATGCCAAGGTCTTCGGACGGATTGGCGTAAATTGTTGCCGGCATTGGACTCGTCCTTTCGTGTCATATGCGATTGCCCTCTCCCGCTGGCTGGGAGAGGGCACCGGCCCTCAAGGCCCCACGATAATCGTCCATGGCACGCCGAAGCGATCGGCGAGCATGCCGAAGCGCGAGGAAAAGAAGGTCTTGGCCAACGGCATCCGCACCTGCCCGCCGTCAGCCAGGGACGCGAACATCCGCTCGGCCTCGGCGTCGTCAGCCACGGTGAGCGTGAGCGAGAAGCCTTGGAAGTTCGGCTGCCCCGTGCAATGCCCGTCGGACGCCAACAAAGTTGTATCGCCGATGCGGAAGCTCATATGCATCACCTTGTCCAAGGTGCCAGGCGAGCACATGCTGGGATCGGGGCTGTCCTTGAAACGCATGAGCACTGTTACCTCGGCGCCGAGCGCCTTGCGGTAGAACTCGATCGCTTCATCGCAGCGGCCGTCGAAGAACAAATAGGGTTGAACTTGCATGGTATCTCCTTTTCAGGGGTTTGGGTGGTCGTTGCAACCGTTCGGGGTTCAGCGTTTCGCGGTCTTGGCCCGCTCCCCGGCTTGCGCGCGCAATCGCTCCTCTTGCGCCCTTAACTCGGGCGTTAGCGCTGCGCCAAAATCCTCTGCCTCGAAAATCTGGCGGATTTCAATCTCGCAGTCTTCATCGTGCGGATTGGGGCAGCGTTTGACCCACTCGATTGCTTCCTCCTTCGATTTTACTTGCCACAGCCAGTAGCCTGCTATCAGTTCCTTCGGCTCGCCAAAAGGGCCGTCGATAACAGTGCGCTTGTTTCCAGTAAACCTCACGCGCGCGCCCTTGGACGTCGGATGAAGGCCCTCGCCCGCAAGCATCACGCCGGCTTGCACCAACTCCTCGTTAAACTTGCCCATGGCAGTGAGCAGCTCTTCGGTCGGCATAGCGCCTGCCTCCGAGTTCTTGCTGGCCTTGACTAAAATCATGAACTTCATCGTCGCGTCTCCTTTCCTCCTGAGTATCGCTCCAGCGAGGGACACCTGACTCCATTATTGCGCCGCGAGGATCACAGCGGCATGCCTTGCCCGTCATCCGCCAACGAACGGCTTGAACCCTCCGAAGAACATGCGTTTGCCGTCGAACGGCATGGTTTCCGGCTTCATGCCGGCCATGCGCTCGTCCTTCATCGCCTTGGCATTGACCTCGTCGCGGTGGGCGCGCGATGCGTAGGTGATGATCCCGACGAACACTTTCTCGCCCGGCTTCAGGTCCACGCTCTGCGGGAACGAGGTCCAGTTCCCTGGTTTTACGTCGTCGGCCTCAACCTCGATGCATGAAAGTGCACCATGCTCCCGCCAGACCTTGGCGAATAGTTCCGCCTGTTTGCGGTACGCCTCGATATTCCTCTCGGGGACGGGGACGACGAAAACATCGACATAGTTGGTCATGATGGTTCTCCTTTCATCTCATCAAACCGTCGATCCGCATGCGCCTCTCGCAGTCTGGCGATGTCGATCTTGGTCATCTGCAGCATGGCTCGCATGCTTCGCTGCGATTTGGCTGGGTCCTTGTCGCATATCAGCTCTACAAGCGCGGCCGGTACGATTTGCCATGAGACACCGAACTTGTCCTTCAGCCAGCCGCATTGCTGGGTCTGCCCGCCGGCGGACAACTTCTCCCAGTAGTGGTCGACCTCGCTTTGCGTTTCGCAGTTGACGATCATCGAGATCGCCTCGTTAAACTTGAACATTGGGCCGCCATTGAGGCCCGTGAACGATTGCCCGTCGAGCTCGAACGCGACAGTCATGACGCCGCCCTTAGGACCGGGACCAGCGTCGCCGTAACGGGACACGGCCGTGATCCGCGAGTTCTTGAATATGGAGACATAGAAGTTCGCGGCGTCCTCGGCCTGACTGTCGAACCACAAGCATGGGGTAATTTTCTGTTTGAGCTGCATGGATCATGTTCCATTGGTTTGGGTTAAAAGGGCCGTTCTGCTGTCCGGCGCCGGGCCTATTTCTTGCGGCCACGTTTCTTCTCCTTGGCCTGTAGTTTCTTGAGATAATCGTCGAGCCGGTCGAGGCGGGAGTCCCAGAGGCGGCGATACTCTTCAAGCCAGTCGTCAACATGCTTGAGGGCGGCCGGCTCGATCCGGCAGGGCCGCCATTGCGCCTCGCGGCCGCGCGCGATGAGACCGGCGCGCTCTAGCACCTTGAGGTGCTTCGAGACAGCGGGAAGGCTCATCTCGAAGGGTTCGGCCAGCTCGGTCACCGATGTTTCACCCAACGCAAGCCGCGCGAGGATCGCGCGCCGCGTCGGATCGGCGAGAGCCGCGAGGGTGGTGCTCAGGCGATCAGGCGACATCCTATATATAACCATATAGTTAAATAACCGTTTGGTTTAGTACACAGGGAAAGTTTCTTTGTCAAGCACGGCGCCCGGCTAGCCGGCAACGGGGAGAATCCGGCGTGACGAAGCCGCCCCAGCCCACTTGTTCTTCAACGCGTCGAACATATTCAAGGCTCATGCCTCCGGTTCGAGCTGGCCTTGAGACCACTTTTTACACGTATCCTGAACCTGGGCCGATCAGGGTCGATCATCCCGCGTCCAAACCGTCGCGGCGAGCTGTCGCGGGCCTCATGCAAATCAAGGTCACAGCGCCCGCGCTGCCTCGAGCGCTTTCACGACTTGCCGCGGCGCCCTACGACGCCTGCTAGAAGCGGGCGGGCCGGGTAATGGTCGCGTTCACCGACCGCTGGGAATAAACCCAGGCACGCCGGTCTCTACTACGGCATTGAACCGGATCCTCGTCGCGACCCGTCCCGAATCTCCTGCATGGCGTCTTCCGGCAGGATCGAAAGCTCAAAGTTCTCCTGGATGCGGGCGGGCGTAACTGAGGTAGTCAGGAACGCGGTGCCGCGTTGTACCGCCCAGGCAAGCAAGACTTGGGCAGGGGTTTTCCTGACACGCTGTGCGATGGCGACGATCACCGGATGATCCAGCAATCTGGGCTCCATTCCATGCCCCAACGCCGCAAACGCAAGCAGCACAATCCCATGTCGTTGACAATATTCAAACAAGTCCCATTCCGGGAGATACGGATGGGATTCGACCTCTACGACCGCCGGCTTAATTCGCGCGGCTTCAACAATCTCTCGCAGTTTCTCCAAATTGATATTTGATAAGCCGATTGTCTTGCACTGGCCCTCGTCCACCAAGCGCTCCAACGCCTGCCACGTCTCCACTAATGTCACCCCAGGATCATAGATAACCCGGCCGCGCTCGTCCCTCGGGTCCTGCTCGTCGCCCGGTTGGAAGGCAAATGGGGTATGGACGAGATAGCAATCGACATAGTCGAGCCGGAGTCGCTGGCGACTCGCCTCGAAGGCGGGTTTGACCCGCTCAGGTCGATGATTGTTATTCCAGAGCTTCGTGGTGACGAACACATCCTTCCGCTAAATCGTCCCCGCCTTAAACACCTCCTGCATCGCGTCGCCAACCGCTTGTTCATTGCGATAGCGCTCCGAGCAATCGAAGTGACGAAACCCCACTTTCAATGCGGTCTTGGTTGCCTGTTCGGTCGCGAGGGGATCCCAAATCAGCGTACCAAACCCGAGGGCAGGAATTGCACCTGATCCGTGGGTGAGGGGGAACTTTGCATAGCGAAGAGTGTCGGGCGCTGCCATGCTTGTACTCCTCCGTTCCGAGATCTAGCCCGGCACGAGGAAGCGTTGGATCGCCACCTCGCGCCGTTTGCATTTCACCGCATCAGCTCGACCCATTGAGCACGTGAAGGCCCCGGCTCAAACGCATCGCCGAAGTATTGGGTCTCGCGGGCCACCTTCCCATCTTTGAACTCCATGATGCTCACCGTGTAAGACGGTTGCCCGTCGTAAGTAAGGACGAATTCAGTGACCCAGAGGCCGGCAGCGCCGAGGATGCGCCGCACGGTGAAGCGCTTCATGTTCGGCTGTGCGACGCGAGACGCCTGAATATTGCGCCGGCCGCGGATGCGCTCGGCCGACTGCGGATACTCAAGCACAGCGTCCTCTCGGTAGATTTGGTGTTCCAACTCGAAGTCATTCGCGTCGGATGCAGCCCAGTGGGCATCCAATGCCGCTCGAATCTCCCAGTCTTCCATTTCAATCTTCCCTCGCGTCACCGGTGCACCCCATTGGTACAAGTCACCCTGACGTCAGCCATATTACCATCCCTCGCCGTCCGTCGTCCGCCGCAGGAACCAACTTCGCATAGACGCGGTACAATCTCACAATTCCGTTTCGATTCGGATGAATAGAGGATTAACATTGCATTCGTAATAGATATAGAATCCGATACTCCAGAAACATTCGAATATTGCGCGGCTTGGCCGTGCAAATATATGGCCGTTTTTTCATCACATATTCCATGCAGCGTCATATCAGCTTGGACTTCCGAGCTTAACGATGCCCTTCCATGGAGTGTGAATATTGAAGAATATTATCATAGGAGCTTTTGCGTTTCTCGCCTCTTGCGCCGCCGCTCAAGCCCAAAGCTGGACAGGCAAGGCGTCTTACTACCGCGGACGCGGCAGCATGACCTGCGCGCATCGTTCGTTGCCGTTCGGGACCCATGTCCGGGTGACAAATCTCTCCAATAACCGCTCGGCGGTGCTAGTGGTCAATGACCGGGGGCCGTTCATCAAGGGCCAAATCATCGATGTCTCGACGGGCGCAGCCGACGTTCTCGGTTTTCGCCGGGCCGGGGTGGCGCGGGTCACGGTCGAAACTGACGTGGATTAGCATCAGGGCAAGCACACCGCGCATGAAACGTCCAAAAAAACACCAAGCTTTGGCATGCCGGTTCTTGTTGCCGGGACACCTTCGCCGTGGCCCGTTGCACCGGCGTCACAGCAGGAGCGGACCAAGATCGCCGACGGCGGCCGTCCCCGGCAACAGGCCCCGCGCCCGGGCCGCGATTTTGCAATTGGTCCCGCTTCCACTGATTTCGAAGAGATGGTATCCGGCGCGATGATGCGGCGTCCCGCGAATGACGGAGGCCGATGGCACGCCGACAACCGGCACGAGACCTATTGGACCTTCCATCCGCGCCAAGCAAAGCCTGTGGTTATGGCCATGCACGATAAGCTCGGCGCCCGCGCGGCGGATCAGAGCCGCGAAACTGCGTGAGTCCACGAGGCCGCGCCCGAGCTGCGAGGCCGTGGTTTGCGGCGGATGGTGCAGCATCACGACGCGGACGAGCCCGCGCCTGCCGGTTTCGGCAAGAAGCCTCCAGGCGGCTTGCAATTGGCGGCGGCCCAAATATCCCGCTGCAATGAACAACGGCGTGGGAACCGCCGACGACAAGCCGATCAAGGCCACCTCGCCGCGGATCCGCAGGTAAGGGAAACCCTCTCCGGCGCTCGCCTCCCCGGTCGTCCAAGGCGTGAAGGCGCCGGAAAGATAAGGCAACGAGCCGTGCACATAGGCGTCGTGATTGCCGGGCACGAAACTCACGTCCTCGGGCGCGCCCAAGGTCTCGAGCCAGTGCCGGGCGAGCTGGAACTCAGCCGGGCAGACCGAGATTCGAGATGTCCCCGGTCATCGCGACGTGGTTTGGATGATGCGCCTTCATGTCCGTGACGATTTGCGCGAGCACCGCCATGTCGTGGATGCGCGAGCGGGAGCGCGTCCAGTTCAAATAGCCGGTGACACGTTTGCCGATCAGCTCGCGCCGGCGGGGACGCGGCAACGGTCCGACATGCGGGTCGGACAAATGGGCAAGAAGAAAATTCACGCGGGCCAATCTGTCCGCTCCGCGCGCCGCCAAGCGGCGCCGTGGGAATTACTGCCGCTCCCACAATGCCGCCGCCCGGCGCGATTTGCAACACGGCCCGCGAGATGGGGCTCGCCGGTGGCCCTCCCTCGAAATGGTGGACACCTTTGATAAGCTCAATGGGAGCTGGAGATCCGGCGGGTTTAAACGGCACATCGCGGCCGCCATCGCACGCCCAGAATCCACGCGGCCTTGCGCGCCGAGGGGCATGGGGCGAGCCGTAGCCGCGTCGAACGCCTCATGCGGCATCACGGCATCCGGGCACGGACGCCACGGTGGTTTCGGGCGGCCGGGATGATCCAATCCATGCGCCGGAAGGGAAATTGTTGGCCAGATGGACGAAGGTACCCGGTGCTTTTCAAATCATTCTTGCGGCGGGACCCGCGCTTCGGCTTTTCGGGTCGTGTCCCGAGAGGTGGTGAAGCAGCTCGGGAGCAAGCCGCTCGCTTAGCGGCTTGTGGCAGTTACGCCATAAAACGGGGCTTAAGCGGCGGCGGGCCGGAGCAGCGATTTGAGCGCCGCTGATTCATCAGTGAGGCGCGCGGGGGCGATCTCCATCCGTTCGCCGACGATGCGTTTGGCGGCCATGAACTCGCCAGGGCGGTTGACCGAATCAGCGGCGATCACCCGCCCATCCTTGAGATAAAATGCAACAAACGATGACGTCTCCATGCTCCCCCGGATCGCAAGCTCCTCATACCCGTCCGAGAACCCAACCATCTGCAATTTGAGATCAAATTGGTCGGACCAAAACCAGGGCGCGGTGGCTTCGGGAATTGGCCGCCCCGTGATCGCCGCCGCCGCCCCGCGCGCTTGTTCGAGCGCGTTTGGAACCGATTCGAGGCGTATTTTCCGGCGCAGGAATCCGTGCTGTGCGTGCATCGCGCAGTCCCCGATCGCGTAAATATCGGGGTCGCCGGTGCGGCTCGCTGCGTCAACGACAATCCCGTCATCAACGCCAAGCCCGGCTCGTTCCGCGAGTTCCGTGTTGGGAACGAGACCGATGCCGATCAACACAAAATCGGCAGCAAACGATTGACCGCCGGCGCATACGACCGCGCCCACACCGCCATCCTCGCCACCGGTGGTGAAACCGCTGACCGTGACCCCTGTGCAAATGTCGACTCCGGCTTCGCGATGGATGCGTTCGTAGAATTTCGACAGGTCGGGCGCCGTGACGCGCGCCAGCACGCGCGGAGCCGCTTCGAGCACGGTAACGGCAAGCCCGCGTTTGACCGCGACGGCGGCGGCTTCAAGCCCGACATAGCCGCCGCCGATGATCACGAGACGCCGGGGAGCCTCCATGAGCGGCTGCAACGCCTCGACATCGGAAATCGTGCGCAGGTAAAAAATATTGCGCAAACCGGCGCCCGGGACCGCCAATTCGCGGGCGCGGCCCCCGGTCGCGATCACAAGCTTGTCGTAGTGGAGCGGCGCGCAGCCCTTGATCAAGAGCGTCTTTGCGCGCCGGTCGATCTCGTCGACGCGCACACCGAGCCGCATTTCCACCCGGGCTTTCTCATAGGCAATATGGGCCTTGTAGATCAGCGCATCCTTGCCGATTTCGCGCGCAAGAAATGCCTTCGACAAAGGCGGGCGCATGTAGGGAAGATATTCTTCCTCGCCGATGAGGACGATACGGCCCTCGAAGCGGTTTTGCCGGAGAAGCGTCGCAGCCTCGCCGCCCGCCTGTCCGCCGCCTATGATGGCAATCGTCGAAGCGGCGCCGGGCTGAGCATTGTCCATCACCAGTTGAGTTCCTCTGCGCGAACGACGGACGAGGCTGCCCTTATGCCGTTTTGCCGCAATTTCCCACCGATTTCCGTAATCCGTTTCAATGGAGAAGTTTCTTCCTTTTATCAATGAGGATTGCACCGAATAAAATAGGTTCAACGCGTTGGGTATGGGATCATTGCAGTCGCTGGGATCCGGCGCATCCCTCCCCGGCAATTAAAGGAAGGCCTTCCAATTATCGCGTGGAATCACCCCCATAACTTGCACGCGGGCGGGTGAATGAGCGAGCCTTCATAAACAAGGCCATCCGGCCGGTCCCGCGCGAGCAGAAGGGGTCCGTCGAGATCGACGAAACGCGCGTGGGCCGTGAGCAGAAGCGCTGGGGCCATGGCGAGCGAGCTTGCAACCATGCAGCCGATCATGAGCCCGAAGCCGAGGCCTTCGGCCAGCCTCACCAGGGCCAACGCCTCGGTAAGCCCCCCCGTCTTGTCGAGCTTAACATTGATCGCGTCGTAGCGCGCGCGCAGATCTTCGAGCCCGGCGCGATCGTGAATGCTCTCGTCCGCGCAAATCGGGACGATATGTTCGATTTTGGCAAGCGCCGAATCCTGGCCCGCCGGAAGCGGCTGCTCGACCAACGCGGCGCCAGCCTCGGCGCAGGCTTCGAGATTGCGTTCGAGACCGGCTACTGTCCAGGCCTCGTTGGCGTCAATGATGAGGGTTGCATCGGGCGCGGCGGCGCGCACCGCGACGAGCCGCGCCGCATCGCCTTCGCCCGCGAGTTTGATTTTTAGGAGTGGCCGCTCGCGCGCAACGGCCGCCGCCTTCGCCATTTCGTCCGGAGTGCCCACTGAAATCGTGAAGGCGGTCGCGACCGGCACCGGCGGCGCGACGCCTGCGAGCAGATGGGCCGGAACGCCGCTTCGCTTGGCCGCCAAATCCCAAAGCGCGCAGTCGATGGCGTTGCGGGCGGCGCCAGGGGGAAGAAGGGTCTGCAAAAGGCCGCGATCCGCGCCCGCCTCGATCGCCGAACGAACCGAACCGATTTGGGCGAGGACCGAATCGACCGTCTCGCCGTAGCGCGCATAGGGAACGCCTTCGCCGCGCCCGCGAAAGGGGCCGTCCTCGATCGCCGCCACGACCACGGCCGCTTCGGTCTTCGCGCCGCGCGAGATCACAAATTTGCCGAGGATAGGAAACCGTTCAATAAAGACGGCGAGGCGGGGCATGAGGCTGGAAACCCAAGGAATGTGAGCAGCTGGCTCCGGGGCAGAACGCCATTGGCGCGGAATTGCCCGAAGCCGCATTGAACGCTTCCTGCGGAAACTCCCATGAATAGGTCATGAACTCGCCGTGGTGCTCCGAGCGCAAGACGGCGGGACGCAATTCGACCCGATGCCGCTTTGCCTCGGGCGCGGGAGCGGGGTAGGCGCGATAGAGGCAAAAGGCTTCAGGCACCTTGCCCAGCCGTGGCGCGTGGCAAAGCGGCGGGGGCGGATAAGTTCAGCACGCGTGTTGCGGGGAGGCCATCAAGTTGGCGGACGAAGTCTCGGCTTGGATTGTCGCAAGGGACGCTGCTTGGCGCCAGGCGTCGGCTTCGGAGCTGGCGCGGCCGGAAGGGTGGTGAGCTCGCGATGAAAAACAATCAGAGCCGTTATCACGAGAACGATTATCGACGGAAGCACAGTGGACATGACGGAATCCCCTAGTGATTTCTATGGCAGGCTTGCGACGGGTTTGACCGGAAGGCCACGTACCGGGCTTACGCCGAACCCATCGTCCTGTTGCGTCGCGCTCCCGAGGCAACAAAGCGGACCTCAGCGCGTTCGAGATGTTGGTCTCGGCATTCCGTCAAAACTTCGACTAAGTCTCGCCCGCAGTATAAATAGATAGCCGGTGTGGGATTGGTGCAACAAGGCGCGGGCCGGGCGCCCGGTGCGGCAGGAGGCCGTCGATTCTCTCTCTTAATTTCCATAGCGCGCTCTGCATAGCGGTCCAGGGCGGCGCAAAATTCGGTGGCGCTCTCCCACAACCATTCGTCTGTCTCGCGGACAGGTCGCGGCCGATGTCGCAGGAGTTCAGGGTGAGGGTTAGCGTCAGCGATCATTGCCAACGCTTCGGCAATTGCCTTGGTCTTGCGATCCCGGCGCGACGAATGGATCATTGCTTTGCCCAGTTTTTTCGATATCTCCGCGCGTCAACAAAGCGGACGTCACCGCGCAAGAGATATTGGACTCGGCATTTCGTCAAAACTTCGACGAAATCTCGCCTGGCATATATTTGAAAACTGGTGTGTGGATGGCGCAACACTGCTCGACGCAGAGAGGCTGGCGCGGCCGGGGCGGTGATCGTGGGGAGGCGGCGCGCCACCAACCCAATGGCGGAAGGCATCTCGCCCGGCACCTAGTAGGGCAAACCAAATGATGCAGATCTTATTCAGCGCCACAGCGTGGAATATTTTTGGGCTCGTGCTCACACTTATCGGCGTGTACATACTATACAAGTTTGCTATTCCATTCCGCGTGCGAGCTGTCTCTAGGACCGTCACTTAGGTATCAGACATTACCCAATCCTCAAGTCGAACAAGAAAACCGGCGGTATGATCGCCTGGGATTTCGTGGCCCCATTCTCATTATAATTGGCATAGCCTGTCAGATGGCAGGCACCGTTTGTCGGATACTCGGCTCTTGGCTTGGCAACTAAGCCCACCGTGTTTTGTCACATGGCAGGGCTTTGGCTCGCGGGGCGCTTTGCATATTGGCAAAATCTTGGACACAAGGCCGAGCTTATATCATAATTGATTGATTTAATTTAATCTATTCAGGTGATCAATCGCTGGCTTTTGCCTTTTATCGGCACGAAACGCCGGGCATGGACCTCGGCCATAACGCGGCCGCGCGGCGCGAAGGCCGGGGTTTTGGAACTTTGCTTTTTCGTCACACTGTCGATCCCCTGGCATGGCTTTTCTAAGATTAATGACGGAGGAGGCTAAAGGCGCCGGAACCCCGCTGCACCGGCAGGCCATGGGCAAAAAACGTTTGTTTCATGCTTTTCCACGCTTGATACGGAATATGAAGAGACCATTCGCTGCCTCCTGGCGCTCCAGCGTGTCGCCCGTCTCGCGCAGGAGATGCGGAATGTCGATGACACTGAGCGAGTCGGTGCCATTGGACGATTAAGCGGTCGCCATGCGTCAGCCAGCGCAGCGCCTTGCGAGTCGGCAGCGCCGCCAAGGAACAGCCGAGGCCGCGCAAATCTAGAAGCGTCGAGGAAAATCCAAATCTAATCGCCGGCGGCGCCTTAAACCTGGCGTAAGGGAAGGTTAAGGGATGCGGGCCTCGGTTTCCAGCAAGCCTTTGCGGAGTTTCGAACCATGCGGGTGATCGGCCTTGCCGGGTGGAGCGGCGCTGGCAAGACGACCTTGATCGTCAAGCTCATTCCCTATTTGCGCGAACGCGGCATCGTTGTCTCGACGCTCAAGCACGCGCATCATGCTTTCGATGTCGATCAGCCTGGCAAGGATTCCTACCTCCATCGCGAGGCCGGCGCGCGCGAGGTCCTCGTCGCCTCAAACCGGCGCTTCGCGCTTATGCATGAATTGCGCGGAGCCGAAGAGCCCAACCTTGCTGAACTTCTGGCGCGCATGAGCCCGGCCGACCTCATTCTCGTCGAGGGTTATAAGCGCGATGCGCATGTTAAAATCGAGGTTTTCCGCACGGCGAACGGTAAGCCTTTGCTCTACCCAGAGGACACAACGATCGCCGCGCTAGCGACCGACGCGGAGGATGATCCGCCGTTACATTTGCCGCACGCCCATCTTGATGACATCGCGGCGATCGCGGGCTTGATACTCGCGCTCGCTTGCCCCATCGAGGAAACCGTTTCGCGCCTTGCCAAGGCATGATGCCGTGCAGCCCTCTTCGTCCCGCCAACTGAAGGAGAACCACGATCATGAGCAAGGCCGCGCCTGCCGCCATCGGCCTTCCCCGCCAAAGCGCCGTGCGGTTCATCGTGCTGCTTGGCGTCGCCGACCTATTCGCCGACATGACCTATGAAGGCGCGCGCAGCGTCACCGGCCCTTACCTTGGCGTCCTTGGAGCGAGCGCCGCGATCGTCGGCCTTGTCGCGGGATTTGGCGAGTTCCTCGGCTACGCGTTGCGGCTCGTCTCGGGCTATCTCAGCGATCGCACCGGCAGCTATTGGCCAATCACGATTGTTGGCTATGTCATTAATCTCTTCGCCGTGCCGCTCCTTGCGTTTACGGGCCGGTGGGAGCTTGCGGTTTTTCTGATCGTCGCCGAGCGCGCAGGCAGGGGGATCCGCGTCCCGGCGCGCGACGCGATGCTGTCGCACGCGGGTAGTCAAACTGGGCTCGGCTGGGGTTTTGGCCTGCACGGCGCGCTCGATCAGACAGGCGCCATTCTCGGGCCCCTGATTGTCGGCGCCGCGCTATATTTGAAAGGCGGCTATCAGGGCGCGTTCGCCATATTGGCGATCCCCGCCGTGCTCACTATGATGTTGCTCTTCGCCGCTCGCCATTTCTATCCGCGTCCGCGCGAACTCGATGTGGCGCCCGCCGATTTGACGGCTGGCCATCTGCCGCGGCTGTTCTGGGTCTACACCGCCGCCGCGGCCTTGATCGCGGCGGGCTATGCCGACTTTCCGTTGATCGCATTTCATTTCGGCAAGACCGGTTTGATCGCGCCGGTTTGGATCCCCGTTCTTTATTCGCTCGCCATGGCGGCCGACGCGATGGCGGCGTTGCTCCTCGGCCGCCTGTTCGACAAGATTGGCATCGGCGCGATGATTTTTGCCACTTGCGCCTCGGCGCTCAGCGCCCCCCTCGCATTCCTTGGCGGCCCGGCCGCCGCGATGGCCGGCATGGTGTTGTGGGGCATCGGCATGGGCGCCCAGGGATCCGTGATGCGCGCGGCAATCGCGCCGCTCGCGGCTGCTTCGCAACGGGGCACCGCCTATGGCATTTTCAACGCCGCCTATGGCCTCGCCTGGTTCGCCGGGAGCAGTTTGCTCGGCGTGCTTTACGACTGTTCCGTGCCGGCGCTCGCCACTGTCTCCGTCTTGCTGCAAATCGCCGCGCTGGCCCTCCTGTGGCGGGTTTCTTGGTCACCGCCGGAGCGGCCAGCAACCCGCGGGCCGTGAGGGAACATTCCGCCGACGCCCTACCTTTGGGTGATGCTGGGAAACGCCATTGGCGGAACCGCGCTAGGCGACGCGACAGGCTGCGCACATTGCGATCGGGCAATGCCATTGTAGGAAGATGAGATGACGAAAATTATTCTAACCCGCCATGGCCATGTCGAAGGGATCAAACCCGAGCGCTTCCGTGGCCGCACCGAGCTGGCTTTGACCGAACTAGGTTGGGCCCAGGCAAAGGCGGTCGCGGCGCGGATCGCCACAACCTGGAACGTGGCGAAGGTCTACACAAGCCCAATGGGCCGCTGCGTCACAACGGGACAGGAAATTGCCAGGGCATGCCGCGTCGCAAGCGAACCCACAGAGGCACTTAACGATCTTGATTACGGCCGGTGGCAATGGCGGACCTTTGATGAGGTCCGGGCCACGTGGCCAGAACTCTTTGCCGCTTGGCACACGACGCCGCATCTCGTGAGATTCCCCGAAGGCGATTCGCTGCAGGACCTTGTGGCCCGGACTGCCAACGCCCTTCGCCTCGTGTTGGAACGCCACGCTTCCGAAACGGAGACCGTCGTCTTAGTCGGGCACGACAGCGTCAATCGAGCCCTGCTCTTGCAGCTTCTCGATCAGTCCCTCTCAGCCTATTGGCGGATCGCCCAGGACCCATGCGCGATCAATGAGATCGACGTCCTTGATGGCCGCATTTGCGTGCAACGCATCAATGAACTCATTCGTCGGAATTCCGCTCGTCTCGGGTGTGAGCAAGACCCTCACAAACGCCGCGAAAATCTTTCAATAATCGGCGCCGGATGCCAGCCCCGCTTTGGCGAGGGCAGCCCCATCATGATCGCGCCATAAGTTCGACGGCTAGACCGTAAATTCGCAACCGGGTGGACTCTGGCATCTCGGCGAGGGTTTCGAGATAGACCTGACCGGCACGGCACATTTTGGCGTCGCCGATCGGTGGATCGCTGGCCTTTCCGTCGAGAAGCACTTCGATTTCCGGGGTGTCGAGACCTTTGGCGCGCAATGCCTTTTCTAGCGCGTCGAAATCCGTCGCGGCCGGTGCCGGTCTCTCGATCCGCTTGATTTCGCCATCAAGAATGGCGTCGATGCCAGCAATTGCCATGGCGGCGACAAGACCACGATTTTGCGCCGAAAATTCAAAAAAGCCGGGGCTCTCGCCACCATAGAGAAAATTGACGCACAGGCGCGGATCCTTGGCCGCGAGCGCTCGCAACATGGTGAATTGCAATTCAAAAATATGTTCCAGAGCTTGACTGCCGGCTTTGGCCGCAAGAATCCCGCGTGAAAGGCGCAACGAGCGGGCGGCCTCCGCCATAAGCAGATCGGCGCTTGCAATCTCGCCGCTTGCGGCCGAATGCCGGGCAAATGCCATGAGAAAAGACTCGTATTCCGAAGGAAAGACAGTTTTCAGGCGGTCGAAGAAAGCCGCGTATTCCGGCGCCGATTTGAGCTTTTCCTCAAATGCGCGCCGGGCGGCGTCGATTTCAAAAGGTGAAGTCCACGGCTCGCCCGGGCGCGGGGATGCCGTTGCGATCAAGGGCGCGGACGACGTTTTCGGGCGGATCGCCTTTTGCAAAAGGGCCGCGCCGATAACTATCGAGGCAAGGGCGGCAAGGCCCAACAGCACGAGGCGCAAAATATTCACGCGCGCGGTCTCCCCTGCCAGGTTACTAGAACGCAAACCCTGACTTTGCCCAAAACGGTGGCAACCGGCAAGTCCTCCGCCAACTTGATAGCGAAGTCATCAGCCGCATTTTGCATTTTGGTACGATTGACGGGGCCTGAGCACTCAAGGCCTCTTACATCAGCCCGCTTGGGATGGAGGGGATTGCGCGGAGTTCTTGTACGATTAAGCTTTCCCGCTGCGGCGAGGGCGAAACAAAAGTCTTGCGGTTCCTTGCTTTCATTTTAGCTTGGCCAGGGTTGCAAAAAGGCTGATCCGCGTGCCGGTGCCTACTCCGCTTGATGAATTGAAAGCCGCTATCGCGGGTGGCAAGGCGTTGCTTGTTTGCGGGGCAGGCGTGAGCAGGGCCGTTGCGGGAGATGCCGCACCTGGCTGGAAGGGGCTAATTGAGAGTGCGATCGCTGCGGCACCCAAAGATCCTGGCGAGGATTGGAGCGGCCCATGTAGGGCGAACCTTTCCTCCACAAATTCCGATATGTGGCTCAGCGCAGCGGAAATCGCCCAGAGGAAATTAGGTGGCTGTAAGGCCGGGAAATATCGCGCCTGGCTCAAGAAGAGCGTTGGCGAACTAAAGGCCGCTAACCCCGCATTGCTCGATGCGATCAAGGCTCTCAATTGCCGGCGGGCAACTACGAATTACGATAGTTTGCTGTGCGATCACATCGGCGTGCAGCCCAAGACCTGGCGAACCCCCGACGCGGTCGCGGAAATTCTAAAGGGGGAGACGCGCCACGTCTGGCATATCCACGGCTATTGGGACGAGCCAGAATCCGTGATCTTCTCCAACTCCGATTATGTCCGGGTACGGAACAGTGAGTTGGCGCAGTTCCTTCAGCGTAGCGCCGCCTTTACCGACACGCTCATCTTCGTGGGCTGCTCCGCTGACGGTCTCGCGGACCAAAACATCGGCAAGCTTTTGGACTGGTTTGGCGAATCATGGGCCGGTCTCGGTAATAACCATTTCGCCCTTGTACCAGACAGCGTTATGAGCGCCCCCGGATGGCCACCGGCCGTCGTCCGTGTGGCGTACGGGCCGACGCACGATGACTTGCCCGCTTTCCTGCTCAGTCTTGCCCCCGCATCAGACAGCGCCAACAGCATCGAGTCCACTATTGGCAAACCGCGCACCGTCGGGCGGCTTGAGGAGATCGGCTGCGTGGTCTCCGCGGCACTCGACCGCCGCCCCTGCATCATCACCGGCGCACCGGGCATGGGCAAATCGGAAATCGCGGTAGCCGCGGCCTATGATCCTCAGATCAAAGCCCGGTTTGGAAAGCGGCGCGTCTTCGTCAGTCTTGATAATCGAAGCGACCCACTTGATCTCCTTATCCTGCTGGCGAGTGAATTGGGGCTCACCACGGAGCCGACACACAACAGCACCTTGGCTGCTATTCGATATGCTTGCGGGCTTGCCCCAGCGTTTGCAATTCTGGACAACGCCGAGGGGCTGATCGAAGCCGATGACGTGGAAACTAGCCGCTTGCTGGGTTTGTTGAGAGACACTCCGGGCCTCTCATTTGTCGTTACCAGCTTCGAAAACCTGCCGGGCCTCGCACAGTGGGAACGGCTCGACGATCTATCGCCTCTGAACTTCGACGAGGCTCGTACTCTGTTCCGTGGCATCGCCACTAAGATCAAACGGGACGATCCTGACCTTCAGCCGCTCCTGAACGCACTGGATGGCCATGCGCTTTCCCTCATCATCATGGCCGGTCGTGTCGATAGCGATCTCCGTCTCAAGCCCATGCTGGGGCGGTGGAAGGATGAGAAAACCCTCCTATTGCAGCAGCCCGGTGCCCCTGAGGACCGGCGCAATTCCGTCCGGGCCTCGCTGCGCCTGTCGCTCACCTCCCGCCACTTGACGCCCATGGCAAAGAGGCTGCTCGCCGTTCTGGGCTTCCTGCCGGATGGTCTACCGGCTGGCGGGCTGAAAGCTTTTCTCGGTCGTGAAGACCGGCAGATCACGGCCCAAAAATCGGATGCAGCCACCGATGCCCTGCGGCGCCTCCGCCTGATCACGCCTCGCACCGATGGATCGCTCAAGCTTCTCAACCCGCTGCGTGAATGTGTCGTTCTTGAGCGCCCGCTACAAAAAACCCCGGATCTGGAGAGGGTCCTGAGCGCTGGCCTCAAGCTTTTGGATAAAGGGAAATATTTTGGAACAGACAAGTGGCCTGCCGCGAGGAGCGAGCTGTTGCCGCATATCGGTAGTTTCGCGCCGATCCTTGGCGAGGCAGGCCGCACGCAACCGATCACCAAGGTTTTGCAGGCGATCGGACCGGCACGACAGCTTGGCCTGGATGACAATCGTTTTGAGCAGATGGCATTTCTGGAGCTTGCGTCGGTATTGCGTACACGAGCCATCGACAATTCACAAAAGGCGGCAGCGGCTGCGCTGCATGCCGCTGGCGATCTGGCGCTTCGGCGCGATAATCTCGATGGCGCGAAGACCCACCTCGAGGCGGCGCGGGATATCTGTGTCGGGATTGGCGATAGACTTGGCGAAGCGAATGCACTTAAATCCCTCGGCACTGTGGCGCTTCTGCGCGATGATCTCGATGGCGCGAAGACCCAACTCGAGGCGGCGCGGGATATCTACGTCCGGATTGCCGAGAGCCTTGGCGAGGCGAATGCGCTTCACTCCCTCGGCACTGTGGCGCTTCTGCGCGATGATCTCGATGGCGCGAAGACCCAACTCGAGGCGGCGCGGGATATCTACGTCCGGATTGCCGAGAGCCTTGGCGAGGCGAATACACTTAAATCCCTCGGCGATCTGGCGCTTCAATGCGACGATCTTGACGGTGCGAAGACCCAACTGGAGGTGGCGCGGGATATCTATGTCCGGATTGCCGAGAGCCTTGGCGAGGCGAATGCACTTAAATCCCTCGCCGATCTGGCGCTTCAATGCGACGATCTTGACGGTGCGAAGACCCAACTCGAGGCAGCGCGGGATATCTACGTCCGGATTGGCAGGAGCCTTGGCGAGGCGAATGCGCTTCGCTCCCTCGGCGCACTGGTGCTTCTGCGCCATGATCTCGATGGTGCGAAGACCCAACTGGAGGCGGCCCGAGCTATCCAAGTACGGATCGGCGACAGCCTTGGCGAGGCGAACACCACATATATTAAAGCGTTAGCTTCGACCCAGGAGGACATGTTCAGAGCGGAGGCGATGTTTGGTGACGCGTTGAAAAAATATCAGACACTCGACAATGCTTGGGGCATTGCACATAGCAGCCTTCGTCTCGCGCAAATTCGGGCACTTCGGGGCGATTTGGCGTCTCTTCCGGCGGCCACGGCCAAAGTCCTTGCGCATGAAACCAGCGACCCCAGCAAACGAGCTGCACCCGGCTGGCGCGCCTTCTGCGCCAGCCTGACCGAAACCGACTCGGCCAAGCGTGAAGCCCTGCGTGACGAGGCGCGAGCCGCTTGGGCCGGCATCGGCGCATTGGGCCTCGTGAGGGACTATCTCGACTTTAGGAGGGAGTTGAAGCCCTGACCGGCGGAGTTGCCCGCAGGAGGACGTGACGCCGGTATCCAAACTGCGCCAGCGAGACTGCTCCGCCACGGCGAAGGCGCGATAATCGAAATTCCCGCTCACTTGAAACGATCGTGCGCTAGCCTCGCATGAGCATGGCGATGAAGAAGCCATCGGTGCCGCTCGTCAGCGGCGTGAGACGCAGACCAAAACCAAATGGCGAAGCGAACCGCCCAAGGCCCGGCATCCGCGCCATCCCCGCCAGCTCCTGCGCGGGCAAACTCCGATAGTCCGCATGAGAGCCAAGAAACGCCGCGAGCCTGTCTTCGTTTTCCTCGCGCAGAACCGAACACGTCACGTAAAGAATCCGGCCGCGCGGCTTGACGAAACGCGCGGCCTCTTCCAATGCCCGGTCCTGCTCCGCGATACGGATCGTCAGGGCGCCCGGTCTTATCCGCCATTTGGCGTCCGGATTGCGCCGCCAGGTCCCCGTGCCGGTGCATGGCGCATCGACAAAAACAAGATCGCAGCGCCCTTCGAGACCAGCGAGCGGATTGTTTTTGCCGCGCGGCGCATGCAACTGAACGTTACGCACCCCGGCGCGTTCAAGTCTGGCGAGGCTCCGCATGAGTCTTGCCCCATCGCGGTCGGTCGCGTGGATCTGACCCTTGTTTTGCATCGACGCGGCAAGCGCCAAGGTTTTGCCGCCCGCGCCGGCGCAAAGATCGAGCACCTGTTCGCCTGGTTGTGCGAGGGCGAGAATCGCGGCGAGCTGCGAGCCTTCGTCCTGAATTTCGGCGAGGCCTTTAATGTAGGCGGGCTCGGCTGCGAGCGCTGGGCCGCGCCCGTCCGGCGCCAGAGGCAAACGCAACCCCGAAGGGGAATACGGCGTCGGGGCCGCGCGCAGATGCGTGAGACTCGCGAGCACGTTTTCGCGCGCCGTTTTTATAGTGTTGACGCGCAGATCGACAGGTGCGCGCGTGGCGAGCGCGCTCATCTCCGCGACAACTGCCGACCCGAAGACCGCAGTCAACGAAGGCTCCAGCCACGCTGGAAAATCGCCCGCGACAAAACTTGGTGCCCCGGTCAGGTCGCCGGCCGAATACCGTTCTGCTTCGCCTTCGTTGAGTGGGGGTGGCGCGTGCCCCTCGCCCGAACAGAGCGCCGCTAGCGCGCCGGCGCTCGTATCCTGCGTCAGACGCATTGCGCCAAGCACGATCGCGCGGGGCGTTTCGTCACCCATGATGAACGCGGAGGACGCGCGTTTGCGCTGCGCGTCGAAGACAAGCGAGGCGATCGCGGCACGGTCTTTCGCGCCCGCGAACCGGTGCGAGAGACCCCAATCCTTCAGCGCATCGGCGGCGGGCCTTCTGCGGGCCTCGATTTCCTCCACAACTTCAATCGCCGCGGCGATGCGAGCGCCAGGGGTCATTGCGAACGAGCTATCATGGCGCTCCAATCAGGGTGTTGGTTAAGAGTGCGGACAGCGAAGAGCCCCCACATCAAGAACGAGACGATGGCGCCAACAATGAAGAACTGGCCACGCCTAATACAAGAATGTCATAAGAAGTGTGTCTCCCGCTCTCGCTAGTCGCCGCTCGCCGCGAAATCGGCCGCCGCGCCCGCCGCCGCCGGCAAATCGAATTAGAGGATCACGACAGAACCAGCACTTTAGCGGCTTGTCACGCACTTCGTCACCCGGTCTCGCTGGGATTCCGCCGCCCAGCCTTGACGCCGCCCAGACGCTAGCCTAAGAGACGTCTCGTCCCGTCCTGCGCAATGGAAGAATTGCCCGCCGACTTTGCGGCCTGACCCGGTGCTAGTCGACTCGCGGGTTGAAGTATAGCGAGGAAAAGCGAATGTCCCGCCGTTGTGAATTGACCGGCAAAGCCGTGCAGACCGGTAATCTGGTCAGCCATTCGAACCACAAAACGCGGACGCGGTTTTTGCCGAACCTCTGCAATGTGACGTTGATATCCGATGCGTTGCAGCGCAAAGTGCGCATGCGCGTGAGCGCCTCGGCGCTGCGCACGGTTGAATATCGCGGCGGCCTCGATGCGTTTTTGGCGAAGGCGAGCGACACCGGCCTTTCGCGCGGCGCGCTGGCGATCAAGCGCGAGGCTGCCAAAAAACTGGCGGCAGGCGGCTAGAGCGGGTCGCAGACTGGCGTGCCCCGGACTTATTCATCGCTACCGCATCTCGATCGCCGTTGTCAGCGCCGTGCCGTAGGGCCGCGCCTATTCCTGCCATGATCTATTCCGGGAACCGCACACCGCATCTTGCTTCTCCCGCCCTTTCGAATCGCGAACTAGGCGACGCCGGCCGGAGCGGCGGGGCGGCCCTCAGGCAGCCCCGGGAACCGCGTCGCGTCGCTCGATATACGGAAAGGCCCTCGATCCCAAAAAGCTTGTCTTCACCGGTGAGAGTTTCGCTTCGCCCGCTTGGGGGCGCCCGGCAACCGGGGCTCGCATCTCGCGGATCGTCCCGGCATTCTTTGGAATGTTCACAGGTGAGTCTCGTGAGCTTGTGGCGCTTCGCAAACTCCCCAAACCTCAGTTTCTCCCAGTAAACAACCTGTCGAGACAGGACAAAGCCGCCCGCTCAAATCATTGACCTCGCCGCATGATGAGGTAACTTCGTTACGCTGGATATCGCGGCCAAACGTCCGGTGTTTCCCTATGGCAAAAGGCAGATCTCAAATTATTCTAGATAAATGGGCGAATTCACGGATTTTTCGAAGGGTCCTTCGAACTTCAATCAGAAGGAGTTGGATCCATCTGCCGGCGCCCTTACGCTCTTCTTCCTTGGGCCAGGCGTATGGCAGGCTTGTGCATGCCCTGGTCCTTCGCCATGCTGAGCGTGTGCAATCTTTCGGCACCTTTTTTCTACGCAACAAGGCAGAGCTGGAATTGATGCGCCGTCTTGTGGACCGGAACGCCCCTGGTTCCAGCTTGGACATCTCAGTCTTGGCCTGCAGCAAGGGGGCCGAAGTTTATTCTATTATGTGGACAATCCGTTCGGCTCGTCCGGATTTGAGAACTCACCGTCCACGCAGTCGACGTTTCCCATGAAATTCTGGAATTTGCCGAGAGAGGAGTTTATTCGCGTCGTAGCGATGGGACCGGAAATACCTTCAGGGACCAAGAAAAGTCGATTTTCGAGCGCCTGACCCATGCGGAAATGGAGGCTATGTTTGAGCTCGAAGACGGCCTTGCGAAGGTCAGGCCATGGCTCAAAGAGGGAATTATCTGGCTCCGTGGGGATGCGGGCGATCCGGAACTCATTGGTGTTCTGGGATATCAGGACATCGTGGTAGCAAACCGGTTTCTCTGCCATATGATGCCTGTGGCTGCGGAAAGATGCCTGCGTAGCATAGCGCGGCTGGTCAAGCCGGGCGGATACCTCTTTGTCTCTGGAATCGACTTGGAAGTGCGGACAAAGGTCGCCCGCGCACTGGGCTGGAAACCGGTCACGGAACTGATGCGGGAGATCCATGAAGGCGACCCGTCGTTGCGAGAGCGCTGGCCGTTGGAATACCCCGGGTTGGAACCATTCCGCGACAACTGGCGCGACTGGAAGATTCGCTATGCTTCGGTCTTCCAGATCGGCGATTCTCCATAACCTCAATCCTTGCGGCGTGGCGCCGCTTCAACGACGATTGGGCCCCGCGATGAAAGCGGGGATCGTTGGCTGCGCGCCATTGTCCGCAGGAGACAATCGGCAACGCGGTTCATGCTGCCGACTATTTCGATTGCGCGCCGGATGTGATCCCGCGTGGGGGCGATGCAATCGAGGGGATAAATTTCTCGCTCGTCTGTATCGAGACGCCGGGCCACGCGACAAACCATCGAGCCTTCGCCCTGCCGCAGTAAACTGCGATGCTATTTTACAATCATTTTTTATCGACAACCGCTTCCAGCGCCGCCTCGAAGCTGGCGATATTGCGCGGGTTGGCGCCGAAATCGTAAGGCCCGAAGCGCGACACTGAACGGATGTCGATTCGCGTCTGACCGGCGAGCGGCCTTAGCCGCAACGTGATATCGGAAGGAAAGCCGAGGATAAAACTGTTGGCGATGGCATCGATATGGCCAAGACCCGCGCGCCCCCCTGGCGGCCTCCGTTCGACGATCTTCCAGCCGTTTGCCGCCAGCGCCTTGATCGCGGCATCGAACGCTTCCCGCGCGTCGAGGTCGAGGAGGATCGGCTGTATCTGCGGATAGGCCTTGATCTGCGCCTTGCGTCTCGCGATCGCGACGCTTGGCGGAGTGTTATCGCCGCGCGCGGCCAAAGCCTCGCGTGAAAGGGAAAAGTTCGGCGGATCGGCGATATCGGTCGAGATATCGGCAAGACCCGGCAGGCGCATCGCTTGTTGCGCGAGATATGCCGGGTAGGCCAAAAGCAGAGTGGCGACAACTAGCCCCGCGAGGGCCTGCCCGGCGCCCTTGCGCCCGCTGCGCCAAATGATCGCAAAAGCCAAAATCGCGGATAAAATCGCGCAGCAGGCAATCACAACCGCCCCCCCGAGGACCGCGATCAGGTCAACGCCCCGCGCAACGCCCAAAATGCCTATAACAGCGACGGCAAGCGAAAAAATCGCGAGGCGCCGGCTGAGCAAGGCCGCCTTGGAGTAGGGCTCCTCGACGATCAGACGCCGCATATCGAAATGTCCTCTTGCGATCTATTTGCGTGAAAGGCGCCAAATGGGTAGCGCATTCCGGGCGAACCAGCCATTCCCGATTAACTCGATTCCGCTTCCAATTCCTACGCGGCGCTGCGGCGGCGGAAATTTTCCGCGCGGGACCTCCGTAGTTCCACTCTTGCAGCGGCACACTGGACTAGCGGCGACAGAAGCTTTCCGCCGGCCGCCAATTCGGACGCTTCGAGCTTCCCCCCTCCCCCGTTGACCCCTGATTATTGGCCATTGCCGAAATTGTTCAGGAGTGCTCCTTGGAGTCGAGGGGGGAATGGTTGCGCCGGGCTCTTGCAGCCCGCGGAGTCCGCAAGCAGATGTCGCTCGCGGGGTCGCGTCCCGAGAGGTGGTGTAGCGGCTTCCGCGCTAGCCGCATCGCGGCGCAAGTTTTTCACCCGCTTCCCCTGCGGCGGGACACGGCAATCGCGAGCACGGCGATCCAGACGGAAAAGGCGCTGACGAACGGAAAGCGCGCGAAAACCGGCGGGGCGATTGGTTGCGGCAGACCGCCATCGAGCACGCCTTCGGCGCCGAGGGACAGTTCGGCCAAAACGCGGCCATAGGGATCGACAATCGCCGATATTCCGGTGTTCGCGGCGCGGATCAGGGGCAATCCCTCCTCGATCGCGCGCAGCCGCGCTTGCGCGAAATGCTGGTAAGGGCCGGTGGTCGTCCCAAACCATCCGTCGTTTGTTACGTTGAGAAGCAATCCCGGACGCAGCGCCCCGGAGGGCACAACCTCGCCCGGAAAAATCGCCTCGTAGCAAATCAACGGCGCGACGGCTGGCAATCCTGGCACAACCAATAACCGCTGTCCCGAACCAGCCGCGAACCCGCCAGGGAGATGCACGAATTGACGCAGGCCGAGACGGTCAAAGACGGACTGAAACGGCAAATATTCGCCGAAAGGCACGAGATGCACCTTGTCATAGCTGTCGAGAATATGTCCGCCACTGGCAACGACTTGAATGGCGTTGAAGTAACGGGTGGGGCCGGACGCGGACCGCCGCGCCTCGTCGTCCGCACGCGCGGCGCCGGTGACGAGAACGGTATCTT
Source organism: uncultured Alphaproteobacteria bacterium (assembly GCA_963722515.1). GTDB lineage: Bacteria > Pseudomonadota > Alphaproteobacteria > Rhizobiales > Beijerinckiaceae > Methylocapsa. Next base: position 151,558 of record CAVRMA010000004.1, on the reverse strand, counting down.
GCGGCAAGACCGCGCCGATTTCGGCAAGGGCCCTGGCATCGCGCGACAAGATGAACGGGAATGCCGACTCCGGCCAGATAAGCACGGTGACATCGTCGAGGCCCGAACGATCTAATTCCGCCCCGTGCGCGGACAATGTCAAATAGAGCGACAATGTCCGGGCTTTGTTTTCCGGCCGGAATTTCGCGTCCTGGGCCAAATTGGGCTGCATGATGCGCAATTTTACGCCCGCGACCGGCTCCAGAGTTGTCCCCGCCAGACGCAGGGCGCCAAATCCGCAAATCCCGGCGAAGGCCAGGACAGCGGCGGCGATTGCCGGCGGCAACCGGTGTCTTGCTCCTTGCATCGCGGATTTTTCGCCGAGAACCGCGGGAGCCGAAAAAATAAGAATGGCGATGACGGTCAGACCATAAAGGCCGACGATCGAGGCCAATTGCGCGGTCAAAAGATTGCCGCCAAGCGCCATGCCGAATGTGTTCCAGGGAAATCCGGTCAGGATATGCCCGCGCAGCCATTCCGTGAAACTCAATCCGGCGGCAAGCGCAAAAATCCGCCCCGGGCCTGGCACCCACATCAGCCGCGCCAGCATGAAGCCGATAGCCGGAAAAATCGCGAGCGCGGCGGGGAGCCCGGCAACGCCCAGCGGCAAGGCCCAGGCGAATTCGTCCGCCTCGACAAGAAACGCCGCGCCAAGCCACCAGAGTCCCGCCAGGAAATAACCAAAGCCCCACCACCAGCCGGCGCCAAATGCGCGCCCGGCCGCGACCGGCAAGCGCAAAAATATCCACCGGCCGGCTGGCTTCTGCCGCGCCTCCGCGCAACCGTCGATGAGCCAGACGGCGACAGTCATCGGGATCATGAGCGCTGGGAAAAAGTTGAAAGGCGCCATCGCAAACGCGCCGGTAGCGCCGGCAGCGAGCGCGATCAGGCGGCGGCGCCAGCCAGAGGCAAGAATGATCGAAGCGGCGAACGCGAGCATGGCGGGCTTTCTCGAACGCAATCCTGATTGCTATTGAGATTGCGCGAAGGCGCTTTCCGGCGAAGGGGTTTATCCGCCACCCTTGTCCGGTGGGTCGCCTAGTTTGGCAAGCTCGCCCGTAGCGGGGCTTGCCGCGATTTGCCTGGGGAGCGGACGCGCGCCGGCCATGCGGATTTTGACCCGCTTGACGCGGCGTGGGTTGGCGTCCACCACTTCGAATTCTATCCCGTCCGCGACAATGATTTCGCCGCGCGCCGGCACATGCCCAGCGAGGGCCGTGACGAGCCCCCCCAGGGTGTCCACGTCCTCGGCGTCGCTGATCGCAGCGAGATCAACGTCGATCGCGCGGAAAACCTCGCTAAGACCGGCGCGCGCGTCCACGATGAAATTTCCGTCCGCGGCGGCTTCGATCTTGGGGCTTTCGCCAGAATTGTGTTCGTCCTCGATATCGCCGACGATCATTTCGACGATGTCCTCGATCGACGCTAGACCCTCGGTGCCGCCATATTCGTCGATGACAAGCGCCATGTGGGTTCTCGTGGCTTGCATTTTCACCAGGAGATCGAGGGCCGGCATGGACGCGGGAACAAACAGAACCGGGCGCAGAATATTGGCCTGCGATAAAGACATATCCAAGCCGCTCCGTGGCCAGCGGCAGCTTGCGGCGGCTTCGCTCTCCGGCTCCGTGGGCGGCGAACCGGCCATGCTCTCGCTCCGATGCGGGGGGGCCGGAGCGGCGGCGAGATAAGCGACAAAATCGCGTATGTGCACCATGCCGCGCGGATCGTCGAGGGTTTCGCCGTGCACGGGCAGGCGCGAATGGCCGGCGGTGCGAAATACCTCAAGCACATCGGCGAGCCTGGTTTGAAGTGACGCGGCGACGATGTCGGCGCGGGGAACCATCACATCGCCGACTTGTACTTCATGCAAGGCAAGGACGTTTTTCAACAACGCGCGCTCTTGCGGAGAAATATCGTCCTCGATCGAAGTGTCCGCGAGAGCATCCTCAATGTCGTCGCGAGTTGACAGTCCGCCGAGCCCGAACAAAGCGCGCAACCGGTCGAACAGGCTTGGCTTCCCGCCGGAACCTGTTTTGCCTGCCTCGCTCGTGGGGTCATGTTCAGTCATTGGCGCCGGCTACTTCCTCGATCAACGATTCCCAGAAGGGGCCGGCAATCCCGAGCCTGCCGAGAATCGCGCGTTCGAGCGCCTCCATCGCCGCGGCTTCGGCCGCCCCGGCATGGTCGTGGCCGATAAGATGCAAAAAGCCATGCACCAGGAGATGGGCGGCGTGATCGCGCAACGGCCTGCCTGCTTCTGAGGCTTCCCGCGAGGCGGTCTCGAACGCGATGACGATGTCGCCTAGGAGCGGCCTCGCGCGGGGATCTCCGCTGGTCGGAAAAGCAAGAACATTGGTTGGCTTATCGATTCCACGCCATTTGCGGTTGAGCTCGCGGATAAAAGCGTCGTCGCAGAACAGAACGCTGATTTCGGCGTTCATGGCGAGCCTGGCGCCGGTTTCCTTAATCGCCGCGAGGATCGCGGTCTCGGCAAGTTGCACAGGGGCGTCGATGGACGCCCAATCCTCGCCTTCTATCGCGACGTCGATTACCGGATTCATGTCCGCCGCCCCTCGACCTTGGCTGGCCGCGCCGCCGCCTCATAGGCGCCGACGATTCGGCGCACGAGATCGTGGCGGACGACGTCGGCTTCCCTGAAGACGACGTGGCCTATTCCCTCGACGCCGGAAAGAAGTTCGATCGCCTCGCTGAGCCCGGATTTTTGGCCGGGCGGCAGATCGGTTTGCGACGGATCTCCCGTGACAATCATGTGCGATCCTTCGCCGAGGCGCGTTAAAAACATTTTCATTTGCATCGACGTCGCATTTTGCGCCTCGTCGAGGAGAATGCAGGCGTTGCTCAAGGTGCGCCCGCGCATGAACGCGAGGGGAGCGACCTCGATCATCCCAATTTGCATGCCGCGTTCGAGCGTACGGGCATCCATGAAATCGGCCAGCGCGTCGTAGATCGGCCGCAAAAAAGGATCGACCTTATCGCGCATGTCGCCGGGCAGGAAACCTAGCCTCTCGCCCGCTTCCAGCGCGGGCCGCGACAGGATCAGACGTTCGACTGCGCCTTGTTCCAGCAAAAGAACCGCGAAGCCGACGGCAAGCCAGGTCTTGCCGGTGCCGGTGGGGCCCCTCGGCGAAAACCAGCTCGTGGCGCTTCATCGCACGGAGGTACAGGTCTTGCGCCATGTTGCGCGCGCGGACCGTACCGCGCCGGCGGGTGCCGATTTGTTCGAACACGGCGCGCCCGGCCTCATCCTCCTTCGGAAACAGAGTGCCTTGCAAGGCGCCTTCCTCGATTGCGCCATCGACATCGCCGAGCCCGGCCGGCTGGCCAAGCTCCACCCGCGCATAGAGATTTTCCAAAACCAGCCGCGCACGTTCGCACGCCACCGCCGGCCCCTTGATCGTCACGTGATTGCCGTTCGCATTGGCGATCACGCCGAGCCTGCGTTCGAGTTTCGCAAGGTTCTGGTCGTATTGTCCGAATACGAGCGAGGCATGGCGATTGTCGTCGAAGGCCAATGTGATCTCGGCGGCGGCGGCGTCCTCGCCCGGAGTTTGCTTGAATTCTTGCCGCATGAACGGTGCTGAACGATCCGGTGGTTTCAACGAGGCGCCTCGCGCGCGGCCTGGTCCGGCAACAGCCGCCCGAAGAGCGAATTGGCGCCCGCGGAGACGATCTCGGCACGCACGATTTCGCCGATGCGATCGAGGCTCCCTTCGATCTGAACCGCCTGGAGATAGGGCGACTTGCCCACGATTTGGCCCCCGTGCCGGCCCGGTTTTTCAATCAGCACGTCGAGCGTGCACCCGGCCATTTTACGATTGAATGTCCGCCGCTGCTGGTCGAGGATGGTCTGAAGCCGCGCGAGCCGCTCCGACTTTACGGATTCGGGGATCTGATCTCGCAACTCGGCCGCAGGGGTGCCAGCGCGGGGCGAATATTTGAATGAAAATGCATTCGCAAACTCGACCTTCTCGATCAAATCCAAGGTTGCCGCGAAATCCACTTCGCTCTCGCCCGGAAAGCCAACGATGAAATCGGAGGATAAGGCGATGTCCGGCCGCGCGTCGCGGATTTCCGCGATAAGCGCGATGTAGCCGGCGCGCGTGTGCCCGCGGTTCATCGCGGCGAGGATTTTGTCGGAACCGGATTGAACCGGCAGATGCAGGAAGGGCATTAAACGTGGCTGATCGCGATGCGCCTGGATGAGGCTCATGTCCATGTCGCCTGGATGGCTCGTCGTGTAGCGGATGCGGGCGATGCCCGGCACTTCGGCAACGCGTGCGGTTAGCTCGGAAAGCGAAGCGAAGGCGCCATCTGGCGTCCGGCCATGATAGGCATTGACGTTTTGACCGATTAGGCTCACCTCGCGGACGCCCGCGGCGGCTAGCATTTTGATTTCCGCAACGATGCCTTCGACCGGCCGGGAAGCTTCCGCGCCGCGCGTGTAGGGCACCACGCAGAACGTGCAGAATTTATCGCAGCCTTCCTGCACGGTCACGAAAGCGCTGACCCCGCGCCTGCGAATTTGGTGCGGCGAAGGCGCGGCGAGATGATCGAACTTGCTTTCGGCGGGAAAATCCGTGTCGAGGACCGCGCGGGAGGTTTTGGCGCGGCGCAAAAGCTCGGGCAAGCGGTGATAGCTTTGCGGCCCAACGACGATATCCACCGCTTTTTGACGCTGGAAAATTTCGTCGCCTTCGGCTTGCGCGACGCAGCCCGCGACAACAATCTTGGTCTCCAGCCCCGCTGCGGCCCGCGCGGCCTTCAGAGCGCGAAGCTTGCCCAACTCGGAAAAAACCTTCTCGGTGGCGCGTTCGCGAATGTGGCAGGTATTCAAGATGACAAGGTCGGCTTCCTCCAAAAGCGCGGTCCCGGCATAGCCTTCCGGCGCCAAAACATCGGCCATCCTTTGCCCGTCATAGATGTTCATCTGACAGCCGTAAGACTTCACGAACAGCCGGCGGGGTGGCGGGCCTTGTCCAAGTTCGCCGGAAACGCCTCCGACGGCATGCGATTGATCGAAACCGGCCATTTTCACCCATGGTTGACGAGGCGCTTGCCACAATATTCAGCTTGCCCAAGACAAAGCGCATTATAGCAGGTCGCGCCGCATAACGAGAGCCCCTGCCATCTGGGCGCCAGCGGTGCGGTAATAAGCCTTGCGTTCGCCCACTTCCGCGAAGCCAAAATTCGCATAAAGGGCGCGGGCGGCGGTATTTTCGGCGCCGACTTCGAGAAACAACCGGGTGACCTGGATCGCGGCGAGCCCAGAAAGATGTGGCGCGAGAAGACTGCTGGCGATCCCGCGCCCGCGCCACTCCGGCGCGACGGCGAGCGTCAAGATCTCGGCCTCGCCGGCGGCGACGCGGGACAAGACAAAACCCGCCAGATGCTCCTCCTTGGCTTCGATCGCGCCGTCTGCGAACGTCCCGGACGCGACAAAAAGCTGTTCAAAATCAGCTTCTTGCCAGGGATAGGCAAAGCTCGCCGCGTGGATGGCGGCGCATTCCGCGCTCCGCTCGGCACCGATGGCGCGGATGCAAGGCGCAGCACTGGACGGCCAACTGATCATTGCAGTTCACGGCGCCGCCGGTTGAGACTGGACCGCCGCCGGCGCCTTGGTGGCGCCGGGCGGCGTCAAGTAGAAGGGTCGCGGCGGCGTCAGGACGGGGTTGGCAAGAAGACCGAGTTTAGCTACAAAAACAATGTCTAATCCAGTATTTTCGCGGCCGGTCCAAGTCTCTGTCCCGGCCGCTTGAGCCTCGATTGCGAGCAGCGGCGCACCCGATCCGGCGAGTCGCACCGGACCCGCGCCAAGCGCGCGCACCGCCTCGCGTGCCGAAGCGATCCGAGGCGCCAGGACGGCCCTTCCGTCCGGTCCGAAAGCGGCAAAGTAAACATTGCCCCGGCGCGCATCGATCGCGGTGGCGGCGAGACCTGGCTTTTGCTCCAGAATCAGGGGCGCGGCTAGGGCCGCTAGGGTCGAAACCCCGGTGACCGGAATCTTGCAAGCGATCCCGATCGCGCGCGCGGCGGAAATACCAGCGCGAAGCCCGGTGAAGGACCCAGGGCCTACAGTCACCGCCACCCGTCCTAGCGATGCAAAACCTCCCGCGACGCGGGCCATGACCCGGTCGATCAACGGCAAAAGAGCTTCCGCATGGCCCCGCTCCATCGCAATCGTCTCGATCGCTTCCGGGCTATCCGCGCCATCGTCAAGGACGCAGGCCGAAATTGCGAGAAGCGCAGTGTCGATCGCCAATATTTTCATGCGCGAAACCTCGAATCTCGCGCTGCCCTCGGCCAATCCACGCAACGGGCCGGGCGACGCCATAAGAATTAGATTTGTTCGACCGCGCGCACATCGGGGACAAAATGCTTGAGCAAATTCTCGATCCCGTGCCGGAGCGTCGCGGACGACGAAGGACAGCCGGAACACGACCCCTTCAAGGCGAGATAGACGGTCCCATCGCGGAAACCGCGAAATTTGATATCGCCGCCATCGTTGGCGACCGCCGGACGAACATGTGTTTCTATGAGTTTCTTGATCGTTACGACAGTCTCGGCGTCTTCGCCCGCGAAAAATTCCTCGCCGTCTTCTTGCGCGTCGCCATCGAATTCGCCGACGAGCAAGGGTTCGCCCGAAACAAAATGCTCCATGATGGCGCCGAGGACCACCGGTTTGAGGTTCGGCCAGTCGCCGCCGGATTTCGTGACGGAGATGAAGTCCGAGCCAAAAAACACGCCTGAGACGCCGCCGATCGCGAACAGTGCCTGCGCGAGCGGCGATTGTCCGGCGCCTTCGGCGTCTCGGATGTCGAGCGTGCCTTGCGTCAAGACGGGGCGGCCGGGCAGAAATTTCAAGGTTGCGGGATTAGGTGTGGCTTCGGTCTCGATGAACATGGAGTTCTCCCAAACGTCCGGTTCAAGGCCGGAGCTGGCTAGAGGAACAGGAATTATCCTAAAATATGATGGAGAGACCGCCAATGGGCAAGCGATAAGCTTGGCACGGGAATTTTTACGCGTGGCGGCCGCCACCAGCGATTTCCCATCACCGTGGATCGAGTCGTGGTCAAAGCAGTTGATTTTAGATGAACTTCGCCACGATTGGTATGGCAGGGCGGGTTCCATTTCCCCCGCTCAAGCGCCAAAAATCAATTAGCCTCAGCGCACACACGCTTGGGGCGGGGAACCAGCCAGGCCAGGCAATCGTTTAACGGCAGGACTTGGCGGGTCGACGCGAAGATCCGGCCGGCGGGGCAAGATGCTTTTCTCCTTCGCGGCGGACTAAACCGCAAAGTCGCGGGGCATTGCGCGGGACGCGGCGCTTTTGAACGCGATGGGCGACGATCATGGCGTACTTAGCTGAGGTAGGCGAACATCTTCTCGCCGCGGCGATAGCCGCTCCTTATCTTGAACGCGACGAAGAACATGTGCTTGCCTTGCGGTGGAAAAATCAGGCCGATGAAGCGGCCATGCATAGGCTCGCGCGGGCACATATGCGGCTCGTGATCGCGCTTGCGGTGCGTTTTCGCCATTATGGCTTGTCGCTTGCCGACCTGATCCAGGAGGGCCATGTCGGGCTCTTGGAGGCTGCCGCGCGGTTCGAACCAGACCGAGACGTGCGCTTTTCGACTTATGCGACGTGGTGGATCCGGGCCTCCATGCAAAATTATGTTTTGCATAATTGGTCGATTGTGCGCGGCGGAACAAGCTCGGCGCAAAAGGCGCTTTTTTTCAATCTCCGCCGCCTGCGCGCGAAACTGGCGCAGGGCGGCGATTCGCGCACCGGGACGGAAGTTTTCAGTCAAATCGCCGAGGTGCTCGGCGTGTCCCGCTCGGATGTCGAGGTCATGGACGCGCGTCTCTCGGGCCCCGACGTGTCCTTGAACGCGCCGGCCGGGGACGTTGAGTCCGCTGTCGCCGTGGACCGAATTGCGATGCTCGTCGACGATCGGCCGCGCCCAGACGAGGTGGTTGGTCTTGCCCTCGACACCGACCGGCGCGTTGCCTGGCTGAACGAGGCCTTGACCGCGCTTTCCGAGCGCGAGCGGCGAATTGTCCGCGAGCGCCGCCTTGCCGATGAAGCGGCGACGCTCGAAGCCTTGGGCGATCGCCTCGGCATCTCAAAGGAAAGAGTCCGCCAGATCGAGAGCCGGGCAATGGAAAAATTGCGCGAGGCGCTTACCAAACGCCACATGGAAAACGCCGCGGAAGCCATGCTCTGACCCCGCGCTAGAGCGCGTCCCGATCAAATGGAATCATTTGATCGACAAGGACTTGCTCAAAATCAGCGAGTTGGAGCATGTCCTGATCGAAAAAGTCGTGCAACTCTTTCGGGACATGCTCTAGTCCGCGACGCGGGGTTGCCTAGCTGTCGTGTCTCGATAGGTTGTTCACGGGGAGAATCTGAGGTTTGTGAGGTTTGTGGGGTTTGCGAAGCACCACAGGCTCAGGAGACCCACCCGTGAACATTCACAAGAATGCCAGGACGGCGCCGAACATGCGAGCCCTGATTGCCGGGCGCCGCCAAGCGGGCGGAACGCCGCGCTCCATAGCCGGCGCTGTAGGTGTTTCGCCCGCGGCCGTCAGGAAATGGCTCCGGCGCCGCGAAAGCGAGGGGGCGGCGGGTCTCGAAGACCGGACAAGGCGGCCGCATCGCCTGCGGACACGGATCACATCAAATCAGATCGCCCAGGTCGAAGCCCTGCGCCGGGCCCGTCAGCCCTTCTGGAAGATCGCCCGCGAGGCCGGGCTTTCCCGCGCGACGGTGGCCCGCATCGCAAAGGCCAAGGGGCTGAGCCGCCTGTCCGCCCTCGATCCCAGGATCGAGATCATCCGCTATGAAAAGAAGCAGCCGGGCGAGATGATCCATATCGACATCAAGAAGCTCGGCCGCATCGAAGGGGTCGGACATCGCATCACGGGAGACCGTACCGGACAGAGCGCACCACGCAGCCGCAAGGAAGGCGGCAAGGGCTGGGAATATCTCCATCTGGCGGTCGACGATCATTCCCGGCTGGCCTATTCTGAAATCCTGCCGGATGAAACACGGCGCTCCTGCCTGAAATTCCTCTTCAATGCCTTGCGATTTTATCGCGATCACGGTGTGAAGGTCTTTCGCGTCATGACCGGCAATGGCGTCAGTTTCCGCTCACAGAGCTCACGCAAAGGCGTTGCGAATGCTGAAAATCAAGCACAAGCGTACCAGACCCTATACGCCAAGAACAAATGGAAAGGCCGAACGCTTCGTGCAGACCTCGTTGCGGGAATGGGCCTATGCGAAACCCTACGCCCATTCATCCGAACGTAACCGCGCCCTGCCGCCCTTCCTCCATTATGACAACCATCATCGGCCCCACTTTGGAATCAACGGAAAATCCCCAATCTCAAGAATTCCAGGCAATAACCTATCGAGACGCGACACCTAGAGCAGGGGGCCCGAAGGCGATCACGCGAACCTGAGCAGTTTAAATTCCGGAGGTCTTCTATGAAATCGAAAAACATAGTTTTCGTTCACGGATTATTCGGTTGGGGCCCCGGAGAACTCGGAGGTCTGCCTTACTGGGGCGACGCCTTGGCACAATTCGAGAGAGATTTCAAAACACATGAGGCCAAGTGCGGTCCAATCAGTTCGTTCCACGACAAGGCGTGCGAGGTCTTCGCGAAAGTCAAGGGAGCGCCGGTCGATTATGGAGCTGCGCATAGCTCGGCAGCAGGGCATGACCAGAAACCGTGCGACTATTCAGGCAAGCCTTTCGTTCAGAACTGGTCGGCGGACAATCCGGTCATCCTGATTGGCCATAGCGCGGGCGCGCAGACCTGCTTGCAGTTGCAACAAATGCTGGCCGAGGATTTTTGGAAGTGCGGCTCGGAAGCGCAATGGGTCGAGGCCATCGTTTCCATCGCCGGAGTCATCAACGGTTCGACGTTGACCTATCTCGCGGGCTGCGACCCGGCAACGGGAAAACTAACGCGTGCCCCGAGTTTTTTCATCCAAAAAGGTCTTGAAATTCTTAAGACGATCGGGGCCGAATCTGTCATTGATTTGTACTTAGATCAATGGACTCAAGGCAAGAAGTCTCACAGATGATGCTTTATTCAAGAATATTGATGAAAGCAACTTCGTAAAGGGAGACGACAACCTCGCTTTTGATCTGAGCCTACAAGGGTGCTACAAAGCAAATAAGAACTTCTGTTCTCAGGATGGTACTTATTACCTATCTATCGTTACGTCGAAAACGGACCCGCAGGGCAAACCTCTGGCATTCGAGATCAACCCTCTGTTGCTGCCTTTCGCGATTTATCAAGGCGCCGGTGATCCTTTCGGCAACCCGCCTACAACGCCTATACCCGATTGGGGCGCAGGTGATCTCGCGATCGACAAATGGCGTGAAAGCGATGGCGCCGTCAGTTCGATCTCGCAGCGCTTTCCTTTCACCGCGGGCGCTCACCCGGTGGGCGGGGAGGGGATTTTCACCCGCGACATCAAGACGATCGAAAGAGGCAAATGGTATTACGAAAAGGCTGAAAATATCGTCCAGCACCGGTTCGATCATCTCGATGTCGTGTTCGGCAGTAAGATCAATTTGGTCGATCGATCGGTCGAAGACGCACAGAGAAGACTTTATGGCAAATTGTGCACATTCTTGCGCGATTTATAGACCATCGGAACTCGATGTCTCGATCAAGCAGGCGCTCATGCTTTAACTCGAATGCAGGTTGCGCCCAGCCCCTACGCCTTCCGCCATCTTGGTCTGCCGAAACCCGGGAGAGGCCGCAGCTGCGGCTATTTTCGGAGGAAGACGGCGAAACGCAGGGCTATTAATTCCGCCGCCAAGTTTCGGCGATGGCTCCTGCAAAAGCTGAACGAATGAGTGACGAAGCGCCTACGATGTTGTGGAGTACAGATAAGCCGGGAGATCAGAAAAAAATATTGGATGCCGCTGGAGGCGAGACATAAAATCGGAGCATGGAAAGCGCTCGACGCCGGAAATCTCGAATCCCGAATTTTATATATTGGTCAACCGGCATTGCCGTTGGCCGATGCCTCGTTGGTTGTCGTCAGCTTCCGTGGCGCAGGCGCCGAAACCCAAATACAAGCGCGGCGATCAACACTCCGAGGCCCAAAATTGCTCCGCCACGCTCCAAATCATGGGCAACCGCCTTGATGCCGGATCCATGCTTGCCAAGATAAAATCCTGCAACTGTCCATAGCGAAACCCAAAGCGCGCCTCCGAGCGCATTGAAGACGAGAAAGCGCCGCCAATCCATTTTCAACATGCCCGCCACGACGCCGTTCAACTGACGCAGGATATTGACGAACCTTGCGAATGCGACGGTTACCGGACCATATCGCGCGAAGACCGCTTCCACCCGGTTGAGGCGATCGGCGTTGATGCCGATCTTTTCCCCGTAGCGTAGGACAATGGCGCGGCCAAGCCGCCTTCCAATCAAATACCCTATATTGTCTCCGAGCACGGCGCCGGCCCATGCCCCGAGCATCAGGGGCAGCAGCGATAATTCACCGCGCCCCGCGAGAACCGAAGCAAAAATGAGCAGAGACTCGCCTGGAAGAGGAAGTCCTAGAGATTCGAATGTCAGAATGACCATGACCGCGGCAGCGCCGTATTCATGGACAAAAGGCTCTAAGTTTCCAAGGATATGCTCGATCTCAACCACGAATGCCATTGCCCGGCCCATGCGCTAGCAGATTGGCCGATTGTCAACTCCATCGCGGCTTTATACAAGCCCCCTATTCGAGCACGATTTTTTTTCGAAACCGGCGCCCGCTTTCGCGCAATCGTACCAAAATATTTCACGTGAAACATTTTGGTACGATTGACGGTCTGGGCGGGCGTGCATTCCCACCGTGGGGCGATAAGAAACGGAGATTAGGCGCGAGCGCAATATTGCGATAGGGTTTATGCTTTAACCGGTGCGGCTTTTTTGGAATATGCTTTTCTGGTTTGCCTGACTATGGCAAATCTTCAATGGCCCTGACAACGACGGCAAAATCGTCAATATGGAATATCTTCAGTGGATACCTAGTGCCGCTTGGTTTCTTGTCGCCTCGGGGCTTCAGTTGAGCGGATGGACCAGTGTACCGGTAGCTGTCGCTTGCTGGGTTGTGGCTTTTGTGCTGCTCGCATGGGCAGGATGGCATTGGCTCAAAACGCGGTACGGGAGACCAGGCGTGGAATCGTCGGATTTTATCATTTTGGGTCTCGTTGGCATCGCCCTGTTTGCAATCATTGCAGCGATTGGTGTGGGATGGCAGCATTTTCGGCCATCGCAAACGATTTCTCCGGGGGGCACGTCTGGTACGGTTTCTTATAATGCGAGCGCAGAAACATCTTCATCAGAGACTTGGAATAGCTCTGCACGCTTAGTTCTTACGTTTGACACTCAGTTGCAAGCCGCGTCGGCATCGCGCCAAGAGGGAGTTCGGTTTTATTACTGGTATCATTTTCCAGGGGTAGGCATCGACTATTAAAAGCGGCAAACGCAGGCAGTTCCGGGGTATATCGTGGTCTTTCTATCACTCAAAGACCCAACCTACACGAATTACAGCCGCGTTCGCATCGTTGGAGGGGGAATCCTTTGTGAAATTCAGGCAACACATGCGGCTGGCGCTGTGGTCCGCGCAATGGGTGATATGAGGGGCCGAACACTCGATATTTGGTTCAGCAAAGACCCCATACCGGTCGATTGAAAGTGCGTGCGGCAGTCTTGCGCAACAGATAATTGATCTCGGCGAAGACCTGTTTCACGGGGTTCAGGTCTGGAGACTTTGATACGAGACGAAAGTCATGCGCTCGAGGCAGCCGTCCAGCGGAGCGCCTCGACGCCCGGCAATTGCTTGCCCTCTAGCCATTCGAGAAAAGCACCGCCCGCCGTCGAGACATAGGTAAAATCCTGGGTGACACCGGCTTGGTTGAGGGCCGCGATGGTATCGCCACCGCCGGCGATGGTCTCAAGCGCGCCCACCTTGGTGAGTTGCGCCGCGACCTTCGCGATCGTCATCGTGCCGGTTTGGAATGGCGCGGTCTCGAAAGCGCCGACGGGTCCGTTCCAGACGAGCGTCCGGGCCGAGGCGAGAAGGCCTACCGCCTGCGAGATAGTGCGCGGCCCGATGTCGAGGATCATTCGATCCTCCCCCACGGAGTCGATGTCGACGGTCCTTGTGCGCACATCCGGTTCGAGCCGCGATGCGACAACCACATCGACCGGCAGCACGAGCTTGCATTTTGCCGCATCGGCCTCGGCGATGATCTGGCGGGCGACATCGGTGAACTTTTTCTCGTAGAGGGACTTGCCGATCGCCTTGCCGCTCGCCGCGAGAAGTGTATTGGCCATGGCGCCGCCGACGAACAAATATTCGACCTCGCGCATGAGGTTGCCGAGAAGCTCGAATTTGGTCGAGACTTTCGCGCCGCCGACGATCGCCGCCAGCGGACGCTTCGGGTCGGCCAGCATCCGTTTCAGCATTTCAAGCTCATGCTGCATGCTGCGCCCGATATAGGCCGGGAGCTTATGCGCCACCCCTTCGGTCGAGGCATGCGCGCGATGCGCGGTGGAAAAAGCGTCGTTGACGTAAATATCGCCTAGTTCGGCCAAGGCATCGACGAAGGCCGGATCGTTCTTCGTCTCGGCGGCATGGAACCTTGTATTTTCGAGCACAAGGACGGCGCCGTCGTGCATCGAATCGACCGCGCTCTTCGCGACCTCGCCAGCGCAATCGGACGCAAAGGCAATATAGCGTCCAAGCTGGCGTTCAATCTCCACTGCGACGGGTTTTAGCGAGTGCTTCGGGTCCGGGCCGTTCTCCGGGCGGCCAAGATGCGACAACAGGATAACCTTGCCTTTTTTTTCTGAAATCTCGCGAATATTCACGAGAATCCGGTCGATGCGGGTCGCATCGGTGATCTTCCCGTTTTCCATCGGGACGTTGAGGTCGGCGCGAACGAGCACCCTTTTGCCTGCGAGGTCAACATCGTCGAGCGTCCGGAACGACGACATGGGCGCTGTTCTCGTCATATGAGCTTTCCCATGGCGGCGGCGACATCGATCATGCGGTTCGAAAAGCCCCATTCATTGTCGTACCAGGCCAGGACACGCACGAATTTGCCCTCCATCACTCTTGTCTGATCCATATGAAAGACCGATGAATGCGGATCGTGATTGAAATCGGCGGACACATTTGGGCTTTCTGTGAAGGTGAGAATGCCTTTCAATTGTTGCTGCGAGGCGCGCTTGACCGTGTCCTTGATCTCGTCGGCTGTCGTGTTGCGTTTGGCGACAAATTTGAAATCGACGACGGACACATTGGGGGTGGGCACGCGGATCGCCGCGCCGTCGAGTTTGCCGTTGAGCTCGGGCAGGACGAGGCCGATGGCACGCGCCGCGCCGGTCGTGGTCGGGATCATCGACAGCGCGGCTGCGCGAGCCCGGTAGAGATCCTTGTGCAACGTATCGAGCACTGGCTGATCGCCGGTATAGGAGTGGATCGTCGTCATGAACCCGGTCTCGATGCCGATCGCGTCGTTTAGGATCTTGGCCACCGGGGCGAGGCAATTGGTGGTGCAGGACGCGTTGGAAACAACCAGATGATCCTTCGTCAGCATGGCGTGATTGACCCCAAAGACCACCGTCAGATCGGCATGGTCGGCCGCTGCCGAAATGAGCACCCGCCTGGCGCCAGCCTTCAAATGCGCGGCGGCTTTGTCCTTCGAGGTGAAAAACCCGGTGCATTCGAGCGCGATGTCGACGGCAAGCTCCCTGTGCGGCAATTCGCGCGGATCGCGGATAGCGGTCACCTTGACCGGACCCTCGCCGAAATCGAGCGAGTCGCCCACGACCTTGATGTCGCCCGGAAACCGACCGTGCACGGAATCGAAGCGCAGCAAATGGGCATTGGTCTCGACCGGACCGAGATCGTTGATCAACACAACCTCAATGTCCTTGCGCTTTGACTTCGGCAATCGCGCGCAGGATATTGCGGCCAATGCGGCCAAATCCGTTGATAGCGACTTGAATCGCCATTGCTTCTCCTTCTCCACGTTTCCGCATGGCATGTCGGTTATTTTAGCACGCGTCAACTGTTGCAACGCCGCGTCGCAGCCTCGGCGACGGCTTCTGGCGTAATGTCGAAATAATTGTAAACATCCTTGTAAGGCGCGCTGGCGCCAAAACCGGTCATGCCGATGAAAATTCCATCTTCGCCGATGATCGCGTCCCAGCCTTGACGGACTGCCGCTTCGACACCGACGCGCACGGGCGCATCGCCAATGATCTTTTGGCGCCGGCCGCGTTCCTGCCGCAAGAAAAGAGTTCATGCAGGGCACTGAGACGACGCGCGTGGGAATATGCCGCGCGGCCAAAAGAATTCGTGCGTCGAGCGCGATCGAGACTTCTGAACCAGACGCGAAGATCGAAACCTTGGCCGGTCCGCCCTCCGCCGCCGCCAGTTCATAGGCGCCCGCCGCGGATAAATTTTCAGACCTGAAGTCGTTGCGGATGGAGGGTAGGTTTTGCCGGGTCAGCGCGAGAATCGAGGGCGAGGTTTTCGCCTCTAGCGCGAGCTGCCAGCATTCCAGCGTCTCGGTCCGGTCGGCGGGGCGGAAAACGAGCAGGTTCGGAATGGCGCGCAGCGCGGCAAGATGCTCGACCGGCTGATGCGTCGGGCCATCCTCGCCAAGCCCGATCGAATCATGCGTGAAAACCTCGATCGCGCGAATTCCCATTAAGGCGGAGAGGCGCAGCGCCGGCCGGCAGTAATCGCTGAAGGTCAGAAACGACGCGCCCGAAGGAATAAAACCTCCATGCAGCGCGATACCGTTGACCGCCGCCGCCATGCCATGCTCGCGGACGCCCCAATGGATATAGCGTCCTGCGTAAGACGCAGGCCCGATGTCCGGCGTCGCCGCGACCTTGGTATTGTTGGAAGGGGTCAAATCGGCCGAGCCGGTAAGGAGTTCGGGAACGACGTTGGCCAAAACTTCGAGCGTGGCCTGAGACGCCTTGCGGGTGGCGATGGGCGAACGATCCTCGACGAGCTTGCGCTTGTAGGCGATCGCCGCCTCGCCGAAGGAGGCGGGCAGATCCCCGCGCAAACGGCGCTTGAATTCCTCGCGCTGGGCCATTGGCAAAACGTTCAGGGCCGCGCTCCAGGCTTTTCGCCGCGCGCCTCCGCGTTTGCCTGCCTTGCGCCATGCGGCGAGAATAGGCTCGGGAATGACAAACGGCTCGTAAGGCCAGTTGAGGTTGCGGCGCGCGCCGGCGATCTCCTCCAGACCAGGCGGATCGCTATGCGCCTTCGAGGTGCCCGCCTTTGTTGGCATGCCAAAACCAATCGTCGTCTTGCAGGCGATCAGGCTTGGGCGGTCCGATTTTTGCGCCTTGCGGATCGTGCGCAGAATGGCTTTCTGATCATGTCCGTCGATGCGAACAGCGTTCCAATTGCACGCTTGAAATCGCTTCACCTGGTCGACCGAGTCCGCGAGCGAGAGAGGGCCGTCGATCGAGACGTGATTTTCGTCATGAAACACGATAAGCCGGTTAAGCCGGAGGTGCCCGGCGATCGCGATCGCCTCTTGGCTGATGCCCTCCATGAGATCGCCATCGGAGGCGAGGACATAGGTATGATGATCGACGACCGGCCCGAATTCCGCGTTCAGCATGCGTTCGGCAAGCGCCATCCCGGCCGCCATCGCAAGCCCTTGGCCGAGCGGACCCGTCGTGGCCTCCACCCCCGGCGCATGGCGGTATTCGGGATGGCCCGGCGTCCGCGAGCCAAGCTGACGGAAGCGTTGCAGTTCTGCGATGGTCATGCTTGGTTCGCCGGTCAAATAGAGCAGCGCATACAGCAGCATGCAGCCATGGCCGGCGGACAGGACGAAACGATCGCGGTCCGGCCAGCTTGCGGCGGCGGCGTCATATTTGAGCACCTTGGTGAACAGCACGGTGGCGATATCGGCGGCGCCCATCGGCAGCCCCGGATGACCCGAATTCGCCTTTTCCACCGCATCCATGGCGAGCGCGCGAATGGCATTCGCCATTTCGTCATGGGTGACTTTATCGTGGCTGGTCAGCATCAAAGGTTCACTCTAAGGGCGGAATTGGCGAGATCGTGCGCGATTGCGGCATCAAGCGGGGCGGCCATTTGTAGTGCAAAAGCATGATTGGCCCGGTCTGGCAACCGCCGGAAGGCTTTTGTCACCTCATCGCCTAAGTTTCTTTGCTGCCGCGCTTTAACTTTTTAGGCCGCGAAAACGATTTCGCCGCGACTTATGCCTTATTGTCGCGGCGCTGGGCAGTTATTCTGGCCACAGGCACTTAGCGCGCGGCGGCCGGTTTGTCGACCCGCGCGATAGGCATTCTGGGCAAGACGCCGCGACAACAAGAGGCTTGCGAGCTTTCTCAAATTTTGGGGTGTCTCGGTGGGAACGCAATAATGCTTGGAAATTCTCATCGTGAAGGTGCTCGCTTGGGATGATCGAGGACGCCGCCACGACACCCAGATTGCCGGAACGCCTCGACGCGGCGCTAAAGCGGCTCGCCGCTGCGCTCGACCGGCTCGACGCGGCCTGCGAACGGCGGGCCAAGGCGAACGCACTGCGCACCAATCTCGAGGACGAGCTTGCGGTCATGCAAGACGACCGTTCGCGGCTCGCGGTCGAACTCGATGGCGCCATCGCACGCGCGAAGTCGCTGGAATTGGCGAACAGCGAGGTTGCCCGCAGGCTGAACGGCGCGAGCGCGGAAATAAGGGGGGTTCTTGCCGGGGCGGCGGAGCTGCCGGAGAAGTGGTAGGAATTAGTTTTGGCGCGATCTCCAGCGGGACGAGGTTTTGCATCCCGCTTTATGGCCGCAAAATATACAACCCGTATTATCCGGCAAGTCGGTCGATTTGCCCCCCAAGCGGACTGTACTCTGAGGCTGTCCGCTGCGATACGACCAAACGGCCTCCGATCCAGTCATAACCTTTAATCAGAATTCAGACGATTTGGGAATCCCAACGCGATTCAATCTAAATTCATCCCGCTCTAAAAACTGATCGCAGTGCGCAGTGCAAAAACGGCGGCGTCGGGGATGCGCCCCACAAAAGGATTAAGGGGATCGACAACGCCGCCGCCGGGATGGAAGATATATTGAAAATCTGGTTGAATGGTCCAGCCGGCAACGATCTGCGCCTGATAGGTGAGTTCGACCACCAATTCATAATTGCGCAACGGCAAGGCGGTTTTTTCAAAGAAAGCTTTTTCAAGATCGAGTTCTCTGAGACCGGGAGAGAGCTGAAAAAAGGCTGCTACGAGGCCAAAACTATCGTCCGGTCGCTTATCCCAAAGCCCCATGAAATTGACCCCTGCACTGGCAGAAAAGCCGATCAGATTGCGGTCAGAGGGACTTAGAAAAGCGCGTGCGAACGCGCCGACTCCTTTTTTCGGATCGTCGCCTGACAGGCGCCAGAGCATTTGATCGATGACGCCGTAAACGCCATAATTGCCGCTATGGGTCAGCGCCACGCCGTTGCTCGACGGATCGGCGAGCAACTCGCCGGCGACGTCAAAATGTTCATCGTCGAACTTGCCGAAGTGGTACCAGGCGCCAAGCTTGACTGTCCCGGCGAGTCCCTGTGCGGTTTTGTCTTGATTGTACATATATTGCGCTTCGGCCATCAGTAGTGGCGGATCCTTGAGGCGAAAGTTTATTCCGGCCGGGTTCTTGATCTCCTGCAATCCCGTGAACCCGGCCCCGGCGGGATCGCCATTGTACAAGCCGGCGAGCAGAACGAGTTGATCGTTCGGAGCCACTTTGAGGCGAACACCCGGAGTAGCCAGCGGATATTCGGGTCCTCCACTCGGTAGGTCCGCCGCGAAGATCGTCGGCCAGCCGAACGTGCTGTTGATATACAGAGTGTTGCCGAATTCGCTGATGGCGAACTGATTGTCGGCCGCCAGTTGACCGACGCGGAGAGACGCCAGGTCGCCGAACTTCTGTTCGACCCAAAGCTCGAACAGCCGGGTCGCGGGCCGCGCCTCGATGCTGTCGACTGTCGCAAGGTTGAAGAGGTTGGACGCCGACAGCCGGCCGCCGTGTATTTGATAAGCGTTGACGCGAAAACTGAGGCCGTCCAACCCAGCAATCTTGGCGAGGTCCGCGTCGAGCGCCATGTAAAGAAGGCCTTCATAGGCCGCGCCTTGCTTAACACCACCTATCGGATTGACCCAGGGATCGGCAAAATAGCTGAATTGCAAATTGTAACCGAGATCGTACAGCGCTTTCTTAAGCTCGGCGAGTGGTGAAACACTTGAGGCGATCGTCGGCTGCAGCTCTGGCGGCAGGACCACATTTTCCGGCACCGGTGGCGGGCTGATGGCGTCCTGCGCTTGCGCCAGATTGCCAGAAAACGCGGCGCACCCGGCACCAAGAAGCAGACAAAGCGAAAGCCTTCGCCACTTGTGTTCATGCCAAGCGATCATGCTACCGGTCCGCCAAGCTGGTTTGCTCCTGCGTCGATTTGCTCGGTTCCGCCGCGAAAGCTGGAGCCGGAAGACTGGCGGTCACGGCAGCACCGAACGTAAGAATGCTAAACTTCATGGAATGGCTTTGCGCCCTTGCCAAATTCCTGTCCCCGGTGCCGAAGCTAGCGACGGACCGCTCTTACCGAGAGCCGTTGCCCAAACCGTTTGGCAAAGCTGCGTTCGGCCAGTACTCCGAACAGGAGGCCGATTGTGGTCCACAGCACCACCTGGATGCCAAGCGCTGCAACTCGGAAGCGCCACAGAACTACGGCCGAGAATTGTTCTGGCACTTCATTGATCTCCGGCAACACATATTGCACGATCGCGATGACCACGACGAATGCAGCACCGGCGATGAGCGTCGCATTCCACCCGCCGTAGCGCGCCGAGAGGCGCCGCGCGAGCCCCACTGCGAGAACGAGTGCAGCCACCGAAATCACGAGCATCACAAAGAAGAGTTCCGTTCGAAGCCCGATCGTCTCAGGATTTCCGACGGAAGGCGGATTTGCGGGATATTTAAGGCCGGGGACGAGCACGACCGCAACGAAGCCGCCTAACGCGAGGAGCGCCGCAGTGGCACGAGGTCCGAGGCGGCCGACGCGACCATAGACGAAAGCGAAGACGAGCGAAAAAAGGCCGCCGACCGCGGCGCTATAGACGACCACGCCGGTGAACAGACCGAGACCAGCCTGCGTCTCGCGACTTACGAGTTCCGGCTCCGGCGCCTCGCCCTTGGCCTGGCTCATCTGGTCTTCGAATGCTATGGCGCGGTCGACCTGCGGTTCGCCAAAAATCCTCGCGAAACCGAATGCCAACAGTCCAGCAAAGACGCCCGCAAGCATCCCGCGGAGGAGGAGATTTCCGACCATGCTTGAGCTTCCTCAATGGCAGGGGAAGCTGAGCAGGTGGCGACCATCATGCACGAATTCATGGACATACATACCGGAGATGAGCGATGTCGCTCCCTCCTCCGCACGCACAAAATAAATCGCCAGCAGCAGGATGAGCCCGGCGAAAATCGCCCATGGCAAAATCTCTCCGACCGGAATGGGCACCGGGCGGGCGTCGGGCGCAAGGGCAATGTCGGGCATTTCGATGTCTCCTGGGATACTGCGTCCCGTTGAGCGAAACAGTGAGATACGGGGAAGGGTCTGACTTCCGGCAAGCGCGTTAGAGCGCTGGCCGGTTACAGTGGCGCGACCGTGCCGGAGTTGCACCGGCTTCCAAACCCGTAACTTAGGATGCAAAATTATCGGTGCAGTGGACCGTCGTCAACAAAAAATTCGGCACGCGTTGCTATGTTCGTCGAGCAAGGATAGCAAGAAGCGCTTGCGAGAGACAGGCGCGTCTCGCCGCGAGAGCTTCTTGCACCGATTTTTCGTCGAGCCGCGCGCCCGGGGCCGGAACGACGACCGCCGCGAGCGCTTCCCCGAAGTCCGCATGCGGCCTTTCCTCATCGTAAGGCGAGCACCTTCGGGTAGCGTCCCGAAAGCGCGATCATCTCAGCGTAGGTTAAGGCGAAGCCCGCCGGGGTTTCGAGAAAAAGTCGGCTTTCCCCTCCCGCTCGTCGCCTCGCGGATTTTTTGAAACACGTGATTTGTCATTGTCGGCCGGATGGTGCATGTGTTGACCGGCCCGGCAAACCATATATGTCCCGAAAAGGCGAGCCATCGTGGCCGCCCCGGAGCAGCCACGGCGGCGGATAGCGGCCAAATTAGCGCTTACTGTCAAATCGTCGTTTCGAGTAACTCTAATCTAGGACAAGCCGGCGTTTCTCTTTTGGAATGATTGTAATACCCGTTCTGGTCTTGCGAATTTTTTAACAACGAGTTAGACAGCCGCGTTCCGGATCATCCATTGGTTTCATGCTTGGTGCCCAAATGATTGTTTGTTCCTGCAATGTCGTTACCGACAAAGAGATTAGAGCGGCCCTGGCCAGCGGGACATGCCCGCGCACGCCATTCGCGGTCTACAAATGCCTCGGTCGCGGTCTAAATTGCGGTCGTTGCATCGCCACCGTCCGGACAGTCATCAATGAAGCCAACACCGCGACGGCGGATGGCGGCTCGTCCTGCGAGACTTTTGAGACGGATGCGGTCGTGATGTGCCTGGCGTAGGCAGTTCGCGCCTTCGGCTTGGGCCGCGCTCCCTTTCCCATGCCGCCCCATGCGCCCTCTTTCCGGACGTCGTGTATCCATCTATGTAAAGCATGGCGGTGTTGCCTTGCTGCTGCCGCCACGACTTCGATGGCATCGGCGCCACGCGTTAGAGCATGTCCTTAAAAAAGTTGCTGGACTTTTTCAATTCCGGTATGTTCCAACTCTTTGATTTTGAGCTGCGTTCTTATCGATCAAATGATTCCATTGATCGGGACGCGCTCTAAGGAGCTTGGAACAATGAGGGGCGATGACAGAGTCCTAGACTATCTCAATCGCGGCCTGCGCAGCGAACTGACATCCATCAATCAGTATTGGCTCCATTATCGTATTTTCGATAATTGGGGATATAAGGATCTGGCAAAGAAATGGCGCGAAGAGTTGATCGAGGAAATGCACCATGCCGATCGCTTTACGGCTCGTATCCTTTTTCTAGAGGGGTTCCCTAACCTCCAAGTTCTCGACCCGCTGCGGATCGGACAAACGGTGGAAGAAATTCTTCGCTGTGACCTCGCCACCGAGATTTCCGCGCGGGCGCTCTACACCGAGGCGGCGGAATATTGCGTTTCGGCCCACGACCTCGTCTCCAAGGAGCTTTTTGACGAGCTGCTAATCGATGAGGAAAAACACATCGATTTTTTGGAAACACAATTGGAGCTTGTCAAACAACTCGGCGTCCAGCTCTACGGGCAGAAGCACATCGGCGGCCTCGACGACAGCAAATAGCATCCGGCAAAACGTCCGCGCGGTTTGCGCGCCGGCGGCGCGGTCTAATTCCAACGCCGATACCCCGTGACTGGCGTTCCTTACGTGAGGTGAATTGATACCTGATCCCGAGGCAATAGATATCCCGCCACGCCGTCGAAATAGAACAAGCCGTGGGTCCTTCAACTCTTTGATTCTCAGCGATCCGCAGCCCATCCTGCGGGTCCTTTGACGGGCAAGCGATCGAGAGCGAGATCGCCAAGCTGGAACTCGCGTTTTCGCCTGGACGTTGTGGCGGGATGCCGCATATCTGAATACAAGTGTTGTCTTTTCGCGGAAGGATGGCCGAGCGGTTTAAGGCAGCGGTCTTGAAAACCGCCGTGGACGCAAGCCCACCGTGGGTTCGAATCCCACTCCTTCCGCCAAATCGACCGTCCGACGGCGTCCGATAGCATCCGTCTAAATCTAAAAATCATCTTATATACAGCCGTATACGTCGTCCAATGGCGTCGCGAGGCACCCGAAACGAGTCGGAATTTGTCGGTACATGTGCGGGCATACCAACGGTCATCTTGCCGAGATACCAACACGCCCCTGACCGGTACCGCAGTCCGCAATACGAAGCACCGCGAGAAGCCTCGAAAACTGAGCGATGGCGGCGGGCTGCACCTTCTCATCAATCCCGATGGTGCCAGCTACTGGTGCATGGCCTATCGCTACCAAGGGGGGTAGAAGACCCTCGCGTTGGGCGTCCATCCGGTCGTGTCACTGGCGAACGCTCGAACGGCGCGCGACGCGGCAAAAAAGTTGCTGGCGCGGAAGAAGCAGAAGTGCGCCGCCCGCCTGTCTGCCGAGAGCACCTTCGAAATCACGGTGCGTGAATGGTGCGACAATCAGTAGGATGGCTGGACCGCCCGCTACCTTGGCCACGTCCTCACGCGCCTTGAGGCCGACGTGTTTCCGGAGATTGGTGCGCGGCCCATCGCGGACATCGGGCCGCCCGAATTGCTCGCGGTCCTGCGCAAGGCCGAAAGGCGCGGCGCGCTCGAAATCGCGAAGCGGCTGCAGCAGACGGTCGGCCAAATCTTCCGGTTCGGCATCATTACGGGCAGGGCGAAACGGGACCCTTCGGTCGACCTTAAGGGCGCGCTCAAGGCCTCCGCGCGGCAAGCGCATCGCAAGGCCATGCCGCGCGAGGACTTGCCGGAATTCCTGCGGGCGTTGTCCGCCTACGGCGGTGCAGCGCGAACGCGACTGGCGCTGCGTCTCGCGGTGCTGACCTTCGTGCGCACAACGGAGCTGCGGGCCGCGCGCTGGGACGAAGTCGACCTTGAAGCTTTCGAATGGTGCATCCCTGCCGAACGCATGAAATCGCGCGCTCCCCATATCGTGCCGCTGTCACGGCAAGCCGTCGAGGCCTTCGCCGCGCAGCGTTCGATCGCCGGCCGAAGCGACTACTTCCGTCGCCGGGCGCCAAAGGCTTCATGTCGAACAACACCATGCCGTTCGCGATGTATCGCGGACCGGTTTTCACGGCCGCGCCACTGTCCATGGCTTCCGCGCGGCTGCATCCACCCTCCTAAACGAAATGCGGTTTCATCCCGATTGGATCGAACGCCAGCTTGCCCAAGACGAACGCAACAAGGTTCGCGCCGCCTACAACCACGCGCAATACCCCGCCGAGCGCCGGCGCATGATGCAGCAATTGGCGGACTATTTCGACGATTTTGCCGACGGTAGAAAGGTCGTCGTTGGTCAATACGGGCGAGTCGGCTAATTCCCTGCTGCTTTGGCCCGCGCCTGGTAATCACCACCAAATGTCGGCGCTCTTGGAGCCTCAAACGACGCCAGTCCCATCCTGCGATCCGACATTCTTGCCGCGACAAGGCATTAATCTGTGACACGGACATAGTCATCTTCGCTTCCTCACTTGGCTGAGACGGCCGCATGGACGGCGCTTTATGCGACTTCGGCCTTGTCGGCCAAATCGGGAACGTCGCCGAAGGACGCGCTCGGTTTCACGATTGCTTTTTTCAAATCTCCACTCGGTTTCACGCAGTTTTACGTCCGACGAGAGGCTCGTCGAGCGGCGAAAGATAATGCAGCAATGGGCTGAATATCTCGACAAGTTGAAGGCTGGGGAGGTTGTGATACCGCGGCACGGTCACATGGCTTGACGATTTGGCCGCGCCTAGCCGCAACGCTTTCCGCGTCCTGGAATTTCCTCGATTTCTCGCGTACGGCCGGACTGGGTGCTGCCATTACTGCCGTTGCAATTCTTTCGGCACCATTGGCAGTACGTCGCCGGGCCGGTTCCAGAGCTTGTAGAGGTTGCCCGAAAGGTTGACATCGGCGTGCCGGCGGCGCGCTTACTGTTAAGCCTCAAAAATGCCTCCAGATTGTGGCGTTTCGGTTTTGAATGAATGAGGATCGGTAAATGCTGCCGCCATTTCCTTTCAACGCGCCGCGAACAATGGTGCGCTGGAGGCTCCGCGTCGCGCAGTAGCGGGCACGCATCCATTGGAGATTTGCGGCGAATGCCATGCTGGGCGCCCCCGCACAACGACCATTCACGCATGTCGCCTGGCTGATGCTCGCCACCCTTGGCGCCGCGGTCTCTCAATGGCGTGACCTTGGTCAGTACTTTTTGCCATCCTTTGCCCTATTCGGTTCCCTTACGATCGTCGCGATTATTGACGCTCGCTCTTTGATCATTCCGGACTTGCAGTTTCTACTACTGCTTGCACTTGGGCTCGCGACAAAGGTTTGCGATGAGTGCGCCGGTCTTGGGGACGGCGTGGCCGGAGCTGCAATCGCGTATGTCGGCATGCGTCTTCTATGTTACGGCTTCGCTCGATGCCGAGGGCAGCGGGGCATGGGCGAAGGCGATGGGAAGCTCCTCGCAATTGGCGGTCTCTGGAATGGACTTGGCGGCCTTCCAACGTGCCTGATCTGGGCGGGTTTATCCGCGCTTGTCTCAGCCTTGATCATGCTGCGGCAAAACTGCGCGATCACCGGCCAATCGGCAATTCCGTTCGGGCCGCACCTCTGTCTTGGTATCTGGCTTGTTTGGGTTTTCGGGCAGCTCACGCCGGGCTCGTAGATTCACGACTGTCTCAACGCGACGGTCATCTCAGCGGTGTGGCGACGATTGTCCCGTACGAAGGCGATGCGGATCGACACCAGGATCGGCAAGCGTCCGCTGTCGATCCATTCGGACCGTCATGTCGGGGGCGACGTCGCGTCCGGCGAGCCGTAATAGGAGATTTCAAAGGCGACGACATCGCGCAGCACCTCCGTGGCTCGCATGCTGTCGCGCTGCATTGACCATGTGGTCGGGGCGCGGAAAACGCGCGTCCAGAGACCGAGCGTCTTTGATAGCGGTCCCACGAACCCGATTTCCGTCAATATCAGGCCACCCCTCTGCGTATCGCCTTCGCTCAGCGTCACCAGATACACGGCGTTTGGTCGCCCAACGAAGACCAGCCTCGGGATTTTCTGGTCGTCGAGTGCGATCGCCGGAACCGCTTTGCACATCAGCTCGGAAAGTGCTCTGAGCGCTGCTTCGCCCTCGCCGTTATCCTCTTCCTGCCGTCCGATTTCCCAGGCGCGACGGCCGAGATGCAAGCCTCCAAGCACCGAAGCTGTGATGATAGCGAGAATCCCGAGGCTCAACACGAGTTCGAGAACGGAGAACCCGGCGTTGCGGCGCGCGCCTCGCCTCATCGCTGCACCGGCAGAGGAGGGGCGAGTTTCAACGTTGTCAGGGTGAGAGTGAACGGAAGCGCGCCAGCATTGGATTGGCTGATGGTGATTTCGGTCCAATAGCCCTGCGGATCGTCGCGCTTAGCCGATCCATAGGGTCTGAACGACAAAGACCAATCGAGCCCTTCATCCGAATGCCCCGAAGTATTGCCGTTTTTGAGAGCTTCCGCCGCACCTAGTCGAGCGAGCTTCGCGAGGCCAACTCTCGCGGCAGCGCTATAGAAATCCGCACGACGATCGCTCTTAACGCTATTTGAAACCCCGGCGAAAAGAGTGATCAATCCGAGCGCCAGGATAGTGAGCGCCGCGAGCGCCTCAACCAGGGCAAATCCTTGCTTGGCAATGTCGAGACTTAATCTTTCGTCTATAGCGCCACTCAGACGACGGTGACGAATCCAGATAGCAAGCAGACGATTTACAGTTTGAATTCAAACGTTGCCGGCAATCCGCTGCTCACGCAAGTTCAGGGCATCGCCTCGGCCAATTGCCCCGCGCCGAATTCGTCTTTTGCCTATGACGGCAACAATTTCGTCAATCAGTTCACGGATGGCGAAGGCCGCGTCACCAGCTATGTCCGGGAAGCCCGAGGCCCGCCGACGTCGATAACACGCGGCACGGGAACCACTTCGGCGGCTACGGCAACGGTCACGTGGCATTCGACTTGGCATGTGCCGACCCAAGTTGTCGAGCCGGGCCGTACCACAAACTACGTCTGGAGCAGTGCTGGCCAGCTGACCTGTATAACGCAAACGGACACGACCAGCCAAACTGTACCTTATTCAACCAATGGCCAAACGCGGAGGTGGGCCCTCGCCTACACTAGTTTGCATTTATCGAGCGTGGACAGCCCCCTTCCTGGCACTGGGGATACGGTCAGTTACACGTATGACGCGAACGGTTACGTCAACACGATCACAAATTAAGGGCGTCTGTCGGAAGTGATGGCAGTACGTCGCCGAACCACTTGCTGGAACCAGAGTCCGTGCAGGAAGACTTCGAGGAACGCGCCGCGATCATGGAATTTGACGACGGCCGGTTTCGCGACGAAGCCGAGCGCGAAGCCTGGGCGCTGGTGTCGAAACACTATCGGTTACACTGAGGGTAAGAGCATGGCGCGCAAGAAACAGAGTTGCAGTGGTGAAAGCCCATCGGTGCCGTCGCGGGAGTGGTTGGAATTTGCAGGTGACATAATCTCCGCGTTGTTTCAACCAACCGAATCGGCGTTGGCGTGCCGAGGGAGATCGCGCCATGAAAACGGATATCACAAAAGCGGCGGCGGAAGCGGCCGAAGGAACGCTATTCCTTGGGGACGATTGGTTCGATCCCTTGGAAGCTGGGGTGCGGACCCGCATTCGCGGCTTCATCGACGAACTCCTAGAAGCGGAACTCGACGCCGCGCTTGGGCGGGACCGGTATGAACGGCCTCGGCTTGCCGAGAAGGACACCACCGAGCGGCAGGCTGCCGTAGCCGGCCATCGGCACGGCCATCGTGAGCGCCAGCTGATGGGAACCTTCGGGCCGGCGACGTGCTTGTCCCGCGAGCCTGTCTGGCAACATCGGATGGCAAGACGGCCGAGTGGAAGATCAGTAAGGGGGGTCTGAAGACCGCCTTGCATTGGTTGAGCTGATGAAGCTGTTTGTGCGTTCCAACTCCGGAGCGCGAAATGGTCAGCCAAAGTGACGCCGATACGAGCAGTCATGCGACCGGTCATACGCGTAGTTCGAAGGCGCGTGTTCAAATTGCCGGGCGCGTTTCGGGACGGCGCAACTGGACGGTGGACGAGAAGCCCGCGATCATTGGCGAAGCCTTCACACCGGGTTCATCTGTGGCGAGCACGATTGAGCGGCACGAGATCAGCAGCGGCCCGTTTACTATTAAGCGGTTCATAAATATAGGAACATTCAAGCGGCGTAAGTGAGCGAAGGTTTCTGGAAAAAGGAGATAATTTTCCGGGGGTGATTTTGCAGGTGGCGCATCGATGATCGAACCTTACGCTTGAAGTCGTCCCTGCTGATGACAACCATGCGGCCGATGGTGTCCGTTTTCAGATGCTTCCACACCAGCTCGCCGGGAGTGCGGTCCGGCGAATAGGGCGGCAGATAAAACAGCCGCAGCTTTCCCTTCAGGGTTTCGACAAAAGTTCTTGTTTTCTTCGCGATGTGTGCGGGTCCACGATCGGCGATCAAAAAGATCTCGTGCTTGGCGCCGGCGATCAATCGTTTCGGGAATTCGATAAACACCGCAGCGTTGACGCCGCCTTGTTGTTGGATCATGAAGCGCATGTGACCGCGCGAGGAGATCGCTGAAATCAGACTTATACCGTGACGGGCGCCCGCCGCCTCGACCATCGGCGTTGCCCCTTTTTTACCCCAGGTGCGCCCGCCATGGTGACCGGAGCGGATGCGGGCGGCATCGCTAAAATAGATGTCAGCGCCTTGTTTCTGCGCCATTTTTTTGATTCCCGGGTATTCTTTCTTGAGCCACTGCTGCACGAGGGCTTCGTCACGTTCCCGTGCCCGATGCAACGGCTTCCGGCAAGTGATGCCGAGCTGAGCCAAAAGCCGTCCCACGGACGCCGCTCAACGTCACATGGAACTTATCCTTAAATCAGCTTCGCCACCATCGCGCGCGTCCACAGCGCAAACTCGAACTTCAGTTGCAAGGGTTCTTCCGCGTCACCGTGCCGTAAACCCGCTGCAACGCCCGGCCATTGAGTTCCGGCGGACGTCCAGAAACTGGCTTGGCTTTCAGGGCGCCCCAGCCACCGCGCCGGTACTGCGCCAGCCATCTGTACATGGCGGTCCGCCCCGCACCAAAAATCCGGGCAACCACCTCGGGGCTTTCGCCGTCTTGCACACGCCTTACCGCACGTTCGCGCATCGCTTCCAGCGTCTTGTGATCAAGTTTCCGCGCGTCATCTTTTCTCACGCCAGCATGAAATCATTCGCGACTCATCAGGTCAAGAAAAATGTGCTCTTATTTATGAACTGCTTTATATCGATCCACTCGCCAAACTCGCCGCCAAGAGATGAATGGCGGGTTGCGATTTCATCCGGCGGGGCCTGAAATCTCAAGTCCAGTATTTTACACGATACGCGCGCAACTGCCGGCGAAAAGCACGCTCGCTGTTGCCATCACTGATACGCTCAAACGCTGGCCCGCGCTCACAAGATATTGCGAGGACGGGTGTCTGGAGATCGACAATCCTATCGCCGAACGCGCGCTTCGCGGCGCCGCCATCTTGCGTCGCACCTGGCTCTTCACCGGCTCAAGGGCGGGTGGCGAACGAGCCGCGGCAATCTGCTCCATCATCGAAACTTGCCAACTGAATGGCGCCGAACCCTTCGCCTGCATAAGCGGCGTCATGCAGAAGTTCGCCGGAGGATGGCCCGACCGCCCATCGGCGAACTCATGCCATCGGCCTGGCGCCCCGCCGCTCAGCAGAAAGCCGCGTGACGATCTGCGGTTCTCACACGACACTTACCGTCTATCCGTTCCGGAAGCTCCGCTCGCGCATTTCGAATGACCGCAATGGGTCAGCCTGAGAAAGGCTTGCGACGAGCATATGTTTTCGGGAATGCCCCAGATAGCTGCCGGAAGCGAGCCGTGCCGCCACCTACGTTCGGCGCAGGAGCAGACATTCGCCTGCGCGCCGGCGAATGACTATTTCAACCCAAAGCCGAAGTTCGACCTCGGCCGTCATTGCCGCTCATCGTTCTCACTCAACTTGCGTAGCTAAATCTAGGTTGCCAACCGGCGGCGCCTTCCGGAATGAGATCAAAGAGGTGCCAGACACTGCAGAAATCGTCACCATGCGTAAAGGCCGTATCCGCCACCCGCATGATCTTTTCGCCCTTGCGCTTGAAGACCGAAACGCCCGGCATCACACGGCCATTCGGGCGATAGCCCATATCTTCCGCAAATGTCGTGCCTTGGATCGAGACCATGGGAAACTTCCAACCGCGACCGGCGGCGAAACTCTGTTGCCGCTCGGGCGTGTCCGGCGACGACACCGCAAACGCCGCGCGATCGCGCAGGTGCTCGAACACACCATTGAATCCGTCGGCCCACATCGTGCAATTGGCACATGAGGTGCCCATATTATGGATGACGAAAAGCGTATCCTTGTCGCCGAACAAAGCAGACAGCCGCGCCTTGCCCTGCGGCGTCGCAAATTCGTAGTCCTCTACTTCCTCGGGCTCGATCGATGCTTGAGCGGTTCGCATTTTCTCGCGAATGCCTGCGATTTGGCTCCGGTATTCGGCCAGCTTCCCGGCTGTCTCCGTGTAGTTCATCGCTAATCCTCCGGCGCTTGTAATCAACTGCCATATTGGTCGCGCAGGCGCACCCAGGCCATTGCGTGGGGCAGGCCCGCCTCGTCGCGCCCCTTGGGCACGAGGTCGAGATAGTGATAGGCGGTGTTCAGCATGTCCAGGCCGCGCGCGTAGCAGGAATAGGTGTGAAAGACGTTCCCCTCGGGGTCTTTGTAGAACACGCTGATACCCGGCAGTTCCGGCATGCTCATCCTGTTCGCCGCGTAGTTGTAGATGGCACTGCCGCCGGCAAGATCTTCCGGCGTGAACGACACGTCGTAATCGTAATTGAAATCGCTGCCGTAGGATGACAGCCATTTGAAGCTCCACCTCAGTCGCGTCGCGAAGGCCTGCAGCTTCGGCAACGGCGCGCGCGAGATGGCGACGAATGTCACGTCGCGCTGATTTAGATGTGGCACAATGCCGTTAAAATTGTCGGCCCAAAACGAGCAGCTTTTGCAGCCTGCCTCCCAATCGGGGCCGAACATGAAATGGTAGACGATGAGCTGGCTGCGTCCGGCGAATAGTTGCGCAAGTGTCTGCTTCCCTTCGGGGCCTTCGAATGCATATTGCTTGGTGACGCGCACCCAAGGAAGATCCCGGCGCGCTTGGCTCAGCTGATCGCGCAGCCTCGTGAATTCCTTTTCCTTGGCGAGAAGGTGCTTGCGCGCTTCTACCCACTCTTCTGGCGTTACGACTTGATGATCGGTCATGCTCATTACTCCAATCGTGGCTTGACAGCTTGCTTCCGTCCACGGGCCGGCGTTGACCTCGTCGGTTTGCCTCGACTTCGGTTGCGCGCCTTTATGGAATTCTCCCGCTCGATCTCCTCCAGCGAGACCGCCAGCAGATCGAACTGAGCTTGCCAATATTTGCTGTAACGATTGAGCCAGACGGTCGCGCCGTAGATCGGCCCCGCGTCGAAACGGCAACGGCTGATGCGGCCCGTGCGCTCTTGAGCCACCAAGCCGGCACGTACCAGAACCTGGATGTGGCGCGAGATGGCCTGCAACGAGATATCGAAATGGGCAGCGGCCTCCGAGACGAGCAGATCGTGCCCGACGAGCCGGTCGAGGATCTCGCGCCGCACCGGGTCTGAGAGCGCGGCAAATACCAAGTTCAATGCGTGCTGCTCGTCATGGGCGGATAGCGTCTGCCCAACGACACGCAGATGCGAGGGGTTGCCCATGCGAACGCGGCCATCGTTCAATCGATATGTTGATATTCAACAATATTGTTGATTATTTGTCAAGCGACGGGTCGCCAAATTCCGGCAGCCGTTTTCCCGGCCTGCGCGCTGTCACACAGCCACACCTGATAAAAAAGACGTCTTCTGGCGAACATCTGTAACCGGCTGGCGGCGGCGAATGACGGCCGTCCACCTGTTCCGGAAGCTCCGGTGGAATCCGACGCGAAGCGCAACACCTTGGGATCCTCAGGCTCACCAGGGAAAGATCGGATTTTCCCTCCTTCGTCGCCGCCTTCCGCCGCATTTCAAAGGTGCGAAGGCGGCTCCAGGGAATGTAAAATCGAGTAGGTTCAAGGCGCGCGGGAGTTGCACTTCGCGTCGGAACTCAGGTCCGCTTGCGCGTTTCGAATGACCGCTATGGGTCTTGGTCGTGTGAAAACGTTTCGGCCTAGGGAGACCGGTGACGCCAAGCTCAACTTAGCGTCTTGTCGCAATTGCGAGCTGGAATCGACGTGGTTTGGGCGGTCCGCCGTGAGCGATCTGGTGGTGCTGATGCGCACCCCTCACGTCTGGATCGCCGCGATGAGCGGCTTCACGCCGAGGATGTTTATGACCCGCGTGAGATTGCAGGCGAGCACGTGCAGGGCCATCTCGGTGGCAACCTTCGGCAGGCGCTTCATCAGAAAGTGCGTCGCACCCATCCGCATCTTGAGCGTACCGAAGGGATGCTCGACTGTCTCGCGGCGCACGCGCATCGCCTGCGGGTTCTCATCGAGACGCTGCTGCACCGCTTCGAGCACGTGCTCGTGTTCCCATCGCGTGATTCGCCGCTCGGATCCTGTCGTACACCGGGATTTGAGCGGGCAGCGCGGGCATGCCGCCGTCCAGTAGCGGCGCAGCGTCTTGCCGTCCTCCTCGTTCGTGTAACGATAGGCCAGCTTCTCGCCCGCCGGGCAGCGATAGACATCCCCATTCGGGAGATAAACGAAATCCCGCTTGCCGAAACGGTCATCCGGCTTCGCGCCCGATGTCATCGGCTTCGGCAGCGTCACTGTCACCGTAATGTCAGCTTGCTCGCATGCCAAATCTCGAGGCTGTTGAAGTAGCCACGATCCGCAACGGCATCGAGATGGTCAGCACCAAGAATTTCCTTCGCTTGCGATGCGACCTTGGCAAGTTGCGAGCGATCCGTGCCGGTATTCGTCACCTCGTGCGTGACGATCAGATGATGCTCCGTATCCACAGCGACCTGCACGTTATAGCCGACGACGCCCGAGCCGCGCCCGCTCGTCGCCATCGAACGTGAATCAGGGCCGGTCAGAGAAATCTGCTGATCGGGCGAGGCCAACATCTCCTTCTCGATCGCTTTCAAGCGCTGCATCTCGCTCGCCAGCTTGGAAAGCTTCTTCTTGAGGTGCGCCATCTTCGCAGCGAGGGCTTCCGCTGGTTCCTGCAGGCCGGCGGTGTCGAGCTGGCTCAGATACCGCGCCACGCTCTCCTCGATTTGAGCAAGCCGGCGCTCCATCTTCGCGCGCGTGAAATTCTTGTCGCGATTGTTGACCGCTTTGAACTTGCCGCCGTCGATGGCGACACTCGCCTTCGTCAGAAGGCCTATCTCTCTGCAAACGGCGACGAACTGCGCACACACCTTGCCTATCGCAGACCCGTTATCCTTGCGGAAATCGGCAATCGTCTTGTGATCAGGAACTAGCCGGCCGGCGAGCCACATCACCTCAACGTTGCGGCAAGCTTCACGCTCAAGCCGGCGGCTCGATTGAACCCGATTGAGATAACCGTAAATGTAGAGCTTCAACAGCACTGACGGATGGTACGAAGGCCGGCCGGTGGACTCGGGATCAACTCCGCAAAACCGAAGCCCGGCCAGATCGAGCCCCCCGACAAAGACATCAATCACGCGAACCGGATTATCCTCACAAATCCAATCTTCCAGGCGTTCAGGAAACAGGATGCTCTGCCCGCGATCCATCCCCTCAACAAAGCGCTTCATCCGATCCCTCCGCAAATCGCGCAGGAATCATACCGCGAGAATCACATCGACCCGCGCGTTTTTACACAGCCAGGGTCAGCATGAGAAAGCCTCGCCACGAGCATATGTTTTCCGGTGTGCCCCGGTAGCTGCCGAAATCGAGCCGCGGCGGCACTTACGATCAGCGCCAAAAACGGACATTCCAATGACGTGACGTGGCATGAGGTGCATGCTGCGGAAGTCGAGTGATTCCCACTAGGTCTAATAAGTGCGAGGCACCAGGACGTCCAAAAGCGAGTGCGCGACGCGCCGAATTTGGCCCGCACTCATGTCCAGCCCGCTTTCCGACAATTGCCCCTTGGCGCATTGCTCCGCATAGTATGTCTCGCAGAACTCCTTAATCTCGTCATTCAGACCAATCGGCGCGACGAGCAAGCGCGGGAGGCTGGCTTTGCGATCGCTTGTGGGGCTGTTGCGCAATTTTTCTAAGTAATAGGACGCCAAAGCGCTGTCTTGTTTCAGCCGCGTAATGACCGTAGGGACGCAAAAATCGAGGAATTCCCACACATAGCCGACGCCATCCGATAAAATGAATTCGAGGAGATACGTGAACTCTTCCGTACTTCCGAGCGCGCCCAAGATTTGCAGTGCAGGCGCCCATTGCACTCGCTGCCCGCCCCACCCATTCTTGCGTATCGGGTCATAGGACTTGTCAAGTGCCTCGGAATTCGGCCATCCCAGCGATAGGCCCGCGATTGATACGCTGTATCCGAGATGCAGGCGGTGTTCGATTGACCTTTCTGCGATTTAGGGGACACTGGATTAAGCGGCTTGGCGCTCTGCCAGTTCGGGGGGATATACAAGAGGGCGGGCCGCTGACGATTGTAGTATCCTTCGATGTAGGCGAACAAGTCGTGCCGGGCGGCATCCCGGGTTTTGTCGCAAGCCTGGTGCACGAGTTCGGTTTTCAAAGTGCCGAAGCTGCTTTCCATCGGTGCGTTGTCCCAACTTTCCCTTCCGGCCCTTGGATTGGATCGTCCCGGCCGCGTCGTGAAACTTGCGGTAACCGGCACCGGCGTATTGGCCGCCGCGGCCGGAATGGTGAGTGAGGCTGGGAGGCGGCTCTTGCCGCTTTATGGCCATGGTCAGAGCTGCGATGGTCAATTCCGCCCGCATGTGGCCGCGCATCGCCCAGCCGGCAGTTTTGCGGGTGAAGAGATCGCGCACGGCGGCCAGATAGAGCCACCCTTCCCCGGTTGGCCCGCAGGTGATGCGGGCCTGGCCAAATTTGATTGGGCCGCCCGGCGGCGAATTTCTGGCCGAGCCGGTTGGCGGCGATCGGCAAGTAGCGATGGCTGTTTGTAGTGCGCACCCGAAACCGCCGTGGCGTTCGTGCCCGGATGCCGTTATGCCGCATGCGGCGTTCGACGCGCAAGGTCGCGTGACTCCTGGGCTCGCCGTGTGCCTTAGGCCATGCAAGATCGCGTGAACCCTGGGCGTGCGATGCCGGCCGTGATGTGTCGTATGGACCTGCCGGATCTCGGTAAGCAGGGTGCGATTGGCCGCCTTGCGCGGACCTTCGGGCCGGCCACGCCAGGCATATACAGAGCCTTCGCTCCGCCCATCACATCGCACAAGACGCGAACCTTGAACGTCTCGCGCTGATCCTCGATGCGGCGGAATTTCATCTCGGCGCTACCGGGAAGATGCGCGGCGTTTTTTTTCAAATCTCCCGCTCCATGCGTAGGCGCTCGTTCGTGCGCCGCGGACGGGCGTTTTTGGCCGCCAGATTCGCACCGGCGGGCGGGATCGCCGCCTGCGTATTTGAGCGCCGCGGCAATCCTGCTTTCCGACGATCACCGGCATCCCGCCAGGAACGCAGCGTCTTTCATCGAAGCGGCACTCCCCAGCTCCCGGACAATCTGGCTCAACGGCCGTCCGCTGCTCGTCAGCAATCGTCCTGACTCCCGCTTGAACTCATCCGTAAATTGACGCCGCGGCGTACCCATTAAACACCTTTCTAGCTCGCCTTTTCGCGGCGTGTTGTATATTTCCCGCTGCCTCGCAGCATAACCGCATAGTTCGCCTAGGCAGCCGGTCGGCGCTAGGTCTCCGGACTGGCGCTTCCTTCACGTTGTGAATCCTGCTATTATTCTAGCCTCGATATCTTGCACGGGAGTAGACCATGGTAGGCTTGGTTATTTGGCTCATCGTTGGTGCGGCCGCTGGCTGGATCGCGGGTATTGTCGTTAAGGGCGCCGGATTCGGGCCGCTCGGCAATATCATCGTCGGCATCTTGGGAGCAATTGTCGCTGGCTTCATCTTCCCATTACTGGGCATTGCTTTCCTACCGGGGTTGATAGGGGACGTCGTCTATGCTGCGATAGGGGCCATCATACTACTTCTTGTCGTATCCTGGTTCAGGCGAGCTTGAACGCGCACCGCAGCGCGCTGGGCGTGAAGTTTTTTTTTCACAAGTCATGTAACTCCTGAAGTCTTTGACCGACGTGAAGGACGCACCGTGCAGAAACTTTTCTCCAAGATGGAAAACCGCAAACCGTGGCGTCAACGATCCCTCGCATAGTCCTTTTCAAAGCGCACGAAAAGTGCTACGAGTCCGCTGGGCACGCCGCGCATTAGTTAAATGGAAGGGAACTCTGCTATGCCGCTAGCGAAGCGCGCTTCGAAGGGGAAGCGTCCAAGTAAAGCTGTTTCCGTGCTGGGAATCGCCGGAGCATCTTTGGCAGCATCGGCCGGCGGATCACTCGCGGATATGCCGGTATCGGATATACCGTCGCAGAATACGGCGCCGTTTCAATTCATCACTCTCGGCGAGGAGGAAATCTCCGACGTCAGCCTGGCGACGTTCCATCTCTTCGACAAGGAAGGCCTCGGAACGCCGCGGTCAGGCCTAATCCAACTTGCTCGAGCAGGAGGTTGCGGCTGCGGGCATGGCGGCGGCTGCGGACATGGCGGCGGCTGCGGGCATGGCATCGGCGGCTGCGGGCATGGCATCGGCGGCTGCGGACACGGCGGCTGCAGAGGCTGCGGCAGAGGCTGCGGCAGGGGCTGTGGCAGAGGTTGCGGCTGGGGTGGCTGCGGCGGCTGCAGTTGGGGCTGGGGCTGGGGCGGCGGCTGCTGCTTGTCGTGGGGAGGTTGCTACATCTGCTAGACTGGAGCACCTTCCGATTGCGTTGACAGACGCAGGCCGTCATGGCCCGGGTTTGATCAGGTTCAACCTAGCCAACGGCGTCTTATTTGCGGTGCTGCCCACGCGGATGCGCGCGTTAGGCGTGTGCATGGCGGCCGAGCGGGTCGCCAACCTTATCGAGAAACGCTAGATTCAGAAACGTTATTGTGCGAGCTAGTTGACGGAGCCCTGGCAACCGGAGAATACGCCTTGCACTGGCGTCCGGAGTTGTGGCGAAGGCGCACGTACTGACCTCATGACAGGCGATCACGGAAACTGCTTTATGCAGCATAACGGCAAAGGCGTTCCGCAGTTCGCGCCGAATTTCACCGTCTATATGCTACCACCCGATGTCGTGTGCCTCTATTCCGAGGACCGGAAGTTCTTGCTTCACGGCGAGCTCTATTGTGCACTCGCCGCTGCGATAGCAAAGGGTGGAATGAGCTTTCGGGAGCTTGTTCGCGACCTGGAGAAGGATTTTCCATCTGACAAAATCCACGAAGCCCTGAAGCGGCTGGTCGACCGCCGCTATGTTTTCGCGGCATCGCGCTCTTCGAATGGCGCCGTAGACGCTTATTGGGCGAGCCTCGGCCTGTTGCCCGAGGCCGCGGAGAAAAATCTCCAGAAATGTCGTGTGCGCATTCAATCAATCGACGTGCAGGGGGCAGCGGAGCTCGGTGCCGCCCTCAGCGGACTGGGCGTTCGTGTCGTCAAGCGCTCGCCCGACCTGACGGTCACGTTGGTGAACGATTATCTCGAAGCACGATTGGCCGAACTGAACCGGCAGCATTTGTCGGACCATACGTCCTGGGTGCTCGTCCAACCGTCCGGCATTTTTCCCTTGGTGGGACCGGTGTTCAGACCGGGGAAGAGCGCGTGCTGGATGTGTCTTGCCGAGCGGATGAAAAGGAACCGAGAGGTCAAGGCGCTCCTCGAACGCAGACAGGCCCGGTGGCTCACCGTTTCGCCTCTGGCCCGGCACACTTTCGGACAGAGCGCGATCCAACTTGCGGCCGTCGAGATCGCGAAAGCGATCGCCACCGATTTTCGCACGGAATTGAGCGATCACATCATCAGCCTCGACCTGTTGGGCTCGACCATCGTGAAGCATTATGTCGCGGCCCGCCCGCAATGTCCGAGCTGCGGCCGCAAGAGGCTGCGCGATCCCCGCCGTGCACCAGTGCCGGTCGAGCTTGGCGCAGGCGGCAAGGTCGTTATGACGAGCGGGGGATACCGCAGCGTTTCGCCGTCGGCCACGGTTGCACGCTTCCGCAGGCACGTGAGCCCCTTGACCGGTGTGGTCTCGCGTCTCGAGCGGATTGAAGCCGATTTGCCCTTGAACACCAACTATCATGCCGCGCACAATTTTTCGGGGCCGGCCGAAGACGGTCAATGAGCTCAGGGCAGGGCTGAGCAGCGGCAGCTTCGGCAAGGGCAGCACCGCCGAACAAGGTGAAGCCAGCGCACTCATGGAAGCGATCGAGCGCTATTCCGGGATTTTTCAGGGCGACGAGATCAGAACAAAGCGGCGGTTTACCGATTTCCCGTCAGGCGAGGCCATTGCTGCGAACAAAGTCCTGCTGTTCAGCGCCGCGCAATTGCGGCGGGCCCGGGCACCGACGCCCGGCTCGTACGATTGGGAGGCAATCCCGGCGCTATTCGATCGATCTGCCGAGAACGAATGGTCGCCGGTCTGGTCTCTGCGCGACGAACGCTTCAAATATCTTCCGACAAGCTTATTGTATTTTTTCTACAGGGGCCCTGCCGCCTTTGCAGCGGATTCCAATGGCTGCGCGGCCGGCAACACGCTCGAGGAGGCAATCGTCCAGGGATTCCTCGAACTGGTGGAGAGGGATGCATACGCCATCTGGTGGTACAATCGATTGCGGCGGCCGGAATTGGACCTTGGCCGGTTCGACGATTCCTATGTCCAAGAGCTGCAAAAGCAGCTGGCCGAAACCGGACGCCAGCTTTGGGTGCTCGACGTCACCAGCGATCTCGGGATTCCTACCTTTGTGGCGGTAATGCACTGGATGCAAAATGAGCGGGAAAATATCGAATTCGGTTCCGGCGCGCACTTCGATACGCGAATCGCCGTGATGCGTGCGCTGACGGAGCTAAACCAATTTCTAGCTCTGGGTCTCATGGGCGGCAGGACCGGGGAGAAATCGAGCCTTGACGGCGTCACTCCCTTGCGCCTGCAGGACCATCCCTATTTGACGCCGAGCGGAAATCCGCTGATCGAACCGGACTTCGGCGCGAAGTTCGGCCATCTCGACACGCGCGAGCAGGTGACGGCCTGCGTGCGCCTCGCCAAGCAAGCGGGCCTCGACTTCCTCGTCCTCAATCAAACGCGCCCCGACATCGAAGTCCCAGTCGTCAGAGTGATTGTTCCGGGATTGCGGCATTTCTATCGCCGTTTCGCGCCTGGCCGGCTTTACGATGTTCCGGTAAGGCTCGGACTGAGCGACCGGCCGCTCAAGGAAAACGAGTTCAATCCGATTCACCCCCATACCTGAGGGTCATCCCGGCTTGCGCGCTCCCGGACCAAAGAGAGTGCGACGGGCCGTGCCGGCAACCGTTTCCGCCCGGCTCGGCGGACGCGTCACGCTCGAAGCGCATGCGAACGGAGAAATCGTCGCCTGTTTCGATGGTTATTCGGTTGGCTTGGGAAGGTTTAGCGCGAACGCGGCGGATCGCGCGCAGAACCTGCGCACAGGTCTGCCACTCGCCTCGTTCGCGTCCAACAGCCGGAACATCGACAAAGAGATCAATATATTGGTCCGGCGATTGGCGAGGCACGGTCTATTGGAGTACCGCCTCGGGCGCTCGCGCATCGGCGAGGACCTGATCGTCATCGAACCGCAGATTCCCGATTATTGGCCGCGAACGCCGCATCTCGGAGATGCAGACTCTCTCGCCTTGTCACGGTTCGCGTACATGCGACGGCGTGGCAACGAGATGGTGCTGGAATTGCCGCGCGCCGGCGCGTTGTTCAAAATTTGCGATCCGAAGATTGCGGCCGCCGTCGCCATACTCTCTACCCCGCAGCAAATCAAACAGCTCCGCCGGCAGCAGGGTTTTCCGGGGGTCGAGTTTCTCGCGTTGCTGGTGGATTGCCAAATCGTTTTCAAGATCGACGTTGCCGGCGAAAGTGGCCTTCGACCGGCCGAGGGCGACCACAACCTCGTCCTTTGGGACTTTCACGATCTTCTGTTCCACGCGCGCAGCACGGAAGGCCGGCACGCCAACCCGCTGGGCGGAGTTTATCCGTATGCTGGCGTCATTACTCCGCAGCCGGCGGTGCGGCCCCGCTGGCCCGGAAGGAAAATCGATCTGCGCAAGTTCTCGGCCGCGCATCCGGAAACAATCTCGCCGGTCGTAAAGCTCCTGCGTGAACGTCATTCGACCCGCAGCTTTGATGGCCAGCGACCGATCACGCTCGCCGAGCTTTCGCAGTTTCTCGACAGCACCGCGCGCGTCCTGTCGAGACTAAACAGCAAGCTCGACCTCGATGACGGGGGTCACACCGTCAGGCCGTATCCGTCGGCGGGCGGGGGCTACGAGCTCGAGCTCTATCTGGCGGTCGACAAATGCGAAGGACTTGCACGAGGCTTCTATCATTACGATGCCGGCGCTCACGCATTGATACGGATAGGCGTTCCCACGCATGAGCTCGAAGCGCAGTTGACGGGAGCCGAGTATGCAATGGGTGCGCCCGCTGCGCCGCAGATCTTAATTACGATCGCTGCGCGCTTTGGCCGGATTTCGTGGAAGTACAGTTCGATCGCATATTCGCTCATTCTGAAGGACGTCGGCGTCTTGACTCAAACGCTCTACCTGATGGCAACCGAAATGGCGCTCGGCGGATGTGCGATCGGCATCGCGAATATCGATCTGTTCGCGAAGATGACGGGCATCGAATTCCACGTGGAGGGCCCGGTCGGTCAATTTGCGATTGGTCGCGGCACGAAATCGGTGGCTTCCGGCTGACAATCGCAGGGCACCGGTGTGGCCGGGCAGGCCACCCAAACGGCGATGGCACCGCCAAAGGCGGCGGGTCACTAGCGATTAATTTGCGGTTCTGGGCTTTACTAAGATTATCGCCGGTCCCGCGCGCCGGAGGGATAGCGCGGCACAAAATATCCAATAGCTTTGCCTCTGCGCCTATCCAGCAGCGCGAATATGGCGCCCTGAGGATCCGTACAATGGACGATCCAGGCGCCGCCCGGCACGGCAATCGGGCCATAGAGGATTTGGCCGCCGCCAGCCTCCACGCGCTTCGCTGCCCCCTCGACGTCGCCGGTGTTGAAATAGTAAAGCCAGAAGGGAAGCGGCAATGTTGGAGGCTTGGTGAACATGCCGCCGATCGTCTCCCCTGCCGCGGAGAACTGCTGATACGTGCCCATTGCGCCGACGTGGGCGTCCGCTTTTTGCCAGCCAAATAGCTCGCCGTAGAAAGCGAACACCTTCTCCCAGTCGGCGGCAAGCAACTCATGCCAGCCAACGCGCCCCGGTGCGTCCAGCTCGGCGGACTGCGCTTGGCCGGGTTTCAGTCCCTTGACCAACGCAAGCGTTGCCATTTGTGGGTCAGCGACGACCGAAAAGCGGCTGATGTTAGGGATGTCCGCCGGTGGGACGTGCACCGCTCCGCCAAGCTGCTGGATTCGGTCGACGGCAGCGTCCACGTCGTCGACTCCGACATATCCGATCCAGTGCGGCGTCGCGCCCTTTCTCCTCGCGTCCTCCGGCAGGGTCATTAGCCCGGTGACGGGCGCGTCTCCGGCGGTAAACAGGTTATAGGCCAAACCGGCATCCCGCGTGCCCCAGCCCACGACATTGGCGTAGAAGGCCTTGGCGGTTTCTATATTTGTCGTCATCAGCTCGTACCAGACGAAACGGCCATGAGAATTGACCAAGTCTGTTTCTCCGTTCGAGCCTGCAAAGAAGTCGCCGCGCCCGCTTTTGAGGCGACCTAGCTTATCATCCGGAGCATAATAGAGAAGCTAAGTCCCTTGGTCTGAATAACGGCGGGGCGGAGAAAGAGCAAGGACGGACAGGGCGCCGCCTTCTATCCGCCAAGAACGAGGCAATAATGAACGCGAAAGGCGTGGAACGCGTTACCGGACCATCATTGGGTGCCTACAATGCCTTCGTGGAATATCTGATGCCATCGCGCGGGGTCGAATGGGTGGTTGACAGCAAACGCCCCTTCGGCGGCCCTGAGGCCGTACTGGCCTATCTGTCGCGCTATACCCACCGCGTCGCCATCTCAAACAGCCGCCTGCCTGCCTGCGACGGCGCCGGCGTCGCGTTCAAGTACAAGGATTACCGCGTCCATGGCTACGCGCGGCAATAGGTCATGAGGCTCGCGACCGCGAGTTCATTCGCCGCGTTCTCATTCATCTCCTGCCAACAGTTTTTCACCGCATCCGCTATAACGGACTGTTCGCAAGCGGCGTCCGCGCCCACAACATCGCCCACGCGCGCGAGTTGCTCGCCGCGCCGCGCGCCTTTTCGCTCGGCGAAATCAGGATCGACACGTCATGATTGAGATCGCGTCACCCGCCACGCCGCAACTCAGCTCTCTTTTGCCGCCGCGCCGACGGCGCTCGCCCACCCTCGCGAACGCGGCCGCCGCGAAAAATATGATCCCATTGCCGCCAGAGAACACTCCCTCGCTTCGCTCTATCCTTCGAAATCATCTTTGATAGTCATTCCGACCGCTCGGCAACAGACGCCAGCGACTCTCAAATCCCCATAGGTCGCAGCGGCGGCGACGCCCTTCCGATTCGCGGTTTCCTTCCTTGGAGGTTTTCGAAAATTTGGCCGGATGTTTCGCGTCTTATTCCCGGCCTTTTTCGAACACTGCAGTCCGCTTCGCCGGCCAGCCCCGCCCAGCGCTTGATCATGTGCCTTATCA
The DNA here is from genome assembly GCA_963722515.1 of uncultured Alphaproteobacteria bacterium. Taxonomy (GTDB): domain Bacteria; phylum Pseudomonadota; class Alphaproteobacteria; order Rhizobiales; family Beijerinckiaceae; genus Methylocapsa. Next base: position 108,746 of record CAVRMA010000004.1, on the reverse strand, counting down.
AAAAATGATACCTTGATCGGCATTTAGCCAAAAATCGCCGCAATAGTGCTCCAGCAAGGCTGCGAAGCTCTTTGTGCCTGCGTTTAGCGAGGCTGAGACGCTTCCTACGTATTGTTTTGGCTTATCGCGCCTTCTAGCGCCACGGACAATGTTGGCCAAATGGCGCCACGAAGTGCAATGATTTCGAAAGCGAGACGAATGGAACGAGTGATCGATAGGGGCCTTGATTTCATTCCATGCGAGCGTGGTCGTTTATCTTGGCGAATTTTTTCTCCGGCCGTTCCGGGTGCCACCGCTCTCGCCTTGAGCGTGTTGTTTGGTGTGTGGATACTATACGTGCGTCCCGCCGCCGCCCCCAATGTCGTTGAAGCGCCAGCGGCCGCACCCGCGGTAACCGTTGCCTCGAATCCCTACGGCGCGCTGTTCGACCCTAGACTTTCCTCGGGATCCACGCCGGTTTCGCTTGCGCAAAGCCTACCACTTAAATCGACCTTTGAGTTTACTCTGCCGGCACCCGCCGCTGCAATCGCAGAGCCGGAAAACGTCCTGCCGATGCCGAGACGGGCCGTTCCCGAACTTGCTGAGAGCGCACCTTTGCCAATACCACGTCCCGCGGAGTTGGGACCACCGGCAAGTCGTAGCCCCTCTGCTGCGGGGCGCAGGTTAGCGCAGCAGAACAGAAAGACCGACTTCCCAACCACTCCCGCCGATAATCGCACGTTCTTCGAGAAGCTTTTTGGCGCGCCGCAACCTTCGGGGCCTGCTCTCGCATACGCGGCTCCGGAAGGCGGTGGCGTTTTTGGTAATGCACGAAGTCTCATATCCAGCGCGTCGCCCCGCTACGATCGATGGACCGCCGTTTATGATGTCGCGGCGCATACTGTCTACTTGCCCAATGGAACGAGATTGGAAGCGCATTCGGGGCTCGGCGACAGGCTGGACGATCCGCGTCACGTCAACGAACGAATGCGCGGGGCGACGCCGCCGAATGTCTATGAGCTTGAGCCGCGGGAGCAGCTTTTCCACGGAGTCCAAGCGTTGCGCCTCAAGCCTGTTGGCGGCGGTGACATCTATGGACGGACGGGCTTGCTCGCGCACACTTACATGCTCGGCCCGAACGGTGATTCGAACGGATGTGTATCCTTCAAGAACTACAACTCATTTTTGCAGGCGTTTCAAAATGGCGAGGTTAAACGTCTGGTCGTCGTAGCTCGCTAAACTAAACGCTTAAACTATGTCGCCGGCACGAGGGGGGGAGAACGCGTTATAGCAGCTTGCGCTTGCAAGCACTGTCAAGTACCTCGGAATTGAGGACGATGATGCCATGTCCATGGCGGAACAAGTTGACGTCTGAAACACCCGGGAAGAGCAGACATGCTCTGCCCAGTCCATTTGGCCCGCGAAGCGCGAGGAGCGGTCATTCGCCGACGAGTGCCGAAATAGCTGATTTCACCCAAAGCGGCCCTTCGGCAGTATGCAGAAATCAATTACGCAACGAATGAAGGTCCGCCTTACGGCAGTGCCTCCCCTTTGTAGGTTGTGTGCCCTTTGAAATTGTCGCGGCGAGCAAAAAGACTTGTTACGAAGGCCTCGTTATCCATCGCCCAAGCGCACAACTGCGAGATCGGTTCCCGGAGCCGCCTGCCGTCATCGCTGAGACAATATTCTGTTTTGGGCGGCACCTGTTGATACACAAAGCGCTGGACCAGCCCGTCGCGCTCCAGATTATGCAAGGTCTGGATCAGCATTTTTTTGGAGATGTCGGGGATTTGGCGTTGCAGCTCGTTGAACCGCCGCACCTCGGGGAGCGAGAAGCAGTAGAGGACGACAAGTGTCCGTTTGTCAACGATCAGGTCGAGGACGAGCCGAACCGGAAAGCGGAGGTTATCGGCGCTGGCGCCGTCCTTTTCTGCTCACGTTAGTGTCGCCCAAGTGTCCAGCATCTGCGGCAGGGTTCCTTATGCGGTTTCTTGCAGGTAGCGATGCACGAAGGCGACCGCCATTGCGCCCTCGCCCACGGCCGAGGCAACCTGCTTGATCGAGTTGCGACGCACATCCGCGGCAGCGAACGAGCCTGGCACGCTTGTTTCAAGATAGAAGGGCGGCCGTTCGAGCGGCCAGGATTTCGGCGGCTTACCACCCTCCAAAAGGTCCGCCCCGGTTACCAGATAGCCGACCTGATCACGAACGATCGGCGTGTCTCTTGCCCAATCGGTGTTGGGAACGCCACCGATGCACGCGAAGACGCGGCGGGTCGGCGACTGTGCCCCGTCAGCACACAGCGGCAAGTCCGTCTTTATGTGGCCGTGCCCCTCGATTTCGGCCGAGACAGCCTGTGCGTCGCCAGGGTCGTTCACCCCGACAAGAGTGGCACCCATGTGATAGCGCTCCTTGGGAACGGCGGCGCGAAGCGTTTCGTAAATCGCCTCCCATGAGGTGAACGCCTCCGGCCTAGATTGCACCTGTCCGTCGCCGCCTGTGGATCGAGGTAACGCCGCCCGCGGCAGCTCGTTGCAAGCAACGGCGGCGCGCCGTAGGTGTCGAGGAGTTGGACCAGCTCGCCCTGGACCACGATGCCGGCGCCACGTGTGTCCATCGGGCCAGGGTGGCGCTCATATACGTTCACGTCGAACCCGGAACCGTGGAGGGCAAGGCCGGCGCACAAGCCGCCGATCGAACCCCCGGCGACCGCAATTTGCAGCCGCCGGTCCTCCAGTGATCCGTTGCCCTCATGCGGGCGCATGAACGGGCTCCGCCGGAGCAGCTACCTGACCGGCCGAGATCCGTTTTGCGCTCGCCTCGCGCAACGCTCGCACGATGGCTGAGGTCGGCTGCGCGCCCGAAAACAGGTAGTTTCCGCCGAGAACGAATGAGGGCACTCCATTGAGCCCAAGGCCATGTGCCAACTTTTCATCATCGATTACTGCATCGAAGCTTGCCGGCTAGAGAGAAACGCCGAAGCACGCGAGCGCGCGATTCCAGCCCCTTCCGCAAGGCCGGCCAGAACTGCGTGGTCACCGACGTCAAGGCCTTGAGTGAAGTAGGCGGAAAAGAGCGCTTCGACGACGCGATCCTGCATGGCGGCGTTCCCGGTTTCATGCGCGAGGCGGATGAGAGCATGGGAAGCCACGGTGTTCGGCGTCTTCGCCATCAAGTCGTGACGGAACACCAGACCGGCGCTAGCGCCTGCCTCAGTGACCTGAGCGTCGAGTGCCTGGCTCTTTTCCCAGGAGCCGAATTTAGCTGAGCGGTATGCACGCCGATCTAGGCCTTCCCTTGGCATGGTCGGGTTTAGCTGGAAAGGACGCCAGGCCACATCGAACGTGAGCCCTTCGGCTTCCAAAATGGGCAGCGCTGCCTCGAGTTCGGCGCTTGCCGACATAGCACCAGGGGCAAATGGTGTCGGATTCGATGTCGAGCCGGAAGGAAGACGGGGCGGCGCTGGTCATTGTTGAACTCCTCGGTCGAGTAATCTCGTCACAGCAATATGTAAATGTGGTCTCTTACGAGCCAGTAGTCACCTTAGGGTAACCTGCAGTGTTACAATAAGCCTTTATTGAGCAAATTTGCCGCACCTACCGACCGCGATGGGTGCCTTTGAGGTCGTGTGAAAATCAAGCCGAGACGTCGCCTCCAGAGAATCAGCCACTCACAGCGTGAAAAAATCAGGGGAGAATGTCTGCTAACTGCCCTTCGGAGACCTTCAGGTTAGCACGGTAAATGGCTGCTTTGGGTCAGCGCGAGAAAGCCTCGCCACGAGCATATGTTTTGCGGTGTGCCCCCGGTAGCTGCCAAAATCGAGCTGCGGCGGCACTTACGATCAGCGCCAATAGTGGACGTTTCGGCGCACCTGAAGATGAATGGCCTTTATTCCGAACCGGTGTTACGTTCCGCCGTTGAACTTTCACCGCACTGATGTTGCTGACGGCACATAAAGCCAGGATGGACGGATGAGACAAAGATCCAATTCAGAGTGGCTGACAGCGCTACGGGAGGGAGGCAGAGGCGGGGAGTCGGCCGTGGCGGAGCTTCGAAAGGGACTGCTTGGGGCAATCAGGGCTTACCTGACCAAACATTACTGCGAGGAATCTCAGCACCTTGCCGAAGATTGTGCGCAAGAGGCCATCCTTATCATTCAAGCGAAACTCGACGGCTTCCGTGGCGAAAGTCAGTTTATGACCTGGGCCTTTTCGATCGCCATCAGGGCAGCGCTTGGGGAGCTGCGCCGTCGCCGGTGGCGACAGGCGGCCATCGAAAAGGCGCAACTTGGGCAAGCTTTGCCAGCCTGGCCTATCGAAGAGGCAGGACAGGAACGCAGCCTTCAGCAGCGAGAAGCGTGGGCCTTGCTGACTCGGCTCATCGACACCGAACTCACACAACGGCAACGGACCGTGCTCGTCGCTCATGCCTTCCAGGAAATGCCCTTGGACCTGGTCGCAGAGTGGCTGGGAACCAACCGGAATACTATTTACAAACTCATCCACGACGCGCGTAAGCGGCTCAAACAAGCCCTGCTCGCCCAAGGCATCACCCACAAAGACCTCATCGCCGTGTTTGACGAACCGGGATCCAGGTCCAGCCTTTCGCCGGAGGGTAAGAGTTCCTCCGTTGAACGCATCTTATAATTGATTGCACTGGAAACAGTGATGAATATAGGACGAATGTCTGATGTCGCGGCAGGAGATCCATGATACAAGTTTGGCAAATTCCCGGTTATCTGGGGAATGCCAGATGAAACAAAAAGACTTTACCCGTTTGATAGACACCATCTTCGCCACGAGGAGCGGAGATGAGATGCTGTGCTCCGAGTATTTCGATGAGCTTCCGCGTTACGTGGACCTCGAGCTTGCGGGACAAGACGCCGCAGCTTTGTTGCCCGAGGTCAAGCATCATATGCATCAGTGCCACGAGTGCGAAGAGGCTTACCTGGCGCTTCGCCAACTTGTGGGCAAAGAAAATTCCTCTGGCCCTTCGAGGTAAGACCTCGCCTCCTTATCGCATCTAAGGTGCATCGGGACGAACGGGCGAGCGCGCGATCACAGTGATCGCGGGCTTGCCGTGCGGTTCTGAGCCCGAGGGAGAACGATGCGATGATGAATACCCACACCCCGCTGGGGCTCTTGATCGCCGTCGCGTTATCATTCCTTGCCGCCCTTGCCGTCGCGTTATCATTCATGCCGGCCCCCAGTTCGCCCGGAGCGAACCCGGCCTCCGCCGGCGATCATCATTTCATAACCCTCAAAGCGAGCGCCCTGCCTTCCGGCCAGCTGGCCTATGAAATGGTCAGCCACAAGATCAAGTCGCCCGACGGGCAAGAGCGCGATGTCACCGGCCGCTACGCCAGCGGCCCCACTATCCCGGGCCCGACCCTCGTCTTGACGGAGGGCGACACCGCCGAGGTGACCCTCGAGCATGGGGTAGCCGACTCGTCCCAGCCGATCAGCATCCATGTCCATGGAGTCCACTACAAGATCGACAGCGACGGGACGATGAAGATGCTGAATGGGGCGGCCGACGAAGCCGCATTTCCAGGCAAGCCCTACACCTACAAGTGGACAGCCGCGCCCGGCACCGCTGGGACTTGGCCGTATCACGATCATACAATGGGCAACCCCATGATCGGGGCCGAGGACAAGGGGCTGTTCGGGACGCTCATCGTCAACCCGGCGAGCGGCAAGGTCCCCGCCCTCATCGACGGCAAGATAGTCGATGTCGACGTCGCGGACATCAAGCGCGAGTTCATCCTCTGGATGCACGAGACCACCTTCTGGGGCCAGGAGCTCAACCACATCGTCAAGGGGGACAAGGAGATCCCGCTCTGGACCAATCCCACGGTGGGGGCGAGGGCCGGCGAGAAGGTCCGGTTTCACGTCATTGGGATCGGCACCGCCTTCCATACCTTTCATCTGCACGGTCACCGCTGGCTCGAGCCCGGCACGACCAGCGTGATCGACACGTTCAATATCGGCCCGATCAGCCGCCAGGCCTTCGTCTTGCAGGCAGGGGAAGGCGTGGGTCCAGGCGATTGGCACTACCACTGTCACGTCATCCAGCACATGCAGTCGGGGATGATGGGTACCTTCCGGGTCGTTGAATGAGTTGAATGAATCGCACACGAAAACAAAGGAAACTGGAGATGAATTGCAAATCCTTTCACACGATCGCCCTGGCCATTCACACGATTGTCCTGGCCATCATTGCGCTCGTGATCGCTCCGCTCGCGGCAAGCGCCGCCGAAAAGTCGGATACGAAACCCGAAGATGTCATCATCAGCCGCCCGGGGGTCTTGCCCGCGGCCGTTCTCGAGATGACCGATGAGCAGCCGGGCCATTGGTTCAAGGACCCGAAGTCCGGCGGCTCCCTCGTCGTTATAAAGCCCGGAGAGGCGGTGCTCATCAAGATAAGCTCCGGGACCAACACGAATCACACCATCACGAGCCTCGCCTGGCAGCCGGGGGCGGCGGGTTTTCCGATCGATCAGGAGAAGCCCTCGGACTCAAGCGTGACCCATACCTTCGAGAAACCCGGGCTCTACGTCTTCACCTGCAAAGTCCACCCCTACATGTTCGGGGCGGTGATCGTCGACGACCCGAACACCGAGGGCCTCGACATCGGCGCCGAACTGCAGCTGGTTACCGGAGCCAAGATCCCGACCACGAGCGACATCGCGAAGAAGATTCTCCGCACCTTCTTCGTCACGAACACGCCCGCGCTCTGGCGCGACTACCGCAAGCCGACGTGGGAGGTCAAACTGCCGGATCTGCCGATCAACCTCGGCGGCACCGTGATCAAGCTGAGCGCCCTCAACTTCTCAATGCCGAACACGCTCTTAACACCCAAGACCCCGGGCGTCGGCGAGGTCTGGGTCGATACTCAATTCGAAGGGGTAAGTGGCAAGACCAAGTTCGGCACGGCCACTGAGGTGGACGCCTCCAACTGGACCGTCAAACAAAAAGTGAAGGGCGTCGAAACCAACATGAATCACCCCCACAATATGTGGAGCGACCCAGCCTACAAATTGATCTACCAGACCGAGTGGTTCGACAAGAAGCTCACGACCTTCGATCGCGCGAACGGCAAAGTCTACAACTCGCAGGTCGTCGGCGACAACCCCTCCCATGTCATGTCTAGTCCGCTGACCGGCACGCTGTACGTCGCCCTGAACGGCGAGGACCGGGTGCTCGAGCTCACGCCAGGCGAGTCCCCCTCGGCACTTCACAGCATCAATGTCGGGCCCCATTCCGGACCGCACGGCCATGTCATCACCGATGATGGGAAATACATGATTACCCCGAACGCGCTGGCCTCGAGCGTCTCTGTCGTGGATCTGGCGACCGAACAGATGACCGAGATCCCGACCGGCGGCGTCATCCCCATAGCGGTCTGGCCCGGCAGGAACGGCAAGGCCTATGTCGCCAACCTGCTTGGCACGCCGCCAGCATTGCTGTCCTCGATGACGGTCATCGACATCGACGCAAAGAAGAAGCTCAAGGACATCGACCTCGCCGAGGACTACAACCCAGTGACCGGCGAGCATAAGGGCGAGGCCTATGGGCTAGGGCCCATCCAGACTCCGGTGAGCCCCGACGGCAAGTATGTGGTCACCGCCAACTTCCTGAGCTCGACTATCACCATCCTCGACACCAAGACCGACAAGGTCGTGAAGAGCCTGCCCTGTGAGCCCGGCTGCCACGGAGCCAACTTCGGGTTCAAGAAAGGTGGCGGCTACTACGCCTATGTGGCGAGCAAGTTCGCGAATGTCGTCGATGTGGTCGACATGGACAAGCTCGACCTCGTGGGCCGCATTCTCGTCGACGATCCAAAGGATAACCAGATCACGGCCAACAACGGCATGGGCGGGCAAGGCATCCTGCCCCTCCCGCTCGCCGACGCTGGCATGCTCGCCCCCACCCTCAAGCTCGTGGGCACGGGCAAGCTCACCCCCGAGGTCGAGGCCTGGACCAAGCTAATAACCAAGGAGCAACGCGGCGACTGAATTTTATCGCCGACCAATCTTAGAGCCCCGCAAGGGGCTCTTTTCTCTTAACCGATAGGCAAACCGCAGAATCCACCCCTGCTTGCAATTCCGCCTGTTCCGCGGAAAGCCCGCGACACTCAACGAAACGAACAGTCAGCGCATTCATGTCCGCACCGGGTCAGCTTGCGAAAAGCTCGCCTCGAAGATATGTTTTCCGCAATGCCTCGGATAGCTGCCTGAAGCGAGCCGTGCAGGGCACTTATGTTCCGCGCCAGCAACGGACTCTCGCGCTTCCAAAACATGTCGCCCCGGGCTCGATCCGCGCCTGGCGCTCGCCCAGAGATTTTCCGGTCCTTTCGTGCGCGCAAGAAACGTTGCACGTTGCCACGTGGTCAAGCAAGACTGAGAGCTGCACAAAAACGGGGACGTACCGAATTCCCCGCTTCTTCCAATTGGCAGCATGGTGTCATCGGCAGGCACAAATTCACCTTCGAAATCGACGTTGAATTGGGATCGCGGGTGCCGCAGGCATCCGCTCGCTGCTGCCAACTTCAAAGGATACTCACGGGCATTGGATTGTCTCAGCCACACCTGCCGTTAACCCGAGATGCGGACCATGCGGCGTTGTAGCCGCTGCGACAGTTTGGAATAGAAATCACGGTCGCAGAACCCTACCTTTCCGGCGTTTCTCCCCTACATTTCCTTTGAAAGGCCGCCACAATGGTCACAAATGCGCGGCCGCGAAATTCGCCGCTACGGGACGATCTCGCGAACGGGAGATATCTGTCATGAATATCGAAAAATATACCGAGAGAGCGCGCGGCTTCGTTCAAAGCGCCCAGGCTCTTGCCATCCGCGAAGGTCACCAGCAGTTCACGCCGGAACATGTTTTGAAGGTTCTTCTCGACGACGAGGAGGGACTCTCCGCGGGTCTCATCGACAAAGCGGGGGGGCGCTCGCGCGAGGCGCTCCGCGACACCGAACTGGCACTCGCCAAATTGCCAAAGGTGCAAGGTTCTGGCGCGGGACAATTGTATCTCGCCCCGGCGACGGCGCGCGTTTTCGACAATGCCGAGAAAATCGCGCAAAAGGCGGGCGACTCCTTTGTCACGGTCGAGCGGCTGTTGCTCGCGCTGGCCATGGAGAAAGGCACAGAAGCGGCCAAGATTCTCGACCGGGCGGGCGTCACCCCGCAAACTCTCAACGCGGCGATCGAGGATCTCCGCAAGGGCCGCACCGCCGACAATCCGACTGCTGAAAACGCTTACGATGCCCTAAAGAAATATGCGCGTGATTTAACTGATGCCGCCCGCGCGGGCAAACTCGATCCGGTGATCGGCCGCGACGAAGAAATCCGGCGAACCATTCAAGTATTGTCGCGGCGCACGAAGAACAATCCGGTTCTGATCGGCGAGCCCGGCGTCGGCAAGACGGCCATTGTCGAAGGGCTTGCGCTGCGCATCGTCAATGGCGACGTGCCGGAAAGCCTGCGCGACAAGAAACTTCTCGCGCTTGACATGGGCTCGCTCATCGCGGGCGCGAAATATCGCGGCGAGTTCGAGGAGCGGCTGAAAGCGGTCTTGAACGAAGTCATTGCCGCCGCGGGCGGTATTATTCTGTTCATCGACGAGATGCACACGCTCGTTGGCGCGGGCAAGGCGGAAGGCGCGATGGATGCATCGAACCTTTTGAAACCGGCTCTCGCGCGAGGCGAGCTCCATTGCATTGGTGCGACCACGCTCGACGAATATCGCAAGCATGTCGAAAAGGATGCCGCGCTCGCCCGCCGCTTCCAGCCGGTGTTTGTCGCCGAGCCGGCCGTCTCCGACACAATCTCGATCCTGCGCGGTCTCAAGGAAAAGTACGAATTGCACCATGGCGTGCGCATCCTTGATGCCGCAATTGTCGCCGCTGCGACGCTGTCGCACCGCTATATCGCCGACCGGTTCCTGCCTGACAAGGCAATCGACCTCGTCGACGAAGCGGCCTCGCGCCTGCGCATGCAAGTCGACTCAAAGCCGGAAGAACTCGACGAAACCGACCGCCGGATTATCCAACTCAAAATCGAGCAGGAGGCCTTGAAAAAGGAGACTGATTCCGCCTCGAAGGAGCGCCTGGAAAAGCTCAGTGGCGAACTTGCCGGGCTTGAAGAGAAATCCGCCTCGTTGACCGCGCGCTGGCACGCCGAGAAGGACAAACTCGGCGCGGAACAGAAACTCAAGGAGCAGCTCGAGGCTGCCCGCAACGAACTTACGCAGGTCCAACGGCGCGGCGAATATCAGCGCGCGGGCGAACTCGCGTACGGTGTCATTCCCGGTCTCGAAAGAAGGCTTGCCGAGACCGAGGCGAAACGCGGCGGCGTTCTCGTGGAGGAATTGGTGACCGCCAATCACGTCGCGCAAATTGTCTCGCGCTGGACCGGCATTCCGGTCGACAAAATGCTGGAGGGCGAGCGCGACAAGCTCTTGAAGATGGAGAAAGCGCTTGAGCTTCGCGTCGTCGGCCAGGCGGAAGCGGTGAAGGCGGTCTCGACCGCGGTGCGGCGGGCGCGGGCGGGCCTGCAGGATCCCAATCGCCCGATCGGCTCTTTCATGTTCCTGGGGCCGACGGGGGTCGGCAAGACCGAGCTCACCAAGGCGCTCGCCGGCTTCCTTTTCGACGACGAAGCGGCGCTCGTGCGCATCGACATGTCGGAATATATGGAGAAACATTCGGTCGCCCGCTTGATTGGCGCCCCGCCCGGCTATGTCGGCTATGAGGAAGGCGGCGCCTTGACCGAGGCGGTGCGCCGCAGGCCCTATCAGGTCGTCCTCTTCGACGAGATCGAGAAGGCCCATCCCGACGTCTTCAACGTCTTGCTGCAAGTGCTTGACGACGGCCGCCTGACGGACGGGCAGGGGCGCACGGTCGATTTCCGCAACGTTCTGATCGTTATGACATCCAATCTCGGCGCCGATTTTCTCGTGCTGCAAAAGGAGGGTGAGGATTTCCTCCGCGGTCCATACGGAAGTGATGCAAATGGTGCGCGCGCATTTCCGGCCGGAGTTTTTGAATCGCGTCGACGAAATCATCCTGTTCCACCGGCTCCGCCGCGAGGATATGGGAGCAATTGTCGATATCCAGTTTGCCCGGCTTGCGAAACTCCTCGAGGATCGCAAGATCACGCTCGAACTTCGGCCCGAGGCCCGCGCGTGGCTTGCCGGCAAGGGCTATGATCCAGCCTATGGCGCGCGGCCCTTGAAGCGGGTCATCCAGAAGAACGTGCAGGATCCCTTGGCCGGATTGATCCTGGCCGGAGAGATCCACGACGGCGAGAAGGTCGCCGTCGGCGCCGGCAAAAATGGCCTTCTGATTGCGGGCAGGGCCGTGCCCGGGGTAGCTGCCTGAGAGGGATCGTTACCAGATGGCCGAGACCCGCACGTATCTTTAAATCAGCGCACTTCAGCATCTGCATAAGGGTCCGTTTGCCGCGCGGTAGAATTCGGGCCAATCTCGACGTTTCGATCATAGGAAATTGTCGCACCCGAAATCGGCGCCGCCGTGAGCTGTTCATCCATCGTTTTTTGTATTGCGTCTTGGCCGCGTGGGTCTGGGCGATAGGCTGGAAATAGCATTCATTGAGATCGTCGAGGGCAACATCGAGCTCGCCGCGATCGAGGCCAACGAGCATCTTCGCAAGGCCGTAGGCTGAATTGTCGCTCATCGAAAATCCAGTTTTCTGAAAAGTCGGAATAATGGTTGTCCCTGCCGCAAACTCGTTTCGAATGGCGTATCGCCCCGAATTGGGCCATGCTTCGTCCCATGGGAGAGCATTGTCACATTGAGCAAGCAGAGGCCGTTATCGATCATGGCAAGGCAAGGCTAAGTCATTGGAATTGCGTAGCCGGGCTCTCTTCGGGAAGACTGTAAAAGCAAAGAAAAACCCGCAAATGTGACAAAGCCGTCAGGACCGATATGGGCGGCCCAAAGGCGCCGTTGTCGCCACAAGAGAGTGTGACTGCCATACGACGGCTCATCGAGACGTTCGGCCCAAATCAATCGGGCAAATTCTATAACTACGACGGTCGCGAGTATCCATGGTGAACGGAGCGCGGCGCAGTCTGAAGCCCCAGATACACGGACACGCTTCCAGAGTTCGCGCCCGGCACGCCGATGGGCGCCGTCAGAACCGGTCTCCACCATGCAGAAATTGGAAAATAGCACGCAGAGACCGGTGCCCGCCAGCCTAACCAACGGAAATGCCGGCGATTCGCCCCCACCCGGAAATGACACCCCCAAGACTGGACTGCCTGGCTAGAACGGAAAGATTTCGAACTTTTGAATCCAGAGACGCGTGGCAAACGCTGGGCGACTGGCGCGTAATTTTCATCGCAGAAAGGAGTGGACTTCTGCGGCGAAGAGAGCGTCACTGTCGCCATGCTGAGAAAAGGGCCGATTGGCCCCATCCGGATTCTGCCCCGCTGGCGATGGTGCCGCTGCGGGGCTTCTGTGTTGACGGCGCCCAGTGCCGTTGCAACCGAAAAGGATCCTCAAATGCCGCACGGCAAAACCCCCACAAAGACCGAGATTGCGCGCGCCAAGAGCCGCGCGAAAAGGCCTGCAGATCCTAGGACCATTCCCTCGGGCTCAACCCGCAGCGGGACCAAGCAGGAGGCCGTCCTTGCCCTGCTCAGACAGCCCAAGGGGCAACGATCGCCGCCATCATGAAGGCGACGGGCTGGCAGCAGCACTCGGTCCGCGGCTTCTTCGCGGGTGAAGAGATCGCGCACGACGGTCAGATAGAGCCATCCTTCCCCGGTTGGCACGCAGGTGATGCGGGCCGAGCCAAACCTGATTGGGCCGCCCGGCGGCGAATGTCTGGTCGAGCCGGTTGGCGGCGACCGGCAAGTCGTGATGGCTGTTTGTAGTGCGCACCCGAAAGGGTGCGATTGGCCGCCTTGCGCGGACTTTCGGGCCGGCCACGCCAGGCATATACAGAGCCTTCGCTCCGCCCATCACATCGCACAAGACGCGAACCTTGAACGTCTCGCGCCGGTCCTCGATGCGGCGGAATTTCATCTCGGCGCTTCCCAGAAGATGCGCGGCGTTTTTTTTCAAATCTCCCGCTCCATGCGTAGGCGCTCGTTCGCGCGCCGCAGACGGGCGTTTTCGGCTGCCAGATCCGCACCAGCAGGCGGGATTGCCGCCTGCGTATTTGAGCGCCGCGGCGATCCCGCTTTCCGACGATCACCGGCATCCCGCCAGGAGCGCAGCATCTTCATCGAAGCGGCACTCCCCAGCTCCCGGACAATCTGGCTCAACGGCCAACCGCTGCTCGTCCGCAATCCTCCTGAACTCCCGCTTGAACTCATCCGCAAATTGACGAAGCGGCGCACCCATTCAACACCCTTCCAGCTCCAATAGGAGCTTATCAAAGGTGTCCCCCATTTCGAGTGAGAGCCAACAACTACGCAACCGATGCGAGGGCCGATCCCAATCTGAAACTGGTTGGCACGTTTTCAGCTTCGAGCTATAGCCCGATCGTCTATCCGGTTGCTCTCGTCGCGGTATGAATTGCGGCCTCGGCAAATCCAGACGCGGCATTTTTCCTTGCCTATTTGACGTCGCAGACGGCAACCAAGATCTTTCTGGAACAGGGTTTCGAAGTCTTGCCGAAGGGATCTTCGCCCCATGTCAGAAACCGGTAGTGCCCCAGTTTAAGGGAATCTCGCCAGTTGTTGGCGATTGCAAACACCTTTAGCACCCATCCCCTACTTCTTGGCACAACGAGGGTCTGCACTCTGAAGCTCGCCGATCTTCTGATCATCGAGCGGGATAGGAGCACAACCGTGCCCTTTTTCACAGACGAAGTCGAACTTGGCCGCAGGCTGATGACAACTTAGGCACGGCAGCCCTAGCGAGAGATTGACGACGTCATCTCCCCGATCTTTGATCTTGGTACCTGCGTCGGAGACATCCAAAGAAAAAAACTCCCAGCCGTTCGTTTTGGGAAACATCTCACGCGGGTGTTTCACCATTGCTTCAAAAGGAACAAGCTGCAGGATGGTGCCAACGGGATACTCCGTATCCGGTATGCTGTCTCGGAAGATACGCATTGCCTCCTTCAACTTCTCCGGATCGGAGTGCTTGATGCGGGTATTTCTGATTTTTGGCCATTGAAGGATGCAATCAAAGGTTTGCTCAGAAACTGTAATATCGTCTGCCGCCACGCTGTACACCATACAGAAGCCAAGCCCAGCCACAAGGACGATCAGTCTAAACACACAAACGGAGAGGCGGCATACGAGCGCGATGAAATGAAGCATTTGGTTTACTCCTTTTCTTTTTTCCTGCCCTGACGGGCATTTGCTTCGCGATCCCGGAACGCCGGCCTACACTTGCGCGAAACCGCCATCCACAAAAAGTTCCGTTTCCGTGACGTAGCTGCCGTCACTAGATGCGAGAAACACCACGGCCTTCGCGACGTCATCGGGTGTACCAAGCCTGCCGAGTGGAATACTGTTGGAAATTATCTTCAATTTAAATCTCAGTAATGGGTGGAGTGCGGAAGTGCGTCGCGGGCTAGCCCGAACGCAATTTGTGCCGAGCGTTTCCAACGCGTTCGAGTGTCGATCAGACGTTTCTACGAGTTCGATCTTGAGAACAACACGGAAGCGCGCCTTGCCGCTCATCATCCGGTCATAGGCGGCCTGGACTTCTTCGAGCGGAAAAATCTCGTTCATCGAGGCGATGCCGTTGCGCTGACTGAACAGAAGCGTGTCTTCCGAGTCGATCGCAGTGCCCGCATACCAGCCCCGCACCGAAGCGCGTTTCACGAGAAGGTCCAGAGAATTCGACGGTCAGAGCGCCGACAGCGCCGATGACCATCATGGTTCCATTAACACCGAGGCCGCCCGAGATCGCTTGCATGGCTTCGGCGCTTGTGACGGTGGCGATGATCGCCTTGGCACCGCCCATGGCCTGCAGGGCTTGGGCCGGATCGGCCACTGCGCTGTCGATGTAGTCCTGCGCGCCCAGGGACCGCGCCAGGGCTTCCTTTTCGCGCCCCCGATTTACCGCCACGGTCCGGAACCCCTGCCGGGCGGCGAATTGTACGCCGAGGTGGCCAAGTCCGCCGACACCATGGATCGCCACCAGATCGCCCGGCTTCGCGCCGCAGTTCCGAAGCGCGTTGAAGGTGGTGATGCCGGCGCAGAGGAGCGGCGCGGACTCGACAGCGTCCAGGGCCTCCGGTACGTGCGCCAGGGCCGAAGCGAGCGCCAGCATGTGGGTGGCGTAGCCGCCGTCGCGGGTGATGCCAGTGGCGCCGTGAATGTTTTCGCAGGCGAAGGCGTCGCCCCGCCGGCAATGGCCGCAGTAGCCGCACGAACCGCCGAACCAGCCCACCCCAACCCGCGTGCCAACGTCCCATCCTTCCACGTCTGGACCCAGGGCGTCGATCACGCCGATCACTTCATGGCCGGGAATGCGTGGATAGCTGAGCCCCGGCATGTGACCTTCGACGATGAAGGAGTCACTATGGCAGACCCCGCAGGCGTGCACGCGGATGCGCACCTCGTGACGGCCGGGCTCGGGCAGGTCGCGCTCCTCCATGCGGAAGGGCGCGCCAGGTTCCGGAACGATCATTGCGCGCATTTTCACCATGGCGGGCTCCTTTGTGGGTAGGACCAGTTATATAGGACCAGTCAAATAGGTGTCGAGGGCGTGCAGACCTATAGCGACCGCCCGCCCAATGTCGCCTATGTATCAGCCTGCGAAAAGCTCGTAACGAGCTTGTGTTTTCCGGAATGCCCCTTGTAGCTGCCGAAATCGAGCCGCGGCGGCACTTACGATCAACGCCAATTGCGGACATCGTGCTGGGCGGTCATCACGTGCAGGAAAGCCGGTAGCATACGCATACAACCTTGACTCGTGCCTGTGTTTTACCAAATCTCTGAAAGTTCGACTCCTGCGGCAGATTCCCGAATTAGCATTTATCTGATTCACCAAGGCAAACAGCTTTCGAAAGATTTGCCATGTTTCCTCCGGTTCCGCTTCGCTCCGACTTTGACACGATTGGCCTGCGCATGCTGGCCTGCGATCCAGTCCCAACCTTGAATCAGAAACGCACCAACTTGGGAATCCCCCGCGATTCAGATAAGCCTCATCCCAGTCCAGCGGTTGGGGTTACCGACACGGTCTCGGAGGGAAATACGCCGCCGCCCACACCGTTTTTGCGGCTGCGAGGCTTCTCGAAAAAACCATTCCGGACCGATTGCCGTCTCGGCAGAAAGGCCCGTAATTTCGGGGCGTCACACTCTGGAATTCAAATTCAGCGCAATGTCTCGAAGTGCCGCTGGCAGTAAGGGCCGTACGACCTGTTCGCCCCAGAGCCTGCGGTGTCCAAGAACATGACGGACCAAAAGACTTGTGAAGATGCCTGGGCCGCTGGAATAGATTCGCCAGCCTCCTTCGACACCAATTTTGGCGGATTTGACCTGTTGCCAGTCATTGCTTGCGGCATAACGATCAGCAAACGCCGCGTCGCTACTGCTGAAATACGCGTTGCGTTGGCGACGCAGGGCGTTCGTGAGGCACTCCGTCACCGTGATCGGGCTAGCAAGCTGGAGCGCGTCCCAAAGCGCATCGGCTTCGCCAAGAACCGCCATGGCCTCCGCATAGCGCAGATGCGCATGAAGATACATGAGACCGATTTCGCGTCCAAAGAAGGACGAGGATTCGGCCCGCCGGAATATGGTTTGCGGGCCGCCGTGGTAGGCGGCTGGCCGGTCAATCAGGCGGACGCCATCGGGGAATAACAAATGCTCGCGGATGAGCTCGAGATGATGGGCTGCCTGTTGCGACGTAAACAGTCCGCCAATGATGCTCTGGGTCATCGGCAGGAGCGAGTATTTGAGACCCGTGCGCTTGTCGCTTGGATGCAGCAGCAGCTCGGGCTGCCCGGCACCGGGCTCGAAAATCGCATAGCCCGCGACCGTGCCGTCACGCACCAGATAGCGATTGAAGTTGCTTCGCATTTCTGCCGCAAGGCCTCTCAGTTCCTCGACGCTTGCGTCCCGGCCCGCGCGCCGTAGCACCTCGGCGTAGCGATTGAGCTGCTCGAACAGAAGTGCCACTGTCCAGCTGCTCACCATCAAGTCCCGCATCCTGGGATCGGCGGGCTGCAGCGAATTGTTCCAGTCGCCCTCGCCGTAGCGAATGAGATGGGTGCCGGGAATGAAGCGCGCGCGCACCGTGGCTAGCAAGCTTTCGATATGATCGGCTACGCTATCCTTCTGCACGGTCGTGTCAAGCGTGTCCTGGCGCCGCCAGGCGATCTTCTCGTCGAGGAAACCGAAATCTCCCGTTGCCTCGATATAATCGTTGAGTGCCTTGAGCGGCCAGACGATGACGTCACCATGGCTGACCTTATCCTGGATGTTCGAATAGGGTTCGAGCATGAACCATTGTGGCCAGTCGCCGCGCGCCTCGTATTGTTGCGCGAAGACGATGCGCAGGATCTCCTTGACCGGGCCGTCATGTTCCAGCGCAAGGAGGAACTCGACCGGCCCCTGGCAGACATCTCGGGTTCCCCAGGCGGCGCCTGTGTATTGTTCGAGCCCATGCGGCACCGTCAGATGAATCATCGCGTTATGTGCGAGCCACGGGAGCAGCGTGTCGACAGCGGCGCCCCCACCGCCCTTGATGCGGAGGTTGCGGGTGACTCGTCCCCAGAAGCGCCGCGCGGGCAGAAGCAGGCTCGCGTCTTCGACGCCATGCTGATATTTGGCGGCAAGTTGTTCCGCCGCCTCGGGATCGGTCATCGAACCAACGACCGCGAAACTGACCTCGCGCACCGGCCGCGTGCGCAGCGCCAAATAGGCCCCATGCCGAGGCTGCCCGTCGTCGTAGAGCAATTCGTCGCCGCCAATGGCTTCGAAGGCCTCGGGGGTGCTGGTGACCAGATGGTAGACCGCGTTGGGGTAGCGCTGGCCCCAAAGCGAGTCCGGGCCAGGACGCAATGAAAAACATCTGGGTTTCGCGTCAATCTCAATAAGTCCGCCGCTATCGAGCTCGCGCTCGCCCAACACCAAGTGCCCGAAGGCGAGGAAGCGGCAGGGCTCGCCCTCGACGGTGACGCGCCATTGCATCGCCGGGTCCTCGCCGGAGGCAACGGCGCGGACGGTGATCGTGCGGCCGCCGAGAAGATAGACCCAGCGGCAGTCGGAAAGGCCCATCTCGAACGCCGAGGGAACGGTGAGCAGCCGCCAGCCATCGCCCGCGTTGATCAGCATGCGCAAACCGCTGGCGCGAGTAATGTTGTAGGGATCGCGCGAGACGGAAAAAAGCTTGTGAAACGATGTGTTGCCGATCGTCAGTTGGGCGGCGAACACGCCGTGCATCCAGCATGTCGCACAAAGAGTTGCTTCGTCGGGGAGCATGGATTGGCCGGAGCGCAGCAAGGTGCCATGCCGGCGCGTGACGAGGCGCTCCTTGTCCCGGAGCACGACATGACGGTTGTGCGGCGGATCGGCCGTGAAAAAGGAAAGGAGCCGATCGTCCAGCCGCTCCTCCTGGAGCCGTTCAGGGTAGAGACGCGCGAGGTCCGTTTCATCGAGCTGCCCGGCCACGGTTACAGGGGCATCCTGTGCCAGGCTCCGCACTGGCGCGGCGAAAACGGCGGCGGCTGCCCCCTTTGCTTCCCGCTCACTTTCGTTCCACAGCACGTTATCGAGCCGCGCGAGATCGCTGTCGCTCGATGCTTCGGCGTGATCGGGCTCATAAAGACCGAAAAACCGCCAGGCCGCGTGCCCGCCCGGCGGCAGCGAGGCTTGCCTGGATTGGATCGCGGCGCAGGCGAGCTCGTGTTGCAGCCGCGCGCTCGGCAGGTTTGCCCCAAACGGAAAGCCAAACGCATTGCTGTCGCGAAAGGCCGGCCCGAACAGCTGCATCCCATCGCTAGCGAAGCCGATCGCGCCGTCGAGGCAACCGTGCGCAACCCAGGGGTTCCGGCCAGCTTGAGCCAGGTTCTGCCGGCTCATGACCACGTCTCCGTAGACCGGGTGACGCGCGATATGATGGTCGATGTATTGGGAGGCGTAGGCCTCATTGTTCATCAGGAAGCCGCGGTCGCCAAGACCGATGTCCTGAACGAGGATCGCATCGAGGGACCGCGGGGCGCCTGTATTCAGCGCCTCCAGGCTCCATAGCCAAGCGGCATCCCGCGGCTGCAGCGAGAGAGTCAGGCGATGGCGGATATGGCTTGTCTCGCCTTCCCAAACAAAGCGGTCTCCAAGTGCAGTAAACTGGGCACTGGCGGTTTGGATCGAGAACGGGCGTTCGCCGCCAACGCGTAAATAAATCCTGCCGACGCCACCATCGATTGGCGAGCCGAGCAGCTGATTGATGACGATAGTGCCATCCGGGCGGCGGTGTTCGATCGCGAAGATGCAACCGTTCGGGAGAAGACTTATTGATAAGCCCGCGTCATTCTCGATCCGCCGCAGGCCGAGATCTTGGTCGCGCGGCGTCGTCCAACTGCGCTTGCCAGAGGATACCATCCTGTTTCTTGCCTTGCAGTTCGGCGAGCAGTGAGGCGTTTGATCTGCTGGCCCGTGCTTCTCGTTCTTGGTTCCAGCGAATCGCGTCGTGATGCTGGCAAACTCGATGACGCGCTAGCTCAAAAGCGTATTTGCGGCCACCGGAAACGAATTTCCGCTCGTACCCGCCCGCCATCGTAACCGTCATCCACCGGATGACGACCGTCGCGCAGAGGCTAGAGTGCCGCTTTCGACGGATTTTGGCAACGCCAATTCCGCGACACGGGGGCCTGCTTCAGAGAAACGCCCTTGCATGAGACGAAGGCGTTCTCTTTGCGGTCTACGTAAAAACCCCGTAATTTCATCCGGTGACTTGTCTTCGGTCATCGTCTTTCTCACCCAAAAACGAGAATCGGACTGGTTTCGCGCTGACCAAAAGTATTCGATGAAGAAATCTCCGACCTGAGATTGCATTGCATTGATCCCGGAGAATCCAAACTTAAATTAGATTTGACTATTTATGAGGTAGAAAGGTGTGGCCAACAACTTGGGGGGAACGAGTTTCTGCGGTATCGCCCGTCTTTTGAACGTCATTGATGTTGCGTTCTGAAGTGGATACGGCAGGAGGCGTTAAAGTTGCCGGAGCCAGAAATTCCTGCCGATGTCGAGCTTGTGATGCTCGGCGAGATGCACCATTTTCTTAAATAAAGACAGAAAAGCGTTGCCTTTGGGCGAGCGTTTGATCCTATCCAGCGGCGAACTTTACCCTGGATTCTGGGCCGGCGTGATGACGCAATCTGTCAAAAGCACCTCGCCAAAATCGGGATCAAAAATCACACGTTCATAACGGATGATTGGGACGGCTTTCACCGCCTCATTCCCGAAAATCAACTCTTCACTGGCAAGGTCTTGACCTTCCCTATCGAGCAGGACAACAGGAACACACATCACTATCTAGCGCGCTTCCGCCGCCGCACGAAGGTCGTCTCAAAATCCGAAACAATGGCCGATCTGCCTCTGTGGCTTCATCACCATATGCGTGACCCCAAAACTACGCCACCCTCGCCGCGGCCTTCTTATCTATCTTTAGTTAGGACTTTGTGATTTCCGACAGGGACAACTGGCTCGGCAGCAAATTGGCAGGCGGCTTAACTTTTGGCGAAAGTTTTCCGGGAGGCGGGCAATCCGTGGACAATTCCTGTTTGCCACGCTCAGATGGTGGGAGCTTTTTATTTCGCCGTGGGCACGGGCATTGAGGCAGCGGCGCGGAGCGCCAAGCGCTCTCCTTGCGGATCTTCGATCAGGTGCAGAACACGCGTGAAAAACCCTCCTCGGGTATCCGCATGGCCGATATTGACAATCGCCGCGTTTGCTAGTTCCTGTCCAAAGACGTCAAGGACCAACCCGCGCGTTTCGTCATCGATGTGATCAATGGCTTCGTCGACCACTATCCAGCGCGGCTTGTGCAGCAAGAGCCGGGCTAGGGCGAGCTTCGGAATTTCCTCGCTGGTCAATTCCTGTTCCCAGCGCGCGTCGCGATGGAGGTCCGGCGACAGATGGGCGAGCTTCATCCGCTCCAGCGCGGCAATGTAATCCTCGCTCGTGAATTGGGATGACTGGAAAGGATAGGCGAGAGCGTCGCGCAACGTGCCAGGCGGTATATAGTGTTTTGGTGAGATGAACATCATGGTTTCAGCTGGCGGCAGCAAGATGCGCCCGCATCCCCACGGCCACAGGCCCGCGATCGCGCTAAAGAGACGGGTCTTGCCGTCGTGCTGCTTGCCGATGATCAAAACCCGCTCGGCTGGATTTATCACGGCATACTTCTCGTTGAGCCGCGTGCAAGCAGTGGTCGAGGCAATACCGATCTGGTCGAACACGAGCTGGTCGTCGGCCGTCGGTACAAGCTCGATGCGGCCTGTCTCGCCGCCGATCTTGTCCATCTCGAGAAGCGCAAGGCGGAAGCTCGCGACCCGCAAAAGGGTGGCCCGCCAATCGGCGATCGTGTTAAAATTATCAACGAACCAGCGCAGCGCCTGCTGCACCTGATTGAAGGCCCCAACCGCCACCATCAATCCGCCGAGTGACATATCGCCCGCAAAATATCCCGGCGCCGCTACGATGAATGGCGCGACGATCGTAAACCACCCGTAGCCGGCCGTGATCCAGGTGAGACGCGTGATCCCGCTGACGAGCCGCCGCATCATTATTAGGACCTGATCGAGCTCGCGGTTCAGATAGTCCTTTTCATCCGTTTCGCCGCCATAAAGAGCGATGGCCTCGGTGCGCTCGTTGACCCGCACGAGACCGAAACGCAAATCCGCCTCGCGCGCGTAGCGTTCGGTGTCGAGTGCGATCAGCGGGCGCCCGACCCGCCAGCTTCCAAAGGACGCGATTCCGGCATAGGTCAGCGCGCACCAGACCATGTAGCCGGGCAAAGCGAAGCGCAGTCCGGCGACGGAAAAGGTCACGCTTTCCGAAGCGGTCCAAAGGACGGTAATAAAGCATGCGAGAAGAAGCGTCGCTTGGAGCAAGCCAATGCCGAGGTCGGTCGAGAGATCCACCAGATGACGGGCATCCTCATGAATGCGCTGATCCGGGTTTACGCCGATGTCGCCGGCCCCGGAGAGGCGGAACGCGCGCCTGGGCACGAGCCATTGATCGAAGAGATCGCGTGTTAGTCCTTCACGCAATCTCAACTTGCTCATTTCTCGAAGCCACGCCTGGGCGACATTCAAGACCAACAACGAGCCGGCAATCACCACAAAGATCACGAGCTGGTACAAAAACCCCGAAATGTCCTTGAGCGACAGCGCATCGTAGAATGGCTTGTTCCAGGCATTAAGTCTGATCTGGCCGAACGCGGTCAGCGAGACAACGGCGCAGACCGCGATTCCGAGCAAGAGGAGTGTGTTGCGGCCAGGCGAAAACCAAAAGGTTTTTACCATCATCCACAGCTGCGGCGCGAGCTCCTCGTCCCGCGCTGCAGTCGCCGCTTCGCTCCCGGACAGTTTTTTAGTCTCATTCGCCATTTGCGCCGGTTTCCATTTTTTTGGTGTCGCCATAGCATGAGGTTTAGTGCATGATCACCGGCACGTGGAAACCGGTTTTGTGTTCAAGATCCTAGGATAAAACAAGCTTTAAATTATATTGATAGGACCGAGCCTCGCCGATGAAAACGATCGACAAGCTCCTCGCGGCGATGACCCCTGAGGAAAAGATCGGCCAGCTCAATATCGCGGCGGTAGGATATGCCGTTTCCGGGCGGGTCCTGGCAAGCGGAGAAGCCAAGGACATTCGCGCCGGCATTGTCACGTTCGGCGCTTGCCAGGTTTGACCTCTGGCGATTATCCTTCATGATGACAAGAATCAGCTACACCGGTTACCGCTTTCCGCCGTACACTTGTTCCTCCTGCTCTGGACCAATACATTGAGGACCTCGCCTTCAGCGTCCGCCTGCTGGATGATTTCGGGCGGGAACCACTACCCCTTATAGCTGATTTTCTTCATCCCCTTGGCTACTTAATTGCGAGTGACGCTGCAAGCCGGAATTGCCGTGACGGTGCCCATTGGCCTGTTCAATCGTGAAGTTACGCCTAGGTGGACGAAGGCGCGACTTATCGAGTATGGATCGTCATTGGATGGTCAAGACCTCGCGCTGAACTCCAAATTGCGCCCGCTCGGCCGCCACGGCGCAATTGGCGCCTCGCCTTTAAAGGGAGAAAAAGATGGCTGGCCAGGTAAGCCCGCTCGCAGGCAAAACAATCGAGCCATCGATGCTGGTCAATGTGCCGCGACTGGTGACCGCGTATTTCACCGGCAAACCGGACCCGACGGTCCCGTCGCAACGCGTTGCGTTCGGCACGTCGGGTCATCGTGGATCCGCCTTCGACAACGCCTTCAATGAGGCACATATCCTTGCGATCAGCCAAGCGATTTGTCATCACCGGAGCCGAAGCCGCATAACCGGCCCGCTGTTCATCGGAATCGACACACACGCGCTGTCCGAACCCGCCTTGGCAAGCGCGCTCGAGGTATTTGCCGCCAATGACGTCAATGCGATGATCGATGAGCGCGATGGATACACGCCGACGCCCGCCGTTTCGCATGCGATCCTGACCTACAACAAGAATCGCAAGAGCGGTCTCGCCGACGGGATCGTCATCACCCCTTCGCATAATCCACCAGAGGACGGCGGCTTCAAATACAACCCGCCGAATGGTGGACCTGCCGATACCAACGTAACAACGTGGATCGAGCGCACCGCAAACGCGCTTCTCGAAATGGACCTTAAGGGCTTGCGACGAATTTCATACGACCGCGCGCGCAAATCTCCCTACGTCCACCGCCACGACTACATTGGCTCGTATGTCGCCGACCTCGCGAATGTCGTCGACATGGAGGCGATCCGTTCGTCCGGTGTAAAAATCGGGATCGATCCGCTGGGCGGCGCGAGCGTCCATTTTTGGCAACCGGTCATCGAACGTTATGGCATCGCGGCAACGATCGTCAGCGATGCGATCGATCCAACCTTCCGGTTCATGACGGCCGATTGGGATGGCAAAGTCCGGATGGATTGCTCGTCGCCCTATGCCATGGCGCGGCTGATCGGTATGCGCGACAAATTCGATGTTGCCTTCGCCAACGACACCGATGCCGACCGGCACGGAATCGTGACCCGGTCGAACGGCCTGATGAATCCCAATCATTACCTTGCGGCTGCCATTTCGTATCTGTACGAGAATCGTCCCGGCTGGAGCAGGAGCTGCGCCGTCGGCAAGACCGTCGTCAGCAGCGGCATCATCGATCGCGTCGCCGCAAAGCTCGGCCACAAGCTCGTCGAAGTGCCCGTGGGGTTCAAATGGTTCGTCGATGGCCTAAACGGCGGCTCGCTCGGCTTCGCCGGCGAGGAGAGCGCCGGAGCGTCGTTCCTCAGGCGGGACGGATCGGTCTGGACGACAGACAAGGACGGGATTATCCTCGGTTTGCTTGCCGCCGAAATCACGGCACAAACCAAGCGGGATCCAGGCGAAGCATACGATCAGCTCACGCGTGAGTTGGGCGTGCCCTTCTACGAGAGGATTGACGCGTCCGCAACACCCGAACAGAAAGAGCTGCTGAGGTCACTCGCGCCCGATCAAATCAGTATGATGGACCTTGCCGGCGAGCCAATACGCGCGAAGTTTACCGTTGCACCGGGGAACGGTCTTCCGTTCGGTGGAATTAAGGTGATTGCCGAGAACGGATGGTTTGCCGCGCGGCCGTCCGGCACGGAAGACATTTACAAGATCTATGCCGAGAGTTTCCGCAGTGAAGATCACCTGCGGCAGATCCAGAAAGAGGCCCAGAACAGCATAACGTGCGTGTTCGAGAACGCAAAAGCGCGTACCCTCAAATGAGGTCTTTAGTGTTTGAACCTTTCACGCTGGGAGACCACTGACCACGCAAATGCAGATCTCAGGCCAGCACCTCCATGTCCCGAGCCAGGAGCGGCCGGACGTGTTGCTGGAGTTGGCAGCGGTTTCCGGCATGAGCAAACTCACCCCGCATTGAATAAGCGCAATCGCTCGCCGGCGACCGCCGCCATAGCCGAGAGGGATTTGCCGTAAATTTTGTAGGGAACAACTTCGTCTGAATTCTCGGCCAGTGCCGCCTCGAGACCCTGACGCCAGGCGAGGCGCAGCTCGGTGTTGATATGGACGATCGTTATACCGGCCGATATTGCTCTTTGAAAGTCGCCGTCATCTGTTCCCGATCCGCCGTGGAGAGTAAGAGGTATGCCCGTCGCCGCCGCGAGCTCACCGATGCGGCCAATGTCGAGGCGCTTTCTCACGCTGCCGCTGATCATACTCTTGAGCAGCCCATGCATATTTCCGACCGCGGGAGCTAGGACGTCTATCTGCGTGGCTTCGATAAAATGCCTGGCGTCATCGGTCTTCGTCAGTAGGCGCGAACTCTCGGGCACGCCCTCGTGGATCTCCGAACCGCTGCCGATGAAGCCTAACTCACCCTCGACGATGATCCGCGGATTGATCGACTTGACCGCCTCGACAGCCTGTCTGGTAAGCTCGATGTTCTTTTCCAAGGGCGTAGTGGAAACATCGAAGCCGATCATATCGTAGCCCGCGTTCGCCGCTTCGGCCGCATGTTCCAAGGAATGGGTGTGATCAGCATTGAGGAAGATTGGGTGGCCGAGCTCCTCGCGCAGGCTGGCGACCACGGCGACAATCTCGTGGACACCGATGAAGTCGCGCTCGCCCTCCGAAGTGCCAATCAGTACGGGCACTTTCAATGCCCGCGCGGCCCCCGTCACCGCCCTCAGCGCAACGAGATCGGACACATTGAAGTGGCCGATCGCGACGCGTCGGCGTCGAGCGTCGCCCAGTGCCTCGATGAGTGTTACCATGCCCAGTCCACCTAGATGTTTCCTGTGTTCAATGGCCCGGTGTGCGCTTAGTCTAACAATGTCGCTCAATAACGAGATAGCGCGCGGGAAGGCTTAGATTACAACTACTACAACGTTTGTTACAGGTCTCTTGAGATATTGCCGTGTACAGGAGAAGCGTGCCCGCCGAAGAGCGCCGCCACGATTCCAGCTTGACTTCCAGGGAGCGACGGCGCGCGTCATTTGCGCTTACAACGGCAGCGTTGTAAATTCCAGGGGTTTTGCGGTTAAGCTGAATCAACTCGTGGTAAAATATCTCCGCGGACGTCCGCAAGCGTTCGTAACGCCGTTATCGCCCGGGACTGGACGGTTCGGCTGCTGACGCTATATGACCAGCTTGAACCGACGGGGAGCCGTCCACTCGATGTTCTCATAGGTTTGCGGTGATCCGCAAGGCCCTCCTGGCGCCATGCATTGCGATCTGGACCAGAAATGCCAAGGCTGACCCCGCCTTCCACCGATTTGGGGCGAAGCGAGGCACAAGAATGGCACGTCAGAGCGACATCGATCAACTGGCGATCAACACCATCCGCGTGCTGGCCATCGACGCGGTGCAGAAGGCAAATTCTGGCCATCCCGGAACACCGATGGATGCGGCGCCGACCGCTTACGTGCTGTGGCAGCGATTTCTGCGTTATGATCCGGCTGACCCTCACTGGCTCAACCGCGATCGCTTCGTCCTTTCGAGTGGCCACGCGTCGATGCTGCTCTACAGCCTCATCCATCTGACCAGAATAAAGGCTGCCAATCCGTCGTACGAGCAGCTGGATCGCGATGCCGTGACTTTGGAGGACATCAAGAACTTTCGCCAGGCTGGCAGCCGCTGCCCCGGGCATCCGGAATATGGTTGGACCTCCGGGGTCGAAACCACGACCGGGCCGCTAGGTCAAGGCGTGGCGACCAGCGTCGGCATGGCGATCGCCGGTCAATGGCTGCGCGCAACCTATAACCGGCCCGGCTATGATCTCTTCGACTTCAATGTCTATACGGTATGCGGCGACGGCGACATGATGGAGGGGATCTCAAGCGAGGCGGCGTCCTTGGCCGGCCATCTGCGTCTCTCCAATCTATGCTGGATCTATGACAGCAACCGCGTGACGATTGAGGGCCACACCGATATCGCGTTCACGGAAGACGTCGCGGCACGCTTTTTTGCCTATGGCTGGAACGTGGAGCGCGTGACGAATCCGAACGATCTCGATCTCGTGGAGCGCAGCTACCGGACCTTTCTCAATGGCAAGGATCGTCCCACACTGATCATTGTGCATAGCCACATTGGCTATGGTGCCCCGCACAGGCAGGACACCCCTTCCGCGCATGGCGAACCCCTTGGGGCAGAAGAAGTGCGGCTGACGAAGGAGTTCTTCGGTTTCGATCCAGACCAGACTTTCGTGGTTCCCGAGGGCGTGCGGGCGCATTTCGATGCCAACATCGGCACAAGGGGCGCCGAGTTGTGCAAGGCGTGGAACGCGGCGTTTGTGCGCTATAGGGCTCAATATCCTGATCTGGGCGATCAGATTGAACGCCTCAACACGCGTGATTTGCCGGACGGCTGGGACGCCGGCCTGCCGGCGTTTGCACCGAGCGTTACCGGCATGTCGACGCGCGACGCATCCAGCAAGATTCTGAACGCTGTGGCCGAGCGAGTGCCATGGCTGGTGGGCGGTGCGGCTGACCTTGCCCCTAGTACCAAGACCCGTCTGGCCTTTGAATTTGCCGGGGACTTCCAGGCCGGTGGCCATCTTGGCGACCATCGAGGACGTAACTTTCACTTCGGCGTTCGAGAGCATGCCATGTGTGCCGCCGTCAACGGCATGACACTAAGTGGCTTGCGGGCCTACGCGTCGGGATTTTTGATTTTCACCGATTATGCGCGCGGCGCGATCCGCTTGGCATCGCTAATGGATCAACCGGTTCTCCACATATGGACACATGATTCGATCAGCGTCGGCGAAGATGGACCGACCCATCAGCCGATCGAGCAGATCGTCTCGTTGCGCGCGATTCCCGGGATGATCGTTATCCGCCCGGCCGATGCCAATGAAATGACCGAAGCCTATCGTTTCGTTCTGGGGCTCAAAGACCGCCCCGCTGCGCTGATCTGCTCGCGACAGGCGCTGCCGATCGTCGATCGTAGTCAATTTGCTCCCGCCAGCCGACTGGCACAAGGCGGCTATATTCTCGTCGACGCCCCAGGTTCCGAGCCGGACGTGATTCTGATCGGCAGCGGCAGCGAAGTATCGTTGTGTCTCGCCGCGCGTGATCTTCTTGCTACCGAGAATATTAGAGCCCGCGTCGTTAGCATGCCGTCATGGGAACTCTTCGACGCCCAGGATCCCGCCTATCAGCAAAGCGTGCTGCCGCCCGCAGTGATGGCAAGGGTCACGGTGGAGGAAGCCTCACCAATCGGTTGGGAGCGATATGCTGGGCCATGTGGCGTGGTTCTTGGAATGCGCAGCTTCGGCATGTCGGCGCCGATGAAGATCGTCGCCGAGCATTTCGAATTCAAGGCGGAGCATGTGGCCGCCGCCGCCAAAAGCACCATCCGCCGCGCGTCGGGCGGAACGAGCTCGCAGGATGATCAGTTTCGTTCATAGGAGAACGCAAATGCAACTTGGCATGATCGGTCTTGGCCGTATGGGTGCAAATATGGCGACGCGGCTCATAAAGGCCGGTCACGAATGCATCGTTTACGACAGTCATCCGGAACCGGTCCAGGAACTGGTCAAGCAAGGGGCTAAGGGCTCGACCAGTCTGACCGCGTTCGTCAAAAGTCTGGCAAAGCCCCGTGCCGTGTGGCTGATGGTTCCGGCCGCGGCAGTCGATCCCGTGCTCGCCTCCCTAACGCCGCTGCTCGAACCGGGCGACATCGTGGCCGATGGGGGGAATTCCTATTACCAGGACGACATACGCCGCGCGGCTCAGGTAAAAGCGGCGGGCCTCCATTATGTCGATGTCGGGGTAAGTGGAGGAGTATGGGGGTTGGAGCGTGGCTACTGCCAAATGATCGGCGGCGAGCCCGAAATCGTCCAGCATCTCGATCCGATCTTTCGTGCGCTGGCCCCGGGGGTCGCTGCCGCGCCCCGCACCCCAGGTGCAACGGGCGAGCCGAAACAGGCCGAATGTGGCTATCTGCATTGCGGTCCGAATGGCGGCGGTCATTTTGTCAAAATGGTCCACAACGGCATCGAATATGGCATCATGGCCGCCTATTCCGAAGGGTTGAACGTCATCAAGAGCGCCAATGCCGGCCGCCAGAGCCACGACGCGGATGCCGAGACGACGCCATTGCGCAATCCAGAATTCTACCGGTATGAATTTGACATCGCGCAAATTGCCGAAGTCTGGCGGCGCAGCAGCGTCATCGGCTCATGGTTACTCGATCTCACCGCCGCGGCGCTGCGCAACAATCCAGAACTGTCGAGTTTCGAAGGACATGTCTCGGATTCCGGCGAGGGGCGCTGGACCTTGCAGGCGGCGATCGACGAAGGAGTCCCCGTCCCAGTCATCGGCGCCGCCTTATTTGGGCGTTTCGAATCGCGCGGGCTTGCGGAATATGCCGACAAGCTGCTGTCGGCAATGCGATATGAATTCGGCGGCCACATTGAAAAAACCGGCAAGTAGGGAGACCATTGAGTGAACCACCCGGTTTCCGATGCGATCGTTTTCTTTGGCGCCACGGGCGACCTTGCCTACAAGCAGATTTTTCCTGCCTTGCAAGGTCTGGTTCGTGATGAAGGGCTCGATGTGCCGATCGTCGGTGTTGCCAAGGCGGGATGGTCACTCGACCAGTTGAAGGCGCGCGCCAAGGACAGCCTTTCCAGTCATGGCGGCCTCGACATCAAAGCCTTTGCCAAGCTCACCAGTCTGCTCCGCTATGTCGACGGCGACTACAACGATCCGTCAACCTATGTGCGGCTGCGCCAGGAGCTAAAGGACGCGAGACGGCCGCTGCATTATCTCGCCATTCCTCCGAGCCTGTTTGCGACGGTGGCAGAGGGGCTCGCGAAGCAGGGCGCTGGAACGGACGCACGCCTCGTTGTCGAGAAGCCTTTCGGCCACAATAGAGATTCGGCTCGCCAACTCGATCGCGTTCTCAACCACTTTTTTCCGGAAGAAAACATCTTCCGGATCGATCACTACCTCGGCAAGGAGCCGGTGCAGAACATACTTTATACGCGATTCGCGAATTCGATGTTCGAACCGATCTGGAACCGCATCTATATCAATAGCATTCAGATCACCATGGCTGAAAATTTCGGTGTCCAGGATCGCGGCAAATTCTATGATGAGACCGGCGCCATTCGCGACGTGTTTCAAAACCACCTGCTACAGATGCTCGCCAGTCTGACCATGGATCCGCCGACTGGCGAGGAATGTGATGCCGTGCGCGAACAGAAGGCGGCTTTACTGAAGGCGGTGCGGCCGCTAGATGCGGCGCACGTCGTTCGTGGCCAATATGCGGGCTATCAGTCGGTGCCCGGCGTGAAGGCCGGCTCGACCGTCGAGACATTCGTCGCAGCCAAACTGTTCATCGATTCCTGGCGGTGGGCGGGTGTGCCAATTTATATTCGGGCGGGCAAGTCGCTCCCGTTGACCGCGGCGGAGATTATGGTGGATTTTAAAAGACCACCGCGAGAATCCTTCGCGGAGATTATTCCTCCGGCTTCGGGTCATATGCGGATAAGGATCAGCCCAGATGTCACCATCGCATTGGGTCTGCGGGTCAAACATCCGGGCGAGGGCATGGAAGGCCAAGACGTCGAGCTGATCCTGACCGAGCAGGCGACGGCTTTCATCCCGCCCTATCAGCGTCTGCTTGGCGACGCGATGCATGGCATAGGGGATCTCTTCGGCCGGCAGGACATTGTCGACGCCCAATGGCGCATCGTGGAGACCGTCCTGGACGAGGTCGCGCCGCCGGTCACCTATACACAGGAAAGCTGGGGACCAGAGGAAGCCAACCAGCTGATCGGGCCGGACGGCCCATGGCACAATCCGATGTCAACTGCGCTGCGCCCATGACCACGATGCATGACCTCGTCTTTCTGTTCGATGTCGACAACACGCTCCTTGATAATGATCGCGTCCAGGCCGATTTGGCCGCCCATTTGACCGACGCATATGGGGCCGATGCCGGCAACCTTTACTGGGTCATTTTCGAAAAACTGCGGCAAGAGCTCGGCTATGCCGACTACCTCGGCGCATTGGAACGATTCCGGCTTGAAAAGATGCACGATCCAAGGGTGCTGCGGATGTCAAGCTGGCTCGTCGATTATCCTTTTGCCGATCGGCTTTATGCAGGCGCGCTTGATGCCGTCAAGTATGTCCAGCAATGGGGTCCCGCGGTAATCCTCTCCGATGGCGACGCGGTGTTCCAGCCCCGGAAGGTTGAGCGCTCCGGGCTTTGGGCTGCGTTCGACGGCCGCGTGCTCATCTATGTCCACAAGGAGCGGGAACTTGCCGATGTAGAGCGCGTTTATCCGGCAAGGCGGTATGTAATGGTCGATGATAAGCTGCGCATCCTCAACGCAGTGAAGCAGGCGTGGGGTGAGCGCGTCACCACTGTCTTCCCACGGCAAGGCCACTACGCGCGGGACCCTGAATTTCTCGCGGATTGTCAGCCAGCCGACATTCAATTGGACCAACTCCGCGATTTGAAAAATTACGCCTTGGCTGCATTCATGACCACGTCAAGGAGAGGAAACCATGCAAGCAACAAGAGTACTGTATAATCTTGGCCAGAGTTTTTGGCTTGATAACATCACCCGCGATCTCCTCACCAGCGGCACACTGAAGAAGTATATCGAGTCCTTGTCGGTCACTGGTCTGACCTCGAACCCCACCATTTTCGACCACGCCATCTCCCGCAGCAACGCCTATGACGCGGAAATCCGTCGGCTGGTCGGGCGTGGCCTATCAGGCGAGACGCTGTTCTTCGAGCTCGCTATACAGGATCTCACGCAGGCGGCAGACTTGTTTGCGCCAATTCATGAGCGAACAAATCGAGTGGACGGATGGGTTTCGCTCGAGGTTTCGCCGCTATTGGCCTATGATTCGCAGAAATCCTCGGATGAAGCGAAGGCGCTGCATGCGAAGGCCAATCGCCGGAATCTTTTCATCAAGATTCCCGGCACGCGGGAGGGGCTGCCGGCAATCGAGGAAACAATCGCCGCGGGTGTTCCGGTGAATGTTACATTGCTGTTCTCGCGCGAGCAATATGAAGCCGCCGCCGAGGCCTATCTGAGGGGCCTCGAACGGCGTTTCTCGGCGGGGCTGAGCCTCGATGTGCATTCCGTCGCCTCGCTATTCGTCAGCCGCTGGGATAAGGCTACCATGGACAAGGTGCCCGGCGATTTGCGCGACAAGCTCGGCATTGCGATTTCGCAGCAAGCCTATAAAAGCTACCGGGATCTTTTGGAGACGGACCGTTGGCAGCGATTGGCGGCGCATGGGGCGCGTCCACAGCGTCTGCTCTTTGCGAGCACCGGCACCAAGAATCCGCAGGCCTCCGATGTGCTCTACATCGGGGCGCTCGCAGCTCCCAACACCGTCAACACTATGCCCGAAGAAACGCTTCTCGCCTTTGATGCGCATGGCCGGGCCGAACGGACCATGCCACGCAACGGCGGCGACGGCGACGCAACGGTAGCGGCATATGGCAGAGCAGGGATTGATGTCGCGGCACTGGCGAGCCAGCTTCAGATGCAAGGGGCAAAGTCATTCGACAATTCTTGGCAGGATTTGCTGGACGCCATTAAAACAAAGAGCCAGGCCTTGGCCTAGCCACCATCGGGACTGAGCCATGACCCATATCAAACCGACGGCAACGCCAGCTTGGCAGGCCCTGACCGTCCACTACGATAAGATCAAGACGCTGCATCTGCGGGAGATGTTCGCGAACGACCCCGGCCGTGGCGAACGGTTTGTGGCGGAAGGGGCGGGACTTTATCTCGACTACTCAAAGAATCGCATCACCGAGGAGACGTTGCGGCTGTTGCTGCGGCTTGCCGAAGAGCGCGGCGTCGCGGCGTGGCGCGACGCGATGTTTCGCGGGGAAAAGATCAATATCACCGAAGGGCGTGCCGCCTTCCATGTGGCGCTGCGGGCGCCCAAGGGATCGGTCATGCCGGTCGACGGCCATGATGTCGTGCCCGAAGTGCACGCGGTCCTCGGCCATATGGGCGAATTCGCCCGGCGGCTGCGTGACGGGACGTGGTTGGGGCATACCGGCAAGCCTATCAGGAACGTCGTCAATATTGGCATCGGCGGATCCTATCTGGGTCCCGAAATGGCCTATCGGGCATTACGCTCCTTCAGCAAACGATCGATGGTATTCCGCTTCGTCGCAAATGTGGACGGCGCCGCTTTCGATGAGGCGACCCGCGACCTCGACGCGAGTGAGACGTTGTTCATCGTGGCGTCCAAGACGTTCACGACGCTGGAGACGATGGGCAATGCCGCCACCGCGCGGGATTGGATCGTGCAGGCGCTTGGCAGCGACGCCGCGGTGGCCAAGCACTTCGTCGCAGTCTCTACAAATGCTCGCGAGGTCAAGGAGTTCGGGATAGACACAGCCCACATGTTCGGCTTCTGGGACTGGGTCGGGGGCCGCTATTCGATGGATTCCGCGATCGGACTTTCGACCATTCTCGCCATCGGCCCGGAAAACTTCGGCGACATGCTTTCGGGCTTTCACGCGATGGATGAGCATTTTCGTACGACACCGCTTGGCATGAACCTGCCGATCCTGCTCGGATTGCTTACCGTTTGGTATAATAATTTCTTCGAGGCGCAGACAGTCGGAATCATGCCCTATTCGGCAGCCCTTGCACGCTTTCCAGCCTATTTGCAGCAATTGCAAATGGAGAGCAACGGCAAACATGTGGATCTCGAAGGCCGGGCCGTGGACTATCAAACTGGCCCGATTATCTGGGGCGAGCCTGGCACCGATGGTCAGCATTCTTTCTACCAGCTGATCCATCAGGGTACCAAACTTGTCCCATGCGATCTCATCGGCTTCTGCCGGCCGCTCAGCCAATATCGGGAGCATCACGATCTCCTGATGGCCAATCTCTTCGCACAGGCCGAGGGGTTGGCATTCGGCAGGACGGCCGGGGAACTTGCGGCAGAGCGAGCTTCCACTTTCCAGATTCCGTTCCGGGTGATGGAGGGAAACCGGCCAACCAATATCATTTTGGCGGATGCGCTCACCCCTCAAAGCCTCGGCAGCCTCGTGGCTCTTTATGAGCATAGCGTATTTACCCAAGGCGCGGTTTGGGCGATCGACAGTTTTGACCAATGGGGCGTGGAACTCGGCAAGATATTGGCGACGCGCATCATCCCGGAGTTGCAATCTGGCGGCGAGCCAAGTCCCACCCATGACAGCTCAACCAATGCTCTCATCCGGCGCTATTGCCAAAGGCGCAACTGATGCTCGTTCCAATCGCAAGGCGCTTTCCTCACGCCCATCGTTGGACTGCGACGGATAGATATGAATTGGTGCGGCGTTGTCACGTTATTGAAAATTGGATTTGGCTTCGCCGGAATCCGTGTCTACAATCGCGCCGTGGTGACGCTGCCCCCTTAAATGCTTGCCAGACATTCGACAGCACACCTTCGAACAGCTTACGCCGATCGGTTCCGCTTTTTAGCGTCAAAAGGAACTGAATAGACAATAGTCGTTTATCCCGTATTCCCGGGATTACCAGCAATTTTTGCTGCGCAAATGCGAAGAGGAGAGCGACGATGACGCCGCGCGTACGAGAGATTCTGAGCTGGTATGGTGCGGATAGCGCTGGGACACTAACCAACCTGGCCCGGCTATTGAACCACGGCCGGTTGGCAGGAACCGGGAAGCTTGTCATCTTGCCGGTTGATCAGGGCTTCGAGCATGGGCAGGCGCGCTCGTTCGCACCCAATCCCCCGGCTTACAATCCGCACTATCACTTCGAACTCGCGATCGAAGCGGGCTGCAATGCGTACGCTGCTCCGCTGGGTTTCTTGGAGGCAGGCGCCCGCGATTTCGCGGGGGAAATTCCGCTCATCCTCAAAACCAACGACAATGACGTGCTGCGGGAGGAAAAAGATCCAAACCAGGCATTGACCGCCAGCGTGCAGGACGCGCTTCGTCTGGGCTGCTGCGCGGTTGGCTTCACGATCTACCCGGGATCAGCACACCAGCTCGAAATGTACGGACAGCTCCGCGCCTATGCCGAGGAGGCAAAACGCAACGGGCTCGCGGTCGTCGTCTGGTCTTATCCGCGCGGATCGAGTCTGAGCAAGGATGGCGAAACAGCGATCGACGTTGCCGGTTACGCCGTCCAGATCGCGGCTCAGCTCGGGGCGCACATCATCAAGGCGAAGCTGCCGACGGCGCATATCGAGCAGGATGCAGCCCGCAAAGTATACGACGAGCGGCGCATTCCGATCGCGACCCCGGCGGAGCGAGTCCGTCACGTCGTTGATTGTGCTTTCGCCGGCCGCCGCATCGTCATCTTCTCGGGCGGGGCTGCAGTCTTCGATGACGACAAGCTGCTCGATGAGATCCGTTCTATCCATGCCGGCGGGGGGTTCGGTTCGATCATCGGCCGCAACTCATTCCAACGTCAGAAGGAAGAGGCGCTCCGGATGCTGGGCGCGGTCATGGACATTTATGCGGCGGCGCCAGACCGGACTCGAACGCATTGAGCGTTGAAGCAGCCATGCCGGATGCCGCGCTGCACAGGTCGATCATTGTCGCGCCGTCAATCTTGTCGGCGGATTTCGGGCTTCTCGCCGAGGAGGTTCGTGCCGTCGATTCGGCAGGAGCCGACGGGATCCATGTCGACGTAATGGACGGTCGCTTTGTGCCGAACATCACGATCGGGCGGGTGGTTGTCGAAGCGGTGCGACGTTGCACGCGGAAGCCGCTCAATGTGCATCTGATGATTGTCGAGCCGGAGCGCGATTTCATCGACATCGCCAATCAAAAATCGTCAGACGCGATCTTCGTCGGCAAACCAATTCCCAAATCGGATAGGTTTTTGAGCAGGGACAGGCGAAGTGAGCGACCTTGCGGCACGCAAGAGCGAGTTGTTTGCCGAAATGCCGGAAGGCGAACAGCGTTAGGAAAGCAACGCTGTTTTCTGCGCGCGATCAATCGGCGCCGGGCAGGCGGCGGATTGTGAATTCGACGCGGCCGCTGGAGAGTTCCTGCCGGGATTCGATTTCCGTCAAATAGGCCGCTTTCGGGAACTGCGCGAAATAGACGCGCGCTTTAACCCGCGCCTCGCTGCGCTTGACACATGCGCTGGCCCGTTGTTCGTTAGCCTGTCAATGCCGTTGTTGCGCATCCGATCCATGGCGGGCTACATCATCGGTACGTTCGAATTTAGATTTCGGAGGCGACAGCGGCTCTCTGCGTTCGTTAGCACATATACATGAATTGCCATCGTCGCTGGATCGCTTGCGATTGCCACTGCCAAATCGAATCGGCTTCAATAACCCCTTACTGGTTTAACGCGTCAATTCCTTCCAGAGCCGGTTGCACTCCGGCGCAACTACCATGGGACTAATGGACCAGCACTATCAGATGAGGGCGCATAAGCCGGCGAGTGGTCATACTGCCGGCCGTAGCGATCGTGAGCGTCTGGATCATGGCGTCGCATCTTGATGGCGCCTTGTGGCTCACCGCTCATGAGGATCACGAAGTCCGTGTCTTCGCCTGTCTCGGTGCTCATGCCCTCATCCGAAATGATCAACGAAGATCCTGGTGAGATGATTTCTGAGATGCGGTCGACGATGTCCTGTGGTATTTCGATACGGTCGAGCGCTGCCCTGGCCGGGCCTAAATCCGGCGACGGCTCGGCGTTGGCACCGTCACCGCGGCGCAACTTGCCATTTGGACTAAGCTGACGCCCGTCCATGGAAATAGCGCTCCAGCGAAGATCGGCACCGTCATTCGCGTAGTCGAGCACGGTGTAGATATGCGTACCGATAGGATGGCCGGCATCGTGGATCGCGATCGGGCTCTCCAACACGGGCTGAAAGGACTGCCGGACATAGAGGCGCTGCGTCTTCCGGCTGATGAAGATAGATACGGGAGACATCATGCGCGCCGCCTCCCTTGAAGCTTCCACGGCCGAGACCTTCTCGGCCGCGGCCGCTCTTGCCTCATCGCGTGCGCGCGCAGCAGCATCTGCCTTCAGTGGCGCTTCTCCCTTAGCGGCAGCCAACTGCGTCTCTGCGTCGGCCACCCTTGCAAGCGCTTCGGCCTTTTCCTCCTCGGCCGCCTGAATCACCGGCGGCGAGCTTGCGGTCTTGAGTGCACTTTCGGCAGCCGTGAGTTGCGCTTCCGCCCGGTATTTCGTGGCCTCTGCAGCGCGCACGAGCCGCACTGAATCCAAGGTCAATTTTGCTGCGGTCAACCTGGCCGCATCCGCCTTTCTCGCTACCGCATCCGCGGCCGCGATCTTGGCGGCAGCGAGTGACTTCAACATCACTAGGGGCTTGGCTGGGCTGGCTGGCGATGGCCCGTCTGCTTCGGGTGGAGCGGCGTCAGGCACTGCTGCCTGCGCTTCCTCGCGAGCTGAGTCCCAATGCGCGGTTAGCGCCTTGAGCGCAAGATCAGCGCGAACCAATTTCGGCTTGAAGAGAACGGGGTGGTCAATTTCGACGGGGCGGACGTCGTTTCGAGCCACGATCACCCGCATGCCGATTTTCGTCATGTCGAAGAGACGTTGGGCGAACTCATACGGCATGCGAATACAGCCGTGAGAGGCGGGGTATCCGGGCAGCGGTCCCGCGTGGAGCGCGATGCCCGACCAGGTGATACGCTGCATGAAGGGCATGGAGGCGTCATCGTACAGGTTGGAGTAGTGCTCCTCCTCTTTCTGAATGATGCTGTAGACGCCGGCGGGCGTTTCATACCCGGTTTGGCCGCTGGAGACGGGGGCGCGCAAGATCCAGCCATCCGCATCATAGATCGTGACACGCTGATTTCTGAGCGAGACAATCGCCATGATGGGCTCTCCGGCGGGACGGGCCGCGACAGTCTCGACTGGCTGTGCCTCCCGACGGCGCGTGGCGCCGGCCGGGTCGGCAAGGCCCGTCGCGAGCACTGCCGCAAGGCCGATGATGGCGTGCCTGACGCACAGCGGCATGGTCGCGCGCCTCATACGAGAGCAAAGAGCAATCGAAGATCATACAGGAACCAAGAAAGCGAAAATATGCCCTGACAGGCCGCACGCATTGAGCACTTGAGAAGTGTGGACGGAGACGCGCGAACTGCTACCAACCCCATTGAATTAAATGCGTCCCCACCTCGCCGCCTATTCCGGAAGCCACCGCTTAGCGCCGCCATCCTGGGGGCTGCTCGCTGACTGCTATTAGCTGTGAATTGTACATCGTTTCCGAAATTCGAACCATGTCGAGCGGTCTCATCGAGTTGCAGTAGGTCATGCGTGGATGGCCCCGCGCTTGCAAGAAATTCACAAGTGTGAAAGCGTGCGACAAAGTCCTTGGCGCGTGCGATCATGGCGGGGGCGTTTCGCGGCCGGTGGGAGACTTGGGGAATGGCGAATATTTGGGTGCGCAAGCCGATCGTGGTACTTCAGGCCGAGGCGAAAGAAGGCGAATTCGGATCCGGCCCCAGCGAAGTGCAATTGCGCCGGACGCTCTCGCTTTGGAGCCTTGTCGCGCTTGGTATCGGCGCCATCATCGGCGCCGGCATCTTTGTCCTGACCGGCCATGCCGCCGCCGCCAATGCCGGGCCAGCAATCAGTCTCTCTTTCGTACTCGCAGGAATCGTCTGCGTCTTCGCGGGCCTCTGCTATGCTGAAATGGCTTCGACAGTACCGATAGCGGGCAGCGCTTATACCTATGCCTATGCGACGATGGGTGAATTCATCGCCTGGGTCACTGGCTGGAACCTGATCCTCGAATATGCGTTCGGCGCGACAACTGTCGCGATTGGCTGGTCCGGCTATGTCACAAGCTTCTTGCGCGATCTTGGCGTGGTGATTCCCGCAAAATTTGCCTCAGGCCCGCTCGCCTATGATCCGGCGAGCAGAAGCTGGTCGCCGAGCGGCGCGCTGGTCAACCTTCCGGCGATCCTCATTATCGTAGCGGTTACAATCCTGCTCGTCTTGGGAATCAGGGAATCGGCCAGGGTCAATAATATCATTGTCGCCATCAAGCTGGCGATCGTCGTCCTTTTCATCCTTGCCGGTGTCTGGTTCGTCAAGACCTCGAATTGGGTGACTCTCAGCAATCCCACGGGCGCCTTCATTCCGCCTAATATTGGACCGGGCCAATATGGCTGGAGCGGGATTATTCGCGGCGCGGGGGTGGTTTTCTTTGCCTATATCGGCTTCGACGCCGTATCGACCGCCGCGCAGGAAGCCCGCAACCCGCAAAAAGACATGCCGCGCGCCATCCTCGGATCGCTCGCGATCTGCACCCTCCTCTATGTGCTGGTCAGCGTCGTCATTACCGGCATCGTGCCGTTCGACAGACTGAACGTGCCCGACCCGATCGCGGTCGGCGCCGATGCCATCGGATTTGGCTGGCTTGCCGCCATCATCAAGTTCGGTGCGGTTCTTGGACTGAGTTCGGTCATTCTGGTGCTGTTGCTCGGCCAGCCGCGGATCTTGTATTCGATGGCGCGCGACGGCCTGCTGCCGCCATTCGCGGCGATCGTTCATCCAAGATTTCGCACGCCTTATATCACGACGCTGATCACCGGCGCTATCGTCGCGTTCCTGTCAGGTCTTTTGCCGATCGGTCTCGTCGGCGAGCTGGTGAGCATCGGCACTTTGTTCGCATTCGCCGCGGTCTGCCTCGGCGTTCTTGTGTTACGGATCACCCATCCGGAGATCCACCGCCCGTTCAAGACGCCGGCCGTGTTTGCGGTGGCGCCGCTCGGCGCGGCTTCGGCGGTTTTTTTAATGTTCGGCCTGCCGGCCGATACTTGGCTGCGGCTTGTCGTTTGGCTTGTGATCGGCCTCGCCATTTATTTCTTTTACGGGCACAACCACAGCCACTTGGGGCGGCGCCAAAAAGGCGGGGAGATCGGGCTCTGACCGTGGCCGGGCGCTGGTTCTTGCCATCGAACTTCATCGGTACCGGCTCAGTTTGAATGCCGCCTTCCGGCCGAAGCGGACTGTCCGCACAAAGAGTGTTGGCGCCTTTTGGAAATGTGCGAAATTCAAGCAGACCGTGTGGAAACGGCTCCGTCTGAGCGGTGACAAATCGCGGAAGCTCCTTTCAGCGATGTTTGAGCATTCTAGCGCAGGATTCCCCTCTGTGATGCCGCGATCGTCGTCCAGGTGGGCCGGTCCGGCCGATGTCGCGCTCGATCCCTATCACCAGCCATGGCCATGACGGGATTCTTGCGCGGCGAGCGGATTCTCAATGACGAGACGGTTGTCGTTCTCGTCGAACAGGCGCTGAACCAGGCGCGCGCGGGCGCCGACTCATCGCGCCTTCCGGCATGATGGATGGCCGCGTCGGCGCGATCCGCGCCGGGCTCGACGCCGAAAAGTTTCGAGGACGTGCAGATCTTATCCTATGCCGCCGAAATATGCCTCGGCCTTTTATGGGCCGTTCCGCGACGCCGTCGGCACCAATGCGACGCTCATCGGCGACAAGCGCACCTATCAGATGGACCCGGCCAATTCCAACGAGGCCCTGCGCGAAGTCGCGCACGACATCGAGGAAGGCGCCGACATGGTGATGGTCAAACCCGGCCTGCCCTATCTCGATATCTTTTCCGGGTGAAGGAGCGTTTCGGGATGCCGACCTTCGCCTATCAGGTCTCCGGCGAATATGCGATGATCATGGCGGCGGCGGAGAAGCGGCTTTATCGACGGCGACAAAGCCATGCTCGAAAGCCTCATCGCCTTCAAACGCGCGGGCGCCGACGCGATCCTGACCTATTTCGCAGCCCGCGTGGCAAGGAAGCTGAAGGGGATAGCGTAAGATTTGCGCGCGAAAGGGGTCATTGGTGACCGAATCTAAAAAGCCACACTTGTATTACGCTTCTAGTGTCAACTTTATGGCCGAAATCTTACGAAATCATTGCCAGCCCGCCGATTGCAATGTTCATCGCGAACTATCCGTTTTGATATCGATCCTGCCAATTATCGTAACAAATCTGCGGATCGACCCCTCGGTTTCCACGACTCGATTAGCACTATGGCATCACGAGACTAAGGTTCGTATGCTAATTCGTATTCCTCCGCCTTTTAGCGACCGGCACGATGTGATCAACTTCAAATGAGGCATCAAGTGGATGTCCGGTCAGAGCACATTGCTGACCAGCCTGCTCCTCATACATTATTGGCTAGGAGCTATATCGATAATTACGAAATAATTGGCAAGGTTGCTGCTTGTTGAAATGATGAAACTTTTCAAAAAATTTCACTTGCTGTATAATTAAAAAAATTGGTGTGATCATGGCATTAAATGCCGAGAAAATTCACCACATCTGTCCAAAAGTTAAGCAAGAAAGCATACTTTTAGGCTTTCACTTTTCTCCTTTAATTTCTTCGACTTATTGCCTATGTTTCGCAATCCTGTTGGCGTTAGCGTTATTGAGCCTTGTTAATTGTTTCGCAGCCTTGCCTTGAGGCGGGCAGCCCTCTGTTTGTCGGCTTGGCTCTCAACCGCCGCTATGACGTTCGAAACAGTCTCGAGCATTGTTTCTAACTGCGACCGCATTAGCGCTAATTCATCGTCTGTCCGGCCGCGATACTTGCCGAAATGCTGTAGCGTGGAAGCGACGTGCGTTTCAATGAGCCTATACGCCTATCAAGCTCCGCGACCTGCTGATGGAGATCACCGATGCCAAGCCGATTGTCGGAGCCAACTGCGCAATTCCATACGGTATCTCCGTGGAGATGGCGTGAGGCGGGACGGGTCAGGGGTGGTCAATCAAAATGCCGCCGTGGGTATAACGGAACCGCGGAGTAGATGCGTTCGAATTTGCGGCGCGCCAATTTGACTATCCCAAAAGCGCACCTTGTCCAGCCATTTTCCAAGAATTTTTTTGCCGTGTGGATAGCGGGAGCCGCTGCGGGC
This sequence comes from uncultured Alphaproteobacteria bacterium, assembly GCA_963722515.1. GTDB lineage: Bacteria > Pseudomonadota > Alphaproteobacteria > Rhizobiales > Beijerinckiaceae > Methylocapsa. The sequence continues at coordinate 66,742 of CAVRMA010000004.1, read as the reverse complement.
AGTGCAAAAATTCCCTCCTTTTTGCCGCACCGGCGTGGCACAAAAGGAGCAGTCATCGAACTGATTCGGCGCGCGCGCAGGCCGAGCGCCAGCCGAGAATCCCTATGCCAGCGATCGAAAATCTCGCCGAAAGAACCCGCCTCGCGAGCGCGCCGATCCCGCGTTCCGGCTGGCGCCGCATAATATCGAGGCGGAACAGGCGCTGCTTGGCGCGATCCTCGTCAACAACGACGCCTTCGACCGCGTCTCCGATTTCCTCAAGCCCGAGCATTTCTCCGAGGAACTTCACCGGCGCATTTTCGATGTCGCCGCGCAATTAATCCGCGCCGGCAAACTCGCGACGCCGATCACTCTGAAGACCTTTCTCGGCGAACACGATCTCGGCGGCGTCACCGTGCCGCAATATCTCGCCCGGCTCGCGGCGGAAGCGACCACGGTCATCAATGCCGAGGATTATGGCCGCACCATCCATGATCTCGCGGTCCGCCGCGATCTCATCGTCATCGGCGAGGATATCGTCAACGCGGCCTATGATGCGCCGATCGATGCCGCCCCGCGCGAGCAAATCGAAGAAGCCGAGCGCAAGCTCTATGCGATCGCCGAGACCGGCCGCTACGAGGGCGGATTCCAGCGCTTTTCCGATGCGCTCGCCATCGCCGTCGATATGGCGGCCAAGGCCTAGGAGCGCGACGGGCGCTCTCCGGGCATCGCGACGGGTCTCGCCGATCTCGATCGCACATGCTCGGCGGCCTGCAGGCTTCCGATCTCGTCATCGTCGCCGGCCGGCCCGGCATGGGCAAGACGGCGCTTGCCACCAACATCGCCTTCAATATCGCCAAGCCCTATGAATTCGAGACCCGGCCCGACGGCACCCACGCAGACGACAATGGCGGCATCGTCGGCTTTTTCTCGCTCGAAATGTCGGCCGAGCAATTGGCGACCCGCATCATCGCCGAACAGGCCGGCGTGCCGTCCTACAAGATCCGCCGCGGCGACATCGGAGAGCCGGAATTTCATCGCGATCGCGCACGCCGCGCGGGAGATGCAGACGATCCCCTTCTACATCGACCAGACCGGCGGCATCTCGATCGCCCAGCTGGCGGCGCGCGCGCGGCGGCTCAAACGCCAGCGCGGCCTCGATGTTCTGGTCGTCGATTATCTGCAATTGCTCTCGGCGCTCGAAGACGCGCAGCGACAGCCGCGTGCAGGAACTGACCGAGATCACCACCGGCCTCAAGGCGCTGGCCAAGGAATTGAATGTTCCGATCGTGGCGCTCTCGCAGTTGTCGCGGCAGGTCGAGAGCCGCGACGACAAGCGACCCGCAGCTTTCCGACTTGCGCGAATCGGGCTCGATCGAGCAGGACGCCGACGTGGTTATGTTCGTGTTCCGCGAGGAATATTATCTGAAAAACAAGCAGCCGCGCGAGGGAACGCGAGGAATTCATCGACCTGGCAGACCGACATGGAGCAAGGTCCATGGCAAGGCCGAAATCATCATCGGCAAGCAGCGGCATGGCCCGACCGGAACGGTCGAACTCGCCTTCGAGGCCGAAGTGACGCGCTTCTCCAATCTGGCCCGCGAGGAAAACCTGCCGGAGCATTTTTAGCTGGCGTCTTGCGGTTTGCGGGCTTATCGCCAAATTCCCGATTTGAAAAAATTCTCGGCGCGAATCTCTACCCGCTTGACAGCTACCCAAAGGCCACAATGGCCCAACCTCACGCTTCCTTCGTTTGCCAAAATTGCGGCGCGGTCAGTCAGCGCTGGCAAGGCCGCTGCGACGCCTGCGGCGGATGGAACACTATCGCCGAGGAAAGCGTTTCATCGGGCATAGGCGCGAGACGCCACGCACGCGCGAAAAGGCCGGGTTTTTGGCCTTTCGAGCCTGATCGAGAACTGACAGGCCAGCCGCCCCGCGTATCACCACCGGCATCGCCGAACTCGACCGGGTAACCGGCGGCGGTTTCGTGCCGGGCTCGGTGCTTTTGCTTGGCGGCGAACCCGGCATCGGCAAATCGACCCTGGTCATCCAGGCCTGCGCCGCGCTTGCCGCGCAGGACCGGCGCGTCGTCTATATTTCCGGCGAGGAGGCGGTCGATCAGGTCCGCCTGCGCGCCCTGCGGCTTGGCCTTGCGTCGGCGCCGGTTGAACTCGCCGCCGAGACCGGGCGTCGAGGATATTGTCGCGACACTCTCACATGGCAAGCGCCCTTCCCTTGTCGTCATCGATTCCATTCAGACGATGTGGACCGAGCTCGATCGAATCGACGCCTGGCACGGTCGGCCAGGTGCGCGGCGCGGCGCAAGCGCTGATCCGTTTCGCGAAGACAACCGGCGCGGCAGTGATCCTTGTTGGGCATGTCACAAAAGACGGCCAAATCGCCGGTCCCCGCGTCGTCGAACATATGGTCGATGCGGTCGTATCCTTCGAGGGCGAGGGCGGGCGGAACTTCCGCATCCTCCGCGCGGTAAAAAACCGCTTCGGCCCAACCGACGAGATCGGCGTCTTCGAAATGACCGGGCGCGGACTCGCCGAGGTCGCGAACCCTTCCGCATTGTTTCTGTCGTCTCGGGACGCCACGGCACCCGGCGCCGCCGTGTTCGCCGGGATGGAGGGAACACGGCCGCTGCTCGTCGAGATCCAGGCTCTTGTCGCGCCGAGTCCCCTCGGCACGCCGCGCCGCGCGGTCGTCGGCTGGGACAATGCGCGGCTCGCCATGGTTCTCGCCGTTCTCGAAGCGCACGCCGGCGTCGAAGCTCGGCCAATACGACATTTATCTCAATGTCGCGGGCGGCTTGCGGGTCGGCGAACCGGCCGCCGATCTCGCCGCCGCGGCGGCGCTTGTGTCCTCCTTGAGCGGGTTGAGCCTCGCGGCCGATTCGGTGTTCTTTGGCGAGATTGCCCTTTCGGGAGCGATCCGGCCGGTCGCGCATGGTCTGGCGCGGCTCAAGGAAGCAGCGAAGCTTGGCTTTTGCCGCGCCACCATGCCGCAGGGCCCGCCAGAAAACGGCGACGCCCCGGCGAGAGATCTCATGGTGCGAAGTTGCGCCCATATTTCAAGTCTCGTCGCCGGAATAGCGGCTGGGGACGGACAGCCAGAGAAGGCGGCCCTGCCGGCAAAGCGGGGTTGAGAGTTTTGCCGGTTGCAGGGCGCCGCCGGACGTATCAAGACGGTGCGAGATGAAGAGATTTTTGTTGGTGGCCGCCGCTATAATCATAAGCCCGGTCCATGCCGGTGGGTGCGACGAAGAGACGATCCGCCGCGTTGCGCGGGGCGGCAGCGTTGTTATGCTCGAACTCGGGCGGCGTCTATGAAGTGGCGCCGGACGATATTGCCGACACGGCGCTTTGGAGCGTCGGAGACAACGTCTTGGTGTGCGGCGGCAAGAAAATGATCAACAAGGACAACGGCGACAAGGTGCATGTAATGCCGCTGCGATGAAGCCGCCCGGCGCTTGGCCGCGCCGCCCCATCAGGGCTTTACGCCGCGGCGGCCGCATTCCGCCGGAATCGCAGGGATGGACCTATTGCCCTTGCTTTGCTTCGATTATTATTCGATTATTAAGCGAAAAGCCTTCAGGTTCGACGACTTTTGCCACCTTCGCGCCCGCCAGCCGCGAACAATAATCGCGCTTATGGCGGAGAGGCCAAACCAATGCCATCCTATCTCGATCTGGGCTTGATCGCCGTCGTTTTGATTTCCGCATTTCTGGCGATGTTGCGCGGTTTTACCCGCGAAGTTCTTGCCATTGCATCGTGGGGCGCGGCGGCGGTTGCCGCGATCTATCTCCACCCGATGGTTTTGCCTTATGTGAAACCCTATATCGCCAAGGACGTTATCGCTCTCGCGGTGGCCGCCGCGGCGGTTTTTTTCGTGACTTTGATCGTTGTATGGTTGATCACCATCAAATTGTCGGATGCAATTCTCGACTCAAAGGTCGGCGCGCTCGACCGGTCGCTCGGCTTTCTATTCGGCGCGGTTCGCGGCCTGCTCCTGTGCGTCATCGCCTTCCTGTTCTTCAATTGGCTCGTGCCCGCGCAAACTCAGCCCTTATGGGTCAAAACCGCGCGCATGCGACCGCTTTTGCAGGCGACCGGTGACCAGCTCATCGCGGTTCTGCCTCTACCGGACGAGGTCGAGGCATTTTTGAACAAACTCAAGAAGCCGAAATCCGCCGGCGCCAGCGAAGAGACGGCGCCCGACACCGATCAGGAACCAAAAAACGCCGAGCCTGGCAAAGGCACGTAAGCGTGGGCGTGGGCGTGATCACGGGCACTGGAACAGTTTGGGGCGGCTCGCCCCGTCCTGCCAGGACGCCGAACCGTGCGCGCAATTGGCTGCCATTGATTCCTGGGGAAAACCCTCCTGGATTGACGATGCCCCGGAGCGCGGGCTCCTATAAACGTGATCTTTGCAATGTCTTCGAGGCTGACATTCGGCCGAAGGTCAATTATGTATGTCTTACGACACCGGTGCCCTGCACTGCTCAGATTAACGAGCATCGGATAATGGTCCAAGGTCTTTAATCTTCGCGCGATTTCTTGTCGCGGGTTTTGCGGATCACGCCTGAGCTTTTAGGAGCCGCTGATGGGTGAAACGGAGGACGCCGGACAGAGCCTTGATCTCGATGCCGACCGTCTGCGTGAGGAATGCGGCGTTTTCGGGATTTTCGGCCATCCCGACGCCGCCGCCATCACCGCTCTCGGACTGCACGCGTTGCAACATCGCGGCCAGGAGGCGGCGGGCATCGTAACTTTCGACGGCCGACGATTTAATTCCGAGCGCCGGCTAGGTCTTGTCGGCGATCATTTCTCCAAGGCATCGGCGATCGAACGCCTGCCCGGCGAGTCGGCTATCGGCCATGTGCGTTATTCGACGACGGGCGAGACCATTCTGCGCAATGTCCAGCCGCTTTTCGCCGAACTGAACGCGGGCGGTTTCGCAATCGCCCATAATGGCAATCTCACCAATGGACTGACGCTTCGCCACGATCTTGTGCAAGGCGGCGCGATCTTTCAATCGACCTCCGACACCGAGGCTATCCTTCATCTCGTTTCCCGCAGCAGGCGTCCGCGCGATCGTCGACCGGTTCATCGAGGCTTTGCGCTGCGATCGAGGGCGCCTATTCCCTGGCGGCGCTCAGCAACAAGAAGCTGATCGGCGCCCGCGACCCTCTGGGAATCAGACCGCTCGTCCTTGGCGAACTTGACGGACGACTACATTCTCGCCTCGGAAACCTGCGCGCTCGACATCATCGGCGCGCGTTTCTTGCGGGACATCGGGAATGGCGAGGTCGTCGTTATCTCCGGCGAGGGGATCGAGAGCCTGCGTCCGTTCCCGCCGCGGCCCGCGCGCCCTTGCATTTTCGAATATATCTATTTCGCCCGGCCTGATTCGATCGTGCACGGACAGCCCGTCTACAATGTCCGCAAGGCGATGGGCGCGGAACTGGCGCGAGAGGCGCGGGTCGAAGCCGATGTCGTCGTGCCGGTTCCCGATTCCGGCGTGCCGGCGGCGCTCGGTTTCGCGCAACATTCCGGCATTCCTTTTGAACTCGGCATCATCCGCAATCATTATGTCGGGCGCACGTTCATTCAGCCTTTCCAATCCGTGCGGGAATTGGGCGTGCGTTTGAAACACAGCGCCAACCGCGCGGTCGTCGCGGACAAACGCATCGCGCTGATCGACGATTCGATTGTGCGCGGGACAACCTCCGTCAAGATTGTGCGCATGCTGCGCGAGGCCGGCGCGCGCGAGGTGCATTTCCGCATTTCCTCGCCGCCGATTACCCATCCCGACTATTACGGGATCGATACGCCGGAGCGCGATAAATTGCTCGCCGCTACCCATACGCTCGACGAAATGCGCGCCTATATCGGCTGCGATTCGCTCGCGTTTCTCTCGGTCGACGGCATCTACCGGGCGATGGGCGAGAAGGGCCGCGATCCAGTCCGGCCGCAATACACCGACCATTGCTTTACGGGAGATTATCCGACCCACCTCACCGATACCGGCGGCGACACCAAGGCCCAGCTTTCGCTACTTGCCGAAGCGAGCTAGGGAGACGCGCACCTAACAGGCTTTGATCGAGCACTTTAAACAGATCGCTGCGGTGGAACGTAACATATTGGGCCAAGGTCGGAGGGCGATGTCACAAAATTCTGGTTCACTCGTTGAGGCTCTGCTCGCGCTGTCGCGATCGCGCGCATCTTGGAATGACCGACTAGCCAATTGGGAAAAGCCACCTAGTGATCACGAGGAGGGCCAAATTCAGCGTGCCGCTGATCAAGTCCGCGACGCGCTGGCTAAGAGCGTTTGGCTGTCGGGTCAGGGGTTCGAGGTCCGCCCGCAGGGATCGTACCACAACAACACGAATGTTCGGCTCCAAGCCGACATGGACCTGTGCGTCTGGCATCCGGCCATAAAGGTTATGTATGCGCCCGGCGTTGACCAGGCGACGGCATACCGCAGCGGGGGCTACTCCAACGTAGGCGCTACATTCGGGGAGCTTGCCTCTCGCATGCGAACCGAGATCTATATTCAACTCGTTACCGCAGTGGACGCGCTGAACGTTAACCCGGGAAATCGTGCCTTCACGGTCAATGGGATACCCAATAGCCGCGCACCGGCCGACGTCGTTCCAGCATTTCGGCTCGATTACATCCGGCAGGGCGCCGGCAGATCGCTCTTGTTCCCGCAATTCGAGACGATCGAGGGTATCTATATCCTCGGCGCCAATGGAAGCGAGACGATCAACTATCCCAGCCGCCATCATGCCAACGGTATTGCCAAGCGCTCCAGGACCGCGCACCAATTCAAGAAGGTCGCGCGATCAATGAAGCGCCTGCGCGATGAACTGGTCGAGCTGGGTACGCTCAGGCCGAAGCAGGTCCCGAGCTTTCTGGTCGAAAGCCTCGTATACGGCGTTGACGATTTCTACTTCGTCTATGACGAGGATCGTTACGATCGGGTAAAGCGCATCCTTCAACGCATGTGGGAGCAGCTCGAAAACAATTTATGGGTTTTGACAGCCACAGAGATAAACGAAGTCAAGCCGCTATTCTCCAGCCAACCCTGGTCGCTCGATGATGCGAAAACCTACGTGAAGGCCGCATACGCCCGGCTGACGGCCTGATCCATGTGGACGCTCCTTCCGCGAAAGGTTCAGCTGACGATCATAATCGCGTCTACGCTCTTGCTCATGTGGGGCCTCCAGGGTCTTTATGACTGGCTAAGCGGCGAATCGGCAAACCCGTTGAAATGGGTTTCGTTGATCATATTCGTGATTGGAACTGTGTTTGTCATAGTTTTCAATTTCTCTTGGCGTTGGGTGTGGCGACAATTTCCCGTTCTGAATCAAGTCGCGTTTCCTGACCTTAACGGCACGTGGGAGGGCACGCTAGTTTCAACATGGATCGACCCCGCGACGCAGCAATCAAAGCCGCCCATCCCTGCGATGTTTTGGATCACACAGGATCTTCTTGGCATGACGGTGCGCATGCGAACCGGTGAATCGACATCATACTCGACGCGTTATTTTGCCGAAGCCAATCATCGGCTACAGGTCTTCCGCATCTGGTACTCGTACGACAATCAACCGAAAGCTCAATATGCTTGGCGTAGCCCTCGTCACGAGGGCGTGGCGTGGCTGGAGATGGACCTTGCAACCGACACAACCAAGCTGCACGGACAGTATTTCACCCAGCGAAAAACGTTGGGAGACATCGAGATCACGCAATGCAGCACAAAATTGCTCCCGCCCCGAGCTGAGAACCGCTAGTGAAATCGCCGCTGCAATTCACAAAAGCCGGAGGCTCGTCATCGACCTAACGGCGCGCGGCGGCGCCAGGCAATCTGAAAGCCTTAAGCAAGGAACACTGGCGAATTCGCAATGCGATATTTCCTACGCGGCCGGGCCAAGCCAGCGCAGCCGGTCGAGCGCTTCCTGGAGAATGAATGTGGCCGCCATCCTATCGACGGCTCGCGCGCGCTTGGCACGGGAGACGTCCAGCGCGATCAGCGAACGGGTGACGGCCATGGTCGAAAGCCTTTCATCCCAAAACACGCAAGGGCGCGCCGAAAGCGGCCCAAAATTGCGCACGAACGCGCGGGCCGCCTGCGCGCTCGGTCCTTCCGATCCATCCATGTTGAGCGGCAAGCCGATGACGAGCGCCGCGCCATCGAATTCATCCATGAGCGAGACGAGCCGCGGCGCGGCTTCGGCGACGGCCGCGATTCAAGGCCAAGCTTCCCCCCTATAAACCCGCGCTTCCCGGCGTGATCCAATCTAACGCAACCGGATCACGCGCGGCAATTTTTTGAGGCCGCCGGCGGCGCCGGATCCGGTCAAAGACTGGTCACGCCGGCTAAAAATCCGGCGGGTTGGCTTCCAAGCGCCCCCAAGCCGATCGGCCGAAGGCCCTCATTCCTCGCCCTCACGCTGAGAGAACCTTTCTCCCTATCGCCCTGGGGGCGCACCGGCTCGGCCTTGCCAGGAAAGCAAAAAGCAAGTACAACTAGAGTGAAACCGGTAGTTTTGAGAATAATGCTGAAATAATTGTGGAGGAACGTTTTATGTATATCAACAGTAATAATTCCAGCGGCGCCGCGATGGCGCGGGGATTTATGGCCCTCTGCGCCGAGCTCACGGTGGGACTCGCCTTGATGACCTTGCCGGCCGTGGCGGCGCCCTTCGCCTATGTCACGAATGAAAACTCCAATACTGTTTCGGTGATCGACACGCCCACAAACACGGTGGTGGCCACCGTCCCGGTGGGGATTGTCCCCGTGAGTGTCGCCGTCACACCGGACGGGACACACGCCTATGTGACGAATGCCGGCCCCCCCGGCAGCGTCTCGGTGATCGAGACAGCCAGCAACACAGTGGTGGCAACCATCGCGTTCCCGGTGGGAAGAACTAGCGCGATCGCTATTACCCCGGATGGAAAACTCGCCTATGTCGCGAATTTTACCTCCAACACTGTTTCGGTGATCGACACTGGTACCAACGACGTGACGGGGATCCCAATCCCGGTGGGAAACGCGCCCTTTGGGGTTGCCGTCACCCCAGACGGGACGCACGTCTATGTCACAAATCTTGACTCCAACAATGTTTCGGTGATTGACGCGGCCACAAAAAATGTGGTGGCCACTGTCCCGGTGGGGTCTTTCCCCGCTGGGATCGCCGTCATGCCTGATGGGCAACACGCCTATGTGGCGAATGGTGGCTCCGACAGCGTTTCGGTGATCGCCACGGCCACCAACACGGTGGGGGCCACGGTCGCGGGAGTCCTTGCCGCCGAAGAGATCGCCATCACCCCGGATGGGAAACACGCCTATGTAACGAATGAGCTCTCCAAAACTGTTTCGGTGATCGACACGGCGACTAACACGGCGGAACTGGCCACGCTCCCGGTGGGGCTTGACCCCCTTGGGGTCGCCGTCACCCCAGATGGGAAACACGCCTATGTCGCGAATCTCGGCTCCAACCCCGGAACCGTTTTGGTGATCGACACGGCCACCAACATGGTTGTGGCCACGGTTGGGGTGGGGAATGAGCCCTCTGGTGTTGGCATCATTCCGCCGCCGCCGGGAATACCTTTCCTCACCTTCAACGCCCCGGTGCTCGAGATCGCCTTCGGAACCGCACCAAACACAGATGCCTTCGTCCTTAGCTCCGGTTTCACCTTGAGCAGCACCGCGCCCGTGATCAATCCCCTTACCGCGGCGGTCACGCTCCAGATCGGCACCTTCGCCGTCACGATCCCGCCCGGCTCTTTCCAGAAGAACCACCTAGGCAATTTCATCTTAACAGCAGTGATCAACGGCGTGACCCTGGAGGCGGTGATCAACCCCACGGGAACCCTGCGCTACGCGTTCCAGGCCAAAGGGGTGGGCGCGAGTTTTACGGGGACCCAGAACGCGGTGTATGTCACCCTGGCCCTCGGCGGCGGCAGCGGCGCAACCTCGGTCACGGCCCAGATTTTTCACTAAAAGCGCGTGCTTCCCGGCGTGGTCCGGTTCAACTGGACGGGATCACGCGCGGCCCGCCAGCCAATATCGGCCCGGCGAATCCGCAATGTGTTTGCTTACGCGGCCGGGCCTAGCCAGCGCAGCCGGTCGAGCGCTCCCTGGAGAATGAATGCGGCAGCCATCCTATCGACGGCTCGCGCGCGCTTGGCGCGGGAGACGTCCAGCGCGATCAGCGAACGGGTGACGGCCATTGTCGAAAGTCTTTCGTCCCAAAAGACGCAAGGGCGAGCCGAAAGCAGCCCAAAATTGCGCGCGAAGGCGCGGGCCGCCTGTGCGCTGGGACCTTCCGATCCATCCATGTTAAGCGGTAAGCCGATGACCAGCGCCGCGGCGTCGAATTGTTCCATGAGCGCGACGAGCCACGCCGCGTCCTTCGCGAATTTCGTACGCCGGATCGTCACAAGCGGCGTCGCGATCCGCCGCTCCACATCGGAGAGGGCAAGGCCGATGGTCTTGGCGCCGAGATCGGCGCCAACGAGCCGCTGCCCGGCGCCGATGCGAAGAGCCAACCCGTCGAGTTCCAAAACTTCCGCCGCCATTAAGCGCCCTTCATAAGCAAACTTTTGTTGATATATACGTTCGTGAGCCTGGAATGTGCCGCCCCTGATGCTTCGCGCCCGCTTGAATGGAGCCCCATGAACCTGATTTGGCTCGGCCACTCGGCGTTCCGCATCGAGCTTAGCGCGGCGGTCATTTTGATCGACCCGTTTCTCAGCGGCAACCCGAAATTCTCCGGCGACGCCGCAAAAGCGGCGGCGGGGGCGACCCACATTTTGCTCACCCACGGCCATGACGATCATATCGGCGACGCCGCCAAGATCGCCAAGACGACCGGCGCGCAAATCATTTCGAATTTCGAAATCTGCATGTATTTGAACGCGCAAGGCGCGGACAATATCAACCCCGGCAATACGGGCGGCACGATCGATTGCGGCGCGTTCAGCGTGAGCCTCACCCAGGCGTTGCATTCATCGGGAACCGTCGTCAACGGCCAATCCATCTATCTCGGCAGTCCGAACGGCGTTGTCGTCAAGCCGAGGGACGCGCCTTGCCTTTATCACATGGGTGATACCGATGTGTTTTCCGACATGGGTTTGATCGCGGAGATTCACGCGCCAAAAATCGGCCTTGTGCCGGTCGGCGATCAATTCACCATGAGCGGGCGGACAGCGGCGCTCGCAGTCAAGCGTTTCTTCAAATTCGATATCGTTGTCCCGTGCCACTATGGGACCTTCGAGCTGCTCGATCAGGACGCCAGCCACTTCGTCGCGGCGATGCAAGACCATCCGACAAAAGTTGTCGTTCCCCGCGCAGGCGAGGTCTTGGCGTTTTGACGGCCGCGCCTTGCGTTTGGCGCGGACACGCGGAAATGAAAAATGCGAGGGAGTTAGAGCATGATCCCGAAAGATTTCGGACCTATTGGGTAAGATCATGCCAACACATAAATAGGCGAGAAACGTCATGGGCAATTTTTTCGGAACCGCAGCCGGCTGGTCGCTCGGCTCGGGATTGGCGAAATTCAACCCGGAGATCCCAGGCGAGCTAGACGATGAAGGCACGAGCGCAGGCGTTCCAGCCCCCGTCATGCCACAGGAAACCAAGACGCTGTTCGACCGGGCCGACGAACTTTTGAAGCAGGGGATGCAATCCGAAGATCATCAGGCGCTGATCGAAGCCATCGATACCTATCGCCACGGCCTCACGCTCCTGCCCCGCGCGGGGAACCCGCGCCAATGGGCTCTTGCGCACACAAATCTTGCTGTGGCGCTCGAAATGCTCGGTGAGCAGGAGAACGGCACGGCGCGGATCGAGGAGGCCGTCGAAGCCTATCGCGAGGCCTTGAAGGAATATACCCGCGAGCGCGCGCCGCTCGATTGGGCCGCCACCCAGATGAATCTCGGTAACGCGCTCGCGAGGCTCGGCGAGCGGGAGAGCGGAACCGCGCGGCTCGAAGAGGCCGTTGCTGCCTTTCGCGACGCCGTGGCGGAATATACCCCCGCCCGCGCGCCGCTCGATTGGGCCGCCGCCCAGGTGAATCTCGGCAATACGCTCAGAGTGCTCGGCGAGCGTGGGAGCGGGACGGCGCGGCTCGAGGAGGCCCTCGAAGCCTATCGCGAAGCGTTGAAGGAATACACCCGCGAGCGCGCACCGTTCGATTGGGCGGCGACCCAAATTAGTCTCGGCGCCGCGCTCGAAACGCTCGGCGAGCGGGAGAGCGGGACGGCGCGGCTCGAGGAGGCCGTCGAAGCCTATCGCGAAGCCTTGCAGGAGTTAACCCGTGAGCGTGTGCCGTTAGAGTGGGCCACCACCCAGAACAATCTCGGCACCGCGCTAAAGGACCTCGGCACGCGCGAGAGCGGCACGGCGCGGCTCGAAGAGGCCGTCGAAGCCCATCGCGAAGCCACCCAGGAATTGACCCGCGACCGCGTGCCGGTCCAATGGGCCGTCACCCAGCACAATCTCGCCGTCGTTCACCGCGCCCTGTTCGAAAAGGATCGCGAGCCGCGTCATCTCGGCGATGCGTTTGAGGCCATCGATGGGGCTCTTGAAGAATTCCGGACGGCCCAAAAATCCCGCTTAATCGAGATGGCCGGGGCCTTGCGCGAAAAAATCCTCGCGGCGAAAGGCGCGTTATAGCGGCATCGCGTGGTTGTGGTCCCGCGCGCGGAAGGTTCTGTCACGCCGGGGAGGCACCACAAAGCGCGGTATCGAGCCGCGCGCGCGAACTGGGCCGGGCAGGCCCGGCCCACGATGAGCCGTGCAGGACGGCTAGACGTGCATTTGGTGTCAGTGAGACCCCGCCGTAATAGATAGCCGTGGCCGACCTTCGGAGGCAATAGGTCCGGCACAAATAACTGCACCTTCCTGCGGAGCGTGTCCGAAGAGAGGCTCAATATCTTCTGGGATTCTCCAAACATATCTATGAATAATCCAACCGTCTTAATGTATAAATTATCACGCCTCGCACTATCATCATCCAGATCGCGAATGCCCAAATAAGGAAAATGGTGTATAATTTCGCCATGTAGATTGATGCAGTCATTTAAATACTTCTGTGTGTCCAGAATGTGCTTGTGCCATATGGTATCTATCACTTGAGTTGGTACAATAGTTTGTGATGGATATTCATGGATCAGGGCATGAAACCTTTTATACCATTTTTCTGCAATAATACTTTGGCGAAGCGTCCATTTAGGACCGTCTTCGGCGCGGACAAGGACAAATAAAATAGGTTGAAGGTCGAGAGCGTTCAACTTCTCTTCGAACTGACGATCCATCGCTTGCTTCCTTTCAATCGACTCTACAGCGTCATAGCTTCAGTACTTTTCCTTCCCACACAGCGGTACCTGATTTGGTAGCCTGTTCATCTTCACCCTCATGCGTTTGTCCTGGCGCAAATTTATGAATTCGCAATTCCATTGGTATCTCGGCGGAGGTTTATCGAAATATATCGTAGTTTGAAGTTGATTCCCCCGTATCCCCATCGGCCCTGAACTCGTGAGCTTTTCTCTGAAATATAAGCTTACAAGTGTCTTTTTTCTGATTAAATTCAATAAGATCGTCTTCTTCCAATCTATCCGCGCCTCTATAGACAAGTTTATTCTCATTTATATCGAAGCCTTCGTAATATAAAATACCCTTCAAAGCTCTCTTAGAACATTTAGCAATCACCAAAAAGACCCGGAAATCAACGTTGTGCTTATCTAGCCAGCGAAGAGAACCTTCCCATGCGCCAACTAAGCTTAGTAACTTGGTCATAATTTGTAAGTCCTGAGATCGAATTGTGGGCACGCGGCACAATCATTGGATCGTGGGTGGATCCGCTATGTTGGGTTCGTCGGCGGTCCTTTGCCTGCTTCCCTAATAAACCTCTTGGCTACTGAAACGCAAGTGATTAGAATACCGGACTAAAATAATTTCAAGGGAAATTTTTATTCAAGGAGCGGGCTCAGACCGCACAATCACTCACAATTGGCAGCTACCATGGAGCGGAATCTCCGAACCGACGACAAGCACGACGATCGTGACGATGCAGCCGAGGCCGCAGTGTGCAATGCTATTAAGTCAATTGTCTTGTCCGGCGATAGACCTTGCCTTCTGAGCGTTCCGGGCACGGCTTCCAAAATTCTGCGCGAGAAGAGCAAAGGTAAATCAACGAAACAGAGGCAACGCTACGAATAGGGAATGCGGTAGCAGCGCTCGTCAAACGTGGCACGCTGAAAGCGGGTATGGACGCGCGTAAAATTTGGACGATCGTCACTGAGGAGAAATTAGACGTGCCTTCCACTCGTATATTCATCGTTCACGGTCGTGATACCACTAATGCACGAAGCGAAGTGGCTCGTTTCCTTGAAAGGATCGGCTTAGAAGCTATAATACTTCATGAAAGGCCCAATAAAGGCCGAACGATCATAACAAAATTTCAGGAAGAGGCTACAAACGTCGCATTCGCGGTCGTCTTAATGACTCCTGATGATGAAGGTGGCCTTGTAGGCGAAACGCCGAAAAAGCGTGCTCGACAGAATGTCGTGTTTGAGCTTGGCTTTTTTATTGGCAAGTTTGGCGCTGCAAATGTTGTTACCTTGGTTCAGGAAGGTTTGGAACGACCATCCGACATCGATGGCGTAGTCTACGTGACGTACGATTCAGCCGGAGCATGGAAGCAACGTTTGGCCCTTGAGTTAACTGCTGCTTCAATCAAGGTTGATCTGGCGAAATTGGTCGGCGCATGAGGCTGTAACAAAATCACCATTGCCAGCTCCGGGTGAGGAAAACCTCGCCAAGGTCTATTGCGTCTTATTCAATAAGAGCCGCGAGCCCCATTGTCTTGCCAACATATTATTAAGCAGTTCATAAATAAACGCACGTTTTTCTTCAATCGGTCATCCCGCGAGAAAGATCTCGCATCCCCTCACAAGAGGTTGGCTGTAACCGCCGCCGCCCTGGCCGCGAGCACCGGCATGGCTTGCCACGAGGTTTTGGCGAGACCATGCTCGGTCTTATGCCAATGATAGGGCCGCACAATAAGATCGTAGATTGCCATCCAGGCCGCGGCGGCGGTTAGCAGGTAATAGGGAAGAAGCAATGGCAGGAAAGGCCAAAGTCCGAGCAGTTTGCGCCGCTTCATGCCGAGCAACGCGAGCCATAGGATCGACGCGGTTCCGAAAAGCCCCGCGGACATCCAAAGCACGACCTCGATAAGGCCAAGGGCGGAGGCAGGCGACGGCAGGCCGGCATATAAATCATGGACCATGAGCACCGTGAAAAATGGCCAGAGCGGCGGCGCGATCACTAAGCTGGTCATCGTCAGGGCGACCGCCACACTGTTCGCGGCGCCAAGCTCCGCGACGAGGCGGCGGGGATCGCGGGTGAGCGTGATGAAGGTCTGCATCCACCCCTTGGACCAGCGCCGCCGCTGACTCAGCCACGCATTGATCCGCGCTGGTGCCTCTTCCTGCGTGCACGATGGCAAAATGCCGACATCATAGCCGAGACGCGCGAGGCGAAGACCGAGATCGGCATCCTCGGTCACATTCCAGGCATCCCAGCCGCAGACCTCGCGTAAAACCCCGGTGCGAAAATGGTTGGACGAGCCGCCGAGAGGCAGCGGCAGGCCAAGCCCCGCGAGACCTGGGTTCAGCACATCGAACAATACCGCGTATTCGATCGCGAACAACCGGGTCAGCCAGGAATCCTCGATATTGTCGATCGCGAGCCGGGCTTGCAGACAGGCAAGCTCGCGCGGGGCGCGCAAAAAACGTTCCGCCGCCTCGCGCAATTGGCCCGGAGCGGGAGTATCCTCGGCATCGAATATGACAAGGAGTTCGCCGCGCACCAGCGGCAAGGCGATGTTGAGCGCGCGGGGTTTGGTCCTCGGCCAGCCCGCGGGCGCAACGACGATTTCGTAGGTGGCGGGCAGATCCAAGGCCTCGATTGCGCGCCGCGTCGCGCGATCGTCGTGCTCGATCACGAGTTTGATGTCGAGCTTGCCACGCGGATAGTCTAGCGCGGCGAGCGCAGCGGCGAGCTGCGGCACGACCCGTGCCTCCCGGTTCAGCGCGACGACAATCGAATAGACCGGCAGCAGGCGATCCTCGACACGAGCGCGAAACGGCGGTTGGCCGCAAGCGCTACTCGCCGCACTGGCGAACAGACGAAGCCAGATCGAAGCCAGGAAGAAACAGGTCATCGATAACGAGACAAAGGCGAGGGTAGCCGCAGGCGCTAGACCGAATGCAAAGGCGGCAGCCGCGATGGCCATCATGGCAAAGGCGCATTGTGCCTGGCTTGAGCCGGCTTTCGCGGAAAAGCTGGGATCGAGGTTGGCGAGGCCGAGGCTTGCCTCGCGCAGAATCGACGCGGTCGCGCCCGCGCGCACCCAGCGGGACATATGCGAAGGTGTCGTGATCGCGATGCGCCCGCCCAAGCGCTCGCCGCCGCGTGCCCTTGCCAAGAGATGGGCGAGCAGTCGGCCGCGCGGTGCCGCGAGCCACTCTGGGCCGGCCTCGCCATCGAGCGGCGCGAGGCCCGCATGGATCGCGTGCGGATAGCGCGTGCCGGCGCCTAACTTTATCTCGCCGTCGACAAAGCCCGCGCCAAGGCGATGTGCGAGACAGCGATAAAAGAAACTCTCCCCGATCGTTCCGCTCGCAAGCAAGGCGGTCTCCGGCGCGATGGCTTGCCTGCGTGCCTCCGCGGCCGCGCCGAGCAAAACCGCCGGGCTCACACCATGGAAGGTGAGAAACGCAAGTCCAGCCGGCAATGGGACGGGGCGCCACTCGTGGGCCGCTCCCTGATACTGGCGAACCGGCGCCTTCGGCAGCAAGCCGTTCAGGGGCTGGGCGGCTGCAATTCCGCTGGGCCTTGGCAAATCCATCTGTCCAAAAAGTCACAAAGCGATAATATGAGTATAGCCATTTTTGACATTTTACCTATTGATATTCGTCAACAACTATACAAAAGCGATAAAATTATGCGCCCGCGGCGCGCGGCCCCTCGCCTGGCATGACCGGTGCCGTACCGCCTCTAGAGCGAGTCCCGATCAAATGGAATCATTTGATCGATTAGGACGCAGCTCAAAATCGAAAGAGTTGGAGCATGTCCTGATCGAAAAAGTCGAGCAACTTTTTCGGAACGTGCTCTAATGGCGCAGCAGAGGACGCGCGCGGGCGGGTTTTCCTTGGCCTTGCGGCACGTTGGGAATGAAAAAAGAAAGCAGGCCGAAGACATAGCCGATTTGGAGAGTGGCGCTTAGCACGCCGAATTCGAGAAGCGTTCGCGGCAGGCCGTGCTCGACGGCGGCGGACCGGACGAGAACCGCGGCGAGGATGAACGCGCACGCCGGAACGAGAACCGAAACCTTGAAAAACCGCCCGAGAACCGCCCCAAGCAGGACGCTTACGATGATTAGATTGGCCACGCAATGTCTCCTTGGTGACGCGGCTAGCTATGCCGGAACAATTGTTAATTGCTGATATTCATAAATCATCTCGCAAGCGATGCCGCAAGCCTTATTTCTTGGCATAAATGCACAGCTCAGGTAAGCTGAACTACTGTCTGCCGTACTGGGAGGGTAGCCGCGCGCCGTAAACGCTTCGGAACGCAATCCGGTTTAATACGAGCGAACGAGCGTTATTTGCGCCGGAACGTGAAATCGGCAGGCCTTCGCCCGCCGCGGAGCGCTTTTGCTTCGTATCTCGTGCCAGCCCATCCGTCCCAGGGCGTTTGCCAATCCCTGGGCACGCGGGCGTCCAGACAAATTCAGGCGAGCGCAAGACACGCGCCAAGCTCCAGCCCGCGTTGGCATCGATATCGGTCGCGAAGCGAAGCTCCGCGCCCGGACGCATCACGCGAGCGAGCGCCGCAAGCGTTGCGTCCGACAGGAACCGGCGCTTGTGGTGGCGCCGCTTTGGCCATGGGTCGGGATAAAGCAGATAGGCGCCGGCCAAGGCCTCCCCTGGCAGCACTTCGATCACCGCCCGGGCGTCGCCGTTGTAGAGGCGCACATTGCGCAACTGAGCCGCTTCGATGAGCGCCAACGCCTTGGCGATACCGTTCAAAAAGGCCTCGCAGCCGATATAGCCAATCTCGGGATGGGCATGCGCCTCGGCGGCGAGATGCTCGCCGCCGCCAAAGCCAATTTCGAGCCAAAGCGCGGAGGGCCCAGCGGCAAAAAGGCAGGCGGGATCGGGAATGGGCCGCGTTGCGTCGAAGCTGAGACACGGCAAAACCGTGCGCAAAAGCGAGGCATGATGAGCGCAAAGCTTCTTGCCCCGGCGCCGGCCGTGCAAGCCGGGGGAATTCGCCTGGGTTTCCCGCAGCGTTGCGGTGCCGGGCGATCGTGTCTTTCCGGTTTGACTTCCGGGGTTCATGTCCTGCCGGGCGCCGCCCAATCTTGGAAAATTAGGCGAGATGAGCTTTAAGCTTCTCCGCCAAATCAGTCTTTTCCCAGGAAAAACCGCCCTCAGTGTCGGGGGCGCGGCCGAAATGGCCGTAGGCAGCAGTGCGCGCGTAAATCGGCCGGTTAAGCTTGAGATGCTCCCGGATGCCGCGCGGAGAAAGGCGCATGACCTCGAAAAGGGTTGCCTCGAGCTTTTCTTCCGCGACTTGGCCCGTGCCGTGGGTATCGACACAGATCGACAGCGGCTCGGCGACGCCGATCGCGTAGGAAAGCTGGATCGTGCAGCGATCGGCGAGACCGGCGGCAACGACGTTTTTGGCTAGGTAACGGGCGGCATAGGCGGCCGAGCGATCGACCTTGGTCGGATCCTTGCCCGAAAACGCCCCGCCGCCGTGCGGCGCCGCCCCGCCATAGGTGTCGACGATGATTTTGCGGCCGGTCAGGCCACAATCGCCGTCGGGACCGCCGATCACGAATTTGCCGGTCGGGTTGACGTGCCAAACCGTGTCAGGCGTGATCCAGCCTTCCGGCAAGGTTTTCCTTATATAGGGTTCGACAATTTCGCGCACGTCTTGTGAGCTCAGATCTTCGTTCAGATGCTGTGTCGAAAGGACGATCTGCGTGACGCCGACGGGTTTGCCACGCAGGTACTTGACCGTGAGCTGGCTTTTGGCGTCCGGGCCGAGCTTGGCGGCGGCGCCCGTACCCGCCTTGCGTTCGCGGGCGAGCACCTCAAGAATTTTGTGGGCGTAATAAATTGGCGCCGGCATGAGTTCCGGCGTTTCGCGGCAAGCGTAGCCGAACATGATCCCTTGAT
The DNA here is from genome assembly GCA_963722515.1 of uncultured Alphaproteobacteria bacterium. GTDB lineage: Bacteria > Pseudomonadota > Alphaproteobacteria > Rhizobiales > Beijerinckiaceae > Methylocapsa. The sequence continues at coordinate 47,492 of CAVRMA010000004.1, read as the reverse complement.
CGCCCGCTCCCTCGTCCTTGTTGCCTGCGGCGTCGACGCCTTGCGCAATGTCGGCGGATTGGGCATGGAGCAGGATTTCGACATTGGCGGTTCGCCAATGGAAACCGTCCTGCTCATAACCGATGTTCTTGATCGCGCCGCGCGCCGCTGCCTCGATCAAATCCTGGCCAATCGCCGCGCCGCGCACCTCGCCCGCGATGACGACCCGGTTGGTCGTCGCCAAGGTCTCGCAGGCAACCCGGGTCTGAGTGGGATCCAAACCGGCCTTCGCGCCTTCGCGGAAAAAAAGGTCAACGATCTCGTCGGAGATCCGGTCGCATACCTTGTCCGGATGGCCTTCGGCCACGGATTCACTCGTAAACAGGTAATCTTCGCGAGCCATAGGTATAACTCCAATAAGAAAAACTATCGCGCCAAAGCTTTTGGTAAGCGGTTCGTTTTGTCAAGCCATTGGCGCCATCGTGTTCGTAAAAGCGAACGCGTTCCGTTCACCGTGAAGTGTCTTCATCAGGGTCTTGGGTTGCCCGCACGTCCGGGCCTGGCTCTTCGCCGGCGAGCGAGGACACGAGATCGACGATCCGTTTGCGAATTTTTGGATCGTGAATCCGGGCAAAGGCCATATTCAAGTGGAGGCCCTCGGCGGTCGCTAAAAAATCCGCGATATAGGGGGAGTTCGCTTCCGCGACGCTCGACCGCCCCGGTTCGGGATTGGCAATTGCTTCGAAGGAAGGCGCTCCTTCGAAGAAGAAAGCCGGAGGCACATCGAGCGTTCTTGAAATCTGCTGGAGTTTGCTTGCGCCGATCCTATTCGTGCCTTTTTCGTATTTTTGGACCTGTTGAAACGTCAGACCCAGGGCCTCTCCCAATTTTTCCTGGGTCATGCCGAGCATGACGCGCCGCATGCGGACGCGGCTGCCGACGTGCCGGTCGATCGGGTTGGGTATTTTTTTCACGAATGCCGTTCCAACCGCCACGCTTCCGCCGTAGCCGCCGGAAGCCGGTATGCCGGAACGATTCGGTAGCGTCATGGCCCCTTATAACGCAAAAGCGGTCCGCGGCATATCCGCGGTCCGGATTTTCCCCGGAAGCGTATGTTAATGATTAGTGTAGAAACCTGCGGCCGCCGCCCGCCGGGGTTACAAGAAAACGGCGCCTGCCTCAAGCATGCAGCAGGGCCGGTCTTTCGAAGGATTCAGCGAGGACCGTCTTCCGGGTGCCGCGCATTTCGCGCAGGCGTTCCAGCGTCCGCCAATCGAAGGTGAGCGTCACGGCGAGCACCTCCCGTCCGTTAATCTTGTGCGGCAAGCCGAGTGGTAACGGTTGGAAATGAAGCTGGACCAGCGGGAGCAGCCCCGTCGGTTCGATCTCGATGATGAACTTTGAGACGCCGCACTCAAGGGCCCATTCGAGCAAGCCCGACCCAAGGGCGTTGCCAATCGGACTAGCGTAATGTCCGCCGGACCGATGCCCCGGCGCGACGCAATGGCGCGAAATCTCCCAAATATCGGCGCCAACTGGCTGCTCGACCTCGCAAAGCTGCGGCATGATGTCGGAGAGCAAATGCGGACGAGTTGAAGGTAATAGACGCTGGTAGCCAAGCACCTCGCCATCCTTGATGCAGAGCATATGCACCGCATGTTTGTTGTCGAATTGATCGATCTCGCGCCCATCCGGCTTGGCGAGATTGCGCCAGCCCATTTCCTCGACAAACACTTGATGACGCAACCGATAGGCTTGCTCCATCTCGTCACGATAACGATAGTCGTTTTCGGGAGTAACTAGGGAGATCACGGACATTCTCCAGTTCACGGTGTGGTCAATGCCTGGGACCAATCGGCCCCAGCGTCGTCCAATTCAGTGAATGGAGAATGCCGGATGTGTGGGGGTGGAGATAGTACGCGCTCGCGTACCTTTGCGCTATCAACCCCCGGCGGACTCCTTCGGCGACCAATTGCGTGCGGTTGATCGCCCCGAGCGTCGCGCGCACCGGCCGCATGTCCTTAGCGGCGCCATGCGGCGGTCCAGATTTTTGCTCGGAAGCATATGTTTGTGATGAGTTGATAAAATCCGGCGGCAGCCGCCGCCGGCCAAGGTGAAAAGAAAACGACGACTGTCTCAGGCGGCTTGCAGCTGGTCGGGTCTTTCGAAGGATTCCGCGAGGACATGGCGGCGATTGCCCCGCATTTCGCGCAGGCGTTCCAGCGTCCGCCAATCGAAGGTGGCCTTGACCGCGACGACATCCTGATTTGCCATCCTCCGGGGTAGGCCGAGCGACGACATCCGAAAATGAAGCTGGACCAGACGCAGCAGCAAAAAAGTGTCGATCTCGATGATCGCCGAAGAGATCCCACAAGACAACCCCCATTCCACAATGCCGGATAAAAGGGCGTTGGCGATCGGGGTTGCGAAGCGCCCCTTTTCCCGATGGCCTTTCGCGACGCAGTGGCGCGTGCACTCCCAGATATGGGGTCCGACGGGTCGCTCGCCGTCGCAGAGTTCCGGCATGACTTCCGAGAGCAAATGCGGACGCGTCGAAGGAAGCATGCGCTGATAGCCGAGCACCTGGCCATGCTCGATGTAGAGCATATGCACCGCATGTTCGTCATCGAATTGATCGATCTCGCGCCCGTCGGGCTTGGCGAGTTCGGTCCAGCCCAGTTCCTCGACAAACACTTGATGCCGCAAGCGATAGGCTTGCTCCATCTCGTCACGATAAAAGACTCGTTGTCGGGGGTTACAATGTGAATCACGGACATTCTCCAGGGTTCAAAGTCTGGAAGATGCCATGTCACTTGTCGGAGGCATCCTCCCGCGCAGTGACCTGAGAATGCCGCATATAGGGAGGGTTTGGGTAGTACGCGCTCGCGTACCTAGGCGATCAATCCCCGGCGGATCGCTTCGGCGACCGCCTGCGTGCGGTTGATCGCTCCGAGCTTCGCGCGGATCGACCGCATGTGTTTATCGGCGCCATGCTCGGAAATGTTCATGACCTCGCCGATTTCCCAATCGCCTTTGCCTTCCGATGCCCACTGCAAAGCCTCGCGCTCACGCGGGGACAAGACCACCACAGCTTTCTCATTCAACTCGGGGTTCAACATGATAGCCCGGCTAATCGCGTAATTCGCGACTAGCGTCAGAACGCCCCGAGTATCAGGCTTGACTTCGAGGTGCCGTCCGCCAAGCGAAAATAATACGGTTTGCCTATCCAGCGTCTGCAAGGACAGGGTAAATCCTTCTTTAAGATTAAACTCGGTAGCTTCGTCCATTACGCGGCGTGCAGACAAGTCGTCGCGAACATAAGGGGCTAATTCGCTCCAAAGGAACGGCTCTGGGGACGATTTCAACCGGCGTATTGTAGCATCATAGGCCACATAGCGACGTGAGGCATACCGATTTGCCCATTCCTCCGGCCAACGGTTGAGCAACAACTGTCCCAGCTGCTCCTGGCGAACTCGAGTGAGGCCCTGGAATTGTGGTGGCGACCATATGTTCGACGCCGAATGGTGCGACATGACGCATGACATGGGTCGACACATCCGCGCGATTGCGAGCGCGATCAAGGTCTCGAATGAACGCGAGCGTGTGGTCCAACGATTGACGAAAAGCGCGCGGTTGCACAACTCCCTCGCTCAATATGCCCGGCACGGGCGCCACCCACAATTAATGGCTTATCCCAGATCACGACGACCGGGGATTTGGGAAAGTGGAATAAGGCTTGACCATAATCGCTAACATAAAACTATGCAAGCGCAAAACCGGCGTCAGGGCAAACGTGGCCCAGCAGCCCGCGAGACTGTTCACCAGATTAGGCTGCAGAATTAGGCCTTTGCAGTTCGTCGACGGGCGGCGTTCTTTCTAGGTCAATCGCGGATGCCGCGAAAAACGCCCGGCGGCGGACCGCCCCGCTTTGATCTCGAGCGCCGTCGGCTTTTGCCACAACTCAGGTGATCGTCCGATCGGGCCGCACCGCCATATTGTTCTGGGCATTGCTCGCGCCTGGCCAGATCACGATGCACAAGCCGGACGGTTGGCAAAGCCTCGCCGAAAAGCCTTGAGATCAAATCTTTGACCTCGCCGCAAGATCAGTTAGTCTCGTCACGCTGGAGATCGCGCCAAACCCGATTCCAACCCAAATTGCGACGGCACTTTTTCCCTGGCCCTGCCGTTACTCTACCGCGGCGAGGTTTTGTGCGAGCGCATCGCCGACAAGGTTCGTCACGCCGACATAGTCAAGCTTGCCGGATCCCAGCACCGGCACTTTGTCGACGACGTGGATCTCCGCTGGTATCATCAGCTCCGCCGCGCCCTTGCTCTTGGCGAAAGCCTGGAAGTCCGCGCGTTTGGCGCCCGGCCTCTCGGTAATCAGCACCAATTTCTCGCCCTTGCGTGGATCGAGGACGGCCGCGACCGCCGACGGTACGCCGGGCCAAAGCTCCGCCGCGAGAGCTTCGACGGCGGCAAGCGAGATCATCTCGCCACCGATCTTGACGAACCGCTTCGCTCGCCCCTTGATGGTCACAAAACCTTCGGCATCGATGGTGACGATATCGCCGGTATCGTGCCAGCCTTCCGGTGGCGGCTCGATGACCCCCGGATTGCTCGGTCTTGAGATAGCCAAGCATGACGTTTGGCCCCCGCACGTGGAGACGGCCGCCCTCGATTATGCCCGGAACCTGTTCGAGCCGCGCTTCCACTCCCGGCAGCAGCCGGCCGACCGTACCGAAGCGGTTGAACATAGGCGTATTTAGCGCGAGCACTGGCGCGGTCTCTGTTACGCCATAGCCTTCAAACAGGCGGATTCCAAACTTCTCCAGAAAGAACTTGCACGTCGTTTCCTTCAGCGGCTCGGCACCCGCGAGGACATAGCGTAACGAACGGAAGTCATAGGGGTTGGCGGCACGCGCATATCCAGCCAAAAAAGTGTCGGTCCCAAACAGAATCGTGGCGTTAACTCCGTAAACCAGTTCCGGCACGGTCCGGTAGTGGAGCGGAGATGGATAGAGATAGATGCGCAGACCCGAGACGAGCGGCAGCACCAATCCCGCCGTGAGCCCGAACGAGTGGAACACCGGGAGCACGTTGAACACTTTGTCGGCGCGCCCGAAGTCGATGCGCGCGGCAGCTTGCGCGGCGTTGGCGAGGATGTTGCGATGGGAGAGCACGACGCCTTTCGGCGTGCCCTCGGAGCCCGACGTGAACAGGATTACCACCGGATCATCGGGATTGCGTGGCACCAGAGACGTCTTGGCCGCGAGGAGCCCACGTAGCTTATCGGCGAAACCGACGCTCTTCCGGACTTCCTCGAGATAGACGATCTTCACGTGCTGCGCGAGCCGCGCGACAAGATCGTCGAGCTTGCCCTTTCCGACGAAGGCGCGCGCCGTGACAATCGTCGCGACCTCGGCCGCGGCGCAGGCCGCCAGGATGTTGGCCGCGCCGGCGGTGAAGTTGATCATCGCGGGAACGCGGCCCGCCGACATTAGCCCGAGGAGAATCACGGCCGCGCCATTGGCGTTGGGGAGCATCACGCCCACTGCCTTGCCTTCCGGCGCGAGCGGCATGAGCTTGGCGCCGAGGATGGCGGCTCCAATGAGCAGGCGCTTGTAGCTCAGCGCGCCGGAAACCGGATCCTCCACCGCGATGCGGCGAAACCCGTGGATCCTCGCCGCCTCGACCACGGCGGCGTGTACGGTGCGGCCGGTCGAGGTGGTGCGGAACACGAGATCGGACATGATGCCGTAAAGCGCGGCGCCAGCGGCATGGCGGCGATGCTTTCCCTTGAGAGCAGGGTCGACAGCGAGCTTGACCGGTTCGAGCACGGTCACGATGACCTTGGGGAGCCAGCGCCGCCGGACCTGATCCTTCGACAGGCGTGAGAATTGTGTCGCCTCGAGGCCGTCGATGCGAACCGGCACGACCATCGCGTCCGACTTATCGGCGATGAGGCCAGCACCGTCATAGACTTTCATCAGGCTGCCGGTGACCGTAAGCCGGCCCTCGGGAAAGATGACCAGAGGCTCGCCTGCCTTCACGGCGTTAATCAGCGTGCGGGTGGCCATCGGCTTCAACGGATCGAGCGGAATGGCGCGGGTGATCTTCAGGAACGGTTTCACCCACCAGCGCTGTGCGATGCCATGATCGATGGCGAAGACCGGATCCTTGTCGAGCAGCGACAGCGCAAGTGCCGCGTCGAGGAAGCTCACATGGTTGAGCGCGATGATGGCGTTTTGTCCCGCCTTCGTGAAATTTTCCGCGCCCCTGACCTCAAGCCGGTAGACGGCCCGGAACAGGATGGAGAGAAAGTCGCGGAAGGCGCTGGCCGGCATGGTGCGGCCGATCGCGAGTGCCGCGGCGAGGCAGGCGCCGCCTATGATGAGGAAAAGGCTCGCGGTGCCGAGGCCGGCCTTTTGCAGCATGGCAACCGCAAGCCCGCCGGCGACCATGAAGGCGGCGTTGAGGACGTTGACGGCCGCCACCACGCGGGCGCGCCGGTCGGCGCCCGCCCAGGCCTGCACGGCGGCGAACGACGGAACAATGAATAGGCCGCCCGCGACGGCAAGGCCCGCGAGGTCAACCGCGGTCCGCAAGCCAAGACCCGAGGACAGGACGGCGCCGATGCCTGCCGGCGTCGCGGCGGGCTGCGCACCAAGCGCCGCCCAGCCGAGATCGATTGCAAATACCCCGAGAAGAAACGCGCCGGCCACAGTTGGCAGGAGGATGATGCGCCCGCGCGCGAGCCATGAGGCGAGCCCCGAGCCGACGGCGATGGCGATGGAGAAAATCGCGAGGAAGGCAGTGACCACCCCCTCGTCGCCGCCGAGCACGGTCTTCACCAAGGGGGGCAGGAGCGACAGAATCACCGCGCCGGCTAGCCAGAACCAGCTCAATACAACGCCGCCCCACCACAGGCGGGCATCGCTCCGGAGCTCCTTGAGGAGCGCGCCGGTCGAACGGATGATGTTCCTGTCAATGTGCAACGCCGGCGCCGCTTCGCCGGTGGGCGGGATCATGCGGGCCGCGCCCCAGCACAACAGCGCGAATACCATGATCAGCGCACTGAACGAAGCCGGGCCGCCGTTGCCTTTCGATGCTAGTCCGCCAGCGATCGTGCCAAGCAGTATCGCCATGAAGGTCGCACTCTCCACGAGCGCATTGCCCGCGGGCAATTCTTCGCGCGCGAGATGATCCGGCAAGATGCCGTATTTGATCGGGCCGAACAGCGCTGCGATCGAGCCGAACAAGAACAGCGCGGCGAACAAGGCGGGCAGCGAATGGAGCGCGAAGCCCGCGCTGGCGAGCGCCGTAACCCCGATCTCGGCCAGTTTGAGGCGCCGCGCCACCACCGCCTTATCGAAGCGATCCGCGAGCTGGCCGCCAAGACCCGACAGGAAGAAAAACGGCGCGATGAAGACAGCGCCAGCTAAGGTGATCAGCGCCTCGGCATCTTGGCCGCCGATCTTGAACAAAATCAAAAAGACGAGCGCGTTCTTCAGGAAGTTGTCGTTGAAGGCGGAAAAGAACTGGCACCAGAACAGCGGCGCGAAGCGGCGGGTGGTCATCAGGGATGTGGACATGGTGCAGGTCCTTTGGCGAAGGTCCGTTCCGGAAGACGGCGGATAACGGTATAGGCTCGCGGGTCTTTGAACAGGACCCTATTTGAGCGGATCGCAACCGGTGATTTGTGTTGAGGAACGATATGCAGCTGGCGCCAGGCTGGCCATGTCGATGCGGTTCGAACCAACATGGCCACGGGCGCTCCGCGTCACTCCTTGACGCGATCAATCTCCATAAGCAGACGCTCGGTCTTGGCGTCCTCGATGCGGTTCACGAGCTTGGCGCTCTCCTGCACGTCGCGAATAGTCTTCGTGAGAGTGATGCAGGACTGAACCAGCATCAATGTGCCCATCGCGAAATAACCCTTCATCCAAATATCAATCGGGGCAAATAGGATACCGGTCCCGATCATGCCAAGGGCGCCAGCAAAAGACACATAGGTAAACGTGACCCAAGCCGGGGAATAGCGAATGGCTTGCGGGTTCATGGAAGTCATTGCAATATCTCCTTTTGAGAAATGTGTCAGAAAAACACCGCTGCGTCAGCTAGCGCCCGCGGTGCTTTTGGTTCTATTGCGGAGCCGGTCGGGCACGTCGGCGGCCGTTGTCTTTGTGTGCAGGCCGCAGCCCGCGGCTTCGAGGCGGTCGATAAGGGTGGCCGAGGCGGCCTCGGGGTCGAGCGACTGCATGACGTTGTCGACGGCAGTGTCATCGATCTGCCGCTCGCGCAGCCGCCGCAGCGTGTCCTCGGCTTCGGCGAGTGCCGCAGAGCCAATGACGCCGGGCGGATTGTGGACCGCCTTTAGCCGCCTGACAGCTTCGCCGGCCATGGCAAGCCGCCGCCCGCGATCGAGGTCCGCAAGGCGGCGCGCGAAGTCGGCGGCCGTGCTCCGCAGACGCGCGATTTCACCTGCGCAGCTCGCACGCGCCTTTGCGACAGCGGTGCGGTCATTTTCCATTGCAGCAAGGGACTCGGCGGCTTCGGCCGCGAGATCATCGCGGCCCGCCGCCAAGGCCGCCACGGCCCGCTCCTCGAGATCGTTGATCCGAGTCGAGATCAGAGACTCGATACGTTTGCGCACCGCGTCATCCTGGACGATGGCGATTGCCAGCGAGCGCTTGCCGCGCTGGAGCGCGCTTGCCGCGTCCCGGATCTGTTGATCCAGAATCAGAAGGGCATTGCGGTCCACGAATTCCTCTTCCGCGGCGGTAGCCGCGCCGCGGCAGAGCGTAATTAGTGCCTTGAACATTCTAGTCTCCTTTGCTATGAACAATGTTCACGTGATCAACCTACTCCATTCTCGAACGCCGTCAAGCAAAATATTGAACATTGTTCACGCGGAGTTGAATTGACGACCGCCGAGCGCAAACAGGTCCTGAAGACAGCCTTGATCGCCGCCGCGGACCGCGCGGTCGCGGCGCATGGGCTTGCCGGGCTGAAGGCCCGCAGCCTTGCTGCCGAGGCTGGCTGCGCGGTTGGCGCTATCTACAATGTTGTCGATGACCTCGACGATCTGGCGCTTGCGGTGAACTCACGCACACTTGCCGCGATCGAGGAAGAACTGACCGCCGCGGTGGACGTGGACCCGGCTAAGCCAGCGGGTGGGGCGGAGCGGGCCATGGGCCGACTTATCCGCCTGGCCGTGGCTTATCTAAATTTCGCCGCCGCCAACACGCCGCGCTGGCGCGCCTTGTTCGAGCATCGCCTGCCGGAGGGAAAACCTATGCCCGACTGGTATCTCGGGGAACAGATCCAGCTGTTCGGTTATATTGAGCAGCCGCTGCGGGATCTTCTGCCAAGCATGGCGCCGGAGCAACGCGCCATGCTCGCCCGAACAATGTTTTCGGCCACGCATGGGATCGTCACGCTGGGGCTTGAGGAGAAACTCGGCGCCGTGTCGCTAGAAGAGCTGCGCAACCAAACGACTTTGATTGTGTCAGCGATTGTGACGGGCCTGTTGGCGCCGGAAAAAGCGGCCCCATAGCCCGCAAGTCCCGATCAGCGGGGGACAACATGGCTAAGGCCAGTTGCAATGGGCGGCCACCTTGTGATTCCCTGATCCCGCTGGCCGAAAAGCGATTTTTGAGTCGCGCGCCGGCGAATAAGACCAACGGCTGGAAACGCGGAAGGGATTTCGCGGTTGGCCGCGTACCATCCGAGGCCATGGAATGCAGCCTATACAACTCGACCTCGACCGCGCCGAAAATCCGCTGGACATCATCGAGAGAATCGCCGCGCACAATCACTGGTCTTTCGACCGGGACGAAGAGGATGAAATTTCGATCTCGGTCGCCGGCGGCTGGTCCGAGTACAATATCGCCTTCACCTGGCTCGCCGAGGTGGAGGCTTTGCATGTCGCCTGCGCCTTCGGCCTCAAAGTGCCGCCCGCGCGCCTTATGGAGCTTGCCTCTCTCGTCTCGCTCATCAATGAACAACTCTGGATCGGGCATTTCGACATTTGGCCGAACGACGGAGTGGTCATGTTCCGGCATGCCATTTTGCTCGCCGGCGGCGCCGAGCTGAATGGCGACCAATGTCAAACCGTTCTCGCCAGCGCGGTGCGCGCATGCGAACGCTACTACCAGGCATTTCAATATGTCGTGTGGGCCGGCAAAACCGCTCCCGAGGCGATCGGCACGGTCATGCTGGAAACGCAAGGCCGGGCCTGACATGGAACCGCCTGGCGTAGACTGCTTCGACGCGTCACTCGTGCTCGCTGGAGCGGGCAAGATGGGCGGCGCATTGCTGCGGGCCTGGCTCGACCGGGGGTTCGATCCGCGAAAGATCAGCGTCATCGAGCCGCGCCCCTCGCGAGACCTCGTCGAACTCGCCGAGTCCAAAGGCTTTGCGTTAGGGCCGCCGTCGCGGCTACCGCAAATTCTCGTGCTCGCGATGAAGCCGCAAAACCTCGACGAGGCGGCCTCCGGGCTGGCGCAGTTCGCGAGACCTGACACGCTTATCGTTTCGATCCTGGCGGGAAAGACAATCGCCAACATCGCGGCGAGGTTCCCGCACGCGGCGGCAATTGTCCGGGCGATGCCAAATCTTGCCGCTGCGGTTGGACGCGGCATGACCGCGCTTTCGGCGAACCCCGCGGCGACACTGGGCCAGCGCGCGGCGGCCGAGACCTTGCTCGCGGCGGCGGGCCGGGTCGAATGGCTTGCCGGCGAGCATTTGATCGACGCGGCGGCCGCCCTGTCGGGCTCCGGCCCGGCTTATGTCTTCTACCTCGCCGAAGCCTTGGCAAGCGCGGGGGCGGCCCTTGGTCTGCCCGCCGATGTCGCCGTGCGGCTGGCGCGCGCCACGGTCGAAGGTGCCGGCGAATTATTGTTCCAATCCCCGGAAAGCACCGTGGCGGAACTGCGCGAAAATGTGACGTCACGCGGCGGAACGACCGCCGCCGCCCTCGAAGTCTTGATGGCGCAAGATGGCCTTTCGCCCCTGATCGAGCGCGCGGTGAAGGCGGCGAAGCAGCGCGCCGAGGCGCTTTCCGGATAGGAAAGTTTCATGCGGCAGGTTCGCTTAACTTCCGTCTTTTGGTTAATTGTTGGCTTAGCACTTGCGCCCCTGGCTCCCGCCGCCGGGCAGGAAGACCCATTTATTGCGCTACCGACCAATGTCCCGGGCGCTTTTTCTTATGTGCGACGCACCGAAATCGAAGCCTTGACCGACGTCAGCCCTTCGCACTGTGTTCTGATACTCTCACCAGGGAAAAACGTCAGGGCATTTGAAAAATGCGCTTCTCTATTAGACGAGCTTCAAAGCAATAGCTTCATTTCCATCCCCGCCGAATTCGGAAACATATATGTTTCTCCGCAAGGTGTCGTCGAGTTGGTTTGGACAAGCAATTCCAAGTGCGATCTAACTTTGAATAGCGGAAAGTTTCTTTTCGCCAAACAATCATGCGATGAGGTGCACAAGGCTTTGCTGCACAAATAGTTGTTTGGCGTCATGCGCTTTTGCCAACTTTTTTGGAGCCGCGCGCGCCGGTAAGACTGCTCACCCCTTGGAAGCGGTTTTGAAAGGGACTAGATAAGATCGCTGATCCGCACCGGGAGACGAAAATGGCTGACGAAAGCGACGGCAACGCTGAGGTGCAGGCTGGAGCTAGCCCAAAAACCGAGACTATAGCGGCGGCGCCCAAGGATCCGCGCAACGCGATTATCGACGCGCTCTTGGAACTCGCCGGTGAGCGCAGCTGGGACGACATCACGATTTCCGATGTCGCGGCCCGCGCGAATGTCTCACTCTCCACGTTTCGCGACTTTTTTCCCTCGAAGGGCGCGGTGCTCGCGGGTTTTTCGCGCCGGATCGATCACGTCGTTCTCGACGCGTCCGGCGATGGCTTGACCGGGGAACCGGTCAAGGAGCGTTTGCTAGATGTTCTGATGCGCCGCCTCGATGCATTGGCACCTTACAAGCTCGGCCTCGAAGCCGTTTCCGACTGGACGCGGCGCGATCCGCTGGCGGCCGCCGCGATCAATCGTGTGCTCGTCAATTCGATGCGTTTCATGCTGGAGGCGGCTGGAATCGAATCCGAGGGTCCGGCCGGCGCTTTCAAACTGCAAGGCCTCGCGCTTGCCTGGATGCGGATTCTGCGCATTTGGTTTCGCGACGACGATCCGGGGCTTGCCTCAACCATGGCGGCGCTCGACCGCGAATTGACCAGGGGAAGCGGTTTTGTCGCACGGGCGGAAGATGTGAACCGGCTTATCTCGCCATTGTTTTCGCTGGCACGTTCCATGTTCGAGCGCAGGCCTGGCCGAGGGCCGTCCCACCGCGGCGGCAACGGCGAGAGCAAGGACAAGCCGGCTGCCTCTTGAGGCGCAAGCATTTTAACTTAAACAAAGTTCGGGCAATGAGACGTCTCTCACTTTTGCTCGCCCTAGTGATACTTTGTTCAGGCGCCGGAGGGGTCGAGGCGCCCCGAGAGCCGAACGAATCCCCTATTTTTGCGCACTCTCAGCAGCGGGTGGAGGACGCGATCATCAATGCCGCCGACCGGATTTGCAATGTTATCAAAATCGCAAGCACCACCGAAAGCGTGAAAGGGACAGACGAAATAAAAACGGAATTACGCGGCTTGATTAAGCAGCTGACTGATCTCGGCATCAACGTGCAAGGCCAATACAGCACTGAAAGCTACGCCGGTGTGCTCCAGGCTGATTTGCCAAGCACGTTAAAGGACAGCGTGGACTGCAAGCTCCAAGTCTTAGACAAGCTGGTGGATCGTATGCTCCGCGATGAACCCCAGGAAGCGGGGAATCTCGTTATAGTCAAATGCGATCGACTTGCATCCCACCCTAGCGACAAAACACGCCCAGTCGGCATTCCCGGCGTTGATTTCGCGCATATCGACAGCGCTCAGGCAGTTTCGGCTTGCCAGGACGCATTGCGTGTGCGCCCGAACGATATGCGTATCGTATTTCAGCTTGGCCGTAGCCTTCAAAAGGACGGCAGTTCGTCCGCCATGATAGAGGCGGCGCGCCTCTATAAGCTCGCCGCCGACCAGGGCTACGCAGCCGCGCAGTACAACCTCGGTGTTTTCTACGAGAGCGGCCGCGGCGGGCTGGCGAAGAATGACCAGGAAGCCGCGCGCCTCTTTAAGCTCGCCGCTGACCAGGGCTACGCGGCCGCGCAGAACAACCTCGGCCGTTTCCACGAGAGCGGCCGCGGCGGACTGGCGAAGAGTGACCAGGAAGCCACACGCCTCTATAAGCTCGCCGCGGATCAGGGCCTTGCAGCGGCGCAGTACAACCTCGGCCGGTTTTACGAAAAGGGCCGCGGCGGCCTGGTGCAAAACGATCAAGAGGCGGCGCGTCTCTACAAACTTGCCGCTGACCAGGGCTACGCGGCCGCGCAGAACAACCTCGGCCGTTTCCACGAGAGCGGCCGCGGCGGACTGGCGAAGAACGACCAGGAAGCCGCGCGCCTCTATAAACTTGCCGCCGACCAGGGCTACGCGGCCGCGCAGACCAACCTCGGCGTTTTGAACGAGAGCGGCCGCGGCGGGCTGGCAAAGGATGGTCAGGAGGCAGCGCGCCTCTATAAACTTGCCGCTGATCAGGGCTTTGCGGCCGCGCAGTACAACCTCGGCCGCTTTTATGAGAGCGGCAGCGGCCGGGGCGAACTCGGTAAGGACGACTACGAAGCCACACGCCTCTATAAGCTCGCCGCGGATCAGGGCCTTGCAGCCGCGCAGTACAACCTCGGCCGGTTTTACGAAAAGGGCCGCGGCGGCCTGGCGCAAAACGATCAAGAGGCGGCGCGTCTCTATAAACTTGCCGCTGACCAGGGGCTTGCGGGCGCCCAATACAACCTCGGCCATTTCTTTGAGAGCGGCCGCGGCGGTCTCGCGCGAGACAATCAGGAAGCCATTCGACTCTATGATCTCGCCGCCCGCCAAGGCTACGCAACCGCAGACGAGCCGATGCGGATCGAGGTGGTGCGCAGTTCGCAGCCCGGATGCGAACCGAAATGCGCCGAATGGATTTCGGCAGAAGGCGGCATCGTTTTGGCCACCGCAGAACAGCTCCGCAAAGTTGTCAATTCGCTCGGCGGCCGGAAGTTGCCAATCCTTATTCATTCGGGTGGAGGGGTGGTACATCAGGCGATGCTCATGGGATTTCTCATAAGGGCGCGCGGACTTGATGTTGCGGTCGCCAGAACCGTCTTCGATCCCTGTGCGAATGCGCCGGGTGGTTGCAAGCAAGGAACGTGGAGCGGACCTGTTGGCGAGCCGGACTCGCAATCGGCTTTCTGCTCTCCCGCTTGCACGTTTGTCCTCGCTGGCGGCGTTCGCCGTTTCGTCGGGCCGGACGCGCGGGTCGGGGTCCACAACTTCATGCTCAACCCGGCGATGGTCGAAAGATGGCGAAAAACCTACCGGGGAACGGTGCCGGTCGACACGGTCATACAACGTTCATTTGTCCCCCCCATCGTTGTTGAAAACCGGACCTACTTTAGAAAGTTGGGAATTTCCGAGGAAATAGTGGACTTGATGATTTCAACGCCGGCGAGCGATACGCGAATACTCACCGGGACCGAACTGCTGAGACTGCGTTTGGCGACCGAGGTTAAGGACGCGCGCGCGGTGGTCTACCCTTAAGCCGCCAGAAGCTTTTTGCGCTAGGGCAACGGGCCATCGTGCCGTGACCATTCCCAGGGCGCGAGTTCGGTGGCTCTTGGCCCCGCAGGGCGGCCAAACTTGCCAAGCGTGAGCTTTTCGGTAACCCAAAACCTGACCGAAGGTGCGGCGAGCGCCAGTCCCACCAAATCGGAGACAAACCCGGGCAGGATCAACAACACCGCTCCGAGCCCGGCCAGCGTGGCGTCGAGGACCGCTTCCCTCGACGAACCTCTTTGTTCGCTTGTTCGCCCCGCCACCGCCTGCCGCAACCGCAAAATCGCCGATAGCCCGGCGCGGCGCAACGTGCTAAGACCGGCAAGGCTCGTTAGAATGCAAACGAGAATGGCGCCGGCAAAGCCGATCAAATGAACGACAGCCGCGAAGGCCACGAGTTCTGCCCCGAGCCAAAGCGCGAGATAGGTGACAAACAGAACCGGCAGGCGCACGATAGGTTGACGCATTATGGTGCTGTTCGATCGAAGGCGAAGCATTAAAGGCCCCTTGAAGACTGGACTTTGGTTTTTCTCTCCCCAAATAGACAACATGATAGAAGCACAATCAAGACCCAACAGGGTCCGGCTCAGACATCAAGCGGCACCACGATGGAAAACTCCTTCGATATGACGACGATTGTTTTCGCGCTCCTCGCCGCTTTCGTGGTGTGGAAGCTGCGCTCCGTCCTCGGCACCCGCAATGGCGCCGAAAAACCGCCCGTGAATCCGTTCACGAGCCGTGCGCCCGGCCGTTTTTGGGGGGGGCAGCGCGGCGATACGGGCAGCGGCAACTCTGATCATCAAGTCATCCCTCTGCCTGGAGCGGCCGAGCCTCCGGTTGCGATCGCGGCGGCCAAAGACGACAGATGGAAACCCTATGCCGAGTCCGGCTCAAAAGCGTGGGCGGGAACTCGACGCTATCGCCGCCGTCGATCCGGCATTTGCCATCAAGCCCTTTGCCGAAGGTGCCAAATCCGCGTATGAGTTGATTGTCACCGCCTTCGCCGAAGGGAACCGCGAGGTATTGCGAAACCTTTTGTCCCCCGGGGTTTTCGATAGCTTTGCTGCTGCTCTCGGCGAGCGAGAGAAGCGCGGCGAGAAGGTTACGACGGCCTTCGTGTCGATCGACAAGGTCGTGATTGACGATGCCGGGGTGAATGGCCGGACCGCCGAAATCAAAATCCATTTCACCGCCCAGATGGTCACCGCGACACGCGATCAGGGCGGGACGGTGATCGATGGAAGCCCGGACAAAGTCGTGCAAATCGACGACATTTGGACGTTCGCCCGGGACACCGGTTCCCGCGATCCGAACTGGAAACTTGCCGCGACCGAAACCGCGCAGTGATAACGCGGGAAGGGCTAGGCTATATGGGCGGCAAGTTTTGAGCAGCGACGCATATGGCACCGCTCGGGCCGTCTTGCAACTTGATGAGCTCGAATGCCCGCATTGCCACTTACAGTTCAAATCACCTGAGAAAGGAACTTCACCATGGCACATGATATTTTGAGGCGTGGTGCTTGGCTTGTTGCCATCCTTTTCTTATGTTGGCCTTCCGCTATTTGGGCGCAGTCTTATGATGCCGCCGCGCAAGAGCAACGATACCTCGAAATGCAGCGCGCACAAGAGAACCAGCAGCAAGACCTGTTCCACCAACAGCAAGAATACGACCGGGAAAGTGCCGGATACAGCACACGACAGCGTGGCCCCTATGAATGAGCAGGCAAATCCAGCCAACTCTGCTCTGTCTAAATCCGTCGCAGGCAGAACCCACTTGAGGGCCGCCCCGCTACCAAAAACACCGACCTCCCAATTTCGACCGGGACAGCACGCGTAAATCTACTCCCGCTGTGTGTTTGTTCTACCGCATGTTCTTCTCCGAAGGGTCTGCAACTTTCCGTAGTGTCTCAGTTTGAAATTATTTTGCGAGAACGGCGATGATTGCAACTAGGCAACCCATAGCTCCCACTGCCAACGAGGCAAGTGGCAACCATCCGTCACGGCGCTCCTTTTTCACTCTTCTAATGGCCGAGCGCAGTTCTGCGAGGGCGGCTGGCTTCAACTGATAATGGATGGCGGTCGCGGCTAGCTCCCAAGAATCACCGGCGTCCGTCTTAAATGCTGGCATAGGTAATAGATAACGTTCAGCCTCATCTCGCCAAAACGCCGTCTGCAAACGAGATATTTTATCTTCGATGACTCGAATATCGTGCAATTCCGCATCCGTTAAATTTTGTAATTCTTCGAGATATTTTGGTTCTCTGGGCAACTTGGAATCTGCGTCGGCATACCAAGCCCTGGTCTGACGTTTTTCTTTCTGGAGTCTCCGGAGTGCAAACTCATATCGCAGCCCTTCAAACACTTAAGCCACCTGGTTCGGCGGGACGTTTCTCACTCTTAGGTCCGCGTGGCATCAGCGCCTCCTACCGAACTCGGTATCACCGTGACCTCGAAGCCATCCCAAAGGCCTGCAGACAAAGTGCGGCCTCTTTCTACGCCTTCGATTGAAAGACTGCCGTTCGGGTCTATGGTCACGCGCTTCGCCGTCATATTGAAGTACGGCGAGTTATTCATGCCTTCATTGATCCGACTGACGGTGACAGAGTAGAGGTGATCGTTGCTCATTTGTGACTCCATGCCTTGCGCTTTGCATAGCATTGGAGATTGGGACTGGACGAGCGATTGTCAACAGCCGCGAATTTCAAGCTGAGACACTACCCAACTTTCCGGGATAATGCGCTGGTTTTGCCAATGACCATTGCCCCTGTCCCGCCGGATTCCGCGCCGGGAACGCAAGACCGGCGCGAGTTGCGGCTTAGCCGCCTATCTTTTGCGGATCTCGAAGATTTCGGGCGGGACGATCATCTCGCGGCATTCCAAGTTTTCGCGCGATCCTGCGTGGCCATCGCGGGGAGCGCACTGCCGCCGCGAAAAGGGGTCGCCGCTTCCGCCGCGCTCAAAACCATAGCCCACGCGGCGCTCCGCCAAGAGGTGCGGGAGCCGGCGCAAGCGAGGCGGTTTTTCGAACGCCATTTCCGGCCCTGCCAGGTGTCCGCATGCGCGGGGGTGCGCAACGCCGGCTTTCTAACCGGCTATTACGAACCCATTGTCGATGGATCGCTCACGCGCACGCGCGAATTCACGGCGCCGGTACTTGGCCGGCCGGACAATCTCAATGCCCTCGCGCGCTTTCCTGACCGCGCCGCGATCGAGACTGGCGCCATTGAACTCCACTCGGCCCCGCTCGCCTGGGTACGCGACCTTGTGGAGGTCTTCCTCGTCCAGGTGCAGGGCTCGGCGCGGGTCCGTCTTGCGGATGGCAGCCACCGAAGGCTCGCCTATGCCGGGCGCAATGGTCATCCCTATACCTCGATCGGCCGCATTCTGATCGATAGCGGCGAAATCGCCGAAGCCGATATGTCGCTTGCCACCCTCAAGCAATGGATTCGCGCGCACGGCCAAAATCCTGGCGACGCGGGCGCGCTGTTGATGCACCGCAACAAATCCTATGTTTTCTTCTCGATCCACGAGGAAAGCGCGCCGGCCCGCGGCCCGATCGGCGGCCAAGGGATAAGCTTGACGGCATTACGGTCGATCGCCGTCGACCGCGCGATCTGGACTTACGGATTGCCATTCTGGATCGCCGCCGATCTGCCTTGGCGTGGTTCGTCCCCCTCGCCGTTCCGGCGCCTCATGATCGCCCAGGACACGGGCTCCGCCATCACAGGTCCCGCCCGCGCCGATATTTTCTTCGGCTCGGGGGATGACGCGGGCGCGCGGGCAGGCGATATTCGGCACGCGGGCGGCGTCGTTGTTCTTCTGCCCGCCGGAGAGGCGCCGGACCCGTGAACGATAACTTTCTTTCTCCCCGAACTCCGCGGCTCCGGCGGCTGAGCGCGGATGAAATTGAGCTCTGGCTTAACGTGACGCGGGGCGTCGCGCGCCGACCGGGGCGCGGTTCGGTCCCGCTTCCTCAGCCGCGAAATGACGGGGAACTTCACGCGAGCGAGGCCGGTCACACGCTGCCCAAGGGAGCCAGCGCGGCGACGCCTCCTTCGCCGGTCGAGCGCGGCGCTCCTCCCCCGCTCGCGCCGCTTGAACGGCGGCTTCGCCAAAAGCTCGCGCGCGGCCGCGCCGCGCCGGACGCCGCGCTCGACCTGCATGGCATGCACCGGCAGGAGGCTTTCGCCGCCCTGCGGGAATTCTTGGCGAGGGCGCAGATCGCGGGCGCGCGGCTTGTCCTGGTGGTGACCGGCAAGGGCGAGCGCGTCGCGTCCGAGGGTGGCGCGGCAGGTGTCTTGCGCATAAGCGTGCCAAACTGGCTGCGCGGCGCGGAATATCGTTCGATCGTCCTCGGTTTCGAGGAAGCCTCGCGCCCGCACGGCGGCGCCGGCGCACTCTATGTGCGGCTCCGGCGGCGCGATCGCGCCGGGCGCGGAAAGCCATCGCCTTGACCGCTCCAAAACCCGGCTTTGCCAATGTCGCGGCGCCTTCGATCGCCGACCTCGACCTCATGGCGCAATCGGCTTTCGCCGCCCTGCCGGAAGACTTCCGCCGCCTCTGCGACGGCGTTGTCATCCGCGTCGAGGATTTTCCCGACGATGAAACGCTCGACGAGATGAACTGCGAGAGCGAATTCGACCTTTTGGGCTTGTTTCGCGGCCGCGGCCGCGCCCAATCCGAGGCGACCCCGATGACCGGACAATTTCCCAACATGGTGTGGCTCTACCGCCGCCCGCTTCTCGACTTCTGGGCGGAACACGAGGAGACGCTCGGCGCCATCGTCACTCATGTTCTTGTGCACGAAATCGGCCATCATTTCGGGCTATCCGACGACGATATGCAGGCAATCGAGCGGGCCGCCGGATAGCGCGTTAAAGCGTTTTCCGATCACATGTTTTTTCTCTAACGCGGACCGGTTTTCGCTTCTCTCAAAAATGGCTCGGTGATACTCATGTTTGAGGCCGCGCTTGCCGCCGCGAGGCAGATTCTTACGCCACCGTTCCGGACGGTTCTTTGGAAGACGCTGGCGCTGACGCTGGCTTTGCTTGGCCTCGTCTGGATCGCGCTGCACAAGCTACTCGTCGCGGGCGTGGCGCTTCCCTATCCTTGGGCGGCAACCGCGTTGTCGTTTATCGGCGGGGCAGGGCTTTTCATCGGCCTCGCGTTTCTAGTCGCGCCGGTGTCGTTCATAGTCGCTGGCTTTTTCTTCGACGAACTGGCGGAAGCAGTTGAGCGGGAACGTGCCCCGGACGAAGCGCCCGGCCGGGCTCTGTCGCTCCTCGATGCGGCATGGCTATCGATCAAATTTTCCGCCGTGTCGCTGGGCGTCAATCTTGCCGCGCTTTTGCTGCTGCTGGTTCCCGGCGTCAATGCCGCCGCGTTTTTCGGCGCCAACGCCTATTTGTTCGGACGCGGCTATTTTGAGCTCGCGGCCTCGCGCTATCTTCCGCCCGGCGAGGTCCGGCGGTTGCGCAAACTGAACGCTCTTCGCTTGTTTGGGGCCGGCCTTGTCATGGCGGCGATCCTTGCCGTTCCCGTCTTCAATTTGCTCGCGCCGCTGTTTTCGACCGCATTCATGGTACGTATCGCCAGAAACATCATGCGGTCCGCCCGGAATGCGACGCGCGCGGCGCCGGGTTAAGGGGAAGCTTTCAGACCGCGCGCGTACCGGCGAATTGCCCGGTTTTGCGGTAACGGTAGAGATAGGAAGGCACAAAAGTCTCGAACGGTTCGGGCGCGATGCCAAGGCCGCGAAGAGTCCGCCCTTCGGCCTCCGCTTGCGGCGAGACGATATTGTCGCTTCGCAAGAGTTTCACCTGGTCGGAGGTTATCGCAAGAATCTCCGGAAAAAGACCGAGTGACAATTTGCGGATAATTCCGGTAACGAAGGCGAGCGATCTCGCGCGCCCGAAAGAGATCGAGATGAGCCGGCGGCGGCGCCCGGTCACCGTCAGGACGAACGTCATGATCCGCCGGAGCGTCGCGACTTCCGGCCCGCCCAATTCATAAATTGTCCCTGGCTTAGCCTTGCCGTCGACGGCCAACGCGATCGCCGTCGCGACATCGCCTGCGAAGACCGGCTGAAGTTTGGTTGCGCCGCCGCCGATCAAGGGGAGTGCTGGCATGACCCGCGCCATGGTGGCGAACCGATTGAAGAATTGATCCTCCGGCCCAAACACGGCCGAAGGCCGCATGATGATGGCATCGGGCAAGAATTGCCGCACCGCCGCCTCGCCGAAGGCCTTGGTTTTGGCGTAGACGGAAGAACTCGAAGGGTTGGCTCCAATCGCCGACATTTGCACAAAAACTTCCGTGCCCGCTTGTTTCGCCGCCTTCGCGATGGATTGCGCGCCGAGGTGGTGAATCGCGTCGAAGCGTTGCGCGCCCGACTCTATGCAATATGCCAACCAGATTGATGGCCGCTTGTGCATCCCGGAGCGCATGGGCGACAGACTTCAGGATAGCGCACATTCGCCTGGACGGCATGGATTTGACCGGGCGTGCCAAGCGGCTGCAAGTGAAACGCGAGATCCGGGCGGCGCACCGCGACACGGACCCGCCAGCCTCGCCGCGCCAAGGCGCGCACCACATGCCGGCCTACAAAGCCAGAGCCGCCGAACACCGTCACAAGGCGGTCTGATTTCAAGGGTCCGTCCTCCATCGCCGCTTGTCCTTGATGCAAAGCTTCGTTCGCGCGTGGTTTACCTTGGTTTCGCAAGCAATGGAATCGCGAATTGACGAAGCGCAATGGCATAGGGTTGCATCGAAAATCCACAATGAGTGGAAGAGCGCGAGGGGAAGCCGCCACAATGGCATCATCCCGCCGGCAATTCGGACCAAAAGATCTGGGCCCGGAACCCGCACCTAGATCTTGCGAAAGCCTATGAATTTAAGGCGCGCCCGCGGCCGTGCCACCCTGCACTGATGCGCTCCCCTGTGTATCGCAGGAAATGAATAAACTCGAGCCAAGGTTTTTTGCAGATATCCACCGGATGACGGCCTCGTTGCGACTGAGGTTGCCGCTCTCGACGGATTTTGGCAAAGCCGATTCCTCGACACGAGGGCTCTCCTGCACGCAAGTGCACGCAAGCCGGTGACATTACCGCTCTACACGAACTCGAGGCAATCGATCACGTCACGCCGCTGCGGCTGCCGGTGGCGGCCGCAATTCCGCGATCAGCCGCAGGATGTCAGCGAATAAACCCGGTTGCCACGCGTGTCAAATAACGGCGTGCCCGGCGACCAATAGGCTGCCGGCACACCGTCGATCCTTGGTTCCCATCATACTGGAGGTGACAGGATTGCACGTGACTACGGAACAACTAAGAAAAACGGAATGGTACGCTTTTGGACTTTGATTCAACTCTGGGTTACGAATCATATAAAACCTGATTCGGCACCCGTCGCCGCTTTCGTGAAGGCCCTTAGCGCTCTTTAAGCGCGGGGCGCATGGGGCACTCCGGAGCGCTGGGCTCGAACCCGGCTCCCGCGGAGGATGCGACCTTGAGAGTCGTTTGTTCGTGGCCGAAGCCCGTCAGCGTGAGCGATTACACGCGGATACGGTTTGGCAAAGTAGAGCACGTGTGTGCTCATTGCAGGTCCTATCCCTCTCGGTAGGCTCTCCCAAGGGCAACGAGATAGGTAGGCACGACAAGGCGGCGGGTGCCACCGGCTCATATAGGATACATAATTTGTGATTCGCGTCAACTTCGTCTAGAGCGCTAGCGATCCCTGGGTTGTCGAGACGCGCGAGCCGAGTTTAGTGGGGGTGTGAAAGTCCCGTTTTCCTTCCATAATGTCCCTGACTGTCAAAAACTGTACCCGGTCATATTTTACACCATTATAGGTGTATTGACGCGCCAGAGCGCCAGCCTCCCGCATAGCCTTTGATGGTTCCTGAAGAGATAGGAACCCGGCCAATTCCGCGTTCTGCTCTCCCGAAAGAACACCCACAAGATCACGCACATCAGTTGGGCGTAGCTTCCCACCTTTGACAGATAGTACCATGGACTTAAAGCCATCCTTAGTTTCGAAATAGATATGGCCGTCAATTCCCCTATCAGCCGATTTCTTCTGGTTGGGGAATCCTTCGACTCGTTCGACAAGCCAATTCTGAAACAAAGAGGGGCTTTGCTTGAACAATTCCTCCGCCTGCTCTGTGGTCGCCGGAATGCCGTTCACGTCAAAGTGCGCACCCTCCACAAGACGATATTTGTCGCCAGTAAGAATCTCACGAACGAGTTTGACAGAGAGTATCGCGATATCACACCCGATCCAGCGGCGCTCATTTTTAACCGCCGAGTAAATGGTAGTCCCGCATCCGCAGAATGGATCGAAAACGACATCGCCTTTGTTGCTTGATGCTTGGATGATGCGGTCGAGTAGCGCGATTGGCTTTTGCGTCGGATACCCTAATCTTTCTTTCCCATGGGCTGAAATCGGCACGATATCATCTATAATATCCTGAACCTGAACGCCTGCCATGTCTTCCAAGTATCGCTTGAACCCAGGAACTCCGCCTTCTTTCGCGGGCCAACATATTCGATTTATCGAATCCAAATAATCCAGCGCGGATAAGACATTCTTTGGAACTTGATCGCCTCCAGGAAATTTGCGCGGGGGCGCCCAATGCCTTCCTTTATCCGTAGGATTTATCCCGCGCCATGGAGAGCCGGACTCGCCTTGGCGTTTCCCGGCGCCTGTCAAATCTCCAATGCGGTATCGGCGCCCGTCAAATTCAATATGCCGGTAAAATGTGTCAGTGTAATTGCTATCATATGCTTGATATTTCTTATTCCATGCATACTTATCTGTAGCACTGTAGAACAGAATTACGTCATGTACTGGTCCCCACCGGTTAGCCGAATTATGTGCGCTTGTGCGTTTCCAAATAATTTCATTCTGAAAATTCTTGTGTCCAAAAATACCGTCCATCATTACTTTAATATAGTGACTTGCAGTCGGATCACAATGCAGATAGATTGACCCAGTTGGCCGCAGGATGCTTTTCATATGCAATAGACGCTGAACCATGTAGATTAGATAGGCCAATAAATGCGGTTGTGTATGGCGAAGAGCATTGATCCAAAGACGCCAAAACTCGACATAATAATCTTCGACACCGTGCTCGCGCATAAGATCGGCATTGTCTTTGCTAATTCCTCCTTTTCAAATCCATCTCCCACGTGTCGCAAAATGCGATCGCTTGATCAGGAACCGGCTTGCCGGTCATATTTGTATAGATAAGATTGTAATTCTTTTTGGAGTTGAATGGAGGATCAAGATAAATCAAATTGACAGAATACTTTGGTAATCGCTGCATGACGAGAAGATTGTCCCCATACTAAAGATGGTTTCATTAGGCCGCCATCATCGCGCAACATGGGGGCGAAGGTTTCAGGCTGATTGCGGACGTTATACTTATATGCGGCTTCCGCGATATAAAGGCCAATGTACTTTTTGCTGTAGTGATGGTGTGAGCCATACCAGGCGCGCTTCACTAGCGCCCAAAAGCCTTCGATCGTGTTCGTGTGGATCAGGCCGTCAGCATATTGAACGCTGTGATTGATGCGAGCATGGCGCATCTTTGCAGCGAGCGCATTGTAGCCGCTATATTCGTCCGTGATAACGAGAGACGCGCCCGTATCGACAAACTTGCAAACGAATTTCAATAGCCCTTTGGCGGAAAGATCATTGGCTTCGGCGACTTTGGCAATCACGCGGCCCAGGCGTTCAGCGACGCCTATTACGGCGGTCTTCTTCGTTCCGCGCCCGCGCGTGTTCGGCTTGTCGTCGTCGCGCTTGTTTCCCTTTCGTGGCTTGCCGCCGATTATAGCTCGTCCGCTTCAATAATGCCATGCAACAAATCAGATTGCTCTTGATCGGTTGCCATCGCGAGGCGGACGCGGTGCATCATACTCCAAATGGTTGCGCGGCGAATGCCGAGGTCGCGTGAAATTTGATACGCGCTCGCGCTCTTCTTCGCGTTTAACATAAGCGCGATTAACAGGAACCATTTACGAAGCGGCATATGAGTGCCATGGAAAATCGTGCCGACGGTGACCGCGAAGGCGCGGGTGCAATCGCGGCATTGCCAGCGTTGATTACCGCGATCGCCGCTCGCGTGCCGTCCGATATTCTCGCTTTTGCAATAAGGGCAAACCGGGTGTCCGTGCCAACGTGCCTTTTCGAGGTGCTCAATGGCCTGTTCGTCGGTCTGGAATGATTGAAAGAGGTCGAGGATGTTCATGGGTGCACCGCTTTGTACGATGCGCTACCATACCTCAATCCTAACTTTTGTCAAGTCCAAAAGCGTACCATCCCGAAGAAAAATGCGACTTGATCAGAAAGTACAGGGGTCTGAAGAGGCGAGCCCACCCCGCCTGTATCACCCTTGTAGGTACGCACTTCGATCACATTGGCTCCGGCGCCGCACGTTGTGTTGGTATAATTATACTGGGCGAATAGAGCGACACCAACCGACATGCCCCACTCGACTGTGACCAAAGGCGTCGTCGACAGCTGAATTCCAGGGGCGAGCGTGATGCAGCAGACGCCAGTGGTTGGATGGCTAATAGCCGTAAAGCCCTTGCCATGAGCAACGGCTGTACAAGCTTGACCAACGTAGGCTTGAGCCTGCGCATAGGGCCCGTAAAGGAAACTGGAAGGACCCGAAGCAGGAACAGCGGAAGTCCGTCCCGCGTTTGTTTGCCCAGCCGCCATGGCGGGGGTTGCCGCCAATGCTACAGCTACGGCACCCGCAATCATACCGAGGAAGATCGACGATGCCAGAACAGTTTTTCGTGTCGTACATAACGGTTTCATAACCTACCCCTTGATGTTTAGTCGACGTATTGGGTCCGCCAATAATCACTTTTGGTCAGCTCCGAAGGACGCGACCTTTGCACAAAAATGCCCCTTGGAATATTCGATGAGGCAGCGGAGGGTTTTATAGCTAATCCCGCAGCGCCCAGATTAAATGTCACGAAACCGCTTCCACCGCACCCCCCGTTTAGGGGTTGCTTCCGGCAATGCGTCATCGCTGACAAAAGAGCGCCATCGTTGACAAGACGGAGTGCGGGCCTCTATCAGAACATCATGCCCTGGTGGCGGAATTGGTAGACGCGCTGGTTTCAGGTACCAGTGGTGAAAGCCGTGGAGGTTCGAGTCCTCTCCTGGGCACCAAGCACATATCCGCAATGGTTCAAGGCCGTCCAACAACCCAAATAAAATAAAATAGATAGCTTTTGCGACTGTCCTAAATCGTCCGCGAGTGTCCGTTGACAGCCAGCAAATGCTGACCGGCCCGGGGATCCGCGCGGCGAAACCCAAGACAGGTCAGACAGTCAATTTCTCGGATAGCGGCGGCCTGCAATTCTGGGTTCGGCCGTCTCGTTCGAAGCTCTGGAATGTGGCCTATCGTTTCGCGGGCAAGCAACGCAAGCTTGCCATCGGTTCACATCCGCGCATCGGATTGAAAGAGGCACGCGCGAAGTGGGAAGAGGCCAAGAAGAAGTTGGCCTTGGGTTTCGATTCGAGCCAATAAAAGCAGCTTGGAAAGTTGGCCTCGGAAAGTCAGAAGGCCGATACCTTCGAGACTAATAACCGCGAGTTTCTGGAAAAGAGGCGCCGGGAAGGAAAGTCGGAGACGACAGTCAGCAAGGCGGAGTGGCTCTTCGACCTCGCGGCCCCTGCACTGGGGTCGCGCCCCATCGCTGAAATTACCGCGCCGTCTGCAACTTCCGCATATGGTTCGAGCGGTTGCGGCTGGATGCCCAGCCGCCCCAACCGGCGTTAGTGCGTAAAGGCGCATCAGGTATTTTTTCAATTCGGGACTTGATGTCAGCCCATACTGGATGCCTGCTAATCTTGTACATAGACGATCAGGTTGCTTCCACTGGAGCGAAGGGGGGTCAGCATTGTGCGCCGTACGATTTCGTGGTCGCGTTGCCTATATTTTGAAAATTACGAAACTCACAAACCTGAATGCGCTGCCGGGGCGTCTCCTGTAAGTCGCCTGATTGATCTGGCGGTGCGCTGGCGTCATTGAATTTTGAGCGTTTCCTTTAAGGCCGATAATTTGCGCGGGGGCGGGGCGTCAACTGTGCAATTCGACACACAATCTATTGGACTTTTTCGGGCGCGGGAACGAACGCGCGGGCTACGCCATCGTCTCCCGGCTGCCTGCTCCCTCAAGCCCGGCACAAATGGCACCACCGCTGTGTGGCCGGGAGTCTTGACCTCGACTAGCTGCCAGGAAGCTGGAACGGATGCCGTTGGCGGTGAAACATTCCATTCACGGCGGTCTCTAGCTTGGGCGATTATGCCGTACTTGACTATTTGGTCAAGTCGTGTTTAAGATGGCTCCGACAGGCCGGCTCTCTAATTCTTTTAATCCTCGTATTCTTCCTCTTCGTCATCACTTGCGCAGAAGCGGCCGAGTTTATCGTCGTAGGTCCGCAAGAACCCCGTGCGCCGCGTGGTCCTAGCCACATCCTCATATTTGACGGTCCCTCGGATTTTAAGCGCGCCGCCTGCTTTGATATCAAATGCATCTCCAAATTCGATAATAATTCTGGGGGACAAAAATACTTCCGATTGGCCTGCCTTCAATTCAGGACACGGGAGCGAGAGATTTTCCTGAATCGCTTTAGCTCCGTTTTTAGCAGACTGGACGCACAACGTGATCGCATGCTCTTTGATGGTCGCAAGTGTTCCGCCAATATTGACCAAAGTATAATGGACGCTTATCTCGCCACCGGTAAAGTGCGGTCTTATAGTCCGCACACGCAACTTTGGCCGATGCGTTATGTTGAATTCATCTGTAGCAAGTTTCAGGGCAGCTTCGGTTATACGTGCTTGCGTGATCGTAGAAAGCCACAATGTACCAGTGAAGGCGGCAATTACGATGGTTGCGAGTGCAGTAATGGCGGCGTAATTTTTGTCAATGAATGCGCCTATACATCGAGTGCCGAGGTTGATGCCGCGGATCAGCGCCACGAAGAGATTGGTGGGACCTTTTTGAAAGGCCTGCTCGCTTGTCTGATTTTTGCATTCGTTCATGCAATCTTGAAACGACTGTGAGCTTCCTATGACCCACACAATTAGCCCAACGGCGACGACGATAGTGATCGCCCACTTATGCCATCGGCGCATGTCAGCATCCATTAATCGCCGTTCCGAAGATATCCGCATTCTCCCGATTGTTATAGCGGAATTGAAACTCGGCAACATAGAGCGGCATATATTTGCGGCTCATCTTGTGGAATGTGCCGACTACGCCGCGCTTGAAAATCGACCAGAAGCCTTCGATGGTTTGAGTGTGGATTGCGCCGATGACGTATTGGCCTCGCGCATGGTCAATAGTTGCGTGCGGATAATCCTTATCGAGTGGATTGTAGCCAGGATATGCATCAGTGCAAAGCAGGCTGACTTTGTGCGACACCGCTTCGCGGACGAAGGCGGTGAGAGTGGCGGAATTCACATTCGCGACTACGCGCGCGACAACATTTCCCTTGCGGCTGACAGCGCCGACGATTGGAGTTTTGCCAGAGCCGATGCCGCCAGTTCCGCCGCCGCCACCGCGCTTATCCCAGTGCCGGTTCTTGGCCAAGCCACCGACGAAAGTTTCATCAACCTCGACGATGCCGCCGAGTTTCTCAATGTCCTCCATGAGAGCGGTTCTGACTTTGTGACACATGAGCCACGCGGTCCTGTACGATCCGAAGCCCATATAACGATATATCTGCAGGGCACTCATGCCTTTCTTGCTCGTGAGCATGAGGTGGATCACGCGGAACCACTGCCGCAAGGGCTTATTTGTGTTCTCGAAAATCGTTCCTGTGATATGGGAGAAGCGGTAGTTAGTAGCGGAAGGCGAACATTCGTTGCACAACCAGTTCCATTGCATTGTGCCGTGTTTCTTGATCTTCATGTTGCCACACCGCGGGCAAGCAACGCCTTCTGGCCAGCGGCGACCAGCGAGATAGGCGCAACAAGCATCTTCGTCCGGGAAAGCCTTTTCCCATTGGGAGACGGTCATTTGGTGAATTGGCTTGGGCTGTTTTGCGCGGGCCATATCGTCTCTCCCTCTCTCGACAGGAGCCAACGTGACACGTTTAATTAGTCAAGTCAAGCATAATCGCCCTAGCTTGGATGGGACCTGACACTTTCCGGCGAGTTCATTTCGACTTTCTGCACGTGAATATCACTTCATCACCGGCTGCTGAACTCGGAGCGTGCGGAATAGCGCCGGACCTTGGCACGGCCCGGCATCGTTCATTGTTTGCGACAAGCACAATGACATCATTCGCGTGCCCGTTTCCGCCGGCCGATCGCTGTTGGAGCTACCACGAACTTGTCGCCGGCCTTGGCCCAGGCTCCATTGGCAGCGAGGTGGGTCGCACGGTAGCGAGCGACGATCTTTCCCGCGGGCACAGCGAGGGCGATCGTATGGAACATGGTATTGCCGGCACGTTCCGGATAACTGCCGGCGATATAACCGCGGCCTTTCTGGACAAGATCGACGAGTGCGGTTTCAGACGGTCCGCCCTGCGGTTCCGCCAGGCGCCGGTAATCGTCGGCGGGACGGTCCGGACCGTAGCGGAATAACGCCGGAAGTACGGCGAGACCGCCTCTCGGTGGCGGCCTCCAGGCGGTTGCCGCGGCAGGTTTGGCTGGGTCACCGCCTTCGACCGCGATGTTAACTGTGTGGGTAGGGGTGGCGGCGTCTGCGCCGGTTGGCGCGCGATGCAAGGCGAGCAGGCCGTACATTTCCGGGCGGCGGCGCTCCAGGAGTGCGGCACGGACCGGAGCGGACTTGGCCGGGTCGATATGCGCGATAATGACGCCGTGCGCGCCGGATGGGAGCACCTCGGGCGGCAGCACCGCCTGGGCGAGTTTAGTGCCGTTCGGGTCCCAGACGCTGGAACCACCGTTTTAGTAGAGCCGCTGCCTGGTGATCGGATTTTCCTCGACGCCGCTGCGGGTCGCGCCGACGACGAAAGCGCCGCTGTGGAACAAAAGATATTGCGGGTTGGCGACGGTTGAATGGTCTCCTTTGCTGAAATTTGCAGGCGTCCCAGGCATCACACGGTCGGAGACGCTCACCCAGGCGATAATGTCCACATCGTGCAGCGCGGCGAGCCGAGCAAATTGCCAATAGGTGTCGTCGTAACGCTCCAGCATTGTCAACCGGCCGAGCTCGGTATCGAATACCGGGAAGCCGGCATTGCCGAACGAGGTCCAGCGCTGGTCCTGCGCCGGTCCCGCGAATTGAGGCCGTGCTTGCGATACTTGCCGATGTAGCCGGTGGTGGCGGTTTCCGGCAGCGCCGCGAGGCACACGCCCCGTTTCGCCACATCCTCGATGCCGTTCACCGTCCGCGCAATGTTGCCATCGAGGTCGCCCCAGGCCGGGTCGAACACGACCGCGGCCACCTTGAAGTTTTTGGCGGGGTAGGGAAGGCGGCTTGTGCCGCGCACTCTCTGATCGGGCCGGCGAAAACGATCGCCAGCACCAGCAAACCACCACACTACAGCTGTCGCGTGAATCTTGGCATTGGCGCTGCCTCATCATTGAGATTGGCAAGATGGCCCTCAAGCCAAGACATAAACGACATGTTATCTAAACGGAAACGGCGCCCCGGCAGACCTGCGGCACACGCTTCCATCCCGCGTTGACGAACGTCTCGCGGGTCATGGCCCGCGGACATCGCCCGCCGGCATTTGGGCCCTGCAGTTGTCTCTGCCAATGCATCAGGATGAAGGAGTTGCCGCGATGCCGTGGCGGGCACGAGTGGTGGAACGACGCGAGTTGAAAGGTTCCATCGTTGAATGGTTCCGTTGCGGAAACGAATTGCTGCTCAGGGATCGACCGGGTTTCTGCGCCCCACTATCAGCGCATCCTCGAAGCGGGGCGGCAATTTCTCGAAGAATTTCGGATCGCAACCGAATGTCGCCCCGAGCACTTCATTAGAGTAAGCACGCAGCCCGCCGGTGTATCCAATGTCCTGGGTATTCCCCTGATCGAAGAAGATCAGAAAGCGAATCTCTCCGGCTCCGATATTCTCGATATGGTGGGGATAGGCCCGGGGTATGAAGTACATGTCGCCCGGATTGAGCTCAAAAGTATCGGCCTTTGCGCCCGGGCTGAGCACCGTCATGCGGGCACGGCCTTCAAGGACGTAACCCATCTCCGCCGTATGCGGATGCCAGTGCGGTTCGCGCATGCCTTTGTCGCTCATCTGCAGCGAAAACATGGAAATGTCTTCAAGGATCGGCCAAAACGCTTTCTTTGCCGTTCTCGCCAAGCCGTCGCTGGTGGCGATCGGAGGTGCCATCGTCTCGACCGCGAATTTGTGCCGATTTGGAAAGGAGGCATGAAAGGGAACAGCTGCAGGCTGCTTGCGAAGCCCGAACACGGTGGGTTCCGGTGATTTTCTCAACCCGTCAAAGGCTTGGCTTTTGAGGCCGAACGTGTTTCCCAGCACGCTGCTGCTCATGCACCCGACGGCACCTGAAATACCAAAGTCCTCCGGCATCTCGTGGGAGAAGGCGATGATGAACTCCGCCTCGGTCGCACCCGTATTCTCGAAGTGGTGAAGATAGCCGGAGGGCACGAAAAACATTTCGCCTGCGCGAACCGCAAACGTGTCGTGAAAGCTGCCATTGCTGAAAATGGTGACGAGGACTTCCCCTTTCACGCAATATGTCAACTCGTTTGCATTGGGATGCCAATGGGGCTCGCGAAGCCCCAAAGGGTTCAACAGAGCCCGGTAGAGCGACAGCCCACGCAGGATTGGAAAAATGGATGCATCAACGGCGGCCCTGCTGCCTCCGGGGCGCTCCACTTGGGGCTTGAGATTGCGCAATGAAAAAACGTGCGGGGAATGGCCCATCATGACACCGTAGCTAAATACCAGTTGACGCGCAAATGCTGCCGGCCGGGAACGTTTCCCTATTTTCTGCTCCGTTCGGACGCTTTGATACGTGCGCGTCATAATTATGAACCGGAGCTCGTCGATCTCAAGAATCCGGTGATCCGTGATGAAGCAGCATTGTTCGCACTGTCGCGCCCCGTGACCGGAAGCCCTGCTCCACGCTTTGGCAGCGATCCGGCAATCGGGCATCGTTGGCACATCGGAAGCCGGCGGCGCATGGCCGGAACCAAAGCCTATGATCGCCGAGCTGAAGCCCGTGCCCGCGTTTGATGCCGAAACGCTGCTGCCGGCCGTGCTGTGCGCCTGGATCATCGACGAAGTGGAGCTTATGCCCTGCCCCGCCGACTTCATCGCGGCGGCGGCGCTGGCGGCACTGCGCTCCCTCGGAGGAACTGCACAGCCTGCAATTCATCGGGCCAGATGGCGACAAACGCTTCTTGTGCGGCGGCGCTGTCCAGAGCGCGTGGGCAAAGCAATTTCTTAA
Source organism: uncultured Alphaproteobacteria bacterium (assembly GCA_963722515.1). Lineage (GTDB taxonomy): Bacteria > Pseudomonadota > Alphaproteobacteria > Rhizobiales > Beijerinckiaceae > Methylocapsa. Next base: position 15,389 of record CAVRMA010000004.1, on the reverse strand, counting down.
CCAATCCACAACATTGATTTCTCGACAGGAACACAAGATATAGTAGGTTCTCTAAATTGATGTCTAGCTGCAGGGGCACAACCGATGCGAATTGAACGGCGTTACACCAAGCCCGGGCACTCCCCCTACGCGGAAACCGGGTTCCGGACGGCGAAAAGCGAAATCCGCAATCCCGATGGATCGATCGTTTTCGCGGCGGACGGCATCGAGGTTCCTGCCGCCTGGAGTCAAGTTGCGGCGGACGTGCTCGCGCAAAAATATTTCCGCCGCGCCGGCGTGCCCGCCCGGCTGAAACGGGTGCCGGAAGCTGGCGTCCCCGGTTTTCTGTGGCGCTCCGCCGCCGACGAAGAAGCGCTCGCGGCCTTGCCAAAGGCCTTGCGCGATAGGGGCGAGACCTCGGCAGCCCAAGTGTTCGACCGTCTCGCCGGGGCGTGGACCTATTGGGGGTGGAAAGGCAAATATTTCGATTCGGAAGAAGACGCCTCCGCCTTTTTCGACGAGCTGCGCTTCATGCTGGCGCGGCAGATGGCGGCGCCCAATTCGCCGCAATGGTTCAATACCGGGCTCCACTGGGCCTATGGCATCGATGGGCCAAGCCAGGGCCATTATTATGTCGATCACGCGACCAGGAAACTCGTCAAGTCGAAGTCGGCCTACGCGCATCCGCAGCCGCATGCCTGTTTCATCCAGTCGGTCGCCGACGATCTCGTCAACGACGGGGGCATCATGGATCTTTGGGTGCGCGAGGCCCGGCTCTTCAAATATGGCTCCGGCACCGGCTCGAATTTTTCCAAATTGCGCGGCGAGAACGAAACGCTGTCCGGCGGCGGCAAATCCTCCGGCCTGATGTCGTTTCTAAAAATCGGCGACCGCGCGGCGGGCGCGATCAAGTCGGGCGGCACCACAAGGCGAGCCGCGAAAATGGTCATCGTCGATGCCGATCATCCCGACATCGAGGATTTTATCGAATGGAAAGCGAGGGAGGAACGGAAAGTCGCCGCGCTGGTCACCGGCTCGAAAATTTTGCAAAAGGCGATGAAGGCACTTCTTCGCGCCTGCGTCAATTGCGAAGGGCCGAACGATGATTGTTTCGATCCGGAAAAAAACCCCGCCCTGAAACAAGAAATCAAGCTCGCCCGGCGCGCCTTCGTCCCCGATGCGGCCATAAAACGGACCATTCAGCTGGCGCGCCAGGGCCATACCAACATCGATGGCGAAATTTTTACCATTGATTGGGATTCTGAGGCCTATCGCACCGTCGCCGGCCAGAATTCGAACAATTCCGTGCGCGTCACCGGCGAATTTTTGCGCGCGGTCGAGACGGATGGCGATTGGGCGTTGACCCGGCGGCTCGACGGCAAGCCGCATAAGGTGATGAAAGCGCGGGCTCTCTGGGATAAAATCGGCGCCGCCGCCTGGGCCTCGGCCGACCCCGGCCTGCAATACCACACGACGATCAACGATTGGCACACCTGCCCGGCGGCGGGTCCGATCCGCGCCTCGAATCCGTGCTCGGAATATATGTTTTTGGACGATACGGCGTGCAATCTCGCCTCGCTCAACCTCATGCAGTTCCGCATGTCTGAGACATCGGAAACATCCGATGTCTTGCCGGCAGCAGGCGAATTCGACGTCGAGTTTTACGAGCACGCCACGCGGCTATGGACGATCGTGCTCGAAATCTCGGTCATGATGGCGCAATTTCCATCGAAGGAAATCGCCAGGCGCTCTTACGATTACCGCACGCTGGGCCTTGGCTACGCCAATATCGGCGGGCTGTTGATGGCGTCCGGCATCGGCTACGACAGCTCTGAGGGCCGCGCGATCTGCGGCGCGCTTTCGGCGATCCTGACGGGCGTTGCCTATGCCACGTCGGCGGAGATGGCGGGCGAGCTCGGCGCCTTCGAAGGCTATGGCGCCAACGCCGCCACGATGCTGCGGGTGATGCGCAACCACGCGCGCGCGGCGAATGGCGAAGCATCCGGCTATGAGGCGTTGTCGATCGCGCCGGTGCCGCTCGGCCACGCGGCTTTACCGTATAGAGCGCTTGGCGATCATGCCCGCGCCATTTGGCAGCGCGCGGTGACGCTCGGCGAGCGCCATGGTTTTCGCAACGCGCAAGTCAGTGTGATCGCGCCGACCGGCACGATCGGCCTCGTGATGGATTGCGACACGACCGGCATCGAGCCCGATTTCGCGCTCGTCAAATTCAAGAAACTCGCGGGCGGCGGTTATTTCAAGATCATCAACCGCGCCGTGCCCGAAGCATTACGCACGCTCGCCTATTCGGAAACCGAGATCGATGCGATCGTGACCTATGCGGCGGGGCATGGCTCGTTGCGAAATGCCCCCGCGATCAATCACAAAAGCCTTTCCGCGCTAGGTTTTACGGCGGAGAAACTCGCCCAATTGGAGGCGGTGCTGGCGAGCGCCTTCGACATCAAATTCGTCTTCAACAAATGGACTCTTGGCGCCGGATTTTTGCAGGACGTCTTGAAAATTCCGGGCGGAAAACTGGAGGATCGGAATTTCGATCTCTTGAATTTTTTAGGGTTCACCCGGGCCGAGATCGAGGCTGCCAATATTTTCGTCTGCGGCGCCATGACGCTCGAAGGCGCGCCGCATTTAAAGCCGGAGGATTACGCCGTGTTCGATTGCGCTAGTCCTTGCGGGCGCACCGGCAAGCGCTATCTCTCCGTCGAAAGCCACATCCGCATGATGGCGGCGGCGCAGCCTTTCATCTCCGGCGCGATCTCGAAGACGATCAACATGCCGAACGAGGCGAGCATCGAGGACTGCAAGGCGGCCTATATGCTCTCCTGGCGGCTCGGTCTCAAGGCCAATGCGCTGTACCGCGACGGCTCGAAATTGTCGCAGCCCTTGAACAGCCAGTTGATCGCCGATGATGACGGCGAGGCGGAGGACGCCGTCGAGGCGCTGATCGCCGCGAACGCGCCGGCGCGGGCAAGCGCCGTCGCCGAAAAGATCGTCGAAAAAATTGTCGAGCGGATCGAGCGCGTCAGAGAGCGCGAGCGCCTGCCCGACCGCCGCAAGGGCTATACGCAAAAGGCGGTCGTCGGTGGGCACAAGGTCTATTTGCGCACCGGCGAATATGGAGATGGGCGGCTCGGCGAAATTTTCATCGACATGCACAAGGAGGGCGCGGCGTTCCGCTCGCTGATGAACAATTTCGCGATCGCAATCTCCGTCGGGCTGCAATATGGCGTGCCGTTGGAGGAATATGTCGACGCCTTCACCTTTACGCGTTTCGAGCCGGCGGGGCTGGTGCAAGGCAACGCCGCGATCAAGAACGCGACCTCGATCCTCGACTATATTTTCCGCGAGCTCGCGATCTCTTATTTGGGCAGAACCGATCTCGCCCATATCGACCCTTCCGACATCGGCCACGACGTGCTCGGCAAGGGCGCGGCACAAGGCCGTTCGCCGCAAGGCGCCGCGCCCGGATCGAGCGAAAAATTCGTATCGCGCGGTTTTGTCCGCTCCAAGGCCGGCAACTTGCTGCTGGTGCAAGGCGGCGGTGGCGGGCCGCACCCCGCGGCGGCGCTAAAAGTGATCTCCAAGGGGGGCAAGCCGAAGAAGAACAGGGCGGGCTCGAAAGAACGCCTCCCGCCGGGCGCGCGGACGTTAGTGAAAAGCGCAGCCAGGCGCGGCTGCAAGGTTTTACGGGCGAGGCCTGCGGCGAGTGCGGCAATTTCACCCTAGTCCGCAACGGCACCTGCCTCAAATGCGCCACCTGCGGGTCAACGACGGGATGCAGTTGAACAGAAGGCTTATCTACTCAATGTTCGATCAAATCAGTTCGACACGGCACGCAGCACCAGACCATGAGAAAACCCACTACAATCCGGCTTTCTACCTGAAGCCGTGGGCCGGTCCAGACAACAAAGTTTGTGAATTTAGTCGCCCCTATAAGGAAGTGAACGCGCTGCGGAAACATCCGAAGGCAACTGGATTTGAAGAAGACCTTTATGCCATCCACGATCTGCCACCGGATCGGAGACATATGCTTGAACGAGACTTCATGAAGCCACTAGATCAATACGCTTACAATGTTCTCAAGGTCTTGTTGGCAGATGGAGAATTAAATCTAACAGTGAAGGAACGAGATGCGTGGTCACGTTTCATTTTGTCATTGTTTCAACGCACTCCAGAACGGGTCGCGTGGCTCTGCGAAAATTTTGACCGGATGCGTCGTAACGACCTCGCAACATTAGAAAACTTCCGTTCGTCAATAAGCGGGGCAGGAGATCTGCAGCTTTCGAAAACTTTCGAAAGTCCATTCCGCCCAGCGCCCGATCTTTTGAGAAGGCTCTCATCATTCAAGCAATGATCAACTTGCCGAACGTTGTTGAATATATCACCAAGATGCGATGGCATGTCGTTCATCTTGAGAACAGCACGTACCGACTTCTCACTTCGGATCAACCTGTCGTTATGAGTGATGGATTGCGATATGCCAAGTCGCATATCCTTTTCCCCATAAGCCCTAACGCTCTCTTCGTGGCTACAAACTCATCGCACACCGAGCTCGAAATCGATAGCCTTATCAGGTCTGATCGCTTCGTATCGAAACTAAACCACAACATATGCGTACAAGCAGAAAAATACGTCTACGATTGTAATGACACGCAACTCAGGTTTGTTGAGAACCGGCTAGGGAAAATCAAGAAACATGGGACTCGCGCCCATCAAGGGTCGTTTTCGTTACAGGCAGATAGCATATGAAATAATCCGAGCCTGCGGCCACACCTGTCCATTCATCGCGCAAGACGCGCCGGGAACGCCCTCGTGCTTCGAGACGATCGCTGCGCGGCCTCCTCAGCATGAGGGCTTGGGTGGGGTCCTGATCGAATGCGGCCCGGCGCGGCTTTCGATCCGCGGCGGCGGCAGCGGTTCCGTCTTGGCGATCCCGGCCTTCACGGCGAATTGAATTTTTTTGAAGGCACCAACCTCGATCGGGCGCACTTAACCGAGTGCGGCGCCTTCGAACAGTCGCGGCGCGAGGCCCTGCGACTGCTATCTCCAAAAAGCCGCACTATTTGATCCTAACACGATCATTCTCGACACAACGGACACCGGCGTCCAAAATTTAGCCTGAAAACCGGGCTTACCATGGAAGCCGCCGAGGCAAGAGGATATTGCAGCATGATTCGATTCGACAAACCCTTGCTCTTCATGGCCGCGATCAATCTGTTCGTGGCGTTTGTTGCGGTTGCCGCTCGCGCGGAGACCGCGATTGCGCCGGACGCCCGGTTGGTACGGCTCGACGCCCAAATCGCGGCGGCGCGAAACGAGATCCGCATCGCGCAAGGATACGGCCGTCCGCCTGGCGAAATCGGGGACGTCCCCTACGCCGGGGAGCAGCAGGACGGAACGCAACAGGATTTCAGCCGGTCTCGTTGTCCGGATCGGGCGGCTCGAAAGCCAGATGCGGCAGATCAGCGGGCAAATCGAACAGATGCAGTTCGAGACCCGTGGACTTGCGGAGCAACTCAAGAAGTTCCAAGAGGATGTCGATTTCCGCTTTCACGAAGGCGGCGCCCAGGGCACGCCCGCGGCCAAGCCGCCGCAGAAGCGTAGCGAAGCATCCGAATCGCAAATCAATGGGGACAGCCGGGTCCCGCCGCAAAATGCCGCTATCGCACCCTCCAGCGCGAACGGGCGTGGCGACGCTTTCGATCCATCGCAAAATCCCGGCGCCCCTGGAGCTCCCCGCCCGCTCGGAGGCTTCGCCCCGGCCGCGAGCTTGATCCCGGCGGGCGGGCGCCCTAACGACAGCGGTCCGGCAGTCCTCGATCAAAACGAACCCGGCGCGCCGCTCGATCTCTCCAATGGCCACTCCCGCATCGCGGGGCCGTCACCAGCAACGCCGCCGCCGACGGCCTCCGCGGGCATCCCGGCTTCCGGCATCACCACGCGGGGCGGCACGGTCATCGCCGCGGCGCCCAATCCCGCGAAAGAGGAGTTCGACATTGCTTTAGGCTATTTCAAACAAAGAGCATATGAAAACGCGGAAAAGGGCTTCGCCGGATTTCTTGAAAAGATCCGAAGAACAAATTGGCTTCCGATGCGATCTATTATCTTGGCGAAAGCTTCTACCAGCGCGGCCGGCAGCCTGAGGCGGCCGAACAATATCTTAAGATATCGACCCAATACGCCGATTCGCCGCGCGCACCGCAAGCCCTGTTGCGCCTCGGCCAGTCGTTAAACAACCTTGGCGCCAAGGAGCAAGCCTGCGCTGCCTATGCCGAAATCGCGCGGAAATATCCAAATGCGCCTGCTACGGTCAAGGCGAGTGCCGACCGGGAGGCCAAGCGCACCCAATGCTGATTTGCGGCAGAGCTGATCCTGGCAAGCCTTGCACAAACCTTACGCGCCAGCGGCGCGCCAGGTCCGCCGCCAAAACATTGGCCCCCGCGCCTGTCGAGGCGGGGTTCTCCGCCGGGAACATCGCAGCTCTTTTCAGCCCTTGGGAGGCTGCGCGCGGAATCGTGCTTGGCGTTTCCGGCGGCCCCGATTCGGTCGCCTTGATGCTGCTCGCCGCGGAGTGGGCGCGCGCGCGCGCCCCGCCGCCCCCGCTATACGCCGTGACCGTCGACCACGGTTTGCGCAAGGACTTCGCGCGGCGAGGCCGAAATGGTCGCCCGCTGGGCCGCCAAGCTTGGATTGGCCCACGCCATCCTCGTCTGGGAAGGTGTCAAGCCAAAATCCAGAATTCAGGAGCGCGCCCGCGAGGCCCGCTATGAACTGTTGTGCGCATACGCGGCCAGGATTGGCGCTGATCACGTCATGACCGCGCATCACGCCGACGATCAAGCCGAGACGATTTTGTTCCGGCTGCTGCGGGGCAGCGGCATTTCCGGGCTCGCCGGCATGGCAATTTCGAGCGAACGCAACGGGCTGGTCCTTGCGCGGCCCTTGCTGGCCCATGCCAAGGCGGACCTCGCCGCCTTTTGCGAATCGCGGGCGCAGCCTTTTTTCGACGACCCTTCGAACCAGGATCCTATTTATGCGAGAACCAGGATACGCCGCCTCGCCGGCCTGCTCGCGGACGAAGGTCTCGGCCGCACCACCTTGCTTAGGCTCGGCCGCCGGGCCGCAAGGGCGGACGCCGCGCTTGCCGCGCGCGCGCGCGCGCGTCCGCGCCGGTCTCGCCGCGAGGCGCGAGAAAGACGGATTTCGAGCCGACATTTCGGCGCTGGCGGACGAGCCGGAAGAGATTCTTTTACGATTTCTTGCCGATGAACTAAAAGTAATAGGTGCTGGCAAGCCGCTTCGTCTCGATCGCCTCGAAGCTCTGGCGCTGCGGCTAGGCCAAGCTCTGCGCGCCGGGATCGCCTTCGCGGCAACCTTGCGCGGGGCGGCGTTGCGGCTGCAAAGCAACCGCGTTCTTGTCATTTTGAGGGAAGGCGCGCGCGGCGCGGCGAAGAAAACCCGCCCGGAGTCTTCAAGGCGAGGTCCAAGGAGTGATGTAAGGCTCACTTGAGAGTGATGATAAGACGTACTTGGCAAGCGGGCAAACCAGGCCTACATTGTACAGCAGCCCAATTCGCAGCGGGTGCTGTTTCAACCGGTGACGGCCCTTCGGCCGGAACGGTGTTTAGCGGGAACGAAGATGAATCCGAATTTCCGGAATTTTGCCCTTTGGGTAATCATTATCCTGCTCGTCGTCGCGCTCGTCATGCTGTTTCAAAACCCGGGGCAGCGGGTTCCGTCGCAGGACATCACCTTTAGCCAGCTTTTGAATGAGGTTGACCAAGGCCATGTTCGCGAGGTCACGATCGCGGGCAACGAGATCACGGGCCACTTCACCGACAATCGCGCCTTTGCGACCTATGCGCCCAACGACCCGACGCTGGTCCAGAGCCTTTATAAGAAAAACGTTTCGATCACGGCCAAGCCTCCGTCGGAAAACACCAACTGGCTTGATGACGCTTCTCGTCAACGGGCTGCCGCTGATTGCCATCCTCGGCATCTGGATCTTTCTTTCGCGGCAAATGCAGGGCGCCGGCGGCAAAGCCATGGGGTTTGGCAAGTCCAAGGCGAAACTCCTGACCGAGGCGCATGGGCGGTTTACGTTCGAGGACGTCGCCGGCGTCGACGAGGCCAAGGAAGACCTCCAGGAAATCGTCGAATTCCTGCGCGATCCGCAACGCTTCCAGAAGCTTGGCGGGCGAATCCCGCGCGGCGTTTTGCTTGTCGGCCCGCCCGGGACCGGCAAGACGCTGCTTGCACGCGCCATCGCGGGCGAAGCCAACGTGCCCTTCTTCACGATTTCCGGATCGGATTTCGTGGAAATGTTCGTCGGCGTCGGCGCGAGCCGCGTCCGCGACATGTTCGAGCAGGCCAAGAAGAACGCGCCTTGCATCATCTTCATCGATGAAATCGACGCCGTTGGCCGCCATCGCGGCGCGGGCCTCGGCGGCGGCAACGACGAACGCGAGCAAACGCTGAACCAGCTTCTCGTCGAGATGGACGGTTTCGAGCCCAATGAGAGCATCATCCTTATCGCGGCGACAAACCGTCCCGACGTGCTCGATCCGGCGCTACTCCGCCCCGGCCGCTTCGACCGCCAGATTGTGGTGTCAAACCCCGATATCGTCGGGCGCGAGCGCATCCTCAAGGTGCATGTCCGCAAAGTCCCGCTCGCGCCGGACGTCGATTTGAAGACGGTGGCGCGCGGGACGCCGGGCTTCTCCGGCGCCGACCTCGATGAATCTCGTCAACGAGGCGGCGCTTGCTGGCGGCAAGGCGCGGCAAGCGCGTCGTCACCATGGCCGAATTCGAGGATTCAAAAGACAAGATCATGATGGGCGCCGAGCGCCGCACCATGGTCATGACCGAGCAGGAGAAAATGCTGACCGCCTATCATGAAGGCGGGCACGCGATCGTCGCGCTCAATGTTCCGGCGACCGACCCGGTGCATAAAGCGACCATCATTCCGCGCGGGCGAGCGCTTGGCATGGTCATGCAGCTGCCCGAACGCGACAAGCTTTCGATGAGTTTCGAACAGATGACATCGCGGCTCGCCATCTGCATGGGCGGCCGGGTTGCCGAGGAAATCATCTTCGGCAAGGATAAGATAACGTCGGGCGCGCAGTCCGACATCGAGCAGGCGACCAAGCTGGCGCGCGCCATGGTGACGCGCTGGGGGTTCTCCGACGAGCTCGGCACCGTCATGTATGGCGAAAATCAGGAGGAGGTTTTCCTCGGCTATACCATGGGCGGCAGCAGACCATCTCCGAGAGCTACCGCCCAGAAAATCGACGCCGAGGTGCGCCGCCTGGTGGAGTTGGGTCTTGCGGAAGCAACCCGCATCCTTACTGAAAAGCGCCAGGATCTCGAAGCTCTTGCCAAAGGCCTCCTCGAATATGAGACACTTATCCGGCGGACGAGATCAGGGGCTTTTGAAGGGGCATCCTCCGGTGCGCGATACAAGCGACGATCACGAGCCGCCGTTCGTGGCTCTCCTGTGCCGACCACCGGCGTCGTGCGGCCGAAGCCTGGCCCGGAACCAGGCGGACTGGAGCCGCAGCCGCAAGCCTGAGTGCACACACGCGGGCGTGTTTTCCGCTTCATCGAGAGGAGCGGAAAGCGCGCCCGGACGTCGTGAAGTGAGTGCTAAATATCTGCTTGCTGACGAGCGGCAGCGCCTTGCGCAAGTTCGTTTAGTGGCCGTCCGGAAAGCGGTTGAATCCAGTAAAATCATATGTGAGTTAAGGGAAGCGGGCGAAATTCGGCCGTCGCTTTGCTCTCCGGCGCGCTCATCGCTCGCCCCTATTGGCCAAGAAATCCCCCTCATGGCGAGCCTGCTGAACCATCAACTGGGCAAGGATGTCCTCACTGTTCATGGTTCCTTCATAGCACGAAATGCCGGCGGGCGGCGGCGGCGCCTCGATGGCTTAGCTGGTTTGCAGGAAATTATCCCCGATGTAAGGTTCGCTGACCGAATCGAGGTTGTCACGCGGGATGCCCGAGCCGCTGCCACTCGGTCTCGTCTGTCACCAGCAAAACGCCGACCGTAACCGACGGAATATTTTTTGCACCGGAATAGAAATCAAGGGTATGACTTTGGTGCGTTATTTCACGGTGCGTCGCTCATGTAGGGGGCGATTAGCAATTCCCATTCGTCTTCTGAGTTACATGATTTGCCGTTCACGACGCATTGCATTGGAGCTTTGACGTCATCCCGTTTATAGAAGCTGCCATATTCCTTGTGATCGGTGAGCTCAATCAGGCTATACAGCGACGCTGTATAGTTATGGTTGGCGCGGTAAGCTAGTATCTCGGGTGTCACTAAGAAAAAACACTTATTCAGCGTGGGATTATAGTGATTGCGATAACTTGACACGTTCTGCCCTTCCTTTGTGTCTGTAACGCTTGTGTCTGTAACGCTTTCATATTCTTTTTCGAATACCTTGGCGGCCTGCTTTCCGCAACGCTCTTGTAACTCATATTGCTCTTTGCTCAATTCAGTAAAGGCTGCGGTCGTGACCAATATTGTTACGAGCGCAAGGGTGGGATAGATTACGCGCAATGTTATCACCTGTTTTATTGTACTGCGACTATATTTCTGCTACGATTTGTCGGCAAAGGCAAGTTCCTGCTTCGGCAGTAGAGCTACCTATGTTTTTCACTCGTACTTTCCAGCAGGAGGCTGCAGCGTGTCGTCCCCGTTGATTCCAAACGAGCAATTCAACGCATTTTCAGAGGAGGACAAAAAAAGAAACCCTCTCCGGCGGAATGGGAAGCCGCATAATCCACAGTGGATTGGAATTCGCCGTTCCTCTGTGGTGGTTGTTCCAAGATCACGAAGAGAAACTCGGACTTCGCAACGGTTCTGCCTTTCTCGTCGACTATGGAAGCGGTATTTTTGCCATCACCGCCGCCCACGTCTTTAAGGAATATTGTGAAACAAATGCAATTGGGTGTCAGCTCGGCTGTGTGCTATTCGATCCCGAGGCACAGCTGATTAGCTGTCGTGACGACCTCGACATTGCCACCTTCCGAATAAGTGCGCCGGACGCTAAGGAGATCGGTAAGACTATAGTGACGCCCGCCCCGCCGATTTGGGAACCACTAAATCCCGCAGTTGGGAATTTTGCATTCTTTGCTGGCTTTCCAGCGCAAACTCGTGGAATGACTTCGGACGGCAATTTCACTACAGCCCCTTGTTTCGCCATGATTCCGATAACGAGCGTCACCGAACGCCAGATCGCGTGTCGGCTTAATCGGGAAAAATGATCGACTTCAGCGGAAGTGGCTTGCCACCCGTGGGTTATGACATCGGCGGGGTGAGCGGCGGTCCGCTGCTCATGCCGACTTTGGTTCGCCAAGGTGTTGTTGAAGGTATTGTCTGGCGGTTCGCCGGAGTGATCGTGGAAGCCGCTATGGATATGTTCGAGCAGGTCGTGGCAGTTCGAGCGCACTACATCCAGCCTAATGGTCAGATAGGCTGATTGTCGGCGTCTCACTCAACATCTTGTGCTGCCGCGGGCCCCGGGCGGCTCTCTCGAAGCCGCATAAGCCCCAATATGGAACGCGGACCGGCTTGCGGAGCGGGTGCGCCTGCGCCGGCATAACGAGCACCGGCGCGGGCTCGTCGAGATCGATGAATTTGGCAAGCCTTTGCGCGAGCGCATCTTGCACCCGTTGCTCGTCAAGATAGGCGCCCGGGGCCGACATCGCCGAAGCCGGTCAAGGATAAATTCTACCAGAACTCTTTAATGAGAACTCCCGTCGGCGCCGTCATTGCGAGCGAAGCGAAGCAATCCAGTGCCCTTGCGGCCCTCCCGGATTACTTTGTCGCTTCGCTCCTCGCAATGACGGGCTGAGCGCGGCGCCGGCGGGACGGCCCGAACCCGCGCTTGGTGCGCGCCCATCGCCGCGGGCCGGCGCAAGGTTAAAACACCTTTAACCGCATCCTGATAATTTGCTGCAAGCTCACCGGCGCCGGGTGCCAAGACACTAACCGCGCGATCGGATTTAAATTGAATCGAAGTCCTGCTCTAAGCCTTCTGTTTCGCAAGACTTTCGCCGCGAAACCTGGCTCTTTTTCCGCGGATGCAAAAATGGAAGCGGCGCAACGGCGGCGGCACAGCATGCGGACAACAGCAAGTTTCACGGCCCTCGATCGCATTCCGGAATCCTTGCGCGCTTTCGCGATGCGGCGCGGCGCCGAACTCGCCGGGCTCGGCCTGATCGTCGCGGCGGCGGGGCTTGCCTTGGCTTTGGCGTCCTGGTCGGTCCAGGACCCGAGCTGCAATCATGCGGCCTCGGGACCGGTGCACAATTTCCTTGGCGCGCCTGGGGCGGTTGCCGCCGACCTCGTCATGCAAATGCTCGGCCTGTCGGCGATCGCGTTTCTTACGCCAGTGAGCTTTTGGGGATGGCGGCTCATCGCCGACCGGCGCCTCGAACGGGTAAGGGCCCGGCTGGTGCTGTGGTTCGGCGGCGGAGTGTTGGCGGCGGGGCTTGCCTCATTGCTGCCGGTCACCGCCCGCTGGCCATTGCCGACGGGCCTCGGAGGGGTCGTGGGCGATGCGATTCTCGCGCTTCCTAGCCGGATGCTCGCCGGGCACCGCTACGGAATGCTTTTCTTTGCCGCCATCCTGGCGGGCGGCGCGATCCTCTGCTTGTCGGCCTCCACCAGCCTGCGCGATTATGGTTCGGCGAATTTGGGCGAGGACGAGGAAGACCTATTGCCTAGCCGCCGTGACGCGCCGGTGCCGGAGGATCAGGACGCCGCCGGCGAGCCAGGCTACGCGCTCGTTTTGCTCGGCGCCATCATTCATGCCGGTCTCAGCCTTAAGGCGGCGTTGGCACGCCAAATCGCGCGCCGCAGTGCGCCGCCACTTCCCGCGTGGCCTGCGGCGGCGCGGCAGCCCGAAGGCGCCTTCGAGCGGCCGCTCGATCTCGCCACGGAGCCGCTGCACTGGCCCCCGCCCGAGCCGGCGGAGTCCCATTTCGATGCTCGCGCCTATGCCCCGCCCGCCGCCCGCGCGGCAAGCGGGATGACCCCTCCGGGACAAAACAAGGACCAGGACATCTACGCGCCGCGCCGCGTCATCGCACCGGCAGCCGCCGCTCTAAAGCCCGGTTCGCGCGCGCGAAACGAGGTGCAGCCTTCGTTGCTCGACCGGCTAGAGCGGCAGGGCTATATCCTACCGCCGCTGCATATCCTCGGCGAGCCGAAGAAGCCAGCCGCGAACAAAGTCTCCGAGGACGCGCTCAGCCAGAACGCCAGACTGCTTGAAGGCGTGCTCGATGATTTCGGCGTCAAAGGCGAGATCATTCATGTGCGGCCAGGTCCGGTGGTGACGCTTTATGAATTGGAGCCGGCGCTGGGCATCAAATCCTCGCGGGTGACCGGTCTTGCCGACGACATCGCGCGTTCGATGTCGGCCCTCTCGGCCCGCGTCGCCGTGGTTCAGGGGCGCAACGCCATCGGCATCGAATTGCCGAACCAGCGGCGCGAGACCGTCTATCTGCGCGAATTGCTCGGGTCGCAGGATTTCGAGAAAACCAAACACCGGCTGGCGATCGCGCTCGGCAAGACAATCGGCGGCGAGCCGATCATCGTCGATCTGGCAAGAATGCCGCATCTTCTCGTCGCGGGGACGACGGGATCCGGTAAGTCGGTTGCCATCAACACGATGATCCTGTCGTTGCTCTACCGGCTGAAGCCGCAGGAATGCCGCCTCATCATGGTCGATCCGAAAATGCTCGAATTGTCGGTCTATGACGGAATTCCGCATTTGCTGACGCCGGTCGTCACCGACCCAAAGAAGGCGGTCGTTGCGCTCAAATGGGCGGTTCGCGAAATGGAGGAGCGCTACAAGAACATGTCGAAGCTCGGCGTCCGCAACATCGACGGGTTTAACGCCCGCGTCGCGGAGGCGGCGGCCAAGGGCGAGACCCTCATGCGGACGGTCCAGACCGGGTACGATCGCGACACCGGCGAAGCGATCTACGAACACGAGGCGATGCAGCTTTCGGTCCTGCCTTTCATCGTGGTGATCGTCGATGAGATGGCCGATCTGATGATGGTCGCAGGCAAAGACATCGAAGGCGCGATCCAGCGGCTTGCCCAGATGGCGCGCGCGGCGGGCATTCACCTCATCATGGCGACGCAGCGCCCCTCCGTCGATGTCATCACCGGGACGATCAAGGCGAATTTTCCGACCCGCATTTCGTTTCAGGTCACCTCCAAGATCGACAGCCGCACTATCCTAGGCGAGCAAGGCGCCGAGCAGCTTCTTGGGTCGGGCGACATGCTGTACATGGCGGGGGGCGGGCGCATTTCGCGCGTGCATGGGCCCTTCGTCATCGACAGCGAGGTCGAAAAGATCGTCGCGCATCTGAAGACCCAGGGCCAGCCGGAATATCTCGACGCGATCACCGACGAGGACGGCACCGGGGACGGCGAGGATGGCGGCGAGGCGCCGCCAGGCAGCATGGATGCCGAGGAAGCGGGCGATCTCTACGACCGCGCCGTCAATATCGTTCTGCGCGACAAAAAATGCTCGACGAGCTACATCCAGCGCCGCCTGTCGGTTGGTTACAATAAAGCGGCCTCTCTCGTCGAACGGATGGAACAGGAAGGCGTGGTCGGCGCGCCCAACCATTCGGGAAAGCGCGCGATTTTGGTTGGCGGCGGCATCGATCGTGGTGCGTTCGATGTCGAGGACGATGGGTGATTGGGCGCGCTCGCGCCCTATATGTGTTCGCTGCCTGATTTAGGTGGTTTGGACGCTTGGCTTTGCGCACCGCCTGCATCCGCGCCTGGAGATGGCCCCTCATCATCGATGGGACTTCGGAATAACGGCATATTTTGCCATCAAAGACTATAAAACTTGTGGATATTTACGAATTGGCTCAGTAGTGTCGCCCGCTGGATCCGTTTGCACGGCGACATGCCGATCGAGAGTGGAAGAATGCTCACGAAGAAAGGAAAATATGGTCTGAAAGCGATGGTTCACCTTGCCGGGCGACCGGCGGGCGAGGCGACGCTCGTGAACGACATCGCCAATGCGAATGAAATTCCGAAAAAATTTCTCGACACGATTCTTGGTGAACTGCGCAACGCAGGCTTCGTTTTTTCAAAAAAGGGCAAGGGGGGCGGTTACTCCTTGGCCAGACCGGCACATGAAATCAAGGTTGGTCATATCGTCCGCGTCCTTGATGGGCCGCTCGCTCCGATCGCCTGCGCCAGCAAGAATTCCTACCGGCGCTGCGAGGATTGCGCCGACGAACGACATTGCTGTGTCCGTCTCATCATGCTCGAAGCCCGCAACGCGATCGCTACCGTGCTCGACAATCGCACGCTTGCGGAGATGCGGGCGCTGGCCGGCAGAGACGAAGAAAAT
>CAVRMA010000003.1:0-447435 GCA_963722515.1 uncultured Alphaproteobacteria bacterium | reverse complement strand
GTGATCTTTCGCGCGACCACAGAGAGGGAGCGGTAGCGCTGACCGCGCCACTCGATGCCGTCGGCATGGATGAGGACCATATGGGTGACCCCGCGCCACTCCCGCACGAGCCGCGTGCCGGGCTTCAGCGAAATCGGCGGCGTGGGTTTAACCGCGCCGCGGCCCAACGGGTCGGCGCTAGCTCGCTCTAGCTTCCGTGCGGTGGCCGTGGGAGAGGCCGCCATATGCCCGCGCCTGAAGCTTATAAATGATCCTCGGATCAGAGTTCGCGGAAGAGCCGCATCGGCGCGGTATGCCGACGAAGTCGCCGCCACTCGCCGCGCAGCTCGAAACCGGTCACCTCCGAGAGCCGCACGAGCGCCTTTGCCACATCGATCGCCTGGTCTTCCATGTCACCGGCCGCGCCGTGTTTCGATGCGGCAGCGGTGAACGCCCCCGTTCGGCTTCAAGGACGTCAGCGAAAAGCCGAGCTTCCTTTTCACCGTGCCCGCCAGGAACCCGCGCACGCTGTGCTGCTGCCAGTCGGTCGCCTGCATCATTTCTTCGATGCTGGCCCCTTCGGATTGGCTCAGCAGGGTGAGCATGCGCTCCTGCTTGGTGACGCGCTCGACCTGTGGTGCGTTAGCCTTCATCTGCGTCTTGGCGGCGGCGACTCGCTCGGCCTTCGATTCAACAAATCGCGCCGGTTTCTGGCGTTGGCAGCAGGAGACGTGACCTTACGCCGGGATGCCGTCTTCGATTGGGCGCTCCCCTTCTTAGGTGCGGCGCTCTTCGCGTTCCGGGATTTTATGGAAAGGGTCGACATCGTTTTGGCTCCGTTGGTTCGCGGCGCCAGAATTGACGCTCGCACGACCCAAAGCCCCGCACATCGCGAGGCGAGCCCTAAGTGTTTCACCGGGTGGCCATGTCCACCGGCCGGACCCATAGCAATGCGTCCTTTGCGGCAGAAGTCCAGTCGATTTTTGAGCCGCGGCGCACTTGAGGCGTCTCAGTCGAGGGGCCTTGTCAGCCGACTGACCGCCGAGAGCCCGGGTGGCGTCTGTCCATACGGATGTCGTGACCACCCAGCCGAGAAGGTCGATTCCCGCCAGCCCGGCCAATGCCAACACGAAGATCAAAAGCCCGATCCTCGCGGCAAGCAGGGGCAGGACTACTTTCTTTGGTCGATTTTGGGCCTGATCGTGGCGTCGATTTTGTGTGGACGACGCGGAATGCTTGCGGCGTTTCGTCTGGGTCGAAGCCTGACCAAACGCCAGCTCCTGGCGCTCGGTTTCACGAAAGGCGTGACGCCCTGTCATGCGACGCTTACCGAAACCCTCCGCGCCATCGATGGGCGGGCGCTGGCGGAGGCGTTGGGCGCCGCGTGTTTCGCGGAAGGCGAGAACCCGCATCACATCGCCATTGACGGCAAGACGATGCGCGCGAGCAAGGGCGGCGAGGGCCATGCAACGCATGTGCTGTCGGCGTTTTGCGCGGCCTGCAATCCATTCTGGGCCACGAGGCCTCGCGCGGCAAGGGCATGGAGATTCCCGACGCTCTGAAGCTTTTGGACCAGCTCGATCTTTCCGGCAAGATCGTCACCGGCGACGCGATGTTCTGTCAAAAATCGATCGTGGCGAAGATCGCCGGCAAGGGCGGCGGTTACGTCTTTCCAGTCAAGGACAATCAGAAGAACCTGCGGGAAAATATCGCAACGGCTTTCGACGGGCCGGTTTTTCCCCCTGGTTTCGTTTGAGGGCGATCTCGAAAAGGCACATGGACGCATCGAGCGGCGCTTGATCGACGTGCTTCCCGCGCAAGCCGCCGGCATCGAGGATGACTGGCCGAGCGTGAAGCACATTTGCCGCGTCACGCGCCTTCGGCAAGGCAAGAAGAATGGCCGATGGAAGGAGCCAGAGGAAGAGGTCGTCTATCTGATTGCCCGGTTTCCGGGCGGCGAGGCGTCCCCGCAAGCGCTTCTGAACGCCAACCGCGGCCATTGGGGCATCGAGATCATGCATCGAAACAAGGACGTGATCCTTGGCGAGGACGGCTACACGAACCGAAGCGAGGAAGCGCCGCGGAACGTCTTTTCCCTGCTCGGCTTCGCGCTCAAAATCCTGAAATCCGTCTCGCCCTCTCCAACCCGAGCCATCGAACACTTCCAAGACGACAGGAACAACGCCTTGCGCCTGTTCGCCCGATGACCTCAGACTTTACTGAATTGCCCTGAGTTTACGGTAGGGACAGGTGACGAATTGGCGCGAATCATGCATGATCTTATCATGCCGTCACTTACCATCCGGCACGTCACGACCTATCGCTACCGGCAGCCGGTCGCCTTTGGCGAGCACCGAATGATGTTGCGTCCACGCGACTCCCACGATCAAAGGGTGATTGAGGCAAGCCTCGAGATCAGCCCGGAGCCGAGGAGCCTGCACTTCGTTCAGGACGCATTCGGCAATCACGTGGGGATCGCGCGGTTTTCAGGCCGCTCAAAAGAGCTGTGCTTCGAGAGCACCGTGTGCCTCGAGTATTCGCCCTTGGACGCCACCGACCCCGATCTCGAGGACGCCGCAAGAACCTTTCCGGTCGTCTATAGCGCCGACGAGCTGCCGGACCTCGCCTACTCCATCGAACGCCATCAACCCGATCCGGGGAACGAGGTTGGCCGCTGGGCTCATCAATTCCTGCCCCCCAGTGGGTCGATCGGCACTTTGGAACTTCTCACCCGGCTCTCACAGGGCATCAATCACGGCTTCCTCTATAGGCGGCGAGAAGCGAAGGGAATCCAGCAGCCAGTAGAGACGCTGCGGCTCGGCCATGGCAGTTGCCGCGATTTCGCCATGCTGATGATCGAGGCGGCGCGCTCGCTCGGTTTCGCCGCGCGGTTTGCGTCCGGGTATCTCGCCGTCCCGCTCGACGATCCGAAGGAGCTCACGAGCGGCTCAGTTCGCGGGTCGACCCATGCCTGGACGCAAATCTATTTGCCGGGCACTGGCTGGATCGATTTCGACCCCACGAGCGGCAGCGTCGGCAAGATCGGCCTTGTCACCGTTGCGGTCGTGCGCGATCCGCACCACGCGATCCCGCTCCACGGCACCTTCATCGGGTTCCCATCGGACCATCTTGGCATGGAGGTGCAAGTGAGTGTCACGTCCGGTACGCCAGAGGCAATCTGGGCCACTCCTCAACGCGGCGTTGTCACGTTGTCGAAAAAAGAACGCGAGAATTCTGCATCTCGAACATTTTCAAGCGACCGCGACTGCCGCGCGCCACATTTCCATAGCCGACGCACGAAAGGCTCGGTGTGTTCTGGCTGAAATGAGATGGCGTTGGACGTTGAAGCTATTATGGGTAGCTGCGTGGATCACGACACCCCACGGTGAATTTCAAACGATCAGGAAGCCCCCCGTTTGCTGCAATGCACTTTAGTGTTTGAAAATTCCGGCCTGATACGACGTGCCAATTGGTGATGAGATAAAGCTGACCATTAAATTTATAGAAAGAGCCTGTACCAACACCTAATTCGGAATTGTGATAGAATAACCGCATCTATTAAGAGGGCGATAAGTAAGAGAACATTTTTCTTGATGGCGTGAATCGCGCATGATTCTCTGGAGGTATGAGAAAAGATGACGCCCGCAAGTTGGATCATGCGACTTTGGAAGCGTTGCGCGAACGCGCGGTGAGGTGGACCCCGTCGTGAGGACCAGCAGCGGGTGATTCTTAGTTGGATATTCGAACCGTTCCTTTTTCTCCCGATCAGGCAGCCAGAGGCTGCGTCTGCTGCTGTTGCTGTGGGTCTGTGGGCAACGCGTCAGCGTTGTCCCCATATCCACAGCCCGCGTCAACCACTGCGGCGGCGCCATCGCGCCAGACCGCCATCGGCGTCCGGTTGCCCAGCGCCCGATGAAAGCGCTTCGTGTTGTAAAAGCCCTCACGCAAAAATGCCGGCCTTGGCTTCGCGCCCGTCGGCATAGTGCTTCAGATAAGTGCTTCAGATAGATGTCCTCGTATTTCAAGGAACGCCACAGGCGCTCGATGAAGACATTATCCATCCAGCGTCCGCGTCCGTCCATCGAAATTCGGATTCCAGCTTCGAGCAGCACGCCGGTGAAGTCCCCGCCGGTGAACTGGCTGCCCTGACCGGTGTTGAAAATCTCCGGCTTGCCGTATTTCACCAGCGCTTCCTCCAGCGCCCCGGCGCAAAACGAGGCGTCCATCGTGTTCGACAGCCGCCACGGCAGCACTGCGCGGCTCGCCCAATCCATGATCGCCACGAGATGGAGGAAACCCCGGCCGATCGGAATGCAAGTGATGCCGGCGCACCACAGGTGATTGGGCCGTTCGATCTTCAGGCCGCGCAGGAGATAGGGATAAATCTTGTGTCCCGCCGTTGACACCCCTCCGATAGCGAGCGGAAACACATGCTCCAAGCTGGGAGGGCGCTCGTTAGAACAAAAGATGCAGAGCATGGTGTCCGACCAGAAATCGCGTGAAACAACCGCGTAGGTGCAGCCATAGGCGCCTTTTGTGTAGCCCACAAAAGGCCTGACGGGCCGGCGCGACGTTGCGAAAAAAGCGCCGGCCCGGTCCGCGCGCACCATGTAGGTTTGTTGACGCTTGCGGCATCGCTTATGTCAGTTGCGGATATGCTGCAGTTCACCTGTCCAAATATTGGACAGTCCATGCTCCTTACTTTGTAACTATATGATTTCATTTACAGCGGCGCCCTACCTGATGCGGTCGCCGTGATGCACGGAACTCTTGTCCAGGGAAGGAGTTGATTGGGCTTAGCGGCGTTCTTGGTCTGGTGCTGATCGTTCTTGTCGTACTCTCACTGCTCGGCGGCCTAAATCTCCGCTGATCGAGAAGCTCCATCCGCCCGGAGGATACTATCCCCCCTCGGTGACAACTTACAAACCAACTGACAGGAGTGTTTCATGAATTGGGATCGTATCGAAGGTGACTGGAAGCAGTTCGTCGGCAAGGTCAAAGAAAAGTGGAGCAAGCTCACTGACGACGACCTTGCCGCGATAAGCGGCAAGCGCGAGCGACTCGAAGGCAAGATCCAAGAGCGCTACGGTCATGCCAAGGACGTGGTGAAGAAGGATGTCGATGATTGGCACCAAAGCCTCAAATGAGCGCGGCCGAGGTGCGTTGAATTATTGGTGTAGAGGACGCGACCCCGTTACTGGGCCGCGCCCCAGCGTCGCGCATCGCATGCCGTCGTATGCCGTCAAGAAACTCGAACTGGAGAATACCCTGATGAAACCACTCACAACAGCAATTATCGGGGCGCTTGTCGTTGCGGTGGCTGTGGTCGGATATCTTTATTATCAAAGGACGAGGAACGACATCACGATACAAATGCCCAAAGTCGAACTGAAGAACTAGCGGATTGACACTCATTCGCGAGGTAAGGGTGCACAGGGCGTTGTCACATCGTTGAAAGAAGAACGCGAGAATTCTGCGTCCCGAATATTTTCAAACGACCGCGACTGCCTCGCGCCACATGTTCATAGCCGATGCGCGAAAGGCTCGGTGCGTTCTTGCAGAAGTGAGATGACGTTGGACGTTGAAAGTGTTGTAGGTGGCTGCGTGAGTTGAGAGAAATCTTTGGGCTGACCCCGGACACTTGAAACCCTGCATCTTGTATTCTCGTCGTCGGGCCGGTTGATGCGAATTCTCGGCTCGATTGTTGCGCCATCGGCCACGCTCATGTCGTCTTGTGATTCAAGATCACTGGCAGCGGCTGCATAAGACCTCAGATCGTCCGTGACCAGCTTGTCTGGGACAAATCCATACTTCTTCAGCAGCTTGCGCATGAGTTTCGGCGCCGCCCGCTTGTTCCTCCTGCTCTGGACCAGCACATCAAGCACTTCGCCCTCGGCATCCACGGCGCGCCAAAGATAGACCATGCGGCCTGCGATTTTCAGATAGACCTCATCCAAATGCCAGGTAGTGTGGGGCTTGGGTCTACGTTTGCGTAGATCCGCCGCGATCATGGGCCCGAAATGGTTCACCCAGCGCCGAACAGTCTCGTAGGAGACCATGATGCCCCATTCCGCCAACAAGTCCTCGACGTCACGTAGGCTTAGGGTGAACCGGAGATAGAGCCAGATCGCCTGCTGGGTGATCTCCGGCGGAACGCGGTAGCCGCGATAGCTGATTTTCTTCATCCCCTTCGCTACAGAACCGCCAGCGGGACCGCAAGCCCGAAGCGGCGTGACAATGCCACTTCAACGTCCAGCGTCATCTCACCTCAGCAAGAACGCACCGCGCCTTCAGGGCATCGGCCCTGCGGACGTGGCGTGAAGTCGTCGCCGCGGCGTGAACCTGACGTCCCGGGAGATTTGTTGCGTGCTCTATTTGGCAACGTGACAGAGCCCAACTGAGTCAAGAGGTCAATGCCGCTGGTATAACACTGGTAGGAATTGAAAATGGTAATCCCGCACAGGGGAGTGCGACAGCTCGGCGCAAGGTCACGCCCGCCGCGGCCACTGCCAAGGCGCCGCCGAAAAGTGACGAACCAAAGGTCGAGCGAGTTACCAAGCAGAAGGCAGATTATGTAGCCGAAACTTAGACTTTTCCTCTTCCTTCGCAATGGTCGCACGTTTTCTGTCCGGCTCCGCCACAATGTTTACATTCGCTGCTTCCTTCCTTTCCTGTTCCCTTACATTGTGAACAGTCGCAGACCTTTTTGCCTTCGCATACTGGGCAGTCAGCCATTGGGTTTCTCCAAGTAGGTGCATAATCACCAATTCTAAACCAGCCACTACGAAACTCAAAATCGGCCACTAATGGTCAAAAACCGGCCAGCACCGGCCAACCCGGAAACGCCGGACGGTTGGTCTGGGTGCGCCGCCTTCGGATAACAGCGCCTAGGGCTCCGTCACGTTGCCAATTAGAGCACGCAGCTGCCAGGCTGTATCACAGTCGTTTTCGTCGAACGTGATTGCCTTGCCAGCCGTCATTTCTTTAGTTCGGCTTGATCGTGGCGCGGCAGCACTTTAACGTCAGTACCCGACCGATGGTCGCATGTCGGGCCTCATGATAAGCCGGACTCGGACTTATACTCGTTGTTGTGCTGATCTTGGTTTTGCTCGGCAAGCTTTGAACTGCCGGGGCAATGCCCCCCGCTTAAAATTGGTCCTTCGGGGTTATCCATCGTCGCGCCAAATTCAAAGACAGGACTTTCGAGTCGGCGAAATGGCCTGTCCTAACCGCCCATTACGTGCCCAAGGACATGCTTCAAGCTACGGAAAGCGCTAGCGGTAGATTGGCCAGCCTGTCCGGTATGAAGCCATTTCACTGAGAACCTTTCTGGTCGCCAGCTCTTCAGCGTGCGTCGGAAAGCGCCCTACGGGAACGAAGTAATGACCATTTCTCTAGCGGTGCATAAGAGCCAGAAGGATAATGATCGGTATCGGCACGCCTAGCAGCCATAGAAGAATTGAACGGCCCATAATGCTTCCTTTCAGGTCGGCTTGATGGTTCTAACATGCCGCGACCTAGTACTTCCAGGTCCCGTCGCGAAGCCCCCCTCCTTCTGTGGCAGCAAGGCTCGCGGAGAAAGCTCCGAGCAACAGCGAGGCGGTCAACCAGAGAGCAAATCGCGCACCGGCCTTGCGCGCGCTGTCGACGGCGCTCTTGGCCTGCGCAATAACCTGGGACACACGATTTTCGGCCTCCGCCTGATTCACTCCCGTGAGTGCGGCGACTACCTGCGCCAAATAAGTTCGGTCTGCCGGGAAAACTCCTCCCCCCTGGTGAGATGGGAGGTGAGGAGGCGATCAAGCTCCCCGCGCGCGGTCGCAACGTCACCTGCGTCGCTTCGCGTTATAGGGGGATTTGCGCGCAACAACAGATCCACGAAGCCTGCCATGGGCCCATCCGATTGACCTCCCGTGGATCCGATCGCTGGCGTAAAGCCCACCGCCGCGCCGCTAACGATATTCGCCGCCGCGGAAGCTAGCACCGCCACGCTGAGGACCGTGGCAACTGCCCACGCGAGAAAGCCATGCGCCGTGTCACGAAAATAGACTTCATGGGTATGAACGCCGACCCATTTGGTGCGCAAGCGCCCTGCGAGATAGCCGCCGATGCTGGACGCCATCACTGCGATGATGCAAAGATATACGCCGGCGCTGATATTGAATGTTGTAGAGGAGATCCCAGAATTTGCCCAGGGCGAAACGGCGGACAACCCGACACCCGCGCCGAACGCAAGCAGCACAAGTGTCAAGGCCGCGGAAGCAACGCCGCCGGCGACGATTGCAGCCCATGAAACGGCAGGAACTTGAGCCTCGTCAGCCTCTTCGGTTCCAGAATGAAGTTCGGGGCTTAACATATCAACCATAGCGTCTCTCCCAGGTTCGCCAGAACCCTTACGGTGATAAGGTCGAAGGGGCTCGTACCATGCAAACGAACTGAAAGTGCGTCTGTAGCGCCCGTTCGCCGTCATTCCAGTAGGCACAAAGGCCCCGCTCGAACGACGTGAGTATACCAGATGAACGTCCCCGAATTCAAAATCACGACCCGTCTGATAAGAGCCGGAGCCAATGCTATGGAATAACACAGAGCATAATCGAAGGTTCAGGTTTGTTTCGGGTTTGCTGAAAGGGGTCCCGCTGTTCGCGCGAATGACCCTTGATGAAAACACCGAAGCGATCACGCTGTCCAACAGAGGCGCTGCACCTCCGCGAAGTCACTCTCGTCACCGCAATATTTACTCCAGTTCAAAGCAAGATGTGCAGCCGCTATACTGCCGCCAGAAACGGAAACGATATTCGACACATGCGCCAACAAATTGCGTTTTCGGAGAGCTTTGATTGTTCCGAGGTGAAAAAAGGTAGCTCTAAGTGTCCGTCCGAAAAGAAGTTGAATTGCTGAATCATTTGTGATTTCAAGGGTGGCGGCCTGATTTTGAGGAGGGGCCGCCGATGTGGACGACCGCGAACCGCCCGAAATACAATCGTGACAATTTGCGCTATCCGAGCGACATGACTGGCGAGGAATGGGCGCATATCGAAGCGCTGATTTCCTCCGGCCAAACATGGCGGTCGCAAGCGTAAGGTCGACGTGCGCGAAGTTGTGAATGGAATCATGTACGTGTTGAGCACGGGGTGCCAATGGCGCTATGTGCCCAAGGACCTGCCGCCGAAGAGCACGCTCTACGATTATTTCGATTTGTGGACCTACGACGGCACGTTGGAGAATATCCATCACGCGCTCTATGTGAGGTGTCGCGAGCAAATTGGGCGAGAGGCCAGCCCGACCGCCTGTGTGATCGATAGCCAGAGTGTGAAAAGCGCGGAAAAAGATCCCATGAGGCGACGGACGGCTGGGCTCGGTTAGAGTTCGGGTCCGACACCCAACTCTGGAGATCGCCCATGGAGACCTTGAGCCTAGCGTTGTCACGTTGTTGAAATTTGGATGCAGGTTCGTCTGGTTTCACAGCTGAAATCATGCGGCGGCGACGACTTCGCGCCACGTCTGCATCGCCGACGCCCTGAAGGCTCGGTGCGTTCTTGCTGAGGTGAGATGGCGCTGGACGTTGAAGGTGTTATGGGTGGCCGCATGCGTTGAGAGAAATCTTTGCGCCGATCCCGACGCTCTTGAACCCTTGCATCTTGTGTTCCCGTCGTCGGGTCGGCTGATGCGAATTCTCGGCTCGATTGTTGCGCCATCGACCGCGGTCATGGCGTCTCGCGATGCCAAGATCACTGGCTGCGGCGCGATAAGATCTGAGATCATCCGTGACCAGCCTGTCTGGGACAAAGCCATATTTCTTCAAAAGCTTGCGCATCAATTTCAGCGCCGCCCGTCTTGTTTCGCCTGGTCTGGACCAGAACGTCGAGCACTTCGCCCTCGGCATCGACGGCGCGCCAGAGATAGACCATGCGGCCATCGATCTTGAGATAGACTTCGTCCAGATGCCAGGTCGTATGCGGCTTTGGCCGGCGTTTGCGCAGGTCGGCTGCGATCCTCGGTCCGAAATGGTTCACCCAGCGCCGGACCGTCTCATAGGAAACCAAGATCCCGCGCTCGGCCAACAAATCCTCGACGTCGCGGAAGCTCAGGGTGAACCGGACATAGAGCCAGATCGCCTGCTGGATGATTTCGGGAGGGAAGCGGTAGCCGCTATAGCTGATCTTGGTCATCATCGATGGTTACGGCTGAAGCTCACTGACGGCAAGCCCGCTGGCGACGTGACAATGCCGTTCGCCGAGCTCGATCGCCAGGATTTCGCGATTCAACCGGCCTGTTCGGCGAGTTTGTTGTCGGCGATCACATAGGCGCGCTTTTGCGCCGCGGTGAGATGGCCGAACCGGACAACCGGCACATGAGTTCAACCCTTCCAGCCGCGCGGCCTCAAGACGCCCATGGCCGGCAAGAACCATATCGGCGGCGTCGACAATCACCGGATTTAGAAAGCCGGCGCTTCTTATGCTCGCCGCGATCTGTCTAATCTGCTTTTTGGAGTGTGTTCGCGCGTTTCTAGGGTTAAGCCGAAGCGCACCAATCGGGACCCATTCGATGCGGGACGCACCCGCCGGGTCAGCGCGATTTTTCGATGAAGCCAAATTTTCCGCGGTCGCCATTGCAGCCTCCGTGACCATGTCTTGATCACGATAGACCGCGGCTTGCGTCAAAAGCTAAGGCACCAATTCGGGTTGTTCCGACGATTGCCGAAAGCGGCGCGCCAAGCGCGGTTCCGGCGGTAGTCAGCTTATTTTCACTATCCGTCGGGACTTCAACCTGCGATAGGCCGGTCGCGGGTCAAAATTGGAATTGGCGAATTCGCGGCGCGTCGCCTCAGTCGCCGGGTTGGTACATTTCCCTAGGATTTCGTTCCAAGTATAGGCGCGCGGCTCGATGGGCCCAACCACGCTTTCCAGGAAAAACTCGTGCGCCGCCGATGCTGCGCTAACCTTCAGCCCACGTGGAATTGATAGGTGGGGCGCCACAGCGGCGGCAATTTCCGTTATGCGCGGACATGCAACCTCATGTCCTTCGACGACCGACCTGAGCAACCCGATGAACTCGGACGCACTAAGGTCAGCATCGTCAAAAATCGTTTCGACGATCGACGTCTCCTCCCAAGCCGCAAGCAGAACCTCGGCCTTGCGAAGGATCGCTCGCCCACCACGGCCGGGTTTCGCGAGGAACCGGATTGCGCCAACGACGGCAGGAAGCCTTATGCTCTCGTTCGCACTCGCTTCCCCCTGCGAATCGTCAGCCTGCCAATCCCCGCGCCCACACAGGTTTGAACCGGCGTTTAATCAGGAATGGCTCGTCGCCCGGCCGAAGGCGGAGATTCTGCCACGCGTTGGATCACCGCCCCAGTCCGCTCACATAATTCGCTGAACACCCTCAGCAGTCCGTCGCAAGAAGTCTGCCATGGTTTCATTTGCTCAACGACGTCCGGACGCGCCAGATATTCAATGAGATGATCGGTTAACGTCTGGCCTTTTGCCTCGACCATATGCTGCGCACCAGTGTCATGAATCATTCATTATAGCCAACGATGACGGCGGCAGCTATACTCAGGAGGCGTGACCTGACCCCCGCAAATTCCTCCAGATGAAGGTAAAGTCCGGAACCCCATGAAGGGCCGGACAATGAAGAAGAACAGATTTACCGAAGAGCAGATCCTTGCGATCCTGCGCGAGCAGGAAGCGGGGGCGAAGACGGCGGATGTTTGTCGGCGGCACGGAATTTCGGGCGCGACGTTTTATGCCTGGAAAGCCAAGTTTGGTGGCATGGAGGTTTCCGAGGCCAAGCGGCTGAAGGCGCTTGAGGACGAAAACGCCAGGCTGAAGAAGCTGTTGGCCGAGGCGATGCTCGACAACGCCGTGCTGAAGGATTTGGCTTCAAAAAAATGGTGACGCCCGCCGCGAGGCGAAAGGCTGTCGCGCAAGCTATACAAGATCATGGTTTGAGCGAGCGTCGGGCGTGTTCTCTTGCCAGGGCGGATCGCAAGATGGTCCGTTACCGCTTCCGGCGGCCGGACGATGCGGCCGTTCGGGCGCGTTTGCACGAACTGGCGAGCGAGCGCCGGCGGTTCGGTTATCGCCGGCTTCATGTCCTGTTGCGCAACGACGGGCACATGCTGAACCGGAAGAAGACGCAGCGCCTTTATTGCGAAGAGGGCCTGACTGTGCGCCGCCGCAAGGGGCGCAGAAAGGCTATCGGCGTGCGTGCGCCGCCGCCCGTCCTGGCGTGTCCAGCGTCAGCGCCTATGAGACAGATTGGGCGGGTTGAAGAAGGGAGGATTTCTGGCTCATCGTAGCCTTTCAAGGAGCGAAGATGAGACAGAAATCCGGGCCGGTGAAGGAACCGGCGGAAAAGGTCGTGAAAGACATCCGGCGGGCGACACGCCGGCAATTCTCGGCAGAAGAGAAGATCCGCATTGTGCTGGAGGGCCTGCGCGGCGAGGAGAGCATCGCCGAGCTGTGCCGTCGTGAAGGGATCGTCCAGAATCTGTATTACCGCTGGTCGAAAGACTTCCTTGAGGCCGGGAAGAAGCGGCTCGCCGGCGATACGGCCCGCGCAGCAACCTCGGACGAGGTAAAGGACCTGCGCCGCGAGGCCAGCGCACTGAAGGAGGTCGTCGCTGAACTGACGCTCGAAAACCGTCTGCTCAAAAAAAACGTGATCGGGGATGGGGAGGACGAGGCATGAGATACTCCGCATCCGAGAAAGCCGAGATTATCCGGCTGGTCGGGCAATCGGCCCTGCCGGTCAAACGCACACTGGAGAAACTCGGCATCCCGAGGGCCACGTTCTATCGCTGGTGCGATGTCTATCAAAGCGGCGGGCCAGAGGCCCTGGACGATCGCTCGCCCCGGCCGGATCGCGTCTGGAACCGCATTCCGGACGATATCCGCGAGCGGATCGTGCAGCTGGCCCTGGACGAGCCCACCTTGTCGCCGCGCGAGTTGGCCGTGCGCTTCACCGATACGGAAAAGTATTTCGTGTCAGAGGCTTCGGTCTATCGCCTGCTGAAGGCACACGATCTTATCGCCAGCCCGGCTTTCATCGTGATGAAGGCAGCCGATGAGTTCAAGGACAAGACCGCGGCGCCCAACCAGCTTTGGCAGACCGACTTCACCTATCTGAAGGTCATCGGTTGGGGCTGGTTCTATCTTTCGACCATTCTCGACGACTTTTCACGCTACATCATCGCCTGGAAGCTGTGCACGACGATGAAGGTCGAAGATGTCACCGCCACGCTGGACTTGGCACTGAGGGCCTCGGGACTCGACCAGGCAAAGGCCATCCACCGGCCAAGGCTTCTCTCCGACAATGGCTCCAGCTACATCGCGGCGGACCTGGCGAAATGGCTCGATGGGCAGAACATGGAGCACGTCCGTGGCGCGCCCTATCACCCGATGACCCAAGGCAAGATCGAGCGCTGGCATCAGACGCTCAAGAACCGTATCCTGCTCGAAAACTATTACCTGCCGGGCGATCTCGAAGCCCAGATCGAGGCCTTCGTCGTTGACTACAATCACCTGCGCTATCACGAAAGCATCGGCAATCTGACGCCAGCCGACGTCTACTTCGGACGGGGCCAGACCATTCTGATCGAAAGAGAAAGGATCAAACGACACACAATCGCCAATCGCCGCTTGCTGCACCGTCGGCAGGCCGCATAATATTAAAAACCAGACGAGCCAGAGACTCTCTTATTTTAAGCCGCTCCCTGTCCCAAAAACTCTGACGACGGACAAGTCGCGGTCGTTTGAAAATATTCGGGACGCAGAATTCTCGTGTTCTTCTTTCAACGACGTGACAATGCCTTCAGAGCCGCAACGTCAGAGGAGGAGCTTCACGCTTGCCACAAGGACAGCCGCTATAAATGACCGGCAAAGAACGAAAACAGATGGACGGGGGCGGCAGGGGCAACTTTGGCCAGATCGCGACCAGGAATCCGGACTGCTGCGCCACTACGTTGAGCATGACGGCACTTGACGCCGTTTGCCCGGCGGCCGCAAGCCATTAGGATTTCCATCACGAGCGAACTCGCCGGGATTCGGCCTTCGGGAGCGCCCACTTGCCGTCCGCGCTCTTTGCGAGGCCGCGCTTTTTCAACGATTGCAGCGAAAAGGATACGGTTCGATTGCTGATGTCTCGGCCTGTCGCCCTGATATGCTCGGCGATCTCGGCGGCCGAAAGGGCGCCCCGCAGGCCGAGAACATCAGCGATCGCCGAGCCGATGGTCTGGCGCGCCTCCGCCTGGTTGCTTGCCTCCGGCTTGCGTTTTGGCTTTGGCTTTGGCCCCGGCGCAGGTCTTGTCTTCCGCGCGGGAAGCTTGTCGAGCGCCTGGATCGCGCGCTCGGCGATGCGAAGATCGGCGATCTTCGCCTCCAGCTCAATGATCTTGGCGCGGATACGTTCGAGTGATGTGTCCATGGCTGTCTTGCTTTTCCTGAACGTGACGCCTTGTTACCTCGGCATTGTTGCTCGATCGCATTCGCGCAGCGTGCGGTCTATTGTGGCGACGCGGATTTCATTCCGTCTAAAGACCTCTGAAATCTGTTGTCAATAGCAACACGGTTGGTTTCGTTCGTGTCACAAGCCTCGGCCGGAGCTTTCCCTCGTCAGCCAGTTGGCAGAGGTAAGCGAGGTCCTTCCCACTCGGCCGGACCAGTATTCCATTTGCGCGTTTCGCATTACTGAATGTTCCGGCAATCGATTGTACGCCACTCCAGAAAAAGAGGCTCGGCGTAGGCAGCGTCGTCACATAGGTTCCGCCGGGCGCGAGGAGCGGCAGGCAACTGACGAAGGAACTCTTGCCCACGGCGTCAAAGATCACATCAAAGCGATCCAAGCCGGCCATGAAGTCCTTGCTGCTATAGTCAAAGACGTGGTCGGCCCGAGCGATTGGACAAATGCAATGTTTGAAGGTCCACAGGTGGCGCTTGTCATTGCGCCAAGCCCCTTGATACGCTGAACTGATCTCAACTGGAGGCTTTCACGTGCTGGACTACCTGCTGCAATACGGCCTGTTCCTGGCCGAAGTCACCACCGTCGTCATCGCGATCGGCGTGGTGATCCGCTTTCTCTTCATTGCCATCCGTCATGCCCGCGAATATACGGCCGAGCACCTGGAGGTGAAGAACCTCAACCGCCGTTTCGAGCAGTTGGCGGATGTCCTCAATCACGATCTTCTCAACCCCCACGAGCGCAAGTCCCACATCAAGGCGAAAAAAAAAGAATACAAGCAGCGTACGAAGGAGCAGAAGAAGGGCAAGACTGCGCGCTCACGCGTATTCGTGCTGGACTTCGATGGTGACATCCGCGCCTCGGCAGTCGAGCATCTGCGCGAGGAGATCAGCGCGGTGGTGCAGGTCGCCAGACCTGAGGATGAGGTGCTGCTGCGGCTGGAGAGCCAGGGCGGCATGGTCCATACCTACGGCCTGGCGGCATCGCAGCTGCGCCGGGCCGAAAACGCGGGATCAGGCTCACGGCCTCCGTTGACGAAATCGCCGCGAGCGGCGGCTACATGATGGCCTGCGTCGCCGAACGCATCATCGCCGCCCCCTTCGCCATCATCGGTTCGATCGGCGTGGTCGGCCAGCTGCCGAACTTCAACCGCTTCCTGAAGGAACACAACGTCGACTTCGAGCTGCACACCGCCGGCCAGTACAAGCGCACCCTGACCCTGTTCGGCGAGAACACCGATGCCGCTCGCGACAAGTTCCGCGAGGAACTGGAAGACACCCACGAGCTGTTCAAGAGCTTCGTCGCCGAAATCGTCCGGCAGCTTGAGATCGAAATGGTGGCCACCGGCGAGCACTGGTACGGCACACGGGCACTGGAGCGCAAGTTGATCGACATCATCCAGACCAGCGACGATTACCTGCTCGCCGCCAGCAAGGACCGCGACATCTTCGAGGTGCACTACAAACGCCGTCGTCCTTTGCAGGAACGGCTGGCATCCGGCATTCGCGCCGTGGTCAAGGGTGTGAGCGGCAAGCGCTGGCAGGACCGGATGTTACCTTAGCTATTCCGGCCCATCCGCGCATCCCACCGATCCCCGGCGATGGCCTCCTTCGGTCCAGACCTGGACCTGCCAGGGGTTGCAGTAAACCTCGCAGTCCTGCACCAGGCTGCCTTCCACGTCGGACTCCAGGAAGACAACGGTTTCACCGCAATAAGGGCAGGTGACCTGGAAGCTGTCTTCCATGTCCTGTAGTCCTAGCGTTTCGCCAGGAAGGGTGCCGGATTCCCCCATTTGCCGGTGAACACGAATTCCTTGAGGGGTTTGCGCTGCCTTGGAGTCAGGTCGCGATGCTTGAAATTGTCCGGCAGCGTGGCGGGATCGCCTTCGTAGCCGATCGCAATTCCGGTCCATGCCTCGTAGCCTTCCGGGATTCCAAAGACTTCGCGCGCCTTGTCGGGAAGGATCCCAACCATCTGGTGCACGCGCAGCCCGCGCGCCGTGGCCTCGGCCACCAGATTGCCGACGCGCGGAAGTATCGGGACTATTCTGGCGACCGCGGAAACTGAAAATACACGGTCATATCAGAGAGGTGCATGGCTGATGAGCCAGTCAGCGGCGAACCAGTCTCAGGGGCAAATTCCCTGCTATCAGGGAATTTAACAGGGAATTTTTCAAATTTGGGCCTTTTTCTGCAATTCTCGCTCATAATCAACGAGCAAATGCAAATGCTTGCAGCAAAATTCCCTAGCAAATGAAACAGGGAATTTTTTTGACGGAACAGGGAGTTATTTTTGCCGAACAGGGGAATTCTCGCGCCCGAATAGGGAACCGGACCTCGGATCAATTTTTTGACCGTACGCCGGTATCCGACTAAATTCCCGTTAACCCAGTCGATGTCGTCGACCGGCGCCACCGCGGACGGCTTCGACCGCCAGTTCGGGATCGGTCGTGGCGGCGACGCGTCGCGCCAATTGATTGGCAATGTCGAGGCGTTGTGCCAATCCATCGATCCAGGCCGCGTCTTCATCGGGAAATCCCTTCGCGGCCGCGGGTCGCCACGGCGGTTCGCCGAGCAGGTTCAGTGCCTGCACCTGCCCGATGCCCGCCCGGCATATCGCCTCGACAGGCCGTGGGCCTGTTATATGGAGGGAACCCGTGCCGGAAACGGTTCGGTTCAAGTGCCGGGCGTTTCTGAGCTACAGCCACCCGTATACACGGAGCACCGACATGACCCGTCTGCAAGCGGAACTCGAAGCCGCTTTCCGTAAGCTGCCAAACGCCTCTCCTGCCGATGGGAGAATTCCGTATGAATGGGTGATACCTGGCATTGGGCGTCAACTTGCTTTGATGAAGCCAGTCGACCGTAAGGTTGCTTCGCCGGACGCCACAAAGCGAAAACTAGTCGCCTTGAAAAAACACGCCAAGATACTTTGTGAAGACATGTCGGCAATGGCACTCCTGCCTCTGAAACTGCGCATCTTAATCGTCGAAATTGCGCGCGCGGAAGATCCAAAGCTCCCGCCACCGGCTGGCAGGGGCGCGCCTCAAAAAAGTCAGGTAACGCAGGTTGCGCGGACTGTGGCGGAGCACTTTTATGGCCTGTCGGGCACAAGGCCAACCCGCATCACGCCGCCGCGAGGCGGCAAAGCCCATGGTCCTTTTCTCGAGTTCCTAGCAACAACATACAAGATTTTAGGCATCAAGGCTTCGGCGGAGAACCAAGCGAAAGCGGCTATCAACTTTGTAAGGAAAAAATACCCAAAAGATTAGGGGTTTTTCTCCTTTTTACGCCGAACAAGCCTGCACGTATCATTCGCGCACTGTCAGGTCCAAAGACGCGGCTGCAGGCTCTCCTTCCATTCCATCGAAAGGGCACGCCTGGAAGAAAGCGCCGGTTCCAGGATCTGACGTTCTTTGGTGTGACCGCCGCGCGGACCTGCGATTTGATCGTGCGATCAACGCCGGTCGCCCGCTGTCAAGGGAACGTAAAGTGACGAAGAAAGCCGCTCGAAACTTATCGATCGAGAACGTGCCTTTAGGCATTCTTAAACTCGATCGGCGCAACCCAAGGCAGCATAGCAGGCAACAGATTGCGCAGATTGCGCGTAGCATCGAGGCCTTTGGCTTCAATGTTCCGATTCTGGTCGACGAAAGCCTGACCGTTCTGGCCGGACATGGACGGGCGCAGGCCGGTCAGCAAATAGGCTTGCAAGAGGTCCCGATTATCCGCCTTGCGCATCTCTCCGAGGCTCAGGCCCGCGCGTTCAGCATTGCCGACAACCGTCTGACGGACAACTCGACCTGGGACGAGAGGCTGCTTGGCGAGATCTTCCGCGATTTATCTGCCGTCGAGCTCGAATTCAATATTGAGGCTACCGGATTTTCGGTAGCCGAGATTGATCTGAGTATTGAAGGTCTCACCCATAAAGCGAACGGCGATCCAGACCCAGCCGACGACCTGCCCGCCACCTCGAATCGCCCCCCGGTCGCCGAGCCTGGGGACCTTTGGCTCCTTGGCAGGCATCGACTGTATTGCGGCAGCGCCACTGATGCGGAGGCCTACAAGATCCTGATGCAGGGCGTGAATGCCAGAATGGTGTTTACAGATCCCCCGTACAACGTCCAGATCGACGGGCACGTTTCCGGCAAGGGCAAAATTCGTCACCGCGAATTTGACATGGCGTCAGGCGAAATGACCCCAGGCCAGTTCACCGCCTTTCTATTGACCGCGTTTGCCTGTTTTCGAAGCATAGCTCAGCGGGCTCGTTGCACTATTGCTGCATGGACTGGCGTCACATGTCCGAGGTTCTCGCGGCGGGCGATCTTGCCTATTCGGAAATGATGAATCTTTGCGTCTGGGTTAAGAGCAATGGCGGAATGGGTTCTTTTTATCGCAGCCAGCACGAGCTGATCTTTGTATTCAAGAATGGCGCCGCTCGACACCGCAACAATGTGCAGCTTGGCCAGTTTGGTCGAAATCGGACGAACATCTGGCCCTATTCGTGCCTCAGCAGTTTCGGCCGTCAAGGCGATGAAGGAAACCTCCTTGAGCTTCACCCAACCGTCAAGCCGGTTGCCCTGGTGGCCGACGCGATTCTGGACTGTTCGGCCCGCGGCGATGTCGTCTTGGACGGGTTCTCGGGCAGTGGCTCAACAATGATCGCGGCGGAACGCGTTGGACGCGTTTGCTACACGATGGAACTCGACCCCATCTACGTGGACACCGCAATTCGCCGCTGGCAGCGCTATACAGGCAACGCGGCCGTCCATGCCGTCACCAAAACGCCATTTGATTCCGTGCAAACGAAATCGGAGGACCGTAATGGATGAACGCGTGGAAAGAGACCTCACTGATAAGGTTGGCTATGCCAAGCCGCCGAAGCATACGCGATTTACGAAGGGGCGTTCGGGCAATCCTAAGGGGCGGCCGACGGGATCGAAGAAATCTCGCCACGATGATAAATGAAGAGTTGACCCAAACTGTTGCTATTGTCGAAAACGGCAAGCGGACGAAGATTCCCAAAATTCGGGCAGCAATTCGACAAGCGCTCAATAGAGCCATGGCCGGCGACTTTAAGGCCCTCCAGCAGATCGTGATCATGCTTCGTTCCCATGACGCACTAAAACGCGTCGCCATCACGAAGCCGACAACGATCCATCCGAAAGACTATGCAAACCTCTCGGCCAAGGAAGCCGCCGAACTTTATCAGCGGGCACTTTCGGAGGACTGGGAGGATTGAGTCGAACGCACGGCCGAACTCACCCTATCGTTCAATTATTTGTTCGCTCGAAAGAGAGCCGTCGTGTCGCGATGCCAACCTCGTATCCGGTGGGATTGTGCGATCCCAAACCACCCGTGTGTGCTATTCTGTCTTTCCATGTGCCACATCGACTTTGTCTCGTGAACGCCGCGTCCATCTTTCATCCGGCGGTTGCTGCTTGGTTCGAGCGGCGGTTCCATGCGCCTACCGCGGCGCAGGCCGAAGCATGGCCGGCAATCCGGGCTTGCGAACACGTCCTGCGCCTTCGTCTACATTCGTCAATCCACCGCCGCGCCGGCCAGGTGCTGAACAATCACGAAAGCCAGCGGCGCCAATATGGCCTTGAGGAACGTGCGCGGCTGCGCGCCAAGTGATCAGGCGTGATCTTGGTCATCGCTGATCTCCTTGCGCTCCGCCGCCGCCACGATCTCGATCAGCAGCATCTCGACCAAATGAAGCATTTCCTTCCGCAGGTTGAAGCGGCGTCTGCTCAAACTCCAGGCGCAGCTCGCCGCCGTCAAACTGCTTATCGTCAACGAACTGGGTTACGTGCCGCTCTCACAGACCGGCGCGGAATTGCTCTTCGAGATCTTCAGCCAACGTCACGAACACACTTCGACGATCGTAACATCCAATCTTCCATTCGAGGAATGGACGAGCGTCTTCGGCAATCAACGTCTGACCGGCGCGCTGCTCGATCGCCTCACCCATCATGTCCATATTCTGGAGCTGAACGGCGAGAGCTACCGGCTCAAGCAATCGAAGGCAAGACGGCGGCGCGACCCTCGACCCGCCGATGAGGTCGCCGCAGCCGCCGATCCCGAAACCGGCGAAATCATCCGCGCCTCCTGAAAGCCACGGCCGCCCCGGCTACGAAACCCCGGCCATCTCCGCCGGGGCGGCTGTGGCGCGTCGTGCTCGATGCCCACGCCGCAAACTGGCCTGGTTTTGCTCCGCCCCGATGGCCGGCTTTACTCCGCCGTTGACACCGTGGCCTTGTCTGCACCGTCAAGCGCGCCAACGTGATTGGGGCAAGGGATCAGCGGACAACATCAGGGCCAGCGGGGTCAAAACCCGCATCGACAGGCCGAGGACATGACCGCACCCACGATCATCGCGCCACAGCAAAATAACCCTTGATCAGCGGGCGCCATCCAGACATGACAACGCCGGCCACGATATTCGCCCCTTCGGCGCCGCTAAGATCGCTTTGGAAATAGCCGCGTCCATTGAGTAGACCCGCCTATTGAAGTCGGCTCAGTTGCAGGAGATCTTCCCGGTATAGCCAGGCAGGCTGGACGCGTCTTTCTGGGCTGCCAAATTCAGCGCGGCGATAGTGGCTCCCTCGAACTTCGTATCTATGTCTTCCGTCGCAATGCCCGTCTGCGCCCAGTGTGCTCGAAGATAGTCTGCCCACTTGAACTCCACGTAGTCCTCGCTGCTCGAATTATTATCGCCCTTTTTGAACCCGCAGGAACTCCCGAACCGCACCAGCTAGGCTGCGGAATGGATTGTTGCTCAGATCTTTGACAGAGGTAGGAAGATCGAAAGGCGTTATTTGATTGCCGTTCTGGTCCTTCAGATAGACTTCGTTATTGTCTTCCAGTTGTTTCCAAAAATCACCAGGCTCAGCGTCCGATAGGTTATCGACGATAGTGCAGTACGTCTTCGACACACCGATATCATAGAGTGCGCGTGCCGTATGATGATGATCCGTGATATAGAAAATCCCATGAGGTCCTATGGTGACAGGTTCCTCTTTATTATGCTTCCGCAAATAGGTAAGAAAATCGGATTCAGATCGCCGCTGAATTTCGCCCTCGAGCTTCTGTGCCTTTAATTCGAACCTCTGCCATTCCGACTGACGCCTGGGTAGGATGAAGGTCGGAGATATTACATAAGCAGGTTTCTCCCTTTTTCGATTGCTCGTCGCATTGTATATCCTTCGCCAGAGCTGGCTGGCCAAGAGAAAAGATAATAAGAGTGACAGGCAGCCAAGCAGACAGGGCATTTCGCATCGAGGAGCTCTCCATCTGCTTTTGTCGAGAGGAACGGCCGTGTCGACTGCTTAGCGGAAAATTGGGGTCGACCGCGCGATCCTATCACGAAATGGGGTGGATTTTTCACGTTACGGCTTCTTAAAACTGGGGTCTGGATAAAGAAACCACCGGAAAGTAAAGCCCTAACAACTGCCGGTTCCACCAAACTCCATTTTCTTTATCCGTGGCGCTAGCATAGGTATAATCGTAATACAGAGCCCGCACGTAAACAGGCGGCTTGTCCGGAAAGGGATTGCTCTCAAGCAGTTCCATGACTGGCGGCGAATTTTCCAGGATTCTCTGTAAAAAATGCGCGAACCAGGGCAGACGCGTTGGCAATTCCAACGCAGCGAACCACATCTGCCAGTCAAGTCTCGGCTGATGCGGGATGTTCCACCGCAGCCGTTGCTTTACATTGCCGGGTTTGTATTTGAATGTATATTCTCTCCATTCTACGCCGTCATCCGAACCCTCGATGACGATTTCCTCCCGTTTGGTAGTCATGACTGCGAACAAGCCATAGGTATTGATGATACATAGGGGCGCGAGGCTTTCGTTAATTGCCATCGCCATTGCAGGAGGCCTGCCGCCAAAACTCATAACCATCTGCACAAAACTGCAGAATACGATGAGCAAGGCCAGCACTCCGGCAACGAAGGAAACGGCTTTGCCTGGCCTGTTTTCCTGGGTGCGCTGCAGCCAAAGGTGGACCAGGCGTTGCGGAAGCA
The DNA here is from genome assembly GCA_963722515.1 of uncultured Alphaproteobacteria bacterium. Taxonomy (GTDB): domain Bacteria; phylum Pseudomonadota; class Alphaproteobacteria; order Rhizobiales; family Beijerinckiaceae; genus Methylocapsa. The sequence goes on along the minus strand of CAVRMA010000003.1, from coordinate 424,967 downwards.
CCTTTTGCAGCGCCGCGTCGTCAAACAGCGGCAGGCACAGCAACATGGTTTGCAGATTGAAAAAATTGTAATTGCCGGTAAGGGAAATGCATATCTGCAGCAGCAAAATGCCAAAAGCGGCAACGAAACGAAGTCGTCGTGGGCAGAAAATCAGGACGGGTAAAACCAGCTCGACGAAAAAAACCGTTCCCGTGGCAAAAGCCAGTGCGGTTGCCGGAAGTTGTGCCGCGTACCAGGCCAGTGGGGTCGGCAACGGCTGGGTCAAAAAATGGTAGGATAGCGCGGTGATATTTGCCCAATGGGAATCGCCGCTCAGAAGTTTGACTGCGCCCGACATAAACATGAAGCGGAACAGCAGCCAACGCAGCAACCAGATGCCGGGCGTTGCTGCCACGCTCAGTACAAGCGTAAGAAAGCCTGCCTCTACCAGAAACATATCCCACTGGTAGGCCATGAAAACCTGCCCGGCATAAATGAGCGAGATATAAAGCATATACAGTAAAAGCAGATTGAGGCGTGGCAGGATGCCAAATACCAGGAGCAGTGACAGCACCCCGCCTGCCCAGCAGACGACCAGAATAGCGAAATCACTGGAATCCAGCCAAAACACCATCGGGACAAACCAGTAGCGTTCCGCGCCCAAATGGCTACGAAGGGCGGCGATGAATTCCGGAAGCGGAAGGATGCCGTGACTGCCGATCAGTCCCATTGCCTGCACGGCGAAAGAGATAAAGGCAGAAAGATAGAGCAGCCCGATGCCGCGCAGGAATAACCACGAAACCAGATCGTAACGCGGCGGCGCAAAGTTCCTCCCCCACAGCAGCAGGCTCAGACGATGAAAGGCAGGGCGGTGAGCGGCAATAAAAGCGTAAGCCAGTTCGGAGACAACCGCAAAGCCGGAAAATTTACGGTAAAGGGTGAGCCAGATGCCCTTACCGCGGGCGTGACTTAAGGTCAGAAAACTGGCCTCGGCAGCACTAGCAATTTTTCCATCAGGTGCAATGTATTGAATGGCATTCTGAAACGCAGTGACAGGGATTTCGGGATATTGTGAAGCGGTTTCCTGGTACGGCGCATAGGCCACGCGGTCGCCCGTGAGCTTCTGCCAGTAGCGTACCCAGTAATTGCAGAACCCGCAATCACCGTCATAGATCAAAAGTGGTCTAGGATCGTTTATAGTGACTGGTTCCATTCCGACTCGCGACGTTATGCTCTATTAGTAATAGAATGATTTTTTCCAGTTTACAGAACTCATTTGAGTCGTGCTTTCAGCTAATAATTTCCTGTTACACGTTTTAAATTCCCTGATATCCAAAATAAATTTCTCTGCTATCTGGAGTAGGGAATTTATCTGCAAGCCGCTGGAATAAGCTATTTTATAGATAGCACTTTCTTCATTTCAATGCCAAAAACGATAAAATCCGGTAGTGTCTCAGTTTGATTATGGCAGCGTAATTGATGGCACTCTCTCAGCTCAGACGGCGCTCCTTCAGAGGCTTGCTCAACGACAACCCGTCTTGGCACAGCTCTTCATTGAGCGCAGCCACCTATAACACCTTCGACGTCCAACGCCATCTGCGTGATCTGCCGGGCGGGCGTTGTCACGTTGTTGAAAGTTTGATGCGGGTTCGTCGGGTTTCACAGCTGAAATCATGCGGCGGCGACGACTTCGCGCCACGCCTGCATGGCCGATGCCCTGAAGGCTCGGTGCGTTCTTGCTGAGGTGAGATGGCGCTGGACGTTGAAGGTGTTATATGTGGCTGCGTGCGTTGAGAGAAATCTTTGCGCGGATCCCACGCTCTTGAACCCTTGCATCTTGTGTTCTCGTCGTCGGGTTGGCTGATGCGAATTCTCCGCTCGATTGTTGCGCCATCGGCCACGCTCGTGGCGGTTTGCGATTTCAAGATGACTGCGGCAAATTACGACGCGCGCGCGTCAACATCTTCAAGGCTTTCTGCTCCGTCACGGTCGCAAGCATGGGCGTGGGGCGGCATGGCGAATGGCTCACCGGCGGTGGCTATCGACTTTGGCCTTCAAACATCCCGCTCAGCAGATCGCCTTTCAGGACTATGTCGATGCCGTCATGGATGCTGAACGGCGCCTCAATCGGGTAGAGGAACAGATTTTTGGCCTCCTCCCCGACTGGAATCTGTGCCCAGTTGTCGCCGCATTGCAGGCGATGCGGGGGATCGCCCTGATCAATGCCGTGGTGCTGGTCTCGGAAGTCGGCGACTTCACGCGCTTCTCAAACCCACGCCAGCTCATGGCTTATTTTGGCCTGGTCCCGGGCGAGCGATCGAGCGGCGAGACAGTCCGGCGCGGCGCCATCACCAAGACCGGCAACACGCATGTCCGGCGCGCGCTGGTCGAAGGCGCCTCGGCTTACCGGATGAAGGCGCGCATCGGCCGTCATAAGGTTGACCGGATCGAGGCGCTGCCAAAAGTCATTCGCGATATCGGATGGAAAGCGCAAGTGCGGCTCTGCGCCCGATATCGTCGGCTGAGCGCGCGCGGCAAGACCGCCAACGTCGTGAATGTCGCCACCGCACGCGAGATGGTGGGCTTCATCTGGTCGATCGCCTGTACGATTTAATCAGCGCCAAAGACAGCGTGACCATGACCTGACACCCAGAAGAGGAGATCGCAGACACAAGATCAGCCTCGGCGCGATATGCGGCGCTGGGGGCGAGACAATGCCGGGGAGCCCTCGTGTCCACTATGAGCTTCCGACGCTCGCTAACTAGACAGAGGCAGCCCCAAACGAAGCAAGGTCATGCGGCCCGCCCCGCGGATGAGAAATTCTGACCGACCGCGTTCATGGCGTTTTGCGATTCCAAGATCCCTGGCCGCAGCAGCATAAGATCTGAGGTCATCTGTGACCAGCTTGTCGGGAACAAAGCCATATTTCTTCAAAAGCTTGCGCATCAATTTTGAGCGCCGCCAGCTTGTTCCTCCTGGTCTGGACCAGCACATCAAGAACTTCGCCCTCGGCATCCATGGCGCGCCAGAGATAGACCAAGCGGCCATCGATCTTGAGATAGACCTCATCGAGATGCCAGGTCGTGTGAGGCTTTGACCTTCGTCTGCGTAGGTCCACTGCGATCATCGGCGGCCACAGTTCTACCGCAAATCCGAAAGGATCACCGAATTGTCGGAGCCGATAATCTTCGTCCGCACAAGCGCGTCGCCGTCGAACCAGACGTCGCGCGCGAATTCACCGGTCAATGTATCGGCGATTTTGTAGTGATGGGTCCGGCGGGGCACACCATGGCGTGTTAGGACTTCTTCACCGAGATCGGTCACCTTCATCGACAGGCGCTTGCCGGTATCGGGATCGAAAGCGTCGAATTGGTGGATCGCGTCCTTGCCCCACAAGCTCGCCGGCGCGGCTGTCTTGGGCAGATCGCTACGCTTGCCGTCAGCGTCCATGCTCAGCTTGTCCGGCGCGGCCGTGACTTCAATCGAATGTCTTGTGCCATTGTCGTTGGTTCGCGATTTAAAGGCAACGAGTTGACCGTTTTTCCAGGTTTCGTTGCAGGAATGTTCGTAACGATAGGCCTCGATGAACATCACCTTTACGGAAACGTCTTTCTTGATCTTGATTGTGGTCGTATCGTTCTGACGCTCGATGTCGATTGTGTCGGTGCCGATCTTGTCACCGCCGCGGACAATGTCGAAGACCCAATGGATCTTGGTCGCGGCGGCGGGATTATCGGCGCCCGCTGGCACAACTGGCAATGCGAGGAGAGTGAGGGAAAGGGCAATTGTTCGCATAATGACCACCGTTTTTTTGCGGATTGCTTGCGACACTACACACGAAAAGTGCCGGTAATGAGACAGAACGCACGCGTTGGATGCCTCTTGCACGCCGGGTGCGAGAATGGTGCGGCTGGCCCGTACGCTCTTGAAACGGCATTGTCACGGCAATTCTGGCTTGCGGCGTCGCTGGTGGTCAAGTAGCCAAGGAGATGAAGGAAATAAGCTACAAGGGGTACCGGTTCCCTCCCGAAATCTTCCAGCAGGCGATCTGGCTTTATGTCCGGTTCACCTTTCCGCGACGTCGAGGATTTGCTGGCTGAGCGTGGGATCTTGGTTTCCTATGAGACGGTGCGCCGCTGGGTGAACCATCTTGGACCCGTGATCGCGGCCGATCTTCGCAAACGCCGGCCGAAGCCGCATATGACCTGGCGTCTCGACGAAGTCTATCTCAAGATCGATGGTCGCTTGATCTACTGTCCGTCGTCAGAGTTTTTGGGACAGGGAGCGGCTTGAAATAGAGAGTTCTGGCTCGTCTGGTTTTTAATATTATGCGGCCTGCCGACGGTGCAGCAAGCGGCGATTGGCGATTGTGTGTCGTTTGATCCTTTCTCTTTCGATCAGAATGGTCTGGCCCCGTCCGAAGTAGACGTCGGCTGGCGTCAGATTGCCGATGCTTTCGTGATAGCGCAGGTGATTGTAGTCAACGACGAAGGCCTCGATCTGGGCTTCGAGATCGCCCGGCAGGTAATAGTTTTCGAGCAGGATACGGTTCTTGAGCGTCTGATGCCAGCGCTCGATCTTGCCTTGGGTCATCGGGTGATAGGGCGCGCCACGGACGTGCTCCATGTTCTGCCCATCGAGCCATTTCGCCAGGTCCGCCGCGATGTAGCTGGAGCCATTGTCGGAGAGAAGCCTTGGCCGGTGGATGGCCTTTGCCTGGTCGAGTCCCGAGGCCCTCAGTGCCAAGTCCAGCGTGGCGGTGACATCTTCGACCTTCATCGTCGTGCACAGCTTCCAGGCGATGATGTAGCGTGAAAAGTCGTCGAGGATGGTCGAAGGATAGAACCAGCCCCAACCGATGACCTTCAGATAGGTGAAGTCGGTCTGCCAAAGCTGGTTGGGCGCCGCGGTCTTGTCCTTGAACTCATCGGCTGCCTTCATCACGATGAAAGCCGGGCTGGCGATAAGATCGTGTGCCTTCAGCAGGCGATAGACCGAAGCCTCTGAGACGAAATACTTTTCCGTATCGGTGAAGCGCACGGCCAACTCGCGCGGCGACAAGGTGGGCTCGTCCAGCGCGAGCTGACGATCCGCTCGCGGATATCGTCCGGAATCCGGTTCCAGACGCGATCCGGCCGGGGCGAGCGATCGTCCAGGGCCTCGTGGCCCGCCGCTTTGATAGACATCGCACCAGCGATAGAACGTGGCCCTCGGGATGCCGAGTTTCTCCAGTGTGCGTTTGACCGGCAGGGCCGATTGCCCGACCAGCCGGATAATCTCGGCCTTCTCGGATGCGGAGTATCTCATGCCTCGTCCTCCCCATCCCCGATCACGTTTTTTTTGAGCAGACGGTTTTCGAGCGTCAGTTCAGCGACGACCTCCTTCAGTGCGCTGGCCTCGCGGCGCAGGTCCTTTACCTCGTCCGAGGTTGCTGCGCGGGCCGTTCGCCAGCGAGCCGCTTCTTCCCGGCCTCAAGGAAGTCTTTCGACCAGCGGTAATACAGATTCTGGACGATCCCTTCACGACGGCACAGCTCGGCGATGCTGTCCTCGCCGCGCAGGCCCTCCAGCACGATGCGGATCTTCTCTCTGCCGAGAATTGCCGGCGTGTCGCCCGCCGGATGTCTTTCACGACCTTTTCCGCCGGTTCCTTCACCGGCCCGGATTTCTGTCTCATCTTCGCTCCTTGAAAGGCTACGATGAGCCAGAAATCCTCCCCTTCTTCAACCCGCCCAATCTGTCTCATAGGCGCTGACGCCGGACACGCGCCTCGGCAGTCGAGCATCTGCGCGAGGAGATCAGCGCGGTGGTGCAGGTCGCCAGGCCTGAGGATGAGGTGCTGCTGCGGCTCGAGAGCCAGGGCGGCATGGTCCATACGGCGGCTTCTTCTTCCTCCGTCAGGAACCGTCGAGCACACATCCTTCGGCCCCATCGGGGCATCGTTGGCAAAGCCCCGCTTCTTCCACTTGGCGACAGTCTTCGGATTGATCCCGTACTGTTCGGCCAGCCCGTTCAGGCTCTTTTGACTATGTTGTATTGCTCGACGCACTGCCGCCGTCGTGCGGGCGCATCCATGTAAAACTTGTCCCATAATCCCTCCCGTTGTAGCTTGGCGTACACTACACCAGCACAACGTGAGACTAAACACCTAGAAGCCAAAGAACTTTTCGCGAAGCGCGTCCTCGTATTGTTTCTTCGCAGCCAACGCTCTGTTACGAGCCTCGTCTTCCTTGAAATGCGCCCCCTCCCATTGATCGACCTCAGCTACCGAGTGAATTACCGAAGCAAGCGCTTCTTCATGCCTAATTGCAGTTATCCATTCCTCGACTGCCGTCTTATACGCGCTCTGCATTCGATCCAGTTCCAAAAGCTCATTTTCCATTTCGTACCTCCACTGTTCTAAATCGCGGATGCAAAGTACCGGCTTTGATGTGGAATTTGAAGGGCTCCGCCTGGCTTGAAATGGACCAAATAGGTCTTTAACTCCAAATCCTCGGATTTAAACGGGTCGCGCTTGATGTTTTGGTCGAGGGTGAAGTGGAATGGGATAAGCGGCCTGGCCGTCAGTGAACAATGGGCGAAAGCCTGACCCCGCCGTGCGGCGTGAGCCAGCGCCAGCAGCAAATTCGACGTCTCCTGCCCTACCAGCACACCTTGCGCCGGCGAACGCCGCGGGCGCCAGCCGGAGCCCAATTACGCACCCGGTTGGCAGGACAATATAGTGCGGCTTCGGCAGGGACTGGAATCATGGATAATCCGGCGGTGGCGACGACGCCACCCCCCAGCATGACCCCTAACATCTTGCGGCGCCAGCCACGCGCAGAAGGCCGCCGATTATCTGCATGGCTTGCAGCCGGAGGCGCAATCATGAGCCGCGCGCCCTTTATTGTCATCGACGGCAGGCTTTACCGCTGGAAGGACATTCTTGAACTGCGACGCGCGCAGCTGGCCGCCGCCGGAGCCGCAGAGGCTAACCAACTGGCGTTATTTGCAACCTTGCAGACGACCGCCCGCCGGCGCCCGAGCGCACGGCATCCGGGCGCTATCTGCAACCGTGCTTGTTCGAAAATAAGCATTGACTGAGGCAGGGGCCGCCGCCCATGAGGGCAGCGCTCCGGCGGCCTCTTTGCCGTCGATGGCCGAGCCAGCTTCGCGCGGGAGCGGAAACCGCGCCTTGGCGCGGTCCGCTCGTTGTCCCTGCCGCTTGCGCGGTGTGTGCAGAGTTGAAGACTTTCGCGGCAGCGTGCGATTTACAGAATGGGGCTATGCATCCGTTGGGTAGCCGAGGAGGATCGAGCGACAAGAATTCCGCCCGCCAGCCCTTGAGAGTCGCTTTGTGGCTTCCTACATATATGTGGTTGCCGCTTCGGCAACGCAAAATATGGGAAGTTACGTGGATAAAAATCAATTGTTCATTGAACGCCGCGAGCAAGGTGACTATGCGGTGAGAAGGCCGGATTCGGAGCGGGCGAGCGCTGTTTTATCAGACCCAGGCCGAAGCCATTGCGTGGGCGAAAGAGCACAATCCCAAGGCGACGCCGATGATTGAGCGTGTCCGCAATACGAAAGACGGCCACCCGGATAAGTGGCGCACGTAAGCCCGCATCGCGAGTGCACCTGAATTCGACACCTCGCTCGCCGTCGACTCGACGTAGGGCGCGGTTTTGCGTCAATCATTTGAATGCGCCATTGAGGACTAAATGACCAGCGATTACGCCTACCCGATTGCCCAATGCGATGTAGCGCCAGAAAAGCGCAGTGCGCTTCGTCCTATCGGGACAAAAGGCGGTTCTGGCTATCCTGGATCAACACTGACGAGCATCATGCGATCTGGACGGTCCTGTCTTCTATGGTGTGGACGGATGTTGTCTTTAAAACTCTCACAAGTTTTGCCATAGGCGATGACGGGAACGCTCTCAATAATCATCTTATGGCCGAGGCGTTGCTTGACGGACACGTAGCTACGCAAGTCCTTGCGATCCGCAGATTGGTGGATGACAGGCATGGCGATATCATTTCGCTGCGCAGGTTGGTAAAGGACTTGCGGCGTAACTTCGCCCTGTTCACCCGCGAAAACTACGTGTGCTTCGACGGTTTGCCGTACGATTACGAGGCAGTGCGGCATGAGTTTAGCGAAATGCAGGAAAATGGGGAAGGCGGCATGTGGGGCCGAAACATGAAGGCCCTCAAGCTGACGGCCCCTCGAGCGGGCGCATAAGCGATTTGACCGGCTCGCTGGCATCCATCCGGCGAAGCGAAGCCGCGAAGATCGCCTTTCCGCCTCTCTTCTGACGACCATTGAAGAATGGCTCGATGACAGCGGTGCCGACGACCTCGCGAAATGGAGCCACGCCTATCTTGCTCACGCGGGAGGCCCCGACGCGAGGAAGCGTGTTGCCGATTTGATGATGACGGCAAACAAGATCACGGGTGCGATAAAGGCCCTCGCGCGCGTTACCGAAGCAATATCGGCGTGGCTTCTCTGTGCGGACGGCCGGTCCAACGCCTTGATGCCGGTGGCGCAATTCAATCCGTTCGAAAAGCTGGAAAAGCCCATCATGCAAGCGGGCGGGGAGGCCGCCGCTTATAAGCTCTGGCACCAGCTCAGTGACGAGAGAAACTGCTACCTCGACGGGGTGGACGCAGAGCTGATTGGGTGCGCGAAGTCGGGTGGCCGCTAACCCATGAAATACCCGGTCACGCGCTTTAGGGGCTTGGTTGTAGCCCTGAAGGAGATCGAAGCCTCCACGACATCTGCCGACTTTTCCACCGACATTCAAGAAAAACGCAACGCCACGAAACGCCTGCGATATATGGTGAGAGCGCGCATTTTGGCCCTTGCCGTGGCGTTGCTTTAGCGCATCCTATGCGATAACTTCATCAGTTCGATTGAAAAGGACTACTATGCCGGTAATTAAAGTCATCAGTTCTGCCAGCCCGTCGCAAACGTTCAACCAAGGACCGCATCTTGCAGCCGCAGTAATGGCCGTAACGCTCGCGAAGGCTTCTGAGCCCTCAAAAGTCCATGAGCGGCACAAAAGGGCGAGGGTTGAAAAGACACGGCCGCGAAACCCGAATAGTTTGACCGTCAATCAACACGTTTTCCCGTCGAAAAGTATCGAGCGTTTTACGAATCGAAGACGGGCATGTGTCAGTGCATGACCTGCATCGAGGCGAGGATTATTCGCGCGAAGCCGGGTAATGCCATTTTTTGCGCCCGACGCGCATGGGATCAGCCTGCCGAGACTGGATACATGAAGCATATCGAGGAGGAGTTTCAGAAGATCATCGGCCCGATAGTCGATGGAACGGCCGAAACTCTTGTGCCGGAGCACAAGCTCGCTATCGATAGAATGTATGCGCTTTGGTATATGCAGTCTCGATACAGAGAGCTTGAAATCGCAAGAAATTGAACTGAACGGAATTCCCGGCGACGATCTTACGAAGGCGCAGGAGGAAAATCTTGAGAAGAACGGCTATCGTGTTTGCGCGGAAGGGCGGAAGGATGCCCGCCGGCAGCTCAATGGATTGCAAATACAAATGAGGATAGACAATTATGCGCGCGACCTAGCCGCCAGCGTGACGAGATGGGGAGTCATCTCGGCGCAGTCCGGCGAGTTCATTGTGCCGGACGTTCCGTCGCATGGCATCATTCCGCTTACGCCACGGCTCGCGCTCGTACAGTCCGCACCGGACGGGATGATCGATTGAACGAAACGTCGCGGAAATAAACCGTGCCATGAGGGCAACCAGCCAGGACTATTTTTTTGCACGCGATTTCTCGAGCTGCCCCTTTTGAAGGTGGAGCAAAATCGCTGTGCAGCACTTGCACCCACGGCGGCGCCTCTATCCAGCCAGCGTGCAACATTCAAAAACATATGCAACGCGCAGAACAGCCCTGCAACATAAGGCTAGAGTGCCGTTTTTGACCCCTTGAGGGACGCGATTTTTTCGCGTGTACTATCCTGTAGGGATCTTCCGAAATCACCTGGATCGCGTCGGCGCCGTACGTCTTGTAGATCCGCACCGCGCGCGATGTGCCGACCCCGTTGGCAACACATGGCGTGCAGTTCCGCGCGCGGTTTCTGAAAACGATGCCGCCCACCACGACAGAGGGAATTGAAAAATATCTCGGATCCGGGATGATCAGTGGCACTGGCCCTGCATATGCCTGTAAACTCGTCCGGGCCTTCGGCAGCATTTGGTTATGACCGATGCCCAGTGAATGTGGCAAAGAGCTCGTGAATATCTTTATGGACCACCTTTGCTGGGAGGCGGCGGTGCCCTGACCGGATGCCTGATTATTCTCGTATCGGCAGCATACCGGGAAGCGAAAAAGCATGCGTTGGCTCTACCGGCTCGACGTGCAGCGTGATCTGTTCGGGCAATGGCTCTTTAGCTCCCGCCGCCCGCCCTTTCTTGCGACGCGGCCTACTTGTTTGTAGCCGGTGCGGGCACGCGTTCTTCGTGGTCGTGCGCGGTTTCAGGCATGCCGAAGAAAAAGCCCGCGAGCGCGACGAGGGCTACTATACCCAAAGTCCCGAAGGCTGCCGAATAGCCGAAATGGTCGACGATTTCGCCGGCGACAAGACCGCTCAGCGAGGCGCCGATGCCTTGGACGGTGGCGACAGCCCCTTGAGCCACGTTGTAACGGCCGGTGCCGCGCATGAGGTCCGCTAGCACGAGCGGCGTGAGCGCTCCGTAGATGCCAGCCCCCACGCCATCCATCAATTGCACGGCAATGAGCCAGGCGCTGTCGTCGGAGAGCGTGTAGAGGAAGGCGCGGATCGGCAAGATGGTGAAGCCCACGAGGAACAATGGCTTGCGGCCCCAGGTGTCGGCCTTGTAGCCGACCAGGAGCGCTATCGGCAGCATAATCATCTGCGCGGCGATGATGCATGACGACATCATGGCCGTCGCGAGCGTCGGATGCTGAAAGGCGAGCTTCTGGCCGACGAGCGGCAGGAGTGGTGCGTTGGCGAAATGGAACAGCATTGCACAACCGGCAAAGATGAGAAGCGGTTGGCATTCCAGGAGCACCTTCCAGCTCGACGGGCTCTCGGCGTCCGGCGCGTTCTTCTTGTCGAAGCCTCTCGCCCTCTCATGGTCGATGGCCTGCGCCGGAATGGATAGGACGGCGAACGCGGCAAGCACGGAAAAGAACGGCACGAGGAAGAAGACGGTGCGCTGCGACAGGACCCATCCGACGAGGCCGGCGAGGGCCGCGATGGCGACATTGCCGGCGTGGTCGAAGGCGGAATTGCGTCCCATGCGCCGAGCCAGTTGCTTGCGCGCGACAAGGCCGAGCGTGAGGGCGGCAATTGCCGGGCCGAAGATGTCGCCGACCACGGCGATGAGGCTATTGGCGATCAGGACCGGCCAGAAGCTCGGCCAGAGCGCGATGACGGTTGCGCCAGTCGCGAGCATGCCGAGGGCGGCCACGACGAGGCCACGTTTGGCGCGGGTCCAGTCAATCAAAGCGCCGGCAGGCGTTTGTAGGGCCAGACCGATGAGGCCGCTGACGGAAGTGACGAGGCCCACCTCCGATAGGCTCCAGTGCTGTCGTGTGACGAGGAAGACATTCAGATACGGACCGAGCGCGCCGCGTACGTCGGCAAGCAGGAAGTTGATCGCGTCGAGCGAAATCGGACGGAAGCCCTTGGCCGTCGCGTCAGTCTGCCGAGATTCGGTCATATCGCACACCCCGGCGCGGACGGCATCAGTTTGTCACAGGAGGAAAACGCCGCTGACGATCGTCGCGATTGTCAGCGGAGCGCCGATGCGGAAATGGCTCCAGAAGTTGATCTCAATGCCTTCGGCCGCGGCGCGCTGGGCCACGATTAGGTTGGCCACCGACCCGAGCAGCGTAAAGTTGCCCGCCAGGGTCGAAGCCATGGCGATGACGAGCCAGGCGCGCTGCGGGTTGGCGAGCGGCGCTACGAAAGGCTTCAGCGCGAGCACAGCGGGCACGTTGCTGACGAGGTTCGACAGCACCGCTGTAATCGCGCTGAGTATGGCGGTATTCTCGAGATGCAGGCGCTCGACGTTAGCGATCACCTCCGGGGTAAGAACGTTGCGTTCGACGCCCGCGATGACGACGAAGAGGCCAGCGAACGTGAGAAGCAGCGGGCCGTCGATCTCCTCGTAGACCTTCTTCGCCTCGACGCGCCGGGTGAGTAGCAGGAGAGCGCCGCTGACGATCGCCACCTTCGCCACGGGCTGGCCGACGAAGAACAGTACTACCATGGAGCCGGTGACGAGGACCGACTTGGCCACGAGCCAGCCGTAATAGTGCGAGGCGAGCGTCGGCTCGCCGAGGCGCTCGCGCGTCCAGTACTCGCGCGGATTGAGAAGCGCGACGAGGATGATCGTCAGCACGAGGCCGATGGCGGCCACCGGAGCAAGGGCCGCGGCGAAGGTGCCGTAGGGAATGTGGGACAGATTGCCGATGATCATGTTCTGCGGGTTGCCGGTGATCGTCGCCGTGCTGCCGACGTTGGAGGCCAGCGCGACCGCGATCAGGTATGGCACCGGATTGCGTTTCAAAGCCCGCGTCAGCTCGATAATGATCGGCGCCATGACGAGGCAGATGGCGTCATTGACGAGAAAGGCCGAGAGCACACCCGTCACCAAGACCACGGCGCCGAGCAGGATGATCGGGTGGTGCGCCCGCGTCACGGCCCAGCTGTTGATCAACCGAAAAAAGCCCGACAACCTGAGGTTGGCGACGACGATCATCATGCCGAGCAATAGGGTGATCGTGTCGAAGTCGATGGCCTTGTAGGCGTCGCTGAGAGAAATGGCGCCGCAAGCGACCATCAGGGTCGCGCCGAGGAGCGCTGCCCCGGTCCGGTCGAGCTGAAAGCGGGGCAGCTTGCCAATCGCGATCACGATGTAGGTGGCAATGAAGATGACAACGGCGGCAATGCGTGGCGCGTCATCCAAAGTTATCGCTGCGAGCAGGCCGCGGCTCCAGGCCAGCCCGACGCCGATGGCGGCGGCCAACGCCAAGACCGCCCCGATTAAAACCAGCGGCCACGGCGAGCCAGGCTCGACGATTCCACCATCGGTGATGGCGGTTGTCGACGTGTCGATGTGCGTTTCCGGCGTCCTGGGCTGTAGGCTCCATTTTGGGGAGGCCGATTTGGGCTTTTTCCTCATCATTCAGACACACCCCTCCCGTCGATTTCGGGCAGGTGATTGGGGTCGAGCCAATGCACGTCGAGTTCTCCTTCCGAACTGATGGGGAATGGAGGGGCGTAACAGCCCCTCCGTCGTTACTGTCGCGGCGGTGCTGGAGGCGCGAAGCCCGGTGTCGGAGGCGGAGGCGGAGGCGGAGGCGCTAAACCCGCAAGCGCAGGCGGCGGACCGCGGCGGCCCTTCTTGCCGCCTGGGCCTGGGCCCGGCGGCACCCGGACCTGGCTCAACTGATCGCGCGACGCGCCGATTTGCCAAACCTCGAGGACCTTGCCGATCGCGTTGGCGAACCCGACCCCCTCGGCGACCACGGTCTGGCCGGGCTGCAGAAGGGCCGCGAATTGGTAGGCCTCGGGCGGCGGCAGACGCAGAATTGTGCCGTCATCGAGCAACGCGCCATTCACTTCACCCTGTCGACCGTGCAGGGTCATCCGGACCCGGCCCTGTGCTTCGGTCAATCCAGGCATCGGCGCGGGAACGGCGCCGAAGGCGGCCGGCGCCAAGGCCTGCGGCGGCGCTCCCAGGCCACGTCTTGGAGGACCATGAGGCCCGGTGTCGATCACTGTCTGCCCGCTCGCCTCGCCGGTGATGGAGACGGCCTGAACAAGAGGCAGCGCCGCTGCACGGAGACCATGAAGGGTCACGGTGTCGCCTGGCTTCACGGAGTAGGCGAGCTGGGTCGACAGATGCGGCGGTGTTTTGACCTCCGTGCCGTCGCTTAGGATCAGCCCGTCAATGTCGCCGCGCGGCGTCAGCGTGAGCTGCTGAACCTGACCTCTATAGGCGGGGAGCTGCTGCTGCGGATCATAGAACGGTGCCTGACCCATGGCGGGCGGCGGAGCCATCACGGTTGGCGACGGCGGCGCAGTTTGTGCGATCGCGGCGGCGCTAAAGGCCAGAGCCGCAGACCCGCACGATAGCGCCGATTTCCATGGAGACATCATGTGGTTCACTCCTCAAGAGCGCGGAAGTCGAAGCTCTTGAGGAATGAACAGCAACAGGCGTGCCAGCGCCAAGAAGGGCAGATTTCCTGGATTTCTTGGCGGTTCTACTGATTGGCGTCGTCCGTTTCCCCGACACCGTCCGACCGGTCTTCGGACACATCGAGGCCATAGCGCTTCATCTTCGCGTAGAGGAGTTGACGATGCACGTTGAGCATGCGCGCGGCTTCGGCTCGGTTGCCTGCGCTCTTCTCCAGCGCGCGGCGAATTAACATCTCCTCGAGCCGTGCCACCGCCGTCGGCAAGTCTTCATCCGGCCAACCGCCGCCGATCTCTACCTGCGAAGCTTGGCTCTCCGCGAGGAAGGTGAGGTTGGCCGCGTTGATGAACTCACCGCGCACCAATACTGCGGCGCGTTCCACCGCGTTCTTGAGCTCGCGGACATTGCCTCGCCAGGCATGCTGGATCAGCCGGGCAGCACCATCGGCGGAGAGGCGCTTGCCCGCGCCGGCACGGCCAAGGAAATGCTCGGCAAGCGGAACGATGTCCGCGATGCGCTCGCGCAAGGGCGGCAGCTGGATCGGCACGACGTGCAGCCGATAGAACAGATCCTCGCGGAAGCTCCCGTCGTGAACACGCTGCGTCAAATCGCGATGCGTCGCCGCGATCACCCGAACGTTCACAGGCACCGGCTTGCCGCCGACCGGGGTCACGACCCGTTCCTGCAGCGCCCGGAGGATCTTGGCCTGCATGGCCGCATCCATGTCGCCGATCTCATCGAGCAAAAGCGTCCCGCGCTCCGCTTGCCGGAAGGCACCCGGCCGATCACTCGACGGCACCCGTGAACGCGCCGCGCACATGACCGAACAGCTCGCTCTCCAACAGCTCATCCGGAATGGCAGCACAGTTGACCGCGATGAACGGCCCGCTGCCGCGATGGCCGTGGCCGTGAATGGCGCGCGCCACCAGCTCCTTGCCCGTTCCGGTCTCACCCGTGATGAGCACGGTCGCGTCGCTGTCGGCCAGCATGCCGATCGTCTTCTGGACGGTCCGCATGGTCTCGCTCGCGCCGATCACCCTTCTTGCTCGGGCTCCGAGCGAGAGGCGCGCGGCTCGGCGATGCTCACCAGCATGCTCTTTAGCACGCGCGCTAGATCCTCACGGCCAATCGGTTTCGTCAGATGATCGAAGGCACCGAGCCGCATCGCCTCGATGGTATTCGTCGCGGTCGCGTATGACGTCAATACCGTCACCGGTGGCCGGTGCGGCCGCGCGCGGATGCGCCGCAGCACCTCTAGCCCATCCATCCCGGGCATACGGAGATCGAGGAGCACGGCGCTCACCGCCTCGCGATCGAGCATCTCTAAAGCGGTTTCACCAGATGTGGCCAAGCGCGCGTCGTGGCCGAGATCGCGAACCGCCTCAGCCAATGCATCGCGCATGGCCGCGTCATCATCGACGATCAGGACGGTTGCCATGGCACTATGATCTCGAAGGTTGTGCCTGCTTCGGACGCAGCGAACCGCGCTGTCCCGCCATGGGCTGCGGCCACCTCGCGAACGATCGAAAGGCCAAGCCCGGTCCCATCGGGGCGGTTGGTCACGAACGGCTCGAACAGATGATCGCGGATGTCCGCCGGGCGGTCCTGCACCCCCATCGTGGACCGACAAGATCAGGCCTTCCGCTGCGCACATTGCCGCGACCCGGATAAGGCTTCCGGCCGGCGCTGCGTGGATCGCGTTCAGGACGAGGTTGTCAAGGGCGCGCCGCATCTGATCGGAATCGAAGCGTGCGTCCCCTCCATCACTTGCGCGTTCGAGCTTGATCTGCTTTGCCGCGGCGAGCTCGGCATGCGAAGCGATGCACGCGTCGAGAAAGGCGTCGAGCCCCACGCATTCGCGGCGCGGCTGGTCGTGCTCCGTGACGCTCAACAGCCGACGGAGAAGCGCATCGAGCCGTTCAATCTGTCCAAGGATAAACGATAACGCCTCGCTTTTTCGTTCGGCAGCTCCGGCCATCGCGTTCTCTGCCTTGAGCCGCATGGCGGCGATGGGGTTGCGGATCTCATGGGCAACGCCGGCCGCGACACCGCCAATCGCGGCCAAACGCTCTCCCGTTGCGATTTTGCGGGCCAGTTGATCAGCTTGTTGCCGCGCGTCGGAAAGCCGACGACCCGCTTCGTTCAGCGCCGTCACGATGCGATCCAGCTCGCGCTCTCCCGTCGCAGGCAACCTGGGCAGCTCCGCGATATCGTGTGCTTTGAGAGCGGTCTCGATCTGCGTGATATGGCGCGACCAGGTCATCGTCAGCCGAATGAGTAAGGCCGCAGCGGTCAGGACGGTGGCGAGCAAGACACCAAGCCCGGCCATCAGCTGCTGGTAGTTGCGCCCGGCAAACGTGAGGACCCGTGTCATCGTCCAGCCGGTCAAGTTCGGGATCGGGCCCGGCAGCGGGCAGGCAGCGACCAATATGATTTGCGAGGCAGCATCGTAGCGGCTGCTTAACTGGCGATCCTCAGCAATTGCCGCTCGATTGACCGCGTGTATGCGCGGGAGTTCGGCCTGCGGGACATCGGTTTTCGGTCCCGAACCTTCGTAGGTCGGGAAGGCATAGGCGATCGAACCTTCTTCGCCCTGCCAAATCCCACCCTCGACTCCTGGACGATTGCGCAGGGCGGTCTGAACGACCGTGGTCAGACCTCCGCGGAAAGGCTCGTCGTCGAGCGCGGGCACTGGCCCCTGCCATCCCGCGCTATAGAACCGGTATGCCCCGGCGATCGCATCGCACGCGCGGCCGTTTTCCGCATCGGCCTGCCCGACCTGGGCCGTCGCTGACTGGCGGAACAAGCCGACCATCAGCATCCCCGTCGCGATCGCAGCGGCGACCAGCAGCACGAGCAGAACAACGAGGCGTGCACGCAGCGATCGTAACATGTAATCTCATTGGCCATGGGGCCGACCTTGCTGGTTAACCTCAAACAAGTGTCGAAATCCAGACCTTGCCGGCAATGCCCCAATGTCAGCAAACGCTCGTACAGCCACTACCGCTTGAGGATCACGTAGAAGGGGTGGTGCCAATCAACCGCGCCCCGACTTGCTTCTGCAGCACTCGATAGCGCGCTCATTGTTGCAGCCCGGAGTTGGTTGCGGAGGCTTCCTAAACATTCCCTTCGGAGCGGCGCCACGCCCTGTGTATACATAAAAAACTGCAAATCTCACACCACCTCGGAAATTCCAGGATTTCTGCCGTCATACGAATCTCTGCTGTCATAAGACCGGACATCAAGTGTCTCCAAAAATGACAGGTCAGGTACGTAGCCATTCAGGGAATTGAAGGACGACGAGGCTATCAAGACTGGCACGGTGATTGCTGTTCTCTCATTGACGATGGGTCGTCAGACGCCGTCAGGGAGGATCAGATGAATGCCAAACTTGTCAAACTTCTCCTGCCTTGCGCCGCAATAGGGGTGATCGCGACTAGTCCTGCCGCCCTGGCACAAGCGCCGACTCCACCACCTTCACCGCCAGCCGTAGCACCGCCTCCCGCACCGCCTGCGGGAAGTTACTATTCCAACCAACTGCTGGAGACACGGGGTACGGTGCAGCGTTTCACGCTAACCCCGATCGGTGAACTCGATGGCGTCATCCTGACAGACGGCACGGAGGTTCACCTGCCACCTCACCTCACGACACAGCTTGCCAGCGCCATCCGGATCGGTGACACGGTCACGGTGCAGGGAAATCGCTTGCCTTCTGTATCGCTCGTCGTGGCCTCTTCGATCACGGATACGAACACCGGCCAGACCGTGGCCGACAATGGACCGCCCCCTCCCGGCTCTCGGCCGCCACCGCTGCCGCCCGGCATGCCGGTGCCGGGGGCGCAACAGGCGTCGGTTCAAGGTAAGGTGCAAAGACCGCTCTACGGTCCCGCCGGTGATGTCAACGGCGCCCTGCTTGAGGACGGCACGATCGTGCGAATCGGACCGAGGGAGGCCTACCAAGTTGCATCCCTGCTGACTCCCGGCCAAATCCTAGCAGTGCAAGGGTGGGCGTTGACAACTGCCTACGGTAGGGTGATCGATGCGCAGGCCGCGGGGCCGTCTCCCAATCAGCTAACTCAGGTGGTGCCCCTGCGGCCCCCAGAATCCACCTACGCGCCGCTGGCCGCGCCGAGGCCTGCCCCACCGCCGCGGTGAGGCCTTAGAGGCTCGAGGCCTTCGGCCTCGCATCGATCTCGACAGGCTGTCGCGGGCTATCCGCAACGACAAACGCCGCCCCCGGCGAGTTCAAACATTCCGCGATCCACACTTGTTCCGCCGCGTGCCAAAAGACGCTGGAAACATGTCGGGTTGGTTGTGATTGGGCTCGTGGGCTAAGGTGGCTGTCAATTTTTTCGACAAGGAAGTGCTCGTTATGAGTTCGACTTGGCTTTACCCGCCGATCTTCATCGCCGGTGCGCTGCAGGCCTGGGGGCCACCGATGAATGGCGCGCTCCGGAACGCTTTGACAAATCCGTGGCTCGCCAGCCTCGCATCTTTCCTCCCGATCGTCGCTTTCTTCATCGTCATATTCGCCTGTGGGCCGCGGCCGTTGCCCACCGTCGAGGGCGTCGGCGCCATGCCCTGGTGGGCGCCGCTCGGCGGCCTGATCGGCGCGTTCGCGGTCGTCGCCGGGTTGCTATTCGTCGACAGAGTCGGTGCGGGCGCGTTCGCCCTTCGTGGGGGTGAAGGGTGCTGCGCTTCAGGTTGATGGTAGACGTGGTCTGTGTTGAGCAGCCACAAGCATCATGGGAGGAGCGCAGCATGAAACACTATGCCGGATTGGACGTGTCGGTCAAAGAAACGTCCATGTGCATCGTCGACGAGGCAGGCAGGATTTGCCGTGAAATGAAGGTGGTAAGTCACCCCGAAGACCTTCTCGCTGTTCTTTGCGATCCCGCATGGCGGCTTGAACGTGTCGGTCTCGAGGCTGGGCCTCTGTCGCAGTGGCTGTTCAGTGGATTGGCGGAAGTAGGAGTCCCGGCGATCTGCATCGAAACGCGACACGCGAAGGCGTTTCTCAAGGCGCAGGTCAACAAAAGCGATCGCAACGACGCGCGCGGGATCGCGCAGATGATGCGAGTCGGCTTATTCCAACCCGTGCACGTCAAGACGCTTGCAAGCCAGAAACGAAGGGCGCTCCTCGCCGCTCGAAAGATACTCCAGGAAAAGGCTCTTACGATCGAGAACGATATCCGTGGTTTGTTGCGCAATTTTGGACTGAAAGTCGGAATCGTTGGCGTTGTCGGTTTCGAGCCGCGGATCCACGACCTCGTCGAGGGAGTGCCGGAGTTAGCCGATAGTATGGAGCCTTTGCTCGCCGCGCGCCGGGTCTTGCGTGAAAAGTTTGCCAAGCTGCATCGCGAGGTTCTCCTGCTCGCGCGCGACAATGAAGTCTGTCAGCGGTTGATGACCATCCCTGGCGTGGGTCCGGTCGTATCCTTGGCCTTTATCGGCACGGTCGACGTTCCAGCGCGCTTCAGGAACTCGAAGGCTGTTGGGCCATCTCTCGGGCTGACGCCGGTTCTCAATCAGTCCGGCGAGAGCCATCGCGTTGGGCGAATCTCGTTATGTGGCGACGAGGCCATGAGAGCGCTGCTCTATGAGGCCGCGCAGGTCATGCTGACCCGCGTGCAGAAATGGTCGTGGCTGAAGGCATGGGCGATGAACATTGCCAAGCGTCGGGGGCAGAAAAAAGCCATCGTCGCACTGGCCCGACGGCTCGCCGTGATTATGCATCGCATGTGGAGTGATGGAACCGAGTTCCGCTGGCCAAGGGAAATGGCGCCGACAATCTGAGCGACGAACGCCAAACTGTCGGAGCGACAATCCAGCGCAACGATGTCCCTCGCGGGACGATGGATGAGACGAGTTCGCTTTGGACTCTTGTGTCGATCGCTCTACCGCGATCAGTCCGCGAGTCAGATTGTTCCGTCTCTTCCTGCTGATCCCATGCTGGGAGAGCCAGCGGCTAATCCCGCAGAGAAGCGCGCGCCCGCGAGCGACAAAAATTGGAGTTGTTAGCCTGAAAGCGCTTGACCACCACCGCCCGAATAGAGAAGATGAGGGAGGCCTCGCGGCCTGACGTTCATGCTTGCGCAGGATAGTGATTGCGATAGGGCGAGGAGCACCACCGAAGATCCGAACGGGCGCGTTTCGGACGGGCCCACCCGGCAGCGCAAGATCCTCCATATCGACATGGATGCGTTCTATGCGTCCGTCGAGCAGCGCGACAATCCGGAGCTACGCGACTGTCCAGCGTCAGCGCCTATGAGACAGATTGGGCGGGTTGAAGAAGGGAGGATTTCTGGCTCATCGTAGCCTTTCAAGGAGCGAAGATGAGACAGAAATCCGGGCCGGTGAAGGAACCGGCGGAAAAGGTCGTGAAAGACATCCGGCGGGCGACACGCCGGCAATTCTCGGCAGAAGAGAAGATCCGCATTGTGCTGGAGGGCCTGCGCGGCGAGGAGAGCATCGCCGAGCTGTGCCGTCGTGAAGGGATCGTCCAGAATCTGTATTACCGCTGGTCGAAAGACTTCCTTGAGGCCGGGAAGAAGCGGCTCGCCGGCGATACGGCCCGCGCAGCAACCTCGGACGAGGTAAAGGACCTGCGCCGCGAGGCCAGCGCACTGAAGGAGGTCGTCGCTGAACTGACGCTCGAAAACCGTCTGCTCAAAAAAAACGTGATCGGGGATGGGGAGGACGAGGCATGAGATACTCCGCATCCGAGAAAGCCGAGATTATCCGGCTGGTCGGGCAATCGGCCCTGCCGGTCAAACGCACACTGGAGAAACTCGGCATCCCGAGGGCCACGTTCTATCGCTGGTGCGATGTCTATCAAAGCGGCGGGCCAGAGGCCCTGGACGATCGCTCGCCCCGGCCGGATCGCGTCTGGAACCGCATTCCGGACGATATCCGCGAGCGGATCGTGCAGCTGGCCCTGGACGAGCCCACCTTGTCGCCGCGCGAGTTGGCCGTGCGCTTCACCGATACGGAAAAGTATTTCGTGTCAGAGGCTTCGGTCTATCGCCTGCTGAAGGCACACGATCTTATCGCCAGCCCGGCTTTCATCGTGATGAAGGCAGCCGATGAGTTCAAGGACAAGACCGCGGCGCCCAACCAGCTTTGGCAGACCGACTTCACCTATCTGAAGGTCATCGGTTGGGGCTGGTTCTATCTTTCGACCATTCTCGACGACTTTTCACGCTACATCATCGCCTGGAAGCTGTGCACGACGATGAAGGTCGAAGATGTCACCGCCACGCTGGACTTGGCACTGAGGGCCTCGGGACTCGACCAGGCAAAGGCCATCCACCGGCCAAGGCTTCTCTCCGACAATGGCTCCAGCTACATCGCGGCGGACCTGGCGAAATGGCTCGATGGGCAGAACATGGAGCACGTCCGTGGCGCGCCCTATCACCCGATGACCCAAGGCAAGATCGAGCGCTGGCATCAGACGCTCAAGAACCGTATCCTGCTCGAAAACTATTACCTGCCGGGCGATCTCGAAGCCCAGATCGAGGCCTTCGTCGTTGACTACAATCACCTGCGCTATCACGAAAGCATCGGCAATCTGACGCCAGCCGACGTCTACTTCGGACGGGGCCAGACCATTCTGATCGAAAGAGAAAGGATCAAACGACACACAATCGCCAATCGCCGCTTGCTGCACCGTCGGCAGGCCGCATAATATTAAAAACCAGACGAGCCAGAACTCTCTTATTTTAAGCCGCTCCCTGTCCCAAAAACTCTGACGACGGACATTTATATGCATCGCTTTTCGCCGGCAAAAAACGCGAGCGAAATTGCGTCGCACTCGAAGCGGTGAGTTCGCGGCCAGAAATTCAAAGCCGGGGGGAAGGCGCGCCGGTTGTTATTCCGGCCAGGTTTACAGAGGACGTGCGAGCGGATTTCAGGGCGCAGAACTGACTGGACTTCCGCCGCATAGTACGCATTGGTGCCGTCATGGGCTGGCGGAGCCAGAGCCGCCCAGGGCTCGCCTCGCGATTTGCGGGGCTTTGGGTCGTGCGAGCGTCAATTCCGGCGCCGCGAACCAACGGAGCCCAAACGATGTCAATTCTTTCCATAAAATCCCGGAACACGAAGAGCGCCGCACCTAAGAAGGGGAGCGCCCAATCGAAGACGGCATCCCGGCGTAAGGTCACGTCTTTTGCTGCCACCGCCAAGAAACCGGCGCGATCTGTTAAATCGAAGGCCGCGCAAGTCGCTGCCGCCAAAACGGCGGTGAAGGCCGACGAACCAAAGGCCGAGCGAGTTACCAAGCAAGAGCGCCTGCTAACACTGTTAAGTCAAGCCGAGGGGGCCAGCATCGAAGAGATGATGCAGGCAACAGACTGGCAGCAGCACAGCGTGCGCGGGTTTTTGGCGGGCACGGTGAAGAAGAAGCTTGGTTTCCCGCTGACCACTTCGAAAGCGGCAGGCGGTGTCCGCCGTTACCGCATCGAGACGCGCCGCGGTCGCTGACATGGCCAAGCCGTCGATTGATATCGCGGCGTCGCTGGCGCGGCTTTCCGCCGCGACGATCTTCGAACTGCGCGGCGAGTGGCGGCGGCTGCATCGGGCACCGCCGCCCATGCGGTTGTCCCGTGATCTCTTGCTGCGCGGAATCACCTACAAACTCCAGGAAAGGCCGCTCGGCGGCCTCTCCAAATCGATTCTGCGCAAGCTGGAGCGCCTGAACCTCGACTTGGAGGCAAGCGGCGCGCAAAAGCCTGCACGGCCGATTTCGTTGAAGGCCGGCACGCGGCTTGTGCGCGAATGGCGTGGCGTCACCCATACCGTGCTTGTCCATGCCGACGGGTTCGAATGGAACGGCAGGCGCTATCGGTCCCTCACAATTGTCGCCCGTGTGATCACTGGGACCTATTGGTCGGGTCCCCGTTTCTTCGGTTTGAGGAAGCGCGCAGGCCGTTCTGTCGAGAGCGCGGAGGGCGAACATCCGGAAGCCCGATCGCCCGAAGTCCGGCGTGATTTTCCGTTGTGCGATCTACACCCGCAAGTCGTCCGACGATGGGCTCGAGCAGGAGTTCAACTCTCTCGACGCGCAGCGCGAAGTATGTGAGGCCTACGTCACGAGCCAGCGTCATGCCGGATGGATCGGGCGCCCCGAAATGTACGACGACGGAGGCCTCTCGGGCGGCACGATGGAGCGCCCGGCCCTGCAGCGGTTACTCTCCGATATCAAGGCTGGCAAGGTTCAGATCCTTGTCGTTTACAAGGTCGACCGCCTGACCCGGCCGATCGCCGATTTCGCGAAGATCGTCGATGTGCTGGATGCCCATGATGCCTCGTTCGTCTCCGTGACGCAGCAGTTCGACACCACGGCCTCGATGGGGCGTCTGACGCTCAACATGCTGCTCTCGTTCGCCCAATTCGAGCGCGAGATCGCCGGCGAGCGCATTCGCGACAAGATCGCCGCGTCGAAGGCCAAGGGCATGTGGATGGGCGGCAATGTGCCGCTCGGCTACGACGTCAGGGAACGGAAGCTGGTCGTTAGCGAAGCCGAGGCGTCGACTGTCCGGATGATCTTCCGGCGCTACGCCGAGCTTGGCTCGGTCGCGCTGTTGAAGGCAGAGCTCGAGCAGGGCCGGCATCGTGAGCAAGCGACGGGAGGGAGCCGACGGAGAGCTTTCCGGCGGCAAGCGCTTCTCTCGCGGCGCGCTTTACCTGATGCTGCAGAACTGGCTTTATCGGGGCAATGTCGCACACGAGGAGAAAATCTACCCCGGCCAGCACGAGGCGATCATCGAGCCAGAACTTTGGCAGACTGTTCAGGACAGGCTCGCCGCCGGCCGGCGCGAGCGCTCTTTGGCGGTGGGCGCCGAGGCGCCGAGTCTGTTGGCGGGCCTGATCTTCGATAGCGACGGCGCGCGCCTATCTCCCACGCATGCCGTCAAGAAGGGCAAGCGGTATCGATACTATGTCTCGACGGCGCTTATCACGCGCAGGCGCTCCGAGCATCCCAAAGGCCGGCGCATTCCGGCGGGCGACATCGAAGGGCTGGTGCTCGACCGTCTGCGCGCGCTCTTCGCGTCTGGCGGGGAAATCAGTGAAGCGGTCGCGCCGCTCGGCCTTGACGCCGCGACCCAACGAGCCTTGCTTGACCGATCGGCAAAGCTGGCGGAGCGCTGGACCAAGCTTGCATCACTCGAGCTTCGCGAACTCGTGCGATCCTTGGTCCAGCAGATCCAGATTGGCGAGGCCCAAATCTTGGTGTGGCTCAATCGAACCGCCATCGTGTCGAGCGTAATGCCCGGCGCGCCTCCCAAGCCAACAAGATTCTGCCGAACCGTTCGTCCTGTCGATCACCGCAAGCCTTCGCCGGGCGGGAAAGGGTGTCCGGCTGGTGATCGGCAATGGCGCCGCGAAAGCGATCGACGACGGCCTTGCCTCCCTGATCGCCCGGGCGATCGCAACGCGCAACATGTTCCTTGCGGGCCGTGATGACAGCATCGACGCCATGGCATCGCGGCTTGGCGTGAGGCGCGATTATGTGGCGGTGCTCGTGCGTCTCTCTTATCTCTCTCCTGAAATCGTTCGCGCGATCCTGGCCGGCCACCAGCCCGTCGAGCTGACGCCCACACGGCTCGTCATGCTTTCCAGGAATCTGCCGCACGATTGGCAGGAGCAGCGGCGGCTCCTCGGATTTGCGCCTGCCTGACGCCGCGCCGATCCAGCACAACGCTCGACATGTGACGGGTCGAAAACGGGCCGTAGAGACATCTCGCGCCTTCGCGCTCCTCAGGCCGCGGTTTTGCGTCTCCGGAACCGGACCATTGTGATGGAGGGTGCGTAACCGGCGGACATGCCGGACGAATTCCGACGCAACCGAAAACTGACAAAATGCAGTAATATCAATATGTTATGTGGCTGGGGGACCTGGATTCGAACCAAGATTGACGAAGTCAGAAGTCCGCTGTTCTACCGTTGAACTATCCCCCACCAGCTCGCCGAAATAAGCCAAGACGTTTGCCGCAGCGTGGTCTAATTACTGGTGCCGGGACTGTCAACGCTTGCCACGCGCCATCTTGTCCTTGCCACCCTACGCCCGCCATGATGCCGTGGCGGAGGTTCCGTTCAGTGGATTGGCTGGATCCCACCGGTAGCGAACTGTCTCGAAACGCATGCCGAGCGCATCGACGAGCACGAGCCTGCCGACAAGTCCTTCGCCGAAACCGGCGATTTCGCGGATAACTTCCAGCGCCATCATCGCGCCAAGGATGCCGGTTAGGGCGCCGAGCACGCCCGTCTCGGAACAAGCCGGCACGGTCCCCTCTGGAGGCGGCTCCGGATAAAGACAACGGTAAGTTGGATTGGGTTCGCCGGAGGGACCGTTTTCATAAGGCCGCAGAACCGTCAGCGCGCCGTCAAAGGCGCCGACCGCGGCGGTGACCAGTGGACGCTTTTCGTAATAGCAGGCGTCGGACACGGCATAGCGAGTAGCAAAATTGTCCGAGCCATCGGCGACGACATCGAACGCGCCGACCGCGGCGCGTGCGTTATCCGCGGTGAGCCTCGCGAGCAGCGTGGTGACCTTGACGTGCGGATTCAATCTTTCGATTGCCGCTTTCGCGCTTTCGGCCTTGCCGCGGCCAATATCCGCCGTACCGTGCAGAACCTGGCGCTGAAAATTCGACAGCGAGACTTCGTCGTCGTCGAGAACGCCGATCTCGCCGATGCCCGCCGCCGCGAGATATTGAATGAGCGGCGATCCGAGACCGCCCGCGCCTATGACGAGCACCCGCGCGGCCTTCAGCTTCCGCTGGCCAGGTCCACCGATACCGCGCAGCACGATATGGCGCGCGTAGCGCTCGATTTCCTCGGGCGAAAACATGGTCGCAGTTTACAGCGATTTTCTGTTCCGGGACATCGGCAAAGAGCAGCTTCAAGCGCAGCGGGGTCGGCTCCGGCTTGAACGGCAATTAGGCATCAATCTGGCCGGCGGAAGCATCTGGAGGCCCGCGATTCCGGCGCGTTTTATCCCATCAACCGTGTAATTTATACCAAGTCCCGTTGAACATAATCGGTAAGCGCAGTCTCTTGATCCGATGGCCCATCGGAACCTTCTGAACGAGCGTTAGCGGAACCCATCCACTTCGGAATCCGCGCAGCCGTCGCATTTGTCACCCCAATCCCGGCGTTGGCGGAACGATTGTATATGGAGCAGGCAATCGCTATAAGGGCGGCGGTTTGAGATTTGGGAGTCGCGCGAGTGCCTATCGAGGAGGTCGAAGGCGGCTACAAACCGGCCGGAGACGAAGCCTTTATGAACGAGCGCCAGAAGGATTATTTCCGGCGCAAATTAATTGCCTGGAAAGAAGATATCCTGCGCGAGAGCCAGGAAACCCTCGTGGTCTTGCAGAGGGAAAGTGAAAACCATCCTGATCTCGCCGATCGCGCCTCATCCGAAACCGGCCGTTCCATCGAATTGCGGGCGCGCGACCGGCAACGCAAGCTGATCGCAAAGATCGACGCGGCGCTGGAACGGCTTGACGATGGCACTTATGGCTATTGCGAAGAAACCGGTGAGCCTATCAGCCTGAAACGGCTCGATGCGCGGCCGATCGCAACCCTTTCGGTGGAGGCGCAGGAACGTCACGAACGGCGCGAACGGACCCACCGCGAGAGCTGACTCAATGCTATTTTGGGGCTACGCGATCGCGACGGCATCGCAGACGCCGGTCTTTGGCAAACGTCCACCTCTGCCAGGATTAAGGTGTAAAATACTGGACTTGAGATTTCAGGCACTGCCGGATGAAATCGCAACCCGCCATTCATCTCTTGGCGGCGAGTTTGGCGAGTGGATCGATATTGTCAAGGACGCGAGCATTATTTTGCAAGTCCGGTATACCGCACTTGCCTGAATGCTCGCGCCGGCGGAGCCGGTGCCGTAGCCCGTTGCTTGCGACGGGCGTTCTTCCGAACACCCTATGGCATCCTTGACAATATCGAGTCCACCTCGCCGATAATGCCCGCCGTGGAATGAATGACGTAATCTGACATTGACCGGTGGATCACATCCAGACTTGTACAATTAAGGAGTTGAGTATTGTTGAATTAGGTGCAATGCTGTTAAAGACCTGAATGCAACACCTAACATCGTATTGGCTCTCGTCGTGACTGCCCCAATCGAAGACGTCACCCAGCACACAACGCCTCTTCCGTTGCTCACCTTTGTCCACGTGCCGAAGACAGCCGGCTCAACCGTCAATGCGGTGCTCGACCTTTGTTCGCCTCGCGGGCTGAGTCAATGCGAGGGAATTTTCCTTACCGACGCATTCCTTGGCCACGCCTCAGATTGCGACTGGGTCAGCGGCCATGTTGGCCGCGACGACTTCGCCGGG
This sequence comes from uncultured Alphaproteobacteria bacterium, assembly GCA_963722515.1. GTDB lineage: Bacteria > Pseudomonadota > Alphaproteobacteria > Rhizobiales > Beijerinckiaceae > Methylocapsa. Next base: position 397,450 of record CAVRMA010000003.1, on the reverse strand, counting down.
AGACTGATTTGGCTGAACCGGCCCGTCGAATATTTCGCGAGCATTCGCGAGCCAATCGCGCAGCTCCTCTCTAGCCTCAACTGGCATTTCGAGATAGCGCACCGCGGAACTGAGTCGTTCCTGGCTCGTTCAGTCGCAGCACAACAAAATAGTGCCGAGGTCCAGGCAACTGATTTTTCCCGGTTATATGCTGTCATGGCGCTTCTTCTGAAGCATGGCGATGGTTTCCTCAACTGCCAGGCCCGCTACATACTCGGTGCGGATTTTCAGTCCATCGCGGACAGCGAAATAACCCGCCGGTTAAATACCTATTGCTACATCGCCACCGAGCAAACACTGCCAGACCTTCACCAAGCCTTTGAATTCGCCGAGATCCCGCGCGATGCCAATGAGCTCCGCGAGAACGCAGCCTCAAAATACCACTTCGACACCACGCTCTTTCAAACGCCCGAACTTCGCGCATTTCTCGCCTATCACCATCGCCACGATATCGCCCTTTACGATTTGGTTCGGCGAACGTCCTGGTCCGCGCAAGGGCGCCGTCCATTCAGGCCGGCGTTTCCTATCGTCACGCCGGAGACCTATGACGAACAAGCTTACCTCGACGCGAACCCCGACGTGGCCGCCGCCGTGCGCGCCAACGGCTTTCAATCCGGCCGCGATCATTTCGACGCTTTCGGCCGCGCGGAAAGACGACGAAAACTCGTACCCCCGCCTTTTCCCAAGGGATCGCCGCCTCAGACGCGAACGCGAGTTTTCCCCTGGCGAAGCAAATGGCTGGAGTGATTCGCCAGAACTCGGCGGGACTTTATTGACTCGCCGCGCCCGCTTGCTTTAGCCCCGCGCGCGTCCAAGCAATCGCGCCATTTCTTGCTCTAGCGTAACGGTGCCGTCTTGCGCCGCGCCGGCCGCCGGGACCTCCAAGGTTGAACCGCTGGCGGCAACTGGGGAAGCGGCTGATCCCGCGGATTGCGTCGCGGGCGCGGGAGAAAATTCAGGGTCCCGTGCCACATCACCCGGCGTGGACGTTGGAATCTCCTCAAAGCGGGGAAGCGGGATTGCGGCAAGTGCTTCCGCGAAGGGCGTCCCGGACGGGCCTGATGGCGCCGGTGTGGCGGCGGTCCCTTGCACCTGGCGCAGCGCCGGAGACCGCAAAAAAGGAGGGGCGGCGGGCGGGCGCGGAAATCGTTTGGCTGGATTGGTTGCAAGCTCGGGTTTTTGCGGCGGACCAGCGCCGCCGTGGAGAGGCTCGGTTTGATCCAATGTTCCTTGGCCAAATGGAGTGACGGGCGGCGGCATGCGCCTTGGCGGCAGAGGAAAAACGGGCCGGCTTGGCGTTGGTAAAACGATCTCTGGCACGGAATCGCGCATGGATTCCTCATAGGGGACAGCGGCCGTCAACCCGGTCTCCGGCTCCAACCCGGCCGCGGGCGGAAACGGCATTTTGCGCTGCGGAGTAGTCAGCGGTGGCGCGTCCGCCGGAGAAGGCCAAGAAATTCCTGCCGCCACTGGCGGCGCCTCACGCAGCTCTCTCTCGCGCAGCTCCTTGTCGCGAATTCTCGCCTCGCGAAGGTCGCGCGGATCGCGGCTCTCGGCGCGAATAATTTCCGATTCGATCACGATATCGTTGGGTCCCCCGATCATCAACAAATGTTCGACATTGTCGCGTCGAATAATAACGAGCTGGCGCTGCCGGTCGAGGTCGAACGAATCGACGGTCCCAAGCCGCGGCAGCCGGGCCCTTCCATTACGTGGCAACCGAACCCGCCGCCGGAAGGCAAAGCGGAAAATAAGGGACAACAGAGCAGCAGCAGCGAGGAATGCGATTAGCGCAGCGGCAATGGTGAGATTCTTGCTCGCGAAAAGACTTTCGTTCAAGCCCAGCATCTGATGGCTCATTCAAAGAAGACTGCGGCGGAGGTTTGGCCAGTATAGCATGTCCGCAACTGACATGCCGGTGCGGGCTAGCAAATATTAACGAAATTCGTCAAAATATCGATTCGCGCATGCGACCACCCTACCGTCCTGGCGAGGAAAAATTACCGGGACCTTCCGGGTGGGCAGGATCGGCACCAAGACCTATGCGGCCGGCGGTGCCGGAATACCCATAGCGGAACCAGTCCAATTCCTGGACAGGGAGGCCTTGCGCGATCCGGCCGCGAGGCGGATTTGGCGGCGCTTGCCGGTATTCGTAATAGGAGGATTGCGCGATGGCACTGCCCGAAGCTGACATCGAGATGGTTGCAATGGTGAGGAACTTGCCAAACGATTGCATTGACTCCTCCCGGCCGGGTGCCTCGGTGCGAGACGAGACCGCTATTACAATTTTGGTTGTCAAATATCAACGCGCCAAAATAGTCGAAGTTCAGCGGCAACGCCCGGCTATTCCACTGAAGCTTAAGGTAGATAAATTGGCGGCGGATGCGCGAAATATCGCCTCGAGCGAAGACGTGGCTTTGTTGCAATTCCAAACACACTGGTGGAGTCGCGGCGGCGGCGGCGGGTTGTCCATGGATTCAAACATAGTTACCCAGCTTGCACCGGGTGAAACTTCATGAGCGAGCAACCCACCGCCGTCCGCGAAACTGGACGCAATTGCAACCCAGTCTTGATCTTGGCTTTTGCTCTGCTTCTGGCGGGCGCCATCGCGGCTTTTTCCCTCTTGCCCAATGACGGACGCACTACCCTCGCAACCTTGCTGCTCGCACTCTTCGCGATTGCCGGTATTGGCGCGTCCTTCGCCTTTGCCGCGGGCCTCCTTCAGTTTTCCGGACATCCGTCGAGGAACGACGTCACCAAACTCATTTGCGACGGGAATACCGAAGGGCTGATCGTGACCGGTGCCTGCGGCAAGATTATTTACGCGAACGACGCCTATTTGACCCTGGCGGGGGCACGTGGTCTCGCGGACCTGCGCGCGGTGGAACGGCTATTTTCCGGATCCCCTGAGATTTCCGAGGCCATCTACCGGCTCGCCCAAGCCGCGCGTGACGGCAAGTGCGCCACCGAGGAATTGCGCTTGCCCCTGCCGCTCGGAGGCGCCGGCGGGGCCGGCTGGTACAAGATCACGGTCAGGCCGCTGGCTTTGGCGAGCGCCAGGCGCGCCAGCCTGTGGTCCGTCGCGGATGTAACGCGCGAGCGGGAAAAACAGGAAAACGTCTTTCAGGAATTGCGGCAGGCCATCGATTTTTTAGACCACGCGCCAGCCGGATTTTTTTCCTGCGGCCGGAACGGCGACGTTTCCTATATGAACGCAACCCTCGCCTCCTGGCTCGGTTACGACCCGGCGGAGGCCGGCGCTGGAGGTCTCAAACTGACCGACTTCGTGGCGGGGGGCGGAGCCGCGCTAGTCGCTTCGGCCGCCGGTGGCGCGGGCGAGGTCCGCACCGGGCAATTCGATATCGACCTGAAATGCCGCAATGGTCAAAGCCTGCCGGTGCGCCTGCTTCACGGTGTCGCGTTCGGTCAGGACGGCGCACCAGGGCCGTCGCGCACGCTCGTCCTCGGCCGCGCTCCCGGCGAGGAACCGGCGCAGGATTTGCGCACGGGGGAAATGCACTTCGCGCGGGTATTCGATGCGACGCCGATGGCGATCGCCATGCTCGACAAGAGCGGACGGATCACCCGTTCGAACACCGCTTTCGCGCGCCTCATGCCGGAAGCCTTGAAGCCGTCCGCCGCGCGCTCGATCTTTGCCGGTATCCTCGATCGCGACCACGGCGCCGTCGATGCCGCCATTGCCGCGGCCTTCCAGTCTGCTCGCGATATCCCGCCGGTCGATGCCGCCTTGGCTGGGGAAGGCGAGCGGTTGGCAAGGCTGTTTTTCGCGGCGGCGGAGGCGCGCGACGGGAACGGCGCGACGATTTACGCGCTCGACACCACCGAACAGCGGGCTTTGCAAAGTAACTTCGCGCAATCCCAGAAAATGCAAGCGATCGGACAGCTTGCCGGCGGAGTGGCGCATGATTTCAATAATGTCTTGACCGCGATCATCGGCTATAGCGACCTGCTTCTCGCCAATCATCGGCCAACCGATCCGTCGTTCCGGGACATCAATCAAATAAAGCAAAACGCCAACCGCGCGGCCTCGCTCGTGCGCCAGCTTCTGGCGTTTTCGCGCCGCCAAACGTTGCGGCCGCAGGTCCTGCAATTGGGCGACGTGCTATCCGATCTGCAAATGCTGATGCGCCGGCTTGTCGGCGAAAAAATCGATCTCGAGCTGCGCCATGGCCGCGACCTTTGGCTCGTCGAGGCCGATGTCAACCAGTTCGAGCATGTCCTCGTCAATTTGATCGTCAACGCGCGCGACGCGATGCCGCAAGGCGGCAAGATCATCTTGCGGACCAGCAATGTCATGGCGGCCGAATGCGCCGGATTTGGCGAGGCATCGCTGGATCCAGGCGATTATGTCGCAATCGAGGTCGAGGATTTCGGCCACGGCATCACGCTGGAAGTCAAAGACAAAATCTTCGAACCGTTTTTTACCACCAAGGAGGTCGGAAAGGGCACCGGTCTCGGCCTCGCCATGGTGTATGGCATCGTAAAACAGACCGGCGGCTATGTTTTCTGTTCCAGCACGGTCGGCAAGGGGACGGTTTTTACGATTCTCCTGCCCCGGTATATTCCTGACGAAACCCATGCGTCTCGTCCCATCGAACTAGCGGCCGCGCGGTCCGCCGATCTCACTGGCCACGGCACGATTCTGCTCGTCGAGGACGAAGAGGCGGTCCGTGCTTTTGGAGCGCGGGCGCTTGCCTCACGCGGCTATACCGTGTTGCAGGCGGCCTCGGGCATCGAGGCGTTGCAAATTGTCGAACAAACCGGCGGAAGGATCGATCTTATCGTTTCCGACGTCGTCATGCCAGAGATGGATGGCCCAACCATGTTTGGCGAATTGCGCAAACGTGGGGTCAAGGCCAAGGTGATTTTCGTGTCCGGCTATGCCGAGGACGCTTTCGCCAAAAACCTGCCCGAAGGAGAGGATTTCAGCTTTTTGCCGAAACCCTTCAGTCTGAAGCAATTGATCGAAGCGGTGAAAGGCAAGCTGTGAATTGCCGGCCCGCGCACGGCGGTCCCGGGTACCGTTGGCTCTCAATTTGGTCAATTCATCTGATGATAGTGATAGCGGGCCAGTTCGCTTGTTTGCAAAGGTGGTGAGCGGACATTCACCCCTGATTGCTGGACCCTAGAAGTGGCTAATAATTGAATTGCTTTCATTGTGCTACCGAAGGATCAATGCACGACTCCGTGTTTCTTCGCATGACGACGACGCCCTTCCCCTAAAACAGCATCAAGGAGATCGATTTATGGGAGGTTTTGCAGGCACGATGCAACGGTACCCGCGACTCGCACTCTGCGCGATGACACTCGCTGGACTTGCCTTAGCCGCAAAAGCATTCGCGCTCGATACTGGCAATACCACGATCAGCGCTACCGTGCTTGGTTCTCCGCTGGTGATTGAAACCACCGCGCAATTTGCCGGCGCCATCAGTTCGCTCACCTGGAAAGGAATGCAGTTTATAAACGCGCACGACCACGGCCGAGAGTTGCAGTCGGCGTCGAGCTTTGACGGATTCGGCGAGTGTTTTAACCCGACCGAGGCCGGTTCGATGACCGACATGACAACTTCGACCAGCCAAGTGCTATCTATCAGTGCGTCGCGCAATCATTTGAGCATGGCTACGCAAATGGCGTTTTGGACGCCAGTGGGTTCTCCCTATCCGGCCGGGTGTGGCGGCAATCTGGCATATACGGCCGCGCAGAACACCAGCAACCTTTCGGGTCATATCCTCACTAAGAGCGTGACGATCGGCTACAAGGGAATTTCCAACGTCGTCGAAGACCTGGTGACCTTCCGCGTCCCCGAAGATCACATGAGCGGCACCTTCGAATCACTGACTGGCTACATGCCGTCTAGCTTCTCGAACTTCTACACTTTCGACCCGCGACACGTTGCGCTCAACCGCCTGGCCCATACACCGGGCGAGCAAGAATTGCCGATAATTTTCTCGACGCCCGACAAGAATTACGCGATGGGTATCTATTCGCCGGATCATCCTCAGAAGGGGTATGCCCACTTGGGCTACGGACGCTACGATTTCACACCGGCTACGGTCAAATGGAATTCGGTGTTCCGCACGGCATCTACGCCGGCCGGCAACTACAGCTACCGAGACTACGTCGTAGTGGGCAACCTGCGGCAGGTGATCGAGGGCATGATTTCGGTATCCAAACTTTTCCATCCAGCCACTGCGAGCAATCTTGTGAACGTGAATCGTTTCTTCAATCCGGCGACTGGTGAACATTTTTTTACCAAAAGTATATTTGAAGGTCTCAGTGCCAATTTCAATCCGGAAAGCATCGCTTTCCGCGTGTTGGCATCGAATGCTGGTGTATCCGACGCTGTGCCGATCTACCGATGCCTCGCAGCGTACGGCAAGCATTTCATTTCGCGACAGTCGAATTGCGAGGGACATACCGCCGAGGGCGTGTACGGCTACGTCTACAGCACGAGCGTCGGCGGGTCACTCCCCTTGTACCGCTTTTACCTGGCCTCTACAGGCGACCACCTCGAGACCACCAACTACAACGAAGGCGTGGCCGGCGGTTACACCCTCGAACCCACCCTGGGGTACGTTCCACCGACACCGTGAATCTTGAGGCTGTAACTTTTTATCAAACCGGGGTGGGTCGAACCCGATCGGGAGTGGCGGACAGCTAAAGCTTGCCGCATTGCGCAATTTTGAATTGCGCCGAAACCCTTCAGTCTGAAGCAATTGATCGAAACGGTGAAAGGCAAGTTGTGAATTGCTGGCCCGCGCACGGCGGCCCCGGGTGCCGTTGGCTCTCAATTTGGTCAATTCATCTGATGAAGTGGTGGCGGGTGAGTTCGAATGTCTGCAACAGGTGCAGGCTGTGTGAGAACGCGCGCGATTGACGCCCCGATTGCGTGCCGGCGAGGATTTGGCGGACCGGCGCGGCAAAATTTCGAGAATCGGGCCCCGCAGCATCTGATGACGTTCTGAGGTCATCTGCACGGGGGTGATTTGGCCGTGCTATGATGCGCCTCAGGCCCGCATGGCGGCCATCAATCCGCCAACGCCCAGAATGCGCATTACCCGTTTCATGTTGTAGGCCAGGACGTGCAGCGCCATTTCGGTCGCCGACGTTCTTGAGCGTTTTCATCTGGAAGTGCGTGGCTCCCATCCAGGACTTTATCGTACCGAAGGGATGCTCCACAGTCTGGCGGCGCACGCGCATCTTGTCCGGGTTCCGATCGAGCCGCGCCTGCACCGCCTCAAGGACGGCTTCGTGCTCCCATCGTGAGATCCGCCGCTCCTTGCCTGTTGTGCACTTGCTCTTCAGCGCGCAGGCCTGACAAGCGTCGGTCCAGTAGCGCCGCAGTGTCTTGCCGTCCTCCTCGTTGGTGTAGTGATAGGTTAGCTGCTCGCCGGCGGGACAAAGATAAACGTCGTCCGCCGCGACATAGACGAAGTCCTGCTTGCCGAAGCGGCCTTTGGCTTGAGAGCCCGAGGTCATCGGCTTCGGCAGATAAACTGTGATGCCGGCTTGCTCGCAGGCCACAATTTCCTCGCCGCTATAGTACCCGCGATCGGCTACAGCCTCGATGGTCTCGGAACCAATCGCTGCGCGCGCCTGCTCGGACATGTGGGACAGCTGGCTCCGGTCAGACCCAACGTTGGTCACCTCATGGGTAACAATGAGATGATGCTTGGTGTCGACGGCACTTTGCACATTGTAACCGACCATCCCGCTGCCTCGGCCACTGGTGGCCATCGAGCGAGCATCGGGATCGGTCAGCGATATCTGCTTGTCCTCGGTCTGCATCATCTGAGTGTTCAGAGCGTTCAGGCGCTGTATCTCCTGGCGCAGCGTCGCAATCTTCTCGTTGAGCCGGGTGATCTTGGCCTCCGGTACCGCTTCCCCCTGACGATCGGCGCTGTCGAGCTGCGAGAGATAGCGGGCGATGCTCTCGTCAATCTGCGCCAGACGCCGCTGCATCTTGGCCTGGGTGAAGTTCCGATCCCGCGTGTTGACGGCCTTGAACTTGCTGCCGTCGATCGCAACGCTCGCTTCGCTGAACAGTTCAAGGCGTCGGCACAGCACCACGAACTCGCGGCAGACCTTGCGGATGGCCTCGCCATTGTCCTTGCGGAAGTCGGCTATGGTCTTGAAGTCCGGCATCAGGCGGCCGGTCAGCCAAACCAGCTCGATGTTGCGCTGGCACTCCCGCTCCAGGCGCCGGCTCGACTGCACCCGATTGAGGTATCCGTAGACGTAAATCTTCAACAACGTCGCCGGATGGTAGGCCGGCCTTCCTGTCGCCTCCGGCTCGAACGCCGCCAAAGCCGAGCTTGGCCAGATCAAGCTCATCGACAAAGACATCGATCGCCCGGACCGGATTGTCCTCGCCCAAATAGTCATCCAGCACCGCTGGGAACAACGTGCTCTGACTGCGGTCATCCCCAACGACAAAGCGCGTCATCGGATCCCCCGCAAATCGTGCGGGAATCATATCGCGCGAATCACATCAAATGGAATATTTTCACACAGCCTGGGTGGTGAGCAGACATTCGCACTATATTTTGCACGCATTAAGTGCCCGATATATCAATACTGCACTTTGGGATCGGAATTCTTGAATTGTGCGCATCATTCCAGATCGCTTCGCCGGCATCCTCGCGGATGCCAACGCACGGCTCGGGACCGATGCGGATCGCTACTCCTTCATCGTAGTGGACTTGCACCACCTACTCCTTGCCGGTTTCTACCGGCGCGCCGGTCCGCTTGGTTTTTGCACGGTGAGGGCCAACGACCCTCCGTCCGCTATGTCCGCTACCGATGAAAGCCCGTATTGGCCGGAGCACTGGACAGGTGCGGACGACGGGCGCTTGCCAGTCTCTGAGCGGCACCCTAAAGCGATAGTGGAGCAATAGAAGAGAAGCAGCCTGGCAGGGGAGTCGAAAAATGCTCAACAAAAATAAAAAAGCCCGCTTTGTCGCCATGCTGATGGCAGTCGAGTTGCCCGGCTTCGCATCTGTCGCGGCTGCCGCCGCCGTTCGTATCGAGGGGCAAGTTCAAGCGGGCGGTAATCCACTCGCAGAGTCCAGCGTGACACTTTGGGCGGCGAGTGCCGGCAAACCCAAGCAACTCGCTCAAACAAAATCCGGCAGTGATGGTCGATTTCACCTTAGCGCCAAGGAATCTTCCTGGCGAGAACACCGTCCTGTATCTGACTGCCAAAGGCGGCGAACCCACGGTCAACAAGGGCAGCGGCGACAACCCGGCACTTGTCCTGTTGACCGTGCTTGGCGGCAAGCCACCCGCCAACGTCGTCATTAACGAGATGACCACGGTGGCGTCGGTGTGGACCCACGCGCAGTTTCTCGATGGCACCGCGATCAAGGGTCATAGGCTCGGCCTGCGTATCGCCGCCGGAAACGTGCCGAACTTCGTTGATCTAGGAACAGGCGGATGGGGGGATGCTATCCAGGGGCCACTCAACAGCGGCCAGACGCCAACGATGGCCAACTTTGCTACCCTGGCCAACTTGTTGGCTGGCTGTGCCACGCGCGTCTCGGCCGATGCGTGCGGCGAACTCTTCGCGGCGGCCACACCGACCAATGGTGGCGTGCCGACTGACACCTTGACTGCGGCCGAGGCAATCGCTCGCTATCCATGGTACCAGCCTGAAAGACTCTTCGCGCTGCTCGATTCGTTCTATCCGGTCCCGAAGGGCAAAAACCTGCGAGCGGTTCCGTTCATGCCGTACCTGAACTGGGCCCCCAGCGCCTGGGTGCTGCCACTCAAGTTCGACGGTGGAGGGTATCGTGCGGGCGGCAAGGCCATGTTTGACAGCGAGGGCAACCTCTGGGTTGGCGACAACTTCACGATCGGATGGCAGGGTCAGGACTCGCTGTGGGAAGGCCACGCCACAAAGTTCGCCCCCAACGGCAAACCCCTTTCGCCGATCACGGCAGGTTTTACCGGTGGTGGGATGGAAGGGGGCACCTTCGGTAACGCGGTCGACTCCAAGGACAATGCCTGGCTCACCAGCTACGGCAGCAGATCGATTGCGGTATTCGACAAGCACGGCAAGCCGCTGACACCTCCGGAGGGCATCACCTTCGGCGGCCGGGCTCGGGCTGATGCAGGGGGTGATCGTCACGCCCAGCGGAGACGTCTGGGCCTTGGGGGTCTCGAAGAGCCAGCTTGTTCACTTCCCCAAGGGCGAACTGACCAAGGGCCGGATCGTCTGCGAGGGCGACACCGTGGAGCCTTGCAAGTCGTTCCGGGCACCATTTCATCTCGGCATTGACCAACACGACCGGATCTGGGTGTCCAACAGCGGGGTCGATCACGTCACGCGCTTTCCCGCCGCTGATCCGAGCAAGGCCGAGAACTTCAGTGTCGGGTACAATAGCAGTGGTCTTGCGATCGACAGCCGGGGCAATGTCTGGGTTACCAACCGGTTCGGCAGCGGGCTCCTAGGCATGTTCCATCTCGTGGACATGGGGGTGCGCCTGAAGCTCGAAGGTGTTACATCGGCGTCCGACTATCTGACGAAGACGATGTCCGAACAGCAAGGAGGCACGCTCGACAGCGGCAGCGTCACGCTCCTTCGGCCGGACGGCACCCACTACCCTGGCTCGCCGTTTACGGGAGGCGGTCTCCCCGGGCCATGGGCCGCGGCGGTTGACGGCAACGACAACGTTTGGATTTCCAACTTCGCCGCCGCAGACAGTCCAATCGTGCAGCTGTGTGGTGTGCGGACCGAGACCTGTCCGCCCGGCATGAAAACCGGGGACCAGATTTCGCCGCCGGGCGGCTATGTGGGCGGCGGTCTTCAAATGCAGACCGATATCGCCGTCGATCCAGCGGGCAATGTTTGGGCGATGATCAATTGGCAGGATATCGACAGCTGTATAGGCACGCCCAATGAGGCGCTGTCGACCCGCTGCGGCGGCCAGGGTGTCGTGATCTTCTACGGCATGGCTAAGCCGGTCCGTGCACCGCAGATTGGCCCGGCTCGAGCGCCATGAATGGGAGATTGAATCGCGCGGCGGTGAACGCCGAAGCCACGGTGGTGCGATGGTCTGGCTTTACCGTCATCTATGGAGTCGCGGCCCCGGTGAAAACCCCGCTCTTGGGCACGGTGCGCAAGCCTTAGAGTCCGCCAAAACGATAATTCACGCCAACCAGCACCTCGTTGATGTGCGAGAGCTCCAGCGAGGCCGCGGCTGTGTAGCGATATTCAAGCTTCGCGCTCCAGTTCGGGGTAAACCCATATTCAACGCCGGCTCCAAGTGCCCCTCCGAGCCTTGTATTGGTTCCCGAACACTTGAGTTCGCCAGGACCGCCGCCGATGATGCCAAATGTGCCGCAGGTCAGTCCGCTGAGGGTGCTTAAGTTGGTCTTGGCGCCAAGCACCGCCACACCGAACGTTGCAAAGAACAGCCAATTGTCCTGCGCATATCCAACGCGCGTCCGAGCTGTGAGATCCCAGTTGATATTGGTCGTTGCATTGACCGAGAATCCTGCCGGGGTGCCGAAAATTGTCGGAGTAAGTACCGATGAACCGCTGACACCGACCCAATCGAGGTCCGAACTCGAAACCCAGAACGACATGAGCGATCTGTAATTGAACGCCAGCCGTTCCTCCGACCTCTCCCCCGCTGTAATTGATGGACACATGATCGAACCGGTTCGTTAAAATATCGAATGGGTCCTGCTGCCCCCATGCACCGCCGCCGTTGATACCAAAATATAGGCCCGTCCAATTGTAGGCCGGTGGGGCGGGTGGCGGACTGACGGACAGGTCTGCGGCCATTGCTGGCCCCGCGAGTATTGCTGCGATGACAATTCCGGTTATACGAGGCATGCCGGCTACTCCGCTCACAAAGCACTGTGCTTCACGAACAAGCCAGCATGGGTTTAATTAGTGTAAACGGGACATACCGTTGGCCGCGATAGTGGCGAGGTGTTGCGCAATTACGACAATTGCCACGCATCGATACAAGCTGCGCGAGGCGCAAATGGTGAGGGTTACGAACTCGTACCGAGTACGCCGGTGTAGCAGCGGCCTTTCTTCCGCGACCTAAATGGAAGGGTCTCGCAGGGGTTAAAAACTGCAATAAACACTTGCAGCACAAGCATTTCCTGCACTGTGCAGAATTCTTGGCAGACCGTGTGGAAACGGCTCCAGTTGAGCAGTGACACCTCGCCGGAGCTTGGTTTGGCGATTTTCTCGCCATTCCGCGCGGGATTCCGGTTATGAAGGCGCGATCGTCGTTTGCCTGGTCCAACCGGGCCGATATCGCGCCTCCTTTAGCCTCGGACCGCCGCCATCATTGTCTCTACCCCAAGGATGTTGAGCGCCCGCCGCAGTTTGTAGACGAGCGCCGTCAGGCTGAACTCGGCGCGCACGTTATCGAGGCCGCGCGTTAGGAACGCACCCTGATTCATCCATTGCTTGATGCTGCCGAAGGGATGCTCGACGATTTCGCGCGGCTGGGCGAGAATGTCCGGTCTCGCTTTCAGCCGCTCCGCCATGCGATCGAGCGCGTCCTCGTTTTCAAGGCGCGAGACAGCGTGAACATCCTTCGTGCAGCGCAAGCGCAACGCGCAGGCGCGGCAGGTTTTTGCATTACCGTAATCGGCTTTTTTCAATTCGCGCAGTTTGCCTTCGCGGACCGGCGTTAGCGCCCGCCCGCCAGGACAAATATAGGCGTCTTGTGCGGCATCGTAGCGGAATTCATCCTTGCGGAAAAAGCCGTTCGTCACCGCCGCCCCGCGTTGCGGGCGCGGCACATGGGGCATCAGCCCCGCCTTCTCGCAGGCCGCGATGTCCTCAGTTCCAAAATAACCCTTGCCGGCCACGACATTGATTTTTTCGACGTCAAGAATCTGGCGCGCAGGCTCGGCGGTCTGTTGCAGCAAGCCCATGTCCAAAACATCGTTCGGCACCGCCTGTTCCACGATCATCTTGTGCTTGGCGCCGACGGCGATCTGGATGTTATAGCCGGCGCTGGCCTTCCTATGCGCCGCCATGGCGCGGCTGCCGGGACCGGTGAGCGACACCTGGCTTTCGCCGCTCTTTTCCAGCGCAGTCAGATGCGCCGCATATTCGCCGCGCTTCTTTTTCAGCGCCGCGATCTTTTCCGCCAGATTCTTGACCCGCGAACCACCGGTTGCGCACTCCCCGGCATCGCCCGCGTCGAGCCGTTTCAGATAATCCTCCAGCTTCCTGCCGGCGGCCTCGATGAATTTTTGCAAAGACCCCGTCGTAAAATTCCGGTCTTTGTTGTTGGCCGCCTTGATGCGCGTGCCATCAACCGCCAGCCACTCGCGTCCGAACAGATCAAGCCGCCGGCACAGGATCACGAACTCCCGGAAAACCTTTTTGAACGCGGCGCGATTGCCGCGCCTGAAACCGGCGATGGTCTTGAAGTCCGGCTTCAAGCTCCGCAACAGCCAGATGACCTCGATGTTGCGATGACATTCGGCCTCAAGCCGCCGGCTCGACCGCACAAGGTTCAAATAGACGTAGATGTAGAGCTTCAGCAAATCGCCCGGCGCGTAGCCTGGACGGCCCGCCGCCTTCGGCGTGACGCGTTTGAACCCGGCCGCCGCGAGATCGAGTCCATCAACGAAAGCGTCGATGAACCGCACCGGATTATCAGCGCCGGCATAATCGTCCACTGCTTCCGGTAACAACAAAAGTTGCGAACGTTCGAATCCAAAAATATGGGTCATGCGCGATTCTAGCGCGAGACAAGCGACAACGGAATCCGGTCAGCCCGGCTTTCCACACAGTCTGCTCGAGTTTTGCAACGGACAAGCGATTGATTTGATGACTCCAACTCCTTTGTGCAAAATATTGATCTCTCCAAGAGGCGCGCATTAGGGCCGATGTCGTTGCGCTTCCTATTCTGTTGGCCGGTGCGCGGTTTTAGGTTAAACTGCTGCCGCAAACGCGAGCGCGAGGCGGCCAATGAGGTTCGCTGGCTTTGTGCTTTTGACCGTATAGGGTTGTTGGCCTGTCGTCGGCGCTGCGCAAGGCGTCGTCGATACGGAGAATATCGCCAATATGATGGTGCGCCTTTGCGTAGGAGGCGGCCGCACAGAATTGACCAGTGGTGCGACGACCGGTGGGGCGGAACTGTCCCTGCGGTCGCTCAATGTTAAGGGCAATCTAGACGGCGAGTTCAATGTCAAAAGATCAAGCGCCGAAAGTCTCGTGGATGGCATCAACACCGCTCTTAGCCAAGTGGCGGCTGATCAGGCGGACAAGGTCCGTGCGTGCCTGCAACCTGTTCGAGACTGGCTCCTGGATGTGATGCTTCCGGACAGTATTCACGGTTCCTCGGGCCAGACCGCCCCGTCCGTAAACCAGACTACGCATGGGCCTGATAGCCTCGCGATCGCGAATGTTCGGGGCAACGTGACGATAAAGGGAGAGCACTGAGTGGGTTTGATTTCCTGGTGGATCGCATTGGGAATTGCGATCACCGTGTCTCCGCCGCCTAGCTGTCGTATCTCGATAGGTTGTTTCTTCGGATCCTTGAGATAGGGGGGCTTCCGTTGATGCCGAAGTGAGGCCGGTGATAATTATAATTGTGGAGGAAAGGCAGCAGTGCGGCGGCCCGTTCGGAGGAAAGGCAGCAGTGCGGCGGCCCGTTCGGAGGAATGGTTGTAGGGTTTCGCATAGGCCCATTCCCGCAACGAGGTCTGCACGAAGCGTTCGGCCTTTCCATTTGTTCTTGGCGTATAGGGTCTGGTACGCTTGTGCTTGATTTTCAGCATTCGCAACGCCTTTGCGTGAGCTCTGTGAGCGGAAACTGACGCCATTGTCGGTCATGACGCGAAAGACCTTCACACCGTGATCGCGATAGAATCGCAAGGCATTGAAGAGGAATTTCAGGCAGGAGCGCCGTGTTTCATCCGGCAGGATTTCAGAATAGGCCAGCCGGGAATGATCGTCGACCGCCAGATGGAGATATTCCCAGCCCTTGCCGCCTTCCTTGCGGCTGCGTGGTGCGCTCTGTCCGGTACGGTCTCCCGTGATGCGATGTCCGACCCCTTCGATGCGGCCGAGCTTCTTGATGTCGATATGGATCATCTCGCCCGGCTGCTTCTTTTCATAGCGGATGATCTCGATCCTGGGATCGAGGGCGGACAGGCGGCTCAGCCCCTTGGCCTTTGCGATGCGGGCCACCGTCGCGCGGGAAAGCCCGGCCTCGCGGGCGATCTTCCAGAAGGGCTGACGGGCCCGGCGCAGGGCTTCGACCTGGGCGATCTGATTTGATGTGATCCGTGTCCGCAGGCGATGCGGCCGGCTGGTCCGGTCTTCGAGACCCGCCGCCCCCTCGCTTTCGCGGCGCCGGAGCCATTTCCTGACGGCCGCGGGCGAAACGCCTACGGCGCCGGCTATGGAGCGCGGCGTTCCGCCCGCTTGGCGGCGCCCGGCAATCAGGGCTCGCATGTTCGGCGCCGTCCTGGCATTGTTATGAATGTTCACGGGTGGATCTCCTGAGCCTGTGGTGCTTCGCAAACCCCGCAAACCTCAGATTCTCCCCGTGAACAACCTATTGAGACGTTACAACTAGAGCATGTCCCGAAAAAGTTGTTCGCCTTTTTCGATATTTAGACATCGAATATATCCGATGTCTCATGAGGACATGCTCCATCTTTTCGGTTTGAGCTGCGTCCTTATCGATCAAATGATTCCATTTGATCGGGACGCGCTCTAAGATCAATGCAAGCTTACCATTTCGAGCTCTTGGCTCATCGCGTTGGCCACCGCGGCATCGCGCGAATCGGTGACGATGATAGGCGTGCCATCGGCGGCAAGCAGGGCAAACAGCTGGAGGCCGGGCTGGATCGCGGGCGCCGCCGGGAAAAGCCGGCTCACGTCTTCCGAACGGATTGGTTTCACATAGGCAACGCGGCCACCGCCAAGGCCTGCCAGCTGTTCATTGCTAAGCAAGGGACGTGGCTCCGGATTGGTCGTGTTCAACATCACAGCATCTCCTCAATTTGCGGTCTCCTGGAGACCCGCCGCACCGCGAACCATCCCCCGCGCCGTCACTCAAAGCGAGCTGGGGGCAGACAATAAAGAACAATCACGCCAATTTCACGAAGCGCTGCAACCTTCGTGAAGGAATCCTCGAAGGCATCCCACGGGTTCGCCAACGATTCGGATATGGAGATAGCCGTTTTTCTTTCAAGGGCTTTTGCGGCGATGGATGCCCCGGCCACGGGGCGGCGCGCACGTACTGGGCCGCGATCACTTCGTTCCCCGGCTGCGCCTCCGCTGACGCAATCTTTCCGCGGTTATGTAAAGCAGCGGAATAACGAAAATCCCGAAGATGGATGCAGCGATCATGCCGCCGAATACCGGCGTTCCCACCGCTTGGCGCGTGGCGGCCCCAGCCCCCTTCGCAATAACTAGGGGCAAGAGTCCCAGGATGAACGCGAAACTGGTCATCATCACCGGGCGGAACCTCAGGCTCGCCGCTTCAATGGCGCTAGCGTCGATGGCCTTGCCGAGCCGCCGCTGCTCCACCGCAAACGCAACGATCAGAATGCCGTTCTTCGCGGCAAGCGCGATCAGCACGACGAGTCCGATCTGCGCGTAGACGTCGAAGCTCAGTCCAGCCAGCATCACCGCGACGATGGCGCCGAGCACCCCGACGCTGACCGACAGCAAAGCGGGAACCGGAATGTTCCAGCTCTCGTAAAGCGCGACGAGAAAAAGATAAGCGAAGAGAATTGCGAATCCGAGTACGATGGCCGTGCGTCCGCTCGCCGCCTTTTCCTGGAGCGCGGTTCCGGTCCATTCGAAGCTGTAGCCCGCTGGCAGGGTTGTCGCGGAGATGCGCTCCATCGCGGCGAGCGCCTGGCCGGAACTGAAGCCGTGCTTCGGCGCGCCGTTCACAATCGCGGCGCGGAATCCGTTGTAACGCACCACCGTTTGCGGCCCTTGGACGAGCTTTGCCTCGGCCAGGGCGCGGATCGGGACCATCGCCCCTTGGGCGTTGCGCACATAGATCCGGTAGATGTCGTCCACTTTGTCACGAAATGGCGTGTCGGCCTGGACGTTGACCTGCCATGTGCGGCCGAACACATTGAAGTCGTTGATGTAGTAGCTGCCCAGCGTCGATTGTAAGGCATTGAAGATATCGGTGATCTTGACCCCGAGGATCTGAGCCTTGTCGCGGTCGATATCGAGATAGATCTGGGGCGTATCGGCAGCATAAGTGCTGAATACGCCCGCGACCTCGGGCTGCCCATTGGCCGCCACGAGCAGGCCACGGAGCGCCGCCGCGAGGTCGGAAGGCGATTGGCCCTGCAGCGCCTCCAGCACGTATTGGAAGCCGCCGGTGCTGCCCAGGCCGAGAATGGGCGGGAGGTTGAACGGGAACGCGATGGCGCCCTTGATGGCTGCCATCTGGGGCCGCAGACGCGTAATGATCGCGCCGGCGCTCTGCGCTGGATCGGTGCGCGCCTCATAGGGCTTGAGCCGGATGACGAAGAAGGCCTGGTTCGACGACGTAATGTAGTCGATGAAGTTGAGCCCGACCACCGACACCACGCCTTCGACGCCTGGAATTGGCGTGACGATGTCTTCGACTTGCTTGACCACCGCCTCGGTCCGGTTGATCGAGGCGCCCTCGGGAAGCCGCAGGGCGGCGAAGATCGCGCCCTGGTCCTCTTCCGGCAGAAAGCTCTGCGGGATCTTGCTGAACAGCCATACCGACGCCACCAGAACGACGGCCACGACCGCGACGCCGGCGATCGCCACGCGCACCAGCCGGCGAACCACCGCCACATAGCCGTCGCGGGCCCTGTCGATCCCACGAAGGACATAGCGCATCGGGCCGCGGCTGGTCTGGCCGCGCTTCAAGAGCACCGAGCAGAGCGCCGGACTCAAGGTCAAGGCATTGAGCGCCGAGATCAACATCGATACCGACACCGCCACCGCGAATTGGCGGAAAAGCTGGCCGCTGATGCCGGGGATGAAGGCCACCGGAACGAATACCGACAACAAGACGAGGGTGATGGCGAGGATCGGGCCGGTAATCTCGGCCATGGCTTTCTTGCACGCTTCCGGCACGGTCAGCTCGAGTTCCTCGTCGATCACCCGCTCGACGTTCTCGACGACGACGATAGCATCATCAACCACGATGCCGATGGCGAGCACGAGCGCCAGCAATGAGACGGTGTTGGCCGAATAGCCGATGGCCAGCATCACGGCGAACGTGCCGACGATCGACACCGGCACGGCAACCAGCGGGATCAGTGTCGTCCGCAACTTGCCGAGGAACAAGAACACCACCAGAGCCACGAGGACGATTGCCACGGTTAGCGTGCGAATAACTTCGTCGATCGTCGCGGTGACGAAGACCGTGGTGTCGAAGAACACGGTGTAGGCGAGATCATTGGGGAAGCGCGTCGCCAGGGTGCTCATGGTTTCGCGAACCCGGCGGGCCACGTCGACGGCATTGGACCCCGGCGTCTGGTAGATACCGATATTGGCCACGGGTGCGCCATTGAAGCGGCTGTGGCGGTCCTGCGATTTCGCGCCCATCTCGACGCGGGCGACGTCTTTCACCCGGACAACCGAACCGTCGGGATTAGTGCGCAGGACGATGGCGGCGAATTCCTCCGGGCGCGTCAGCCGGCCAGTCGTCTTGATGGTGAGCTGAAGCTGCTGCTCGTTCGTGATTGGCGCCGCGCCCACCCGGCCGAGGGCCGCCTGAATATTCTGGCTCTGCACCGCCGCGATGACGTCGTTGGGCGTCAGATTGAGCTCAGTCAACCGGACTGGGTCGAGCCAGATCCGCAACGAATAGTCGAGTGGTCCGAAGAGACTCGCCTGGCCGACGCCATTGATCCGCGCCAGGGGGTCGATGATGTTGATGGTCGCATAGTTGCTCAGATAAATCGAATCGTAGGTACTCTTCGGGGAGTAGATGTTGATGATCTGCAGCAGGGCGGCGGATTTCTTGCGGATGCTCAGGCCATTGCGCGTCACTTCCTGGGGCAGCTGCGGCGTGGCAAGACTGGAATAGTTCTGCACGTTGACGGTGTTGATGTCCGGATCAGTACCGAGCGCGAAGGTCACGTTGAGGGTATAGCTGCCGTCGGCCCCGCTAGCGGACTGATAATAGAGCGCGTTGTCAACGCCGTTGACCTGCTCCTCGATCGGTTGCGCCACCGTGGTCTCGACCGTTTCGGCATCCGCGCCGGGGTAGGTCGCGGTCAGCGTTACCTGCGGCGGCACGATATCCGGGAACTGCGCGATCGGAATCACCGTGATGGCTATCATGCCGGCCAGCGTGATGACGATGGCGATGACGAAGGCGAGCCGCGGCCGGTCGATGAAGATGCTGGAAAACATTGTCTCAGTTTCCCGGCACGGCGCTCGCCGTCACGACTTGACCGGGACGCACCTTTTGTATCCCCTCGACGATCACCAGTTCTCCCTCTTTGAGGCCGTCCGTCACGACAATTTCCCTACCTTGCTCGACGCCGGTCGTCACGCGTCGCAACTCGACCTTCTTCGCCTCGTCGACCACCAAGACATAGCGGCCGGCCTGATCGAGCTGGACGGCGGATTGCGGAACCATCAGCGCCGGTCGCGGCTTGCCCCGTTCCGTGATGACGCCGACGACCCCGCCAGGGATCAGAAGACCCTCGGGGTTCGGCACTTGTGCCCGCACCGCGACTGTGTCCGTTGTGGTATCGACCTGGACGTCGAGCAAGTTGGTAATGCCTGGATGCGGATAGACACTGCCATCGGGCAGCTGGATGTGTACGGTCACTTGCGGGTTCTTGACGCCCGGTTGGACGAACCTCCGCTTGAAATTGATTACATCGCGCTCGCTTGGCTGAAAGATGACATAAACGGGGTCCTCCCTGACGATCGTCGCAAGCGTCCCGGACGACGGGCCGACCAGATTGCCCACGGTGAAAATGGCGATCCCGATCCTTCCGTCGATCGGTGAACGGATTTCCGTGTAACCGAGATTGATTTCCGCCTGGTCGAGCAGCGCCTGCGCCGCCAACACATTGGCCTGCGCTACCCCTTCGTCGGCCGCGCGCTGGTCGACCGTGGCTTGCGAGATGTTCTGCTTGCTGACAAGCTCCTTGCCGCGCGCCAGTTGCAACGCCGCATTTACCTCTGTTGCCTTTGCCTTGGCGAGGTTGGCGCGCTGCTGCTCCACCTCCGCCTTGTAGGTTACTTGTTCAATGCGGAACAGGAGGTCGCCGGTCTTGACCTGCTGCCCTTCGGTGAAATATCGCTCCTCGATGAACCCGGTGACCCGGGCGACAATGTCGACTTTGTCGATTGCCGTCACACGGCCGACGAAATCGCCTGTCTCCTGTACCTGACGGCTCGCCACCGAGGTCACCGAGACCGCCGGAGGCGGGGATGCGGTTTGAGCCGTGGCAGTGCCACAGCGGGCCATGAAGCTCAGCGCGGCAAGGGCCAGCCTCCAGCCAAGAGAGCTATTGCGGCCAAGCAACGATTTTCCTCCTGAGTTCGAGGTTGATTTCTCCCGGCCATACCTCCAAAGACGATCTCCCATACGCGAACAAGCATGGTACCCCTATTATTCCACTGGGAACAGAATAGCGCGTGAAACTATCGACGGCCAAGATCCTATAAATTGGCGCAGGAATTTCGGCCGATGAACCGAAGGTTGGACCCGCAAATTGGATCGCAGCGGACTATCGGTTCCTTCAATTACGCTGCTGTGCTGCTGGGTCTCAGACGCCTTGAACGCGGCCGATGAGGGCAACAGAACCCGCATGAGCCGGCCCGGCGCAGGAGGATTTGCTATACTAACAATGTGGCATAGTCTACCAAGTTCGTTTTTTGGCAGTGTCTCAATTTGAATTTCGGCTTTCGACCGAAAGCGGAGCCGCTAGAGCGATATTCGATGAGGATTTGAAAGCCCTGTCCGTAATAGTAGTTTATGCGGCGGCGATCTTGCTGACGAACGCGCGGGCGTCCATGATCAATGCATGGATATCGCATACATCTCCGCACTCTCGGCGCTTGCCGGATCGGTGGTCGGCGGCCTGACATCGGGCGTCACGACTTGGCTGGGCCTACGCGTCCAGGAGAGGGCCAGGCAGCTCGCCCACAACAAGTCGGCGCGAGAGGACCTCTACAGGGACTTCATCATCGCGGCATCGCAAGCGTATGGCAATGCCCTCGTGAGCGACGAGCCACGGATTTAGGAGCTCGTCGCCCTCTACGCCATGATCAGCAGGATGCGCATCCTGTCCTCGCCACCAATTGTCGCGCGCGCTGACAAGATCATGCGGGTAACGATCGACACCTACTTCGCGCCGAACAAGACGATCCGCCAGCTGCATGAATTGATCGAGAGTGGGTCGGCGTTCGACCCGCTGAAGGAATTCAGCGAGATGGCACGCGACGAGTTACGAACGTTCTGACTTTCTCCGCGTGGCTGAGCCAGCGTTAAGACCATCCGCTTCCGCCGCGGCTTTCCGAGGATTGCCGGGATGCGCGGCGCGGCGTAAGCCTGTGGTACGAGACCAGATGTTTTCGAAAATCCTGATCGCCAATCGCGGCGAGATCGCATGCAGAATAATCCGGACCGCGCGGCGGCTGGGCATTGCGAGCGCAGCCGTTTATTCGGACGCCGATTGCGCGGCGCTGCACGCCGTGCTTGCCGACGAGGCTTTCCGGATCGGTCCGGCGCCTGCCCGCGACAGCTATCTCGACGGCGCCAAAATCATTGAAGCGGCCCAAAAATCCGGCGCCCAGGCAATTCATCCAGGCTACGGGTTTTTGTCCGAGAACCCAGAGTTCGCGGAAAACTGCGCCACCGCAGGCGTCGTTTTCATCGGTCCGCCTCCGGCGGCAATCCGCGCCATGGGAGACAAAGCGCAAGCCAAGACCCTCATGGAGAAAGCCGGGGTCCCTGTAGTGCCTGGCTACCATGGGAGTGAACAAGACCCGGCCCTCCTTTCGCGAAAAGCCTTGGCGCTCGGCTATCCCGTCTTGATCAAACCCTTGGCTGGCGGCGGCGGCAAAGGCATGAAAATTGTGGCGCGCGAGGCCGAATTCGCGGCGGCGCTCGCGAGTGCCAAACGCGAGGCGTCGTCTGCTTTCGGCGACAGCCGCGTGCTCATCGAAAAATATTTTTCGAACGCGCGCCACGTCGAGGTCCAGATTTTTGCCGACAGTCAGCAAAATTACGTGCATCTCTTCGACCGCGATTGCTCGATCCAGCGCCGGCATCAAAAAATCATCGAGGAAGCGCCTGCGCCAGGTCTTTCCGATGATCTGCGTAAAGCAATGCGCGAAGCAGCCTTATCGGCCGCGCGCGCAACTGGCTACGTAGGCGCGGGCACGGTGGAATTTTTGTTATCTCGCGACGATGGTGCCTTTTATTTTCTCGAAATGAACACGCGGCTCCAGGTTGAACATCCGGTGACTGAAATGATCACCGGCATCGATCTCGTCGAATGGCAATTGCTCGTTGCCGCGGGCGGCGCGTTGCCCCTGCGCCAAGCGGAGATCCGGCCGCTCGGACACGCGATTGAGGCACGCCTCTACGCGGAGGACCCGGCGCGCGATTTTCTGCCGCAAGCGGGCCGGATCGCGCTCCTGGATTTTCCCGGCGAAGGCCAACATGTGCGGATCGACGCGGGCGCGCGCGGGGGAGATTCGATCTCGATCGATTACGATCCGATGATCGCCAAAATGATCGTTTGGGATGAAGACCGGAGCCACACTCTTCTCCGCCTGCGCGTTGCGCTCGCCGGAACCCGCGTCGCCGGGGTTGCAACCAATCTCGGCCTGCTGCGCGCGATCACCGCGCACAAGGCTTTCACCGAGGCTTCGCCGGATACCGGATTCATAGCGCGCCATGCTGACGATCTTTTGCCCATGGTGCAGCCTGCCGGAAACGATGTTCTTGCCATGGCGGTCATCGGGCTCCTTTGCGAGCGAACGGCGTCCGCGCGCGAAGAAGCCCGGCGTTCGAGCGATCCCTGGAGCCCGTGGACCAGCCACAATGGCTGGCGGCTCAATGAGGAGGCGCGCGAAACCGTGCGTCTGCGCGAGATCGTGCCCGAAGGGGGCGGCAATCGCACCGTCCTGATCCGATATCTGCGCAACGGATGGCGCCTCGACTTGCCGGGGGGCATTTTTTTCACGCGAGCGGCACGCTCGCGCCGGATGGAACTCTCGCCGTCAGTCTTGACGGTCACCGCGTAACGGCGGTCTGGGTCCGCGCCGGCGAAGAGATCCTTGTGTTTGCGGGGGCTAAGGCCGCGCATCGCTTTCTGCTGGCCGGCCCCGTTGCCGAGGTGGAGAGGCGAGATGAACCGCCGGGGCGGCTCGCTTCGCCCATGCCCGGCCGCATCAGTGCATTGCTCGTCGCGCCGGGCGCGCGGGTCGAGGCAAACCAGCCGGTTCTCATCCTTGAAGCCATGAAGATGGAGCATATGCTGCGTGCCCCCAGGGGTGGGATACTCAAGGAATTCAAGTTCCAGCTAGGCGATCATGTCACTGAGGGCGTCGAGCTCGCCACATTCGAATCCGGACCGCCGCCAGACGGTGCCCCGTGAAATTTGGCGGGGGACTACTTAAATGAGGACTGGCGTGGCCGGACACTTGCCAGGGAGAGGTCTTTCTTCTTTTGTTCAACCATGCTTTGGGCGTGAACCCATTCGCGCTTTGCCAGTAAATGTTCTAAGCAGATGCCCTCTGGACCGGGCGCCCCCCGGTCAAGCCTAGCCAGTTTTTCTCGCGCGAATGGAATTCGATACAGCATGCGTAAGGTCGTCGGTGGCAAGCTCCATGGCATCCGGGTCACGGAGGCAAATCTCGATTACCACGGCTCGATCACGCCTCGATCCGGATCATTGCGAAGCCGCGGGCATATTGCCGCTCGAATTCGTCGAGATCTGGAATAAGAATTCCGGAGCGCGTATCTCAACCTATGTTATTCTAGGCGAACGCGGTTCGCGATGCTGTATTGTCAACGGAGCGGCGGCGCGGACTTGTCAGCGCGGCGACGAACTCATCGTCTGCAACTCGATCTATCTGCCGGACGAAAGTATCGCCGGTCTCAGTCCCGCCATTGTGACCTTGGACGAGGAAAATAATGTCGTTGAAACTTTGCGCTATTTCGTCAGCCGGGACGGCGCGGGTCGCTATCAGTTCGCGATTCTCGACGGCGCGGGAATGCAGCTCAAGACTCCGTTGCGCTCCGGTTCCAAAGGCTGCAAATCTTAATCCGGCTGGTGTGCCAATGTCCTTCGCGAGGTTTGCGAATTAATAAATGACTTTAGCTTGGTCACCCCCGGCTGGCCAACGCGGCGGCTCGATCTTGACTCTTGTTTTCGCGCGCTCCCTTATAGCGGATGAACTGTTCGGCATATCGAACGATCGGCAGAGCCTGTGCAATTCGTTCCGGCAAGTAAAACGGCGGGTCTTCGCGAGGTCGATGCGCCGCAAAGCCTCGTTGCGCATTTTGGCGCCGATACCCCGCTTAAGATGGATGCCGGGGTCTCGCTCGGCCCCCTGACGATCGCCTATCAAACCTATGGCGAGCTCAACGCCGGCAAATCGAACGCCATTTTAGTCTGCCATGCCCTGACCGGCGACCAGCATGTCGCCAATCAACATCCGATCACCGGCAAACCCGGCTGGTGGCACAGATGGTCGGCCCGAGCCGGCCAATCGATACCAACCGCTATTTTGTCATTGCACCAAATGTTGTCGGCGGCTGCATGGGCACCACCGGGCCCGCCTCGCTCAATCCGGCGACCGGCCGGCCCTATGGCCTCGATCTTCCGATCGTCACCATCAAGGACATGGTTTTCGCGCAAGCCATGCTGATCGACCGTCTCGGCATCGGCACGTTGTTTTGCGTCGCCGGCGGTTCGATGGGCGGCATGCAAGTGTTGCAATGGGTGGCGAGTTTCCCGGAACGTGTCTTCGCCGCGATGCCGATTGCGACCGCCGCGAGACATTCCTCACAGAACATCGCTTTCCATGAGGTTGGACGCCAAGCGGTGATGGCCGATCCGGATTGGCGTCAAGGCCGCTATCTCGAGGAAGGCGTCATTCCGACCAAAGGGCTCGCCGTCGCCAGAATGGCGGCCCACATCACCTATTTGTCGGACGGAGTTCTGCAGAGCAAATTTGGCCGCAAGCTGCAGGACCGCAGCGCGCCAACCTTCTCTTTCGATGCCGATTTCCAAATCGAGAATTATCTGCGCCAACAAGGCACAAGCTTTGTCGACCGTTTCGATGCCAATTCGTATCTCTATGTGACGAGGGCGTGCGATTATTTCGATCTCGCCGCCGATTACGGCGGGTCTCTCGCGTTCGCCTTCAAGGGCGCCAAAACCCGGTTCTGCGTGGTGTCCTTCAATTCCGATTGGCTGTATCCGACGCAAGCCTCGCGCGCGATCGTGCATGCCTTGAACGCAGGCGGCGCCTCGGTTTCCTTTGTCGATATCGAGACGGATCGCGGCCATGATGCGTTCTTATTGGACACCCCTGAATTCATCGCGACCTCACGCGGTTTCTTGAATGCCGCGGCGCGGGCGCGGGGCATAGCGCCAGCTAAAAACGAGATGATTTGAACGTGGCCGCCAAGACGGGAGTTATCAAAGCCGAGCGAGCCCGCGCGATTCCGGCGCGCGTCGATCTTCTCCTTGTCGCGGATATGGTTGAGGCGAAGTCCCGCGTTCTCGATGTCGGCTGCGGCGACGGCACGCTGTTGCGGTTGCTGGCCGAGGAAAAAGGGGTGGACGCGCGGGGGATAGAACTTTCCCAGCGCGGGGTCAACGACTGCGTCGCCAAGGGGCTATCGGTCATTCAGGGCGATGCCGACACCGACCTTGCCGACTATCCCGACAATGCCTTCGATTATGTGATTCTATCGCAGACGCTGCAGGCGACTCGCCAGCCGCGCACGGTGCTCGAACATATGTTGCGGATCGGCCGTCATGCGATCGTGTCGTTTCCGAATTTCGGCCATTGGCGCATCCGGCTCCAGGTTGCGTTCGGCGGACGCATGCCGATGACGCCCAACCTCTCCTGCTTCTGGTACGACACGCCAAACATCCATTTTTGCACGATCCAGGATTTTGTCGCGCTCGTGCGGGAGATCGACGCCAGGATCGAGCGCGGTGTCGCGCTCGATCGTTTCGGCGCACCCTTGGCCTATGGCGAGCCCTGGATCTGGAACTTTTTTGGCGAACAAGGCGTGTTCCGCCTGACCCGCAAGCGGTAGTGCTAGCGGAAGTTGCGTTGGACTGTGATCCAATTAACCGGAGGTCAGACAATCTCGCCGCCGGTATTATGCTTCCGTCCGGTCGGCACGGGGCCGCCATACTCCGGCTGTCAGACGCGGCACGCCATGAACGAGACGAGTGTGCCGTCACAAGCATTTGAATCCGGATTGGGTTCGAAGCGAATTCATTTGCGGTCTGATGGACGGGCAATCGCAAATTGCGTTCCAACGTCACGCGCGCCCGGAATGCGTGCGTCCGTGCGCCGGCGGGAACAAGGCCCGGAAGATCGTCGAGTCAATATTTCGGGACGCGGCGGCAAGGGTAATTAAGCAAATGTGTTTGATGCCTGGCAGGATGCACGCAATCCCACAAGCTGGAACTCGTTTCCGGCGGTCATTCAGTTCCACGATCCGTGCTGGGCGAGAAAATCCCGCCCATTAAACAAGCACGCCGGACGTGCCTTGAAAAAAATTTCAGCACGCGAAACTAACTGAAGCTCCTCGATGTACCTGTGATTGTGAAAATAGATTGACGTCGGAGGAACAAACCATGACACCTACAGAACAAACCATGTCGAGCGGCAGCGATTCAGTGAAAGGCCGCCGGGAGTTTCTGCGCGGAACGGCCGCGGCGGCGGGAATAGGCGCCTTGATGGCATTAACGGATGGTGAAGCACAGGCAGATGGCAGCGGCGATATCCAGATACTACTAGCCGCTCAGATAGCCGAAGCATTAGCGGTTACGACGTACACGAACATCATCGCCACGAGTCCATTCTTCAACCGCATCCCGGTTGATGATCAAGGCTATTTGATCGCTGCTCGTCAGGAGGAGATGTCGCATTACAATCTCGAAAAATCGGTGACAAATCAAGACAGCCCGTTCACTAAATTTTTCTATCCTCAAACCATGTTCACGAACGCGCAGGTTACGTTGAACACGCTTGTGACGCTTGAAGAAGCCTTCATTGCGGCTTACCTGGTTGGCGTGCGGAATTTCAGCACCAACGGCCTGAAGGTGACGGCGGCGCGCATCATGGGCATTGAGAGCGATCACCGGACGCTGGCACGAGTTCGTCGGCGGTGACGTTGCAGTGCAGGATGGCGGTCCGATCACGCGCATCACCGGGATCCAGGGCGTCTCCGAGAGTGCCTCTCCGCCAAATAACAATGGCTATGAGCGCACGCTCTTGTTTACTAACATTGGGCAGGCCACGCAGTCTTTGCTGCCGTTCGTGGACATAACCTTTGCGTCAAAGGCTGGGTTCAACACCACGAAGACCTTTGCGTTCATGCCATTTACCCCCGTGCTGCCGACGGAGCTCGGCGACTTCCATTCGTTTGCGGGCTGAGCAGAAGCGTGCCTAACTCTGGTGCGGATTAGGCACCCTGTTCGCGGCGAAACGTTGCCTAAATGGGCCAAAGCACGGATTCAACCGGGCCTCAGGCGGTTATTAATGATAAGCTGCCTGAATGGCCGGTTATATGAGCCACGCGGATGCCGGCCTCTTCGCGTCCGAGATCATGCCAGGAGTGTGATCTTCCTACCGTTCATAGCTGATCTTGTACAGGGCGCCGGCGAAATCGTCGGAGACGATGAGCGAGCCGTCGGGGAGCTGCGCCACGTCTACCGGACGCCCGTCATAGGTGCCTTTTTCGTTGAGCCAGCCTTCCGCGAAAACTTCCGCCGTGCCGCCCGTGCCATCGGGTTTCAGCGAGGCAAAACTTACCCGCGCGCCGATGGGTACTGTCCGGTTCCACGACCCGTGCTGGGCGAAAAAAATGCCGCCCCTGTATTTTGCCGGAAAGTTTGTGCCCGAGTAAAAAATCATGCCGAGACCGGCGGCATGGGCGGGGGTTTCGATCTCGGGGAACACGAGGTTTTCTGGCGGCGTCTCGTTCTTATATTCATTGGTGCGGGTGTGGCCGCCGCCATACCACGGAAAGCCGAAATCGAGTCCCGGCGTTGGCGCGCGGTTCAATTCTTCCGGCGGAATGTCGTCGCCCATTCCATCGGCCTGATTGTCGGTGAACCACAAGATCCCGTCTTTGGGATTGAAATCCATGCCCACCGAATTACGAATGCCGCGCGCGAAAACTTCGCGGCCGGTGCCGTCCAGGTTCATTCTGATGATGCCGCCAATTCCCCATTCGTTGAATTCCGCCATTTTTTCCCGCGGCGGCACGTTGTAGGGTTGTCCCAAGGCTATGTAGAGCTTGCCGTCGGGGCCAACGCGGCAGACCCGCAAATTATGACCGGTGCCTTCCGCGGCTGGAATGAGCTTGCCTTGTTCAACGATGGCCTTGGCCTTGATGGAAGGGTCCTGGTAGTCCGCCTCGGCGCCGGGAAAAGACAGAATCCGATTGAGTTCGACGACATAGAGAATTCCGTCCTTGCCGAAGCAAACTCCGTTTGGCAGCGTCATTGCGATTGCGGGCGCGAATTCCGAGACCTCTCGCGTGAAACCCGCGCGCGTGTCATTTTTCACGGCGTAAACCTTCGTCCGTGCCGTTCCGACGAAAATAACCTTGCCTTGCGGTCCAACCGCCATGTGCCGTGCGCCAGGCACCAGTGCATAAAGACTAATCTTGAACCCGGGCGGGAGCTTGATCCTTTCGAGAGTCTTTTTGATTGTCTCGGCTTGCGGGCCAGCTTGCGCAACCTGAGCAAGGGCGCGCTGCTCAGCCTCCTGACCCAGTGCGGGGGCGGACAACGCCAACAAACAAAACGCAATTCCGGCCAATTTCATATTCATGTTACAGGTTGCATCTCGAAATCTAGGAATGAATGGAGCGTGGCCCGCGTGGCGGTGCGAGGGAGGCAAACAGCGCGTCGTCCTCGTCCTCGGCAACATTTTGCGTCGTCAGCAAGGCTTCGCCATAAAAGATCGAATTCGCCCCGGCAACCATGCAAAGGATTTGCGCCTCCCGGTTCAAAATGGTGCGGCCGGCGGAAAGGCGACTCTCGCAGTTGGGAGAACGATCCGCGCAGCGGCGATCATCCGCACGAAATCGATTGCGTCGATTGTTTCCCTTTGCCCGAGCGGGGTGCCCGCGACCGGAACCAGCGCATTGATGGGCACGCTTTCGGGATGCGGATCGAAGCCAGCCAATATTTGCAGCAGGGTTGCGCGGTCCTTGACAGTCTCGCCCATGCCGATGATGCCGCCGCAGCACATTTGCATGCCCGGCCGCCCGCACCGCCCGCAGGGTCGCGAGCCGGTCCTCATAGGTTCGCGTCGTCACGATGGTCTTCGTAGAATTCGGGACTCGTGTCGAGATTGTGATTATAGGCCGTCAATCCCGCCTCTTTCAGCCGCTCGGCCTGGTGCGCGGTTAACATGCCAAGCGTTACGCAAGCCTCCATCCCAAGCGCGCGAACGCCGCGCACCATATCGAGCACCGAGTCGAACGCCACTCCGTCACGCACATTCCGCCAGGCCGCGCCCATGCAAAAACGGTCGGCTCCGGCGGTCTTCGCGCGGGCGGCGGCGGCCAGCACGGCCTCCGTTTCCATCAAATCGGCCTTGTCGAGGCGAACCTCGCGGTAATGCGCGGACTGTGGGCAATAAGCGCAATCCTCCGGGCAGCCGCCAGTCTTTATGCTGAGGAGGCTCGCTTTTTGGACGTCGCTGACGTCGTGAAAAAGCCGGTGAACGCGATTCGCCTCAGCAATCAGATCGAGCAGCGGCAAATCGTGTATCACGATAATCTCATCCGTGGTCCAATCATGCCGAAGGAACGGGGCGGGTTCTGGATGTATCATTGTGCGCGCTTCCGGGAGGTTCGAACAGCCGCAAGCAACTTAATTCTTTACCGGCGGCGGGCCTAAAGTCCAATTCATGAACCTTGGCTCCGCTTTTTGCAATCGGCTCACGGTGTCGCTCATTGGCATGCCTTCCCCGCGATCCATGTCAACTTTACGCAGCCGCAACCGCTGGTCTTTTCGCGGGTCTTTTCACGGCAATTGACGCATTCTCGCCCTTTCCGCGTTAATTGAAATCCGCCAGGGTAGACAGGGACAATCAAACGCTACCCCTTCCACTTGAGGAGCCCCTGGTCCCGCAAACCATTAAAGATTGTCTCGGCGAGCATGCGGTAGCCGACATCCGTGAAGTGGCAAAAATCCCACATGATCTCCTCCCGATTGACGTTTTCGAAGCGGTTTGCGCTATCGATCAGAACCAAACCGTTCTCCTTCGCATAGTCTCTGATGAGATCGTTGAAACGGCCGAGATGCTCGTAGGCGGTCTTGCTATCGTCTTTGTCCTTGTCTGTTTTCATCCACCAGACGGAATTTTGACCGTCGCGAAAATACTTTTCGGACTCATAGGGCCACCGGCCGACGAGCGTTGAGATGACGATGCGGACATCCTTGTTCTCCTTGCGGAAGGCGGCGACGGTGCGGTCCAGGTTGAGAAGAAAGAATTTGTAGAGCGCTCTGATGTGCTCGGCTTCGGTTTGGACGCTTGGACCGGTCCGGGTCTGAGGCTCGCTGGTCTTCATTTCTTTGCCGTAGGTTTCTGGAGTCGCCGCCCTCCTCTGGAGGTAAGCATTGAGCAGCGTTACGGATCTGAGCCAGTGCGAGGGCGCCGTCCAATGGTACAAAGGATTTTCAAACCTTGAATTCTTTGGCGGTTCCAAGTGGGGATTGTAGCTTTGGAAGTCGTTCCAGCCGGCATATAGGACAACGATATCAGGCCGGAGGGCGGCCAATTCCCGCTCCGCCAGGAGCGTCCATTGATCACTGATGTAGCCTTGTACGCCAGCATTGATGACTTCGGCGCCGCCCGGATAGTTCGTGGTGCTGCGAATCAGGTTCCGGAGGACACTCGGATAGCTTTGATCGACATGATGGCCTTGTGTCGTAGACTCTCCGACCGCTACAATTCGCAAGCTGTCCTTGTGCTTTGTGGGCGCAACCTCCTCGCGCTGCATGTAGCCATTCGCATTGGTGTGAAAGTGCATCGGGAATTTAAACGGGAAACGGCCGATCGACCCCGTGAACATGCCCTCCTGATTCTCGTAATTTGGCGCGAGTTTGTACCCCACCACGGCGTCAGGTACTTGGACAAAGTTTATGACTTTGTTTATGCCTTTCGCAAAGGCTTCGGCCTGATAGTGGGCCCACATGATACGAGCTGCACCCTCGATAAGCACAAAAAGAACCAGCGCTGGGGTGAGCGAGAAGACAATGACCTTCCACAGGGGAAGCTTCCTCGCAGAGGTCTTGGACATGGAGCCCAGTCCTTCCAGCCTATCACGATGCACGGACCAACCTCACTGCCATCGGACGAGAACAACATCGAGATTTCTGCCGATGTCCGAACCATGGCAGACCCGGTGATTTATTCTCGAAAAGCCTAGTAGGTATCCACCCATCGAGCGGATTTCGAGGCTGAAATTGCCTTTTTGGACGAGCCCTGGCAAGACCGAACCATCGCCGTGATGCTCCGGCTCACCAAACCCGATGGCTATCACCGCTGCGTCACGGACCATTGCGTGACCGGCAGCGCCGGACGCCAGCCATGAAAGGAACCGAGCGGTTCCGAGCGGGCAATTTCGATCCGTAGCAGATCTCCTCCTTGCGCCTTGAACCGGCGGATCAACTCCGCTTCGGCCTCGAGCGTCACCGCATTTACGACAAGCCTGCCGCCGGGGACCAGGGCCGCAAAGGCGGCGTCGAGGAGGCCTGCGTCGCTTCCGCCGCCGCCGATGAAAATCGCCTGGGGTTGTGGCAGATTTGCAAAGGCTTCCGGCGCCGCGCCGGTTACAATCTCGATATGCGGCACGCCGAGGGTTTCGGCATTGCGCCTGATCAGGCTGGCGCGATTGGCACGTGCCTCGATCGCTATCGCGCGGTTGGCGGGGTCACTGAGCAGCCATTCGATCGCGATCGATCCGGACCCCGCGCCCACATCCCACAAAAGGTCGCCGCGCCTTGGCGCCAGCGACGACAGCGTAACGGCGCGGACCTCCCGCTTGGTGAGCTGGCCGTCCGTTTCGAACCAGGAGTTGGCAAGACCATTGGCGACTGGAAGAATGCGCGATTGCGCCGTTGCGGTGATTGCGAGCGCGGCAATGTTCAACGGATCGATGCCCTCCATGTCGAAAGCTTCGGCCGTGCTCGCACGCGCGCGCTCCCTCGGGCCTCCCATCGCCTCCATCACGATGATCCGCGATTGGCCGAGCCCTCGCTCGCAAAGGAGTTTTGCAAGGCGGAGCGGCGTGTTCTCGTCCCATGACAGGCAAAGGATTTTCGCGTGCGGCTGCAGCGCCGGAATAACCCGCTCGAACTCGCGCCCATGCAGCGACATGAGGCAACAGTCTTGCAGGCTCCAATGGAGCCTCGCTGCCGCGAGGCTGAACGCCGAAGGCGCCGGAAAGCACTGCATTTCTTGCGGCCCAACATGAGCGCCGAGCAAGGTTCCGATGCCGTAAAAGAAAGGATCGCCCGAGGCGAGGACGCAGACGGGCGAGCCATGCCGGGCGAGAATTTTTGGGATCGCATCGGCGAGCGGCGAAGGCCAAGGCATGGTCTCGGCCGATAGGGGGCCTGCAAGCGCGAGGTGGCGGGCGCCGCCGACGACCAAATAGGCTTGCGCGAGCAATTTTCGCACGGCAGGAGTGAGACCCTCGATGCCGTCTTCCCCGATGCCAATCAGCGACAACCATTTTTCACGAGAAGGGGCAGTCATGGCGGCGAGCGCCAAAGTTTGGGAAGTGGGCGATGCGGGTTCTCGTGCTTGGCGGAACTTTTGAGGCGAGCAAGCTCGCGGACCTCCTTGCGGGGCAAACCGGCATTTCGTCCGTGCTGTCGTTTGCCGGCCGTACCCCAGCGCCGCGTGCCCCAAAGATTCCCTATCGGATCGGCGGTTTTGGCGGCGTGGACGGCCTCCAAACCTATCTCGAAGCCGAGCGCATCGATGTGCTGGTGGACGCCACGCATCCGTTCGCCAGTCAAATCTCGCGCCATGCGGCGATCGCGGTGGCGCGGGCAAATATCCCGCTTATCGTTTTGTCGCGCCCGGCTTGGGTTCCAGAGTTTGGGGACAATTGGACTGATGTCGCCGATATGGCCGCCGCCGCCGCCGCGCTCGGGCGCGAACCGAGGCGAGTTTTTCTGACGATCGGCCGCCTGCAAATCGGGGCCTTCGCGGCGGCGCCGCAGCATTTCTATCTTATTCGCACGATTGAGCCGGTCGTGCTTCCGGCGGGCCTGCCGCGCCATCGCGTCATCCTTGGGCGCGGCCCCTTTGCGTTTGAAACGGAGGACAAGCTGTTGCGTGAGGAATTGATCGATGTGATCGTTAGCAAGAACAGCGGCGGCGCGGCGGCGTTCGCCAAGCTCCTCGCGGCGCGGCATCTGGGGCTGCCGGTTGTCATGGTCGCCCGGCCGCAGCAAGCCTCGGGAAGGGCCTTCCACGATCCGGCCGAAGTCATGGCCTTTCTCCTCCGTCATCGGGCGGGGTCCTAATTTGGGCATTAACATACTTGACACAGTCGACCGCCTCAAGCCCTTCCCGCGTACATGTGTTCAGAATCCTCAAACATCGCAGCCTTAACGACTACTACCGACGGCTCTATGACGTAGACGACACGTACTGTCGGCATTCCAATAGACCTAGCTCCTTCAAAGACGAGAGATCGCACAAGTCCGCTCTCGCTAATCGCAGGACCAGCGCTAAAAGGGTCATGGGCTAGCGCCCACGTGACTGCTTCCCATGCCTCCTCTGTCCGCGGCCATCGTAAATAGGCTGCATTAACGTCCTTCTCAACGGTCCGCTCTTCTCGGACATCGCGCACTTTAGAGGCCGAGTTTGGTGGCTGTTTTCTTTGCCCACTCCAATTCGTCATCTTTCGGTGCGCGAATCCTAACCGCAAGGCTAGCCGTCATCGGAATGACCTCTCCTAGGCTAGCAATTTGCCAAGCGTAGTCGTGTGATTTGGTGCTGATGCTCTGAGCGGTTTCATAGGTCGCGATATGCTCGATCCACCAGTCAATGATCGCCATTTCGGAGAGCGTGAAAGGCTGCATATCTGGCTTTGTGAGA
The DNA here is from genome assembly GCA_963722515.1 of uncultured Alphaproteobacteria bacterium. Classification (GTDB taxonomy): domain Bacteria; phylum Pseudomonadota; class Alphaproteobacteria; order Rhizobiales; family Beijerinckiaceae; genus Methylocapsa. The sequence goes on along the minus strand of CAVRMA010000003.1, from coordinate 363,075 downwards.
GCGGTCAGGCGATCTAGCTTTCCTTGACGCGCGACGCGGATCGCTCCATCTTGTTCCAGCTCCTTCCGAATTGGCATGATAGCCTTAGGAACAGGACCAAATTGTTGGCGAGTGTACGTCGCGCCCGTGATTGACGTACCTGTATGCGCAAAGGCTTCCGTATCTGAGAACCACAGAACTTTATTGAGCTTTACCGCGCCGAACCAGTCGCGCTTACCCACGCGCCAAATGACGTAGTGAACAAGTCGCTTAAATTTATCGCGATTGAACGCCATCGCCTTCCATGAGCCTCGATGCCCCGCGTCAAAGTTCAGTTGCCGCCGAGCGGCGCCCTTCTCTTCCGTTTGCCGTCTTCTTCGTGAATGAACCTGTTCGTCCTTGATGCGTTCTGGTGTAACGCTCAAAAGCCGTGTAGCTAGGCTGCGGAACTTCTCCATGGGAGTCTTGCAAACTTGGCCTTCCCCGGCCTTGTCGCGGCTTTCAGAATGGCTTTGCTTCTGGCGCATTCCCGATCAGTTCCTTATAGGTTAAACGCCTGCCGGAAATTGATGATAGCACGGATTTAAAACGACCGGCGTCATTGTCTTCGCGCTCGTTGAAGCGGAACGATTGTTCATCAAGGTAGCGGCCGAGATGGTATGGCTCAACGCTTACATAGGTGCCTTTGATTGTGCGTTTTAGAAGGCTCCAAAAATTTTCAATGCCATTTGTGTGGACCGCGTCACGAACATATTCCACAGCGTGGTCGATAACCTCATGGTTGTATTCGCCTCCAAGACCGCGATAGGAGGTCCACGCATCTGTATATAGACGCGAACCAGGCTCAACGTTATCGCGGATTTCAATCTGTAATGTCGCGGCGCGAACGTTAGGAACGGCCATGGTCCTAACTTTGCTTCCGCTTTTGCTGTTCTTTCGCCGCAGTATGCCTAAGACCGCAGTCTTTCCGGCTCCGCCAGTTCCAATGTGCTTCCGCTTCTTTTCGTGCATGTTCTTGGCAAGACCGCCTATGAACGACTCGTCCGCTTCAACTTCGCCGTCCATCTTCATAATCGAACCGGCTTTCATAGCGAGCCTGATGCGATGATCCAAGAACCAAGCGCTTTTTTGCGTGATGCCGAGGTCCCGCGCCATCTCATAAGAGCTGATGCCGTTCTTGCAATTGGCAACCATCCAAATGCCAGCAAACCACTTGTCTAACCCGAGCGGACTATCTTCGAAGATCGTTCCGATTTTGGACGAGAATTGCCGCCGAGGATGCTTTTCTTTGCACTCCCATATGCGGCGCGTGCTAATGAACCGAACGTCGGCGCGGTCACAAGTCGGGCAATGCACACCGCGCGGCCAACGCAGGCTAACCATGAGATTGTGCGTCACGTCGGGATCAGCAAAATGCTTGATCGCTTCGAGAAGGGTTTTGGGTTCGCTTTTCATAATCCGAACCTAGCATGGGTTGGCTACTGTGTCAAGTATGTTAATGCCCTAATTTGGGGAATTCTGAGATTGAATGTCTCGTGAACGGGCACGGATTGTGTCAGTCGAGCCAAGCAATGACGCATGTGCTCGACGGCTTGCCTTAACCGGCGCGACTAAACTTTGGTCATGGACCATGCTGTGCAATTGGACGCAATTCTGCTTATGTGGTATGGGAAAGGCGGTGGCCGGAGCCACCGGGGCGGTTACCCCCGGTAGTCCGGCCTACCGCTTCGCTTTTAATGCGCGGTCTTTCCGCACTGAGCAACACCTCCCTTCGGGGTTGGCCCGGTCAGGGGCTTGGTTAGCGGGCACCACCCGCCGTTGAGGGCTTCCGGGCCACTGAGGCGTGCAAACCTCTGTGGCCCGGTGTTGTTGGATGGGATGATTACTTTTCATCGCCAGCATTCTTCGGTGCCATGCCCATTAACTTCTGAAATCCCTCGAACCATTGCTGCTTGATGGCATCGGTCCATGCAGGGTCAAATTGAGGAAACTTCTGGAGCAACTGGTCCTGGAACCCGGGCGGAATAGGGGCCGCTGAGGCCGGCGTAACTGGTTCGGTCTTGGTACCATTGGAGCGTTGCTTCTTGCGAGGCGATCGCGTGGGGCGGGCGCCTCCCGTGGATGACCCATTCTTTTTCTTGAGATGCGGCGACAGGGTGATCCCCGCAGAGTCGGCCGCATTGAGAAAGAAAGCAATAGCCCGGACGGCCGTGCTTCCGGTGACTCCACGTTCACGAAATTGCTTCTCGACTTCAGCGGGGCTCGCGCGGGTAAGGTCGAGATTATCGAATACGAAGGCATACCGATCAGTCAGTATTTTCTCTATGATTTTTGCTTGATTTGCCCCGTCAGCCTCAACCCACTGTGATAGAATAGCTAGTGGGGTGCCGTGCGTATCAATCAAGCCAAGGTACCGCATACCAGCGAGAAGTTGCGCCTGGGCCGAATATGAAGCTTTCCCCATCACGCTGCGGTTGATCTGGCTGGGCAAGCCAGATTCCCGCAAGCTATTAATATAATTTATCAATGTGGCCCACGGTACGTAGGCCGGGGCGAGACTTTCTTGCTTCTGCTCAGCCATGGCTTAGGCCTCCAATTTCTGGTCAGCGACCGTATAATACGGACGAAATTACGAAATGCAACTGGAATCTGCATCGCCGTATAGGTGCAGATTGTGTGTGATCGCGCACACCTTTGGTGACGATCCGTGCATTAGAAGAATCGTGTGAACGATAAATACGACGGTATTTGTCTGCCGTGATGAATCCTATGAGGCTATTCTTGCGGATGAGCGGGACAGCCCCATGGTTGGGGTTCACTTTAAAGATGCCTTATCAATTCGATGAAACAGCTGCCGCGATAAATGCCGCCTGGAACGGGATGGAATTCGTCATCTGGCAGCCTTGCCACGCGGGGTATAGACGAACGGCGCGGCGCCGGCGCGGGGAATGATCCGGGTTTCGCTGGAACCGACGATGATAAGCGTGCTCATGTCCGCGCCGGCTGGATCTGCCGTCGCCAGCGTATCTATAAAAATGTGTTCATCCTCGCGTCCGACCGCGCGGGCAAAAACAACCGGCGTCGAAGCATCCTTCAGAGCACGCAGTAGCGCGAAAGCGTCATGGATGCGGCCCGGCCGCGCGGCCGACGCCGGGTTATAGAGCGCGATCACGAAATCCGCGGTTGCGGCCGCCGCGAGCCGCTTTTCCACCAGGGACCAGGGTTTGCGATTGTCAGATAAAGAAATCGCGCAAAAATCGTGTCCCAAGGGCGCACCAATCCGCGCCGCCGCCGCCTGCAACGCCGGGATTCCGGGGCTAACCGCGATGTCGATGTCGCGCCAGCCAGGTTCGCCCTCTTCGATCGCCTCGAAAACGGCCGCCGCCATCGCGAATACGCCCGGATCGCCGCCGGAGACGAGAGCGACATGGCGTCCCTCCCCGGCCAAGCGCAACGCATGGCGCGCGCGGTCCAATTCGGCTCCGTTGCCGCTTTGGTGCCGCGTCTGACCTTGTTTGCGAGGAAGCCGGTCGAGATAGTGCGAGTAGCCGATAAGGTCGGTCGCATTTGCGATGATCTTCGAGGCTTCGGGCGTGATCCAAGCGTCGCCACCGGGGCCCAGGCCGGCGATCCGCAAGCTCCCCGGCGCACTCATGGGCGCCTGCCTTGGCCGGGAATGAGAATGGAGGAAAAATAGGGCGCATGATCGCCGAGTTTGACGGCAAGCGGAATGATCGTTTCGGTTTCGCTGGTGCCGTGTTCGACATAGATTGCTGTCGAGAGGCGTCCTGCCTCGGCGATCGCCGCGCGGATTTTCGCCAGGTTGGCGCCGATCTTGATGATGACCACCGCATCGGCCGCGCCGAGATGACGGACCAACGCCGCGTGCCCGAGCGTGCCTGGGAGAACGCTCAAGACATCGTCGCCCCAGGCCATCGGCGCCTTCGCCGCGCTCCAGCACCCCGACATGCCGGTGACACCGGGAACGATCTCGACGCTAAAGCGATCTTTCAACCGGACATAAAGATGGATAAAGGACCCATAGAAAAGCGGGTCGCCCTCGCAGACAAGAGCGACATCGCGGCCCGCCAGAAGATGCGTCGCGATGGCACCCTCCGCCTTTGTGTAGAAGGCGCGCAGTTCCTCCACATAGGCGGGGTCGCAAAAATGCGTCTCCGTCGTCAACGGATAGAGCAACGGCAATTGGAGGCACGTATCGCCCACCCAGCGATCGAGGATAGCGCGGGCTTTTCCGCGCGCGCCTTTCTTAGCGAAATAGGCGGCGACCGGAACGGCACAGATGATCTTCGTGGCCTTGATTGTCACAAGATCGGGATCGCCGGGGCCGAGGCCGACGCCAAAGAGGCGGCCGCTAGTTGACGAAAATTCGCTCATTCGGCTTCGCTCGCGATGGCGTTCAAGGCAGCGGCGGCGATCGCGCTGCCTCCCTTGCGTCCCTTAAGTGTAATGAAAGGCACGCAGGCATCGGCGATGAGAGCCTCTTTCAATTCCTGTGCGCCGACGAAGCCGACCGGCATTCCGACGATGCAGGCAGGCCTCGCAACAGTTTCGTCAAGCATGTCGAGCAGATGAAACAAGGCGGTTGGCGCATTGCCGATGGCGATGATCGCACCATCGAGCCGGTCGCGCCAAAGTTCTAGTGCGGCGGCGCTGCGCGTGGTGCCGAGTTTTCGCGCGAGCGATGGCACGGAAGGGGCGTCGAGCGTGCAGCTCACCTCGTTGCCGCGCGGCAGACGTGCCGCGATAATACCTCGCGCGAGCATTTTGGAATCGCACAGGATAAGCGCTCCTTGCCGGAGCGCTTGCCGCGCTTGCGCCACTGCCCCCTGCGAAAATACGAGACCGGCGGCGATCTCCACCATTCCGCAGGCGTGAATTATGCGCACCGCGACATGTTCTTCATCACAAGAGAAGCGGGTGAGATCGGCCTCTGCGCGGATCGTCGCAAACGAGCGACGGTAGATTTCCGCCCCGTCGCGCAGGTAGTTGAAGCGGCTTGACGCTTCGCTCATTGTATTTCCAGCTCGCTCCACCGCCCGGCGTTCCGCGCCATCGTTTCCAACTTTTCGCGAGCTGCCGCCAGGGTTAGCCGTGTTTCGCCGCGGATACCCGTATCACGTGCGGACCCATCCACAACAAGATCGTAGCGTCCCGCATGCGCAATGAGGGTGACGGGCGCCGCCGCCTGCCGCGCGCAGCCCTTGGCACAGCCAGAGACATGCAGCGCGACGCCAGTCTTGCGGATCCTCCGTGCGAAAGACATCAAGGCCAAGGCATCGGCACGGGTATCGGTGGTGCCACGCTCGCACGTGGACGCACCGCCGCACGCGGCGATCGCCAAGCGCGCATCCTCGGGATCGATGATGAACCTATGCGCGGCAAAATAGGCTCGGATGGCACCGGCTTTTTCTGCACGCACAAAGGGCACGATCAGCGCGCGCCACGGGGTGAGCCTGACCTCGCCAGTACCGAAGATTTCGGCGCCGCGCGCCGCCGCGTCAAGCATATTTGCGTCAAGACGCCCGAAAGCCGCGCCAACCCCGAAGCAGCATCTTTCGTTGAAGCGCAGCAATCCAATCGGAGAGGGCTCCTCGATAGCGCCGCGTTTTCGGGGCGGACCGGGGCGCAGTCCGGCAAGCCCGGCTATCGCGGCAGCCCCGCAGCTCTCGATAAGACCGCGCATCCTCCGCGGCGGCTCCGCCATTTGCGAACCGAGCCGCAGAAATGCCCGGGCGAGGCGCGAGGCAACACCTGGGATATCGTCTCCCCGGCAGCACCCTAAAAAAATTGTCTCATTGGCGTGTCCTCCGATCCCGATCGCGAAAGGCTCTATGCCTCCGGTCCAATCGAAGCGGACGTCGGCGGGGACACTGCCCAGCGAAAGCGCACTTCCGTCGTCGATGAGAAAGCTAAACTTTCCGGGCAACGCATGTAAATCCTTGTTGGCGGCGAGCGCGGCTTCGAGCGCCTTGGCGGCGCTCGGCGCATAAGTTCGCCCATCAAGGCCGGCAAGCGGGCTCACCAGAACGTTGCGAACCGCTTCAGCCGCCGCATTCTCGTCAATGAGGCCAAGGCGCTCGAGCGTTTCGAGGAGGTGAGGCAGGAGATCGCCGCGCACCCCACGCAACTGCAAATTCGCGCGGGCCGAAAGATCGAAAAGCCCGCTCCCATGATCGCGTCCGGCTTGCGCGAGCCCGCGCAGCGTCGCGGCACTGACGCCGCCGCCGCTTATCCGCAGCCGCACGAGAAGCCCGTCCTTGGCTTGCATCGGCCGCCGTGCGCCGGGACACCAGCCTTTGTGCAACATGGTCTCGCTGGTCATCCGGGTGCCCCCCGCATCAAAGCGAGGCAGGCGCGGGTCGAGTTGCGGTGGCTCCGCCAGAACCCTCGGGCGAGCGCCTCCTCGAAGCGCTCGGCGATCGCCCGCGCGGCCATCGGGTTGGCGTCGACGAGAAAATCGCGCACTGCGGGCTCACCGAGAGTCGCCTCGAACAAAAGCTCGAAATGCTGGCTCGCTACCGCATCGCTCAACACCGCGAGAGCATAGAGACGGTCGATCGTCCCGGCGATTTCAGCGGCGCCGCGATGGCCGTGGCGCATCTGCCCGGCGATCCAGCGCGGATTGCTCGCACGGGCCCGCACGACCCGGGCGGTTTCCTCGCTCAACGTGCGCACTTTGATGGCGTCCGGGCGCGCTGTCGCGACATGATAGACGGGCGCATCGTTGCCGAGCATTTGCGCGGCCGCCGCAAAGCCACCTTCATGATCGATCATGGCGTCGGCGTCGAGAATGTCCTGCTCGTCTTGATCTTGAACATGAATGAGCGCGTCGGCGGTCGCGACACGCGCGGCGAACGCCGTGGTCGCGACGCCTTCGCCTTGCGCGCCGCGATAGGCATGGGAGCCGGCGGCCAGATAGCGCGCTGCGAGCTCATGCCGCGTAAGCGTGGGGTTGTCATCAATCGCCCGCGTAATGCCGATCCCATAGGCGCCGGGCGCCGCGCCGAAAACCCGTAACGGAATCTTTGGCGCGAGCCCGCGCTCCGCCGCGAGCGGGTTCACGTCATCTTCTTCGTCGAGTTCGCTAACTGCCCGTACCGCCTGATCGAACAAGGCGATCTGGGCCGGAAAGACATCGCGGAACAGCCCAGAGATCCGCAAGGTGACATCGACGCGCGGACGCGTCAGGCACGCCGGCGGAGCAATCTGAAAACCCGTGACTCGCGAGGATGCGTTGTCCCAAAGCGGCGCGACGCCGATGAGCGAGAACGCTTGCGCGAGATCGTCGCCGCCAGTTCGCATGGTGGCGCTCGCCCAAAGATCCATGACGATCCGCTTCGGCCAGTCGCCATGATCCTGGACATGGCGGTTCAATACCTCCTGGGCCGCGCGGTGTCCAATTTCCCACGCGGTGCGCGTCGGTACCGCGCGCGGATCGATCCCGTAAAGATTGCGTCCCGTGGGGAGCACGTCGATGCGTCCGCGCGACGGCGCCCCACCAGGGCCTGGCGCGACAAAGCGGCCATCGAGCGCGGCTAGAAGCGAAGTGCGTTCCGCCTCCCCGCAGCCATCAATGAGGGCGCGCGCGGATTCATCGTCCCCCGCACCGGTGAGCGCGGCGACGGTCGCATCTCGCAAGCTCGGCACCGGCGATTGCCCGAACACGTGCAAGCCATCGGCGATCCGCATGTCCTTCAGATCGCAAAGCCAGGCATCGAGGTGGCGCAGGGCATCTGCCCGGCCGGCGCCGTCCTTCAATCCGCTGTCTTGCAGCAATCCTGTTTCCCCCGCCCGTTCGAGGATCGCTTGTGCCAAGAGCCTCGCGCGCTTGGGGTCGAGCGACTCGGCAATCGCATATTCATCGAACAAAGCCTCGATTTCGAGCGCCGCGCCATGGCTTCCGGCTTGCGTGAGAGGCGGCGTCATGTGGCCGATGGTAAGCGCGCAAATGCGCCGTTTGGCCTGCGCCGCCTCGCCCGGATTGTTGACGATAAAAGGATAAATGACGGGCAGCGCTCCGAGCACCGCCTCTGGCGCGCAATCGTCAGTGAGCGCCGCTGCCTTGCCGGGCAGCCATTCAAGCGTGCCATGGGTGCCGCAATGAATCATCGCATCGATCTTTTCATGCTGGCGGAGCCAGACATAGAAGGCGACGTAGGAATGGCACGGCGGCAACCCCGTATTATGATAGTCCGCCTTGTGTTTTGCGGAAATGCCGCGATCGGGTTGCAACGCGACGACCAATTTTTTCGCGCGCACCACCTTAAACGCGAATGCGCCTTCATCCGCTTCTTCTTCCGGATTGCTCCATTGCGCCCGCATCGACTCCACGAATGCCGGGGGCATGGCATCAAGGGCCAAGACATAATCGGCAAGTGTAAGGCGTTCCGTTGAAGCCCCGTCTTCGAGGTGGCGCATCAATGCATCCGCATGGGGGAGTGGTCCGACGTCATATCCGGCCTCACGCATCGACCTGGCTATTGAGTTCGACGCTTTTTGCCGTGTCGAGGCCAACGGCATAGCCACCGCGGCCTTGCCTGCTTGGATAATCCGAAAGGACGCAGGCGATTTTGCGATTTCCGCGGGGAGTTTTCCGCAAGCTGAGCCAGGCTGCCGCGAGGTCCGCGACAAAATTTACGCGCGAGGGGAGGGGCGCGTGAATGCGGGGCGTGAATTCGAGATCCGCGCGATGTCCGGCTTCCGCCTTGCAGGCGATCGCGCGGGTAATCAAACGCCCGTCCATTTCCGGGAGAACCACATTCATGGCGAGATCGGCGGCGCCAAGGCCGCGCGGATTTTCCTGCCATTGCGCCACTGTGGCGCTGGCGAAAATCGCCTGCAACACCGGCGCACCGGCGTCATCGAGAACGCTTCCTTCCGTATCGCGGCGGGCCGAAAAGCCGGTTGTATTGATGATCACATCGGGTTTTTCGCGGGAGAGTTCGGTGCGGACGAAGGCGACGGCGTCCGCGTCCTTGAGACTCGTCACGAAGATCGCGGTCACGCCGAGACCGCGCGCGGCTAGCGCATCCGCGAGCGCGCCAATTGGCGCCGTGTCCCCCGCGAGCATGAAGGAACGGTAGAAGACGATAAGCGCATGGCCCTTGGCGCGATCGAGCCCGCGGCAGTCCGCCTCGAAACGGCCCGCCGCAGGAATTGTGGCCGGGGCTGGAGGCTCATGCAATCCGCCGCGCGCGCCCACGCGTTTCTCGATGAAATCGAGAAGCGCGACGATGTGTTCCATCCCACCTTGCTGGAACGCGGCATGGATATGGCGCAGTTCAACAGCGGGCACTGTCGAGGCGGCATCGAGCCGTGGATCGTCCATCGCGTCGCCCGGCACGACAGCAAGCGCGAAATCCCGCGCCCGCGCCGCGCGGAAAAATTCCTCGACGCCATACCGCCAATAGTCGAGACCGCCGAGGAGACGGATGAGCACGAAGCGCGCCTGGCTCGCTGCCTTCTCGACATAGAGATCGACCGAATAGGGATGTTTGAGCTGGCCTAGATTGGCGAGCCGCAGGCTCATGGCGCTCAGTGGGCGCCGTCCCGCGGCCGCCGCGAAGAGGCCAAGATCGCTGTCCGAAAAGGAGAGAAACAAGATGCCGGCCGGGGTTTGGCCCAGATCGACGGCCGCTTCGGCTTCGTCGAGCGATCGCTGTTCCGTGCGCAAAAGATGCATGGATCAAGCCCCCTCGCTCGCGAGGAGTCTTGCGATCGACGCCTTGTCGAGACCCTTTTCGCCGATGATCACGAGGCGTCCGCGCCGCGGTTCGCCAAGGCGCCACGGGCGGTCGAAACTCTTGTGAAAGCGATTGCCGACGCCTTGGACTAGCAGCCGCACCGGCTTGCCGCGCACCTCGACAAAACCCTTGATCCGCAACACATCGTGGCGGGTGGCGATGTCGGCCAGTTGGCGCAGCAAGGCGTCGGGATCGTCGATTGCACCGGTCTCAAAGACGGCGCTGTCGAAATCGTCGTGATCGTGCGAGGCCAGCCCGTCATGGCGCGAGGGCCGCGCGGCAAGATCGTCTTCGGCCGCCGCGACGAGGCCGAGCAGGATCGCGGGGTCGATTTTGCCCTCGCGGGCGGGCACGATTTTTACCGCCCGAGGGACGCGCGCAGCGATGTCCCGGGCGATGCGGCGCTGTTCGTCCAAAGCGATGAGATCGGCCTTGTTGAGGACGATGAGATCGGCGCACAGCAGTTGATCCTCGAACACCTCGTCGAGCGGATTATCGTGGGCGATGGAAGGATCGGCGGCGCGCTGACGCGCCAATCTAGCTGGATCGTCGGCGAAGCGCCCGTCCGCCACTGCCTTGCCGTCGACAACCGCGATCACCCCATCGACTGTCAAGCGCGCGCGAACGGCGGGCCAATCGAAGGCCTTCACCAAGGGCTTTGGCAAGGCGAGGCCGGAGGTTTCGATAACGATGTGGTTGGGGAGAGGATCGAGCGCGAGCAATTTCTCGATCGCGGGCAGAAAATCATCGGCGACGGTGCAGCAGATACAGCCATTGGCGAGTTCAATGATATTTTCCGCGCCGCAGGCAAGATCACCGCAGCCGTTTAAAATTTCCGCATCGATGCCGATGTCGCCGAATTCATTGATGACGAGGGCGAGGCGGCGGCCCTTCGCGCTTGCCAGAAGATGGCGGATGAGGGTCGTCTTCCCGGCGCCAAGAAAGCCGGTGACGATCGTTGCCGGGATTTTGGCCGGGATTTCGGAAAGGCGGTTCATGAGCGGCACCCGATCCATTGCGCGTGGGCAGGTGCTTTGTTGGTCGAGCCGGGCGAACCCGGCCCTCTTTCGCTGGGGCGGCAAGCGCACCAGCATCGATAGAGGCCGGAGCACCCCGCCGGCCCTTGCTCGATCGAACGGCAGGTTTCCTGGCTCGCGGATCGTTGCCTCGCGCCGCCTTCCCAGGACCAGGTTGGCCAGTTCCCAGTGGCGTATCGGCGCAGGGCTACCCGCTGACAGTTGCGGGGGCAGCTGTGGATCGAAGCGCATGGCAAGAAAGCCGGCGCCGCACCACATTCCCTTTTACCCCTCGAAGCGAGGGACCGTTCTGCATGCGACACTAGACCGAACGGCGGGCGTGTCAATCTGCGGCGAATTGTACGCAGGCTCCGGACTCGACTTATGAATTCTCGCGCTCAAAGGCACTGACCAAATGCGCTTCCCGTCCGAAGACCGGGGGGTTAAAACCAAACAACTGACAAGTAATCACAGACGCCAAAACGGTTATCTGCAAATACGTTGATTTTCTGAAAATAATTCTTTACATGCCACGCTGGCAAGTGCTGTACGTAGCCAACTTTCCCCATCGGCGTGACAGCTTAACGATACCCTTTTGCGACGGCCCGCGAGACGGTCGCGGACGTTGCGGCCGGGCGGAAATATTTTTGACCAAAAATGCCGGCGCCTTGTCTAGCCCGCCGGCGACGAGAGGCAAGGAATTAAAAAATGCCGCCTTTTTCCTATGAAATGCATGAAATGGCCCATCTCGCCCTGGCCCCGGCGCGGGCCGTTTCCGATGTCGCGCGAACCTGGCTAGAGAACTCCCTCAACCCGCTTGCTTACACCGCCGCCGGCCGGAATTTGGTTGCCTCGGCGAAAATTTTCGAGCGGTTGACAAGGCGTTACGAGAAGCCAGCGTTCGATCTCGCCACGACGGCCGTTGACGGCAAAATCGTTCCTATCATCGAGCGGGTGGTTTGGGAGCGGCCGTTTTGCAAGCTTCTCCATTTTGAAAAGCAGTTTGACGCTTGCACTTCCAAGCTTCGCCAAAAGCTGTTGATCGTCGCGCCCATGTCGGGCCATCACGCGACCCTGCTGCGCGGGACGGTGGAAGCGTTTCTCCCCTGCTATGACGTGTACATCACCGACTGGGTTGATGCCCGCACCATTCCTCTTGCGAGCGGCCGGTTCGACCTTGACGATTACATCGACTATTTAATTGCGATCTGCGAAACCCTGAGCAAGGAGCATGAGGGCGAGAGAGTGCATACGATCGGAGTTTGCCAGCCTGCGGTTCCGCTGATCGCGGCAGTTGCCCTTATGGAGGCGCGGGACAGCCCGCACGTTCCGGCTTCGATGACGCTGATGGGCGGTCCGATCGACACGCGGCGAAGCCCGACCAAGGTCAATCTTCTGGCGCGGGAGCGTGGCAGCGCATGGTTTGCGCGAAATTGCATCTGCGGCGTTCCGTTTGGCTATCCTGGGGCGGGACGGGACGTTTACCCCGGCTTTCTGCAACTCACGGGCTTCATGGCGATGAATATCGATCGCCATATCACGGCGAATTTTGATTTTTTCGATCATCTTGTCTCCGGCGACGGCGATTCTGCAAGAAAACACAGTGAATTCTATGACGAATACCTGGCGGTCATGGATCTAACCGCGGAATTTTATTTGCAAACGGTCGATACCGTCTTTGTCAAACATGCTCTGCCGAAGGGCGAAATGAAGCATCGCGGCGCGCCGGTGGATCTCGCCGCGATCCGCCGCGTGGGGCTGTTCACCGTGGAAGGCGAGAACGACGATATTTCGGGGATCGGCCAGACCCGCGCCGCGCAGGACCTCTGCCGCGGTATTCCGCCATCGATGAAGGCGCACTACCAGCAGGACAAGGTCGGTCATTTCGGCGTGTTCAACGGTTCCCGGTTCCGAAATGAGGTAGCGCCCCGCATCCGGGAATTCCATGCCTCCTTAAGGCCTCCAGCGAGAGCGCTGAAGCTGGTCGAAAACAGATGAGAATGCGCGACCCCGGCTTCGCCTGGAGGCAAAGCGAAGCGGCGGCTCCCTCCCAATCTAATGAGTCCATTTGATCGGGAGACCTCTAAGCGCAGACCCAACGCGCAGACCCAAATAAAGCCTATGACTTCGAGCCTTGCATGGCGGCGATCGCCTGTTCAGCCGGCTTGAAGGCTGCCTTGGCGAGGTTGGAATGGAGTTCGCCCATTTTAGTCGCCTGCGCGACGAAGTCGGCGTACGCCGTCTTGGCATATTCCGACTGAATCTGAATTGCGGTCTCGAACGACGTGGCGCTTAGCAGTTTTTCGCCGAGGGCCAGGCGGCTTTCCACCGACTTTTTCGTATAGTCAGCCCCTTCGGCGAAAATGGCCTGAAGGGTCGTCATAAAGTTGTCAAGTTGTCCGTTGCCTGGGTATTGTATACTATCACCCTCTTTAGTCATTTCATCTCCTCCAGGTTGAGTTCCATAACGTCAAGCAATGTCATACGCAACGTTAGCAACGTCATCTCATTTAGCCAATGCTGCTGCTTTTGCGACGATATGTCGACACAACTTCAGATCCCGACGGCTAAATCGACGAAATATTTGGGAATGCCGAGTTATTCGTTCATCGTAACGCACAATTTACGATGAAAGTCAATGTTTTATTTCCATGCAACATCAATCCAGATCGCGATACGGCGACGGCAGTGACGAAAAGGGGCTGATCGCGGCGAGAACCTGGTATGTACTCCGTTACGCGAGTCCCGGTCATGGAAGTGCTTTGCGCCCCTTGACTTACTTAACGCCAAGCATCACCTTCTGTTCATGTCGCAGTGTGGCGAAGCTCGACAACATGCAGCTACATTCAGGAGACATGGCTCACATCCGCGACAGAGCCCCGGTCATTTGCCGGGGCTTCCTGTGAATTAGTTTTATCTATTTATTTTGCCACACGGCTTCAGACGCGAGGCCCGCGAATTTCGACGATTGATCGCTAGCGACTTAGCCGGCCTCCCGCTATTCTGAGGCCATGCCACGCCTCCCGCGAAACAATGCGCCCCGCGTTTCCGGTATCGCTTATCTCGACGTGTCTCACGCAGGCGAGACCTATCGAATCAATTTGCGGCGAACTGCCGCTGCGCGCCGCTTCACCTTGCGGGTCCGGGCGGCGACGCACGACGTTGTTTTGACAATGCCCGCGCGGGGAAGCGTCAGTGAGGCAAAGTCCTTCGCGGGCCGGCACGCGGCCTGGATCGGCGCAAAACTGCGCCGGTTACCGGTAACGATCCCCTTCGCGCCGGGAGCGTTCGTTCCCTTGCGCGGGACGTTGCACCGGATTACCCATTGCCCCGCGCCGCGCGGGAGAGTTCTGGATCGAAGACGGCGCGGCGAGTCCGGAGAACAACGCAGGGCCCCTGCTTTGCGTTAGCGCCGAGGCGCCGTTCGTGCCCCGCCGGGTGCGCGACTTTCTGATCAAGGAGGCGTTGCGTGACATCAAGGCCGCCGTTGCGAGCCACGCAAAAAAGATTGGAGTTCGCGCCGCGGAAAATCACCTTGCGGGATACCACGACCCGGTGGGGATCTTGCTCTGCGTCGGGCGCGTTAAGCTTTTCCTGGCGGCTGATCATGGCGCCTCGTTTCGTGCTCGATTACCTCGCGGCGCATGAAGCCGCGCATCTCTTGCACATGAACCATTCCGGCAAATTTTGGGCCGCGGTCGGGCGCTTGACGGCGGATACGGAGCGCGCGGAAGCCTGGCTCAAGGCGCATGGATCCAGCCTGCTTCGCTTTGGGACGGACCAGGCTTAGAGCATGTCCCGAAAAAGTTGCTCGACTTTTTCGATCAGGACATGCTCCAACTCTTTGATTTTGAGCTGCGTCCTAATCGATCAAATTCCATTTGATCGGGACGCGCTCTAGAGTCCATTTTCGCGTGTTGCAGAGAAGCTCAACTCGCTGAAGACGGCACCTTGGCGGCGGCCTCGCTGAGACGCTTGCGGTAAAGCGCGGCGAAATCGATTGGATCAATGTAAAGAGGCGGAAAGCCTCCCGCGCGCACGGCGTCGGCGATGATCTGGCGCGCGAACGGAAACAAAAGACGGGGGCACTCGATCATGACGACCGGATGCATATCGTTCGGGGCAATATTGCGCAGCCGGAACAGACCCGCATAGTCGAGCTCGAACTTGAACAGAAGACCAGAGCCCTCGCCCGCCGACCCTTCGAGAAGAATATTCACCTCGAAGTCGGCTTCCGCGACTTGCCGCGCATTGACATTGACCTGGATGGCAATATTCGGCGCTTTCTCCTGAGGCCCGAGCGAGCGCGGTGCATTCGGGTTCTCGAATGAGAAATCCTTGGTATATTGCACCATCGCGTTGATCGACGGCGCAATGTCGGCCTGCGCGCCGTTGCCGTTGCCTTGTCCGTCAGCCATCATTTGGAAATCTCCAAAGGCTGCGGGTAGCACGGATGCGGGGTTCCCGGCAAGCGGACGGGAGATGGGCGTAACAGACGCGGGGTCTGATCGGAATCGCGCGATGGCCGCGCAAGCTTGCGCAGCAACGATAAAGTGACGGCGTGGCGGAATTAATCCGATCCGGCGGAGGATTGAATCGTGCTCTTGGCGGCTTCCATGAGCCAATTTTCGTTTGCCTTCAACACTTCGACCTCGCCAAAGGGCGACGGCGATTGAGTGAGCAGAGTGGAAGGCATATTGCGGACATAAGTGTCGAAGAATGCGAGTAGATAGGCCTCGCGTATTGACTTCACTCGATATGGGTCCGTGAGCAACCATGATTTGAAAAAGCGGCGCTTGAAGATCTGATCGGAAAGATTTTCATGGAAAGATTTGAGAACGTGGAACCCAAAGCCGCCGGGCCGATTTGCGAGCCGCACTTCCTCGCGCAGATCGCGAGCGGTCAGCACTGCCTCATACCGCTCTTTGGGGTTAGGGGACTGGAGTTTGCGCGGCGCCGGAAAGACAGCGTTCTCGGTGAGGATAACCAAGTAAGGCTTATCGAGAGCCCCAACTGCCGCGCGGCCGAACAAGTCGCCGTCGAGATTTGCCACGGCGACGACGCGCGGGTCAAAGGTGCCGGCCTCGGCCGCCGTGGCCCCCCCAAAGGAAAAGCCAAAGAACCCAATCCGTTCGAATTGGATCCGTGCGCGCCAGTCCGCGTTGGCGCAGGCTTTGAGCCGGTCGAGCGCCGTTAATGCTTTTTCCGCTTGGCGGCGGACTTTGCGATTGCCGATCCGCGAATTGGTTTTGAACGCCTCGGCGGATGAAAAGTCGTAAGTCAAGGGTTGCCAGTCGTCCGGGGCGCCCGGCGGGAGCGGATCGCGATCTATGTCGTCGATGGCCATCACAATATATCCTTGGCTCGCAAGCTCCGCGGCAGTCGAAGCACTCTCGTCCCTTACGCCGCCGTTCCCTGGCGCGTAGAGGAGAATGGGAAATTGTGACCGCGTATCAGATAAGCGCCGCCCATCCATAACTTTTGAACAGGCAACCGGCGTCGCGGATTCTGGCAACAAATCCGTTGCGGGCAGGTTCGCCGCCGCGGGATACCAAATTTGCACCAAGATCGCTGGGTCATTGGCCGCTGAAGCCAGGAGAGCGGTGTTGACGGCAGCAACCTGAAATGGGCCGGAAGTCGCCGTTGGTGCCCGGGCGATCACGAAATGCCGCAAGGCGGTTAAGATACGGGGCACCGCTGGGGCGACGAGCAGACCGCCGATCGCAAATCCAGCCGCTATCGTGACGAGAGTAAATGAGCGCGGTGGCCGCATCGAACGATACTGCGCTATGATTATAACGATGGCCGTCGTGATGATCAGAGCGCCGACCATCCAGCCATACCGGTCGCGCCAGTGATCGAAATTCATGTCCGGGAATCCTCGCGATTACATCGCGGGGCGGCGGCGCCGTCCCTATGGCCGCGGTCAACCTATTTTGATTGCTTTGCGATCAATCATCGCTCAAGTTAATAAACCGGATCCATAAAGAGTCTCTCAGTGTTTTCGTCATTTGCTCTACGCTTGGCGTTTCCGCGCACGCGCGCTGTTTGGGCTGTTTTAAAAAAAAGAGCCGGTGCTTGTCGAAGGACTGGGAATGTTCGTCAAATCCGCGAGGCTTCGCTCCGGGCCATTCAATCGCGCGCCGCATCCACTTGGTCGAGGAGAGACCGCAGATGTTCTGCGGTCTGGGTGGCCCCTTCATCCTGGAACATATCCACGTGCCAGCCGGGGACCCGGTGAACGAAGAGCCTGCCCTTGATGAGATCGGACCAGCTCATCTTCGGGTCGGCAAAACGGGTCACGACTTGGTCGCTTTGCAACACCACCAAATTGCCAGCCGATGCGGATGCCCGGTAGCGGGCTCGCGCTTCTTCGAGATTGGGCAGGAACCACTGGTTCGACCAGTCGTCCTGTATCAGCTTTGCCCGGCTGAGCTTTGCCCGGCTGATGAGTCGTAGTGCGGCGGCCAAGTCCATAATCCTGCTCTGGCGCACCAACCTGTAGGACACAAGAAACTCCGCCACTGACTGCTTACCGCTTAAAACGAGTCCGCATTTATGCACAACGGAATGCAAATGGTAGGAGCAGTGGAACAGAAAACGCCGGATGAACGGAAGGCGCTTGATGTAGCCTGGCACAAAGGCGTCGGCAATCACGACCAGTGGAACCAACTCTCCGGCCTGTCTCAATTGCTGCGCCGCTTCATAGGCGATAACTCCCGCTACACAAAGTCCAAATAGAATATAGGGACCGTGCGGCCGCGCCTGGCGGATAAGGCGAACATAATCGGTCGCGATCTCATTCAGGTCGCGGCGGGGCAATGAACGAGGACTGCTGGGATCAAACAGCTGGACGCCAAGAAACGGCCGGTCCGTTCCAATCCTTCGCGCGAGATTGTAATAGATCATCGTATTGTTGATGGCGATAATTGGCGTCTTGTCGCCACGCGGTTGAATCTGGACAATGCTCCAGGGTTCCGGCGGCGTTTCAATCCTTGACACACGGGACGTGAACTCTCGCACGGTCGGCGCCTGAAAAAGGGTCATGACACTGAGTTTGACGCCAAAGGAGCTCGCGACCTTGGTCATGAGCCGCATGGCCATCAAGGAATGCCCGCCGAGCTCGAAGAAATTCGACGTGGGGCCGATTTCTTGAACTTGCAGAACATCGCGCCAGATCGCCATCATCCTTGTTTCGGCATCGGCCGGCTCTACGGCAGGAGGCGCGCTTGGCGGCGGGCGCGGCGCCTCGATCGCCGCGAACCCGCCACTGGATTTGGGTGGAGCGATTCTGTCTCGAACCGGCGGGACCAGCGAGGACAATCTCGCGTCGGGGCTGGAAATAGCGAACTCGAAAGCGGCCATAAGGAATCCAAGCAGCTGTTCGGCCGTTCGCCTTTCGAACAGGTCGGGCTTGTATTCGATCGCTATCCGCCAGCCATTCGGCCAATGCACCATGAATATAAACAGATCATAGAGCGAGCCGGCCGACAGCGAAGGTTGCCCGTGAAGTTCGAAGGCGCCGTAGGCTTTATGGTCCATGACATCGCGCAACACGGTGAAATTCACCGAGATGAGCGGCGTGCGCGCGGGATCGCGCGGGGGATTGAGAACCTCGACTAGCTTGTGGAAGGGCATCCTTTGATGGATGAGCGCTTCCTGAACCGTTCCATTCACCCCGGTCAGGAATTCATCGAAGGAAGGGTCGCCGGAAGCATCGAATCTCATCACGAGATTGTTGAGGAAAATGCCGATCAAGTTCTCGAGATCCACTTCGTCGCGTCCAGCGATTTGGGTTCCGAAAGAAATGTCGGTAACGCCGCTGTAGCGGTGCAGCATCAAAGCGGTCACGGCGCAACCGAAGCTGAACAAAGTAAGATTGCGTTTTCGCGCGGCCTCCTCCAATTTGCTGCCGAGCTCTGGCGGCAAAATGGCGGCGAGGATTTCGCCCCCGTAGGTTAAATGACCTGGGCGCTCATGGTCTGGAACAATCTCGAAATAAGGCGCTCCCGCCAATTTGTTTTTCCAATAGGCCGTCTCCGCCTCAAAGCTGCCGCTGGCGAAATATTCTTTCTGCCAGAGGCAATAGTCGCCATATTGCAGGAGCGGCTCCGGGAGGCCGTGCGGACGTCTGGCGTCGAGAGCCGCAGCTATTGCGCCAAATTCTTGGGCGAGGATACGGATCGACCAGCCATCAAAGACGATTTGATGCACGGTCACCAGCAGGACCGCATGATCGGCGGACAGCCGCAGCAAGGTCACGCGGATCAGCGGCAATTGACCGATGTCGAAGGGCAGCTGCGCCTCGCGGTACCCCAATGTCATCGCTTCGTCCTGCTGCCGTGTCTCGGGAATGTCCGTCAGATCAACCACGCCGAGATGGAAATCGATGACGCCGGCGACCTCTTGCACTGGTTCGCCGTCTTTTTCGACGAACCTCGTGCGCAGGATCTCGTGCCGGTCGATGATTGTTTGGAAGGCTTGCTCGATCGTCGAGGCATCAAACCGGCCCGTGATCTCCCAACGCAAGGCGACGTTGAGAACCGAATCTCCAGGACTGAGCGAATGGATGAACCAGGATCGCTGTTGCGACGACGAGCAGGGAAATACCAGTTCTTCGCTCGGTTTCGTCTCCGGACCTGGCAAGCGCTGAATGCCTTCCATAATCATCTCGATGCCCCCGCGCGCCGCCTGAAACTTTGCAGCGAGGGCGCCGTTTTGATCGGCGCGAGCATCGATTCTCCGGGCAGGTCATTCGCGGCCCGCGCCAATTCGGAAATCGTCGGATGCCGCATCAACGCCGCCGCATCGAGGCCGAGGCCCTGTTCCCGCATTCGCGCCGCGATGCGGAACAGGTCGATGGAATTCGCCCCGAGCGCAAAGAGGTTATCGTGAATGCCAATCTTGCCAGTTTTCAGCACTTTGTCCCAAATCGCGGCGAGCGTGGCCTCGAGTCGGTGTCTGGGGCGCCACGAACACCCGCTCCGGAAGCGCGTGCGCGGAACTGGGCCGCGGAAGCGCCTTGCGGTCGATCTTGCCATTCTGAGTGCGGGGCAGCGCGTCGAGACGCACGATATGCGCTGGGACCATGTAATCCGGCAATTCCTCGCGCAATTTGGTTCGCAGCCCGCTCATGCTCTCAGCGGCGTCCTCGGGCGCCACAATATAGCCGGCCAGCTCATCGCCGTGCAAAACGGCGGCTGTTTCCGGGCGGCCGGAAACGCGCCGCAGCACATCTTCGACATCGCCAAGTTCGATGCGGAAACCGCGCAATTTGATTTGGTTATCGGCGCGTCCGAGCAGTTCGAAGCGGCCGTTTCCTAGAAGGCGGGCGCGATCGCCGGTGCGATAGAGGCGCCCAGTCGGGCCGCTGGAAAACGGATTTTCCGTAAAACTCTGCTGGGTGAGCGCTTGATTTTTATGATATCCTCTCGCCAGTCCCGCGCCTGGCGATGCAAAGCTCTCCCGCGGCCCCGATGGCCGCCGTATTTCCCGCTACATCAAGGATATACATCCTTGTGTTCGCGATCGGCCGGCCAAAATCGATAGCGCCGCCAGCTTGCCGTTCCGCCAGCGACCAGATCGCCGTTTCGGTCGGTCCGTACATATTCCACAGTTCGCCCGATCCGAGATCCTGGGCGAGTTGCTGGTCGAGCGCCTCGCCGCCGCACAGGATTTTGAGCCCCTTCGGATTGAGCCCCGCTTCCAGCAATACCCGCCATAGCGCCGGGGTGGCCTGCATCATCGTTGCCGAAGTTCGGGCGATCAGCGCGGCCAGGGAAAATGGGTCCATCACATCGGACCGGCTCGCGATCACGAGCTCGGCACCGGCCGTCAACGGCAAGAAGATTTCAAGAGCGGCAATGTCGAAGCATGGCGTCGTCACGGCAACGAAGACATCGGCGGCGCTAATGCCGGGCGATTGCCGCATCGCGGTCAGGAGGTTCACGACCGCGCGATGTTCGATATCTATGCCCTTTGGCCTTCCCGTCGAACCGGAGGTGAAAATGCGATAAGCGAGATCGGTTGGGCGCGCGCGGGGAAGCGGCGGCAATTGTTCTTCGGCCGAGTTCCGCGCCTGGCTTCGCCAATGCCGATGCAAACCGGGATCGCCGCTTTAATGCCGTCTTCGAGCGTTGCCGAAGTCAAAGCGATCCTTACATCGGCCTCGGAAACGATCGCGTGGTTGCGGGCGGGCGGATAGAGCGGATCGAGTGGAACATAGGCGCCGCCCGCCTTGAGGACGGCGAGCATGGCGACGGGGAGTTCCGCCGAGCGGTCAAGATAAATCGCAACCGGCGTACCGCGTGCGACCCCGGCGGCAATCAACCGCCAAGCCACGCGATCCGCGCGCGTTATCAGTTCGCGATAGGTGACGGTTTTATCTTCGAAGCGGACCGCGACGGCGTCCGGCGTAGCCGCCGCCTGCAAATCGATCAATTCGTGAATGGCGAGCTCCGGGATGGGATAATCCGGCCCCGCGAGGGCTGCGTGGAGCGCGTTTTCCTCCGCCTGGGTCAGGATCCGCAGCCGCAGGGCCTCCTGGTCCATATCGCCGGCGATGGCTTCCAGCAGCGTCCGGTAATGGCCGATCCAACGCCCGATCGTGGCCGGATCGAACAAGTCCGTGCTGTAATCGCAATCGACGATAAGGCCACTGTCTTCCGCGATAACATTGAAAAACAGATCGAAATTCACAAACCGCTTGGGATTGGCGCCGGTCGTGACGGCGAGATCCTGGAAGGGAAGATTTTGCCCGATCCTCTCCAAATTGAACTGCGCTTCGATCAATGGAAGCCGGTTGGCTTCCCGCGGCATGTCGAGCGCCCGGACGAGGGACCCGAACGTGTAGCTTTGATGATCGGCCGCATCGAGAAGAAGCTGCTGGGTCTTGCGCGCGGCCTCAAGGAAGGTGATGCCGCCGGGGAACTGGCCTTGCAGCGGAAGGAAATTGACGCAATGGCCAACGAGAGGCCCTTCGCCGTGCAAGCTCTGCCCGGCGGTTGGAATGCCGGCGATGACGCTGGTCTGTCCGCTCAAGCGGGCAAGCAGCAACTGATAGGCGGTCAATAGCACGGCGAACAAGGTGCAGCCGTTGCGCGCGGCCGATTGCTTCACGCGTTCGTACAGGGAAGCCTCGATTGTCCCGCGCAGCGTGTTACCACGAAAACTCTTAAGCGCCGGGCGCAGATGATCGAGCGGCAGGGCCAAAGGCTCCGGCGGTTGCGCGAATTGTTGCAGCCAATAGGCCTCGGCCTCCGGCTGCACCGCGCCGTGGCGCGCCGCATAGTCGGCGAAGCTGTGTGCCTCCTCCAGGCTGGCGGCGCCTCCGCTCAGGCGGGCCGAATAGAGCACCCCAAGTTCTTCCAAAAGAATGTTCATCGACCAGCCATCGCAGATGATGTGATGGGCGGTCATCACCAGCATATGGCGGTCTTCGTCCGGCACCAAGGTGAAGCGAATGAGCGGTCCATCAACCAAATCGAAGGGAGTTGAGGCCTCGCTTTCGATGACATCGGCAAGACGGGCATCGAGAGGAACACCTTCTTCCCGCGCGGCGATGGTGAAGGCGAGCGTTGCCGCGGGCATTACGGTAAAGCCGTCGCCCGACGGTGCAAAATTTATGCGCAGCGCCTCGTGGCGTTGCACCAAATCGCGCGCCGCTCTCCGCAGTGCTTGCCTGTCGAGCTTGCCGCGCATCTCGAGCGTGACCGATTCGTTGAATGCGCAGGAAGCGGCATTGCCAAGCTGGGCGCTGAGCCAAATTTCCATTTGGCTTTCGGTGAGCTGGCCTAAGCGCGCCGCGGCTGCTTCCGGCGTCCGTCCGAACAGGCCCGCAGCCATCATCTGTGCCGAAGCCGCATCGAAAGCCTCGACGATTTTCGTTAGATCAGCATCGTCGTGGGCGGTCGTCAAGAAACAGGGGAAGCCCTCCTGGATATGAATGCCCTGTTCGCGCATCAGGTAATAAAAAAGCGACGCAAAATGATATTCGGCGGGGAATTTGAAGAAAAAGATTGAACCGAAACAATGAATCTCAGTGGGCACGCCGTGGCGCTCGAAGACGGCGTTAAGTTCGTCCACGAGCTCTCCGGTACGCTCGGACAAATTTTCCTGGAGGATTGGCCCGGCGGCTTTCAGATGCTTCAAAACCGCGGCGGTGGCGGCGAGCGTCAGCGGGTGGCGCACGAAGGTGCCGGCAAAGAAGGTCACTCCGGCGGCCGGATAGGAATTGTCACCATATTGCCACATGCCGCCGTCGAGGGCGTCCATGAACGCGGCCTTGCCGGCGAGGATGCCGATCGGCATGCCGCCGCCGGCCACCTTGCCATAGGTGACAAGATCGGCGCGGATGCCGAACAAGGCCTGGACGCCGCCCGGATGGACGCGGAAGCCAGTAACGATTTCGTCAAAAATTAAAGCGGTCCCAGCTTTCGCGGTCAGCTCGCGCAACGCCTCCAGGAACTGCCGGGGACGAAGTCCGGCCGCCGGCTGCTGCACGGGTTCGACCAGGACCGCCGCCAATTCATGGACGTGCCGTTCGAGCCAGGCGAGGCTCTCGGGGGTTCCATAGTCTAGGATGGTGATGTTGGCGATGGATTCGGCCGGAATACCCGGAGCGATGGGAAATACCCGCGCAACCCCCTCGCGAACGCCGCCTCGCGCCAAAACTTCGTCGAATTGGCCGTGGTAGTCGCCAGCGAAATAGACGATGCGCTTGCGCCCGGTCACCGTGCGTGCGATCCGCATCGCCGCCATCACCGCTTCGGATCCGGTGTTGCAAAACGTCATCCGCTCGTTGCCCGTGAGATCGCAAAGAAGTTTTGCGACCTCGCCCGCGAGAGGCGTTTGCGGACCTAGTTCAAACCCCTGATCGATCTGCGCGATGAGCGCGTCACGAACGAAATCGGGCGCGTGGCCGAAGGCGGTTGGACCAAAGCCGTTCAAGAGATCGATATAAATGTTGCCATCGACGTCCCAAAGTTTCGAGCCCTCGGAGCGGACGGTGACGATCGGGTAAACGATCTCCTTCCATTCCGGATGGAATCCCGCGGCGACGCGGGGATCGGCGAGCACCGCTCGCGAGGCCTGAAGTCATGTCCTTGGAAGCGCGCGTGCGGGTTGTGTAGCGCTCGATCAATTCGGCGACAAAACGGCCTTGCCCAGCGTCGAGACCGGCATCGCACGCTTGCAAGAAGGGCTTGAAGGGACCAAAGGCCTCGCCGGGTTTTTTTTCTGGAACCGGCGTTGCTTGAAGCGGCGCCGCTGCTTGCGGGGACTGCCGGACGGCAGGGGCCGCCGCCGCGGCCAAAGGTGGCGCGCCGCCAATCTGCCGCAAGGTTTCGAGCTGCCGGTTGATGAGGTCCGTCATGCTGGCGAGCTGCGCCGCCATGACTTGCTCGATGCCTTGTCCCGGCCCGGAAACATCCGCAAAAGCGGGGGTAGGCCTTGCGGCGGGAGGAAGTGTCGTGGGGCTACCCTCGATTTGGCTCCGCGCGGGGGTGGCCTCGACCACAAAATTCTCCGCCACGCGGTCCAGATGCCCGGCGACGGCATCCAAAGTTCCAAGTTCGCCCATCATCTGGCGAAAGCTGACGGCGGTATTGAAGCGGGTCTTGACGGCCTGGCTCGCCTGCGTGAGGAACAGCGAATCAAAGCCAAGTTCGAGGAAACTTGTGCCGCTCGGCGCGTTGGCGACGTCGATGCCCGAAAGATTTTCGAGCAAAGCAGCGAGTTCGGCCCGGATCGCTGCCAGGCGGTCTGGAGTTTCGGGCAGTTGCGCGATCGCCTCATTGCGGGCCGGTTGCTGTAAATCGTTTGCCATGGCGGTAATGTCGTCTCCGTTAATAGGCTTGGCCGTAATAGGGTTGGCCGTGTCTGGGCTAGCGATTGGGGCATCAATAAAATAGCGCTTCCGCTGGAAAGGATAAGTAGGCAGGACGACCCGCCGTTGCAATGCGCCTTCGTGCAACGCGCGCCAATCCGGCGCCGCTCCAATGGCCCACAGGCGTCCGAGCGTATCGAGAAAGACCGCGTCGCCGTCGCGTTCCTCGAGCGGGTCTGGGAGCGAAGCGGCGATCAGAGGCGCGCCGCGCGCCGCGCCGTTTTGCCGGGCAAGACTTGTGAGCGTCCGCCCGGGGCCAACCTCGATCAGGATCGGCGACAACGGTTCGGCGAGGCAATTGAGCGCCGCTGCGTAGCGCACCGTCTCGCGGCAATGCCGCGCCCAATAATGCGGATCCGTCGCCTGATCCGCCGTTATCCACGTTCCCGACATGGTGGAGACATAAGGCACGCTGGGCGGGCTGAGAGGAATCTTCGCGAGGATCTCCGCCAGCGGTTCGATCACCGGATCGACCATCGCCGAATGAAATGCGTGCGAGGTTCGCAGCCGCCGCCAGTTGGCCCCACGGCCAGTAAGCTTCGCCTCGAAGACCTCAATTGCGGCACTCGGCCCGGCGACAACGCAGGCGGTATCGGCGTTAACCGCCGCGATCGAGAGTTCGCCGGGCAGGCAGGCCGTTAGTTCTGCCTCCGTCAGTTTGACCGCGAGCATGGCTCCTTCCGCCAGCTCCTGCATCATGGCGCCGCGCGCGGCGACCACCGTCAGCGCGTCTTCGAGCCGCATCACGCCGGCGAGTGTCGCGGCGACGAATTCGCCGATGCTGTGGCCAAGCATTGCAGCTGGCTCATAGCCCAGGCTACGCCATAGCGCCGCGACGGAGAAGCTGACGCTGAACAGGGCCGGTTGCGCGAGCGCGGTCGCGTTAAGCCGCGGCCCGGCCTCCGAGGGGTCGCCGAAAAGGACCACGCGCAGGTCGAGGCCCAGCAATGGTTCCAAAATCGAAGCGCATCGGTCGAGCGCGCGCGCGACAACCGGATAACGCCGGTAAAGGCCTCGGCCCATGCCAGGATATTGCGCGCCCTGGCCCGGAAACAAAAATGCAAGCTTTTGTGGGGACGTGGCGGACGTCCCGGCTGCGCCGGGGCCGCCCAGTTTCTCGATCAAGCCGCGCCTGTCCTTGGCGACAGCGGCGAACCGCTTGGCGAAACCGCGCCTGCCGGTTTGCAAGGTGAAGGCGACGTCGCAGATGCTTTGTTCCGGGTGCGTTTCGAGATGGGCCGCGAGTTGGCCACGGGCTTCCGCCAAGGCATTATCGTCGCGGGCCGACAGGACAAACAGATGCGCGGCCTCGTCATCTGGTGCGGCCGCGGCGGCGGCCGGGATCGCTGGCGCCTCCTCGACGACCAGATGGACATTGGTTCCGCCGACGCCCGCGGCATTCACCCCGGCGATGCGCGGCACCGGGCCGCGTGGCCAGGCCGTGAGCGCGGCATTGACGTAGAACGGGCTGTCTTCAAGGCCGAGTTTCGGGTTTGGGGTCTTGAAATGAAGCGTCGCGGGCAGGCTTTCCCGTTCGAGCGCAAGAATGGTTTTGATTAACCCGGCGACGCCGGACGCGATATCGAGGTGGCCGATGTTCGTCTTGACGGTGCCGATCGCGCAAAATCCCTTGCGATCGGTGGTCGCGCCGAACGCCCTGGCGAGGCCGGCGATTTCAATCGGATCGCCAAGCGGGGTCGCGGTGCCGTGGCACTCCACGTAGGAAATGGCGCCGGCGGCGATATCCGCCACGGCATGGGCAAGGGCGATGACCTTGGCTTGGCCATCGCTGCTCGGCGCCGCATAGCCGGCTTTCTCGCCCCGTCGTTGTTGACCGCGCTGCCGCGAATGACCGCGCGGATGTGGTCGCCGTCGGCCAAGGCGGCGTCGAGACGCTTCAACAGCACCACGCCGGCGCCGCTGCCGAACACGGTCCCCGCCGCTTCGGCGTCGAAGGTGCGGCAGTGACCATCCGGCGAAACCATGCCGCCTTCCTGATGGAGATAGCCGCGCTTCTGCGGGAAGGTGATCGAGACGCCGCCCGCGAGCGCCATATCGGCGCGGTAATCGAGCAGGCATTGGCAAGCTTCCGCGACGGCAAGAAGCGAGGTCGAACACGCCGATTGCACGGTGAAGGCGGGACCGCGCAGATCGAGCTTGTAAGCGGTCCGCGTCGCGAGGAAATCGGCACCGTTGCCGACCAGCGCCGGAAATTCGCCGACTTGATAGGTGCCGGTCATATTTTCGAGCCGCTGTCGGTCCGCCAGCAAATGATAGAGAAGGTAAGTATTGAAGCTGCTCCCGGCGTAGACCGCGATCTCGCCAGGAAAAGCGGCGGGGTCGTAACCGGCGCTTTCCAGAGCCTCCCAGGCGATTTCCAGAAAGACCCTTTGTTGAGGGTCGGTCAGCTCCGCCTCGCGCGGCAGGAAATTGAAGAAGCCGGCATCGAACAGCTCGACTCCATCCAAAATCGATCTTGCACGCACATAGCCTGGCTGGTTTTGCACCGAACGGCCGTAGGCGTCCTCCAGCTCCTCTTGAGCAAAATGGGTGATCGATTCCACGCCGCGCCGGAGATTGTCCCAAAATGCCTCGAGCGTGGGCGCGCCCGGGAAGCGGCCGGCCATGCCGATCACAGCGATCGCTTGAGGAGCATCTTGGGCGGACATTAGTTGCCTGTGGCCGGGTTTGCGTGGACGCTGGCCGAACGGGCGCGGTTCTGGCGCGCGCGCCGTTGGAGTGCCGCATGCGCCGCCGCTTGCGAGGTGGCGTCGGCCGCGGGCGCTCCGGACAACCGGCCGTGGAGAAGGCGGATTGTCGGCAGATCGAACAAATCCTGGATCGAAATCCGTCCCGGGAAAAGCCGTTCGACGTCGGCATGCACGCCAAGGAGCTGGAGCGAGCTGCCGCCGAGGTCGAAAAAGTTTTGGTCGACGTCGACGGTTTCCAGCTGAAGGTGATGGCGCCATAAATCGATGAGCGTGGCCTCAACCGGGGCGGTGAACTGGGTGTTCGAAGGGCTTTGTGCCCGCGCGGCTGCTGCCTGGCGGCTCAGGGCGAGACGGTCGATCTTGCCGCTTTGTGTGAGCGGAAATTCATCAATCATCTCCAGCCGCGCTGGGATCATATGGGGCGGCAAATAGCGGCTGGAGGCGCCCCGGAAGGCGGCCCCGGAAAGGGACTCGCCGGGGAGCGGAACCGCGAAGGCGACGAGATGCTTGGCGCCATTCGTCAAGGCGCAAGCGACGACGGCGATGTCGGTGACCGGGAGGTGGCGCCGCAGCACGGTTTCGACATGCTCGGGCTCGATCCTGCGGCCGTTCAGCTTGATCTGATTGTCCATGCGCCCGAGGAAATGCAGCAAGCCTGTCTCGTCGCGCCGGACGAGATCGCCAGTGCGATAGAGTTTTTGCCCCGGATCTTGCACGAAAGGGTCCGCGATGAATTTTTGTTGCGTGAGATTTGGGGCGTTTAGATAACCGAGCGCCAGCCCATCGCCGCCGGCATAGAGCTGCCCCACCGAGCCTTCCGGGACAGGGTGCATGTCGTCGTCGAGAATGCGCAAAATTGTGTCCGCGACCGGCCAGCCAATGGGGACCGGCGCATCGGCCGGCAAATCCGGCGGCGCGGTGAAGGTCGTGGTGAAGGTCGTGTTCTCGGTCGGCCCGTAAACCGAGATGAAATGACCAGACTTTAGAAGCCGCGCCGCCTTGGCGACATGCGCCGGAGACATGACGTCGCCGCCCGAAACCAAATAGCGAAGCTTGCGCAGTGGAGCGGGACGCTGGTCGATCATAAGGTTGAAGAGGCCGCTGGTGAGAAACAGGGTTGTCACGCCTTGTTCCTCGATCGCGGCGGCGATCGCGTCGAGGCTGAGCAAGCCTGCTTCTGGAATCACCAGTTCGGCGCCATTGAGCAGGGCGCCCCAAATTTCGAAAATCGACGCATCGAATGTCAAGGGCGACGCTTGCAGAAAGATTTGGTCGTCCGAAAACCGCATATAGCCGGGATTTTTGACCAGCCGGACAATCGCGCGATGCGGGATAACGACGCCTTTCGGCTCCCCCGTGGAGCCGGAGGTGAACATGACGCAGGCGGGGTCCGTGCCCGCAGCATTCGCGGCCTCGCCCCGGCGGCGGGCGGGCTCCGTCAATGGCGCGGCATCAACATCGATCACCGGCACCGCCGCGGCGAGTTGCGGGAAGCGCCGCAGCGTTGCGGCGTTCGAAACGACACAGGTCAATTTGTGCCGTTGGACAATATCGAGAAGGCCTTGCGCCGGGCTGCTTGGGTCGAGCGGCACGAACGCGCCGCCCGCTTTCAGCACCGCCAGGAAGGATGTGATGGTGGCTAAGGAGCGGTCGAGGAGGATGCCGGCGAGCGCGCCTTTTTTAATTCCAATGGCGGCGAGCCGGTCGCAAAGCGCATCGGTCCGGGCATCGAGGCCGGCGAAGGTCAATCGTTCCGTGCCGCTCCGGAGCGCGAAAAACCCAGGCTTTTCCGTGGCCGGAATTTGAAAGCATTGGGGCACGTTATCGAAATCGTTGCCGGACATCGAATTGCCTCAAAAATACGCCGCCAGAATACGCCGCCAGCAAAAATTGATTGCGACCATACACTAAAGCAGTATTTTTTGTATACTCAAATGAGCTATGAGGTCACAAAAAAGGCCTGCTAATGTCGCTAATTGCTAAGATGTATGGTAAATTTCAATATTAATCAAGCTACAATTGAGGCTAGGAAATTGCGCCGGGGTCTATTGCGTCGTTCCAGGTCGCCCTTTTTTTTGGCCTCCCGGCCCGCTTGAGCCGCCGCAAGGAGGCTATGACGGGCCCCCCGATGGAAAGCGCCGATCGCTTCCCCAATTCCTGGAACAATTTCCCATCCTGGAACAATTTCCTGGCGCGGCGTTCTTGTTTAAACGGCGCCGGCCGGTTGGCTTCGTCTGCCCGGTCCGCGGCAACGGCAGCGCCGCGGCAAGACAGCAACAGGAAGGCGCCAGGACGGCTCAGTCGGCAACCAAACCGGATGCCAAAATCGTGCTTTGAAGGTGGCGCCGGTAGATATGGGACACCTTGGGTCAACGCAACAAGCCCCGAAGCGTTCATCGTATATTAGCAAGATAAAGAATTATAACTTTGAATGTGCTTTAGGAAAACATAGGAAATCCGCGCGGATCCGCTTATTACCCTATCAGCGAGCGGTAGATTGCGATAGTTTCTTGTGCGGAGGTGCTCCAGTCGAAACGCCTGGACGTCCATTGCTTCAGGTTCTCGCTCCACTCCGCCGAGACCTCGGAGGCGGCCATCCGTTTAATCGCTTCCGCAAGGGCATCGACTTCGCCCAGCCTGAAATAGTGCCGCTCCGGAAGTTCTAACTCCAGATGCGGTTCAATATCGCTGACAAGCGTGGGCAGGCCATAGCTCAACGCTTCCAGCAAGGCGATGGGCAATCCCTCATGCGACGAGGGCAGGACGAACAATCCGGCATGACCGTAAAGCTCCCGCAACGCCAATCCCTCCTGGAATCCGGCCGCCACGACATTCCGGGTTTTTGCGGCAAGGTCTTCGACGGACCGGGAATAGGCGTCCGCGTGGACGTTTCCGCCGACCAGCACGAGCTTCCACCCCGGCAGATCCGCGCGCGTGAAGGCCTCAATGAGGTCCAGGTGCCGCTTTTCCGGGACAATTCGGCTCACCGTCAAGATATATTTGCGTGGTTCGAGCCGGAATTCTTCCAGCGCCCGGCGGCTGGAAGGGGCAACGGAAGGCTCCACGCCATTGCGGATACACGCGGCCTCAAGCCCGTATTTTTTCCGCACATGCGATTGCATTGTCCGGGAAACCGCGATCCGCTTGTTGGCGGAGCGCATCCCCAGGGCTTCGCCGAACCGCAATGCGCTTTTGCCTATGGGTCCCCATTTCTGGCGATCGTAATCCGCGCCATGGTGGGTCACAACGACTTTCAGGCCAAAAAACCTGGCCAGCGGTGTCAGCAAGGCCGGCCCGATGGCCTGAATGTGAAGAACGTCGGGTCTACGGATTGCCGCGTACAGGATGGCCAGAAAAGTATGAACAATGGCTTCCATGTTTTTGGAACGCGGCGCCCACAATTTCACGAACTTGACACCCTTCCATTCGGATGGATGGCCGTCCCTAATATAAGGCGAGCGCAACGCGACCGTCACCCTGAAGCCCGCGCTTGCAATGGCCGGATAAAGATTCTGTGCGTGCGTCTCTACGCCTCCCTGCACCCCAGGAAATCCGCGCAGGCCAACAACCATTACATGGGCGTTGCAGTCGCGGATGGCGTTTAGAGCCGGATTGGAAATGGGCCCTTTGTTTCGCAATAGCTTGCCCGGCCATCGCGGCATTGATCTTGCTGCGCGATCCACCGGCGCTGGCGAGATTACGACTCGGCGGCTCCTTCGGTCGACCAATGGTTGCCTCCCGGCATCGAACTCAACTTGGCTAGAATTTCCAGCCGGCCCTCTTCAGCCAACGGCGCATCATTCATTGATATAATCGAGCTGCGGATAGCGTTCTGCCGGCGTCTGCCGGGTGCGGTCTAGCTTGTTGGCTTTGTCCTTCGTGCCGAGATAAGGGGTGCGCGGGATCAGCGGCGTGGGTTTGACGGTGCCGTAATCGATATAGTCCTCAAAGCGGATCGGTTTACCCAGGGTGACTTTCAGCTTGTTCTTCAGCACCCATGCCATCGGCCGCGTCTTTGGAAATTGCGGGACGATCCGCGACCGCATGGCGGTGCGGGCTGTCGTAACCATCCAGCAGTTCTGAGTGCAGCAGGCGACCTTTTTGCGGCCTTCGCTCGCCAGCTCGCTGCCCATGATTTCACTCCAGCTCTGGCGCGCGAGATTGCCGAGGGGAATATCCGAGCGCACATTGCAAGCCCACACGTCCGACCATGGATCGATGAAGGCGAAGTCGCTTCCGGCGGTGCAAGGGATAAGACGCTCGTGTCCAAGCACCTTCTCGATAAGACCGAGATTTAAGTAGGCGCGAAACCAGTTCTTCACTTGCCCGCTTTTCAGCAATTCGGTGATAAAATTTCTCGACCGGCTTTGCCACCGTGGTTCTGTCGTAGAAATGGTTGTCGTTTTTGTAGAACTGCCAGGCGTTATGCAGCGTCGTCGTCGCCAGCTCGAAACCCTCCGACCTCGCGAACTTATAGAGGTCCAGCAGTTGCCCGACATTCTCGTCTTGAATGACAAACGCAAATCCGAGGTCCGTGCCTCCGGCCTCCTTCAACATGCGCAGCCCGGCCACCTTGGTTTTATGGCCGTCCTTCTCGCCGCGGATTCGATTGCTCGTCTGTTCGTCGCCTTCGAGGCTGAAGCGAACCTTGATATTCGGATATTTCTTGATGATCGGAACCAGCCGCTCGGGGTGCAGGCCGTTGGAACTGAACTCCATGACCCGGGCCTTCGGGTACAGAATATCGGCCATCTCCGCGAGGTCGCGACGCAGCGTAGGTTCGCCGCCCGACACGTTCAGATTGTCAAATCCGCCGGGAAGCTTTGCCAGTGTTTCCAGCGATATTTCCTGTTCGGGAGCGGTGGGGTACTTCCAAACGTGGCACATTTGACAGCGCGAATTGCATCGAAATGTCGAGACGACCGTCAAATCCATAGCTCACTCTCCCAATCAGGTGACTGATAATTGTCCTCCCCGGCGCAACCGGCGTTAATCCGCCGCGGAACCAGAAACGCTCGTATAGCACGTACTCGAACGGCTCGCTGAACATTTTCGTGAATTTCTCACGTACAGAGATAATTTGTCGCGGGCATGGTGCGGGCACGGATGTTGCTGAAGACGACGGCATTATGACGTAAAGTCAGCGGAAAGGCGTGGGGTGCAAGGGTAAGAAGGAAGGAACAAACGATACGGAAGCGGCCCAATGGGCCGGTGGAGCAAAGTTAAATCGTGTCAAAAGGTCACATCCTCTCGATCAATACCTACCACTATCCGAAGGGTGGTTCGGAGATGGTCTATTTTGCCCACGCCGCTCTAATGGAACGGCACGGTTGGACGAATTCGTTTTACGCGATGCACCACAAGGACAACCTGCCCTGCGAGGACAGCCGGTATTTCGCGGAGCACGTCGATTTCGGCGGGTCAGCGCCCCTCCGGGAAAAGGCCACCGCCGCCGCGCGCATCATCTACTCGCGGGAAGCCCGGGCGAAGCTGGCGCGGCTCATCGATACGCGCAGGATCGATATTGCACATTGTCACAACATCTACCATCACCTGTCGCCGTCGGTGCTCGTGGAGCTGAAGCGGCGCGCCATTCCGGTGGTCATGACGGTGCACGATCTCAAGCTCGCTTGCCCGGCCTATACGATGCGGACCGGGTCCGGGGTATGCGAGCGCTGCAAGGGCGGCCGGGTCTGGAACGTCGCGATCCACCGCTGCATCAAAGGCAGCGTTGCCTTGAGCGGGCTGATCATGGTCGAGTCGGCCATCCACAAGGCGTTGCGGATCTACGCGCGGCATATCGACCGGATCGTCACGCCGAGCGCCTTCTATCGCGACAAACTGATCGAGTGGGGCTGGCCGGCAGGCAAGCTGGTGCATATTCGAAACTTCGTATCCGATGCGGCGCCGCCGGCCGCAACCCCAGGCGGCGATCACTTTCTCTATTTTGGCCGCCTGACGCCCGAGAAGGGCATTGCGACGCTGATCGCGGCGGCGGCGGCTGCAGGTATTCCCGTTCGCATCGCCGGAGCCGGACCGCAGGAGGCGGAGCTGCGCGCGCTTGCACACTCCCTCGGCGCTCCGGCCGTCTTCCTGGGTTTCTTGAAAGGTGATGCGCTCTGGGCCGAGGTCGATGCGGCACGGGCGATCGTGCTGCCATCCGAATGGTACGAGAATAGCCCTATGAGCGCCGTCGAAGCCTTTCAGCGCGGCAAGCCGCTGGTTGGCGCGCGGATCGGCGGCATTCCAGAGTTGATCGAGGAGGGACGGACCGGCTGGTCGTTCCGGCCCGGCGATGCCGCTGATCTGGCGCGCGCGCTGGACCTGGCGCGCGGCACCGCGGACACAAACCTCGCCTCGATGTCGGCCGCCTGCCGGCAGCTGGTTTCCCGCAATTTTTCCGAGCATGCCTATTTCGAGGCGATGAGCGCGGTCTACGAGGGATTGTGAGTCTGAAGAATCTGTCTGGAAACATCAGGCGGGATTACAAAGTTTCCGCTTTCTGATAGCCGCTGCCGGCAACCCGCGTTTTCACGACTGGATCCATCCAAAACGGGACCGCAAGAAGCCGGATGCCGCCGTCGCGATCCTGGATGCCGGCGGGAGCGCGGCGCCGCAAACCCAGCCTATCCATGAGAAGATGGCGCTTGTTGCCGTCCACTTACTTGAGAACCAACGGGACAAAGCAGACTTTTTTGCTATCCCATTCCCAAAATCGATAGGAGCCATCATGGCAGACAACCCCGATCCGAAACTCGGCGAAGTTGCTGTAGTAATTCCGGTTAACGACGTTCCGCACGCTCCATTCATTTTTTATGAGGCGGCGCCCGCGTTCGGCCACACGAATGGAGTCATTAACCTCACGCTGTCGGCCAATCGCACTTGCGTTGGGCCCGACGGAGCTGCCAGGAACGATCTTGTCGTGGTCGCATACCTGCGCGGAAACATTCCGGCGGCTCTCAGTCTGCGAGAGGCGATTGACAAGGCGTTGTTGTTGACCGTGCCAACGACGCAGGGCGTGAATTAAATGCCACATTCAAACTGTACCACTACCACTTTTTGGGTAATATCATGCGATAAAACAAAGACATATAGACCATGAGCGAGTCAACTTGAAGCGTTCATGGTCTAGAGTGACGCCGATCTTTGGAATGACGATTTAAGCCGCCTCCCGGGCGAGGGCGGAAATACAAAAATCGATCACCTGGTCAAGAGTTGGTTCCCATGTCCGATCAAAGTCTACCACTAGACGCGGATCACAGAAGCGGATGCAAGCCGTCTTGACAAGGTGCGCTGCTAGCGACGCGTCCCCTGAGCGGAATTCGCCCGCCGCAATGCCGCTCGCAATTATCTGTTCAAGAATCGCAGTCATGCGTCGATTGTGCTCGCCGATGATCGCCCAGTTTTCCACTGTCGCGACTTCGATCAATTCATGCAGATTGCGGCAGTTGATGTACCGCTCCTGGCGTATTATTTCGATGGCGGAGATCAAGTTGCGGATTTTTTGGGCGGCGCTACCACAACTAGACACGGCGACTTCTTTCGCTTTAGCCTCAATCTTGGTGAGGAAGTCCTTGCAGACAGCCTCTCTGATTGCGGATCGCCCTTCGAACAAGCGATAGACGTAACTCTGAGACACATGCAGCTCGCGCGCAATAACGGAGACCGTTGTCCTTTTGAAGCCGAATTGTCCGATTAGCCGCCCCGCTGTTTCAATAACTAAGCGAACACCAGGGTCTTTCTCGATTTGCGTGTGATGATTAGCCTGCTGCGCATTGGTGGGACTATTTTCATCGCTCATCTGACAACACGGCTTTGCTTTTCGTTACTTTTATGTGAGTGGGACATGAACGATCCTAGCTATCCATACTTGAAAACGGGCCGCGATACGACCTGATTTTTCGGCGATTGCAGGTCATTACTGCGCGGGAGAGTTAGCCCTGCCGCATCATCGGTTTTGGTGGAGGTGCCGTAGTCGGTGCATGCATTTGGTCACTTCTGATACGTTGCCAAATGCTGGGAACCACAAGCAAAACGATGTTAAAAGCGTAGCCGAATTGAAGGCTTATACTGAGCACGGCAAATTCAAAATAGGCTTGTAGGTGACCGTGCACAACATACGCTGACATGACCACAGCCGTGACGAGAACCGCAATAAAAGCGGGTGCGAGAATCTGCACCCTTAAAAAACGGCTAAGAGCCACTCCAACCAGGAAGGCCGCAAAGGCGAGGAGTATGGTGTGCAACATAGTGTGACGAATATTAGAAGATGTTTGATAAATGCTAATTTATGTCATACATCTGATATTGTCAATCATTTTTTAACTTATCCGCAAAAAATCGTGGCAGCCAGCGATCTGATGCGACCACCAC
This sequence comes from uncultured Alphaproteobacteria bacterium, assembly GCA_963722515.1. Taxonomy (GTDB): domain Bacteria; phylum Pseudomonadota; class Alphaproteobacteria; order Rhizobiales; family Beijerinckiaceae; genus Methylocapsa. Next base: position 327,347 of record CAVRMA010000003.1, on the reverse strand, counting down.
TTGGAAAATTAGCCCGAGAACCACGCACACAGCTTCCCTCGATGTCCGGACATGGCCGGGCGCAACGTCGTCGTCGCGGGGATGGAGGGTTTCGTCGAGGCGCAGGCGTGGCCCTACGCCACCCACCGGCGCCGAGACCGGGGGCGTTGAGCTCAATGCAAAATATTTAAGCGAATCGCTTTGTGCTGGTCAAAAATGCGCCTGGAATAGGATATGTAGTGTCAACAATCGTTTGTGATATTTCAATAGTTGTCTCATCGCCGGGCTGGCTGAAGGGGCTCTCCGTTGCGTATCCCGCGTTTTCCCCTCGCGCTCCTCGCCGCCGCCAGCGGGCTCACCGGCGGCGGTATTGAAGCGGCGTGGGGCGGCGCCTGGCTGATGCCTCCCGGCGAAGGGCAGATCATTGCCGATACGTCTTTTTCGGATTCCACCCGTGCGTTCGACGCGAACGGGCATCTCATTCCGGTTCCGTCCTATCGAAAGTTCGAACTTGGAACCTATCTCGAATATGGCCTGACAAACTGGCTGACCGTGGTCGCTTCGCCTTCCTACGACCGCATCCAGAACCCCCCTCCGGGGCAGTCATACAATGGACTGGGCCAGAGCGAGATCGCGGCGAGAGTCGGGCTCTACCGCACGGATACGAGCGTCTTTTCGTTGCAAGCCGGCTTGCGCTCGCCCGGCGGCTCGTTTGCCGATTCGCTTGGGCCGTTCGAGGCGCGCAGCGCCGCCTCCCTCGATGTCCGGGGCCTGGCCGGGCGCAACGTCGTCGTCGCGGGGATGGAGGGTTTCGTCGAGGCGCAGGCGGGCTATCGCTTTTACGCCGCCGGTCAGCCCGGCGAGTTTCGGATCGATCTGACGATGGGACTGCGCCCCTTTCCAAGCGTTCTGGTGATGCTGCAGAGCTTCACCTCGATTGTCGACGGTTCCCTCCAGTTCGGGCATGTATCCTGGACCAAGCTGCAACCGAGCCTGGTCTATGGCATCGCGCCAAACTGGTCGGTGCAGATTGGCGGCTTTATAACGGTCACGGGAATCAACGCAGGACGCGAGCTGGGTCCCACCGCTGGAATCTGGTACAGGTTTTGACGGCATGCTTGAGCACCCCAGGCCGCGCGGGACAGCGCGGGCGAAAAGGCGCGGAATCCGATGCGGACCGGGACGTGTGTTGGCATCCTGCTCGCGGGCGGGCTCGCGCGCCGGATGGGCGGCGGCGACAAGGCGCTGTGCAAGCTCGACGGAGTTTCACTTCTCGCCCATGCGATCGCGGCGTTGCGGCCCCAGTGCGACGGCCTCGTGTTGAGCGCCAATGGCGATCCCGCAAGATTCGCCGGATTCGATCTGCCCGTCGTCGCCGACAACGTGCCGGGTTTTATGGGACCGCTCGCGGGCATTCTCGCCGGACTCGATTGGATCGCGGCGCGTTGTCCGGATGTCCTCTTGGCGATCAGCGCGCCAGCCGACACGCCGTTTTTGCCGGTCGATCTTGCCGCCCGCCTCACGAACGCAAGGGCAAAAGACAAAACCGTGATCGCCTGCGCGCGTTCGGGCGGCAGGACGCATCCGGCCGTCGCGGTCTGGCCGGTCTCGATCAGAAACGATCTCCGCCACGCCCTCGTTGTGGAGGATATGCGAAAGGTCGAGGCATTCTTGCAAAGCCATAGCCGCGCCATTGTGGAGTGGCCAATCGAGCCCTACGATCCTTTTTTCAACGCCAACGAACCAAGCGATCTCGCGGCGGCCGAAACAATTTTATCCCAGCGCGGCAGACATGTTGCGTGAGGCCGCCGCTTTTGCGAAATTGCTTCGCGGGAGTGCAGTGGGAAACAGAGGAGCTTGTTGATGGCCAGACCTGAAGTGGAAAACATCCAAATAGACGAATTGAAAAAGGGATTGGCCGACGGCTCGATCCTGCTTGTCGATGTCCGCGAGCCCAATGAATATGCGGCCGGCCGCATCCCAGGAGCGATACTCAATCCGCTCCAGCATTTCGACCCCGCTGCCCTGCCGGGCGTGCCAGGCAAGCGAGTGGTTTTGTCCTGCCGCTCCGGCAAACGCTCGCTCACCGCACTGGCGCTCGCTCAAGACGCCGGCCGCGACGATGTCCGCGCGCATTACCCCGGCGGCTTTCAGGAATGGGCGAACGCCGGCGAAAAGGTCGAGCTGTAGGGACAGAGTCCATGGATGCCGCCGCCGATCGTCGAGCGGATCGCCGGCAGTTTTCCAGGCGTCGCGCGTGCACCAGGCCGGATCGATATTGAACTATGGCGATGGTCCGATGCGGAGAGCCGGGAATGATCATGCCCCGCAAGGCGATGCTCGCCGCTATTGCCGCCGCAGTCGTGTTGGGCGGCGGGGTGGCACTCTACATGTTCGCGCTCCCGGGCCTTTCCAGCGCCCGTCCGCAACCGCCGGAGATGGAAGTTGCGGTTGCCATGTGGCTGCTGCTCCATGGCGTGCCGGCCACGGCCCGCCAGCAGCACAACCCGCTTGGCGCGGACGCAGCCGCCGCCGCCGCCGGGCGGGCTCGCAGAAGGCTGGCGCTACGCCGGATCCGAGTCCTGCAAGGCGCGCCATTCCAGCATCTACGACCGCTGGAAGAAGACGCCGATGGCCAACGTCGTGCGTGACCCGCGCGAACATCCGGACGCCATTATCCCGGACCTCTCCAAGGCCGATCCGCTTGTCTATTTTTCCAAGGACGATATCGCGTTTGTCTATGGTAGCATATGGAAGCAGCGCTACTTCAAGAATGCCGGAGACGACTACTTCCCGTTCCCCGCGCAATGGGATGTCACCCATAAGATGTGGCGGCCGTACGTTGTCACGAACGACTGGTGGGCCGCGCTTTACCCACCCGACAATTTCCAGCGCCCGACCGGCCCGCTTTGCGATGGGTGCCACTCGGTCAACTACGACATCACTACCAAGACCGTCACCGAATGGAACGTTGGTTGCGAACGCTGCCATGGGCCAGGGAGCGAGCACGTCAAGCAGCGGACCCGCGAGACCATCATCAACCCGGCCCGCCTCGACTACGCCCACGCTAATGACACCTGCATCCAGTGCCATTCCCAGGGGCGGCCGCCCAACAACCCGATTAATGGCAGGTATTACGACTGGCCCGCCGGCTTCCACATGGGCCTAAACCTCTCCGATTTCTGGCGGTTGGAGGATCATCGGCTCGGCGAGATCTCCTTCACCCACTTCCCGGACGCGACGGCCCATAAGAACCGCATGCAGGGCAACGATTTCGTCCAGAGCTTGATGTATAGTCGTGGCGTCACCTGCTTCAGTTGCCACGACGTGCACGGGACCGGGAACGCAGCGCAACTGCGTGAGCCGCCCGGTGAGACGTGCTTTGCGTGTCACGGGGCGAACACCCAGAATGGGCCGCATGCCGCCTCCATCGAGGAACACACGCATCACAAGGCGGGCAGCACGGGCAGCCAGTGCGTCGCCTGCCACATGCCAAAGATCGAGGAGACGATTGCGGACGTGAATGTCCACGCCCACACCTTCCGCTTCATTACGCCGGCCGAGACGGACGCCTACAAGATTCCCAATGCCTGCAACATTTGCCATAGTGACAAATCGACGGAATGGGCGGGCGCAGCTCTGAAGTCCTGGCGGGATCGCTCGCCTTGGCGCATGGGCAACTAGGTTCGCTGTTTGCTCGTAGTTTTGCTTAGCTACGCAACAAAATGAAGAGCCTGTCGCATGAATGGATTTCCGCCAGTTAGATTGAGCAAGGTTCCTGAAGTCACTCTGGTTTTCTGGATCATCAAAATCCTCGCGACAACGCTCGGAGAGACGGGTGGGGATGCCCTCTCCATGACGATGAACCTGGGCTACGCAGTCAGCTCCGCCATTTTCGTCGCCATCTTTATTGTCACCGCCGCAGCTCAGGTGGCAGCGAAAAGATTTCATCCCTTCCTGTATTGGGCCGTGATTGTCGCCACCACGACAGCAGGCACGACTTTGGCGGATTTTGCGGACCGCTCGCTCGGCATCGGCTATGCCGGGGGAGCATCAATCCTGTTCGTGCTCCTTATGGGTTCCCTCGGGGTGTGGCACTGGTCAGCCGGCTCCGTTTCGGTTGATACCATCACTTCGCCCAAGGTCGAGATGTTCTATTGGGGAACGATCCTGTTCTCCCAAACATTGGGCACGGCGCTCGGCGATTGGATGGCCGACACAACTGGGCTCGGCTACGAAGGAGGGGCGCTCGTTTTCGCCGCAGGCTTGGTTCTGATCGCGGGGGGATATTTCTACACGAACGTCTCGCGCACCCTGCTGTTCTGGAGCGCTTTCATCCTCACTCGGCCGCTGGGTGCCACGGTGGGCGATCTGCTCGACAAGCCGCTTGAGCAGGGCGGCCTCGCGTTTAGCCGCTTCTCTGCCTCGGCAATTCTCGCGGCCTTCATTGTCGCCTGCCTCCTGTTCCTCCCGCAAAAAGCGGGCCAGCATCCGGGAGCGCGTGAGGAGAACCCCTAAGTGACCGGTGATTGTATGGAGGGACGATCAACATTGTCCCTTAAAATGTAAACTCAAAACGTGGACTTGCCTCGAAAAAGTGGAGAGTTTTCCTTGGATGAAAGGTGGACTCGATGACGAAGCAGAAGGGATTTTCGCAAGAGTTTTAGGATGAGGCGGTACGTCTGGCGCGGACCAGCGGACGCACGCGGCGTGAATTGGCTGAAAATTTGGGTGTCGGCCTGTCGACGCTGACCCGCTGGATTTCCCGGAACTGCGACCGCGAGATCGATGCTCCAGACAAGGGGCGATCTGAGGACATGACAGCCGAGCTGAAGCGGCTCCGCCGGTGACCTGACCCCCGCAAATTCCTCCAGATGAAGGTAGAGTCCGGAACCCCATGAAGGGCCGGACAATGAAGAAGAGCAGATTTACCGAAGAGCAGATCCTTGCGATCCTGCGCGAGCAGGAAGCGGGGGCGAAGACGGCGGATGTTTGCCGGCGGCACGGAATTTCGGGCGCGACGTTTTATGCCTGGAAAGCCAAGTTTGGTGGCATGGAGGTTTCCGAGGCCAAGCGGCTGAAGGCGCTTGAGGACGAAAACGCCAGGCTGAAGAAGCTGTTGGCCGAGGCGATGCTCGACAACGCCGTGCTGAAGGATTTGGCTTCAAAAAAATGGTGACGCCCGCCGCGAGGCGAAAGGCTGTCGCGCAAGCTATACAAGATCATGGCTTGAGCGAGCGTCGGGCGTGTTCTCTTGTCGGGGCGGATCGCAAGATGGTCCGTTACCGCTTCCGGCGGCCGGACGATGCGGCCGTTCGGGCGCGTTTGCACGAACTGGCGAGCGAGCGCCGGCGGTTCGGTTATCGCCGGCTTCATGTCCTGTTGCGCAACGACGGGCACATGCTGAACCGGAAGAAGACGCAGCGCCTTTATTGCGAAGAGGGCCTGACTGTGCGCCGCCGCAAGGGGCGCAGAAAGGCTATCGGCGCGCGTGCGCCGCCGCCCGTCCTGGCGCTGCCCAACCAGCGCTGGAGCCTCGACTTCGTCCATGACCAGTTTGCCAATGGGCGGCGCTTCCGCGTACTCAACATCGTCGATGACGTGACGCGCGAATGCCTGGGTGCGATCCCGGATACCTCGATCTCGGGCAAGCGGGTCGTTCGGGAACTCGATGCGATCGTCGCCCGGCGCGGGACTCCGAAGATGATCGTCAGCGACAATGGAACCGAATTCACTTCGAACGCCGTCATTGGCTGGACGGCGGGAGCACGGATCGACTGGCATTTCATCGAGCGGGGAAAGCCGGCCCAGAACGGGTTTGTCGAAAGCTTCAATGGCCGGATGCGCGACGAGCTGCTGAACGAGACCTTGTTCTTCCATCTCGACCATGCCCGCGCTTCCATCGCGAGATGGACTGCCGACTTCAATGCATCCCGGCCCCACTCCGCGATCGGGTACCTGACGCCCGCAGCCTATGCCGCCACTTTCACCGCAATGGATGATCGGCTGCGCAACCTCGACCAGCTCCGCCGATCATCCGTTGCTCCGTCCGCGCAAATGCGCAATTCTAACCAAAGGACTCCAGCCATCTCTGGATGAACGATGGGGGTCAGGTCACCGGGAGAACGAGTTCCTCCGTCAGGAACGCGACATTCTGAAGAAGGCCACTGCTTTTTTCACCAGGGAGGGAAGTCGATGAAGTTCCAGTTCATCGACAAGCCGAAAAACGAGTTCCCCGTCCACCGTCTTTGCGGAGTGCTCGGCGTCAGTCAGAGTGGCTATTTTGGGCGATTATGCCGCGCTTGACATAAGCGCGCGCCCATGGTTAAGCTGGTTCCGACAGGCCGGCGCTGCGCTCATCTTAAGTCTTTCTGTTATATGCAGGAGTTGCATCGGGCCTCAGTTCTCCCATTCCGAAAAACTCATATTGTTTCCAGCAGAATCCGGCCTCGTGACGATCGTCCATAAAATCCAGGTAAATGAGATTGCAGTAGAACCACAAAATCGTTTTTTTGGTTCGCAACAGGTCATACAGACCGGACGGCGCATCAAAATCGTATTGATGCAAGATCGCCTCCTCAAAGCTGACCGCATCAGCCTTCAAAGCAATATATGGTGGAAACATCTTTTTATGGAGGTATATAGGCTTCTTGGGCAGCTTATGCCCGATGGTCAAACCAATTTGCACTTCGATAAGCGTCGCATTGGTGCGACCATGATTATAGAAAATGAGTTTGTTGACAGAGCAGTTGTTGTGCTTTTCCCCAAGTTCATTCTGCGCATCGCCGCCGTAACCGAGAGCCCCTACATTGGCGCGGATCAGTGGCAATTCAAGCGCAATAGCCGCCTTGGTGCCGAGAGCGGCAGCATTGGCTGCGGTGCGAGTAGAGCCAGCCAAACTAATGGTGAAAAGGCCGAGAATTATTGTGAATGCAGCGATTACAACTGTGGAGAAAGCGTTAATGTCATCCCTGTTCTCATGAACAAATTCTTTGATGTCGAAGAGTCCTAACGTGAACACACGATAAGGGGTGGTGCAATAATTTTCGTATGTTTTCTCTTTCTTGGCTGCTTCATCATTATATTCTGGGAATTGCTGACACGATGAATATCCAAGCAAGCCAGCTGCGAGAACGGCTACAATCGTCATGGCAACAAAGATTGCTATGGGTTTCAGCATCCCTTGATCGCCGTTCCGAAAATATCCGCGTTCTCTCGGTTGTTATAGCGGAATTGGAACTCGGCGACATAGAGCGGCATATATTTCCTGCTCATTTTATGGAATGTGCCGACCACGCCACGCTTGAAGATCGACCAGAAGCTTTCAATGGTTTGGGTATGGATTGCGCCGATGACATATTGGCCTCGCGCGTGGTCAACGGTCGCGTGTGGGTAATCCTTGTCGAGAGGATTGTAGCCCGGATATTAATCAGTGCAAAGCAGGCTGACTTTATGCGAGACCGCTTCGCGAACGAAGGCGGTAAGAGTAGCAGAGGTCACGTTCGCGACCACGCGCGCAACCATGTTGCCCTTGCGGCTAACAGCGCCAATGATTGGAGTTTTTCCGGAACCAATACCGCCGGTTCCACCGCCGCCGCGTTTATCCCAATGACGGTTTTTTGCCAAGCCACCGACGAAAGTTTCATCGACTTCGACGATGCCGCCGAGCTTATCGATGTCCTGCATGAGAGCGGTTCGAACTTTGTGACACATGAGCCACGCGGTTTTGTAGGAACCGAAGCCCATGTAGCGCATGATTTGCAATGCGCTCATTCCCTTCTTGCTGGCGAGCATCAAGTGGATGACGCGATACCAGTCGCGAAGTGGCTTGTTGGTATTTTCGAAAATGGTATTGACCAGGATAGAGAAACGGTAACCAGTGGAACCGCCTGGGGCGCATTGGGCGCATTGCCAATGCCATTTGCGCGACGGCAAATCATATACTGCCGAATTGCCGCAACGAGGGCAGCAAACACCTTGTGGCCAACGGCGTGCTTGCAGGTAAGTTTTGCACGCGTCTTCATTGGGGAACATCGCCTCAAACTCAGAGGCGGTAAGTTGATGAACAGGCTTTGGTTGTTTGCGGCGCGCCATGGCGTCCTCCCTATGATGGAAGGACGCTACCATGTTTAGAAGCTTATGTTAAGCGCGGCATAATCGCCCTATTTTGCATATCTTGCAAGTCCGGTATACCGGACTAGCGTGCAATGAAAGATCGGCCAGCCAGCCGGCGTCAGCGCGAGGACATGGTGTTGCTGGCACACGTTCGATCCGCGTTCGCACTGTCGAACGGCACTTAATCGCAGTCCGCGGATGACGCGCGAGCTGCAGGATAACGGCTTCGCCGTGGGACGACGGCGAACGGCGAGGCTGATGCGTGAAAATGGCCTGAAGGCTCGGCAGAAGCGGCGGTTCAAAAGGACGACTGACAGCGATCATGCCTGGCCGATCGCACCAAACATCATCGATTAGGATTTTACCACTACGGGACCGAACGAGAAATGGGGCGTAGACATCTCCTATGTCTGGACCCCCGAGGGGTGGCTCTACCTTGCTGTCAACATCGAGCTGTTCTCGCGACAGATTGTTGGCTGGGCCGCCGGCGATGGTCTGCACCGCGATCTGGCTCTCACCGCCTTGCGTAAGGCTCTCACGATGCGGCGTCCGCGCAAGGGGCTGATCCATCATTCCGATCGCGGCAGCCAATATTGTTCGAGCGATTATCGGGCCGAGCTGCGCCGGCACGGTATCCGCATCTCGATGTCAGGCAAGGGCAACGGCTACGAAACGCCATGGTCGAGACGTTCTTCAAGACGTTGAAATCCGAGCTTGTCTGGCGGACCGTCTTTTCCACCCGCAACGAAGCCGAGCGTGCCATTGCCCGCTGCATCGACGGGTTCTACAACCCCGTAAGGCGGCACTCAGCGCTCGACCACCTCAGCCCAACCCAGTTCGAAAAACTGGCGCCAGGCTGAGCAAATGCCTCTCCACTTTTTCGAGGCAAGGCCAACCTGGACGTTCTTAACGGAACAAGCAAACTCCACAGGGAATCGCTAATACAAGGAGGCTACGACACCAGTGCGTTTTGCGCCCTCCTCGTATCTGGGATTCGTCGTGGTCTTGATTTGATGCCGGCGTCACGGCGGCGGCCCTACACCTCCTTGGGTGAGAGAGCCCGTTCCTGAGCACGGTGCCTCGTCCGTCCATTATCCTCAACCCGAACAGCCGCCAGGGCCGCGCGGCGAGGCTTTTCTTTTCCGGCAAGGACGAGCTGCACCGGCTCTTTGAATTCCAGCGCGCGCGGCGCCAAAACCATTCCCGTCGTTAAAACCTGCCAAAGCCGATCCTGCGGAATCAGCCTTGGGGGACATTTTCCAGGGGCCAGATCAACTTCGGGCTGCTCGAACATAAGCGCCCTTTGCGCTTTGTAAGGCCACCTCCCATATAACTGGGACACGGGACTGAGCGTCCCGCTCAATGCCGATTGCAGGATACTCCCATGGCGTTTCGCCCCAAAACCTTGATTTTGGCCCTTGCCGCGACACTCGCGCTGGGCTTTGCCGGCGATACCTACGCGCGCGTTGGCGGCGGCTTTTCCTTTGGCAGCCGTGGCGCTCGCACATTTAGTGCGCCTTCGAGCACCCCCACCGCGCCGTATGGCGCCGCGCCGGTCCAGAGGTCGATGACCTCTCCCAATGCAAATATATTGGGCCGCCCATCGCCGTTTGCCTCGGGGGGCTTGTTTTCCGGTGGTTTCGGCCGGGGCCTGCTCGGCGGCTTCATCGGGGCCGGGCTGTTTGGCCTGTTGTTCGGACACGGACTTTTTGGCGGCCTTGGCGGCGGCTTGTCGATCCTGGGCCTGCTCCTTCAGATTGGCCTTTTGTTCCTGTTGTTCAAATTCGTCGTGGGCTTTTTGCGCGGCGGGCGGCCAGCCTTCCAGGGCGCAGGCCCTAATCCCGGATCTGGTCAAGGTCTGGGGCAAGGCGGAGCGCAGGGTTTTGGCGCCGGGCTGGCGGGCGCCGCGCCGCGTGCGGCCAAGCTCGAAATCACTCCGGCCGATTTCAGCGTGTTCGAACAGCGCCTCGTCGCGATCCAGTTCGCTTTTGGCGCGGAAGATTTCGATCGTATGCGCGCCTTGGCGACGCCGGAAATGGCATCTTATTTTGCCGAGGAACTCGCCGGCAACGCCAAGCGAGGCCTGGTCAACAGGGTCTCGGACGTGACGTTTTTGCAAGGCGATCTCTCCGAGGCCTGGCGCGAGCAGCAAGGCGAATATGCAACGGTCGCCATGCGATTTTCCTTGATCGATACAATGGCCGATCGCGTCACGGGCAAGATCGTCTCCGGCGATCCGGCGGCGCCGGAGCAGGTAACCGAGGTGTGGACCTTTGCGCGGCACGTTGGCGGCGCCGCGGGCGACTGGAAATTGTCGGCGATCCAACAAACCTAAGGAACCTCTGAACAAGCTGCTTCTTCATGCCAATGCCGTTGGCATGAAGGGATTTTCCGGCTGCGCGTGCCTTTTGCCGGGAGCGTTATGGGTTATTTTTCTGCGGTTTTTTCCGGTTCAGGCGCAGTGATCCTGTCTGCATCTATCCTGTCTGCATCAGCAGGCGCCTGGCCTGATAGATGTTGGTCAGCGCGAACAGGGTGAAGAGGTGCTGTTCGTTTTTGAACAGGCCGCGAAAGCGAACCTTGCGATAGCCGGACTGGCATTTCAAAACCCGGAAGGGATGTTCGGCCGCGGCGCGGATGCTGGCGAGCATCCGGTTGATGCGTTTTTCTTCATCGGTGACCTCTTGTCCTTTTGCGCGCTTGAACGGAACGTACCAGCGGGGAGACGCCGCTTCTTCATCGCGCGGCGCGCCGGCTGTGCGGGTTTTGCCGTGATAGCCGCGATCGCCGTGCGCCGTTTCCTCGTCGCCGTGCAGCAACGTATCGCCCATCGCGCAGTCCGATATTTTCCCGGCCGTGCCTTCCACCGTGTGGACAAGCCCATGCGCCGTGTCCACGCCGGTATGCGCCTTCATGCCAAAATGCCAGTCGTTGTCTATCTTGCTCGACGTCTTGTCCTTGTCCGGTTTGCGATCCTGGTTTTTCGTCGAGGGCGGAGCAGCAATCAGCGTGGCGTCCACGATCGTGCCTTGCCGCAGAATGAACCCGCGCTCCGTCAGCAGCGATACCACCTCTCCAAACAACGCCTCTGCCAGCTGGTGTTGTTCCAGCAATTGACGGAAGTTCAAAATCGCCGTCTCGCCGGGCATGCCGGTAACCCCGGCATCCAGTCCCGCAATCTTCCGCACAGCGGTGTTTCATGCAAGGCATCTTGCGTGGCCGGATCCGAATACAGGAACCATCGCAGCATCACACGGATCCGCAGAATCGCCGCCAATGGATAAGGCCGCCGCCCGTTTCCGGCCACCGGATACACCGGCGCAATCCGCGCCTCCAGCCGCTTCCACGGCATCACGCGCTCCATCTCCTCCAGAAACCTCTTTTGGCCCGCGTCACTTTTTCCTGACGCCGGAAACCGCGAACTTCCGCAAAACTTCTCCGCTGCATCTCATCCTCCGTTGTTCAAAGAGAATTATGCCGCCATGGGCGATGCAAGGGATTTGTTCAGGGGTTCCTAAGCTTTTGCTGCGCTGGTTGCAGCGATGCCAGCGCTTGACCGGATCGAACGGTCTGCCTCCGTTGAAACCGGCAAGACGAGCCCGTTCGCCCGCGAGATCGCTGCTTTCCGCCTTGATCGCGACAAAGTCGAAGACCAACTTACGTTTTTGGCGCGGGCTGATTCCTGCTTCAGGGAAACATGGCGAAATCCGGCATTTTGAGTCCCGGTATTTTCTGAACAGGTCCGGCATCGCGCGATAATGTCGCAGCTTTGCGCAATCCCATCAAGGGCAGCCTAAGAGCCATGGTCGAACCAGCAATGGTCGCTTCTGGTCCCTCCCGGCCGTCGCGCAAACTTCTGTCGCTTATAATCTACTTTTTCGCGGGCTTTGTCCTTATTGTTACGATCACGGCGGCCACGGCGCCTTGGGTCTTTTCGAATGCGGCCTTGCGCAACGAGATCACGGCGCAAATCCGCCATGTGACCGGACTTGCCGCCATTTTGCGGGGCCGTGCGGTCTTTGTTGTCCTGCCGCGGCCCCATATCAGCATTGATGACGTCAGCTTCGCCGACCCCTCCGGCGCGCTTCGTATCGACGCGCGTTATTTTAAAGGATACGTCCGGCTCGCGCCACTATTCGCCGGCCGGATCGAGATCGCGTCGGCGACCCTCGGTCAGCCGGACATGGTTATCTATGTCGATGGCCGGCCGATGCCACCAGACAGCGTGATTGGCCGTGCCGCGGACGCCCCGCCGGCAACCACCGAGGCAGCGTCGGAGGACGCGGCGAGACTTGGCGCCGTGACTTTTGTCGATGGCCGCGCGCGCTTGATAAGCAAGCACCTATCGCCAGATCTATCGATTGACTCCATTAACATGACGCTGGATTGGCGCAACCCAGGCGGAGCGGCGTTCTTGACGGGGCAAGCCCGAATTCGTGGAGAGAACGCCGCGATAGCCGCTACCATTGCAAGCCCGGCTGAGCTGTTGCGAGGCCAGCAATCCGCTCTAAGCCTTAAGATCGACGCATCCTCGTTCTCGTTGGCGGCCGATGGGGGTCTCGCAAGTTTGCCGAAGTGGCAATTCAACGGCCACATTCACGCCGCCGCGCGGTCGGCGCGAACGGTTTTGGAACAAGCGGGATATTTTGTCCCATTGCCTGGACCCTTCAATGATTTTGAGGCCAATTGCGAGGCCACCATCGCGGCGGCAAGCGCGGTCCTTTCAGGTCTGCATCTGCAGGCCGATGGGAATGATTTCGAAGGCACCTTGGCATTTCAGGCGCGCGACGGGGCTCCCGTCCTTTCCGGCACATTGGCGGCAAACCGGCTGTCGCTCCGGCCATTCCTTGCAAGCCTTCCGCCCGCCACTGGGCGCGATGGCCAGTGGAATCGCGACCCCTTCGATTTAAAAGAATATGGCTCGGCCGATCTTGATTTCCGCATATCTGCGTCGCGCATGCTTTTTTCGCGTTTCGAGATCGAGGATGCCGCGTTTTCGGTGACGCGCAACGGCGGCCGTCTGGAATTGGCTCTCGCCAGTGCCAAGGCGTATCAAGGCACGATCAACGGCCGCGCAACATTCGATGTGCGCGACAGCGGCGTCGGCATGCAGGCCACCGGCGCCATCTCCGGCGCCGGCCTCGCCGCCTTGTCGTTCGATGCCTTCGGATGGCCGGAATTTTACGGGGCCGTGAGCGGCACGGCCAATCTCGAAAGCGCCGGGGCCAGCATGAGCGACGTTATGGGCAACCTCGATGGGACGGCGCAAATCGACGTCGCGCAGGGGCAAGTCGGAGGGATCGATCTTGATTCCGCCCTGCACCGGATCGACCAAACCCCGCTCGCGCTTCTCGCCGGCATTCATCGCGGCCATACCGTTTTCGAGCGTGCCGGCTTTGGCTTGCGCTTCGTCAAGGGCGTAGCCGGCATCGAGGATGGCAAGCTCGAAAACCCGAGCCTCAGACTTTCGTTTGGCGGCACTGTGGATTTCGGCGAACGCGGGCTCGATCTGCATGCGGTCGCCATGCCTTCCGCCGGCATGGCCAAACCTGGGAAGGAAATCCCAAAGTTTCGATTCGATGTCGGCGGCTCCTGGGACGATCTGGCGTTTAGCCCGGATGTGCGCGATCTGATCCGCCGGTCCGGCGCGGCGGCGCCGCTGTTTTCGCAACAGCGCGGTGCGGGCAAGCCTGTCGTCCCCAGTGGGGACGCCGGACAGTAATCGCAATTCCTTTGTTGTGTCCGTGGGCACCTCCTGATCCCGCGTCGGCGTATGGCGTTCGGCTGTCATGCGGTCGAGTAAAAGGGAGAGGTGCGTCTTGATCGCAACCAACTCGGCATTGTCCGGTGCGCGACGCGCCCGTGTCACTGGTTTTCGCGCTTTGGAGCATCACGGCAGCGCGGCCATCTTAAGCTCAATTAATCGGTGATTCGGGAGAAGTCGATTTAGGACGAATGGCTGATGTCGCGGCAGGAGATTTACGATACCCGTTTGGCACATTCCCGGCAATCCGGGGAATGCCATCTCAGTCGTGACCAAGACCACGTAAGGAGATTTGCCATGGGCTCAAACAGTGACCGTCCGCATGAGTATCCGGGTGGGTTCGGGCCGCCCCGGTTCCAGCAGGGGGCGATTACGACGGCGTTGCAGCTCGGTCCGCTCGCGTCGCTGGCGGGTAGCTGGAAAGGGACCGGATTCAACGCGATCTGGCGGCCCGACAACCCCGGATCGCAGCCGCTGGGCGGCCAGACCAAGCGCTTCCTCGAGCTCAACCTGACGAGCGAGACGCTCGACTTCCATGTTATCCCGGGAGCTGTTCCAAACCGGGGATTGAACCCCCAGACCGATCTCAATCTGTATGGCTTGCATTACCTTCAGCGGGTCAGCGACGCCGACCCGCCAGGTTTCTCGACCTCGGGGCAGGCGCTGCATATCGAGCCCGGGTTTTTCATGAATGTGCCCGCGAGCACGAGCCCTCCAAACGGGCCCACCATTGTGCGGCTGGCCAGCATTCCGCACGGTGTCACGGTGGTGATGCAGGGGCCGAACCCAGGCACTGCGCCAGTTCTGCATCCGCCGGTGATCCCGCCCATTTACCCCATTCCGGGTCTTCCGACATTCACACCGGCGTCCCCAGCGCTAGGCCTGGGCATCCAGCCGACCGAGCTGGCCGCGCCTGCCGGGACCGGCGCCGAGCACATCGTTCCGGAGGTCGACATAGCCAACGACGTTGCGGGCTCGCAGAGCAACGGCCCGTACCCGGCGTCCTTCCAAGGGTTCATAAACGATCCCAACTCCGTCTTGAGGAATGCGATCGTGGGCCAGGACATCCTCGGCTTCATCCAGATCGATCTCTCTACGACGGCCGTTAGTAGCTCGATTGGGAACATCCCGTTCCTGGGGCTGGCAGACCCCGACCTGGCTTTCAGTCCCATCGCCGCCGCCGCCATCCCCGCCAATGCCTTCGTGCACTCGGCGAGCGCGACGTTCTGGATCGAGTGGGTGCGCTGGGAGCGCCGTCCGGTACACCACCCTGGGGGCCTGCGGCGCATGCTCGAGGGCGACGAGTACGACGCGCTTCGGGCGATCGAGCCGTTCTGGCCTGAGCCGACGTACCTGCAGCTGCAGTACTCCCAGATGGTGATCCTGGTGTTCAACGGCGTCCTCTGGCCGCACGTCACGGTGGCGACGCTGAGGCTCAGCTCCGGGTAGCCCCACGGGAAGGCGGCGGTGGCGTTCACCGCCGGGGTTGAGCAGTCGCAGAAGCGCTCCCGTGGACGGACCAGTTGCCGTGACTGCTTCCGCCAATCGGCGTGACCAGCAAACCGTTAAAACGCGCGTGAGTGCGGTGAGCCCGAGTGCTCGATACGGATTTATATCGTAAATCCTTACGCACACTTTTTGATCAGCATTATACTCGACGGGAATTGTCGATTTAGTCTAGACCATGATCCTCAAAAGTCTGCCCTTTTTGGGGATCATGCTCCCAACGCCCGGCCTAAAATAGTCAAGTCGCCGAAGCGGTGCCCGAGAACGAATGCGGCGCGGGGCTGAGCGGTACCGCGACGCCATTATTGATTTGCAGGATCGACAGACCGCGCTCGTTGGTCCCATCGGAGCGGAAGCGAAACACGCCATCGGCGCCGTTGAAGCCGGACCGGTTGGTGAGGACGTTTGGCGAATAACGCTGCGAGCCTTGCGTATGCGCAAGCGCGGCGGCAAGGGACACGGCATCGTAGGCAAGGGTCGCGATCCGGGTTGGATCGGACTGATATTTGGCGCGGTAGCGCGCCGCGAAGGCATTGAAACCGCCATTTTCGGGCGCCGCGAACCATGCACCTTGCAACCCTGCAAGCTTCAGGACGCGCGCGTCGTTCCAAAGACCGGTGCCGAGGATCTGCACATGTTTGCCGTTTATTCCCGCGGCGGCCAGGGCTTGCGACATCGCCTGCATCGCATCGGCCTGATCAGGAATGAAAAGCGAATCAATTTGATCGTGAAGCGCGGCGATTTTTTGCACGGCCTCGGCCATGGTTCGTGGCTGGTAATGTTCGATCGTCATGACTCTTATGTTGTCGCGCGCGGCGGCCTGCTGGAATTCGCTTTCCGCCACGCGTCCGTAGTCATTTTCCGGAATGAGGGCGGCGATCGACTTTTCGCCCTTGGAGGCGGCGAAATCGACAATCCGGTCGACGTAACCCTCGATCAGGAAGGAAAGCAGAAACAGCTCCGGGCTGGCGGTCGACGTATCGGTCGAAAATGCGATGACCGGTTTTCCGGCGCCACGCGCCACCGGGCCCACTGCGCGCACATTGGAAGCAAACAGTGGCCCAATGATAAGCTCGGCCCCTTCCGACAGGGCCTCCTGCGCCGCCGCGCGCGCGCCCTCGGGGGTCGAACGATCGTCCTTGACAAGCAAGGTAACATCGTTGTTGCCAGCCTCCGCCCAAGCGAGTTCGGCGGCATTGCGCAGGGAGGTGCCGACGACGCTTGGTCCCGATTCCTGAGTTATAGGGAGGATGAGCGCCACGCGCGCCGGGCCAGAGCCGATTTGCTCGCCCTGGTACGGCGCCGGCGCCTGGCGGAGCCGGCGCGACGGCCCCGCCACGCCCGAGCATGCCGCTCAGCGAGCCGCAGGCCGCGAGCGACAAGCAAATCGCGGATACCCATATTGCCCGAACGGCACCGGCGCGGCAATTGCGGAAAGGCCAAAAAGCCCCTCGCCTGCCTTTCTTGCATGGGAGATAGGTCATGCGGGCGGCGCTCCAATTCGCACATTATGCAATACTTTGACCGGGCCGCCCATGGGCGGCCAATTTGGATAGCATGGTAATCTCCTTTCTTTTCAGTCATAAAATTAGGCCGTCGGCAATAGAAACGCCATTTGACACTACGCTGGCTTGCGAAAAAAGCGCTTTTGTTCCATACATAGAACGGATGGACGTTTTATAGAACGCCGTATTTGGTCAAAATGGCCGGGCACTCCCTGGAGGGCGGGACACCATGAACGCGGGCAATACGGACGGATTCGATCATCGGGCCCTACAAGGCGCGGCTCCCCGGCGCGGCAAGACTGCGCACGGAAAGACCTTCGAGAGCGAAAAGAAGCCGGGCGCATTTACCGCCTTCGGCCTCAGGGCCGAGGCGGAACCGATCCGGCCCGGCCTCCACGTGGTCGCCACGCCGATCGGCAATCTCGGCGATATCTCATTCCGGGCGCTGGCGACGCTCGCCGCCGCCGATGCGATCATCGCCGAGGACACCCGGGTCACAAAGACATTGCTCGCGCACTATGGAATAGCGACGCCGCTCGTCGCCTATCACGAGCATAACGCCGCGGTCATGCGGCCGCACCTCCTTGCCCGGCTTTCCGGGGGGGCAGCGCTGGCTTTGGTCTCGGATGCCGGCACGCCGTTGATTTCCGATCCGGGCTTCAAACTTGTCAGCGATGCGCTCGCGCAAAATAGCGAGGTCGTTTCGGTGCCGGGCGCGTCCGCCGTGCTCGCAGCCTTGGTGGTTGCTGGACTGCCGACGGACAGATTCTTTTTTGAAGGATTTTTGCCGCCAAAAAGCACCGCGAGGCGTGGCCGCATCGCTGAACTTTCGGCGATTCCCGGAACGCTGGTATTTTTCGAGTCGCCGCGCCGCGTCGCGGAGATGTTGAACGATTTGGCCGCCGTTCTCGGACCACGCGATGCGGCGATCGCCCGCGAGCTTACAAAATATTTCGAGACCGTTCGCCGCGGGGTTTTGCCTGATCTGGCATCCATTGTTTCCGCCGAGCCGCCGCCCAAAGGCGAGATCGTCGTCCTCGTCGGGCCGCCGGGAGGAGCGCCGCCGGTCCAACCAGACCTCGATGCCAGGCTCGGGAGGGCGTTGGAATCCCATTCGGTCAAGGACGCCGCGGCTGTGGTTGCGGCCGAGACGGGCCAGCCGCGCCGCAAAGTCTATGCAAGGGCGGTCGAACTTTCCGCGCGTATCCGGTGACTTCGAAAGAGTCTCGGCTTCGCGAGCAGGCGCACCGGCAGGGCATCTTTGCCGAAAGGTTCGCGGTCGTTGTGTTGCGCCTCAAGGGCTACCATATTCTGGCCCGGCGCTACCAAGTGAGAGGTGGCGAGATCGATATCGTCGCACGCCGCGGCGACACGGTTGCTTTTGTCGAAGTGAAGGTACGGCCAACTCTCGACGAGGCCAGGACCGCGATCGGCATCGTCAAACGCCGCCGCATCTCCCGCGCGGCGAAAACCTGGCTGGCTTCGAATCCTTGGGCGGCGCCGTTGACCTGGCGCGGCGACGCAATCTACATCGCCCCGTGGCGCTGGCCGCGTCACGAGATCGCGGCATTCGAACTGGATCTGGGATAAACGCACGCGTGCCTCGTCTCGCCGGAACCCCGGCTTTCACGAGTCCAGCGGCGATGTCGCGGCCAATCAGATAGGCCTGCTTCCGCGTTCAGAAAATTACACCGAAACAAGAGGATACAGCGCCAATAAGGATTCCCTTCGCGGCCAAATCGCGGTATCTTCGTGAAATTCTTCTTGTTTGGGCAGGTTTCCATGGAACCCGGTAACGGCGCCGGCTGATGGGCACGTTTCGTGAAATCGGCATTGCCGAGGCAAGCACGCCGGCCGCGCCGGTCACGGCCAGGAACGTGATTGCGGCCGATCTTATCGCGGTGCTGGCCGCCGTGACCTCGAGCGATCCGCGCGTCTTGACCATCCAGGGTGGATCGGCACTGCCATCCGGTCCATTCGAACTCGCCCATCGTTCGCTGCAGGCGGGGCTGCGCGCCTGGGTCGAGCGGCAAACCGGGCTGCCGCCCGGCTATGTCGAGCAGCTCTATACTTTCGCCGACCGGGATCGCGGCGGCGCCGGACAACATGTCATCTCGATCAGCTATCTCGGCCTCACCCGCGAGCAGCCCGCCTCGGGCGAGCATGAGGCGAGCTGGCGCAGCTGGTATTATTACTTCCCGTGGGAAGACCATCGCGCCGGCGCCCCCTCGATAATCGAGACCGTGCTTTTGCCTAAGCTTGAGGCGTGGGCCAGCGCCGCGCAGAATCCGGGCCAACGGCCAGACCGCCGCCAGCGCGTCGCGATCACCTTCGGCAGCGGCGGCCGCGCCTGGAACGAGGAGCTTGTCCTGCAGCGCTACGAATTGCTGTACGAGGCGGGTCTCATCCCGGAAGCGGTACGCGGAAGTCCGCCGGGGACCATGCGCCAGGGCGCCGTGCCCGGCGCGGGCCAGCCAATGATTCTCGATCATCGCCGGATTCTCGCCACGGGCATAGCAAGGCTCCGGGCTAAAATTAAATATCATCCGGTGGTGTTCGAATTGATGCCGGAGACATTTACGCTCCTCCAATTGCAGCGCTGTGTCGAGGCCCTGGCGGGGAGGCTCGTCCACAAACAAAACTTCCGCCGCTTGATCGAACAGCAGGAACTCGTCGAGGAAACCGGGGAAACCACGCCAGATACCGGCGGGCGTCCGGCAAAACTGTTCCGGTTCCGCCGCGAGGTGTTTGCGCAACGCGCTATTGCCGGAACCAAATTGCCGGTTTCGAGGGCTTGACAAATCTTATGCTCAATATAAGTATATGCTCCTATAATACTCGTTTGGAGTATAAGACGATGGCGTTGCCGTATCCGGAAACTGTCCGCGCGAAAACCCCCGGCGCGGAAAATCTCTACGCAAAGGTGCGCCATGCGATCCCGGCAATCGAGTGGCCGGTCCATGCGCAAGACATCGACGCCATCATGACACTGAAGCGGACCCGGAACGCGGTGGTGCTTGCGCATAATTACCAGACGCCCGAGATTTTTCACTGCGTTGCCGATTTTGTGGGAGACAGTCTCGCTCTCGCGCGGGAAGCGATGACGGCCGACGCGGACGTCATTGTTTTGGCCGGCGTTCATTTCATGGCCGAGACCGCGAAATTGTTGAACCCGGAAAAAACCGTTCTCATCCCGGACCTAGGTGCCGGCTGTTCGCTTGCCGAGTTGATCCGGCCCGGGGATGTGCGGCTTTTGCGGCAAACTTATCCAGGCGTTCCAATCGTCACCTATGTCAACACTTCGGCGGCCGTAAAGGCCCTGTCGGACATTTGCTGTACTTCTGGTAATGCGCGCGCGGTGATCGAATCCCTCGGCGTCGAGCGTGTCATCATGCTGCCTGACGAATTCCTCGCCCGCAACGTCGCGGCCGAGACAAATGTGAAAGTCGTCGCCTGGTCGGGCCACTGCGAGGTGCATGAGCGCTTCAGCGCCGAGGAAGTGCGGCAATTGCGCGAGGATTATCCGGGCGTGATCATCTTGGCGCATCCGGAATGCCCGCCGGAGGTTGTGGCGGAAGCCGATTTTTCCGGCTCGACAGCCGCGATGTCGTCCTATGTGAGCAACAACCGGCCCCGGCGCGTGGTGCTTTTGACCGAATGCTCGATGAGCGACAATGTCGCGATCCAATATCCCGAGGTCGAATTCATCCGGCCGTGCAATCTCTGCCCGCATATGAAAAAGATCACGCTTCGCAAAATCAGGCGTGCGCTGGAGACAATGCAACACGAAGTGCATATTTGTCCTGACATCGCTGTTCCCGCGCGCCGGGCCGTCGAACGCATGCTGGCGGTACATTGATGGATGTTATCGACACTTCTGGGGCATGCATCGTTGTTGGCGGCGGGCTCGCTGGCCTGACCGCCGCTCTTTCTTTGGCGCCCCGGCCGGTCATCCTCTTCAGCAAGGCGCCGCTTGGATGTGAATCATCGAGCGTCCTAGCCCAAGGCGGGATCGCCGCGAGCCTTGGGCTGGACGACGATTTTTCGCTGCATCTCGCCGATACACTCAAGGCCGGCGACGGACTTTGCGATGAGTCTGTTGCCCGCGCGATCCTCAAAGCCGCGCCGGCCGCGATCGACGAATTGATCCGGCGTGGCGTGCCTTTCGATCGCAACGGCGAGGGCAAACTTGCGCTCGGCCTCGAAGCCGCGCATTCGCGCCGGCGGATCGTTCATGCCGGCGGCGATTCCAGCGGACGCGAAATCATGCGGCCCTTGACTCGTCGCGCGCGAGAAACTCCTTCGATCAACGTGATCGAAGGAGCCGCCGCCCGGCGGCTGCTCGTCGAAGATAACAGCGTGACAGGAGTTGCCGCCGAAAGCACCCGCGGGCCGGTGATTTTCGCTACGGAGTGCGCCGTCATCGCGACTGGCGGCATCGGCGGCCTGTTCCAATATGGCACCAATCCGGTAGGATCGTGGGGTGAAGGGCTGGCCCTCGCGGCGAAGGCGGGCGCGGCCATGGCCGATCTCGAATTCATCCAGTTTCATCCGACGGCATTGGATAGCGCCTCGTTTCCGCTAAAACTCGTCAGCGAGACTGTGCGCGGCGAAGGGGCCATTCTCGTCGACGAGACTGGCCATCGCTTCATGGCTGGCGTGCCCGGCGCCGAGCTTGCACCGCGCGATGTCGTCGCGCGCGCGGTCTGGCGGCACATGACGGCGGGCCACCGGGTTTTTCTTGACGCGCGGGGCGTGCCGGACCTCGATTTTGCGCGCCGTTTTCCGGCGATAACCGGCTTTTGTCACGCGGCCGGAATCGATCCCGTCACCCAGCCGATCCCAATCCGCCCGGCGGCGCATTATCACATGGGCGGCATCGCGGTCGATCTTGCCGGGCGCACATCGGTCGAGGGTCTCTGGGCTTGCGGCGAGGCCGCCTGCACGGGCCTCCACGGCGCCAATCGCCTCGCCAGCAATTCCTTGCTCGAAGCGGCCGTCTGCGGCCGTCTCGCCGCCGAAAGCATCAAGGGGACCACGCCCGGCCGCCGTAGAATGCCACGTGCCGATACGCGGGCTCTGGTTTCCGCCAATCCATCGGAGGTGCGCAGAATCATCTCTCGCGCGGCGGGCGTTCTACGCGATCGCGATGGTTTGGCGGCGGCGGCGGCCGAGCTGCTGCCGCTGGCGCTGGAGCGCGGGAAGGCGAGCGATCCCGCTTGCGTCGCCCTGATGATTGTGATCGCGGCCTTGCGCCGGCAGGAAAGCCGGGGCGCCCATGCGCGAACCGATTTTCCAAGGCGCGCCGCGCATACGCGAAGAAGTGTGATGCACCTGAACGAGGCGCTTGCGGCCGCGCGGGAAATTGTCCCTGAAGCCGTCGCCTGAAACGAAAGCCGCGCGATGACGACTGTGCCCCTCGCGCGGATTATGGTCGAGCCTTTGGTTCGCGCGGCGCTTGTCGAAGATCTTGGCCGCGCGGGCGACCTTACCACGGACGCGATCGTTCCAGCTGGACTCGCGGCGCAAGCCGCGCTGGTTGCCCGTGAAACAGGCGTCGTCGCCGGGCTAGACCTAGCAAAACTCGCCTTCGAGCTCGTCGATCCGGATATTGCGATGCAGGTTGCAATTGACGACGGCGCGACGGTCACGCCGGGCGGCGTCATCGCCTGGGTAAGCGGACCAGCGCGCGGAATTTTGACCGCCGAGCGAACCGCCCTCAATTTTCTCGGGCATCTAAGTGGAATAGCAAGCGCAACGGCTTCCATCGTCGCGGCGGTGCAAGGCACAAAGGCCAAGATCGTCTGCACCCGCAAGACAACGCCTGGACTTCGCGCGGTCGAAAAATACGCGGTGCGCGCGGGCGGTGGCGCCAATCACCGCTTCGGCCTGGACGACGCCATTCTCATCAAGGACAATCATATCGCCATTGCGGGGGGGATCGCCCAGGCGTTGCGGCGCGCCCGCGCGGCGGCCGGTCATCTCGTCAAGATCGAAATCGAAGTCGATAATTTGGACCAGCTCAAAGAGGCGCTCGACGAAGGCGTCGATGCCGTGCTTCTCGACAATATGAGCTTGGAAATGCTCACCGAGGCAGTGGCGATCGTGGCGGGCCGCGCGATGACCGAAGCCTCCGGCCGAATCACGCCGGAGTCGGCGCCGGCGATTGCAGCGACAGGCGTCGATCTGATCTCGGTCGGCTGGCTCACGCATAGCGCACCCGCCCTCGACATCGGGCTCGATTTCGAGGCCTAGAGAAGCGATGGAAGCCCCTCCACGCTTGAATCATCAAACTGATTGCTTGTTGCGTGCTTCCTTTTGGAACTTGTTTCCCAATTCTCCGTAAGGGGCGGCTCAGCCACTGGCCGGCGCGGTCTTAGCGATTGATCCAAAGTCGGGATAAGAGCACCGCGAGCCGCACCCGTGCTGACCTGTCTTCGTTGCGGCCGGCGCTGTGCCGGGTTGCTGCTCTCCACTCAGGTTGTACGCAGGATATCCGCTGGCCGATATGTGGTCGTAGGTCCCCGGGATTCCGACATTGTAGTCATTTTGACGCGCTGTCGGGTAGAAAGGCACAGACTGCGCGAATGCGACCCCACCCGTGCCGCAAATGAGGGTGCCATATAAAAGGGGAATTCCAACAAGCTTGATCATGTCATCACACTCCACAAAAGTGAACGAGCCACAGGCATAACAATAATGTTAGCCGTTAGCCTGCTCTTAAGTGGTGTGACCCGATACCGCCGCCATTTGAAGCTTACGAAACGTTAATGAAATGATTTCAATTTTTCTTGAGCCGCTGTCTATCAAGCATATTGGCGAAGTTATAGCAGAAACTAAGCAATGTTTCCTGTTATTTGGAATGGGCCATGCTGGGCGAGGCGTTGGCATCGGTCAAAATTTGCGCCCTGCCGGAATTTTCGAAGCCGGAGACCGTGCCCCCGAGATCGCCACTTCGGCTAGGCCGCCGCGCTCGGCACGCTAGTGTCGAAGATCAGTCTGGAACGCGGTCAGTCGCCGGTTCGCGGATTTTGCGGCTCGCCGCTCGGATAGCCCCGTTCGTCCGTTCCGTAATAGAACGTGCCGGGAGCCTCCATCTTGTAAATGGAGCGGCCCTCCTGGAGGCGATGGCCTGGGCCGCCGGCCGCCGCACCAGGCAGCACATAGCGGGTGCCAGGTGCCTTGGGAGACGGCATCGTCTGGGCGACAGCCATTGCGGTCATGCCAAAGGTGAAAGCAAAAAACAACAAAACAGCCGCAAGAAACTTGAGCATTGTAACCCTCCCTCATGACCGATCCGCTGTTACCGGCGGCCGGTTTTTTTGTTATGGGATAAGATTGCTCCCGGAAAACAATTTTCAAGATCAATCGATGCCGCCAAAAACTCCGGCGGGAGCTTCCATTCTTCAACTTTTGTAAACGCCCTACAAATGCTATCGGGTACGGCTATTGCCACGCGCGGCAAAACGCCGGGCAATAAGATGGTCGAGGGAAAAAATTCCCGGCCCGCGCGCGATCACGACAAGAAAGCAGACCGCCCAGACGCCCTGCTCGGGCCAGGCATACGGGTAAACGAATATCTCGATGACCGCCGTCATGCCGAGGAGGGCGAGGGCGGCGAAACGGCTGGCGAGGCCGATCACGAGTAGCACCGGAAAGAAATGCTCGCTGAAGGCAGCGACGTTCGCGGCGAGCGCGGGATCGATCCATGGAAGCTTATATTCATCTTGGAACAGCGCGATCGCACTGTCCGTCACATGCCAACCTTCGACCTTGGTTTCACCCGATCGCCAGAACACGGCGGCCGGAAAAATCCGCGCCGCAAGCGAAATCAGGGATTGCGGAATCTTATCCAAGATGGCGGCGGCGGCAAGCATCGCGCCGGGCAGCCCCGATGGCTTGCCTGCGTGGGTTGCGGGAATGCAAGTCATGGCGGCGCCACCTCGTGGGGTTGATTGGTCATTTTGATCGTGAGCCCCGCGAAGAGCGCCGCGAGATTGGCGGCAAGATCGAAGCTTGGGTTACCGGCGAGCGCCGCCGCAGCCGCCTCTCCAAGCAGATTTCCCACGCCGAGGTGTTGCAAAAAAATCCGGGCGCCGGGCGGCAGGCGGCGAACCTCGACATCGAAGCGGGGGCGCGAAACAAGTGCGTCCTCGCCACGCCAATCGGTTATGGGCGCAAGGCCGATTTCGCCGGAGTTCATCGCCCAGATCGTGACGATAGGATAGTCCGAACTCGACGATTTCAACCGACGGGTGCAAAATGAACCGCGTGCCCGCCAGGTCGTCCGGGATGCCGCCGGAGAGCGCGGCGGGGGTCAGAGGTTTTGCGTCGGCGGCGTGGTACGCGCGCGTGCGGGCCGCCTCAAGCCGTGCGACGCCGGGGAGATAGGGGACTTCCCGCGCCGGCTCGAAGTCCGCTAGGAAAGCGGGAAACTCATCACCATAAAACATCATGAGGGGCGAGCGCGGCGGCTGCGTGGCGGCGAACAATTTCGCGGCGCCTTTGAAGAAATCCTCGCCGGCGATTCTGCGCGTTGCCGGAAAGCGCGCTTCCAATGCGCCAACGAGGCCCACCATGACATTGTTGCGGTAGACCGCGAAGCGCTCTCGTGGCGCATCCGAATTGTGCGAGGCGACGCCGGTAGGGAGGGCCAGATCCGGATCGCGCAGCGCGCGGGCGAAATCGCTTTGGCACTCTTGCATGTCCATGTACCAAGCCTTTAGGCTGCGGCCGGCGCGGCGCGGAAAGAGCTCGCCCGGTCGAGACGGGCTTGCGCGGCAAGTACCTCGGCGCGGAACACTGGCCACTCCGGCACGTCGTTGTCCCATTCGACCAATGTCGGCAACGGCCCGGTGCTGGCGATCACGCTGTCAAACAAGGCGAACACATCCCCGGTCACGGGCGATCCGTGCGCATCGATGTACAGCGGCGATCCCTGGCCGTCGACGGTTTCGAAATGACCGGCAAGATGTATCTCTTCCACGAGATCGAGAGGAAAGGCGTCGAGATACGCTCTCGCGCTGGTTGCGTGATTTCGCGCCGAAACGAAAACATTGTTGACGTCTAGCAGCAGTCCGCAGCCGGTCGCGCGCGCGATCGCCGCCAGAAACTCCGTCTCCGGGATCGTGCTCTGTTCGAACCGGACATAGGCCGCGGGGTTTTCGAGGAGCAGGCGGCGCCGGAGCACCGTCTGAGCTTCGTCGATATGGCCGGTCACTGAAATCAAATTTTGCTCCGTATAGGGCAGCGGAAGGAGATCGTTGAAAAAAACTCCGGCGTGCGAGGACCACGCCAGATGCTCAGAAAAACATTCCGGCTGATAGCGGTCGCAAAGGTGCTTCAGCCGGGCAAGGTGCGCGTGATCGAGTGGCTCCCTTGAACCGATGTTGAGCCCGACGCCGTGCAGGGACAACGCGTAATGATCCCGCAGAAATCCCAACTGCGCATGGGGGGTGCCCCCCGCGCCCATATAATTTTCGGCATGGACCTCGAAAAACCCGAGCGGCTGCGGCGCCGCGGAAATGGCGGCGAAATGCTCCAGCTTAAAGCTCGCGCCGGCACGTAAGGGCAGCTGCGAAATGCGCATGGATTTTTCTCCTTACCCCGCCTTCGAGCGCGTGCTCCGGTGACGAAAAAGAGGGGCGCGCGGATGCCGCGTGCCCCGGTTGCGCATCAAGACTTGCTGGGTTTCAGGGTACCCATGCCGTTCGGGGTCTTCATCGTTTCGCAGGTTCCCTTGGGGACATATTTCCAGATCGTGCCATCGTAATCGACCTTCGATGTCCCGGCGCAGCTGGTGCCTGCTCCGGCCGCGCAATCGTTTTGCCCTTTCAGCGCGACCCCATAGCACTTTTCCTTCCCTGGCTTAGGACCGCCCATTTCCTCGGCGGAAAGCGGCGCCGCGAGAAGCGCGAACGCGGCGGCGAGCGTGGCCGCTGTGATCTCGGTTTTTGTGATCATGATTGGTTCCCTTTTTCAAACGAAAGCCGGTTATAGACGCGAGAAGTCAGATGTCCTTCCCGCCGGTAGAAGCGGCGCGCCATTTCTACACCTTCTTCTACGCCCAGGCGAGCGCGGGTGTTACGCATCGGGGTGGATATTTTCCATGACAAAAACGTGATAACGAGGCCGCACGGAAGATGTAACGGCAGACCCGCGGCGGCCGAATCAAAGTGATGGGATCGTTTTGCGCAGCGATGGACAAGAAAAGGAGTGGGCCCAGCTTATGCGTGCCGGCAATGCCGGCGACGCGGATTCCTACCGGCGTCTCCTGCTGCAATTGATGCCGGTGCTTCGCGCGGTGGCGCGCCGGGGCCTTGCCAGTGCAGGAATGGCCGATACCGACGCCGAGGACGTTGTGCAGGAGACGCTGCTTGCCATCCATCTCAAGCGGCAAAGCTGGGACGAGGATGCGCCGATTGGCCCGTGGCTGCGGGCCATCGCGCGCCATAAAATGATCGACATGCTGCGCCGGCGCGGCCGCCGGATTGGCCTTCCTCTCGACGATTTTGCCGAAGTCTTGGCCGGCAGCGACAGCGAACCAAGCATGCTCGCCGCCGACGTCGATCGTCATCTCGAATGCCTGCCAGCCGGACAACGCAAGGTCGTGCGGGCCATTGCCGTCGATGGCGCCTCGATTAGCGAGGCGGGAGCGCGTCTTTCGATGACCAATGGAGCCGTCCGGGTGGCCCTGCATCGCGGATTAGCGGCAGTCGCCGCGAAATTCAATGGAGGGGGGACGTGAAGACCAGTGATCTCATCCGCGCCCTTACCGCCGACAGCGAGGTCCACCCAATGCCGCCGGGCCGGGCCTTGGCGCTTGCCTTGATTCCGGGCGTCGCGATTGCGTTGGGCCTCCATTTCGCGGTCCTCGGGCTCCGCCCAAATCTTTTGACCTTACTCGGCGAACCCCGGCTTCTGTTCAAGCTTTGCCTCACCTTTTTGCTGGCTGCCCTTTCCGGCGCGCTGGTCGCGCGCATTGGGAGGCCTGGCGCGGGTATCCGCCGCATAACCCTCCTGCTAGCGATCGTGCCGGCCTTGCTGGCGGCCGCCAACCTTGCGGAACTCGTCGCTGTTCCAGCGGCCGAATGGGGCCAAGAACTCGTGGGCACCAACGCGATGTTCTGCTTGAAGAGCATCCCCTTTCTTGCCACGGCCCCGCTCGTCGCCGCCTTGCTGGCATTGCGGCAAGGCGCGCCGGAGCATCCCGCCCTTGCCGGAGCGGCGGCCGGCCTCTTCGCCGGGGCGGTCGGCGCGGCGCTGTATGCCACGCATTGCCCGGATGATTCGCCGCTTTTCGTGGCCGCCTGGTATACGTTGGCGATTGGCTTCGTCGTGATGGCGGGCGCCCTAGCGGGGCTCCGGCTTTTGCGCTGGTGACATTTTTGGCTACGTTTTTCAGCCTGCCTGAACGTCACAACTTTCGGACGCCAAAAATATACAAATTCAACCCTCCGCTAATCGTGAGGATATGCCATTTCCTCGACGGACTTTACGAGTCTGTGGAATGGCGCAATGGACACATGATTCGGTCCCCGGAACGGATTATCGAGCAACACGACGAGCGTCATAATGAGGCCAATCAAAGCTCCAAGCAGTGACACCATCGCCATATGCATCCACAAGCGTGGCGCGCCGAAAAGATAGGTAAAAGTCATTAGTATCAAGGCCCCGCCAATGAGATTCCACCACAAAATCGGGGGCAATTCCGAGGTCGCGGCGTGGAAGCGAGCGCGGCGCGCGTCGTAAAGCTGATTCAAGGCCTTGATGGCGTCGGCGCGCATAACTTCGACGCCTCCACCATTTGCTTGAAATTGCAGAAGCTCGGTGTGAAATTTGTCCATTAATTGCCACCCTGGGGCTTCGTCTGCACGTCCGGCGGCCAAGGCCGGCCACTCGTCCTGCACGACGATTTCCGCGTAGACAAATAGAAAGTGCCGTAATCTTGAAGCCGAGGGTTCTGGAAACGCCACAGTGTCGCGATACAGATTACCGACGAGATTGGCTTCCGTCTGCACTTCACTGTCGATTTGAGCGAAATTTTGCCAGACGGCCACCGCCACGAACGCGAGCAAGACAGCGTAAGTGGTGCCAGCCCCCGCAAAAATAAAGCCCGATACGTCATTGTGAATGCTGCGCACGCGATGCGGCAACAGCTGGTGGATCACCAATAGGCCGAGCGCCGACAGTCCCGAACCGACGAGGAGCGAGACGATGACGGCTAGTGTGGTCGGCAAATCGGAAAGCCAGTGAGCTGCAATCTCAAGCACTGGAAATACACCCCTGCTCCGTAAAGAACCACTCATTCGATTAAGGCGCCCTGTCAAGAACTTGGCACCTCGGTACCGCTCGCTGGTGCTATTGTTGCCTTGAGGCATGGTGCGCCGCAGCACCCATGTCTTGCCGGGGCCGCTGCAGGCCCTTTTGCGGGGCGATCGGTGCAGCATGCTACGCCACGCATTGCCCGGACGATTCGCCGCTTTTCGTGGCCGCCTGGTATACATTGGCGATCACTTTTGTCGTCGGAACCGGCGCCTTGGCAGGGTCCCGCTGCCTGCGCTGGTCAGCAGGATCGCCCAGCTGCTCAGGCAGTGCGCTTGTTGACGCTCGCGGGCGGGTTTTGCCGCAGCTCCTTGCGCAGGATTTTGCCGACGTTCGACTTCGGCAAATCGTCGCGGAACTCGACCGATCTCGGCACTTTGTAGCTGGCGAGCTCGCCTTTGCAGAAATCGCGCACCGTCTTGGCATCGAGGTTTGGATCGCCGCGCACGAC
This sequence comes from uncultured Alphaproteobacteria bacterium, assembly GCA_963722515.1. Taxonomy (GTDB): domain Bacteria; phylum Pseudomonadota; class Alphaproteobacteria; order Rhizobiales; family Beijerinckiaceae; genus Methylocapsa. The sequence goes on along the minus strand of CAVRMA010000003.1, from coordinate 297,703 downwards.
AAATGCCTTGACTGCTTCCCCGCTGGCCGCGTCCGGCACCCCGATCACCGCGCATTCCTTCACGCCCGCGAGACCCGCTAGCACTGCTTCGACCTCGTTGGGATAGACATTGAAGCCGGAGACAAGGATCATGTCCTTGCGCCGGTCCACAATGGAGAAATAGCCGTCTGCATCCATTTTCCCGATGTCGCCGGTGTAGAGCCAGCCATCGCGCAAGACATTTTTGGTTTCGCCGGGCTGCCGCCAGTAGCCGGGCATGATCTGCGGCCCGCGCGCGATAATCTCGCCGGGCTCGCCGATCGCGACCTCCTTTCCCTGATCATCGACGCATTTCATCTCGGTCGAGGGAAGCGGCACGCCAATCGAACCAAGCTTCTCGCGTCCCGCGGGATTCAACGTTAGGACCGGCGAGGATTCGGTGAGGCCGTAGCCTTCGGCCACGGGAGTGCCAGTGATCTTCTGCCAGCGCAAGGCAACCGAGCCTTGCAAAGCCATCCCGCCGGCACACGACACCCGCAGGCTCTTCGGCGGATTCGCGCAAAACCAGGGCTCGTTCAAAAGCCCATTGAACAAGGTGTTCACTCCGGTGATGCAAGTTATTGCCTCGTTCTCGAAGGCCTTGCGGAGATTGGTCAGCGGCCGTGGGCTCGGGATCAAGATGTTGTGCGCGCCACGTACGAAGAAACCCAGCAAGTTCACGGTGAAAGCGAAGATATGGTAGAGCGGGAGCGCGGTCAGTACGTGATCGCTTTCCCGCATGTTGTCGCCGCTGAAACTGAGGAATTGCGCCACGTTCATGATCAGATTGCGGTGCGTCAGCATGGCGCCCTTGCTTATGCCGGTCGTGCCGCCGGTATATTGCAGGCATGCGATGGCGGAGGGCTCCAAGCCCCTCATATAATCTTTAACATTGGCCCCCCCGCGCACGCTGGCCGCGCCCAATGCAAGGGCTTCCGAAAAAACGGCATGACGGAAATGCGGATACGGCACCTGTTTTTTGACGTATTTCTGCACAAATCCGATGAGGCGCCGCGACGCAAATGGAAATAGGCTCGCCGCCTCCGTCAGAATGACATGCGGCACCGGAACCTGTTCCATGGCCGCGGCAAGCCTGCCCGCGAACATGTCGATCGCGACGATCGCGGACGGTTCAGCGTCCGCGAAAACATGCGCCATTTCATGCGCCGTATAGAGTGGATTGACATTGACGAGGACGCATCCAGCTTTGAAAATGCCGAATGCGGCGACCGGATAGGCGAGCCCGTTTGGAATTTGGATCGCGACCCTTGCTCCCGTCTCGAGGCGCAGCGTTTCGCGCAAATAGGCGGCGAAGGCGTCCGAACAGCGATCGACTTCCGCAAAGCTTAGGCTTGCCGCCATGCCGTTCGGCATGATGGCGGTAAACGCCCGGGCGGACTGTCTGCGCGCCGCCAAGTCCGGCGCTATCTCGCCGAGCAAATCGTAGGCCGGCGTCTCGATCCGAGCCGGAACACCGGGCGGGTAGGCGGCGAGCCAGGGGAAGGATACCTTATCCGTCTCGCTGGTGATCGGCACTTTGTCGTCCATCGGTGTTTCCCAACTTTGTCTGGCGCCGTTATACAATGGGGTTCGAGGTTCCGCGAGAGGCTTGCCCGGCGCGCCTTGGTGATATAGTGGCAAATGCTCGCGCGGCGCGGGGGGATTTCCCAGAATTGGCTTTCAAATGGAGCGATCCGCAATGGCTGAAACGAAGAAGATCAACTGGGTCCATGTTTCGACCCTTGTCGCGGTCGCCATTCTGGTTGGCACCGAAATGGTTGGCGCGTCTTGGGCGGCGGGTTGGGCGCTCGGCGGCCTCCTCCAGCTCGATCCCCTTGTCAGCCGCGTCATCGAGGCGGGGTTTGGTCTGTGCGGCTTTGGGCTCCTTTATTATTTCATGCGCACCGCGATTCGCCACGAACCCATCCGCTAGAAATCCTTTTGCCCACCTCCCTCCGCTTTGCGGCCAGTGACGCCTGTGCTGCCTTGGACGCAGGCTGCGCCTCCCATTTGGCCGCCAGACCCGAAGGAAAGGCAAATGACAACAGCCTTTGACCGGAGATCGGTGCTAAAGGCCGCCGCCGCGTTCGGGCTGACGGCAACGGACGCGAACAACGGCTTTGCCGCCGGCGCGATAAAGCTCGGCCCGGCGGTGCCATTTTCCTTCGATACTCTCAAGGCCCTGGCGCGGCGCATGGCACGCGAGCCTTACGCCGGCCCGGCGCGGCCTTCGCCCGATATCGTTGCCAAGATCAATTATGAGGCTTGGGGAAAAATCAAGTTCGACATGGACCATGCGCTTTTCGCCGATGGGCCGGGAAAATTTCCAGTGAGCTTTTTTCATCTGGGAATGTTTTTTCAAAAGGCCGTCGAAATGCATGTCGCCGAGGCAGGCAGCGCGCGCGAAATCATCTACGACCAGAGCTATTTCGAAATGCCTGTGGATTCGATTGCCAAGAAACTTCCGCAAGGCGCGGGCTTCGCTGGTTTGCGCATCCAGGAAGCTCGCGATGGCCCACTCGACTGGCGCAAGAACGATTGGGTGGCTTTCCTCGGCGCCGATTATTTTCGCGCGATCGGTGAATTGCGCCAATACGGCCTTTCGGCCCGCGCGGTCGCACTCGATGTGGCCATCGCGGGCAAACCGGAAGAATTTCCCGATTTCACGAAATTCTTTATTGACCAGGCCGAAACCGCCGGCTCGTCGACGATCTATGCCTTGCTCGAAGGTCCATCGATCGTGGGCGCCTGCCGCTTTGTGCTGACCCGCACCAAGAGCGTCACGATAGATATCGACCAAACGCTTTTTTTACGCGCGGACGTCGCCCGCTTAGGCCTCGCGCCCTTGACCTCGATGTATTGGTTCTCTGAAACGAAAAAAGAGACAGGCATCGACTGGCGCCCCGAAGTTCATGATTCCGACGGCCTTGCGCTGTGGACGGGGACGGGCGAGAGGGCGTGGCGGCCCCTCAACAATCCGCCGCGCATCATCGCTTCTTCGTTCGCGGACGAAAATCCGCGCGGTTTTGGGCTGTTGCAACGCGACCGCTGCTTCGATCATTATCAGGATGGCGTCTATTACGACCGGCGCCCCAGCCTTTGGGTCGAGCCCAAGGGCTCTTGGGGCAAGGGTGCGGTGCAGCTCGTCGAAATCCCAACCGACGATGAAATCCACGACAATATTGTCGCGATGTGGGTGCCTGAGAAAGCCGCGGCGGCTGGGTCCGAGGTCGAGTTCTCCCATCGCCTCTATTGGGCCGCCGACGAACCGTTCCCGGCGGAACTTGCGCGCTGCGTCGCGACACGCTTGGGCAACGGCGGCCAGCCGGGCCAGCCGCGTCCAAAGGGAGTGCGGAAATTCATGGTCGAATTCAAGGGACCGCCGCTGGAGGCGCTGCCCTTCGGCGTGAAGCCGGAACCGGTGCTCTGGGCCTCGCGCGGAACCTTTTCCTATATCTTTACGGAAGCGGTGCCCGACGATGTGCCGGGCCATTGGCGGGCGCAATTCGATCTTACGGTGACCGGCGCGGAACCGGTCGAGATGCGTCTATTTTTGCGCGCGGGCGAAAGAACTTTGAGCGAGACCTGGCTCTATCAGTATCATCCGTTCTGACGCGTGAGGTGATCGCGGCGAGGCCGGTAGCCTGCTGTTGACCGGTTTCACGGGTCGATCGCACCGCAGTGTTTCAGGTGAAAGATTTTGGTGCGGTTGCATGCGTGGGCCGGTGGGTCGTCACGACCGCCGGCTTTATGCGCGTCATAGTGCCAGTCAATCGTAATGGCGGAGCATTTTCCGGCCGCGAAGCGCCTGCAATGCGGCATCCCGGAGCAACGCCGCCGGATCAAGGTTTGGAATTTTCCGCCACATTTATGCGTTTTTTTGCTGTCCAACATGGATGTGGGTGCCCGGCTGCGATAGAACGGCCGCGGCCGTGGCTGGTTGATGGGCGATGAACGAGCAGAGCGCATGAGCGCTTTTTCTCAGAAGACGCGTAAGAAGACGCGAAAGCCGTGGCGGGGAGCCGCAAGCGCGCTAGCGATTCTTATCGCGGCCGCGGCCCTATCCCCGCCGGCCTCGGCCGAGGAGTCATGGCTCGAACTCGATCAATCCCCTCAACCTATTCAAAGGCGAAAAATACGAACCCAAGGTCGTGCCCGATGTCCCGGCCGACGATCTCTACAATCAAGCGCTCGCCCGGCTGCAATCCAAGGATTACGACGGCGCTGCCAAAAAATTCGCCGAACTCGAAAAGCAATATCCCTATTCGCAATGGCAAAGAAAAGCGATTTTGATGACCACCTTTAGCCAATATCAAAACGCCAGTTACGACGACGCGATCGCCTCCGCGAAACGCTACATCGGGCTATTCCCGACGTCGCCCGACGTCCCTTACGCCTATTATCTCGAGGGGATGTCCTATTACAATCAAATCCCGGACATCAACCGCGATCAGGACCGGGCGGCGAAGGCCGTCGAAATATTCACCCTGATCACCGAGAAATTCCCGAAGTCGGAATATGCCGAGGATGCCCGCTACAAGCTGCAAGTCGCCCGCGACCAGCTTGCCGGCAAGGAGATGCTGGTTGGACGCTATTATCTGAACCAGCATAATTATGCCGCGGCGATCAACCGCTTCCGCGAAGTGCTGTTCAAATATCAGACGACCCGGCACGCCGAGGAGGCTCTTCTGCGGCTGACCGAGGCTTATCTCGCGCTTGGGATTCCCGGCGAGGCACAGACGGCGGCGGCGGTTTTGGGGCATAATTTCCCGGAGTTGGTCTGGTACAAGGATGCTTTTGCGCTGCTCCAAGGAGAAGGGCTGCAGCCGCATGAGGACCAGGGGTCCTGGATCTCGAAAGCCTTCCACAAAATGGGCTTCGGCTAGAGCGCGATCTTAAAGAAAGCCGCCGGTTTTTTGGATGAGATCCTGCGATAAACATGAGCGATTAAGCGCGGCAGGCGGCCGCCAAAAACCTCTTCCAGGGATCGTGATCATGCGAAAATTCACGGTCCGGGGCATTTGTTATTTTTGTTGAAGTGTCTCCGCCGCCGCGGAAGAAAGTTCGCCGCGCGGCGAAAAAATGCGCTAAATCGTCGAGTTGAAACTCTTTCCCATTGCCATGAAACATGAAAGAGCCGCGCCATCTGAAGGCGCAGCGGGGAGCGCCGCATGCTCGTTCAACTCTCCATCCGCGACATCGTTTTGATCGACAAGCTTGATCTTAAATTCGACCATGGCCTGACCATTCTGACCGGCGAGACCGGCGCCGGCAAATCCATTCTTCTCGATGCGTTTTCGCTGGCGCTTGGCGCTCGCGGCGACGGCTCCTTGGTCCGCCACGGCGCGGCGCAAGGTCAAGTCAGCGCGGCTTTCGAACTTGCCAAGGACCACCCTGCAGTGGCCGTGGCGAAGGCGCAAAACATCGCAACCGCCGGAAGCCTGATTTTGCGGCGCCTGCAATTGGCCGATGGCCGCAGCCGTGCTTTCATCAACGATCAGAGGATGACCACGCAAGGGTTGCGGGCGGTCGCCCGCGAACTCGTCGAAATTCATGGCCAGCACGACGACCGCGCGCTCGTCAATCCAGGCACCCATCGCCAGCTGGTCGACGCCTATGGCGGCTTGAACCTTCTGGCCGCCGGAGTGCGCGCCGCCCATGCGCTTGTGCGCGGTCTCAAGGCCGCGCGGGCGGACGAACAAGCGCTCGTCGAAACTGCGCGGGGGGAAGCCGACTATCTGCGCCACGCCGCCGGCGAGTTGACCGGGCTTGCCGCCGGAGCTGGCGAAGAAGAAGCGCTTGCCTTGCGCCGCTCCACCATGATGCAGGCCGAGAAGGTCGCGGGCGAACTGCGCGACGTGCATGCGACGGTGACCGGCGAGCATTCGCCAATGCCTGCTCTTTTTGCCGCGCTGCGCCGGCTAGAGCGGCGCCGGACTAGGCGCCGGGCTTGATCGCGCCCGCCGCCGAGGCGCTCGATGCCGCCTTGAGCGCCCTCGCGCTCGCCGGAGAGGCCCTCGACCGGGCCTTGCGCGATGCACATTTCGATCCGCGCGAATTGGAGCTTGTTGAAGAACGGCTGTTTGCCTTGCGCGCGGCGGCACGCAAATATGGGGTGCCCGCCGATGCGCTTGCCTTGCTTGCCGAAAAATTCGCGGGCGAGCTTGCCGCGCACGACGCCGGGGAGGCAAGGCTCATCCAATTAACGCGAGAGGGGGCGGCCGCGGAGTTCCGCCTATCAATCGGCGGCGCTTGCGTTGTCGGCGGCGCGCAAGAAAGCCGCGCGCGCGCTCGACGCCGCGGTGACCGCCGAACTCGCACCCCTCAAGCTCGAAGGGGCCCATTTTAGGTCCGAATTCGGCATCGCGCCGGACGGTCCGGACGGCACCGATCAAGTCGAGTTTTGGGTGCAAACCAATCCCGGAACAAAGCCTGGCCCGTTGATGAAGAATCGCCTCGGGCGGCGAGCTTGCCCGGTTCATGCTGGCGCTCAAAGTGGTTGTTGCCGATCGAGGCTCGGCTCCGACGCTTGTGTTTGACGAAATCGACACCGGCGCCGGCGGTGCCGCGGCCGATGCCATAGGCCAGCGGCTGGCGCGGCTCGCGTCCCGCGTGCAGGTGCTGGCCCTGACCCATGCGCCGCAAGTCGCGGCCCGCGCGCGCGGGCATTTCCGCATCGTCAAGGACGCCGCCGGAGAAGGCCGCCGCATCGCGACGCGGGTCTCAATTCTCGAAAAGGAAGCACGGCGCGAGGAAATCGCCCGGATGCTGGCCGGCGCGACGATCACCGACGAGGCGCGGGCGGCGCCGCGCGGCTTTTGGAAGGCGCGCCAGGGCTAGCACCTGGATGAAATTTTTCCGCGCTTCCCGTGCGGCAATCGGCCTGCCCGAGGTGCCGGCATGCCGCGCCGCTTCCCGCGACGCCGGAAAACCGCTAATATTGCCGCCGATTCGGGGGTCATTTAGGAATCCCAGCTTGTGGCCGTCACCTATGACGCCGTCCGGCCATTCGGCCGGGACGCAAAAGACGCTCTCAAGCTGGGCAAGCCAAAGGATGCGCCCGATGCAGGTTCAGCCGAGCGCCGGTGGGGCGTCTCGCATCACAATTGGAGCAGAACGATGACTTTCAGCCGTATCGCCTTCACTGCCATCGCAGCCTTTGCGATGGCGCCGGGACTTGGCTCAGTTGCCCGTGCCGACGATGCCGCCAGGATCAAGCAATGCGTGGCCGACAACCAAGGCGAGGGCCAGAGCGCGACCGTCGTCGCAGCCTATTGTGCGTGCATGAGCAAGAGGATGGCAGCCTCAGAGACGCAGTCGATCACCACCTGGGAGACGTCGCATCCTAACGACCAAGGGAACTGCTCCGTGGAAGCGGGCGCGAAGAGCACCAAATAGAGGGAGCCGGCTGGCGCGCCGGTCGAAATGGTCCGCGCCACGCGGCGGGATGGGACATGCTCTAAGGTGTAAAATACTGGAACTCGAGATTTCAGGCACTGCCGGATGAAATCGCAACCCGCCATTCATCTCTTGGGGGCGAGTTTGGCGAGTGGATCGATATTGTCAAGGACGCGAGCATTCAGGCAAGTCCGGTATACCGGACTTGCCTGAATGCTCGCGCCGGCGCAGCCGGTGCCGTAGCCCGTTGCTTGCGGCGGGCGTTCTTCCAAACACCCTATGGCATCCTTGACAACATCGAGTCCACCTCGCCGATCATGCCCGCCGTTGAATGAATGACATAATCTGACATTGACCGTTGGATCAAATCCAGACTTGTATAGCTCTTGTATAGCTAAAGAGAGTCTTGCCGCCGGGCGTGATTGGCCGGATGGCGCGCCCGGCGGAATTGCTGCGCATTTTGCGGCAGCCATCGCCGGCAAAGCGCGTCCAGCGGGGCGGCAGGCGTTTTTTCACCGCGGTTTTTTTGGCGCGGCTTTCTTATCGCGCCCTAGATCTGACCTCAACCCGGCATGCCCGCGTGGGCGAGACGAAGACGGCCATCCGCCGCCGCAACCTCGTCCACGCTTGCCGGATCGCAATTCAAAACCGGCGCGAACCAGCGCTCGACCTCCGCGATGCTCATGTCATCGCAGCGGGCGCAATGTCACTGTCCGTTTATGGTGGGTGGGAACGCCGATCCCGGCGTGCCGTGCGGCGTTGGCAAGCCGACCATCGCCATTATGAAGAGCCCTGAGGTAAACAGAGCAATGACGGCTACGAGTATCCAAGTTTGCGTGTTCATTTTCTACCTCCCTTGTTAAACCGGCATCCACCCGATGACCCGGTTTCGAGGCTGAGAGTGCCACTTTGGACGCGCATTGGCAAGACCGGACATCGCCTTGATGCTCCGGCACTCCACGGCCGGTGACACCGGCGCGCCGGGCGCCGGATGCCAAGCGCTCCCGCCCGCCTCTTCAAGGGGCGCAAAAAGTATCTTGTGCGGCGTTGGCGCGCGCGCGCTCTGTTGCGCCATTCTCTGGCTTCATAGCAACCGCCGCGAAATTTTGACCTCTGCTCAATCTCTGGTTCCAATCCAGGCGATGAGCTCGGATTTGGCCATCCGAGGCGCCCCGCGCGTTCCAACTGGCATCGAGGATCGCCGGGTAGCTGCCCCCCAGACGCGGTGGCCGAGCAATTGCCGCGCCGGTATTTCCCGGTGTTCGCCGGGGAGTTCAGCTCGAAGCCGTTATCCGTGGGGCGGTCGAAGACGCGGCGATCCTCTCCTTGGACCGGCTCGAAGTGGCGTTGATGGCGCTCATGACGCCCTTGAAAGACTTGTCTCGCCGACTTAACTAAATGCGATCGTTCGATAATTGTGCAGTTATCGAAGTGGCGTGAACTTCAGAGGATGGAAAGTCATGAGCAGATTGTCTGGCAAAACAGCGGTAGTGACCGGCGCATCAAAAGGCATTGGCGCGGGAATTGCCAAAGGCCTCGCGGCGGAAGGCGCGGCGGTCGTTGTCAACTATGCCTCGAGCAAGGACGGCGCTGATCGCGTCGTTGCGGACATTAAAGCCAAGGGCGGCAAAGCGATCGCCGTGCAAGGCGACGTGGCAAAGGCGGCGGATGTGAAAAAAATCTTCGCAGAGACGAAGCAAGCGTTCGGCCGGCTGGACATTCTGGTCAACAACGCCGGCGTCTATAATCTTTTGCCTCTCGAGGAGGTCACGGAAGAGGACTTTCACCGGCATTTCAACATCAATGTTTTGGGCCTGCTGATGGCGACACGGGAGGCGGCGAAGCATTTTGGCGGCGAGGGTGGCAGCGTCATCAATATCGGCTCCGTGGTGAGCGATCTCAATCCATCGAATTCGGTCGTCTACACCGCCACGAAAGGCGCGGTCGACGCGGTGACCCGCGTGCTGGCGAAGGAGCTGGGTCCAAGGAAAATTCGGGTCAACTCGATCAATCCGGGCGTGATCGAAACCGAGGGCACACATGCGGCGGGCGTCATCGGCAGCAATTTCGAGAAGCAATTTGTCGCGCTGACGCCGCTCGGGCGGACCGGAAAGCCGGACGATATAGCGCCGGTCGCGGTGTTCTTGGCGTCGGACGAGTTGCGTTGGGTCACCGGCGATACGCTGGCGGTTTCTGGCGGCTTGCGCTAAGGCGATCACGCCTTTGTGACGGCGGGCGCGCCGCCGATAGAAGAATGAGCATGATCGATTCAATTTGAAGCGGTCATGCTCGAAGGTGTGGGTATGTCGGAACTGGCTGGCAAAACGCTGACGGAGGATCAGGTTCTTCTGATCGCGAAGGCCTTGGGCGAGCGGCGCCGCTACCAAATCGTGAAGCGTCTCGGCGAACGCCCGGACGCGCTCACCTGCTGCGCGGTGCGCGACTGCACGGGCATCAACCCGGCGACGCTCTCCCACCACATGAAAGAGCTCGAAATAGCGGGACTGGTGGAGGTCGTCCGGGAGGGCAAATTCGCCAGCTATGTCTTACGGCGCGACGTGCTTGAGGCGTTCTTCCAACGCCTAAGGGGAGATCTCGCGTAGTCATCTCAATTTGGCGCAAACATGTTTTCGTGGAGGCGGCGTGGCGAAGGTTTTTCAGCCAACCATGTTCCTGGCGTGTTCGTGGTTGCCTACGCGGCGGCGGTCCCCGCGCCGGCCAGTTTGCGCGCTTCTATCGCGCTGATCGGATGGCCGAAAGCATAGCCCAGCGCATATCCGCAGCCGAGCGAATAGAGTTCGACGGCGTCCGATTCCGTTTCTGCGCCTTCGGCGACGGCCTCCATCCCGAGATCATGGGCGAGCGACACGATCGAGCGCAGGATCTCGGGCCTTACGCCGTTCGCGTTCTGGCGCACGAAAGACCGATCGATCTTACCAGATTGAAGGAGGGGCCGCTGTCTTCGGCCTTGTAAGGTACGGGCCGCCCGGAACGAACCCCGGCTTGTGGGTTTGCGCGAATAAAGCGGTGCATCTTGCGGACACCTTTGCTAGGCTCAGGACATGCTTAAAAGCCCCGCACCCGTGCCGCCCCTGGAGCCCTTGGACCCAGGGAGCGGACGCCAACTCCATCCTGAAAGTGGCGACGGGGAAAAGTTTTCGCCGGTGATGGCGCAATACAGCGCGATCAAGGCACAAAATCCTGGTTCTCTCCTGTTCTACAGGATGGGCGATTTCTACGAATTGTTTTTTGAGGACGCCGGGATCGCCGCCCGGGCGCTCGGTATCGTTCTGACGAAGCGTGGCAAGCATGAGGGGCGCGATATTCCCATGTGCGGCGTGCCGGTCGAGCGCGCAGAGGATTATCTGAACCGGCTGATCGGCCAGGGCCATCGCGTCGCCGTCTGCGAGCAGGTCGAGGACCCGGCCGAGGCCCGAAAGCGTGGCGCCAAATCCGTGGTCCGGCGCGAGGTGGTGCGTCTGGTGACGCCGGGCACGATTACCGAGGAGCTTCTGCTTGACCCCGTCCGCGCCAACAGTCTGCTCGCCCTCGCACGCGGGAGTGAGCCTGACTTAGTCTTCGGGATTGCGAGCGTCGACATCTCGACCGGCGCCTTCATCGTCGCCGAGGGCTCCGAGGCTTCCCTCGAAGCCGAGATTTCGCGCCTCGATCCGGCCGAAATCGTCGCCCCCGAAGCGCTTTGCACGCTTCCTTGCCTCATCGAGACTTCGCGCGCGAGACAAAGCTGCCGGTGACCCCGCTTGGCCGCGAAGCGGGAGAGGGGTCAAGTGCGGGGCGCCGCATCAAGGATTATTTTGGGCTCGCGACTCTGGATGGATTGGGCAACCTTTCCAGCGCCGAAATCGCCGCCGCCGCCGTCGCGATTTTCTATATCGAGCGCACCCAATTCTCGGCGCGCCCGGCGTTGAGCCTGCCAACGCGGCTAGTGCCCGGCGCGCGGATGGAAATCGATGCCGCGACGAGAGCCAATCTCGAACTTACCCGCACCTTGGCCGGCACGCGGGAGGGGTCCTTGCTGGCAACCATCGACAGAACCGTCACCGCGCCGGGCAGCCGCCTGCTCGCCGAGCGCCTGGCGGCACCTTTGACCGCTCCCAAGGACATCGAATGCCGCCTAGAGGCGATCGCGTTTTTTGTCGATGAACCAGGCTTGCGCAAGGATGTGCGAGCCTGCCTTAAGGCCGCGCCGGACTTGACCCGCGCGTTGTCGCGCCTCGCGCTTAATCGCGGCGGCCCGCGCGATCTCGAGGGACTGCGTGTGGGGATCGAGGCCGCCAATGCCGTCGCGCGCCTGCTGGCCACAACCGGCCACCTTCCGCACGAGATTGGCCAGGCGAGCGAGGCCGCCGCTGGAGTGGACCCGGCTCTCGCCACGCGCTTGCGCGGCGCGCTTGCCGAAACCTTGCCGCTCAGCCGGCGCGACGGCGGCTTTGTGCGCGCGGGCCATGACGCCGTCCTCGACGAGCTGCGCGCGCTGCGCGACGAAAGCCGGGGTGTGATCGCCGCGCTCCAGGCGCGTTATGCCGATTTGGCGGGAACAAAGCAGCTAAAGCTCAAGCACAATCATTTTCTCGGCTATTTCATCGAGGTCCCGCAAGCGCAAGGCGAAATTCTGTTGAAGCCGCCGCACGATGCGATGTTCGTGCACCGGCAGACCATGGCGGACGCGATGCGCTTTTCGACCAAGGAACTCGCCGAACTCGAGGTCAAGATTGCCTCCGCCGCCGAGGAGGCGCTCGCCCGCGAAGAGACGATTTTCGAGACCCTGGCCGCGCTCGTCCTCGGCGAGCAGACGGCGCTCAAGCGGCTCGCTGGCGCGATGGCGGCGATCGATGTCGCCGCGGCTCTCGCCGAATTGGCGGAAGCCTCGGATTGGACAAGGCCGGCAGTCGATGGCTCGCTTGCCTTCGAGATCGAAGCCGGGCGCCATCCCGTTGTCGAGGCGGCGCTGCGCATGCAGGGCCTAGCCTTCGCCGGGAATGGCTGCGAGCTTTCGGGCTCGCCCGGCAAAGGCGGCAAAATCGCGGTCGTGACCGGCCCGAACATGGCCGGCAAATCCACGTATTTGCGGCAGAACGCATTGATTGCCATTCTCGCGCAGATGGGGTCCTTCGTGCCCGCGACGCGCGCCCATATCGGGGTCGTCGACAAGCTTTATTCGCGGGTTGGCGCGGCCGACGATCTCGCGCGCGGGCGTTCGACCTTCATGGTCGAAATGATCGAGACCGCTGCGATTCTCAACCAGGCCGGCGAACGCTCGCTCGTGATCCTCGACGAAATCGGCCGCGGCACCGCCACTTTCGACGGTCTTTCCATCGCCTGGGCGGTGATCGAGCATCTGCACGAAAAAAATCGCGCGCGGGCGCTGTTCGCCACGCATTTCCACGAATTGACGCGGCTTGCGGAAAAACTCGACCGGCTCGTCAATTTGACCGTGCGAGTCACCGACTGGAATGGCGCAGTGATTTTCCTGCATGAGATCGTCGCTGGGGCCGCCGACCGCTCCTATGGCATCCAGGTCGCGAAACTCGCGGGCCTCCCCGCCTCGGCCGTTTCCCGCGCGCGGGCGCTGCTGGCGGAATTCGAGGCCGCCGACCGGCTTGCCCAAGCGGACCGGCAGGCAGCTGATCTGCCCTTGTTCACGGCGGCGAGCCCGCCCGCGCCGCACGGCGACGTTCTGGGATCTGCCCTCGACGAGATTGACCCGGACGAGCTGTCGCCCCGCGCGGCGCATGAGGCGCTTTACCGGCTGAAAAAGCTTCGCGCCGGGGAGCGGTAAACTTGTCGGGCCTCGAAATAACATTCGGCAATGCAATTTATGAACGAATTATACCAAGTCTCGTTCATCATGACCGGTAGGCCCATTCACGCAGCTGATCGTATTGAATCAAACCGCAACCGTATCGGGAACCGTCCTCGTGAGTCAAGCTCTTAAAGATCTGGTATTAAAAGATGGATGCTGAACGCGGCCTTGGTGACGCCAGAAAAGCAGGAGGTCCCACGTGGCCCATTATCCGGCGGCGGGGGGCGCCTTCTTTGCCTTGGCGGCAGCCTTGGTTGCTTTCTTGGCGACTTCGCGCGCAGCCTTGGCGGCGGGCGTCTCCATCTTCTCGGCGATACGCGCCGACTTGCCGCGCCGGTCGCGCAGATAATAGAGCTTCGCCCGCCGGACCTTGCCGCGCCGCACCACCTTGATCGATTCGATATTCGGCGAGAGCACCGGGAAAACGCGCTCGACGCCCTCGCCATACGAGATTTTTCGTACCGTGAAGCTCTCATTGATCCCGCCGCCGTTGCGGGCAATGCAAACGCCTTCATAAGCTTGCACGCGGGTGCGTTCGCCTTCCGTCACCTTGACGTTCACGACGACAGTGTCGCCCGGCTGAAATGCCGGGATAGTCCTGCCAGCCGAGAGCTTGGCGGCCTGCCCGGCCTCGAGTTCCGCGATGATATTCATTGAGATTAAACCTCGCCGTTTCGCCTGATCTTCCGGCGAGCGTTCCAGTGCGCTGTATTGAATTGAGGAGAGCAGCTCTACACGAGTGGCCTTGGATTGTCGATCGTGGTGAAAGAGTTCGCGGTAAGGGACGCGATCATCGGGAAGGCACAGGTGGCGGGGTTGCTGCGCTGGCTGGAGCTGCCGGCAGCCGCTCGAATGTCGTCACTCCTTCGGTCACCGAATCGATAAGATCAAAGCGGTTCGGATTCCCTGGACTGATTGCGGTCGTGTATTTATTTCCGTTCATCAGTTGGATAGCCACCTTTCCCCCCTGCAGCGGCTGGTATTTGCCTGTTACCGGTGCCGGACCATTTGTTTCCGGAGCGCCCGGCGCCGCGTTTCCTTCCGGCGGAATGGCAGGGACAGTCATGCTGACAGTCTTGTCGGCTCGGAAAACAAGGTGCTCCGGTCCGCGCGTGGACGTCCATTCCCCCACGATCTGGCTGTTCGCATTGGGGAGCGAGTGCTGAAGCTTGGCGATGTTTATCCGGTTGAAGGCCATGATGCCAACAACGCCGCCAATCACGATCACAACATCGAGAACCGATATTTTCGCGCGCTTTCCTGGTGGGGTTGTACGCTTTCCTGGCGGGGTTGTGCGCTTTCCTGGCAGGGTCGGCCACGCCATTGTCACTTCCTCAGCTAATCTAACATCTGGTGGAGCAGCGGAAATCCCGATTGGACGGCTTCCCTAGCTCCTCGGGACCATTCCCTATCACCATATCGTCCCCGTCTTCAAGATAAGCAAGGCGCGCGATACCGGCGGTTCAAACCAGGGGGTTGCTAATCGCAATCGCGAAACGTAAGCTTTACTTGCACAATTTCGCGCGCGCCAGAGACCGCGAGATCGGCAAGGGCGCGCGACAGATCCTCCGGATTGAAAAACGGACGTCGTCTAAGTGTTGATTTCTAAAGCCCGTCACCATGTGTATAGTCGTTTAGCTCAAGGTTTCTGGGCTTTTTGGAGAGGTGCTGGTTCAACAATTTCATGGCCGGGCGGGGGTCGCCGGCGGCGACGGTTTTGCGGTGAGCTTCAAAAAAAATTGAAAGGAAGGGCGTCATGAATTGCGCTCCGCGGCCGAGAGGTTTGCCGGTCGTATCCGGCCGCAGGGGCCGTGCCTCGATCGGGCACGAAGAGCTGATTGTTCTTATCGACCAGATCTACGAGGGCGCGCTTGACGGCGGACACTGGCCGGGCGTGCTGATTAAGCTTGCCGACGTCATTGGCGCCGCGCATATTTCCATCACCTCTCGGGACCGGCGCCAACACCTTCGCGTCGATCACGCCGCGCACCGATCCAGATTTTGTTGCCTCTCATCGGGACTATTGGGCGTTCGATAATGCGCAGTTCCACCGTGCCGGCCCGCGTCTCTCAGTCCCGATCCCGGCAGCCGTTGCGCTGAACCAGCCGATCGACGCTCCTCTGGCCGTGAGCGGCTCCGGTCAGCTCGCCCGCCTCCAGCTCCATGAGTCGCTGGGCGCCACAGCCAATCATTTCACGCAGCAAATCGGCGTCGGCGCTCTTATCCATCAGCCCGCGAAGGCCGGTTATGTCTTCGGTCATCTTCGGTCTCCGTTGGGGGTTGAGTTTGGCGACCCGAACCTCCCGAAGATCGTTGATGACCGCTGCTACGCCGATCGCTCGCTACGGCGCTATGTGGAGAGGCGCGCTTCGCAAGCGGCCCGGCGACCGCCGCAAGCTACACCACCACGCGGCACCCGGCCTTCTGTCCTTCTGTCGGCGCGGCGGCTTATCAAGGCGGGTACTACGAACCATCTCGACACTCTTGAACGAGAAACACCACCCGAAAGCGGGTTCGGTTGCGTACAGAGTATCGCGGCGACTGTGAGTGGCAAGACGCATCGGCGCGCGCTTCGAAGCCGATGCAAAAGAGATATTTGATCGCCAATATTCGCATACTCGCTGCAAGAGCGGGATAATTTTTATTTGATTCGGTAAGATTCCGGCTGTTCGGATTTAATATCCGGCAGGGATACCCCCGGGAGCTCGTTGCAATAGTGGAAGGTTTCCAATTTGAGGGGTCCTCGCTCGCAAGCGCCAGTCGGCTTGTCGCCAAAGTGGGCAGTGCCGTCCGTGCAGGATGGTATTGAAATGCAGGCCGGCACGGTTCCGCCGTTCCGGGAACGGGCGCCCTGGTTCGGGGGAGACCTGCAAACACTGCGCAACGTCGTGCGCGGCACCCCGCCGGACCTGCCTGGCGGCGAGCGCCTGCTGCTGCCGATGCCCGACGGCGACCGGCTGGCGGCTCGGCTCGACCGTCAGCCCGGCCCGCCTGCCAGGCCGCTCGTCGTGCTCGTGCATGGCCTCGCAGGCTCCGAGGCGAGCAGGTCTGTCGTGGCAAGCATGCGGCATCTGGTCGGCCAAGGCTGGCCGGTCTTGCGTCTAAACCTGCGTGGAGCCCTCCCGTCGCGCCCGACCGCGGCCGGGCATTACCACGCCGGGCGGACCGAGGATCTGGCGGAGGCCCTGCGCCGGCTTTCGGCTGATCTTACCCGCTATGGGATCGTATTGTTCGGCCATTCGCTGGGCGGCAATCTCGTGCTGAAATTCATGGGCGAAGGCGGGCATGGCCTGCCCGTGCTGGCCGCTGTCGTGGTGTCCACCCCTATTGACCTGGCGGCGACCTGTGCCCGGATGATGACCCGGCGCAACTTCGCGTATCACCACTACATGCTCGATGCGATGAAACGCGAGGCGCTGGCGCCGGGCGCGGCGGTTGGCGCCGCTGAGCGGGCCGCAATCGCCGCCGCCCGGAACACCTATGAATACGACGACCGCTTCATAGCGCCGCGCTTCGGCTACCGGGATGCCCAGGACTATTATGAAAGCAATGCCGCGAAGCATTTCCTTGCCGGCGTCGC
Source organism: uncultured Alphaproteobacteria bacterium (assembly GCA_963722515.1). Lineage (GTDB taxonomy): Bacteria > Pseudomonadota > Alphaproteobacteria > Rhizobiales > Beijerinckiaceae > Methylocapsa. The sequence goes on along the minus strand of CAVRMA010000003.1, from coordinate 280,883 downwards.
GCGGCCGGCGTTGGTCCTGCACGCGCTGGACGACCCTTGGATTCCGTCGGCATGCTACACCGCGATCGATTGGTCGCGCCTGCCGATGATCGAGGCGATGCTGACCTCACGCGGCGGGCATCTGGGCTTCCACGGCCGGGGCAGCCGCGTCCCTTGGCATGACCGGGTGACGGCGTGGTGGCTCGCGCGAAGGTTTCGGCTTGAACCAAATGAGATAAGACCGGGTGTCGTGATCCCCGAACCGGCAACTTAGGTGTTTAGTCCCACGTTGCGGTGGAACGGATTTATCGTGAAGCGCTTGGGCTGTGTTGTCCAGATTTTGCAGATGTATCCAAAAGTGGTCAGACCTTTGATTGTCTTGCGGCGTTTGGCGAGTTGTGGGCCATCAGGATGGTCATGCAATTGCTGATGCGGATCATGCGTTCGACCTGACCATTGGTCCAGGGGGGAGTGATCTTAGTCAGCCGGGCGCCACGCCAAGAACGGATTGCACATCGCGACAACCGGCGCCAGCAGACAGGCGGCGCCCTCTGCCGTCGCGCGGCCTTCGAAACGGCGCGAGCATCGTCTCCGCCGAGATTCCAGCTAATGCCAAGACGAACGCAGAGTCACCGCCAAGAGTCAGGTTGGGGTGACGGCCGGCAGCGCTGTCTGCGCCACGGTTTTCTGCCATGCCGGTAGCGCACTCAGCAGTGCAAACCAGCGCCTGATCTCGCCATAAGGCTCAAGCGGGAAATGGGCCATCCCGGCATAGTTCAGCGTGGCACCGAGCGAGAAATCCGCAACCGTGAGCGTATTTCCCGTGACGAACTTCTTGTCCTTGAGCTGGCCTTCGAGAATCTTCGCCGCGCCATGGAACAGCTCGGTGCCCTTGGCAACCGCGGCCATATCGGGCTCTCCGGTCTTCATCACATGGGGTTTTATAACGTACTCGGCTATGAGCGGCACGCAGCATGGTCCCCAATGCGCGAGGTCCCAAAACTGCCAGCGCGTTACGTCGATCCGGCCGCGCTCATCCTTGGGCATCAGCCCGCTTTCCGGCCGCTGCGATGCCAGGTATTGGCCAACTGCGTTTGATTCCCACAACACATAATCGCCGTCCTTCAGCGTGGGCACCCGCATATTGGGATTGAGCGCCGCGAATTGCGGCGTCTTCTGATCGCCCTTGGTTAGATCGATGAACCGCGGAGTCCAATCAAGGCCGAGATGATTGGCAATAGCCATCGCTTTGAAACAGCGCGGGCTCGGACGGAAGACATAAAGTTCAATCGTCATTGGTTAATCCTCCTTGCAGAATGACATCCATGGCTCATGGGGAACGCGCATACAAGGGCTCTACCCCACAACCGGTGAGCCACCGTCGCAAAACGGAGGCGCGGGCGTCAACCCAAAACACACGTCTTCGCCCACCATGAGGGTTGCGCACGACGAATCGCCTTCTTGGCCCGCGCGGCGGACCGGCAATCCTTGAAGAGCGCAAAACAGGTCGCGCCGGACCCCGACATGCGGGCGAGAAGGCAACCAGGCGCGGCACCAAGAACAGCCAGCACATCGCCGATGACCGGGGCGAGCAGGCACGCCGCGCTTTCCATATCGTTGCGGCCTTTTCGCAGGGCCGCAATCAATTCTTCGGCCGCCATTCCCGGATAAACTTCGGGATGTCCACCAAAACTGGTCGCGGCGCCAGGCGCGATCTTCATCAGTGAGAAAACGTCTTTCGTTGCGACCGGCTCGCCCGGATTGACGAGCAAGCCGATGAGTGGCGGCAGCGCGAGCAAAGGTCCAAGCTCGTCGCCCACGCCCCGCATCATGCGCGCGCGGCCCATAAGACAAACCGGCACATCGGCTCCGGTTGCCCGCGCGGCATCGGCAATCCCCGTGTCGCCAATGGAAACCGCATTGGCGCGGGCGAGCAGGCGCAGAGCCGCCGCTGCATCCGACGATCCGCCGCCTAATCCCGCCGCCACCGGCAACCGCTTGACAAGATGAAACGAGCCTAGCCTAGCAGCCGGATAACGCTGCCCGAAATGACGCGCCGCGCGCAACACGAGATTGTTTTCCACGCGGCCCGAGGCGGCCGCGCCCGGACCCTCGACGGAAAGCGAGAGCGGTTCACCTTCGGTGAGGCTAACCGTGTCGCCCCCGCGCGACAAAGCGACAAGACTTTCGAGCGTGTGCCAGCCGCCGGCGTCGCGACCAAGCACATGCAGAGTCAGATTGATTTTCGCGGGCGCGCGTTCGGTGAGGGTTCTGGGCAAGGCGGAGGCCGCGCCGCACATTACCTATGCACCTCGCTGGGATTACTATCAGCCCCCGCTTTTTTTCAGTTCGGCTTGAGCCGCCGCTGGGTGGGGCTCGTCGTCGAGACCATGTTCGATCTTGTGCAGGATTTTGACCTTATCCTCCGGCTCGGGATCGAGGTCGCGCGCGTGATTCCACTGGAAATGCGCCTCGAGTTTGCGTCCTGCACGCCAATAGGCATCGCCGAGATGGTCGTTGATCACGGGATCGGACGGTTTGAGGTCGATCGCGCGTTCGAGTTGCTTCACCGCCTCGTCGTTGCGGCCGAGTTTGTAATTCGCCCAGCCGAGACTATCGACGATATATCCGTCGGTCGGCCGCAGTTCGACCGCGCGGCGCAGCATGTTGAAGGCTTCGTCGAGGTTCATGCCTTGATCGACCCAGCTATAGCCGAGATAGTTCAAGACCAGGGGCTGGTCCGGATAAAGAGCAAGCGCCTGCACGAGGTCGGCCTCCGCCTCCGGCCATTTCTTCTCGCGCTCGTAGGAAATCCCCCGGAAATAATAGATTGGCCAATTGGCTTTTGCGGGCTTGCCCGTCTCCGTCAAGGCACGCGAATAGGTCTCAATCGCCTCGGCATAATTCTTGTGCGCGCGCTGCAGATTACCGAGAGCGGACAGGGCGTCCTCATTCTTTGGGTTTTCGTCGACGATCCGCTTGAGAAATTTGGCGGCCTCGTCCGGGCGGCCCAACACTTCGAGAATCTGGCCGGTCTGGATATCGGCCGTGGTGCGCAAGGGATCATTTTCGCGCACCAATTCATACACGTCGATGGCCTGCTCGTTCTGTTTGAGGCGCTCGTAGATATCGCCCAAGGTAATGATGGCGAGGCTGTTTTGCGGGGTGAGATAGAGCGCGAGCCGGAGGTAGATCATGGCCGCGAGTTCGTCGCCTTGCTGGCTGCCGGCGGCGCCAAGGCCATAGAGCACTTCGGCCGCGCCTTCCCCGGCATCCTTGACCAGTGGTTCGAGCGAATTGCCGGCGTTGATGCTGGCGCGCCCGGCGGCGACGATTGGATGGTTGGGAAGAATTTGATCGAAGGCCTCGTAGACCCGGAGCGCTTCGCCGCGGTCGCCGTGGCGGACCATGAAACGGGCATAGGCATCGACAAGGCGAAGAGTGTTCTTGTCGGCGGCATAGGCCGCCTTGAAGCGCTTCGAGGCTTCTTGCCGTGATCATTGGCGGCATCGGCGATGAGGGCGGCATGATAATCCCGGAAAACACCGAAATTTTCGCCGCGAAGCTTGGCGACGAGGTTGAGCGCGCGGCGCGTATCGCGGCCGCCCGCGTAAGTCCAAGCGGTCAGCAGCGTCGCGGTGATGTCGCGCTGCTGGCCGGTGCCGCCCTTCGCAAAATAGGCGCGCGCGGCCGCGAACCGCTTCGCCTTGATTGCTTTGACGCCAAGGGCGAGGTGCGCCAGGCTATTGTTTGGATCGTGCGCGAGCACGCGACCGGCGAGGCCGAAGGCGTCTTGCATATTGCCGTTCGAGACCGCCGCGACGAAGGCGCGCTCGATCAGGTTAGGATTGCGCGGATCGGACCGCAGCGCCTCGCGAAAGAATGTCGCCGCGGCCACAGTATCGCGCTCGGAGCCCGCGACAACCGCGGCGAGATAATTGCCGGCCGGGCTTTCGCCGACCTCGAAAGGGGCTGCGATGGTCAAATTTTCTCGCGCCCGCGCTTGCGCGCTCGCTAGCGCGGCCGGAACAGCAAACGCCAGCAGCAAAAGCACCGCGAACCCGCGCAAGGCACGGCGGCGGCACCGCTGGCCATGATCTTTCTGGGCAAACTTCAACTTGATCGGCATACAACCGTCTTTCCGTGCAAGAGGCGATATTCCTGCCGCCAAGGGCGCGATCGCGCGATGTCTCGCCACGAACATGGCCATTTTGCGCTGTCCCGGCTAAATTAAATCTGGTTTCACGGCAGCGGCTACGCTCCGGTACTAGAGGCAATTGCAATTCGTTCGGGGCGGCCATTCGGACGGGTTGGCGCGCAACCGCGAATGATCAACTCTGCCCAGGCCTTGGCTTATAGAAAACATGATGCCCAATAACATCCATTTTTTCAAGTCTTCTTGCCCAGCGTGGCTGGACATAATTGGCATGAAAATGGGTCGAGCCGCCGATATCGGCAACATAGGTCTCGCCGCTTGTCACGTCGCGGGCGATGCGGACCGCCTGCCGCCAAGCATCGGGTTCGTCGATGCGCAGGGATTTGCCTTCGCAGGCAAAAGAGAACTGGCAAGCATTGTAATGCCAACGGTTTTGGTAGACGACGCCGCAGATTGTCGCGGGATAAAGCCCGCTCGAGACCCGGTTCAAGACAACCTGCGCAACCGCCGCCTGACCTTCGCCGGATTCGCCGCGGGCTTCGAAATAGATGGCTTCCGCGAGACAGCGATTTTCCCGCGCCGGTTTGTCCTGATCGATGAGGGCCGCGTAATTTGGCCGCGCCCCCGGCGCCGGAATTTCACTGGTGTTGGGCGACCTGGGTACCCCGGAGAACGCCACGACCTCGACCGGCGCCGAATCCGCCGGGGCGGGCGTTGCCGATCCGAGCGTGATCGCGCGGCGGATCGCGGGCGTTGCTCCTTGCAACAGCCGTTCGTTGATCGCGGCTGGCCGAATCGTCATCGCGGACCCGTCCTGGCCCGGCGATGCCTCGGCGCTGGAATGCGCCGTTACCGGACTGTCGCCAGCGGGCCACGGCTCGAAGGCGCTGCCGGGGCCGGGTGCTGCGCCGTCTTGATCCGCGAAGGCCCCCACCGGCCGGGTTTCGTCATGATGGAAAATCAGGTCGCCAGGCGCGGAAGCTGGCGAGGCCTTGGGAATCACGAAGTCGCGTGTCGAATGAAGGCCGTAGTCCGGCAAAGGGATCTCCCTTATTGCTGCGGTCGACGTCCGGAAACAGGTGCGCATTGCGTTTCAAATCGGCGCGCGGTTCGATTTCATCCGGCAGACGCTTGAATTCTTCGCCGCCTCCTATCGACAAACTCGCCTCTCGTAAGACCTTTTGTGCCTCGCCCGGGAACTTGCCAAAATCGAGGCCAAGCGCCGCCGGTTGTGCCGGGACCAACACTGCGGGCGGCGCCGGCGCACGCAAAGCCAAAGGCGCGAACGACGCACCGGACGCGGCTTCCTGGCCGGCATCCGCGCTTATCGATACGGCAAGCGCCATGCCAAGGCACCATGGCGCAATGGCGCCCGCCGCCCATCCGGTCCGCGAATAACCCATGCGCGTCTCACTCTCATCGCAGGCGTTGGCGCATGCCGCCTGCCTACGATGTTTATTGCCGGGTAAGCTTGAGAACAGGTTACTAGGGGCGGGCTAGGAGCGTGCCAAAATGGGGCGGATAGACGGGCCCGGTGGCGCGGTCGCCGCGATCAAGAGCAGCTATCCAGGAAGGATCGGCCGCCATCGGCGAACCGGTGCCGCGGATCAATAGGCGCGGTTGACGCAGAAATCGATGACGTCGCTCAGGGCGAATTTCCACGGCGAGGCAGGAAACAGCTCCAGGGCGTCGCGCGCCATGGCGCCATAATGGCGGGCTCGCTCGATGGTGTCTGCGAGCGCGCGGTGCTTGTGCATCGTCGCGATCGCGGTGTCGAGGTCGGCCCCGGTGATTTGGCCTTGCTCCAGGGTGCGGCGCCAGAACTCCCGTTCCTTTTGCGAGCCGCGCCGGAACGACAGAACGACCGGCAAGGTTATCTTCCCTTCCCGGAAATCGTCGCCGGTATTCTTGCCGAGCTTGGCCGATGTTCCGCCGTAGTCGAGCGCGTCGTCGATGAGCTGGAAGGCGATGCCGAAGTTCAGGCCGTAGCCGCGGCACGCCGCGATCTCGGGCTTCGGCCGCCCTCCGAGCAAGGCGCCGACTTCCGCAGCGGCGCCGAACAAGGCGGCCGTCTTGGCACGGATCACCGCGAGGTAATCGTCCTCGCTCGTCGCGGTATCCTTGGCGGCGGAAAGCTGCATGACTTCACCTTCGGCGATGACGGCGGCCGCGGACGAGAGCGTATCGAGGCAGGAGAGCGAACCTACCTCGACCATCATTTTGAACGCCTGGCCGAGGAGGAAGTCGCCGACGAGAACGCTCGCCTCGTTGCCCATAACATGCGCGCCGCGAGCTTGCCCCGGCGCATGTCGCTCGCGTCCACGACGTCGTCGTGGAGCAGCGTGGCGGTGTGCATGAATTCCACCGCGGCAGCGAGCTTGATATGTCCCGCCCCCGCATAGCCGCAAAGCCCGGCGGTCGCCAAGGTCAGCATCGGACGCAGCCGCTTGCCGCCCGACGAAATCAAATGGTTGGCGACTTCGGGGATCATCGAAACATCGGAGGCCGCGCGGGAAAGGACCGTCTGATTGACGCGTTCCATATCCTGCGCCACCAAGGCGAGCAGCCCGTCGATGCCGGGTTCCTGGATTTTTTCTTCGAGGGGGATGACAACGCCCAAGACTGAATTCTCCGGATATTGGCAGCACTCATTGAGGGCGCGGCTTAGAGCTTCTATTAGGGCGCGGCTTGGCGCTTCGCAACTAAGCGCGTGATGCGGCCGGTCTCGCCGGATCGGTTTTCCTGCGCAAAGGGCTGGCGGGCAAACCCTAGAGTGCTTTAATGCTCAGCACGGAACAAATGGCAAAGCAAGCGCCGCGCGGGACTGATAAAAAGCCCGGAATCGTTACACGGCGGGATGGTGTTCCGCGCGCCGGTTTTGGCGCCATCGCGATTCTATTGGAGGCGGATTGATCGAGCTTCTGCGCACCAACGACCTTGTGTTGATTTCGCGGGTCGAAGCAATTCTCGCGGAAATCGGCCTCGCGGTTTTCGTTGCCGACCGTCATATGAGCGCGCTTGAGGGATCGTTGTCCTTTTTGCCGCGCCGGGTGCTTGTCGCGGCCGATGCCGCGGCGCGCGCGCGGAGGGCATTGGCGGAGGCAGGGCTCGGCGCGGAATTGCGCGATGGCTGAGGCAGTTGGCGATCGCTCGCTCCCGGCCGCCGCCGATGCGTTTCTCGGCGGCCGGCTCCTGCTTCGTCAGCCCGGCCGAAGGCCACCGATGCGGCACCGACGCAGTGCTTCTCGCGGCGGCGGCGCCGGCTGGTTTTACCGGCCTTGCCATCGACGTTGGCGCCGGCGTTGGCGCCGCCGGTTTGGCCCTGGCGGTGGCGCGGCCCGGCGCGCAAATAGGCCTATTGGAGAATGACCCCTTCATCGCTGGATTGGCCCGCGCAAATCTTCTGCAAAATGGATTGCAGGATCGAGGTTATGTCCTTGAAGCCGATCTTTTGTCGAAGGCGAGCAGGCGCGGCGCGGGCTTGCGCGATGAAAGCGCCGGTCTCGTCATTACCAATCCGCCTTTTCTCGACCCAAGCCGGGCGCGGCTTTCGCCGGACCCTCGAAAGCGCCACGCGCAGGCCATGCCAGCCGAGGGCGCGCTTGCCGCCTGGATCATGGCGTCGCTGGCGTTGGTTGCGCCCGGCGGATTATTTATTCTGATCCATCGTCCGGACGCCTTGCCTCTTATCCTGCAAACCATGGCGGGGCGGGCAGGCGGTATCGCGGTACTGCCAGTTTATCCGCGGCGCGAGACCAATGCAGGGCGCATTCTCGTGCGCGGGAAAAAAGGCAGCCGCGCGCCGCTCGCGCTCGCGCCGCCGCTCGTACTTCACGATGGAGAAGGATTTACCAAAGCCGCCGATGCCATTCATAAGGGCGTGGCAATGATCGCATGGTGAACCGCGAGGGTGTTGCGCAACCTTGTGCACGAGTGCCTTCGTTCACACGAAGACACTCGATGTCTTGCAAAGCAAGCGGCGCAACGCCTACGTGGCGGGGTGCTCGTGGTGATGGTGATGGTGATGATGATGATGATGGTGGTGGTGGTGCACCTCCATCTTACCCTTGTGATGCGCCTTTTGGATCAGGCCATCGGTCTCGGCAGCCATTTGGGTCCTCTCGACCGCAATGACCGTGTCCGCCACGCCGGCGAAAGGCGCCGCGTGGATCAGACTTGCAAAGCCGAGAGTTGAGGCCAGAATTGCCGCCGCGGCACATCCGATTTTGCTTTGTAAAGACATCTTGTTTTCTCCCCTAATAGTGATTAAGGACCAAAGTTTTACCAACGGTCTCTCTTCGAGTCTGTCTTCGTCCTTGCCCTAAGGTCGCCTAGACGCAAGGTATGATGTAGATTTACTATTACTATTTATGTGCGGTACTTCCGCAGCTTGACTATGCTCTCCATAGTTGGCCAAGTCAAGCACGGCGGTGCCCAGTTCATATAGGCATTGGGTCATCGGCATTGGATCATTGGCGGAAAGCTGGCAGTCTGCGCCGGCTTTTTGATACGAGTGGTTTTTGCCTCGGCCTGCTACCAATAGTAGTATTGCGGGCGCCAATAGTAATAGCGATACGGATGCCAATAATGCCATCTATGCCAGTAATGCCATCTGTGCCATCTGTGCCAGCGATGCCAGCGATGCCATCTGTATCTGTGCCAGTAGGACTTTTCAACGGAGGCTTCGGGGGCTGGTGTTGCCAGGGTCCGTACAGTTGGCGCCCCGGTAAGCAGGCCCGCCGCTGGCGCCGCGTTCCCGGCACTGGCGAAGATCCCGCCATAGGCGGTCAAGGCCGCAACGGCCGCTATTCTCAAAAGCTTCATTGTTCCCTCCTTCAAGTCGATATTACGGGCCGGTAAGTCGCCGCCCGCCGATTGTCCCATTTTCGCTGCACCTTATGACAATGACGTTCGTCTTGGACTTGCGCGCGGCGGCCTTGGCAATATAGCCGCCGCCGGGCCATTGCCCAGACCCATGGGTAGAAATATCGCGCCCGATAATATACGGCTTGGCCTTCCGCGTCGCCGCGGCCGGGCGCTGGGCGCGCAACCGCGCCAATCGAAAACTCCGCGCATGGAATAGGCCAAATCATGACGAACGCATCCGCGGCAGAGGACAGCGTATCCGGTTCGCCCGGCAAGGCTGGCTCCTTCCAGGACCTCATTTTAACGCTTCAAAAATTCTGGGCCGGGCAAGGCTGCGTCATCCTCCAGCCCTATGACCTCGAAATGGGGGCTGGCACGTTCCATCCGGCCACGGCGCTGCGCGCGCTCGGCCCGCGCCCCTGGAAGGCCGCCTACGTGCAGCCCTCGCGCCGCCCCAAGGACGGGCGTTACGGCGAAAATCCGAACCGGTTGCAGCATTTCTATCAGTTCCAGGTGATCTTGAAACCTTCGCCGCAAGATCTCCAGGCGCTTTATCTGGCCTCGCTCGAAGCGATCGGCGTCGATGTGCATCGCCACGATATTCGCTTCGTCGAAGACGATTGGGAGAGTCCGACGCTTGGCGCCTGGGGGCTCGGCTGGGAATGCTGGTGCGATGGCATGGAGGTTTCGCAATTCACCTATTTTCAGCAGGTCGCGGGAATTGAGTGCGCGCCGGTCTCGGGCGAACTGACCTACGGGCTGGAGCGCCTGGCGATGTATGTGCAAGGCGTCGAAAATGTCTACGACTTGAATTTCAACGGCCGCGAAGGGTCTGAGAAGGTGACTTATGGCGACGTCTTCAAACAGGCTGAAGAAGAGTATTCACGCTATAATTTTGAAGCCGCGAATGTCGAGACATTGTTCCAGCATTTTAAGGATGCAGAAGCCGCGTGCCGCGCGCTCTTGAAGCTCGGGGACGAAGGCGAGCGGCAATTGATGGTGCTGCCAGCCTACGATCAATGCATCAAGGCGTCGCATATATTCAATCTGCTCGACGCGCGCGGGGTGATTTCGGTGACCGAGCGGCAGAGCTATATTTTACGCGTGCGCGATCTCGCCAAGGCGTGCGGCGCGGCTTGGCTGACGACAGAGGCGGGCGCGGGGCAGGGCAGGGCGGATGCTGTGGGTGCGGCACCTGCACCTGTATAGACCGGGGCCAAGCAAAAATTTGCCGCCGCGATAATTTGCTTTTCCAATTCGCGCATTTTTTGCGCTGCTGCGCGCAATTCAAACCTCCTCGCGCCGCGTGGAGGTATCGCGTAGTTCCACATCGCTCGCACCAAATGGGTTCACCTGAAACTTCTTGGCACGAGTGACACGGAACAAGGCACCGCAGGCCCCGGCTCGGAGTTCGAGCGAAGCGCCCAAGCGAACATGATCCGGTCAAGGCGAATGTGTCCGGATCATGCTACGCTAGAGGTAACAATGGCTGCGCCGTAATGCGAATCGCGAATGTGCAGACATCTGAAATTAGTAATAATAGCGATATCCGTAATAAGGATAGTCGTAATGGGGCCAGCTGCCTGTTGCCAGCGCAAGTGGAAGCGTAGCCAAACCCATTGCGGCTGCCGCGACCGGGTTCCAAGCATTAAATCTGTCACCGTACCAGGCGTAACGATGGTATTTGCCGCGGTACCAGCCATAGTGCCAGCCATGACGCCATACGTGGTGATTATGATACACGACGGCATCGGCCTGCAATTGCGGCGGCATGAGTGCTGCCGGGCTCATTTCATTCATAGGACCGGCGGAAGCGGTTCCGGTAAGCGCGAGCAGGCTCACCCCCGAGATAATGGCAATTGCTTTTGTATCCATGCTATATCTCCAATCAGCAAAATCTACCAAAGTACCGTATCAACCAATTGTTCCCAGGTTCCAAAATTGGCCTTGTCAATTTTGGGGAGCCTCGCAAAATATTCGCTTGCGGCGTGATTTTTGGCGGTTGTGGACGCCGCGTGGCCGACGTCGTCGACCCCGGCCACACCTCTCCTGCACGGGGCGCATATGACCTGGCCGGCAATCCGCCGGCCAGGTGAATAACCGCAATGGCGATAGTATGGGGAGCCCTATTTAGTAGTAATAGTAGGGATACCCGTAGTAATATGGCCAGCCGCCCGTTGCTAGCGCGAAAGGAACCGTTGCCAAGCCGATGGCAGCGCCCGCAGCCGCCGCGGCCGGGTTCCAACCATACCTATGGTAGCGCCAGCCGTATTGACGATATCTGTGATGGTACCAGCCATAGTGCCTATAGTGATGCCGGTAGTAATAGTGGACCTGTTCGATCGGTGTTGGTGGCGTTACAACCTGCGTGCTGGCGACGCTCATCGGACCAGCGGAAGCGGTCGCGGTAAGCACAAGCAAGGCCGTACCCGAGACCATCGAAATTCTTTTCATATCCATGACACACCTCTTTCGAGATTATGCACCATTCTCCTGTGAGGTTATGCACCAGCCTCCTGTGAGGTTATGCAGCACCTCCTGTGAAGTTCTGCAAACGCCTGTCTGGCTCCTTTGTTCCGTCCTGTCGAAAATCGTTGAAACCATACCGATTTCGCGGCGCGGGATTTTCCTCTTTGACAAGCTCCGTCTATAGAGGACAACACTTGCTGCCCTGTCCAAGTCGCAGATCGCGAGCCGTATCGAAACGCCACGATGCCCGACCTTTTGCTCGAGCTTTTTTTCCGAGGAAATTCCCGCCCGCCTGCAGGCGCGGGCGGCCGAGGATCTCCGCCGGCTCGTCACCGGAGCCTTGCGCGAACGCGGCCTTTCGCACGAGGGCGCCGCGAGTTTCGCGACCCCCCGGCGGCTCGCCCTGCACATATCCGGGCTGCCGGCGCGCCAGCCCGATACGCGCGAGGAAAAGCGAGGGCCGCGGGTCGGCGCGCCCGATGCCGCGGTTCAAGGCTTTTTGAAAAGCGCGGGTCTTAAATCGCTCGCAGAAGCCAAAATCCAAAGGGATTCCAAAAAAGGCGAATTCTATATCGCGGTCATGGAGCAAAAGGGCAGGGACACGATCGAGGTTTTGGCCGAGGTCTTGCCCGCCGTGATCAAAGGCTTTCCATGGCAAAAATCGATGCGCTGGGGCGCGGCCTCGGCGCGGGCCGGCTCGCTGCGCTGGGTGCGCCCGCTGCACGCGATCCTTGCCACATTCGGCCCGGAGACCGAAGAGACCGAAGTCGTGCCTTTTGCTGTCGATGGCGTCGGCGCCGGCAATTTCACCTTCGGCCACCAGTTCATGGCGCCCGGCAAAATCAAGGTGCGCCGTTTCGACGATTACGTGGCGGCGCTGGAAAAAGCCAAAGTCGTGCTCGATCCCGCAAGGCGGCGCGACATCATTCTTTACGACGCGCGCGACCTCGCCCTGGCGCTAGGGCTCGAACTCGTCGAGGACGACGTCCTCTTGGACGAAGTCGCGGGGCTGGTCGAGTGGCCGGTGGTGTTGACTAGCGAGTTCGACGCTGCGTTTCTCGACCTCCCGCCGGAAGTCGTCCGGACAACGATCCGCGTCAACCAAAAATGTTTCGTGTTGAAGGATCCGTCGAGCGGACGCCTCAGCCACAAATTCTTGCTGGTGGCGAACATCGAGGCGAGCGACGGCGGCGCGGCGATCGCCGCTGGCAATGGGCGGGTCGTGCGAGCGCGGCTTTCCGACGCCAAGTTTTTTTGGGAAACCGATCTCAAAATTAAGCTTGATGACAGATTGGAAAAGCTCGATCAAATTGTCTTTCACGAAAAGCTAGGAACCCAGGGGGAGCGGGCCAATAGACTGGAAGGCATTGCCCGCGAGATTGCCGGTAAGATTGGTGCCGATAGTAACCTCGCCGCCCGCGCCGCGCGTCTCTCCAAGGCCGATCTGACATCAGAGATGGTCGTTGAATTTCCTGAATTGCAAGGCGTGATGGGACGTCATTACGCGCTGGTGCAGGGGGAGCACGAAAGCGTCGCGGAAGCGATCGAGGATCATTACAAGCCGCATGGCCCTAGCGATCGCGTGCCCACGGGGCCAGTCGCGATCAGCGTCGCGCTTGCCGACAAACTCGATATGCTCACTTGCTTCTTTGCGATTGGCGAAACGCCGACCGGCAGCAAGGATCCTTAGGTTTACGCCGCGCGGCGCTTGGCGTTATCGCGCTCATCCTCGAAAACAAGCTGCGTCTTCCGCTGCGATCTCTTTGCGAAGTGCTCGCCCAAGCCACATTCTTTGAAAGGCGGGGCACGGGCGCGATCGGCCGACCGGTTGGTAGCCCGGGCGTATTTTCCGATCAGCTAATGAGCTTTCTCAGAGAGCGTCTCAAGGTCTATTTGCGCGAGCGCGGCGCGAGATATGATCTTATCGACGCGGTGTTCGCCTTGCCGGGGCAAGACGATCTCCTTTTGATCGTATCCCGCGTCGAGGCGCTTGGCCGTTTTCTCGATACGGAAGACGGCACGAATTTGCCTCGCCGGCTATCGCCGTGCCGCCAATATTCTCCGTGCCGAGGAAAAAAACGATGGGCCAGGCGCCTTCGACGGCGCCTGCGATTACTCGCTTCTTCAAGAACTCGCCGAAAAACAACTTTGGAGTGTCATTCAAAGCGTCAGCGCCGATGCGCGGCGTCATTTGGCGCTCGCCTCTGGGCGCATCGGCCGGCCGGAAATCACGGGCCAAACTCCTTTCGAAGATGCGATGGAACGCTTGTCCTCGCTGCGGCCGCCAGTCGATGTATTTTTTGAATATGTGACGGTTAACGCCAGCAACCCGGAATTGCGGCGCAATCGCCTGCGGCTCCTCAACGAATTGCGCAGGGCGATGCACGCCGCCGCCGATTTTTCCAAGATCGCCGGATAAGCGCGAAGGCAGATTCCAGCGTATAAATTTTGCGTCGCCGTTTATCCTCGCGCCGACGGGTCCGCTTCCATGCACGCCGGCTCGGGCTTGCCAGGAGAACGCAAACAAAGCAAAATGCTGCCGAACCGGCGGCTATTTGAAGATTGCCGGTTGAACCCTGAATTGAAGCGGAAATCGCTCAATCGGCGTCAAGCTCGGAAGGGAGAAAACCATGGAGCGCCGCCAATTCCTTGCCGCGTTGGGAACCGCCGCGGCGGTTTCGTCTAGTTCTCAGGTCTTTGCTCAAACTGGCGGCATGAGCCCTCGGCAGGTCAATGTCGCTCTTTATGTCGCGCTCGAAGCCAAGCCCGGAAAAGAAGAGGCGGTCGCAGAGTTCTTGCGCCAGGGCAAGGCATTGGCCGAGGCTGAACCGGCGACGATTGCCTGGTTCGGCATTCGTCTCGGACCCTCAACCTTCGCCATTTTCGATGCTTTTCCCGATGAAGCCGGCCGGCAAGCGCATTTGGCCGGGAAAGTGGCCGCCGCGTTGATGGCGAAAGCTGGAGACTTGCTGGCCCAGCCGCCTTCGATCCAGAAAGCCGAGGTTCTGGCCTCCAAGTTGCCCGGCTAGCGCTTCAGTTGAGCAATTGAGTTAAGCGATTAGCGCAGCCAGGTGTCAATCCAACTCCACGATGAGGCCGAGCCATTGGAACTCGGCCTCATCGCGCGAAATCCGGGGCAACTCCTCGACGTCAATTTCGACACCGTCATCGGGCGGATCGCACTCGTGAAGGGTAAGCAGGGCCGCGGCCTGGACCGGAGCAAGCTCGCGCGCGCTGGCGCTCGAATTGCTGCGCGGGCGACGAATTCACAGTTCCGTGAACCAACAACCCATGGCTGGCTTGGAACAAGCCAGCTCTTTACATCGTTCACGAAAATTTGCTCTCACGACAAAGCAGAGTAACAAGTCCCGCCCCTCGGCAAATAAGTCTTTCAGATGCGCTGGACAACAAAAAATGATTTCCCCTGCCGTCTCGCCGCGCGTAGGTTTCTGCCGCTGCAAGCTGGACGAGCATGAGTTAATGGACGTGTTCGCCACCGGCGAGCAATGATAGAGTAAAGAGAGGCAAGTGACATGAGCTTAGTAACAGGAACTGCGCGTACCGGCGAGGCCGCGGCCGTTGCCGAGGCGCCCCTTTTCAACGGGATTCCGTTGATTATGGGCGCGATCGCGATCAACGTCTTCTACGTCGGCGTTCGTATCTACGAACAAGTTTTCGGCCAATTCGCGGGGCTCGATTCGTTCGCTCCCGAGTTCACCACCTACTGGATGACCATCCTCTACATCGAAGAGCCGGTCGAATTGATCTCCTTCCTCGCCTTGGTCGGCTGGATGTGGAAAACCCGCGACACCGACCTCGCAAACGTTTCACCGCGCGAGGAAATGCGCCGTGTCTTCAACCTGATCAGTTGGATCATGATGTACGGCATCGCGATTTACTGGGGCGCCAGCTACTTCACGGAGCAGGACGGCACCTGGCATATGACGGTGATCCGCGACACCGACTTCACGCCTAGCCATATCATCGAGTTCTACATGAGCTACCCGATGTATATCGTGATCGGCGTGGGCGGCTTCATGTATGCGAGGACCAGGCTCCCGACCTACGGCACCAAGGGCTGGTCGATTGCCTATGTTCTCCTGTTCGTCGGCCCGTTCATGATCTTCCCGAACGTCGGGCTCAATGAATGGGGTCACACGTTCTGGTTCATGGAAGAACTGTTCGTTGAACCGCTGCACTGGATGTTCGTCTTCTTCGGCTGGTTCTCGCTCGCGGTGTTCGGCGTGACGCTACAGCTGATTGGCCGCGTCGTCGAGCTTGCGCACGGCCACGAGGAGCTGCTCGGTCCGAGCCGGCGGAATAAGTAAACGCTTCGTGTGTTGAGGATTAAGCAAGACTAAGTCATTTCCCCCGCTGGCGCTTTACGCTCCGGCGGGGGAAATCTTATGGGAGATCAATACAATGATGATGAGAGGACTTGCCGCGTGGCTCTTGGCGATGGTTTTGCTGGCGTCCGCCGCGCATGCGCATGGCGGGGTGGGCATGGTGGATAAAAGATGCGTGTTGCGGATCGGCCCGGACATCATGTTCTTCACCGGATACCAGCCGCAAAATTCCCGGGATGAGTTTTGCGACGATATCCCAAGCACCGGGCAAATGGTTGTCGCGCTCGATATGCAAAATACCGAGCTTCGCGACATGCTGACCGAAATCCGCATCATCAAGGATGAGGGAAACCATACGACGATGAATGGGCTCCCGTTCCTGACCGACGCGGAGCTTTCGAGCCCGCAAGTTCTCGACCCCGTGACCATCACCCATGTGCTGCCGAGGACCTATCCGACGGGCACGCTGACCTTCGAGCACACCTTTCCCGAGACCGGCAAATTCATCGGCATCGTGACGGTGAAAAACGCGCACGGCCAAACCTATGTGTCGCAGTTCCCATTTTCGGTGGGACAGGGGTTTGGTGGCAGAAGCATTGGGATCTATGCCTCGCTGGTTGTGCCGCTCGTCGGCGCGGTTTACTTGATTTGGCGTTTGGGCGGGAAGCAGAAGCTCGTTCCCCCGAAAACGCCGGCGGAGAGGGTGTGCGGAGGGATTGCGGCCGGCCGCAGGCAGGTGCGGTAATCCGCCGCGGCTGTGTGTGGACCTTTGACCTTGGAGTTTCGCGTCGGGAGGGCGCGAACTGGCGGAATGATGAAGCACTGGTAACCTGAGCAGGGATGTCGAGCACTTTGCTGTTATGATTAAGACTAACTCGAATTCGCTCCGCTAATCCGGCGCCAGCCGGTTGGAAATCACGTCCGTTGGAGCGATGGCGAGACGGTAACTGCGGCCCTAAAATCGAAGCCATCCTGTCCCCCGCTGGTCCCCGGCGGGGGAAGTATTTTGGATTGAACGCGCGCGTGCTTATTCGCATGGCATGAGCCATTCTCCCCTGATGGACGGCTCGAAGGGTTACATCGGGCGATTCGATCTCTTAGACCAAGATCGCTTCAAGTCGATTTGCTCATGGTCTCTATATCTTTGTTTTATCGCATGGTCTTATCCAAAAAGTTTGCAACTTTTTGGGATTTTGCCCTAAGTCTTGCGGCGCGCGAGAATTGTAGCTCTCGAACCGGGGCACCAAAACGGGCGCCGGAATGAAATTTCGAACTGTTGGTCCGGCGCTTTTCCAAAGCCGCCTATCCGGTCGCGTCCGGGGCCTGGCCCCAGGGAGATCAATAGATTTTGATTATGCGGGGTACAGATAATTATTGATTTAACACGGGCGCGAAGTGATACTCCTCGCCCATGGAGCTCTATCAGATCAAACATTTCATTGCGGTCGCCGAGACCGGCGGTTTCACGAAAGGCGCGCAACGCGCGGCGATATCGCAGCCGGGGATCTCGGCTAGCATCGCGAAGCTTGAAGCTGAACTCGAAGTCAAATTGCTCGACCGGCGGCACTCCCCGGTGGTGCCGACCGCCGCCGGGAGGCGGTTGCTCGAAGCCGGCAAGAATATTCTTCAAAGCTGCAATGCGGTGAAAGCCGAACTTAAAGCGATCACCGCCCCGAATTGATGCAGGATCGGCGTCCTGCAGTCGCTCTCCAGCGGGTGCGTCTCCAAGCTGCTAAGCTCTTTCCGGCGTGCCAGCGTCGATGTGGCCATTGAAGTGGTCGATGGCAGCTGCGAGCAATTGGTCGAGTTCCTGGCCGAACAGGAACTCGACACGGTGCTCACGATTGTTGGCGGCAACGGCCTGAAATTCGCGAGCCGGGTTCTTTTCGAAGAGCCCTACTTGCTGGCTGTTCCAAAAGACCATCGCTTCGCGCAACGGAAAAGTGTGAAGCTCGCCGATCTTGACGGCGAACCTTTCATCGTGCGGACGAGGTGCGATTTTTACCAAGATGTAACCAACGTGCTTGTAGCTCGCGGCATAAAGATGCGTGTTGTGTATCAAACCGACCAAGATGACAGGGCGCTTGCTCTCGTCGCCGCCGGGATAGGTTTGTCGCTTGTTCCCGCCCATTTCGAGGTATCGGCGGTCAAGCAGGTCCCGGTGTTGGACTTGGGCATATCGAGAACGATCGGGTTGCTCTGGCCGCGCGAGCGCGAGCATGCCGCCCTCAAGGAATTCATTGAATTCGCTGGGGGGCATTGCTGGGCGCAATAGCCGCGGGCGATTTTCCGGCGCCAGCCTGCGTCAGATTTGCTAACCTTGGCAGGGTAGCGACCGGCGTTGCCGTGTTGCCTTGTTATAGAGCAAAAATCCCTCACCGGTCGCCGAGGCTGCCGCCTGCAGCCGCAAGCGCGGCGCCGACTTCGAGACCGAGATCGTCCATGGTCGTCTCCTCGACGGCATTGATTGCTTCCCCTTTGGCCTGCCGTTCGGCTTCCGCGGCGGAGCGGGCGACATTGACGGTAATCGGGGCTTCAATTTCCGGATGCAACTGCACTGGGACTTCGTGCAATCCGAGCGATTTGATCGGCGCCTTCAGGACGATTTGATTGCGGTTGGCATTGAAGCCGCCAGCGGTGATCGCGTCGGCGATGTCGCGCGGCGAAACCGAGCCGTAAAGATGGCCCGTCTCGCCAGCCTGGCGGATGATGACGAAGATTTGCCCGGTGAGTTTTTCGGCGACGCCGGCCGCTTCGTTGCGCGATTCGAGATTGCGCGTTTCGAGCTGGATGCGCTGACTTTCGAACCGGCTCTTATTGGCTTCGGTCGCGCGCATGGCCTTGCCGCCGGGCAGCAGGAAATTGCGGGCGTAGCCATCCTTCACGCGAACGGTCTCTCCCATTTGACCAAGTTTGGCGATGCGCTCGAGCAATATAACTTCCATAATACGGTCCTTCAGGTTGCATCAGAGTTTGGGCGAGGCCGTCTTGTCCTTGCGATCCCGGAGCGAGAAAGCTGTCTCGATAATACCGGTCAAGACCAAGAGAAGCAGAAAGGCCAGCCATGTCACGGGAATGACAAGGCCTAGATAGATAAGAATGAGGAGGGGAATCCGGAAGGGCGATCCGCGCGAGAGATAATGCGCCACGGCGAGCCCGTCGAGCGCGAAAGCGACGCCGAGCGTCACGGCGACAATGACGACGATGTGGCCGGAGAGCCCGCCAAAAAACGGACCTATCCCCGCGGCGGCGCCGAAAACCAACAGATAGACCTGCGGTAGCCGCAATTCCCTTGCTATGTCGGGCCACGGGCGGGGGAGTTGCGCCGAAAGCTGTGCCACCCGTCCCGCGAGCCAAAGATTGAGCATCAGCATGACTAGGCTGCAACCCGCCACCGCCGGCGCCGCTGCCAAAACCGTGGCGCGCGCCAAATGACGAGCATCGAAGTCATTTGGAAGGTGCATATTGGGGTTGATCAGCCGTTCGACGAAAGGGGTAACTTCCGCGCTCAACTTTTCGAGCGCCACGTCGAATCCACCATAGAGGGAGCTGACATAAACCGCGATCGCTACCCCGATGGTGGCGCAAATGGAGGTGGCATAGGAAAGAATACGCTCAAGCGGAACATATTCGCGGGCGAAAAAGCTGCCAACCCGGCTTGTAACAACCCAATTTGGACTTCCCTTCGGCCGGCTCAATACCCCGAGGAGGCTCAGCCAAAAAGCCGGCAGGCCAAGGGAGAAAGCGAAAATCAGACCGCCAAGCGCGGCGGTGTCGAAACTCCCGAATTTCTGCTGTGCATTGAAGAGTCCGGCAACGGTGAGCGTAGCCGAGACAACTGCCGCGGCGCCGGCAAAAGCGCCGTATCCAAGTGTCGCGATCATGATGGGAAGCGGCGACAAATTGGCGAGAGCGGCGGCGACAAAGGTCGCACGGCCTGCGAGGCTAAACAAGACGGCGGCGGCGATTCCCGCCCCGATCCCAAGGGCGACGGCCGGCCCATGTTTTATGAGGCGTTTTTTCATCATGACCCGCTGTCCCGATCGAAGGGCGGTTAGGCACCAATGGTGATAGCAGTCTCCCGTCGTCCCAGATAAACCGCGCGGTCCCCCGCGTGGCCAGTGTTCGCCCTTGTCCGTGGCTCATAAATATTAGAACAGTTCCGCCCCGGTGGAAATATTCCGCGCGTAAATGGCCGTCCCGCGCCGGTGCGAAATTAGCGGATCACATAGGGTAAAAGGCCGAGAAAGCGGGCGCGTTTTACGGCTTTCGCCAGCTCGCGCTGCTTCTTGGCCGAAACGGCGGTAATTCGCGACGGGACGATCTTGCCGCGCTCGGAAATGTAGCGCGAAAGAAGACGCGTGTCCTTGTAATCGATTTCTGGCTGCGTTCGGGCCGCAAAACGGGCAAGTTTTGCGGCGGCGAAAGAAAGGCCTGCGGGGCCCGGAGGAAGTTGTCATCAGAAGCTCACCTCCTCGCTTACCGCGGTCTCGTCGCGCGGCCGCCTAGGGGCTCTTTCGCTCCGCTCGGGGCGGGGGCCCCGGCCGCGGTCGCCGCGATCATGGCGATCGCCGCGGTCGTCGTCGTCGCGCTTGCGCATCATCGCCGAAGGGCCTTGTTCCAGAGCTTCAACCCGAACCGTCATGAAACGGATGACGTCCTCGTTGATGCCCATCTGCCGCTCCATTTCGGTGAGCGCGGCGGGTGGCGCGTCGATGTTCAAGAGGGAGAAATGCGCCTTGCGGTTCTTCTTGATCTTGTAGGCGAGGGACTTCACCCCCCAATATTCCATCTTTTCGATTTTGCCGCCGAAGGATTCGATGACCGCCTTGAAACGCGCCGTCAGGGCGTCCGCCTGTTGGGCGGAAATATCTTGACGCGCCAAATAGATTGCTCGTAAAGAGCCATTCTGTTGCCCTTCCTCTCATTCCTCGCGATGCCCCGCCGCCGAGCCCTTCGAGCCTAGAAAAGGCCCGAACCGGCAAACGAAGGCGGAGACACCGGGGAAGCGGACCTTTTGATCCTGCCCGCGAAGCTGACTCCCGTTCGGCCCCCGGCTAGAGCCGCGAAGCCGACTTTAATAATCGATCTATACAAGTATTTGGCGCGTAGGCAAGGTGCGGGAGGCAAGGTGCGGCTGGCGATCTCCCCCGTGGCTTTCATGCGTGAATTAAAGTCTGGCGATAGCTAAACGCAAGGGCCCCATTGCCCATTGGCGCGAATGCGCCAGGATTTCAACCCGGCCTTGGCGACGACGGTCCGCCCGTTTTTCGCCATCGCGACAAGATGTTTGAAGACAAGCGGTGTTAGCCATGCAAACGGTTTTTCGGGATCGCAGACTGCGCGGTATTCATCGGAATCGGGATCTTCCATTAAGATCGTGCCGGTGCGGTCCGGACGCAGCCGCGGGCTCATGTCCCGGTCGCCCTTCCACAAGCATTCGTAATCGCGGCAAACTTGCGGCCGGCCCGCATAGATGCCGCAGCCGCCGGAACCGGCGTTAAGACAGTGTTCGCACAATTTGCCAGCCGGTTTCGCCAATTCGGCGATCTCGAGAACCTGGCAACAAAAGCTGCATTCGCCGCAGGCTTTTCCTGGGATTGCAAGCACGAACTTTAGCCTTGCGATAAATTCCGATTCGATAGCGCATCTTTTTATCGCGAAAGGCGCCGGCGCAAGAGAAATCGAAACAACCCCTCAAGAAATTGTGCTCCGCTACGGCCTTTGGCAACACTCAGGGTCATGTCTCGCCGAGCAGCCTTTCGACGAAAGCGGCGATCCCGTCCTTTGCCCGCGCGGTGCGGCGGTGTTCGGCCGCGAGGATCGCGCGAAGGCCTAAGAACGTGCTTTGCAGATCGTCGTTGACGAGCACGTAATCATAGTCCGTCCAGCGGCGGATTTCGTTGCGCGCCTCGTTCAAACGCTTGTCGATGACGTCCGGCCGATCCTCGGCGCGGCGCTCGAGGCGCGAACGCAATTCCTGCATCGACGGCGGCAGGATAAAGATCGTGACGGCATCGTTGGCTGCCTCCCGCTTGATCTGCTGCGTCCCCTGATAATCGATGTCGAACAGCACGTCGCGCCCTTGCCGCAGAATCTGTTCGGCCGGCTCGCGCGGGGTGCCGTAAAAATTGCCGTGCACTTCCGCCCATTCGAGCAGATCGCCGCCCTCTCGCAGCGCATCAAACTGCTTCTTGCCGATGAATGTGTAATGAATGCCATCGGCTTCGCTCGTACGGCGCGCCCGCGTGGTTACCGAGATCGACAGCGTCAGATCGAGTTCCCTGGTCTGGAGCAACATCCGGGTTAAGGTCGTCTTGCCCGCGCCCGATGGGGAAGAGAGGATTAGCATCAAGCCGCGCCCGCGGGCTCTAGCCGTCTGCTCTCTTGCGGCACGATCTTCGAGCTGCATATCCTTACTCAATATTTTGGATCTGTTCACGGAATTGCTCGATCTCGACGCGTAATTCGAGGCCGAGCCCCGTCAGGCTCGCGTCGTTCGATTTGGCGCAGAGCGTATTGGCTTCGCGGGAAAATTCCTGGGCAAGGAAGTCGAGTCTGCGGCCGGCAGCACCGCCCTTCGTCAAAAGTTCGCGGGCCGCTGCGGTGTGTGCGGAAAGACGGTCCAACTCTTCCCTGATATCGGCCTTGGCCGCCAGCATGAGAGCCTCCTGGTGCAAACGATTCTGGTCGAAATTCGTGTTTCCGGCGAGAAGGGCGAGCGATTGCGCGAGGCGCGCCTGGATCGCCTCGGGCTTGCGGGCCGGGCAAGTATCGGCCGCTTGCGTCAGCGCGGCGATTTTTTCGAGCCGCGCCGTGAGCACCAGGGCGAGCGCGCCGCCCTCGCTTTGCCGCATGGCCACCAGACCATCGAGCGCCGCGTCGAGCAAATCGAGCGCGCTGGCCCGGGCGGGTAAAATCGTCGCTTCGTCGTCGGCCGCGTCGACGATTTCAACGACGCCGCGCAAGACAAGCAGCCCGTCGAGAGTTGCCGGCGCGATCCTCTCCGGCAAAGGAATACCGGCGCAGGCTGCGATAAGTTCACGCAGCAAATCCCGATTGATGCGAACCTCGGGCATCGCCGCGTCGCGCTGCGCAGCAAGCGTCGCATGGATCGTTCCCCGGTTGAGTTTTCGCGCAAGTCTTGCGCGCGCGTCGGGCTCGATCGCGTCGAACGGAGGCGGCAGGCGCAGCCTCGCATCGAGGCCCTTGGCATTGACGGATTTAAGCTCCCATGAAAGGCGCCACGGCCCGGCGCTTGCGGCGGCCCGGGCAAAGCCCGTCATGCTGGCGATTGTCATCGAAGCCTTCTGATCTGGAATAGCGCGCTGGCACACCATAGAACTGCCGGCGACTATGCTCAAGCTCAGAGCCTGACTCAAAAGGAGGTTGCGCTCGGGATGGTTGCATAATTCACGGCATCGTTTGCAACTGATGCGGCGATTCGCGATGTGGACGAAAGATCAACGAGCGATCTATTGGCGTGACGAGGATCGCTATCCGGGCAATTTGACGGATGTGGAATGGGAGCGGCTGAAATCATTGATCCCAAAAGCCGTGCCCGGCGGGCGGCCCGGCAAATCCGATCGGAGCATTGCCGCCATGTTTAACCTCGCCAGGACCGTCATGGCCCTCAAATGAATGGCAACTGGCCCCAGGCGGTTCATAGGTATTTTCACAATTTTCGTTGACGGCGGGGAGCCCAAGTGATCCATCGAGGGCATGGGAAAAGACGATACCCGTTCAATCGAACATACGAAGCTGGAGGCTCCGCGCATTCCCGCTCCTAAGCTCGATTTAAGCGCCTTGTTGCGATGAGCAGATTATGAGCGCTATCTTGCCAGCGATTTCCGTTGTCGATGCCCGCGAAGGCGGGCTTCTCCGCCACGCCGAGCTCGGCCGTGCTCGCGCGCGTGCCCTGCGTGAAGACTGCCTCACGGTGTTTCCGCGCGCGGTAACAGCGTTCCTGCCGGCGTTGGATGGAGCCACGCGCCGCTGGCTCACCCGCTCGTGCTCGCCGTATGTGCCGGAAATCGCGCAAATCGCGGCAACGCTTGGCTTTCCGGGCGTCTGGCTGCTTAACGGCTCGTACCAATGGGCCTGCACCTCGCTCGCGTGCGAGGAAGACGGCGTGCCCTGGCTCGCGCGCACACTCGATTGGCCATACCCTGGGCTAGGCCGCCATGCGGATGTTGTCCACACAAAGGGGCACGCGGGCGATTACTTCAGCATCACCTGGCCCGGCTATGCTGGCGTGCTGACGGCGATGGCACCGCGCCGGTTCGCCGCCTGCATCAACCAGGCGCCCATGTGGCGCCGCACCCGGCATCCCTGGCTGCGCATTTGCGACCTTGCAGCCAATGCGCTTCAATTATGGGTGAATATTCGCCACATTCCGCCGGATCAGTTGCTGCGTTGGGTATTCGAGATTTGCCCGGCATATGCCGCTGCGAAGATTGTGTTGGAAAACACGCCGGTGGGACGGCCGGTGATCTATACGCTCATTGGCTGTGCGCCGGGTGAGCGATGTGTGATCGAGCGCACCGAGAACGGCTTTGTCACTCGTGAGGAAAACACAAGCGCGGCCAATGATTGGGCGCCTTGTCGCCCGAGGTGGGAAGCGCGTATTGCGCCCACTTGCATTCTGACTTGCTCGGCGGCGGAGGCCGCCGCGCGAAGCCGTGACCGGCAAGACGCGCTCGCGGGCTGGCGCGGGCTCCTGTCGCGCCGCGGTTTCGATTGGGTGAAGCCGCCGGTCCTGAATGCCTACACGCGGCTTGCCGTCACGATGAGCCCCGCGCGGGCCATCCTGCGCGTGGCCGGCTATGAAATTACAACAGCCGGCTTGCCGGAACAGGTGACCCAAGTCTGCGAGATTTAAGCGCGGCGGGCGGGCGAAAAACCTTTGAGCGAGACCTGGCTCTATCAATATCATCCGTATTGACGCATGAGGTGATCGCGGCGAGACCGGTGGCCTGTTTTTGACCGGTTTTTTGCCAATCGTACCAAAATGTTTCACGTGAAACATTTTGGTACGATTGACGGCCTGCGCAAACGTACTTTTGGCAGGCGCGGCGCGCCACGAAGCGGAGATTTGGCGCAAGCGGACAAGTGGGGTAGGGTCTAATTTTTGGGTCGTACGCTTTTTTTCGAACGGCATGAATCAACTTAAGATTTGAGCAGTGGACCGGGAGATGTGTTTCTTGGTCTGTAGAGGTGTGGGCTCGGACAATGTTATTCTTATCGGCGCGGCAGTCTACGTCGACGCGAGTTTGTGCGCCATTTGAAATGCATGAGAATGATTGCAGTTGGCGGAATTGAAACTCGATCGCTTGGTGATAGCAATATGTTCCTCCGCGCTCTTTGGGCGCGCATGCGCACCCGCTTCGGGCCCTTAAGATGGCAATATACGCCGAAACGAGACGGCCCAAGGCAAAGCATTCGCTTTGGTTGGGCTACGCTCGGAGCTTCCGCTCCAACCGGCGTTGAGGTCTCGGTGCACTATAGCCGCCGGGGTATAATTGATTCGGTTCAGTTTACACCAAGGGGTGCCATCTATGATCTCTACCCGGACTTAGACGGAGTGCTACGAGATTGTGCAAGAGAAGCGACAGTGGCGATGCATTCTCCCGCAAGTTCCCGGTTGGCCGCCAGATTGGCTTCAGCGCCTTGCGGACCTGTTAGCTTATACTTCTCGGAGCGATGGTATATCGGCCCTCTTGACGATGGGAGCACGGAAATTGGTTTAACAGTAGAGGCGTTTGATGAAGCAGATAGCCGTTACGAGTTTCAAGACCGCATGGGTTTACTGCTCGACGCTCTCACCGCCTGGACCAATTGCACCTTTCGGCAGGCTGATTACGATGGTGGCAATTCAGATAAACTAAAACTGCCTGACGGAATTTTCTGGGAGGACCAAGAGTGGCTCGATGGTCATCCGATCGCTGACGACTTAATTCGTCTGGAGCGAAGTCAACTCGCCCTCGGCGATGAGATTTTGAGGAGGGCGATTAACAGCGATCACAATTTGATGCGTGCCTGTCACCTATTTCATGAGGGAGTAAACCTTCATCATTACGCCCCCGATATGGCTACTGCTCTTTTTGTCTCTGCGCTGGAAGTAATCAGTTTAACAGACGAGCCGACTCCCCCTTGTCAGACATGTGGGCAGCCGATGTATAAAATTTCAAAGCGAGTCACTGAACTCGGAGTTCGGCATCTTGGACCTGGGGTGAAGTGGGTTTTTGATAGTCACTATAAGCGGAGGTCTGGTTATCTCCACAGGGGCGAGCGACGTGCAACGCAGCCTATGCTTGGACATTCCATTCCTCTACTCGATCCAAACGGTATTGAAGGATGTGCAATGCCTCGTCCTATTGGGCAACCGACCAATCTAATGGAGTTTACGAGCTTTGTTATCAGAGGCGAGATGCGAGCCTATATGTCGGCTCGCTCGGCTTGTGCTGTCACCTAATCCACTGAATCTGACATCGTTCGGTACTATTCCTCAATGCGCTTCGTCCCAGTTTTGCGCCGCCTTGGCATCAACCTGCAAAGGCACCGCGAGCTGCAAATAAGGATGCGGCGCGTCGGCCATCACTTTGCGCACCACTTCGATAGTGGCTTCGACCTCGGCGTCCGGCACCTCGAAAACAAGTTCGTCATGGACCTGCAAAAGCATTTTTGCCGAAAGTTTCGCTTGCTCCAGCGCCGCGTCCATGCGCACCATCGCGCGGCGGATAATGTCGGCGGCCGAGCCCTGGATCGGCGCATTGATCGCGGCGCGTTCGTTAAAAGCGCGCTCCGAGGGATTTGCTGCGGTCACGCGCGGATAGTGGCATTTGCGGCCAAAAATCGTGGTGACGTAACCCTTCTCGCGCACAAATAATTTCGTTTGATCCATATAGGTGCGAATGCCCGGAAAGCGCTCGAAATAGCGCTTAATGTAGGCGCCCGCCTCCTCGCGCGAAATGCCCAATTGATTGGCGAGGCCGAAGGCGGAAATGCCGTAGATGATCCCAAAGTTGATTGCCTTGGCGCGGCGGCGCACTTCTGGCGGCATGCCATCGACCGGCACGCCGAACATTTCGGCAGCAGTCATCGCGTGAATGTCCTGGCCCTCGGCAAACGCCGCCTTCAATTGCGGAATATTGGCGATATGGGCAAGGAGGCGCAATTCGATCTGCGAATAATCCGCCGAGACGAGTTTGTGGCTCGCGCGAGCAATGAAAGCCCGGCGGATTTTCCGGCCCGCCTCGTTGCGCACCGGAATATTCTGCAAATTCGGGTCGGATGAGGAAAGCCTGCCCGTCGTCGTCGCGGCGAGCGCATAGGAGGTGTGCACACGCCCGGTCGCCGGATCGACGAAGGAAGGTAGAGCGTCGGTATAGGTCGATTTGAGTTTTGCAAGCTGGCGCCAATCGAGAATCCTTGCCGCGAGTTCGTTGCCTTGCTCGGCGAGATCGTCGAGTACGCCCGCCGCCGTGGACCAGGCTCCGGTCGCGGTTTTTTTGGCGCCGGCGAGGCCCATCTTGCCATAGAGAATATCGCCGAGCTGTTTTGGCGAGCCGAGATTAAAGGTCTCACCAGCGAGTTCGTGGATCGTCGCCTCAAGCAGCACCATGTCCCGCGCGAATTCACCCGACAGCCGCGAAAGAATGGCGCGGTCAATCGTGATCCCACGCTGTTCCATGCGAGCCAAAACCTCGATCATCGGACGCTCCAGCGTCTCATAAACATTGGTCATGTGCTCGGCGGGAAGGCGGGGTTTAAACACACACCACAGACGCAAGGTGACATCGGCGTCCTCGGCCGAATATTCGGCCGCCTTGTCGATGGTGACGCGGGCAAATCCGATGAATGTGCGGCCGGAGCCCGCCACCTCGCCGAATGGGATCGGCTTGTGGCCGAGATGCTGTTCGCTGAGCACATCCATCCCATGACCGGTGCGGCCGGCGTTGAGCACATAAGACAAAAGCATGGTGTCATCGACCGGCACTACCTCGATGCCGCGCTGCTTGAAAACAAGCCAGTCGAATTTCATGTTTTGCCCGATTTTCAAAACGCTCCGGTCTTCGAGGAGAGGTTTTAGCCGCGCGAGCACTTCTGCTTCCGGCAATTGGCCGGGTACAAGATCGTTGCCACCGAAAAGATCGCCGCTGGATTCGTTCCGGTGCCGCAGCGGGATGTAGCAAGCGCGCCCCGGCGTTATGCACAAGGAGATGCCAACGAGCTCGGCCCGCATGGTTTGCAGTGAGGAGGTTTCCGTGTCGATCGCAAGCGCGCCCGCCTCGAAGGCGGCGGCGATGTATTCGTCGAGCTGCGCGAAGCTCGAAACGGCCGCATAATTTTTGCTGTCGAATTTTTGCGCTCGCGCCTCACTCGCGCGTGCGGCGGCGAGATGGCCGGGCCCAGTGGCGATGACGGCCTTTTGCGTTTGCACGCCATAGCGGGCGTTTCTTTTGGGTGCTTCTGGCTGCGCGCTTGCCGCTGACGGCGGGGTCTCCCGCGCGTCCACGCCCTCACGCAGCACCTCGCCATCGCGGCCACGCCAGCCAGCGGGTCCCGCAAATGCCTGATCGGGTTCGATCATGGCCGCGTCCATCGCATATGCGTCGGCGGCGCGCTTGGTGATGGTGGAAAATTCCATCGCCTTGAGGAAGCCGACGAGCGTCTTTCCATCCGGTGGACGAAGCGCAAGATCTTCGAGCGGCACTTCGAGCGGCACGTCGCGCACCAGCGAGACGAGTTGTTTCGAGACACGGATCAGCGCCACGCTTTCGGGATCGGTCAGGGTCTCACGGCGTTTCGGTTGTTGGATTTCATTGGCACGGGCGAGCAGGGTTTCGAGATCGCCATATTCGCCGATCAGCTGCGCCGCCGTCTTCAAACCGATGCCGCGCGCGCCTGGCACATTGTCGGTGGAATCGCCAGCCAGCGCCTGAACGTCGACGACTTTTTCGGGAGGCACGCCGAAATAGGCGCGAACTTCTTCGATCCCGATCTTGCGCTCCTCGCGGGCGCCCTTGGCGCCGGCTTCCCCCGAGGCCGGATCATACATAGCGACACCCTGGCCAACGAGCTGCATCAAATCCTTGTCGGCTGAAATGATCAATACGTCGGCGCCGCGCCGGAGCGCCGCGCAGGCATAGGTCGCGATGAGATCGTCGGCCTCAAAGCGGTCCTGCTCGACAGGGGTCAGGCCGAAAGCCCGCACGGCGGCACGCATCAGCGGGAACTGCGGGACGAGATCTTCCGGCGGCTCCGAACGATTGGCCTTGTAGGGCGGGTAGAGTTCCTTGCGGAATGAATGTTCGGATTTGTCGAAAATAATCGCGAGATGGGTTGGCTTGAGCCCCGCCGCTCCGTCGCGTACGAACTGGAAAAGCTTGGTGCAAAAAATCTTACCGCTCCGGTCGGCAGATGGTTCGGAGCGGTAATTATATTTCGCATCCTGCCGGATCGACTGGAAATACGCGCGAAAGACGAAAGACGATCCGTCAACCAGGAATACATGGTCGCCGGCTTGGACTGGGCGTTCTGTCGGAGCCATTGGCGCGACGTTTGTTTTGCTAAGCCGGCGGGAGATCCGGCATAGGGCGCGGTGCGATTGCTGACACGAAGTGACGAGCGCTCCTGATCACGGCGGTTAGCAAGCCGGAAAAAAGGCGGTAGCATTTGGAATTTTGATGGAACTAACGACATTCATCAATGGTTATAAAGTCCACTCACTTGAAATTGTCGCCTTTGGCGGCAGCGTAAGGAACTATGTCCTATGCCACGTGTTAGTTCCATGCATCCAAATTCAGCCAAATTGTCAATGACCATTCCAACACATGAATAAAGAGCAGCCAAGCCTGAACTCGCCACCCTCGGTTACCGCTAGCCCTGCCAGAGACAGAGCTGGATTTCGAGGCCGTTTTCAATAGCCTGCCCACGCCTCTCCTCGTGATGGACCGGGATTTCACTATCGTGGCCTTGAATTAGGCCTTTCTCGACGCGACCGCGCGCTCGCGGGACGAGCTCATCGGGATCAATTTCTTCACCGCATTTCCCTCGGCGGGAGAGACCCGCCATATCGTGCAAGACTCCCTTGAGCGCGTCCGCGACAAAGGGGTTGTCGATGTGCTGCCATTGGTTTCCTACGCGGTTGCCGTCAATGGCCGTACCGAGGAGCGTCTTTGGAGCTGCACCCATGTCCCGGTCCGCGGCAAGGACGGCCAAGTCGCGTTCCTGCTCAAGAACGCTCAGGATATTTCCGAGCTTCAGGCATCGAAAGGCTTGGCGGGCCTGCCGGCTGCGGCGCGCGTGGGCGAGGCCGGTCCACAGGCGGGAAAAATCCAGGTCCTCAATCAGACGCTCTTGGCAACGGTCCAGCAATTGCGGTGCCTGGTCATGCAGGCCCCGAGCTTTATGTGCGTTTTGCGCGGGCCTAACCTTGTTTTCGAATTGGTCAATATCGCTTTTTCGATGCTCGCCGGAGGCCGCGATCTCATCGGGAAAACTTTACGGGAGGGATTGCCCGAATCCGAAGGTCAGGATTTTCCCGGCATTCTGGAAGCGATTTTTAAAACCGGCGAAGTTCACGTCGGGCGCAAGACGCGTATTCTGCTGCAAGACGCACCGGATTGCGAGATAGAGGAACACTACATCGATTTCGTCGCGCAGCCGATCATGGGCGCGAACGGCGAGGTAACCGGAATCTTCATCGAAGGCAACGACGTAACGGATCATGTCCTAACGGAACAACGGCAAGCGCTTCTTATCCGCGAGTTGCATCACCGGGTCCGCAACACGCTGGCGATGGTGCAAGGAGTCATGACCACGACCGCGAAGACCTCCGCGAACATCGAGGAGTTTCAGGAAGCCTTTGCCGGGAGGATCGCTTCACTCGCCAGGACGCATGCCGTCATGACCGAGCAACTCCAGCAATCGGTTTCCTTTCAACGATTGCTGACCCAGGAACTTGGCCCTTATTCCGGGGATCAAGGCCTTCGGATTCGCCTCTCCGGGCCTGCCGTCGAGTTGCCCTCGCAGATCGCGGTGCCGCTCGGCATGGCAGTCCACGAACTCACGACCAATGCCGTCCGGCATGGCGCCCTTGCCAAGGCGGAAGGCCGGATCGAAGTCGGCTGGAGCTTGATCGAGAAGGATGGCGAACCCGCGCTGTTATGCGAATGGAACGAATTCGCGGGACCGCTGGTGACGCCGCGTTGCCGCGATGGGTTTGGCTCGATGCTCCTCGAGCGAGTGCTGCCGCAGCAAATCGCGGCGGAAGTGACGGTCGATTTCGCGCCCGGGGGATTTCGCTTGCGAATGGCAGTGCCGCTGCAAAATGGGCGATGACGGTTGTCGCTTGCCGTGACGCTTACGGATTTGCGCTCGCCGGTTGACCCCTCTTGATAAAGCTTCGCGGCTCCGCACATTGCCGATTGAAAACTGGATGGGGGCAGTTTAAACATTCTTGGCCTTGACTAGGTGCTGCCGGAACCTGCCGCCCCCTTCTCCGAAGCGGGCGGCAGGTTCGCTGAACTTCTGGAGCCAATCGAAAAGATGGAGGAGAACGCGGAATTTGGCTCGAATCCGGGCAATCTGGGGATGTATTCCTGCGTTCCGCGTGGTCTGGCCAAGTCTTCGGCGCTTGTCGTGGCCCTGCATGGCGGTCAGCAGACCGCTAGGGATTTCGATTTAGCCACCGGCTGGTTGGCGCTCGGCCGCAAGCACGGCTTCGCGGTCATGTTTCCCGAGCAGAAATGCGCGAATAATTCCCAGAATTGCTTCAATTGGTTCATCGAGAGGCACATCAGCTCCAACGATGGAGAAATCGCGTCGATCCGCGCCATGGTCGAAAAAATGCTGCGCGACCACAATCTGGATCGCAACCGTGTGTTTGTGACTGGTCTTTCCGCCGCGGCGCAATGGCTTGCGCGCTTCTCGCTTCTTATCCCGATTTGTTCGCGGCCGGGGCAATCATCGCGGGCCTCCCCTATGGAGCGGCGCTTGGACCTTTCGACGCGATGAGGGCCATGGCTTTCGCGCCTGGGCGGTCTTCGCAGGAATGGGGCGATCTGGTGCGTCAGGCGTCGCCTGAGCAAAAAAAATGGCCCAGAATTTCGATTTGGCACGGCAGTCACGACGAAGTGGTCGCGCCCGCCAATGCGTCGGCCCTGGTCGGGCAATGGATCGATATCCATCAAGTCGACGAGTTCGGCGCGACGCAAGACGAGGTTGACGGTCAAACGCGGATGTCGTGGCGCGACAGCTCGGGGGCCGTTGTCGTCGAGCATTACGCCATCGACGGAATGGCGCATGGCGTACCGATCGACGCGAAGATACGTGGTTTGTCCGGACCCTTGGCCCCTTTTGTGCTCGACGCTGGTATTTCGTCTACCTGTCACATCGCCAAATCATGGGGACTTCTGCGGCAAACCGCCACCGGGACGAAGACGCGCCCCACGCGCGCAATGGCTAAGTCGGTTCGCTGATCATGTTCTAGAACCCGGCCCGCATTAAAAAAGCCGGCAGCTCGTTCGCGTCGCCTTCTGGTTGATATTTGCTCCGGGTTAGGGCGTGTTGACAATCATTTTGCAGCGATAACGGTTGCGGCGAGATTGATCACGGCTGCACGTACAATGATGACCGCTCATCGTGAGCCTACGGGTTACACGAAACAGGAGCGATTGTCATCAGTGAGAAAATTTGAGCCTTTAGCCAAGTATCCTTTGGTTATGATCAAATGGGTAGATTCTCGAGCCGAATTGGCGATGGATGGACCGATGTTGCCGAAATCAAAGAGCCTGACCCGCATAAATGCGTATCGGTTGGTTTTTTAATTAAGGAGAATAAGCGCGGTAAAATTCTCTTACGTACGATCGCCGACATCAATCACGAGGATGACCGCCACTCTCTTGGCGGTATCATGATTTAAAATTGTTCAATTATTTCGCAGGGGCGTCTTCGCTAGTTCTATAATCACTTTTTGGGCTTTTTTGGCTTTCTGACCCCTTCTTTAACTGCCACACGTTCCTCGGCTAATATCCGACCAGCCGCCGGGTCTTCTTCGGGAGTTTCTTCGCCTCCCTTGACAGTAATTTCAGCTTAGGCGGCGAGATCGTCTCCTTGCCGCCCTTGTTACCCGAAGACCTAGCCATATTAACGCCCTTTCATTTCATCCGTGGGAAATATGATAAAGAAACTCGCAATAGTCATCTCGCTCGCTGCCAATACCCACAGAAATCCACAGACGGCCCGCGTTTCATCGCCAAGCCTGAAACCGCGTGAGCCTGGTCGCCGTTGCTGATTCTGCGATGGTCCTCGCGCCATGAAGCCTCTTGCGCATAGCGAAGCAAATACGGCCCAGCAATATGGTGATGATGGCCTTGTTCGGCGCGGCACATCCGGCTGAAAAATTCCTCTGCCCAATTCGTGCAAGCGCCTTTTTGAAGGCCAAGATGAAGGAATTCGGGGTCACGTATATCGAGCTTTGGAAGCGGCTTAAAAAGCGTGGCTTCGCAGAAACCGAGGCGTCGATAACCATGAAGTTGAAGCGCGGAACATTCGCGGCAACGTTTCTGCTCGCGTGTCTAGCGGCTCTGGGCCTAGATGACGTAAGAATGGAGGATATCTAGTTCAATGCGAAATATCTATCATACTTATTGAATGATGTTTCTGACAGTTAAATGTCGCAAAGCCTCTGTATAAATAAAAACAAAACTCAGATCTCCAAAACTTTGTATTTGGCGTATTCTCATCAGTGTACCAAATCGACCCTAAAAAATATAACTTAAATTCTCCACTTAGAAATTTGATATATTCTGATTTTGGAACGTCTTGTCTAATTGCTGTGGAATATGTTGTTTCTTGTGGGTGTATTTCTTGAATTTGTCTTTTTTTCAGTTGGGAAACCAAATATTCCCTTCCAGAATTATATACTTCATCCAATAGCGCATCTAATTCTGCATCGGAAATATTAGGCTTAACCCAACGAATATCCGATCCGAGACCTGATCCAATTGCGTCAGCGTTACCGGTGTTTTGTCTAAATACATGAACAGTAAGAAAATCTTCGTCACGCGGGATCTCTATGTGCGAAACGATCATTTTTGCATGCGATGGTTCGATGCTCCCCCAAATATAGAGGGGAAGTCCTAAATCTGCCGCGATAAGTATCAGTGCAATCCATAATTCCGGACGCTCGGCGCCGGGTTTTTGAAAGGCGTCAATAAGGTGGTTAGGACCATATAGCCATATCGTGCCGCACGCGGCAGCCAACGAAATCAACGACCCGGTCACAATAAAGGCAGCGAGCATCATTCCGATACCGACTGCCGAAATTGAAAACAAGCCAACCGCGCTAACCACGCGAGGGGCCAGCAGCGGATGCACAGAGCTTGTGGGCGCTTTAGGTAGGTTCCCTTTCTGACGCTTTGCCATTTGGCCGATTGTGAGACATTAATTGCTGGCGCGCAACGCTTGTGGCGTTTGCGCCATAATACCGGAAAAGCCTGCCGAGAGTCGTAAAAGAAGCTTTCGGTGAGGTGCCGCCAGCGATCCATCGCGAGACCGCTGGGGATGGTGGTCTCGCGGCCGGCTATGGGCTGGATCACGGGCGGTCGCGCCGCGGTCGGCGGGCTCCTTGCGGAGCCAATCGCTGGCAAAACCCTTGGCGCCGGTCAGCGCGGCGATCTCGATTTCGCCGAACAGCAGCGCGGCGCCGGTGCTGTCATGCCGTTGTCTGGGTTGCGGCGATCGAAAAGATTTCGCGCTTGACGCTGGCAATTAATCGTTTCGGAAACGCGATCAAAACCGCTTCGCCGTTTTCGAGCAAAGCCCTCGCTGCAAGCAGCGCAAGCCGGCCGCCCATCGGCGAGCCAACGAGGATTTGCGGGCCCGCACTCAAATCGCGAATGGCGGCGGGGCTTTCTCCGAGCCACAGTCCGATCGCTCCCGCGTCGAAACGTCCTTCGGATTGGCCATGCCACGAATAATCGAAGCGAAGATAAGCGCGGCCCGCGCGTGCCGCGAATCGGTCGAGACGTTCCGCCTTCGTCCGTGCATGTCGGAGTTAAATCCGCCGGGCCAGACGATTCCTCACCGCGGCTGCCCAGACTTCCCGGCACGGCGCAAACAGGCGATGCGGTGGGCGCAAGATCCGCTCTCCACCGTGAGGTATTGCGGACCAATTCCGCCCGCCACAACTCCCGTTTGCGGTTTGCTCCGGTTCACCGCTATGCTCGCTTCATGATTGTTAAGGAGTTAGGGGTTTAGTCTTGGCATCCTGACTTGTTGAACGCCTTCTCGTCCGATGCCGCAAGTTTTTAGCTTACCGTTCAAGGACCGGGCCGTCCATCCCCTGGCCGGCGTCACCGTGCTTCAAATCATTCCCAACCTTGACATCACCCCCCCCGCACGCGAGGCGATAGAGATCGCCGCGTCACTCGCCGCAGCTGGCGCGCGTGCGCTCGTTGCTTGTGCAGGCGGCGCGATGGAGGGCGAGCTGCAAGCCAAGGGCGGCGTCTTTGTGCCATTTCCCTCGCGCACCAAAAACCCCTTTGCCATGGCTTTGAACGTGCGCCGCCTCGCGCGTCTTATCGCGGCGGAAAACGCCGGTATCGTGCATGTGCGCTCGCGCGCGCTGGCTTGGGTTGCCTATGGCGCGACCCGCCTGACAAAGACGCCCTTCGTCACCACTTTTCCCTCTGTCTACCAAGGCTCTAACCCCATTGCACTGCGCTATAATTCGGTGTTAGCGCGCGGCGACGCGGTGCTCGCCGGTTCAAATTTTGCCGCGAGCCTCGCTGCCAAGCTCTATTCGCGGGCGGCCGGAAAAATCCACGTCGTTCGTCATGGGGTCGATTGCCAAGTTTTCACGCCCGACGCGGTCGTGCCCGCCCGAGTTCGGGCGGTGCGGCGGCAATGGAAGGTCGCGCCGCATGAGCGAATTGTGCTTCTGGCGGCACGGACAAGCTCCGGCAGCGGCCACAACATTCTGATCGAGGCGGCGGGACTTTTATCGCGAAGCGGCCTCGCCGGGGTGAAATTCATCCTTGCCTTCGACAGCGACGAAAACAGCGCGCTAGACCGCGGCATCGACCGCGCCATTGCGACAGAAGGACTGCAAGGAATCATGTACCGCACCGGCCATTGCGATATGCCTGCGGCACTTCTCGCCGCCTCGATCGTTGTCGCGCCGGCAACCGAGGCGCGAGCTTTCGGCGACGCCGCCATCCAGGCCCAGGCCATGGGAACGCCGGTCATCGCCGCCAATCTGGCTGGCGCGCCAGAAACGGTTCTCGCGCCGCCCACGGTCGAGGAGTCCTCGCGCACGGGCTTTCTCGTCCCGCCAGGCAACGCGGCGGCGCTGGCGGTCGCAATCGCCACGGCTTTAAGTCTCGGGGCCACAGCCGGCGGCAAGCTTTCGTCGCGCGCCAAGAATCATGTCGAAACGTGCTTTTCGGCCGAACACATGTGCGCTGCAACCCTCGAAGCCTACGTGGATTTGCGGCGCGGCGGCGCACAATGATCGCGACACCCACCGGCGTGCCGGACGGCGGCTCGATGGCGAGGGCCAGCGCAAGTTCGCATTTCGCGAGCCGCCAAGCGATCTCTTCATTGACTTCGCGCGGCAATCAACCGATGTTTTAGCCGGGTCCGGCAATCGTCCTGAGTTCAGCAATGATTCGCGCGCGCCGCCGGGTTCGATTTGTCCATAGAAGGAGAATGAGCCATTCGCCGTCCAATGAAGGCCCCCCCCGTTCCGCAGAAGGACGGGCCGCGTATCAACCGTGAAATCCACGCTCGCGAAGTTCAGTTAATCGATGCCGAAGGCCAAAACCGTGGTGTCGTGGAGATACTTCAAGCCCAGCAATCTGCAGATGAAGCGGGGCTTGATCTTGTCGAAATCGTTCCGGCGGCCAATCCCCCGGTCTGCAAGATCCTCGATTATGGCAAATTCCGCTTCCTGGAGCAGAAAAAATCCGCGGAAGCCCGGAAAAAGCAGAAGATTGTCGAGATCAAAGAGATCAAGCTGCGGCCGGGAATCGACGACCATGATTACGGCGTCAAGATGAAAGCCGTCCGCCGGTTTTTCGAGGAGGGCGACAAGGTGAAAGTCACTTTGCGCTTCCGCGGCCGCGAGATGGCGCATCAGGATCTGGGATTCCGGCTGCTCGAGCGGGTGAAATCCGAGACCGGGACCATCGCCAAGGTCGAAGCCGAACCCTCCATGGAAGGCCGCCAGATGATCATGGTGCTCGCGCCGAAATAAGTGCGAGTTGGGCTGTGCTATTTTATCGCGCGAAACGGAGATGCTTGAAAAAAGCCCGTCGCCTTTGCACAAACGTATTTTTCGATTCAAACGCGCCGGCAAGAGATCCTAGATGACGATATTGCTCAATATACGCCTCTCTTGGAGGACCGGACGCGCATTCTCTTGAGAGATGAGATCAAACAGCACAATAAACATCTTGCCAGCGCTGCGAAGGGTGCTGGCGTTACGCAACCGCTAGGCAGAGATGCGCTGATTGGCCAACGATGAAGATTTTGAGATTGCCTCCGTTCGCGAATGTATTATGAGCCAGATGATTGGACTTGAAGGTTTTCCAATCGCGCGCGACATCGTTGCGTTCGGGCGCCGAGTTCGCGATCCGTTCGGGCGTGAGCCAAAGCTTGCGCCAGGCCAGCGTGGCGCGCGGTGCTTTGCTGGCATGGACGGGCGGATTGTCCACAACGATGGCACCCGGTTTGCGCGCCGTTCCCGGCTTGGGGCCATGGATGTGATCGAGCCGTTCGAGCAGGGCGATGCCCTTCGCCAAGAGCTCAGGACGGCGCCGCGCTTTTGTTGCCAGGTCACGACAGTGAGCTTTCGGGAGACGAAATCGAGCGCGCTCATCATGGCGATCTTTTGCAACTGGCCGGGAGCCGGAACGCGCAATTCGGCTCCCCGTTTTGCCCATGCGCGGGCCAGATTAGGGACGGGTCAACGCCTCCGGTTCATTGGCGAACAGCAGCAGTCGCCCGCCAGCGCTTGTTGCGTCATCAGCTGAAGACGCAGGCCGGACTGCTCCACGGCCGCGTCCTGTCGACCTTTCAGGGTGCGGCGGGGTCGCTTGCAGGCAAAACCCCTTTTTTACGCAACACCGCCGGCAGCCGGGAAGGCGAGATGCGATTACCCGGTGGCCCGCTCGATTTCCTCCGCCAGGCGCGGCGAACAGTTCGCGCGTGACGGCAAGCGCGCCCGTGCTTTCACCGGAGAACAGCCGGGAGCTATGTGAGGGCCTCCGAATCACGTCCAGAGACTGAATCATCAAAACTCCCGGGTGGCCAATCGGCGCACGTCTGCTTGGAGGGTGTTCCGGAAAAGTTGCCCGGCTTTTTCGATTCCGGCGCGCTCCGGCTCTTTGGGTTTGCGATGCGTCCTTATCGATCAAATGACACCAACCGCCCGGGAACCTGATTCCTTAGGGAATTCCCAAACAGCCGCAAGTGTGACTCGATGCAGCATGGCGTTGATTCGCGGAGCGGGCAGCATGCCGGCAATCGAGATTACCCGCAAAGATCTGAGCGTTTTGCAGTTGCGGGCGGCGGCGGCGCGGACGGCCGGCGCCAAGCAGGCGCGGCGGCTCCTGAGCCCGTCGAAGGACGGCCATTGCCATGGTGCTTGATGGTCATTCGCGGCGGTTGGCCGCGCAGGCCGGTGGCATGGACCGGCAGACGCTGCGCGACTGGGCGAAGCCAGCCAAAGGTTCCAGCTGGCGCAGCCAGTTGGAATGGCTGGCGGAGGGTATTCGCTATAACGCGGATGGCTTGGCGGGGCTAGCCGACCGGCCCCGGCCTGGGCGCCGGCCGCGTCTCGCCGAAGCCCAGCGGAGCGAAGTGGCGAAGTGGGTAGAAGACGGCCCTGACCTCAAGACCGATGGCGTGGTGCGCTGGCGCTGTGCCAGGCTTGCGGGACCGCATCGCCGCCAAATTCGATGTTCACCTGCATGAGCGCAGCGCCGGCAAGCTGCTGAAGAAGCTGAATTTCAGCAGCTTGCCGGTGCGTCCCCTGCACCCGCAAAGCGGCCTTGAGGCACAGCAAGGTTTTAAAAACGTATGGCCCGCCCCGTTTGCAAGCGATTTTGCCGCGTACGCCTTTTCTAGTCCGCTTCAACGTATCCGGCCTCGGGCTCTTGTCCCCGGCCAAGATGGAGATCCGCGCGTCCCGGTCCTCATAAAACTCTCGGCGTCGAGCGCCATTTTTTAAATCAGGTTTCCAGAACGCCGTTCGACTGTCAGGCCATCTCGCTTCCACCACCCGCAAACATCGTTGGTCCGTCAACGCATCGAGCGCGCCGCCGGGCCGATGGCTATGCCGCCATGGGCGCCTCCTTGGCGGCAAATTTCCCGCCGTATCGCAGAACCGCCCAGACGATCCGGGCGAGCTTGTTGGCCAGCGCGACGACGGCGGCATTCTGGTGGACGCGAGCGGGCAATCCCTTCGCCCATCGGCCGAGAGCGGTGTCGCGCTCCGCGATATGAGGCAATGCTGCCCGTGCTCCGTGGATCAGCAACTTGCGCAGATATTTGTTGCCCCGTTTGCTGATGCCGAGGAGCATCGGCTTGCCGCCGGTCGCCGATTGGCGCGGAACCAAGCCCAGCCATGCCGCCAGATCGCGGCCGTGCTCGAAGGCGTGCCCTTTCCCGATCGCCGCGGTAAGAGCCGTTGCGTTCAAGGCGCCGGTGCCGGGGATTGCCGCCAGGCGCCGCGCGTCTTCGTCCTGTTTCGCGAAGGCCACAAACTCCGCGTCG
This sequence comes from uncultured Alphaproteobacteria bacterium, assembly GCA_963722515.1. Taxonomy (GTDB): domain Bacteria; phylum Pseudomonadota; class Alphaproteobacteria; order Rhizobiales; family Beijerinckiaceae; genus Methylocapsa. The sequence continues at coordinate 241,280 of CAVRMA010000003.1, read as the reverse complement.
AAGGCGGCGATTCGTTTATCCAACTCGAGCCATTGGGCGCGAATGTCCTCGAGAGCCAAGCGCATCCGCGGGCTCAGGCTTTCCTCTCCTTCCGGCAAGCCGGCAAGGCGTTGTTCGAGGCTGCGTTTGCCTTTTGGTACGACGATCCCGCGCTCCAAAAGGATGGCCCGCAACTGGTTGATCAGAGCCGTCTGCTCGCCAACCAGACGATCCCGCGAACGATGCAGCGTCTGCATGTCGAGCTGCTCTTGGCTTTTCAACTCGACAAACCGCATGGTTGGGCGCGCCGCGGCTTCGGCGATCCCCTCAGCGTCGCGGTCATCGTTCTTCTGCGCCTTCACATAGGGCCGCACATATTCGGGCGACAGCCGGACGCCGTGTCCTTGAGCCGCGAATATCCGGCCCAAATGATGGGCGCCGCAGCAGGCCTCCATCCCGGCGATGCACGCCAGTAATTTGCTAACGAAATAGATCAGCGTGTCTCTTCTGGCTCGCCGGCGCACGATAACCGTGCCGGCGTCATCAAGGCCGGCCAGGCTGCAAACATTCTTGCCCAAATCGACGCCAAGCACTGCAATCTTCATGATCCACTCCTCCAGTTGAACTTCCGGCGAACCCATAACGCCAGAAGGAGGGGCGGGCCATTCCATAAAACCGTCATCGCCAGCGAACGGGATCGCCCTGACATCGCACGGCGGCGCGCCCAGTGGATGGAGCATCAAAGCCGGATCGCGCCGGAGCGCCTGGTCTTCATCGATGAGACATGGACCAAGACGAACATGGCGCCATTCAAGGGATGGGCGCCGCGCGGCGCAAGGCTCGCGGCCAAAGTTCCGCACGGCCACTGGAAAACCATGACCTTCGTGGCCGCCCTTCGGCATGACCGCATCGAGGCGCCCTTTGTGATCGACGGTCCGATCAATAGCGAATGCTTCAAAACTTATGTCGAGAAGGTGCTTGTGCCCACGCTTGCTGCCGGCGACCTCGTGATGAGGGATAATCTTGGCAGCCACAAGGGGAAAGCCATTCGCCGGGCGATCCGACCGGCCGGCGCCAAGCCGTTCTTTCTTCCCAAATACTCGCCCGATCTCAACCCGATCGAACACGTCTTCGCCAAGCTGAAGCACCTCTTACGCAAAGTGGCGGCGCGCACCTTCGAAGCCCTCATCGCCGCCATCGGCCAGCTTCTTGAAACCTAGACCACCCAGGAATGCACCAACTACCTCACAAACGCAGGCTATGGACAAACCTGATATCATCCCGATCTAATGCGCAAGATATACCGACAGAGATTCATTGTCCGTTGTTTGGATTTAAACCCCCGTCTTCAGACGGGAAGAGGCTTGAGCCGTTTTTTGTTCATAGACTGACTCCTTAAAATGGGCGCCCCGCGTGGGGGAAACGCCCATTTTAAGGAGTTGAGTCTATGAGCTACACAAGCGGGAGTCACACGGTTTTTCACCATCGCTACCACATCGTCTGGATCACGAAGTATCGCTACAAGGTGCTGGAAGGCGCGGTGCGGGAGCGGATACGAACAATTATCCGGCAGGCGTGCAAAGAACTGGGCGTCCAGATCGTCTCCGGCGTGTTGTCGCGGGAACATGTCCATATGTTCGTGGAAATCCCGCCCCATATCGCGGTCAGCGACTTCGTACGGCGCGTCAAGGGACGCTCATCGCATCGCGTGCAGATGGAGTTTCCGGACTTGCGCAAGCGCTACTGGGGGCGACATTTCTGGGCGCGCGGCTACTTCTCCACCACCAGCGGCAACATCACGGACGACGTCATACTTCAGTATCTTCGCGAGCACGAACCTACCGGCGACGGCCGGGAGGGACCAGAAGCGACCATTGCTGGTTCGACCATGGCTCTTAGGCTGCCCTTGATGGGATTGCGCAAAGCTGCGACATTATCGCGCGATGCCGGACCTGTTCAGAAAATACCGGGACTCAAAATGCCGGATTTCGCCATGTTTCCCTGAAGCAGGAATCAGCCCGCGCCGAAAACGTAAGTTGGTCTTCGACTTTGTCGCGATCAAGGCGGAAAGCAGCGATCTCGCGGGCGAACGGGCTCGTCTTGCCGGTTTCAACGGAGGCAGACCGTTCGATCCGGTCAAGCGCTGGCATCGCTGCAACCAGCGCAGCAAAAGCTTAGGAACCCCTGAACAAATCCCTTGCATCGCCCATGGCGGCATAATTCTCTTTGAACAACGGAGGATGAGATGCAGCGGAGAAGTTTTGCGGAAGTTCGCGGTTTCCGGCGTCAGGAAAAAGTGACGCGGGCCAAAAGAGGTTTCTGGAGGAGATGGAGCGCGTGATGCCGTGGAAGCGGCTGGAGGCGCGGATTGCGCCGGTGTATCCGGTGGCCGGAAACGGGCGGCGGCCTTATCCATTGGCGGCGATTCTGCGGATCCGTGTGATGCTGCGATGGTTCCTGTATTCGGATCCGGCCATGCAAGATGCCTTGCATGAAACACCGCTGTGCGGAAGATTGCGGGACTGGATACCGGGGTTACCGGCATGCCCGGCGAGACGGCGATTTTGAACTTCCGTCAATTGCTGGAAGAACACCAGCTGGCCGAGGCGTTGTTTGGAGAGGTGGTATCGCTGCTGACGGAGCGCGGCCTCATTTTGCGCCAGGGCACGATTGTGGATGCCACGCTGATTGCTGCTCCGCCCTCGACGAAGAACCAGGATCGTAAACCGGACAAGGACATGACGTCGAGCAAGATAGACAACGACTGGCGCTTCGGCATGAAGGCGCATACCGGCGCGGACACGGCGCATGGGCTTGTCCACACGGTGGAAGGCACGGCCGGGAAAATATCGGACTGCGCGATGGGCGATACGTTGCTGCACGGCGACGAGGAAACGGCGCACGGCGATCGCGGCTATCACGGCAAAACCCGCACAGCCGGCGCGCCGCGCGATGAAGAAGCGGCGTCTCCCCGCTGGTACGTTCCGTTCAAGCGCGCAAAAGGACAAGAGGTCACCGATGAAGAAAAACGCATCAACCGGATGCTCGCCAGCATCCGCGCCGCGGCCGAACATCCCTTCCGGGTTTTGAAATGCCAGTCCGGCTATCGCAAGGTTCGCTTTCGCGGCCTGTTCAAAAACGAACAGCACCTCTTCACCCTGTTCGCGCTGACCAACATCTATCAGGCCAGGCACCTGCTGATGCAGACAGGATAGATGCAGACAGGATCACTGCGCCTGAACCGGAAAAAACCGCAGAAAAATAACCCATAACGCTCCCGGCAAAAGGCACGCGCAGCCGGAAAATCCCTTCATGCCAACGGCATTGGCATGAAGAAGCAGCTTGTTCAGAGGTTCCTTAGTGTCTGTTCTGAAACTTCTTAAATCAAGAGAGTCATTTGCGATTTCAAGGCAAGGTGGCCTGATTCGAGGAGGGTCACCGATGTGGACGAAAGAAAACCGCGGCCGTTATGACCGGAGCCAGCAGAGATACCCGAGCGATTTGACGGCCGAGGAATGGGGGCTGATGGAGCCGCTGATACCTCCGGCGAAGCGCGGTGGCGGCAAACGCCGCATGGACATGCGCGAAGTGGTCAATGGGCGAAGCAAGCTTTGCAAGCAAAGATTGCGGTGGGTCATGTATATTCTGAGCACGGGTTGCCGGTGGCGCTACCCGTCGAAAGACCTGCCGTCGAAAAGCACTGTTTTCAGGTATTTCGATCTTTGGAACTATCATGGCACGCTGTTGCGCCTTCATCATAAGCTCTACGTCCTGTGTCGAGAACAGGCTGGCCGCGCCGCCAGTCCAACCGTTGCCATCATCGATAGTCAAAGCGTGAAAAGCGCGGAAAAAGGGGGGCGTGGATCGATCCGCACGGCTATGATGCGGGCAAGAAAATCAACGGCAAGAAGCGCCATATCGCGGTCGATGCGCTCGGTCTGAAATCTTGAAGCCGTGGTTCATCCCGCCGACATTCAGGATCGCCCCTTCGACGAGCTCAGGAGGTGGGCCATTGGTGTTGCAAGACCTGCATCCACGGTTTCCCTGCATCACCAAGATCATCGCCGATTGCGGCTATCAAGGCCCCAAAATGGCCGCTGCCGTGGCGGCGATCAGCCGTGAATGGGAAATCGAAATCGTCAAACGGCCCGAGCTGAGCAAGTTCGTTGTCCTGCCCAAACGATGGGTTGTCGAGCGCACCTTCGCGTGGCTCAACCGGTGTCGAAGGCTGGCCAAGGATTTCGAAAACCTGACCCGCAACGCGCTTGCCTTCCTCCGCCTCGCCTCCATCCGCCTCATGCTCAGAAAGATCTGTAATCCATGATGAAGTTCCGGAACAGACTTCAGATTAAGTCCGACCGCATGGCTCAAAATTCCCGAACCGGCATCCGCATCGCTTGAAAATGCATTCGCTCAATCCGGCAGCCAGCCGATGTAAACGCAGACAAACAAGAAAATACCCATCAAGCCCCGGTAGGCGACAAAGGGCCACGCCGAGAATCGTTCGAGAATCCGCAACAAGCCCCAAATCGCCGCAAAGGCCGAAATCGATGCGATCAAGAGGCCAAATCCCAGGATCGACCAGCCGTGCGCGTCGAGATGCGCCTTGTGCAGTTCCCACATTTCCTTCAACCCGGCAGCAGCAATCGCCGGCAGGCCGAGCAGGAACGAAAAGCGTGCCGCTTCCGCGCGCTTGAAATCAAGGGACAAGGCCGCGGTCAGCGTCGCGCCTGAACGCGAAACTCCGGGAATGAGCGCCCCGATCTGCGCAAGCCCAATGATCATCGCGTCTTTCAGCGTCGCGTGATCGAGCGTCCGTTTATGCCTGGAATAGATTTCGGCGAGAGCCAGAAGCCCGGACATGACGACGCAGGCGATTGCGATGACGGTGAGGCTGCGCAACGGCGAATGACAGGCATTGAGGACGGGCGACAACAATAGTCCGGCGGCGACGATCGGGAGCGTGGCGAGAACGATCCATACGGTGAAACGGAAATTCCAGTTCTGGAAATCGCGGTGGCGCATGGCGCGGAGCGAACCCAACCCGATGCCGCGCACATCGGCCCAAAAATAGCTGACAACGGCGGCGAGCGCCGCGACCTGCATCGCGGCCGAAAACGCCGATCCCGGATCCTGCCAGCCGAGGAAAGCCGGGACGATCCGCATATGCGCCGTGGAGGAAATCGGCAAGAGTTCGGTAATGCCTTGAACGACGCCGAGAAAACCGACTTTCGCGTAGCCGAGAGCGACAAAGCCGGTATCGAGCCCTTCGGTGCAGGCAACGGCCATGATTTAAACTTCCTGGAGTTTGCGCGGCGCAGCCGCATCTCGACCCATTTGCGCAGATTGGCCGTTAAAGATCAACCGCGCTAACCCTGCGAGGGCCGGCCAGGGAAGGGCGCAAAGGAAGGACGCGAACGCCTTCCGGCCCCCTCCGCCGGCGGCTTACTTGGTGCATAAATTATTAAGTACATTTTTACATATCGTTTCATGCACGTTAACTATATATTCATGTTAGTAAAAAGTAAATTACTTATTATCCGATAAACCCGCGCCGCGATAAGCTTAATATAAAGTTGCAAATCTATTATAAACCAACTTATACATGCAGAGCTTCCCAATTTCGGCCAGATTCACGTTGCTTGCTTCGCGAGGTTGCATTGTTTCGCTGGAATAGGGAACTTCTGAAAGGGACCAAGCCATGATTTGCAAATTTCTCTTGCCGGCGGTAGCGCTGGCCGCCGCCGCGCCGGCCCTCGCGGCCGACCTGGCGCCGCCGCCGGTGTACACCCCTGCTGTTCCACTCTTTACCTGGACCGGCCTCTACCTCGGCGGCCAGATCGGCTATGCCTGGGGCACCGACACCCTGACCGTCTTTCCGTTCGGCTTCGGCACCGACTTTACCCCGAACGGCGTCGTTGGCGGCGCCCATATCGGCTATAATCTGCAATTGAACCAAGTCGTCGCCGGGCTTGAAGGCGATGTCGAGGGAACCGGCATCAGCAGGTCCTTCAGCCCGGGCGGCGTGCTCTACAATACGAACATCCCCGTGCAGGGATCGATTCGCGGCCGTCTCGGCGTCGCATTCGACCGGGCACTTCTCTACGTGACGGGTGGCGCCGAATTCGCCGGCATCGACACGAGCTATAGTGCGGCCGGCGCTTTCGATCAGGGGTCTCACACCCAGGCCGGCTGGACCGTCGGCGGCGGCATCGAATATGCTGTCACCGGCAATTGGTCGGTCCGGGCCGAATACCGCTTCGCGGATTTTGGCCACATCGCCGACCCCACGCCAAACACATTCGGCCCCGGATCCTTCGTCAATCATCACGAGACCGAAAACGCCGTTCGCGCGGGCTTCAGCTACAAATTCGAACTCGTTCGGTGGAATCCGGACGTGCGGTACTGAGTTTGCCGCGGCGTGCGAATGATCCCGGCACGCCGCAAGAACCGGGCCAGGATTATGGCAAATGCGCTATCTGTTGCGGATAAGTCACGGGGCCTGATATTTGGCATTTGCAAGGCGGTTTTCTTATCAAGTGGTCAGCGAATTCGGGTATCTTTAGCCATCCGTCTACTTCAGTCTACTTCCGGAAAGGACAACGACTATGTATCGCAAAATGCTCCTGGCATCGGTTGGTGCCATTGCTCTCACCGGATCGGCGGCGCTGGCGGCCGATCTTCCTTCCCGCGCGCCGCCGCCGGTCTATCTTCCGCCGCCGCCGGTCTTCACCTGGACGGGCATCTATCTCGGCGTCCAGATCGGCGGCGCCTGGGGCAGCGGCAGCAGTAACTTCACTGCATTTGACGCAGTGACGGGCACCTCTGTCGATAACTCGATCGGCGGTTCGCCGAGCGGGGTGATCGGTGGCGGCCATCTCGGCTTCGATTATCAAATCCCCACCTGGAATTGGTTTTCGTCGTCAGGCGTAGTCATCGGTCTCGAAGGATCGGTCGACGGGAGCAGCCTAAGCAAGACCACCGTGGTCGACTTGCCTGGTGCCTTTGGGGGCAGCGGCACTCTGACAGCGAATTCGAGCGCCGACATCCAGGGTTCGATTCGCGGCCGCCTCGGCATTGCCTGGGACCGCGTCCTGGTCTACGCCACCGGCGGCGTCGCCTTCGGCGGCATCAACACCAACTTCGAGCTTAACGGCGTCGACGCGGCAGGCGTGTCCTTCTTCGGGCAAACCAGCCGTTCGAACTCCCGCACCGGCTGGACGGTTGGCGGCGGAATCGAATATGCCCTCACCCCCAATTGGTCGATCGGGGCCGAATACCGCTTTACCGATTTCGGCACTATCAATGGGGAGGCTACGCTGTCCGACGGCGGTTTTTTCAGCGGGCAGCGTCGCCTGGAGGAAAACCAGGTGCAGGCCCGGTTAAACTACAAGTTCGACTGGTACACTCCGCCTCCGATCGTCGCCAAATATTAAGCCTCTTGCTCCCGCTTCCTCGCAAGGCAAAACCCGGCCTCGCGGCCGGGTTTTTCGAGCGGCTTTACCGACTTTAATCCCGCTCGATGGGCTTCGTTGCATTTCCGCCACAGTTACCGCAATAACGTGGCATAGGAGTTTAGAATGCTTGAAGGCGCGCCCTAACGGTGTAGTTTTCTCAAATGCAATCTCTGCAAAGGACAAAACCCCATGTACGGTAAGATTCTCCTGGCATCGGTTGGTGCCATCGCTCTCACCGGATCGGCGGCGTTCGCGGCCGATCTTCCTTCCCGCGCGCCGCCGCCGGTTTATCTGCCGCCGCCGCCGATCTTCACCTGGACCGGTATCTATATCGGCGGCCAGATCGGTTACGCCTGGGCCAGCGGCAATAATAACTTCAACGGATTTGATCCGTTTTTTGGTACGGGCACCTTTCTCTCAACCTCGGTCGGCGGCACGCCGAGCGGGGTGATCGGCGGCGGCAACGTCGGTTACAACTACCAGATCAACCAGTGGGTCTTAGGCCTCGAAGGTGACGTCAATGGCACCAGCCTGAGCAATACCGTTGAGGCGTTCTTCCCCGACGGCACGAATTTGTCGGCGCACTCGACCGCCGATATTCAGGGATCGATTCGCGGCAAGCTCGGCGTCGCTTGGGACCGCGCCCTGATCTACGCGACCGGCGGCGTTGCCTTCGGCGGATTTCAACACCAACGTGTCGATTTCAAACCCCGGATTTGGGATCTTCGGCTCTGACAACGTTTCGACCACCCGCGTCGGCTGGACGGTTGGCGGCGGCCTCCAATATGCCGTCACCAACAATTGGTCGATTTTTGCTGAATACCGCTATACGAATTGGGGCAGCATAAACGAAAACAGTTTTGGAGCGCTGCCCGCTGGCGTATTCTTCAACGGGAACCGGCAAATCAACCAAAACCAAGTGCAGGTTGGCTTCGACTACAAATTCGACCTGTATGCTCCCCCCCCGATCGTCTCGAAATATTAAGCCTCTCGCTCCCGCTTCCACGCCAACAAAACCCGGCCTCGCGGCCGGGTTTTTCGTGCGGCTTTACGGTCCTTAATCCCGCTCGACGGCCATCCGTGGCATTCCCGCCACAGTTACCGGAATAACGCCGCGCATGCGCCAATAATGGTTGCGGGCGCGCCACAACGGCGTAATTGTTCAGAAGTTCATTTTTCGAGGGAGAAAACTCAATGCGCCGTCAAATCCTCCTGGCATCGGTCGGTGCCATAGCCATCTCCGGTTCGGCCTTCGCGGCCGATCTTAGGCCGCCGCCGGTCTATCTGCCGCCGCCGCCCATCTTCTCCTGGTCCGGCCTCTATATGGGTGGCCAGGTCGGCTACGCCTGGGGCAGCGATCCCATCGACGCGGTGGATACACTTTTTGGCGACGAGGGCTTTTTCAACGCTAACCCGAGCGGGGTGATCGGCGGCGCCCATCTCGGCTACAATCTGCAGTTTGGCCAATGGGTCGCGGGCATCGAAGGTACGGTCGACGGCACCAGCATCGAGGGGACGGCCGCAGCGGCGACGGGGGTTACGATGACCACCCGCTCGGAGGTGCAGGGTTCGATCCGCGCCCGCGTCGGCATCGCCTGGAACCGCTGGCTGATTTACGGCACTGGCGGCGCCGCCTTCGCCGGCAACACGGATGGTTACATTAACGTCTTTCCTGCCCTGGCTGAGACTGATTCGAAGACCCGCTCCGGCTGGACAGTCGGCGGCGGCGTCGAATATGCCATCACCGACAACTGGTCGCTCCGGGCCGAGTACCGCTACTCCGATTTCGGCCGTAGCCCGGACTTCCCCTTCCCCACGCTCACCCTCGGCAACGTGTCCTTCACACATCATCTGACCGAAAGCCAGGTTCAAGCGGGCATCAGCTACAGATTCACTCCGTTTGCTCCGGTCCCGGTCGTCGCCAAATATTAATTCGGCTGTTTCCGGCTCCCGCTTTTCTCCCGCACGACAAAACTAAACCCGGCCCTCGCGGCCGGGTTTTTCGTGCTCTCGCGAGAAGCAATATGGCGGTTCCGCCAGCTTTCCGTTGCGGTTTTGCCACGGTGCGCCGGATAACGCGGTGCGCAGCCCAACACTTCTTGAAGACCGGCGCAAATCGCGTAACCTTCTTGAATGCAATCTTAACGTCCTTTGAGGAGACAGGTCATGTTACGCCGAATTCTCTTGGCATCGGCCGGCGCCATGGCGCTTGCTGGTACGGCCCTCGCAGCCGATCTTGGCGCCCCGCCGCCGCCGCCGCCGGTGTTCACCTGGACCGGCTTCTACGTCGGCCTCAATGCCGGTTATCATTGGGGCGGTCCAACCCTCGACTTCACCGGGACCGACACGGATGGGGCCGGCCTCGGATCGGCGTTCGGACGCCGGCGCAATTCCCGCCACGGGCGCCAACGGCGCTGACGGCTTTATTGGCGGTGGTCAGACCGGCTACAACTACCAGATCGACAGCTTCGTGCTGGGTCTCGAGCTCGATGTCGATGGCGCTACCGGGCTCGGCAGTTCAAACGTCTTGCTCGGACCCAACGTTGGTTTCGATCCCATTACAACGGGAAGCGAGCAGCGGCTCGATTGGCTCGGGACGCTGCGCGGCCGAATTGGTTGGACGCCGATCGAGCGTCTTTTGATCTACGGCACCGGCGGTTTGGCCTTTGGCAAGTCCACTGCATCCTTCTCGGTGGTTGCCCCGGCAGGGCTCCCGCCCCTGGCAGACTTCGTCTCTAGCTCTGTCAGCGTCGGCTGGGCTGCCGGCGGTGGCATCGAATATGCCTTGCCGGATAATTGGTCGAATTGGTCGGTGAAGGTCGAGTACCTATACTATGACCTCGGCAACACGTCGACGACCGCGGCCTATGTGTACGCACCAGAATCCTCCACGCTGACTGGCCAGATCCGGCACAGCGGCAACATCGTTCGCGCTGGCCTGAACTACAAGTTCGACTATGGGGCTCCGGCACCCGTCGTCGCCAAATACTAGGGTCCCGAACTCAATAAAGACAATTCTTGCGTCATGCCGGTCCCCGGACTTGATCCGGGGACGGCTATGACGGAGGCAAGGCGTATGACTTTCTCTCGCCGGGATTTTGTATTACTGACGACTATTACATATCGTCAATCGACAACAGTCCCTCCCCCATAATCCACTCCCTAGAGGTTGAATCACTCGTCGATTCATGCTTTCTTATACAAAGTTCAGACCTTTTTTGGCGCACCCAGGGGACCTGAACTGCAGGCTTTTTTGAGGGAGGAGAATATGAGAAAAATGAGCAGTTCGATTAGTGTATGCAGTGTGTTTTTCATCGCTTTGTTGATGGGCGGCGGGTTGGCCGAGGGAGCTTCGCCACCGAACTGCGGGCTTAAGCCCTGTAGCGGGCCGCCGCCGCCGCCGCCGGGTTCCTGCCTGCCGTCGAGTTCGTTGGGCGTATCGGCATCGATCACGGGGACGAACGTGATCGCGTATATCCCCAAGGGCGCTTGGGATGGTTCTGCAACGGGCCTTTCGGTCATCAACATCGAGGGCACCAGCATCACGCCGACGGCGATCTCGACCCCGAATGTGGTGAATTCCTGCGCTTCGAACCCAGTAACGAACCAGACGGTGTGCGTCGCGAATAACACCGACGTTTATGTGCTCACGGGCACGACACTCAGCACCACGCTCACGAGCGGCGGGTCCGGAACGACCAGTTTCTCCGGCGGTTCATGCACCAACTGCAGCGTTGTGATGGACGCCGTGCACAACCAAGCAGTGATTGGGCTCAGCACCGCCAGCGGGGCCGGGTTCCAGATCCTGAATCTCGCCACATCCCCGCCGGCTTTCGGGACGGCTTTCAAGTCGGCTTCGGTTCCGGATTTAATTTCGGAAGACCCGCTGGTCGATCCGACCCGCACCCTGCTGTTGTCGGCCACCGAGGCCAACAATTACGAGATCGTTAACATCGCTACCCCCACGGCACCGAAATTCTATGAAAACACAATCCCAAACTCGGGTTTTGGCGAGGGCGATTCCGCGGGCGAGGACTGCACCACAGGGATCGCCCTGGCGCCGGGCGAATTTTCCGGACCATCCCAGGTGTTCATCGCCGATTTGACCCAGGCGACGTTCACGGCCGGCTCGCCCAGTGGCACATGGACAGCACCATCGCAGGTTCAAACTCTGACGGAGTCGTTCCTAACGGCGGGAGCTTGCGGTCTCGCGGTGGCCCAGGGAACCCATACCGGTATCGTGACGGGGGAATTCGGCGGAAATCAAATCACCGCGATCGCGCTGCCCGCGGCGTCCGGCAGCGGCACTCCCGCGATCACCGACTGGGTATCATGCGCCGTCTCGGCGACCTTCTCGCAGGGCTTTGATCCGCACACGGTGACGGCGTATCAGAGCCCGAACGGTGCTAAAGACGCCTTCGCACTGCTCGGGAACGGCGGAGCGACCCAAGTCGCGGTGGTCGACCTCACCATGATGCTGAACCCGGCGATCGTGCCGCGGACCACGGGCACCGGGCTCGGCCATGCGTGCGCGTCGGGCTTCCTTCCAACGTCGGTGGTGAGCTTCATCAGCGTGCCAGCAGCAACAGATATCCACCGTTTTGGGCCTCTTCGCCGTCCCATCAATCATCGATAAAGCCGGTTGAGGCCGCGGCGGGCCGCAACGGTCTGCCGCGGCCAAATCCGGCTCCGGCCGCCGCCAGATCGCCGCTCGCGCCGGCGTCGCGCCCCTCATCCTGAGCTCGTCGAAGGACAACCACGCCAGCGGCAAGACAGCGGGCAGGCGGGCGATCGCCGGCGGCAGACCTTGTGTGCGCGCCGCTCTCTATGTGGATATGGCGGCTTTGGTCGCGCGCGGCTGCAATCTTATGATCGCTCCCCGTTGCCAGAAATTCCGCGCCGCCAGGAAAACCGGCAAGCAGGCCTTGATCGCGTGCACCCGCAAGCTCCTCGTCATTCGCAATGCCATGCTGCGTGAGAAGACACGATGGACGGCCGCATGACCAGATCGTTCTCCCTGGACGTGGGCGGGAAACCTACCCTCAAAGCCTCGCATCAACCCTTGCCAAAAAAGACAGCCGCTCACGATGAAGGCGAGTCTTTTGAAACAGGCTATCAGTCGACCGTCGCGGAAACGATTCTGTCAGGATCGCGGACGGGCTCGCCGCGTTTGATCTTGTCGACGTTCTGCATGCCCGCCGTAACCTTCCCCCAGACGGTATATTGCTTGTCGAGAAAGCGCGCGTCGCCAAAACAGATGAAGAACTGCGAATTCGCGGAATTTGCGTCCTGGGCGCGGGCCATCGAGCAGGTGCCGCGCATATGCGGCTCGGCAGTGAACTCGGCCTTGAGATTGGGATATTTCGAGCCGCCGGTCCCCGTCCCGTGCGGGCAGCCGGTCTGGGCCATGAACCCCTCGATCACGCGGTGGAACGCGACGCCGTCGTAGAACTTCTCGCCCACGAGTTTTTTGATGTGCGCGACATGGGCTGGCGCGAGGTCGGGCCGCATTTCGATGACGACCTGCCCCTGCGTAGTCTCTAGGGTGAGCGTGTTACCGGCCCCCAGCATGTTGAACTCCTGCCCGAATGGGTTTTCCGGCGTCTGCCATAGCCGATGCGCGGGCCGGGGTAAACCCGCGCCAGGCCGGCATGCTGGCACCGATATGCCCCGAAACCGATTGAGAGGGTTCTCGGGACACTCTAACACCGCGCGAGCGTTTTGCGCGGGGCGGCACTGAGACGCCGGGCACGGGATTTGTCGCGCCCCAATCGAGCCGCAGCCTAATACAACCCGCCGGTCCCGGTCCCGACCAGCCGGTCGGCGTCGGGATTGACGGCCTGCGCCCGCGGCGTCGCATCGCTGGCGGCATAGGAGTCAGGCGGCGCCGTGCCAGGCTTGAACGCCTCTTGGATCGCGCCTTCGGAACTCGCGCTCGTCCGGATTCCCGTTTTCGCGGCTACCCAGATCAGCTTGATGCCGGGCGGCGCCCGGAACGGAATGTCGGGTTTGCCAGCCAGCGCCATCTTCATGAAGTCGCGGAAGATCGGCGCCGTATAATGCGCGGCTTGCGCCGAATCCCCTAGCGAGCGCGGCTGATCGTAACCCATGAAGACGCCGACCGCGAGATCTGGCGAATAACCGATAAACCAAAGATCCTTGGCGTCGTTGGTCGTCCCGGTTTTGCCCGCGAGGTGCTTGCCGACTTCCTTGATCGCCATGCCGGTGCCGCGCTGGATGACGCCTTCCATGATCGAGGTGATCTGATAGGCGGTGAGCGGATCGAGCACTTGCTCCCGGTTGTCGATGAATCTCGGCTCGTCTTGATTGTCCCATTGGGGCGCGTCGCACCCCTCGCAGATTCGCTCGTCGTGCCGGTAGATCGTATGACCCCAGCGGTCCTGGATGCGGTCGATCAAGGTTTCCTTGATTTGCTTGCCGCCGTTGGCGAGCATCGAATAGGCGGTGGTCAGGCGCATCAAGGTCGTTTCGCCGGAACCAAGCGACATCGCGAGGTAGGGCGGCAGATCGTCGTAGATGCCGAAGCGCTTGGCATATTCGGCGATGAGCGGCATGCCGACATCGCGGGCGAGCCGCACGGTCATCTGATTGATCGAATGTTCGACCCCATAGCGCAAGGTGTGGGGGCCGCTCGACTTGCCTTCAAAATTTTCCGGACGCCACGCCGGAAGACCCGGTCCCTGATCGATTTCTATCGGCTCGTCGAGAATGATGGAGGATGGCGTATAGCCATTGTCGAGGGCCGTGGCATAGACAAACGGCTTGAACGAGGAACCCGGCTGGCGCATCGCCTGCGTCGCCCGGTTGAACTCGGACTGGTCGAACGAAAAACCGCCGGCCATGGCGAACACGCGGCCAGTGTAGGGGTCCATCACGACGATCGCGCCGCTGACTTCCGGGATTTGGCGCAGCCGGTACGCTTGAGGATTTCCCTCGACCGGCTCGACATAGATCACATCGCCCGGCCCCAGCGACGCGCGGGAGCCGGCGCCACGGGTCCAATGCAACCCGGCGGTGGTGAGCGTGCCGGATTCGCGTTCGCGCTCGATCTCGCCGGATTTTTCCCGGCGGGGTTGCAAGCCGATTCGCGCGCCGGCATCGGCGGCATCGAGAACGACGGCGAGCCGCCAAGGTGCGACGTCGCCCAAGGCCGGAATATCGGCAAGCGGAATCCCCCAATCCTGACTGATGTCGATGTGGCGCATGGGACCCCGAAAACCATGCGCCTCGTCGTAGCGGACAAGGCCATCGACCAGGGCGCGCCTTGCCAGCAGCTGCATTTTCGGATCAAGCGTGCTGCGAACCGAAAGACCGCCTTCATAGAGTTTCTTTTCGCCGTAACGCTCGCTGAGTTCGCGGCGGACTTCCTCGGCGAAAAAGCCGGCGGCGAACGCATTGGGCGAAAGGACCCTGGGATTGACGCCGAGCTCCTCGGCCTTGGCTTTCTCGCCGTCCTGGCGCGAGACATAGCCGTTCTCGACCATGCGGTCGATGACCCAATTGCGCCGCTCGATCGCCCGTTCGCGCTTCAAGAAAGGATGATAATTGTTCGGCGCCTTCGGCAAGGCGGCGAGATAGGCGGCTTGCGCGATCGTCAGCTCATGCACGGACTTGCCGTAGTAGTTCAGCGCCGCCGCGGCGACACCATAATTGCCGAGCCCGAGATAGATTTCGTTGAGATAAAGCTCGAATCTTGTCCTTGGAATAGGCGCCCTCGATCCGGAACGAGAGAAGCACTTCCCGGATCTTGCGCTCGAAAGACCGCTCGTTCGTCAACAGAAAATTCTTGGCGACCTGTTGGGTGATGGTCGAGGCGCCTTGGACATGCTTGTCGCCTTGAAGGAACACGATAGCGGCGCGCACAATGCCTTCCGGATCGATGCCGGCGTGGGTGTAGAAATTCTTGTCCTCGGCGGAGATAAACGCCTCCTTGACGAGGGCCGGGATGGCGGCGACCGGAAGATAAAGGCGCCGCTCACGGGCATATTCGGCGATTAGCGATCCGTCGCTCGCATGCACCCGCGTCATCACCGGCGGTTCGTAATCCTTGAGCGTCGTATAATCCGGCAGGTCTCGTTCGAATTTCCAAACCACAAGCCCCGCCGCGCACGCCCCAATGACGAACACGATCGCGCCCGTCGCGAAAACGAAACCAAGAAAACGGGTGATTTGCCGCATGCAACCTGGCCTTTACGAATTCCGGACGCTCTATCCGGGCGACATCAAAAATACAGCGGACTAAAAGCCATACCGGCGCGCGGCGGCGGCTCAATCTATAAGGCCACGTGAAATCTGAGCCAAATCATGGCTTAGACCAGCCGCCCTCAATCTTGACCTGTGCCCACTCTCTGGTTCCGATTGAGGCAATAACCCCGGATTTGGCGATCGGGGCATTGCCGGCGTCGCAACACACCTCGAGGATCGCCTCGCAGGTGTCAAAGACGCCGTGGCTGAGAAAGTTGCCGCGCGGATACTCCCAGATGTCCTGAGTCTGTCGAAGGGTCGACCGAGTTCGGCTCCGGCGCGGCGGGCGGACGCGGCATGACCACGATGAGTCGTGGCGAACCGTGCCAACCGGCACCGTCGAGGATCAACAGGGCGATGGCACTGGCGCCGACGCATTAGCTAATTTCGGCAACTCCAACCTAAAAGAGGAATTGACGGACGCCTTCAGGCGTTTGCGCTCGAGGGATAGCTTGGATTTGTCCTACTTGACGATATTGAAAACCATTTGGCGAACGACGGCGAGGTTCAATGGGGAGATGTCCTTTCTCGTTTGGCAACGATCCTCGCCGAATGTTATGTCTAACTGCCAGTGCAAATTGTTTTCGATCCCCCACGCGCGGCCGTGCGGATCGCCGCGGGACCGGCGGCGAAGGGCGTCATCTCAAAGCGCGCCTCGACGGATGTTTGCCCTGTTTTTTTGGCGATGCGCTTTGCCGTAATGGCGGCGATGCTCCGCATGTTTTGCCAATCTGGCTGCCGCTCCTTCAGCCAGTCGATGACGTCCGTCCCGCGGCATTCCTGTTCTTCGATGCACCGCATGCCCCGCACCGGTTGTTTTGTGAAGATTGCAAGTTTTGGCCAATTGCGCGTCGTCAAAGAACCTTTTTACGTCGCCGTGCAACGCGCTCTGATTACCCTTGAGCGCCAGAACGCAACCGGCCTCTTTCCCGGTGATCTTTGGCGCGCGATCGCCGTCTCGGTCCCCAAGGCGGCGATCGACACGATCGCGCCCCTGATCTCATTGCTTTTTCCATCGACAGCAATTTGCCCGGTGACAAGTCCTGCTTCGCAGGCGGAGGCCGACAGAAGATGCAACGCGCCGCTTCCGTCCCCTGCCTTTTTGGAGCCGCGCAGGGTCTTTCCATCAATGGCCACCCCAACTCCGCGCACCACTTCCCGCAGAAAGGACACCAATCCGGGCCAAGCGTTGTCCCAGAGCTTTCTGGGACAAAAGCAAAAAAAACCTTACGAAACGTCTGAGCCCGCGGAACCCCGCGTTTGAACGGCGGAAACCGTTTTAACCAAGGCAGATATTCTCGGCTCGAAAGCCCTGAGGCGTCCCAATTGTCCGCCCCACGGAGAACGCCAAGCAGCCGTGCAAATAAATCCTCGTTCAGACGATAGATCACCGTCAAGGCGACCCTGCGGCCGGGGCCTTCTTTCAGGTATTCCACAAAACTCATCATCGTGGGCTTCTCCGCTCAAAGCCCACTCGAATCTTTCCGCTTTAGGTAACCGTTAGCAATTTAGGATTCTGCCCTGGGTGGGGGTTTGCTTGCAATAGTCCGTGCCATGGCGGAACCGGTTTTGAGGGCGGCGTGGCCAAATGGCGACAGTGGCGGCGCGCGGACCCAGACCGGTTGGCGGGCAAAAATTTTGGCGAAAGGCCGAGGCCGGACATGCCTGTTTCGATCCCCATGGCCGGTGCGGATTTTTTGACCATCAGGTTCACCGTCCTGTTCGCGGTGCCTCCCTTCGGTGTCCGCGCGCAGCATGAAACCGGCGATATCGCCGTTGGGACCGCTCCGGGCGGACCGGCCGCGGTTGCCGATTATGCCGGCCGATTTTCGCATCCATTGACCCGTCGAGCCGATGCGGCTAATCCAACCACGCTCGTAAAGGAGCGCGTAGCTCAGTTGGTAGAGCATCTGACTTTTAATCAGGAGGTCATGGGTTCGAATCCCATCGCGCTCACCAGTGAAACCTTGGGGCTCATACCATCCGCCCTCAGTTTTGACCTGCGCCAATAGTTTGGCTCCGGTTGAGGCTACGACGTCAAGAGTGGCCATTGGTATATTCCAGGGCTCGCGACGCGCGTCGAGGATGACCGCAGGTCCCGGACGCAGTGGCGGAGGAAGTTGCTGCGCAACAACCGCCCGCTCTTAAGCCTTGCACGGGGATGTTTTGCATCCTTTTGTTTGGCCCGGACCTCTGGTGTCTGTCCCCTGGCCAGCGTCGATCGACCCTCCCAAGTCAGGCGGCGACGGCCATGGGTCAGACGGAGCGGGGCATGAGCGCATCGCGATCGAACCCGGGGGAGCCCGCCATCGGGCGGAGCTGGCCAAAGGTTCTGGCGGGCATAGCCCGCCAAAATGGCGCCAGCGGAGGCGCGAAGGCGCGCGCCGCCACCTCGCATTCGGTTAAATCCCAGATAATGATCTCGGCCATGAAGCAGCCATCCGCTTCAGCGGCGAGGCTCAAAGCGGCGGGCCCATTCTGGCGGCGGCATCTTCGCCGGATCGCCCCGGCTACTACGCCCTCTGCTGACTTCCGCGTCGCGGCCGGGACGCCGCGCGGCGGCCTCAGTCCCCGATGGGACTAAGGCCACGGATCTCCCGGGGTAAGCCCGGCATCCTTCCTCGCACACCCGCCGTATTTACAGCCTCGGCCCTTGATGGATTCGGACTTTGCGAACTCCTGCCCGCTCGTCCGGCCAAGCCTGCCTCGCATCCAGTTTCTGTTCGCCGAGTCGCGATTTCGCTCCGCGCTTCCTTCAGACCCCGCCTCGCGGCGGCGCCCTCGCGCTTTGCTCGTGCTTCACCTCCATCAGGTTGCACAGGGGACTTTCACCCCCAGGACGCCAGACATGCCCGGCACACAGGACGCGAGCAATATTTTGCAAGTCCGGTATGCCGGACTTGCCTGAATGCTCGCGCCGGCGCAGCCGGTGCCATAGCCCGTTGCTTGCGACGGGCGTTTTTCCAAACACCCTAAGGCATCCTTGACAACATTGAGTCCACCTCGCCGATAATACCCGGCGCCAAGAGATGAATGGCGGGTTGCGATTTCATCCGGCAGTGCCTGAAATCTCAAGTCCAGTATTTTACACCTGATCCCATCATGCGGCGGCCTGTGCGCCGACCGCGAAGAGAAGTGTGTAACCTGCGGGAACGAGATCAACCGATGGCGAGGAAACAAGCAGGAGCAGCTCGACTCCAACGACCCCAATCAGAGAGGACACTTAGAGTCCGTCCAAGAACTTCATGAAGGATTACAGAGTTTTCGTAACATGAGACGGATGGAGGCAAAGCGCAAGAAAGCAAGTGCTTTGACATTCGGATTTCCCCAATAGACCTCTTGCATAACCATTTTTTAAGCACTGGGTGATTCGTTGCCGCCGAAGGGAGGAGCGGCGATGAGATTTGATTCGGTCAAAGAGCTGAGAGGCGAAGCATTTCGCAGGCTTACGGGTGTTCAAAGGAGCACATTTGAAGCGATGGCGGCCTTGCTGCTTGCTGCCAAATGCAGGCAAAAAGCCGCCGGCGGCAAGCCCAACACCCTTGGCATCGAAGACCAGCTTTTGATGATGCTCGAATACTGGCGCGAATACCGGACGTATTTTCACATTGGGCAAGCCTACGGGATCAGCGAAAGCGCGGCATACCGTAACATCAAATGGTGCGAAAACACGCTGGCCAAAAGCAAAGTCTTTCGGTTGCCCGGCCGCAAGGCTGTTGCCGCAAGCGATCAGGTGTTCGATATCGTCCTGATCGACGCAACCGAAACACCCATCGAACGGCCCAAAAAAACAAAAGCGCTGCTATTCGGGCAAGAAGAAGCGGCACACGCTGAAAACGCAGCTTGTCGTCGAAAAATCGACACGCCGCATTCTATGCATCGCGCACGAAAAAGGACGGCGGCACGACTTCAGGCTGTTCAAGCGGTCGAAAGTGCGGCTGCACCCTGACACGAAAGCCGTTGCCGACAGCGGCTATCAAGGCTTGCAGAGAAGGCACGCGAAGACGAGCATGCCAAAAAAGCGCAGTAAAAAGAATCCCTTATCTTCAAGCGAAAAAGCCAGAAACCGCGCCATATCGAGCGAACGCGTGCCTTGCGAGAACGTCATCGCCATGCTCAAACGGTTCAAGATCATGGCCAACCGCTACAGAAACCGCCGCCGCAGATTTGGCCTGCGCTTCTTCCTCATCGCCGCAATCTATAACGTGGAACTGAAAGCCCCATGACGGTTATGCAAGAGGTCTAATCCTTGGCAAGCCGGCGACACCGATTGAGCCAAGCAATCGTTCGTTCGACGATCCAACGCTTTGGCAGAACGACGAAACCCTTGGCCTGGTCGGAACGTTTGACGATTTCGACGTCGAGTTGAGTGAGAATTTTGCCAACGGCCTTGTGAAAGATTGGGCCTTGGCAGGCGCTGTCGGCGAACAGCTTCTTCAAAAAAGGAAACAAGCCAAACAGCGTGGCCAGCAGAAGAACGCCTCCGTCGCGATCTTGAATATCGGCGGCATGCACGATGGCATGCAGCAGCAATCCCTCGGTGTCGACGAGAATGTGCCGCTTCTTGCCCTTGATCTCCTGTGTTCATCGAAGGATTGCCGGCGTCGAACCCAGGTGGATCGATGCGGGCCTCCCTTTTTCGGCGCTTTTCACGCGTCTTTCTGTCGATAATGCAGGCGGTAGGGCTGGCCTCGCGGCCGGCTTGTTCGTGGCACGCTTCGTAAAGCGCGCGGTGCATGCGATCCAGGGTGCCGTCATAGATCCATAAATCGAGATAGGCGAACACCGTGCTGCGCGGCGGCAGGTCTTTCGGAATGGCCCGCCATTGGCATCCCGTCGAGAGCACGTACATGACCTTCCGCAATCTTTGCTTGCAAAGCTTGCTTCGCCCGTTGACGATCTCGCGGAGGTTCACCCGGCGTTTGTTGCCGCCGCTCTTGGCCGGCGGGATCAGCGGTTCGGCCAGCGGCCATTCCGCGTCACTCAGATCACTCGGGTAACGCAGCTTGTCGCGACTGTAGCGAGTGCGGTTTTCCTTCGTCCACACCGGCGGCCCCTCCTCGAATCAGGCCGCCTCCTTTGAAATCACAAACAATTCATCCGGTTCAATATGCTTCTGGACGGACACTTACTGAGAGGCACTGCCTCCGAACGAGGGACATACGTAACCCGTGAACTGCTGACGTCATTGTTGCCCCAACACGCGTTCGGCGCTTGGACGGATGCTCTGCGGGACTCGACGCGCGGTGAACGAACGCGTGCCGTCCTTCGCCGTGCAACGGATTTCGTCGCTTTAGTGGAAGGCGATCGCGAATTCACGCGCCTCGTAAACCGCCGGACACTGCTCGAGGATATCGCTGCGTCGCTCGGAGAAGAGCCCGAAGGTAGATCGGGTTAAGTCGGCGCGAGGACGCGACCGCAACTTCCTGACTTTCACAGTGCAAACTTGTGCCTAGACTATCACCGCATGGCGCGTGTTCTGCTCTACCGAACAGATGCCAACTCAAGTGCCTGCTCCGCCGGGCGCAACGCCCATCGGCTAGCCGCCGGGCCGATACGCATTTAAAGGCCTCGTCAGCCGGCCCCGAATTTACACAGCCGGCGGTCTTCCTGACAGATGGTCTGAGGCGTCCTCAAAGACTGGGCATTGCCTGGTCCTCGTCCAGCGCGCCTTCCTCCTCCGGCTCGCCGCCCAGTTCCGGCAATTCCTCCGTCTCAATCTTGATGCTGAGCCTGCCTCCTTCCTCGATCGCCGCGCGGCGCAAGGTTTCCTCGGCTTGCCTCACCTCGTGCTGGCGTTTCCACAGCGCGGCGTATATCCCGCTTTGCGCCAGAAGCGAGTTCATGCGCGCCGCGCTCCACGATCTTGCCCTTGTCGAGCACGATGATCTCGTCGGCATGGACGATTGTCGAAAGCCTGTGCGCTATCACGAGGGTCGTCCGGTCTTTGGCGACAAGGTCGAGCGCGTCCTGAATTTCGCCTTCGGTAAAGGAGTCGAGCGCCGAGGTCGCCTCGTCGAGAACGAGGATCGGCGGCGCTTTTAGAATGGTTCGGGCGATGGCGACGCGCTGCTTTTCGCCGCCCGAGAGTTTCAGTCCGCGCTCTCCGACCTGCGCCTCGTAACCGCCAGGAATATGTTCGATGAAATGGTCGATCCGCGCCAGACGCGCCGCCTCGCGCACCTCGGCGTCGCTCGCCTCAAACCGGCCGTAGCGGATATTATAGGCGATCGTGTCGTTAAAAAGGACCGTGTCTTGCGGAACCACGCCGATCGCCACGCGAAGCGAGGTTTGCGTCACCATCGCGATATCCTGGCCATCGATGGTGATCCGCCCGGCGGACGGCTCGTAGAAACGGAATATCAGCCTCGAAATCGTGGATTTGCCGGCCCCCGAGGGACCGACAATCGCCACGGTTTTTCCGGCCGGCACGTCGAAACTCACGTCCTTCAGAATTGCCCGGCGCGGGTCGTAATGAAAAGACACATGCTCGAACGAAAGCGTGCCGTTTGTCACGGCAAGAGGCTTCGCGCCCGAGCGGTCTTCGACCTCGGGATGCTGGCCGAGAATGGCAAACATCATCTCGATGTCGATCGCCGATTGCTTGATCTCGCGATAGACGACGCCCATGAAGTTCAACGGTTGATAGAGCTAAATCATCATCGCGTTGATGAGGACGAAATCGCCGACCGTATTGGCGCCGCTCTTGATACCTTCGATGCTCATCGCCATCGCGGCCGTCAACCCGCATGTAAAAATGACCGCCTGCCCCGCGTTGAGCCAGGCAAGCGACGTGTAAGTCTTTATGCTCATGCGCTCGTAGCGGGCGATGGATTTGTCGTAGCGCTGCTTCTCGCGCTCCTCGGCATTGAAATATTTGACTGTCTC
Source organism: uncultured Alphaproteobacteria bacterium (assembly GCA_963722515.1). Taxonomy (GTDB): domain Bacteria; phylum Pseudomonadota; class Alphaproteobacteria; order Rhizobiales; family Beijerinckiaceae; genus Methylocapsa. The sequence continues at coordinate 218,691 of CAVRMA010000003.1, read as the reverse complement.
GAAGTTGAGCAGGCTGTCGATCGCCTTGGTATTTGCGTCGGTATCGCTCTCGTTCATCGCCCGCCGGATCGCGATCCGCCAATTGGTCGCGCTCGCGGTGTAGCCCATGTAGGCGAGGATCATCAAAGTCACCACGGCGGCATAACGCCAATCGAATTGATAGAGAAAAACCGCCAGGATCAGAACGAATTCGACAATCGTCGGAACTGCCGTCAGCATCGTCGTGCGAACGATCGTCTCGATTGAATTGCGGCCGCGTTCAAGGATCCTTGTGAGACCGCCGGTCTTGCGTTCGAGGTGAAAGCGCAGCGACAGCAGATGCAAATGCGAAAATACATCGCGCGCGAGACGGCGCACGGCGTGCATCGCGACATCGGCGAAGATCGCATCGCGGGCCTGGCTGAGGAGCGCCATCAAAATGCGCAGACCGCCGTAAAGAAGCGTGAAAGCCAGGGGACCCGCGATCACGGCGGAAAGGGACGCCCGCGCCGGATCGCTCAAGGCGTCCGTGGCCCATTTGAAGGAATAGGGAACCGCGATCGTGACAATTTTTGCGGTCAGCAGCAAAGCCAGGGAAGCATAAATCCGCAGCATCAAATCGCGCCGCCCGGACGGCCAGATGTAGGGCCAGAGTTTTCGGAGGGCCGAGCCCCGCACAGGTCTTGTGGAAGCCTTGGCCTGAGGCGCCGGAGCCTTGAGAAAGAAAGGACGCGACATGTGGCTCGCTTGCCGGCGAAGGCTCATAAGGGACCGGAAGCGTTCAAACCCCTAGACGGCGATCCGGCGATCATCCCCTAGGCTTTTCGATCTCGCATTACCATGATCCGCTACATGATTTCCAGCTGCGGCGGTGCAACGGGAGCACACCCCGCGCCGCCGTTTGAAGCCTCACTTGACCCACTATGGGCGGGCGGGCGACAAGCAGACGATGTCATCGAAACACATCGCGATCGAGGCTCGCTCCCGCCTCGTACGCAACATCTGCGTGTACTGCGGCTCCGCCCAAGGCGTGGACCTCGTCTACGAAGCCGCCGCGCGACAACTTGGCCAAGCCATGGCGAAGGCCGGCATCGGCCTCGTTTATGGTGGCGGCGCTAACGGTCTCATGGGCGCGATCGCCGGCTCGGTGCTCGCCAACGGCGGCCACGTCACCGGCATTATTCCGGAGTTTTTGATCGGCTGGGAAGGACCCCTGCCAGGACTCCAGGAATGCCTTGTCGTCGGCAGCTTGCATGAGCGTAAGCGTTTGATGTTCGAGCGCGCCGACGCTTTTGTCGCGCTGCCTGGCGGCATCGGAACCTTGGAGGAGCTAGCCGAACAATTGACCTGGGTCCAGATCGAGCGCCACACAAAGCCGGTCGTGATTGCCGACATCGCCGGCTTTTGGCAGCCGCTGCTGCGGCTTTTCGCGCATATGCGGGAGCGGCGATTTATCCAGTCTTCCTTGGAGGTCCGCTATCTTATTGCCGAAAAGATCGAGGATATTTTGCCGATGATCGAAACCGCCGCGGCAAAGGCCGCGGTTCTAGGCACGCGCAAGGAGACCATCGATCCGCGCTTATGAAAGCTTGATTTGGGCAGTTACGCTAGCGCAGGCGAAAAAAGGGCCATGGCCGTTGATGTCGAGGGCGAGGTGACACTAGATCGCGAACCCGTCGATGCCGCCTTCAAGGCGGATCCGTCGGATCGTCTGACCGTTCCGGTGGGACGTCAGACGCGCGGGCCATTCGGCCTCATTCTCGCGGCGTGTTTGGTTGCCCACGCATTGATTTTGGCATTCCTTCTTTTCGAGGATTTCTCAATCGCCCGCGAGCCCACCCTCGACGAAGATATTCCGGTGGAGATCGTCGCCGAGATGCCTCCCGAGCAGAAGGCCGAACCAATTGCAAAGCTTCTTATTCCCCCGCCTGACCTCGTGACCCCGCCCGTGGTCAAGGAGAAGCCGCCACCGGAAAAAGTGCAACTCGACGACGTCGAAGTCGCACACGATGCGCCGGTATCGGGCAATGCCGGTCAAACCCACAAGGGGGAACCCGACAAGGAAACCAAAGCGTCTCGCGTGGCACCACCGCCCAAGCTCGCGGCTCCACAGCCTGCCCAAGAAAAGCCCGAACAAGAGAAAGCCGCAACCGCGTCAAACGAAAAGGCGGCCAAGCCGTCGCCGCCAGCGGAGCTGCAAAAGCTGGCCGATGACACGCCGGACGCCGAGGCTCTCGACAAGGCGCAGCCAGAGCCGCCGGCAAAGCCCCAAGAGAAACAGAGCCCTCGACAAAGCAAGAGCCCCCCCGCCCAAGGCAAAAATGTCACGGTGGCGCAACAGCTCGCCGCTTTGTCCCCCGCGCCTAATTATTCGCTCGGAGCCGCGGCCAAGGCCGCGCCGATTAGTGGCGGAACCGAAAAGGCGAGCTATGAATCCTTGCTGATGGGATTGATAACCCGCCGAGTGCATCTTCCGCCATCGGTCCGCGCAAGCCATCTGATTCACGTCGGACAAATAGGCCTTTTCGTCGATGAATTGGGCAATCTGACCCATCAGGCGGTCTACCGGGCGAGCGGCGATCCGGTCCTCGACGCCGCCTATTTCGCGGCGGTCCGCAGCGCGGCGCCTTTTCCCGCTCCCCCACGAGGCCTTCCGCATGGGTTCATCTTGCAATATACGAACGAGAATTAGACCCAGACGCGCGGGAGCCCCTGTGGCGAGGAATTGGCCTTGCCAAAATCCGTTGACAGAAGCAAGCTTAGCGTAAGCAAGGCCGTCGTATGGTGGATGCCGGTTCAAGCTGCAATGGTCATTGCGGAAAGAGGTCATGGCCGGGCATTATCATCACACGCAGCCCGGCACCTTGATGCTGACGGTGTTGTCGCCTGCGGCTCTTCCTTCCGGGTTACCGATCTTGGCGATGAGGCTTCGATTGGGACATTGGCCTTGGTGGCTGTTTGTGCCATTCGCTCTGTGTTGTGGGTTGGCGTGGCTCTTCTCGTCCCTGACAGTAGAAGTGAGCGGCACCGAGATTCGCTGGTATTTCGGGCCAGGGCTTTGGGATTATCGCGTCGCGCTCTCGGATATCGAAGGCATCCGGATTGTGCGCAACACTTGGCTGAACGGTTTTGGAATCAGGATGCTTCCAGGCTGGCGCCTCTATAACGTCTCCGGGTTCGATGCAGTCGAACTCCGCCTCAAGACTGGAGACATTCGCCGGATCGGCACCGATGATCCGCAGGGGCTTGCCGCCGCGCTCAAGTCTTCAGGTCCGGCCATCGCGAGCCTCGTGCCGGTGGCCCAGTAGCTTTTAGGATGCGCCTTCGCGCAATCACGGCGGCGCAAACCCGTTTGCCCTTATCGCGCGCCGGATTTTAGAAGCTTGTAGGTGATCGCGTCGGTCAGCGCCTGGAACGACGCGTCGATGATATTGGCGGAGACGCCTGCCGTCGACCAGCTCTCTCCAGAACCGTCGCGAAACTCGATCAACACCCTGGTTACCGCGTCGGTTCCGCCCTTAAAAATGCGAACGCGAAAATCGACGAGTTCGAGGTCTTCGATAAAGCGCTGATATTTGCCGAGATCTTTTCTCAGCGCGAGATCGAGCGCATTGACCGGCCCCTCGCCTTCGGCGGCCGAGATCAGGGTTTCGCCGCCGATGCGCACCTTGACGACCGCCTCCGCCACGGAGACAAGTTCGCCTTGCGCGTTGTGGCGGCGCTCGACATCGACGCGAAAGCGTTCGACCTCGAAATAGTCCGGCACCTGCCCGAGAATCCGGCGGGCCAGCAGCTCGAACGAGGCATCCGCGCCCTCATAGGCGTAGCCAAGCGATTCCTTTTGCTTGACCTCGTCGAGAACGCGCGCGAGCCGGGAATCCTCTTTGTCGAGACGCACCCCGATCCGTTCTAGCTCCGCGAGAATATTCGATTTCCCCGCCTGGTCCGACACCAGAAGCCGGCGCTTGTTGCCGACCGCCTCTGGCACGATATGCTCGTAAGTTTTTGGCTCCTTCATCACCGCCGAGGCGTGGATTCCAGCTTTCGTCGCGAAAGCCGAGGCGCCGACATAGGGCGCGTGCCGGTCGGGCGCGCGATTGAGCAATTCGTCGAGAGTGTGACTGACCTTGGTGAGCGTGGCGAGCTTTTCCGGCGTCACGCCGATTTCGAATTGTTCCGCAAAATCGCGCTTCAACAAAAGCGTTGGGATCAGCGAGACGAGATTGGCGTTGCCGCACCGCTCGCCGAGCCCGTTCAGCGCGCCTTGAATGTGCCGCGCCCCGGCGCGAACGGCGGCGAGCGAATTGGCGACCGCGTTGCCGGTGTCGTCGTGCGCATGAATGCCGAGGTGCGAGCCCGGCACTTGCGCGGCAACTTCCTCGACAATTTTTGCGATCTCATGCGGGAGCGTTCCGCCATTGGTGTCGCAGAGCACGACATAGCGGGCTCCGGCCGCATAAGCTGCCGCCGCGCAGGACAGCGCATAGTCGCGGTTGGCTTTGAAGCCGTCAAAGAAATGCTCGCAGTCGAGGATCGGCTCGCGGCCTTTCGCAAGGGCCGCCTCGATCGACTGGCGGATGTTTTCGAGATTCTCGTCAAGGGTGCAGCCGAGCACCAATTGAACATGAAAATCCCATGCCTTGGCCACGAAGGTGATGACGTCGGCATCGGCGTTTAGGAGGCTTGCAAGACCTGGATCATTGGCGGCGGAGCGGCCAGCCCTTTTGGTCATGCCGAACGCCGCGAAACGCGCGGTTTTCAATTGGGGCCTTTGCGCGAAAAATTCCGTATCGAGCGGATTCGCGCCGGGATAGCCGCCCTCGATATAATCGAGGCCGAGACCGTCGAGCAGCGCCGCGATGTGGCGTTTGTCGGCGAGCGAGAAGTCGACGCCCGCCATTTGCGCGCCGTCGCGCAAGGTCGTGTCGAACAAGGTGAGCTTTTCGCGGGTCATCGCCGTCCATCCGGCGCGGATTTAGGCGCCAGCGCTTTTGTCATGTGCGTATTGCCAAGATATTCGCCATCGATCTCGATCGTGTTGCGATGCATCGCTTGATAGCCACGCGCCTCGAATAAGGGTTTTGCGGTGTCGCTGGCATTGGTCGCGAGCGTGGCCGTGCCGCGCGCGGCGGCGAGTTTTTCAATCGCCTCAATGAGCGCGCTCGCGACGCCGGTGCGGGCGACGGCTGGATGGACATAAAGCTGATCAATCAGGCTCCCGTCGTGAAGTGAGATAAAACCAACCGGGCCGCCGCCGATCAGCGCGACGAGGGTCAAACCCTTTGCGAGACTCTTCGAAAACGCCTCCTCGTCGGCGCCTGCCGAGGCCCAGGCGCGCCGCTGCGCCTCATCGTAATCCTCGACGGTCAATTCCTCGATGGCCGCGAACCGGATTTCGGCGAGCAGCGGAAGGTCGGAGGCGAGGTAAGGCCGCAGGGAAGGTTTTGGAAAGGCGCTGGCGCTCATTTCTTCACCCTGGGGGTCGCGGTAGCCATGGCTGCGCCCTGGCTCCTCGCAGTGAGATAAACATGTGCTGTGGTGCTTCCATCCTCGTGGTCCTGGAGCGTGATACCTTTCTTGGCGAGTTCATCGCGGATACGGTCCGCCTTCGCCCAGTTTTTCGTCGCGCGGGCGGCATTGCGCGCATCGATCAATGCTTTTACGTCGAGACCGGCATCTCCCATAACTTCGTAGCTAACCGCACCATATTCTTGGGCGACGACCTTCACACCCCAATGTGCGAGATTCGTAATCAGCTCTACCTTTCGTTCGTGATTGTCATTTGCGATTGCAGTCTGAATTTCCTCTATATATTGGTACTGAGCTGGAGAAATTGCCGCTTCCCCCGTTATTACGGGGTCCGAGTAGATAGATAGCCGATCTGCGCGAAGTAAGCCGAGAAATTCGCAGCTTTGAATAAGTGAATAGTGAGCTGTAACATCACCGTTCAAAAGTCGCGAGAAGATAGAACGTAGCTCGGTAAGAGCTTTCGGTGTGTTCAGATCATCCATTAGAGAAGCGAGAACTTCCTCAGAAGGCATCGGGGGATTGCCACAACCGCGCTGTCCGATGGACAAGTTCATCGCATCGGTGTGTGCGAGCTGATTTGCCCAGGACTTCAATTCGCTGCGAGCCTCCTCCAACGCTCTCACCGTGAAATCGATCGGCTGGCGGTAGTGCGTTTTCAAAATCGCGAGCCGCAGCACGTCGCCCGGCCAGGAACGGCCGCCGAATTTATCGGTATTGAGAAGCTCGTGGATCGTCACGAAATTCCCAAGGCTTTTTGACATTTTTTCGCCTTCGACCTGGAGATGGCCGTTGTGCATCCAAAAATTGGCCATGACGTCATGCCCAAAGGCCGAGCAGCTTTGCGCCATTTCGTTTTCGTGATGCGGGAAAAGGAGGTCGATGCCGCCGCCGTGAATATCGAACATTTCGCCCAGATGTTTCCAGCTCATTGCCGAACATTCGATGTGCCAGCCGGGCCGTCCGCGTCCCCAGGGGCTTTCCCAGCCGGGCTCGCCGGGGCTCGAAGGCTTCCACAGGACAAAATCCATCGGCCCGCGCTTATAAGGCGCGACCTCGACCCGCGCGCCCGCGATCATTTCGTCGAGCGAACGCTTCGAGAGGTGACCGTAAGCAGGCATCGAGCGCACATCGAACAGCACATGGTGATCGCCAGAATTAAGTTCTAGCGTCTCATAGGCTTGGCCCTTGGTGATAAGCTTTTCGATGAGTGCGATCATCTCGGCGATATGCTCCGTCGCGCGGGGCTCGACGGTTGGCGGCAAGCAGCCGAGCGCCTTGGTGTCCTCGTGAAAAACCTTCGTCATTTGATCCGTCAGCACGCGGATATCGACCCCGCGCTCCGCCGCGCGGGCATTGATCTTGTCGTCGACGTCGGTGATGTTGCGGACGTAGGTGACACAATCCGGGCCGTATTCACGGCGCAGCAGACGGAAAAGCACGTCGAAGACGATCAGCATTCGCCCATTGCCGATGTGCAAATGATCGTACACCGTCGGGCCGCAGGCGTAGAGCCGCACATTCGCGCGATCGATCGGCGCGAAAATTTCTTTCTGGCGGGTCAGCGTATTGTAAAGCCGCAACGGCATATGCTCCCCTTGTGCCTGCTCTGGCCTGGGGCATCAAGGACGAACTCTTTCATGAAGACGCGACGGCTCCAGCCAGGGGCAAGGCTAGGCGTTACAAATAGTGATCGAAATGATCGTCCGGCAAGCGCCGGTCAAGTGCGTCATGGCGTGACTATGCGCGCGGAATGCTCTATTGGTCAAGCTTGGCGCTTTGTTGGCCGGATCCCGCCGGCGCATTAACAAAATTTTCAAGCGCTTTCGCTATAGATATCCTCCCGGTTCCCGCCAATTCTTGAGATTTGCATGTCGATTTTGTTCCCACCGATCGCTAAAATAACTCTCGCCGCGCGCGGCCACCGCAAGTTGCTTCGCCTTGTGCTTTTCCTCCTCGGCGGAATTTTGGCTGCGCTAGCCCTCAAAATTCCCGCGGGAGCGAACGAAAGCCGGACATTGATCATTCCGCCAAATGACGGCTATGGTTTCGAGGAATGTCTTAAGCCGGGTTCGCAGTGCGGCCTTGTCGTGGCGGATGCCTGGTGCAAGGCGCATGGATTTGCCGGCTCGAACGGCTTTGGACCGGCAGATGAGGTGGCAGGCACGTTAGACGAGGCGTCGCGATCCAACATCGAGCCTGGCTCCTTCCACGTCACCTGCGGCGACCGTGTCAACTAGCTCGCGACAGAGGATAATCAAGAGTCCCTCAAGCCACCACACTTTGCCGGACAATGACCCCGGCCGAGTTTGGTCGGCCCTTGTCAGCACGCCGCTTTATTTTCGAAGCGCGGCGAGCACGCCCGTCTGCTCCATGCCGGATTATAAAGTGTTTGATGACATCATTTGCCATATAGCAGTCGAAATTCGTGACTTTCCGGTTTCGCGATGTTCGTCCTGTCCCGCCTCCCGGACCTGGCCGCACTAGATGTGGTCATGTTAAGGCCACGAAGGGACACCAAACTAATTGTCCAATGTGAAGACCGGCTTGGCAAGTGACCCCCCAAGCGCCCGAAGAGACGTGCATGCAATCCGGCCGCGCCCTTAGAGAATCATTCACGCGTTTTGGCGCCTGCTTAAGGATTGCCATGGGCAGTGTGACCCTCGTCCTCTCCCTGGGTCCTGCCTCTGCGCAACCGGCCGGTTGCGGAGAACTAGCGGCGCGGATCGGCGCGCTCGGCGAAGGCAGCCAGACGCCTTCGAACCACAATGGCGGCGCCGCGCAAAAACAGCGCGCGGACCTCGATCGCACGATCCGGAATGCGCGTGCGCTCGGCTGCGACCGGAGCCAATTCTTTTTGTTCGACGCGCCGCCGCAATGCCCGGGCCTTAACGCGCAAATTCAACAAATGCAGGCGAACCTTGCCCAATACCAAGGAGGCGGGAATCCCGCCGGCAATGCAGCGGCAAGGCAGCAGCTGACCGCGCGTTACAATGCCTATTGCCGCGGCCAAGCCCAGGCTACCGCCCCCCCGCGCGAGCGGGGTTTTTTCGAAACGCTTTTCGGCATCTTTGCACCCAATCCAAATCCGTTCTCTTTAGATCAACAGCCCCGGATCGAAGAGGTCCGCCCTCTGCCCGGCGAAGGCCTCACTCCACACGGCGGTTCGCAGGCTTTGTGCGTACGCGACTGCGATGGTGGATTTTTCCCGCTCAACCTATCGGTGAGGCAAAGCGATCCAGGCCAACTGACCGGCCTTTGCCAGGCCCTCTGCCCGAATACCGCGGCCAGCGTCTATACACGTTCCCCCAGCCAGGACATCAATACCGCCGTTGCGCTCGACGGCGACACGCCCTATTCCGATTTGCCCAACGCCCTGAAATTCGAGAAAACTTTCGATCCTGCCTGCACCTGCAAACCGGCTGGGCAATCCTGGGCCGAGGCGCTTGAGGGAGCCGAACAGATACTTGGACGCGAACGCAAAAGCGATATCGTGGTCACTCCCGAAAAATCGGCGGAATTGGCAAAGCCGAAATTCGAAAAGGCGGCGCCACCGGGGCCAGGCGCGCGACCTTCCGCGGCCAAGGAAGACCAGACGGGGAAGAATTCCGCGAACACCGAAGGGGAAGCCCTGACCCAGGAGGTCCCTGGCCCCGACGGAGTCAAGCGGCATGTCCGGATAATCGTGCCGCCGCTTTAGTTTTGCCGATCAAAGGCAAAAGCGCCGCGAGCTCGGGTCCGTTGTCGCGGCCGGTCAGGGCGAGACGCAAGGGATGAAACAGCGCCTTCCCCTTGCGTCCGGTGGCATCCTTCAACGCCTTGGTCCAATTCGTCCAGACGGTTTCGTCCCAAGGCTCAGTGGGCAGGGTATCGCGGGCCGCCGCCAGGAACCCGGCCTCCTCGACGACCGGCGCGATCTCGCCTTCGACGACCCGCCACCAGCCAACCACATCGAGAAAAGCCGAAAGATTGCCGCGCGTGGCGAGCCAGAAAGGCTTCGCCTTGTGGCCGGCGATATCATACGCCTTGAGCCTGTCACGCACCGCGTCAAAACTTAACTCATGCAGCGTGCGCGCCGACAGCGCGGCGAGTTCGGCGGGATCGAACCGCGCAACCGTCCGGGAGAGCTTCGCGAGATCGAGCGAAGCCGCCAATTCGTCAAGGCTGTCAACCGGGTGCGCCGCCACGGAAGATCCGGTCAGAACCGCCGCCGCCGCGACGGCGAGCGATTCGATTCCGGAATCACGCAATGTCCCGATCGACAACGCGCCGGAACGTTTTGAGAGCGCTTCGCCGCTCGCCGAAGACAAAAGGTTGTGGTGCGCGAAGTATGGGAACTTGCCCGGCCCGGCCAAAACCTCGAAAAGCTGCATTTGAACCGCCGTATTGGTCACATGGTCTTCGCCCCGGATAATATGGGTGATTTTGCTCTCGATGTCGTCCGTGACCGACGGCAATGTGTAGAGATAAGTTCCATCCTCGCGCAATAACACAGGGTCGGACAGTGAGGCGCAATCGATATGGCTGTCGCCACGCACGAGATCGGTCCAGCGCACGATTTCGTGGCCGAGTTTGAAGCGCCAGTGCGGCCGTCGGCCCTCGGCCTCAAGGCGTGCCCGTTCCGGGCCTGAAAGTGCGAGCGCGGCCCTATCATAGACCGGGGGCAGGCCGCGCGCTAACTGGCGCTTGCGTTTGCGGTCGAGTTCTTCTGCGGTTTCGTAGCAAGGATAAAGCCGTCCGGCGTCGCGCAGTTTTGCGGCGGCGGCGCGGTAAAGCGCGAAACGCCCCGACTGGCGCAAAACCGCATCCGGCACAATCCCGAGCCAGGCGAGATCGACCTCGATCGCCTGGGCGAACTCTTCCTTGGAACGTTCCACATCGGTGTCATCGAACCGAAGTATAAATTCGCCATGGTGTTTTTTTGCGTAGAGGAAGTTCAAAAGCGCCGTCCGCGCGTTGCCAATGTGAATGCGGCCGGTCGGCGATGGAGCGAAGCGGACGATTGGATGCGGCATGAGTTTCCCAAGAGTTATGAAACCACGAACATACGCGTCGAACCATCGAAAGCGAGCTGCTTAGCGTAACTCACCGGAGCCGAATGCCGCATGCCTTTGATAGATACTAGCCCGGGAGCCTGACAATGGCGATGGCATATGCGGCGGCGGGGTTTTGCCTGTTTTTGACGTTTCTCAATCTGATCAGTATCGGGCTAGCCGCGATCCGGGCAAAGCCCAGGCTGGCACCCCTTCCGCCTCCGCGCGCCGCCCCAGGGGTCTCCGTGGTGCGGCCCGTTTGCGGCCTCGATAATTTCTGCGAAGAGACATTGGAATCGAGTTTCCGGCTCGATTATCCAGCCTACGAGATTATTTTTTGCGTCGCACATGCGAACGATCCAGTCCTGCCCCTTGTCCAGCGTCTGATCGCGCGCCATCCTGACCGGCCGGCGCGGGTGATCGTGGGCGACGAACAGGTGAGCCCCAATCCAAAGCTGAACAATTGCGTGCGCGGATGGGACGCAGCCCGCCACAATTGGATCATTCTCGCCGACGCCAATGTATTGATGCCGGAGGATTATATACAGCGCCTCCTGGCAAGCTGGCGGCGCCGTACTGGTCTTGTCTGCTCCATGCCACTGGGCTCGCGGCCGCGAAATCTCTGGGCCGAACTCGAATGCTCTTTTCTCAACACCTTCGAGGCGCGCTGGCAATATTGCGCCGAAGCCATGGGATTGGGTTTCGCCCAGGGCAAGAACATGTTGTGGCGGCGCGAGGTGATGGAAAAGGGCGGCGGGATTCGCGCGCTCGCCGCCGAGATCGCGGAGGACGCCGCGTCGACGAAGCTCGTGCACCGCCAAGGGCTCTGCGTCAATCTCGTCGATAGCCCTTTCGAACAGCCGCTCGGCTTTCGCGGCTTTCGCGATGTCTGGCTGCGGCAGGTGCGCTGGGCGCGAATGCGCCGGAAAACCTTTCCGCTGTTTTACGCGCCTGAAATCGTCGCGGGAGCCGCCTTGCCTTGCTTGGCCGCGGCCTACGCCGCTTCGATGCTGGATTTAAACGTGGCCGCGGCGGCGCTCGGCGCCGCGCTCGCCTGGTATTGTCCGGAAGCGCTTCTTGCGCGTCAAAACAGATGGCATTTCTCGTGGCGCATGCCATTGCTTTTCGTGTTACGCGACCTGATACTCCCGGTCATCTACATCGACGCATGGATCACCGATGATTTCGTCTGGCACGGCAATGAAATGACTATGCGCGAGGAAGAACCGAGCGCCGGACAGGGATAGACGGCGGACAAAATACCTCCAAAAACCGGGTTCTAGGATCAAGCTGAAAGATCAGCGTTGGCGGCCGTTTAAGAGAATATTACACACTGCGCGCCCACAAAGGGTGTTCATATGAGTGTCGCCTTAGGGAAATCACCAAACGTGCCCGTTCCGGGCTTGCGGTGATCCGGGCTTTAAATCCTATTTCCAAGTGCGTGCCAACCCACCAGTTGATTGCGATGATTGCAACGACGATATGTAGATTCTCTTTAGCGTCCGTGTGGAATTGGGCGTTCCGGGGCGATTACAAGTCCCAGTGGACCCGCTTCCTTTGCGTTCTTTTCTTTTTTTCGGGCTTTCCCGACCTGATCTACCAGCTGACGTGGCAGCGGGCCCTCTTCCGTGTTTTCGGCGTCAACATCGAATCGGTAACCATTGTCGTCACCGCGTTCATGCTCGGTCTGGGATTGGGCAGCTTGCTAGGCGGCATCCTCTCAAAATGGCAAGCGATACCCTTGTTACCCCTTCTCGCCGGCATCGAACTGTTGACAGGTGCCTTCGGCCTGGTGTCGCTCAGTATTTTCGACAAAGTTGGCGCGCTTGCCTCGGGCCTTCCCTTGCCTTTGGAGGCCGCCGCGGCCCTAGGGTTGGTCGCCGTTCCAACTCTTTTGATGGGGGCCACCTTGCCGGTGCTCGTCGGCCATTTGGTGCGCCGGTCCGGGAAATGTTGGCGGTTCGGTTGGGTTACTCTACTACGTCAACACCCTGGGCGCGGGGGCCGCATGTCTGATTTCCACGATCCTGTTATTTCCATTCCTCGGCATGCAAGAGTCTGTCGGCGTGGCCGTGGCGATGAACGGTGCGGTGGCGCTAGGCGCGCTGGCCGCCTATTGGCGCGATCGCTCATCCGGTAGTGGCAGCGAGTCAACGTCCTTGGCAAGTTTGTCCGGGGCCAAGCCTGCGCTCGGTTTCGTGCCGGTGATGGCTCTGGCCTTTGTCGGCGGTTTGGTATCACTGTCGTACGAAATCTTCTTTTTCCACACGGTTTCCTTCGCCACCGGCAGCAGCGCCACTGCCTTCGCCCTCACGCTGGGCGCCTTCCTCATCGGCCTGGCGTCCGGCTCGCGCAAGGCAACCGAGAGTTGCCGCAAGTCAGTCGACGAGGCGATCCACCGGGTGCTGCGCGACGTGACCGCCGCCACCCTGCTTGGGTTCCTTTTCCTGCCGCTGCTGGGCCATTTGGCATGGCTGGGGGCCGGCATACTGGGTGTGGCCTTGTTTATGATCTACTTGGTGGCTCGCCATTGGGGCAGCTTGCTGCCCTGTCTCGCCCATCTCGGGGTGGCCGCCGATGAGCGGGCCGGCATGCGCACGGCGCTACTCTACCTAACCAACATTCTTGGCTCGGCGAGCGGCAGCATCTTGGTCGGGTTCGTCCTAATGGACCGGCTGGGGCTGGTGGAAATCGCCGGGACACTGGTCGTAGGGGGCTTGGCCTGTGCCATGCTACTTAGCGCTGTGACGCCGCTGCCGCGACGGGCGAAGCATTTCAGGATCGGCCTGACGGCCGGCTTGGCCGTGGTTGGCCCGCTGGCCCTTCCGGTACTCACCATCGATCTGCACGACCACTTGATGCGGGCGGGCAGCCGCACAGCCAGGCCACCAATTGTCCGGGTGGTGGAGAACCGCAGCGGCATCATTACCGTCGACCAGAGCGGCGCAGTATTTGGCAACGGTATGTACGACGGCCGGTTCAGTACCGGCCTGACGCAGGACGTCAACGGCATCTTACGCCCCTATGCGTCAAGTCTGTTCCATCCGGCCCCGCACGACGTGCTGATGATCGGACTCTCGTCCGGTTCGTGGGCACAGGTCATCGCCAACAATCCCGCCGTCGCGTCGCTGACCGTCGTCGAGATCAATCCAGGCTACCTGCGGCTGATCCAGGACACCCCGGCCGTGGCATCCGTGCTTGCCAATCCCAAAGTCACGGTGATCACCGACGACGGGCGGCGGTGGTTGCGGTTAAATCCGGACCGTCAATTCGATGCCGTCGTCTCCAACACGACCTTCTATTTCCGGGCCAATGTCAGTAACCCGCTGTCGGTCGAATTCCTCGCCCTCATCAAGGACCATCTGAAACCAGGTGGCATCTTCTTCTATAACACCACTGGTTCTTCTCGTGTTCAGCGCACCGCTTGCCTGAGCTTTCCCTACGGCGCGCGCTTTACCAACCACATGGTGGTGTCGCTATCGCCCATCGCCTGGGACTTCGGCCGGTGGCGGCGGACGCTGGAAAATTATAGGATCGACGACCGGATTGAGATCGATCCGGGCCATCCCAAAGACCGCGAGATCCTCGAGCGCTTCATGGCTCTGGAGAAGGATCTGTTGCCAGGTGCGAACGCAACCGGCGGCAAGGTCATCGAGACCTGCGCGGAAATTCTGGTCCGCAGCGCCGGTAGGGATGTGATCACCGATGACAACATGGGCAGTGAGTGGCGCCACGACCTGGCACTGGAATGAGGCATGCGTAGTTCTACAGTATCTGCCATCCCCTCGATGTAGATTTCCAGGCGGGGCTCCAGCACCAACGGATACTGTGCCGGCAAATGCGACAATTGTAGTTCCTCGCCCCACCGCAACAATAGCACAGGTGCTTGCAAGTGGCAGAGCCGCGTTAACTTCCGCGGCGAGTATTCCGTCGCCGAGCGGCGTCATTCCCCAGACATGCAAAATGTCCTTTATCTTCTCCGGCTCGTCAGTCTCGTAGGCAAGCTGCGACATCCACGCGAAGGCTTTCCCATCACCAAGATTGAATTGCCGTTGACCAACAAAGCCGGCAAAACCGTCGCTGCTGTAACGTTCCTTAGGAAGCTTCGTAAGAAAACTCATACGAACATCCCTAGCGAGGATTAGCAACTGAGATCGTGGGCGCCCCGAGCGTGTTTTTAGACCGCAATCTCCGCAACTGCCGTCCGGCCGGAAAAACCGGCGCGCCGGTTCACTCTTCGAACCGCGCCGTCGTCAACGGATCTGCCTTGCTTACGGCATCGGATGACCGCGTCGCGAGCCCCGGATCGCGAAACTTATTGACGATCGGATAGCGCCTGTCGCGGCCAAAATTCTTCCTTGTCACCTTGACGCCCGGGGCCGCCTGGCGCCGTTTGTATTCGGCAAGATAAAGAAGCCTCTCGATTTTCCGCACGGTTTCGAGATCGTGACCCAGGGCGGCGACATCGCCAACGCGCATTTCTTTTTCGACAAGCCCTTCGAGGATCGCATCCAGCACTTCATAGGGCGGCAACGAATCTTGATCCTTCTGGTTCTCGCGCAATTCCGCGGACGGCAGTTTGGTCAGGATATTTCGCGCGATCAACTCGCCGTACGGTCCAAGCGCGCCTTTGGGCTTCCAGCGATTGCGGAGCCCCGCGAGGCGAAAAACCTCCATCTTATAAAGATCCTTGACCGGATTGAAACCGCCGTTCATATCGCCATAGATCGTTGCGTAGCCGACCGACATTTCCGACTTGTTGCCGGTCGTCACGAGCATCAAGCCCAATTTGTTGGAAATCGCCATCAATAGCGTGCCACGCGCGCGGCTTTGGATGTTTTCCTCCGTGATATCCGCATTAGTGCCCGTGAAGATTTGCGCAAGGACCTTTTCAAAACCTTCGACCGCCGGCGCGATTGGCAGAATATCGTAGCGAACGTTTAGCGCGCGCGCGCACGCCTCGGCGTCCATCAGCGATTCGTTCGAGGTAAAGCGATAAGGCAGCATGACGCAATGGACGCGCTCTGGTCCAAGCGCATCAACCGCCATCGCCGCGCAAAGCGCTGAATCGATCCCCCCGATAGGCCCATGATGACACCAGGAAAACCATTCTTATTCACATAATCGCGAAGGCCGAGGACACAGGCGGCGTAATCGGCTTCGTCGCCCTCTTCGATGACGCAACGCGGTCCTTCGACACAAACAAAACCCTTTGTTCCACGCTCCCATACCGTCTTCGCGACAGTGGCCGAAAAAGCTGGGAGCTGGAACGCGCGGGAACAGTCGGCACTCAATCCAAAGGAGGCGCCATCGAAGACAAGCTCGTCCTGGCCGCCGAACTGATTGAGGTAAACGAGCGGCAATTTGGTCTCGGCAACTCGCGTGGCGGCGACCGAAAACCGCTCGTCCGTCTTGCCGCGCCAGTAAGGCGAGCCGTTGGGAACAAGAAGAATTTCGCTGCCCGCGGCGGCGAGGCATGCGGCCGGGCCAGGTCCCCAAATATCCTCGCAGATGGGAACACCGATGCGCACGCCCTTGAAGGAGATAGGCCCCGGCAGCGGCCCCGGCGCGAACACGCGCTTTTCGTCGAACACCCCATAATTCGGCAAATCGGCCTTGAAACGGATCGCCTCGATGCGGCCTTTGTCGAGGAGAGCATAGGCGTTGTAGCAATGCCCATTTTCTCCCCACGGCAGGCCAACGAGAATCGCCGGTCCGCCATCGGCAGTTTCAGCCGCGATCTCTTCGCAACCAGCACGGCACGCCTCGACGAAGGCCGGCTTTAAGACGAGGTCCTCGGGTGGATAGCCCGCGATGAAAAGTTCGGAAAACATCACGAGATCGGCGCTAAAGCGGGCCGCCTCGGCGCGCGCGGCGCGTACGCGCGCAAGGTTCCCTGCTATATCTCCGACCGTGCAATCAATCTGCGCCAGGCCAATGACGAGACGGTTCGCGGGGGCATTCTGGCGCGTCGTCATAAAGGGACCTCGTCCGCCGGCTCCGCCAGGAGTCACTCCGCGGCATCGGCGCGGCCGCGCTCGATCCGTTCCGCCTTCAAGAGCTCGGCGACGAGAAAGGCCACTTCGATCGCCTGCTCGGCATTGAGCCTTGGATCGCAATAAGTATGGTAACGGTCATGCAGGTCCGCCTCCGAGATGGCCCGCGCGCCGCCGGTGCATTCGGTGACGTTCTTTCCGGTCATTTCGAGATGCAAGCCACCGGCGTACGTGCCCTCCGCGCGGTGGATCGAAAAAAACGTGCGGATCTCGTTCACGATCCTGTCGAATGGCCGCGTTTTGTAGCCCCCCGCGGCCTTAACCGTATTGCCGTGCATCGGATCGCAGGACCAAACTGCACTCCGCCCTTCCCGTTTCAAGGCGCGGATCAGACCCGGCAGACGATCGGCCGCCTTGCCGGCGCCAAACCGGCAAATCAAGGTGAGACGGCCGGGTTCGTTCGCCGGATTGAGAATGTCAACGAGCCGCAGCAACTCGTCTTGCGAAAGCGTGGGGCCGCATTTGAGCCCGAGAGGGTTTTTGACCCCGCGCGCATATTCCACATGAGCATGGCCCGGATGGCGGGTGCGGTCGCCGATCCAGAGCATATGACCCGAAGTCGCATAATGATCGCCGGTCGTCGAATCGATCCGGGTCAGCGCTTCTTCGTAGCCGAGCAGCAAAGCCTCGTGCGAGGTATAAAACTCGGTCTGGCGCAATTCCTGATGCGCCTCGGGATCGAGGCCAATCGCGCGCATAAACCCCAGTGTCTCGGTGATCCGGTCCGCGAGTTCCTGGTAGCGGGCGGACTGCGGGCTGTCCTTGATGAAGCCGAGCATCCAGCCATGCGCGTTTTCGAGATTGGCATATCCGCCCGTGGCAAAAGCACGAAGCAAATTCAGGGTTGCCGCCGACTGCCGGTAAGCCATCAGCTGGCGGGCGGGGTCAGGCGCGCGCGCGCGGGCGTCAAACGCGATGTCATTCACGATGTCGCCGCGGTAGCTCGGCAGCTCGACCCCGTCTACCGTTTCGCCCGGCGACGAACGCGGTTTGGCGAACTGACCGGCAATGCGGCCGAGCTTCACCACCGGCAGGGCGGCGGCGAAAGTCGTGACCACGGCCATTTGCAGAAACACCCGGAAAAAATCCCGGATATTGTCGGCGGCGTGTTCGGCAAAACTCTCGGCGCAATCGCCGCCTTGCAAAAGAAAAGCTTCGCCCGCGGCGGCCTTGCCCAGCATACGCTTCAGCTTGCGCGCCTCGCCCGCGAAGACCAGCGGCGGAAAGCCCGCGAGCTGACGCTCGACCTCGGCCAGCGCTGCCTTGTCGGCATAATCTGGCGATTGCTCGATCGGTTTGCGTCTCCAACTGGCGGGCGACCAGCATTCCATGGGCATGTTCTTTCACTTCCGGGGCGGCGCCAAAACATTGCGAATTCGAAAATGCCTTATACAGAGGTTTTTGAAAATGGAACATGGAAACGGATACGCTACCCCTCGTCGAGCGGCCCAGAGCTCTGGCCCTTCCGGGCCGGGGATCTCCCGCTCGAACCGCGCCGTCCGCGTGCGCATGGTGACGAGTTCTTCCGCCGACGTCGGATGCAGCGCCATCGTCGCGTCGAAATCAGCCTTTTTGGCGCCCATTTTAACGGCGATTCCCAAAAGTTGCGCCATCTCGCTCGCATCCTCGCCGAGAATATGCACGCCGAGGACTCGGTCCCTCGCGCCATCGGCGACGATCTTCATCAAGGTTTTCTCCGCCCGCCCGGAGAGGGCTGCCTTCAACGGGCGGAAGCTCGCCAGATAAATATCGACGCAATCGAATTTTGCGCGCGCCTCCGCTTCGGTAAGCCCAACACACCCGAGTTCCGGCGTCGTGAAGACGGCGGTCGGTATATTGCTGTGCACAACGGCCTCCGGCCCGCCGCCAAAAACCGTCTCGGCGAAAGCGTGCCCCTCGCGAATGGCGACAGGCGTCAGGGCGACCCTGTTGGTGACATCGCCGACAGCATAGATCGACTCGACATTCGTTTTCGAAAAGGCATCGACCTTCACCGCTCCCAGGCTGTCGCGTTCGACGCCAGCCTTCTCTAAACCAAGTCCCGGCGTGTTTGGGCGCCTGCCGGTCGCGATCATCACCTGATCGGCGTCGAGCCGCGCGCCCTTCGTCAAACTCACACGAACGCCCGTTGGCGCCTTTTCGATGCGCGTGGGCAGCATGCCGAAGTAGAGCTTGACGCCGGCGTTTACGAGCCCCTCGCGCAGGCCGGTCCGCATATCGTCGTCGAAACCGCGCAAGATATTTTCGCCCCGCGTGGCAAGGGAAACGTCCGTGCCGAGCCGCGCGAAAATCGAGGCGAATTCCACCGCGATATAGCCGCCTCCGATGATTAGCATACGCTTTGGCAATTCCGGGAGATCAAACACCTCGTTCGAGGTGATCGCATATTCGCGCCCCGGAACGTCAGGTTCGAGAAACGGCGCGGCCCCGGTACTGATGAGGATAATTCGCGCGCTCACCTTGCGGCCGCCAGCGAGAAGACGCACGCTATGAGCATCCTCGATTTCCGCGCGGCCGTCTTCAATGGCGATGCCCGCTTTGGCGAGATTGTCGCGATAGATCGCGGAAAGGCGGGAGATTTCCTTTTCCTTCGCGGCGACAAGTCGTGGCCAGTCGAAGGACGGCGCGGCAAGAGTCCAGCCAAACCCCGCCGCGTCCTCAAAATGGTCATTGTACCGGCTGGCATAGACCATGAGCTTTTTCGGCACGCAGCCGCGGATCACGCAAGTCCCGCCGATGCGGAATTCCTCCGCGACCATGACTTTGGCGCCATGGGCCGCCGCGATCCGGGCGGCGCGCACGCCGCCAGATCCCGCGCCGATCACGAAGAGATCGACATCGAATCCGGCCATTGTACCCTCTCCAAAGGATCCCCGCCACAGATTTGCCAAGCCGCATCATAGGCGGCTAGCCTGCCTCCTCATTAAACCCCAACGAAATAAGATCGAAATAAGATATGGAAGCGAGGCCAGAGGTGATACACTGTCCTGAACGCGCGCCGGCGGCGGCAATTGCCTCCGGGAAGCCGCGCCATCAATTCTTGAAAACGCCCGCCACAAAATATTAACGCCTGGAAGACGCGACCGAAATTCGAACCGCGAAATCTCCGCGCCAGATCCGACATAGGCTCGCCATATTTGCCACTTTATTTGGTGAATGATAGCGGCTGCAATGGTTGGCGATTTATCAATGAGGGGAGGGTTAAGAGCTCGTTACGGGCCGCTAACCGCTAGCGGCAAAAGTTCGCAAAATCATATATGAGTTCGCTTCAATACCGGTGAGTTGGCTTCAACATCGATTTGCGGCGCCTCACGTAGCAAGGCCAGTTCCGTCCAACCAAAACCGCGAGATTTCACTTGCGAAAATCGCTCCGCCGCCCGGCTCACATTAGATATACCTGTCTCGTTGCCGTAGCAGGAGTTGCGGCGCTCCTGTCGAGCATCGTCGTTCCTTCCTCGACCGAGACGGCGGCCGCCAACGGTGACACCCGCACGTTGAACCTCTATCATTCCCATACTGGCGAATCGATCCAGGCGACCTTCCGCGTCAACGGCTCCTATGATCCGGCGGTTCTCGAAAAGCTCAATTGGTTCCTGCGCGATTGGCGCAATAACGATCGCACCCGGATGGATCCGCGCCTGTTCGACGTGGTCTGGGAGGCCTACCGGACCGCCGGAGCAACCCAGCCGATTGTGATCGTTTCGGCCTACCGCTCGCCGCAAACCAACGCGATGCTGCGCCGCCGCTCGCATGGCGTCGCCGAGCACTCGCAGCATATCCTGGGCAGGGCGATGGATACGACCATGCCGGGCATGCCGATGGAAAGAATTCGAGAAATCGGCATGCGTCTGCAACGCGGCGGGGTCGGTTGGTATCCGAGTTCGAACTTCGTTCATCTCGACGTCGGCGGCGTGAGGGCTTGGCCGCGCATGAGCTACGATCAGCTCGCGCGGCTTTTCCCGGATGGCAAGACGGTTCATCTCGCCGCGGACGGGCGCACGCTCCCCCGCTATCAGGAGGCTCGCGCCGAAATCGCCTCGCGCGGGGGCGTGATGTCCGATGTGCCGCAGGCGGCGCCGGGCGGATTGTTCGCCTGGCTATTTGGCAAACACGATGAAGAGGATGAAGCAGATGCGGCCGGGCCGCAGGCAGTCCCGCCCCCGCGCGCGCGCCACGGTGGAACCGAGGTCGCCGCGGTTCGCATGAACGGCGAAAGCCCCGCCGGCGCGGCGCCCGCAAATCCAGGCGTGCCCGCCGATCGCGGCAACGCACAAGCGGCAACCGTCGCGCCGGCCTCGGCGGCGGGCAAAAATTCACCCCAAAACGAGCCAAGCCCGGCGGACGCGAACCGGACACGCATCGCGGATTTGAGCTCCGCCCCAAGTTTGCGCGGCACCCACGCGGCAATCGAGCAAGGCCGCGACGAGCGGCAAGAGCGGGACGCGGCGGCGGAAATCCTGGACGAAAAGATCGACAAACGCGGGGCTTTCGCGACAACAGCGCCCCTTCCGCCTCCCCGTCCAGCGCAGCCCGGCGATGTCGCGGTCGCCTTCGCCGATATGCCAACCCCGCCCGCGCGGCCGGCCTCACTCACACGCGTGGCCGCACTCGCGGCCGGTCAGACGCAAGGCGAAGGCGGCGCACAGGCTTCCAAGGGTGTCACCAAGTACGAAACGGTTGGTGACGCTGCCGCATCAAGTGCGAATTCGCCCTTGGCACGCGCGGCAAATCTCCCCGTCGTGATTACCCAAGGGCCCAAGGATCGCGCGAGCGTGCCGAAGCAAGTGCTGGCGTTCGCAATGGAGACGCCGGTGGAAGATCCGCGCGGAGCGGTGCCAGGCAAGACGCCGGGCGACTCCATGAGCGGACCCGCCACGCAATCGCCTGTCGCGGCGGCGCGTCCCGGCCGGGCCAAGCCTCACGGTCTCGCAGGCGATATTTCAACCGCAAGTTTCCCGGCGCAGTCGATCCTTGGACAGTCCTTCACCGGCCTGCGCCGGGCAGCCCTCAACATTCCCGATGCACTTTCAAACAGGGCTTCGGCCGAATATGTTGCTGCCTTCGGGGCGGGCCCAAGCGATCTCGATTCCAGCCATTTCACCGGAGCGGCGGCCAAGCCCCTCGCCCTCGCGCAAGGCTTTGTCCGCATCACCGAAAACCCTGTGCCGATTCGCCGAAATTGAGCCTTGACAATTTCGTCGCGGCCGCTGCCGCGCCAAACGTGGCGATCCCAAGACCCTAAAGTACTTGCCTGATCGCTTGAGCTTGAACGGGCCATGGCCCGCCGCGATGCCCCCCCTTGCGGGCGCCTCTCTCAATTATCCAAGAAACTCCGCAGCTTACGCGAGCGTGACGGATGTTTCAGCTTGCGGAGCGCCTTGGCTTCGATCTGGCGAATGCGCTCGCGCGTCACCGAGAATTGCTGGCCGACTTCTTCCAGCGTATGATCGGTGTTCATGCCGATCCCGAAGCGCATGCGCAACACGCGCTCCTCGCGCGGCGTCAAGGAGGCGAGCACGCGGGTTGTCGTCTCGCGAAGATTCGATTGGATCGCGGCATCGATCGGCAAGATCGCATTCTTATCCTCGATGAAATCGCCGAGATGGGAATCCTCCTCGTCGCCGATCGGGGTTTCGAGAGAGACCGGCTCCTTGGCGATCTTCAAGACCTTGCGCACTTTTTCGAGTGGCATCGCGAGCTTTTCCGCGAGTTCCTCGGGTGTCGGTTCGCGGCCGATCTCATGCAGCATCTGGCGCGAAGTCCGCACGATCTTGTTGATCGTCTCGATCATATGCACCGGGATGCGGATCGTTCTTGCTTGATCGGCAATGCTGCGGGTGATCGCCTGCCTTATCCACCAGGTCGCATAGGTCGAGAATTTGTAGCCGCGCCTGTATTCGAATTTATCGACGGCCTTCATCAGGCCGATATTGCCCTCTTGAATCAAATCCAAGAATTGCAGGCCACGATTGGTGTATTTCTTGGCGATCGAAATCACGAGGCGGAGATTCGCTTCCACCATCTCCTTCTTGGCTTGACGCGCCTCTCGCTCGCCCTTTTGAACCAGATGGACGATTCTGCGAAATTCCTGAATCTCGAGGCCCGTCTCGGTCGCGAGCCCGTGAATTTCCGAAAGCAGCTCCTTGATCTGCTCTTTCGCGCGGGCAACGAAATCCTTCCAGCCGCGGCCGCCCAGTTTCGACACTCGCAAAAGCCATTTCGGGTCGAGTTCGGAATTCTGGTAATTTTTGAGAAAATCCTCGCGCCTAACACCTGATCCCTCGGCCAGCCGCAACAGCCTTGTCTCATGCCCAATCAAGCGCTTGTTGATGTCGTAAAGCTGATCGACCAGCGCCTCGATCCGGTTCGGATTGAGCGAAAGCGACTTGACGTAGGTCACGATTTCCTTCTTGAGCGTTTTGTATTTGCGCTCCTGGGATGGGGTTAAGGTTTCGTTCTTCAGCTTATTGACGACGTTTTGATCCTGCAGACGCCGGAGCTTTTTATAGGCGCTGGCGATCCTCTCGAACGTTTCGAGCACCTTGGGCTTGAGTTCAGATTCCATCGCCGACAGGGAGACCGAGTTGTCCATGTCGTCTTCCTCGTCGAAGGCCTCTTCGGGAACTGGCGCTTCGAGGCCGCCGTCCTCGCTTGCGGGCTGCAGCCGCGCCGGCGGGTCGAGCGGCGCGATCGCCGGCGCCTGTTGCGCGGCCAGCGCTTCGGCGGCTCCCGGCGCCGTCATGTCGATCTTGGGGGTGTTCTTGCCATCGGGACCGGAATAGGTCGCTTCGAGATCGATGATGTCGCGCAACAAAACCTTACTGTCGTTCACTTCGTCGCGCCAGATAATGATTGCCTGAAAGGTGAGCGGGCTTTCGCAAAGTCCCGCGATCATCGCCTCGCGGCCAGCCTCGATGCGCTTGGCGATAGCGATTTCGCCCTCGCGCGACAAGAGTTCGACCGAGCCCATTTCGCGCAGATACATCCTGACCGGATCGTCGGTGCGATCGGCGGGTTCGGACGAACGCGTGGTAACTTGCTTCGCCTGCACGGCCTCGATGAGATCGCCGCCCTCCGCTTCTTCTTCCTCGGCGGATTCTCCGGGCGATGCGTCGTCCTGTTCCTCGTTCTCGATGACATTGATGCCCATCTCGCTCAGCATCGCTAAAATGTCTTCGATTTGCTCGGAATTGACTTCCTCGGACGGAAGCACGGCATTCAATTCGGCGTAAGTAACAAAGCCGCGCTTTTTGGCGAGCTTGATCATCCGCTTGACCGCGGCATCGGTGAGATCGAGCAAGGGGCCGTCGGCGACTTCGGCCACCCCACGTTCCGCGCCGGGATTCGCACTGTCCTTTTTCGCCATCAAAGGCCTCCAAATTTGCGGAAAATTACGGAAGACGTTTCCTTGCGCGAAACCCTTCTTGAACCAAGGCCTCGTCCGTCCTAACAGCATGTTGCGGAAAAGTTGCCCGGCTTTTTCGATATTTAGACATCGGATATATCCGATGTCTCATGAGAACATGCTCCAACTCTTTGAATCTGAGCAATTCCTTTTCGATCAGATGATTCCATCCGTAGGGCAAGCGCTGTGGACGCGGCCCCCGCGGGTCGAAAGGCCAGCGCGCCCCGCCTCTGAAAAAGGGCGGACGCGCGATCAAAACCCCTCTTCAACATTGTGTCCGCGCAAACATTGTGTCCGCGCACCGTGCTTCAACCGTTCATCTTCGAGAATTCAGTCCCGGCGCCGCCTCAGTTTCCAGGCATGCGGGACCGGCCGCCAAAACAACGTCCCGCTCCTCCCAGCCGCTCATAAGGTTCCGCTCGGGAGCCCCGATTGTGCGCTATTGCCTTCCAGCGCGGCCTCGATCCCGCCGAGTGCCGGCAATTGCACCTGAATATCCTTGAGACGGCCGGGATCGGCCCCGCTGGAGTCCTTACCTAGAGCCAATTCAGCCAATTGCAACTCCCTATGTAACGTCCTGGCCCGGCGGCGCAAGCTCAAGGCTTGCTTCAAAACCTCCCCGGTGTCGGCTTCGGCGGCTTCGATGTTCTCGGCATTAGCCGTTTCTGCGACACCACCCTGCAAAAAGTGCTCTGGTGGGCCGTTCACAGGGTTCCGCTAGGGTGCCCCGACAGAACACCGAAGCCTTCCAAGCTGGCTTCCGTTCCGCCGAGTGTAAACAATTGCTCCTGAATTCTCTTGAGCCGGACGAAATTCCCCTCACTGGAATCATTTTCAAAAGCGCGTTTAGCCAATTCAAATTCTTTTTCGAGCGCACGCTTGCGATGCCTTGTCAGGGCCTGTTTGAGAACCTCCTCCGCGTCTTCCTCGGCGGCCTCAGCTTTGGCATACCAATGCGAGCCATGCGCCGCCATTGCATCGAGCTTTTGCAGCATCGGCCCGAAACCTTGGCCTTCGACAGCGGCGCGAAGGCTTGCCGCGTCCGGGCTTGTCCTGTCAAGCGGAGCTGCAGCGGCCAAAGATACTGATAAGCCAACGAGCGCATTGCGCAACGCTCCCGCTTCGGCGCTCGAAAACGCGATCTCTGCCAGTTCCTCGATATGCTGCCCGATTAAGCCGGGGTGATTGAGAAGAAGCAGTAAAATCAGCCCTTCGCTCATTGGACGGGCAAGCGTTGGACGGGCAAGCGTTCCGGGGCGAAGAAGCGGCGATGCCGCAAGGCTTGTACTGACCATCGGCGGCGACGTAAATTTCGGTTTGGGCTCAAAATTGGCATTGGGGCCTCCTCCCCGCGCTTTCTTAGGCGCGGCCGTATTGGCGCGATAACCGCTGCGTCGAAAAAATTGAAAGAGCCGTTCCTTGAAAGCCGCATGGTAGTAGCGGCGCAGCGCTTCGTCCCTGATCTCGCGGGCAATTTCGCTAAGCCGCCGCTCGAGCCCAGCGCGGCGTTCGGGCGTGGCGAAGATCTTGTTTTCGGTTTCCCGGACCCAAATGAGGTCCGCGAGCGGCAGCGTGTGCGACAGCAGCTGCGAAACCGCCTCGCGCCCGCCGGATCGGACGCGGTCGTCGGGATCCTCCCCTTCGGGCAAAAGCGCGAAGCAAAGCGAGCGGCCCGGCCCGATTAGGGGCAGCGCCATGTCGATCGCCCGGTAGGCCGCCTTACGTCCGGCCCTATCCCCGTCGAAGCAAAGGACCGGCTCCTCCGCCATTTTCCACAAAAGCTCGCATTGATCCGGCGTCAAGGCGGTCCCGAGCGGCGCCACCGTGCCGTCGAAACCCGCCGATGCCATTGCGATGACATCGATATAGCCTTCGACGGCGATGACTTGTCCGCCCGCATGCGCTGCCTTCCGCGCGCGATGATGATTGTAAAGGATGGCGCCTTTATGGAAGAGCGCAGTCTCCGGCGAATTCAGATATTTCGCCGGGGCGTCCTTTCCGAGCGCGCGGCCGCCGAATGCGATCACCCGGCCAGCCGGATCATGGATCGGGAACATGATCCGATCGCGAAACCGGTCGTAAGGGACCGCAATGTCCTCGCCATGGATCAACAGCCCGGCCTCGATCATCGTTGGCACCGGCACCCCCGTACCGGCGAGATGATCCCGCAAGGCATATTTTTCGGGCAAGGCGTAGCCTAGGCCAAACCGGACTTGCAGCCCGGCATCGAGGCCGCGCCCGGCGAGATACGCGCGGGCCGCTCCCCCTTGCCCCCCGGCAAGCCGCGCAGAAAAATAGGACGCGGCGCGCGCCAGCACCTCATGCAGGTTCTTCCGCGTCTTTTCTTGCGCCTCCGCCTCGGGCGAGGCTTGCGGCAGGGCAAGCCCGGCGTCATGCGCGAGACGCTCGACGACATCGGGGAACGAAAGCCCTTCGGTTTCCATGAGAAAATCGAAAATATTGCCGTTTTTTCCGGCGGAAAAGTCGAACCAGGCCATTTTCTGGTCGTTCACAAAGAAGGACGGCGTCTTTTCCGCGTTGAAGGGCGAAAGCCCTTTCCATTCGCGCCCCGCTCTCGTCAGTTTGACGCGGTTGCGCACAACTTCCGATACCGGAAGCCTGGCTTTGATCTCATCGAGAAAGGATGGCGGAAATCGCATGGCGGTGCCCACGGATTAATTGCCCGGATTCGGCGCGCCTCGTAAAGTCCAATCATTCTTCTCCCCCTTTTTCACAGGTGGCGCGCGGGAGAACCGCCCTATTTCCGGTGAAGCCTCGCATTCTCTAAAAGATGCGCCTGCCAAGCGTGACGTTCAAGCTCCGGATCGAGATGCTCTTCTAACGGGAACCCCACGCAAAGATAGGCGATAAGCTTCCAGTTGCATGGAACATCGAGAGCGCGGCAAACTTGCCTCGGATCGAGGATCGACACCCAACCAACGCCAAGATTTTCCGCGCGCGCGCAAAGCCAAAAAGTGTGGATCGCCGCGACCACCGAATAATCCAAAGTCTCCGGCATGGTTTTTTGGCCAAGGCCGGAACCCGCCTCCGTCGCGTGATCGCAGAATACGGCGAGATGAACCGGTGCCTCACGCAGCCCAGATAATTTAAGGCTGGCATAGAGCGCGGCGCGTTCGCCTTCGTAGGAAGCAAGCGCGGCCGCGTTGCAGGCGGTGAAATTGCCAATGATAGCCTCTCTCGCGTCAAACGCTTCGACGCTGACGAAACGCCACGGCTGGCTGTTGCCGACCGAGGGCGCGAAGGTGGCGAGGCGAACGAGTTCCTCGATGAGCGGGGAGGGGACCGGGTCCGGCTTGAAGCGGCGGACGTCGCGCCGCCATGCGAAAAGCTTTGCTAAGCGGTCGCGAAAGGCGCTGTCGAATATGGGCGGATCGCCCTGTTGTTCCCCGCCCCTCACCGCCGCCTCCGCCGGACCGCATGGTGTGCCACTCGCCGCCGCAATCATATCAGGTCGCGAACCGGAAATGCAGCACGTCGCCGTCCGCCACGGCGTAATCCTTGCCTTCGAGGCGGAATTTGCCGGTCTCCCGCGCGCCCGCCTCGCCATGAAAGGCGATATAATCGACATACGCGATGGTCTCGGCGCGAATAAAACCCTTTTCGAAATCCGTGTGAATCACCGCCGCCGCCTGCGGCGCCTTGGTTCCTTGGGGGATGGTCCAAGCGCGGGTCTCCTTGGGACCGGCGGTGAAAAACGTGATCAGCCGCAAAAGCCCATAGCCCGCGCGAATGACGCGATTGAGTCCGGGCTCCGTGAGGCCGACCGCTTCGAGATACTCCTTCTGTTCAGCTTCGGGCAAAACCGCGATCTCGCTCTCGATTTTTGCCGAGACAATAACCGCAACTGCGCCTTCCTTGGCTGCGCGGGCTTCCACAAGCTGCGAAAAGCTATTGCCCCGACTGGCGCTGGCTTCCTCGACATTGGCCACATAAAGCACCGGCTTCGCCGACAAAAGCCCGAGACTTTTGAAGAGCCTTTGCTCTTCCTCCTTGACCCCGGCAAGCCGCGCCGGTTTTCCCTCGCGCAGAAGCACAAGACAGCGCACCGCGAGCCCGAAGATCTCCTTGGCCTCCTTGTCGCCTCCTTTGGCCTTCTTTTCCAAGCCGGTGGCCCGTTTTTCCAGGCTTTCGAGATCGGCGAGCATCAATTCGGTCTCGATCGTCTCGATGTCGTCCTGCGGCGCGATCTTGCCTTCGACATGGGTAATATCGCTATCCTTAAAGCAACGCACGATATGGGCGATCGCATCGCATTCGCGGATATTCGCCAGAAACTGGTTGCCGAGCCCTTCGCCCTTCGAGGCGCCGCGCACGAGGCCCGCTATATCGACAAACGTAAGCCGGGTTGGAATGATTTCCTTGGAGCTGGCGATTTTCGCGAGCTTTTCGAGCCGCGCGTCAGGCACCGCGACGTCGCCGGTATTGGGCTCGATGGTGCAAAAGGGATAATTCGCCGCCTGCGCCGCCGCCGTCTGCGTCAGCGCGTTGAAGAGCGTCGATTTGCCGACGTTGGGCAAACCAACGATGCCGCATTTGAAACCCATGGCGAAGTTTGTCCTATCGCGCCGGTACGTGCTTCAAAAAATCAGTGCCGAAGGGATTGACGATCCGCATGCCGGAAATCAACTGGCCGTCCCGAAAATCCTCGGAGAGGAAAAGTTTGCAACCCGCCATCAGAGCGGCAGCAACAAGCAGGGCGTCCCACCAGGCAAGCCCCGCCTCGTCTTGAACTTCCCAGGCCTTTTGTGTCGTTTGCGCGTCGAGCGGCGCGATACACCACGGCATGAGGTAAGTCAGAAAGGACCGTGCCGCCGCCTCGGGAACAAGCCGCCGCCTGTGGATGAAAACCCGGTAGCACTCATTCAGATTTTGCGGGCTCAGGACCAATGTATGGTTCGCTATCGTCCGCCGCAGCAAATCCGCCGACGTGGCGCGTTTCACCGGATCGGCCGGATCGAGGGCGTACATCAAAATGTTCGTGTCGATGAAGAGCCGCGCGGTCATAAAGCTCGTCCCGCTTGGGCAAACCGGCGGAAAGCCCTGGAAATCCGGGACCACTTAAGAAAAATTCGAGGGCGGCGATCTGGTCTTTTCCGCGCCCCATGCGGGTTTCCAAAAGGCCGCTGACAAAAGCCGACATGCTCAAGCCCGCCTTGGCGGCTTCGATGCGCAGCCATTCGGCGACCTCTTCGCGCAAGGTGATGGTGACGTTTTTCACGACACGATTATCGTGTAACACAGGTTCCGTGTCAAGCCGTTAGACAACTGCGAGCCAATCGCGCGCGAGGCTGTTCCAGCTGAGATAGGCGTCCAGGACTCCGAAGGCGAGGAACCCGTAGCCCCAATAGTCTAGACGAAGCCCGAGAAGTAGCTCCGCCTTCCGGGATGGTCGAGGGTTCTGCCGTAATAGACACAGGGAGGCCCCCAGAATAAAAACATCAAAACGCTGGCTGATTCCCTGCTCAGATGAAAAGCGGTGCCGACTCCGCCCGATATGAATGCGGCAATGACAAAAAAGACGGCGACCAAATATCCAAAGCGCGTGAAGAAGAGCATTGGCTGAACCCGGGTTTGGTATGCGAATTCTCATTCCATCATACCGTTGACGGGCGTGCCGGCGCCAGTGCCGATTTAACCTCCCTTCCCGCGACAGATCAGGTGTGAACCTGACTTAAAGGCCGAAGCGCCGCTGGCGGAGCTAGCCTTAAATGGAACGGCTGACCGCAGCGTAAGCATCGTGGCCGAATGATCGGTTCCCGGGACGGCGGAGGGAACGGTTGCCGATCGGGTTCGTTCCTTGGGAGCCCGCCCCGCCGCCTCCAAGGAGCGATCCATGACCGCAAAAGCAAAGACCAAGACTGACAAAAAGCCAAAAACTCACGAACGTCCAAAGCGGGAAAGCCCGGCCACAGATGAGCAAAGGCAGCTCGATCGCGAACTCGACCATGAACTTGCCGATAGTTTTCCGGCGAGCGATCCGCCCTCCATAACGCAGCCTGGTGTCAAATCGGGCGCTCCGGAACGCAAGCCTTTCAGCCGTAGTGGGCTACTTTGAATGAGGCAACCGAATCCGGCCGGTCATTTCGAGTACGCATTTATTGCTTCGGCCATATCGAGCAGACGTTCTGAAAGGGCGCGAACACTATTTGAGATTTTGTTGATTTCAGCCGTTGTAACCTTGACGGGCTTGCGTCTCGGTCGATTTTTAGGTTGAAGCAGCCGAGTTATAG
The DNA here is from genome assembly GCA_963722515.1 of uncultured Alphaproteobacteria bacterium. GTDB lineage: Bacteria > Pseudomonadota > Alphaproteobacteria > Rhizobiales > Beijerinckiaceae > Methylocapsa. Next base: position 188,441 of record CAVRMA010000003.1, on the reverse strand, counting down.
TTGCTGATATCGCTGAGCGCTCCACATAGCTCTTAATGACTGCCCCATGTACAAAAGCATGCCGGGTATCGGCGAGTGAGGCAATCTCGTCGAGGATTTTGATGATATCTGAGCGCTGGGCGTTCAGCGATTTGAGCTTGTCTGCTCTGCAACGAACAAATGCGATTTTTGGTTCAAGATTGTGCGGGAGCTTTTTATCATGATGGTCTTCTTCCATCGACCGCATTATCAGCACCAAGAGATCGAGCCCAATTTCCAGATCAGCCCATGAGAGCACGAAACGACCGATTGCGGCGTAAAATGCCTTGAACCGGGCCTTCCTCATGTTTCCGCCGGTAAATGTTTGCACGGCGGCCTCGCCTTGGTGTCCCAGCTGCAGTATACTTATCGGAAATTTTAAACGGAGAAAACAACCTATGAAGCTATGGTTTCCTTTGATGGTGCTTATTTCCGCCACACCCAGGACCTCAAATGCCGTGGAAGCTAGGCAATCATATGGAATTGGAACGCATTCGTGCGGAGAATTTGCCAAATCCTATGTTGCTAATCCGACCGTGACCGAGGATCTGTACTTCACCTGGGCGCAAGGCTCCATGAGCGGTTTAAACTTGGCTGCACTCGGCAACAATTTCCCGTACCGGGATCTCAACGGCGAGGATATGATATCGCATAAGACCTATATTCGGACATATTGTGATGCGCACCCGTTGTCTGCAAACGCGATGGCCGTAATAACTCTTTATAGCAGCTTTCCGCAAATGAAGGCAAATTCAAACTGAGACACTACTCTTCCAGACGTAAATAACGTCGAAATGGCGCTGTTGCCGACGCGCGGCTTGCTTGTTTTGAACTGTGGTCTGAAGGATCACATTCCGCGCCCTCATACCGGGGACCTCGGTAAGCCATTTAATGGCGGTGCGCCTCAAGTTCGGCAGGCCGGGATCGCCGCGAAAGGCCGCCGCCATCGAGCCATTTTCGAGTGCTCTCCTCGGCGCGTTTAATGAGATGACGCGACGCCGAGAAATCGTATGGGGACACCTCGAGTGGACAGAGCGTCGGTACGATGCAAACTTCGATCTCGTCCGCGAGCCTCTCGAGATCGTGAATCAGCCGCCACGCGATCAACAGGGTGATTGCATGCAAGGCCCAAGTCATCGCCCCTTTTGGAGGCTCATCCAGGGCGCAAGCATATCCAGTTGGAAGCACGACGATCCGCGACGCTCCGAGATCCGCCGCCACCCGGATAGGAGTGTCCCTGGCGATTGCGCCGTCGATCAGCGTTTGGCCTTCGATTTCGAACCGGTGGGAAGACGCCAGGAATTGCGGTGCTCGCGAGGATGGCGTCGATTGCCGGTCCCCTCGAAGAACAACCGCCATCCCCTCGAGGCCGGTCGCCGTGATGTGAACTGGAACCGTCGCGTCCTCCAAGCGCGCGTAAGCCAAGTTTTGATCTCGACCAGATGCCGTAGACCACCGGGATCGATGATACTCTCCGGATGCCTGAGCAGACCGAATGCGCTTTTGAAAGTGACCGGAAAGATCTCTCGGCGCCGCAGGCCAAACCAGATTTCCGCAAGCCTCGCCACACCGTCCGCGTTCGGGGCTCCGGCGAAATAGGCGGCGTTCATCGCGCCGACCGACGCGCCAACCACGAAATCCGGTTGCACTCCCGCGGATAACAGAACACGCAACATGCCGACCTGGATCGCGCCGAGGCTTCCGCCGCCGGCAAATGCGAATGCCGTCTTGTGTCCAGTCCGCGTCATAACAGCTAGCCCCGAATCTTCGATCCGCGCACGGAAATCAGGCAAAAACAGCTTCGTCAACGGGCGGGCGCCGGTTTGTCACGCGCCGGGTCACAAGATTGCCCTGCGAAGGCTCTGCAATTCCATTGACGCCCAAATTTTCCCATGGTATCCCATATTGTCCCGCGAAGAGTTTAGGTCGCCGGGGGCGGTTTCGCAGCGCGCGGGTGGCGCATCGCCGCCCGGCGGCGGGCCCGCAGAGGTGGGGTTGGGGGGGTGGACGGTTCTGGCGGATTTCTCTCGAATTACACGAGCAGACTTGATGCCAAGGGCCGGGTGTCCATTCCGGCGCCTTTCCGGGCGGTGCTGGCGCGTGACGGGTTTGAGGGTCTTTATGTTCATCCCTCGCTCGATGCCGAGGCGGTCGATTGCGGCGGCCATGCGTTGCTGCGGGAAATTCACGAGCTTCTTCGTCCCGCTTTCTCCCTATTCGGAGGAGCGCGATCTGTTTTCGACGGCGCTCTTCGGCACCAGCGAGATTCTGAAGGTCGATTCGGAGGGGCGGGTAACCCTAAGCGAAAGCGTCAAGGCCTATGCGGGCATCAGCGCCGAGGTCACTTTCGTCGGACAGGGTCACAAGTTTCAGATCTGGGAACCGGGACGTTTTCGCGCGCATCTGGAGGAGGCCAGAAGCCGCGTGCGTGATTTCCGAAAACAGCTCAGTGCCAGACACGCGGTGCCGGACTCGCCGCCGCCACGGCCACATGGAGCACGGGAATGACATCGGGCCGCGGCGATGAGGCTTATCTCGCCGCTGGCGGACCGGCCCGGCACGTTCCCGTGCTTCGTGACGAAGTCATGGCCGCGCTCGCTCCGCGCGAGGGCGGACTTTATCTCGACGCCACTTTCGGCGCCGGCGGCTATTCGCGGCCCTGCTCGCCAATCCCGACACCCGCGTTCTGGCGCTCGACCGCGACCCTGCCGCGATCGCTGGCGGAGCCTGGCTCGTGGCCGAAGCGCGGGGGCGGCTTTGTCTTGTAAAGGAGCGGTTTGGCAGGCTCGGCCAGGTCGGCGCGCCAGCGCGGCTTTGTCGACTTCGACGGCATTGTGCTCGACATCGGTGTCTCGTCCATGCAGCTCGACGACGCCGGCGCGCGGCTTTTCCTTCCGCGACGACGGCCCGCTCGACATGCGCATGGACGGCGAGGGGACGACCGCCGCCGACCTTGTCAATACCGCCGGAGAGACAACCTTCGCCGATATTCTCTATCATTTCGGCGAGGAGCGTGCGTCGCGCCGCATCGCCCGTGCCATCGTCACGGACCGCGCCACGAACCCTTTCACCTCGACCGCGATGCTCGCCGCAATGATCGCCCGCGCGGCGCCAGGCAAACCTGGCGAGATGCATCCGGCGACGCGCACGTTCCAGGCGCTGCGCATCGCGGTCAACGATGAACTTGGCGAATTGGTGCATGCGCTCGCCGCAGGTGAGGCGATCCTAAAGCAGGGCGGCCGGCTTGCCGCCGTGACGTTTCATTCGCTTGAGGATCGGATCGTGAAGCAGTTTTTCGCCACGCGCTCCGGGCGCGGCCAAACGCCCTCGCGGCGGCTGCCGGACGAGATCGCACCGCCGGCGCCGACCTTTCAGTCTAGGAGGCAAGCAGCCAGTGGTGCCGTCGCGGCGTGAAATTGCCGCCAATCCGCGCGCGCGTTCGGCAAAACTTCGTTGCGGCATGCGCACGACAGCCGTGCCTCGCGGTCTCGACGACCGGCTGATGGCGCTCGCAAAACTTCCAGACGTTCATCCGGGAGGCCGCTGAAATGGTGCGCATTCTAAATATTTTCGCGATCGCCGCGCTGATCGGCTCGGCGATCTATGCCTATTCGATCAAATACGAGACGATCTTTCATGCCGAAAAGATCGTGAAGCTCCAGCATGAGATCAAGCTGGAACAGGACCAAATCGGCATGCTGCGCGCCGAATGGGCGCATTTCACGCGGCCGGAGCGCATCCAGGCGCTCGCCGACAGGTTCCTCGATTTACAACCGGTCGCTCTGAACCAGATCGTCCGGGCGGAAGTTTTGCCGGGCAAAGCACCCGAAGTCGATGCGATCGGACGTAAACTTGAAGCGCTCGGGTTGGCGGAGCCGACGAATACCCCTGGCGACGCCAATGCCCTCGACTCCACCGTGTCGTCCACGCCGGCAAGATGACGGCGCGCAGCAAATGGATGAAGATCGCGAAACGATGAGCGGCGGCTGCGATGCAGGACTCGACAATGAGGCAGTAGGCGTGGCGGTCGGGCCCGCGGGCAGCCATGTTGGCGCAATCAAACGTCTCTTCGCAGGCATTTTTTCGGCGAAGCTCGACAAGAGCCCGTCGGCGCATAAGGCTCGCGGCGTGGGTATTTCTTGGGGTCTACGGAATCATCGCGGGGAAGCTCCTCTATTTCGGTCTGCGCCCCGATCCGCTCGCGGGCATCAGACACGCCGGCGCAGACGCCATCGCCGCCGCCCGCCCCGATATTCTCGACCGCAACGGCGAACTTCTCGCGACCGACATCAAAGTCATGTCGGTATTCGCCGAGCCCCGGCGCATCATCGACAAAGACGAAGCTGTCGAACTTCTCACCGCCGTGCTTCCCGATGTCGACGCACAGGAACTGCGCGAGCGTCTCGGCTCCCGTAAAGGTTTCGTTTGGGTCAAACGCGCGGTCACCCCAAAACAGCAGCAGGAAGTCTACCATCTTGGCCTGCCCGGCGTAGGATTTCTTCCCGAAAACAAACGCGTCTATCCAAACGGCCCGGTGGCCGCGCATGTTCTCGGCTTTGCCAGTCTCGACGGCACCGGCATTTCGGGACTCGAAAAATATATCGACGGTCAGGGACTGGCGGATTTGCATGGCGCGGGTTTCAGTCTGACGCCGGAAAACCTAAAGCCCATTACGACTTCGCTCGATCTCAAGGCGACCTATGCGGTTCGCGACGAACTCGCCAAGGGCATTGCCAAGTTCAAGGCCAAGGCGGGCGCGGCGGCAATTCTCGACGTGAATACCGGGGAAGTCGTCGCGATGGCGTCCTTGCCCGACTATGATCCAAACACCCCCGCCGACGCGCTCGATCCCAATCATATCAACCGGCTTTCCGTCGGCGTCTATGAAATGGGCTCGACCTTCAAGGCTATTTCCATTGCAATGGCCCTCGATTTGGGCAAGGTTACGCTGCATTCGCGGATCGACGCGCGCGATAGCCTGCGCTACGGGCGCTTCACCATTCATGATTTCCACGCGACGCGCCGGGTATTGAGCGTGCCCGAGGTCTTTACCTATTCATCCAACATTGGGGCCGCGCGGATGGCTTTGATGGTTGGGGTCGACGGTCATAAGGCTTTCCTGGGCAAAATGGGGCAGCTTACCCGCTTGCGCACCGAGCTGCCGGAGTCCGCCGAGCCTCTTGTTCCGAAAAATTGGGGCGAACTCAATACCATGACGATTGCGTTCGGACAGGGCCTCAATGTTGCTCCGTTGCAGGCCATGATGGCCGTCGGCGCGCTGGCAAACGGCGGACTACTTGTTACTCCGACCTTTTTGAAGCGGAGCGAGGAGGATGCGAAGAAGGACGCGCCGCGCGTCGTTAAGCCGGAAACGTCGGAGGCCATGCGCTATTTGATGCGGCTCAACGCGGAAACCGGCACGGCGAGAATAGCCGATATTAAGGGCTATTTCGTCGGCGGCAAGACAGGCACTGCGGACAAAATCGTCCACGGCCATTATTCCAAGGATAAGGTTCTCACGACGTTCATGGCGGTTGTTCCGGCCGACAAGCCCAAATATCTCTTTCTGACGCTCTTGGACGAGCCGCAAGGTTTGCCAGAGACCGCCGGATACCGCACCGCCGCCTGGAACGCGGGTCCAGTCACCGGCAAGATCATCGAACGCACGGGGCCTTTGCTTGGGCTTCCGCCGCGCATCGATCTGCCCACGCAACCGTTTCCGCTCCTGGCAAAACTTGGTTATGCGGAGGCGAATGTGCCGGCTCGCGGCGGGGGGGGTCATTGATGCGCCTCGGCGAATTGTTCCCGCGGGCCGGTATTCCAGAAGCCTTGGCCGGACGCGAGATCAAGGGCATCAGCGCCGACAGCCGCGCGGTGACAACGGACATGGTTTTTTTTGGGGTGCCAGGAACAAAAACGGACGGACTCGTCTTCGCGCAGCAAGCGGTTCAGAGCGGCGCTGTCGCAATCGTCGCCGAGCGCGCTCCCGCGTCTCCCATCGCGCCCGCTGCCTTCATCAAGGTGGCGGACGTCCGGAGCGCCTTGGCGCAGGCGTCGGCGAGGATGTACCCGCGCCAGCCCGAAACGATCGTCGCGGTAACCGGAACGAGCGGCAAGACCTCGGTCGCCGATTTCGTGCGTCAGATTTGGGCCGCACTCGGCGCGAAGGCCGCTTCGCTTGGCACGCTCGGCATCGTCGCGCCGTCGGGGCCGGTAGCGGGCTCTCTGACGACGCCGGATCCGGTAACCTTGCACAAAATCCTGGACGGACTAGCGCGCGACGGCGTCACCCATCTCGCCCTGGAGGCCTCGTCACACGGCATTCTGCAGCGCCGGCTCGACGGCGTCCGGCTCGGTGCCGGGGCCTTCACCAATTTCTCGCGCGACCACCTCGATTATCATGCAACGCTGGAAGACTATCTCGCCGCGAAACTGCAATTGTTCGACCGCTTGCTTGCCCCGGGACAGCCCGCCGTCGTCGATGCTGATAGTGATGCAGCGGCAAAGGTCGTTGCCGTTTGCCAAAAGCGCGGCCTGCGTGTCGTCACGACCGGCTTCAAGGGCACCACATTGCGCCTTCTCGAAGCCGTAGCGGAAAATTTCTCGACGCGGTTGAAAATTGCCCATGGAGAAGAGAGTTCTTCGCTCCTTCTTCCGCTTGCCGGTTCATTTCAGGCGTCGAACGCGCTTGTCGCCGCCGGTCTTTGCATTGCCACGGGAAGCTCCCCTGGCGCGGTCTTCACGGCGCTCGAAAAGCTCGAAGGCGCGCCCGGCCGTCTCGAACTCGTCGGCCGCCACAAGGGCGCGCCCATATTTGTCGATTACGCGCATAAGCCGGACGCGCTCGATAAGGCGCTCAAGGCGCTGCGGCCGTTTGTGGCTGGCCGACTCATCGTGGTGTTTGGCTGCGGCGGCGACCGCGATGCGGGAAAGCGGCCGGTCATGGGCGAGGTCGCGGCGCGCCTGGCGGATCGCGTCATCGTCACCGACGACAATCCCCGCTCGGAGGATCGAGCGGCGATCCGCAAGGCCATCATTCGCGGCGCGGCGGGCGCGGCCAACGTGGGTGAAACCGGCGATAGGGCCCTGGCGATTGCCCAGGCCGTTGCGATGCTCCACCCAAACGATGGTCTGCTGATTGCCGGCAAGGGGCATGAAACCGGCCAGACCATTGGGGACAAGACATTGCCTTTTTCCGACGCCGGCTGTGTGCGCGCGCTGCTGAAAGATCTTTCCGCATGAGCGACGGCACCGCGAACAGCGTCCTGTGGACGAGTCTCGGTCTCGTTGGCCCGCTCGCGGCACGGGTAAGTGGCTCGGTGCCGCGCGGCGGCGCCACCGGAATTTCCATCGACACGCGCACGCTTCAGAAAGGCGACCTTTTTTTCGCAATCAAGGGACCTGGCTCGGACGGCCATGATTATGCCGGCGCAGCCTTCGAAAAAGGTGCCGTCGCGGCGGTGGTCGATGAAGCTCACGCCGAGGCGCTCCGTCCGCTCGGCCCGCTCTATGTCGTGCCCGACGTTCTCCCGGCGCTGGAACGGCTCGGCATTGCCGCCCGCGCGCGCTCGCCAGCCCGTATCGTCGCGGTGACCGGTTCGGCCGGCAAGACATCGACGAAGGAGGCGTTGCGGCTCGTGCTCACCCAGGCGGGGGCTTCCCATGCGCCGGTTGCGTCGTACAACAATCATTGGGGCGTGCCGCTCACCCTGGCGCGAATGCCAAAACACACAAGGTTCGGAATTTACGAAATCGGCATGAACCACCAAGGCGAAATCACACCTCTTTCCGCGATGGTGCGTCCCCATGTCGCGATCATAACGACTATAGCCCCGGTTCATCTCGAATATTTCGAAAGCCTGGATGACGTTGCCGACGCCAAGGCGGAAATTTTTTCCGGCCTTGTCCAGGGAGGCGTTGCAATCCTCAACCGCGATATCCCTGAATATGAGCGTCTCCTTGCCCATGCCAAGGCCTCGCCCGCGGGTCACGTTGCGAGCTTCGGCGAACATGAGAAAGCCGACGCGAAGCTGGCGAGTGTGACGATTGGCACGGACCATTCCATCGTGCAGGCGGAAGTCTGCGGCCATCGGCTGACCTACCGTCTCGGTGCGCCCGGCCGCCACCATGCAATGAACTCGCTCGCGGTGCTCCTTGCCGCGAAGGCTTTCGGCGTCGAACTGGAGCTTGCCGCTGGCACGCTCGCGTTTTTCCCGGCGCAGCCGGGGCGGGGCGAGAGGCTGCGCCTATCCGCCGCAAATGGTCCTTTTACGCTGATCGACGAGAGCTATAATGCCAATCCGGCGTCGACGCGCGCGGCACTTGCCCTCGCCGGCGCCCTTCCCTTGTCGGGCAAAGGACGCCGCATCGCGGTCCTTGGCGACATGCTGGAACTTGGCGACAAGGGCGCTGCGATGCACGCCGAACTAGCTGGCGATGTCGTTGCCAATCACATCGACCTCGTCTTTGCGGCCGGTCCCCTGATGAAACATCTGTTCGAGGCTTTGCCCGGTCATTTCCAAGGGGCCTGGCGTGACCGTGCAAGCGACCTTGCAACGGTCGTCGTGGCGGCGGTGCAAAGTGGCGACATGGTAATCGTCAAGGGATCGAACGCTAGCCGGATGAGCGCGATCGTCGACGCACTCAAGGAAAACGCCGCGGCGGAAAGTTCCGCGCAAAGTTGTCAAGGACCGTGAAATGCTCACTTGGCTCTCCGAATTTTCAAGCATTTTCGGGCCTCTCAACCTGTTTCGTTATATTACTTTCCGGACCGGCGGCGCCACCGCGACGGCCCTCTTCTTCGTGTTCTTCTTCGGGCCAAGCATCATCGCCGCCTTGCGCCTGAAACAAGGCAAGGGCCAGCCAATTCGCGACGACGGCCCGCCGTCGCATCTCCTAACGAAGAGCGGGACGCCAACGATGGGCGGCTTGATGATCTTGTCAGGGCTCATCGTCTCCACCTTGCTCTGGGCAAATCTACGCAATCATTATGTCTGGATCGTGCTTTTCGTCATGACCGGTTTCGGCGTGATTGGCTTCTACGACGATTTATTGAAGGTGACGAAACAGACGCAAAAGGGTTTTTCCGGCCGCCGGCGGCTTGCATTGGAAGTGGCCATCGCCATGACCGCCTGCTTCGCGATGATGAAACTCGGAACTGCGCACACGACGGGCCTAGCCCTGCCAGCGATCAATGGTTTTGTCGCCAACCTCGGCGTTTTTTTTCTCGCCTTCGGGTCTTTCGTGATCGTTTCTGCCGGCAATGCGGTCAATCTCACGGATGGCCTCGACGGCCTCGCGATCGTCCCGGTGATGATCGCCGCGGCAGCCTTCGGGATCATCGCTTATCTCGCCGGTAACGCGATATTCTCGACCTATCTCGGGATTAATTTCGTTCCTGGCGCGGGCGAGCTCGCCGTCGTTTGCGGCGCCCTGATCGGCGCGGGTTTGGGCTTCCTTTGGTTCAATGCGCCGCCGGCGCAGATCTTCATGGGAGATACGGGTTCGCTCGCGCTCGGCGGCGCGCTTGGCACGATAGCAGTCGCGGTCAAGCACGAGATCGTGCTTGCCATTGTCGGCGGTCTCTTCGTTCTCGAAACCTTGTCGGTCATCGTCCAAGTCGTTTCGTTTAAGCTCACCGGCAAGCGGGTCTTCAAGATGGCGCCCATCCATCACCATTTCGAGCAGCTAGGCTGGTCTGAGCCACAAGTCGTAGTGCGCTTTTGGATTATCGCTTTCGTGCTCGCGCTGATCGGTCTTTCCACCTTGAAATTGAGGTGACGATGACCCCTGTCACTTCATTCAATGGCAAGCATGCTGCCGTGTTTGGCCTAGGCGGCTCGGGTTTTGTCACGGCGCAAGCGCTGGTCGCGGGCGGCGCCCGTGTCGCCGTCTGGGACGACAACGAGCACGCGCGAGAGAAGGCGCCGCGCGGCGGGTCTCAGGATCGAAAATCTTGCGCTGGCAGACTGGCGGAATTTTGCATCGCTTGTCCTTTCGCCCGGCGTTCCGTTAACGCATCCGGCGCCGCACTGGACCGTGCTGAAGGCGAGGCAGGCCGGGGTGGAAATTATCGGCGACATCGAGTTTTTTTGCCGTGAGCGCGCAGAAAATCGCGCCGGGCTCACCTTTCGTCGCCATAACCGGCACGAATGGGAAATCGACGACGACGGCGCTCGTTGCGCATCTTTTCCGGAGCTTCGGTTTCGCGGTCGAGATTGGCGGCAATATCGGCATGCCGGTTCTCGCCTTCGCGCCGCCGGCGCCAGACCGCGTTCATGTTATCGAGTGCTCTTCGTTTCAGATCGCTCTCACACCCTCGCTCAATCCATCCGTTGGCGTGCTTCTGAATATCACGCCAGATCACCTCGATCGCCACGGCACGATGGAAAATTATTCCGCGATCAAGGCGAGGCTGGTGGAAAATGCCGATCTCGCGGTGATCGGAATCGACGATTGCCTCACAAGTGGCATTGCCGGCGAACGCATGAAAGCGGGCCAGAAAACGGCATGTGTTTCGGTGACCAAAACCGCGATCGAGGATGGCATTGTTCTTGATGGCGGCTGTCTCATGCGGCGGACCGAAGACCGCTCGACACTGATCGCCGGCCTTGCTGGAATTGCCTCGTTGCGCGGCGCGCACAATGGCCAGAATGCCGCCGCAGCCATCGCGGCGCTCGGGCCGCTGGGGCTCGATCTCGCACGCGTCGTGCAAGGCCTGCGCAGTTTTCCCGGACTGCCGCATCGTTTGGAGGAAGTCGGCCGGAAGGGGAAGGTTCTCTTCGTCAATGATTCAAAGGCGACCAACGCCGATGCCGCCGAAAAGGCGCTCCTGTCATTCGACAACGTCTTCTGGATCGTTGGCGGCAGGGCCAAAGAGGGCGGCATTGAACCTCTGCGCCCCTTGTTCGGCAAAGTGGTTAAGGCTTATCTGATCGGCGAGGCGAGCGAGAACTTCGCGCAATCGATTGGGGATTCCTTTCCCTATGAGAGTTGCGGCACGCTCGAACGAGCGGTTCCGGCAGCTGCGCGCGATGCACTTGCGAGCCAGCTCGTGGAACCAGTCGTGCTTCTGTCGCCGGCCTGCGCGTCCTTCGATCAATTCCCGGATTTCGAGAAGCGCGGCGATCGTTTTCGTGAGCTTGTCGAGGCTTTGCTCGCCGGGGAAAAATTGGGCTGAAGGGGAACACAATGGTATCGCGCGCGGAACGTTCGGCCATGGCGAATTGGTGGTGGACAATCGACCGCTGGATCCTGGCAGCGGTGGGCGCGCTGATGGTGTTCGGCACTCGTGCTGACGATGGCGGCAAGCCCGCCGGTCGCGGAGCGGCTCGGCCTTTCGACGTTCCACTTCGTACGACCGTCAGGTTCTTTTCCTGATCCCAGCGATCGCGGTCCTCCTCGCGGCTTCTTTCCTGTCCGCCGCGGCAAGTGCGCCGGGCCGCGCTGCGTCGTTTTATCGTGTCGATGGCCCTGATCATCGCGGCGCTGCTGTTCGGCCATGAAGTCAAGGGATCGCGGCGCTGGATTTTCGGCGTCCAGCCTTCGGAATTCTTGAAGCCGGCTTTCGTCATTCTCGCCGCCTGGGCCTTCTCGGAAGGCGGGCAAGCGCCGCGACGTTCCGGGCACACTTGCTCGCTGTCCTGCTGCTTGCCGATGACCATCGTCCCTCTGATCCTGCAGCCTGATTTCGGCCAGACGTTGCTGTCTCGCTGGTCTGGGCGGCGCTTTTCTTCATGGCCGGGCTGCATTGGTTCTGGGTCGCGGGCATTGGCGGGGCTGGCTTCGGCGGCGCGCTGCTCGCCTATAAATTCGTGCCGCATGTACGCGTGCGCATCGATCAAATTCATCGATCCAGGCGCTGGCGGCGGCATCGCCGACACGTTTCAGGTCGACACCGCGCTCGACAGCTTCCTGTCCGGCGGCTGGTTCGGCAAGGGCCCGGGCGAAGGGCACAATCAAGCGCATCCTTCCAGATGCCCATACCGATTTCATCTTCGCCGTTACGGGCGAGGAATTCGGGATCCTCGCCTGCCTCCTGATCGCTGGCGATTTTCGCCTTCGTCGTCGTGCGCGGCCTTGTTCATGGCCGCGCGCAACGAGGATCCGTTCTGCCGCTTCGCCGCCGCCGGACTGGTCATGCTGTTCGGCATCCAGAGCGCGATCAACATGGCGGTCAATCTTGCATCTGATGCCGGCCAAGGGCATGACGCTGCCATTCATCTCCTACGGCGGCTCCTCGCTGATTTCGCTCGCGCTCGGCATCGGCTTGCTGATCGCGGTGACGCGAAAACGGCCGGGCTGCGGCGATCCTTGAAGACGCCGGGCGCCGAAACTTTTCCATGAGCGAGCGGCGCTGTCCTGGTCGTCGCTCGCGGCGGGCGGCACGGGCGGCCATCTGTTCCCGGCCGAGGCGCTCGCGCCATGCGCTGGCCGCGCGCGGCTATCCGAGTTCGATCTTGTCACCGACGAACGCGCGGCGAAATACGGCGGCGATTTTCCCGCGCGCGGCGATCCATAACGTCGCCGCCGCCACGCCGAGCAGCGGCGCTTGTTGTCGCGCACGGCGGCGATTGTTCACACTAGCTCGGGGAACGGTCGCCGCGCACGCGGCTTTTCAAGCGGATTCGCCCGCTGCGCGCTGCTTGGCTTTGGCGGCTATCCGACCGTTCCGCCGGTGTTCGCGGCGACGCGGCTTCTGCGTGCCGACGATTCTGCATGAAGGGAATGCCGTCATCGGCACGCGCCAATCGGTTTCTCGCTTCGCCGGGTCGACGCGATCGCCACAGGGCTTTCCGAGGTCCTTGGCGGCCTCGACCCGGCGGCTTCGGCGGCAAAGACCATCTGTACCGGCAACCCGGTGCGGCCGATGGTGATCGACGCGCGGCGCGGAGGCCATTTCCCGATCGTTCCGACGGGCAAGCTGCGATCTTCTCGTCACCGGCGGCTCGCAGGGCGCGCGAGATGATGTCCGGATGTCGTGCCTGCCGCGATCGAACTCCTGCCGGAAGCCGCCGCGCGCAAAAGCTCTGTCATCGTTCAGCAGGCGCGCGGCGAGGACGAGGCGCGGGTGCGCGACGCTTATCAGGCGCCTTGGCGTCGAGGCCGAGGTCAAGTCTTTCTTTGCCGATCTGCCGGCGCGGATCGCGCAGCCCATCTCGTCATCGCGCCGCGCCGGGGCCTCGACCGTCTCCGAACTCGCCGTCATCGGGCGCCCGGCCATGCTCGTGCCGCTTCCGCATGCGCTCGATCAGGATCAGGCCGCCAATGCGAGGCAACTCGCGGCGGCCGGGGCCGCGCGATTGTTGCCGCGCAGAGCGCATTTTCGCCGCAATGGCTGGCGACTGCCTTGAGCGAAGCGCAGGGCGATCTGGCCGGCTCTCGCGCGCCGCGCCGCCGCGGCGAAGCGGGCGCAGCATCGCCGGACGCCGCCGAACGGCTCGCCGATCTCGTGCTCAGCGCTCGCCATGTACGGCAAGGACAGAAATCTCGATGAAATTGCCGCGACGAACTAGGCCCCATTCATTTCGTCGGCATCGGCGGCATAGGCATGTCCGGCATTGCCGAGGTTCTGCTCAACCTCGGCTATGCGGTGCAAGGCTCGGACGCGACCGAAAACGCCAATGTCCTGCGGCTGCGCGGCAAGGGCGCGCTCGTCCATATCGGCCATGACGCGGAAAATCTCGGCGCGCCGCAAGTCGTCGTGGTTTCGACCGCGATCAAGCGCGACAATCCCGAGCTCGTCGCCGCGCGGCGAGCAGCGCATTCCGGTCGTGCGCCGCGCCGAAATGCTCGCCGAGCTGATGCGCCTCAAGCAATGCGTCGCCATCGCCGGCACGCATGGCAAGACAACGACGACATCGCTCGTCGCGACCTTGCTCGAAGCCGGAGAATTCGATCCGACCGTCATCAATGGCGGCATCATTAACGCCTATGGCACCAATGCGCGGCTAGGAGCCGGCGATTGGATGGTCGTCGAGGCCGACGAAAGCGACGGCACTTTCCTTAAACTTCCCGCCGATGTCGCGATCATCACCAATATCGATCCCGAACACCTCGACCATTTCGGAACTTTCGAGGCGATCAAGGAGGCTTTTCGCGCTTTCGTCGAAAATATTCCCTTCTACGGTTTCGCGGTCATGTGCCTCGACCATCCGGCCGTGCAGGAGCTTGTCGGCCAAGATCGAGGACCGGCGCGTCATCACCTACGGCGAAAATCCGCACGCCGATGTGCGGCTCGCTCGACCTCGATCTCAGCAATGGCGTCTCTCGCTTTACAGCGATCGTTCGCGACCGCGAGAGTAGCACCGGGACCGTGCTTGAAAATATCGTCATGCCGATGCCCGGCCATCACAACGCGCTGAACGCGATGGCGGCGCTCACTGTGGCGCATCAGCTCGGCATGAGCGCGGAGACGATCAGGAAGGCGCTCGCTGCGTTCGGCGGCGTCAAGCGCCGCTTCACCCGTACGGGCAACTGGAACGGCGCAACCATTTTCGACGATTACGGCCACCATCCGGTCGAAATCGCCGCTGTACTTCGCGCTGCTCGCGCGTCCACAAAGGCCCATGTCATCGCCATCGTGCAGCCGCATCGCTACACGCGTCTCCATTCGCTTTTCGACGATTTTGCGGGCGCTTCAACGATGCCGACACGGTGATCGTCGCCGATGTTTATTCAGCCGGCGAGGCGCCCATCGCAGGCGCCGATCGTGATTCGCTCGTCGCCGCCTTGAAGGCGCGCGGACATGGCCACGCACTCGGCCTGAAGCGGCCCGGGGATTTGGCTCCGCTTATTCGCGCGCTCGCCAAGCCCGGCGATTACATTGTCTTCCTTGGCGCGGGCAATATCACCCAATGGGCGCACGCGCTGCCGGGCCAGCTCGCGGCGCAAACGGCATTCGATGCTGCCGTCCCTGCATAAGGCTGACATCGCGCCAAAACTCTTTGCGCAAATGCCTGGCCTACGCGGATCTCTCGCATGCCATGCGCCGATGGCTGGCTTGTCCTGGTTCAGGACCGGAGGCCCGGCACAAGTGCTGTTCGAGCCTGCGGACGAAAGCGATCTCGCTTATTTTCTTGCCCGGCTCGATCCCGCGATTCCGGTTCTGGTTCTTGGCGCTGGCTCCAACATTTTGGTACGCGATGGTGGCATCGCAGGCGTCGTGATCCGCATGGGCAAAAGTTTTCAAGAGGTCACGATCGAGGGTCTTTTTTTGCACGCCGGGGCGGGCTGCCTTGATGTAAAACTTGCTTCCGCCGCTGCCAAGGCAGGCCTCGCGGGCCTTTCTTTTTTTCGTGGCATCCCCGGCACCATTGGCGGCGCGCTTAGGATGAACGCCGGAGCCTATGGGGCCGAGACCAAGAATGTCCTCGTTTCCTGTCGCGGCGTCGGCCGCAACGGCAAGATTGTCGAGCTCTCCAACGCGGACATGGGATTTGCCTACCGCCATTGCAGCGTGGCGGATAATGTGATCTTCACGAGCGCGGTTTTTGCAGGCAGCCCCGGCGACAGCCAAGCGATCCTTTCGGAAATGGCGGAGATCACCAAGGCCCGCGCGGAAACGCAGCCGGTCAACACGCGCACCGGCGGTTCAACCTTCAAAAACCCGCCGGGGCACAAGGCCTGGGAGCTGATCGACAAAGCGGGCTGCCGCGGACTTGCACTGGGCGATGCGCAGGTGTCAAAACTTCATTGCAATTTTCTGATCAATCGTGGCGCCGCGCGTGGGGCGGATTTGGAAAGTCTTGGGGAAATGGTCCGCGCCCGCGTGCTGGAAACGAGCGGGATAGCTCTGGAATGGGAAATTCTACGGGCAGGGGTACCATAATTGCAGTTGCGCGCAACCACCCCCCTTGCATGTTTGCCAGGGCCCCGCCACACGCGGAGTAGTGGGGCGGCCGCGACCATGATGGCTGGATGAGCTTTCCCTCGCGCCAACAGGGTCATTCAAAGAACCTGGCCTTTGAACTCCTTGATGGCGTCGGCGTGGTCTTCACGAAAGTTTTCGCGGGGTTCTTTGATCGCGAGGCCGCACCAGCGGATCACGCAGGTGACGAGGTTGCGGTGCGTCGCGAGGGGGCGCGCGCCTGCCCGGACCAGGCGGCGATCCTTGTTCGCGGACAATTCGCGGACATGAGGGAACGTTCTCGATCGCCCAATTCGGCCGCTTGAGTTCGCGCCAGCCAGCATGGCGGCGATCGAGATGCCGAGAAACGATCGCAAGGCGTATTGCCGCCCCTGGGCGGCCACAACGATCCTCGATTTCACCCAGAATATCCCAAGGCGCGCGAACCATCCCATGCCCTCCAGTGTGGATGGTTCATCGAGAGGATCAAATTCGTCACTCTTGTCACCCCTTGCTGGGCGCGGCTCTTTGAATTGCCCTGACTTCGAGTCCGGGATATTGCAAAGCAAGCGGCGGCATGGGATATTGTTTGGCGATTTTGAACGAATTTGGTGGAGAAGCCGGATGGCCGCGCGGAACGGTAGCCCTGGCATGAACGGCGCGGCAATGGGCCCCGCGTTTTCGCGTCGGCCTTTGTTGTTCGGCTTGTCCCTGCTTGCGGCTGTAGCCTTTTTCGATGCTAGGCCCGCCGGGGCGCAATACATCGGTGTCGGTCCTTTCGGGATCTATCTTGGCGGTCACGGGCACTACCGAAGGGGCTATTACCGTCACCACGGCGGCTATCACGGGCGGCATTATTCTTACCGGTATGGCCATCACCATTACGGCGGCGGTCATCGGCATCATGGCGGCGGACATCATGGTGGTGGTGGTGGTGGTGGTGGCGGTGGCCATGCGCCCATCGCGCCCCTCTGATCTCGCCAGATGCCTGCCCCGCGCCAGATGGCGCCGTAATGAGTTGAAAAGAGTGCCTCGTTCAATTGCCGAGTTCCTCAAGGCGTTGTGTGGCAGGCAGATAGCCCGCGCTCGAGGCCATCTGGAACCAGCGCTTGGCGTCCCGGCGACTTCTTTTTAGTCCGCCTTCGCCATTCTGATACATCGTGCCGAGATTAAACATCGCCTCCCCCTCTCCGTTCCCGTCTTTCGCGGCGCGCTCGAATAAATCGCGGGCCATACTGAAATTCTGAACGCCGCCCGTGCCTTGGTAATACATCTCGCCAAGCTTCACCATGGCCATCGGGTGGCCTCCGTCCACCGCGCGGTAGAAAAGGTTTTTCGCCCTTGCGTAATCTTGAGGAAAGCCGGAGTCGCCATGCAGATAATGTAGCCCTTGTTCGAAGGCGCGGGCTGGATCGTCGGCCGCTTCCAACGCCGGTTTGTTCCCGTCTTGATTTTTGGACGCCTCCATTTGCGGCGGACGATACTGTTCGATTCGATCATCGATGTCCGATGGGACACACCCTCCCGTCGGAAACGCCGGGTTGCAATTTGTTGGTGATGGCCCCTTGCCCGAAGCTGATTCCACCCGCGCTTTGTCCGGTAGAGGACTAACTTGACCATGGTGTGTGGGCGTGGCCGGGATCTGCCGCTGTTTGCCGTCCTGGTCGCCATTGAAGGACTCCGGCGGACCGGGCTTCGGATTGTCGGTTATCGGGCCAGCTTCCGGACGCAACAGAACCGCGGCGACGATCGCCATCGCGAATACGCCAACCGAAAGCCCTTGAACGGCAGGATGGAGCCCCTTGAACCGGCGCGCGATCGCCGCCGCCCGGCTTCGCGCCAGGGCGAGCACGACAGTGTGGAATGGCGCGCGTTTCGGCGGTTCATGCGCGGCTGCCTGCCCTTGAGCGAGGCGGGCCTGATTCTTGATGATCCCGGTTGCGTCGCCGCGCAATGCGGTGGCGCCGGTCGCGTCGCTGAAGGAGCGCATCGAAGGAAATCGTTGCTCCGGCCGTTTGGATAAAGCGGTCATGATGGCGGACTCTCAGCGGCGGCTCGACACCCGCGATACGTGGAATGAGCGGCGGCGGCTGCTTGCCAATATGCGCCTTGGTCAGCTCGAAATCGGTCGCACCCTTGAACGGAGGCGCGCCGGCCAAGAGCTCGTAGAGCACGATTGCAAGCGAATAAATGTCGCTGCGCTCGTCGCCTTCCACACCGCGGCATTGTTCCGGGGACATATAAAGGGGCGTTCCGACCGCGCTGCCCGCGCGGGTCATCCGATCGCTCCCGACCACCCGCGCGATCCCGAAATCCATGATCTTGACGCGGCCGGACTCGGTGACCATCAAATTCGAAGGCTTGATGTCGCGATAAATCACGCCCTTCTCGTGCGCGTAGAACAAACCGTCGGCAACCTGGGCGAGAATGGCGAGACTTTCCGTTGTCCCGAGCGGACCGTGCCGCGCCTGAATTATTTGCTCGACAGTGCGGCCAGGAACGAACTCCATGATCATGCAAACATGATCGTCCTCCTGGCGCAGCTCATAGAGCGTCGCGATATTGGGATGATTGAGACGCCCCAAACTCTTCGCCTCGGCGAGGAAGCGATCCACCCAGCTTGGGTCGCTCGCGAGTTCCGGGCGGAGGAATTTGATCGCCGCTTCGCGGCCGACTTTTGTGTCAATTCCCCGGTACACTTCGCCGGCGCCTCCTGTGGCGAGCCGCTCGGCGATCTTGTATTGGCCTATCGTCCTGGGCGGGCTCATGGCAAATCCTCCGGCAACGCGATCATACGTGTCGCTTCGGCCTCCGGCGCCTCCAAGCCCGAGACGTCGATGCGCCGCGTGGCCGTCTGCGGGTCGGCCTGGGGGCCGGCAGGCGGGCGCACGGCAAATATGCCGACCGACACATTATCGTATCCGCCCGCTTCGAGCGCCGCGCCGACAAGATTTTGACAAGCTTCCCGTGGCGCCGCGTGCGCGGCGATCTCCGCTATGGCCGCGTCGTTTACCATGTTCCACAGTCCGTCCGAACATAGAACGAGAGTGTCGCCCTCGATCAGGGGAATCCCTTTTTCCCAGACGGCAGGAAGAACGTCCTCACCCGTGCCAAGCGCCTGCAAGACGACATTCCCGCCTCCGCGGGTCTTGGATTCTTCTTCGGTCATCAGGCCCTCGCGGATCATTTGCGCATGGACAGTCTGGTCGTCGCTCAGCTGGGTTAATTTGCCGCCGCGCAAAAGATAAGCGCGGCTATCGCCGACATGCGCGAGCCAAACCTGCCCATCATGAACGGCGAGCGCCGTGCAGGTCGTGCCCATGCCCTTGCAATCCAGGTTATGCTTGGCGTGTTCGAAGATGGCGCGATTGGCGGTCTCGAACGCTCTCATCAGACACTCCGGAACCGGTGCCTCAATCGAAAAATATACCCGCCGCACGGCCTCGACCGCGAGCGCGCTCGCGACCTCCCCTGCCGCGTGCCCGCCCATTCCGTCGGCGACGAGCAGCAAACACCCCCGGTTCGCGGCGGGATCGTTCTTGGGGGGAATGACGAAGGCAACGGAATCCTCGTTCGAACTCCGGACACGGCCGACATCTGTCAGCATCGCGCCGGCGATCTCGAACCCATGGGAATTCCCAGACGCGAGCGCCATCGCTGGGCGCCTTCCCCGTTAAGGATGCTGCGCCCGGAAGAGATCCCGGCCGTATTTGATCGGGATGGCTCCGGATGTGTTCGCGCCGCCGCTACTTATGCCATAGGTAAAAAGGCCGATGACTTTCCCGAATTTGTTAAAAACGGGACCGCCACTATTGCCGGCGCCGGTCGAATTAATGCTCATTTGGATGACATCGCCCATCTCGCCCGTGACGGTGATCCCGTTCTCGGTCTTGGCACCAGGACTTACGAGCGCGACAATTCCTTCACTCACGAAAGGCACTGGCACGACATCAGCGTTTGTTCTGACCTGGTAATTTTCGACGGTGGTACTAATTGCTCTCGTCTCCCTGGCCACCGATGGATACCCGAGGGCGATCACGGGTTCGCCGACGGTCACCGTGTCGTCGCCTGCTATGTCCAGTTTGTTTAGTTCTATTGGCAAGTCGACCTTGATGAGGGCCGCGTCGCTGTCCTTGGAAACACGCTCAAGGATGGCGTTGGCACTTATGCGGCTATTCGCGAAGCGGACTTCGAGCTGATCGTTTCGCCCGAAAAACGTCTTAGTGTCCCCTTTGCTCGGGTCAGGAAAGTTACCAGGGCCACCAACATGAGCTACACCCTTCAGGAAGACGTAGCCTCCCGACGATGGTACCCAATACTTCAGGTAAGCGAACTGCGGATCGCTCAGGTCGATCCGCGTTGGCGTTCTCAACTTGCGATCCTTGGCGTCGCCAGTGTTGCGAATATATGGGTACACCCAACCGTACCCGTAACGGCGGTTGGCCGGATCCTCTGCTCCGAAGTCGTGGTCCCATGCCGCCGCCACATGTTTGTTGCTCAGCATGAAGCCTTTTTCGTCGACCACGAACCCGGTGCCTGAGTGCGTTCCACCAATTGGGATATTGGTGCGGCTGTCGTCTTCCAGCGTGAGCCAGCGGACGATGCCATCCTTTCCCCCCAAATCCACATAGGCGGGGTATTCAAGGCGCTGCTTGTTCTTTCCTTTACCGACGTCAACTATAACCGTCTGCTGGAAGACCGGCTTGCCGGTTGTCTGGTCGTAGAGACGCCACGCCACGTCGATCTGGGCCGTGGCGTTGCCGAATTGCTTGACGATGTCCTGCGCGCTCAACCCACGCTCTTCCTCCGTCTTCCTCACGAGATCGGCCTGCTGTTCGGTAACTTTCGACTCGATGCTGGTGGCGATCTCGTTCTTCATTTCCGCTTGCGCCGCCGTCTTGTCGTGAACCTGCTTCCAGTAAATGGCGCCGCCGCCCAACGCCACGAATGCGGCAAATCCCGCGAGCGAGGAAATCCAGACGCGGCTCGTCGCCCGGCGCTCTTCGCCGAGCAGGTGGAGCACGGTTTCCTTGCCGACGCCCACCTTCGGCGGTTGCTCGAACTTCTGAATCGCCGGCTTGATGCCCGTGTCGCTCGCCGGAACGGCGTCGCGGGCCGCGATCCCGGCGGTCTCGATGACGCGCGTCGCCGCGGCGTCGCTAACGTCGATGACCCGCGTGCGCGACACCATATAGGCCGGCCGGGGTTGCACGTTGAAAATGAACTTCAGCCCGTTTTTGCCTAGTTCGATCGAATCCTCGGGCAGGAGGTCCACCTCGTCCTTGATCCGTTCGCCATTGAGAAAAGTTCCGTTGTTGCTGCCGAGATCGGCGAGACGGAACGAGATTTGATCTCCGCGGACCACCCGGATCGCGGCATGGCGGCGGCTAACCATATCGTCGCGGGTCGAGTCGAAAGCTATATTCGACCTGGGATCGCGGCCAATGCTTATTTCGTTCACGCCGGCAAGAGAAATATGTTCGATCTGATTGGCCTTGGAGCCGGAAACATGACGGATGACGATTTGTTCCACACCGTTATTACTCATGGCGCTGTTCCCTCCGCACGTAGCAAAAACTTCATAAAAATGTTGCTTCGAATATCGTCGCGCCTGACCGCGCAACACTCTTTGAGCATATTTTTAACACCTTTTTACCACCTTAGCCAGACCTAGGCTCCCCCCCAGGGTCCGCATCTCCTTCGCCGAACCGGAGCGGCCTAATCGCTTCGGGGCGGCGCGCTGGGCGCAAATCCGGTCAAGTATTGATCACAACAATATCCATGGTATAGGATCGAACTAATACGTATAAAAATATATTTTCGAAGAATAAGCGCGATATCACGGTCATTGTTGCAACAGGAGGAGCGGCGTTGCGCGCCCTGAGATTGGAGGCTCGGGGCGCGAATTCTACGCGCGGAAAGCTACGCCATGAACAGACCTATCACATAAATCGCAATTCCCGAGAGAGTGGTCAAGATCTAGGCGCGCGGCAAGAACCGAAGCGCGCGTCGCTAGGGCAGGGCGAAAGGCAAGAGTGGCTTTCACAGCGGCATGGTCGCGATCGCGCAAAACGTATAAACTCCTCGCTTCGGTTAAGGCGCACGAGTAAAAATGTCGCATTTCATCCCGGCCGGCCCCGCCGAGGTGGCGCAGCTTGTCACTGAGGCAGCGGCAAAGCGCGCGCCGCTTTCGATCACCGGTCTCGGATCAAAGGCGGCGCTTGGCAGGCCGGTGAAAAACGCCGGCCGTCTCGATCTTTCCCGCCTCGACGGCGTCACCTTTTACGAGTCTGGCGAGCTCGTTTTCTCGGCGCTTGCCGGAACCCCCATCGAGACCATCGAGACGATGCTCGCCAAAAACGCGCAAGAGCTTGCCTTCGAGCCGATGTCCTTCGCGGCGCTTTATGGCACCGGGAGTGGAACGATCGGCGGCGCGATCATGGCCAATCTCTCCGGTCCGCGCCGGATCAAGGCGGGCGGGGCGCGGGATTTTGTCCTGGGCGTCAAGGCGGTGTCCGGCCGCGGCGAGGCCTTTAAGGCTGGCGGCCGGGTCGTGAAAAACGTCACCGGCTATGATCTGTCGCGTGGCCTCGCCGGTTCATTCGGAACCCTCGCGATAGCGACTGAGCTGACCTTAAGAGTGCTTCCGCGCGGAGAATCTTCGGCGACATTGATACTTACCGGCCTCGATCCGGCGCCAGCCGTAAAGGCGCTCTGTGCTGCGATGGGCGCGCCCGTCGATGTATCCGGCGCCGCGCATTTGCCGCCGTTCGCCGCGAAGACACAAGGATACTCGACCTCGATCACGGCGTTGCGCCTCGAAGGTTTCGCGCCCTCCGTCACTGGGCGTCTCGACAGGCTCGAAGCGACGTTTAATGACTTAGCGCCAATGGCGCGGCTCGACGCGCCTGACTTCGCAAAAGCTTTGGCGGGCCATCCGCGATGTCGAGCCGCTCGCCTACCCGCGCGAAAAAATCATCTGGAAAATTTCCGTAGCGCCAACCGCCGGGCCGAAAATCGCCGAGACGGTTGCCCGCGCGCATGACGCTGAAGCTTTGTTCGATTGGTCGGGCGGCTTGGTCTGGCTCGCGCTCGATCCTTGCCCCGGCGCGGCGGCCGGCGTCATTCGCAATGCAGTCGCGAAAAATGGCGGTGGCCACGCGACCTTGATCCGCGCACCCGCCGAAACCCGCGGAGGAATCCCGGTGTTCGAGCCGCAGCCGCAAGGGCTCGCCGCTCTGTCGCGGCGGCTGAAAGATGCGTTCGATCCTTACGCTATTTTAGAGCCGCACCGCATGTGGGCGGAATTTTGAGATGCAGACGAATTTTTCCCCCGCGCAACTCGAAAATCTGGGCACAGTGGAGGCGGAGAAAATTCTCCGCGCCTGCGTCCATTGCGGCTTCTGCAACGCGACCTGCCCGACCTTCGTGCTGCTCGGCGACGAACTCGATTCTCCGCGCGGACGTATCTATCTTATCAAGGATATGCTCGAACAGAACCGGCCCGCCGATGGATTGACCGTCAAGCACATCGACCGCTGTCTGTCGTGCCTCGCCTGCATGACTGCCTGCCCATCGGGCGTGAACTATATGCATCTTGTCGATGGGGCGAGAAGCCATATCGAAAGGACATTTCGAAGGCCGCTCGCGGACCAGCTTTTCCGGGCTTTTCTCGGCGCCGTTCTCCCTTATCCAATCCGTTTCCGCCTTGCGCTTGCCGCCGTGCCCTTGGCCAGACCCTTCAACTCTCTATGCCCGCGTTTTGGCCGGACCGGGCGGCGCATTGCCGCGATGCTGCGCTTTGCGCCGGGCCGCATCCGGCAAGCCACCTATCTCCGTGCAGGTGCGATCCTTCCCGCCGGACCGCCCATTGCCCGCGTGGCCCTTCATGGCGGCTGCGTTCAGCAGGTTTTGCGGCCAGACATCAACGCCGCCACGATTTGCTTACTGACCAGGTTCGGAATTGAAGTCGTGCTTCCCAAAGGCGAGGGCTGCTGCGGCGCGCTCCTTCACCATTTGGGCAAGGAAGCGGGGGCGCTTCTCCAGGCGCGGCAAAACGTCGATGTTTGGAGCAGGGAAATCGAGCAGCATGGACTCGATGCGATTTTGATCACGGCATCGGGCTGTGGCACCATGATCAAGGATTATGGATTTTTGCTGCGCGGCGATCGGGCCTATGCGGCCAAGGCGGCGCGCGTGTCCGCGCTTGCCAAGGACGTGACGGAATTTTTGGAAACGCTCAATCTGCCGGAGCCTGCGAAACCTTCCGGCCTAATCGTGGCCTATCATTCCGCTTGCTCGATGCAGCATGGCCAAAAGATCGACGCCTTGCCAAGGCAGCTCTTGACGCAAGCAGGCTTTAATGTCCGCGACATTCCCGAAGGGCATTTGTGCTGCGGTTCGGCGGGCACCTATAATATTTTGGAGCCGGAGATTGCCGTGCGGCTGCGCGACCGCAAGATTGCGAATATCGTGCAAACCTCGCCCGATCTCGTCGCCACCGGAAACATCGGCTGCATCGCGCAGATCGCGAGCGGCACCTCGATCCCGGTCCTCCATACGATCGAACTTCTCGACTTCGCCCATGGCGGGCCAACCCCGGATGGCCGACAAACGTCCGGCGGAATCCCACAGGATGGGGCTCATTCCCGGCGCTGGTGACCGTACCAAAATGTTTCACGTGAAACATTTTGGTACGGTCAAGACGAAAAATCTTACACGGCCCAAGACAATGGTGCCGTCTTTGTTTTGGTAAAATGGATCGATTTTTTGGTGCAATTGGAATTGGGCGGCGGCGGCGTTTCGATGGTCAATCCTATTGCTGGAAATCGACTGCGGTGTAAGTTTGGCGCAAGCCAATTGACAGAAACCTTGCGGAGCTGGCGAACGAACGGCAGCAGACGGCCATCCTTATCTGTCGCCGTTGGCGACATATTGGCAAAGGCGCGTCCGGCAGCCATAAAATCGCAGCGGTAACGCACCACGTGCCAGCAGCAATAACCGAGGCGTTTTGGGCGCCACATACCCGACATATGTAATAATTGATCGTCGCCCAAGTCGGAAAAAGCACGAACGCGCAAATGTCAGCTCCTTCGTCAATTGGTTCAACCGTGTATATCACACAGAGGTTAAAGTAGATAGCGAGCCAAACCCGCCGCAAGCAGTACTTCGGTCTTCTACTGGAAGTACCTGCTGGGTCGAATTGAGCTCAGCCTTTTTGAATGGGGCTTACGCAATGGACCTCTATTCTTTCGCAACGCAAGGCGAAGCATATTAGCCCTGCCGCAACCGTCCCGTGCAAGAACCGGACAACAATTTCGCGCGGCGTTTTGTGTCGGTCGTCAAGAATAAACTGGAAAAGCCGTCATACATTCCGTGGAAGAATCTTTACGGTTATGGATATCTCGTAGTACCTATAATGAAACCTTTGTTCAACGAGCAAACAATCCCGGCAATGAAGGCTGCTTGAGCAGCCTCCGCCTCCACTGTCAAAGACCTTGGATGCTGTAGCCGTGTATATATTGTCTTCGGATCAAACGATCCAATCGAGTTTCCTGTTTCCTAGACGGCCACCCAAGTGACCTCACCTAACCCGTTTTATGCAGCACTTGGTCGCAGCCGTAGAGAGACATGTCCGACAACGGACCTAAAGCGCTAAAAGTGAGGCCAACGTCTGGCCTTCAACAGTATGATTCTGGAGCCGAAAAGGTTCTGTCCCGGATTGTCTCCGGCGCTCTGGCAATTGCGCGGGGACGCGACATTGCGGACACTTCTGACCGCATCCGGGTTGGAAAATATGAATTTCGCGAGCAAGATTATCAGCAGATCCTAATTTGGGCGATGTACCCGAACTTGACAGACGGCCAAGTTCGTGTTTAAGGTGGCGCCGACAGGCCGGCGTTCTTTGTTTCTTGGCGTTCACATTCTTCGTCAGCACAGTTATGGCGCGGGAGAATGATGGTGGTCATTTGGATCACGTTATCTGGAGATGGTGCCTTAGTGGGATCGCCAAGGACCGTTACTTGGTAAGCAAATCTAGTAATATGTTCTGTGGTATCGACGAAAATATCTCGATACCTAGCTTCTCCCCACATATAGAAAAATTTTGTTCCGGCCTTTACCTCAGCCAACTCATCGCCAGTTTTGTCAATAAAGCTCCCACCGAATGTGGCCTTTGGTTCGGCAAAGATCGGTATCTTTTCGCCGCTGATGAAAGGGGGGAAGAGGAAGTCTGGCGGCATCGGCGTGAATTCGAAATAGGAATTGACATAAATTGTCATATCGCGCGTCGGGGTGTTACCGGAGTTTTCCCACATTGGAATGATCGAATACCAATATTTATCCTTAGCATCATCAAACCGGTGCGAGATGGCGGAGATGAACTTTGGAGAAATGAAAGCACGATTAGTAGAAACAAGTGCCTCTCTTGCTACATCGGCGGACTTTTTAGCGGCGGTAGCGGCAATATGGGTAGCTTCGTCAGTATGTCTCATCGCATCCCATTGAAGCAATGCGGCACCGAATGTCAAAACACCGACAAAGGCTATCACAGAAGTAGCAATAACAAGGCGCCAAGTATAACGAGCGAGAGCATCCTCTTTGGCATTCTGGTTATTTTGAGCGGGTTCTGTATGATTGTGATAGCGTTGCAATTTGCATATAAGAGCGACGAGTCGTGCATGATGTTGACCGCTTCTGTAACCATAGGTATATTTGGGGCCGCTGTTACGATTCACGGTCTTTTCTTCGCATGCACTGGCGTATGGTTTCCTTTTTCAACATCCCTTGATCGCCGTCCCGAAGATGTCCGCGTTCTCCCGGTTATTATAACGGAATTGGAATTCGGCAACATAGAGCAACATATATTTGCGGCTCATTTTGTGGAACGTGCCGACCACACCGCGCTTGAAGATCGACCAGAAGCCTTCGATGGTTTGAGTGTGGATTGCGCCGATGACATATTGGCCTCGTGCGTGGTCAACGGTCGCGTGCGGGTATTCCTTGTCGAGCGGATTGTAGCCAGGATATTGATCGGTGCAAAGCAGGCTGACTTTATGGGAGACGGCTTCGCGGACGAAGGCTGTGAGAGTGGCGGAATTCACGTTCGCGACCACGCGCGCAACGACGTTGCCCTTGCGACTGACGGCGCCGATGATAGGCGTCTTGCCGGAACCAATGCCCCCCGTTCCGCCACTGCCGCCGCGCTTATCCAAATGCCGGTTCTTGGCCAAGCCGCCGACGAAAGTTTCATCGACCTCGACGATGCCGCCAAGTTGCTCGATATCCTCCATCAGCGCGGTTCGGACCTTGTGGCACATGAGCCAAGCGGTTTTCAGAGAGCCGAACCCCATATAGCGCCAAACCTGCCGAGCGCTCATGCCTTTCTTGCTAACGAGCATCAAATGAATAACGCGATACCAGTCGCGAAGCGGTTTGTTAGTGTTCTCAAAAATCGTGCCCGTGATAATCGAAAACCGATAGCCATCAGGAGCACATTCTTCGCACTGCCAGTGCCATTTGCGAGTTTTAAGATCGTAGACCTTTGGATTGCCGCAACGTGGGCAATGGACGCCATCCGGCCAACGGCGAGCATGCAAGTAAGCTTTGCAGGCGTTTTCGTCTGGGAACATTGCCTCGAATTGGGAGACGGTGAGTTGGACGATTTGCGGTGGTTGTTTTGCTCTGGCCATGGTCTGTCCTCCGAGTGTGAAAGGACACTAGCATGAACCGAAGCGTCTGTCAAGTTCGGGTACATCGCCCTAATTTGGGCGCAGGAGGCCGGCAAAATCCCCAAGGAACTGGTGTCGCTTCTGGAAGATGAGAACAACAATGATAACAAAGAAAAATCCTTCTTAGTTGGCAACGGCGTAATTAAGTACATAACATTTGCGTTGTTGCAACGAATACCGCATATTTCTCATTTACCAAATCTTACGAAGCTTTGACGCTCGACTGGCAATCTTGCCACGCCAGAATTGTTTGAAAATTAGCGTCAAATAAACTGTATTTGTGCTCCGATAATGTTGCCAATATTTATCTCTCTAATGTCTAGTCGCTGACAACGCTGCACTGCTCCGGAAATCCACTCACCGAATTCGACCTCTCGAACGTTCCGGCGCTGACCGCTCTGAGGTGCAATAGAAATCAGTTTACCGAACTCGACCTGTCGAACGTACCCAAGCTGAGCTCCTTGACTTGCAAGAAAAATAAAATCCGTGAGCTTGATGTCCATGGAAATCTTAATCTCAGAAGGCTCGAACGCGACTCATGGGTTAGAATTATAAGACACGAATCGCAGTCATTTTCTGGTGCAAAATAAAGATTGGGTAATCCTCGATGCAGAAACGACTGGCTGCACCGCGCCGATCATCGTCGTCGAACTTGCAGCTCAACGGATGCGAGGTTGGCAACTGCAGGGCGCGCCATTTCAGCGACTGCTCAATCAAAATGCCGTTATTCCCCCTGAGGCTTCTCGCGTTCACGGCTACACTCGCGAAATCCTTGAACGCGATGGCGAGCCAGCAATCGACGTATACCGCGACTTCGCGGGCTACGCAGGCAACCTTCCGATCGTCTCCTATAACCTTAAATACGACCTCGATGATGTGTTGAAAACCGAATGGAGCAGGCTTGGCATCACGCCAATCGGAGCTGAAGGATTCTGTGTGCTGAAATTAGCGCAGAGGCTGCTAGATCCTGTGCCGGCTGGAAACTGCAAACTTCAGACGCTTCGTCAATTCTATCACCTGCCTGAGCGTGGAGCCCAGGTGCCGTCGCAATTTGTGTTGGAATTGAGTTTGGCGCGATCTCCAGCAAGACGAGGTTACCCGATCATGCGGCGAGGTCAATCGTCTGATCGAATGGCTTTTCGGTGAGGCCCTGCCAACCGTCAACTTTTCGCATCGTGATCTGTCCAGAGGCCAACAGCGCCCAGAAGAGCGTCGCGGCGGTTTCTGCCGATGGCAGGACGGTTTGCGTCTTGATCCGGCGTTTGAACTCCTCGTGCAATCGTTCAATCGCGTGCGACGTGCGGATCGATTTCCATTGGCTTTTCGGGAAGCGCGTGAAGGTGAACAACTTGTCGCCCGCTTCCTCCAGGCTATCAGCGACGGCCTTGCAGCTCAGGCGCCACTTGCCGATGAACGCCTTGCGCTTAGTCTCGATCTCTTGCTTCGTGTCCCCATAGATCATGCCGGTGTAGTCGGCCGAGATTTCCTCATGCAGCCGGCCGGGCGCATGAGCAAGAAGGTTGCGATGCTTATGCACCGTGCAGCGTTGGAGCGGGATGCCGGACCAGAGCGCGGCGAGGGCTTTCTCGAGGCCGGGCGCTCGGGGTTTGCGCGAGGGCATGCTGATCCAACTCATCCGCGCCGACAGAATTTGAATTGTGTGCAATGATCGCGGCACGCTTGCACCAAGAGCGTTTCTGCCGAGCGGGTACGTCCACCCCTCCAGGTTGAATTTCTGTTTTTCGTTCGCGACATGTTACGGGAACTTGTGTAACATGTTACAGGACTAGGAGGCCGAATGCCACGTCAATCCAGGACACCTTTGCCGCCGCGGAAGCGTATGGCGAATTATCGCCAGAGGATGCGCGCGGCTGGCTTGCGGCCGGTGCAAATCTGGGTGCCGGATACCCGCTCGCCCGGCTTTGCCGAAAAGTGTCACCGTCAGGCGCGCGCCATCGCCGTCAGCGATCCGGCGGGCGACGAACTCATGCGTTTCGTCGCCAGCGTCTATGAATGGCCGGAGCCGTAGTGCGACGTGGACAATTCGTGGTCGTTGCGACGCCGGGGGATTACGGCAAGCCGCACCCCGCGCTCGTGGTGCAAAGCGGTCTTTTCGCCGAGCTGCCGTCCGTGGTGATTTGCCCTTTGACGGCGACGCTTCGCGATGATGCGGATCAGTTCCGGCTCGAGGTCGATCCCTCGAAGCGAAACGGACTGCGCGAAGTTTCGCAGATCGCCATCGACAAAATCACGGTCGTTCCTGTCGCCAAAATCGGCGACGTGATCGGGGAAGCGGGCGACGCTTTGCTGTTGCGGGTCAATCGGGCTCTCGCCCTCTTCTTGGGCATCGTATAATTTATTTATTCTCGCGGCTGTCAGCAGCGTCCGCTTCTCCCGCTCGCGATCCAGTGAGAGGCCACATGACTTCAAACGACGAATTGTCCGGTCCACGGTCCATATTTCAATTCGAATTTCTGCTTTGCGCCATGAGCAGAAATCCCACAAACAAATGTTAGCTGAATAACGTACATGAGCTTGGCGGATGCGGCGCAAAAGGCACGAAAGCCACGGTGCGCGACTTGCCCCGCTGACCGGCGACTGACGTGCGACCGTGCTCAGTCCATACATTTTTCCCTGGCCGCATCGGCCACGGTGACAATGGCCACGGGAATGCCCTGGCCGAGCCAGGGAAGTTTCGCGACAGTACCTTTCGACCGCAACGGCGTCACCGTCACACGCAGAGGTGGACGGCCCGAGTCGCGATGAATGGAAATTTCTCCGCCGGGACCATTCCGCGCGGGCGCCCTGGGCGTACAGGAGGCGATTAATCCTTGTAAGGCGACCGAGCCGTCGGTGCTATGAAGGCAGCCGCCCTTGCAGGAAAGCCCAGCGCCAGAACCGAGCAGTCTCCGCGCCGCCGCATTCGCGAACAGCACCCTCGCTGGGCCATCGACAAGCATCACACTATATTGCAAGCACTCAAGCCGTTCCGAAGCGGTATCATGGTCGAGATCGCGCATCCGAAGCTCACGATGAATGCGAACGGCGCGGTCGATGTGCGGCAGCGCCACCTTGAAGACAAGCATCTGCTCGTCAGTAATTTCATCGTTCCCGGGTGCATTGGCGACGGCGAGTAATGCCGAGACTTCGATCACCGATGCGCAAATTAGCACTCATCGTCGCTAGCCCGAATTTTGCCGGGCGAAACCATTCATTGAATACGGGGGTAGCTGCGAAGTCCTCTCGCGGGATCAGGCTATCGAGTAAGTATACCTCGCCGGCGGGCCGCGCCGCGCTGAGGTGCCAAACCGGATTATGGAAGGCCCAATATTGTCTATAAATCGCAGTCATGTCCGGATCGGTACGCGGGGCGATCGAAAAATATGTCTGGGCGAGAAAGTCCATTGTGGACAAGGTAATGTGTGCCGTCTTCATGTTGTCGGCAAGGCTTATCAGGGCCTTCGGCCAAAGGGTGCTGTCAAAACTTGCCCCATAGATCAACTCTATCGAGGCAAGAAGATCATCTTCGATGCTCATTGCAGAAAACCCGAGTATTTTGAAAAAAATGGAAGCATTGACTACGTTTTAGAAGCCCGATCCAGGTCCACGGAAACCACCTTGAACGTGGGACACCATATGCTTGCAATCCGCTCATGTTTCGATCTTGCCCTCATCGGCGGCGGCGAGCAGGAGACTGATGAGTTCGGCCTGCCGGTGGGTTCCGGTCTTCTCGAAAATGCTCGAGAGATGGGTTCTGGCCGTCGCGTCGGAAATGCCGCGCCGCGTCGCAGCGGCGATGCGGCCATCCCCTTTCAAAATCTCCGTGGCCAGCCCGGCCTCTGCGGCGGTCAGGCCAAAGCGGCGGCGCAGATTGATCTCTCGCCGCCGGCGGTCAACATCGGGGTCACGTACCGTGACAATCGCGACGGGAATGCCGACGCTGATCCAGGGAAAGTCCGCGAGCTGGGTCTTGGAGCGAAGCGGAGTCACCGTCAAATGGAGGGGCGAACGGGGATGCTTGCGCGGGATTTTAAATTCGCTGCCGGGGCCACCAAGGAATAGCGAGAATTGCGCGCATGAGGTAATCAGCTTTTGTAAAATTTCAGATTCGGCGGCGAGACGTCCATTGTCGAGAAAAATTCCATCGCCGTCGTCGAGCATGGCCTCCGCGGCGGCGTTCGCGCGAACTACTCTGCCCGAGGCATCGACTAGCAAAGCGCCTTCTTGCGGGCTCTCTAGTCGTCCCACCGTGGCGACCTGCTCGCGCTCCAGCTCCCCGAGCCGTCGACTTATTCGCACAGCCCGGCTGAGGTGCCGCAGCACGACTTCGAAAATATGCATCTGCTGAGTGGTCAGGAATTCCTTGTCGGGTGCATTGGAAAAGAAAATCAGGGCTGAAAACTGATCTTCGACCAGCAAATTGGCGCCCGCCGCCGAGAGACCAAACTGAGCTGGCCGCCAAAACTCATTAAAAAACCTGGTGGCGACGAACTCTTCTCGCGGCACGAGGCTATCAAGGGTATAGATTTCGCCCGTGGGACGAAGAGAAGCTCGCGCCAGAACCGGGAACGCCCAATATTTCTGCCAAGAGGCAAGCAAATCGGGATCAAGCCGCGGCGCGAACGTTGAGACGACATTGGCGCGCCGATCCACCGACACCATTGCAATCTGCGCCGCGCCCACGGCGTCGGCAAGCGCCATCAAAACGCTCGGCCAAAAATCGCTGTCGAGCGCCGCCTCGTAGATCAAATTGATCAGAGTAATGAGTTCGTTGTCTCGGCTCATAGTACGGCCTAGCAGCTCGAAGCGCTCCACAATGCTCTAGCTCGCGGATCGTGACCCATGGCCGCTCCCTCTTTTTTTTTAGGAAAAGCGAGGTGATATCAAACCGAGGCTAGGGCGCAACATTACATGCCCCTTTGCGGTCCGTAAAGCGGCTCAAACCTGATGGTTCTCCGCTCCCGGATCAGCTGTTCAGTTTCTTCATCCGGCATTCACCAGTTGGGCCTGGCCCTGTGTTTCTCGCGTGCTGCAAGCTTTCCTCACTAACGCCAGCACCATGTCCGTGTTGGGTCAAAAGCGGCAGTCACTAAGCGATCCGGAAAAACAAGTTCAACTTCGTTTCCGCCAAAAACTTTGGCGACTTGCGGCAGCCGGCGCTATAAGGCTGACATTTGGCGCCTCGCTAGGCCATGATCGCTTCAAGATGAATTGCTCATGGTCTCTATCTCTTTGCTTTGCCGCATGATCTTATCCAAAAATTCTGCAACTTTTTGGGATCATGCTCTTGGGTCTCAGCGTGACTGAAACAAAAACTTCCTCCGGGCGCGAAGGCGGGCGCTCGCTGAAGACGCGGGTCAAGACCGCGCGGCAACGGTCGCTTTCCTCAACCTTGTGGCTCGAGCGCCAGCTCAACGATCCCTATGTGGCAAGGGCCAAGCGGGATGGATTTCGTTCCCGCGCGGCCTACAAGCTGCTTGAGATCGACGCCCGCTACCATTTTTTGAAACCCGGCCAAAGAATCGTCGATCTCGGCGCCGCGCCGGGGGGGTGGTCGCAGGTGGCCGTTAGGAAGGCTGGCACGGAGCAGGGCAGGGGAAGGGTCATCGGCATCGATCTCCTCGACATCGAGCCGCTGCCCGGCGCCGAATTCAAGGTCATGGATTTCATGGCCTCTGACGCGCCGCTGCTGCTCAAGGATTGGCTCGGCGGCAGGGCCGACGTGGTCCTCTCCGACATGGCGGCGAATGCGACCGGTCACAGAAAAACCGATCAATTGCGGATCGCCGGTCTCGTCGAGCTCGCGGCCGATTTCGCGTGCGAAATTTTGACGGATGGAGGCGCTTTCCTCGCCAAGGTTTTTCAGGGCGGCACCGGGCACGAGTTGCTCGCCCGTCTTAAAAGCGAATTCGCGGCCGTGCGCCACGTTAAGCCCCAAGCCAGCCGTGCCGGTTCGGCCGAGCTGTACGTGCTTGCGACAAGGTTTAGGGGCGAGGGCAAGCTGTGAGCGAAGGCGTGGCTATTGTCCCGCGGGCACGATGACCTCGGCGGCTCGCTTCGACCGGCGCGCGATGAGCTCCGAGCCGGGCATCCGGCGGCAGGCGCAGAAATGCGGCGGCGGCGCTCATTGAGACAGCCGCCATCGCGACAAAGGCCCATTTGAAATTTCCAAGGGCGAGAACGGCCGTGCCGGGGTTGAGGAGTGCGAACCCTTGCAGCGCGCCTGCTCCGGCCGCGACGCCAAGGCTCAAGGACAATTGCTGGGCGACCGATGCAAAACTGACGGCCGCGCTCATTTTGGCGGAATCGATTTCGGCATAGGTAATGGCGTTGATGCTAGTGAATTCGAGCGACCGCACGAAGCCGCTGAAGAGAAGCCAAGTCATCATAAAAATGAGTGGCGACGTTGGCGTGAAGAAGCCGTAGCAGCCAAAGCAGCCTGCGCTCAATATTGCGTTGTAAACGAGCACCCGGCGAAACCCGAAAATCCTGAGGATCGGCGCCGCCGTGGCTTTCATCGCCATGGCCCCCACCGCAGCGATGAAAGTGACCGCGCCGGATTGAAATGCGGTCATCCCAAATCCGGCTTGCAACATCAGCGGCAGCAAAAAAGGAATCGATCCGATGCCGATCCGGAAGAGAGAGCCGCCAATGACGTTCGCGCGAAATGTCTTGATCGATAGGAGTTTAAGATCGATCAGTGGAAAAGCGGCGCGGCGCGCATGCAATACAAACGCGATCAAGGCGACGGCGCCTGAGCCCGCCAGCAAAGTCGCCACTTCCCAGGGAATAAGGCCGCGCCCGGCGCCGCCAACCCCAAACAAAAGAGAGGCGAGCCCAAAGCCGCATAGCAGAAAGCCCGTCACGTCGAGCGGCCATGTGCCTTCGCCCTCGACGTCCTTGACGTAGATGGTCGCGAGGAGAATGCCGGCGGCGCCGATCGGCACATTGATCCAAAAAATCCAGCGCCAATGAAAATATGTTGTGATAAAGCCGCCGAGCAGCGGCCCCGAGATCGGTCCAAGAAGCGCTGGGACAGTCAAAAACGCCAAAGCGTCCACGAGTTCGGAGCGTTCGACGGAACGCAAGAGCACAAGCCGCCCGACCGGAACCATCATTGCGCCGCCGAGGCCTTGGACGACGCGGGCGCCGACAAGTTCCGGCAAGGTGGCGGAAATTCCGCACAAGATAGAGCCTAAAATGAAGACAAGGATGGCCGCCCGGAAAATCGTTCGCGCGCCAAAACGGTCGGCCGCCCAGCCGCTTGCCGGGATAAAGATCGCAAGGGAGATGAGGTAAGAGGTGAGAGCGAGTTTTAGGGAAATCGGGTCTTCGTGCAAATCCTTGGCAATCGCGGGCAACGACGTCGCGATGACCGTCGAGTCGAGATTTTCCATGAATAGAGCGCAAGCGACGGTAAGCGCGGTAATGAGATAGGACGGCAAAAGCTTGGCTCCATGGCGGTCTCGCCTGGGGCAAGGGCACAGGCCACACATCGCTGCGGTCAGCAGTGCTGGCTGTATCTCAGGTTCTTTGTCAATCGCACCAAAATGTTTCACGTGAAACATTTTTGTCCATTTCTGGGGACTGAGTTGGATCGCGCGGAACATTGGTACTTTTGGCGGCTTTATGGTGGGGGCTGGCGCGGTGGTTGGATTTGACCCGAGACGGAAGTTTGCCTTCTTCGACCCCGTGTGGTTTTTCACCGTCGAGGGGAAGGCAAAGGACTCTTGCCGTGAAAGGCCATTTTGGTATCGGTTTCGCTGCGGCCAAAGGCGACGGTCGGCCCCAACCCGCCGGTGGGTCGGCCTGCGCCTTCCGGCCTGCCGCACCACACGATCTCCCCCTCCTGCGGCTCTGGTTGCGGACGCCCGAGGTCGTGCGATGGTGGGGCAACGCTGCGGAACAGGCCGCGCTGCTTCGGGAAGATATGGACGAGCCACGCATGGTCATGCGGATCGTCTCTTTTGAAGGCCGTCCCTTCGCGTATTCGCAAGACTACGCCGTCCACGTCTGGCCGCAGCCGCATTTTGCTCATCTGCCGCCAGGATCGCGCGCGATCAACTCATTCATTGGCGAACCGGACATGATCGGCCGGGGCCACGGCTCCACTTACTTGAGGCTGCTGGCCGAACGGCTCAGGGCCGAGGGCGCACCAGTCGTGGCCATCGATCCTGACGTGGACAACCTTCGCGCCCGCCGGGCCTATGAGAAGGCAGGTTTTCGCGGCGACACCGTCGTCGAGAGCGGCGACGGGCCCGCGATCCTGATGATATTCGACGGCTAACCCGCGAAAGTCCGCATCTTCATGGAATCGCGTTTAGCGCCCAAATTCCCGCCCCAGCTTTACTGGCGCCGAAGGTGATCCGGACCTCTCGGAATTCGATCGAGTTCTCAATCGATCTTGCCGAAGGTTTCGTCGAACGCATAGCCCGCGCCACGCACCGTGCGGATGGGATCTTTTTCCGCCCCCTTCGACAATGCCTTGCGCAAACGGCCGACATGAACATCGACAGTGCGCTCGTCGATTTCCGCCGAAATCCCCCAAACGTTGTCGAGCAATTGCGCGCGCGAAAAAACCCGGCCCGGTTTCCCCATCAAATGGTCGAGCAGGCGGAACTCGGTCGGCCCCATATGCACCTCGCGGCCGGCGCGGCGGACCCGCCAGTTTTGCCGGTCGAGATCGAGATCTCCCGCCGAAAGAACGCCGCGCACGCGGTCCGGACGCGCCCGGCGCAGAAGCGCATGAACGCGCGCCATGAGCTCGGGAACCGAAAACGGTTTGACCACGTAATCGTCGGCCCCGATGGCGAGCCCTCGCACCCGCTCGCTTTCCTCGC
Organism: uncultured Alphaproteobacteria bacterium; assembly: GCA_963722515.1. GTDB lineage: Bacteria > Pseudomonadota > Alphaproteobacteria > Rhizobiales > Beijerinckiaceae > Methylocapsa. The sequence continues at coordinate 152,007 of CAVRMA010000003.1, read as the reverse complement.
CGCGCGCGGTCAGCATGATCACGGGCAGGGTCCTTGTCGTCTCCCGCGCGCGCATCCGGCGGCAGATTTCAAGTCCCGAGACTCCGGGCAGCATCCAATCGAGGATAACGAGGTCGGGGATCGTTTCGCTGAGCCTGATTTCGGCTTCGTCGCCGCGCTCGACCCGGTCCACGGTGAAGCCTTCCGCCTCGAGATTATAGGAAAGAAGCATGCTGAGCGCCGCTTCGTCCTCGACAACAAGAATGCGCGCCGCCGGCGCGGAGGATGCCGCCGCGCGCACCGGGCTGGAACGGCTTTCATTCACATCTTGCATTTCTTTTTGCATTTCTTTTGCCATGTTCAAAACACCGTCGTTGGTGCTTCCGACAGCGTGGTCCGGCCCTTCGGCCGGTCCATCGGCAGGGTTTCGCCGGTAACAACATAAACCACGGTCTCGGCGATATTCGTGGCGTGGTCGCCGATCCTCTCGATGTTTTTCGAAACGAATAGGAGATGCGTGCAAAACGAGATGTTGCGGGGATCTTCCATCATGAAGGTGAGAAGGTCGCGGAAAACCAAGTCTTCCAGCGCATCGAGATCGGCATCATGGGTCCAGACTCCGCGCGCGCGATCGGCATCGCGTTGAGCATAGGCATCGAGCACGTCCTTCAACAGCATCGCCGCCGATTCATGCATCGACCGCAAGCCAATGGTGGCGCGCGGGATGTGCATCTCCGAGTGGATCTTGATCGCACGCTTGGCGATATTCTTAGCGAGGTCCCCTATCCGTTCGAGATCGCCGGAAATGCGGATCGTCGCGATAATCTCGCGAAGATCCACCGCCATCGGTTGGCGGCGCGCGATGGTCAGCACCGCCTGTTCCTCGATATCGCGCTGCAACAGGTCGAGGCGCGGGTCGCTTTCGACGGTCGTCTGGGCGAGCCTGGTATCGAAATCGACCAGCGCATCCATGGCGTCGGACAGCATTTTTTCGGCTATGCCGCCCATTTCCGCGATTTTCCGGCCCAGGATTTCGAGTTCCTTGTCGTAAGCTTTGACGATGTGATCGGACATGAACCTGTTCCTCGTTGCCGCCACGATCAACCGAAGCGCCCGGTAATATAATTTTGTGTCTGCTTCTTTTCCGGTGACGTGAAGATCTGCGCGGTGACGCCAAACTCGATGAGTTCGCCAAGATACATGAACGCGGTATGTTCCGAGACGCGCGCCGCCTGCTGCATGTTGTGAGTCACGATCGCGATTGTGTAGTTTTCCTTGAGTTCGTCGATCGTTTCCTCGATCTTCGCGGTCGAGATAGGGTCGAGCGCGGAGCAAGGCTCGTCAAGCAGAATAACTTCCGGCTGGAGAGCCACGGTGCGTGCGATGCAAAGGCGCTGCTGCTGACCGCCCGAAAGCGACAGGCCCGATGCGTTCAATTTGTCCTTCACCTCGCCCCAAAGAGCGGCTTGCATCAACGCCACCTCGACGCGATCCCGAAGCTCGGCCTTCGGGAGCTTTTGGTAGAGTTTGATGCCGAATGCGACATTGTCGTGGATCGACATCGGAAAAGGAGTCGGCTTTTGAAACACCATGCCGACCCGGGCACGTAAAAGATTTAGGTCCTGCTCCGGCAGCAGGATATTCACGCCGTCGAGAATCACTTCTCCCTCGGCCCTCTGATTGGGATAGAGATCGTACATCCGGTTCAGCACCCGCAAAAGCGTCGATTTTCCACAGCCGGACGGCCCAATAAAGGCCGTCACCTTATGCGCATAAAGGGGAAGGCTGATGCTCTTCAAGGCGAGCGAATTGCCATAGTAAAATTTGAGGTTTTGTATCAAGACCTTGTGCCCGGGAGTTGCGAGCTTGGCTCCGGCCGCGGGTCCGGCTTCCTCCCTGGCCGGGCTTTGTGCGACGGGGCTTTGCGCGACCGGCTCTGGCGCGAGCCTCGCAGTCTCGTTCACGCCGGTCATTTCGCGGTCCTCCCCATTTGGAGCACGCGCGCGGCAATGGAAAGCGCAAGAACAGCCAAGGTTATAAGAAGGGCTCCGGTCCATGCAAGCTGCTGCCATTCCTTGTAGGGACTGAGCGCGAACTGGAAGATGACGACGGGCAGGCTTGACATCGGCGCGTTCAAATTCGTGCTGAAAAACTGATTGTTGAGCGCGGTAAAGAGCAGCGGCGCAGTTTCGCCGCTGATGCGGGCAATGGCGAGGAGGACTCCGGTGATAAGGCCGGCGCGGGCAGCGCGATAGGCGACCTTGCCGATGACAATGACGCGCGGCAGACCGAGCGCGCTCGCAGCTTCGCGCAAGGGATCTGGCACCAGGAGCAGCATGTCCTCGGTCGTGCGCACGACGACCGGAACGACGATCACGGCAAGCGACACGCCCCCAGCGAGGGCGGAGAAATGCCCCATTCTGACGACCATGACCTCGTAAACAAAGAGACCGATCACGATCGACGGCGCGCTCAGCAAAATATCGTTGATGAACCGCACGACAATCGTGAGCTTGGAATGGCGGCCGTATTCGGCCATGTAAGTGCCCGCCAGCATGCCCAATGGGGTGCCGAGGGCCACGCCGAGAAAGGTCATGATCAGGCTGCCGGCGATCGCGTTCAAAAGGCCGCCTTCGGAACCCGGCGGCGGCGTCATTTGGGTGAAGACAGCAGGCGAAATACCGCGAAAACCTTCGAACAAGAGCGTGCCGAGAATGATCGCCAGCCAGCCGAGTCCAATGGCCACGGCCACATAACAAAGACCAAGATAGAACTTGTCGCGACGGAGGCGCGCGTCATAGATCGCCATGCCTTATTGCCCCTCCCGCTGGTGCATCCGCATCAACAAATACCGCGATATCGCGAGAATAAAAAAGGTGATGACGAAAAGGATCAGGCCGAGTTCGATCAGCGCGGAGGTGTAGAGGTCGCCGACCGCTTCGGTGAATTCATTCGCGATCGTTGCCGAGATGGTCGTGCCTGGCGAAAGCAGGGAAGGGGAGATTTTATGCGCGTTGCCGATCACGAAAGTCACCGCCATGGTCTCGCCGAGCGCCCGGCCGAGGCCCAGCAGGACGGCGCCGATAAGCCCCACGCGTGTGTAGGGGATCACGACCGATCGAACCACTTCCCAAGTCGTGCAACCGACGCCATAGGCTGCTTCCTTCAAGACGGCGGGAACGGTTTCGAAGACATCGCGGGAGATCGAACTGACGATAGGAAGCACCATGATCGCGAGGATAACCCCAGCTGTCAGCACTCCAATGCCATAGGGCGGCCCCGCGAACAGCCCCGAGAGCACCGGCACATTGGCGGAAGCGGAGATGAGACCCGGCTGGACATACTCCTGCAGGAAAGGCGCGAGCACGAAAAGGCCCCAGATTCCGTAAATGATCGAGGGAATCCCAGCCAGAAGCTCGATTGCGATCCCCACCGGCCGGCGCAGCGCATAGGGGCAGAGCTCGGTCAGAAAAATCGCGATGCCGAGCGCGGAGGGCACCGCGATGGCCATGGCTATGACGGAGGTGACGATCGTACCATAGACCGGCGCCATCGCGCCGAACTTCTCGGTGACGGGATTCCACCCCTCCGTCCAAAGAAAACCAAAGCCGAACGCCCTGATGGCCGGAACGGAACCCGCGATCAACGCGGCGATTACCCCGCCAAGAAGGATCAGGACCGTCCAAGCCGCGGCCAAAGTCAGCAGGTGAAACGCATTGTCGCGAAGCTTGAAACCAACGAGAGCGTTGGCCAGCAGGGCCTCGGCCGGTCCCAGTTCGTTGTCAATCGCCAAATTATTGGCCACCGTGTTTTCCCTGTAGCTTTGCGTAGTGGATCAGCCATACCCGCCAGCCAGGCCCGGCACAACCGGTGGTCCGGCCATTCGAGGATGCGAATGGCCGGGATGGCGCGGCAGGAAGGACGTCAAATACCCTCCTCTCCAACCAAGATTTAGTTCAAAAGCGGCTTGCCGTCCGCCCCCTTGATTTCGGCGGCCCAGCTCTTCTTGACCAAAGCGACAACCGCGCCTGGCAGCGGCACATAATCGAGTTCCTCGGCCTGCTGCCCGCCCTTTTCATAGGCCCAGCTGAAAAACTTCAAGGCTTCCGCGGCGGCGGCGGGATCTTCCGGCGTTGCGTGCATCAGAATGAAAGTGGCGCCCGCGATCGGCCACGACTTAGCGCCGGGCTGGCCGGTCAGGATCTGATAAAAGCCGGGCGCATTGGCCCAGTCGGCGTTCGCCGCGGCGGCCTGGAAGGCCTCCGCGTCGGGGGCCACGCGTTTGCCGTCCTTGTTGATCATATCGACGAATGTCATCTTGTTCTGTTTGGCATAGGCATATTCGACGTAGCCGATCGCGCCTTTCGTCTGAAGGACGTTATTGGCGACGCCTTCGTTGCCCTTGGCGCCGATGCCGGCAGGCCATTCGACGGCCGTATTGGCGCCGACCTTGGACTTCCAATCGGGGCTCACCTTGGAAAGATAATCGGTCCAGATAAATGTCGTGCCGGACCCATCGGAACGGTGAACGATCACGATCGCCTGCGACGGCAATTTGGCTTTCGGATTCAGCTTCTTGAGGGCGGGATCGTCCCAGCTCGTGATTTCGCCGAGGAAAATCCTGGCGAGCGCCGGACCGTCGAGCACCAATTCGCCGGGCTTCACGCCTTCGAGATTGACGACCGGCACGTCGCCGCCCGTCACCGTCGGAAACTGAACCAGACCCGCTTCTTTAAGATCCTCCGGTTTGAGCGGCATGTCGGACGCGCCGAAGGTCACGGTTTTGGCCTTGATCTGCTTGATGCCGCCGCCGGAGCCGATCGATTGGTAATTGAGGCCGTTTCCGGTTTCCTTTTTGTACGAATCCGCCCATTTCGCATAGACGGGATAGGGAAACGTGGCCCCGGCGCCGGAAATATCGGCGGCGGCGGCCGGAAGGCCAACCGCCAAGCTTATGATGGCGGCGGCAAGGGACGCTCGCAGGAACATAAAGATCATTTTGTTGCCTCTCATTGCCTGGCATGTGTATCGGCAGCCAGCTAGATGGGGGGCAGCCGAACGACGGTTCGAAAGCGCATCGGTTTGATGCGGCGTCACAAGCAAGCGGCCGGTTTGCCCCCTGCCTCCGCGTGCAAACTAAGGGGCGCCCGTGAGGCCAATATGAAAGCTGCATGACAACTTGATGACAGGGCGGGAGTCCGGTTCAGCTTCCGTGCAAGGGAAGAACCACACTGAAAGCCGCTCCCTCGCCCAGCTTCGATTCGATGCCGAGCCGGCCGCAATGGCGCGCGACGATATGTTTCACAATGGCGAGACCAAGCCCGGTGCCACCTTTGGCGCGGCTCTGGCAGGCATCGACCCGGTAAAAACGTTCGGTCAACCGTGGCAGATGTTCCGGCGCGATCCCAGGGCCATGATCCCGGACGCTCAACACGCATTGGTGCGTCTCGGCGCTGAGGGTAATCTCGACCTGCCGGTTGACGCTCCGCGGATCCGAGGCACCGTATTTAATGGCGTTTTCGACGAGGTTTTCGGCCAACCGCAAGAGTTCGTCGCGGTCGCCCGCCACGAGTGCCATGGCCGGAACATCGAGTTTCAGGACGACATCGTTGTCGGTAGCCATGGGCGCCAGCGTATCGGCGATATGGCGGAGGATCGCCACAATATCCACCGGCGCCCGTGGCCGCAGATGCAAATTCTGTTCGATCCGCGACAACGATAAAAGATCGTCGACGAGCCGCGCCATCCTTTGCGCCTGTTCCCGCATGATCGAAAGGAATCGTGCCCTCGCTTCCTTGTCTTCCCGCGCAGGCCCCTGGAGCGTCTCGACAAAGCCGAGCAGGGAGGCGAGCGGTGTCCGCAATTCGTGGCTGGCATTGGCAACAAAGTCGACGCGCATGCGTTCGACGCGGCGCGCCTCGCTCAAATCGCGCAATGTCAAGATTGTCAAAGGCTCGAATTGCGGCCCCTCCATCGGAGCGGCGTTCAGTTCGAAAAATCTTTCGACCGGCACCCGTTCGAGCCACGTCACCCGTTCGGGAGCGCCGGAGGCACGGACCCTTTTCACCGCGTCAAGGACATCCGGGGCCCGCAGACTGCGTGCCAACAGATCGTCCGGCCGTAACGCCGGAAACAAGTTCCGCGCGGGCGCGTTGACCGCGACCACGCGATCCGCCGCGCCAATGATGATTACCGCCTCGGGCAAGGCGTCGATGAGACGGCCCATGATCAGGCGGTCGCGCGCCTGGCGGTCCTTTTCCATGAAGCCCTCGTTGATACTGGCTTTATGCACATGGTTGAGAATTGAGATCAAGGTTCAAAAGAAATCGCCGAGGATCGCCGAGACTTCTCCATTTACCAACTCCGGCCCGAAATATCTGACACGATTTAAGCCGACGCCCGCGCGCCTTTTTCCGCTCCGCCGGACTTGGTCTCCCGGAGCCGGCGCCACGGTAACAATCGTGTGATCAATGTAAACTGTCAGACCCAACCAACGTATAAGGGTTGTGGGCTCGCTTGCAGGCCCATTTGTCGCTCGCTTCTCGAGCCCTTCCCAAGGGAGATCAGCATGAAATACAGAATAGTTTCCGGCACCAGCCTTGCCGTGGCCGCGATCGCTCTCGCCATGAATGGCGTTTCAGTCACCCCCACCTCCGCTAAAAAAGCGGCGAGTGTCCACTGCATGGGGATCAATTCCTGCAAAGGTACAAGCGCTTGCAAGACCGCGAGCAACGCGTGCAAGGGCCAAAATGCTTGCAAGGGCCAAGGATTTCTGCTCACCAAGTCGGCGAAAGCTTGCGAGAAGAAGGGTGGCACGGTCGGCTGATCACTTCTCGAGCAGGCGGCCGGCTCAATCGGACGGATGCCGGTAGTCCCGGCTGCTTGCTTGGGTTCACGGCGGGATAAGCGACATCTCTTGTGGCCGGCGCGGCTGAGATTGCCTCGGACGCGGACGCGGGCGCGGTGCGCTGTTCTTTTGGCGAGGACAATCGCATGGAAAGACCTTCATCCCTCGGGTTCGGCTTGGGTTTACGGCCGCAATACTATCGCGAGATCTTCGAGGAAAAGCCGAGGATCGACTGGTTCGAAGTGATTTCCGAAAATTTTATGGTGCCCGGTGGACAGCCGCTCGCCATGCTGGAGCGGATACGCAATGACTACCCAATCGTCATGCATGGCGTATCCATGTCGATCGCATCGACCGCTCCGCTTGACCAAGACTACCTCGCGGCGCTCAAGGCTCTTGCCGAGCGTTTCCAACCGGAATGGATCTCCAACCATCTCTGCTGGACTGGGGTGCATGGGGTCAATCTTCACGACCTTCTGCCAATTCCTTACACCGCGGAAGCGCTCGGCCATGTCTCCGATCGGATCCGGCGGGTCCAGGATTTTCTTGGACGCCACATAGCAATTGAAAACGTGTCGAGTTATGTGACTTTCGCCGAGTCCGAAATGGATGAATGGACGTTTGTCCGGGAACTCTGCGAGCGGTCCGATTGCTGGCTCTTGTTCGATGTGAACAATATCTTTGTTTCTTCCTTCAACCATGATTTCGATCCGCTGAAATTCATTGATGCTGTTCCCAGTGACCGGGTTGTCCAAATTCATATCGCGGGACATTCCGATCATGGAACCCATAAGATCGACACCCACGATCAACCCGTGACCGGCGACGTCTGGTCGCTTTACGCGAAAGCCTGCCGGCGGTTCTGGGATGTGTCGGCCATGATCGAGCGGGATGACAATTTTCCGCCCTTCCAGGACCTTCTCGGCGAACTGGAGCATGCCCGGACGATCCAGGCCGAAGTACTTTCGCAACAGCGGGAGGTCACCGCGTGAACCTCGCCGCTCTGCAAAATGCCTTCCAAGCCGGGGTTCTCCTCGGGGATCCCGCGATTTCGCGGTCCATTTTGAATTCCCGGAGACTTGATCGCGCCGCCCGGTTCAAGATTTATTTCGACGCCTACAGGTTTCGGCTGGCCGAATTCTTGTCGAACGACTATCCGGTCACTCGATCTTTTCTGGGGGACGAGCGATTTGGCCTGCTCGTCGAAGCCTATATCGACGCGACGCCATCACGCTATCCAAACGCACGGAATTATGGGACGCGCTTGCCCGACTTCATGCGCCTGACAGCGCCCTGGAGCGAGGGACGCGATGCCATTGATCTCGCACGCTTCGAACGCGCGCTGTCGGACGCTTTCGACGCGGCCGACGCTCCGGTATTGGCGATCGGCCGTCTCGCCGAATTTTCGGTTGAGGAGTGGCCTCATTTGGCATTCGCCTTCCATCCCAGCGTCGCCATGCTCGATCTCGCGGTGGGGACCGTGCAGTGTTATACCTCGCTTTCCGCCAATAAAGGCGGGGAGCACGAGTCGAGACAGGGCAGCGAAACGATATTGGTCTGGCGCAACGGCGGCCAGGTCTTCCATCGCGCGGTCGAGGCCGGCGAGCGGCTGGCCTATATTGAAGCGCGCAGGGGAACAACCTTCGGCGATATATGCACGCTTCTGGAATTTCAGGACGCTGGCGAAAAAATCATCGAGCGTGTCGCATCATTTCTCGCGGATTGGTTCCGCGATGGGCTCGTCTCCCGCGTATCAGTCGTCGCGTGACACACCGATTTCCCGGCCACGCAAGGCGCCCGGCGGTTACAAAACAAAGATCATCGTTTCAGCCGCACACGCAGGCTCCGCCACGTGTCCCGGTACCAACGGTGAAGAGAGTTGATCACATCCTCCAAAACCGTTTCTTCCTCGCTGTCGCGCATGGCCTCGCGCAAGCTGTTCCAGCGGCGAAAACTTTCGTGGGCGCCGAGGAGGGCGAGAGCGAAAAGGAAGGGCACGAGATAATAGATGACCCGGAACAGCACGAGCGAAGCGAGCAGCGCTTCTTCCGAGGCAACCGGAACCGCTTTCAGCATCGCCGCTTCGAAAACGCCAATCCCGCCCGGCGCATTGCTCGCAACTCCAAGAATGCAGGCGAAGACGTAGATCGCGGCGAAGGCGAAAAAATCCAGCTCGGCATGGCTCGGAAGCAAAACATAAAGAACACCCGCTGCCGCGCATTGATCGATGACGCCGAGGGCGATTTGGCCGAGCGACAAGCCAAGCCCCGGCAATTCCAGCTGGAAGCCTTTGACGCTGACATGCCGGGGGCGAATCGTCACCCAGATCAGATAGGCGAGGACCGCGCCCAGCACGGCAAGCCCTATCAGCGCGTTGATCAAAGGATAGAAATGGTTGATCGCGCTGATCGCGCTGGCGTGGAACGCAAGCCCCGCGCCAATCACAACAACCATGCCGAACCAGAACGTCACGCCGGCGATCGCGGTGAGGCTCGCGACTTTACTCGCCGTCAAACCCGCTTGCGAATAGATCCAGTAGCGCACCGTGCCCGAGGTAATTAAAGGGAACCCGAGCGTGAAGGAAATCGCGTAGCTCGTGAACGAGGCCAGCGCCGTCGTCTTATAGCGAACGCGGGCGCTGAGCTGGCGCAGCGCGAGCCCATCATAGCCGGTCAGGGCAAGGAAGGATACGACGGTCAAAAGCGCTGCCGTCGCAATTTGATCGGCGCTCGTCGCCGCGATTGCCTGGCGCAAAGCACTTGGACTAACCCCCGAAACCGCGCGGCCAAGAACGTAGATCGAAAAAGCCGCGATCGCGAGGCTCAAAGCGATGGCGAGCAATTGCCAGATCGAGCCGCGGCGCAGCCGCGCCGCATGATCCTCGTGGATTGGCGCGCCATCGTGGGCAAACTCATTCAAGCCGTTCGCGAACTCTTGCTCGATATCATCACGCACGTATCTTTGATCCAAAGCTTCATCCTTGCGTTTTTTCGCGCCCAGCGGGCCGTAGTTTGCTTAACGTGCGGCGGCTCGTTAAAATCCGGGAAAGGTTATGCGGCGGGATCGCGACGGGAGCAAGACCCCACGCGAAGACCTCGCCCGGATTATTCGCGGCAGGTTGGCAGATCCAGCATAAGCTTGTGATATGATAGAGATTTTCTTGCGGCTCACCGGCGAGTCAAATTTGCGGGAGCCGTGCGTGTTGAATGAATCTGTGCTGCCCTTGGCGGTCCGCCGCTTCCGGCCGGCAAGTCTTTCGACTCCATCCGGCGCGGGACCATGGCGCCGGACGGTCTCCCCCAACATGGCACGCAATTATCCTGCGGGCTGGTCCTCGCGCACCGCAAACACTAGGGAGCCTTGCCTTGGCCGCCGTGGCGCTCTACAAGACTATTGGTGCGCCATCGCGTCGCTTCGGACACCCAATTTCCACCTGCGGCGCGAGCGGCTTGGCGAAGCTCTTTGAAAGACTGAAGTCATGAGCTTGTCCGGCTCCAATGACCGGCCTGTGCCGGATGGCGGAAATCCGGTTTTGCCGGGTGCCGCCGGCCCGCGCAACGCCGCCGTGCGTCAACGCCTCGCCCAAGCGTTGCGGGCTAACCTCGGCCGCCGCAAGGCGCAAAAGATCGACCGGAGGAAACAAGCGGGGGACGCGGACAAAAGCAAAACGGGGCGAGGCGAAGGCGCTCAAAACGAGGCCAGCGAAGAACAAGACTAATTCGGACTTTTTTGCAAACGGGGTGCTCCTTGGATCGTATCCGGATCGTCGGCGGCCAGACGTTGAACGGCGTCATCAGGATTTCCGGCGCCAAGAACGCGGCGCTTCCATTGATGATCGCCTCTCTGCTCACGAGCGAAACCCTGACCCTCGAAAACGTCCCAAATCTCGCCGACGTAGGCATGCTCTTGCGTATTCTCGGCCATCATGGCGTCGATCACTCGGTCGATGGAAGGCGGCCGGGCACGCCCGCGCACGCCAGCCGGGCCATCCACCTTAGCGCACGCCAGATCGTCGATACGATGGCGCCCTACGAGTTCGTCTCCAAAATGCGGGCGAGTTTCTGGGTCATCGCGCCGCTTCTCGCACGGATGGGCGAGGCCAAGGTCTCCCTGCCCGGCGGCTGCGCAATTGGCACTCGGCCGGTCGATCTTCTCATCATGGTTCTCGAAAAGCTCGGCGCGCATGTGGAGATCGAGGCGGGCTATGTCCATGCCAAGGCGCGCAAGGGACTAACCGGCGCCGAGATCCATTTTCCCAAGGCGACCGTCGGCGGCACCCATACCGCGCTGATGGCCGCCTCGCTCGCCAACGGCCATACGCTTCTAGTCAATGCGGCGCGCGAGCCAGAGATTGTCGATGTTGCCGATTGCCTCAACAAAATGGGCGCGAGGATCAAGGGGGCCGGGCAATCCGTGGTCGAAATCGAGGGCACCGGCAGCCTGTCGGGGGCACGCCACGTCGTGTTGCCAGACCGCATCGAAGCAGGCACCTATGCGATGGCCGTCGCCATGGCCGGCGGCGATGTGATGCTGGAAGGCGCGAGCCCCAGCCTTTTGGAGAGCGCGATCGAAGCAATCGAACGCACTGGCGCCGAAATTTCGGCAACCAACCAAGGGCTCCGTGTGCGGCGCAACGGGGCGGGCCTTGCGCCGGTCGACATTTCCACCGCGCCGTTTCCCGGCTTTCCAACGGATTTGCAGGCCCAATTCATGGCCTTGATGACCAAGGCCAAGGGCTCGTCGCGGATCACCGAAACGATTTTCGAGAACCGGTTCATGCATGTTCAGGAATTGGTCCGTCTCGGCGCCCATATCAAGCTCGACGGCGATGCCGCCGTGATTGAAGGAGTAGAGGAACTCCAAGGCGCGCCGGTGATGGCGACGGATCTTCGCGCGTCCATGTCGCTCGTCATCGCGGCGCTCGCAGCCGAAGGCGAAACAATGGTCAATCGCGTTTATCATCTCGACCGCGGCTTCGAACATATCGAGGAAAAACTCGGCGCCTGCGGCGCGACGATCGAGCGGCTTTCCGGCCACGGCTAGGGCATTCTCGAAACGCCGCCATCTTCTGGTCATTGGCGATCCGGGGCTCGCAGCCGATGAATCCGGCGCCCGGAAAAGAGCCACGCCTGTTCTCACTTTCTTCACGATACCACGGCAAGGAGTTTTGCGGACGCGACAGTAAGTCATGGACATCGCGGGAACGTGCGCTGGAGCATCGGCATGACGAAGTCGCTTTTGATTATGGCCACGATCGCGGGGATATCATTCCTGCCTTTCGCCGCGAATGCCCAGGAGCGGCTTGGCGACGGCGCGATGGGTGCGTTGGCGGGGGCCTTGGCCAGCGGTCCTGTCGGGCCGGTCGCGGGCGGCGTGGCCGGCTATACGGCTGGGCAGGCATCGCATCGGGCTGGGGCCTCAAAAGGCACCGGCATTATCGCCATGTCCATTATCGCCGATATCCGGCGCGGTAATCCGGATTTTCGAGGCTTCGCATAAATGCCAGGCGGGACAGCCCCATTGGCTGGTCAACCCCCGGCCCGTTCCATCGCGCCGGGTCAAGCTGCTCGTAAGCGCCTCCTTTCAGGCGTCAATGGGATCGAGGAGTGTGTCGAGAAGCCAAGCTCGCGGGGCTTGGTGCCCGGGCGCGGGATCGAGCAGCGCAAAATTCTCGTGCCAAAGCGTAACTTTTGCTTGCAAGGCCGCGCAGTGAGACCAATCCGATGCGGCAAATTTCTATCCGCCACCCTGGGGGGTTTCGTGCTCTAAGGATGGTAAATGCGGCTCAGCCCACGCCACGCCCCGGCATGGTGGTGATCGGCGTGGAAGCGGCTGGTGTTAACTTTGCCGATTGCGTCGCGCGGCTTGGTCTTTATGCCGCCTCCTGGCGCTACGCAGGCTGGCCATTGACACCTGGATTCGAGGTCGCCGGGCGCGTGTTGGCGCTTGGCGAGGGAGTACACGGCCTCGACATCGGACAGCGGGTGATCGCGGTCACACGTTTCGGAGGGTATGCCGAACAAGTCGCAGTTCCTCTCCATCAAGTGTTCGCTTGTCCCAGCCGGCTGACGACCCCACAAGCTGCTGGCATCGCGGTCGTGTTTCTCACGGCGGCCTATGCGTTGGACGAGCTTGCGGCGCCGCGGCCGGCAAGCACCGTGCTTGTCCACTCCGCCGCGGGCGGCGTAGGCGGGGCGTTGTTGCAGCTCGCCCGTCTGAGGGGCATCCGCGCGGTGGGCGTCGTCGGGTCCCCTCATAAGCTGCAAGCGGCAATTGATGCGGGCGCGCATGCGGTCATCGATGCATCGGCCAAGAATTGGTTCGCGGCGGCCCGCCATTACGCACCGGATGGGTATAACGCCGTGTTCGATGCCAACGGGCTAACCTTGCGCCAGAGCTTGCGATTGCTGGCCCCAATGGGGCGGCTGGTCGCGTATGGATCGCACGGGATTTTACCGCGCAATGGAAAGCTGACCGGCGCATTGGCGGCCATGATACGTTATGCCTTCCTGCCTCGTATCGGTGTTCTGCGGCTCGCCAACGAAAACAAGAGCGTCATGGCCTTCAATTTATGTTATTTATTCGACGAGGTCTCCCTTCTCGACAGGGTCATGAACAATTTACTGACGGATTTCGATCAAGGGAGGCTGGTCCCGCCACCCACGAGGTGCTACCCGCTCGAACAAGCTGGTCTGGCACACCGCGATGTTCAATCCGGGCTGACGATCGGAAAATGCGTGCTAACGATGGGGTCCGCCGGGGCGAAATCAATTCCCGGAACTGGCGTCCGTAACGATAGGTGATATGCGCTTTTTTGCGGCGGATTGGCTCGACGTGAATCTCCGGCTTAACCGGATCGTCCAACCGCATGGCGTTACCCTTGCGGACCGCGAGATTTACGGAACCGCTTTAGCGCGGGGATGCCTTAGCCCGGGGATTCCTTCGGCGAATCCGGCGGCGTTGGTGTTGCCGGCGGCACCTTTTCGAACACGGTTGGCACAAGAGTTTCGGATTCAATGAGGTCGAACCGGGTGGGACTCTCCGCGGACAAAGCCGCCGAGTAGATCTTGCCGTTATTCAGTTTTACCCACAGCGTGCCGAAATAATCCACCGAGTACGTGCCCGGTCCCGAAATCCATGCTTCCGAAGCACTTGGTTGCGAAGGAGTTGTGGAGCTCACAAGCGTCTTGTCCGGACGAAACACGATGCGCCAGGGCTTGCGAGGGGCTTGCCACTCCCCGACGATCGGAATGTCGACTATTTTGACCCTATCGCCGAGATGCCGGACCCCCAGGTAGATGAGGCCAGGGACGGCGAAGACACTGAGGATGATGAGTATCCGGCCGAGGGGTACCCCCTTTTCTGGCGGTGTCGTTGGCGAACTCATCGCAACCTCTCAACAAGCTGGGCGGGAGTGCCGCAGGATTATAGATAACCGGCAAGCATGGCACAAGGGGGCCGATTGGCACCGGGGGGACGGAATTGCCGGCGTTATGAACCCTCCATCGCCCGGGTGTGAAACGCCCTCCGGCGCGGGAAGCCGTGAAAATTCAAGCATTTAATTTCAAGTCTTTTTCGCGAAATCCGCCTGTGCGGAGGGCATCGCCATCGTCACCCGCGTCGCATCACTGGTGATCGTGCCCTGCCATTTGCGCGGGATGACATCGTGCGCTGGATCTTCTAGCATTGCCGCGCTGGCGACGGCGGGGCGCCACAATGGCATCACACGGCGACGGCGATCTGATCGCGGCAATTTACGATGCCATCATCGAACCTTCGGGTTGGGACGAGGTCATCAGGCGCATCGTCGAGGCGACAGGATCGGTTAGCGGCATTATCGCGACTCATCAGGTCGACCGGGCGGCTCATCGAACCCTTTCGGTACACATTCCGGCTATGTACAATATTGATCCGTTCTGGTCTGATGCATTTGTCCAAACTTATCACAAAATAAACCCTCTTGACGTGGCGGTTCTGGCCGTCGCGCCGGGTGTGGTGAATTCTGGCACCTACGTTACTCAGACCGATAACTTTCGAGCCACCCGCTTTCATAATGAATTTTTGCGCCCGCAACGCCATGCCGATGGCGTTGGCGTTGGTTTTGTTCGCACGCCCACTACCGCCGGATATTTGACGCTTCAAAGGTCGCCAAATACGATTTCAGTGGAACCGGAGCAACGGAAACTCTTGGAAGCCCTCGCGCCGCATTTGCAGCGCTCGGCGGCGATCCATGACCTCCTCTACCGGACGAGAGCGACAACCGAGTCGCTCGGCGCGGCGGTCGCAGCCGCCGGTTTCGCCGTCTTTCTCTTGACGGGGGATTGCCGGGTCGTCTTCGCCAACCCCAAGGCCGAGGACCTCGCGCGGTGTCAAACGGGCGTGCGGTATGAACACGGGCGGATTGCGGCCACGAGTCCCGCGCTCACCGCGCGCCTGCGTGCGCTCACGTGCCAGGCGGCGTCTCCCAAAACAGGCGAGGGCCACGCGGGTGGAACGATCGAGCTTTGCCGCGGCGAAAATCGCCCGCCGCTCGTCGCCCATGTCGTTCCGCTCGCCCCGAACCGGACCATGGCGATCTTCGACGTCGACCGGCCGGCCGCCGCACTCTTCATCGTCGATCCCGCCGCCGGCCTCGGCGCCCAACTCCAGCGCTTCGCCGCAAGCTTCGGTCTGACCGGCGCCGAGACACGCGTTCTCGCCGAAATCATTGCCGGCAACGGGCTTCCCGCCGCCGCCGCGCGGCTCAAAATCAGCGGGGCGACGGTTCGCACCCACGCCGTACCGCATTTCTCGAGAACACCGGAACCACCCGGCAGACGGAGCTCATCCGCCGGTTCTTCGAGACCGCCTTGCCCGGTTCGCCGGGCGGCGTCTGATTTTTCAAAAATGTGAACTCGCTTGAGCCCCGGCATCATGTGTTCGTATGACGCCAGGGCCGAAGACCCGAGTTACGCTCTTCGCCAATGTATTCGACCTGCGGCGCGCGGAGACTTTTGGCCCGCGCTGGCGGTGCTCCCGTTCGCGGGCGCGGTGCGAAGAACTCTCTGGACGCGCCGCAAACTGGCCTCGTCACCCCCTGATTGGGGGGTGCGGGCTCCAAAATATTTGGTCAATTTCGGGGAAGGCCGTCGAGAGGCCAAATTGATTGGCTCGGTCACGGAGCACGAGCAAGGGACGATGCACCATGAAAAGAAGTGTCATTTCCATACCTTCGCTATTCCAGACGCTAAGATTTCCCAGTCGCGGGGCTCGCGCTCGTCTTCTTCCTCGACGGCCCCCCAAGGCAGGTGTCGGCCCAAACGGCCAAGAGCGATGATCCCGCCCAAACGCGGGCGTGGGCGCCGGCCGCGATCGCGCACGCGCAAAAGATGCGCGTTTTCAGAGATGCCGACCGCGGGTCGCAGCCGACGCCACCCCTTATTCCGAGGTTTGAGGCTGAGGCCGACCCGAGCGGGAAGATCGCCACCTTCCAGCCGGGGGGTCCCACTTTTACGGCACTAAACCCGTTCTTCCAGAATTTAGGGACGAATGGACGCACTTGTTTCACCTGTCATCAGCCGCAGTCTGGGTGGACCGTCAGCGCGGCCGGTGTTCACGCCCGCTTCGATGCCAGCGGCGGCACCGATCCGATCTTTCGGCTAATCGACGGCGCCACTTGTCCGACCGACGATGTCTCCACGCTCGCGGCCAAGCGCGAGGCCTATAAACTGGTGATCGCCAAAGGTTTGATCCGGATTGGGCTGGCTATGCCGGCGGCGAATTTGCAGTTCGCAGTGACCAAAGTGGATGATCCTTATCATTGCACAACGAACTCAGCCACTGGGCTGACGAGCCCAACGGCCGGGATCGTGTCCGTGTACAGGCGGCCGCTTCCGTCAACCAACCTCGGATTCCTGTCCACGATCATGGCGGATGGACGCGAGCCTAGCCTTCAAAGCCAGGCGATCGACGCGACTCTGACCCACGCGCAAGGCAACTCCCCTGGTCCCACCGCGGATCAGGTAAGCCAGATCGTCGCTTTCGAGAGCGGCATTTTCACCGCGCAAGTCTTCGATAACGAGGCCCACTCTCTGCATGCCCGTCAAGCGACGGGCGGTCCAGTCGCGCTTTCGCAGCAGCTGGCGAAATTCTTCCTAGGCGTGAATGATCCATTTGGAATGAATCCCACAGGCGCGCCTTTCGACCAAAATATCTTCAATCTCTATAAGTATTGGCAAGGCCTCCGGGGAGACGGCGAAGAAGCGGAAGCTCGCAGGTCGGTCGCGCGCGGCGAGGAGGTGTTCAATACCACGAAGATCAACATCACAGGGGTCGCGGGTATCAATGACGTGCTTGGCGTGGCGAGCTTTGCCGGATTTTGCGGTACTTGCCACGACACGCCCAATGCCGGTGATCATTCAATCAAAGCGCCATTGGACATCGGCATTGCCGATGCCGGAGCCAAGAGACCTCCGGCCCTCGACATTTCCGGATTGCCGGTTTTCACCCTCACATGCACGACAGGTCCGCTCAAAGGAAACACTTATATCGTCACCGATCCGGGCCGCGCGTTGATTTCGGGAAACTGCGCCGACATCGGCAAGATCAAAGGGCTCACTCTGCGGGGACTGGCCGCGCGCGCGCCCTATTTCCACAACGGCTCGGCAGCCACTCTGCTCGACGCGGTGAATTTTTATGACCAGCGCTTCAACATCGGTTTCACAAATCAACAGAAGGAGGACTTGGTCAATTTCCTTAATACACTTTAATACCAGCGGCATTGACGTGTGACTCAGCAGGTCTTCGCAAATAAAGGCTCGCGTGTAATAACGTCCTTGATGCGTGTAGCGTCGCGTGAAACGCTCTCGTGCCAAAGCGCATCGCCTTACTCGCCACACGATACGGGGCATCGGTCATTCCCTAATGCCGCTGGTATAGTTTATTATAGTTGAGGCACGGCCCAAGGATGGACTCTTCGCCAAGACGAAGCTTTCAGTCCGGGAACTTGCGTGCTCGTCCGTGGTTTCGGGCGTAACCCCTCGCGCCGGAAACCGGCCCATGTTCCCTGACCCATTGTTGAGCCGCGCGGCGGACCTCTTCGCATCCTGCCGCACCAAGGGGCTCACCGTGGCAACCGCCGAGTCATGCACGGGAGGCCTCCTGGCGGCCTTGATCACCGCTATACCTGGGTCATCCGGAGTTTTCGAGCGCGGCTTCGTCACCTATTCCAATGCCGCGAAAATTGAATGTCTCGGGGTCTCGCCGCGGATGTTGGAAGATTTTGGCGCGGTCAGTGCCGAGGCCGCGCGGGCTATGGCTGAAGGCGCGCTGGCTCATTCCTCCGCGGACATAGCGCTTTCGATCACCGGCATCGCGGGGCCCGGCGGGGGTTCGCCCGGCAAAGCCCGTCGGCCTCGTGCATTTTGGCCTGGCCCGCAGAGGCAGTACCATAGCCGGCGTCGAAATACGTTTCGGAGACCTTGGCCGCGATGGCGTGCGTGCCGCCGCGATCGCCATGGCGATCGAGCTGCTCCTCGAAGCGGCTTGTTGATGCACGCGCGGGGGGAGAATTTTCGGCCCCACTCTCGTCAACCGCGCTTTTTGGCCTTGTGATCTTTCTGAATTGCGAAAAGGCACGTCCGCTCCGGCTTAACGCCAACGGGACGATCTTTGACTTTAGATTTTGAACATGCCTGAGGTTAATTTCAGAACTCCCTTTTCTAGTATGGTGAAAATGAGTGGCAGGACGGAGGCGGAAACGAACTTAAGAAAAACGCTTTGGGAGAAGGGGGTTGTGGAAGCTGCCTTGACACGTTCTTCGACAAACTTGAACTTTTCGAAGAAATTCAGCGTCCGGAAAGCATCTTCCGGGGCACTGGTCTCAGCTATCTGGATGACCGACTTGTATACACGCATCAGCTTCTCACGAAGAATATCCAATTGATCATGCTGCTCTTTGTGCGCGAGTACAGTGGTCTTTGCCATAGGGTAAGCGAAGATACCAATGATAAGGGCGGTGAAACCGAAGACCACGCCATAAACTGCCCAGACAGACGTATCGTTTATCATCATCGAAAGGGCGATAGTCGCTGGGAGGACGACGCTGCCCCCGCGAAACTAAAGGCTGTGACGAGCGCAAAATCGCCCAAAAATGCGTACCGGCCATGGCCATCGTAATGAAATGGCATCCATTTGAGGCGAAGGACGTTGATGTTCCAGAAGAGCGCTGAGAGTTTGGATCACGCCAGATACACCGTATCCGCACGAAATAACCTGATACAAACAGGGTGAGCACTGTGAATCCATAGACGGTCGAACTATTAAAGAGCGTTGTGTATGGTTTTAGCGCATCGATTGACAAATGAAAGAAAAACAGTGTGAACAGGCCGTATCCGAGCCCCCACCATCGTGCCCCCGATCTATGCCAAAAAATCAATCGCTTGAATTTTCGGTCGTAGACCCCGACATGGCGAGGACGAGCGGTAATAGTCTTGATAAAATCATAATATCTCAGTTCCCAGAAACAGATCAGCAGCGGCCCAAGCCATATCCAAAGCGATCCGATGTAAATGCTGATCGCTAATCCGATCCCGAGTTTCGTGAGGTCCCAGGTTGTGAAGAAGCCGCAGTGAAATATCGTCCACAATGGAAACCCTAGAATCAGAAAATTTAACGCATAAACCGCGGATCGGCCCCGCCAACCAAAATGCGCTTCGATGCATCAGGGTATCCAAGTGTAAAATGTCTCGCATATGGTCCGATGCCGCAGTCGTAAAGTCTTCATGGTCAGAACGGAAGCAGATTGCGGACAAAAATGCGGAACAACATTCCAAGCTCGATATCTTTCTTGTCGCCCATCATGAGTTCAATTAGCTCCTCCATCACAACTTTGTCCTTCCGGCAGGCATTAACAACCATGTTACACCATTGTGCAATCTCGACTTTCTCTTTCATTTTCCAGTTCAGGTCGAAATGGCTTCTGAATTGGCGGCGGAATTGGCTCTCGTATCTTATAAGCGCAGTGGCAATAGTAGTGACGTCCGGATTGTTGAGCGCCCGAGCGAGAATACGACCCAGGAACTCCCCCGCGAACATTCCATAAAATATGCCCTCGCCGGTCAGCGGGTTTATCATTGACCCCGCATCCCCTATGAGAGCTGCTTGTTCCTCCGGATGGGCGAGCCGAGGCAGTTCAGACCCGTAGGGCAGAATGTTTACCAGGTAAGACGTTTCATCGTATTCGATCTCAGAGCCAAGCGTTTTCTGATAGCACAGCAGTATTTCTCTGAGATGGCGTCTCTTTCTCTTGTAGTGATCCAAGTCAATGCCAACGCCGATATTCACTCTTGTTTTGTCGATCGGGAACAGCCATCCGTACGCTGGGAGTAGTTCCTGTACAAAGTCGATCTGGAGAGCGTCGAAGTTTGAGCTGGCGGAGTTTGCATAAATTCGCACCGCTGTGCCGGTGTGACGGTCTGAATTATCTGGAACTTTGAGGGTACGCCGCACTTTTGAGCGAGCACCATCCGCTCCGACCAACACGTCAGCCGTGAGTGGCGTCTGTTCGCCTGTCTGGCTGCCCTTTACCAAGAGAACCCATCGCCTGTTCTCGAAACTCGCATGATCGAGCTGTTTGCCCGTATAGTCGACAGCCCCGCGATCGAGCGCGCTTTGCGTGAGGTAGTTGTCGAAGACGTAACGAGGGATCGTATACCCGTCGGGTATTTCCCCGCCTAGGTGCGGGAGGGGACCTTTGGCTCGAACGCCGGACGGTCCGGAGACGGCCAGGTAATGAATCCGAGCATGAGCCTTCAGCCTGTCCCCCAGACCCAGTTTCTTCAATATCTGCACGGCGCCAGGGCCGATGCCATCGCCGCACGCTTTGTCGCGAGGGAAGCGCGCCTTATCGATCAGTGCGACGTTGCTGGCGCCGTTCATTAATAAGGAGATTGCGCAGCTTGCACCAGCGGGACCAGATCCCGCCACCGCGACTGAGAAATGAGGTGGTATCATGAGACCGTTCTTAGCTCAATGAGTTGAGCCTTTCAAAGGCCTAGTTCGTACCAGGGTGTAAAGGCCCCGGTAGTACCTGCTCTTGGACGCGACTTAGTGAAGCAACGCAAGGGAAGAATTTTCGACCGTGCTCTCGTCAGGGGGCCTTGCCATAGACAACGTTGGCGCGATCTTCGAATGCTGCTGCAAATTTTCTAAAAGCCGCGTCAAACATTCCGCCCATTACGATGGCGAGCGCACGGCTCTTGAATTCGTAACATATATAGAAATCGACGAGGCAAGCCCTGCCTTCGTCGCGATCGTGAAAGATCCAGTGGTTCTCGAGATGCTTGAACGGTCCGTCGATATATTCGACGAGTATTTTGGACGCTGAGCGCTCGCAGGTAACCCGGCTCGTGAAGGTCTCGCGGATTGCCTTGTATCCGACCTCCATATCGGCGATGAGCGTTAGTATCCCATTGTTTTCGTCACGCCGGCGGACCCGCAAAGCGCGGCAAAGCGGTACGAATTGCGGATAGGATTTCAACGTCGGCGACCAGATCGAACAATTCGGCGGCGCCATGACGAACGTGGTGGGTAGTATGGAACGAAGGCATCTCACAGCATGGGATTTGCAAAAATGTGGCGTCGCGCGGCCAAATGTTGCTTTTGTTGGAGCCGGAATTGCTCTAGCCGCTCAGAGGTGCGCCCGCAAGGCCAACCGCCGCGCTTTCAGCCTGGCGAAATCCTCCCCCGCGTGATGCGATGACCGGGTCAAGGGCGACGCCGAGACCAAGAGAAACCCCTTGGCGAGCGCGGCCTCGGCGTAAGCGGCAAATTCGTCCGGGGGCACGAAGCGCGCGACCGGATGATGCTTTCTTGTCGGCTGTAGATATTGGCCCATCGTCAGGAAATCGACGTCCGCGGTGCGCAAATCATCCATCAGCTGCAGCACTTCATGCCGCTCCTCCCCGAGCCCCAGCATCATTCCGGATTTGGTAAAGATTCCGGGATCGATTTCCTTGACGCGCTGGAGAAGCCTGATCGAGTGGAAATAACGCGCGCCGGGCCGGACCGCGAGATATTTGGACGCGACAGTTTCGAGATTATGATTGAACACATCGGGCTTGGCCGCGACGACCGTCTCAAGCGCGCCCTGTTTGCGTAGGAAATCGGGGGTCAAGACCTCGATCGTGGTGTTTGGGCTCGCCTCGCGGATCGCCGCGACCACTTTCGCGAAATGCCCAGCCCCGCCATCGTCAAGATCGTCGCGATCAACGGAGGTGACCACGACATGTGCGAGCCCGAGTTTTTTAATCGCCTCGGCGATATGTGCGGGCTCGGACGGATCGAGCGCGTGGGGAAGCCCGGTCTTGACATTGCAGAAGGCGCAGGCGCGCGTGCAAGTGTCACCCATGATCATGAACGTCGCGTGTTTTTTCTCCCAGCACTCGCCGATGTTCGGACAGCCCGCTTCCTCGCAAACGGTGACGAGCCCATGTTCCTTGACGATTTTTTGCGTCGCGGCCCATTGCGGCGAGCCCGGTGCCTTGACTCTGATCCATTCGGGTTTTCGCGCCACCGGCTGATCGGGCCGATGCGCCTTTTCGGGGTGGCGCGGACGTGCCACGGGCTCGCGGTTCTTTTCAAGCAGGCCGGGGGTATCAGACATGGGAATGTTTCGCACCCTTCACGTGCGCAGATAAGCGGGCAGGATCGTAGTCTCGTCGATAATGGCCCGGTTTAGCTGCTCGCGCGTAAGATTACGGGCATCCGAAAGGTCCGCGCCTTTCAAATTCGTTCCTTCCAGGTTGGCATTTTTAAAGTTTACACCGCGGAAAATCGCGTTCTGGCAATCGGCATAACTTAAGTTTGCCCCTTCCAAATTGGCGTCGCTTAAATCAGTCCGGCGGATAAAGGTCCGGCTGAGATCAATCCGTAACGGCCGTGGTTCAGTCTTGTCGAGGCGATTCATCTGTCCTCTCCGGAGGATTTTGCGACATTAGGGCTATGATGCGGATGATCTCTTCGATGTCAGGGGGTGCGTCGGTCTCACCATAGTCTACTTTTTCTTGTTTAAGATAGGTACGCAGCAGCTGAATGACAGGAGCTGACAAATCCCGAA
Organism: uncultured Alphaproteobacteria bacterium; assembly: GCA_963722515.1. Classification (GTDB taxonomy): domain Bacteria; phylum Pseudomonadota; class Alphaproteobacteria; order Rhizobiales; family Beijerinckiaceae; genus Methylocapsa. The sequence goes on along the minus strand of CAVRMA010000003.1, from coordinate 129,085 downwards.
AATCCCTACAGATTTGCCCGAGGGTCAAAATTGCACCAAGCCGAATTTCGAGCTTCTCGTCCTTCAGCTGGCCAACGGCTCAATTGAAAAGTTCGGCTACATGATCTTGGCGAGCCAATTTCGCCTGGCGCAGCTGTGCGTCAGCCTGCGTGTTGGAAGCAACCACCCGCTTCCAGGCGAGCCAAAGGCCGAACGCGCCTCCAATAACAAGCCCGAAGTTTCGGATTATCTCGGAGAACGAAAGCCAACATTGCATCATAAGTTCACGTATGGATCACTCTTCCATAAGCATCAAGGACGCTCTCGTGCATCGTTTCCGACAAGGTGGGGTGCGGAAACACAGCATTGATCAGTTCCGCCTCGGTCGTCTCGCAATTCATGGCGATGACAAAGCCTTGGATCAGCTCGGTGACTTCGGCCCCTGCCATGTGCGCACCGAGAAGTTTTCCGGTTTTGGCATCGAAGATCGTTTTTACGAGTCCCTCGGGTTCGCCGAGCGCGATCGCCTTGCCGTTGCCGATGAAGGGAAAGCGGCCAATCCTGACTTCAAAACCCAACTCCTTGGCTTTTGTCTCGGTGAGACCGACAGACGCGATTTGCGGATTGCAATAGGTGCATCCGGGAATCATTGTCTTCTCAATCGGATGCGGGTCGAGACCCTTGATCGCCTCGACGCAAATGACCCCTTCATGCTCGGCCTTATGCGCGAGCATGGGCGGGCCGGCGACATCGCCGATCGCATAAATCCCCGGCACATTTGTGCGCCCCATTCTATCCGCAATAATAATTCCCCGCTCAATCTTCACCCCTAGCGCCTCAAGCCCGAGGTTCTCGACATTGCCGGTAACGCCCACCGCGGAAATCATACGTTCGGCTTCCAAGGTCCGCGCGGCGCCCTTGCTGTCTTCGATGGCGGCAACAACGCTATCCCGCTTTCTCTCGACCTTCGTCACGTTGGCCGAGGTCAAGATCTCGATGCCCTGCTTTTCAAAGCGTTTGCGGGCATGCGCGGCGATCTCCGCATCCTCGGCGGGAAGAATTTGCGGCAATATTTCGACGACGGTCACTTGCGCGCCCATGCTGCGATAGAAGGAGGCGAATTCGATTCCAATCGCGCCCGAACCGACAACAATCAGGGATTTAGGAAATTTTCCCGGCACCATGGCCTCGAAGTAGGTCCAGATGAGTTTCCCATCCTGCTCGATGCCTGGTATGACGCGCGGCCTCGCGCCCGTGGCAACAATGATATCTTTTGCCGCATAGGTACCCGCACCCAGAACGCCCTTGGGGATCGGGTTTGGCGGCTGCATCGCGGGCTTTTTCGTCGCGGAAACCAAGACCTCGCCGGGTTTCGCGATTTTCGCCTCGCCCCAGATCACATCGACTTTGTTCTTTTTGAGCAAAAAGCCGACGCCATTGTTCAATTGGGCGGAAACATCGCGCGACCTTTTCACTACGGCGGTGGGGTCGAATCCGATCTTGCCGTCAACCTTGAGGCCATAGTCCTTCGCGTGGTTGAGATAATGAAAGATTTCGGCCGAGCGCAACAATGCCTTGGTTGGAATGCACCCCCAGTTGAGACAAATGCCGCCCAAATGCTCGCGCTCGACGACGGCCGTTTTGAAGCCGAGCTGGGCCGCGCGGATCGCCGCGACATAACCGCCCGGCCCACCGCCGATAATAAGAATGTCGTAAGGCTCAGCCATGGCCGCCTCGTTTTTCCCCTCCCCCTCGTGGAAAGGAGTTAGGGGTGGGGCCAATTCTCACACCAGCATCCCCGCCGGTTTCTCGATCAAATCCTTGAATGTGGCGAGAAGCTTTGCACCCAAAACGCCGTCGACCGCGCGGTGATCACACGAAAGCGTCACGCTCATCAAAGTTGCGACGGCGGGCGCGCCATCCTTCACGATGACGCGCGGCCCCGCCGCGCCCACTGCAAGAATCGTCGCTTGCGGCGGATTGATGATGGCGGAAAAACTTTTTGTTCCGAACATGCCGAGGTTGGACACCGCCGAGGAGCCCCCTTGATATTCCTCGGGCATTAGCTTGCGGGCGCGGGCGCGGGCAGAAAAATCCTTCATATCGCTCGATATCACGGACAAGCCTTTGGTCTCGGCGGCGCGGACAACGGGCGTTATCAGACCGCCAGGGATCGCCACAGCGACACCGACATCGGCGTGTTTGTGTTTCAGCATGGCGCTCTCGGTCCACGTCACATTGGCGTCTGGGACGCGGATAAGCGCCAAAGCCAGAGCCTTGATTATGAAATCGTTGACCGAAATTTTGTAAGCTGGCTTGCGCTCCTTGCCCTTCGGCGCGGCGGCATTGATCGCCTCGCGCAGACTCATCAGAGCGTCGAGGTTGCAATCGGCGGTCAAATAAAAATGCGGTGTCGCCCGGATTGCCTCGACGAGCCGGCGCGCAATGGTCTTGCGCATCGAATCATGCGGCACTTCTTCGAAAGAACCGCTTACGAAATTTTGTCTAATGAGTTCGTCTGAAGGTGCGGGCAATGGCGCGGATGGCGCCGTGAAGTCTTGAACGCGAGGCGCGGATTGAGCGCGCGCGAGCGCCGCGTTCACATCGCGCTCGACAATGCGGCCATGCGGACCCGTTCCCATGATGGCGGCAAGGGTAAGACCCAATTCCTTGGCGATCCGGCGCGCGAGCGGCGAAGCGGAAATACGCGGGCCTCTCTGACCATTGAAAACAGGAGCGGTGGCCAGAACCGCCAGCGGCTCGCTGGTCGCGGCGTCCGGAATTTTCGCGGCGGCAGACAGAGGGGTACCCGAGACCGATTTCGCATCTTCTCCGTCGCCCAAGATCAACCCAATGACATCATTGACCGGCACATCCGCTGTCCCCTCCGGCACCACGATTTTGACAAGCACGCCTTCGTCGATCGCTTCGACTTCCATGGTCGCCTTGTCGGTTTCGATCTCGGCGAGCACATCACCCGGCTTGACTTTGTCGCCCTCTTTCTTCAGCCAGCGGGAAAGATTGCCTTTTTCCATGGTCGGTGAAAGCGCTGGCATGAGAATATCAATCGGCATGGCAAGGTTCACATCTATTCGGGGCTCAACGGTAGAGTACCGCTTTCGCTGCCGCGACAATTTCTCCGGCATGCGGCAGAGCGAGTTTTTCGAGGTTTGCCGCATAAGGCATCGGCACATCCTTGCCGCAAATCCGTATCACCGGCGCATCGAGATAGTCGAAGGCGCGTTCCATGATTTTTGCCATGATCTCGGCGCCGACGCCGCTTTGCGGCCAGCCTTCCTCGACCGTGACGCAGCGGCCGGTTTTCTTGACCGATTGGATGATCGTTTCGCTGTCCATCGGGCGTATGGTGCGCAGATCAATGACTTCGGCGTTGATGCCTTCGCGCTGCAGTTCCTCCGCCGCGTGCAAGGCATGGACCATGCCCATGCCGAAGGAAACAATGGTGACATCCTCGCCTGCGCGGGCAATGCGCGCCTTGCCGATCGGTACGAGAAAATTATCGAGCTTGGGCACTTCGAATTTGTGCCCATAAAGGATTTCGTTTTCAAGGAAGATGACCGGGTTCGGATCGCGGATCGCGCTCTTCAATAGTCCCTTGGCGTCGGAAGCCGTGTAAGGCATGACGACTTTGAGCCCCGGAATGTGCGAATACCACGCGGCATAATCCTGGCTGTGTTGCGCCGCCACCCGCGCGGCCGCGCCATTGGGGCCGCGAAACACGATCGGACAAATCATCTGGCCGCCGGACATATAGTGCGTCTTGGCGGCGGAATTGATGATCTGGTCCATCGCCTGCATCGCGAAGTTGAAAGTCATGAATTCGACGATTGGGCGGAGGCCGGCGAAGGCCGCGCCAATGCCAAGCCCGGCAAAGCCATGTTCGGTAATCGGCGAATCGACCACCCGGCGGGCGCCGAATTCCTGCAACAACCCCTGGGTGACTTTATAGGCGCCTTCGTATTCGGCGACCTCTTCGCCGATGATGAAAACGCTGTCGTCGATGCGCATCTCCTCGGCCATCGCGTCGCGCAAGGCTTCACGCACGCTGAGGGTGACCATGGCCGTGCCCTCGGGAATTTCTGGCCTTAAGTCCTTCGCGGGTTCGCTTAACGCGCCGGCTGGCGCGGGCTCCGTCCCGGAGCGCGCCACAGGCTTCGCGCTGCTTGCGGGTGCGGGCGGCGCGAGGGCCTGCACGTCTTCGCCCTCCGCCGCGATCACTGCAATTGGTGTATTGACCGCGACATTCTCGGTCCCGTCAGGCACCAGAATTTTCGCGAGCGTGCCGTCGTCTATAGCCTCGACCTCCATGGTCGCCTTATCGGTTTCGATCTCGGCGAGGACATCGCCCGAACGCACCGTGTCACCTTCCTTTTTCAGCCATTTCGTGAGCTTTCCTTGTTCCATCGTTGGCGAAAGCGCGGGCATAAGGAACTTCGTCGCCATCTGGTGTCCTTGTAATGGTCTTGCCCGGTACTTTCTCTTCCGGTTATTCCAAAACGCCGGTCCATAGCTCGGCCGGGTCCGGCTCCGGCTCGTGCGAGGCAAATTCCGCGGCCTCGGCGACGGCCGCGCGGACCGCCGCATCGATTTTCTTGAGATCGTCTTCGCTGGCTTGCTTAGTTGCCAACAGGCGGGCGCGGACCTGTTCGATCGGATCACGCTCCTCGCGCATTTTTTGCACCTCGTCCTTCGACCGGTATTTCGCCGGATCCGACATCGAATGGCCGCGATAGCGATAGGTCTGCATTTCGAGGATCATCGGGCCGTTGCCGGTCCGGCACCATTCGGCGGCGCGAGTGGCGGCGGACTTCACCGCGCGCACATCCATGCCGTCGACCTGCTCGCCCGGAATGTTGAAGGATTGGCCGCGCTTTGAGAAATCTGTCAGCGCCGAAGACCTCGTGACAGACGTGCCCATGGCGTAGCGGTTATTTTCGATAATATAGACGACAGGCAGTTTCCAGAGTTCCGCCATGTTGAAACTCTCGTAGACTTGACCCTGATTGGCCGCGCCATCGCCGAAATAAGTGAAGCAAATGTTGCCATTGCCGCGATATTTGTTGGCAAACGCCAGCCCGCTGCCGAGCGGCACCTGTGCCGCGACGATGGCATGGCCCCCGTAAAAATGTTTGGCCTTCGAGAACATGTGCATGGAGCCGCCCTTGCCTTTCGAGGCGCCGCTCCTGCGCCCTGTCAATTCCGCCATGATGGCCTTGGGGTCCACGCCACAGGCAAGCATATGGCCATGATCGCGGTAGCCGGTGATAGTCTGGTCGCCTTCCGCCGCCGCCATTATGACTCCGGTGACGACCGCCTCTTGACCAATGTAGAGATGGCAAAAACCGCCGATGAGACCCATGCCATACATCTGCCCCGCTTTTTCCTCGAAACGGCGGATGAGAAGCATGTTGCGAAAGGCGAAAAATTCCTCTTCCTTGCTGAAAGCGGCGCCGTTCGCGCGCGCGTTTTGTGGTTTCGAGGGCGCGGTTTTGCCGCGGTTAGCGGAAGTTGCGGCGGTCATGAAGAGCCCCATGGTAAAGCCGGAGCCGGCAAGAACTTAAAATAGCCCAGTTCACACCACGAAGGCGAGCCTTTAAAACCTTATCGAGCGGATCAGGCTGCATTGCATTGCGTCCTATTGCCCGCTCATGAGCCTGTCGAATGATAAATCCCATCGAACGGTTATGGGGGCTTATGCGCAGACACTTCACGACTAACAGATGCCACGCCACAGGCGGACAATTGGCGGCGGCCGCCACGCGCGATTTCTTGCGCCGCAAAGTCCCCCAGAATTGGCCAAGATGGCGTGATTTGGTGACCGGCAATTTCCGCGTTGTCAACCCCAAGGGTTTCCGGGTTCTGCCGTGAACAGGGTAGACAAAGCCCCGCCGCGAAAAGATTTCCGCGAGGCTATAGCAACGAATATTTCCTATTGTGGAGGCTGGACTCAAAGCTGCCGGTGCTCCACCAAGACAATCGCGGCCGGACGGCAATAGCTTGCGGAGCGTGGAAACATTCGATGGCACCAAACCGTAAACGCCAGATCGCCGTTCTCGGCGCCGGCGCCTGGGGCACGGCTCTCGCCAACCTTGCCGCCCGCCCAGCCGGAGAGGAGGAGACCGAAGTCACGCTCTGGGCACGCGATGCCGCGCATGTCGCCGAGATGCGGGCAACCGGAATCAATGCGCGCCATCTTCCGGGCGTGCCGCTCCTTTCGAATGTCTATCCCGTCGCGGATCCGGCCGAAGCGCAAGGCGCGGAGCTCATTCTCGCCGTGGTCCCGGCGCAGGCGCTGCGGCCGGTCCTGGAAATTTTCGCGCCCCATATAACGGGGGGCGGCGTGCCGGTCGTCGTTTGTGCCAAGGGGATCGAACACGCGACCGGCCTGTTCCTAAGCGAAGTCGCGGCCGAAGTGTTGCCGGGTAATCCACCCGCCATCCTTTCCGGCCCGAGCTTTGCCAAGGAAGTCGGCAGAGGCCTTCCGGCCGCCGTCACTCTGGCTGCGCATAATGCCGATCTCGCGGCCACGCTCGCGGCTATGCTGGCGGCGCCTTCGTTCCGGCTCTATTCGTCGTCCGATGTTAGAGGGGTCGAAATCGGCGGCGCGGCGAAAAACGTTCTCGCCATCGCGAGCGGGATCGCCGCCGGCCGCGGCCTCGGGGCGAGCGCTGGGGCGGCCCTCATCGCGCGCGGCTTTGCCGAGCTCAGCCGTTTCGGCCAAGCACATGGCGCTGGGGCGGCTACCTTGATGGGCCTTTCTGGGCTCGGCGATCTGGTCCTCACCTGCACATCGGCGATGTCGCGGAATTATGCCCTTGGGGTCGCGATGGGGCGGGGATTGACGCCCGCCGAAGCGATGGCGCGAAGCGGCCTCTGTGAAGGCGTGCACACTTGCGGCGTGCTTGTCGATCTCGCCCATGCCAAGGACATCGACATGCCGATCGCGGCGGCTGTCGACGCGATGCTCGCCGAACGGATTGGCGTCGAGGAAGCCATCGCGGGACTGCTGGCCCGGCCCTCGAAGGCCGAGTTCGCCGGAGGCGATTAGCCTCCCGCGAATATCTCAATTCCTTTTCGTGTCGCCGCATGTTGTAACCCGCGAATAAATTCCGTTGTGAATGGGAGCGCACCGATGGCGCATTGGCTGATCAAGAGCGAGCCCGGCGAATGGTCCTGGCACGATCAAATGAAAGCCGGCAGGCAGGGGACATTTTGGAACGGCGTCCGCAATCACAACGCTAAGCTAAATTTGATGGCGATGCGGGCTGGAGAGCAAGCCTTCTTCTATCATTCCAACGAAGGCAAGGAGATCGTCGGCATCGTCGAAATCATCAAGCCCTTTTATCCCGATCCGTCCGATCTAACCGGCAAGTTCGGAATGGTCGACGTTCGCGCAGTCGAGGCGTTGAGAAAGCCGGTTAGCCTCGATGCCATCAAGGCCGATCCGCGCTTGGCAAAAATGGCGCTCGTCACGAACGCGCGGCTTTCGGTGCAGCCGGTGAGCGACAGCGAATGGGACATAATTCGCGCCGAGGGCGGCTTATGATGCCGCGTGAAGGCGGGACGGATGAGGAGCGCCGCGCTCGCGGGATCCCTCGCGCCAGAAAATTGAAAACCTTACGGCCTCAACAAATACACGCCCTAATAGGGCAAGAATCAGGGCGACCACTAAAACCGTGCCAAGCACAGCGCCTGGCGCGAAGCCCCAGTTTGCACCGTAAGGCAAAGTCGGCACCGCGCCAATGAGCAGCAGAATGAGGAGGACAAGCACAATGGTTGAAAGCATTTCAGTATCTCCTTTGTCATTCCCGACCCGTCAATGGTGGTGCAGAAGCAAAGTTCCAAGCCCGCAGAACGATCTGTATCTTCGTCGGTTCGATCGCAAAACAGCGAGCATATGGCCGAAGCGGACTAGCCACATCGGCCATACTTTTAGCGCCAAAAAAGAATCAGCAGAATTATAATTGGCAGTGGTATGCCCAGCAGCCAAAGCAGTGCGCCGCGTCCCAGTCCCATTGCTTTTCTCCTTCAAGCCTCATGTTGAGCGGTACTATTTTCGTGGCTGGCAAACGCCGGTGCTAGATCTTGGTTCCTCGCGCGGAGAAGCTTTTACGGATGCCGGCAAAACCAGTCTTTGGCTACGGGCGGCGCGGCGAGAGGGGGATGCGCGAGAGACGGCGAGCTTGCGAGCTATCGTCCCCCGGCCAGAAAATCGAAGGTCTTATGGCCTCAACCTATATTCTTCCTAATAGGGCAAGAATCACAACAACCACAAGGACCGTGCCGAGCACGCCCCCAGGCGCATAACCCCACTCCGCACTGTAGGGCCAACTCGGCAACGCGCCAATGAGCAGCAAGATGAGTATGACGATTAGAATTGTGGAAAGCATTTCCTTGTTTCCTTTGTTATTCCCGACGCGTTAATCGCGATGCGAAACCAAAGTTCCATGCGCGCGGAACGCTTCGGCGAACGAACGCGATCATGGTGTCTGGCGTTCATTGCGAAGCACGGCGCTTGCGCGCCGCAGTGGCCTTGTTGGCAACAGCTGAACGCTCCGCCGCTGGCCGTCTGGCCGATGCTTCGCCAATGAGCAGCAAGATGAAAGGGACGATTAGAATGGTGGGAATCATTTCGTGGTCTCCTTCACTGTCCTATGCACTGTTTCCCCACCTCCAATCGCGGACCGAAACCAAAGTTCCATGCGCGCCGAACGGTTCGGCGAATGAACGCGATCATGGTGACCGGCGTTCACGGCGAAGCACGGCGCTTGCGGGTCGCAGCGGCCTTCTTGGCGGCGGCTGAACGCTCGGCCGCTGGCCGTCTGTCCGATGCTTGGCCGCCAAGCCGGCCGCCCTTTTTCGATGACGCGTGGGATTCCGGGCGACCGCGGCCGGAACCGCTTTTCTTTCCGCCACCGCTTTCCTTGTTCACTGTTGCCCAAGCTATGCGCTCGGCTTCGTGCTCCGGCACGCCACGCGATTTATAGCTTTCGGCGATGTGATCTGCTTTGCGCTCCTGTTTTCCGGTGTATTTCGATTTGTCGCCGCGAGGCATCGCCACTCTCCTGTCCACCTGATTGATCCTGCCTATCATTATTCGCTGGCTTGGACCGGCGCAGGCCCCGGTCCAAGCCGGGACCTGCCCGATTGTCAGGCTGCGACGTTGCGAAGATTGCGGACTCGATCGTGATTTGCCTTGACGCCTTGGTATTGCCGCTCGACGATCATTCTTACGTCGGCCGGCAAGCTCTTCTGGAGTGCTGCTTCATAAGCAGCCTTGGCGGCATCTTCGCCACGCTCACACTCGGCGAGCACCGCGTGTTCGCTCATGCCGGTCATGGTGGATTTTATGTTGGTCCAGGCGCGATGCACCGAGCCGCTTATGGAACCGCCCTGTGCGGGCTCACCGCCTAGACTGCGAACCTTGGCATCAAGTTCCGCCGCGCCCTCGGCGCAACGCCGCCCCGCTGCCTCGAACAGCGCCTTGAGATTAGGGCTCTCAACGCCATCGGCACACGTGTGGAAACCTTGTTCTCCATCGCGGCTGATTTCAAGCAAATCGTTTAACGTCGTGATCACGTCATGATTGTCCATGGTCAGTTCCTTTCTTTGAGCTGCCCCCTACGGCGCTTTGCGCGGGGGGATTCCTTCGGCGGGCCGCAGCGCAGCCCCACCGGGGCTAAGAAGTCCGAGTGGATCTAAAAGTTCCCGCCGAAGGCCGCACCGGCGGGAGGCTAGCCCGATGCGGCCTTCGTCGTCGTGCACTCGAAGCATACATTTGCTTGAGTGCATCAAGACTTGATCACTGCTTGTTCAGCCAGTCGTCGACACTCTTCCGCGCCGCGTCTTTTGTGATGCCGGCGCGTTCTTGAATCTTGCCTTCAAGCTGTTCGCGCTTGCCGGCAATTTTGTCGAGATCGTCATCCGTAAGATGACCCCATTGCTCCTTGACCTTGCCTTTGAACTGCTTCCAGTTTCCTTCGATGCGATTCCAATCCATTGCAAACTCCTTTCGTTTTAAAGGTGCGGTAACGTTTGGCCGCCGCACCTTGCACCCCAAAACATTGTTGGGCGCAGTTGGTTCCAACGCGGTCTTAGCCTGATCAGCCGAACGACCCCTTACCCTCACATTGGGCTGTTGGTTTTCTTATCAAAGGCCGGGGCCATCTTGAGTTCCTCTTTGGTTTGATTGAGAATCAGCCAATCCTTGCCGTCGCGCGATGCAACTTTTAGGTCCCTGAAAGGAACTGCCACGTCCTTCTTTCCAACGCCGAGCGAACCGCCGACGCTAACGACTGCCGTCGTGACGTTCCCGCTGTTATCCACGACGAGGTCGGTGACTACGCCAATCTTGTCTTCGGAATTGTCATAGACATCCGCCTTGTAAATATCGGAGGCTAGCCAGTGCATCGTCGAAAGCGACGATGGGGCGGCGACCGAGCGGCCGCTCGGTAAATTCCTGATCGTTTCGGCCTGAGCGACGGCGAGGCTGCCGGCGAAAGCGAGGACCGACGCGGACAGAGCGAGCTTACGTAACATGGGATTCTCCTTCTGTTTGAGCGCAATGATTTGCGCCGCTCTCTAACACCTGCGGTGGATCTTGGTTCCTCGCGCGCGAAGCCATGTTGAACGCGACTATCGCAGTCACCATTACGTGATCAGGAAAAGAATCCCGGTTGGCTGAAGCATCCGCATTGCGACGGCCCTCCGCCCCAAACATGGGCGGAACCGGGATGGACAATTGCGCGTTAGACCCCGTTGTTGGAGCAGAACGGCAATCGAGCCTAACGTTGTGGCGCGGCGTGCCTTTGCCGAACGAAATTCAAACCGGCGCACTGTCGAAAAAAGCGAGCGAACGCCCTTACAGATTCGGATACTTCGGGCCGCCGCCGCTCTCGGTCTGGGGCTCGCGCAGAATCCGTCCCAACCGCGCCCGCGCCTTTGCAAAGGCGCGGGTGCGGTTGGCCGAGAGCGATGCGATTGACGCCGAGACCTTGGCCGCGTTTGCGGCGTTTACGGTCGACGAAGAAACCCTGCCGCATAAGAGTCCGCAGCAACAGGAACTGGCCGAAATGGTCAGCCGTCTCGGCCAGCTGAAAGACCAGCGCCAGAGCGAAAGTTGCCGGGCAAAGCAAGCCGAAGGCGAGATGGTCAGGGCGTCGCTGAAAGCCATGCTCGACTTCCTCGAAGAGCAGATCGTTGCCGTGCAGAAAGCCATCGACGCGGCGATCGCCGCCGATCCGGTCCTCGCGCGAAACGCCCGGTTGCTGCGCTCGTGCAATGGAATCGGGCCGCAAACCGCGCAGGCCATCCTGGCCTTTCTGCCCGAAATCGGAACTCTCAATCGGCGCAGGATCGCCGCTCTCGTCGGCGTGGCGCCGATCACCCGCCGTAGCGGCTCTTCCATGAACGCCGCTCACATCGAGGGCGGACGAAAACACCTGCGTGATATCCTGTTCATGGCAGCGCTCACCGCATCAACCCACAATCCACCTTGCACGACTTTCTACAACCGCCTCCGGACCAATGGAAAACCGCACAAAGTCGCTCTCATCGCCCTCACCCGCAAACTCGTCACGACCCTCAACGCGATCATAAAGTCGCAAAAACCCTTCAAAACCGCTTGACCAAGGACACGGTAGATTGCTTCGTCGCTTCGCTCCTCGCAATGACACCCATCGCCATGAGGGGCCTTCCATGGGATTTGGTAATAGGCATCTGAACCTACTGAGCCTTTGCGTGCGCCAAAAGCCCATCGACATTGGCATCGGCACTATGGCAGCGGGCGAAATCCCTGGCGCGCACCGCCGCGCGCGCCTTGCAAGCCGGAAGACGCGGCATGAGCCGGGCAAAAGCGGTTGCGAGCGCCTCGCTGGTGTGCGGCGCGAAGACCTCGCCTTCCGCTTCATTGTTCGCAACGCTGCTGCCCGCGAAGGTTCCTCTTGATGCGACGACGGGACGTCCGGCGGCAACGCGCTCCAGAAAAATGCCTGAATTTCGGATGCAAAAGGTGACCGGATCTTAGGGCAGCAGCATCACGTCCGTCCGGCCCGTCCACGCGGCGAAATCCTCGCTTGAAAGTACCGCTTCCAGGAAACGCACACCTTTCAGCGCGCGCAAGGCCCGTTCCGCTTCGATCGTGCGTTGCTCCCAGCCGTTATGCTGAATCTGGACGATGAACTCGGCGTCGAGCCCGTCACGCCGGCAAAGCTCGATCGCCGCGGGCAAGAGGTGAAAGCCCTTCTCGCACCTCGAATTGCCGAAAAATCCCAGGCGGACCCGGCCCTCCATTGTTCGCTGCGGTCCCGGAGCGTCAAAAGGGTCCGGCAAAATCCGCGCCTGGACGCCAAAGTCCTTGCAATACAGTGTCCGCATGGCTTCGTTTTCCACGGCGAAGAAAAGAGAGCGGCCAATCAGCGGCGCCGCCAGCTTGAAGGTGGCGCGGTACAATTTTTTCCCATGCGTCGCAACCACCCCCCACGGCAGATAGCTTGGTGGAAGCATCAATTGGCAGACGACGCAGCGAAGCCGGTCGTGCGGCATCGCCCGCAAAAAGCGAATAAGCCCAAGAATTTGGTTTTGCGTAATCGCCACCACGCCGACGACATTATCCTTCTGCCAAATGTCTAAAGGCAACGCCTCGAGATCCCGCTCGAAGGCTTTGTTGAGCGCCGACCATGTTCTTCGTTCGGGCCGGGCTGATCCGTCGGCCGGAGCACCACAAAAAATCGCCGCGATGGATCGCAGCCGCTGTTCGATCCATGAAAAATCCTCGCCATCATACAGCGACCTGCTGAAATGCGGGATGGCGCCGATCTCGGCGGCAATCGAGGGATCGAGGCCACGCAAGCCGAAAATGCGGTGTCGCAGTCGCCGCCGCGCCAAGGCCCCGGACACCGTCTTGGCGAGCTTGTAACTATGTCCGGCCTTGTTCAGCAATCCGCTGTCGATGAAGATGAGTTCCATCGGCGCTTTCTCGCGCATGCCGGGGAATAGAGGCAAGTTCAGCTTCGCTTTTCCTTATTGCGATTGAGCCAGAGCCTGGACTTCAAAATGGCATATGGAGGGATTTTGAGCCGCTTCAACAAGACGATGAATTCGCGATACCCCAGCGCGGGAGCGAGCATGGCAGCTTCCGTGACAAGCTTGCTAGCGAGATAGGAGCGGCATCCTGGGACAGTCCGCGGAAGCGGTGGCCAAGCGGCGTCCGCGGCCTTCAACGCGTTCAAATAATGCAAGGGAGAAGGCATTATGCGCAGGAAGAGTTGCGCATTCGCGATCAGATGATCCATGATCATTATGCAGGACAATTGATTAGTGTCGGACGGTCCGCCTCTGTCGTAATTCAAGACCCCGTTGAGATGCGGATGCTTAGAATACACGTTTGTCCCATGCAGGCGGTAGACGCGAAGCGGCCGGTCGATCACAACGCTGCCCGTCACGACATTGATGCCGCGAAGGAGATAGGCGCCGGTGCAATGGCGCGCGCGGCCAAATCCGCGTTGCTCAAGAATAACCCTAGCGCGTCCTGGCGAAAGCAATTGCCCGAGGTGGGCGCCCATATCCAATCGCCGGTGTACCCGGGTTCGACGAGATGGACTTGAATTTCGATGGATGCGCCAGGGTTTGGCACCGGCCAGATTCCAGGCGCGTTTTTGTCGATCGGCCGCAAGAGACCTGGACTTTTACCTCGTCCAGACCGCACATATTCGCTAAGGGAACATAAGTGCCAAGCACCACGCGCGAATCGACGGCCTGAATCATCTCCGCGGACGTCAATCCAACGGGAATGCGCAGCGAGAGGTGCACGAAAACATGCGTCTCGACAAAGGCGCTCAACAGAAAGTCATCGGCGTCGAGGAAGACAATATATTCCCCCGAACTCGCCTCGAAACTCTCCTTCAAGGCAAGGCTCTGACCGCCATTGTCCTTCCGCCGCACTATTTTCGCGCCCGGAAATTGCCTTGAGAGATCGATGAGGATGTCGCTGCCGTCGTCTGTCGAAGCATTGTCGACGATAATGCACTCTATATGAGGGTAGTGTTGTGAGAAAACCGAATTGACGGCGTCCCGTAGAAAGCACCCGTAACCGTAGTTACAATAATCACGCTTACCAATGGCAAGCTAAACTTGTTAACTATTACGTCACATGGTATCCTGGTAATGAATTTCTGGATTAGCGTCCATCGAAAGCTTCTTTCGGAAGTCCAAACAATCCAAATTTCTCCTTCGAATTGGGGCCCGTCAAGGAATAGCCGAATTCTGGTTTGATCAAACAGAACCAAATGAAGATGGCCTCGGGATAGAAAACATAGCCCGTTTCTTGCCACCGGCGGCGGACGCCCGCGCGACGCCCGCCTCCGGTCGCGGCGGCTTTCAATGACGGGGCCGGAATGCAGCTCTCCAATCCCCTCGTCATCGCACGATCACATTCTTGAATTGCCACGGATCTTGACTGTCGATGTCCTCGGGAAACAGGACCGCGCGCCCTTCAAGCGGCGTCCAATCCGTATAGTGTCCCGTCACCGGGCCGAGGTACGGCAGCTGCACGTCAAGGCAGCGGCGAAAGTCGAGTTCGTCGGCCTCGACAATGCCCGCTCGCGGATTTTCGAGCGCCCACACCATGCCGGCAAGCACGGCGGAGGTCACCTGAAGTCCCGTCGCATTCTGATAGGGCGCGAGCCGCCGCGTCTCCTCGATCGAAAGCTGCGAGCCGTACCAATAGGCATTTCTCGCATGGCCATAGAGAAGCACCCCGAGTTCGTCGATTCCATCGACAATTTCGTTCTCGTCGAGAATGTGAGACTTTTTCTGCTGCTGCCATTGGCACCCCGCCATCTCGTCGAGCGACAGCACGGCGTCGTCGGCCGGCCGGTACGCATAGTGGCACGTTGGCCGGTACATAACCTCCTGTCCCTCGCGAAGAGTCAGGAAATCGGCAATCGAGATCGACTTATTATGGGTGATGAGCCAGCCGTGCTGCGCTTTCGCGGTTGGTGTCCAGGACCGCACCCGCGTGCCGGCGCCCGGGCGCATCAAATAGATCGCGCAGCCGGGTCCGAAGGCGTGCCGTTTGGCCTCCGGCGGCATATGTTTTTCATGCGTTCCCCAGCCGAGTTCGGCCGGCTGCAAGCCCTCCGAAACAAAACCCTCGACCGACCATGTGTTGACGAAAACGCCGCGCGGTTTTGGCGCCGCCGCGCGCTGAGTATCGCATTCGGCAATGTGGATGCCCTTGATGCCGGCCTTTTGCGCGAGCCGCGCCCAGTCCTCGCGCGAATATGGCTGCCCGGAGTCCATGCCGCAATCGGCCGCGACATTTAGAAGCGCCCGCTTGACGAGCCAGGAGACCATGCCCGGATTGGCGCCGCAGCAAGATATCGCGGTTGGACCACTCCCGAGCACGCGGCGGATATCTAAGACGCCCTCACGCAAAGCATAATTCGAACGCTCGGAAGCGGTCAGGCGCCTGTCGGTGTAAAATCCAGCCCAAGGCTCGGCGACTGTATCGATATAAAGCGCGCCAAGCTCATGGCAAAGCCCCATGATCGCGACAGAGGACACCTCAATGGAAAGATTGACGACAAAGGCCTGGCCGCCGCCCTTTGCGAGAAGCGGCTTTAACAGATCGGCGAAATTGTCCCGCGTGATGGCTTTCTTGACGAACGCTATTGCCCGCTCGTCGAGGAGATGGCGGTCCTTGTCTTCGGGATCGATGACCGTGAAGCGTGATTTGTCGAATTTGAAATGCCGTTCGATGAGCGGCAGCACGCCACGCCCGATCGAGCCAAAACCGATCATGACAATCGGGCCAGAAATTTCGCCGTATACGGGCCATTGCGGCATTGGTTTCTCCAGATCGGCCAATAGAACTAAGCAGAGCGGTACAAGAACGAGCCGCAGCCTTCAAGCTGATGCCTCCTTGGTCCTCAAATGGGGTTCGGAAGCGCCGGCAGGCAAGCTCTTCAAGCCGCGCGGCGAAATCCGGTCCTGCGAATGTGTGATGGAAGATCGAGCGCCCCCGCTCCGGTGACGACCTCTGTTGCCTTCCTCAGACCGCCGTCGTTGAGTTCGCGCCCAAGAATACGCGCTTCCCGAACTGCGCCAGGAAAGAGAAAGGCTACTCTCGACGTAAA
The DNA here is from genome assembly GCA_963722515.1 of uncultured Alphaproteobacteria bacterium. Taxonomy (GTDB): domain Bacteria; phylum Pseudomonadota; class Alphaproteobacteria; order Rhizobiales; family Beijerinckiaceae; genus Methylocapsa. The sequence goes on along the minus strand of CAVRMA010000003.1, from coordinate 112,949 downwards.
ATGATTTGAATTGACCGGTCGTACGCGTCTATCAGACAATATCTAAGACAATAGCTGTGAGCTATAGAAATCGAACTGGGAGGAACCACCATGGCCGCTTTATTTTATGCAATTGCCTATTTCGTCTTAGGCGCTCAGTTGCTCCAAGTTGATGCTGCAATGGCTAGAGATGTGTCGATGACGGGAACTTGCGGTTGCTTTGACAAAAATAACAAGTTACTGGCTACATATCAGGCGACGATCTGCGATGGACAAGGTCACGACGGGTGCGTGGCCGCCAAAGCCAAATGTATCGCGGATAACCAAGCCAATCGCCAAGCATTGGGAGGCACAATGAGCGATGCTGGCCCGTGCGCCGGTGGGAATAAAAGCTGCTAGAGCGGGTTCCCGCCATCCGAGCGCATACGGCCCTGGGCTCGCGAGTAGTGAGCGAAGCTCTGTGGTACAGGAAGCAGGGCAAGCTGCAAGCCGCGAAGACGCGCTCAAGCCGCGCGGCGAAATGCGGTCTCGCTATTGCGCGCGGGCCAATCAACTGCTCCCGAGGCCGCAACAAGCCCTCTTGCGCCTTTCAGCGCACCTTGAGTGAGCTCGAGCCCGAGAAAGCGCGCTTCATCGACGGGGCCGGGAAGGACGAGCCCAAGTGTATGGCGGCGGGAAAAGCCGAAGGGTTCGTAATAAGGGGCGTCGCCGACGAGCAGGATCGCCGCATGCCTGGCGCTCGCCGCACGGAACAAAGCTTCCGCCATGAGCCGGCGGCCAAGTCCACGCGAACGATAAGCCTTGGCAACGGCAAGTGGACCAAGCAGAATTGCTGGCACTTCGCCAGCCAGGATGTGCCACATTCGCAAGGTGCCGATTAGTTCGCCCGTATCAAATGCGGCGAGCGAGAGGCCCCGCGCGGGCAACCGGCCCTCGCGCAGTCGTTCGGCGGTCTTGCCGGAACGCGCCGGCCCAAACGCCTCATCGAGCAAGCGTTCACGTGCCCAGGAATTGCAGGGCGATTCGCTGGCGATAGTGAGGTTTGGTTTGCCAACAACTCCGGCAAAAACCGGAGCTTGCACTTCGAAATTCGAGATCGAGGTCATCCGAGCCTCCGCCGGCCGTTGCCGGGATTGCGCGCGACGACCCTCGCACCGGGCATGACTCGAAACTCGATCCACAGCCGGCCGTCCGGGACAGGGACAAGGAATGCCCGCGGACAAGCGTTTTTCCCCCGCGGAAAAATTCCAGGCGAACGTGCTCAAATCACATACGATCTAAGCGGCGGGAAGCCGTTGAACCCAACCGAGGAATAGGTCGCCGTATAGGCGCCGGTTCCTTCGATCAGCACTCTCGAGCCGATTTCGAGACTGACTGGAAGCAAATAAGGGTCCTTCTCGTAAAGCACATCGACGGAATTGCAGCTAGGCCCGGCAATCACGCAAGGCTCCGTCGCTCCCCCATCGAACGCGGTTCTAATCGGATAGCGGATCATTTCGTCCATCGTCTCGGCGAGGCCGTTGAACTTGCCGATGTCGAGATAAACCCACTTTACCTTGTCGTCGTCCGACTTTCTCGAAATCAGCACCACTTCCGCCTCGATCACCCCGGCATTGCCAACCATGCCGCGGCCGGGCTCGATGATCGTCTCAGGAATATGGTTGCCGAAATGGCGGCGCAGCGAATGTAAGATCGCCTGCGCGTAGGTCTTCACCGCTGGCACATTCTTCAGATATTTCGTCGGGAATCCACCACCGAGATTGACCATCTGCAGACTGATCCCGCGCTCTGCCAAATCGCGGAAGATCGCAGCCGCCGCTTTCAACGCGCCATCCCACATGCGTGGATTTTGCTGCTGCGAGCCGACGTGAAACGACAGACCGGAGGCCACGAGCCCCAGCCGGTGCGCATGTTCGAGAACGCGCGGCGCCATCTCCGGCGCGCAGCCGAACTTTCGCGAAAGCGGCCATTCGGCGCCGGCGCCATCGCACAGCATGCGGCAAAACACTTTCGCGCCAGGCGCCGCTCGCACGACCTTTTCGACTTCGGCCTCGCAATCGACCGCGAACAGGCGCACGCCAAGGTCGAAGGCGCGCTTGATATCGCGCTCCTTTTTGATCGTATTGCCATAGCTGATGCGGTCCGCACCCCCGCCCGCCGCCAGCACCTGTTCGATCTCGACGACCGAGGCGGTGTCGAAACAAGAGCCAAGACGCGCCAGCAATTCGAGCACCATTGGATCGGGATTGGCCTTCACGGCGTAGAACACGCGGGTGTCGGGCAACGCCTTGGCGAAGGAGGCATAATTGTCGCGCACGGCCTCAAGGTCGAGCACCAGGCACGGCCCATCCTCGCGGCGGTTGCGGAGAAATTCCAAAATACGATCGGTCATCGCGGCATCCCTTCGAAGGGCGCGGACCTCCGCGCCGGAACGAGTATGTTTCGGGTGAATGGCGATGCCGCATGGGCGCCCGCGCTATGGAGACGCGACCGCTTCAGTTGACCGCCATCCGCAACCGCTCGCGCCCCTAGGCCAAATGCCTAAGGGACCACGCGCGGTCTGATGCTGCGCCGTTGGACAATCCCACCTTGGAAAAACGCGGAGTGCGCCTTCCAAAGCGTTCATGGCCTTCGCTTGGATTGGGATGAGATCCCGTTCCGCACGCCCGGCAAGAAAGACTAGCCTCTTCGGTAAGCCAGCTTTGGAGGCTGGCAGAGACGAAAAAGCCCGGTCCGTCGTTGCTTTAAGTCGCGTCCCCCGTTTGGCGGGGTTCGCCGGTTCGCCTCCGGCTGCCGGTCCTTTTATGGCGGTTAACCGGCCTCTTGTCCGGATCCCCGCCAACCGGCACGCAACCACAGGCACGTGCGAAATTGGGCAAAATGAGAAATATGCGATTTGCCGCGCATTACAAGAGGTATTTTCAAAAAATGCGCGGCCGCCTGAATGCGAACGGTTAAACCTTACTGAATGAGAAGGCGCCGAATTGACCGTTATAGGCTAACTCAGCAAATGGATCGCAACCACGTGGCGCGGATCACCTGACGAATTCGTCGCGGAAGAAGCGGCCGCGATAGCGCCGGCGGTAGTAGCAGTACGGCACGACGCCAATCGCGATGGAGCCAATGCTGAGGCATGAAACGCGCAAGCCAAGTTGCGGCAGCTGGTAGATCCCGACCCCGGCGACGAAGAGCGCCGATGTCAACGGGACGATCACAGCAAATGCGATTGTCGTCCAACCGTGGCACATCGCCTTGCGGTAATGCCAGGCACAGGCGGTGCCAGCCAGAGCATAATAGAAGGCGACTTGCACGCCGATCGCGTTGATGAGGCCGCTCATCAATGAGTTGATGGAAGGCACGGTGACCGAGCCGGCGAACAAAAGAAGCGAGACACCGGCGACAGCGAAGCCCGCAAGCCAAGGCGTCTGAAAGCGAGGATGGAGCTTGCCCATCGCTTCGCCGATCGCCTGGTCGCGCGCCATGGAAAACAACAACCTTGTGCACTGGAGGAGCTGCGTCTCGATCGTCGCGACGGCGCTAACCAAAACCGCAAGCACAGCGATGGCGCTCCACGGCGCTGGAAGCGCCGCGGTGCCGAGGGCCGGGAGCAAATTGCCGCCATTCGCCTCGATCTCGCTCGGCGTCAGAGCCATCTGGACCGCGACCTGCGCCAGGAGAAACAAGCCGGCGGTCACCAACACGCCCACGATGCAGGCACTCCCGGCGGCCGTTTGCCCGCCGGCCGTCTCCTCCGCGAGGTTGGCGGATACGTCCCAGCCGAAATAGTAGAAAAGCGCGACCAGCATTCCGGCCGAAAAGGATTGGAATGTGCCGAAAGCCGAAGGAAAAAACCAATCCCAGGAGAAAGCGGCGGCGGCAGGCACGGCGCGTGCGTTAAAAATCGCGAGGCCACATACGAGGACGATGGCGCCAGCCTCGAGGAAAGTCAAAACCACTTGTGCTTTGGCGCTTGCAGTGATGCCGCAAGTGATGAGCGCCAGCACGGCGAGGAACCAGACGGCTCCGGCGCCTGCCGCCCACGCAACGTCTTGGCTCCGGCCGGGCGCGAGGAGGTCGAGCGTCGCCTGTCCCGCCGGAAGCGCGGCGGCGACATTGAAGATCGTCGAGAGGCTGAGGAGCGCCCACCCGGCAAAAAAACCCAGCGCCGGGTGCATCGCGCGGCCAACCCAGGCATAGGCCGCCCCAGCATCCGGCCGCCACCGGTTCAGAAAAGCAAAAGCGATGGTAATGCCGATGATCGGCAGGGCCGCGATCCAGAGCGCCGCCGGTCCGGCGATCCCGGCCGCGGCAACGAGGGCCGCCGTGGTGACGGTAATCGAATAGGCCGGCGCTGAGCCCGCGATGGCCATCGTAAGCGCGTCGAGAAAACCAAGCGCTCCCTTTTTCAGCGAACGTTCCAATGAAATCCTCCGCAATGCTTGGATTGAAGCGCTTTCGGTGCGCCTCGATCATCATCGCCGACATTGAACTCACGCATCGGATCAGAAACGGTCAGCTCAAACGCGGAATGCTTCGCATTCAAAGACAAAATGACGCCCGAAATTTGGATTGCAATCCTCGCGCCACGAGCGGCGTAATGTTCCCGAGCGTTTCGTTTCGTTGATTCCGAAAGTTTGCTCCAGAGCCGTTCGCGGAACAGCCTTTTCCGCAGCCTGCTAATCCGTCAGTCTGGCGGTAGCATAGGCGAGCCGGGCGATGTCGCGCTCGGTGATGACGCCGAGCACCTCCGGGGTTTCCACTGGCTCGGCGCGCGTGACCAGCGCGAGCCGTGCGCCGGCCTGGTCGATCGCGCGTAGAACTGCGTTGAGCGGTGCCTCCGGGTCCACCACGACATAGCAGCATTCCGGCGGCGGAAGCCGTCCGTGGGGGGATTTCGAGCCGGGATCGTTCATCGAACACGCCGAGGATCCGGTCGTCCGGCCCGGTAACCACGACCACACGCTCGCATAGCAGCGCCTGGCGGATGATGTCCGGATTGCTTGCCTCTTCCTGCGGGAGGAGAAAAAAATCCGCCGTCATGACGTGACGGCTCTTCCCCTCTCCCATCCGGGCCTGCAATCCCTGGGGAACGATTTCGCCGCGCCGCAGCAGCTTCAGCGTGTAGATCGTCGAGGGCGACAGACAGTTCCGCACCGCGCAGGCCAGCACGACGGTCAGGATCACGGGCAGGATCACGGTGTAGTCCCGCGTCATCTCGAAGATCATGATCGTTCCGGTGAGCACGGCCCCGGTGGTGCCGCCGACCATGCCGGCGATGCCGGCATAGGCGAAATGGGCAGGGGTCATGGGCAAATCGGGGAGGACGTGAAGCAGCGTGCTGCCGAAACAGCCGCCAAGTGCCGCGCCCAGGAACATGCTGGGCGAGAACACGCCGCCCGACGCACCCGAACCGAGAGTCAGGCAGGTCACCAGCAGCTTTGCGGCGACGAGCAACAGCAGGAAGTCCGAAGCCGTCAGATCCCCGCGCAGGATGTCCATGATGGTGGCGTAGCCGACGCCTTGCACATAGTAGTGATTGGGCTGGCCGAAATAGCGTTCCGACAAGGCCATGAACCCGTACATGACGAGGCCCACTAGCAGCATCCCCGAAGTGTGCCGCGTGTAATAGTTGCCGGGCATGGCGTCGAAGAAGTCCTCGAACCAGTAAATGCCGCGCGTCAGCAGCCACGCCAGCACGCCCAGGATCAGCCCCAACAGAGCGAACCAAGGCAGCACCGGAAGGGCCAGGTCAGAGCCTATGAACGGGAGCGAAGGGACGATGAGCGGGAGGGACGGGACGATCAGCGAGAGGGACGGGACGTTGAAGGAAGGCAGGACGCCGAAGAACACATGGCCGATGGAGGTTGCCGTCACGCAAGAGAGCCCGACCCAGAGCAGGCTCAAGGGGGTTGCAAACGGTAACATCAGCTCGACCGCGAAGACGATGCCGCCGATCGGCGTGTTAAACGTGGCGGCGATGCCGCCGCCGCCGCCGGCGGCGATCAGCAGGGCCCGTTGCCGGGCGGGCATGGCAACCAGCTGCCCGAGCGCTGAGCCGAAGGCCGCGCCGACCTGGATGATTGGTCCCTCGCGTCCGACTGAGCCGCCGCTGCCGATCGAAAGGGCGGAGGCGAGCGACTTGATCACGGCCACGATCGGACGGATCCGGCCGTCCTTGCGGTAGATCGCCTCCATCACCTCGGGCACGCCGTGCCCCTTGGCCTCCGGCGCGAAGGTCTTGACCAGGAAGGCGACCCCAATGGCGCCGAGGACGGGCACGAGGATTATCCACGCACCCCATGGCGACGGCGATGTATGGACATTGGCGTCGTAGTCGAAGGACCACTGGCCCAGGAACAGGAGGTTATGGAATCCGCCGATCATGGCGCGGAAGACCACGGCGCCGAAGCCGGAAATCACGCCCACCGCCAGGGCGCAGAGCATCATCATCCACCATGCGGCGGGCCCAGGCTCAAGGGGGCATCCCGGTACCTTCGATTGCCTGGGTTCTTCTGCTTTCATCAACGCTTTCCCCAGGGTTTCTCAGAAATGAAGACTCTGAACCGGGAAAACTGCGCCGACGCAAAATCGGCGACGCGGCGGGCGGCGATGGCCACGGCGCCATCTGGTCGCGCTTCTTTCGATTGCGACCGGAGCAAGATGGCAAGAGGTGGAAAAACGGCGACCGTTATGACGGCCGCCCCCACGAGGGCGGATGCATTCTCGGGCAGCATGTCGCCCGTTCGCACGCCCAAATACGTCATCGCGACAACAAGCGGCAGCGTGGTGGCAGAAAAAAGCGCAAGCGGAAGCAGATCGCGCTCCGGAAGCACGTGTTTATACATGAAAACCGGAACAAAGCGAATGAACAGAAAGCCTCCGCAAAAGAGGATAAGGCGGGCAAGGCTCGCCGGACTAGTCACGAGTGCGGGGAAGTCGAATTCGACGCCGCTCGTTATGAAAAACAATGGAATCAAAAATCCCGAGCCGATCGATGTCAGGCGATACTGGAGGATCTCCACCTTGGTCAGCATTGCGATCGTCAGTCCGGCCGTATAGGCGCCAAGAACCATCTCCATGCCGAGCTTATTGGCAAGCGAGACGAACCCAAGGAGAAACAAAATCGAAATTCGGACCGGCAGAACGGAGCTATCGCCCATCCAGCGCGCGATCATACGCGACAGCCTCTCCGAGCGCAGGCTCCTCGCGAAAAAGAGCGCTTCGATCGCGGTTGCCAGAAAAACCACGCTCAATAGCGTCTCCTGCCGGTAGCGGATGTTGTGTTCATGAGACAGCGCCAGCGCGATCAGGATAATGGGGCCAAGTTCGCCTATAGCCGCTGCGCCGAGGACATAACGGCCAAAATCGCTTTCGAGGTCGCCGTTTTGCCGGAGAATAGGAATGAGGATGCCGAATGAAGTCGTTGGCAACACAAGCGCGACGAGCAAAGGCGCGTGCACCAGTCCCAAGATATAAAGCAGTCCTATAAAAGCGCTGGACAAGCCCAATGAAACGAGCCACGCGAGTGCGCCAAGCCGATGCGCACCGGCCCCGATTTTAGCTGGGCTGAACTCGAACCCCGCCTGGAAAAACAAGAATATGAGGCCGAATTCACCGAGAAATTCTATTGCGCCCTGGCTCGTAACCCAGCCGGCGCCACTCGGGCCGATCAATATTCCAAGCACTAATTCCAGGACAACCACGGGCGTTCGAATTAACGCCGGCAACCGGGCGAGCAATGGCGCGAGAACAGCTATGAAGCAAATGACAAAAAGAGCATGAATCTCGCTCATGATAGTACCCCTCGGCGGATCGCGGCGGCCTCAATCCTCAACCTGCCGAATGCGCGTCATCTTCGAATCTTCTTCGACCGTCATCCAATGGAATGATGAAGAGCCCGTTGAGAGCTAGATTGCCGTTGCTGACGGACTTTGGCAACTCCGGGCTCTCGTGCACGGAAGCCGACACCATCGGCGCACCGAGCGTTGGACCTGCTGATTTCGGTGTCATCCAGATGCCCCCTCCCTTCTTTCGGGGTCTTCTAAGCTAGGCGAAGGTGGGCAGACGATGCCACCGGCGGCGGCGACATATGCGCTACTGACCGATATTGCCGCCGCGCTGGGGTCGAGGCTCGGCAAACATACGGGTTCCGGGCTGTCTTATTCGCGGCCAATTGACATTTTTCCCCTGCCGCATTCAATGCACGTAACAGCCCCACCAGAGAGGTCTGTTTACAGTCAGTTCAGGGAGGTCAGTATGTTCCGTATAAGTTCGCTAATAAAGAGCTCGGTTTTGGCTGCCGCTGTTTGTTTCGCCGCGGCGAGCGCCATGGCTCAGCCGGGAAAACCACCCACCGATCCCCAAATCGCCGACATTGCTTACACGGCGGGGCAGATCGACATCGAGCAGGCCATTGAGGCGCTGAAGAGGACGCACAATAAGGCGGTCCTTTCCTACGCCGAGGAGATGATACGGGATCATTTGGCAGTGAATAACAAGATACTCACCTTGGCCGACAAGCTGAAGATGACGCTGGAGGGCAACGATACCAGCAAAACTATGTACCGGGAGGCGGCCAGGAAGCGGGACGAACTGGCGGCATTGAGCGGAACCGCCTTTGACAAAGCCTATGCCGAGAACGAAGTCGCCTATCACGAGGCCGTCAACGGAGCGCTCGAATCGACGCTGATCCCCGCCGCGCAGAATGCCCAGCTCAAGAGCTTGCTGGAAACCGGCCTCAAGCTCTTCAAGGAGCATCAAAAGCATGCCGAGCATCTCGTGAGCGAGCTGAAGTAGGCTCCGATGCCGATTCGATCGAAGATAAGGACAAGGGGAGCGCTAGCAATCTTTTTTGTCTTGCTCGCGTCTCCCTCTTTTGGCGCCGGTCCGCGTGTGCATAGGATCGGAATCGACAAACTGGCCTTTGGGCCGGCGCCAAGCGGCCTGCATATGAATGACAGCGTCGAGTGGACGAATTCCGATATCCTGCGGCATACGGCAACCGCCACGGACGGGAGTTTCGACGTCGATCTTCCGGCCGGCGCCAAGGGCCGGACGATCTTGAAGCGCGCTGGTGGCGTGACCTACGTCTGCCGCTTCCATCCCGGAATGAAAGGACGGCTGGAAGTTGCTCCTTGACAGCGCGCGAGCCAGTAAGCGTTACCATCCGCATCAAGCTTTTTGACTCCGTGCCGGTCACTTCGGCGAGCAGGCCAAATCCCGGCTGCCGCGGTGATGGACTAGCGCTAGACGGCCTCACCAGCATCGACCTCGCCGCACAGCGGCGCTTCGGCAGCTTCGGTCGGCAGCGCATCCGCGAACGCCTGGCCGCGCAGTGCGCGTGCTTGTTCGGTTTCCTGGAATTGAGTGTAAGCGCCATTTTAGACGTTACCTTGCTTCTGGCCCGTCTTCCGGTTCTTGTAGTCCTGCCATCGCTCACGCGAAACTGGACAGGCGCGCGACACACACGACCTCAAGGGCGAGACGGCTCGTCAAATATGGATCGCTCTTTTATCCACCGCGAGCGCCGCTTCGCGCACCGCTTCGGACAGCGTCGGATGCGCGTGGCAGGTTCTGGCCAAATCCTCCGCCGAGCCGCCGAATTCCATCAGCACGCAGGCTTCCGCGATGAGTTCGCCCGCCCCCGCCCCGATGATGTGAACGCCCAACACGCGGTCGGACGCCGCGTTGGCCAGGATCTTCACAAAGCCTTCCGTTCGCCGCATCGCCCGCGCCCTTCCATTGGCGGTGAATGGAAATTTGCCGGCCTTGTAAGCAATACCCTTGGCTTGAAGCTCTTGCTCGGTCGCGCCAACTGAGGCAATTTCCGGCATGGTGTAGACGACGGAGGCAATCGCCTCGTAATTCACTTGACCATGCTGGCCCGCGAGAATCTCGGCAACCGCGATCCCTTCGTCCTCGGCTTTATGCGCGAGCATGGGGCCGCGCACGACGTCGCCGATCGCATAGATCCCAGCGACATTGGTTGCGAAACGGTCGTCGATCACGACGCGGCCACGATCCAATGCGATGCCGAGAGCTTCCAAGCCCAGCCCCTCGGTGACGGGGAGCCTGCCGACCGCGACTAGCACGGCATCGGCGGCGAGCACCGAACTGTCGCCACCGCCCGAAGGCTCAATACTGACCTGCAGGCCCGCTTTCGTTTTGTCGATCCATTTCACCTTATGACCGAGATGAAATCCAAATCCTTGTTTCACCAGCATGCGCTGAAACTGTTTTCCAACTTCGCCGTCGAACCCTGGCAAAATGCGATCCAAATATTCGACGACGGTCACTGCCGCGCCAAGGCGGCCCCAGACCGAGCCGAGTTCGAGGCCGATGATGCCCGCCCCCACAATGAGAAGTTTTGCGGGAACTTTTTCAAACGACAGCGCGCCGGTCGAGGAAACGACGGTTTTTTCGTCGATCTCGATGCCCGGAAGCCGCGCGGCATCGGAGCCCGTGGCGATCACGATATTCTTGGTCTCAAGCCTTTGGGTTGATCCGCCGTTCGCCTTCACGTCGATTGCGCCCGGCGCCACGATTGTGCCGAGCCCGAAAAAAGCGTCGATCTTGTGCTTCTTCAACAGAAAGCCGACACCGTTAACATTGGCCGCGACCGTCTCGTCCTTATGTTTCATCATCAAAGCGAGATCGAGCTGCGGTTTGCCGGTAATGACACCAAAGGCGGCGAGCTCATGCGCGGCTTCGGCGAATTTGTCCGAGGCATGGAGCAGCGCCTTTGAAGGAATGCAGCCGATGTTGAGGCAGGTTCCGCCATGCGTCTTGCGTTTTTCGACGACCGCGACTTTTAAGCCAAGCTGTGCCGCACGGATCGCGCAGACATAGCCGCCGGGGCCGGTTCCGATGACGATCAGATCATAGGACATGGGATCCTTCAGAAATTAGCTGGCGAGCCGCAGAATTTCAGCCTGGCGTTCGGCGCGGCGGCGAAGCTGGTCAGAGCCTAAATCGATCTCGCCGCCATCATCGTCGAGCAAGTAAATCGCGTGCCCGAACTCGGCAAGCTTTACCTCGTCGAACCGTTCGAATGAGCCGCGAAGAAATGCAAATATGTCGCCTTCGGCGATGACCGGACCCAGGTCAACGATAGCCTCGTATCCGTCCAGCCAGACGATTTTCACGACGTCGTGGAGGACAGGCTCGACAGATTTCATGCGAATGATCTCGCTCATTGCAGCCTCTTTGGCTTGTGGCCGGCCGCGATAGCCGTCCTCATCCTTCGAGACGGCCTTTCAGACCTCCTCAGGATGAAGGCTAGCTGGCGCGGATTGCCGATGTTACCTCAAAGATCTAGCACCAGCCGCGCGGGGTCTTCTAGCGCTTCCTTGACCAGGACCAAAAAAGTCACCGCCTCCTTGCCATCGACGATGCGGTGATCGTAGGTGAGCGCGAGATACATCATCGGCCGGATCTCGATCTTGCCCGCGACCGCCACCGGCCGCTCTTGAATTTTGTGCATCCCCAAAATTCCCGATTGCGGCGCATTGAGGATTGGCGTCGACATCAGCGAGCCATAGACCCCGCCGTTGGTGATGGTGAAGGTTCCGCCCTGCAACTCCTCGATTTTGAGTTCTCCTGCCCGCGCGCGCTTGCCAAGACCGGCGAGGGTTTTCTCGATGCCGGCGAGGCTCAATCTGTCGCAATCGCGCACGACCGGCACAACGAGACCCTTGTCCGTGCCGACCGCGACTTCGAGGTGATAGTAATTTTTGTAGACGATGTCGGCGCCGTCGATCTCGGCGTTGACGGAGGGCATCTCCCTTAGTGCGGCGGCGCATGCCTTCACGAAAAACCCCATGAAACCGAGTTTTACGCCGTGCTTCTGTTCGAACGCGTCCTTGTAACGGGCGCGCAGGGCCATGACCTCGCTCATGTCGGTCTCGTTGAAGGTCGTTAGCATGGCGGCGGTATTCTGGGCGTCCTTGAGGCGGCGCGCGATGGTCTGGCGCAGCCGCGTCATCGGCACCCGCTCCTCGCGATCCTCCTCCGGGGCGGGCGCCGGAGACGGTGGCGGCGCTGCTTGGGCAGGAGCCGGGGGCTTTGCAACATAATCGAGAACATCCCCTTTGAGGACCTGGCCGCGCTTGCCGGATCCCGCCACGACGGCCGGATCGAGGCCATGATCGGCGGCGATTTTCGCCGCGGCGGGCGAGGCGGGCATCACGGGCGCGGGGGCTGGTGCTGGCGCCGGGGCGGGCGCGGGACTTACAGACGCCGCTGGAGGCGGAACCGGCTTGGCTTCGTCCGCGGGAGGCGCGGCGGACGCGGCGTCCCCGATCTGACCAAGCAAAGCCCCGGTGCTAACCGTCTCGCCATCCTGGGCGGCGATTTCGGAAAGAACCCCGGACGCCGGCGCGTTGACTTCGAGCGTTACCTTGTCGGTTTCAAGTTCGACGATTGGTTCGTCCGCATTGACCGGCTCGCCGGCCTTCTTGAACCACCGTCCGACGGTTGCCTCGGCGACCGATTCGCCCAACGCCGGCACGCGGATTTCAGTTGCCATATGTCCCGCCCAAAGCCTTCCGGCTTTCTCTGGAGTGCCTCGGAGTGCATCAAATCGAAAAAGAAATGCCCCGCCGTTCAAGCCGCGAAAACATCATCCATGAAGGCTTTGAGTTGCGCCAAATGTTTCGACATCAGCCCGGTCGCGGTCGAGGCCGCCGCGGGCCTGCCCGGCATAAAGCGGCCGCTTGGTTTTGCCGCCCGCCTGGCCAAGCACCCACTCAAGATAAGGATCGACAAAATTCCAGGCGCCCATGTTTTTTGGCTCCTCCTGGCACCAGAAGATGTCAGCCTGTTTGAACCGCGACAAGGCCGCGACAAGGGCCTTCAACGGGAAGGGATAAAGCTGCTCGACACGCAAGAGATAGACATCGTCGATTGCCCGCTTTTCGCGCTCCTCGAGAAGATCGTAATAGACTTTCCCGGAACACAAGACCACCCGGCGCATCCTGGTATCTTCAATCAGGGCGTTCGTCCCGCCCGCCGCCTGTTCCGCATCGTCCAGCAAAAGCCGGTGGAAGGAGGCGCCGATCGCAAATTCGTCGAGCCTCGAGACCGCGCGCTTGTGGCGCAAGAGCGATTTTGGCGTCATAAGGATGAGCGGTTTGCGGATGTCGCGTTTCAATTGACGCCGTAATATGTGAAAATAATTGGCGGGCGTCGTGCAATTCGCCACTTGCATATTATCCTCGGCGCATAATTGCAGATAGCGTTCGAGCCGTGCCGAGGAATGTTCCGGCCCCTGGCCTTCGTAGCCGTGCGGCAGGAGGCAGACGAGACCCGACATCCGCAGCCACTTGCGTTCGCCCGATGAAATGAATTGATCGAACAAGACCTGCGCGCCGTTGGCGAAATCGCCAAACTGAGCTTCCCAAACGGTCAAGGCATTGGGTTCGGAAAGCGAATAGCCATATTCGAACCCAAGCACAGCCTCTTCCGACAGCATCGAGTTGAGGACTTCAAAACGTGCCTGCTCGTCACGGATGTTGTTCAAGGGAATGTAGCGGGCTTCCGTCTCCTGATCGATCAACACTGAATGGCGTTGCGAAAAGGTGCCGCGCTCGGTGTCTTGACCGGAAAGACGCACCGGATAGCCCTCGTCGACAAGCGTCGCGAAAGCGAGCGCCTCGCCCATTGCCCAGTCGATGCCCGCGCCGCTCTCGACCATCTTGCGCCGATTGTCTAGGAGGCGCCGGATGGTGCGGTGGAGTTCGAATCCTTCGGGAACCGAAGTGATGCGAAGACCGATTTCGGCTAGCCGCGCGCGATCGACGCCGGTGCGGCCACGGCGATCGTCCTCGGCCCCGGCCGCCGCCGGCCTCAGACCCACCCAGCGCCCATCGAGCCAATCGGCCTTGCGGGGTTTAAAAGACTGACTGGCTTCGAACGCGGTTTCAAGATGATGGCGCCAATTCGCTTGCAACTTCGCGACCTCGCCATCGGTCAAAACCCCCTCGGCAACGAGCTTTTCGGTATAGATTTGGAGCGTCGTCTTGTGCGAATGGATCGTCTTGTACATCACCGGCTGGGTGAAGGCGGGCTCGTCGCCTTCGTTGTGGCCGAACCGGCGATAGCAGAACATATCGATCACCACCGGCTTATGGAATTTTTGCCGGAATTCGATCGCGACCTTCGCGGCATAGACGACGGCTTCAGGATCGTCGCCGTTCACGTGAATGATCGGTGCCTCAATCATTTTCGCGGTATCCGACGGATAGGGCGACGACCGCGAATGGCGCGGCGAGGTGGTGAAGCCGATTTGATTATTGATGATGAAATGGATCGACCCTCCGGTCCGGTATCCCTTGAGCCCGGAAAGACCAAAACATTCAGCGATCACGCCCTGACCCGCGAACGAAGCGTCGCCATGAATGAGGAGAGGCAGCACTTTCGTGCGTTCGACGACGTCGTGCAATTGATCTTGCTTGGCGCGCACCTTGCCGAGAACGACCGGATCGACGATCTCGAGATGCGACGGGTTCGCGGTCAGCGAAAGGTGGACCCGATTGTTGTCGAAGTCACGGTCGGATGAGGCGCCGAGATGATATTTAACATCGCCGGACCCCTCGACGGCGTCGGGCGTGAAGGAGCCGCCCTTGAATTCATTGAAAATCGCCTTGTGCGGCTTCCCCATGACCTGGGAAAGGACATTGAGGCGGCCACGGTGCGCCATGCCAAGCACGATGTCCTGGACGCCTAAGGCGCCGCCGCGCTTGATAATCTGCTCGATCGCCGGAATCATGGCTTCGCCGCCGTCGAGACCGAAGCGCTTCGTGCCGGTGTATTTGATGTCGAGGAATTGCTCGAATCCTTCCGCCTCGACAAGCTTGTTGAGCATCGCGCGCTTGCCTTCCTTGGTGAACGTAATTTCCTTGCCGGGGCCTTCGATCCGCCGCTGCAACCAAGCCTTTTCAGCCGGATCTGAAATATGCATGAATTCGAACCCGATGGTGCCGCAATAGGTACGGCGCAGGATTTTTAGCATTTCGGGAATGGTCGCGAATTTAAGTCCAAGCACTCCATCAATGAAAATGTTCCGGTGGTAGTCGGCCTCCGTGAACCCATAGGTGGCTGGATGCAGCTCCTCGTGATCTTTCGGGGGCTCGATGCCAAGCGGATCGAGATTGGCATGGAGATGACCGCGTATGCGATAGGCACGGATCATCATCAGCGCGCGCACCGAATCGCGGGTCGCGCGTTGGAGCTCGCCGGGGGACAGCAGAGCGCCTTCGCCGGCTTTCGCCTCGAACTTGGCGCCGATCCGCGTCTCGGCTTCGGTCCAATTGCCATCGAGCGCGCAAACGAGTTCGCCGGCGGCGGCGGCGGGCCAGCCGGGCCGCTTCCAACGCGGCCCTTGCGCGGTCTTCGCGATCGCGGCGCCGTCGTCGTTCATTTGGGTGAAGAATTCGCGCCACGAGTGATCGAGAGAGGCGGGATCGCGCAGATAGTTATCCTGGAGTTGTTCGACATACGCGGCGTTCGCCCCATCAAGAAACGACGTCCGCGCGAATGCCGCGTTCGGCGCCGAACGGCCGGCCGCCGCGCCGCCTGAACCATTGGCATTTCCATTCGTATCCCGGCGCGCCATCGTCATCTCCTTCGGGCCGAAATTCCAAAGCCCAAGTCCGTAAGCCCTAGTCCTCACGCTCGCATTTTTCGGGCCAAATACCTTTAAGCCATTTATTTCATCCTTACGCCCGGGCTGGGCGCCAGCAGAGATGCAGCAGCAGGCCGAGGTCATCGCGTCGAGCAACTTGCTCCACGATTTTGCCCGGCCGCAGCCGGAAGAGATGGACCTGCCGCTGCTGAAACAGCTTGCCCGTTGGGGATATTCCTTGGAATTCCCCAGTATGCCGCCCCGTCATATTCGCCCGTACGGCCACCCTCTCATCTTCCGCAATCGCTTCGAAATCCTCGAACCGAAGCCCCGCGAAGGCCACCCGCAGCCAGGAGCTGGTGGCGAGAAAGCCCTCAGGGCCTTTGAAGTTCCGATCCGCCTGCTCGGGATCATCTTCCGCTTCCCGATTGATGAAATCCGCAGCGATGATCTGATGAGCTAAAACAGGATTGCCGGTCTCGACAAGCCGAAAAGAGGCGATCGCAAGTTCCTTGTTCTGCTTCAGGCTCACTTTACCCGCCGGACATTGTTGCAACGGACTTGTTCTGGTGAGAATGAGCGAAGCGACTCCCGCTTGATCCGGGATATCCCAGATAGCGCCCGGTTTCGGTTGAAATCTTCCACTATCCGCCGTCTCTAGCAAGCCTAACCGTCGCCGCATGTTCTCAACGGATGCCGGGTCACGCCGACGCCGCGCCGAACGGTGCAGGCGTTGCGTTCGTTTCCGTCAAAGACCCAAGCCTCGCACGTTGGACCCGGTTGTCCTCACCTCGTCCACCTTAGATGCGGACGCCAATCGCAATTCTCAAGATCTGGCTCATCCGCGCAGCACGTCGGCAAGGGTTTTGCCGAGCCTTGCGGGCGACGGCGACACGAAAATGCCGGCCGCTTCCATCGCGGCGATTTTGTCTTCGGCGCCCCCCTTGCCGCCGGCGATGATCGCGCCGGCGTGACCCATGCGCCGGCCGGGCGGCGCGGTGCGGCCCGCAATAAAGCCGACGACCGGCTTCTTGCGGCCACGCTTAGCCTCGCTAGCGATGAAGTTCGCAGCATCTTCCTCGGACGAGCCGCCAATCTCGCCGATCATCACGACGGATTTGGTGGCGTCATCGGCCAGGAACAATTCCAGCACCTCGATGAAATCGGCGCCCTTAACCGGATCGCCGCCGATGCCGACCGCCGTCGTCTGGCCAAGCCCTTCCCGCGTTGTTTGATACACCGCCTCGTAAGTCAAGGTTCCCGAGCGAGAGACAATTCCGACCGAGCCGGGTTTGAAGATATTGCCCGGCATGATGCCGATCTTGCATTCTCCGGCGGTCATCACGCCGGGGCAGTTCGGCCCGATCAGCCGCGATTTCGAGCCGCACAGGGCCCGTTTGACCTTGATCATGTCCGCGACCGGAATCCCCTCGGTGATGCAGACGATCAGCGGTACTTCGGCGGCGATCGCTTCGCAGATCGCGTCGGCAGCGCCTGGCGGCGGAACATAGATGACGCTCGCCTCGGCGCCGGTCGCCGCGCGCGCTTCGGCGACGGTATCGAAGACCGGCAGGCCAAGATGGGTCGCGCCGCCCTTGCCAGGCGAGACGCCGCCGGCCATCCTGGTGCCATAGGCGATCGCCTGTTCGGAATGGAAGGTGCCATTCTTGCCGGTAAACCCTTGGCAAATGACCTTCGTATCCTTGTTGACGAGGATCGCCATTGCCTCAGACCTTTATGGCCGCCGCGACGATTTTCTGGGCGGCATCGTCGAGGTCGTCCGCCGGGATGACGTTGAGGCCGGATCGCGCGATGATTTTCTTGCCGAGCTCGGCATTTGTGCCTTCGAGCCGCACGACAAGAGGCACTTCGAGGCCCACTTCCTTCACCGCGCCGATGACGCCCTCGGCGATCACATCGCATTTCATGATCCCGCCGAAAATATTCACCAGAACGCCTTTGACTTTTGTGTCGGCGGTGATGATCTTGAACGCTTCCGACACTTTGTCCTTGGTGGCACCGCCGCCGACATCGAGGAAATTCGCGGGCTCCGCGCCGTAAAGCTTGATAATGTCCATCGTCGCCATGGCAAGACCGGCACCATTCACCATGCAGCCGATCGTGCCGGAGAGCGCTATATAATTTAAGTCATGCTTCGACGCCTCGATTTCCTTGGCGTCCTCCTCGGTTTCGTCGCGGAGCGCGGCGATCTCCGGATGCCGGTAAAGTGCGTTGTCGTCGAACGAGATTTTGGCGTCGAGGCATTTGAGCTGGCCCTCCGCCGAGACGATTAGCGGATTGATTTCGAGCATCGCCATATCCTTGGCGACGAAGGCCGCATAGAGCTGCGACGTCAGTTTATCCGCCTGTTTGGCAAGGCCGCCGGTAAGCCCCAGGGCGTTGGCGACTGTGCGGCCGTGGTGCGGCATGATCCCGGTCGCCGGATCGACCGTGAAACTGGCGATCCTGTCCGGCCTATGCCGCGCCACTTCCTCGATGTCCATGCCGCCTTCGGTCGAAACAACGAAAGCGACGCGGCTCGCTGATCGATCGACCAGCAGGGAGAGGTAGAACTCCTTGACGATATCGGCGCCTTGTTCGAGATAAATCCGGTTGACTTGTTTGCCTCCTGGGCCGGTCTGTACTGTCACGAGGGTCCGTCCGAGCATTTCGCGGACAAAACTCTCTGCCTCGGCCACCGATTTGGCGATTCTTACGCCCCCTTTGCCTCCCGCCTCCTTCTCCTTGAAATTGCCTTTGCCCCGCCCACCCGCGTGAATTTGCGATTTTACGACCCAAACCGGGCCTCCCAGCTCCTCCGCCGCGGCGACGGCGTCGGCGGCGCGCAGCACCGGGATCCCGCGCGGAACCGGGACGCCGAATTCCTTGAGGACGGCCTTGGCCTGGTACTCGTGGATATTCATTTGCGGTCTCTTGTCCGGTGGCCGCCCTGGCGGTTAACGGCTGACCAAGCAGTTTTCACGCCAGTTCTGGGGGCAACCGGCTCCGAACTGGCTGGCCCGGAAATTTCGCCCCGTGAGTATCAGACCCGCATGAACTTTTGCCTATCGGGGATCCGACGGCCGCCTTTCCAAACTCCGCTCATAATTGCTGAGCTGCATCATGGGAAGGGAGAGCGCTTACGCATCTCCCTCTGAATATCCCAGAAGGTCGACCCCTCCGGATCGACTCTGCGGATTGACGTGCTTCTCCCATTGCCGGTCTCGTGTCCATTCATAGAGCACATCTTCCCAATTAAAGATGGGGTGGAGGAAGGCGCGTGCATATTTTGAACTGGACAACAGCGCCGAGGTCGCATCATTGAGCGCGTCGGCAGTAATCAAATCCGTCATGAGGAATGTCGAACCAACCGCACCATTCTCCGGGATGCTGCAGGAGACGAGAAGCCATACCTGGTCGAAGCCGGCCACATCGACCGCCGCCTTCTTCTTGATGGTCGCCGCGATGGCGCAGAGGGGCTGGTTCTGCCCGCAAATCGAATATGCCCCTCCATGGGTCTTTTGCGCTTTGTTTGCCAGCTTCTTCTCGGCTTTAATGGCCTCGCCCGGGATGGCTCCGGTGTCCAGGACGCTGACTTGCAAACCGATACGATCCTCGCGGTGAAATACCAGGACGTCGGCGCCAGTCTCGGCGCCACCTGCATTCGGGTTATCGTATGCGTCAACGTCGATTTGGAGCCGCTGAACCAGTCGCTCGACCAAATTCCTTTCTCGAACGAACTTGTCCGTCATCGTCATGGACGCCCACACGCTTTACTGTTTATTTCGCGTCGGATGGCTACGAAGAAAAATATACGGGTCGGTAGCTTAGACGGTCACGGATTTGCACCACCAGCCCAGAAATATCAGCCTGCGAGGGCAGGATTGATCGTCTTGCAAGCCTCAACCAAGTCCCGCACCGACCCGACCGATTTTTCAAACATCTGCTTCTCGGATGAATTGAGTGCAACCTCGACAATTTTCTCGACGCCCTTGGCGCCGATCACCGCCGGTACGCCGATATAAAGACCCTTGACCCCATATTCCCCGTTGAGCTTCACCGCGCAGGGAAACACCCGGCGCTTGTCCTTTAGATAGGATTCGGCCATCGCGATCGCCGCTGCGGCCGGCGCATAAAACGCCGATCCCGTCTTCAAAGACCGACGATCTCGCCGCCGCCCTTGCGGGTGCGGCCGACGATCGCGTCGAGCTTTTCCTGGGTTGTCCAGCCCATCTTGACAAGATCCGGCAGGGGAATTCCCGCCACGGTGGAATAGCGCAGGGAAGGCACCATGTCGTCGCCGTGGCCGCCGAGGACGAAGGCGGTGACGTCCTCGACCGAGACTTTTAATTCCTCGGAGAGAAAATAGCGGAATCTCGCCGAATCGAGAACACCGGCCATGCCGACGACCATGTTCGCTGGAAGGTTCGAGGCTTTCTGCAAGGCCCACACCATTGCGTCGAGCGGATTGGTGATGCAAATGACGAACGCGTCCGCCGCATAATGCTTGACGCCGGCGCTGACCGCTTCCATGACCTTGAGGTTTATGCCGAGCAGATCGTCGCGGCTCATGCCTGGCTTGCGCGGTACCCCGGCCGTCACGATGACAACGCCGGCGCCGGCGATTGCTTCGTAGCTATTTGCCCCTTCGAAGGCCGCATCGAATCCGTTGACCGGACTGGATTGAGCGAGATCGAGGGCCTTGCCCTGCGGTGTCCCTTCCGCGATGTCGAACAGCACGATGTCGCCAAGCTCCTTGAGTGCCGCCAGGTGAGCCAGGGTTCCGCCGATCTGACCGGCTCCGATTAACGCGATCTTGCTACGTGCCATCTTGTGTCCTTCTTTCTCGCCATGCGGCGAAAACTCGCGAAAAAAAATCCGCGGAAATCGCAAAATTTACGCAACCCCGGGAAGGAATTCGGATCGCGGTGCGGAGCGGCCACGCACGGTCTGGATCCTGGTTGTCCGCCCGAGGGCATCCTAAGTCTAACAGCTTTGCCGGCGATGGTGAACTCGCCACAGCCGGATAATTTTTTTTGTCGCGGGGTAGTGCCTTCGCACCCCATGGCTCCCTTGGGAGGCGTGGCGGGTTGCTCAACGGCGGTCAAAATTTACGAAAATAGCCGGGGACTACAAGCAGGAAAATCAGCTCCGCGTATCAGCTGTTTAGTCCCGCGATCTTCAGTGCTCAGTGAAGCCACCTCGAATCATGCCCGCCACCCGATTCAGCCCAACTCGAAGACGCAAGTGGTTTCTCGCGGTTCTTCAACGAATCTGGGGATAGCAAATTCTCTATTGGCAACCGGAAAAATGCGCTTGCTCAGGCGGCTAATGAACATGATTCGGCCCAGTTTTCGCAGAAAATATGCACGCGCAGAGCTTGGCGGCTCTGCGCCCGCGCCGGGTGCCGTGAGGGGCGGGCGTCATACGTCCGGCCTATTGTCGGCTCATGAGCTTGTCGAAAGATCAATCCGGCCGAACAGTTATGGCGAGCGATGCACAGATATTTCATGCGCAACAAATGCCACGCGGCGTTCGCGCGGTTCAGACCGGCCGTGCCGCCTCATCGGTCCTAAGAATATTCGGGTTTTGGCGAAGAGGGGCTGTAAATAAAGGGGCTGGTTTCCTTTGATGTGCCGTGCGTTTTTAACTCGAGCCCATTTCAGTGCGCGGCCGGTTCTGGCGGGGATCGGGGGCGCGTTGATAGTCATGGCGTTGCCGCCCAGCGCCTCGCCCGGCCGGGCGGAAACAATGTCGAGCGCGTTGGCGCGCGCCTATGCAGGCAACCCGGACATGAACCAGCAGCGCGCCGGGGTTCGGGCCACCGACGAAACGCTGCCGCAGGCCAGTTCCACGTGGCGGCCGACGGCCACTGCAAACGCGCAATACGGCTACAATCGTCTCGATGAAACTGACGCGAGTGGCAAGTTGCGACCCGTGAGAACTAACACCGCCACTTGGTCCCCGGGTCTCACGGTCACCCAAAATCTCTTCAACGGCAACCGCACAGTGAACGGCGTGCGGCAGGCCGAGTCCAATATTTTCGGGGCGCGCGAGACCATGCGCAACACCGAGCAGAACGTCCTCCAAAGTGCCGCGACCGCGTATATGGACGTCCTGCGCGATACCGCCATTCTCGATCTGCGTAAAAACAACATCATTGTCCTTCAGGAGCAACTGCGTCAGACAGTTGATCGCTTCGCCGTCGGCGAGGTGACCCGGACCGACGTCGCCCAGGCCGAATCGAGTTTCGCGTCGTCGCGCTCCGACTACTTCGCGGCGCAAGCCAATCTAGAGACCAGTATCGCCAATTACCGCCAGGTGATCGGCGTCGTGCCGACAAGACTTCGAACCGGCGCGCACGATCGAGAGTCTTCTGCCGCGGACGCTCGGGACCGCGGTCGAGCTTGCGCTTGCCGAACATCCAGAAGTTCAGGCGGCGTTGCATGCGGTGGATGCTGCGGCCCTGCAGGTCAAGCTGGTCGAAGGTGAACTTTATCCGACGGTCAACCTCGTCGGCAACGTCCAGAACAATTACAACTATCTGGGTATTCCCGGAGAGCGTTTCTTCAGTGGCTCGATCGTCGGTCAGCTCACTATACCGATCTATCAAGGCGGCGAGGTCTATGCACGGACGCGCCAGGCCAAGGAAACGCTCGGTCAGGCCAGGCTGCAGGCCGATGTGCAGCGTGATTCGGTGCGTGCGGCGGTGGTCTCGTCCTGGGGCCAGCTCGATAGCGCGCGCGCCGTCATTCAATCTTCCAAGGCTTCGGTCAAGTCCAACGAAATCGCGCTCGACAGCATCCGGCAAGAAGCGGAAGTCGGTCAGCGCACGACTTTCGATGTTCTTTTCCAGCAGCAGCAGTTGCTGAATGCGAGAGTGGCCCTCGTTACCGCTCAGCGCGACCGTGTCGTCGCCTCGTATGTGGTGATGGCCGCGATCGGCCGTCTTTCCGCCGCGAACTTGAACCTTGCCGTTACTGAATACGATCCGACGATCCATTTCGATCAGGTCAAGGACAAATGGATCGGCCTGCGCACGCCGGACGGACGCTAACCGGCCGCTCGATTGGCGGCGAGCTTGGGTCAAGGCGCATCCGCCAGGCCGTGCTTGCTTTTGTGAGCACCGGACAATTTTCGCCGACTCGCCTGGCGCCGGAGTTGAGTTAATGTTTTGGGATACCTGCTCTCCGTTCCCCAATTTGCGATGTTAAGCTAGAGCCTGATCGCTTCAAGCGGAATTGCAATTGATCTCTATTTCTTTGTTTTGTCGCATGATCTTATCCAAAAAGTCTGCAACTTTGTGGGATCATGCTGTAGATGCTTGTTTTCGCAAGGCCCGCATTTTCGCCCCGGCGGGCCAAAATCTGGCGGCCTGATGGCCGAGCCTGTTGCCGATGCGCGATCTCTCGAGGATCGGCGCATGTTCCAGTTGAAGGTATTTGGAGATCATGAACCTGGCCAACCCCCTATCGAAAGACGATCCGATGTCTCAGTCAAGCCCGCATGATCCATCGATGGAGGAAATCCTCGCGTCGATCAGGCGAATCATCGCGGGCGACCAGGCGCTGCTTGCGAGCGAGAGCGGGTCACGCGTGGAGGCTCCGCGGCCGGATCCTAATGGCGAAGCCGTCAAGCCGGGTTCCCGCGCGGGCGCCAAACGCACTTTGGTTTCAAGCGCCACGGAAGGTTCAGTCGGCGCCGCCTTCAATGCGCTTCTCGCCGGCCGGTTTGTCCAGCATAGCGACGTCGTCAACGGTCTCATCCGGGAGATGCTGCGTCCCATGCTCAAGACTTGGCTTGACGACAACCTGCCGGACATCGTGGAGCGCCTTGTCTGCGCCGAAATCGAGCGTGTCGCGCGCGGCGAATAGAAACCGCGGCACGGGCGCGCTTGCTTTGCAGACGAGGTCTGGCGGGGTGGGTGCCTGATCCTCCACGCGGTTGCTTTTTGCCCGCTTGTTTGCCATCGCTCACATTTGACGTGGCCGGCCCACCTCGCGCGCCACCGGAACGACGATCCAATGATGGAAAAGACTTTCGATCCCAAGACGGTCGAAGGCCGAATTGCTTCGGCATGGGAAGAGGCGGGCGCGTTCCGGGCAGGGCGGCCGGACAGGGCAGGGGCGGCGCCATTCACGATCGTCATTCCGCCGCCGAACATCACCGGCTCCCTGCATATGGGGCACGCCCTCAACACCACCTTGCAGGATATTCTTTGCCGCTTCGAGCGGATGCGCGGCAAGGACGTGCTTTGGCAGCCGGGCACGGATCACGCCGGTATCGCCACGCAAATGGTCGTCGAGCGGCAATTGATGGAACGCCAGGAGAAGGACCGCCTCGCCTTGGGGCGTGAGGAGTTTTTGGCACGCGTGTGGGAATGGAAAGCCCAATCTGGCGGCGCGATCATCGATCAATTAAAACGGCTCGGCGCTTCCTGCGATTGGTCGCGTGAGCGCTTTACCTTGGACAACGGGCTTTCCCGCGCTGTCGTCAAAGTTTTCGTCGAACTCTATAAGGAAGGCCTGATCTACAAGGACAAGCGCCTCGTCAATTGGGACCCAAAACTCCAGACCGCAATCTCCGATCTCGAAGTCGTCCAGGTCGAGACCAAGGGCCACCTTTGGTATTTCAAATATCCGGTTGTTGACGATGATGGCCGCGAGACCGGCGAATATATTGTGGTCGCGACGACGCGCCCGGAAACCATGCTCGGTGACGTGGCCGTCGCGGTGCACCCCGACGATGGGCGCTATAAGCATCTTCAAGGGAAACGCGTCCGGCTGCCGCTGGTCGGACGGCTGATCCCGATCATCGCCGACGAATATTCGGACCCGGAAAAGGGCACCGGCGCGGTGAAGATCACCCCCGCGCATGATTTCAACGATTTCGAAGTCGGCAAAAGGCACGGGTTGCCGGTCATCAATGTGCTCGATGCGGAAGGCGCTGTCACGCTTTTAGGTAATGAGGCCTTTCTACAAACTATTGATCCTGCTCTCAAAGCTAAACAGGATAAGGGCGATCTCACAATTCTGTCCCACCTTCACGGACTCTCGCGGGACAGGGATCGCGGGGCTCGCGCCGCGGTTGTCGAGTATATGAAGATGGACGGCTCTCTCGAAAAGATCGAGCCCCACACGCATATGGTTCCGTACGGAGATCGCTCAGGTGTCGCCATCGAGCCCTGGCTTACCGATCAATGGTATGTTGACGCCAAGGCCTTGTCCCAGTCAGCGCTTGCTGCCGTGCGCTCAGGCGAGACGAAGTTCGTTCCAGAGAATTGGGAAAAGACTTATTTCCAATGGCTCGAAAATATCCAGCCCTGGTGCATCTCGCGCCAGCTTTGGTGGGGACATCAAATCCCGGCCTGGTATGGGCCTAGCGTCTTGGAAACCCCAGATGGTTATCGGCTGAACTCAAACCTAAATTTCAATAGTATATTCGTAGCAAAAAATGAAGCTGCTGCTCTACGCCAAGCTGAGGAATACTACAACGGTTTCCATATTGAGACTCCACGCATGTTGGTTTCTGGCGAAACGGAGGCGGACAGGCTTTTAAGAGTTGGAGAAACCATCATACCCATTTACCGCGATTCCGACGTCCTCGACACCTGGTTTTCCTCCGCGCTTTGGCCGTTCTCTACCCTTGGCTGGCCGGACGAGACGCCGGAGCTAAAATCCCGTTATCCGACGAGCGTGCTCGTCACCGGCTTCGACATCATCTTCTTCTGGGTCGCCCGGATGATGATGATGAGTTTGCATTTCATGCACGAAGTCCCTTTCCGCGATGTCTATATCCACGCCCTCGTCCGCGACGAGAAGGGCGCCAAGATGTCGAAATCGAAGGGCAATGTGGTCGATCCCTTGCAGCTCATCGAAACCTTTGGCGCGGACGCCCTGCGCTTTACGCTCGCCGCCATGGCGGCGCAAGGACGCGACATAAAACTTTCGACGCAACGCATCGAGGGATATCGAAATTTTGGCACAAAACTCTGGAACGCCGCGCGTTTCACCGAAATGAATGGCTGCGTGTTTGAAGCCAATTTTAATCCGCGCCAGACAAGTCTCAAGCTAAATGGCTGGATTGTTGGGGAGGCCGCGAAGGCCATTGCCGAGGTAACGGAGGCGATAGAAACCTATCGTTTCAACGACGCCGCCAACGCCGCCTATCGTTTCGTCTGGAACATTTTTTGCGACTGGTATCTTGAACTCGCCAAGCCTCTCCTGCAGGGCGCTGACGGGCCGGGCAAGATCGAGACCCGCGCGACAACGGCTTTCGTTCGCGAACAAATCGTCAAGCTCCTTCATCCCTTCATGCCGTTCATGACCGAGGAACTTTGGAGAATCACGGCAACAAAAGAACTGCCCCGCGCGAGTTTGCTGGCCCTCGCCGAATGGCCGGTACTAGATGGTTGCGAAAATCCAGAGGCCGAGGCCGAGATCGGTTTTATCGTCGAGCTTATTTCGGAAATCCGTTCGGTACGCGCGGAGATGAACGTTCCCGCGGCGGCGCAAATCCCGCTGGTGCTCGTGAACGCCTCGCCGGAGACCAAGTCGCATGCGGAAGATTGGGACGAAACCATTAAGCGGCTCGCCCGGCTATCGCTGATTTCGTTTGCGCCCGAGGCGCCGGCCCAATCAGTGCAGATGATCGTGCGCAAAACTCTCGCCGCATTGCCGCTTCAAGGCATCGTGGACTTGGAAGCGGAAAAGACTTGTCTCGCCAAGGAGATCGCCAAATTAAAAGGCGATGTGGACAAAATCGAAGCCAAACTTCGCAATGCCGATTTCGTCGCCCGCGCGCCGGAAGAAATCATCGAGGAAAACCGGGAAAGGCTAGCCGAGTCCCTTGTCAAATTGGACAAACTAGGCGATGCACTTGCCAAATTAGGCTAGCCAGGGAGACTGCGCCTGTTACCAATCGGCGGCGTCAACCGGGCGGCGATCAAAAGCGCGCCGAAATGCCGGTGTAGTAGTTCACATCGGGCGCGGCTTTGTTCAGGCCGAAGTTGGCGCCGGCATCGAGCTGCACATTTGGCAGGATGAGATAGGCCAAGCCGAGGTCAAGCGTGTAGAACGCTGGAAGCCCCGAGTTCGTTCCGGCGGACGAAAAAAACTCAACGGTTGCGGAAAGATCCTTGCTGATGAAAGGCAGCGCATGGCTGACACTGGCAAGACTTGAGAAATTGGCGTGCCTGCTATTGTTGCTGGCATTCTTCAAGGCGTCGATCTCGGTCTGTAAGGTCAAACTGTAGTCCTGCGGCAGGTTGATTTGTAACGGGGCGACGACGCCACCCTCGACCAAACCATTGCCGAGCCCGGGCGCGGCTGAGGGTACCTTGAGGATAGGCATGAGCGCCAGAGCGAACGTTCCCCCGTCGTTGCCGAAGATGTTGAATTTGGTCTTAATGAGAGTGTCGCCGAATCCGTGGCCATTGCTGATGAGCGCGCTGGTACGATTGTCACGAGTTGACGCGTTCAGGTAGCCGTTGAGCTCGACCTCGAAATCGATCCAATTGGTCAGACCAAGTTTTATCGTAGGATCGGCGGTCAGGTAGCTTATCGTTCCGGCGCCAAGGTAGTTCGTGTGGGTGTAGTTGAAGAGATCGCTTTCATACTGGAAATGGCCCGCATCGACTGTGAAGGGCACCAGTGCCAGCGTCGGACGTTCTGGCGTGAAGGCGCGCATCTGATCGCGGGGCGTTGGATTCAGCAGACTGTATTCGCTTTTGTCTGGCGCGGGCGCCGGTGTGGCCGCCTCTGGCGCTGTGGCATCCGTGGCCTCGGCATCGGCGGCATGGGCAAACTGTCCTGGGTTCAACAAGACCATGCTCGCGCAAAACGTTGGCAAAGCGATAAATCTGCGCAGCAAATCCATGGATTTGCTCCCCGTATTGGCGCTCAGATCGTTCGCGCTAGCCTGCCAAGAACGGCAGGGGCACGCCAAACGTCTGTAACAGAAGTACAGTGTTGAGAAAGAGTACCACCGCGGTTCCGGCGATCGCGGCAACACGGGTCACCCGGCCATTCACGAAAGAGCCCATGATGTCGGCTCGTTGCGTGAATAACAAAAGCGCAATCATGGGTATCGGCAGGGCAAGGCTGAGGATGACCTGACTTATGACGAGCGCGTTGGTCGCATTGACTCCGAGGCCGACGACGATAAATGCCGGCACCATGGTGACAAGCCGCCGGACCCAGATCGGGATTCTGAACCCGACGAAGCCCTGCATGATCATTTGGCCGGCCATGGTACCGACCGCGGAGCTCGACACGCCAGAAGCAAGGAGGGAAATCAAGAAGACCGTTGACGCTCCCGCCCCAAGCAGGGGACGCAATGTGTGGTAGGCTGTCTCTATCTCGGCGACGTCGCTGTGACCCGCGTGAAAAGCGGCGGACGCCATCATCAGCATCGCCATGTTCACTGCTCCGGCGATCATCAGTGCGACAATGACCTCCCGGTTGGAGAAGCGGATCAGCTTACGCCGGTCGGCGTCGTCGCGCGCTCTCAGCCGGGCGTGAGTGAGGCCGGAGTGGAGGTAGATGGCATGCGGCATGACGGTGGCGCCAATGATGCCCACCGCGATCGTGACCGCCGCCGCATCTTCGAGCTGCGGAACGAAGGTGTGGAATGCCGCAGCCGCCCAGTCCACCGGCACGATGAACAACTCGATCAGATAACAGAGGCAGATGATCGCTACCAAGGAACCGATGATCAGCTCGATCGGTCTGAAGCCTCGCCTCTCGAACATCAGAATTCCGTAGGTCACGATCGCCGTGACGATCATGCCCCAGAAGAGCGGAAGGTTGAACAAGCGAGAGAGTCCGATCGCGCCGCCGAGGAACTCCGCGAGATCGGTCGCCATCGCCGCGATCTCGCTGACCACCCACATCGCCCAGACGAAAGGCCGGGGCCATCGCTCACGGCACATTTCGGCGAGGTTGCGGCCGGTCGCGATGCCGAGTTTCGCCGACAAGGCCTGAAACAGCATTGCTATCAGGTTTGCAACCAGAACGACCCAAAGCAAGCCATACCCGTATTTCGCGCCAGCCTGGATATTCGTCGCAAAATTGCCGGGATCCATATAGGCGATCGAAACGATAACGGCCGGCCCGGTCATCGGAAGGACGGCACGGAAGCCGCGTCGACGGCCGTCGAGCACTTCGCGAATAGCGGCCTGCGTCCGATTCACCCGGCGGCCCTGTACGACGACATCCGTCATCCGGCGTTCCTTTTGTGCAACGGTTAACAACAGCGACCTTTTAAAAATTTAGAATAGGCGCCTTGCGCGAAAGCTTGCCAAATCCAAGCGTAGCTTGGCCGAATGGCAGGCGCCTTTGGCTTCCCATAGCGTAAGATGTAGCATGGGCTACAAAATAATCAAACTCAAAAAAGTTGACTTGGCGCCGTTTTTTTCGAATTTGGAGCGGAAAGCACGCGCACATCGCGTGGCCAAAGGACTAACGTTTAATGATCAAGAAGGTGACCGTTGGGCCGCCGGTGGCCGAGCTTCCGGTCGAGGCAGTGCAGGCCCGGCGCTTTGAAAAGGCGCGTTCGGCGCAGGCGGCGGCGGTCCTCGAGGATTATGTCGAATTGATCGACGACCTTCTGGCGAGCGGCGGCGAGGCGCGCCCGACGGATATCGCCCACCGTCTCGGGGTGACGCACGCGACAGCGATCAAAACGATCGCCCGCCTGAAAAGAGAGGGGCTTGCCACCTCAAAACTCTATCGGGGCGTGTTCCTGACGCCGGAGGGGCATGGCCTCGCGGAACGTGTCCGCTCGCGGCACCGGCTCGTTGTCGATGTTTGCGCGCCGTCGGCGTGCCGGAGCAATGCGCGGAACTTGATGCGGAGGGCATGGAACATCATGTGTCCGATGTCGCGCTTACCGCTTTCGCGCGGTTTCTGAAGCGCCAGACCAGTTTGCCATGAGGCTGGCCTGGCTCTAGGTCAAGGCGGGCCCAGGCGGTTCTTTTTCGATCGAATGATTTGGAGGGGGACCGGGAAGCGCTCGAAACCACCGTGCCAGGACAAAAAAATGAGACGTTTTGCGGAAAATCGCTCGCCAACGAGAAAAAATTGTGGTTTTGATGTCACAGGGTCTGACAAGTTTGCTTTGACTTGCCATATCAAAGAAGCCGCTTTTTTAGTCTTTAGCGACTTGCTATTGTGAATTTTGAGGTAAAGCCTCATCTGCTCGGCATCGGTTGCACGGGCACGGCGTGACAGGAATTTTCGCCGCTTCCCCGCGCGGCATTCAATCTGTTCGACGGCGCCTGCATCCTCACAATCTGCATCCTCTCAATGAGACGGTTTAGCAGGCAATTTCGAACGATGTTCCATGGAAAATCGCGTTTTCGACAAGAAAAACTTCCCAGCCGCCACGTCGACGGAAGGCCGGAGCGCGCGCCGCACCGCTCCTATCTCTATGCCATGGGGCTCACGCGCGAACAAATTCACCAGCCTTTGGTCGGCGTCGCTCCTGCTGGAACGAAGCCGCGCCCTGCAACATCTCTCTGATGCGTCAGGCTCAAGCGGTGAAGAAAGGTGTTGCTCCGGCGGGCGGCACGCCGCGCGAATTCTGCACCATCACGGTGACCGATGGGATCGCCATGGGCCATGAGGGCATGAAGTCTTCGCTGGTGTCGCGCGAAGTAATCGCCGATTCGGTCGAGCTACCATGCGCGGCCATTGCTATGACGCGCTGGTCGGGCTGGCTGGCTGCGACAAGTCGCTGCCCGGCATGATGATGGCCATGCTGCGTCTCAATGTGCCGTCGATCTTCATCTACGGCGGCTCGATCCTGCCCGGCACATTTCAAGGGGCGGCCGGTCACCGTGCAGGATCTTTTCGAGGCGGTCGGCCAATATTCGGTCGGGCGACATGTCGGCCGAGGACTGGACACGCTCGAGACCGTTGCCTGTCCGTCCGCCGGCGCCTGCGGCGCGCAGTTCACCGCCAATACGATGGCCACCGTTTCGGAGGCGATCGGCCTCGCCCTGCCGTATTCGGCCGGGGCGCCGGCGCCTTATGAGAATTCGCGACCGCTTCTGCGTGATGGCGGGCGAGATGGTGATGGACCTTTTGGCGCGCAACCTTCGTCCGCGCGATATCGTCACCCGCAAGGCGCTCGAAAACGCCGCTACCGTCGTGGCGGCCTCCGGCGGCTCGACCAATGCCGCGCTGCATCTCCCGGCAATCGCCAATGAATGCGGGATTTCGTTCGATCTCTTCGAAGTCGCCGAAATCTTCCGCCGGACGCCCTACATCGCCGACCTGAAGCCTTCCGGGAAATATGTCGCCAAGGACATGTTCGAGGCCGGCGGCGTTCCTTTGCTGATGAAGACACTGCTCGATCATGGCTTCCTGCACGGCGATTGCCTCACCGTGACTGGCCGGACGGTTAACGAAAACTTAAGGAAAGTCGTGTGGAACCCTGACCAGGACGTTATCTGGCCGGCCGATAAGCCAATCTCCGCGACGGGAGGCGTCGTCGGTCTGAAGGGGAGCCTCGCGCCCGAGGGCGCGATCGTGAAGGTCGCTGGCATGCCGGAAGCGGCGCTGACTTTCAGGGGCCGGCGCTTTGCTTCGACTGCGAAGAAGATTGTTTTGAGGCTGTGACGATGCGCCGCTATCCGGAAGGTTGCGTTTTCGTGATCCGCTACGAGGGTCCGCGCGGGGGACCAGGCATGCGCGAAATGCTGGCGACCACGGCCGCGCTTTACGGCCAAGGCATGGGATCCAAGGTCGCGCTTGTCACCGATGGGCGCTTTTCGGGCGCGACGCGGGGTTTTTGCGTAGGCCATGTCGGGCCGGAGGCCGCTGTTGGCGGCCCGATCGCGCTGGTGCGCGATGGCGACATAATCGAGATCGACGCGAAAAAAGGAACCATCAACCTCCAATTGGGGGATGCGGAATTCGAAAAAAGGAAAAAAGATTGGCAACCGCGTAAAACTAATTTCGGGTCTGGCGCGTTATGGAAATACGCCCAGATGGTCGGTCCGGCGGTTGCCGGTGCAGTTACGCATCCTGGCGCGTCGAGTGAAACAAATGCCTATGCTGACGTTTAACCGCATTTCCGGGGTTGTGCTTTTCGGGCTGGCGGCCTGCTTGCCAGGCTCCCGCACAGGCGCGTTCGAGGCAACCGATGGTGCGGTGGTTGAAAAGGCGCCGCTCGGGACATTCGCGACGCCTCGGGCGGCGTTGCAGGCGGGTCTCGAAGGGTTTCGTTCAGGCAATGCCACCTCCGCGATCGAAGCCTTGAAATATGCCGCGGCGGGGGGCGAAGTGCTGGCGCAATGGAAACTCGCCAAAATTTATGCCAATGGCGACGGCGTGCCGCGCGACGATATCAAGGCGTATGACTATTTCTCTCAAATCGTCACGAATTACGATGAGGACGACCCGAACCGGCGCGATCGCGCGGTTGTGTCGAGCGCGTTGGTCTCGCTTGGGACCTACAATCTGAACGGAATAGCCAACAGCAAGGTCCGGCCCGATCCGCAAGGCGCGCTCGCAAATGTTCCAGTCCGCCGCGACGACGTTCGGCGATGCGAACGCCCAATACAATTTGGCGCGAATGCTTCTCGATGGCGCGGGTGTCGACAAGGACAGCCGGGATGCAGTCCGCTGGCTATTTCTCGCCGCGGATAAAGGGCATCTCCAAGCGGAGGCTCTGCTCGGCCAAATACTCTTCACGGGCCGCGAAGGCGTCCGGCCGCAGCGCGCGCTTGGCCTCATGTGGCTCACCCTGGCGCGGGAAGCGGCGATCGATTCCAAAAAGGACAAATGGATCATCGATCTTTATGACAAGGCGGTGGCTTCGGCGAATGACGGAGACCGGCAGGATGCGCTCGCTCATCTTGAAGACCATCTGAAGCGCCGCAACTGACCTCGCATGGTTCGCGCGTGGCTTTTGGCGCGGCGTGGTATGGTCGCTCGGAATAGCCACGCTGTGCGATTGCACGCCGGGCTCATTCCTCCGTTTTCGATTTCGGCTGCCGTTTGTTCATTTCCTTTATACGGAGAGACATTTTTATGGCGTGCCTTGCTTCGGCTCGGCCCGCGATAGGTTGAAGGATTTTCCGGAATTCCTCGCGTTTCTCGTGAATCGAGGCGATCACCTTGCCCATGGGGATACCCATGTCCACGAGCACGGCTTCCGACAATTGCAGGCTTGCCTCGATAGTTTCGGGGACGGCGTCGCTCACGCCAAGGCCATAGAGTTGCGTTGCATGATGTGCGTCGCGGGCTCTGGCGACGATGATCAGATCGGGATGGCCGGCGCGCGCTTCGCGAACTATGTCTTCGGCGTCGGCCGGCTTGTCCATCGTGATGACAAGGGCACGGGCCTTGGCGAGACCGCAGCGGGCGAGAAACTCGGGCCGCGACGCATTGCCCCAATAGATGTCTCGTCCCTCGCCCCGCGGAGCCGATTCACCAAGCCGGCATCGGTATCGACGGCCAAATAGCGGATGGCATGCGCATGCAGCATGTCGCCGACAAGCTGGCCAACCCGGCCAAAGCCGACGATGATCGCGTCGGGCGCCGCACCGTCCACGCCCGGCTCCAGGAGGGCGGCAGGCTCCGGTGCGGCGGGCCGTTTTGCCAGGCGTTTGGCGAGCGCGCCAAGGAATGGCACGGCGAACATCGAAAAAGTCACCGCGATCATCGCCTTGGCGCCGGCGCTGGTTGGCATGGCCTTGGCGGCGACGGCGGCGGTGACAATGACGAAAGCAAATTCCCCGCCGGGTGCCAGCATAAGCGCGGCCTCGGTGGAGACCCGCACGGGCAGGCGCGCTATCCACCCGGCGAGCCAGTTGATGCAAAACTTGACGAGAATGATGCCAAGCGCGAGGCCGAACGCCGCTAGCGGAGCCGAAAACACTTGCGATAGATCAAGGCTCGCGCCGACCGACACAAAGAAAAGTCCGAGCAGCAAACCTTTGAAAGGCTCAATCGTCACTTCGATCTCGCGACGGTACTCGGTCTCGGCGAGAAGAATGCCCGCGATGAAGGCGCCTAGCCCCATCGACAACCCACTCGCGGCGGTGAGAACGCCGGTTCCGATGACCACAAGCAGGCAGGCCGCCATGAAAAATTCGGTCGATCCCGCCGCGGCGACGTGACGAAACAGCGGCCGCATCACAAGCCGGCCGCCGAGCACGATGACGCTCAAGCCGGTGAGCGCGGGAACCAGGGTGGAGACGACAGCCATGGCGAGGTTGCCGCCACGCATACCGACCATGGCGACCATGAACAGGAGCGGCGCCACCATGAGATCCTGAAAGAGCAGGACGGCGAAAATCGTGCGGCCCGCCGTGGTTCCGAGCCGTTTGGCCTCGGCGAGCACTGGAAATCACTATGGCTGTGGACGACAGGGCAAGCGCGAAACCGAACACCGCCGCCGGGGTTGGAGGCTCCCCCATGGTCAAGGCCAAGGCGCCAAGCGCGGCGGCGGAGCCGAAGACCTGCAGAGCGCCGAGCCCGAACACGAGCCGCCCGATGATCGCCAATCGCTGCCACGACAGTTCAAGGCCAATCATGAACAGGAGAAACACGACGCCGAATTCCGCGACCGGCGCGATTTGATCGACATTGTCGAGAGCGAACGGCGCGAGCCAGCCGAATTCGCCGCGCGAGCGCGCCAAGGCCATAGGGGCCAGCGAAACATCCAGCGACCAGGAAACCCAGAACCGGACTGAGCTTCAAGCGCCGGAACAGCGGCACGACGACGCCCGCCGTCGCGAGAAAAATCAATGTTTCCTTGTATTGCTCCGGCGCGAAGGTTCCCATGAGTCCGCCTAATTCAATGGCTGCGCAGATTTCGAGCTTTGCGCGAAAAGCGCGCGCCAACTTCTCGCCGGTTGCCGGGGTTCGTCCAAGCAAAAATGCACGGTCAAGCAATTCTTCTAGCTTAAATCGCAGGGACGGCAGGTTTCCTTTATCGGCGGCGCCATCGTGGCGGTCCTGACAAGCGGGAATAAGCCGTGCCTCGCTCGACGGGCGAATATGCGAAAGCGGAATGGGCGGCCGTTCGTCCTGACTTGTTGGGGTGGACGATTTACCGGTCAATACCCCCGCCTTCGCCAATCGTTTCCTTCATGGGAGACCGCATCCTTCAAAACGGAGACAGGGATGATTTTGACATCTGTACTTTTGAAAAGGTTTAAGCGCGTCCGGCTTTTTCATTTTAACTACTCTAATTTAAAAACATAGTGCTTGCGTTCTAAACTTCTATAGCTAAGAAAAGAAGATGAAAACAATTCTCGCTGACATCAGGGCCTTGCCCCCTTTTGCCTGGAGGACTTGGTGAATTGTCTTTCCTCGATTTGCTTGCGCCGCCGCCACGCCTTGGCGGCTGCCATGCTCCTCGTTTTTCCGGTAGTTTCATCGGCGCAGGAGACTGCGGCCGGCTCTACCGGGAACTCGAAACCAAATATATATTCGGCTTCACGACAGGGTCGGACATAGGTTTCGAAGGCGAGCGCGCGATCGAGTTCGACAGCAACCTCGTTTTCCAGAAGCGCCAGGGCATCTACAATGCGCTTGAGCAGGAGATAGTATACGAAACGCATCCAACCCAGGACCTTGAGATCGAGGCGAGCGCGCACGGCGTTTATGATCAGATCCGCGGTGTCGATGGATTCGATGATTTCCAAGGCGCCAATTTTGGCGGCTTGTCAGCAAATTTCAGGTACAATCTGATAGGACGCGGCCCCGGCGCTCCGGTTGGTCTCACAGTCTCGGTCGTGCCGGAATGGTCGCGCATCAATGACGCCGGCAAAGCGAGCACGAGTTTTGGCGCGACAGCCAAAATCATTGCCGAAACCGAACTCGTTCCCGATCGCTTGTTCGCGGCGGTGAACGCCATTTACGTCCCCGAAGTTACCCGGGATTTTGGAAATCCTGATTGGATGACAGCGTCCACGCTGGGCTTGACGACAGCGCTTACCTAACGGATCGCGCCGAAAGTGACACTTGGCGGCGAGCTGGAATATTACCACGCTAACGACAGTTTCTGGATCGCCAACTTCGCCGGGCATGCGCTCTATGCTGGTCCGGCGCTTTTTGTCCGGATGACCAGCAAAATCCTGCTGGCGGCGGCCTTCTCCACGCAAATCGCCGGCCACGCGGCGGGTGACCAGAACCCTCTCGACCTGACCAATTTCTCACGCAACAAGGCCAGATTGTTGGTCGAAATCGAATTCTGATCGCTCGGGTTACGATCGGAGGCCCTTGGACTGCCTGCCTTGAATAAGGAGAACTCGATGACGCCGCCCAACGCCAAACTCCTCCTTGCGAGCCTGACCGCGTTCCTCACGGCCTGCGCGCAAGCGCTGGCCGGGGCGGCGGGCGCGGTCACGCTCCATATCTCGATTAAGGACCATCGATTCCAGCCCGCCGAACTGAAGGTGCCGGCCAACACGCCGGTCACGCTCTTCGTCCGCAACCTCGATCCTTCCCCCGAAGAGTTCGAAAGCAATACGCTCCGGGTCGAAAAAATCGTGGCCGGCAATTCCGAGATCACCCTCAACTTCCAGCCGCTCGCCCCTGGACGGTATTGTTTCTACGGCGACTTCAACGAGGCGACCGCCCAAGGCGCGATAACAGCGGAATAGCGGGACCAAAAAGCCGGCCTCATGGGGGTTGAAACGCGGCCCTCCCTTTCCTCCGCAGCCGGAATCCGGCATGTTGGCGCCATGCAAGATCCGTCAACCAGCAACGCGCCGGAACTCAGCGTCAGCGAATTGTCCGCTGCCTTGAAGCGGACGGTCGAGGATCGTTTTGGGTTCGTCCGGGTGCGCGGCGAAATTTCGAACTATCGCGGGCCGCATTCTTCCGGCCACGTCTATTTCTCCTTGAAGGACCAAACCGCCCGGATCGACGCGGTGATTTGGAAAGGAGTTTTCGCGCGGCTCAAGACCAAGCCGCAGGAGGGTTTGGAAGTCATCGCGGCCGGTAAGATCACAACCTATCCCGGCAAATCGAGCTATCAAATCATCGTCGAGGCGTTGGAGCCAGCGGGCATTGGCGCGCTCATGGCGCTTGTCGAAGAGCGCCGCCGGAAACTCGCGGCGGAAGGGCTTTTCGATGAAGCGCGCAAGCGGCCATTGCCGTTTCTGCCCGCCTGCCTAGGGGTCGTCACCTCGCCGACGGGTGCGGTCATCCGCGACATCCTGCACCGCATCGCGGAGCGGTTTCCGCGCCATGTCATGGTCTGGCCGGTGCGAGTCCAGGGCGAAACCTCGGCGGTGGAAATCGCCGCCGCGATCGACGGCTTCAATGCTCTACCGGAACATGGTTCGTTGCGGCGGCCCGATGTGATTATTGTTGCGCGCGGCGGCGGTTCACTCGAAGATTTGTGGAGTTTCAACGAGGAAATCGTGGTGCGCGCGGCGGCGCGAAGCCTTGTACCGCTTATCGCGGCGGTCGGGCACGAGACGGATTGGACATTAATCGATTACGCCGCCGATCTGCGTGCGCCGACCCCGACGGCGGCGGCGGAAAAAGCGGTGCCGGTGCGGAGCGAGCTCGCCGCCGTGCTCGACGATCTCGCCCGCCGCCACACCGGCGCCGCGCTGCGGGGCCTCGACCGCCGCCGCGGCGAATTCCGTGCCTTATTGCGCGCTCTGCCGCAAAGCGAAAGCATTTTTGCTCTTCGCCGTCAGCAGCTCGACAATTTCGAGAGCCGCCTCGATGGCGTGCGCTCAAAAGCCTACAGCCGCTGCCAGCTCGGAATGGCGCGCCTGTCCCATCGCCTCGCGCAACAGTCTCCGCATGCAAAAATGGGCCGCGCGGCGGAACGGCTCAAGGCGCTGGAACAAAGGGTGCTGCGTTGCCGGACCGTGGGCAATGACGGAAGGAAGCAAAGCCTCAGACACCTTGCCGCGAGACTTGGCGGGACCCGAGCGGCGCGCATCAGAGTTGTGCGCGATGCCCGCGTTCAGCTCAAAGGTTTGGCGGAACGCATGATGCACGCCTGGGATGCGCGCGCCGCGGCTCGCCGGGTGGACGTGAAGGCCCAGGAAAAATTGCTCTTCAGTCTTGGTTACCCCCAGGTTCTGGGGCGGGGCTTCGCGCTGGTGCGCGACAGCGGCGGCAAGCCCTTGCGCCGGGCGGCCGAGGTGGCCGATGGGGCGCGTCTCGATATCCAGTTCTTCGACGGCCACAAAACGGCGATCGCGGCCGCTGGGACGGACGCCCCTCCGCTCAAGCGCGCGGCCAGCAAGGGCCGCCGGAAACGCGACCAAGGATCGCTATTCTGACAAGGCTTTGACCGGACGCAGGCTATAATCCCAGTGGCGCCGGGGCCTGCCGGAAATTGGCGTAAGGCTTGCGCATTCATGCTAGAGAGCAGCCTTGATCAATCCCTGGTGATGGGCGATTCCGGCCCCAGCGCGAGCGCCGCCAGCAGAAAATCCGCGGCCGGCCCTGGTTGGCGTCCAAGGATGAAAAAAGAGCTTGAACGAAGAGGATTTTCAGTTGTTACCCATCGCCGCTGCCCAATCGGCGAACGCCGGTCAAGTCTTGCGCTCCGGCCGGGCTGGCGGGGAGTGCCACCCGGCTTCTTCTTACCGCCGAAATGAGATGATTTTTGGAACCCGATCGTCCATGACGGATCTTCCCGGCGCCAATCGTCGCGCCTTACCGCGCCGGCAAAGAGTTGCGTAGCCCATGA
Source organism: uncultured Alphaproteobacteria bacterium (assembly GCA_963722515.1). Taxonomy (GTDB): domain Bacteria; phylum Pseudomonadota; class Alphaproteobacteria; order Rhizobiales; family Beijerinckiaceae; genus Methylocapsa. The sequence goes on along the minus strand of CAVRMA010000003.1, from coordinate 74,665 downwards.
TAAAGCCAGTACGAATTGCGCTCGACGGCATGGGCGGCGACCATGGACCGGAAGTGATCGTTCCGGGTGCCGCCCGCGCCCTGCGGCGGCGGCCCGATATGAGATTCTTGTTTTTCGGCGATGCTGCCAGGATCCAGCCGCTTCTCGATGCCGAGCCGGGGCTTTCCGAGGTCTCCACCTTGCGGCATACCGGAGTTTCGGTCCGGATGGACGCCAAGCCTGGTCAGGCGTTGCGCGCGGGCCGCCGGACATCGTCAATGTGGCTTGCCATCGAGGCGGTAAAGAAGAACGAAGTCGATGTAGCGGTTTCGGCCGGCAATACCGGCGCCTTGATGGCCATGGCGAAAATATGTTTGCAAATGATGCCGGGTATCGGCCGCCCGGCGATCGCCGCGATCTGGCCTACGGTTCGGGGCAAGTCGATCGTCCTCGATCTCGGGGCATCCATCGGCGCCGATGCGCGGCATCTTGTCGACCTTGCCGTCATGGGTTCCGCGATGGCGCGGATCGTCCTCTCCATCGAACGGCCGGCAGTGGGTTTGCTGAATATAGGTGTCGAGGAAATCAAGGGCATCGAGGAGGTCAAGACCGCCTCTCGCTTGCTGCGCGAAATCAGTCTGCCAAATCTCGACTACCGGGGCTTCGTCGAGGGCGACGACATTGGCAAGGGAACGGTCGATGTCGTGGTCACCGAAGGCTTCGCCGGCAATATCGCCTTAAAGACCGCGGAAGGCACGGCCATTCAAATAGCGCACTATCTGCGCGAGGCGCTTGGCCGCGATTTTATGTCGAAAATGGGCTATTTTCTGGCGCGCAGTGCCTTCGCGGAATTGAAGGCCAAGATGGATCCGCGCAATGTCAACGGCGGGGTGTTTCTCGGCCTTAACGGCGTGGTCATCAAGAGCCATGGCGGCTCCGACGCAGCCGGCACGGCGAACGCGGTGGAAATCGGCTATGCCATGGCCCGGCACGAACTCTTGCATAAAATTCGCGATTCGCTTCCGCTCTCGCGCGAGCAATTCCCCGCCCCGTCAAGGCTTCCGGCCGCGGGCGCGCCAGTCGCGGCGCCCTCGGGTTCCTGAGCGGTCTCTAGTTATCAATGGATAATTCCATGAACCACGCAGCGTCAGGCAAGCTCCGTTCCGTCGTCCTGGGGCTCGGCTCGTATCTTCCCAAACGCATCGTCAGCAATGCCGACCTCGAAAAGTCGCTGGAGACGACCGACGCGTGGATCGTGCAGCGCACGGGCATTAGGCAGCGCCACGTCGCCGCCGCGGACGAGCCGACCTCGCGGCTCGGTCTTTTTGCGGCGAAAGCCGCCCTGGCCGACGCCGGGCTCGAAGCTTCTGATCTCGATCTCGTGATTGTCGCGACCTCGACGCCGGACCTTACCTTTCCCGCCGTCGCGACCCAGATCCAGGCGGGGCTCGGCATGACAAACGGTGCCGCTTTCGACGTCCAGGCGGTTTGTTCCGGGTTCGTCTTTGCGCTTGCCACCGCCGACAAATTCTTGGCGTCTGGATCGCACCGGCGCGCCCTCGTCATCGGCGCGGAAACCTTCTCGCGTCTTCTTGACTGGACCGACCGGACGACATGCGTTCTCTTCGGCGACGGTGCGGCGGCCGTGGTGCTCGAAGCGCGGCTCGGGGAAGGAACCGCGCGGGATCGCGGCGTTCTCACGTCGCATCTTCGTTCGGATGGACGCCACCGGGAAAAGCTCTACGTCGATGGAGGGCCTTCCACGACGCGGACGACCGGGCATTTGCGGATGGCTGGACGGGAGGTCTTCCGCTACGCGGTCGGCATGGTCGCGGATGTCGTTACGGCGGCCTTCGCGGCGACCGGAACGACCGCCGCGGATCTCGATTGGTTTGTGCCGCACCAGGCCAACCGCCGCATTATCGACGCGTCGGCGGAAAAACTTGGGATCGCGCCAAATAAAGTCGTCGTTACCGTCGATTTGCACGCCAACACATCGGCCGCGTCGATTCCGCTGGCTCTCGCGGCCGCGCGCGACGACGGCAGGATCAAGCAAGGCGACCTCGTGATGATCGAAGCGATGGGCGGCGGCTTCACTTGGGCATCGGCGCTTATCCGCTGGTGAACTTTTCGGCCAGGGCCGCCGCCGGAAGTTTCTTGCTTTGGCGCAAATTTTGTTCCAGTGTTTCAATGGGTCAGCGGATGGCTTGGCCACGTGGACGCCAAATAAGTGGTACATCGGAACCTGTCCACGGGGGCGAGGATGGACCGCCGAGTCCACGGAGCCTTAGTCGAATAATCGAATATGAAAAAACTTAGAACGAGCGCATGTCCGCAGATCACCGGCTATTTCGAGCAGGACACGCTCCGGCTTATCGAACTAGCAGAGGTTCTAGACGATTGAACGTTTTCATCAGATTTCAAAAATGGCTGGGAATCTGGACCGCGCCGGGGCATGATATGTCGGTTTCCTTAGCTGGATGGTGCCCGGCAGGCGGTTGCAAGACCAGTTCTTTTCCGCGTGACTGAAACGGTTTAGCGGGGTTGAAGGATGACAAAATCCGAAACCATGCGTGCTCCGGGAGAACTTGGAACGTCTGTCGCGGAACACATGGCTGACGCTTGCCAGCGGACCGCGCAGCGGACCATTACGCGTGCCGATCTCGCGGAAGCCGTGTACCGTTGCGTCGGTCTTTCGCGCGAGGAGTTGGCTATTCTGGTGCAGTCGGTGTTGGATGAGTTAGCCGGCGCTTTGATCAGGGGCGAATCCGTCAACTTGTCGTCGTTTGGGCGGTTTCTCGTGCGCGCCAAGTCGGAGCGCATTGGGAGAAATCCCAAGACCGGGATCGAAGTTCCGATAATCCGGCGCCGCGTCATGGTGTTCAAGCCATCGAATGTGCTCAAGGCCCGGATCAACGGTCTGGCGGTTGCCTGTGATGAGGACGACTGAACATTTTTGCGCTTCCTGTTTGAAGAAATTTGTTCTCGCGAGAATAGCACCAGCGCGACCCGGAAAGGGGCCCGCGATCGAGACAGCCGGCTTGGAGCTTGAGATAAGGAGCTAGCGGTGGATGGACAAAAGCGCCGATGCGTTTCGCACGATCAGCGAGGTCGCCGGGGAGCTCGATCTGCCGCGGCATGTGCTGCGATTCTGGGAGACCCGCTTTCCTCAAATTAAGCCGCTGAAGCGTGCGGGAGGCAGGCGATATTACCGTCCCCGCGATATAGACGTTCTGCGGGCGATCAAACATCTCCTCTATGGACAAGGATATACGATCAAGGGCGTGCAGCGTGTTTTGAAGGAGCAGGGAGCTGGTGCGTTGGCCGCCGCGAGGGATGCCGCGAACGAAAGCCGTCCGGAGCTTTCTTTCCCGGCGGCGCGAGACTTGCCGCCACTCCGCGGCTCGCCACCCCAGCAAGGCGAGGCTTTGAACGACACGGTCCACTCCGGCGGATTGCAACCGCCGGACGAATCGCGCGCCGGCGCGGATCGAGACGGTTCCGCCAGGATGACCAGCGAGGGTCCCGCGTGGGCTTTGGCCTTAACGTATGAAGAGATCGTGCGGTTGCGGGCGGCATTGGCCGAATTGGCGGCGTGCGCAGACATCCTTGATGCCGCGCGTGGCCGGTAGATTTGGGCGATGCGCGCCGAGCATGGTCCGCGCGAGCGGAAGCCGGGTTGCGATCGCCGGGCGCTGCACGGCGCGTTGCGCGTGACGAGGGCTTTCTCTATAAGGGCCAGGGCCGGAGTGTAGCGCAGCCCGGTTAGCGCACTAGTCTGGGGGACTAGGGGTCGCGGGTTCGAATCCCGCCACTCCGACCCCAATTGGCCAGCTACCCCTGGCCATTTGTGCTTGCCTTTTGTAATTGTAGTTGGTTGATTGTTCGCGCGCTTTTGTGTTGCGTGCCAACTCCGCGCAAATCACCCTGTTCACCCAGGTCTAGAATATGCACCAATCGACACAAGGTACTTAACTCTCGAACCGCCTTCCCGGATGTTGCGACGAACTTCTCGATCACGTTTGATTTAGCCGCGCTGAGTTGACCGTTCAGTTCCGGTCTGTCATTCCCCACCGGCGTCCGCGAATGGGCGCGGAAGAGAAGTTGCGGCAGTCCTTGCCCAATTAACCAGCCCCACCCAAGAGGAAACAGAACGATGAAAACTCCAAATATATCTATCTTGTCCGTCGCAATGCTGGTCGCAGGGTCGATCGCGCTATCTGGATGCGGTCGTCGAAGCGCGAAAAATCCTACCATGATTTCCTATTCTCAGGTCGGCGTATGCAAAAGCTACGCTACGCTAACCGGCAACGAGGAGAAAGCGAAGCCCAATGAAGGCTTTGTTATCTTCAAAATTGAAACCGTCGACAATTCAAAACAGAGCGACATTTTCCACCTCGACCCAGAGCGCTTTATGATCGACCAAACCACCCCCGAATTTCAACAGAAAGATATATCTCGCCGAAGCCGCCGCTTTATAGATGCGGACCCGAGATTCGCGCAGGCCATGGGCGTGAAGGGCCTTGCGCGGGCTGCTTTCCCGGCGAACGAAAAAACCGACGTCAACAGCTTTGTTATCGTTCCGCTTCGCTTGGACATCGGGTTGGGCGGGCCGAACGCCAAGCAATACTCGTTCGACCTCGTGTACGATACCACGACTACCGAAGTACAAGTCGGGACTAATGACGTAGTCACCACAAAAACAAATGCAGACGTAGCCTCGTACCCGGTGATCGAAAACTGCAAAGAGCTAGCGTTCAAATAGGTAGCTATTTTCCACCTCCTGCTCTGGCAGGCTTATGCCGGCACGTGTGAACCCGCGCGGGGTAGTTTGGCGCCCGGGCTCGCAACGGCGACTCGTGTGCCGCCGCTTGGTTCCCGCCAAGCGAGGTGCCGGAATTTGAAGGTGGCGTTGGCAGAGACTGCCCCGCAGAACCGGCGTTGGCGCGCCGGTTCATGGATAAGGATGGATACGCCTGGAGCGCTTCCCGATCGAATGGAATTATTTGGTCGGGAAGGAGATCCCTCAAAGCCAACGCGTTGGAGTAAACGCTTGCCGGAAAAGCCGGGCAACTTTTTTAAGGACCTGCTCTAGCTTCTGATTCACCGAATTATTTTGAGCCCAAATCGGCCTTCGTTCTGATTGCAAACGCTGTTGCACCCCGCACGGGGAGCGGGCGTGGTTGAGCTTACGGCTGTTCACCTCCCGCCCCGGGCAAGCGTTTGGGTGCAATTTTTGCAACGGAACAAAAGCTTGCGTTGGAAGTTTTGGGCTTAACAGGGGCAAATAAATGGCGGAACAGCGGCCCGCAAGCCGCGAAATAGCGAGGGAAGCGCGAGAGTTTGCGCGCGTGTCCGCGAACCAAACACTTAAGCGGTATATGGAATGAAATTGACGCCGGAGAATGATCGTTATCAATGCGGCGCCTTGGCCCCGGACGAGAGCAAATTCGAGAGAACTCGAGACTGGCCCTACCGGGAAAGGGCGGCGTGTGCGCTTTTTGGCTGGAAGCTGCAAAAAATCTTCCCCTTGCCGTCGAACAGTTCCGAACCGGAAGATGTCCGCATCCTCCTGCAGGAGATCCGGGCGAAGCTCGACAAGCCGCCCGTTCCCTGAAATCGGTTGAGAGGTTGGGCATCGAGAAATGCGTCCGGATGGACATTGCGGCGCTTGCGCTCTAATCCCGCAGCAGGCTTAACGCTTCATCGTGAATGCTGGCATTGCAAGAGGCGATGACGTCGCCGCCTTTTGCCGGACTGCCGCCGTCCCAGCAAGTCACAATTCCGCCGGCGCCTTCGACGATCGGCACCAGGGCAACGATATCGTAGGCCTTGAGGTCCGGTTCGATCACGCAATCCACATGGCCCGCTGCAAGCATCGCAAAAGCATAACAATCGCCGCCGTAACGCGACAGGCGCGCCTTGGCCTCGATCCGGCGGAAAACCTTGAGCTTTGCAGCGGAGTACAATAACGGCGATGTCGTCACCAGGGTGGCCTGTGCGAGCGTCTCGCAGCGCCTGGTGGCGAGCTTGCGTTCTGTCATCTGGTGATCGCAACCAGGACCGCGCCAAACCGCGCCCCTCCCATCGCCGGTAAAACGCTCCAGGGTGAAGGGTTGAACCATCATGCCATAGGCTGGGCGGCCATTGTGGAGAAGCCCGATGAGACTTCCCCACACCGGCATGCCGGCGATAAAGCTCTTGGTGCCATCGATCGGATCGAGGACCCAAACATATTCCGCTTCGCTTTGAACCGGACCAAATTCCTCGCCGATGATGCCGTGATGCGGGAACGTCGCCTGGATGAGACGCCGCATCGCCGCTTCCGCGGCACGGTCCGCCTCCGTCACGGGATCGAACATGCCTCCGGCGTTTTTGTCCTCGGCGCGGAGCGCAGTACGAAAGAACGGCATAATCGTGTCGGCCGCGACATCGGCTAGCTTCTCGACGAAAGCGACGAAATCCACGGTTGTCATTGGCTGCGGGTTCCGTTGCCGCGTTCCCTCGCCGCTGGTTGCCACGCCGGCGGGCTGGCCGCAAGCCAAAATCCGGACCATGGCCCGGCCCGGCGTCCGCCGGGTGATCGAGAATCCGCGACTGGCGGGCTTCCAAATGAAACGGACCGTCCGCAAGAGCATGATCCCAAAAAGTTGCCGACTTTTCGGATCAGATCATGCGATAAAACAAAGACATAGAGGCCATGAGCGATTCAACTTGAAGCGATCACAGTTTAGAGCGCGTCCCGTTCAAATGGAACATGTGATCGATAGGGACGCAGCTCAAAACGAAAGAGTTGAAGCATGTTATAATCGAAATTCCGGTCAACTTTTCTGGCCGGTCTAACTGGCGGGTCCCGGAAAAGTTGCCCAGCTTTTTCGGTTCCGGCATGCTCCAGCTCTTTGAAGTTGAGCAATTCCTTTTCGATCGCATGATTCCATGTGGCCGGGAAGCGCTCCAGCAGGAACTCGCAACAAGTGGCGCAAGAGCCGCACAAACTGTTTTTCTGAACGCCATCCACAACTTCCTGCGGGACCGGGCTTTTGCACCGGCGTCCGAATGCTATGCTAGCAACGCTCCGGAAATTGTTCATTCGCGGCTAGTCCGCATGCCGCGTGGAAAACTCGTTCCGGCCACGCGTGCGATTTCGGGGGGTGATCCATGGACGGCAAAAATTTAGCCTCTCGCCGGTTCGATTTCGCTGCCATCCCTGAGCTGGCGGCGATCGAAGTGGGTAGCCTTGTTGAAATATCCGGACGAGTCAAATGGTTCGATGTCGCGAAAGGCTACGGCTTTATCGTGCCAGACAATGGCGCTGCCGACGTTCTTTTGCACATCACCACTTTGCGCAAGGACGGCTTTAGCGTCGCTTATGAGGGAACCCGTGTCGTCTGCGAGGCGGTGCGCCGGGGGAAGGGATTGCAGGTTCTGAAAATTAATTCGATGGATGGACCGAGCGCCGTGCCTCGCTCCGAATGGCGGCCGCCGCGCACCTGTGTCGAGGTGGCGCCGGTGGGCGGGTTTCAAATCGCCATCGTCAAATGGTTCAACCGCGCGCGCGGATTTGGCTTTCTGACCCAAGGCGAGGGCACGCATGATATATTTGTCCACATGGAAACCCTGCGCCGCTACGGGCTTGCGGAGTTGCGGCCGGGAGAAAGCCTCCTCGTGCGTTTCGGCGATGGCCCGAAGGGACTCATGGCGGTCGAGCTGCGGCCGCTCGACGCAGCCTTGCCCATCCCACATTGAGATGGCGTCCATTCGTGCGGCCGTTTGCGGGTCAGCCGCGGCCAAGTTCCAGGCGGCCGCACGCCGGGGGGCGTTGCGGGTGAAAGTCCGTGGCGAAGGTCAGGTGCGATGCGGGAGGCCTAGACCCTGACCGCTTCGAGTTGATTCGCGCATGGTCTTTAACAAATTGTTGTCTTCCATGGTCGCATCCAAAAAATCGGTACCGTTTCGCGATCAGGCGCCAACCGCCGGTCCTGCCAGATTGGCGCGCGGGGTTTTGGCCTTCCTTGGACTGTGCGCAAGCTTGGTTTTTCTTTGTGCTAGTCCGGCAGCGCTCGCCATCGACGCGCCGCCGCCGCAAGGCAACCTCGAAAGGCTTGAGATTGTCACCGCCAGCGGAATCCATGAATTTTCCGTGGAAGTCATGCGCAGCGGGCCGCAACGCGAACGCGGCCTCATGTTCCGCCGGTTTCTTCCGCAAGAGCGTGGCATGTTGTTCGACTTTGCGACCGAGCGGCGGGTGATGATGTGGATGAAAAACACTTATTTGCCGCTCGACATGATTTTCATTGGCCAGCGCCGGCAAGGTGGTCGGGCTCGCCGAAAATACCGAGCCGTTGTCGGAAAAAATTATCCCCTCTGGCGCGCCGGCCATTGGCGTTCTAGAAGTCAATGCCGGGACGGCGGCCCGTATCGGCTTGCGGATCGGCGACAGCGTCCGCCATCCTCTGTTTGACAAGTGACGAGATCCTGTCCTTCATGATTGGGTTGCCGTCCTTGTTCACGCCGCCGCCGCGTGATAGCGAATGCCACGCAAAAGGGCAGGGGGATCGTCTCCATGCGGGGCATAGCGCAGTCTGGTAGCGCGGAAGTTTTGGGTACTTCAGGTCGCAGGTTCGAATCCTGCTGCCCCGACCAACGTCGCGCACCCGCGCCCGGGCCTGGCTCCCGGCGGCAAACCAACGCGGAAATAACGCCGCCTAAGTCCGCGCAAACGCCAACCTGCATCGAGACGAGAGCGATTGAAATGACCGCACGGATTTACCGCCCTTCCAGGACCGCGACCCAATCTGGCCATGCGAGGGCCAAGCTTTGGGTTTTGGAATTCGAACCCGCGGCGCCGCGCCAGATCGATCCGTTGATGGGCTGGACGAGTTCAGGCGATATGACGAGCCAAGTGCGGTTGAAGTTCGGCACCAAGGAAGAAGCAATCGCTTATGCTGGGAAAAACGGCTTGAGCTACCGGGTCGAGGAATCGAAGCCGGTGCCACGGAAAATCCAAAGCTATTCCGATAACTTCAAGTCGACCCGTCTCGATCTTTGGACCCATTGACCCAGGCATTCATGTCAGATTTAATCAGATTTAATCTGAAGAGTGATCCGTACGACAATAGTTTTCTAAATCAAAAGAACGCCAACGAAATCATCGCTCCGGCGCGAGGCACGGCAGGCCCCGTAGCTCAGCTGGATAGAGCAGCCGCCTTCTAAGCGGCAGGCCGCAGGTTCGAGCCCTGCCGGGGTCGCCAATAATAACATTTAGATCAAGACCAAATGGCGAGCCTCGCGATGGCGGGCTGGAGACAGGTTCTGATGGGGGCGGCAAGGGCCGCGGGTCCGCCGCTACTCTTTGGTTTGCGGCTCTGGGCCTCGGTCTGCCTTGCCCTCTACGTCGCGTTTTGGCTCGAACTCGAAAATGCCTTTTGGGCCGGCCTCACGGCCGCGATCGTCTGTCAGCCACATCTTGGGGCTTCGCTGCGCAAGGGATGGTACCGCATGATTGGCACCGTGGTCGGCGCCGTGGCGATCGTGGTTCTGACGGCGTGCTTCCCGCAGGACCGCGCCCTGTTCCTCCTCGCCCTGGCGCTGTGGTGCGCTGCATGCGCTTTCGTTGCCACGCTTCTGCACAATTTCGCGTCCTATTCGGCGGCTCTCGCCGGCTTCACGGCCGCGATCATTGCGGCCGACGAGCTTGGCGCGACGGGCGGCCCGAACGCGGATGCGGTCTTCCTGCTCGCAGTCTACCGCGCCAGCGAGATCTGCATCGGTATTGTAAGTGCCGGCGTCGTTCTCGCCGGGACCGATTTCGGCGGCGCCCGGCGCCGGCTCGCCGCGTTATTCGCTGCTCTGTCGGCCGAAATCACGGGCCGGTTTACCGGCATGCTGGCGCTGGCTGGGCCGGAAATGCCGGAGACGCAACCTGCCCGGCGCGAACTCGTGCGGCGGGTCAGCGCGCTCGACCCGGTCATCGACGAGGCAAAAGGAGAATCCTCTCAAATCCGTTACCATTCGCCGGCATTGCAGAGAGCTGTGGACGGCTTGTTCTCCGCCCAGTGCGGCTGGCGCACGGTAGCGGTACTGCTGGCCCGGCTGCCGGGCGACAAGGCCCGGCGGGAGGCCGATGCCGTCCTGCGAAGCATTCCGGAGGAACTGCGATCGGCGGAGCACGGCGATGCAGGCGGGCTGGATGGCCGACCCCGTCCGCCAGCGCCGGGCCTGCGAGTTGGCGGTGCGGGCGCTGACCGCTCTGCCAGGCCGGCACGCCATCGCTGCGGCTGCTTGCCGACCAGACGGCTAAGGTGCTCGACGGCATTTCGGACGCGCTCAACGGGATGGCGCTGCTTGCCGGCGCTCCTGTTAGTCCCGTTCCTCGCGGCCGTGGCTTCCGGCTCCGCGTGCCCGATTGGCTGCCGTCAATCGTCAACGCGGGGCGCGCATTCGTCGCGATCGGCTTCGTCGAGATCTTCTGGATCGTGACGGAGTGGCCGAATGGCGCCTTCGCCATCACCTTCACCGCGATCGTGATTCTCCTGTTGGGACCACGAGCCGACCGGGCCTACGCAGCCACCGTGGGTTTTACAATCGGCATCGCCCTTGCCACCATCTTCACGGCGATCATCGCATTTGCGGTGCTACCGGGGCTTGAGACCTTCGAGGCCTTCAGCCTCGCCATTGGTCTTTACCTGATACCCGCCGGGGCCCTCGTCGCCCAACCATGGCAGACGGTGATTTTTACCGCCATGATAGTCGGTTTCGGGCCGCTGCTCTCGCCCGCGAACGAGATGAGCTACGACCCTCAGCAATATTACAACTCCGCGCTGGCGATCTTTGCAGGCAGCGGCGCCGCGGCGCTTTCGTTTCGCTTGCTGCCGGCGCTGTCGCCCGCGTTTCGGGCTCGCCGGCTGCTGGTGCTGACCTTGCGCGATCTGCGCCGCCTCGCAACGGGTCCCATCTCATGGACAGTCGAGGATTGGGAGGGCCGTATGTACGGCCGGCTCGCGGCATTGCCGGACGCGGCCGAGCCGTTGCAGCGCTCGCAGCTCCTGGCGGGGTCGGCGGTGGGCACCGAAATCATCCAACTTCGCCACATGACCTACCAGCTCGGTCTAAACTCGGATCTCGACGCGGCGCTCGGGCCCTTTGCGCAAGGAAGTAGCGCGATCGCAACCACAAGGCTTGCCCGGCTCGATGACCGCCTCGCCTCTTCCCCGGCGCCGGGTCAGAGGCGTCTCTTGCTCTCCAGGCGCGCGGGAGTATCCTTGTAATCACGGAGGCGCTCATCGCGCATGCCTCTTACTTCGACGCAGGAGCGCCCGTGTGAGGTTCACCGAGATCGATGTGTTTGGCGTCTATGTCGCGCCGATGTCGCTGATGATGGCCGTAGCCTGGCTCGTCACGATCGCACTGCGCCGGGTTGCGAGCCGTTTCGGCTTGTTGCGTTATGTCTGGCATCCGGCTCTGTTCGTTTTTGCCGTTTATATGATCGTGCTTTCGTCGATTACGATTATCATCGCGCGGTAAGCTCGCCATGGACGATACTCAAACCGAAGCGAAGAGCGGCACGACGGCAACTGAACGCGATGTCGCCTGGTCCCCCAAGCTGCCCACCCGCCATAAGGACTGGCCGCGCCTAAGGATCATTCCAGTTTTGATCACTTTGGTGACGGTGGCGCTTGCCGTGGCGCTCGGCTGGGCGATGTGGGACGCCTATATGGGTGCACCCTGGACGCGCGACGGCACCGTGCGCGTCTACGTCGTCACCATGGCACCCGAGGTGGCCGGGCGAATCGTTAAGTTCCCGGTCGCCGACAACCAGTTCGTGCACAAGGGCGATTTGTTGATGGTGATCGACCCGAGGGACTACACGATCGCCGTCAGTCGTGGCGAGGCGGCGGTGAAGCAGAGCCGAGGCCAATGCGCGGAACGCAGAGTTACAGTCACAACGCCGGCAGAAGCTGACCCAGCTGGCGGTCACTATCGAGGACCAGCAGACCTATGCGGCGAACGCGGTTGCCACCCAAGCGCAATATCAGCAAGCCTTGGCAAACCTGGACCAAGCCCGGGTCAACCTCGAGCGCACTCAGGTCCGCTCCCCCGTCAACGGCTGGGTGACCCACCTGCTCGCGCAGCTCGGCGACTATGCGAATGTCGGGCAGAATGTAATCTCCCTCGTCGACGCCAACTCGTTCTGGGTTGACGGCTATTTCGAGGAGATCAATCTCGGCTCGATCCGAGTAGGCGACCCTGCCGAGATCAAACCTATGGGCTACAGCCAGATCGTTCGTGGCCATGTCGACAGCATCGCGCGCGCCATCAACGTCCCGAACGCGCAAGCCAACCAGCAAGGGCTTGCCACGGTCAATCCGATCTTCACCTGGGTGCGCCTTGCCCAGCGCATTCCGGTGCGCATTCATATCGACGAGGTGCCGGAAGGCGTTGTTCTCGCGGCCGGGATGACAGCCACCGTGCAAATCGATCCGCGGCCCCGGCCACAAGCCAAGTAACGCGGGGAGATTTGAGTTGCTGGCTTTGGCAGCGGGCGAAGCTGAGTGAACTCGCGGTCTCGATCGAAAAGCAGCATATTTGCGCCGTAGCCCTAAATCAACTCGCCAAGGCACAGCTAAACATGAGCTTGACGGAGGCGCGGTATCCCGCCACGGTGCAGGTGCATCCGCGCGGTTCGTCAACGAAGCACAAGGGCTGACGATCGTCTCCCCCAACGCCGAGGGGGGCCGCAGGCGTCATAACCATACGGTCATTACGGTCATTCGAACGGTTTCACTATAGTGGCCAGAATCGGCCGGTCACGCTAACCGCATTCTGAATTGTCTGGCCGGCCAATCATGGTGGTTAGCACCAAGCAGCCGTGGGCGATGCCGCGCGCCAGTTTTCCTTGGACTGTTGCAAAAATATCCAACCCCCTGATGGTAAACGCGAATTAACCAATTTCGGGTCTCTTTGCGGCACCTCCTAGCGGGAGCGGTGCCGCATTTTGGTCGCATTTGCCGGGCGAGACTACATCAGGCGTTGCCATGGCTTTAAGCCTTCGGAAACCGGAGGCTGCGAGATTACCGGTTTGCCTGTTTTGAGAGTCGGCACAGGTCCGCGCCGCAAGCTGAGGGGAAGCGCATGGGGGCGAAGCGAAATCTCTGTGTTTCAGCGTTTTCCTTTGCCGTTTTTTCGCGGTTTCTCCGCAAGGCTGACGGTTCAGTTCGTTGCATCGTTGCGGGGCTTGCCCGGCAGCGCGGCCTTTAGCCTCTGCGGATGCGCGGAACAGCCCCAACGTCTTGCCTACGCCAATTCGGCGGAGTATTTTCCATCCTCGATTTATGGCCCCGCGAGCCCGCGGGTTGTCGCCGACGGTGAACCGGTGCCACACGGCGGCGGGATGTATATGCTCGGCAAGCCCTATACGATCGCCGGGCTAACCTATTACCCGAGCGAAAAGCATTATGCCGCGATTGGCCTTGCTTCCTGGTATGGCGATGCCTTTCACGGCCGCCGCACGGCGAATGGCGAGGTTTACGATCGCAATTCGATTTCCGCCGCGCATCCAACCCTGCCATTGCCAAGCTATGCGCGCGTCACCAATCTGCGCAATCATTACTCGATGATCGTGCGGGTCAACGACCGGGGGCCGTTTGCCGCTCATCGCATCATGGACGTTTCCCGCAAGACTGCAGAGGCCCTGGATTTCTGCCAGCGGGGAACGACACGGGTCAAGATCGAATATATCGGCGCCGCGAGCCTCGCCGGATCGAACGACCAAAAGTTGCTCGCGACGTTACGTTTGGATGGACCTGCATCGCTCGCAGGCTGGGAAGTCCGCGACCGCGCCATGGCCGCCGCGAACGAGCCATCCCCCGCGGTCCCCGCCGAGGCGCAGCCCGCCTTGCCTGCTGGCGGCGAAGCCGCGCCTAATCCGACACCGGCCGGCCATTTTGCGGGCCGCGCGCCATTGCCGCCAGCGCGGCCATTCGACCTCGGGACGATCCCGGGCGCCGGCGTGCCAATCGCCTTGCGCTGACCGGATTTTTAAAGAATCCGCCAGCCTCTTGAGATCCGCAGTTGGCGGACCAATTTAATTTCCGGTTTTGTCCAAGGTTTTGACAACCGGCCGCAAGAATGAAGGATCAATTCAAGCCCAACCCTTTCGCAGCAGCCAACCTTGAGCGAGGTTGTGCATGACAGTCATCACATGGCTTCAGAACGTCTTCGAAGGCCAGCAAAAGCTTTCTGAGGAAAGGCGATTTTATAAAGTAATTGATGAGCAGCTGGTGTTCGCTGCAAGCCAGGCGCTGACCGTGGGCGTCGAGTGCGAGTTGGCTCTTTTGGATGCCAAAACCCTTCGGCCGGCGCATATGGGGCTTGCGCTCATTGAGCAACTCGCTTCGCCACAAATTAAAAAAGAGTCGTTTGAACATATGGTCGAAATCACCTCGACCGTCGGCGCGACGGTTCATGAAACCGCCGCGCAACTCAAGCAAGAGATGGAGAAGCTCGCGGTTGCTTGCGGTGAACACGGGCTGTTGATAACTGGCACAGGCCGCCCGCCGACGATCAAGCTCGCCGATATAAGGCAGGTGCCGGACGAACGTTACGAGCGCCTGCATAACGAGAGAAAAATTTTAAACGAGCGTTTCGGTACACTTGGCATGCACATTCATTTGGGCATGCCAGATGCGGAGCAATGCGTCCGGTACCACAACTTTTTCATGCATTTTGTGCCGCATTTGATTGCGCTGAGCGCAAGCTCGCCCTTTGAGGAAGGCCTGGATACGGGATTGGCGTCCATCCGCCCCACCATTACCGAATCCCTGCCCATCGCGGGCATGCCTTACAACTTTAAGAACTGGCAGGAATACGTCAATCTTTGCCGCGCGATGTATCGAGCGGGTTCGATTGAGAGGCTCAAGGACCTCTGGTGGGATGTGCGCTCCTGCCCGCATTACGGGACGCTTGAAATCAGGATTTGCGATCAACCCGCATCGATAGCGGAGGTGCTGGCGCTGGCCGCTTTTGTCCACGCGTTGGCGCTTTGGTTCCAAGCGGATCAAGGCTGGCTTGCCGAGATGCCGCGTCCAAACGCATGGATGCAGCGCGAAAATAAGTGGCGCGCCATGCGCTATGGCCTTAACGCCGATCTTGTTATCAACAATCAGGGCGAAACGAGGCCCATCGTTGACGATATCAAGCTTTGGCTAGAACAAATCCGGCCCTATGTCAAAAAACACGCTTATCAAGGCTATATCGACACTCTGGAACAAATTATGTCGCGCGGGACTAGCGCCGATCGACAGCGGCGCCTGTGGTCGAGCACTCAGGATTTGGAAGCCGTGGCGAAATTCAACTGCGACGAATTCGCCGCGCAAACGCCGCTTTGGGAACGGGTTGAAGATTTCGGCGATGACAAGGAACCTGTTGCCCAATCCATTGCGCAAGGTTAGAGACGTCAAGACCGAAAGCGGCGGTCAAAATACCATCACTCTCAACTCTAGAGCTGGATGTTTTGGGTCGAACCATGTCCGGCATTCATGGGATACCGCTGGCATTCTTCGGGTGAGAAATCATCAAGGACCGCAACGATCAGGCACCAGGGCGCCTCGAGGGTGCGCTTTTGCCTAAATGGGCTATAAATTTTAGAGTTCGACCTGAAACTTCATCCGGGACTACAAAGTCTTCTGAGCATGAGGCGGATTGAGGCAAGGCGCAGCAAAGCCAGCGCCTTGCGATTGAGGTTCTCCCACTCCTTGGCGAGCCTGCGACATCGATTGAGCATGCGAAACGGGCTCGACGATCGAGCATTTGGGCGAAACCACAAATCCCTTGGCATGCCGCCATCGCGATCTTGAAAATCAGCCGGATGGACGATGGCATGAAGCAGCAAGCCCAAGGTGTCGACGAGGATGTGCCGCTTCTTGCCTTTGATCTCCTTGTATTAGCAATTCCCTGTAGAGTTTGCCTGTTTTGTGAAGAGCGTCCGGTCCGGCAAGGCCTGCGAGGTATTTCAAACCGCCGAACAGGCCGAAACCGAAACCGAAGCCGAAATCGCGCGCCTCAAAAGACGCCGCACGTTCGAGCTCAAGCGCCTTCTCGTCATTCTGCGCCCCTCCGCATCGCAAGGGCATTTCCGATGCTTCGCCCATGCCGATCTCGCCAAGCGGCTCGATCTTCTGATTAGCGTGCCTGGCAAAGGCGGGCCCGACGTTTCAAGGCTGCCTCTTGGATGGACGCAGAACTGAACCGAGGCCGGCGCGCAGCTTCGCCTTTGTTCCGCCTTGTTTCATTCAACTATCGTTCAACGCCCATACCGTAGCATCGCCCGCGACATTGGCTCTTCCGGAATCAGGACCACCATGAAAACCATTTCGAGGCTGTTCGTCGCCTGCTTCGCGCTCATCTCACTCGCTCTTGCTTCGCCATTGCGGGCGGAAGCGGAGAAACGCATCGCGTTCGTCGTTGGCAACGCCGCCTACCAGACGGGTCCGCTTGCCACGCCAGCCAATGACGCGGGCCTCATCGCCCAGACATTGCAAGCAGCCGGCTTCGACGTCTCCGGTGCGCGCGACCTCGATGGCGAGGCATTGCGCGGCGCGTTCCGGGACTTCCTCGACAAGGCTCAGGCATCGGGACCAGACACCGTCGCTTTCGTGTATCTCGGTGGTTACGGCGTTCAACTCGACGGCGAAAACTATTTCGTGCCGGTGGACGCGAAGATCGCGGCTGCCCCGGACGTGGCGGTCGAGGCGCTGCGCGTGTCCGATTACACGAAGCGGCTCGCCGGGCTTCCCTTGAAGGCGAGCTTCATTGTCCTCGACGGAGCGAGAGTTTCCCCATTCGCCAAGTCCGGACAGCCCTTGGCCGGCGGACTGGCGCTCGCCGACGCCGAGCCGAACATGCTCATCGCTTTCAATGCCGCACCGGGCACGGCCGCCCCCGTCGAGAGCGGGCCTTATGGTGCCTATGCGCGGGCGCTCGCCGAAATGATCCGGGAAGGCGGCCTGTCGCCATCGGAGGTCTTCGACGGGGTGCGTTTGCGCGTCAACGAAGCGACCAAAGGAGCGGAGGTGCCTTGGAACGCGTCAAGGATCGCGGCACCCTTTGTCTTCTTCGAGCGCGCGGCGGACGCGCCACCCCCTGCATTCGCGCAGGACCGGGTCAACGCCATGCAGTCGCGGCCGCTCCAAGACCTCGGGGCGCCGGACGCCTACGCCGCCGCCATCGAACGCGATACGTTGCAAGGCTACGAGGAATTTCTCGCCGCCTATCCATCCGACCCGCTGGCCAATCGTATCCGAGAACTCGTGGCCGCCCGCCGCGAGGCGATGACCTGGAGGCGAACCCGCGCGGTCAATACGCCAGACGCCTATTGGTCCTATCTCGACCGCTATTCGCGCGGCCCGCACGCGGCGGACGCGCGCCGGCGCCTTGCGAGTTTGACAGCCCCCGAGGAGCCGCCTCCCTCCTTCTCGCCGATCGGTTACGACATTCCGCCGCCACCGCCCGCGGAGATCGTCTACGTCGATCGCCCGGTGCTTGTCTTCGACGATCCGGAGTTCGGCTTCGTGCCGCCGCCGCCAATCGTCTTCCTGGCTCCACCTCCGCCTTATCTAGTCTTCCTGGCTCCTCCTCCGCCGTTTGGACTTTTCCTGCTTCCGGTCCCAGCATTTGTTCCGTTCCCGGTTTGGATCAGTTCGCCCGCCTATGTGGTGCCACCCCCTGGAAACGTCATTTTCGATAACATCCACAACACGACAATCATCAACAACAATGGTCCCGTCATAAATCCGGGCGGGGCGCATCCCGGCCTGCCCGCGGCGGTTGGCGCGGGAGTCAGGCGTGGCCGCGGCGGCGATGGCCGCGAAAGTCGCCCTGCCTCCGTCCGTGGCCAGGAAGGCGACATTGATTGGTGGCGGTAATTCTGGACTTCCGCAGAAAACCCCCGGCCAACCCGCGCCAGGGGTGCGCCCCGGCCAGCCGGGACCCTTGCCGTCAACGCAATTGCCGGCCCACGCACTGCCCGGCGCGACTGGCAAGCCGTTGCCAGGGCTGAGTGAAAAGCCCATGGCGCCAACCCAGCAAAAGCCCCAACCGGCATCGCCGGGCGCACCATCGCCGAACAAGCCGCCCGCGGTTAATGCCTTGCCAAGCGGCCAGCAGCTTCCTCCATTGCCCGGCGGGCATGTCGCGCCGGGAGGTGCAAAACCTCGCCCCATTGCGCCGCCTGGAGGGCTTCCGCCCGCGGCACAGCAACCGCAAAAAAAACCACCGCCAGCGGGCCAGGTTCCCACGCAAAATGGACGCGCTCCATCAGGGCCGAACGGCAACCCCGCGGTTCCCGGGCCGAGTCCCGCCATTGGTCCGAAACCGCAACAGTCGCAGCAGCCTCCGCGGCAAGTTCAACAGCGGCATCCGCCGCAACCGGCCTCTCAGCTGCCACACGCGCCGCCGCCGCAGCACCAGCAGCAACCGGCCTATCAGCCGCCGCACCCGCAACAGCAGCAACACCAACAGCCGCAGCAGCATCAACAGCCGCCGCCGCCGCCGCACCCGCAACAGCAGCATCAACAGCAGCAGAGTTGCGGCCGGCCTGGCTTGCCGCCTTGCCACTAATGGACTGAGTCCGATTATTGCCCGCGGCGCATTTGATGCCGCGGGCAAGTGGCAACCAGAGCCAAAAGTGATTACATGACGAACACCGGAGGATCGTCATGTCGAATTCTATCGTCATCACCGTGCCGCACCGCCTCGGCGCCGAAGAGGCGAAACGGCGGATTGCCGGGGGAATCGAGCTTCTGCGCCGGGATTACATCGATAAACTCGCGTCCAGCGAGGCCAATTGGAACGGCGACACGGCGAATTTGCGGGTCGTGGCTTTTGGCCAGACCGCGACAGCGCAAGTTTACGTCATGAACGATGCCTTGCGCATTGAAGTGCAGCTTCCCTGGATCCTTGCCGCCTTGACCGGCAAGATCCAAGGCGTTCTCAAGAGCAACGCCGAGGAATCGCTGCGGATCGGGCATTCCCCGCCAAAGACCTGAACGAAGACGAAAAGGTCCGCGCGGACTTTGCCGGGCGCCCTCCTATTTTATAGCGATCATCACATCGGAGGCTTTGATGACCGCGTAGGCGTTCGTGCCTTTTTCGAGGCCGAGCTCCTCGACCGCTTCGTTGGTGATCGAAGAGATGATGGTTTCGCCGCCTTTGAGTTCGATTTCGACATGCGCGGTGGTCGCGCCCTTGTGAACCTCCTTGATCTTGCCTTCGAGGATGTTGCGCGCGGATATTTTCATTTCATTTTTTCCTTTTGATAGTGGCGGCACGCAAGCCGGCGGGATGAGCTGGACCCCGCGGGTAGAACACTGGCCACGAAAGACAACGGAGAGTAGCTGAGCTAGCTGTAATGTCTCGATTGGTTGTTCACGGGGAGAATCCGAGGTTTGTGGGGTTTGCGAAGCACCACAGGCTCAGGAGACCCACCTGTGAACATTCATAACAATGCCAAAACAACGCCGAACGTGCGAGCCTTGATTGGCGGGCGCCGCCAAGCGGGCGAATCGCCGCGCTCCATAGCCCGGCGCTGTAGGCGGCTCGCCCGCGGTCCCAAGGTCTTGCTAGAGACCTGATTTCCTCAACAACGGGCGGTGCGGCGAACAGTCATGGACCCGTATGCCGGATTGGACGAGGCATTGAAAGAGACAGCGATCGCGGCGCGGCAGAACCGCAAACGGAGTTGGCGTGGGCCGAGGGCTTACCGGACCCACAACTCGGCGCCGGAATGATCAGGAAGCAGGCGCCTTATGCCGGATTGGTGGTGTTCGAGACCGGGCCGCGCGCAACTTGGTTTCAGCGCAAACGCACCGCTGATGGTCTCAAGGCGGTAGGCATCGCCGCAAGGCAGGGGATACGGTCCTCGATACGGCGCCAAACGAGACAATTGCCAACGCCGCCGATCGGCTGCCTCTTCCCGGCCCCGGCCGGGTTCTTCCGGGAGGTTCGCGGCAAAAGCTTCGCAGCGATTACGGAGGGGCGGTCATGCAGCCGTCACGACGGGCCGCGCGGCCTCCGGGGCTTCGGGCTTGCCGCCGCATCAATGCCGATTCATGCGCAAGCGCATCCAAACAACCCAAAACGCCTCTTGACGAATGCATCGCGATGAGATGACAAAAATGTTTCACCTGAAACACGTCGGTACGATCGGACGCGGTGACTGCTTGTCGCGCGTGCCCGCTGCATGAGGCGCGGCATAGAGCCAATCGTAACGGGCGAGCATTTTTTGGGGACCCAGCGCGCGCAACGCCGTATCGTGGAGAAGCGCCGCGGGACCGGCAAGATGGTAGATTTTGGCTTGCCTGCGCGAGTCCCGCTGCACCCGCGCCGCTTGATCAGATGACAATCGGCAGTCCGATCGGGTAACATGGCATCAAATGCTGGCCAAGGGGCGCACCATGGCGGCCAAGGTTTTCATCAGCTATCGTCGTGACGATAGCGCGGGCCAAGCCGGCCGCATTCAAGATCGGCTGGAGCGCGAGTTTGGACGCGATCTCCTGTTCATGGACGTGGACGCCATCCCCCTTGGGATGAATTTCGTCAAGGTCTTGCACGAGGAGGTCGCCAAGTGCGGCGTGCTGCTCGCGGTGATCGGACCCAACTGGCTCAGTGCACGTGACGAGGCCGGAAACCGTCGTCTCGAAAACCCGAATGACTTCGTGCGCCTTGAGATCGCGGCGGCACTTCAACGCGACATCCCCGTGATCCCAATCTTGCTCGACGGCACAAGGGTCCCAAAGGCCGCTCAGCTACCCAAGGATCTCGAAGAGCTTGCGCTGCGCAATGGGCTCGATGTCCGTCATGCCTCGTTCCACGGCGACATGGACAAACTGATCCGGGGGCTCAAAGGGCAATCGGGTCATGCCGCTGCGCCGCCCGCGTCACGGTTGGACAGACTGATCCGGGGGTCCAAAGGGCAATCGGGTCAAGCCACTACGCCGCCCGCGTCACGGTTGCCGCCGGAAGACCCCCTTAAAATGGAGGAGACCGAAGTCCGGCAACGGCAAGGAGAACCTCCGGCCCCTCAACCCGCGCTGCCGCGCACGCTGACCGGCCATACCAATTTCGTCAGGTCCGTCGCGTTTTCGCCGGACGGGCGGACGCTCGCCTCGGGGAGCTGGGACAGAACCATCAAGCTCTGGGACTCTGCGAGCGGCCAGCTTCTGCGCACGCTGCCCGGCCATACCCATTGGGTCTTGTCCGTGGCGTTTTCGCCGGACGGGCGGACCCTCGCCTCGGGGATCGAAAGCAACACCATCAAGCTCTGGGATGTGGCGAGCGGCGAGCTGCTGCAAACGCTGACCGGCCATACCAATTTTGTCGGGCCCGTCGCGTTTTCGCCGGACGGGCGGACGCTCGCCTCGGGGGGCGAGGACAACATCAAGTTCTGGAACTCTGCGAGCGGCGATCTGCTGCGCACGCTGACCGGCCAAACCGGTTTCGTGTGTTCCGTCGCGTTTTCACCGGACGGGCGGACGCTCGCCTCGGGGAGCTTAAATAAGACCATCGGGCTCTGGGGTGCGGCGAGCGGCCAGCTGCTGCGCACGCTGACCGGCCGTGGGGTCCAGTCCGTTGCGTTTTCGCCGGACGGGCGGACGCTCGCCTCGGGGAGCGAGGACAACATCAAGTTCTGGAACTCTGCGAGCGGCGATCTGCTGCGCACGCTGACCGGCCATACCGGTACCGTGTATTCCGTCGCGTTTTCACCGGACGGGCGGACGCTCGCCTCGGGGAGCTTGGATAAGACAATCGGGCTCTGGGACTCTGCGAGCGGCGAGCTGCTGCGCACGCTGACCGGCCATACCAGTTCCGTCAATTCCATCGCGTTTTCACCGGACGGACGGATGCTCGCCTCGGGGAGCACGGACACCACCATCAAGCTCTGGGACGTATCGAACGTAAACGAAGCGAGCAAGTAAGCTCCGGCCGGCCGCAGTTGCCCCGCACCTCTGTTTTCCGCCCGGGCCGCTCATCACTCATGTCCGTACGCACGGTGCGCGGCATAGAGCCAATCGTAACGGGCGAGCATTTTTTGGGGACCCGGCGCGCGCAACGCCATATCGCGGAGAAGTGCCGCGGGACCGGCAAGATGGTAGATTTTGGCTTGCCTGCGCAACTCATTCTGCACGCGTGTGGCCCGCGCGTGCCGCGCCTCTTGATAAGCGCGGAGACTCAATTCGATATTTTGACCGCGTGCCAAAACCTCGCCCAAGGCCTCTGCGTCCTCGATGGCCTGGGCCGCGCCCTGGGCCAGAAATGGTAGCATGGGATGCGCCGCGTCGCCCATGAGTGCCACGCGCCCGGCTACCCAGCTCGCGATCGGATTGCAATCGAAAAGCGGCCACTTGCGCCACTCGGGAGAGGCGCGCAGCAAATCCCGCGCGGCTTCGTCCCAACCCGAAAAGCGCGCTTGGAGAAAGCCAGGCTCGCCTGGGCTCGACCAGAAATCTGCTCCATCCGGGCAAAAATCCTCGTCCACGATCGCGACGACATTGATGATGGCGCCGCCACGCAAGGGATAATGGACGAGATGCGCCTTGCGCCCGAGCCAAAGGGTTGTCTCCTCGCGGCGCATCGCGGGCGGAGCGCGGGCGGCATCGACCGTGGCGCGCCAGGCGGTCCAGCCCGAGAATCTTGCGCTGGCCGCGCCGAGCATTTGCCGCACGGCGGAGCGCACGCCATCCGCGCCGATCAGGCAATCACCCGCCGCCTTCAGCCGGACCCCGCCTTGCTCGATCGCAATTGCGACGGAGTTTCCGCCGGAAGCAAAGCCCGCGATGGCGGCTCCAGTTTGGAGTTTGATGTTGCGATTCCTGCGCGATGGCTTCCAGAAGAGCGCGCTGGAGATCCGCGCGGTGGACGACAAGATAGGGCGCGCCCCATCGCCGCTCCGCGTCATCGAGCGGCATCACCGCGAGAGTCGCGCCATCCCGCGCGCGGCGGATTCTAATCGCTTTCGGGCAAAGCGCGAAGGGCATCAAACGCTCGATTACGCCGAGCCTTCCCAGAATTGCGCTGGCGTTTGGCGAGAGCTGGAGGCCTGCCCCGGTCTCTTCGAGAACTTTCGCTTTTTCGTAGAGGCTGACCCGCCAGCCTCCCCGCGCGAGGCATAATGAAGTGCAAAGCCCGCCGATCCCGGCTCCGGCGATCACCGCATGCGGCGGGTTCATCGCGGCAGCTCAGGCGCGTTCAGTCGCTGGCTTTGCCCCGGATTCAGAATCAAGACCTGGCTCGAAAGCGCATTCCGGCGGTTCGCACTCTCCATCGAGATGCGCGTCATAAACATAGTGCGTCGAGCAATAGGGGCAGATCGCGTCGTTGCTGTCACCCATGTCGATAAAAATATGCGGATGGTCGAACGGCGGCAAAGCGCCGACGCACATGAATTCCTTGGCGCCGACCCGCACTTGCGGAACGCCTGGCTGGTTGTGGAAATGCGGCGTGCTATGGGTGGCCATGATCTGTCCAAGTCGCGGAGGGGGAAACGCGCGCAGCATAAGCGGCCGCGCGGAATTTGGGTAGCCCCCGGACGCCACAGCGGCGGACCCGGCGGCATGGCTTATTGGAGGTGGCAAATGAGCGGCGCACCACCGGACTGGTTTGCGCGCGGCATCGGGCATGTCTGGCTGCCCTACACGCAGATGAAGACGGCGACGGACCCGCTTCCGGTTGCGCGCGCGCAAGGAAGCCGTATTTTTCTCAGCGACGGCCGCGAGCTCATCGACGGAATCGCGAGCTGGTGGACCGCCTGCCACGGTTATAATCACCCGCATATTCGCGCGGCGGTCATAGAGCAGCTGGGCCGGATGCCGCACGTCATGTTCGGCGGTCTCGTGCATCGAGCCGGCCCTCGACTCTGGCGCGGCGGCTCGCGGGCCTGCTGCCTCCAGGGCTTGATAAGGTTTTTTTCTGCGACAGCGGCTCGGTCGCGGTCGAGGTCGCGATGAAGATGGCGGTGCAGTTCTGGCTCAATAAAGGCATTACGCGGCGTAGCCGCTTTGTTGCGTTCAAGGGCGGCTATCATGGCGACACTTTCGCGGCGATGTCGGTTTGCGATCCCGAGGAAGGGATGCACGGCCTCTTCGCCGAAGTCTTGCCGCAACAAATCATCGCGGATCTTCCGGCCGACGCCCCAGCCGCGCAGGGTTTCGATGCGTTGCTGGAGCGTCATGCGGAAAACCTAGCAGGCATTATCGTCGAGCCGCTTGTGCAAGGCGCGGGCGGGATGCTGTTTTACGAGGCAGACGTGTTGCGGCATTTGCGAGCGGCTGCGGACCGGCATGGCCTTCTGTTGATCTTCGACGAGATTTTTACCGGTTTTGGGCGCACCGGAACGATGTTCGCCTGCGAGGCGGCGGGCGTTACTCCGGACGTTATCACTCTGTCGAAGGCGCTGACCGGTGGAACCATGGGACTCGGCGCGGCGATTGCCACGAACAAAGTGTTTGACGCTTTTCTGTCAGACGAACCAAACCATGCGTTGATGCATGGCCCGACGTTCATGGCCAATCCGCTCGCCTGCGCCGCCGCCAACGCGTCGCTAGATCTTTTCGCGCGCGAACCGCGTCTTGACCAAGTCGCGGCCATCGGCGCGGCGCTTACACAAGGTCTTGAACCCGCGCAAAATTTTCCGCATGTGCGCGACGTGCGGGTGAAAGGCGCGATCGGCGTCGTCGAACTCGATCGCATCGATGATCCCGGTGCGTTGCGGCACAGGTTTATCGAAGCGGGCGCGTTCGTGCGGCCGATCCGCAACATCGTCTATCTGACGCCCGCCTTTACAATCGGCCAGGAGGATCTTGAGCGCCTCACCGGCGCGGTCATCTCGGTTCTCAAGAATTGGACGCGGCTTTAGTGCCGGTGTTACGATGGGTTTGAGGGAGACCCAGATGTCGGAACGGCTTCGCGAGTGGCGGCTTTCCCGCGCCCGCGCTGCGCGGGCGGAAAAACCTGCCGCGCCTCCTGATCCAACCGAACAATTCGCCAAGGAGGCGCATGATCTCGGCGCGATCGGAAAAACTGTCGAGGACGCCGCCGCCGTCAGCGCGGGATTTTGGCTGAGTTATCTCTTTGTGTTGTTCTATATCGGCATCGCGGCGGGTGCAGTCACACATAAGGATCTTCTTCTCGAAAATCCGGTCAAACTGCCGTTTCTCAATGTCGAACTGCCGCTCGTCGCCTTTTTTGTTCTGGCGCCGATTCTTTTCATCGTTTCCCATGCCTACACGCTGGTGCATTTCGTCATGCTGGGGGCAAAGGTCGGCGTGTATGATGCCGAACTTCGCGCGCAGCTCGGCGATGCGCCGGAAACGAGGGAAAGTTTGCGGAGGCAATTGCCGAGCAATATTTTCGTGCAATTTCTCGCCGGGCCCGGGGACATCCGCAAGGGCGGGCTGGGGTTCATCCTAAAGGCGATCGCCTGGTTCTCTTTGGTTATCGGCCCGGTTCTTCTGCTGCTTTTACTCCAGGCGCAATTTTTGCCTTATCATCTTGAGTGGGTCACTTGGGTGCAGCGTTCTGCGGTTCTCGCCGAGGTGATCCTTTTGTGGTTCTTGTGGCCCGCCGTTCTCAATGGCCGAAGCAAGCTGATGTGGCGCCTCGAACGCAGGGGCAAGGGTTGGCCGGGTGTACTGGCCTTGACCGGCCGTTACATTGCCGGGCTCATTGCCTGTATGATCCCCGTCGTCCTTGCGTTCACTGCGGCGACCTTTCCGGGCGAATGGATGGACGCGCACATCGGCAAATGGAAATCGATCCCGCCAAATCCTCTAACGGCATGGCTCGGGGCAAAGGATTCACAAGATAAGCCTCTATCGACCTCATTCCACGATCTTTTGTTCAACGGCGAAGTTGATAATGTGACGCGGCGGCGCAAGAGCCTGTTTTCGAACACTCTCGTGCTTCCCGCATTCGACGCGCTCGAAGCCGCGAAGATCGACGATCCGAAAAAACTCGACACCGTCAAGCACACTTTGACCCTGCGCGGGCGCCATCTCGAGAGCGCTGTTTTCTATTCTGCGGATTTGCGCAAGGCCGACCTGGACGGCGCGCAGCTTCAGGGTACATCGCTCGAAGGCGCGGAGCTTCAGAGCGCGTCGCTCGTAAATGCGCAGCTTCAGGGCGCCTTGCTCTCCGAAGCGCAGCTTCAAGGCACGAGGCTCTACGATGCGCATCTTCAGGGCGCGTCGCTCCAAGGCACGGATCTTCAGGGCGCCCTGCTCTTCCGGGCGCATCTTCAGGGCGCGTTGCTCATATATGCGCAGCTTCAGGGCGCGTTGCTCCACGAGGCCCAGCTTCAGGGCGCGTCGCTCGTATATGCGGAGCTTCAGGGCGCGTCGCTCGTAAATGCGCAGCTTCAGGGTGCGTTGTTCGTATATGCGCAGCTTCAGGGCGCGTCGCTCGAAGGTGCGCAGCTTCAGGGCGCGTCTCTCGCAAGAGCATATCTGTGGCGTGCGTCGCTAGACGAGCCATCAATTGACGCAATTGACGCACCAGGACTTGTGTGGAACCAAACCTTCTTGCTAAGCATTGATTTAAAGCCATGGACTAAAGAGACCTTTCTTGCCCTCAAGAAGAAGATCGAGCAGGATGTGCCCGGAAGCGCGCGCGACGTAGCGCTGGAGCGCGTCGAGATTCTTGATCCCGATAAAACCTTCGAGGATAAAGACAAGGTGCCGGGTTGGCACAAGAAGTTCGAGGCCGCAGCGTTCGAACCGGAGAAATATAAAAGCGTGCTCGCACGCGAATTGAAGGCGCTCGCCTGCTCCGGCGACGAAGACGCCCCCTACATCGTGCGCGGCCTCGTCGCGAATGGCCGCATCAAGGACACGGGCGCGCAGGCTCCCGGTCTCGTCGAAGCGATCCTCAAGCCGGACTGTCCGGTCTCCGCCGCTCTCTCGGAAGCGGTCAAAGCGGCGCTGAAGACGCTGGCCAAAGAGGCCAGCGGCGCGCATTGACGACGCGCCTGTCGCGGCCGTCGACCTCCGAGATAAGTGCGAGCACATATCTACGAAATGGGTGTCATGCCCGTCCCAGGATCAAGCCTCACGGCTGTAGCCGGCGGGTCATTCTGTGCGAGACTGGGCATAACCGCGCCTTGCAGATCATTGCGTGTTGTTGATGAGACTGGCGTTTCCGCCCACCGCCGCGGTGTTGATCGAGACCGTTTGTTCGACACAAAAACGGGTGAGGTAATGCGGCCCGCCGGCCTTTGGCCCCGTGCCCGACAGATTGAACCCGCCGAAGGGCTGCGTTCCAACGACGGCCCCGATCATATTGCGATTGACATAGCAGTTGCCTGCCAGCCGCCGGCCTAAAATACGATCGACGGTGGCGTCAATGCGCGAATGCACTCCCAAGGTCAGCCCGAACCCGCTGGCTTCGATCGAATCGAGCAATCCATCAAGCTCGGCTGCCTTGTAACGAACGACATGGAGAATCGGACCGAATATCTCGCGTTTCAGATCGCCCACGGAGGCAATTTCGAAAATGTGAGGCGCGACGTAAAACCCGCCTGGCGGCACGCGCGGTATCTCGCCCGCGAAGTGGACAATCGCCGAACTTCGCATCTGTGCGATGTGCGCATTAAGGTTTGCCGCCGCGGCGGCGTCGATCACGGGGCCGATTTGCACTTGCGTATCGCGCGGATCGCCGATCATAAGTTCGCGTGCCGCCCCGGCGATCATCGCGATCATCTTGTCCGCGACATCCTCCTGGACGCAAAGAAGCCGGAGCGCGGAGCAGCGTTGCCCGGCCGAGCGAAACGCCGAGGCGAGAACATCGTCGCAAACTTGTTCCGGCAAGGCCGTCGCATCGGCGATCATCGTGTTGATCCCGCCAGTCTCCGCGATCAACGCTGGAATTGGCCCGTCTTTCGCGGCCAACCCGCGATTGATCTTTGTGGCGGTTTCCATCGAGCCCGTGAAAGCCACCCCTGCGACGCCGGGCAACGAGATAAGCTTCTCGCCGAGGTCGCCGTCCCCCGGCAAGAGATGCAATGCCTGGCCAGGCACGCCGGCTCGGTGGAGAAGCTCGATGGCGATGGCGGCGATCAAGGGGGTCTGCTCGGCCGGCTTGGCGAGGACGCTGTTTCCAGCGGCAAGCGCGGCGGCGACCTGACCGAGGAAGATCGACAACGGAAAGTTCCAAGGGCTAATGCAGACGAACACGCCTCGCCCATGACAATTAAGCCGGTTGTCTTCCCCGGTGGGCCCGGGCAAGACAGTCGCGTTCTCAAACAGCCGGCGCGTTTCTTGCGCGTAATAGCGGCAGAAATCGATTGCCTCCCGCCATTCGCCGATCGCGTCCTCCAGTGTCTTGCCCGCTTCGGTTTGCAGCAGGCCCAGCAATGCCGGCGCTTCCGCCTCGATGTTTTCCCCGGCACGATCGAGACAGGCCGCGCGCGAGCCCGCCGCCACATGAGACCACAGGCGAAAGCCCGCGCGCGCGTCGCGCATGGTTTCGGCCAACAAGCCGGGCGTGGCCTCGCGCACAACACCAATTTTTGACCCGTCGATCGGCGTAACGACCTGACGCTCGTTTCCCTCGCGCCGCGCGCCTGAGACGATTGGCACCGCCTCTCGCATCCGCGCGGATTGCGCGATCGAATTGGTCAGGGCGGCAACGGCGCGGCGTTCGCCGAATTCGATGCCGTTGGCGGTCTTGCGCGAGGGCATGTGAATATCGGGGGGCAGCGGCAAGCGCGCGCGGGCATGTTCTTTATCGCCTATGATCGCCTGCGGCCGGACAAGAAGTTCGGCGCTCGGCACATGCGGATCGCCGAGACGCGCGACGAACGAGGAGTTGGCGCCATTTTCAAGTAGACGGCGCACGAGATAGGCGAGCAGGTTTTCATGAACGCCGACCGGCGCGTAGATCCGGCACGCAAGCTTGGGAATCTCGGACCGCAATGCAGCGAAAAGGTCTTCGCCCATTCCATGGAGGCGCTGGAATTCGAAGCCCTCGATATCTCCAGCGGATTCGACGATTGCCGCTATTGTCAGCGCGTTATGGGTCGCGAATTGCGGATAAACGATATCTCGCATGCCGAGGAGTTTTTTGGCGCACGCAAGATAATTGAGATCAGTCATCGCCTTGCGTGAAAATACCGGGTAATCGGGTAGACCATGCTCCTGCGCCCGCTTGATTTCCGTGTCCCAATAAGCCCCTTTTACCAGCCGCAGCATCAAGCGGCGATCGCAGCGGCGCGCCGCCGCGGCAACGTAATCGATCACCATTAAGGCGCGCTTCTGGTAGGCCTGCACCGCAAGACCGAACCCGTCCCACCCCGAAAGCGAGGGATCGGTCAGCAGCAAATCGACGATATCGAGCGAAAGCTCAAGCCGGTCGGCTTCCTCGGCATCGATGGTGAAGTTCAAATCGTGCCGTTTGGCCACGCGCGCAAGCTCAGCAACCCGCGGCGCGAGCTCGGCGAGCACACGCTGACGCGACAAAGGCTCGTAGCGGGGATGCAACGCGGAGAGCTTGACTGAAATGCCCGGCCGCTCAGGCAGGGATCCGAGCCCCGCCGACAAGCCGATTGCTTCAATCGCTTTCGCGTAGGAAGCAAAATAGCGCTGCGCGTCAGCCTCGGTCCGCGCGCCTTCGCCCAGCATATCGAAAGAATAGCGGTGAAGCCGCCCACCCTTTGAGCGAGCTCGCTCCACGGCGTCCGCGATGGTTTGACCGAAGACGAAATGCGATCCCATGAGCTGCACGGCTCGCCGCGCGGCAGCGCGCAGGGCGCCCATGCCGATCCGGTGCGCCAGCGCGGCGACCACTCCCTCCGCCGTTTTGCCCTTGCCGATAACGCGCGCGGTGACTCCAAGCGCCCAAGCGGCGGCCGCGACGAGGAGCGCCTCCGAGTTGCCGGCGTGGCGGCTCCAATGCGGCGCGGCGAGCTTGTCTTCGATGAGCCGGTCGGCGGTGAGATCGTCAGGCACCCGCAGAAGCGATTCGGCGAGCACCATCAGGGCGAGACCCTCCTCTGACGACAAAGAATATTCCCGCAAAAGATCTTCGACCCCGCCGATGCGGATCGATTTTGCCCGCACCGCGTCTATGAGACGCAGTGCGCGCCGGTCGATCCGCGCCTCGGTCTCAGGGTCCAGTCCCGCATCCGCAAGAAGATGGGCAGCAAGCAGCTCGTCTTCCTCAGCGTAGGGAGCCGAAAAACCGGATTGCGTGGAGTTCCGGAGTCATGCGAGTTATTTTTGCAAGCGCCGCCAAAACTAAAATATGGGGTGACTGGGACGCGCTTGCAGGGCCGCCGGCCCAAGACGCCGCCAACGTCTTGCAATCATGCTGCACACCTCGTTGAACCGGCGCTGGGTAAAATTTCAACCGGCGAGCCCGAGCACATCGGCCATCGCATAAAGGCCCGGCTTTTGGTTCCTGCCCCAGAGCGCGGCCTGCACGGCGCCGCGCGCGAAAATGCTGCGATCTTCCGCGATATGGGCGAGTTCGACGCGTTCCCCTGGCCCCGCGAAAATCACTTTGTGATCCCCGATCACAGTCCCGCCGCGCAGCGACGCAAAGCCAATATGGCCGGTTCCGCGCAAGCCGGTGTGGCCGTCGCGCGCGCGAACCGAATGCTGTTCGAGTTTGACGCCACGTCCTTTCGCCGCCGCTTCGCCGAGGAGCAACGCGGTGCCGGATGGCGCATCGACCTTCATGCGGTGATGCATTTCGACGATCTCGATGTCGTATTCGGGCCCGAGCGTCCGGGCGGCCCTCTCGACGAGAGCGGCAAGGAGATTAACCCCAAGGCTCATGTTGCCCGAGCGCACGACGACGGCATGACGCGCGGCGGCCTCTAACCTCGCAAGATGGTCCGCGTCCAAACCCGTCGTGCCGATCACGTGAACGATTCGTGCTTGCGCGGCGAGCGCGGCGAGCCCGACAGTCGATTGGGGCGAGGTGAAATCGAGAATTCCGTCCGCACCCGCGACGGTTGCGAGAGCGTCGCCGCTGATTGGGACTCCCATTTGGCCGCAGCCGGCGAGCAGACCCGCGTCCTGGCCGATCGCGATTGAACCTGGCTGTTCTATCGCACCCGCGAGGTGGGCGCCCGGCGTTTGCCGGATGATCTCGACAAGGACGCGGCCCATGCGTCCGGCCGCTCCCGCAACGACGAGCCGCATATCGCTCATGACCGGTCTCCCGCGATCCCACTCCTACCTGTCTATAATCCCTGGCGCCCACAAGGAAAAGCGCGGGCAAGGCCGCGAACGGCCAACCTGTCTGCTTTTGTCCCGCTGGATCAGTGTCCGTCATCGCGCCGTCACGGCGATCTACTAGGTTCGTTTCGATCATGGCACGCTGATTTACCAAGTGCCATGGCCGCGCGCCGGGCCGGAGGTACGTCCGGCGTTTTGCGTTTCAGGACCCGGCGATGGCAATTTCAGCGATGATCGCCTCCGCCGCCTCGCGCGGATTCTTCGCCTGCGTGACCGGCCGGCCGACAACGAGATAATCCGCCCCGGCGGCAATTGCGGCGGCGGGCGTCATGGTTCTTTTCTGGTCTGCGGCCGACACGCCATCCGGTCTTATTCCGGGCGTCACGAGGATCAAATCCCGGCCAAAACGCGCGCGCACGGCGCCTACCTCCTGGGCGGAAAGGATCAGACCGTCGAGGCCCGCTTCGCGCGCCTGCACCACGCGCCGCGCGACGAGATCAGCGACCCCGTAAGAATAACCAGCGTCGGCGAGATCGTGATCGTCGTAGGAGGTCAAGACGGTCACCCCGAGGAGACGCAGCGACGAGCCGGCGGCGGCCAATTTTGCCGCTTGCATTGTCCGTGGATAGGCGTGGACCGTCAAAAATCTGGCGCCCAGTCCAGCGATCAGAGCACAGGCCCGGCTCACGGTTGTGGCAATATCGTGTAGTTTAAGGTCAAGAAAGACCTGTTTGCCGTCCTTTATTAAATCCTGGGCAAAGGGCAGGCCTCCTCCATAGGCGAGTTCCAAGCCAATTTTATAAAAGCTGACGCTCTCGCCGAGCACGGTCACAAGCGCCTCGGCTTCCCGCGGCGCCGCGAAATCGAGTGCGACGATAAGCTTTTCGCGTGCAGCGGCCGCCTGTTGCTGGGTGGGGGCCGCCGCGCTCATCACGGATGGCGGGAATGATCGATACTGGACCCCTTGCGTAAGTTGTCTAACTGGGACTCTGCCCACTGTCCCTTCCGCAAGGGTTGGCCAGGTCTCGTCTCGATTCGAAGTCTGGCTTTGGCGGCGGCGATCTCTTTCTTCAAGTCGAGATGGATCTTTTCGGTCCCTACTTTGAGTTTGTCGAAGAATTCCTGCGCCGGGTTCGGCCGCCTTTGCACCACGCTCTTGGCTGCGTGCGCCTGACGCCGGTAAATCCAGACGCGCGCGGGCGGCAGGTTCAACCAGACCGGCGGGGAAGCTTCGACGTGAAAATCGAGCGCCGATGCTTTGTCACGGGGCACCGGCGAGACGCGGCCATAACTGAATTGGACGAAGCACCCGTCCGGGCTTATGCAATCGAAGGCCCCGGCGAGGAGCGCAAGCCTTTGCATCTCGGGTTTCAATAAGAGCGGCAGGCTCGATACGATCGCGGCTGCCGGACGGCGCAGGCGGCCTCTCAAGGTCTGCGACAATTGATACGCATCTCCTTTGATGACATGGACACCGGGAAAGCGCCGCCTGAGAAGCTTGCAGAAGCCGGAGTTGAATTCCACGAGAAATAGCCGCCCTGGCGCGATGCCGCGCTCCAAAAGCGCCTCCGTGATCGCGCCGGTGCCTGGGCCCAGTTCGACAACAGGCCCCGCTTTGCGGGGATCGACGTAACGCGCCATCATGCGCGCCAGAAAGCGCCCCGATGGGGAGACCGCGCCGGCCACCGCTGGATTGTCGAGCCACGATTTGAAGAAGCGCGCCTCGTCGGCAATCCGCTGCTCGATCGGCGTGCCGGGCTTTGACGAGCTGCGCTCGTTCGCGCGCGCGGGTTGGCTACGCAAAAAAAGAACCTCCCTCATGATGCGTGGGGTGCTTCCCCCGCAAAATCGCCAGCAAAGGGCGATGTGTCACAAAACATAAATAAATGAAACGAGCAAGGGTTGCGCGCGCCAAGGACTCACTGTCCGCTCAAATTCTCGAAGAAGTCTTTCATCCTGGCAAAAAAGCCAGCGGATTCCGGATGCGTCTTGGGCGAAGATAGCGCTTCGAATTCGGCGAGAAGTTCGCGTTGCCGCTTGGTGAGACTTTGCGGCGTTTCAACCGTCACCTCGATATAAAGATCTCCGGTGTCGCGCGATCTCAGCACCGGCATGCCCTTGCTTTTCAATTTGAATTGTTTGCCCGATTGCGTGCCGTCCGGGATTTTGACCTTGGCGGCCGCGCCATCGAGCGTATGGACGCTGACTTCCGCGCCGAGCGCCGCCTGGACCATCGAGACCGGAACACGGCAGAAAAGATCGGCGCCGTCGCGCTGAAAAAAAGGATGCGGCTTCGTCGACACGAAGATGTAAAGATCGCCCGCCGGACCGCCCTTGGCCCCTGCCTCTCCTTCGCCGCCGAGACGGATTCGCGTCCCGTCCTCGACGCCAGGCGGAATATTGACGGACAGGCGGCGTTCGCGGGTAACGCGGCCCGAGCCGCCGCAGGCCTGGCATGGATCGTCGATGATTTCGCCGCCCCCATGGCAATGCGGACAGGTCCGTTCGATCGCGAAGAAGCCTTGCTGCGCACGCACGCGACCGTGCCCGCCGCAGGTAGGACAAAGCCTCGGTTTCGCGCCAGCCTTGGCCCCCGATCCCGCGCAAGCCTCGCAGGCGGCCGAGGCCGGCAGGCTAATCGATGCCGTTTTGCCATGAAACGCTTGCTCGAGCGAAATTTCCAAGTTGTAGCGGAGATCCGATCCGCGCGCCGGGCCCTTGCGTCCGCCGCCGCGCCGCCCGCCCATCACATCGCCGAAAAGGTCGTCGAAAATATCTGCCATCGACGCCGCGAAACCGTCGCCTCCGGTTCCGAAACCGCCATGTTCGAAGGCGGCATGACCGTAACGATCGTAAGCCGCCCGTTTCTGCGAATCCGACAATGCTTGGTAGGCTTCGTTCAGTTCCTTAAACTGAATTTCGGCTTCCGTATTGCCGGGGTTGCGGTCGGGATGACATTGCATCGCCGCCTTG
Organism: uncultured Alphaproteobacteria bacterium; assembly: GCA_963722515.1. Classification (GTDB taxonomy): domain Bacteria; phylum Pseudomonadota; class Alphaproteobacteria; order Rhizobiales; family Beijerinckiaceae; genus Methylocapsa. Next base: position 40,484 of record CAVRMA010000003.1, on the reverse strand, counting down.
CGGAAAGCCGATTTCATCTCGGCGTCCGTGCAGCTTTTGGAAACGCCAAGAATTTCGTAATAGTCCCGTCTCATCATCGCGCTTCGCGTTCCAATCCGTACGCCCTCCGGAGCTTCTCGCTTTGTGTTCCGGGCGCCGCCTATCCCCTCAGTTAAAATTTATGCAGCCCGGCGCCATTCCAACCCCATCTCGATGCCAGCACCGCGCCCTTTCGGCAAGGCTCCGCACCATAAATGGCGCGGGCGGAAACGTCGAGGTACCACCGGAATCACCCCCGCACCGAAGGTAAAGATCCCCGGTGCACGCTAAAACATGATCGCCAACTAGTGAAATCTGATTTCGCTAGAAACGCCACCCGAAAATAAACAGCTTCGAGGTGATCCGCTTCGAGCCAAATCGAATCCCCCTTGAAGGGCCCCAAAAGCTACCGGCTTAGGAGTTACGGTTCTCGCGCACCTCCCCGCTCGTTTACGCGGATTTCTTCTTGTCGTCGGGGCCGACTTCCTTGAAGTCCGCATCGATGACATCGTCCTTCGTCTCAGCATGCGCGCCCTCCGGGCCCGGCCCCGCAGCTTGGGCCTTATACATCGCTTCGCCGAGCTTCATGGACGCTTGCACAAGGTCATTCGTCCTGGCCTTGATCGCTTCGGGATCCTCGCCTTCAAGAGCCGATTTCAAGGCGCCAATCGCGGCCTCGATCGCAGTCTTGTCGGATTCGGCGACCTTGGTCCCGAATTCCGCCAGGGATTTCTGGGCGGTATGAATCATCGCCTCGCCATGATTCTTGGCATCGACGAGTTCACGGCGCCGCTTATCCTCGGAAGCGTGCGACTTAGCGTCCTTTACCATTCTATCGATATCGCCTTCGCTGAGGCCGCCGGAGGCCTGAATCCGGATCTGCTGCTCCTTGTTGGTTGCCTTGTCCTTCGCCGATACGTTGACAATACCATTGGCGTCGATATCGAAAGTGACATCAATCTGCGGTACGCCGCGCGGCGCGCTCGGGATCCCGACGAGATCGAACTGGCCAAGCAGCTTATTATCCGCCGCCATTTCGCGTTCGCCCTGGAAGACGCGGATGGTAACCGCCGTCTGATTGTCTTCCGCGGTCGAAAATACTTGGCTCTTTTTGGTCGGAATAGTCGTGTTGCGTTCGATCAGCCGCGTGAACACGCCGCCGAGGGTCTCGATGCCGAGGGACAGAGGCGTCACGTCGAGCAAAAGCACGTCCTTCACATCGCCCTGGAGGACGCCGGCCTGAACCGCGGCGCCGATCGCGACGACTTCGTCGGGATTGACCCCTTTATGCAGCTCCTTGCCGAAGAAGCTTTTGACGACGTCTTGCACCTTGGGCATGCGAGTCATGCCGCCGACGAGAACGATTTCATTGATCTCGCCCGCGGTAAGCCCCGCGTCCTTCAAGGCCTTGCGGCACGGTTCGACGGTTTTTTGGATCAGATCGTCGACAAGCGCCTCGAACTTCGCCCTCGTGAGTTTCAAGGTGAGATGTTTCGGTCCCGTGGCGTCGGCGGTGATATAGGGCAAGTTGATCTCGGTTTGGGTCGCCGACGACAATTCGATCTTGGCTTTTTCGGCCGCTTCTTTAAGGCGCTGGAGCGCGAGCTTGTCCTTTTTCAGGTCGATCCCATTGTCCTTCCTGAACTCGTCGGCAAGATACTCGACAAGGCGGACATCGAAATCCTCGCCACCCAGGAAGGTGTCTCCGTTGGTCGATTTCACCTCGAATACGCCATCGCCGATTTCGAGGATGGAGACGTCGAATGTGCCGCCGCCGAGATCGTAGACCGCGATGACCCCAGAGCCCTTCTTGTCGAGGCCATAGGCGAGCGCCGCCGCAGTCGGCTCGTTGATGATGCGCAGGACTTCGAGACCCGCAATCTTGCCTGCGTCCTTGGTCGCCTGGCGCTGGGCATCGTTGAAATAGGCGGGAACGGTAATGACCGCCTGGCTCACCTCCTGCCCGAGATAGGCTTCGGCGGTCTCCTTCATCTTTTGCAAAATAAAGGCGGAAATCTGCGAGGGGGAATATTGCTTGCCGTCGGCCCCGACCCAGGCGTCCCCGTTGGCGGCGCGCATAATCCTATAAGGGACGAGGCCCATGTCCTTTTTGGTCATCGGGTCGTCGAAAGTCCGGCCGATAAGCCGCTTGATCGCAAAAAACGTCCGTTCGGGATTGGTGACGCCCTGACGCTTGGCCGGCTGACCGACAAGACGCTCGCCGTCGTCGGTGAATGCGACGATGGAGGGTGTGGTCCTTGCCCCCTCGGCGTTCTCGATAACCTTCGGCGTCGTACCTTCCATGATCGCCACGCAAGAATTGGTGGTGCCGAGGTCGATTCCGATTACTTTAGCCATGATTGCTCTTCCTTTCGATCCGCAAGACCACCGGATCCCGAGGCGATCCGGCAAATGGGCGGACGGATTTCCGCCCGGTCCCCGATTAAGTTCAAATTGGTATGGCAGCGCATGAACGCAAGATACGCCGAATATAAGAGGACGATCGAGGTGTGCAAGACGAAGGTTCGAGGCAAGCGTGGCGCGCGCCAGAATTTTTCACGCCCGATGCCGCCGGAAAGGGCATGGCCATGCCGCCGGAATCCTAATGGGAATCCGGTAAGTTTGCCTTGTTTCGGTTGTCCAATCGCGGAAACCTGCCAGGACGCGGCCCAAAGTGCTATCGTACCGCGGCATTTCATCCGGGCGGGATTCCAGTTGCGACATTTTCCTTTCGTTGTGCTTCTTGCGGCTCTCTTAACCCCTGCGTTGGCGCACGCGCAACTGATGCTTCCAGGCGCCCTGCAGGCGCCGCCTTCCACGGCGGACAAGGCCGCTCCCAATCCCGCCGGTGCCGCGCCAGGGCAATCGCCGGCGGAACTCAAGCCGCCCTCGGAGGAGACGATTCTCGGGCATGAACTTTCGCGCGACGGATTTGCCGGGATCATCGCCTTTCAGCACGGGTCTGGCAAGGGGCTCGAGGTCACCAGGCTTGCGTTCGCCGGTGAAAAAATTTCGCATCCGGGTGCACGATGCCAGGTCGAAGTGGTCGCGGACACCCCGATCCAAACACGATTCACCGGGCGGCCCAATGGCGCGTCCCGCTATGAAGTCGAGATCGAAACGTGCCCGTTTTCGCTTGATGTGCTCGAGGGAGCCGTCCTCGTCACCCGCACGCCCCAGACATGCGATTTCCGGGCGGCGGATTGCCGGGTCGATGCGGCCGGGCTTTGGGGCCCCCCGAGGGAACGCTATCGGTCCCGATCAGACGCAGCAGTTGGAGCGCGAGCGGGGTCACGTGGTCTCGGCTATGCTCGCCAAGTTTCACGCGCTGCTGAGGAGCGCTGGCAAGGACAAAGAGGCAATCAAGCAAATCGCAAGCGAACAGGCGGGGTTCTCGTCGGAACGCGAAGTGATCTGCCGCAATTATTTGGGCGAGGATATTCACGGATTCTGCGCGCTGCGGATCACAGAGGCCCGTGCGCTCGCCTTGCAGGCGGCGTTCGAGGATCGCGCGAAGGCAACGGCGAAACCGGCGAAGGCGACAAAGAAACCCGCGTCAAATTTCAAGTTAAATTCGAAGGCCAATCCCAGGCCTGAACCCGGCCCCGCGCCGCAATCGAAAGCTAAGTCCGAGTAGCCGCGTTGTTTCCCATTGAAAAACTCGCGGAAAAGTTAGAGTTAGAGCTGAAGTTACGCGCGGCCCCAGTTTGATCGCTGTTCGTACGCCGGAACGGGAATTCGCTATCCTTTTGGTAAAAATCCGGCTTCAATAGGCATGGCCGAGAGCACTCCGCGCCATGGAGAAAAACGTGAGAGCCACCTTCGTACCCGCGGGGGCATTGATGGCTAAAGTGCTGGCCGCTTTGGTGTTTGCCGCGCCGGCCGCCGCTCAGACGGGAGTCGATGCCAATCCGCCCCCCCTCTCTTCGGGCACCTCGTCTCCCTCGGAACTCGCGGCGCGTTTCGTGGCGAGCGCAATTCCCACCACCAATTTCATAGCCGCCGCAAGCCGCCTGGCAAGCGCAAATTCACGCGACGGCAAAATCCAGCAATTCGCGGAAGCACTCGCCAGGGATCAGACGGCGGTCGCCAATTCCCTGGCAGCCTGGGTCAATGTGAACGGTCCCGTCGTCACCCTCCGCTCCCCCTATACGGGGAAAATCGGGCCGGGAGCCGCCAAGTTAAGCGCGCCGCAACTGCTGCCGCCTCAGGTGAGCAATTTGCGGCGGCTCTCGGCCGCGCGAGGCCGCGGCTTCGATTCAATCTACGTCTCCACCCTGATCGAGGCTTTGGTCCAGCTACGAACACTCTATCGCGATTTTGCCCAAACTGGCGCGGATCCCGGCTTGCAAGCCATCGCCGTTCGTGAATTGCCGAAGGTCGGGCAATCAATTTCGGCGCTCGGCGCGCTGTGACCCCAATCGTCATTCCAAAAGTGGTTGGGAGTAAGCCGCTCCCGTATCCGGCCTGCGCCTACTTCGTTGCGCGGGCTTTCATGGCATGATCGGCCAAGGTCTTGCCGAGAGACCAAACCGCGCCCGGCACGCGATGGCTATCCGCGATCGCCGCCTCAAAGGCGCGTTCGATCCAGTCGCAATCCGAATCCGTTATGATGAGCGCTGGAAGAAGTTTTATGGTGTGGTTCGCATGGCCCGCGACCTGGACAAGAATTTTATGATCCCTAAACAACGGGATCGTGATGAGTTGGCAAAACAGGCCGGGGCTCACCGCTTCGAGCAGCGTCCACGCCGCCTTGAGCTTTAGCGAACTGGGCGGCCCGAATTCGATGCCGATCATGAGGCCTTTCCCGCGCACTGTTCGCACCAGTTCGTGGCGCTCGGCCATCGCCTCGAAGGCGGCGAGAAGCCGCGATCCCGTCTGCGCGGCCTTTTGAACGAGCCCTTCGGCTTCGATCACTTCGAGAGCGGCTAGGCCGGCCGCCATGGCGAGATCGTTCTTTCCAAAGGTCGAGCCATGCACCACGGCCCGGTCCATGCGGTTGAACATTTTTTCAAAGATTGCCTTGCGGGTTAACACCGCACCCACAGGCACATGACCGCCGGAGAGCGTCTTGGCGAGCAAGACGATGTCGGGCTCGACGCCCCAATGTTCAATTGCGAGGAATCGTCCGGTACGGCCAAGTCCGGTCTGGATTTCGTCGGCGACGAACAAGGTCCCATATTTACGGCACAGGGCCTGAGCGCCGCGTAGATAGTGATCGTCCGGAAGATTGACTCCCTTGCCTTGGATCGGTTCGACGATGAAGGCCGCGGCATCGCGCGCGGACAAGGCTTTTTCCAAAGCGGCAAGATCGTTGAATGGAATTGCGGAGCAGCCAGGGACGAGAGGATCGAAGCCCTCCCTGAAAATCCCATCGCCATTCAACGACAAGGCGCCATAGGTCAAACCATGAAAGGCGTGATCGCAATAGACAATGCCGGGACGCCGGGTGGCGCGGCGGGCGAATTTAAGCGCGGCCTCGACGGCCTCCGACCCGGAATTTGTAAAGAAAACCTTGTCGAGAAATGGAACAAAACCAAGCAAGCGTTCGGCGAGCAGACCGGCGAGAACGGACACGTCCATCTGCACGAGATTGGGCAGATCGCGCGCAAGGACACTGTTCAATGTTTCGCGTAGTAAAGGATGATTGCGGCCGATTCCAAAAACGCCCCATCCGCTGAGGAGGTCAAGGTAGCGGTTGCCGGCCCGATCGAACAGATATTGGCCTTGGCCGGCGCTAAAGCCGACGTCGAAGCCGAGCGTTTGCACCACCCGCACCATCATCTCGTTCAGATGTTGCTTATGCAGGCCATAGCGTTCCGCTTCCCGCTCGGCCAGCATGGCGCCGATGTCAAAGCGCCGGCCGCTCCGGTTGGATTGCATCTCGTGAACCTGCGTGTTGCTCATATTCAATGCCTTGCTCGCGCAGCGATGAGCGCAGTATTTTCTGGCATTTCGACCCGCGCGCGCCCCTTCGGCCAACCCGCCAGGATGCTCGTACTAACTCGCAAACCCGAATCAAAGTCGTATCGATCGAGGCACACAAAGGAAAACCTGGCCCAAATGCGTGCTCTAACATCCCAGCTGAAGCAAAGATAGCAGCCATGCTAAAACGATATCAACTCAGCGCGGCCGCACAATTAAATGTAGTGGAGATCGGTCTAGGCCGCGGCATCCGGCGTCCGGCAGGGCCGCGCGGGCGAATTTTTTCGCCGTGGACCGGTTAAGCGGGACAAGCTCAATTGGTTGCATTGCCGCCCGCGAGGGCCGCGAACAGCAAAACCAGCCCCAATCCTAAGACAGCGAGGGCGGCGCCGGCCTCGAACAGGCGTCCCGCGATCAGGGCCTGTCCGGAACCCGCCTTGGAATATTTGACCGCCGCGTTTTTGGCGAAGACGGCGCCACTGGCGAGGGCGGCCGTGGTGATCGCGGTGCCAAGTGACATCGCCACGACGGCAAAAACGCCGGCTGAAAAAATCTCCTGCGCCAAGGCGAAGACAAGCACGAGAATCGCGCCTGAGCAGGGCCGCGATCCGGCCGCCATCATCGTTAGCAGAGAACTTTTCCATGAAAATCCGGCCCCAAGCGTGCGCGGATCGGGCGCGTGGAAATGGGCACAGCCTTTGCCGTGGACATGGTTCTTGGAGCAATCGTCGGCGAGAAAGGCGCCGGCCGGCCCTTCCGCCACAACGGCGACGGCCTGCGCGGCGCGCCAAGCGGAAAGAAGGGACGCGCCTTTCAGGTAAACCAAAGCGCCGCCGAGAACGACTATGCCGGCATAGCTCGCGATCTCGACTGCATTCGCGGCCTCCGTCATGTGCTTGGCCGTCGCCTTGAAGACGATGGCGCCGATGCCGACGATCGCGACGGCGCTAAAGCCTTGCAGAAGCGCGGCGCCAAAGGCAATCACGAGACCCCGCCGCAAGGCACGCTCATTGGCGAGCATATAGGAAGCAATCACCATTTTGCCGTGGCCAGGGCCCGCGGCATGAAAAATACCGTAAGCGAGGCTTAAACCCGCCAGACCCCAGGCGGCCGCGCCGCTTTGTTTGGCGGCACGGATGGCCCCGCTCAACAGGCGATAAAAGCCAGCCTCTTGGGCAAGGATCCAGCCCACCATTGCACCGTGCGCGCCGCCAGCGGAACCCTCATTTGCGCCGACCGCGAATGGGTGATGCACGCCTTGCCCCAGGGATTGGGACGAAGCCACGACGGCAAGACAGAACAGGGCGAGGGGCAAGACCGGCCGGGCAGCAGCGAGGACTTGCCCCGCGCGCCGCCAAACAGCCGCGAAAGAAAACTCGATTTGCTTCAACAAGGCCTCACGGACAAGCGACAATAATCCGGCTCGCGAGTTTGATCCCAAAATCATAGCCTGGCGAAAGACCGCTGAAAAAGGATTCCGATAGTTTTTTGGTGTCCTCGGCCGCCAAGGGATTGGACCCGAGCAGATTGACCGAACATCCTTTTGGCGCGCCTGGCCATGCCGACCGGATCCTGCTTTTCCATTTCGAAAGCCACGAAATAGGTTGGATCGTAGACTTGAAAGGAGAAGGCTTTCGCGGCGCTGGCGGGGGTTTTCAACGGAAGCGTAAACCGGAGAACCACGAGTTTGTCCTCCCGCTGTTCCAGCGAATAGTCGATGGGCGCCCCAAACTCGATCTTTGTGTTGGCCGCTTTGGCATAAGTGAAGAAGTCGAATTCGGCCAGGGATTCGACATTGGACTTGGCGAGCGGCGCCAGCTCTTCCTTGGTCATGAGCTGGCCGTCCTTTCCCTGCCCCTCCGTCACGAAAGCCGAATACATCTCGTCAAATGTCCAGGCGTGGCGGATGGCCTCGATCTCGCCTTTTGCGTCGAAAATCACTTGTTCGCGCGCCGATACCCATACGTGCGGGTGCGCCGCCGCGTTTTGTGCGAGACCGGCAAGGAAAACGGTGGTCAGGTAAAACCGCGAACACAAACGCCTGTGCATCAAAGTCCTTCGGGAAGCGCATTTCGCGAAGCAATCATCTGCCCACCCGCCTCGAGGCAGGCTTTATGACCGCGCAAGTCTGGCCGAAGAAAGGCGGCAATGGAACGTCAGCCCGCAAAGCGGTCCGCTACCAAGTCTCGTCGATCATGACCGGCAGGCCCTTTCACGCTTGCCGGTCGACATGCAGCCGGTTCGGGAATCCCCCCGGAGAGCCTCGCTACAGGGACCTGATATAACTTAACGGTTTCGCTAGCTTGCCCTGCTTTCAAAACGCGCGAGGATATGTCCACTCAAGATCTGCATCTGGTTTTCCTGGGACAACTTGAAGTTTTTATGCATAAACGTTTCGGTGGTCCGCAGGTATTCTTCTTTATTGAGTCCAGACGGAACAATTCGTATGTCTTCCCAACCAAATTTTTTCAAATAATTGATATATTCTATTGGGCGCACTCTATTTGGTTGCCCCGGAAAGTAAAATAGCTTATAAATGAAATCGCTGTACCTATAAATATTATTTGGGTCTTTCTCTCGGATCCATCTAGAGTGAGTTTTGAAATCGATCTCGGCACACAGCACGCAACCAGGTTTGGCAATTCGTGAGAGCTGCTGGATCGCCTGTTCGACATATTTGAAATGCTCGAAGGCCGCACAGCTAACGATGAGGTCGTAATCCCGGCCACTCGCCATCTTGATAAGATTAAATTCTGGATCTACAACATAGCCAAAGCGATAGTGTGACTTTCCTTGAATAGCATTCCACACTAAGCTCGATAGCTCACTAACGTCATTGGCTTCGGACCCGCCCGGCAAAACGTTCGTATAGAGTTCGGCCGGCGTCAAACGCGCAAGCGGGAACATATCAAAAGCGTCATAGTATTCGCTCTTTTCGCGCGCAATTAGCATCCCCGTCCCAAGGGAGTATCCCAGGTCCCAGCTCCAATACTTTCTTGCCAGCAAATGGCGCCGAATCGCAAACGTAGTCTTGCAATGCTCGTTTCCAATTCAAAAACACACGTCTCGAGTGATTGGCAACGGCCGACAAATCTTCGTTGCCAAACACGGTTGGCGTCGTGTAGCCTTTCAATTTGCTTCTCAAATAGGCAAGAAATAGAAACATGAGGCCTACCAAGTGCATTGCGTAATTCCACAGAACATGGCGCAAGCTGAAAGCGGAGGTATTGGAGTAACTCATACAGTCAATCCATTTTAATTGCGTGACCGTCGAATTATTATGCCGAATACTTAGTCGTTTCCGGCGAGGGGTGGTCTGGTGGAGGCTGTATCGCTCGATGGACCGCCTCTGCCATGCGGGCGATCCCACGACGTCTCTGGCCCATAGTTCGTCCCTGTCGACGGCAACCGGATTTGTATACCATGCTCACCTCAGAACCCGGAAATCCTTTGGATCGATGACGGGGAAGTTGGCGGTGACCGAATCGCGGAAGCTCCTCGGTTCTTGGCGGCTTTACCGCGCAGGAAATCGCGCGTGGCGTCCGCCAATTGTCCACCTGTGGCGCCGCATTTGTTGGGCGTGACGTGTCTCAGCATGACCGCCCATAACCGCTCGACCGGCGGCAGGATACGTATAGCCCACGGCCGATCGGGAAACCTGCCCTTGAGCGTACCCAAGCCGGAAGCGGATCAACGCCTCCCAACCACTGGATTCATGTTCATGGATCATGGCCGCCGGTCAGGGCTGCTCATCGCCGCCGCGAACCGGCGAAGGCAACACGGCCTCCCGCCCGTCGATAGCCCGTCGATCTGCTTGACGATAACGAAAGGGAATGCTTACCGTGTCACATTGGTTGGATGGTTCGCAGGTGCAAGCTGAAGGTTTAGGCAGTGTCGTTGCCGCTCGAAGAAAGAGTGCCGGCTTCCGGCGCCGCGGTCCGCGACGGCGATGTGCCGGTCCTGACCGATCCGGACGGGCAATTTGCCCGGAACTATAATCGCCGCCCTTTCCGGTTCCGGCATGGGCTCAAAGATCACCCGCTGTTCGAGCTGCCAAATCTGATCGCGCTGGCCAAGCGGCCATCGCATGTTGAGGCCTATTGGTCGAATGGCAAGGTTGAACCCGCCAATTCCTGGGGGGTCGACCGTGCCCCCCGGCTAACGCTCATCGACACGATCGCCAATATCGGCGACAATAATTCCCTGGTGATCTTGAAGCAGATCGCGCAGGACCCCGTCTATGGTCCCGTGCTCCAGGATTTCTTGGCGAGCGTCGTCGCATTGTCAGGCGAGCAGATGCGTCATGACGTGGTGGCGGGCGAGACAAGTATTTTGATTAGCTCGCCCAATCGTCTTACCCCCTATCACATGGACTCGGATTGCAACTTTCTCATGCAGGCCGTTGGGAACAAGACGCTTTTTGTATATGATCACAACGATCCGGCGCTGGTCTCGCACGAGGAGCGCGAGCAGTATCACATGGGTAAGCTTAATAGCATTGTGTACCAGGAAAGCCGGCAATGCGACGCTACCGCTTATGAGCTGCACGCCGGAGATGGCGTGCACATCCCCGTTTTCGCACCGCATTGGGCGCGCAATCACGCCAACATCTCCGTGGCCTTGAGCGTCAATTACGAGCTGCGCCCTATGCTCGCCGAAAAACGGATATACCGGGTGAATAGCATGCTGCGCAAACTGGGTGCCGCCCCAACGCCGCCAGGCTTTTCCGCTTGGCGCGATTACATGAAGCTTGCTGCCGCCAATGGCCTTTACGCCGCCTATCACCTCTTGAGGCGGAAGCGGGCGCATCCGGTCTGGACACCACGGCCTGCACCGCAACTTCATGGCAAGCGCGCCGGCCGATCGCTCGACGAAGTCTCGCGCGGGTGACCGGATGATCGGGGCCAGCGGCACGCCCAGTTTGTTGCGCCGATCGTAATTCAAGCGATAGATGTTTATTTCTGGGGCGCACTATCGTAGCAGGCGTGAGGAAGGCTTGGCACGTTGAATTTGACCGGGTCGCCGCATTTGTCGCATCCAGCGGCAAAGAGACAACTAACGGCGAGGCTGGCCAAGGCAAAAACAACACGGCGCATTATGTTTCCCCCGATTGGCGGGCACGCAATATCGCTCCTTGCCCGCGATTGCCGCGCCGGTCAAGCGAACCTTAGAGTCCAACCAGGGCAAAATCAGTGATTCTTAACGTGATGTTTAAGCAGGAATGATTCGAGGGAAGCTCCGGCAACCGGTGCAAGGTTTCAGGAAGCGAGCGCGCAGGACGTTTTCAAAGTGGGCGGGAGAGGTTCTGGAGCCGCGGATGACGAAAAGGCGGATGATAGTCTCGCCCTCAAATGCAACCGAGGCCGCCCGCGTATTTTGCGGACGAGGCGGTGGCCAAAATCCGCGCCGCGCATGCGGCGGCCGATGAACTCGCCCGGACTATTGCAGCGATGCCTCCAGCCAGGCCTGTATCGAAGCCCAAAGGAAAAGCACGGTCGCGGTGGCGCCGAGCCCGCACCGCACCGCGTGCAATCTGCCCCATACCCGGATCAGTTCGCGGCTTTTTGGGCCCGCATTTTGCGGCGGGATTTCCATCAAGAGCTTGTTCGTCGGCAAGATGGCAATGAGCGTGAAAGGCCAGTTGGCAAGGAGCGTGAAGGCTCCCGTGACCCAACGCCAATCCATTGCGGCGCTCGCCGCGATAAGACCAAGGGAAAAGCCGATGATCGCCAATGGTCCTTGCATCGCGAAGCCGCGGTGATAAGCGGCCTTCCATTCAGCGAGGGACGCCCGGTCATCAAGCGCAAGGCGTGCCGGTTGTTCCGCCACGCTGACATAGACGGCGGCGCCCGTAAACAGCGCGGCGCTGATGAGTGCAAGTTGTCCTCCTAGCACGGCGTCCTTTCCTTCGATCCGCCTACCTCGCTGTTCGTTTGTAGCATGAAAGCCAAAACCCGCGTAACGAGTCAAGGCAGGTCTTCGCCCCGGCAGCGCGAGAAGCCCGTAGGTTTCTGCCGATGACCTTGACTTGCCGGACATCTACAATGCGTTCCATACGTCAGCGTGCCTTTTCGCGCGCTTGGACCCTCCGGCCCGGTCAATGAAAATCTGCCGGATGGAACCGCGATGGTAAGTTCGCCACGGTAGAACTAAACTGGAACGTCGAAATGGGGCTTCCTACTTGACGAAGAATCCCTCGAATGAACATTTTGCGGCGGTGGTGATGCCCCATCTCGACGACGCCTACGCGCTGGCCCGCTGGCTTAGCGGAAGTAGCGCCGACGCGGAGGATATTGTCCAGGAAGCCTGCTTGCGGGCGCTGCGAGGTCTCGATCGCTATGCCGGAGGCAACGCCCGCGCCTGGCTTCTCGCGATCACGCGCAATACTACCTTCACCTGGCTCGCGCGCAACCGGCCGAAAGCGCTGGTGATATCCGAAGACATCGAAAACTTGCCGCCCTTGGATGACGCGGCGACGCCGGAAGAAGCCTTGATCGCCAAGGCGGACACCGCGGCGATTGAGCTGGCGATCGGCGCCTTGCCGCCGCCTTTCAAGGAAACCCTGGTGCTGCGCGACATTAATGGATTAAGCTACCGCGATATCGCCGAAATAACCGGCGCACCCTTGGGCACGGTGATGTCGCGCCTTGCGCGCGCACGGGGTCTCCTCATGGCGGCCTTGGGGAGGCCAGAGCCACAATGAGCACAGGCAACGAAACATTGCTTACCCAGGCGGCGCTCGACGGCGAACTCGATGCCGCCGGCATGCTCGATTTCGAAAAACGTGTGACCGCGAATGCTTCGCTTGCCGCCGAATACGGCCGCCTGAAAACCCTGCGCGAGGTCATGCGGCGGGAACTCGTCAAGCCTGTGGCGCCGCAAGCCCTGCGTGAACATGTTGCGAGGATGGCCGCGCCCTCCATCGCGCCCCGGGCGGCCCCGCCCTGGCAGGCCATGGCCGCATCGGCTATTCTCGCGGCGGGGCTCGGCAGCGCGTCGACCTGGCTGGCACTGCGCCCGGCGATCGAGGACAGCAGTCTTGCCAATACGCTCGTCGCCGATCACAAGCGCGGTCTTCTTTCTGGCCAGCCCGCCGATGTCGCATCTTCCGATCGCCACACGGTCAAGCCGTGGTTTGCTACGCGTTTCGCGCTGGCCCCAAAAGTGATCGACTTAGGTCCACAAGGCTTTCCCCTTGCCGGCGGCAGGGTCGACGTCATCGACGGCGCGCCCGCGCCTGTCCTCGTTTACCGGCACAAGGAGCATTTCATCAGCTTGACCGCGCTGCCCGCACAGGGCTCGTCGCCGCCACGGGCGTTTGGGGCGTTTGTCGTTGACGGCTATTCCGTCGAGATCTGGCGCGACGGCGGCACCGGATACTGGGCCATTTCGGACATCGACCCGGCGGAGCTATCAAAATTCCGCCAGCTTTTCGATGCCGCCGCCAAGAGCGGTCCGGAGAAGACCGGTTGAGACCGGTGCGATTGGGTTCCCGGCGGCCTTGGCGCTCCGGGACCGCTTCCATAAGCCGCAGCTCAACATGATTTATGATTTTGCGATTATCGGCGCTGGAATCATCGGCCTTGCAACCACCCGCGAAATTTTGCTCGCGCGTCGCTCCTCGATCGTTATTCTCGAAAAAGAAAACGCCGTCGCCTGGCACCAAACCGGCCACAACAGCGGCGTCATCCATGCCGGCATCTATTATGCGCCGGGAAGCCTGAAGGCCCGCCTTTGCCGCGAGGGCGCCGCCGCGACAAAGGCTTTTTGTACGGAACAAGGCATAAAATTCGAAACCTGCGGCAAGCTTCTTGTCGCTACCAACGACGGCGAACGCATCCACATGGATGCCTTGTTTGAACGCGCCAAGCAAAATGGCATCGAGGCCTTGCGGATCGATCGCGCTGGGCTCATGCGCCTTGAACCCAATATTACCGGCGTTGGCGCTCTAGGGGTCCCTTCAACGGGGATCGTTGATTACAGAAAGGTCGCTTCTGCCTTTGCCCAAATCGTTACGGCGCAAGGAGCCGATTTACAGCTCGGCGCCGAAGTCATCGCCATTCGCGAAGAACTCCCGCGCCGTCGAAATCTCGACGCCCGGGCAAAGCTGGCGCGCGAGGTCGTTGATCGTTTGCGCGGGCCTGCAGTCCGATCGTCTCGCGAGACTTGCAGGCATGAGGATCGATCATCGGATCGTGCCGTTTCGCGGCGAATTTTATACCTTGCCAAAATCACGCGCGGGATTGATCAGCCGTCTGATTTATCCCATTCCAGACCCAAAACTTCCCTTTGTTGGGATTCATCTCACCAGGACGATCGACGGGAAAATCATCGTAGGTCCCAACGCCGTGCTCGGGTGTTCGCGGGAAGGTTATGGGAAATTCTCCTTCAACCGCCGGGATGTCCTCGACTACATGGCGTTTCCGGGATTTTGGAAGGTCATCGGAACCCATTTCGCGGCGGGCGTCGAGGAGATGCGAAACTCACTTTGGAAGCAAGGCTACCTCGCCCAATGCCGCAAATATTGCCCGGCTCTGACGCTCGCGGACCTTCAACCGGGAGTGGCCGGCATACGCGCCCAGGCGGTATTGCACGACGGCACCTTGGCGCATGATTTTCTCTTCGCGGAAACCGCCAGGATGCTGCACGTGTGCAATGCGCCTTCGCCCGCCGCGACATCGGCAATCCCAATCGCGCACATGATCGCCAAAAAGGTCCTCGCGCGGTTCGAGCAATTGTAAATCGCGCCATTGGCAAAGTTTTCACGTTTCAGTACAAGCGGCTCCGTGCGGCGGAGCTATAACTGGGGAGGAAATAGACATATGATTGGGATTGGCCGGCTGACGGCAGCCTTGATCTTGGGAATTGTGCTGCTGGGAACGCGGGGGAAGGCTCAGAATACCAGCTTCATGGATATGAACATGGATATGGGCTGCATGCTGATGGCCGGTATGCACGAGATGCAAGTGTCGGTCTATCAATCCGGTGCAACGGATAATTCGTGCAAGGACATCTCGTCTCCCGGACCCGCCTTGATTACGATCAGCTCGGCTTCGAAAGAGCTTCGGGACTTGACGACGGAGGTTCGCATCGTGCGGGACACCGGAGCCGGAACAGCGGCGAGCGGAAATCTCGATCCGGTCACGCTGGCCTATCTGCCGCCGATGACCTATCCGAGGGGAGTCATCACGCTGACGGCCAATTTCGATAAGCCGGGCAAATACGCGGTGCTCGTGACGGTCAGGGACGCGAAGGACATGGCCATGGCTGGCCACCTCGGCCTGACCGTGGGTGAGGCGTCACGCCAATGGATCATCGTTTACATCGTTTCCGGCATCATACTGGCGGCCGCATTTGGATTTTATCTGCGCGATCTCGGCCGCAAAAGCAAGGTGCCGATGAAAAGCAGTTGAGGCGCCGCGCGCGCGCCGTTTTCTCTTTGAGCTCAAGCGCCGTGCGCGCCCGGCACCTTTACGTCGGCGAGCCACGCCTGCCAATCCTTGATCGAACCGTTGAAGGCATTGCGATCGACATAGCCGCGAATGCCCGGGACATGGCCCTCGGCGGTATGTTGCCAGAAATTCCAGCGCCGGTTGGCATATTTGAGCGATGGATGGCATTTCACGCTGCGCACCCACACAGGGTAATCGGAAAATTCCCCTTGCATAACGTCGCGATGGAAATCGATTGACGTATAGATTACCGGCCTTTTCCCATAGGCCTTTTCCATCGCGGCAAGCATGATTTTCATCTGGGCCAAGGCGGCGTCGCGCGGGATTCGCTTGGGGCAAGTCTTCGATTGCCCGTTCCATTCGACATCGAGCACCGGCGGCAAGGCGTCCGGGTCATTTGGGACATGCGCCGTAAACCACGCCGCTTGCTCCTCCATGGGTCTACACCAATAGGCGAAGTGATAGGCGCCGCGCGGCACGCCCGCAGCTTTCGCCGAGGCCCAATTCTGGGCGAATTTCTCGTCAGCGCGGTCGCCGCCTTCGGTCGCCTTGATCCAGGCGAAGCGAACGCCGGCGCCGCGCACGCTATTCCAATCAATATCGCCTTGATATTTTGAGACGTCGATGCCGCCAACTTCGTAATCCGATGGGCTCGGGAAGAGATCTCCGGTGACACCTCCCGCGCAGCCGCCGGCGAGCAGCGCAAGGCCCAGCCCAAAAAACGAGCCGGGCCGGAAAAAGCGACGAGGAAAAAATCGCATCGACATTAGAGCCACACACAGACATGTTCTATTTATTCCATAATCCGTAATATGTCGTTAAAAAGTCAAAAAAACGGCCGTTGCGCAACCACACGTTCATTTTGGTTAACATGACGCAGTTCCCGGACCCCCGGATAAATCCGCGAAAACTCTTCGAACCGGCGGCGGCAAACGCGCTCCGCTGTTTTTGCCGTCATCTATTCTTCATTTGTCTCGACGAGCGTAAAAGCCCGTGGCGGCTTCCGCCCGGCCCCGGCACGTAGCTCGCCTTTCCGCATGTCCGTCACCGCCGAACTCACCCGCAGAACTCTCGCGAAAGGCCGTCATGCTCTCCCAATTCGTCGCCTTCACCTCGCTCGGCCGCAAGGCGCTTCCCAACCAATACGATCTTTTTGCGTTTACCCTCGTCCTCGCCGTCTTCGTCGCGATAGCCCATGTTTCGCACGGGTTGACCCTGCCGCTGACGGCGCCTAAATCGACGGTCGTTTCGCTCGATTATAAGCTTTTGCCCTATTATGCCTTGCGCACGACGTTGCGCATGTTCGCCGCGATCGCCGCCTCGCTCATCTTCACTTTCGTCTACGCGACGCTTGCCGCCAAAAGCCGGCGCGCCGCGCTCGTCCTCATTCCATTGCTCGACGTCCTGCAATCGGTGCCTATCCTCGGCTTTCTGTCTTTCACAGTGACCTTTTTTCTTGGGCTTTTTCCCGGCTCGATCCTGGGCGCCGAATGCGCGGCGATCTTCGCGATTTTCACCTCGCAGGCCTGGAACATGGCCTTTTCCTTCTATCAATCGCTACGCAGTGTTCCACGCGATCTGATCGAAGTTGCGCGTGGTTTCGGGCTTTCATGGTGGCAGCGTTTCTGGCAGCTTGAGACGCCGTTCGCGATGCCCGGGCTCGTCTGGAACACGATGATGTCGATGTCGGGAGGCTGGTTTTTCGTCGTCGCGGCCGAAGCGATTTCGGTTGGCGACACAACCGTCAAATTGCCCGGCATCGGCTCCTACCTCGCCCTCGCCATCGACGAAAAGCGCATCGATGCGGTTTTCGCGGCTATCGTCACCATGCTGGCTGTGATCATCGCTTATGATCAGTTGCTTTTCCGGCCGCTGGTCGCTTTCGCGGCGCGATTTCGAGTCGAGCTTTCGGCCGGTCAGACGCAGGAAAAGTCCTTCGTGGCGAGTGTCTTCGCAAGGACACATTGGATGCGCGCATCAATGCGCGCTCCGGCCCAACTGTTGCGTACCATAGCACTTCTTCGTATGGAACTTCCAGTTCGCTCTTCTCCCTCGGTGCCACAAAGCCCCGCGCTAAGCCGCATGATCGATATTCTATGGGTCGCTTGCGTCGGTCTCGGCACGGTTTGGGCCGGGTGGCTCATTGTCGATTACGTTCGCCAGGAACTCAGCTGGAGCGATTTCTGGCAAAGCGTGCTCTATACCTTTTTCACCATGCTGCGCGTGGTTCTGCTCATGGCGCTCGCGACCTTGGTCTGGGTACCGGTGGGGGTCTGGATCGGTCTACGGCCGGCGCTCGCGGAAAAAGTGCAGCCCTTGGCGCAATTCCTTGCGGCGTTTCCGGCGAATGTTATTTTCCCCGTCGCCGTCGTTCTTATTCTCAAGTTTTCCCTAAACCCCGACATCTGGCTTAGCTTTCTGATCGTGTTCGGCACGCAATGGTACATTCTTTTCAACGTCATCGCCGGCGCCTCGGCGTTTCCGAACGATCTCAAGGAAGCGGTAGCGACTTTCCGGATTCGCGGCTGGGATTGGTGGAAGAACGTTATCATCCCGGCAATTTTCCCTTATTACGTGACTGGAGCGCTGACCGCCTCGGGCGGATCCTGGAACGCGGCGATCGTCGCGGAATATGTGAAATGGGGCGACGACACTGTGTCGGCGCATGGGATCGGCGCCTACATCGCCAAGGCGACCGCGGATGGCGATTATCCCAAAATCGTGCTCGGCGTCGCGGTCATGTCAATCTTCGTCATTATGTTCAACCGGCTACTTTGGCGCCCGCTTTACGGCCTCGCCGAAAGGCGCCTGCGGCTCGATTGAGGTGATTTCATGCAAGACAACAATGCGCGGACTTCTTTTGCAGGCAAGAAATCCTTGCTTGAAGTTAGAAACATCTCGCAGCGCTACCAGACGGGATCGGGCGAGCCAGGCCCGGCGGTCCTCGACGATGTTTCGCTCGATCTGAATGCGGACGAAATCGTCGGCCTCCTTGGCCGGTCCGGCTGCGGCAAATCCTCGCTCCTGCGCATCGTCTCCGGGCTCATTTTCCCCTCCGGCGGCGAGGTAAGCTATCTTGGCCAGAAGGTAGCTGGTCCGGTCGATGGCGTCGCCATGGTGTTTCAAAGTTTTGCGCTGTTTCCCTGGCTGACCGTGCTCGCCAATGTCGAGCTTGGCCTAAGGGCAAAACAGACGCCCAAGGACGAAGCGCGCCGGCGCGCGTTGAAAGCGATCGACCTCATCGGGCTCGACGGTTTCGAGTCCGCTTTCCCGAAGGAGCTTTCCGGCGGCATGCGTCAGCGGGTCGGGTTTGCGAGAGCGCTTGTCGTCCACCCTAATATTCTTTTGATGGACGAGCCTTTTTCGGCGCTCGACGTGCTCACCGCGGAAACCCTGCGCACCGACCTTCTCGACCTCTGGGTCGAGGGGCGCATGCCGATCAAAAGCATTCTCATGGTCACCCACAATATCGAGGAGGCGGTACTGATGTGCGACCGCATTATCGTGCTGTCGAGCAATCCCGGCCGGATCGCCGCCGAAATTCAGGTCAGGCTGCAGCATCCGCGCGACCGGCTCGATCCCGAATTCCGGCAATTGGTGGACAAGATCTACGCGCTCATGACGAAACGGCCGGAACCGGTGGCGCCGGGCCGCGAGGGGGCGTTCTCCGGTCTCGGCTTTGGCATGGCTTTGCCGCGTGTTTCGACCAACACGCTTGCCGGCATGATCGAGGAAATCGCCGCCGAACCCTATTTGGGCCGCGCCGATCTTCCCGCGCTCGCCGACAGCCTGCAAATGGAAGTCGATGAACTTTTCCCGGTGGGCGAAACCTTGCAACTGCTGCGGTTCGCCGAGATCGAGGAAGGCGACATCAAATTGACGCCGGCCGGCCACCGCTTCGCCGAGGCGGATGTCGATGTGCGCAAAAAGCTCTTCGGCGATCACCTTCTGACCTATTTGCCGCTTGCCGCGCGGATAAAACTGGTCCTCGATGAGCGGCCCAGCCATACCGCCCGCGCGGTCCGCTTTTTGGAGGAACTCGAGGATTACATGTCCGAGGACTACGCCGACCGGACCTTGAAAAGCGTAGTGAACTGGGGCCGCTACGGCGAACTCTTCGCCTATGACGAGACATCGGAAACGTTCAGCCTGGAGAACCCGCAATAGGCCCCCCGCCGGCCCTGGCGATTGGATCAAGCGGCGCGCGGCGCGCTGGCGTCTGCAGCGGTATTAATCTGTTCATAAGCCGGTATTCGCCTGCGGCTTGAGAACCCCGAAACCGGCCGGATTGGCGATGCCGAAGTTGCCGGTGACGGTGACGCCGTTGCAAAGCACGCGGCAACGCGGCGGTGTTGATCTAGCCCGCATTTTTCCGTAAGCGCCGTGCGCTTGGTGCGGCGCGGAGCTTTGGGGAAGTACCTTCGCCGGCACCCCTCATTCCGCCGTTCACTTATTGTTCTTGCGCAGGCACGGTTTCTTCGTTAAGCTCGCCTCAGAGTGGAAGGCGGGGCGTGCCATGGTCGTCAGAGTTGCGACGGTTGCGTTTGAAGGCATCGAGGCGCGGCCGGTGGACGTACAGGTGCAAATTGCCAATGGCAACGTGGTCTTCACGGTGGTCGGTCTCGGCGACAAGGCGGTCGCGGAATCGCGCGAAAGAGTCCGCGCCGCGCTAAATGCGTCGGGCCTCGCCATGCCCGCCAAGCGCATCACCGTCAATCTCGCGCCCGCCGATCTCCCCAAGGAAGGCAGTCATTACGATCTGCCGATCGCGCTTGGCATCATGGCCGCGATTGGCGCCATTTCGCCGGACTGTCTTTCAAATTACACCGTTCTCGGCGAACTCGCGCTCGATGGAACGACCACCGCGGTTGCCGGCGTGCTCCCCGCCGCGATTGCCGCGAATGCGCGTGGCCATGGGCTCATCTGCCCGCACGCGAGCGGACCAGAGGCAGCCTGGGCGGCGCAAGACATCGATGTGCTGGCACCGCTTTCGTTGATCCAGCTCGCTAATCATTTCAAGGGCACCCAAGTCATGGCGCGGCCGCGGCCGGCCGTCCGGGGACAGGTGGGAATGCAGCCGGACCTTCGCGATATCAAGGGACAGGAAAGCGCCAAGCGCGCGCTCGAAATCGCCGCCGCCGGGGGGCACAATCTTTTGTTGAACGGACCGCCGGGAGCGGGAAAATCGATGCTCGCCGCGCGGCTGCCCTCGATTCTGCCGCCGCTCACCCCGCGCGAACTGCTCGAGGTTTCGCTCATTCACTCCATCGCCGGGGATCTCGCGGGCGGCGCGCTCACCGATCGAAGGCCCTTTCGCGCGCCGCATCATTCGGCCTCGATGGCGGCGCTCGTCGGCGGCGGCACCCGCGCGCGGCCTGGCGAAATTTCGCTCGCCCATCATGGAGTTTTGTTTCTCGACGAACTGCCGGAATTCCAGCCGCAGGTTTTGGACAGCCTGCGGCAGCCGCTCGAAACCGGCGAAGTCGCGATCGCCCGGGCGAACCACCGCATCGTCTATCCGGCCCGCTTTCAGCTCGTCGCGGCGATGAATCCCTGCCGGTGCGGCCATGCGAGCGAGCCCGGCTTTACCTGCAACCGGCAACCCAACACGCGCTGCATTGCGCAATATCAGGCGCGCCTGTCGGGGCCCTTGCTCGACCGCATCGATCTCCACGTGGAGGTGCCGGCTGTCGCCGCCGCCGATCTGATGCTGCCTCCTCCCGCCGAGGGTTCAAGGGAGACCGCGGAGCGCGTCGCCGCCGCGCGAACTATCCAGGTCGCACGTTATGCCGCGCTTGGTCTCCCGGGGATCCTTTCGAACGCCGCCGCGCCCGCCAACGTCATCGAGACGGTGGCGCAACTCGACGCCGGGAGCCTCGCCTTGGTCAGGGAAGCCTCGGACCGCCTCCATCTTTCCGCGCGGGGGTTTCACCGGGTCTTGAAGCTCGCCCGCACGATCGCCGATCTCGATGGCGCCAGCGAGGTTGGGCGCCTGCATCTCGCCGAGGCGCTGACCTACCGCATCGATACCACAAGGCAGCTGCGCGCCGCGTGAACAGGCAGCGGCTCGGCTGGGCCTGGGCGGGGAAGCCGGACCGCCTAGCGCGATTGCAGGAGGCGCGCGACGGCCTTCGACGTAAAATCCACCATGGGCACAATCCGTGCGTAATTGAGCCGCGTCGGACCGATCACACCGAGCACGCCGACAATGCGCTGCTCCCGGTCATGAAAGGGCGCGGCGATCATCGAGGAACCCGACAACGAGAAGAGCTTGTTTTCCGAGCCGATGAAAATGCGGACGCCGTCGCCGCCTTCGGCCCGGCTCAACAATTCGATCACGTCCTTCTTTGTCTCGAGATCGGCGAAAAGCAACCGGATCCGCTCAAGATCTTCGATCGCGGTGAGGTCCTGAAGCAGATTAGCCTGCCCCCTGACGATCAGCTGCGGGCCATGCGCGGGGGATTCCGCCCAGCTCGCGAGCCCAGCATCGACAAGCCGCGCGCTCAATTCTCCAAGTTCCGCCTCGGCGAGTTTGCGCGAGGCCTCGATCTCGCACTTGACCTCCTGCAGGGTGCGGCCTCTAATCCGCGCATTGAGGTAATTGCCGGCTTCGCACAAGGCGGATGGCGGCAGCCCCGCCGGTATTTGCAGGATACGGTTTTCGACCGAACCGTCCTCGGCGACGAGCACGGCAAGTGCGCGCTCCGGCTCGATCCGGACGAACTCGACATGTTTGAGCCGCGCGTTTTCCTTGGTGGTAACGACAACTCCGGCGCCGCCTGTCAGACCCGACAACATCAGCATCGCGTCGCCAAGCAGTCCTTCAAGGGTCTGCTCCTGCGAGGCCGCTTTAACCTGCGCCTCGATCCGTTCGCGTTCCTCCTTGCCAACGTCGCCCAATTCGAGCAGCGCATCAACGAAAAAGCGTAAGCCCAGCTCGGTGGGGAGCCGGCCCGCGCTGGTGTGCGGCGCATAAATCAACCCGATCTCTTCGAGATCCTGCATTACATTACGGACCGAAGCCGGCGACAGCGGCGCCGGCAAAAGCCGCGCGACGTGGCGCGATCCTACCGCCTCACCATGCGCGAGGTAGGAATCAACGATCAGCCGGAAAATCTCGCGCGAACGTTCGTTGAGCCTTGCCAAACTGTTGCCACCAGGCTGCGCCAGGCCGGGTGCATAATCCAAGGGTACTGCCATGGTGGCTAACATGTCCGCATGCGGCCTGGGAAGCAAGCGGGGGTAGCGCGCGGCTTACTTCATGCCGAATTTATTGCAATCGCCGAGGCCTAGGAGCAAGGAGAAAAAGGGCTAATGGTTGCCAAGATGGTTTGAATGGCGGCAGACCTTCGATTGTGGCCGCGTTGAAAGAATCCTTGCGGAAACTGAAAACGTTGTACGTAGTGGCGAAGCCCGGTCCAAGGGATTGCGAAGGGGGAGAGCAAGCCGAAAGGCAGAAGGCCAGCGTGATGCGCCTCCAGCGCACTAACGTGGGCTATTCCGGACATGGTTTTTCCGCGGGGACTAGGTCCGGAAAATCAATCATGCTGGCGGGAAAGCGTTCCATACTTCCAAACGCTATGTCTGGCAGACTTGAGTTAAATGCATAGCCCAGTGGCGGAAATCGCGTTGACAGGCGCTTTTTTTCGCGATCTCGTAACTCGGTGTATGTACCGGAATTCATCCCGGCATCGAACGCGTGAATCATGCAGCTATCTCCCAAGCAGCGCGGCCCTAGGCGAAAGACCGATGCCCGCTGATCTTCGCCGCGCGGCCCGCGCGTTGCTTTCCGTTTCCGATAAGACCGGCCTCGCCGGTTTCGCGCGTGATCTCGCCGGCTTCGGTGTCGAACTTGTATCGACCGGCGGCACCCGCGCGGCGCTTGCCAGGGCTGGCCTCGCGGTCCGCGAAGTCTCCGATCTCACCGGCTTTCCCGAACTCATGGACGGGCGAGTAAAAACCCTGCATCCAAAAATTCATGGCGGGCTTCTGGCGATACGGGAAAATCCGGAACACGAGGCGGCGATGCTGGCACATGGCATCGCGCCGATCGATCTCCTCGTGGTCAATCTTTATCCTTTCGAAGCAACGGTCGAGAGGCGGCGCCGGCTTCGCCGATTGCATCGAAAATATCGACATCGGCGGCCCGGCCATGATCCGTGCCGCCGCCAAGAATTACAATGATGTCGCGGTCATCGTGGACCCCAGCGATTACCGCCAAAATCCTCGCCGAATTGATTGCGCGCGGCGGTTGCACGACCTGGAAATTGCGCCAAGAACTCGCGCAAAAAGCGTTTGCGCGCACCGCCGTCTATGACGCCGCTATCTCGAATTGGCTCGCGGCGGAGATGGGGCTTGCCGCGCCAGCCTATCGCGCGTTCGGGGGCAAGCTTGCTCTAACTTGCGTTATGGCGAGAACCCGCATCAGGCCGCCGCGTTCTATGCGTCGGGAGAGCCACGTCGCGGAGTCGCGACCGCGACTCCAGGTGCAAGGCAAGGAGCTCTCCTACAATAACGTCAACGACACCGACGCGGCATTCGAACTCGTCGCGGAGTTCGATCCGGGCAGGACCGCCGCTTGTCGCGATCATCAAGCACGCCAATCCCTGCGGCGCCGCCGAGGCGGAAAATCTGGCCACGGCCTATGAGCTCGCGCTGCGTTGCGATCCGGTCTCGGCGTTCGGCGGCATTGTTGCATTGAACCGGAGACTCGATGCGACGGCCGCCGCGCTGAATTGTGAAGATTTTCACCGAAGTCATCATCGCGCCCGAGGCCGACGATGCGGCCATCGAAATCATCGCCGCCAAGAAAAACCTGCGCCTCCTCCTAACCGGCGGCCTGCCGGATCCGCGCGCGAAAAGTTTGGCGTTTCGCGCCGTGGCGGGCGGCTTTCTTGCGCAAACCCGTGATGATGCCGAATGTCGACGGCATGGATTTGCGCGTCGTCACCACGCGCGCGCCGAACGAGACGGAATGGCGCGATCTCAAATTCGCCTTCCGCGTTGCCAAGCATGTGAAGTCGAACGCGATCGTCTACGCCAAGGGTGGCGCGACGGTGGGCATTGGCGCGGGCCAAATGAGCCGTGTCGACTTCCGCGCGGATCGCCGCGATGAAAGCCGCCGAGGCGGCACAGGCCGCGGGCCTTCCCGAAAGCCTCGCCACGGGTTCGGCCGTCGCCTCGGATGCGTTTTTTCCGTTCGCCGACGGCCTCTTTGCCGCCGCCGAAGCGGGCGCGACGGCCATCATTCAACCGGGCGGATCGGTGCGCGACGGCGAGGTTATCAAGGCCGCCGACGGCGCCGGCCTCGCCATGGTGTTTACCGGGGTACGGCACTTCCGGCATTAATAAGCGATGGATTTGACACATCCGTCCCGCGCTATCCCCGCGGATCCGCGAGTGCAGATCTCGAAATGGCTGCCTTTGCCGGGCATTGGCTGGCCGTCCCCACGACAGGTATCACTGCGGTGTCACGGTGGCGTCCTGGACCGATTGGCTAAAGGCATCGACCTGGTCGCCGTACTGCTCGCGCGTGAGCGGATCGACGATGGCAACGGGCGCCGCAACGACGAGGCCCATCGCGTGACTGACCGAGGCTGTCGCGCCAGCCGTTGTCTGGAGGATTTTTGCGCCAAAGCCAACCTTAGAATCGGTGAGGGTCTGGCCGTTCGCGATGCTTCGGCCGATGAGCTCGACAACCCGCGGGTTTTCGGCGAATGTATCGTGATGCAATTGGTCCGCCGAGTTCACTCCGGTCAGGTTGATGACATCGATCCGCTCGCGCGCAAGATTGCTCTTGTATGGTTCCTGGTCGGGATTGATGGAACCGAGCCTCGGCTCGCCCCAAACTTTCCGCGAAAGCGCAAGCGCGTGATCGTCTTCCGACGCGAACAAGGTGAATTGCGGCCTTCGCGCGCCCATCGCGTTAATCTGCTCGCGGGCGATATCGACGTCGACATCCGGCGCCGCGAGCATAACGTTGCGGATTTTTCCGGCTACCTTGCCGTCCCGGATTGCCATCTGTCGCAATGCTTCGAGCGTCACCCAGTTGCCCATCGAATGGGCGAGCACGGTGATCTCGCCGACGTCAGGATTTTTGGCGAGCGCGCGCAAGCCGTCCTCGAGCGCATCGCGGGAATAACTGGCACTCTCATGGTCGTAGCCATAGGCAAAAACGTTGCCCTTCGACGGCCAGGTGAACAGGACGGGCACGACTTCCGCCCCCGAATCGTGGACGATTTGCGCGAAGCGGAAGACCGCGTCCTCGAAGCGGTTGTTGAAACCGTGGACAAACACCAGCACCTGCTTTTTGGGCGTTGTCCGCACCAGCCGGCGGAAGGTGGCGAGCGCTTGCGTGCGGTCATTGTAGTCGGCTTTGAGCGTCACGAAATCGGTTGCCGGATCGCCGGGAATTTGGCGGGGCAGCTGAACTTCCCCAATTTGGCGGACGCTGTCGGGAGGGAGCGAAACCACGATATCGGCAAAATCCAACGCCGGCCCGCGAAAACCGGAAAACATTTCCGCCGGCGTGGTCCGCATGCGTGTCGTCGCGACCAGCATTTCGACCTCGCTCGTGCCGGGTGCGCTGGCCGCCACCGGCTCGAGAAAACCTTTTGGGGCAGCGCAGCCGGCGAGGCCGCACACCGTTATGACAATGACAAGAAAGTGGCGTGGAGGACGGCGCGAACCCCGAACGCCGGCCGCCATGAGACCACGAAAGCCTGTTCGCCACGGCCAAAAGGTGTAACGGCGCATAAGCCCATTTGTCCAAAAACCGCCCCGGTCAGGCAACGGCAGCTGGCTAGCGGCGTCAAGATCAAAGTGAAAACGCGTGGCTCTGGCGGCGCTGGTCCAGCGAGACCGCAGACCTTGTAAAACATTAATAATATCAGTAATTTATATTGTACGGACCAATTTTTCCGGGAATCCCGCGCCGAATTTTTTCGCGGTGGGTTGCTTATTCGCCACAGACAGCATCGTCTTTTCGCGTGCAACGACAGGCGCCTAGGCGCTGCGGCGCGCAAGGCCGGCGAGGACAGCGGGTTCGACTTCGTCCGTCCATACCTTGAAGCTCTTCAAGATGTGGGGCCCAAAGGAAGTCGCAAGGGGGATATCGGTTGCGTCACGGCCACGCGCGACGGCGATGCGTCCGATGCGCGGCATGTTGTGGCGCGCATCGAAAGTGAACCAGCGCCCGTCGAGAAAGACTTCGAACCACGCGTTATAATCCATTGGAGCTGGATCCGGCGGCACGCCGATGTCGCCCAAAAAACCATTAACGTAACGCGCCGGAATATTCATGCAGCGGCAGAAAGCGACCGCGAGATGAGCGAAATCGCGGCAAACGCCCACCCGCTCCTGATAGGCTTCATAGGCGGTGCGGGTGGCGCGGGCGTATTGATAGCCGAAAGTCAAACGGTTGCTGACGAAGTCGCAGATTGCCTGAACCCGGCGCCATCCGCGAGGGGCGGACCCGAACAATTGCCAAGCGACGTCGCAAAGCTTATCGGTTTCGCAATAACGGCTGCCGAGCGTAAAAACCAATGTGTCGTTTGGCAATCGTTCGACCGCGATCTCCTCCGCGTCGAGCGTGACCGGATCAGGCCGGCCGCTAACCTCGATGATGGCGTCGCGGCAAATCGTCAGATCGCCCGCGGGCGCGATAAACCGGCGGACATGATTGCCGAATGTGTCGAGATAAGTCTCCGTCGAAATCGCCGGTGTGGTCTCGAACGGCGTCTCGAACCGAATATTTTGCGCCTGATCGCGATGCGCGTCGAGGAGACAAACCATCAATGCCGGTTCCGCGCAATTGAACGTCAATTCGTAGCCATATCTTATGAGCATGATTCAGATTCCGGTTGAGTCGCGCGGCGCTGGCCCCGCCCCATTCGTTGCCAAGGATGGCGGCGGGCTCGTCAAAACGCCAGCGTGCCGAGCGGTTTCGCCGTTTCTTGCGACGGTGATCGGCTATTCATCAGAAGCAAAACCGCCGGAGCCTCCGTTGGTTCCGCTCGAATGCGCGGTGTCCTGCTTCAACCCTGGCCCGGATCAGCCCTTGGAGGTGAAGGGCAGCGCGCCACTGCCGTTCAGGACGATGCCGGATCAATACGCCGCGGTGAGCCGCTCTTCCAAAAACGCGGCGACGAAGACAGCAAAGCCCAGATGAGCCAAGACACGGAGCAGGCCTTCAAGCTGCCCCGCTATCCGGCGCCGCGAGCAATACCGCCTGATGCTGAGTGACGAGGGCGTCGATCACTTCGTCCAGCGCTTCGCCGGTCATGACCTTGTCGAGCTTGTAAAGCGTCAAATGGATCCGGTGATCGGTGAGCCGCCCTTGCGGAAAATTATATGTGCGGATTCGTTCAGAGCGATCGCCGGAACCGACCTGGGCACGCCGGTCCGCGGCGCGCTCGGCGTCAAGTTTTTGGCGTTGCGCATCGAAGATCCTGGACCGCAAGAGCGTCATGGCGCGGGCGCGGTTCTTATGCTGCGAGCGCTCGTCTTGCACGAAGACGATGGTGCCCGTCGGCAAATGGGTGATGCGGACCGCGGATTCGGTCTTGTTGACATGCTGGCCGCCGGCGCCTTGCGCGCGCATCGTATCAATCTTCAGGTCCGCTTCGTTGATATCGACATCGACATCCTCGGCTTCGGGCAAGACCGCGACGGTTGCCGCCGAGGTATGCACGCGCCCCTGGGTCTCGGTTTCCGGCACGCGTTGCACCCGATGCACGCCGGATTCGAATTTCAAACGCGCGAAGACGCCGCGTCCCGCGATCTCGGCCACGATTTCCTTGTGACCCCCGGAGGAGCCCTCGCTCGCCGACAAAATCTCGACGCGCCAGCCTTTCAGCTCGGCGTAGCGCTGATACATCCGGAAGAGGGCGCCGGCGAACAGCGCCGCCTCGTCGCCGCCGGTTCCGGCCCGAATTTCGAGAATGGCGTTTTTTTCATCCGCCGCGTCCTTTGGCAACAGCGCGGCCTTCAGTTCCTGTTCGAGGCCGGACAGTTTTGCGCGGACCGCCCTTAATTCCTCCTCGGCAAGGCCGCGCATCTCGGCGCCGGTCGCGGGATCGGCCAGCATGGCTTCGAGTCCCGCGGCCTCGTTGGCTTGGCCGCGAAAATCCCGGATTGCCTTCGCGACAGTCTCAATGCCGGCGAGTTCGCGCGACAAGGCCACATAAGCCGCGGGCTCGGGCGCCCCGGCGAGGCGGGCCAGGATTTCCGCGTGACGGCGCAAGACGAGATCGAGCTGTTCTTGCGGCAATATGTTCAACACCACGGTCTCCCGGGTTTGGCGCCGCGGCGCAAAGCAAAACGGAGGATGCCGGCCAGAGGCTCGTTCGCCATAAAGATCATGCGAACGCCAGAACGTCAAAGCATGACCGGAAAGCCAAGGGGCCCGATCATGCTCCTTGGTTCACAGTTGGAGGGCCAGCGGCGCGGCAGCATCCAAGCCGGCATGAAAACGCGCGAACCGCGCCGTTGGTTAATATTCGGGGTTAACACTTGGTAAAAAATCTCGCAAAGTTCCTAATTATAAAGGTTATCGTCTAAGCATTAATCACTGACAATTATTAACTTACTTTACGTCATATCAAAATCCCTCTACTTGCTCGTAAATGAGATATTTTCGCGGCGGCCTTACGGCGGCTTCCGGGCTAAAGGGAGACGTAAATGCGGAAAGTCACTTCGGTTCGCAAGGCGGGGAAACAGACCGCCCGCGGCCGGGCCGCAACCCAAATCGAAAAACTGCTCGCCGAGGCCCGGCTCAAGTTAATCGAAACCTCGACCCGCAACCGCCTCATTCATACCCCGCGGGGAGCCAAGCGGTCGCGCACGCTTTCCATCACCGGCAATGCATCGGATCAGGTCTTCGCTAGTCTCGTTTGCGAGAACAAGCTGCTGCGGGTTCTCGCGGCCGGGGAAATCGCCGGCATACATGGCGACGCGGCGGCCCCGGAAACGCCGCGTCCGGTCACCGCTGGGACAACTGGCCGGAACGGTTTGCAGACATTGCTCCACCCCGCGCTTTTACACAAGCGGCTGCATGACCTGCAGCGCGGCGCGAAGACATCCGAGGAGGAGCGCGGCGTCAACATCCTCTTTCTCGCCCTTGGATTCCTGCGCTGGTATGAGGACGAAAAATCGGATGTGCCTCGCACGGCTCCGCTGATCCTGCTTCCGGTTTACCTCGGCCGCGATGGCAAGCGCGCGGCCTTCGATCTTTGGCTTCGAACGGACGGCATCGCCACCAATCAGGCCTTGCAGGAACGGCTGCGCGGCGATTTCGGCCTCGCCCTGCCCGATGTCGTGGCGAGCGGAGATTGGCAGCCATCGGGCTATTTCGATGCGATCGCCAATGCGGTTGCCGCTAAGCGGCGATGGTCGATCGACGCCAATGCAATCGAGCTTGGCCTTTATTCCTTCCCGAAACTGGCAATGATGCGAGATCTTGAACCCGGTAATTGGCCGGCCAATGCGCTGGTCGCGCATCCGCTCTTGCGCGGACTTCTAGGCGAAGGATTCGCCGCTGGGCCTCCGGTCCCGCCCGAGGCCGCCCGGCAGGAGGAAATAGTAAATTCAGCCGAGCTCATTCATGTTGCCGAAGCGGACTCCTCGCAGACGCGGGTCATCGAGGCCGTCCGCGCCGGATACAATCTCGTCGTCCAAGGTCCGCCTGGAACCGGCAAATCGCAGACCATCACGAATATTATCGCGGCGGCCGTGCATGACGGTCAAACGGTTCTGTTCGCCGCCGGGAAAACGGCAGACCTCAACGTTGTTTACGACCGGCTCGGAAAAGCGGGTCTTGATGACATTTGCCTCGAACTCCACGGCCCGGCAGCAAGCAAGCGGCTCGTTGCGGAAAGACTGGATCGCACCTTGCAAGCGGCCGCCGGCTCATCCGCGACGGACGCGACGGCAACGCAATTGACCGCGGCGGGCAACCGCTTGAACCATGCCGCAAAATTCCTCCACGCTCAGATCGGCGACACCGCCATGACGCCTTATCAAGTGCTCTCGATCCAAATCGCGGCGGCGCGGCGCGGGTTTAGGCCCAATGCGCGTCTTGTTGAGGAGGCGGCGCTTTGGACAGGCGCGGAATTCGCTGGAAAAGCGCGGCTGATCGAGGGGCTCGCCGGCCTCACGGAAAGCGTTGGCCCGCTGAACAGCCATTTGTATGCTGGCGTGCGGCGGCGGAGCGCTTTGCTGCCAGCGGATCTCCAGTGCCAAATTCCTAAGCTGCAAGCGCTTGCCCGCAAAGTAGCGGCGCTCGCCGCCTATGCAACCATGGTCACGAATTATTTCGGTCTCCCCCGGGATCCAACCTTGGCCGGCGTCAAGACCCTCATTGCGATCTTCCGCGCCATATCGAATTTGCCGCCGGGAGCCGAAAACATCGCCGCCAAGATCGCCACCTTCCCTTCCCCGCGCAACATTGCCGATGCCACTGCTCTCGGCGCGAAATGGCTGGAACAGCAAGCGCCCTATCTCCACACGTTCCATCCGGCGGCCTTCGCCGGTCTCGTTGCCGGGCTTCGCGCGCCGCTCGCCCAAGGCGCGCCGCTCTGGCTCGCCCGGGCGGGCCATGCTTACCGTAAGTCGGCTGGTTCGCTGGCGAACCTGTTGTCGGCCCCGTTGCCGAAACGGCCGGACGACCGTCTCGCGCTCCTCGACGCAGTCCTTGCGAGCCAGGCGTCGCGCCGCAAATTTGCCGCCGAGGCCGGAGTCCTGGCGAGTCTTCTGAGCGATGTCTGGCAAGAAAAAAGGACGGTCTTTCACCTGATCCACGAGATTGCCAGGGCCGCCGGGGAGCTGGCCGCCTTCGATCCGCGTCTCAACGCCGAAAGCGTCATCGGCTTGGCCCGCGACGTCACCGCCGAGGCACATTGCGATTATCTCGAAACCGGCCTTGACGAGGTGATCAACGCCTTCGCCGGTACGATAAAATTTCTCGACCTCGACCTTGCGGCGGTTTTTCAAACCGATTCCATCGCAACGATCGACCTCAATCGTCTGAGCGCGTGGGCGGCGGAGTGGGCCGCGAGCCACGTTCGTTTCGAGGAATGGGCAAGGCTCGTCAATGCCGATCGAAAAATGCGCGCGGCTGGACCCGCGTGGATTGCCGGCGCACTTGCTTCGGGAGAGCTCGATCCCAAGAATGCCTATTTGGAACTCGAAACCGCTTTTGCCGAAGCCTGCTGGAAAAAGGCGATCGCGGCCGACCCCGAACTGGCCGCCTTCGACGGCGGCCGGCACGGCGAGCTTGTCGAGTATTTCGTCGAGATCGAGGCGAGGTTGCGCGAGTCCGCCGTGCGCAGCGTTCGCGCCGGGCATCAGGCGGCGATCCCGCGCGGCGACCTAGGCGAAATGCGGGTGATACGCAGCGAAATCGGCCGCACGCGCGCTCACATGCCGCTGCGCAAACTGATGCAGGCTGCGGGCGGCACGATCCAGAAAATCAAGCCGGTTTTTCTCATTAGCCCGCTCTCGGCCGCGCAATTCTTGCCGCCGGGTTCGGTCGAGTTCGATCTTCTCGTCATCGACGAGGCGAGTCAACTGCGCCCGGAGGACGCCTTGGGTCTTGTCGCGCGCTGCCGCCGGATCGTCGTCGTGGGCGACAAGAAACAACTGCCGCCGGCGAGGTTTTTCGACCGGATGATCGCCGCTGAAGCCAATTCCGGAGACACCGGGGAGACCGCGATCCCGCATGGGAAGAGTGCCATCCCAATTACTGGTCTCGAAAGCATTCTCTCCTTGTGTGAGGCGCGCGGCCTCGAAAGCCGGATGCTGCGATGCCACTACCCGGTCGCGCCGGAACCCGGAACTCCTTTGGGTTGATGATCCGGAAATTACCGGTGAGGGAGTAGCAGAAGCGGTTCCCGTTGGTGGCGGATCAGCAAATCCTTTGTATCTATCCGCCCTGCCGCTGCCCCTCGCAGCGATGCCGTGCCGTTCGTCCGTCACGACCGAATTGCCGCCCCATACCCAGCCAACGGCTCGTTACAACGGCCGCAAGCGGATAGTTGCGGGCCGGTTCGAATCTGGTCCGCGTTGCGCCAGGAACGGACGTTCATTGATTTCGGGCCAAACACGCTCATCCTTGGCGGGGGTTCGCTTGGCAGAAAATGAGGGATCTTTGTCCTTGTCGTGGATGCGATCACGAAGGACAATAGCGCCATGAACACAAACGCAATAACCCCAAGTCCAGCATCGCAAGAGATCACCCGGTCCCGCCGGATTGGAATCTTGATATACCCGGATTGCGATATCGTCGATGTGTGCGGACCCTGCGACGTGTTCCACTACGCGGAATTATATTTGCGACGGTTCGGGAGAGTCAACGAGCCCGGCTACCTATGCAATATCGTGGCTGCCCTGTCCAGCGTCAGCGCCTATGAGACAGATTGGGCGGGTTGAAGAAGGGAGGATTTCTGGCTCATCGTAGCCTTTCAAGGAGCGAAGATGAGACAGAAATCCGGGCCGGTGAAGGAACCGGCGGAAAAGGTCGTGAAAGACATCCGGCGGGCGACACGCCGGCAATTCTCGGCAGAAGAGAAGATCCGCATTGTGCTGGAGGGCCTGCGCGGCGAGGAGAGCATCGCCGAGCTGTGCCGTCGTGAAGGGATCGTCCAGAATTTGTATTACCGCTGGTCGAAAGACTTCCTTGAGGCCGGGAAGAAGCGGCTCGCCGGCGATACGGCCCGCGCAGCAACCTCGGACGAGGTAAAGGACCTGCGCCGCGAGGCCAGCGCACTGAAGGAGGTCGTCGCTGAACTGACGCTCGAAAACCGTCTGCTCAAAAAAAACGTGATCGGGGATGGGGAGGACGAGGCATGAGATACTCCGCATCCGAGAAAGCCGAGATTATCCGGCTGGTCGGGCAATCGGCCCTGCCGGTCAAACGCACACTGGAGAAACTCGGCATCCCGAGGGCCACGTTCTATCGCTGGTGCGATGTCTATCAAAGCGGCGGGCCAGAGGCCCTGGACGATCGCTCGCCCCGGCCGGATCGCGTCTGGAACCGCATTCCGGACGATATCCGCGAGCGGATCGTGCAGCTGGCCCTGGACGAGCCCACCTTGTCGCCGCGCGAGTTGGCCGTGCGCTTCACCGATACGGAAAAGTATTTCGTGTCAGAGGCTTCGGTCTATCGCCTGCTGAAGGCACACGATCTTATCGCCAGCCCGGCTTTCATCGTGATGAAGGCAGCCGATGAGTTCAAGGACAAGACCGCGGCGCCCAACCAGCTTTGGCAGACCGACTTCACCTATCTGAAGGTCATCGGTTGGGGCTGGTTCTATCTTTCGACCATTCTCGACGACTTTTCACGCTACATCATCGCCTGGAAGCTGTGCACGACGATGAAGGTCGAAGATGTCACCGCCACGCTGGACTTGGCACTGAGGGCCTCGGGACTCGACCAGGCAAAGGCCATCCACCGGCCAAGGCTTCTCTCCGACAATGGCTCCAGCTACATCGCGGCGGACCTGGCGAAATGGCTCGATGGGCAGAACATGGAGCACGTCCGTGGCGCGCCCTATCACCCGATGACCCAAGGCAAGATCGAGCGCTGGCATCAGACGCTCAAGAACCGTATCCTGCTCGAAAACTATTACCTGCCGGGCGATCTCGAAGCCCAGATCGAGGCCTTCGTCGTTGACTACAATCACCTGCGCTATCACGAAAGCATCGGCAATCTGACGCCAGCCGACGTCTACTTCGGACGGGGCCAGACCATTCTGATCGAAAGAGAAAGGATCAAACGACACACAATCGCCAATCGCCGCTTGCTGCACCGTCGGCAGGCCGCATAATATTAAAAACCAGACGAGCCAGAGACTCTCTTATTTTAAGCCGCTCCCTGTCCCAAAAACTCTGACGACGGACACTGGCACTCGCGGCGGACCACGTCTATGCGCGGTCTGGGGTCGTCCTCAATCCCCACTACAGGAGCATGGGCGATCTTTATGGATCGGAATACTGGACCTATACGCTGCCGCGGCGGGTAGGGTGGACGCGGGCGATGGAGCTGACCCTTTCCTGCCTGCCGATCGGCACGCGGGCGGCGCGGGAGATGGGATTTCTCGACGACGCCTTCGGCGAGGATACCGGGGCGTTCGAGGCCGGGCTGAGGGAGCGGGCGAGGCGCCTGGCCCGGAATCCGGAATTCCGCGTGATGCTTCGGAAGAAGCACGAGAGGCGTCTCGACGACGAATTCGTCAAGCCCCTCGCGAACTATCGCGCCAAGGAGCTGAAACAGATGCAGGTCAATTTCTTCGGGCCCGACCCCGCCTATCACGAGGCCCGCCGGCACTTCGTTTTCAAGGGGAATCCTCCGCCGCCACAGGGGAGCCGGGCACCGGTTCGAACAGTAGTCGAGGCGATAAACAGGAGCTTGCAAGCAGTAGGCTAGGAAGGATGAAAGTACGGGAGGATACCCCATGCCGGATAGACGCCCCAAAAAGTTCTGGAGTCGTTGGACGATGACTTTGGGTGTGGTCGCGGTGAGCGGCGCTGCCGCCGTCACATGGACCCAAGCCGAAGAAAATGGCGTCCGGCCGGAGGCGCCAGGTTCTAATGCCCGCGAAGTCCGGGTTGTCTCGACGGAATTCAGATTTGTTCCCCCGACGGTCCGCGTCATTACCGGGCGTTCTGTTACTTTGGTTCTCGATAATAGTCAGGCTGAAACCGAGCATGGCATCGACCTGCCGGCATTTGGTTTTCATCTGATGGCAAGAGAGGGACAGGTGACTCGCAAGACGTTTATTTTCGATAAGCCCGGAGAATACGAGTTCATGTGCGATCTGCCAGGCCACCAGGAGGCCGGAATGAAAGGCAAGCTGATCGTCAGCGGTCCTTGACGGCAGTTAGTGTGGCAGCTCCTGCCCCGGACCAGTACCGGTTTCGTGTTGTTTCCGTAACCGGGCCCCCAGCCGCAGATTGATCCGGACCGTCTTGGAAAGGGGAGATCGCTTGCAAGGAATGCCCCGGCGGCGGCGTTAGGGCGAGGTCGAGGGCACCCGACGGCGAATGCCGGGAAGGCGCGCGGGGTGGTTTACCAAAACTCACCCAACCGCGACGCGGGCAAAGCTTTACTCCAGCCGCTTAAACGTGTACCCCGTTCCCGCAATGGACCCGGTGCAGCCATTGCGGTTGCGCCGGGTTTATTTTTGGCGGCTCTTGAAAGAAAAGACCGCGGCGAAAAGCGATCGGTTCGATGGCGAATGTGGTGGTGGTCGGCGCCCAATGGGGTGACGAAGGCAAGGGCAAGATAGTCGATTGGCTGTCGCTCGAGGCCGACATCGTGGTGCGCTTCCAGGGCGGCCACAATGCCGGGCATACGCTCGTCATCGACAACAATGTCTATAAGCTCACGCTGTTGCCATCTGGCATCGTGCGGCCTGGAAAACTCTCGATCATCGGCAATGGCGTCGTGCTCGATCCGCATCATTTCCTGGACGAGATCGCCAAGCTCGCGGGCCAGGGCATCGAGGTCTCACCCAAAAATCTGAAGATCGCCGAAAACGTGACGCTGATCCTTAGCCTGCACCGCGAACTCGACGCTCATCGCGAATCCTCAAATGTCGAAGCGTTGAAGATCGGAACCACCAAACGCGGCATGGGGCCAGCTTACGAGGACAAGGTGGGACGGCGCGCGATCCGGCTCATGGACTTGTCCGAGCCGGACAGTTTGGATCAAAAAATCGCCCGCCTGCTTGCCCATCACGACCCGCTGCGCCGGGTCTCGGGCTCGAACCTGTTTCGGCAAAAGCCATTCGCGCCGAACTCGATTGCGTCGCAGCCAAAATTCTTCCCTTCATGGATGCGACCTGGGAGTTGCTGGAGGCCGCCCGCCGCGCGGGCAAGCGCATTTTGTTCGAAGGCGCGCAAGGCGCGATGCTCGACGTCGATCACGGCACGTACCCTTTTGTGACCTCGTCGAATACGGTCGCCGCCAATGCCGCCACGGGGTCTGGCCTTGGCCCAAAGGCGATCGGCTATGTGCTGGGAATCGCCAAGGCCTATACAACGCGGGTCGGCGGCGGGCCGTTCCCGGCCGAGCTCAACGATGCCATTGGCGAGAGGCTCGGCGACCGGGGTCATGAATTCGGAACCAACACGGGGCGGCGCAGGCGTTGCGGCTGGTTCGACGCGGTGCTCGTGCGGCAGGCGGTCAAAACCTCGGGGATAGACGGTATTGCCTTGACGAAGCTCGATATTCTCGACGGTTTCGCGGAGATCAAGGTCTGCGTTGGCTATCATCTCGATGGCCAACGTATCGGCAGATTGCCGGCAAGCCAGGCGGCGCAAGCCCGTGTTACGCCAATCTATGAGACAATCGAGGGATGGAAAGACACGACGGCCGGCGCCCGCACCTGGGCGGCGCTACCGGCGCAGGCGATCAAATATGTCCGCCGCATCGAGGAATTGATCGAGGCCCCGGTCACGCTTCTCTCGACCAGCCCCGAGCGAGCCGATACGATCCTCGTTCACAATCCCTTCCGCGATTGATGGCGTTCCAGGATTGAAGGGCAAAGTTCCACGGCGGGATTGACGGAAGGCCGATCAAATGCTCTCAACACGATATGGCTGACTATTACCCGCTGCTCGCCCAGGCCGTCGCGGGCCTGCCGGATTCGACCGCCGAATCACGCCACGCCATTTACGAGCGGGCGCGGGGGGCGCTTTTCGGCCAATTGCGACAGCTCGATCCGCCGGTGCCGGAGGAGGCGATCGAGCGCGAAGCGCAAGCCCTGGAAGTGGCGGTTGCCCGGCTTGAAACGGAAATTGCGTCGCGGCCGAGTCGCCGAAGCGGCGCGCCCATGATGGCCGAACCGGACCTCGCGGGCCTTTGGCCAACCGCCGCAAGTCCGGCCGGTACACCCCCGGTGCATGAGCCAAGCATCGCGCCGTTGCCTGAACCCAATCAGCCGGACCCAAATCCGCCCGGACCCGCTCCGTCCGCGCCGGGTCCTATTCCGGCCGCGCAACCGCCGCCGCCTTCGAGAACTCCTCAAAGTTCGACGTGATCCGCGCCCCCCCCGGCATGGACTCCGGCGCCCAGCCGGAAGGCCCGGCCCGGCCCGGCCCGGCTTTCAACCCTATGCGGCCTGCACCGCCTCCGGTCCGCACCCCGGCTCCGGCGGCGCGGACCGCGGCTAAGCCCTCTGCCATGCGGGACGAGCCTCAAGCCCCGGCGGCAGGCCCCGCTCCTCCTGGCCAAACAGCATCGGCCGGGCGCGGCTTCGATGCATTTGACCCGGCACCGTCCGTCCCGGAAGCGCCAAACCCGAGCCCCCAAAATTCCGGACCAGCGGCAAGAACGCTGCTTGAAACTCAACATCCTTTCGCACCTCGGCCCGAGCGAGATACCGGTCCCGCAAAGCGCCTTGTGGTCGCCGGCGGAATCGCCGTTCTGGCCGTCGCCCTTATCGCGATCGCCGCCTATAAACTGCGCGATCGCCCCGAGGATCTGGTGCGCCCGCAACCTCCTGCGCCATCGGCCCAGGGCGAGGCCGGCGCTACCGGCAAGATCGTCGACCGCGTTGGCGCCGGCACCGCGCCACCCGGGTCCGCGCCTGTGCCATTGTCAACCGCCGATCGCAACGATGCCGCCAACAGCGATTCCGGACCCGCCAATCCTCCCATTCCCGTTGCCCGCCGCGCCGCCCTCCTCGTCGACGCGCCTGAAGAACAATCCAAGGTGAAAACCTTTCTTGGCACGGTCGTCTGGCGGGTCGATAACGTCAGCAATGGGCCGGATGAGCCGCTCAGCTCGGCGGTTCGCGCCGAGATCGACATACCTGACGAAAAGCTGCAAGTGGCGATGACGATTCAAAAAAATTTCGACGGCACATTGCCCGCTTCGCATACCATAAAGCTGGCATTTACAGTGCCCAAAGACAGCCCGTTGGGCAATATCAAGCAGATCAGCGTGGTGCAGATGCGCCACGAAGACAACCCGACGGGAGAACCGCTGAAGGGAATTACGGTGCCGGTCATGGAGAATTCCTTCCTCGTCGGTCTCGCCCGCGGCGATGCGGAGGCATCCAATCTCGATCTTTTACGATCGCGCGAATGGCTCGATGTTCCAATCGTTCTCGCCAATGGTCATATCGCGAAATTGACCTTCGAAAAAGGACCCTCGGGGCAGCGCGTCCTGGATGACGCGATGGCGTCCTGGCAGGCAAAATAGTCTAAAATCATCCACCTCGGGCAGCGCCGGGGCCGCCGCCCGGACGCACGGCCGGCCGAAGCCGGGCGGGGCAACGCGGATGCCTTGGTCGGGAAAATCCGCGTGCCCGGTTTGACCCTATCCCTCTCATAATATCTTGCGATAGAAGCGGCCGGACATGCCTGGACGTTTGATCCGCCTGAAGGTTGCCTGGTCAACGCCAAGCGGATCAGCCATCAAGGCCCTTGCATTCTCGCCGTCTGAAGCCCGGCGAGCAATTCTAATTGGGCCGCCGCCGGCGTGAAACGCATTATTTTCCTTATTTTCGGCTTTGCCGGTTTCAGCCGCACGCCGCGTCCGTCATCAAGGAATTCCACACCGACCTTTTCGA
Source organism: uncultured Alphaproteobacteria bacterium (assembly GCA_963722515.1). GTDB lineage: Bacteria > Pseudomonadota > Alphaproteobacteria > Rhizobiales > Beijerinckiaceae > Methylocapsa. The sequence goes on along the minus strand of CAVRMA010000003.1, from coordinate 1,513 downwards.
GCGGGATGCGCATTAGTTTTCCAGCTGAGAAATTTAACGCTGTTATTTATGCAAGGCCACAAAAAGAGCGGCTTCCGACTTTAGGGGGTTTGTGATCGACATCCCAATACCGTCCATTGTTTCGTATTAAATCTTGACTAGTCAGTCATCAGAGAATACTGCTATGAAGAACTCATATAGAGAAACTTCAGAGTTTTTTCTGTCTACCATTTCTAAGACTGAATCCCGCCTGGCCGTGCTTGACAGATACTAAAGCTTAGCGGGCTTGTCGGCGCCATTCTTGCCATGGTTATTCTTTACGATCTGCTCACGCAGACTGGGATTTAGGATTATTCGTAGAAGCTGTTCTAGACGTATGGAGAATCCACATGCCTCTCATGAATGTAGTCATCGTTTTGATCGTGGTCGGAGTGCTCCTTTGGCTCGTCAACGCCTATATCCCAATGGACGCGAAGATCAACCGCATCCTCAATGGCGTGGTCGTCATTGCTGTGGTGATATGGCTGCTGCAAGCTTTCGGGTTGCTGGGAGCGCTAAACGGCATTCGTATCGGCCGCTGACACAGATATGAGCGACAACATTATAACAGTCACAACAAAGGCCAAGACTCGAAGAGCTACTTACATCGTTCGCTTCCTCTGTGTGATTGGATAAGCAGAACTTTGACAGTAATGTTTTGACACTCGCTTTTTGTTTTTCGAAAGATGGACACCCCGCCTGCGCGGGAGAGGGCGCGCGGCCTTCACATTGCTGGCGACGGCGCGCGCGGAGCGGCGAGCGCGGCGCGCAGTTGCGCGATCTGGGTTTCCACCGGGCTCGGCGGCAGGCTCTCCTGGCCGCTCGTGTCACGCGAACTATAGATCAGAAGATCGAGATGGTTAATGCGCGCCTGCAGGCGAAGCGATATCCCGACGAGCTCGAGCAGACGCGGCGGCAAGCGGCCGAGTACGTCCCTGTTGGACACGATGCCCTGCGCTGACAAACGAATCCTGCGTTTTTCGGCGGCCGCCTCGGCGCGGCTCAGTTCGCCTTCGTTGACGGCACGCTGGAGGAGCAGCCAGGAGGCAAGCTGCATGAGTCTCGTCGTCAAACGCATGCTTTCGACCGCGTAGGCGACCGCCGCCGGGCGCGGGAGGAGCTTCGCCTCCTCGCGGCCATCGCCGTCGAGGTAGGCGGCGGCCCCGCTCACCAGATTCATTCCCTCCTGGAAAAGAACCAGGAATTGTTCCGACGCCACCAGCTTCTCGCCGAAGGAGACGGTCTTATCCTCTCTTAAAGACGGCGGTTGAACCATCACGCGCCTTTTTTGCCGGACGCCGATCGAACTGGTCTTGCCGGAAAGCACAGAGCCCGCGGACGGCACTATTTTTCCCTCATAGGCCAATTCGCCGGCCCGTGGGAGTTCACCTTTAATTAGGCTTAACACAAGGTTTGCGGGGCAATACGGCGGGCCCGCTTGATCCGGATTCTCAGTTGGACACCAAACAGGCTCCCAATCCCTTTCCATCACTAC
>CAVRMA010000002.1:72500-1047242 GCA_963722515.1 uncultured Alphaproteobacteria bacterium | reverse complement strand
GGCCCGAGGTGCTGACGGGGTGAAATGCAGCGCGGCGGACTCTCCGGCCGATACATTTCTGAATATTACGCGTCTTCCACGGCGATGACGTGAAAAAAACTTCCCGACACTTTGCCGCGCCGGTTGCCTTCCGCTTGCCCGGCCCCCCCATGCGCATCGCAGACGATGGCGAAAGGCGGGTCACCCTCGCTCACTGTCTCGATCGTGGCATAGTGAAACTCATGGCCGCGAAACAGTGCGCCTTTCGCGCCCAAGGGATGCGGCTCGACGAGGCGCGCTTGCCGGTAGCCGAGATGGAGCTTGCGTTTTGCAAAACTGAACGACGCGCCAAGCAGGCCTGCCACGGGATGCGCAACGCCCGCTTGATCAGTCAGGCTTTGCCCCAAAACTATGTAGCCGCCGCATTCGCCATGCACGGGCCGCGTTTCCGCGAACTGACGCAAACCGGCAAGAAATCGTTCTGCCCCCGCAAGGCGTCCCGCGTGAAGTTCGGGGTAGCCGCCTGGCAGCCAGCAAAGATCGCAGTGGCCGGGCGGCGGCTCATTGGCAAGCGGCGAAAAGAACGCGATGTCCGCGCCCGCCTTGCGCCAGCCCGCCAGAATATGCGGATAGAAAAACGAGAACGCCTCGTCGCGAGCGATCGCGATTCGCTGCGCGGGAGGAGGCAAGGCGGGCGAGCGCGCGGGCGCCGATGCCGTGGTGCCGCGCACGCAAGACAAAATGGCGCCGGTATCGGCATGTTCCTCGATAAACTCGGCTATCCTGTCGAGAGCCGCATCGAGACCGGCGGTTTCGCCCGCCTGCACGAGGCCGAGATGACGCTCCGGCAGATTGATTTTTTCATCGCGTGGCAAGGCTCCCAGAACCGGAATTTTGAGCGCTTCAATGGCTTCGGTCGCGAGGCGGCGATGACGCGGACTAGCAACCCGGTTCAAGACCACCCCGGCGATTTTCACGCGCGGGTCGAAGCTGGCGCAGCCTTTGACGATCGCCGCCGCGGTTTGCGATTGTCCGCTAGCGTCGAGCACGAGCAGAACCGGCCAGCCGAGCGCCGCCGCGACATCGGCGGACGAACCGGTCCGGCCAGGCTCGCCCGCCACGCCGTCAAAAAGCCCCATGACGCCTTCGCAGAGAATGAGTTCGCAAGCCTCGCCAGCGGCAACGGCCAGTCCGCCGAGCAGCGCCGGAGACATCGCCCAACTGTCCAGATTGAAACTTGGTTTGCCCGTCGCGGCGGCGTGAAAGGCCGGGTCGATATAATCCGGCCCGCATTTGGCGCCGGCGACGGCAATGCCCGCGTTCCGGTAAGAGCGCATGAGCCCAAGGGTCAGCATGGTCTTACCGCTGCCAGACCGCGGCGCGGCGATGACGAGACCGCGTGCTAGAATATTGCCGCCAAGGCCTGTGCGTTTCACGAGAAGGCGTTTCCTGTCCAATGGGCGAAGCCGAAGAGCCCCCGTCCCGGAAGGCGAATTTGCGCAAGGGCTGGACGACCGGCGCCTGCGCCGCCGCCGCCACCCGGGCCGCCTATGAAGCGCTCGTTTCCGGCCCATTCCCCGGTACCGTCGCGATCACCTTGCCAGGCGGCGCGCGGCCGACTTTTGTGCTGGCATTGGAAGAGCTTGGCGAAGGGTTCGCGCGCGCGGGAATCATCAAGGACGCGGGCGACGATCCCGACGTGACGCATGGCGCGCTGGTGATCGCGCGGGTGTCCCACGGCCCGGCCGGATCGGGCGTGCTGTTTCGAGCCGGAGCGGGAGTAGGCACGGTTACCCGCGCGGGCCTGCCGCTGCCGCCGGGAGAACCGGCGATCAATCCGGCGCCCCGCCGGATGATCAAAGCCGCGATCGAGGAGGTCGCGGCTATGTGCGGTCTTGCCGGAGACGCGACCGTCGAAATCTCAATTCCAGGCGGCGAAAAAATCGCCGAGCGAACGCTCAACGGGCGGCTCGGCATCGTCGGCGGCCTCTCGATCCTGGGCACGACCGGAATTGTCGTGCCGTATTCCTGCGCGGCGTGGATCGATACAATTCATCGCGGGATCGATGTCGCCCGCGCTGCAGGGCTTTCCCATATCGCCGGATCGACCGGCTCGACTTCGGAGGCGGCGATAAAGGCGCTGCACAGGCTGCCGGAAATTGCGTTGATCGAGATGGGGGATTTTGTGGGCGGCATGCTGAAATATTTGCGCACGCACGAGGCCGCCAAAGTGACGATCGCCGGCGGCTTCGCCAAGATGACAAAGCTCGGTCAAGGTCTTCTCGATCTCCACTCGGGCCGTGGGGAGGTTGATCTTTCCTGGCTCGCGGCACGCTGCGCGGAAGTGGGTGCTGGCGAGTGTCTTATCGGGAAGGTAAGAGCCGCCAATAGCGCCACGCAAGTTTACGATCTCGCCAGCGCGGAAGGATTTGACATCGCGGCACTGGTCGCGGAGGCCGCGTGGCGCACGGCGGCGAAGGTTCTCCACGACAGCCGCATCGCGCTTGAGATCGCGGTTTTTGACCGCGATGGCCATCTTCTCGCGCGAACGCCGTTCCGCCGCGTTCATTGAGGTTTGCCCCGGAAACGGCGCTGGTAATCTTTGTCATAGAGCGCACTTCCGCGAAAATCACCGGGCGCCAAAACTTGTCCCACGAGAATCAGCGCGGTGCGCTCCATCGGCGTCTCCGCGACCATTCCAGCGATGGTCGCAAGTGTCCCCCGGAGAATCGTTTGTTCCGGCCAGGAAGCGCGAAACACGATCGCCACCGGGCAATCGGCGCCATAATGCGGCATTAATTCGGCCGCGATCCGCTCGATCGAATGGATCGAGAGATGAATGGCGAGCGTTGTCCGCGTGGCCGCGAAAGTTGCGAGCTGTTCATGCTGCGGCATCGCGGAGGCGCGTCCCCGGATGCGCGTCAGAACCAGGGATTGCGCCACTTCCGGCAAAGTGAGTTCAACCCCCAAGGCGGCGGCGGCGGCGGCGAATGCCGGAACCCCCGGCGTGATCGTATAGGGAATGGCGAGCCGGTCGAGCGCGCGGATTTGTTCGCCTAACGCGCTCCATATCGAAAGGTCGCCCGAATGCAGGCGCGCGACATCCTCATTCTCGCGATACGCGCGCAAAAATTCGGCCCCGATCTCATCGAGGCTCATCGGCGCCGTATCGACGACTTGGGCACCTTTGGGACAATGTTCGAGGAGCGCCCGGGGCACAAGAGAGCCGGCGAAAAGGCAAACGGGCGAACGGGCGATCAGATCGCGCCCGCGCAAGGTGATGAGATCGGGAGCGCCAGGCCCCGCGCCGATGAAGTGAACCGTCATGGCTGTCTCTTGCCGGCGACCGCGCAGCTTGCGCCCCCGTTGCTAATGCGCGCGACGAGCAGAACGGACGAAGGTCCCGCGCCGGCGAGCGCGGCGGCCTCGGCGATCGATGGAAGTCCAAACATCGCCATTACTCTTGGCGAGTTCGTGGCGGCGCGTAAAGAGGCTTGCCGCAGAACCTCTGCTTCGAGAAAGACGAGCGGCAGGCCAAGCGCTTTTGCCGCGTCCGCGAGGCCCGCCTCGCTCTTCTTGGCCTCGTGCGTGAAAAGGGCGGCCGGCGCTGCCCGCGCAAGCCGCCGCCGCGATGGCGCGTTCGACGAGAGCGACGATGGCTTTGCTGGAGCAGCCTCTTTTGCAGCCGATACCGATCGCGACAGCCGTTTCGCCGGCATCATGGGAGCGCTCAAGCTTTTTGTCCCCGCGCACGTCCATTAAAGGAACCGACTCCACGACCTGGGCGCGGCACCCGGCCGCCGTTGCGATCACCTACCTCGTGGTGGCCGACCCCAAGCCGTGCACGACGCCTCGCATCCTTCGCCGCGATCCTCAATAAGCTTTGTAGGGCAGAAACTTGCCTGACATGACGACTTTGACTCGGTCGCCTTTGGGGTCCGCCTCGCGGCTGATATCCATCGAGAAATCGATCGCGCTCATAATCCCGTCACCGAACTCCTCATGGATCAATTCCTTGATCGTGGTACCATAAACGGCAACGATCTCGTGCCATCGGTAGATCAGCGGATCGGCCGGCACCACGGTTGGCAGAGATCCCTTGTGGGGCGCGATCTGGAGCCACGCGACCGCCTCATCGGACAGTCCGAAGATAGCGCCGATTTTCTCCGCCTGCGCTTTGCTGAATGCCATCTGACCAAGGCATCCGGCAGTTGTCCATTCCTTGCTCTGCCCTATCGCCGCCGCAACCCCGGTCCAACTTACGTTCCTTTGGACTTTGGCTGCGCGGATCATGCACGTCACTTCACTGCGATCGGTAATCATGGAAAAACTCCGTGGATTGAAGATCCCCCGAGATGGCAGGCCGTTGCGATGATCCCAGGGGTCATCGCGGCGTCCAAAGCGTCTTGATCGGCCAGAAGCCGTGCGTGATGCGTTGCGCGCGGCGCCGGCCTGCGCACGATTTGGCGTTGCGCGGGCATCCTCGGATGGCCAGAGCGTTGGCGGGGGGGGGTGGCGTTCCGTCCCCTTCCCGCGAAGAATTGTAAGCGGAAAACTGGTGCTGCGAGAGAGGATTGAACTCTCGGCCTCTCCCTTACCAAGGGAGTGCTCTACCACTGAGCTACCGCAGCTCTCGCCCGAGCGGGTTTTGATTTTCCGGAGCGCGGGCGTATGTCGCATAGGCCCGGTTGCCAGGCAAGGGGGCGGAATTGAAAGCCGTCAATGCCAGGCTATCGCGGCAGGATGTCCCGAACGTATGCCGCTTCAACGGCCGTGACGAACACTTTGGCGATTATCTAGTTGACAAACGTGGGGCAAGCTGTAGTATGGCGGATAAGGAGAATTTGTCATGTCCGCCAATCTTCAAGCCCCAGCCTTCACGAATGAAATCGCAGCCCGCGAAGCGATCGAAGCAGTCTTGTGGCCGCATGGCCCTGTCTGCCCTCGCTGTGGATCGTTTGATCGCATTGGTAAAGTGGACGGCAAATCCGCTCGCCCTGGCCTTTATTATTGCGGCGAATGCGAACGCCAATTCACCGTCACGATTGGTACTATTTTCGAGCGCTCCAAAGTTCCATTGAGCAAATGGTGGCTCGCCATTCATTTGATGGCCTCAAGCAAAAAGGGAATGAGCGCGCATCAGCTACATCGATCGCTTGGCGTAACATATCAAACTGCATGGTTTGTTGAACATCGCATCAGGGAAGCCATGCGCTCCGGTAACCTTGCACCAATGGGCGGCCCAGGTGGCACTGTCGAAGCGGATGAAACTTTCATCGGGCGCCGAGATGGTTCAGTTAAACGTCGCGGCCATGGCCACAAAAACACCGTTCTATCTCTTGTCGATCGTGACAGCGGGCAAGTTCGCTCATTCCATGTCGATGGCACAAGTGCCACCGATATCATTCCGATTATCAAGGCCAATGTCGCGAAAGAAACCGCGATCATGACCGACGAAGGCGGACACTATTCCAAGCTCGGGGATCACTTCGCGAGCCACGAAAGCGTTAGCCATAAAGCGGACGAATATGTGCGCGGCCACGCCCATACAAACACCGTCGAAGGTTTCTACAGCGTCTTCAAGCGCGGCATGAAAGGCGTCTATCAGCATTGCAGTGAGAAGCATCTGCATCGCTATCTTGCAGAATTTGATTTCAGATATTCGAGCCGCGCGCGCCTAGGAGTGGAAGACGTGGAACGCGCAACCAAAATCGTGCGCGGAGCGCAGGGCAAGCGTCTTATGTATCGGCGGCCTAACGAAGCCAGACTTTAAGAGGCAGGCGAGGCGTTTTTTGCGCTGGAGGAAGCGGCATGCCCGCTAGCGGCCTCCTGTTCCTTCCGCCGCCGTTGACGTTGCGCGATACCCTTGGGTGTCATGGGCTCTGGCGCATCCTTCTGCGGCTCCGGCGCCATGCGCAGAAGGTGAGCCATAATCTCTCGCTCCCGTTCTGGGAGGCCTGCCAGAGGATCATTTTGGTTCTTCATATCGGCAATCTAACAGAATTTTTGGATGGATGGGAATCATAAGATTCCTCATCCATACGCGGTGCCCATTATGGAACTATTAGCATTCGAAAGTCCGAAGCTACTCATCGAGGGCGCGAAAGAAAGTGCGTGTCACTTCGAAACGAGCAGCACAGATTTCATCAAGACTAGCCCGTATCACACTGTCGAACGCCTCGATACGAAGACCGGAGAGCGCGTCTTTAGCCATCGATTTGAGAAAATCCCATCTACTGTCCGGATCGCAGCTTATCGAATTATCAATCAACTGAGAGATGCGCTTGATCAAGCTACATGCGACGCGGCCAGTAGCCTTGGTCTCGCAGACGTTCGCTCCGTCCACTTTCCAATGGGGCGAGACATTGATGATCTCGAACGCGAAATCGCGCGCCGATGTATTAAACCAGGCGTTGACTTCCGAGATTGTCAAGTTCATCCGCAACCTCAACCCATACTTCGGAGGGAACAGCGAACTTTGGGCTCTCGGCCGAATGGCTGGTCCAAACAAGCATCAACGCATCCTTGCAATAGGCATCCATAATCCACGAATTGGAATCCATATTGGCGAGGTTGAAGACGCAAGGTTTGAGGCTAATGTCTGGAATCTCGCGCATAATGAGCTTGAATTGGCGCGCGTCTCCCTTGGGACTTAATTCAACGCAAATGTAACACCCGCAATTATGATAGTAATCGGCAAGACTGAAGTTTTCGGCGGCCAATCTGCTATGGCTACTTTCAACAATCTGACGGGCATAGTAGAGCGCATCGTCTTGGGTCTCGAAGCGGAGACGTTCAGACTTATCCGCGCCCGTGCCATCCCTTAACTCCGGCCTGTCACGCGCCGGGCATTCTACATCTTGTTTGGCGTTTGTCATCTATATAATCGCCAACACTTTTGCGGCAACGGGCTTGCCGGCACACCTAGGCGCCGTTATAAGAATTTGCGAAGCAAAGTATGGCCGGAGAAGAGGTCCGGCGGCGCGGCGGAGTGTAGCGCAGCCTGGTAGCGCACCTCGTTCGGGACGAGGGGGCCGGAGGTTCGAATCCTCTCACTCCGACCAATACTTCTTGCTGAATGAGACTGCGAACGCAGCGGGTACAGGCTTTGACGATGGGGAGGTTCCGGCAAGGGTCGATTGCAAGGCGCGCCGCGATCTGCGCATTCGCGCTTTACGCGCTTTTGCTGCAAGGCTTCCTCGCCGCATCCGCGCCGGCGTTCGGCTTCGCCTTCCCGGGGGGCATTAGTTGCGCCCAGGACGGATCTGGGTCCGGCACTTCGGGTGGCGATCCCGTTCATCATCATCACGGCCTTTGCTGCATTGTGGGTTGCGCCGCCGCTGCGTGCGGCTATGTCGCGACGCCTTCGGCGGTTGCGGTTTTTCCCACGCGCGTTGCCTCGACGATTGATTACGCGCCCGCGCTAGGACTTGCGGCCCTCGCGCCCCACAAATATTATTTTTCTGCGCGCGGTCCTCCGCAAAACCTCTGATCGCGACCGCCGTTTCCCGGCTACTCACAGCGATCCTCTCTCCCGCTTGGCGTGATGTCCTGCCTGCCGCCGGACCGTAACGCGCTTGCCGCCGGGTAAGTGGCGCAAGCGTTCGGTTCCGGAAACCGGGCACCGGAAAATCAAGCTCACGCCATGAGGCCGAGGACCCGAGCCCTGGGTAAACCGGCGCATGCGGCTTTGGCCGCTCGCGACAGAGCGCGGGCATTCTCGCAATCAACCGCTTTTCCATTCGCGCAGCCGGCGTGGCCCTTCGCGGCCCCGGCCCTGACACGAGGTTATCCTATGTTGCCTTCCCACTTTGGCGCTGCCTTAGCGCGCGCCATGCTTTTCTCCCAATCCTTCTCACGCACGCAACTCGTGGAGGCCGCTCATGTCCGCGGCTAACACTGCGCTCGCAGGGCTGTATCAGGCGCACGCCAACGAATTGCACGGGTTTGCCCGGCGCCGCGCCGGCCGCCAGGAGGCGGAGGATGTCGTCCAGGACACCTATCTCCATCTCCTCCAGCGAGGTAACGCCGCGACCCTCGAACAACCGCGCCCCTACCTCTTTCGCATCGCCGCCAATCTGGCGATGGATATGGCGCGCAAGACCAAAGTCCGTTTGCGTTACGCGGGCGAGGGCTTCGCGCTCGCCTGCAATGCGGAGGCTCCGGCCAGTCCCGAAGCCGCCGCCGGAGGCGCGATGGAGCTGCGGCGGCTGCAAGCCTCCCTCGCCGAACTGCCGCCTCTCTGCCGCGATGCCTTTCTGCTCAATCGCATCGAGGATTTGACCCATGCCGAAATCGCCGCGCGGCTCGGCGTGTCGGTGCGCACGATCGACCGCCACATGGCGCGGGCAGGAGCTCATTTAAGCAAGCGCTTTGGACGCTGCCGCGAGATTTGACCCACGCAGGTATCGTTCGAATCAGCGATGAAAACCGGGGATGGCGCCAAGTAAGGCGCCCTCCCCTTTTTCCCGCTTCGCGGCAATGGCGGCGGACGCTTGGCTGGGCAACAACAATTTTTTCTTCCGGCGTGGCGGACTTTGCAAGCTTGGGACGCCTTAACTTCGAATAGCAACGTTACCGTCGTGTCGCCGCGCCAGTCCGGCCGTTCAAATTTAACACGTCCGTATGGATCGCCCCATCCGATCTCCGAACCGAGGTTCGCGCTCAGGCCGCGAAACGGGGCCCGGCCTGTTTCCGGCGTACGCGGGGCGACAGAGCTGGCTCTGGTTGTCTGAACAGATTCCCGCGAGGGATAAGGGGGGTCCTGCCGGGTTTCTCTTAATGCGGGGTTTCGCGCGCTGGGCGTGACGCAGGGAGGGCGTAGCCCGGCCGAAGTCACGTCCAGCGCGCGGCGGAAAAGTCACGCCGCCGCCGGTAAGGGCGCCGGACCGAAGCAGGCCGCATCCGGCGTGTGCCGGTCAAGGCTCGAATGCGGCCTTCGCCGATTGTAAAAGTCCAGATAGCGGCCGATCGAGGCGCGCGCTTCGCCGGCGCTCTCGCAGGCCTTCAGATACACCTCCTCGTATTTCACCGGTTTCCACAGCCGCTCGACGAACACATTATCGCGCCACGAGCGCTTGCCGTCCATGCTGATCGCAATGCCGTTCTTGATCAGCATGCCGGTGAACGCCTCGCTGGTGAACTGCGAGCCCTGATCCGTGTTGAAAACCCCCGGCCTGCCGTGTTTCGCCAGGGCCTCCTCCAGCGCCTCGATGCAAAAATCCGCCTCCATGCTGATCGGCACGCGATGCGGCAGAACGCGCCGGCTCGCCCAGCCGGCGATCGCCGCGAGATAGACGAAACCGCGCGCCATCGGGATACAGGTGATGTCCACCGCCCAGACCTGGTTGGGCTTTTCGATCTTCAGCCCGCGCAAGAGATAGGGGTAAATCTTGTGTCCCGGCGCAGGCTTGCTGGTGTCCGGGCGGCGATAGACCGCCTCGATCCCCATGCGCTTCATCGGCGTCGCGGCATGGCGGCGGCCAATCGAAACGCCCGCGCGGTTCAGCATGTCGCGCAGCATCCTTGCGCCCATGAACGGATGCTCCAGATGCAGCTCGTCGAGCTGGCGCATGATCTTCAAGTCCTGCGCCGGGACTGGCCGGGGTTTGCAATAGACGGCGCCCCGGCTGATGTTCAGGGCCTTCGCCTGCCGGGCGATGGGAAAATCGTGGCGTGCGGCCGATCATCGCTTTGCGCTCAACATGCCGGCCTTGGTGAGCGCGCCTTCCAAAAAATCATTCTCCAGCGTCAGCTCTCCGGTCTTGGCGTGCAGGGCCTTCAAATCCACCCCCGGCGCGCTCGCCTCGCTCTTGCCGGAGCCGGACACCCCCCGCCGCGCCGTCGAGAAGCTGGCCTTTCCACAGCGTGATCTGGTTAGGGTGAACGCCGAACTGCTGCGCCAGTCCGGCCAGCGTCTTCTCGCCCTTGAGGGCGGCCAGGGCCACTTTCACCTTGCAGGCCGGCGCGTGGTTCCGCCGTGTGCGTTCCGTCATGACATCTCCTGATTCGCGGCGATAATCCTCGCCGCCGTCAGGCAGAAAATCCAATTATCTCACTGTTCAGATTTGCGAGGCCAGCTCTATATCATGTGAGGGCAATACCATTACTCAGAGGTAGGGAAAGCCGCTCCAGCGGCGGCCTTCACGTCACGCCGGCGGGCATGAAGTATCCACTCGGTGTAGCCATTTGGCTGCGCGCGGCCCTTAAAAATCAGATCCGCCGCCGCTTGAAACGCGTGACCATCGAAGCCGGGCGCCATCGGCCGGTAGAGCGGATCTTCGGCATTTTGCTTATCGACGACCGCCGCCATCCGCTGAAGCGTGTCCATGACTTGCTCGCGCGCGACAATCCCATGACGCAGCCAATTGGCGATGTGCTGGCTCGAAATTCGCAACGTGGCGCGATCCTCCATTAGGCCGATGTCATGGATATCCGGGACTTTGGAACAGCCGACGCCCTGGTCAATCCAACGCACGACATAGCCCAAAATCCCCTGGCAATTGTTGTCGAGCTCGGCTTGAATATCGTCCGGCGCCCAGTTCGCCCGGCCGACCGGAATGGCGAGGAGGTCGGAAAGATGCGGCGGGCTGCGCCGGGCGAGCTCTTTCCAGCGGGTCGCGACATCGACCTTGTGATAATGCACCGCGTGCAATACAGCGGCCGTCGGCGAGGGCACCCAGGCGGTATTCGCCCCGGCCAGCGGATGCACGATCTTCTGCGCCAGCATATCGGCCATCCGGTCCGGCGCGGCCCACATGCCTTTGCCAATTTGCGCCCGCCCAGGCAACCCGCAGGCGATGCCAACGTCGACATTGGCATTCTCGTAGGCGGCGATCCAATCGGTGTTCTTCATGTCGTTCTTGCGGACCATCGGACCTGCTTCCATGGACGTGTGAATCTCGTCGCCGGTGCGGTCGAGGAAGCCGGTATTGATGAAAAACACGCGGCCGGCCGCCGCCGCTATGCAGGCCTTGAGATTGACGGAGGTGCGCCGCTCCTCGTCCATGATGCCGATCTTTAGCGTATGCCGGGGCAGCTCCAGCATGTCCTCGACGCCAGCAAAAAGCGCATCGGCGAGCGCGACTTCAGCCGGCCCGTGCATTTTCGGCTTCACGATGTAGATCGACCCACTCCGGCTATTGCGCGGACCCTTGGCACGCTTGAGATCGTGGATCGCGATCAGCGAGGTCACCGCGGCATCCAGAATGGTTTCTGGGATTTGGCTCCCCACGGAGTCGAGCACCGCATCGGTTTCGATGTGGTGGCCGACATTGCGCACCAGCAACAGAGCGCGCCCATGCAAGGTCATCGGGGCGCCGTCACGGCCGATATAGGTGCGATCCTCCGCAAGCCGCCGCTCGACGATCAACCCGTTCTTTTCGAGATTTACCGTCAAGCTGCCCTGCATCAGGCCAAGCCAATTGCGGTAAAGAGAGACCTTGTCCTCTGCATCCACCGCCGCGACACTGTCCTCGAGATCGATGATGGTGCTGAGAGCGGCTTCAAGAACGACATCCGCCACGCCGGCTTTGCTTTCCGCCCCGACCAAGCTATTTTGATCGATCTCGAGCTCGATGTGCAGGCCATGGTGGCGAAGCAGCACGACAAAGGAGTCAAGCGACTTCTTTTTGGATCCGGCGAACCGGCCAGGATGCCGCAGCCGCGTGTCCAGGCCGTTTTCAAGCGTTGCAACTAGCTCGCCGCTGGCAACCTTGTACGCAGTAACCGCCTTGTGGCTGCCGCCCGCGAGCGGAACGACGTCGTCGAGAAATGCGCGGACCCAGTCGATGACCTTGGCGCCACGGACTTTATTGTAGCCCTTCCCGCGCGCCGCGCCACCGGTCTCGGGAATTGCGTCCGTGCCATAGAGCGCATCGTAAAGGCTACCCCAGCGCGCGTTTGCCGCGTTGAGAGCGTAGCGCGCGTTCGACGCCGGAACGACCAGCTGCGGCCCGGCGACCCGCGCGATCTCCAGGACATCTTCGGTGCGAACGGTAAAATCGGGCGGCTCGGGGACGAGATAATCGATCTCGCGGAGAAAGTCGTGATAGCCCGCTGGATCGAACGGCCTGGTCGCGGTGAGGCGATGATAGGCGTCGATTTTTGCCTGCAGCTCGTCGCGAACCCGCGATTGGCCGCGAATACGCGGTGCGAACTCGCCTACAAGCCCGGCGAGCCCGCTCCAAAATTGGCCAGCGCCGATATCCGTTCCCGGCAAGACCTCGCCGCCGATAAAGTCGTGCAGGATTTTCGCAACGCTGATTTCGCCGGTTTTCTCGTAATCCATCTTGTTCACGCCATCAAATTCAGGTCTAATTGGGGCTGCTTACAATTAGCATGCCGCCTCCGGTCATGCCCGCCGCCAAGGCCGCAAGCAACGGTCCGCCGCGAGAAAGCGTTTCCGGCCGATAGTGCCGGGGGACATAACGCTGGGACTTTTAACATCCGCTGCCGCCACGGTCCAAACTTCCCATTGGCTCCGCGCCAAGCGCCCGTCGCCCTTTCAAAAAAGTGCACCGCCGGATAGTAGCTTTTGCCGCCCGGGGAAACTTTGCGCGAGTTTTGCCGGCGCTGGCGCGCCCCGCCGGCCGAGTTCGGGCCTGGCCTCATGTGGATCTGCTGCATCTGCTGCCGCGCCGCTTTCGACGCCTATATGGCTCAGGATGAGGTATCGGCTGCACACGGTGATCGCACGTGTTACATTTACCCTTGGCTTCCGGCAGAACTGGAGAACGCCATGCAAGCGATGGTGTTAAAGAAACTTGGGACCGCTCTTGAATGGACAGAACTCGCCGATCGGCAACCCGGGCCGGGCGAAATTCGCGTGAAGGTGGCCGCCTGCGGCGTCTGTCGCACGGATCTCCATGTCGTCGATGGCGAGCTGCCCGGCCCAAAGGTGCCGGTCATCCCTGGCCACGAGATCGTCGGCCGGATCGATGCGATCGGGGCTGGCGTCGAGGGGCTGTGCATGGGTGAGCGCGTTGGCATCCCATGGCTCGGCCACACCTGCCGCGTCTGCCCCTACTGCATGGGCGGCCAGGAAAATCTGTGCGATCAGCCGATCTTCACCGGTTACACGCGCGACGGTGGCTTCGCGACGGCGGCGATCGCCGATGCGCGCTATGCATTCCCGCTCGGCGAGGCCGGCAGCGACGTGGCGCTCGCTCCTCTGCTCTGCGCCGGGCTGATTGGCTGGCGTTCGCTGGTGATCGCCGGCAAGGCCAAGAAGCTCGGACTTTATGGCTTTGGCGCCGCGGCTCACATCGTGGCGCAGGTCGCGAAATGGCAGGGACGAACAGTATATGCCTTCACCCGGCCGGGCGATGTGGGCGCCCAGGCCTTCGCGCGGAGACTCGGCGCGGCATGGGCGGGCGGATCCGATGAGATGCCGCCGGAGCCGCTTGACGCGGCGATCATTTATGCAACCGTGGGCGATCTCGTGCCGCAGGCGTTGGAGGCGGTGCGCAAGGGCGGCCGCGTGGTTTGCGCGGGCATCCATATGAGCGACATCCCGCGCTTTCCCTATCGGCTGCTGTGGGAAGAGCGGCAGCTCGTGTCGGTCGCCAATCTCACGCGGCAGGATGGACTTGATTTCCTGCGTCTCGCCCCGGAAATCGGCATCGTCACCAAGACCACACGCTACCCGCTGAGGGAGGCCAACCAGGCCCTCGCCGATCTCCGCGCCGGCCGGTTTGAAGGCGCTGCCGTCCTCGTACCCTGAGCCGCAATCAACCTCGGAGACCCTGATGCCCAACTCATTGTCACCTGACCTCCTCCAGAAAGCGCACGCCTATTGGCGTGCAGCGCGGTCGGGCAGATCTATAAGATCGGCGCCTGCAGCGGCCCTTTCCAGGTACCCAATCCGCCGATTTCGTCTAGGCAGGGCGACGCCCCGCCGTACGGAATTTGCACATGGCCTATGAATTCTACTACTGGCCCAGCATTCAGGGGCGCGGCGAGTTCGTCCGGCTGGCGTTGGAAGAGGCAGGCGCGGACTACATCGACATAGCCCGCAACTCAGTCGAAGAAGGCGGCGGCGAGGAGGCCCTCACGGCTTTTCTGGAGCGAGACGACATCCCCTATCCGCCGTTTGCGCCGCCGTTCCTGAAGGACGGGGACGCCCTGATCGGCCAGACCGCCGCCATCTTGCTTTATCTCGGCGACCGCCACGGCCTCGCTCCGCGAGACGAGGCGAGGCGGCTTCGGGTCCACCAGATCCAGCTCACCATCGCCGATCTCGTCGGGGAGGCCCACGACACGCACCATCCGTTGAGCGGCGCTCTCTATTACGAGGACCAAAAACCGGAAGCGTTGCGCCGGGCGATGCATTTCCGTGAAGCGCGAATTCCCAAGTTCCTGGGATGGTTCGAGCGCATTCTGGCGCGCAATCCCGAGGGCGCGGGTCAACTCGTCGGTAGCGCCTTAACCTATGCCGACCTATCGCTGTTCCAGATCGTCGAAGGCCTACTCTATGCTTTTCCGCGAAGGATGCGGCGAACTCTCAGAGAACTCCCGCGCGTGGCGGCTCTGCATCAAGCGATCGCGCAACGTCCCCGCATTCGCGCTTATCTCAACAGCGATCGCCGTATCCCATTCAACGAGCAAGGGATATTCCGTCACTATCAAGAGCTTGATGGGTAAAGGTAGATTAATATCGACACTAAGTTCAGTGCAACAGACCACGGGCCGCCCGTTGCACAGAACTTGCTCCGCGATGAACCGCCGCCCGCTCTGGCGTCGCCGTTTCATCAAAAAGTTCGGCAAGTTTTTCGGTCATCGCGCCGCCAAGTTCCTCGGCGTCGATGATCGTCACGGCGCGGCGATAGTAGCGCGTCACGTCATGGCCGATGCCGATAGCGATGAGTTCGACCGGCGAGCGCGTCTCGATCTCCTCGATCACCCGGCGCAAATGCTTTTCGAGATAATTGCCGGGATTGACCGAAAGCGTCGAATCGTCGACCGGCGCGCCGTCGGAAATCATCATTAATATACGGCGCTGTTCGGTCCGCGCGAGCAGCCGCTTGTGGGCCCAATCGAGCGCCTCGCCGTCGATGTTCTCCTTGAGCAGACCTTCGCGCATCATCAGCCCGAGATGTTTGCGCGCATCGCCGCCAGGGCGCGTCGGCGGATTTGTAAATGATATGGCGAAGGTCGTTGAGACGGCCGGGCGAAGCTGGCTTATTTGCCTGCAGCCAGGCTTCGCGCGATTGGCCGCCCTTCCAAGCGCGGGTCGTAAAACCAAGTATCTCGACCTTGACGCCGCAACGCTCCAGCGTGCGGGCCAAAATATCGGCGCAGGTGGCAGCGACGGTGATCGGGCGCCCGCGCATCGAGCCGGAATTATCGATAAGCAGCGTCACCACCGTATCGCGGAAATCGGTGTCCTTCTCGCGTTTGAACGAGAGCGGCTGCCGCGGATCGACGACGATGCGCGGCAGCCTGCGCCGGATCGAGCATGCCCTCGTCCAGATCGAACTCCCAGGACCGGCTCTGCTGCGCCATCAGGCGCCGCTGGAGACGATTGGCAAGCCGCGCGACAATCGAGGAAAGATTATTTAGTTGCTTGTCGAGATAGGAGCGCAGCCGTTCGAGTTCCTCGGCGTCGCAGAGGTCTTGCGCCGCGACGACCTCGTCATATTTCTTGGTGAAGGCCTTGTAGTCCGGGCCGCGGGGTTCGGCGCGCGCGGGGGGATGCGGGCGGCCCGGATCGCCGCCTTCGCCGGACGGATTGAGTTCCGCGTCCCCCTCGAATTCGCCCGTTGGCGCATCAGCTGCGTCGATCTCGCTTCCATCCATAGGATCGGCGGAAGCCTCGGACGTTTCGCTCCGGCTAACATCGCCGGTGTGATCTTCCGCGCCTTCCTCTGGCGGATCTTTCCCGGCGCCGTCCGGCTCGCCTGCATCGCCTTCTTCCTCTTCCGGATTGATGCCGAGGCTGCCCTCGTCGATCATTTCGAGCGCCGTCAACAGCTTGCGGACGGCAACCGCGAAGGCCCGCTGATCCTCGATCTCCCGCGCCAAGCTTATCGAGATCGGCGGCGGCGCGTTCCTCCGACCCATGGGCGCCAGAGATCGACGATCCTTTGCCCGTTCTTCGGCGGCTTCCGCCCGGTCAAACGCTCGCGCACGATCATCGCGAGCGCGTCTTCGAGCGGCGCTTCGGCGCGGGCCGCGATATCGGCATAGCGGGCGCGTTGAAAGCGGTCGTCGAGCATGGCATCGAGATTGCCCGCGACGCCCAGCATCCGCCGCGACCCGATCGCCTCGACGCGCGCCTGCTCCACGGCATCGAAGACCGCGCGCGCGGCGGGTGCTGGCGGGGTCAGCCGCCGGTGCACGTCGCATATTGTGGCAGGCGAGCCGCAGCGCCATCGAATCGGCGTGGCCGCGCAGGATCGCGGCCTCCCTCGCGTCGAGCCTGCGGGAGGGCTCCGGAAGCCGCGCCTTGGCGCTCGCGCCGGTCCAGACCAGACTCGGCCGCTCGGCCGTAAAGCGACCTCTAGCGCCGGCATTTTTGCGAGCGAGCGCATGCAGCCGGCGACCGCCCGCTTGAAAGGCTCCTTTCGGGGCTTGCAATTTCGCGGGCGGCTTCTGGTTGGAACTCATCACGGTAATTACCGCCGCAGCTCTAAAATAATCTTGTCCCTGGGTGGCGGATGCCCGGAGGCACACTTCAACTCATGACGACATTTATCGCGCTCTCCGGCAGCTCCTTGCCGAAACAGCGCTGATAAAACTCCGCGACGAGCGTGCGCTCCAATTCGTCGCATTTGTTGAGAAAGGTCAGCCGGAACGCAAAGCCGATGTCGCCGAAAATTTCGGCATTCTCGGCCCAAGTGATCACCGTGCGCGGGCTCATCACGGTAGAAAGATCGCCGGCGATGAACGCGTTGCGGGTAAGCTCGGCGACGCGAACCATCTTGCCGACCTGTCGCGGCCGTCCTTGGTTGCCTGGAACCGCTTCACCTTGGCGAGCACGATCTCGACTTCCTTGTCATGCGGCAGATAGTTCAAGGTCGCGACGATCGACCAGCGGTCCATCTGTCCCTGGTTGATTTGCTGGGTGCCATGATAAAGCCCGGAGGTGTCGCCAAGGCCGATCGTATTCGTCGTCGAAAACAGGCGGAAGGCGGGATGCGGCCTTATCACTCGGCTCTGGTCGAGCAGGGTGAGACGGCCCGACACCTCGAGCACGCGCTGGATAACGAACATCACGTCGGGGCGGCCGGCGTCATACTCGTCGAAACAGAGCGCGACATTGTTTTGCAACGCCCAAGGCAGGATGCCGTCGCGGAACTCGGTCACCTGCTGGCCGTCCTTGAGGACGATGGCGTCCTTGCCGATGAGATCGACGCGCGAGACATGACTGTCGAGATTGATGCGCACGCAAGGCCAATTCAGCCGCGCCGCGACCTGCTCGATATGGGTCGATTTGCCGGTGCCGTGATAGCCGGTGACCATCACCCGGCGATTCTTGGCAAAGCCCGCCAGAATGGCGAGGGTGGTATCGCGATCGAAGAGATAGTCCGGGTCGATGTCTGGAACATGCGGATCCGCGCTCGAATAGGCAGGCGCTTGCATATCGCTGTCGATACCGAACACTTGGCGCACCGAAATCTTCATGTCGGGCAGGCCGCCGGTAGCGGCGCTTTCATCCATTATCATGCCCGCAATCGTCCTTCGCGCCTGACCCGGCGCAAATGTTTGAAGCGATCGTTCAATTGCCTTCCAAACGGTATTCTCTTCCAAGAGTTTCGATGAACGCCGGTAAATTCGCCATCGAGCGGACGGATAGCGTCAGACATGCTTCACTGACTTCAGGTAATTATAAGCGCGGATGATCTCGCACAATTTGTCTTCGTTCGACCGGTCGCCCGCATTGGCATCGGGATGGAGGCGTTTTACCAAATCCTTGTACCGGGCTTTGATCACGGCCATGTCCACGCTATCGTCGAGACCCAATTGGTCCAGGGCCTTCAAGGCGGCCAGCCCGTAACGCGGTTTGCCCGGCCCTTCGCTAGAATGGCGCCGGATGTTCGTTTGAAACATCTCCAGCGGGTCGCCCGTGCGCGGCGGATCATTGCCATCTTCGCGAAACCTCTTGGCCCCACGGTTCACGCCCATCGACCACGTCGGGCGATGGCCAACCAAGGCGTCGCGCTGGTAAAGGGCCATTGCTTCCGCGCTCATGCCGTTGAAATAATTATAGGTGGCATTGTATTCACGAACATGGGCGAGGCAGAAGCAAAAATATTGGCCCTCTCGAAATCGGCCCATTGGCGCGCGGAACTCGCCTGCTTCGCTGCAGCCAGGATGCTGGCAGCGCACCTGATCCGGGCGCGGGGCCTCACTGGGTTCGGACTTAACCCTGATGCGGTCGAAGAGACGTGATTTTAAATTCATAGCGCGGGCATTATGATTGTCTTTGAGGTGGCCGCAAGCGGCGCGATACGGTAAAATGACAATTAAGCCGCCGGTTTGGTGGCCGTTAACGTTTTTTAAGGCTGGCTTGAGATGGACGAGCAAAGCGGCATTGCCGCGGGCGATCGCATTAAGGCGAAATTACAGGCCGCATTTGCCCCCGGCTCCATCGAAGTAATCGACAAATCCCGCAAGCACGTGAACCACGCTCATGCCATGGAGCGGCCCGGCGCCGCCGCAAACCCGGGCGGAACTCATTTTCACGTTAAAGTAGTTTCGGAAGCCTTTAAGGGCAAGAGCCTGGTCGAGCGCCATCGTGCAATCAATCTTCTCTTGAGGGCCGAATTCGATGCCGGCCTACACGCCTTGGCGATCGAGGCCAAGGCGCCGGGCGAATGACCAGCGCGACGGCCAGGAATCTGGGCCACTTTCCTTACCTGCCACTCCCCGGACACCGGCGCAAATCTTCGTCCATTCGCACCATGGGCGGCAAAGGGAATAAGGCTTTGCTTTGGCGCCAGGTAATTTGGCGCATAATGCGAACAAGCGGCGTGATTCGTTTTGGCGTGGGTATTTCCCATTTGAATATTGGAGGAGGCGCAATTCCTTAACTCATGCTCATTCGCTTGGCGCCGATGGTGCGCCCGCGTTGGGAATCGCCGCCCGCGCGCGGCCGCGCTATTATCTCGACGGGCTCAACGCCGAGCAGCGGGAGGCGATCGAGGCGATCGACGGCCCGCTTCTCGTGCTAGCGGGTGCGGGTACGGGCAAGACCCGCGTGCTAACCACCAAAATCGCGCATATCCTGGCGCAGGGCCGCGCCCGCGCGCATGAAATCCTCGCCGTGACCTTCACCAATAGAGCGGCGCGGGAAATGAAGGAGCGGATCGGAACGCTTGCCGGGCCGGTCGCCGAAGGCATGCCTTGGCTTGGCACTTTTCATGCGATTTCGACCAAGATTTTGCGCCGCCACGCTGAGCTTGTCGGTCTGAAATCTGGCTTTACCATTCTTGATGCGGACGATCAGATCCGCCTGTTGAAACAAGTTCTGCAGGCCGGAAATATCGACGACAAACGCTGGCCCCCGCGCGCGCTCGCGCATCAGATCGACGTCTGGAAAAATCGCGGCCTCGATTTCTCGCGCGTGCCGGTTGGCGAGGCGGCCGCGTTCGCCAATGGCAAGGGCGCCGCGCTTTATAAGCTTTACCAGGAAAGGCTAAAAATTCTCAACGCCGCCGATTTTGGCGACCTTTTACTGGAATCGGTGCGTCTCTTTCGCGAAAATCCCGAGGTCTTGAAACTCTATCAGCACCGGTTCCGCTATATGCTCGTCGATGAATATCAAGACACCAACACGGCCCAGTATTTGTGGTTGCGGCTGCTCGCGCAGGGACGCCAAAATCTCTGTTGCGTCGGCGACGACGATCAGTCGATCTATGGCTGGCGCGGCGCCGAGGTCGATAACATTTTGCGTTTCGAGACCGATTTTCCGGGGGCGAAAATTATCCGGCTGGAACGTAATTACCGCTCGACCGGTCATATCCTTGACGTCGCGGCGGGCTTGATCGCGCACAACGAAGGGCGACTCGGAAAAACCCTCTTCACCGATGGTGAAGTTGGCGAGAAACCAACCGTCACCGGGGTTTGGGATTCGGAAGAAGAAGCCCGCGTGATTGGCGAAGAGATCGAGCAAGTTCAGGCTAAGGGCCATGCCCTCGACGAGATCGCCATTCTTGTCCGCGCGTCGTTCCAGATGCGCGAATTCGAGGAGCGGTTCATCACCCTTGGCCTGCCTTACCGGGTGATCGGCAGTCCACAATTCTACGAGCGCGCGGAAATCCGCGATGCACTTGCCTATTTGCGCTGCACCGCGCAGCCGGCCGACGATCTTGCCTTCGAGCGCATTTTCAACTTGCCCAAACGCGGCCTCGGCGACGCCACCTTGCAGATCCTTCACAATCATGCGCGGCACGCGCGCATCCCCTTGATGCGGGCGGCGGTGGCAATCGTCGAGACCGAGGAATTGAAGCCCGGGCAGCGCCAGACCTTGCGCGACCTTCTCGCTGATTTTTCCCGCTGGGCCAGTTTGATCGAGGCAAAGCCACAGGGCGAGCTCGCCGAGATCATCTTAGAGGAATCCGGCTATACCGATATGTGGCGCAAGGAGAAGACCGCCGATGCCGAGGGCCGTCTCGAAAATCTCAAGGAACTCGTCCGCTCGATGGAGGAGTTTCCCGATCTTGGCGCCTTCCTCGAACATATTTCGCTGGTGATGGACGCCGCGAGCATGGATGCTGGTGCCCGCGTGTCGATCATGACCTTGCACGCGGCGAAAGGGCTTGAGTTCGAGACCGTGTTTTTGCCCGGATGGGAAGAAGGGCTGTTCCCGCATCAACGTTCGCTCGACGATTTGGGCCGCGCGGGGCTCGAGGAAGAGCGCCGCCTCGCCTATGTCGGCCTCACTCGGGCCAAGCGCCGGGCCAAAATATATTTCGCGGCCAACCGGCGCATTCATGGGCTTTGGCAGACGACAATTCCTTCGCGTTTCCTGGACGAACTGCCGCAAACTCATGTCGAAGCCGTCGAGGCGGCGACGGGTTCGGCCTTTGGCGGCTATGCGCAGTCGCGTTTTTCCAATATGGACACCTATGGGTCCTCCTATGCGACGCCTGGCTGGCAGCGCGCGAAGCAGCGCAGGGACGAGCCAACGCCGGGCAATTCCGGAGGTTTGCATGAGCGACGGCCGTGGCGTGGTCCGGGGCAGATCGAGGGGGAACTCGTCGCGAGTTCGAGCGCGGCACCGGCCTTCGCGAAGGGCGCGCGGGTGTTTCACGCGAAATTCGGCACCGGTACGGTTGCCGCCGTGGACGGCAATAAGCTCACCATCGACTTCGGCATGGCTGGGCGCAAAATGGTGTTGGAGAGTTTTGTCCAGGCGGCGTAGGTCTCAGCGAAAGCATTTTTGGGCGCAGCGGAATCCGTTCACGATGAATTTTGGCAGATTGGGCTGCGCGCGATCGAGATACCACGTGCGGTCTTGGCTCCCACGGCGCGCTTGCCGCCTCTCCCCGCGTGCTAGGCATTGGGAGGCCCGAAGCAGGGGATAAGCTGCTTGCGCAAGCGACCCGGATTTCACTGCGAGTGGTCTCGCTCCATATTTCGCCAAGACCTATGTAATGTGTTTGTATCCGCAAAGATGAATTCAGCCTTCTCTCCAAATTTACTAAGAAGCCACATGCGCATCTCTTCAAACTGTCCTGCGATTAATACCAAATTCGGCATTCTAGAATGGTCTACAATATGGTTTTCAGGTAGGTAAAATACTTCGCGAAACGTGAACCGGCGAATTCCATTCTCCAGACCAAGGGTGACCACGCTATCGGTTTTCTCCACATTCGCGGTTGTAACCGTAGTTATAAATTCAACCGCGACGTCTGGGCAACGCGCACGAAAATCCTTAACGTTCCGGAGCAGCTTTTCCAAACTCATTCCGCCGCGAAGCGCTTTTTGAGTTGCTGGCTCGGCCACGTCAACGGAAATAGAAATCAAATTTATGCCGGCGCCCGCGAGGCGCTGATAATCATGGCGGTGCAGAAGCAGACCATTTGTTTGCAAAATAAAGTCTTTGGATGGTCGTGCTTTCGACGCTGCTATCATCTCGACAAAGTCGCAGAGACGCGAATCCAAAGTTGGCTCCATTCCACAACCAATCTGAAACGTTCCAACGCTATCGACACGAGTGTTGAGGACATGACGAAGTTCGCTCAGGTCAATTAGATTTTCTGAGCGTGAATTATGGCAGTACACGCACCTAAGATTGCAATTATCGTTCGGGTCAAGTCGAATAAAATCAATGCTTCTAGGTAATATATTTTTCTTTGATTGAAAATTTGTTGGACTAAGTGGAATGCATATAAGGTCCTCTATCTGCGGTTGCGCAAGATTGAGCGCGTCCGTATTCAAAGGTATTTTATATTGGCCCTCCTGCATTTGAACCGCGATTTCACACGCTGCATCCGATGGAAATCGTAAATCAAATGCGTAATGACCGTCTCCGATTCCCGCTTGATGGAGATCCGGCCGATATAAATTTGCAACCATAGCCGAAACTATTTTTGCGTCCTTCAGAGCAACGACGTTCAAGCGCCTGCTTGGAGCGGCGCTATCCCAAACCCAGCCAAGAATTTGATTTGGAGTCGCGTAGTCCACGGACCCATTCAGCACAAATCCTCTTTTACCAGGTATTGGTGTCCCAAACGCCAAAGCCGGATTACGCCACTTACTTAGTTTCCACGGAAATTGCACTGCGGAACTCCCGGACGGTCTGTACGCGGCACCTTGGGCGGGGGACAGCATGTTGTAAGAACGCCCCCGCGCGCGAACGGAAAACGGGGCGTCAAACACATTTGCTAACCGGCACCATGCCGTCCAAATGATCGGCTACAGTAAAAATATCCTTGTCGCCGCGCCCCGAAATATTCACGACCAATAAATGATCCTTGGGCTTTTGCGCGGCGCGTTCGATCACTTTGGCGAGCGCATGGGCGGGTTCCAGCGCCGGGATGATGCCTTCCAATTGCGCGCAAAGCTGAAACGCGGCGAGCGCCTCCGCGTCGGTTGCCGAGAGATAGGTCACGCGTCCGGTCTCCTTCAGCCAGGAATGTTCGGGGCCGATGCCTGGGTAGTCGAGCCCAGCCGAGATCGAATGGCCTTCCTCGATTTGCCCGTCTTCATTCATCAGCAAATAGGTCCGGTTGCCATGCAACACGCCGGGCCTGCCGCCGGCAAGTGAGGCGGCATGTTTTTCGTCGAGTCCAAAACCTGCCGCCTCGACGCCATAGATTTCCACGGAGGGATCGTCGAGAAATGGGTGAAACAGGCCGATCGCATTGGAGCCGCCGCCGATACAGGCGAACAGCGAATCCGGAAGCCTTCCCTCGGCGGCCTGCATCTGCGCCTTCGTTTCCTCGCCGATCACGCATTGAAAATCACGGACCATGGCGGGATAAGGATGCGGGCCAGCCACCGTGCCGATGCAATAGAATGTGTTTTCGACATTGGTGACCCAGTCGCGCAAGGCCTCGTTCATCGCGTCCTTAAGAGTCCTGGCGCCGGATTCGACCGGCACGACCTTGGCGCCTAGCAAGTTCATGCGAAAGACATTGGGCTTTTGCCGCTCGACATCGACGGAACCCATGTAGACGACACAATCGAGCCCGAAGCGCGCGCAAGCGGTGGCCGTCGCGACGCCATGCTGGCCCGCTCCAGTCTCGGCGATGATGCGTGTTTTGCCCATGCGGCGGGCGAGAAGAATTTGGCCGAGCACATTGTTGATCTTGTGCGCGCCGGTGTGATTCAGTTCCTCGCGCTTGAAGTAGATTTTTGCGCCGCGTGACCTGGCGGAAGCGGCGGCTTTTTGGCGGACATAGGCGGTCATGCGCTCGGCGTAATAGAGGGGGCTAGGCCGCCCGGCATAATGGGCAAGCAGATTGTCGAGTTCGGCCTTGAAGGCCGGATCCGTCTTGGCGGCGTTGTAATGTTTCTCGAGATCGAGGATCAGCGGCATCAAGGTTTCGGCCACGAACCTGCCGCCGAAGATGCCGAAGTGCCCGGTTTTGTCGGGGCCGGCGCGAAACGAATTGGACCTTTGGGCGAGCACGGACGTCAGCCTCTCTGGGCAGCCGCCAAACCAATAGAGCACTTTCGGCTTCATTCAACACGTTATTTGCACGATGGCGCTTCGGCAAGCGTAAAGACGAATGGAAGAGCGCTTCCCCTACAGGCCTCATTGCTTGCCTCAACCAACCGCAACCTGTGAACCGGCATGGAATATGGACCCCGTTTTCGGCGTAATCGGCATCCAGTCGGGACCCCGGCGCTGAGGGTTCACAGTGGCTTCCATGCTTCTTGGAAGCCGAGGTTGGGATGCTGATCGTGGAGATGATAGCGAAGATCCGCGGCGCGTTTTTGGCCAGGGCAAGCTGATTACGGCGATCTGCCGCGAGCTGAGAATGGCACGGAAGGCCGTAGGGAAAGGTCTCCGGCCGGAGGCGATCGAGTTCCGCTGCGCGCGAGAGGCGCCCCCGGTTCCGAAGATTGGGCCCTAGAGGGACAAGCGCGATCAATGGCTATTGGCGAACGAAGGGAAGGCGTCGCGTGAACGTCTAACCTTCATCCGGCTGTTCGAGGAGTTGCGCGGGCTTGGCTACGATGTACAAGTCTGGATTTGATCCAACGGTCAATGTCAGATTTCGTCATTCATTCAACGGCTGACATGACCGGCGAGGCGGATCGGCCTTGTCAATCGGGATAGGGGGAAGTCTCCCGACTTCTTTCCTCCCGCACCACCGGGCATACGGGTCCGTACCACGGCGGTTCGGTGGATTACGCATGAACAGGCTCTGTCATGAAGACAAAGCCCTGACGTTTGAAGAAGCGAGTGCGCAGCGCGCGGTGAAGCGCTTCCCAAGCGCTGATCCGCCACGGTCCTTTCAAACTCATGATCGCGGCGAAGGTCGATTTCCCGCCGGCGCCGCGACGCCGGAGTTCCGTGAACCGTTTGCGGCGAAGCGGTATTGGAGCGATCTTCCGCGCGCGAAGCGATCAAAGCGGAAGATCGCGGAAACGGAGGCGCGTCTTCCATTTCACCCACGCCATGCAGTGCAGCCGCCGTCTGATCCAGCCGTCGAGGTTTTCGAGTGCGCGCTATTGGCTTAAGCCGAAGTAACCGGCCCAACCTCGCAACAGTGGATTGAGACCGGCAATCGTCCGCTTCAGCGTGACGCCACGATGGCGTCCCGTCGGGTCGCGCACCCGGTCCTTGAACCGGGCAATGGACGTGGCGGCAATGACGCGCGGAAATCCGTCCGCTTCCTTCAGCGTGAAGCCGAGAAAGGTCCGGTTCCACGGCCGGTCTACGGCGCTCTTCGCCTCGTTGACCGTGAGTTTCAGGCGCCGCTCGATGAAGCAGGTCACGCTCGCCATGACCCGCTCGGCCGCCTTCCGGCCCGCCACGTAGATGTTGCAGTCATCCGCGTAACGCACGAAAGTAAGACCACGACGCTCCAGTTCACGATCGAGTTCGTCCAGCACGAGATTCGAGAGCAAGGGCGAGAGCGGGCCGGG
This sequence comes from uncultured Alphaproteobacteria bacterium, assembly GCA_963722515.1. Taxonomy (GTDB): domain Bacteria; phylum Pseudomonadota; class Alphaproteobacteria; order Rhizobiales; family Beijerinckiaceae; genus Methylocapsa. The sequence goes on along the minus strand of CAVRMA010000002.1, from coordinate 1,021,715 downwards.
CGTCCCTTCAAGGCTTTCCTCGAAGACCCCGCCATCGAGCGCGCCCGCCGAAAAGCAAGGCGCGGATCAACCGCAGCACCCGCTTGCCGGCGATGCGTCCGGCGGCCTTGGCCATCAGCCGGTCACGGTTCACCCGGTCGAAGAACTTCGCCAGGCCGATGTCCACGACATACTGCAGGCCGGCCGCGACATGAGCTTGCGCCGCCGCCACGGCCTGATGCGCCGAACGTCCACAGGGCGTTGCGAAGAAACGCCCGTCGCTCGCGACGCGCTATGGCCGAAAGCCATAGCGCGATTCACTAGAGCACGATCCCAAAAAGTTGCAGACTTTTTGGATAAGGTCATGCGATAAAACAAAGACATAGAGACCATGAACGATTCAACTTGAAGCGATCATGGTCTAAACCTTGCGTTCCTCGCGCCGGGCGCGAATTGCTTGCTTCGCTTCGCGCGCAATTCGCTTCGAGAGAGCGCTCGCCGCTCCGGTTGCAGCCGTTGCAGGACCGCTTGGCTCTATCACACGGTCGATCCCGGCCGGGATGCCGGGCGAGCCCCTTACTCGACCGCATTCCGCGCGAAGCGAAAGAAGGAATGCGGGAGAGGGGCGGGGGTTGCGTTCACCGCCATCTGGCTTCGGGATGCGAACCCGTTTCACCGTTTGCGGGCGATAGCATCCTTCGCCAAGCTCGCGGGCGGTCCTTGGCCAATGCCGTGCCAGAACGCCCGGCAATTGTTCGACGGTCATGCCGCCGGCGCCGGGCGCGCCTTTGTTGCGTTGGACCGCTCGCACGGCCGCTTCGACATTCTCATCGTCACAAATCCTCATCGTCACAGATCGCCTCCATCAGGCGATCACCCCATGCCGGGCTTTCGGGTCCGGCGATCGCCATGGCTGCTTCGACCTCTCGTCTGGAAGGACGCGCGGCTTCATCCCTGCCCTCTCTGGTCAAGACCACCTCCAATTGGATTGGCGGCCGCGTTGCGCCCATGAAACCTCCGGGCTACTCGCCCTTTCCTTCAACCCCTTGCGCAGGACCGTTCGGGCCTTCGCCGGATCGCCCCGGCTACTACGCCCTCTGCTGACTTCCGCATCGCGGCCGGGACGCCGCGCGGCGGCCTCAGTTCTCGAGGGGACTAAGGCCGCGGATCTCCCGGGGTAAGCCCGGCATCCTTCCTCGCACACCCGCCGGAATTACAGCCTCGGCCCTTGATGGATACGGACTTTGCGATCTCCTGCCCGCTCGTCCGGCCAAGCCTGCCTCGCATCCAGTTTCTGTTCGCCGAGCCGCGATTTCGCTCCGCGCTTCCTTCAGACCCCGCCTCGCGGCGGCGCCCTTGCGCTTTGCTCGTGCTTCACCTCCATCAGGTTGCACAGGGGACTTTCACCCCCAGGACGCCAGACATGCCCGGCACACAGGACGCGAGCAATATTTTGCAAGTCCGGTATGCCGGACTTGCCTGAATGTTCGCGCCGGCGCAGCCGGTGCCATAGCCCGTTGCTTGCGACGGGCGTTCTTCCAAACACCCCAAGGCATCCTTGACAACATCGAGTCCACCTCGCCGATAATACCCGCCGCCAAGAGATGAATGGCGCAATCCGGCTTCGGTCGGTGGATCAAATCCAGACCGTTCGATAGCTCACCCTGACGCCATGGTCGGCCAGTTCGGCGACCAGCCCGCGCAAGGTCATATCGGACTCGCTGGCGATCCGCGCTAGAAGCCAAGCCCGGTGTTCGCCAATCAGAACGCGCGGCCGATGGCCCCCCAACTTACCCGGCGCCGCGCTGCCCGTCGCGCGATACCGCTGTGACCACTTCACGACGCTCGAAACGCCCACCCACAACGCCGCGGCAACCGAGCGAACCGTCTCCCCCGCAGCGCCGCCCGATAGCACTCCAAAGGATCGACTGAGCCCCAGCCGTTTGCCGATGAAGGAACCGAGCGCGATGGTGCTAGCTAGTCTCCCTACTACGGTCGCGATCGGCATGACTCCTAGTTCGAGGATCTGGCTGGCGGTGATCCGCGCTCCGAGCAACGCCACGGCGAACCGTAGCACCGCCTTCGACGAGAACTCGATCCCGGCCTCACAGCGGCCTTCCTCATGCAAAAAACTGAATAACTACCGGCTGGCGCCGGTAGGTTCGTGCTCGCGAAGATACTGAAGTATGACGTCGTCCGTGATGTTGCCGCTGGTGGTGGAGAAGTAGCCGCGCGCCCAGAAATGCCGCCCCCAGTAGCGCTTGCGCAAGTCCGGAAACTCCATCTGCACGCGATGCGATGAGCGTCCCTTGACGCGCCGTACGAAGTCGCTGACCGCGATATGGGGCGGGATTTCCACGAACATATGGACATGTTCCCGCGACAACACGCCGGAGACGATCTGGACGCCCAGTTCTTTGCACGCCTGCCGGATAATTGTTCGTATCCGCTCCCGCACCGCGCCTTCCAGCACCTTGTAGCGATACTTCGTGATCCAGACGATGTGGTAGCGATGGTGAAAAACCGTGTGACTCCCGCTTGTGTAGCTCATAGACGACTCCTTAAAATGGGCGTTTCCCCCACGCGGGGCGCCCATTTTAAGGAGTCAGTCTATGAACAAAAAACGGCTCAAGCCTCTTCCCGTCTGAAGACGGGGGTTTAAATCCAAACAACGGACAATGAAAGGTCATCCCGTAGAGAAGTGGCTGCTAGGGCAATGGTGGCGGATACCAATAGCCCAGGATATACCCGAAGGAAAAATGCGCGCCACCCTGCCGGGCGCGACAGAGCTGGCGATGTAATCGCGCCACCAATCAAACCTTCCATTCCGTCGTAGGACTGAAAGATCGCGTGTGCAGATGTGGTGTCTGTATCATGATCGGAGCTCATTACGACTCGCTATTGCCCGGTGTGTCCAGCGTCAGCGCCTATGAGACAGATTGGGCGGGTTGAAGAAGGGAGGATTTCTGGCTCATCGTAGCCTTTCAAGGAGCGAAGATGAGACAGAAATCCGGGCCGGTGAAGGAACCGGCGGAAAAGGTCGTGAAAGACATCCGGCGGGCGACACGCCGGCAATTCTCGGCAGAAGAGAAGATCCGCATTGTGCTGGAGGGCCTGCGCGGCGAGGAGAGCATCGCCGAGCTGTGCCGTCGTGAAGGGATCGTCCAGAATCTGTATTACCGCTGGTCGAAAGACTTCCTTGAGGCCGGGAAGAAGCGGCTCGCCGGCGATACGGCCCGCGCAGCAACCTCGGACGAGGTAAAGGACCTGCGCCGCGAGGCCAGCGCACTGAAGGAGGTCGTCGCTGAACTGACGCTCGAAAACCGTCTGCTCAAAAAAAACGTGATCGGGGATGGGGAGGACGAGGCATGAGATACTCCGCATCCGAGAAAGCCGAGATTATCCGGCTGGTCGGGCAATCGGCCCTGCCGGTCAAACGCACACTGGAGAAACTCGGCATCCCGAGGGCCACGTTCTATCGCTGGTGCGATGTCTATCAAAGCGGCGGGCCAGAGGCCCTGGACGATCGCTCGCCCCGGCCGGATCGCGTCTGGAACCGCATTCCGGACGATATCCGCGAGCGGATCGTGCAGCTGGCCCTGGACGAGCCCACCTTGTCGCCGCGCGAGTTGGCCGTGCGCTTCACCGATACGGAAAAGTATTTCGTGTCAGAGGCTTCGGTCTATCGCCTGCTGAAGGCACACGATCTTATCGCCAGCCCGGCTTTCATCGTGATGAAGGCAGCCGATGAGTTCAAGGACAAGACCGCGGCGCCCAACCAGCTTTGGCAGACCGACTTCACCTATCTGAAGGTCATCGGTTGGGGCTGGTTCTATCTTTCGACCATTCTCGACGACTTTTCACGCTACATCATCGCCTGGAAGCTGTGCACGACGATGAAGGTCGAAGATGTCACCGCCACGCTGGACTTGGCACTGAGGGCCTCGGGACTCGACCAGGCAAAGGCCATCCACCGGCCAAGGCTTCTCTCCGACAATGGCTCCAGCTACATCGCGGCGGACCTGGCGAAATGGCTCGATGGGCAGAACATGGAGCACGTCCGTGGCGCGCCCTATCACCCGATGACCCAAGGCAAGATCGAGCGCTGGCATCAGACGCTCAAGAACCGTATCCTGCTCGAAAACTATTACCTGCCGGGCGATCTCGAAGCCCAGATCGAGGCCTTCGTCGTTGACTACAATCACCTGCGCTATCACGAAAGCATCGGCAATCTGACGCCAGCCGACGTCTACTTCGGACGGGGCCAGACCATTCTGATCGAAAGAGAAAGGATCAAACGACACACAATCGCCAATCGCCGCTTGCTGCACCGTCGGCAGGCCGCATAATATTAAAAACCAGACGAGCCAGAGACTCTCTTATTTTAAGCCGCTCCCTGTCCCAAAAACTCTGACGACGGACATGCCCGGTATCGTTTTGCAGCATCTCCGCCCATGCATCCGTTTGCGCGCACAGGTGTCGCGGCGTTCCTAGGTCAGAACGCCCAGCGTGCTGACCCGATACGAATTTTAAAGTCCAACTTCGTGTAGCATCAGCCGCTGGTGGGGCTCGGCTGGGCTCTACACACTTCTAGTGTAAGGCTCAGTCTGGGACCTCAAAATTCTTTGCGCCATCCGTAGCCGCTATTTGTGACGCTTCCAGCCATCGACCGCAATGGGTCAAACCGAAGATTCAAATTGACCCACAATCTCCTATCAATCCTTGGGGAAATCCAAGCCCATTTCCCGGTACCGTTCGGGATCGTCGGCCCAGTGCTCGCGCACTTTGACGAACAGAAAAAGATGCACCTTTTGTCCGGCCGCCTCGATAATCTCCTTGCGCGCCGCGGTCCCGATCGTCTTGATGGTACGGCCGCCTTCGCCGATCACGATCTTTTTGTGGCCTTCGCGCAGCACATAGATCGTCTGTTCGATCCGCGCTGAGCCGTCCGGCAAGTCTCGCCAAAGCTCGGTTTCGACCGTCGATGAATAGGGGAGTTCATCGTGCAGGCGCTCGAAGAGTTTTTCGCGCGTGATCTCGGCGGCTAGCGAGCGCAGGGGCGCATCGGAAATCTGATCCTCCGGATAAAGCCATGGGCCAGGCGGCATCAGCGCGGCGAGTTCCTGCTTGAATTTGGCGGCGCCGTAGCCGCGCAAGGCCGAGATCATAAAAGTTTGCGCAAAGGGGAGCGCGTGGTTGAGCTTGGCGGCGAGTTCGAGAAGCCTTGGCGGTTCCACCGTATCGATCTTGTTGAGGACAAGAATCTTCTTGGCGGCGATGTGCGGCAGGCGGCCGAGGATGGCTTCGACTTCGCCATCCATGCCTTTATGGACATCGACAAGCAGGGCGGCGGCATCGGCATCAATGGTGCTGCCCCAGGCGGCGGCCACCATGGCCCGGTCGAGCCGGCGTTTCGGCGCGAATATGCCCGGCGTGTCGACGAAAACGATTTGCGCCTTGCCTTCCAGGACAATCCCGCGCACGGAACTCCGCGTCGTCTGAACCTTGCGCGAGACGATCGAGACCTTTGTTCCAACGAGCCAATTGATCAGGGTCGATTTGCCGGCGTTCGGGGCGCCGATAAGCGCGACGAAGCCGCAGCTTGTTCCACCGCCGCCTCCGCTGTTCACGAGCCGCCCTTTTGGACGGCTTCGTCGCCACCTTGGCCAATGCCCTCGCGCGCGATGAAATCCGCCGCCGCGGCTTGCTCGGCGAGGCGCTTCGCAAAGCCCTTCGCCTCGGCGTGGCGGTAGCCGGGCAGTTCGACGGAAATCGTGAATTCCGGCGCGTGGTCGGGCCCGGATCGCGCGGTCTCGCGATAGAGCGGCGTGGGAAGGCCGCGCGCTTGCGCCCATTCCTGCAGGGCGGTCTTTGGATCGCGCAACGGGCGTCCCGGCGCGTGCATCCGTTCGCCGAAGGCGGTGGTCACGACGGCGCTCGCCGCCTCATAACCCGCGTCGAGAAAGACCGCGCCTATGATCGCTTCGCAAACGTCGCCCAAAATTGCCATGTTGGGGGCCGTTGTTTGCTGTTCGATTTCGCCAAGCCGGACGCAGGAGTCGACGCCCCAGGCGAGGGCGGCCTCGGCGCAGCTCTCCTTGCGGACGAGGCCCGCGAGGCGGCGCGAGAGTTCTCCCTCGCCGGCCTCGGGAAACGCTTCGTACAACATCGAGGAAACGGCGAGCCCCAGAGACTCGGTCGCCGAGAAATTCGAGCCTTTGATAAGTTTCGCGCTTGCGCCCCGCCGCCGCGCTGACATGGGTCAGCGCCGCCGCGATCAGATTGCGATCGGCGAAAACGTGCCCAATCCGCGCCTCGAGCGCTCCGACATCCTGGACTCGCCGCGCCATTTTATTTCACGGATTTCAGCATCCTGTCGAGGCGCACCGTCCATGGCCATTCCCAGAACGCCCAGGCCGGCTCGCCCTTGCCGACCGAAAAGAAGATCAATTCGGCGCGTCCGACGAAATTTTCAAACGGCACGAAGCCGACGCCGCCCTGATCGGGTGGAACCCGGCTGTCCGTCGAATTGTCCCGGTTGTCGCCCATCATGAAATAATTTCCGGCCGGAACATCGAAAACCTGGGTATTGTCGTTGTATCCGGTGTCGCCTTGAATCTCGATGATCGTGTGGTCAACTCCGCCGGGCAGTGTTTCGCGATAGGTCGGGACGCCGGTTTCGCGCCCGTAAAAATCCTCGGCTTGGATCTTGGCTATCGGTTCGCGCGGCACGAGTTCGCCATTGATGTAAAGCCGGCCCTCCCTCATTTGAATCTTGTCGCCTGGCAGGCCGATCACGCGCTTGATGTAGTCCGTTTGCCCGTCGCGCGGAAGCTTGAAGACGGCGACGTCGCCGCGTTTCGGCGGCGAGGCAAAAATCCGGCCGGAAAACAAATTGGGGCTAAACGGAAATGAATGATCGGAATAGCCATAGGAATATTTGGAGACGAAAAGATAATCGCCAATCAGCAACGTCGGGATCATCGAGCCGGAAGGAATATTGAACGGCTGAAACAAAAAGGTGCGCACGACGAGGGCGATGAGCAGCGCCTGAACGATGACCTTCAAGGTGTCGCTCTTGCCGCCTTCCTTTGCCTGCTGCTTCATCCCGGTGCCTTTTCGATCCAACCGTGCGGGCTCTGTCATGCTAGTTTTCTCTCCATAGAAGCGCGTCTGGACTTCAGCTCCGAAGCACCGCCCTCCGCACCACGGAGCGCTCCTTACCATGCCGCGAAACGCCGGTATAGGGCTCGCTCCGCGGCTTCGGAAACATTAATCCCGGCCTGGCCGGTGCCATATACCATAAGGAAAGCTCTGCATTGCCCGCCCGCCCGGATTGTCCAGCTCCGAGGCTGCAGCTATCTTCGACCGGTGATCGCTCAGCCAACGATAGATCTTCTGCGCCATCTTGCAGGTAAACCCGGCCATGACGAGGTCAAGGCCGATTTCCGGCAATTGCTGATCGAGGAATTTGGCGCGGAGCTTTCGGACCTCGGTTTCGAGCGCTATGTCCTCATTGAGCCCGGCCGCCTCGATGCCCTGATAGGCCGGACAATTCTCGAAGCCAAGAGCGATCTCGCAAAGGAGTTGGCGGACGTCGAGCGCAAAATGCCCGATTATCTCGCGGATCGCGAGAGGGAAGAAGGCGAGAAATTCGTCGGAATAGCCTCGGATGGGCGACAGTGGATCGCCTACGAGCTCGAAGACGGCAAGCTTATCAAACTCAACAAGGAGATCATCCTCGATCCCGAAAAACCCGAACACTTTCTCGCCTGGCTCGACGGCATTGTGGCGCTAAAAGCGTCACTCCCGCCCGATCCGCTGACCATCCGCATCGAACTTGGGCAGGATTCAGTCGCCTTTCGCCGCGCCGGTGCGGCGCTCGTCAGCCTTTGGGGCAGGCTTGGCCGCGACGCCGCAGTCGCCCTCAAAAGGCAACTTTGGGCGCAGCTCCTAAAACTCGTTTATGGACGCGAGGTCGAGAGCGACGCGCTGTGGTTTCAGCACACATTTCTTGTTATCGTCGCTAAGTGCATCGCGCTCGCCGTTCTCGGCCTGAGGGAAGACGATCCGAAACGGCTTCTTTCGGGCGAGGCGTTTCAATCAGCGGGCATTTCCGGCGCCGTCGAAAGCGATTTTTTTGATTGGGCCGTGGCCGATGCGGAAGGCGAGGAACTCGTGCGCCGCATCATGGCCCATGTCCGGCGGTTCCGCCTCGCCGAAGTCGAGAGCGATGTTCTCAAGATCCTCTATAAATCCCTTATCGACCGCGATCAGCGCCATGGACTCGGCGAATATTACACGCCGGATTGGCTCGCGGCCAAAATGGTGAAACACGTCATTGACCGGCCGCTGGTGGAACACGTGCTCGATCCGGCCTGCGGTTCGGGCACTTTTCTGTTTCACGCTATCCGCATCTTCTTGAAAGAGGCGGAGGAATCGGACATGAACCCCGAGCTTCGTGCGCCAGAAGTCTGCGCGCGGATCGAAGGCATGGATATTCACCCCGTCGCCGTCATCATCGCGCGCGTCACTTATCTATTGGCTCTCGCGCCCGCGCTAAAACATCGCAAAGGGGTTTTGTCGCTTCCGGTCTTTCTCGGCGATGCGATGTAATTGTCGATCAGCGAGATCGTTGGCGGCAAGGAATTGACGATTCGCGTTCCGCCGCCGCCCGCTGGCGAGGGAGCGAGCGGAATGAGCGATGTGAATGGGCGAGAGCAACTCGATTTCCCAGACGCTTTTTGCCGCGATCCCGCCCTTTTCGACAAGGCCATCGAGCGGATGCGCAGCGGGTCGGAAACGGGCATGACTCGCGCGCAGATCGAGGCGGCGCTTTTCCGTATCACCGAGCAGCATTACCGCGCCGACGTGACGAACGAGCAGAAACTGGCGATAAAGGACCTCGGCAAGACCTATGTCACCTTCGACAAGCTCCGGCGCGAAGGGCGCGATTCGGTGTGGGCCTATGTGGCGCGCAATCTTTCGCGGCCCTTGGCCTTCTCTTCCGCCGATGGCTGGGCCAGCATCGTCATCGGCAATCCACCCTGGGTCGCCTATCGCCACATGAGCACCGACTTGCAAAAGCGGTTTAAGGAGCTGGCGAAGGGCGAAAAGGTTTATGTTGGCGGCAAGCTCGCGACGCAGAACGATCTTTGCGCGCTTTTCACCGTGCGCGTGGCGTGGCTCTATCTGCGCTCGGGAGGCAAGCTCGCTTTTGTCCTCCCGCGCGCGGCGCTCTCGCGCGGACAATTCGAGCGGCTCCGGTCGGGATCGTTCATGTCCGCGCGAATTGCCTGGGATGAAGTCTGGACGATGGACGATAGCGTCCAGCCCTTGTTTCCGGTGCCATCGTGCGTTGTCTTCGGGCGGCGGCGGGCGACCTCCAAGATCCTGCCGGACAAGGTTCTCGCCTTATTCGGGAACGTTGCCGTTTCGTGACGCGCCCGAGGAGATCGCCGATCGAAGGCTGAAGGTGCGGAAAGGCGCGCCCGCTTTGGACATTGCGAATTTCGAGGGAGGCTCGCCCTACCGGAAGATGTTTCGTCAGGGCGCTACGTTGGTGCCGCGCGTGTTGTGCTTTGTCGAGCGCAAGACGATGGGACGGCTCGGCGGCGACCCAAGCGCGCCCTATGTCGCGAGCCGGAGAACCAGTCAGGAGAAGGAGCCTTGGAAAAGCCTGCCCGGAATTGAGAACCGGGTCGAGGCGGAATTCTTGCGTCCCATGCTGCTCGGCGAAAGCATCTTGCCTTATCGAATCTTCCGGCCCTTCGAGGCCGTCGTCCCTGTGACGCGACAAAGGGGAATTGCTCGACGCCGAAGCGGCCGCCAATCGCGGTTTTGACGGATTGCACGGTTGGATGAAAAAACCCGAGAAGGTTTGGAACGCCAAAATGCGGAAAGCGGTTCGATGACGCTCATCGGCCGCTGGAATTATCACAACGAATTAGGCGCGCAGTTTCCGCTCAAGCCGCTCCGTGTGGTTTACGCGGCTTCTGGAACAAACCCCGCAGCCTGCATACTAAAAGAACCGGCGGTCGTTGAGCACGGGCTCTACTGGTCGGCTCCCGCCACTGAAAAGGAGGCACGTTATCTCACAGCTCTTTTCAACAGCGAATTAACCCGCGCACGCGGCGAATCCCTCCAATCTCGCGGACAATGGGGCGCGCGTCACTTCGACAAAGTCATGTTCAACCTGCCGATTCCGCGCTTCGACGCCAACAGTCCTCTGCACACTGACATCGCCAAAACCGCGCGCGAGGCGGAAGCTCTCGCCACCCGTGTGCCCTTGCCCGGAAACATCAAATTTCAACGCGCGCGGGGTCTTATCCGCGCGGCGCTGACCGAGGCAGGCGTCGCGCAAAGGATCGACGCGCTCGTGGCAAGGCTCCTCGACGGCGGGTAAGAGCCTGCATTAAAGGGATACGCGGAACCCAAGCCCTCATGCAAAGGAGAGTCCTAAAGACCAGTCTCGAAGCACGAGGGCACTGCGCGGCGCATATTTCAAGACGCTTGCTTTGCATGCGCTTCAGCGGCTGTCTTGGAAGTCAAGGGTGATCTGCTGATGGAAGTGTTGTCTGCCCCGGCCGGCTGTTGCGCCAGATTGCCGAGGAGCCGGGGACGGCCGGTTCGAGGCTGCGTGCCTGCAGGAATAGAGGTGCTGAATGGCGGAATGCGGGATCGCCGCGTGCTCAAACCAAATCGGCGTTGTCGCGCCGAGGGAGATCACGCCATGAAAACGGATACCACAAAAGCAACGGCGGAAGCGGCCGAAGCAACGCTTTTCCCCTGGGAAGATTGGTTCGATCCCTTGGAAGCCGGGATGCGGACCTGCATTCGCGGCTTCATCGAGGAACTCCTGGAAGCGGAACTCGACGCCGCACTGGCGCGCAATCGCTACAAGAGACTTTCGCTTGCCGAAACGGAGGCCGTCGCAAAAGCGTATGAGACGGTAGGCTACCGGCACGGCCATCACGTGCGCGGACTGATCGGAACCGTCGGGCCGATGACGGTGCGCGTGCCCAGGGGCCGGCGAAACCCCGGATGGCAAGACGGCCAAGGGGAAGAACGCGGCCATTCCGGCCTCCCAACGGCGCAGCAAACGGGCCGGCGCGCTGATCGCCGGCGCCTATTTTGCCGGGACCGACACGCGGCCTCGTGCGCCAGGCGCTCGCGGCTTTGTCCGGCGGCGCCGTGGGGCCCTTCGGCGGGCTCAGGAGACACGGTCAGCCGGGCGAAGCAGGCTAAAAGGTTCGGGGCCAGGCGCAGCCTGTTGGAATAGCCTGCGGAGAGCTGGCGCAAGGCAAAGGGCGATTGGGACACTTGGAATGTCCGTTCGCTCGCCGATGAGCCGATCGTCCGGTTGTCCTGAGCTTGCCGAAGGGCTCGACGGGATGGTGGTGCGCGTGCGGCTCGGCAGGAAAGCGACGTCCATCTCGCTGCTGGCCGCGCTCGGTGTCCGGCAGGACGGCCAGAAGATTCGTCTGGCGGTCAAGAACATGGGCGGGGTCCTTCGGCAAGCTCAGGAGCGAAGCCGCCTGGCGGACGCTTCTCGATGACCTTGACAAACGTGGCCTGCGTCGACCCGAGCTCGCCATCGTCGACGGCGCGCCCGGCCTCGAAAAAGCCCTCGCCGCGCTCTGGTCCGGCATCCCGCTCCAACGCTGCACGGTGCATAAGCATCGCAACCTTCTCGCCCATGCGCCCGGCCGGCTGCATGAGGAAATCTCGGCCGACTACACCGGCATGATCTACGCGGACACGAAGCAGGAGATCGAGACGAAGCGCAAGGCGTTCATCGGCAAGTGGCGCCTGAACTGCAAGGCCGTCGCTGATAGCCTGGAGGAAGCGGGCGACAAGTTGTTCACCTTCACGCGCCTCCCGAAAAGCCAATGGAAATCGATCCGCACGTCGAACGCGATTGAACGCCTACACGAAGAATTCAAACGCCAGATCAAGACGCAAACCGACCTGCCATCGGCTGAAACCGCCGCGATGCACTTCTGAGCGCTGTTGGCCTCTGGACAGATCACGATGCGAAAAGTTGACGGTTGGCAGAGCCTCACCGAAAAGCCATTCGATCAGACGATTGACCTCGCCGCATGATCGGGTAACCTCGTCTTGCTGGAGATCGCGCCAAACTCAATTCCAACGCAAATTGCGACGGCACCTGCTTTTTCTTGGCCGGGCTCTTGCCTTTCCGGATCAGCTCTTCGAGCTGCTTCTGTTCGTCTGCGCTCAGTTCGACAATCTAGCGCTTCTTGCTCACCTTTGCCTCGATCACTTCGAATCACGCCAAAAGCGAATCATCCATTCCCCACAAATTAATCAACGCGGGCCGCTAGTTGGCACGGTTCGCCGCGTCTCGCCGTGCCCAGGAATATCGTGCTCATGCCGCTTCCGCCCTACGTGCCCGAGTTGAACGCTGTCGACCCTTCGATATGTTCAGGATATATGGGAGAATCTGCGCAGCAATTTTCTCATCCACCGCGTCTGGGACAGCTACGAGGCCATCCTCAATGCCTGTTGCGACGCCTGGAACGCCCTGATGGTCAAATCCGAAGTCATCACCCCAATCGGAATCAGAGATTGGGCACAGGTCAAGAGTTAGGGCGGTTGGTCTTAGAATCGCTCTGGACTTCCTGCCCCGTCAGCCTTAGCCACTCGGCCTCGCTCATCGTTTCAATCCCCAGCTCGGCCGCCTTCGCCAATTTTGAACCAGCGCCAGGCCCCGCCACCACGAGATCGGTTTTGTTGGAGACCGAAGCCGCGACCTTCGCGCCGAGCCGTTCGGCCATCGCCTTGGCCTCGTCGCGGGTCATGCGTTCGAGCGCGCCGGTAAAGACAATCGTCTTGCCTGCGACCGGACTTGCAGAGGCGACGGCTTCCATCGGAACCACCTTCACTTCTTTCAGCAAAGCGTCGAGAACTTCTTCGTTGTGTTTCTCGGCGAAGAAATCGGCGATCGCCTCCGCCACCACCTCGCCAATTCCTTCGATATTGTTGATCTCCGCGCGGGCCTCCGAGCCTTCGGACGCCGCCCGTGCGACGGCGCGAAGCGACCCGAAGGATTCAAAGTGACGGGCAAGACGGCGGGCATTGGTCTCGCCGATATGGCGGATGCCGAGCGCATAAATGAAACGGTTGAGTGGAATGCTGCGGCGCGCTTTGATCGCGTTGAAAAGGTTTCGCGCGGAAAGCTCGCCAAAGCCTTCGCGTTCGCGGAGATTGAGACCGCGGTGCTCGCGCTCGGGAAGCGTGAAGATATCGGCGGCTGTCTTGATGAGGCCGTCGCGGAAAAACTGCTCGATCCGCTCATCGCCTAAGCCCTCGATGTCGAACGCATTGCGGGAGACGAAATGTTTGAGGCGTTCCACCGCCTGCGCCATGCAGACAAGGCCGCCGCTGCAGCGGCGCACGGCCTCGGGCTTGCCGGTCTTGGGGTCGATCTCTTGCACCACGGCCGAGTTGCAAACCGGGCACTTTGTCGGAAATTCATATTCTGCCCGTTTTTCATGCTCGTCTTTGTCGTGCTTGTCGAGGATCCTCGGCCCGAGAATCTGCGGAATGACGTCACCGGCACGCTGGACCGTCACCGTATCGCCGACGCGAATGTCTTTGCGCCGGATCTCGCCGGCATTGTGGAGGGTCGCATTGGAGACGACGACGCCACCGACGGTCACCGGATCGAGCTTGGCGAGCGGGGTCAAGGCCCCCGTGCGGCCGACATTGATCTCGATCGCGCGGAGAATTGTTGTGGCTTTTTCGGCGGGGAATTTGTGCGCCACCGCCCAGCGCGGCGCGCGCGACACAAAGCCCAGGCGATTTTGCAACGCGAGGCTGTCGATCTTATAGACCACGCCGTCGATGTCGTAGTCGAGGCGCGCGCGCCTCAACTCAATCCGCCGGTAATGCGCGATTAGCTCCTCCGCCGAATGGCAGAGCACCGTAAGCGAATTATTGACGGGAAGCCCGAAATCCTTGAAAGCCGCGATCATGCCCATTTGCGTCGAGGCGGGCAAAGCGCTCGCCTCGCCCCAGGCGTAGGCGAAGAAATGCAGCGGCCGCCCGGCGGTGATCGCGGGATCGAGCTGGCGCAGCGAGCCCGCCGCCGCATTGCGCGGATTGGCAAAGAGCATCTTACCCGCTTCCGTCTGCCGCGCGTTCAACGCAGCGAAGTCGAGGTGGGTCATGTAAACTTCGCCGCGGACCTCGAGAATTTCCGGCGCCAAGCCAACGAGAGCCTTCGGAATTTCACCGATGGTGCGCACATTGGCGGTGACATCCTCGCCCTCAAAGCCATCGCCGCGCGTCGCTGCTTCCACGAGTTCACCTTTGACGTACCGCAGCGAGCATGAGAGTCCGTCGATCTTTGGTTCCGCCGTAATGGCGAGGGGCGCCTCAGTGCCAAGCCCGAGGAACCGCCGCACACGCGTAACAAAATCCTCCACGTCCTCGTCACGGAACACATTGCCGAGCGAAAGCATCGGCACGCGATGGCGCAGTTTCGCGAATTTCTCTGAAGGCGCGGCGCCAATCTTTTTGGTGAGCGAATCCGGCGTTGCGAGTTCCGGAAAGGCAGCCTCGATTGCTTCATAGCGCCGCCGCAGCGCGTCGTAATCTGCATCCGAGACCGTCGGCGCATCCTCGGTGTAATAGCGCCGGTCATGCGCGGCGATTTCTTCCCCAAGGCGGGCATGTTCGCGGCGCGCTTGTGCTTTGCCGAGGTTTTCGATAGGGGCTGACTTCTTCATCCCGCCAACATTAGCATGAGCGTGAACAGGCGAGAAGTTCGCGCTGAATTCATACACATTTCCGGCGCTCAAGCGAATTCTGAGAGCCCTGCGTTTTAAGCAGCAACCAGAGAATTTCAGTATTTCGCAGTCCTGACAGTTTTCGAAAAACCGGGGCTCCCGGTGAGATTGCTCGCCAACTCCGGATTTTCCGGCCTACTCAAGGCGCACGAGCACGCTGTCTGTTGCCCCTTGCGCATCCATGACCGAGACCCGCGCAAAGCCCGCGCCATCGGGTGTCCACGCCGCTTGCCTTCGCAGGTCCGGTTCGCCGATCGGCATGCCATTGACGATCCATCGCAATGGCAAAACACCGCCTTCGGCTTTCAAACTAAGCCGGGCGCCGGGCGAAGGTGGCGATGATGCGGCAAGGCCGAGATCGACGCGCGCGCCATCCGGCGGGAATGCGATTTTCAATTGCGCCGTCGCCGCCGCCGCCAGAGTCTTGGGCACGTCCTTGCGCAAATGCCGCAACGGCGGGGGAAGCGAGGCGGTCCGGCTCGCGAGAATACCGGCGGGCGCCTCAAGGAATTCATGCCCGGCGCCGAGCCTTGCGAAAGCGTCGAACAGAACCGGCGCGGCGGCTTGGCGTCCCGCGAGGCCGAACACGGAGCCATTGTCAGGCCGGCCGAGCCAGACCGCGATTGTGTGGGCCTTGTCGAAGCCGATCGCGAAAGCATCGCGGTAGCCGTAGGAAGTCCCGGTCTTATAGGCGATACGCCCGAACGGCGCGTTCAGGGGAGGCGGAGCGCCGCGCAAAATGGCAGCGACATACCAGCTAGCGACTGGCTCCGCAATCCGGCGGGCCGCGGCTTCCGCCATCCCCGCGCCGTCCATTGTTTCGCGCAATCGCGGCACGGTTCCTCCCCGCGCGAGGCCAGCATAGAGCGCCGCAAGATCGTGCAGCGTGATCCCGAGCCCGCCAAGGCCCGCGGCAAGTCCCGGCGCGGTTTCATCCGCGAGCACGATTCTCGCGCCGGCATTACGCAGGCGCGCGATGAACTGCTCCGGGCCGATGTCGTCGAGCAATTCGACCGCCGGAAGATTAAGGGATAATTGCAGCGCGTGCCGCGCTGTCACGGTGCCCTGAAAGGAATGGTCGAAATTTTCCGGCGCGTAAGTTCCGTAATGTCTTGGCCGGTCGTCCAAAAGGGTTTCCGGATGCGCAACGCCGTTTTCAAAAGCGAGCGCATAGATGAAAGGTTTTAAAGCCGAGCCGGGCGAACGGATGGCATCGGTCATATCGATCGATCCGGCACGCTCTTGCGAAAAATAATCCGCCGCGCCGACATGCGCGCGGATCTCGCCGCTCGCATTGTCGATGACGAGGATCGCGCAAGACAGCTTTGGCCCAAGCCCGGCCGCCGCCTCGCGCGCCAAAACTTCGAGCGAGGCTTGCAGCTTGGCGTCGAGCGTCAGCCGGTGGATGCGCTGTTGCGGCGCGCGCCGGAGCGCGGTTTCGCTGGCATGCGCGGCGAGCATGGGAAAGGCCCGGCGTTGTTGCGGCACGGCTTCGCGCTTGGCGGCATCGCGCTCGGCCCAAGCGATCACACCGCGTGCAAGCGCCCGGTCGAGAACGGCATCGCGGGCCGCCCGCGCAGCAGCGGGAAACCGGTCCGGCCGCCGGGTTTCCGGCGCTTGCGGCAAGGCAACCAGCAATGCCGCCTCGGCGACCGAGAGCCGCTTCGGCTCGCGGCCGAAATAGGCAAGGCTTGCTGCCCGAACGCCCTCAATATTACCGCCATAAGGTGCCAGCGCGAGGTAAAGATCGAGAACACCGGTCTTATCCGTCCGCCGTTCGATTTTTACCGCACGAAGGATTTGTTCGAATTTTGCCGCCACGGATTTTCCGGCTTGGGGCTCGATGAGCCGGGCCACCTGCATGGTCAGCGTAGAGCCGCCGGAAACGATATGGCCGTGGCTTGCCCATTGCAGCGCGGCCCGCCCAAGGCTCAGAAAATCTACCCCATGATGCGAATAAAAACGGCGGTCCTCGTAGGCAATCAGCATCGCGATGAAACGGGGATCGACATCTGTTGCCGCGACGGGAAGCCGCCAGCGTCCGCCCGGCGTCGTGAAGGCTCGCAAAAGAGTGCCGTTGCGATCGACGACGATACGCGAACCTTGACTCGCGGCGGCGAGATCGAGCGCACCCGGCGAGGGCCGAAAATGGAGCAAGGCCGCGGGGACCGCTAGGCCGGGCAACGCAAATGTAAGAAAGAGCGCCGCGATCTTACCAAAATGCTTCGCGCGAAACATTTTCATTTGGGGGCGGCGATATCGATTGCGCCATAAGCTGTGCGGCCGAATCGATCTGGCCGGTACATATCCTCGATTGTCGCCGGCGGGCTGACATAATGCCCAGGCGTAACCGCGCGGACAATATAAGCCACGGAGAACGTCGCCTTGTCGTGTCCGTCGCGCGCGAAAGCAGCAACGAAACGATCATCGCGATATTCGGTGTGCGCCGGTTCGACGGTCTTCTTTAAGAAGGACAACGCCTCGGTCGAGCCGCCCTCAAAAAGATCCGGATTGTCGATCTCCAATCCCGACGGCAGAAGGTCAACCAGAAGCAGCCTCGCGAACGCAGCCTCATATTCGGTGACCGTCAGGGCGATCACAAAGCGGTCGTTCTGCTTGATCGCCGCCGGATCGACCGGCTTTCCATCGAGCGTCAAATAGGCGCGCTCGATCCGGTAGCCCTGCGCCGCCGCGGGCTCCGGCGTCAGCGGATTGCCGGAGGTTGTCAAAACGACGCTCACCGGCGCTTGGCCGCTATTGGCAATCGTGGCGGTCTTGTTGGCGAGCGCGGCGGTGTGCCAACTCTTGAAGTAGGCGCCCTGCTGGGGCACGCCATCGACAGACAAGGCAATCGCCTGGGACTTATCGGCGAGCGCCTCGGCGGCGAGAACCATGAACGCATTCTCCTGGGTGCTTGAGACGGCGGTTTTCGCGCGCGCGTCCTCAACAATTTTCGACGCGTGCAGAATTTCTGCAGCCGGCATCTGGGTCTCGACGGCAAGCGCGAGAAGCCCCGCGCCGTCGCGCAGACGCGAGCCATAATCGGGGCTCGCGTAGAGCGGATTGCCGAGCGTGCTTAAACGCTCCGTTGCTTTTGTAAACACCGCCTGTGCACGCGGGCGGTCGCCAAGAAGAGCCAGCGCGGCGGCAAGATGAGCGCGGGCGAGCGGGGCCTCGAACGAGTTGATCTTGGCATCGGTCAGATACCGCAGATCGCCCATGACCTGGCGGCCGTTGCGGGCTAGAACATAAGCGGCGTAGGCAATCGGGGCGCCTTGCCCGGCGCCAATATCGCTCGAATTGGCAAGCAAATTACGCAGCCGCTCAAGGGCGGCGTCGAATGGCTTCCGCGGCACGTCGAACCCATTTTCGCGCGCCCGAGTCAAAAAGTCCGTGACGAACGCATGCAGCCACATGTCATCGGCATCGGTTGCCGACCAAATACCAAAGGCGCCGCTCGAATCCTGGCGCGCCAGCACCCGCTCAATTGCTTCGCGGATGCGCTGATCGATGTCCGGGTCGAGTCCGAGCGCCTCGCTCTTGGCAAGCTTGTTGACATAGAGCAATGGCAGGGCACGGCTGACGATTTGTTCGGAACAGCCATAAGGGTAGCGATCGAGCGCCTGAAGGAGGGCCGGGACATCTATTCCGGCGAGCGCTGAAACTGCGAGCGAAACGGCGCCGGTTCCAGGCACGAAATCGGCGATGAGATCGTTCGAAATCGCGAGGCTTTCCCCCGGCGCCAGCGTGCGCACCGAGCGGCGGTAAAGGCCGGAGGTGCCGGGCGAGACATTGAGCGCGAGCGTCTGTGGCGCGACGAGGCCGGGGCCGCTCAGCGTGAGGCCCACGCCGGCGTGTCCAACGCCCGTGGCCTGGAATGGGATCGTCAGCGCTCTTCGTGCCCCGGCAGCGAGTTTGAATTTGCGGTGCAGGGTATCGCTTGCGGCCGAGAGGGGGCCAGTTACGTCGAAATCGAGGGCGTAGTCTCCGGGCTTTCCTTCGACATTGTCGATTTGCACATGAAATTGCGATTGGTCGCCAAGCGCCAGAAAGCGCGGCGCCGTCACCTGCGCGACGACGGGATCGCGAACGATCACGTCCGTGCTGGCATTGCCGGCCTTGGTTTTTGTCCAGGCAACCGCCATGACCCGCAAGGTGCCATTGAAGGCGGGCAGGTCGAAATCGATCCGCGCCCGGCCGTCGGGGCCGGTCTTGACGATCCCCGAAAAGCGGGCGAGCGGTTCTTGGTTTGGCCGTTCGCCGCCAAGCTCCGGGGCTGCGTCGCCGCCGGACCGGATCGCGCCGCGCGAACCCTGCATTCCATCAATCAACAGACCGTAGAGGTCGCGGATTTCCGTGCTCAACTGGCGCTGGCCGAAGAAATAGCCGCGCGGATCAGGCGCTTCATAATGGGTGAGACTGAGGATGCCCGCATCGACCGCCGCGACCGTCACTCTTGCCTCTTCTCCCGAGGCAAGGCCCTTGATTTCGAGCGGAATCTGTTAAAGGTCCGCGCGGCCGCGCCTTGGCCGGCGCCGCGAGCCTGACATCGAGCCCATGCGCTTGCGGATCGATGGCAAACCAGGCAAGCCCGATGGCACGGCCCGGCATGCGATTGGCCGCCTTGTCGAGCGGACGATAAGCGAGCACCACGGCATAAGCGCCAGCTCCCCAATTGCCTTTGACCGGGATTGCGGTCGTTGTGTCGCCCTCTTTCAGATCGAGCGTGGTCAGAGCGTTCAAGCTCTCGCTCACAATCGCGACCGTCGCTGTGCCGGCGAAGCGCGAGGCGATGCGCAGCCGCATCTCCTCGCCCGGGCTATAATTTGCCTTGTCGAGACTGACATCGAGCAGATCCGGCGTTTGCGCGCTGGCTTCGCCGGACCAGCCGCTCTCGAACGCAAGACTGGTTGGTTGGTCTCCGGCGTTGCCGCTGATAAGATCGAGCCGGTATTGGCCGAGTTCAACGATCGCGGAAATCTTGGCGGGCGCATCGAGGCCAAGGTCGATCTTGCCTCCAGCGACGCGTTTCGACGACTTCACTCGCTCGAAATTCCAGCGCCCGTCGGCCCGGTACCATTGGTAATCGTTGCTTACTCTATAGAGCGCCCAGGCGACGCCCTTGCGCGCGGCACGCGCGCCGTCCGCGCCGACGGCAACGACATCGAAGCTCGCCGCGGCGCCGTCGCTCAATACCGTGAAATTCTTCTTGACGCCGATCAGGCCGGCCTTTGGCAGGATCGGCAGGACGAGCGAGCGTTCGATGGCGCGCCCGCCCGGCTCTCCTGCCCGCAGAATGATTTTTGCCTCAAGCGGGCGAGGCGCCGCGATCTCCGGAATGGGCACGAGAATTTTTGCCGCGCCCGTCGCATCGGTGGTCGCTGCCTCCTCTATTTCCGTGCTGGTTTTGTCGAAAGGCTCGTCTTGCAGCCCGGCGGTAAAACCCTTGAGCGCGGGCAATGGCGATTGGCCAGCGGCATCGATCTCGACCTCGCCGGTGATTTCGAGATTTGCGCCGGGCGCGCCGTAAAGATACCGCGCCTCGGCCGCGATCTCGACCGCCTCGCCGCCTCGCGCCGCCGACGCCCGCGAGGTCAACGAGAATTCGAGGCGTTCGGGGACATAATCCTCGACGAGGAAGCTCGTCTTTCCAACCGAGGCCGCTTTGGGATCGGCAAACGCCTCGACGCGCCAAGTTCCCGTCGCGCTGCCGGGGAGCAGCGGCAACGCAAAGCTGCGGCCGCCGTCGCCTTGATCCTCGGTCTGGACCCGCTTATATTCGACGCCGTCGGGGCGTTTGACAACGAGGGTCAGCGGCACGGAAGGCACGCTGGTGCCGACGTTCATCGCGCAACAGCGCGGTGATGAAAACGCGCTCGCCCGAACGGTAAACACCGCGCTCGGTATAGACCAGGGCGTCGAGGGGGGCCGTCGCGGCGCGGCCTTTGACGCCCCGGTTGGTCAGGTCGAAAGCATTCGCCTCGAGATCGAGGAAACCATAATCGCCCTTGCCGTCCTCGGCGACGGCGAGACCAGGAGCAACCCCTCCGGTCCCGCGCGAAAAACCCGGATCGAAATGAATGTGACCGGCATCGTCCGTGCGCTTCGAACTCAGAATTTCATTGTCGCGCGCGACAAGGCGCACCTCGACTCCGGCGGCCGGCATTGCGCTGGCGAGCGAGCGGACGAACACATGAATGCCGTCCTTGCCGGTGAAAGCGGTGAGGCCCAAGTCGGAGACAATGAACCATTGCGTCGCAATTGTTCCGCCACCTTCCTCGTCGTCGTCTTTCGCGGCGGGACCATCGGCGGCGGGCTTCGCGGCCATGACATAGACGCCGGGATCGAGCTTTCCGGCCGCCTCCATCACCGGGAAGGCGGTCGTCACTTCGGCGTTGAGCTCCGCAGTTGTGTCGAGCGTTCCAGACCAGATTTTCTTGCCGTCCGTCTCGATATATTGCTTGAGCCGGTAGGACGAGAGCTGGGCGAGAAAATCCTCGGACCGGACCGTCGGCAAAAGGTTGCGATCGCCGATCCGCACGATGTCCACCGCGATTTTCCTGGTATTGACGGAGACGATGGGGATGCCTTCCTGCCCGACCCGTGGCAGCACGTAATTCTTGCCGGTGAAATGGACCAGCGGCGAACGATCGCGCACGTAAATTTCATAATCCGCCGGTTTCAAAAGCGCTTCGTTGACGGTTGAGGTCAAGCCCTCGCGGAGCACGATTTTGTAACGCTCGCCATGCTTCAGGCCCTCAACGCAGAGCTGCTGGTCCTCGATCGCGAGCGCCGCGTTGGCGAACCCCGAGACCGTCACGAAGGGCGTGTAATCGACCCTGGTCTGCGCAAGCGATTCGGAAAATTGGAAGCACGCCCGGGGCGATGCCGATTTGTTGTCGATCTTGTAATCGAGAATGCGAAACCCATGCTTTTCGCGCATGTCCTTGTAGATGTTGCGCACTTGCGCTATCTCGGCGAGGTCGAGGCTCGCGCGATAGGCATCGAGTGCAGGCCGCCACATGCCGCGTTTGGCAAGAATTTCGCCGAGCCAGGCGAGCGCCACCGCTTGTTCCGGCTTGGCGCCCGCGCGCTCATAAGCAATGTAGGCGGCCGCCGTGCCAGTCTCCTGGAGACTGTCGTCATCCCCGGCCGCCGCGAGGGCCGCGCGCGAATAGGCGATCCATGCGCCAGAGTCCTTGGGGTTTGCCGCGACAATCGCTGCGAACAAATTGAGCGCGGCCTTGAGATCCCTGCGGGCGACGGCTTGCTGCGCGTCCTTGCGCAGTTGCGGGAGTGAGCGGGTAGTGAGCGCGCCTAGATCCTTGCCGATATTTTGTTCAAGCCGGATCGCGTCGTTTTCGAGTTCCTCGCTGACAAAACTTTGTCGTGCCTGTGCCGGGCCAATCCACAAAAGAAACGCCAAGCCTAGGATAAGCGGGGCCGATTTGCGCATTTCCTTCCTCGTCCAAGGTAGAGACCGTCGGAGAAGCCATCTTATCAGAACCCGCGACTCGAAAAAGCCCAGTTCGTTGGTGAGAGTATCCTTGTTGGCGGTTGCGAGCCGCTCACCCCGAGGGCTGAACCGGGTGCCGGGTTCACGTTATTGCGCGGCGCGGAAGGCTCCAGGGGTGGCCGTGCGCCGCAAAACGGGCTGAAAATCAACTTTAGCGCAAGGCACCCGCGTTATCCGAAATCCCAGCGCGGATCTTGGGCCGGGCCGCCCGCTAGGTTTTTGGCCGCGCATATTGTTATTGCGGAATAACCGCAATATGACCATGCCCCTCAACGGTTCTCTTTGGTCCGGCCTTCATTTTTAGTGGCGCGCCTTCTGAAGCTTGCTGGAGCTTGTTCGTGAGACGCACCCTCCCAAACCTCCCCGCCATCGTGTTTGTTGCCGCGATAGCCCTCTCGCTCGCCTCCTGCGGGCGGCGGGGGCCGCTCGAACTGCCGCCCGGCGCGGCTGTCTCTTCCGCGCCCGTGACCGGCACGCCGGGGGATTATGAAGCGCCCGCGAACCCAGGCGAGCAGGCGGGGCAAAATACGGCCACGTCCAGCGGCGCGGGGGCGGAAACGCGGCTGCCGGGAGCCGCCAAGCCGGCGCCGCCGCACCCACCAAAACCGTTTCTCCTCGATCCTTTGCTCTGATCCGCCGATGCATCACTTCGCGATGAAGAACGGCGTCATGCATGCGGAGGATGTAAATCTCGCAACGCTCGCGGCGGAAGTTGGCACGCCCTTTTATTGCTATTCGACGGCGACGCTGACCCGCCATTACCAGGTATTCGATAGGGCTTTTGCCGGCCTGCCGCATCTCATTTGCTATGCGGTTAAAGCCAATTCCAACCTGGCCGTTCTCAAAACCCTGGCGCGGCTCGGCGCGGGAATGGATGTCGTCTCCGGAGGCGAACTCTGGCGCGCCCTGGCGGCAAGCGTCGCCCCGGAAAAAATCACCTTTTCGGGGGTCGGCAAGACGCAAGCGGAAATGGCTTTCGCGCTCGAACAGGACATTCTTTGCTTCAACGTCGAATTCGGAGCCGGAGCTTGCCCTTCTTTCCGAAGTTGCAACAAGTCAAAACCGGACGGCCCGCACGGCGCTCAGGGTCAATCCCGATGTCGATGCCAAAACCCATGCCAAGATTGCCACCGGCAAGGCGGAGAACAAATTCGGCATCCCGATTCGTCGCGCCCGAGAGGTATATTCCGAAGCCGCGCGGCTTCCGGGGATAAAGGTCACCGGAGTCGATATTCACATCGGTTCGCAGATCACCGGCCTCGCCCCATTCGACGATGCCTTCCGCCTGATCGCCGATTTTGTCCGTGCGCTGCGCGCCGGGGGCCACGCGCTTGAGCATATCGATCTCGGCGGCGGTCTAGGCATTCCGTACGTTCTGGGGAAGATCCGGAGGGCTACCACCCGGAGCGTTATGCGGCAATCGTCAAGGCAAGGCTTGAGCGGCTCGACTGCCGCCTGATCTTTGAGCCGGGACGGCTGATCGCGGGCAACGCCGGTATTCTCGTCACCAGCGTCCTATTCGTGAAGCAGGGCGAGGCCAAAACCTTCATCATTGTCGATGCGGCGATGAACGATCTGGTGCGCCCCACGCTTTACGACGCGCATCATGAGATCGTTTCCGTCCGGGCCGGGCAAGGGAACCGCGTAATCACCGCCGATGTCGTCGGCCCGGTCTGCGAAACCGGCGATTATCTCGCGCTGTCGCGTAAGTTGCCCGAACCTTCGCCGGGCGATCTTCTGGCGATCATGTCGGCCGGCGCCTATGGCGCGGTGCAGGCTGGGACCTATAATTCGCGGCTTCTGGTGCCGGAGGTTCTCGTGAAAGGCGCCGATTATGCCATTGTGCGCCCGCGCGGAACTTACGAGGAATTGATCGGCCTTGACAAAATTCCGGCCTGGTTCGGCTAGATATTTTTAGCTCGCCTCTGGCGCTTGGCCGCCATGGTGCTAGCGTTCTCGCGGCGGCATTATGGCCGCGCTTTGGAGATCGTTTTGCTGAGACTGGGACGCTGGAAACCAATGCGCCCGGAACTCTCGCCGCGCGGCGAAGGGGCCGCGAATCCGCGTCTGGAGCGGCTCGCCTTGACGGCGCGCGCGATCCTTCTTTTCGAGCGGGCGTGGCGCATCGTGTTGCCGCCGCTTGTGGTACTCGGCATTTTCGTTTGCATTTCGTGGACCGGACTATGGCTCGACGCGCCGCGCTGGGCGCGGGGCTTTGGCGTTCTTGCGCTTGTACTTGGCGCCGTCATCACCTTGCTGCCACTGCGCGAATTCCGCCTGCCCTCGCGCAAGGAGGCGCTCGACCGGATCGACCGTGTGTCCGGCCTTGCATCGCATCCAGCCTCGGTTATCGACGACCGCCTCGGCAACGGGACGAGCGATCCGGCGACGCAGGCCTTGTGGAACCTGCACCGCCGCCGCGCGGAGCAGGCCGTGGCTTTGCTCCGCACCGGCTGGCCCTCGCCACGCATGGTCGATCTCGACATTTATGCCTTGCGCGCTGCCGTCCTGGCCGCACTTATCGCGACAGGCTTTGTCGCAGGCCCCGAAAAATATGCGCGCGTCGCCGCGGCCTTCGATTGGCGCTTCGACGCATCGCCGCGCAAGGACTACAGAATCGACGCCTGGATCGATCCGCCAGCCTACACCGGCAAGACGCCGATCATGTTGAGTTCTTGGCGGCAACCAAAACCCACAACAAATCGAAGCCCCCAGCGGTTCGATCGTCGTCATTCATGCGCCGGGCGGCAATCTTGACATGGAGGTGAAAGGGGCTCTCGTCGCGGCCGCTAAGGACACCAAGACTGACGTTCGAGACAGCTTGACCGCCGCCGCAAATCCGTCCGCCTGGCAAGCGGGACGGCAATGGCGAATCGCGCCTGGTTTTGCGCGGCGATGCAACGCTAACTCTTGGCCACTCCGGCGCGCCGTTCGGCGCATTCGATATTCATGCCATTTTGGACCAGCCGCCATCGATCGCGCTGAGCGCCGCGCCTAAGTTCAATGCACGCGGATCCATGACGCTGAAATACAGCGTCGCCGACGATTATGGCGTTACCGGCGCGGAGGCCAGTTTCGCCAAGCCGGTGCTCCCCGGCGGACATCCCGCCAAGCGCTCGCTCGTCGATCCGCCGCGCATCCCGCTTCTGTTGCCGCCGCCGCCGGACCTTAGCGGCGAGGCCGAGACAACGGCCGATCTTTCCGAACACCCATGGGCCGGCGCGCGTGTGGAAATGACACTGACCGCGCGCGATGAAGGCGGCAATGAAGGCAGTAGCGATCCCGTCGAAATCACGTTGCCGCAAAAGCCTTTCGTCAAGCCTCTTGCCCGCGCGCTTTCCGAGCAGCGCCGCAATCTGGTTCTCGCCCCCGAGGATAAGGCGCGGGTAGCAAACGCGCTCGAGGCATTGATGATCGCGCCGGAAGTATTCGACACTGGCGCAGGTGTTTATCTTGGATTGCGGGTGGCATTCGATCGGCTCAATGCGGCGCATAGCGACAGTGATCTCATCGAAGCCGCCGATTTTCTCTGGCAAATGGCGCTGCGCATCGAGAATGGCGATCTCTCCGAGGCCGAACGCGATCTTCGCGCCGCCGAACAACAATTGCGCGATGCCTTGCAGCGCAACGCGCCGGAGGATGAAATTCGCAAGCTCGGCGACAATCTGCGCGCCGCGATGGATAAATTCTTGCAAGAGCTCGCCGCCCAGCAGAATGACCAGGACCGCGGGGATAATTCCGCCGCGCTTGACGGCCGGGGCGGTTCGATCAGCCCCAAGGACCTGCAAAGAATGCTCGGCCAGATGCAGGAGATGCTGCGTTCGGGCGACACCGCGAATGCTCAGAAAATGCTGGAGCAATTGCAAAACATCCTGGAAAACCTGCGGGTCGCGCGGCCGCGCAAGGCAGACCCCAGGGCGCGGGAGATGCGCCGCGGGCTCGATGAGCTCGGCCAGATGAGCCAGGACCAGCAGGATTTGCGCGACGAAACTTATCAAAGCGGGCAACCGGACCGGCACCGGCAACGCGGGGATCGCGGCCAATTGGGTCTGCCGGGTCAACCAACGCTCGGCGATATCTTTGGCCAGGACGGGGATGCAAATGAAGGCGGCCTTGACAGACAAAGCGACAACCAAGGCGCCGGTGCCAAAAGCGGCAAGAGTTCCCAGGCCGGGCAACAAAGCGATGGCGGTCTCGCCAGGCGCCAGAAAGCGCTCCGCGACCGGCTTGAAAATCTCCAAAAGCGTTTGGACGAGGCTGGGGCCGGCTTCCAAGGGCCTAGACGATGCGCGAAACGCGATGCGCGACGCGGAAAACGCGCTCGGTCAAGGTCCGGGCGGCACCGATGGCGCGGTGGACGCGCAAGGCCGCGCGGTGGAGGCCTTGCGCGAGGGCGCGCAAAAGCTCGCCGAAAGCATGCGCGGCGAGGCCGAGGGTTCAGGCGCCGGAGAGGGCCAAGACGGTCAAGGCCCGCAAGGCCAGTTTGGCGACGCCGAGGGCACCGATCCCCTCGGGCGCCAGATGGAAAGCTTGCGAGGGTTCGATCCGTCCCCGCGTTTTCCCGGCGCGGAGCGGGCAAGGCGCGTCCTGGAGGAACTCCGCCGCAGGCTCGGCGAGCCCGCCCGTCCGCGCGAGGAAATGGACTATCTGGAACGTCTCTTGCGCCGCTATTGAGTCCGGCGGCGTGGAAGCAGCCCGGATCTGGCGCAAAAAACTGTTGCGCTGGTTGGCCGGTCTCCAGTTCGCCGTTATACTCTATACTGTATACTGTCGGCCTATTGTGGTTTCGCGGCTAAGAGCCTGTTTCAAAAGCCTCGCCCTCATCCTGAAGAGGCCTGAAAGGCCGTCTCGAAGGGTTCGCCGCGCGGCTTCTGAGGCGCTCTCGCCCTTCGAGACGGGCTCTTCGAGCCCTCCTCAGGATGAGGTCTTAGGTTCTGTGTGCGCTTTTGAAACAGGCTCTAAGCACTGATGTGGGGCGCCATGGTTGTATTGAACCGAATTTACACGAGGACGGGCGATAACGGCACGACCGCGCTTGGCACCGGCGAGCGCTGTGCCAAGTACGATCTCAGGATCGAAGCCTATGGCACGATCGACGAGGCCAATTCGGCGATTGGGCTTGCCCGCGTCGCCACCGTGCCGGACGTGGTTTGCGCCAGGGTCGACGCGATGTTGCTCTGCGTTCAAAACGATCTCTTCGATCTCGGCGCCGATCTTTGTGTGCCGCACACCGCGCCAGGCGAGACTCTGCCCCTGCGCATAGTCCAATCGCAAGTGGATCGCCTGGAACGCAAGATCGACGAGCTCAACGCGGAACTCGAACCCTTGCGTTCATTCGTTCTGCCGGGCGGCTCGCCGGCGGCGGCGGCCCTGCACCTCGCCCGCACCGTGACGCGCCGGGCCGAACGGCTGCTCGTCGCCTTGGCCGATGCGCCAGGCGAAGAGGTCGGCGGCCCGGCGCTGAAATATATCAACCGCCTGTCGGATTTTCTGTTTGTCGCGGCCCGTTTTGTGAACCAGAAGGGCAAGGCCGACGTTTTATGGGTACCCGGCCAAAATCGTTGAGATGCCGGCTTGAATGAACTTGTCTGCACCGGGCACCGCTCGTTACGCACGACCGAATTGCGTTTTGTGTCCAACAAAAGAAGCGCACGATATTCCAGCCAGTGGCCTATTTTAAGATCGTAGACGCGCGCGAGCGTGCCGATAATGAGCTTGGCGACCTCTTTAATCGCGCATTCGCCGGCGTGCTACTCTCGCACGAAATTCCCTTTGGATCCTTCCGTCAAGATCCGAGCTCTGCCGCACGGCGAAGCGTTTTACCGGTATCGCAAAACCCTTGATCGCATCGTAGAATTAGCTGGCGCAGTTTCGCTGAGGATCTGCTCAATCGGCCATTGCGCGTAAAACTGTTCACGGCTCTTCGGCGATGCTTGGCCGCAACCGAAATTCAATTTCAAATGAGCCACGATCGCATGCGCCAAGGCAGCGGTAATCCCGGCGTCGGGGAGTGAAAGCGGCCAAGCAAGATCTCCTATCATGGTTCGCTCCGTCACATTCCGGTGAGTGTTTTGCGACCCCTCACAAATTTGTGATGGACACGCTGGAACAACACGATGAGTGACAAAGTTTGGGCGAAAGTTTCCGGTGCCTAGGGAGCCCGGAAACACCATGCAAATGGAGAAACATTATGCGAAACATGCAAAACATGCGAAACATAGGGACAATCATGGCTGTGGCTGGATTGTTCGCTCTCCCGATTTCGGCCCAGGCGCAAGGGATTACCGGCGGCGCCGCTCGCGGTGCGGAGCAGGGTGGCAAGGCGGCAGGACCCGTCGGTGCGGCGGTTGGTGGTGTGGTTGGAGGTGTTGCCGACGGCGTAGCTGGTCTTCTTGGCGCCGATCAGCGTCCGCGTTTTCGTGAATATGTCATGCGCGAACACGTACCTGCCTACAGGATCCACGAACCGGTCACAATAGGCATGGTGTTACCGTCGCCGAGTGTAACGCTTTACGCGATTCCAAGCGAATTCGGGGTCCCACCGGACTATCGCTACGCGGTCGTCAACGAGAAGGTGGTTCTCGTCGAACCAAGTTCCCGGGAAATTGTCGACGTCATTGATTGACCCAGTAAACCAACGACGCCACGGCTTCCTCGGGCACGTGCTCTCACGAGAGTAAGCCGTGGCGTTATTAGATGTGGCTCAGGATAGGTCATATTTTCTGCCGGGGGGCTCGCCGGCGGCCCGGTGCTCAAATGTATCAACCGCCTGTCGGATTTTCTGTTTGTCGCCGCCCGTTATGTGATATGTGAACCGTAAAAGGCAACGCCGACGTTTTATGGGTGCCGGGCCAGAATCGTTGAGGCGGCATATGAGCACATGGCGGGCAATCGCTTGAGCAGGAGCGCGCATCGACTCTTGAAGAAATGCCGTCTGGCCTCGGCTGCGGTCTCGACGTCGTCTGATCGACCAGAACTACCCACTGCCTCATTCGTTCTGGTGTTGGTTCGAGTAATTGGGCAGTTCTATCCGGTCGAGAAGTCCTCCAAGCGCGCGGTTTGCAACGAAGGGCAGCGCAAAGGCGTTCATCAGCTTGTTGCGCAAAAATAGCCCCAATCGCGTCTTTGGCGCGAACGAACCTGCAAACCGCTCAGCAACACCTTGTTTGGCCGTCATAAATGGTCGCAGCAACCGCTCGTAGCGTCGAAATGCCTCTTCGTGCCGCCCTTCGCTCTTGCCAAGCTCGCCGGCGACCACGTAAGCGGATATCATAGCGAGGGCCGCTCCTTGTCCTGCCAGCAGCGACGGGCAGAATGCGGCGTCGCCGACGAGAGCCACCCGGCCACGCGACCAAACGTTCATCTGAATCTGACTTACGCGGTCAAAATAGACATCATCGCTGGCATCCAGCGCGGCAAGAATCCTTGGGCATTCCCATCCGGCATCGTCGAACTCCTTATGGAGGATAGCCTTGTGCCCTATCATATCATGCATGGCTGTGTGGTAATCCGAACCGTCTGCGAAGACGAACAAGAACAGCGTGCGATCATCGCGCATGGGAAAGCGGGACACCTGCTTGCCCGGAACGCCATGACTGACGTAGACTCGCTCGTCCCTCGGCCTATAGCCTTTGATTTCGAAGGCCGCGACAGTGTAACCAAGAAATTTCTCGAAGCGGTTCTGGCTGCCAAACACCGCTTCGCGGACTGCCGAATGGAGACCATCGGCCCCGATAACGAGGTCGAACCGGCGTGGTCCGCTGCGTTCGAAGACAACACCCACATCGTCGCCGGTGTCTTCAATGCCGGCGATGCCGTCACCGAAAATGGTTTCGCACTGGCCGTCGATCTTGTGATAGATCAGCTTGGCCAAATCACTACGCGCAATGCTTACGTACCGGCCACCGGTGAGTGAACGGAAGACGTCGACGCCGAAGCCGCTTTCGCGGCAGCCTTCCGCATTGACGAAGCGAACCTCTTCAACATCATAGCCCTCGGACTTGAGACTGGAGAGGAGCCCCATCCGCTCCGCGATGTCGTAGCCGAGGCCCCAAAAATCGATGACATAGCCGCTTGTACGCAAATGCGATGCTCGTTCGACGAGAGTTGGCTTGAAGCCGTGCTCGCCGAGCCAATAAGCAAGCGTCGTACCGGCAATGCCAATTCCGGAAATAAGGACAGATTGGTTCCGCACTTGCACGCCTCTGAATGCAACCTAGGGCGGATTTTGGTCTCGTCAACAGTGGCATTTTGGCGCCATAGCCAAGACCGGCAAAGCGATGCCGCCAGTGGCCGAGACTCCGGTGCCACTGGTTCCTGTTTTTTGTCAGATCCGGTTGCGTTGACTTGCGGGAAGCGCGCTTGTACCTAAGCGCATCGAGCGTGATCAGCCTTTCGGGCTAGAGTGTCTCCCATGAAAATTCTCGTGCCCGTGAAACGGGCGGTCGATTACAATGTCAAGATCAGAGTGAAGCCGGACGGTTCGGGCGTCGATCTCGCCAACGTCCAAATGTCGATGAACCCCTTCGACGAAATCGCAGTCGAGGAAGCGTTGCGCCTAAAAGAGTCCGGCAAGGCAGCAGAAGTGATCGTGGTATCGATCGGGCCCGCGCAGGCCGCCGAGACGATCAGGAGGGCGCTCGCGATGGGCGCGGATCGGGGCATTCTCATTAAGGTGGAGCAGCCTGTCGAGCCGCTCGCCGTCGCCAAACTCTTGAAAGCGGTGGCGCTCGCCGAAGAGCCTCTGCTGATTATACTTGGCAAGCAGGCGATCGACGACGATTGCAACCAGACCGGGCAAATGCTGGCCGCGCTTTTGGGCTGGGGCCAGGGCACGTTTGCCTCGAAAGTGGCGGTAGGCGAGGGACATGTGGATGTTACCCGCGAGGTCGACAGCGGATTGCAAACCGTCAGCCTCAAACTCCCCGCCGTCGTCACAACCGATCTCCGCCTCAACGAACCACGTTACGCATCGCTGCCAAACATCATGAAAGCCAAGAAGAAGACGATTCTGGAGAAGACGCCCGCCGATTTTGGCGTCGATATCGCGCCGCGCCTCAAGATTTTGAAGACCGTTGCGCCGCCCACGCGCAAGATGGGGATCAAACTCGCCTCCGCCGCCGAGCTCGTCGCGAGGCTCAAGGACGAAGCTGGGGTGATCTGATGGCGGTGCTGCTTTTCGCCGAGATGTCGAACGGCAAGCTCAACGAGGCGACCGCCAAGGCGCTGACGGCTGCCAAAGCACTGAATGAACCCGTTCATGTCCTCGTCGCAGGCGAAAAGCTCGAAGCGGCCGCACGGACCGCCGCCAGCCTGGACGGCATCGAAAAAGTCCTCGTCGCGGACGATCCAGTTTATGCCCATCAATTGGCCGAACCGCTGGCGGCGCTTCTCGTCGGGCTGGCCGGCAATTATTCGGCGATCCTGGCCGCCGCGACCTCGACCGGCAAGAACGTCATGCCGAGGGTCGCGGCACTCCTCGACGTGATGCAGATTTCGGAGATTATCAAAGTCGCCGCGCCCGACACGTTCGAACGTCCGATTTATGCCGGAAACGCGATCGAGACCGTCCAGTCGACCGGCGCCAAGAAGATCATCACGGTCCGGACGGCGGCGTTTCCAGCGACCGGCGAGGGCGGCTCCGCTCCGCTCGAAAAGATCGCCGCCGCAGCCGTGCCCGAGGTTTCGCGTTTTAAGGATGAGACGCTTGCCAAATCAGAGCGCCCCGAGCTTGCCTCGGCCAGGGTCGTCATATCAGGCGGCCGCGGCATGCAAAACGCGGACAATTTCAAGACCCTGATCGAGCCCATAGCGGACAAGCTCGGAGCGGCGATGGGCGCGTCGCGCGCCGCGGTCGACGCGGGCTACGCGCCAAACGATTGGCAGGTTGGCCAGACCGGCAAGGCCGTCGCGCCCGATCTCTATATCGCCGTCGGCATCTCCGGCGCCATACAGCACCTCGCCGGAATGAAGGACTCGAAGGTCATAGTCGCCATCAACAAGGATGAGGAGGCGCCGATTTTCCAGATCGCGGATTATGGGCTCGTCGGCGATCTCTTCGCAATCCTGCCGGCGCTGAACGAGGAACTTGCCAAGCTCGGCCGTTAGATGCTTTAGGGATCGGCGAGACAGCTGCAGGCTTTTGGTATATTGCGCGTTCTCAACGCGAACCTTTCCCGAAACCGGCTTTTGCCCTGGCCCAATCGTGCCCTGGAGCGTGGCCAGTTTAGTGGATATAGTTTTGTGTTTGGTTTAGAAACCGGTGGAACCGCGATGGCCAGAGTCTTCCCGCGTGATTTCCGTTGTGGGCGAATAAAATGGATATAAACAAAATCGGGGTGATCGGAGCCGGCCAAATGGGCACGGGGATCGCCCAAGTCTGCGCGCTGGCCGGAATCGAAGTCGCTCTCAACGATATCTCGGAAGCCCACATCAACGCCGGGCTCGCCACGATCGCGGGCAACCTCGCGCGCCAGGTTGCGCGCCACCAAGTCGATCCTCTGGCGCGCGACGCGGCATTGAGCCGGATCAAGCCCGCGCCCGGCTACGACTCCTTCGCCGACAGCGACCTTGTCATCGAAGCCGCCACCGAGAGCGAGGAGGTCAAGCGCAAGATTTTTTCCAAGCTTTGCCCTTCGTTGAAACCAACCGCGATGTTGGCGACGAATACGTCGTCGATTTCGATCACGCGGCTTGCCTCTATCACCGACCGGCCGGAACGGTTCATCGGCATTCATTTCATGAATCCGGTCCCGCGCATGCAGCTCGTCGAGTTGATCCGCGGAATCGTGACCGAAAATGTGACGTTTGATGCGGCCAAGGCGCTGATCGCCCGGCTCGGCAAGACCTTTACCGTATCCGAGGATTTCCCCGCCTTCATCGTCAATCGCATTCTGCTGCCGATGATCAACGAAGCGATCTATACGCTCTACGAGGGCGTGGGCTCGGTTGACTCGATCGACACCGCGATGCGGCTCGGCGCGAATCATCCAATGGGACCCTTGCAGCTCGCCGATTTCATCGGACTCGATACGGTGTTGTCCGTCATGCAGCTCCTGTATGAGGGCATGGCCGATCCGAAATACCGTCCCTGTCCCTTGCTCGTGAAATATGTCGAAGCCGGTTGGCTCGGGCGCAAAACCCAGCGGGGATTTTACGATTATCGCAGCGGCACGCCGGTTCCGACGCGATAATGCGTTGCCGCGCGGACCGTTGTTTCCAGCCGGGCTTCACAAAGGCGTCATCGAACCTGTAAAATGTAACAGAAGGTGCTAGCCTTGGATTCGAGGCGGCTATAATCATGAGCCGGCGCCGTTGCCGCCCGCCGGCGGCGCGCTGGGCGAGGTGGCTGATGTGACGGTTCATTCCCAACCCAGGGTTTCCCCAGAAGCGTGTCCGGCGCTCGTGCTCAATGCCGACTTCCGGCCGTTGAGCTACTATCCTCTCTCGCTTTGGTCGTGGCAGGATTCGATCAAGGCAGCGTTCCTCGACCGGGTGAATATTGTTTCCAATTACGATAAGACGGTTCGAAGTCCGAGCTTCGAGATGCGGCTCCCCTCGGTGGTTTCGCTCAGAAGCTATGTAAGACCCTCCCGCCATCCAGCCTTCACCCGTTTCAATGTGTTTCTCCGCGACCGTTTCAGCTGCCAATATTGCGGCTCCCGCGAGGATCTGACCTTCGACCATGTCGTCCCGCGCTCGAAGGGCGGCACCACGACCTGGAAAAATGTCGTCGCAGCCTGTTCGAGCTGCAATCTGCGCAAGGGCGACCTGCGTGCCGGCGAGGCCCGGATGTGGCCGGCCCGGATGCCCTATCAACCTACAGTCAATGATCTGCACCAGAACGGCCGCCGGTTTCCGCCCAATTATTTGCACGAAAGCTGGATGGATTATCTCTATTGGGATTCCGTCCTGGAGCCGTGATTTCCGCCTCAAGCTCGCCGTTTCGCCGTCTGCTGAACAAAGGCGCGCAATACCGCGTTGATCCTCGTCTGATAACCCGGACCTTGCTGCTTGAACCAATCGACAACATCACTGTCGAGCCGGAGAGATAGCAGCTTCTTTGGGGTAGGCATGACCGCCTCGGCGCTCTTGTACCAATCCTCGGGCACGCCGCTAAAATCGGGGTCGCTGGTAATTTCGCGCTCTAGCTCTTCCGCCGTCTTCGCCCGGACGCGGGCCAGATCCGTGCGGCTTTCGCCACGAGCCCGCCGCTCTTCTAGGTCAGTTTCCGAAAACCTCCTGATGCCTTTTTCTTTCGCCATTTCTTGCGCTCCGCATTGAGATCATGCGGAAGACCGGGTCGCGCCGGGTGAAAACAGCCGTAACATAAACCTCATCGATCATGCCGGTCGCTAACCAACGCTGTTCTCCGTCAACCGCCTTTCCTGGCGCGACTAGGTGCGGATTGCCAAACAAGATATCCGCGTCGAGGAAGTCGATGCCATGCCTCTCGATGTTCGAGAGGCGCTTTGCCTCATCCCATTCAAAATCCATAGCGAGCCTCTTTTTAGCGTGCCTCCTTGGCTCATGCGCTTCCTCCTTTCTGTAGTTGTCTTTATCTATGAATCTACGTTATGTAGATACAGCCCTCAGATAAAGCGTTGAGGGCCTAAATGCAAGGGCTGCGTGTCGTCGTCATAAGCGCGGTCTTCGCAGTACCCCGGAGAACTCCACCGGCATTGGACAAACGGAAATGGGCTTCAATTTCAGCTCAACTCGGCAGCTAACCTGCGCATATAGGCGATGCAAGCCTCGATCTGCGCGATCTCGATATACTCGTCTGGCTGGTGCGCGTGGCCGATCCAGCCAGGACCGCAGACGACCGTGGGCACTTTGGCCAATTGGAACTGCCCTGCCTCTGAGGCGAAAGGCACGGCGATCGTGCCGTTCGATTGCGCGAGTTTCAGGGCCAAGGTCTCGGCGATTGAGCCGCTTTCCGGCTTGAGGCCCGGAACTTCGACCTCCGTCAAGGTTTCGATAGACGCGTCCTTGGCGTAGCGCGTGAGTTTTGGAGTCACGACACGGGCGGCGTAATCCTCTAGGTGCAGCAGCGCCAGATTTTGTGCAACGCCGGGGAGCGCGCGAAACTCCCATCGGAAGGCGCAAAGCTTGGCGAGAATATTCCGCGCGGTTCCGCCCTGGATCGTGCCGACATGGACGGTGGACGCCGGAGGGTCGAAGCGTCCGGACGGATCGCCGCTCGCCGCGAGCTCCCCGCCAAAGCGATAGAGTCCGGTGACGAGATCGCAAGCCGCCTCGACGGCGCTCGCGCCGAGACTTGGTTTCGAGGAATGCGCCTCATGGCCATGCACGATCGTCGCGTAACCCGCCACACTTTTGTGCGCATCCGCCACTTGCATCGACGTGGGCTCGCCGACGAGTACGGCGCCGGGGCGCGGCAGATCCGCCCCAAACCGCGCGATCGTGTCGAGCGGGCCGCGGCAGGTGGTTTCTTCGTCATAGCTGAGGAGAATATGGACCGGCGAGGTCAGGCGAGCCTGCTGGAATTCCGGAATCATGGCAAGACAGACTGCGTCGAAACCCTTCATGTCGCAGGCGCCGCGG
This sequence comes from uncultured Alphaproteobacteria bacterium, assembly GCA_963722515.1. Taxonomy (GTDB): domain Bacteria; phylum Pseudomonadota; class Alphaproteobacteria; order Rhizobiales; family Beijerinckiaceae; genus Methylocapsa. The sequence continues at coordinate 985,841 of CAVRMA010000002.1, read as the reverse complement.
CCATAAACGCGGCCGGCCTCGCGTCGCAACTTGAAAGGGTCACTCGTCCAGCTCTGGCCTTCCACGGGGACAACATCGGTGTGCCCCGACAAGACGATCCCGCCATCGCGGTTTGGGCCGACGGTCGCGAAAAGCGCCGCTTTATCGCCAGCGGCATTGGGGATTTTCACGTAGGCTACGCCGAGGGAATTGAGGTAATCCTCGACAAAGGCGACGAGGCCGAGGTTGGATTTCGCGCTTTCCGTATCGAAACCGATCAGACGCTCAAGCATGACGAGCGTTGCATCAAGCCTTTCGTCCGGCATGTGGCTCGCTTGCGGCATGACCGGCGGCTTCATCAATCCTAGACGGCCACGCCGCGCGCGTAAATGAGGGGGCGGGTCAGTTGAGAACGCGCCGCGCGTAAGGAGAATCGAGCGAGAAGACGGGAATCTCCGCCTCGAAAACATCGCCCTTCTCGTTCACCATCCGATAGCTCCCGGTCATGATGCCGGAAGGCGTCGTCATAGTGGTTCCCGACGTGTAGCGAAAGGTTTCGCCAGGCTTCAAAACCGGCTGTTCACCGACGACGCCAGCACCTTTCACTTCCTCCAGCTTGCCGTTGCCATCAGTGATCTTCCAATGACGGGCGGTCAGCTGTACGGTCATTTGGCCCCGGTTGGCGATTTCAACGGTGTAGGCCCACCAAAACGAGGCCTCGTCGGCGTCGGAACGCTCGGGCACGAATTCTGGAAGAACAGTGATCTGGATGCCGTGAGTGACGGTGCTGTACATGGGCGTGATCTAATATGGCGAGAAGCCAGAAAAGCTAGACGCAACTACTCTAGCACAACTTTATAGGCGAGGAAAAGTGCTGGCGCGCGCTGCGGTGCAGCGCTGTAGACAGTGGTGTAGCATTGAATCTGACATGATTTTCCTCCAACTCGACCCTGTGCGACTCGGGGTGCTCGCGGGAACAAAATCCTTCGCTGGTATGGCGCGGTCAGGCGAGAAGGAATTCGAGCTTCCACGCCGGTCGCGGACTGTCAAGCTAAGCGCGCGGACGGTTACCTGACTTCGGCCACCCCGCCCTGCGAGGACCAAAATGATCGTTTGTGAGGCCTGCTTTACTTCTTTCCGGAAGCCGATACCCTGCGCCAGGAAATATCGTGAATGAGGCCACCGCGACATGCATGCGCAAAACGAAAACGCGCGGAACATCCTCTGCGTGTTTCCGCGCTACGCCCCTTCGTTCGGCACCTTTGAATACGCCTATCCGCTGACTGATGGGGTACGCGCGTTCATGCCGCCGCAAGGTCTACTGGTGATCGCGGCAGTGCTTCCTAAGACCTGGAAAGTCCGCTTTGTCGACGAAAACATGGGCCCCGCGAGTGCCGATGACTTCGCCTGGGCCGATGCGGTATTCGTCAGCGGAATGCATATCCAGCGCCGCCGGATGGAGGATATTTGCAAAAGGGCGCACGCCTTCGGCAAGGTGGTAGTGCTCGGCGGCCCTTCGGTGTCGGCGTGTCCCGAGCTCTATCCAGGGTTCGACTATCTCCATGTCGGCGAACTCGGCGATGCGACCGGCGCGTTGATCGGCACGCTCGGCCGCGACGTTTCGCGCCCGCGCGAGCAGGTCGTGCTGAGCACAAAATCCCGCCGCGACCTTTGCGATTTCCCGGCGCCCGCCTATGAACTCGCCGAGATCGGGCGCTATTTTCTCGGCAGTGTTCAGTTTTCGAGCGGCTGTCCCTATGCGTGCGAATTCTGCGATATTCCGGGCCTCTACGGCCGGGTTCCACGTCTTAAAACGCCGGATCAGGTCGTCGCGGAACTCGACAAGCTTTTGGCCTGCGGCGTCAACGGCTCAGTCTATTTCGTCGATGACAATTTTATCGCCAACCGTCGCGCCCTGCGCGGCCTCCTGCCCCACCTCATTCAATGGCAAAAGCGCAATGGCTATGCCGTCAGCCTTTCTTGCGAGGCGACGCTCAACATTGCCCGGTCGCCAGAAATCCTGGCCTTAATGCGCGAGGCCGCGTTCGACACGATTTTTTGCGGGATCGAGACGCCCGAACCTGAGGCCCTGAAAGCCATCGACAAGGCGCATAACTTGATGGTGCCGATCCTCGACGCCGTGCGGACCATCAACCGGCAGGGGATGGAAGTGGTTTCCGGAATCATTCTCGGCCTCGACACCGATACCAAGGATTCAGGCGCGCGGATTCTCGATTTTCTGGAGCAATCCAGGATTCCCATGGCGACGATCAATCTGTTGCAGGCGCTGCCGCGCACGCCGCTGTGGGAGCGGCTGCACCAAGAAAACCGGTTGCTCCGCGATGAGGATCTGGAGCGCGAGTCGAATGTGGAATTCAAGCTGCCCTATAATGACGTGCTCGCCATGTGGCGGACCTGCATGACCAAGGCCTACCGGCCGGACATTTTGTTCGCCCGCTACGAATACCAGATGCGCGCGACACGGCCCAATCGCTTGAAGCGGCCGAAAAGCCGTCAGCGTTTGTCGCCGCGCAACATCGCCAAGGGTCTCGTGATCCTCGCGCGGGTTCTTTGGATCGTCGGGATTCGCGGCGACTACCGGGGCACCTTTTGGAAGTTCACCCTGCGCCGCCTGCTGCGCGGTCAGATCGAGCCGGTCTTGAGCGTCGGCCTCTGCGCGCATCATCTCATCATGTTCGCGCGCGATGCTTGCGCGGGTAGAGGCAATGCCTCACATTACTCGGCGAAGGCGCGGACGCCCGAACTCGAAACCACGCTACCGGGGTGAGTGGCGGTGCAATCATTGATATTTGATCAGACATTTGGTGTCATATAGCCCAAGCGTGAGCCGAGGCCGCGCGCGAGCGATCGAATACAATTTGCACTGACAGTTGGACATAAGGTTCGACGAGGATCGTTGCCGGACAACAAAGGACTTCTTGCTCCTAAACCTCGCCATCGTCCGGTACATCGATTTCAATATCCTCAAGCAGAACAAATCCAAGCTATCCCTCAGGCACAACCGCCCGACGGCGTCCGTCAATCCCTCTTTCAGGACGGTCAGGCGATTCAGTGAAATACGAAAGGCTCATCCTGAAAACAAGCGAAGAGTCTTGTTTCTGTCGAAACCGCTCGATTGCTCTCGTCGGCGAATGCGAGACGGATTTCAGGACCTTGAGGGCGAACCCGAGAAGAGAAAAGATGTTGCGCGGCGCGCAAGGTCTCGGTGAGCGTCGCATGGAAGGGCGTCTTGCCATTCACGAAGCCGAGCGCCGAACGCTGGCGTTTGTTCAGGCTGAGTCCCAGAAAAACCCCGCCCGCACTCCGCGCCGTCCGCAAAGCAGCGAAATCACGATCAGGCGCAAAATCGACCCCAGCCAGTCATCCTATCCTTGCTTGCCGCGATGGTCAGGCACTTAGCGCAACACGGCTTTCAAATTCATTCCGAGGCTCCCCGAATTGGTGAGACTTCGTCGAAATCAAATGATCCCGGTTCATTCAAGAAATTTTGCGGTTTCATCATATCGCCCCGGCAGCAATACCACCGATCCCAAGCATGAGATGCTCCGGCCCCCGCAACGACGCGCCGGGGCGATAGGGCGGCGGGTCCTCCAAGAGGCGCGGATCGACAAGTCTCCTCGCGAGCGCGGCGAGCGCTGTTTCGACTTCGAGCCTGGCGAGGGGCGCACCTATACAATAATGCGACCCTCCGCCGAAACTAAAATGCGGATTATCGGCGCGATCAGGATCGAACTGGACTGGATGTGGAAAACGCTTCGGGTCGCGGTTGCCGGAAGCAAATAAAAGAACGAGCGGCGCGCCTTTCGGGATTATCGTTCCGGATATATTTATTTCGGCCGAGGTTTTACGCGTGCGGAAATGGACTGGCGGCTCGAACCGCAACAGCTCCTCGACGATGCGTGGCGCAAGCGCGGCATCCCGGCGCAGTCTTTCCAGCCATTCGGGATGGCGTAGCAGCGTGAGCATGCCATTGGCGATGAGATTGACGGTGGTCTCGTGTCCGGCGACCAGCAGAACGATCGCGGTCGCGATCAGATCGTATTTGCCCATCCGTCCGAGTTTTTTGTCCTTGGAGGCCGCAAGGCCCGATAAAACGTCGCCCGCCGGCCGCTTGCGCTTCTCCTTGACGAGAGCACCAAAATAGCTGGCGAGCGCGTCGTAATCCGCGACCCTTTTGAGAATATCCTCTTCGCGGGCACGTCGATCGGGGTCGAGCACACCCGCGAGCGTCGTCGTCCACCTTTGAAACTTCGGTTCGTCGCTTGGCGGGATTCCCAAGAGCTCGCAAATCACAGTGACAGGCAGGGGATAGGCAAAATCGCCGACGAGATCGATTACTTCGCGGCCGCGCATGTTACCAATGAGATTGTGGATGGTCGTGTCGACACGGCCGTTGATAGCCCGCACCCGCTCCGTGGTGAACTGGGTCATGACGAGCCGGCGGAGGATGGTGTGATCGGGCGGATCGCGAAAAATCACGGCCCGATGCGTGTCCACGATCCAGGCCTTAACAGGATTGACGATAAAGTCCCGGACCGGATTGCCAGTCCTTGGATACTTGGCCTTGGGAACATCGTCCGAACTCAGCCTTGGGTCGTGAAGGAGGCTGCGGATTTCGGCGTAAGTGCTGACAATGTAGGTTCCATCGTCCTCGCGAACGACGGGCGTTTCGCGCAGACGGGCGTAGAGCGGATAGGGATCGGCGCGGTTGGCCCGGTCAAGCACTTGGGCGAAGAGAGTATTGTCCGGCATTACATAAATCCTTGGATCCGCCAATCGCATGACTTGCGCCTTGGAACGGCACCGTGGCGCCTTTGGGACAGGTGAAAGGCGAGCCGCATTCGCTTAGAAACAGCGGATTTCGGCCTCAGCTTGGGTCCGGCGCAGATCGGCCAGCATGGCCTTCAACTGTTCGCTCGCTCGAAACATGGTCCCAATCTGACCCCGCGCCTGATTCAGGCTCGCCACGGTTTGCGCCGCCACATAACGGTCGTAGGGCAGCAAGGATGCAATGACATCGATCGAGCAGGAACAACGCCTCAGCATATCGGGGGTTTCACCATTGGTCTTCATGCAGACGAAGACATAGTCGGCGCGCGCCTCGGTGGGGTAATCGTTGGTGCCCGCCACGGCGAAGGACGCGGCAAGGACGGGAACGCAAGCGGCGGCGATCTTCATTGCTTTCGTCTCTTCTCATTGGACCTGGACGGCGATCTATGCCGCACCCGGCGCGGAAGATCGAGCGAGAACCTTGTGGCGGTGGCGGTGGCGGCGGCAAACGCTCCAGTCCAATCGTTATCCCTAAAATTCTTGCATGCGTGAAGGGATGGGCGCTCCGGACGCGACGACGCCTGAACCTATCAAGTTTTTGCATGCGCCAAAAGCACATTGACATAGGCGCCGGCGCTGTGGCTGCGCGCGCAATCCCGGGCGTGCTCCGCCTCGCTTGTTTGCAGAGCGAAAACCTCGCCTTCCGCATGATTGTTCTCGACGCTGGTTCCTGCAAACGTGCCTCTTGAGGCGACGATGGGACGCCCGGCTGGCAACCGATTCAGTAAAAATGGCTGATCCTCGCGGCTCCAAAGCTGACCGGGTCATAAGGCAAATGCATCATGTCCGTCCGAGCCTGCCTAGGCGGCGCAGTCATCGATTGAAAGCACCCCCTTCGACGAGCCGCACACCTTATCAACGCGCGCAAGGGGGCTTCCGTTTCGATCGCGCGTTGATCCCAGCCGTTATTAAGAATCTGGACGATGAACTCGGCGTCGAGCCCGTCACGCCGGCAAAGTTCGATCGCTCTGGGCAAGAGGTGAAAACCCTTATCGTACATCGAGTTACCAAAAAATAGCCGCGAATTCGACGAAATCGCTTCGGTCCAAGGGAACGACAAAGCGCTCGCATGGGCGGAAATGCGAGATTCCGATCAACTCGCCTCGTCGAACGGCTTATTGCCTAAAGCTAAAGTTTTCCACCTACGTCAGACGCCTATCGCATTGAAAGCGGCGTCGTCATAAAGGGATATCGCGCGGACGAGGCGGAGCCTCAGGTCAATAAAAACCGCTTCATCTTTACGGTTTACGATAGCATTCGCCTCGGAGATAGTTCACGTTCGGACGCTCAACTGTTGAGAGTGTTAACCAATCATAGATAATTCCCTTCCTACGCTTTGCCTTTCTGACCCAAAGGGGAGGCGGAGATGATTGTATGCTATCAATGCGGCTGCGAATGATGCGTGAAGAACGGCTTTATGCAGGGGCAGCAGCGCTACAAGTGCAAAGAATGCCGCTGCAACTTTATCGGCAAGCCCCGGCGCGGACACAGCCAGCCGGTTCTGGCTCTTGCCGTTTGACTTTACCTCAGCGGCTTATCGCAGCGGCGCATAGCGCGGCTTTTTGGCGTTTCACCCCCCGCTGTCCTTAAATGGATCAAGACGTTTGCCCTCAAGAACGCGCCCAAGCCAGTCCCAACCGGAGAAGGAGCTGCGGTCGTCGAGCTCGACGAAATGTGGCATTTTCTTAAAAAAAGGCCTGCAAAATCTGGATATGGAAGGCTTATTGTCCAGATACGGGACAGCTCATTGACTGGGAATGCGGGGATCGTGACCGGGCCACGTTAGACCGTCTGCTCGAGCGATTGAAGTCCTGGAAAATCCTGCTCTATTGCACTGACGATTATCAGCCTTACGACAGCGCTTTGCTGGCCGGGCGGCATTACATCGGCAAGGATCAGACTTATCATATCGAGCAAAACAATAGCCGCCAACGTCACTGGTTTGCCCGCTTCAAACGCCGATGTGCCGTTGTAACGCGTTCCCTGCTCATGCTGGAACTCACCATCCGCCTCTTCGCCACTTTTCATGTCAACGGAAACGACGCGCCGTTGCTGGAAATGGCATCATCTATGGTTGGTTAATACTCTTTTCAAAATGACATGTGGAGCAACTTTATGACATGCGGAGCGACTTTGAGCCGCTCCAACAAGTTGTTTTTCGAAATATTGTACAAGGATTTTGCCTTCGTTTTCTTGTGTGAGCTTGCTGGTTCAAGCCTTTTTGCTGTAATGTTAGCGGAGCAGTTGTGTTGTTTTTTGCATACCTCCTTGAGCAAAATTAGGCAGTCCCCGGCTCCGGCAATGACGGCTCTTACACGAGATTATGATGAGAACCGATCTAATCGGAGCTGTCACTGCGAGCGGAACGAAGCAATCCAATCCAGGCCACGTCCCACGCTTGTGGATTGCTTCGGCGCTCGCTCCTCGCAATGACGAGCCTCGCGGTGAGTTGTCATCGGTGAGACTTGGAATTACATATTCGGATAGTTCGGGCCGCCGCCGCCCTCCGGCGTCATCCAGATCGATGTTCTGCGATGGGTCCTTGATGTCGCAGGTCTTGCAGTGGACGCAGTTCTGCGCGTTGATCTGGAAACGCGGATCCGCTTTTCCGCCTCGTCGCCATAGACCACTTCGTAGACGCCGGCCGGGCAGTAGAGCCGCGCCGGCTCGCCGTACTCGCGGCAGGTTGACGCGCGATCGGAATCGACGGGTCCTTCAGGTGCAGATGCGCAGGCTGGTCCTCCTCATGGTTGGTGTTTGAGAGGAATACCGACGAGAGCTTGTCGAAGGTGAGCACGCCGTCGGGCTTCGGGATAGACGATCGGCTTGACATCTGGCCATAGCCGGCTTCAGCGGTCGCGTCGTCGGTCTTGCCGTGCCGCAGCGTGCCGAAGAGGCGAGAACCCGCGCGTAAGTCTGTTCACCCACATGTCGAAGCCGCCGAGCGCGACGCCGACCGAAGGTGCCGAACCTCGACCAGCAAGCGGCTTGGCGTTGCGCACCTGGTACAGCTCCTGGCGACCCAGGCCGAGCCGCGCAGGCCGCTTCATAGGTCAATCACTTCGTCATCGCGCGGCCCGCCTGCGCCAGGGCGGCGACGGCCGCTTCGGCCGCGAGCATGCCGGACTTCATGGCGTTGTGGCTGCCCTTGATCCGCGGCACATTCACGAAGCCGGCCGAGCAGCCGATCAGCACGCCGCCGGGGAAGGCGAGCTTCGGCACCGATTGCCAGCCGCCTTCGGTGATCGCCCGGGCGCCATAGGGATCCGCTTTCCGCCTTCGAGGAAAGCGCGCGGATCGACGGGATGGCGTCTTGAAGCGCTGAAATTCGTCGAACGGCGACAGAGCCAGGATTGGCGTAGTTCAAGTGAACGACGAAGCCGAGGCGACAAGTGGTCGCCGAAGTGGTACATGAAGCTGCCGCCGCCGGTGTTGTTCGTCGAGCGGCCAGCCGAACGTGTGCTGGACGAGGCCGGGCCGTGAACGCCGGCGTCGACCTGCCAAAGCTCCTTCATTCCGATGCCGAATTTCTGCGGCTCGCGATCTTTGTCGAGGCCGAACTTCGCGATCAGCTCCTTGGCGAGCGAACCCCGCGCGCCCTCGGCGATGAACGTATATTTGCCGCGAAGCTCGATGCCCCGCGTAAATCCGCTCTTGAGGCTTCCGTCGCGGGAAATTCCCATGTCTCCAGTCGCTATGCCCAAAACCGCGCCGGTGTCGCCATAGAGGACCTCGGTGCCGGCGAAACCAGGAAGATATCGACGCCCAAGGCCTCCGCTTTCGCCCCGAAAAAGCGCACGACATTGCCAAGCGAGCCGATAAAATTGCCATGATTATTCATGAGGCGCGGCATGATGAAATTGGGAAGCCGGAGCGCGCGCGGGGGGTCAAGCACATAGTAGAAGCGGTCGGCGGTCACCTCGGTTGTCAAGGGCCGGTCTTGATCCTGGCGCCAATCGGGGAGGAGCTTATCGAGACCGCAAGGATCGATGACCGCGCCGGACAAAATATGGGCGCCGAGTTCGGCGCCTTTTTCGACGACAACGACCGAAACTTCCGGGCTAAGCTGTTTGAGGCGGATCGCGGCGGCGAGACCAGCGGGGCCGGCGCTGGCGATTACGACATCGAAATCCATGGTTTCGCGTGGCGGCAACCTGATTCCTGCCTCGATCATGGTGGTTTTCGATCCTTGGGGGCCAAGAATTCCGTTGAAAAACTGTCCCATGCCGCGTCTTCGTTTTGCAAGTCCGGTATACTGGACTTGCCTGGTTGACGTCCCTAAAGGTTTGGGATTTTGGGACGATTTGGCAACAACGGCATGCGCACCAACCGGCGAAAAGGGGTCAAGGAGCCGGAACCAAGCCTGATAAAGCGACCGCTAATCTTATACGAAAGAGCTTTGGACTTCAATGCGAGCGAGGATAGAGTTTGCAAAAGCGGCAACCCCGCAGCTTGTTCTCCGCATCGCTTATGGACCCTCCACCGGGACGCCGCCAGGGAGGGACTTGATATTTTCTCCGGCGAGCGTTTCGCGGGTTCTGATCATGGCTGAAGTTTTGGCCGGAATACTCCGCTGGTACGCGGAAATGGGCATCGATATCGCTATCGACGATGCTCCGCATGACCGCTTCGCCGAAAGCCGCAATATTGCGCGCGACGCGCCTCTGCATTCCGCCGCGCCGCCGACGGAGACGATGGCAGCCAGCCGCCGCGTCGTGGCCGGAGTGGCAACGGCCCTTTCCGCCGGCGCTATCGAGGCGAACGCGATGGACCAGGCCGCCGCCGCACAAAGCCTCGGCGATCTCCGCGAAAGGCTTTCAAGTTTCGAGGGCTGCGGGCTGAAGGCAACCGCCACGCGGCTCGTCTTTGCCGACGGCAATCCCGCAACGCGGACATCATGTTCGTCGGCGAGGCGCCCGGCGCCGACGAAGATCGCCAAGGCCTGCCTTTCGTCGGCCGCGCCGGGCCAATTGCTCGACAAGATGCTGGCCTCGATCGGGCTTGACCGGAAAAAGTTTATATCGCCAATGTCGTGCCTTGGCGGCCGCCTGGAAACCGCACGCCTGCGCCGCTTGAAACGGCGGCCTGTCTGCCCTTCACCCGCCGCCAAATCGAGCTCGTGGACCCCAGATTCTGGTCTGCCTTGGCGCGGCGGCGGCGCAAACTCTCCTTGGCTGCAAGGATGGCATCATGCGCATGCGCGGACGCTGGTTCGCCCTTGCGGGCAACCCGGAAATCCGGGCGCTCGCCATGCTACATCCAGCCTATTTGTTGCGCCAGCCGGCACAGAAGCGGCTAGCATGGCAGGATTTGCGGACGCTCGCCAAGGAAATCAACCGCTTACAGCTCTTTGCCGAAGGCAATGGCGAGAGAGACGGGACTTGAACCCGCGACCTCCGGCGTGACAGGCCGGCGCTCTAACCAACTGAGCTACTCCCCCGCGGCGCGGCGTCACAATGGCCGCATTGGAGACTTGCCGGATAGGATAGGCGCGAGGCCAAGTCAAGCGCAGCGCGAATTGTCGCCCACCGCCGGGCGCCTGGCCCTGCCCGGGCGCAAGCGCAATAAAATACCAGCCATCGCGGCTTGCCACGTATTGGTGGGCGGTGACGGACTCAACCGCCGCCCTCTCGGTGTAAACGAGATGCTCTACCAGCTGAGCTAACCGCCCGCGAACGCAACTTCAATTGGCGACAGGTGGTCGCACACTGGGTTTCGAGCGTCAATGCCGTCACTGGCCACCGGGGCATTCCAGGCGTCGCAACAGGCATAAGCGGGGGGCCATCCCACACATGAGACATCACCCAATTTGGCGCGACCTCTCAGAGCAAGCGCAATTGCTCGCCCCTGCGGGCCGGAGGCCGGAATAAATCGCAACGCAACGGGATACGGCTTCGGCTAAGTCCAAGCCGTGCCGCCGCAACCTCGAACCTGCGCCCAATCATCCGGGCATAAGGGCCAGACCCGGTCATCCGCGCGCCAAACCTCGGATCGTAGAGTTTTCCCGCGCGGGTGGATCGCATCAAGGACAGCACGTGCTTGAGCTTGCCCGGATAATGCGCCTGCAGCCATTCGGCGAAGAGTTCGTCGGACTTCAAGCGGCAGCCGCAACAGGACATAACCGGCATCGCGCGCGCCCATCGCTTGCGCGCGGGCGAGGATCGCCTCAATCTCGGCGTCGTTGATCGCCGGAATAATCGGCGCAACCATGACCGCCGTTGGAATTTTGCCGCCGCCAGCCGGCAGATCGTATCGAGCCGCCGCTGTGGGCTGCTCGCGCGGGGCTCCATCTTCCTGCGCAAGAGCGGGGTCAAGCGTCGTCACCGACAAAGCGACTTTGGCGAGGCCCTTTTCTGCCATCGGCGCAAGAAGATCGAGATCGCGCAAGACAAGCGCCGATTTGGTGACGATCGCAACCGGATGATTGGTCCGCGCCAGCACTTCGAGCACCCTGCGCGTCACCCGCTCGTTGCGCTCGATCGGCTGGTAGGGGTCGGTGTTGGTGCCAATCGCGATGGTTTTGGCGGATAGCCCGGCGCCGACAATTCGCGCTCCAGGAGGCTCGCCGCATTGGTCTTAGCAACAAGCTTTGTCTCGAAATCGAGGCCTGGCGACATGCCGAGATAGGCGTGGGTCGGCCGCGCGAAACAATAGACGCAGCCATGTTCGCAGCCGCGATAGGGATTGATCGACCGGTCGAAGGAAAAATCGGGAGACTTATTCCGCGTGACGACTGTCTTGGCGGACTCGTGCGTCACATGCGTCCGCGATGGCGGCAAATCCTCAGGCAGGTCCCAGCCATCGTCTTCCCGGGAACGGTTCTCTATTTCGAAGCGTCCGCTCGCGTTCGACAAGGCGCCGCGGCCCCGCTGGGGGAGAGTTGGCGCGCCGTCCGCGGTTGGCGCGGGCGGAAAGCCGGCTCGATGGGAATGGCGTTTGTTTTCTGCTTTGCCGGCATGGCCGCGTCCTCACCATTGTCATGCCTTTGTCGTGTTTCCGGCATGTTTTCGCAGCGTGACCGCTCCGCCAGCGTTCAGCTGCATTCCATGGACACTGAACGTTCCATGCTCATAAAGTAAAACATATACGGAACATCCGGCCTGAAGTCAAATGTTCTTGTGGATAAGCGTGGATAACTCTTGCAGAAAACTGCGATCTAGAAGGCCAAAGCGCTGATTCGTTTAGCGAAGTGAGATCGAAGGCCTATGGTTGACATATGATTGACATGCCACTGACACGCCCGGTGTGATTCAGACGTTGATTGGGACCGCGCCGGGCAATTGCTACATTACCTCGGCCTATCCGGGCGCGGCGAACACCGGCCTTCGAATTATCCGGCGGCGAGCAGTAGCGGGTCGCGATTGCCCGCGCGGTCGCCAACGGCCCCAGCATATTGCTCGCCGGCGAGCGGCCGGCAATCTCGATCCGAAAACCGCGATCCATGTTTTCGAGGCGCTTGACGCGATCGTCCGGGCGACCGGCCGTGCCGCCTTGATCGCGACCCATAACATGGAGCTGGCGTAAACCGCGACACCGGCCGGCGGGATTAGTGCATGATCCGGGTGAGTTGGACCGGATCACGCCGGGAAGCACGCGTTTTTAGTGGGAAATGCTGGCCTTGACCGAGGTTGCGCCGCTGTCGCCGCCGATGGCGAGCGTCACATACACCGTGTTCGTGGTCCCGGTAAAACTCGCGTGCACCCCTTTGGCCTGGAACGCGTAGCGCAGGGTGCCCGTGGGCTTGATCAGCGCCTCCAGGGTCACGCCGTTGATCACTCCTGTGAAGATGAAATCGCCTCGGTGGTTCTTCTTGAAAGAGCCGGGCGGGATCGTGACGGCGAAGGCGCCGATCTGGAGCGTGACCGGATCGGTAAGGGGATTGATCACGGGCGCGGTGCTGCTCAAGGTGAAACTGGTCCCAAGGGCGAAGGCATCCTGATTTGGAGCGGTGCCGAAGGGGATATCGAGGTTGAGGTTGGCGTTGAAGGTGAGGAAGGGCAGCCCCGGCGGCGGCGGCACGATCCCCACGCCTCTGGCGTCAGACCCCTCCCGGATGATCCAGGGCGCCGTCATGTTCGTGGTTGTGTCGATCCCCACAACGATGCCGGTGCTATCAAAAAAATCGAAACCCGTGATATAGGCGAGTTTCCCATCCGGGGTGATGGCGACCCCAAACGGGGTAATCCCCGTCGGGACCGTGGCGACCACCCTGTTGCTGGCTGTGTCGATCACCGAGACAGTGGCGTCGACGTAATATTCGTGACGTAGGCGTGTTTCCCATCCGGGGTGACGGCGACCCCCGCAGGTGCCACTCCCCACCGGGTCACCGTGGCCACCACCGTGTTTGTGGCCGTGGCGATCACCGAGACAGTGTTGGAGTTCGAATTCGTGACATAGGCGTGTTTCCCATCCGGGGTGACGGCGATCGCACCGGGGATACTCCCCACCGGGACCGTGGCCACCACCGTGTTGCTGGCCGTGTCGATGACCGAAACAGTGCCGGAGGAGTCATTTGCGACTGTGACATAAACATGTGCCCCATCCGGGGTGACGGCGACCCCTCCTTGGGGGTAGACGCCCACGGTGATCGTGGCCACCACCGTGTTGCTGGCCGTGTCGATCACCGAAACACTGCCGTCGCCATTATTCGCGACAAAGGCGTGTTTCCCATCTGGGGCTACGGCAACCGCAACAACGGGGCCACTCTTCCCCACAGTGATCACCGTGGGCTCCACCGTGTTTGTGGCCGTGTCAATTACCGCAACCTCACCGTGGCCTGCGCCTTGGCTGGTGACATAGACGTGTTTTCCATCAGGGGTGACGGCGACCACAGAGGGGAAAAACTCCCCAAAAACCGGGATCGTGGCCACCACGGACGGGAAGGGGTGGGTGGCCGTGTCGATCACCGAGACAGTGCTGTCGAAATCATTCGCGACATAGGCGAAGGGCGCCGCCTCCGCCGGCAGGACCACCATGCCCAGCCCCATCGCGAGCACGAGCCCTAGGGCCGCGCCGCCCCCCGCGCATGCGGCGCGGCATCCAGCCCTGTTAATGCCAGTGTCACTCGCAGGCCGTTTCACAAACCCCGCATCCCCCGGCCGGATGAGCGCCATGGCAGCCATGTCCATTTCACCGTGCCTTTGCCCTCCTTGATCGATTGTTCCGCCGCCCCGCAAAATCGCACCGCTTTTCCGTGCATTCCTACCGGTCTAGCGTCGGCCGATGTAAGTGACCATGGGTATTTTTACCCAGTCAATCGTGCCAAAATGTTTCACGTGAAGTTTTTGGGTACGATCGGCCAGATTGATCGTTGTGCTGGGCGTTGGCAGGCCGCACGAGCATGAGTCAGGAAAATAATCTTTCCCTAGCCTATCGCGTCGCGCCCGAACACGGTGGCGAGAGGCTCGACCGTTTCCTAGCGGCGTCGGCGGCGAATTTATCGCGCACGCGAGTGAAGAGCCTGATCGAAGCTGGCCATGCTTCCATCGACGGCGCGAGAGTGACAGATCCGAGTTTTCTGGTCCGCGCCGCTCAGACCGCCGCCTTGCGCCTTCCGCCGCCCGCCGATCCCGCCCCTTTGGGCGAACATATTCCGCTTGAAATCGTCTTCGAGGACGAACATCTGATCGTCATCGACAAGCAGGCCGGGCTCGTGGTGCATCCGGCCGCTGGACATGAAACAGGTACGCTCGTCAATGCACTGATTGCTCATTGCGGCGCGAGCCTGTCGGGCATCGGAGGCGTGAAACGGCCGGAATCGTGCACCGGCTCGACAAGGACACTTCGGGGCTTTTGGTGTCTGCGAAGACGGACGCGGCGCATCGCAGCCTAGCCAAGCTCTTCGCCGATCACGGCAAAAATTTACCGCTTGCGCGCGAGTATCTCGCGTTCGTCTGGGGTACTCCAGCGCGGCCGTCCGGCACGATCGACGCGCCGCTCGCCCGGCATGCCACCGGCCGCCAAAAGATCGCCGTCGTGCCAGCCGGGCGCGGCCGCCGCGCGCTGAACTCATTGGCGGCTCATCGAGAGCTTTGCTGGCGAAGCAAGCCTTATTTCATGCCGGCTGGAGACGGGGCGAACCCATCAGATTCGCGTCCACATGGCGCATATTGGTCATCCGGTGCTTGGCGACCCCGTCTATGCCACGGGTTTCAAAAGCAAAACGGCGCGGCTCCCGCCCGAAGCCCAGGCCTGCCTCGCATCTCTCTCCCGGCAAGCCTTGCACGCGGCGGTGCTCGGTTTCCCGCATCCGGTGACGGGCGTCCAAATGCACTATACGAGCGCCCTGCCGCCAGACCTGCGAGGCCTGCGCGACGCACTCGCCGGCGAGGATCCGGCGTGAACTGGGCAAGAGATTTGAATTCGCCCGGCGGCGACCGCCTGGCTACGGGAACCGGCGGCAGGATCTAAGTTTCACGCAAGGTTTCACACTTAATTTACCGGAGAATGTAACGCGACGCCGAAAACGATCGTACTTTAAGAGGTAAGGAGCGTTTTGTATCGTACAGTGAGAACCATTTGCGTTATGTAATATTGCCAATGTTTAATCCGAACGGCTTGCCTAGCCCTCTTTCGGCCGCGGTCGCGGCAATCTATATTGTCGAGTCGCATGGCCAGGCATGGGAAGCGGCCAAGGGGATCCGCTGACCCGGGGGTCCCAAGGAGAAGGTGCAATGAATGCTGCCCTGCCAATGATTTCAGGTGAAAGCGGGCTTGCTCGCTATCTCACGCAAATCCGGCGTTTTCCGATGTTGGAGCCGCAGGAGGAATATATGCTCGCCAAGCGCTGGCGCGAGCATGAGGACCCCGGCGCGGCGCATCGGCTCGTGACCTCGCATCTCAGGCTCGTCGCCAAGATCGCGATGGGCTACCGGGGCTATGGTCTGCCGATCAGCGAAGTTGTCTCGGAAGGCAACGTCGGCCTCATGCAGGCGGTCAAGCGTTTCGAGCCAGACAAAGGGTTTCGCTTGGCGACCTATGCCATGTGGTGGATCCGCGCCTCAATTCAAGAATATATCCTGCGCTCCTGGTCGCTCGTGAAAATGGGAACGACGGCGAGCCAAAAAAAGCTTTTCTTCAATTTGCGGCGGGCGAAGAGCCAGATTTCGGCGCTCGATGAAGGCGACATGCGTCCCAACCAAGTCAAGACGATCGCGCGCAGGCTCGGCGTCAGCGAAAAGGACGTCATCGACATGAACCGGCGGATGTCGGGGGACGCCTCGCTGAATTCGCCGTTGCGCGAGGCAAGCGAGGGTGAATGGCAGGACTGGCTTGTCGATGACGCCGCCGAGCCAGGAGCACACCCTTGCCGAACGCGAGGAAACCGGCAATCGCCTCGCTGCCCTCCGCAAGGCGCTCGGCGTGTTGAACCCGCGAGAGCGGCGCATATTCGAGGCGAGGCGGCTTGCCGACGAACCGATGACACTCGAGGCGCTGTCCGATGAATTCGATATTTCCCGGGAGCGGGTGCGCCAGATCGAAGTTCGTGCCTTCGAAAAGATTCAATCCGCGGTGAAGGCCGGGATCGCCAAGACGGAATCGCCGCCGCCGCCGCCGCGGATCGAAAGCCACGCCGCGCCGCTGTAGCGCGGCCAGGCGCCTCCGCTTTAAAGCAGGGATGTTGCTTTATGTCCCGCGGATCTTGCCCATGGAATGTCACTCATCGCATGGCGGCGGCAAAGCGTATCTGAACTTTGAACTCAAGGACGCGCCAAAGGCGCGCCACCTCCGGTGGTCTTCGATCCTTGACTTCATGATTCAGATGGGACGTTATGGCCAGTGACGTTAAATGATCAGTTTGCGAAAGACCGCCTTGCGTGTTTCTGCGGTCAGGCGCAGATTCAGCCGGGCGATCGCCCACCCCCGCACGGCCAGCCAGCACCACATCGCCATGGGCGCGACGTTCCGGCGCGGCGCCGTCCGGGCCGATGTCCGGGCCAGCCGTTACCGCAAAACCAATCTCGCCCTGGCGAGCGTGGCTTCTTCGACATGACTTTGGGCAATGGCGGGCATTGCTCAGAAGGC
The DNA here is from genome assembly GCA_963722515.1 of uncultured Alphaproteobacteria bacterium. GTDB lineage: Bacteria > Pseudomonadota > Alphaproteobacteria > Rhizobiales > Beijerinckiaceae > Methylocapsa. Next base: position 968,987 of record CAVRMA010000002.1, on the reverse strand, counting down.
TTTCGCAACGGCAGCAGCGCCAGGCTCAAGTTGGCCGGTCAGGCGGGCATGCAAGACATCCGGGTTTAACTAAGCCCGAGGGCCAGCCACGGAATTCCGCCATATTTTGCGTCTTCATTGACAATAATTAGACGAAACTACTGAAATGAATAAGTTTCCGAAGCCCTTGATAATGTGGCCCTTCATAATTAGGAGAGGTTGTGATGAAGGAACTCGTGATCCCGAACGTCGCAGATGCCGAGGCGGAAGTCGGTGACTTTGTTGCGGTGCTTGCTCGCGTGTTAGCCGCATTGGCGATGGCCAATGGTCCTATCACCATCCTTGAATACACTTGTTGCGTCAAGACGGTTAACAAAATCGCCGAAAGCATGAATGACCCTGGGTTGTCTACATCGGATGGCCCCGCCGTGCTTGCCGCAATCGTTATGCGCGCTTTGGCATCCGGCAGGAGCGATCTCGACGGGGCACTTAAGGAACTCAAGGCCGCGTCTACATCACTGTCCGATGATGTTCGGAAGGCGGCGCTGGAGATGACGGCGCCAATTGTTGCACTCCAAGGGGATGAGGCTCACGATCTATATGCACGGGTAGCAAAGGCATTGAACACGCGAGTTGATCAGCGTGTCCTGGCCAATTTCGTGCCCCCGAGGGAACGCAGCTTCCTCAATGTTATCAAAGGATTTGTCAAGCAGAGAGACCAAAAGTTGAATAGTGTTCTGGGGGTAGCCTTTGCCTACGGCCATGCCCAACTGGTGGAAGAGATCTCAAACAAGTTAGCCGAGGGAAGGCCGCAAGATGTGGAAGCGGCACGCAAGCTGTGTCAGGGCTTGGTCCAGCAGATCAAAGCCGACGCTGATGAACTATTCAGACAGCGTGAATCCTTAGCTTTACGGCGAGAACTCGTTACAAAGATATATGATGCAATCTCGTCTACCGTCCAACAAGTAAAACAACGTCTTCACGCTCTGGAGCGTGGAGTTGAACTTCAAAAACGAGAGTTCGCCGAAGATGTTGAGGATTTCATTGCGAATGCGGTTAACGAAATCGCATTGGGCCTGCAAGATCGAGTTCGAGGCGGTGACTGGTTGAACGAGAGCGTCTGGAAAACGTTCGCCAAGAATTCAACACGGGAGGGCGCTCCAAGCGCGCTATGATAAGCTAAAATGGCGACATGAACGGCGCGTTGAATTACTCGAGAAGGAGTTGATGCTTTTCCAAAGTGAATTATTGGAGTCGCGTCCTCAGCTCCTTCGAAGTATCGATCAAAAGGAGTTTGTAGAACTCCTGCTGCCTCCATCATCTAGTGCGCGGGTCATGACTACTATCGATCGAGCGGCAGGTTTTGCAATCTGGACGACCGGCTTGGCTGGTGCGGGATCGCTCGCGATGATAGCCTCGGGATTCGCAACCCTGACTGCGCCCATAGCCGTTCCAATGTCGGCTGCGATTATCGCACCGATGGCCATCGCCTATCTTTACAAGGCATTTGCCAACCCAGCGGAGCGCAAGCAAAAGGAAATTCACAACAAGCTGCAAGACATTGAAGAAGGCATCAGGAAAGTGTTGCAAGGAGCAAAAGAAACACAGGCCGGGACGCTCGATGCCGTCGTGAACGAATTTTACAGCGCCGCGGAATGGTATCTCGTTCCGCTGGTCCACTCTTCTCGCCGGGCTGTTGATATTGTTAGCCTGCAAGAGCGCTTGATTGAGCAGTCCGTCGAAAACACGATCGGCTCCTTGGAATCTCTGAAGCTGGCATGAAAATCGCCAAGCCCCCGAAGCACGAGGGCTTTAATGGGAGGTGGGCGGTTTGTGCCGCAGCACGATCGGGCGCAGGCTTGCGCAAGGAAACTCATTCATCACATTGCGGCAGAAAAACGCGTCTGAACTTTGAACGCAAGGACCTCCAGCTGCCGGAGGCGGCGCGCGAATCAAAATTGAACCTGTCCGGCTTCGGCGTCGCAAATGCCGGCTTTTGAACAGGACCCTATCGCCGGGACCGCGGGAACAGGGATTTAAGGTGTCATCTCGCCTGCTCCTGTCGTTCCAAATTCAAGCTGCTTCCCGCTGCTTGCGTTGCTGCTGCGGGCGGAGCTGGCCAAGAATTTCGCCAGGCGGGTTGATGGAATGGCTAGCGGAGGGACGCGGGCAACGCGTTTGTGTTGTCCAAGCTGCGCCGCGGATCCACCATCTTCGCCGCCACAGCGATTGCGCCGACGCCGGCGCGCCACACCGCGATCGGCATCTGATTGTTGATGGGTAAGGGGGGTCTGAAGACCGCCTTGCATTGTTTGAGCTGATGAGGCTGTTTGCGCGTTCCAACTCCGGAGCGCGAAATGATCAGCCAAAGTGATGCGGATACGAGCCGTCATACGACCGGTCATACGCGGAGTTCGAAGGCGCGTGTTCAAATTGCCGGGCGCGTTTCGGGACGGCGCAACTGGACGGTGGAGGAGAAGCCCGCGATCATTGGCGAAGCCTTCACACCGGGTTCATCTGTGGCGCGCACGATTGAGCGGCACGAGATCAGCAGCGGCCCGCTTACTACATGGCGCCGGCAATGGCTTGACGGTGAACTTGGCGGAGTTCGCAACGGCAATCTGGCTCAGCAAAACGGACTGGGATTTGCCCGGGCCGGACTTGCGCCACCGTGCGAAACGCCCGCGCCGCCATTAGCCTTGACAGTGACATCGTCGCCATCGCCGCCATCGCCGAAAGGCGCGTGCGAGAGGTCTGACGATCGCTGTGGCGTGATAGAGATCGAGTTTCGCTCCGGCGTGCGTGTGCGGGTTCGCGAAGGGATCGAGGGCGCATTGCTGACATTGGTTCCCGATGCATCGGGCACTCGATGATCGCGCTGCCGGCGCACGGGCGCGTTTATCTGGCCTGTGGCGCAACCGGCATGCGTCGCGGTTTTGATGGCCTTAGCTCGTCCCGATGCAGGAAGTCCCGATGCAGGATCCGCATTCGGGCGCGCTGTTTGCGTTCAAGGCAAGCGCTTCGATCTCATCAAGTGTAAAAGTCTGAATTTGATCCACCGGTCAATGTCAGATTTCGCCATTCATCTCACGGCGGGCATGATCCACTCGCCAAACTCGCCGCCAAGAGATGAATGGCGGGTTGCGAACGAACCGCGGCAATCTGCTCCATCATCGAAACTTGCCAACTGAATGGCGTCGAACCCTTCGCCTGCATAAGCGGCGTCATGCAGAAGTTCGCCGGAGGATGGCCCAACCGCCGCATCGGCGAACTCATGCCATGGGCCCTGGCGCTCCGCCGCTCGGCAGAAAGCCGCGTGACGGTCTGCGGTTCCCAAACGACACTTACCGGGTTCCGCGGAAACCGCGGCGATGTGCGGTCCAAGGCTCCAGAGCGGCCGAAGCTCGGGCCGCTGGTTGCGGTCATCGACGCGATTTTCGTCCATTGCGCTCCGAAGTTGGAACGCACAAACAGCCCAACCAGCTCAAACACTGCAGGGCGGTCTCCAGACCACGCTTACGTTGATCCGATCTAACTCCAAGTCTTGTTGTTCGTGACTCCTCATCGTCTTGCCCCGGCTTGTCCCGGGCATCCAATCATGGAAGCCGCGGGTTTGGATGGCCGGGTCAATCCCGGCCGTGACGGCGGGGGCCGATGGGCCATTCTCTTTGAGAATTGGTCTCAGCCGATGACTGCCAGCTTGGAACGATTTCCGCTGTCATGGAATTGCGCGATGCGAGGCGCCGCGTTCGGCCGCCCTCTCACCTTTGCCGCGATCTCTTACCCGCGTAGGGATTGCCGCCGGTTTTTTTCGAGATGCGGATGGGAACGCCCGGCAGATCGAAGGCTTGGCGCAGGCCATTGGCGAGAAAGCGTTCGTAACTCGCGGGCAGAGCGTCGAGCTGATTGCCGAAAAGGATGAAATACGGCGGCCGCGCGCGGAGTTGTGTCATGTAGCGGATTTTGATCCGCCGTCCAGCGACCGCGGGCGGCGGGGTCTGGTCAACCGCCTCGCCGAGCCAGCGATTGAGCCGCGCCGTCGAAATCCGTTTGTTCCAAATTTCATGAGCCCGGAAAATCGCCTCCATGAGTCTCTCGACACCTTCCCCCGTCGCGCCGGACACCGGCATGACCGGGGCGCCTTTCACCTGAGGCAAAAGCCTTGCCGCTTCCTCGCGCAGGCGCGGAAGCGTGACACCCTTGGCCGCGATCAGATCCCACTTATTGAGGCCGATGACGAGCGCCCGGCCCTCGCGTTCGGCGAGATCGGCGAGAGTCAGATCCTGCTTTTCGAACGGGATCGCCGCGTCGAGCAGCAACACCACGACCTCGGCGAATTTCGCCGCGCGCAAGGCATCGGCCCCGGCAAGCTTTTCCAAATCGTCCGCGACCCTGGCGCGTCTGCGCAACCCCGCCGTATCGAACATTTTAATCTGCCGGTTTTGCCACTCGAAATCGATGCCGATCGTATCGCGGGTGAGACCGGGTTCGGGTCCCGTTAGCAGCCGGTCCTGACCGAGAATCTTGTTGAGGAGCGTCGACTTGCCGGCATTGGGGCGGCCAATGATCGCGATCCGCAGCGGCTTCGTGAGATCGAGCTCGGAGCCATCTTGATCCTCCTCCGGCGGCGCGCGCGTGGCATCGTCCTGCAGCTCGGCCGCCAAAGCGGTTGCCTCCGGAAGCGCCTCGCGCAAGGCGGCATAGAGCCCGGCGAAACCGTCCCCATGTTCGGCCGAAAGCGGCACCGGCTCGCCAAACCCCAAATCGAAGCCTTCGAGCGCGCCCGAAGCGCCGGCGCGCCCCTCGGCCTTGTTGGCGACGAGGATTAATGGCTTATTCGCGCGGCGAACGAGATTGGCGAAGAAGCGATCGGCCGGCGTCAAACCCGCGCGCGAGTCGAACACGAAGAATATCGCATCGGCGGCGCCGAGCGCCGCTCCGGTCTGCGCGCGCATCCGGCCGGGCAAGGACGCGCTGTCGCCCTCTTCCAGTCCGGCGGTGTCGATAATCTTGAAGACGAGATCGCCAAGGCTGGCCTCGCCCTCGCGTCTGTCGCGGGTCACCCCTGGGCGGCCGTTCACGAGCGCGAGCTTTTTCCCGGCAAGCCGGTTGAACAGCGTCGATTTGCCGACGTTCGGCCGGCCGATGATCGCGACGGTAAACATTGTTCCGGTCTATTACTTGGCCGGCTTGTCTGGCGGCGGGGTTCCAGCTGGCGGATTTGCAGGCGGCAACGCCGATTGAACCAGGCCGAGAAGAGCCTGGGCGCGCATCCGGACCCCGGCAGGCGCCCGCGTGTCAGAGACAATCCCATCGAACCAGTTCCCGGCCGTGTCTAAAGCGCCCCGCTTCAACGCGGCAAGGCCAAGCAGCTCCCGGATCTGATGGCGATAGGGGAAAGTGTCCGAAGCAAACGGCGCGAATCTACGTTCGAAGTCCAGCGGATCGTCGCTGTCGACACGCAGCATGGCCGCGCGCAGCGTGGCGAAATCCTTGAAGGCCGGATCGAAGCCAGGGCCGGCCGCTAACGCCTCATAGGCCTTGATCGCCGCCTGCGGATCGCTAACCGCTCGCTCGTCCGCCGCGCGCAGACGCGCGAGGATCGCATACCCCTTTGGCGCGGTTTTGCTCAACTCATCGAAAGCGGCCGCGGCTTCGGCGGACTTGCCGTCGCGCGACAGTTGCGCGGCGGCTTCGTATTTCGCGCTGGCTGCCTGCGCCGCCTCGTCGCGGTAATGGCCGTAGAAGCGCCACCCCCCCGTCCCGGCCACGACGAGAACCGCGAAGGCAATCACCAAATACCGGTATTTGGTCCACAGCCGGACGACGCGGTCGCGGCGGACGTCTTCGTCGACTTCGCGGAAAAACTCGGTCATTTGCGCCTCATGCGCCAATCGGCTCCTTGACATTCGTGCCTGTCTGCTAGCATGCGCGGGCTAGAAACGCCACCCGCCGCCGGCTTTCGCGCCCGAGCGGGCAGCTAATCCCCGTTCATGCGGTCTTTTGCTGCCGACAGTCCACCCTCCGCGGGGACATGGTTCGTCGCGGCGGCGAGGCCGAACAGCGGCATATTTCCATAGATTGTTTCAAATTTGCCTGGCTCAATGAGATAGGTCTCATGCCAAATGCCCACCGTGCCGTCCCTCCCGACGGCACGGTTGAACGCCGCCCAGGCCGGAAAATGTTTGGCCGAAGGATCATGCGCATAGGCGATGAGCTTGTCGAACAACTCCCAATATTGCTGCACCAGGTAAATCCGCCCAGAATGATACAGCCGGTGCGAGAGCAATCCAGCCTCTGGCTTGCGGTCAAGCTCGGCAAGCATGCGCGGCATGGCGATGAAGACGGGCAGCCATTTGTGCGCCGCCCATAGTTTGTTTAGCCGCATGCCAATCAGAAAAAGCACCAGAGGTTTGTCCGTGCGCGCCGTATAGCGGCCGTTGAAAATTTCAGCCAAGTCAAGTTTCCTCGTCCGTGTCGATTGCTTGACGGCAATACAACGCCAGGGGGTTGACGTCCCCGTTTCACTCGGCCGCGCGGCGCGCTGGTTTGTCATCCTCCGTTAGGACGAAAGCCTCCTCGCCGCGCTTCCCGCCATGATCCCGCGCAATCAGCGTGTAGATCGCCGGCGTCACGAACAGCGTGAAAATCGTGCCGATGCTCATCCCCGCCGCGATGACGATTCCGATCGCGAAGCGGCTCTTCGCGCCGGCGCCCTCGGCGGCTATCAGGGGAACCATTCCGGCCACCATGGCCGCCGTGGTCATGAGGATCGGGCGCAACCGCACGGAGGCGGCATGTTCGATCGCCTCAAAGCGGCCAAAACCTTCCCGCACCTGAAGCTTGTTGGCGAATTCCACCATCAGAATACCATGTTTGGAAATGAGGCCGATTAGAGTGACGAGCCCGATCTGCGAATAAATATTCATGCTCGCCGCGCCGGCAACTCCAAGGATGTTTAAAGGCAGAAGCGCGCCAAACATCGATGCCGGCAGGCCGATGAGAATAATGAAAGGATCGCGGAAGCTTTCGAATTGCGCCGCGAGCACAAGGAAAATCACGATCAGGGCGAAGACGAACGTGACGATGAGCGTATTGCCTTGCTGGACGAACTGCCGGCTCTCTCCTTGGTAATCGACGCTGTAGCCCTCTGGCAAAAGCTCTTTTGCCTTCTGTCGCAGAAAGCCGATGGCCTCGCCAAGCGTATGTCCAGGGAACGGCACGCCCTGCAACGTCGCCGAGTTCAATTGCTGGAAAGTCGGCAATCCATTCGGCTGCACGCTTGTCGAGAGGCTCGCGACCGTCGCGAGCGAAACCAGTGCGCCGGAACTGGTGCGCAGCTGATAGCGGGTCAGCCAATCCGGCGTGAGCCGGAAGTCCCTCGGCGCCTGCGGGATGACTTCGTAGCTGCGTCCATGCAGGCCGAAACGGTTGACATAATTTCCGCCAAGCAATGTGGCGAGCGAGGAGCCGATAGTCCTGCATGCTGATGCCGAGGCGGTTCGCCTTGTCGGCATCGACCTTGAAGTCGATTTGCGGCATATCGAATTTGAGATCGCTGTCGGCGAAGATGAAACAGCCCGCTGTCGCGCGCGGCTGTCTCGATCCCGGCCATGACGTTCACGAGCTGACGGTAATCGCCGATGGTCCGGACCACGAACTGCACTGGAGGCCCGCCCGTCGAGCCCGGCAGCGACGGGCGGGCGAACGCCAGGATCTCGGCTCCGGTGACATTGGCGAGTTTCGGCTGCAGCGCCTCCATGATCGTCTTCTGATTGCGTTTGCGTTCGCCCCAAGGCTTCAAGACCAGGCCGCCAAAACCCTGATGCACGCCACCCGATCCGTTGATGATGAAGACATGGTCCCGTTCACGGATGCCGCCCATGGCCGCTTCCACCTGCGCGGTCGCCTTTTCCATATAGTCGAGGTTGGCGTATTGCGGTGTCTTTATCTGAGCGAGAATGGTGCCTTGATCTTCTTCCGGCGCCAGTTCCTTCGGGGTGGAGGTAAACATCACGCCGGTGAGCGCCAGGACGCCAACGAGGATCAGGACGGTCAGAGCGCGAAAACCGAGGGTCTTGTGAAGCCGGCGCTGATAGCGCTGGCGCAGCCCGTCGAACACCCGGTCGAGAAAGGCGGGAAACCCGCGCGCTTCGGCCCGGGGCGGTTTCAGCAGGCGCGAACACATCATCGGCGACAAGGTGAGCGCGACGATGCCGGAGACGACAACCGCGCCCGCGAGGGTGAACGCGAATTCGCGAAATAGCGAGCCGGTCAAACCCGAGACAAAGCCAATCGGCGCATAGACCGCGGCAAGCGTGATCGTCATCGCAATTACCGGCGCGGTGATCTCGTGCGCGCCTTGCAGGGCCGCGTCGCGCGCGGGCATCCCCTCTTCCATGTGGCGATAGATATTTTCAACGACGACGATCGCATCGTCCACGACGAGACCAATCGCCAGCACGAGCGCGAGCAAGGTCAAGAGGTTCAGCGAATAGCCTAGCGCGAAAAGAATTGTCATTACGCCGACGAGAGAAAGCGGAATGGTCACGATCGGGATAATCGTCGAGCGCAGATTGCCGAGGAAAAGGAAAATCACCACGATGACGATCAGCGCCGCTTCGCCAAGCGTCTTTTCGACTTCCCTGATCGAGGCACGGATGAATTTCGTCGCGTCATAGGCGATGGAGGCGTTGAGCCCAGCGGGAAGCTGCGACTGGAGTTCCGGAAAAGCCTTGCGGACATCGTCGATCACATCGAGGGGGTTCGCCGCCGGAGTCGCGTAGACGCCGATGAAGACAGCCTTGACACCTTCGAAAGTGGAGGACGAATCGGCCAACTCCGGGCCGAGTTCGATATCGGCTATGTCGCCGAGCCTTATCAGCGCGTCGCCGCGTGCCGCGATGACCAGCTGGCCGAAGGCTTTCGCGGAATCGAGCGAGGTCTCGGCATTGATGCTGGTTTGGATGAAATCGCCCTTAATCTCGCCCGCCGCCGCCGTGAAATTGTTGGCGGCCAGGGCAGCCGAGACTTCGATCGGGGTCACGCCGCGCGCGGCCATCCGGTTCGGATTGAGCCACACCCGCATCGCGAAGGTCTGGCCACCGAGAATCTGGGCATTGGCGACCCCGTCGATCGTCTGCAATCTCGGCTGAACCACGCGGTTCAAATAATCCGTGATTTGCGAGGGGGTGAGAACCTTCGAATCGAAGGACATATAAAGGACGGCGGTCGAATCGCCGGTCTGCTTGACGACGACAGGATCGAAAGCCTCGCGGGGCAAAAGATATTTGACTTGATTTACCTTCGCCAAGACATCGGCGACCGCGCGGTCCGCATTGGCGTTGAGGAGAAGGTTGAGGGTAATCGTCGAGGTATTCTGCTGCGAATTCGAAACCAGCGTGTCAATGCCTTCGGCACTCGCCACCGCCTGCATCAAGGGCGTGGTGATGAAGCCCTTGATCAGATCGGCGTTGGCGCCTGGATAGACCGTCGTGATTGTGATCGTGGTTGACGAGAGTTCCGGAAATTGGCGGACCTGCAGCTTCAAGCCAGATTGTATCCCGGCGAGCAGAATCAAAAGGCTGACCACGCTGGCCAATACCGGCCGCCGGATAAAAATACCGGTAAAGGACATCCCTTATTCCTTCGGCCGCACCGCTGGCGGTTCGAGGCGCGCGGCGGGGTCGATGCGCACCCGCGCGCCGGACTGTAGTTTAAGCTGACCTTCGGTCACGATAGTTTCGCCCGGCTCGACGCCCTCGACGATGGCGACCCGGTCTTCCCGCGTGTCGCCGGCACGCACCACCCGGCGTTCGACTTTCAAAACCGCACCTTCATTGGCCTGCGCCGCCTGAGCCCCGTCTGTCTCCGGCGCGACGGGCTTCACCACGAAAACGCTGTCGCCATAGAGTGAGTAAGTGACCGCGGTCCGGGGCAGCGTCACGACTTTTTGGGGCGCGCCCGCGATGACGTTCACATTGGCGAACATCCCGGACCAAAGTTGCCTTATGTTGTTGTCAATCTGGCCCCGGACCAAAACATTGCGGCTATCCTGGGCAATGCGCGCGTCGATGGTCTTGATTACGCCGCGGAAAATCTGGCCGGGATAAGCGTCGACCTCCACTTCGATGGCCTGCCCCGGCTTTAGGAGATCGAACGATTTTTCGGGAATTGGGAAATCGACGAAAATCGGATCGAGTTGCTGCAAGGTGATAAGGCTCATTCCCGGCGACACATATTGACCGAGATCCAATTTACGAATGCCGACCCGCCCGGCGAACGGCGCGGTGAGCATTTTCTGGGCGATGATCGCGCGGACCCGTTCGGTGGCGGCGGCGGCGGAATCGCGCGCGGCCTCGGCGGCATCGAAGTTCGCCTTGGCGGTGTTGCCGCGCAGAATCAGCTGCCGCTGCCGTTCGAGCGCCAGCTCGGCGTTCTTGAGGACCGCGAGATTATTCTTGAGATCGGCCTGCTCCACCGAATTGTCGATTTCAAATAGCGGGGCACCCTTCTCAACGTCCTGGCCCAACTCGACCTGGACGGACACGACCGCTCCGCCGATTTGAGGCGCGATATCGATTTCTTGCACCGCTCTGAAGGTCCCAATCGCCGGCAGGCGCGGCGCCCAGGTCTCGATTTCGGCTACGCCGGCCGCGACCGAAGCGGGAGGAGGAGGCGCCTGTAGGATGAAACGCTTGATCATCCCGGGCTTGACGACGAAGTGGAAATACCCAAGGCCGCCGCCAAGAGTTGCAAGCGAGATCAATACGGCAATGAAAATGAGACTGCGCTTCATAGTTTACCGGCCGATGGCATGAGACGGGTTGGGGGAATCCGGCACGCCCGGAATCATCGAAAGCTCAATCAAATTGTTGTTCCAAATTTGAAGCCGGCGGCCGCCCGGCGCGCAACGAATTCATCGCGCGGGAATCGCGAACGCTCAAAAACCGCGGCATGGAAATCGCGCGGTTCCCATCATGTTTCGCCGTGGCTTGGCTGCGACTTCGCCGCCACCATGCCACCTCAACCTAATGGGCCCGGATCGAGCCCTGACCTTCGCAATGCGCACACACTAACGGCCAGTTAGACCAGCATACGAATTATGACTTCACAACACAAGCGGGCGAAACTACGGCAAAGACAATAGGATATTTTTCAACGAAAAGTGTTGGCAGGCTCGAGCGGGGACCCGGCGGGCATTCAGGCGCCCCGGCCGGGTGAATTCATTCTGGTTGCTTTGGATAGCAGTACAAGAGGCAAACCATCATACGCCTTGCCGGGTGGCGCGCGACAGGTATATTCGCCGCTCAAAAGCCGCGCGGAGGGTGCGTACCGCCGTCCTCTCTACTTTAGAGAGGACCCGGACCGCTTGCGAGGAGGGGGACGGAGATCATTTTCGCCACTGACGGCACGCCATTCGTGTTGAATACGAAGAGCATATAATAGCCTGGCGGAATTTTATCCGGAGAGGGATCCACGGTCCCGGTGACCGTAGTTCCGCTCTGAGTGAATGGCACAGGGATTAGCCGCTGCTCCGGATTGAACGAATGGGTGCTGGACCCCACTCGGACGAGGTCGACAAAGCCGATCTGATCGGTGCTTCCCACGGTCACCGAAAAATTCTGGCCCAAATTTAACAGCCCCGGGGCGGAAACGATTGTTGGGCGCGGAGCGGGGTTCCCGGAGCCGTCTGTCAAGTAGAGATAAGCGGGGTAATAAATTTCCGCATTGAGTTCGTTTACCGGGCCTGGAGCTCCCCCGCCTCCCGTCAGCACCGATCCGTCCGGAAGGAGCAGCGCCGCAGAATGATAAAGACGGGGGATTGCAGCGGATGCGTCGAGCGTCCAAGTTCCAGAAACCGGATTAAAGATCTCCGCTTGATAGGCGACGTCGACGAGCTGGTTGTCGACTGCCGAGCCGCCCGTGACGAGGATTTCACCATCGGGAAGCAAAGTCGCGTTCCCCCAGAGGCGATCATAACTCAAATTGGGGACGTTGGTCACCACCGGCGGGAAGACGGAGATATCGACGACCTGAGCTATCTGGCCGGCGCGCACCGTCAACACCCGGAAAGGGGCAAACATCACTGAAGGATACCAAACTGTCCCCGGGGCCGCCAGCGGTCCCGCATCCTGCATGGTTCCTACGCCGCCGGTGGTGAGCCTTAAAATTTCGCCGTTATGCTGAATAACAATCACCGCGCCATCGAAACCGACGAAGCTTCTTGGATAATACCATTCCACTCCAACTACGTCGCTTAGGGAAATTCCCGTCAGCGTTCTCCAGCCAGATGCCGGATGGTAGAGTTCGGGCGTCGCCTCCCCTATGCCGGGCGAGATCGCCCCGCCAAGGACCAGCTTGTCGCCGTTGGGCAAACTGGTGATGCTGGGATACCAGCGCGGATAGGCCATCGTCCCCGACGCTGTCAATGCATTATTCCCCGGGTTAAAGACATTGACTTTACTGTTCGAGTAGTTTCGCACTCCACTGACGGTGAGATCGCCGCCGGTGATCAGCAGCTTACCACCAAGACCCGCCCCGATCCCGGGTAGACCTGCCCCGATTAAAGACGACGCGCTGCAGAAGATGTCCGTCGACGTCGTATTGGGCAGGATAGTATGCGCGTTGCTGCCATTTCCAAGCCTTGGATTCCATATGTCATAGAGAAGTTGCGCCCCTTGCGCACCCGTTTCATCGGTGCCGTAATTCAAGACACGCCCATCGGGCAATAGCGCCATGTGAATTGGTATGATCGGCCAAGGAAACGAGGGGCCAAAAAAGCCGCCAGCCCCCCCGCCAAGCGGGGCAGTCCCAAGTGCCGCTTTCGGGGCCACACGCATCCCAGGCAGTGCTTTCGGGACCAACCGCATGGATTGAGGGATCGGCGGGGTTTGACCGAGGACGAAGTTTGGCCTCGCAGGCCCAATGCCGGCGCCAGGGCCGTATCCGTAGTCGACGGGGACCTTCTTGTCCTTTTCCTGCCTAAATATGTCGAGACGCAGATTTTTTGAAATCACATCTGAATTGATGCCCGCGCCGACGATGACGGCAAGAATGCATAGAGATAATTTCGTGAAACCGCGAGGCGCTGCGCAGGCGTGAAAAGCAGCCCCAAAAAGGCAATTAATTCGCCGCATGGCCAAATTCCTTATAAAAAAGGCGAACAATTTATCTGAGTTGTCTCCGAAGTGTTATTCAACACTCCGAAACGATAATTTAATAGTGAAGACAAAGAACATACATCATTAATTCGGGAGCGCGATTATACATCGAATTTGCTCCTGGGTGATAGGTATTTTGTGAAGCAAGTCCGCTCCAACGTCAATATCAAAACTAATCGCATGTGCCAATGGAAGCGCGTAGCGCGATGGCACAGCCGCGCGGAGAGTCTGCGCGGCCAGTTCGGGTGCGCCTTGCCGCTGTCCCGCATGGCGACCGCGGCCGTCTCCATCAGCGATATCGCTGGTGCGGACGAGCGCCAGCACGGTACGCGAGGCGGCAACACAACCGGGCACGCCAGCGGCGCCCCCCTCGCTCTCAGCGCCCCCCCCCCGCAAGGAGGGCGCGAAACGCCCTTGCCTCTACATTAGAGAGGACCCGCACCGCTTGAGAGGAGGGGGATGGAAATCATTTTCGCCACTGAGGGCACGCCATTCGTGTTGAATACGAAGAGCATATAATAGCCTGGCGGAATTTTATCCGGAGAGGCATCCACGGTCCCCGTGAGCGTTGTTCCGCTCTGAGTGAACGGCACAGGGATTAGCCGCTGCTCCGGATTGAACGAATGGGTGTTGGACCCCACTCGGACGAGGTTGACAACGGAGATCTGATCGGTGCTCCCCACGGTCACCGAAAAATTCTGTCCCAAATTTAGCAGCCCCGGGGCGGAAACGATTGTTGGGCGCGGAGCGGGGTTCCCGGAGCCGTCTTTCAAGTAGAGATAAGCGGGGTAATAAATTTCCGCATTGAGTTCGTTTACCGGGCCTGGAGCTCCTCCGCCTCCCGTCAGCACCGATCCGTCCGGAAGGAGCAGCGCCGCAGAATGATAAAGACGGGGGATTGCAGCGAATGCGTCGAGCGTCCAAGTTTCAGAAACCGGATTAAAGATCTCTGCTTGATAGACGACGTTGGTGAGCTCGTTGATTTGCGAGGTGTCGACTCCAGAGCCGCCCGTGACGAGGATTTCACCATCGGGAAGCAAAGTCGCGTTCCCCCAGAGGCGATCATAATTCAAATTGGGGACATTGGTCACCACCGGCGGGAAGACGGAGATATCGACGACCTGAGCCACCTGCCCGCTGCCTATCCTCAACACATTGAATGGGGTGAACATCACTGAAGGATACCAATCTGCCCCTCCCCCCGTCAGCGATCCCGTATCCGTCATGGTTCCCGTGCCGCCGGTGGTGAGCTTGAATATATGGCCGTTAGAGTGAAAAAGCGTCACCCCGCCATCTGGACCCAGGAAACCTCTAGGATAAAACCAGTCAGTTATTGAGATTCCTGGCAGCGTTGTCCAGACACCAGATGCGGGATGGAAGAATTCGGGCGTCGGCTCCCCCATCGCGAGCGAAATTGCGCCGATTTTCCCGCCGAGGACCAGCTTGTCGCCGTTCGGCAAACTGATGATGGAGTCATACCAACGCGGAAAGTTCATTGTCCCTAAGGAAGTCAGCGAATTATTCCCAGGGTTAAAGACATTGACCTTATCGTTCGAGTAGTTTCGCACTCCACTGACGGTAAGATCGCCGCCGGTGATCAGCAGCTTACCACCAAGACCCGCTCCGATCCCAGGAAGACCTGCCCCGATCAAAGACGACGCGCTGCAGAAGATGTCCGTCGACGTCGTATTAGGTAGGACAGTATGCGCGTTGCTGCCATTTCCAAGTCTTGGATTCCATATGTCATAGAGAAGTTCCGCTCCTTGCGCACCCGTTTCATCGGTGCCGTAATTCAAGACGCGCCCGTCGGGCAATAGCGCCATGTGAATCGGTATGATCGGCCAAGGAAACGAGGGGCCAAAAAAGCCGCCAGCCCCTCCGCCAACCGGGGCAGTCCCAAGTGCCGCTTTCGGGGCCACACGCATCCCAGGCACTGCTTTCGGGGCCACACGCATGGATTGGGGGATTGGCGGGGTTTGACCGAGGACGAGGTTTGGCCTCGCAGGCCCAATGCCGGCACCCGGGCCGTACCCGTAGTCGACCGGGGCCTTCTTGTCATTTTCCAGCCTAAATAGGTCGAGACGCAGACTTTTTGAAACCACGTCCGAATTAATGGCCGTGATGGCGATGACGGCAAGTAGGCATAGGGATAATTTCGTGAAACCGCGAGGCGCTGCGCAGGCGTGAAAAGCCGCTCCCAAAAGAGAATTAATTCGCTGCATCGCCAAACTCCTTATGAAACCGGCAAACCTCTCAACCGAGTTGCCCCAGAGTGTTAAAGTCAAATATTCAACACTCCGCAACGATAATTCAATAGTGAAGACAATGAACATGCATCATTAATTCGGGAGCGCGATTATACATCGAATTTGCTCCCGGGTGATAGGTATTTTGTGAAGCAAGTCCGCTCCAACGTCAATATCAAAACTAATCGCATGTGCAATGGAAGCGCGAAGTGCGATGGCACAGCCGCGCGGAGCCTGCGCGGCCAGTTCGGGTGCGCCTTGCCGGTGTCGGGCATGTTGAGCGCGGCCGTTTTCATCGCGAGATCGGCGGTCCGGACGAACGCTATCACGGTATTCGAGGTGGCCACTTCGCTCAGCGCCGCTTCGATGCCGGGCATTGACCCCGGAGAATTACGTTCGGGACCGCGTTCGTATGTGCGGCCTTCCCGGCGGCGCTGGAGGCCACGATCCACTGATTCCGTCGAGTTCGAACCACAGCTTTTGCCGCGGCAAATCGAAAAAGAACTCGCCACCCATGAACCTTTCTCCCTGGTTGCGCGACCAAAGAGTGTTGAGGCTCGAAAGCGGGCTTTCAAATCTGACGGAGCGCTCTCGGCGGGTTACATCGTGGTGGCTAGGATCACCACGGGTTGGGGCTCGGCGGGATATTGTGGCCAGCGGATATGATGGTGGATCTATTCTGAAGCGGTACTATGACGAAGACGGCGATGCTGTGGCTCGCGGAGTTTGCTTTTGAGGCACGGCGATAATACGGCGGCCCATCGGCCGGTTGCTTTTGGTATGAGCGTCTCCATTCGGAGCCCTCGGTCCCAGCACCACATCGGCCATTGAAGTATCTAACAACGATTCAGGTGTTAAAATGAACTTTTTCGACATGAATCTGGAAGTCTGCAATCTGCGCGGCGAGGAGGAGCGTATTCTTGCTTCCTGCACAAGGCGCCTGATCGAGATCGCCGCCGTCGCGGGGGCGCGTGGACCGGACACTTCTCCCACCGCCGCGCTCAATGCGATGCGCCTGCCCGCGATCGCCCTCGACCGGCACGGATTTGTCGCCGAGGTGAATGCCGCGGCCGAAGCCGTTTTCGACAACGACGTTAAGATCAAGGACCGCCGTCTTTTCGCTCGCGATCCCGAATCCCGGGCCCTCCTGAAAGACGCCATCGATCAATTTATCTCTTCGCCGCGTCGCAACCCGTTGGGTACCGAGCCGGTCATTGTTCAGCGTCAGGACAAATTGCCGGTTATCGTGCGAATTTGGCCTTTCGATGGGGCGGCGCGCATGCCCGCGCAGCCCGCGCAAGAAGTGCGCGCGCTTTTGACCTTAAATGCCTTGGGGCCGAAACCGGGGCCGCCGGCGGCGATCCTCGCCAGGACATTCCGCCTGACGCCTGCGGAGGCGAAGCTCGCCTGCGTCATCGCACGCGGCGCCTCTCCCGGTATCGTGGCGCGAGAATTGAAGATTTCAAAGGAGACGGCGCGCGATCAGTTGAAATCGGTCTTTGCCAAGACCGGCACCCATCGCCAAAGCGAACTTGTCGCGCTGATTTTACAGGTCGATTGACGGACGGGCGTGGCGGCGTGCGGAAGCTGGCATGAAATCGGTGACAATGGCAACGCCGCCGGCCGCGGTGGCGTCGTCCATCGTTTTCCAGCGGCCGCCTGATTTTGCGTTATGCGCTTTGATGCTATTCCAAGGGTTTCGAGGAAAGCTGCACATAACGAAAAAGTGGATGGATAGGCTCTCGGACGAGGATCTCATCAAGCGAATCGCCACAGGTGACCGTCTCGCCCTCGAGACGCTGTATGGGCGTCACCGGGTGAAACTCTTCCGTTTCCTTCGCCGGCTCACCGACAATGAAACGGCCGCCGAAGATATCGTCAGCGATGTCTTCTTCGATGTGTGGCAGCAGGCCGGACGATTTGAATCGCGCTCGACGGCATCGACCTGGCTTTTCGCCATTGCCAGGTTCAAGGCTCTCTCGGCAAGGCGAGAGCGTCAGCATCTCGAACTCGGCCCCCGCGAAGCGATGATCGAAGACCCCAGCGATGACCCCGAAAGTCTCATGCAAAAGGTGGACAAGGGCAAGATCATCCAACATTGCCTAAAACTTCTTTCCTCGTTGCATCGCGAGGTCATCGATCTAGTCTATTACCACGAGAAGAGCATCAAGGAAGTCG
This sequence comes from uncultured Alphaproteobacteria bacterium, assembly GCA_963722515.1. Lineage (GTDB taxonomy): Bacteria > Pseudomonadota > Alphaproteobacteria > Rhizobiales > Beijerinckiaceae > Methylocapsa. The sequence continues at coordinate 951,421 of CAVRMA010000002.1, read as the reverse complement.
GAGAAATCCTTCGCATACCCGAAAACACGGTCAAGACGCGGATGTTTCATGCACGAAAGCGCCTGTCGGAGCTGCTTGTGGCAGCCGGGGTGGACAGAGGTTGGCCATGACGACGAATGAACATCGGGCGGAGTTTGATCATGTCGAGAGCCTGCTTCCCTGGTATGCGAGCGGAACGCTTGCCTCCGAGGATATTTCCCGTGTCGAACGGGCTCTTGCGGAAGTGCCCGAATTGCGCAGGCGCTACGATTTCATTCTCGAGGAACGCTCGGCAGCCGTGGCCGTGAACGAAAGCCTCGGCGCGCCATCGCCACGGGCTATCGAAAAGCTGTTTGCGCGGCTCGAAAGCGCGGTGGTGGAAGCGCCGGAATGCAGAAACTTCGATGTTGGAAGTTGGTTGGCTGCGCGATTTTCCGGCTGGCAGCCACGCTCGCTGGTGTTTGCGGGAATGGCCGCGGCACTGGTCGCAATGATCGAGGCTGGCTTGCTTGCGGCAATTTTTTTTGGAGCTTCGCAAAAAGGCGCGACGTATCAGACGGCCTCCGTTTCGAAGACTACCGCCGGTCAAGATGGCGCGTTCCTCCTGATCGCCTTTTTGCCCGATGCGACGGCGGCGCGGATCCTGCGCTTCCTGGAAGCCCATAACGCGTCGATCATCGATGGGCCGGCCGTGGGCGGCATTTTCCGCATCCGGGTGAGCGATAGGGCACTTACAGCGAAGGACCTCGGTGCCATCGTCGCGTCCATGCGAGCCGAAAGCACCATCGTGCGGTTCGTCGCGCCAACGATATGATCACGCATGATCGTCGAACGTGGCAACTTGTTCCGCCACCGGGATTGTGCGAAAACCGGACCTTCGTGCGCTTCCCGGTCAAGTGGACTCTGCTTGACCGAAAACGACTTGCTCAAAATCAGAGATTTGGAACGGGATCCGATTTGAATTTGACCAGACTGGGCCGCAGCGTCCCCGTTCCGGCGGACCCCGGAAACGGCAGTGAGCGTTGGAGATAGCCATGCCAAGCGTATCGCCTCGGGAAGACCGGCCCAGCACAAGATCAAGGCTATGGTTTGCCTTCCTAGTCTTTTGCTCGATCGTTCTCTCGCAGGGTCTTTGGCTTTCCCCGGCCCATGCGACATGCTCCCCGGCTGCAATCAAGGAAAACTGCGAAAGCCAGCCGAGTTTCCGCATCACCGTTGACCCTCTCCGGTCCGCTCTTGTCGCGAAGTGCGAGGGCGAACAGCGCAGAAGGTGCGGCATTGATCCATTCAGAGCCGGCACCGTTCAGCCCGGCGGGAGCGCCGGCGGCGTTCCGCCAGCCAAGCGCGCCAGCGGCATTCCGCCGGTCGAGAGCACCGGCGCCGTTCCGCCAGCCAAGAGCGCCGGCGCCGTTCCGCCAGCCGGGAGCGCCGGCGCCGTTCCGCCAGCCGGGAGCGCCGGCGCCGTTCCGCCAGCCGGGCAGCGCCGGCGCCGTTCCGCCGGCCGGGAGCGCCGGTGCCGTTCGCCGGCCGGGAGCGCCGGTGCCGTTCCGCCGGTCGAGAGCGCCAAGAATCCTGTCGACAAGATAATTGCGGCGGCGCCGCGCAAGCCAGAGGCTAAGGCATCACCCGCGCATCCCAACGGTGGCATTCCGGCTGCCGGCGAAGATCGGTTTGTTCCCGGCGAAGTCTTAGTCGAACTCCGCCCGGACGTTTCGCCCCAAACGGCCGATGTCATCGCGAAACGGGAGGGGCTGCGGCCGCTCGCATCGCAGCGCCTCGCCTTGATTGGGACGACGATGTACCGCTACCGGATAGGAGGTAAGCGTTCCGTTGCCGAAATCGTCGCCCCTCTCGAAGCCGACGCCCGGATCGCCGCGGTTCAGCCGAACTACCTCTACACCCTCCAAAGTGAACCCGCGAGCGGCCTTGCCGCGGCCCAGTATGTGATTCCGAAAATGCATTTGACCGAGGCTCATGCCATTTCGAATGGCGCGAAAGCACTGGTCGCCGTGATTGATTCTTGGCATCGACCGGAACCATTCCGAGCTTTCAAACACCGTAAAAGATGTTTTCGATGCTGGCGGCGCAAAGGGGGAACTGGCCGTGCATGGCACCGCGGTTGCCGGAATCATAGCCGCCCACGCCGAACTGACGGGCGTTGCGCCGCAAGCGCGCATCCTCGCGGTCCGGGCCTTCGGTGGCACTGACGCAAAGGCCGCCGCGCGCGGCACGACCTACGATATTCTGGCGGGGATAGAATGGGCGGAGCTGCATGGCGCGAGGATCGTCAATATGAGTTTCGCGGGGCCGCCCGATCCCGGTCTGTCACGCGAACTCGCCGACGGTGCGCGCCGGGGAGTAATCTTCATCGCGCCGGTCGGCAACGAAGGCCAGTCGGCAAAGCCGCTCTACCCGGCTGCCTACGAAAATGTCATTGCGGTAACAGCAACGGATCGAAGCGACGGTGTTTTCAAAGACGCTAATCATTGTCCGGCTACCTGCGTCGCGGCGCCCGGCGTAGATGTACTCGTCGCTCTGCCGGGTGACGCCTACGGGTTTCTCTCGGGTACTTCGATGGCGGCCGCGCATGTCAGCGGCGTCGTCGCCCTCCTGCTCGATGCCAAACCAGATCTCGAGCTCAAAGTCATTCGCGACCTTCTTTTCAAAACGGCGAGACATTTAAATCCGGGCGATCCGGACCAAGCTTCCGTTGCGGGCATTGTCGATGCTTTTGAAAGTCTCAAAGCCGTTTCCGCGCTTGTTGCGATCGAACTACCCCCGGCCGGGGAAGTTCAAGCCGCATCACGGACGCTCAAGCTGGAACCTCCGGGCGCGAATCCGGATTAACCGGCGTGTCCACCCGATCCCCAATTTTCGAGGCTGGGATTGCTGCCTTGGACGAGCCTTGGCAATGCCCGCCGCGATCACGGCCCGCCAAAGGCGGCGGCGGCGATGGTTTTCCGGTCAAGGAAAACCCGGAGAACCTGCCGCCGGTTTCACCCTCACCAGCCCGAGCCGTCGAAGCCTTTCGCGACGACGGAAACCGCGCTGCCCGCCGGTGCCCGGATTTTCACCAATTCCCCCCGCCCGAAACAAACCTAGTTGACCGTCCAGCGCGCATCGGTTATGGATGAAAAGTTCGCCGCCGGAAAAGGTTCGTCCCGTGAAAATTCTTCTTATCGTAGCGCGCGCGCCGGAGGCGGGACGGAGATAGTCTCCGTACTCCCTCAGCTGGCGCATATCCGGGGCCCTCAGGGGCCTTTTTTATTGCCCAAATTCAAGAAATCGCAAACAATCACTGCAAAAGGCACCCGTTGGAGCAAGACATGACCAATTTGATGACCGGCGCGGAAATGGTCGTCCGGGCGTTGCGGGACCAGGGAGTCGAAACCATTTTCGGCTATCCGGGCGGCGCGGTCCTGCCGATCTACGACGCCCTGTTTCAGCAAGATTTCATCAAGCATGTTCTGGTACGCCACGAACAGGGGGCGGCGCATGCCGCCGAGGGCTTCGCCCGGTCGAGCGGCAAGACCGGCGTGCTTTTGGTCACCTCCGGTCCCGGCGCCACCAATACGGTTACCGGTTTGACCGATGCCTTGATGGATTCGATCCCGCTCGTGTGCATCACGGGCCAAGTGCCGACCCATCTCATCGGCTCCGACGCCTTCCAGGAATGCGATACGGTCGGAATTACCCGCCATTGCACCAAGCATAATTATCTGGTCCGCCAGATCGAGGATTTGCCGCGCATGCTGCACGAGGCTTTTTACGTCGCGCAGAACGGGCGTCCGGGGCCGGTCGTTATCGATATCCCGAAGGACGTGCAATTTGCGGTCGGCGCCTACATCGGCCCGCGCAACATCGAGCACAAGACCTACCGGCCGAAGCTCGACGGCGATCCTGGCCGGGTCGTGCAGGCCGTCGCGCTGATGGCGGCGGCCAGGCGGCCCGTCTTTTATACCGGCGGCGGAGTCATCAACTCGGGCCCCGAGGCCTCGTGCCTGCTGCGCGAACTTGTTTCGCTCACCGGGTTTCCGGTCACCTCGACCTTGATGGGGCTTGGCGCCTATCCGGCGTCGGGCAAGAACTGGCTCGGCATGCTCGGCATGCACGGCACTTATGAAGCCAATAACGCAATGCACGATTGCGATTTGATGATCGCGATCGGTGCGCGCTTCGACGATCGCATCACCGGCCGGCTCGATGCTTTCTCGCCGGGTTCGACGAAGATCCATATCGACATCGATCCGTCCTCGATCAACAAGAACGTGAAAATCGATCTCGGCATTGTCGGCGATTGCGCCCATGTGCTGCGCCAGCTGATCGAGGCGTGGCGCGGACATTTTGCCGACGCCGGGGCGCTCGCCAAATGGTGGGCGCAAATCGACAAATGGCGGGCCCGCAAATCGCTGTCCTTCAAGAACTCGAACGACGTGATCAAACCGCAATATGCGGTGCAGCGTCTTTACGAACTGACCAAGGCGCGCGATACCTACATCACCACCGAGGTCGGCCAGCACCAGATGTGGGCTGCGCAGCACTACCATTTCGAGGCGCCGAACCGCTGGTTGACGTCGGGCGGCCTGGGCACCATGGGCTACGGGCTTCCGGCGGCGATCGGCGCGCAGATGGCGCATCCAGGCAGCCTCGTCGTCGATATCGCGGGCGAGGCCTCGATCCTCATGAACATGCAGGAGCTATCGACCGCCGCGCAATATCGCCTGCCGGTCAAGATCTTCATCCTTAACAACGAATATATGGGGATGGTCCGGCAATGGCAGGAACTCCTGCATGAAGGACGCTATTCCCAAAGCTATTCGGCCGCGCTGCCCGATTTCGTCAAGCTTGCCGAGGCGTTTGGCGCGCATGGCATCCGCTGCTCGGACCCGGCGCTGCTCGATGACGCAATCATGGAGATGATCGAAACGCCGGAAACCGTCATCTTCGATTGCGTCGTCGACAAGACCGAAAATTGCCTGCCGATGATTCCGTCGGGCAAGGCACATAACGAGATGCTACTACCGGGCGACGACGACGCGATCGAAACCGCGATTGATGTTGCCGGCAAGATGCTGGTGTGACACCATGAATGCTCCAGCGGCCCCCCTCTCGCCCTATTCCTCGGCCCTCGGCAAATCGAATATCGAGGTCCACACGCTCTCGGTCCTGGTCGACAACGAGCCGGGCGTTCTCGCCCGCGTCGTCGGGCTGTTTTCCGGGCGCGGCTATAATATCGAGAGCCTGACGGTCGCCGAAGTCGCCCATGCCGAGCATCTTTCACGCATCACAATCGTCACTTCGGGGCCACCGGAGGCGATCGAGCAAATCGGCCATCAGTTGGAGCGGCTCGTGCCGATCCACAAGGTCACCGATCTGACATTGCGGGGCAATGCCGTCGAGCGCGAACTCGCGATGGTCAAGGTCGCGGGCAAAGGGCAAGATCGCGACGAGGCCTTGCGGCTCGCCGAAGCTTTTCGCGCGAGAGTAATCGATGCATCAATCGAGAGCTTTGTGTTCGAGCTTACCGGCGCCGCCGGCAAGATCGACCAGTTCGTCGAACTCATGCGCCCGATCGGTCTTGTCGAAGTGTCGCGCACCGGCGTCGCCGCCATGTCGCGCGGGCCAAATCCGATGTGAAGGCGCGCCAGCCCTAGTTTGCCTTCGCGTGAACGTGTTCGAGCGGCCGCTTCACGCTTTCAACAATCCGGCTGACTAGCCCGGGTTCTGGGAGACATCCGCTAGGGTAACGTCCACCGACCGAGACTGTTCGCCCCGCGCGACCGTCAGCGTCACGGTTTTTCCGACGCCGATCTGTTCAAAAATCCTCGCAAGATCGGTCACGTCGTGGACCGTCTGCCCATTCGCGGCGATGATAACGTCTTTGACTTCGCCGCTGGTGGTCACGCTTGTGAGGCCGGCTTTCGCGGCTGGAGAGTCTGGGTAAACCCGGAGGACAATCACCCCATCGACGCCAGCCTGCGTGGCGGCGGCTTCGGGGGGCACGGCTATGCCTATGCCAGGTATCGGCACATGACCCTCGCGGATGAGCTGCGCCGCAATACGATTGACCTCATCGACCGGTATCGCGATGCCTACGCCAGAGAATGCTCCCGAGCCCGAAATGATCATTTCGGTGACGCCGATCAGACGGCCGGAACTATCGAGCAAAGGACCGCCGGAATTTCCCGGATTGAGCGGAACATCTGTCTGGATTCCGCCGGCGATTTCATGCCCCTCGGCCGTCGGTATTGTCCGGCGCAGCCCGCTGATGATCCCCGACGTTAAAGTCTTCTCCAAACCATAGGGATTGCCGATGGCGAAGGCGGACTGGCCGACCTGCAGGTTGGCGGAACTGCCTAGCGCGATCGGGTGAAGCGGGGAGGGGATCCTTTCCAGTTGGAGCACGGCCAGATCGTAAGTTGGAGCGGTGCCGACGAACTCGAACGGAAACTCGACTCTCCCGACGGAAGGTGCGCGGCAAACTGGTCGGCATCCCTTGATGACATGGTAATTGGTGATCACATGCCCGGCGGCATCCCAAACGATTGCCGTTCCCGTCTGAACTTCGCTCTCTTCTTGCCCTTGCGAGAAGAGGCTCTGCGGCTTCGTCCGCGCGAAAACATACACGACCGAGGGGGAAGCGGATTGAAAAAGCTTGATCGTCGTCCGTTCCGCCTCGGTGAGATCGGCGCGTGGTGTGATCGTCCGCGGCGATTTCACAGAAAACCGCCAAGCGACTAAATACGGCTCCGCGACAAAGGCGGTTGCCAGCACGAGGAGCCAGAATATTGCAATTCCGAGAAACCGGTTCGTCATGGTAACGCCTCCGCCTGTCACCTGGAGCTTGGAACTTCGCAACATGGGAACGTTCAAGCACAGGCCTGGATCCCAAGATTTATAGACTGGCCTAAAAGCTAAATCCATGCCATTTGAGACGGTCGCTGACTTGACTATCGAACGAGGAAACAACACGCCATGCGCGTCTATTACGATTCCGATGCCGACATTAATCTCATCAAGGGCAAAAAAGCCGCGGTCGTCGGCTATGGGAGCCAGGGTCATGCGCATGCCTTGAATCTGCGGGATTCCGGCGTGAAAGAGGTCTGCGTTGCGTTGCGCCAGGATTTCGCCACGGCCAAGAAGGCGGCCGCCGTTGGGCTCGAAGTGAAGAGCGTCGCCGATGCGGCCAAATGGGCCGATGTCGTGATGCTGCTGGCTCCCGACGAATTGCAGCGCGACATTTATCGCGACCAGCTCCGCTCTAACCTGAAACAGGGGGCAGCGTTGATGTTCGCGCATGGCCTCAATATCCATTTCAATCTCATTGAACCCCGCGTGGATCTCGACGTGTTGATGGTTGCGCCGAAGGGGCCAGGCCACACGGTGCGCTCGGAATATAAGCGCGGCGGCGGCGTGCCTTGTCTCGTCGCGGTCGCGCGAGACCCGTCCGGCAACGCGAAGGACCTCGCGCTTTCCTATGGGTCGGCGATCGGCGGTGGCCGCGCGGGCCTCATCGAAACGACATTCAGGGAGGAATGCGAGACCGATCTTTTCGGCGAACAGGTGGTGCTGTGCGGCGGTCTCGTCGAGCTCATTCGCAATGGTTTCGAAACCTTGGTCGACGCGGGTTACGCGCCGGAAATGGCGTACTTCGAATGTCTGCACGAAGTAAAACTCATCGTTGATCTCATTTATGAAGGTGGCATCGCCAATATGAATTACTCGGTCTCGAACACCGCCGAATATGGCGAATACGTCAGCGGGCCGCGCATCGTGACGGCGGAGACCAAGGCCGAGATGAAGCGGATTTTGAGCGACATCCAGTCGGGACGGTTCACCCGCGAATGGATGCTCGAAAACCAAGTCAATCAGACCTCGTTCAAGGCGATGCGGGCGAAAGCGGCTGCGCACCAAATCGAAGAGGTTGGCGCGAAGCTGCGCGCGATGATGCCCTGGATCGGCGCCAACAAACTCGTCGACAAGGAGAAGAATTAGAAAATCCGGGTCGCTCGCATTTTGGATTCTGCCAGAGCGAAAACGCACCAGGCTTTTGCACCGCCTATGAATTTGATCTGATTGGCTCGGATTGGCGGTGCATTATTCTCAGTGTTGGCACAGTTTTCATTCGATCAATCAAAGATATAGAGACCACGAGCAATTCACCTTGAAGCGATCATGGTCGAAGCGTCAGTTTTGAAACGTGGCGGCCGGCTTCCAGCTTGCCGGAATATTCTCCAGCGGCATCGGCTCCATGACGGCTTTTTTGATCCCTCGAAGGCGTATGGCCGCCATAAGTCCGGGTCCGGCCAGGCAATGCTCCGGTGAAGACCGCATAATTCAGCGCCGCCGATGACGTGTTTGACGCCGGAAAACCGAGCTGTTCGCGCAGAACATGGACTGCTCGCCGGGCGATGGCCGGGGCCGGATCGATCCAAGCCACCGGCCAAGGCGCGAGCCGCTCGAAATGTTTTAGCAGCAAAGGATAATGCGTGCAGGCGAGCACGATGCAATCCGTGCGGAGTTCCCCGGACGTCACGAATGCGGGCGCGATTTCCCGTGCGATGGCCAAGTCCGGAACATTTTTCCCTTGCATGAAAGCTTCGGCAAGAGGCGCGAGCAGGCTTGAGCCGGCGAGGGTAACCGCGCAATGGGCGGCATGGGCGCGCACCAATTCGCGCGTATAATCGCGCGCTACGGTGCCGGGCGTCGCCAGCACGGAGATTAGCCCCGAGCGCGATTGGCTGGCGGCCGGTTTGATCGCCGGCACCGTGCCAATGAATGGGATTTTTGGGAACCGCGCGCGTAGATGCGGTAGCGCCAGCGTCGACGCCGTATTGCAGGCAATGACCACGGCGTCCGGGCCACAGAGGGTGATCAAACGGTGCATCACCGCCAAGACCCGCGCGACCAAATCGTCTTCCCCCAGTTCGCCATAAGGGAAAGCGGCATTATCCGCGGCGTATATGATTTGCGTTTCCGGGAGCAGGCGTGCCACCTCTCCGTAAACGGTCAGGCCGCCAAGGCCGGAATCAAAGACCAGAATTTTTGGTGCGCGCGGCATGGATAAAACCAGTCCAGTAGCCGGTTCCAGCGTCCGGAGCAAAAGCATGGCGGAGGATCAAGGCAGATTTTGGTTAACGGCTGTTGAACCGGAATTGCATCCTTTGGGGCGCGACGAAGTCTTGCTCCTCTCGAAACACGCCAAGACAATGGACGCATGGATTTGTACCATGCGATACTCGTCCGGGGAGGATGACAAATGCGCGACGCGGCCAACGAGATTCTCGAAACCCGTGTCCCGGCCCGTCTCGATCGTCTTCCTTGGGGAAGATTTCATGCGCTAGTGGCCGTCGCGCTCGGAATTACCTGCGTCCTTGATGGTCTTGAAGTCGCGCTTGCCGGATCGATCGCGGGCGCCCTGGCCGCCATCGCCGAGATGATTTGGTGCATAGCAGCCGAGCGCAAACTGCTGGAGGCGGTCGCGCGGCCCCTGTCGCGGGCGCTAGATTGAAGAGGCGATCGGCGATATAGCCGGATCAGGCGCCGGCCGCGATTACCGGATGTCCAAATATTACAGAGCCATCAGAAGATATTCAGCAAATGTCCATCGGCATCGATGGCCGTGATGAGCTTGTGATAATGATAATGCAAGACAGCCTTCAACGCATAGGCTTGCAGAACAAACGGGTCGCGACGTCGCCGCACCACGTTGAAAAAGGCGCGCCGGTAGTGGTGACGAAGATCGGCTGCCTCTACGGCGGTTTGCAGCTTGAAAAAGATGAAACCTGTGTAAAGGATCGCTTCCACATATTGAATGAACAGGCTGAATGGCCGGCTGCGCAAATGAGCGTTGCGGGTGTCGCCGGTTTTCAGACCGCCTTCGAGAAAGAGTGAATCCACACGGGCGAAATAGGCTTTCGGATCATAAAGTGCATGGAGCACCCGCAGATATCCTTCCCGCAAGGCGTCGCGGTCCATTCCGAGGGGAATGACGTTCGTTCCGTACGGCGTCCGGTCGGCGGGATCGAGCCGATTCTCACCGGCAAGTCTTGCGTAAAGTGGTGTCTTGGGGATCGCGGTGAGCATGCCGACAGACGTATGGATCACACGGGCCTGCTCGACGAAACGGATCTGCCGATCGAAAATGTCCAAGCCGTCATGGTCGAAACCGACGATCATCCCGCTCCAGACCTCGAGCCCGTGGGCCTGGATGGCGTGCACTTTTTCTACTATGCTGCGCTCCTTACCGCGCAGGTTTTGCAGCTTACTCGTTTCACGCAGCGATTCCTCGTTGGGCGTTTCGACGCCGACAAAGACGTAACGGATATTTGCCTCGTCCATGAGGCCCATCAGTTCTTCATCGTCTGCCAGATCAAGCGAAGCCTCCGCAAAAAAAGCTAGCGGATAATCATGCGCCTTCTGCCAGGCGATGACTTCGCGAAGAATGAGTTTTATCGCCTTCTTGTTGCCGATCAGATTGTCATCAACGATGAAGACGCCACCGACCCCACCTAAACGGCGAATCGCCTCCAGTTCGGCAATAATCTGGGGTATCGTCTTGAGGCGCGGACGGCGGCCGAAGGTTACAATGATGTCGCAAAATTCGCAGGTGAATGGGCAGCCGCGCGAGAACTGCACCGGAGTGATGACATATTGATTCATCTTCAAAAGGTCGTAGCGAGGCGGCGGCACTTTACTCATGTCGGTGCGCTCCGCCTGCTCGTAGCGGCTAGCATGTTTGCGTTCGGCCCAATCGGCAAGAAATTGCGGCCAGGTCTCTTCGGCTTCGCCCACGAAAATGACATTGGCCAACGAGCCGAAATAATCCTCCTGCACGCTGACCCACGGACCGCCGACGACCGTGAAGCAGCCCCGCCCTTGCAATTCCTGGAGAATTTCAGTCATACGGAATCTCTGCACCGTCATTCCCGTAATGCCGACAATGTCGGCCTTGGCGCAAAGAGCAAAATCGATATCCTCGACATTCTCATCGATTAAAGTGATTTTGTGCTCCGCGGGCGTCAGAGCCGCAAGCAAGGGCAGGGCTGAAACCGGCATATTCGCGCGCTTGCCAAGCCTGGCACATAGGTGGAGGGCGTGCTCCATACCCCAATAGCTCATCTCGAAACGCGGATTGATCAGCACGATACCGGCCATGTTCATATCTCCGCGAACGTTTTCCTCTCGACTGAATATATCGGAAACCTAGCATACGCGATTTGCGCGTCAATTAGAAAAGCAATCCAATTATCTTAACGACGAGCCGCGCAACGCGTGTTTCGATTTGAGAGATAATCCACCCCTTGGGCTTATCCTCCCGCGATCGGAGCGACTCGATTGCCGAAGCCGCTGAAGAACCAGTGGGTAGAGTAAATCGCGGATAATCTGGTGCAAACACATCTGCGGAGACTAGGACCAAGAGAATTGCGGTCAAGCGGACCAGGAAGCGTGGGCCAAGACGAGTTTAGAACACGTTTGGATAAATATATTCCTCGATAACGCGCTCTAGGAAAAAGATGAATAAAAGCAAAATAACAGGCGAAATATCGATGCCGCCAAGATTCGGAATCATTCTCCGGATCGGGCGCAGCAGCGGTTCCGTCAACGCTGTCACAAGGTTCCAAATCGAGCGCACGAAATCGTTATAGCGGTTGACGACATTGAAGGCGACGAGCCAGGAGAGGATAGCCGAGGCGATAATCACATAAACGTAAAGCTGTAGAACGACTAAAATCACGTCGAGAAGTGCGCGCATTGGAGCTCCGGAACGCTTGCCTGGACTAAGCTCGTTTACGCGGCCCGGGCCTCGCTGGCAAGTGGGGCCCGACTAGTGCCACGATGTATTCGATGTCTACGTCCGTCCTGCCGCAACAATCTTGCATGCGGTTTGCCACTCGCGTAAACAGCGGTTTGGGGGCTGTAGCTCAGATGGGAGAGCGCTGCAATCGCACTGCAGAGGTCAGGGGTTCGATTCCCCTCAGCTCCACCACTTGACCACCCTAGTCATTCCATCATCATCCCGAAGCCCCTGTAAATATGGGCTTTTCCTTTTTATCGAGTCCGGACCCTAGGGGATCAAACGCTCATTCTCGTGCGTCACCCTATCGACGAGCGACGCCGGTCTTCTCGTCGATCCACTCGCGAACGCGCGGAAATACCTCCGCCAATCCCAGCACGAGATGCTTGCCGCCGGACACCAGCATGAACGTCTTCGGCTCATTGGCGAGTTCGAAAAGCCGCCTGGCCAGGCCTATCGGAATAACATCGTCTTCGTCACCGTGCAGGACGAGGATCGGAATGTGCACATCGCCGATCACGAGATCCGAGCGAAACCGATCTAACATCAACCAATTCACCGGAAAGATCGGATAATGCGCCGCGGCAACTTCCACTGCCGACGAATAGGGCGAATCGAGCACGAGAGCGGCAGCCTCATGCGTCGCCGCGAGGGCGATTGCGACGCCCGTGCCGAGTAATTCGCCCATCAAGACGATACGATCGCCGTCATATCCGCGCGCACGCGCTTCGAGATAGGCGGTTTCGCCATCTTCCATCAGGCCCTTTTGTGACGGCGAGCCCGTCGAGCCGCCATAGCCGCGATAGCATATCGCAAGAAGCCCGTATCCGCTCGCCGCAAGCGCGCGAAAACGCGGAACGCGATCGACCAAAGCGCCGCCATTGCCGTGAAAATACAAGATCAGCGGATGCCCGTCTTTCGCCGGAAGATACCAAGCAATCAGCGTCTCACCGTCATTGGTCGTAAGCCGCAGGTCTTCGGCGCCGCTCATGCCGGCTTGCGCGGGATCGGCCAGACGACGATCCGGAAAATATTGAAGCCGGCGCTGAAAGATCGTCAGGCCGCAAAGCGCCAGAACGTAAATAGCGACAAAGCAAGCGAGTGACCATTTCAATACGGCCATGACGATCTGCCCCTTCTAACAAAGTATCCCGGCTGGTGACCCGATCCCAGAGCCCGCGCGCATCACCTGCACGATCGAGAACAATTCTGGTGTATCCACCGGCAGGGCAGTGAATACGTATCTGCGGACGCCAGCAGGTATTTAATCCGCGGTCAAAAGCGCAAGAGCGCCGTACATCGAACCCGCCGGTATCGCCATCAGCTTCGGCTAAGCGAGCGCGCTCCCTCAATAGCTGGCGCGCTCGACCACGGCGTGAGAGCGCCAATGCAGGGAACGAAAAGCGAGCTCCGCTTGTATGTACAGTTTCCCGCGAAAGATTTGGTGGCGCTCTGCCGGATTTCTCTGTTTGCGGGGTTGCGCGCGTGGGGCGTAACTTCGTTCGGGCTACGGCCTGCCCCCGTCACGCCCAACGCGCGCAGGGTAGGCACATGCGCAATACCGATCACGGCGGCCGATCGAAGTAAGCTTCGCCTGGCGTGCGCCGGTCAAGGCTCGAATGCGGCCTCTTCATATCCAGATAGTGGCCTTGCTTGAACCGCATGCCGCAGCCTGGGGGCCGGGCAATTAGAGTGGAAGCGCTCGCGCAATGGTGGATTTTGACCCGCCGTCAGTATCTCCCCCTTCGGCCGCGTTGCGGCCCGGCCCGGCTTCTAGAACCAGGTTGTCGCGGGTGATTGCGCCAATGCTGGTGACGCCGGTGAGGGCCATCGCCACCCGCATTTCCGCTTCTACCAGTTGCAGCACGTGTGCGACACCTGCCTCGCCGCCGCCCGCCAGTGCATAGGCCCAGACGCGGCCAAGTAGAACGGCTCTGGCGCCCAAAGCCAGCATCCGCACAACGTCCAAGCCGGAACGCACGCCGCCGTCCGCGAGCACGGTCAGTTTGTCGCCGACAGCTTCGGCGATTGACGGCAAAACACGCGCGGTGGAGGGAACGCCGTCGAGCTGGCGGCCACCATGGTTGGAAACAACAATGCCGTCCGCGCCAATTTTGGCAGCGGACTTTGCATCTTCCATGTCCAGAATGCCCTTGATGACGAGCGGTCTGGTCCATTCCGAACGAACGAAATCCAAATCCCGCCAGCTGACCGCGGAATCAGAGTTGTTGCGTATCCAGGCGAAGTAGTCTTCGAGTCCCGTGCTATTGCCCAGCACAGGCACGAGATTGCCAAGCTGGTGCGGAGATCCGCGGATCCCCACGTCCCAGGCCCAGCCGGGCCTCGCGGCCGCCTGGCAGAACCGCCGGATCGCGCCGCTGATTCCCGGCGCCCCTGCAAGCCCCGAACGATAGTCGCGATAGCGCGATCCAGGCACCGGCAGGTCGACCGTAAATATAAGCGTCGAACAATCAGCCTCGCGCGCTCGCGCGAGCAAGTCGCGCATGAAGCCGCGGTCGCGGATCATGTAGAGCTGAAACCAGATTGGCCGGGTAACCGCTCTCGTTACTTCGGCGATTGGACATAGAGAGAAGGTCGACAAGCAAAAAGGAATGCCCGCTTTCTCCGCGGAGCGCGCGGCCTGGCACTCGCCGCGGCGTGCGAACAATCCGGCCAATCCGACTGGCGCGAGCGCGATTGGCAGGGCAAGCCGCTGGCCGAACAGCCCGGTCGAAAGGTCAAGACTTGAAACGTCGCGCAGAACGCGCTGGCGGAGGGGCACAGCTTCCAGATCGGTGACATTGCGCTTAAGTGTCACCTCGGCGTAAGAGCCGCCGTCGATATATTCGAACATGAACTTTGGCAGACGCCACCGGGCGAGCTCGCGATAGTCGAGCGGAGACGCCGCTTTCATGCTGCCGCCTCCGCGCGATTGGCTTCGTTGAGCCAGCGGTCGCGGTAGCCCGCCAGCTCCTGATCGAGCGGCAGGACCTCCAACAAGGCAGACGGCAGCGCCAAATCCGGATCGATCAAGCGCCGTGCGCCACAGGACGCGTCGTTGTGCGCGCTGCTGACATATATTTTTGCGCCGGAGCGCAGGCTCGCCAAGGCCCGCACGAAGACCTGAGCCTCCGCAAACCGCCCTTCGATCAGTATCCGCTCCTTCGCGCCGATGAGGTTCAGGGAAACGTCGGCGATGAGCGCAGCATAAAGGCAGATCGCCGCTTGCCGCTCGAAGGGGTCGCGCGGAATGCCGGTCCACCGCCCGTGACAATGCGGAAAAGGGCCGCAGCCAGGCGTCATGGTGGGCAGGATACTAACGCCGCTCCGTAGCACTGCCGGCACGGCACCGGGAAGTTCAGACAGACCCGGTGCAATATCGGTGCGTAGTGTGTCGATTGCACTCAACATCTCGATTTCGCGGCCGCCCATGAACCGGGCGGACGGGATGGGTTGTCCGAAAGCGTCGACATTGACGAAGCAATCACGTCCCTCCGGCAAGGCGGCAATATCGACGGGCGCGCCGGCCAAGGGCGTGCGCATCGCAACAAACCAAGTTCCTGTCGACAGCACCGTCAACTCGTTGTCCGCGATCTCGGGGCACGCACGGGCCGCCAGCAGGGCGGCGTTTGAATCATGCAGGCCGCAGTGGATGCGCACACCGGGAGAAAGGCCCGTGCGCGCTGCCCACGCCGGGGAAAGGGTGCCCAGCACCTCGTCCGCGCGCCTGAGCGGCGCGAAACGATTGGCCCAGCCGCGCGCCAATGAGAGTGCGGACGGAGTTCCTTCGATCGGCCTCCACAGATCGGAATGGCAGCCAAGGCTGGTCACCTCCGACGCAGCTACCCCTGTGAGTACCCACGCCCAAAATTGCGGCCATGGAAGGATCGTCGTCCCGCTCTTAAGGAGATCGGGGTGCAGCTGTTCGAGCCGGTGCAGTTGAACCCCGAGATTGAGACCGCCGGGAAGCGGCGGCGATCCCGTCATGGTAAAACCATCGCGCTCCAGGTCGTAGCGCCGCCGTTCGGCAGCAGGCACAGGTTCCTCATAGTCCATCGGCGCGCAGACGAGGGCGCCGTCGCGCACGATCGCAGCCGCCGAACCATGAGCGATAGGGATGATGCGCTCGACCGCGGCCATCCGTGCGAACTCGTAAAGCACGCCCGCCATCCATTCCTCGATGCCCAGCACGTCCAGAGCTCGGTAACCTCCGGCGTTTACTCTGGCGTTTTGGCGAGTCCGCCGTTCGATCAGCTTTTCGCCTTCTGTCCAAAGGCTTAGCTTCGCGAGGGTTTTCCCCACATCGAGGACGATTGTCCCCATTTCGATGGCTCCTCCCAGCCCCCGCTTTGGTTGGTTATTATTGAAGATGATTGATTTTGACGAGTCCTGTGCTAGGAAATTCGCCAAATTCCTTTATCCATGAGGCGTTCGAAATGAGCGATATTATTGACATTCCGGGGGTGCGTGCTCCGTCTGCTATTCTTTTTCAGAGTCCGGTGGATCGCTGGTCCGACTCCGATGCCGTAGCTATGACGCTCGCGGAGTTGCTGCTCTACCGGTCCAATCTGCTCGGTTCCGACCTCACGGTGACCAATTTTGGTGGCGGCAACACGTCGGCCAAGCTCCGTGAGACCGATCCACTTAGTGGAGAGCACGTCGAGGTGCTTTGGGTCAAGGGCTCGGGCGGCGATCTCGGTTCGATGAAGCTCGACGGCTTCTCCACGCTTTACCTCGCCAAGCTTCTCGGCCTGGAAAAGCTCTATCGTGGCCTCGCCCATGAGGATGAGATGGTGGGGTATCTCGCCCATTGCACCTTCAACCTCAATTCGCGCGCCGCCTCGATTGACACGCCATTGCATGGCTATCTGCCGTTCGCGCATG
Source organism: uncultured Alphaproteobacteria bacterium (assembly GCA_963722515.1). Classification (GTDB taxonomy): domain Bacteria; phylum Pseudomonadota; class Alphaproteobacteria; order Rhizobiales; family Beijerinckiaceae; genus Methylocapsa. Next base: position 934,761 of record CAVRMA010000002.1, on the reverse strand, counting down.
TCGATCACGTCCACCCTGACGCGATCATAGCACTGGCCGCGTCTTCGGGAGGACCGTCTGCGACCCGCGAAATCTGGAGCGGCGAGGTCGGCTGGCTTCCCTGGAAGCGTCCTGGCTTCGAACTCGGCTTGCAGCTGCGAGACTATGTTGCGGCCAATCCCCGCCTCAAAGGGGTGATGCTGGGTGGCCACGGCATCATCTGCTGGGGTGATACCTCTAAGGCTTGTTATCAAATCACTATTCAACTCATTGCCCAGGCGGCGGAATATCTTAACGCGAAACTCAAGAAGCGGCCGGCATTCGGCGGTCAGGCGATTGCCCCGTTGCCGGCTGACAGAGCGCAGGGAAGTTGCCGCGCGGCTGATGCCAAAGCTCCGCGGGCTCATGGCCGGGAATAGACCTAAGGCCGGTCACTTCTCCGATGACGCGGAGGCTCTGGAATTCGTCTGTTCCGTGGATTTCGCACGGCTGGCTGCCCTTGGCACGTCGTGTCCCGATCACTTCCTGCGCACTAAGATCGCTCCGTTGACGCTCGACCCCGCGAAGATTGACGAGGACGCTTATCTGAAAGGCGCGATTGCGAACTATCGCGAGCGCTATGCTGCCTATTATCAGCGCTGCGCTCGCCCGGACAGCCCCAAGATGCGCGACCCTAATCCGGTGGTCGTATTGCTCCCCGGCATCGGCCGCATGACATTCGCCGCTGATAAGACCACGGCACGGCTCGCAAGCGAATTCTATAGCAATGCGATCAATGTGATGCGCGGCGCGGAAGTCATCGGCGGCTATGTCGGACTTGCCGAACAGGAAGCCTTCAACATTGAATACTGGGTGCTGGAGGAGGCCAAGCTGCAACGCATGCCCAAGCCCAGGCCGCTGGCCGGAAAAATCGCGCTCGATCACCGGCGGCGCGGGCGGCATCGGCGCGCCACCGCCGAGCGGCTGCTCGCCGATGGCGCATGCGTGATGCTGGTCGACCGTGACGTGGCGCGCGGCCGCGCAGGTCGAAGCGACTTGGTCAGCCGGTTCGGCAAAGATGTCGTGCGCTACTGCGGTCTGCGACGTCACGGATGAAGACCAGGTGCAAGCCGCATTCGATAAATGCGCAAGCGAGTTCGGCGGCCTCGATATTCTCGTGGCCAACGCCGGCATCGCCTCGTCCGCGCCGATCGAGGAAACCACGGTGGCGCTCTGGCGCAAGAACCACGACGTGCTCGCCGAGGGCTATTTCCTGACCGCGCGCGCCGCTTTCCCGCTGCTGAAGGCAAACAAAAGCGGCTCGATCGTCTTCATCGGATCGAAGAACGGCGTCGCCGCCACCCCCGGCGCGTCGCGCCTATGCGTCAGCCAAGGCAGCGGCGCTGCATCTAGCCCGCTGTCTGGCGCTCGAAGGGGCGCCGGCGGGCATCCGCGTCGAACGTCGTCAATCCTGACGCGGTCATCAGCGGTCGCAAGATCTGGGACGGCGCATGGCGTCAGGAGCGCGCCGACGCCTATGGCATCGATGCCGGTGAGGGGCTGGAAGCGCATTACCGCAATCGCATCGATGCTGAAGCAGCGCTGTCCTTCCGTCGGATGTCGCCGAGGCCGTGTATTTCTTCGCGTCTGATGTCTCCGCCAAGTCGACCGGCAACATGATCAACGTCGACGCGGGCAACGCCCAGGCCTTCGTCCGCTGACGCGGGAGACAAGTATCATGCGCGAGCTTCCGTTGGCCCAGGATCAGATCGACAGTCTCAATGCAGGCCAAATCGAAGCGCTTCGGGACGACTATGAAAGCCTTGACCGCCAACTGGCGCGGCGCGGATGCGACATCGATTCCATCAAGGCCGAGCTGGCTAACCTCTCGGTAGCCGTCCCAAGTTGGGGCGCGGGACGCGGCGGCACGCGCTTCGCTAAATTCCCGACTCCTCGGCGAACCGACCAATATCCATGAGAAGCTCGAAGATTGCGCGGTCGTGCAACAGCTCTGCCGGATGACGGCGCGGGTTTCCCCGCATTTTCCGTGGGACAAGGTGAAGGATTACAAGGCGCTGCGCGAGGAAGCGGCGGAGCTTGGCCTCGGTTTCGATGCGGTGAACTCGAATACCTTTCAGGACCAGCCCGGTCAGGAGATCAGCTACCGCAATGGCAGCCTCTCTTCGGCCGATCCGGGCGCGCGGCGCCAAGCCATCGCGCACAACATCGAATGCATTGAGATCGGTAAGCAGCTTGGCTCGAAAGCAATCACGGTCTGGATTGGCGACGGCTCTAACTTCCCAGGCCAGCAGGATCTTTCCAGCTCGCTCGACCGCTATCTCGAATCAGCGGCACATATCTATGCGGCATTGCCTGATGACTGGCGGATGCTGATCGAGCACAAGCTCTATGAGCCGGCGTTCTATTCGACCGTCATCTCCGATTGGGGCACGTCGATCTCTGGCCGCGCAGCAGCTGGGCGACAAGGCGAAGTGCCTGATCGACCTCGGCCACCATGCGCCGAACGTCAACATCGAGCAGATCGTGGCGCGGCTGCATCGCTTCGGTAAGCTCGGCGGTTTCCACTTCAACGATAGTAAGTATGGCGACGACGATCTCGACACCGGCTCGATCAATCCTCACCAACTGTTCCTCATCTTCAACGAATTGGTCGAGGCCGAGCTCAATCCGCGGGCGGGATTTGACCCGGCCTATATGATCGACCAATCGCATAATGTGACCGATCCGATCGAAAGCATGATCGCCTCGGCCGAAGCGATCGCGGCAGCCTTTGCCAAGGCCTTAATCGTCGATCGCCAGGTGTTGCATCAAGCACAGATCGACAACGACACGATGATGGCGTTTCAAACACTCCGCCGCGCCTACCGCACCGACGTGACGCCGATTATTGCGATGGCACGTTTTGAAGCTGGCGGGGCAATCGATGCACTTGCAGCCTATCGCGCGACCGGCTGGCGGGCGCGTAAGGCACAGGAACGCAAACACGTGAGTGTCGGCGCCGGGATCGTCTGATCCGGCATTTCAAGCGCCCGCTCTTGCCTTGCATCCCATTTAAAATGCGGGAAAGCGCGCGAAAAGGAACCGTGGGTGCTCATGCGCGCCAATGAGCGCGAAAGCGTGATCTTGAAGAGATTGCAGATGCCGGGCTTTCTATCCTTCCGTGATCTGGATCTCCTTGTCACGGCAAGTTCTGCAACGCTGCGCCGCGACCTCGACCGTCTTGCGGAGCAAGACAAGCTCAAGCGGATGCGCGGCGGTGCGCAGCTTGTGGCGGCTGAGCACGTTAGCCTGAGCGGTGTTCCGTTTCATGAAAACTTGGGCCGCAATCTTTCCCAAAAACAAGCGATCGGGCGGACGGCGGCGGCACTTTGCCGGCAGGGCGAGGCAGTCATTATCGACGCCGGGTCGACAACAGTGTCAATTGGGGTCCGATCGGGACCCCCTCGGCCTACGTTTCGGGCGATGAGCGTTTGCCCCGCCGGAGCTGGTCGGGGTTGCGGAGACGGGGAGAGCGCGGGTTGGCGTGTGATCGCCAGCGCGACTTTTGAAGCGCCAGCTAGCGTTGCCGGTCTCGATGATATCGCAGTGCCGAGTTAGGCGATCGAGCAGCGCGGCCGTCATTTTGGCATCGCTGAAAACGCTCGGCCATTCACCGAAGGCGAGGTTCGTGGTGACGATAATCGAGGGGCGCCCGTAGAGCCGGCCGACGAGGGGAAACAGGAGTTGCCCGCCGGATTGAGAGAGGGGCAGATAGCCGAGTTCGTCGAGGATGATGAAGTCCATGCGCGTCAGATGACTTGTACACGTCATGCCAGGGGTCGTAGACCGTGTCGCCGCGGCCGAACGCGCGGGGATGTTCGCCGACGATCCGCCCGTCCTGGCAGATCACGATGCGGCCGGCATAGGCATGAACCTCGACGGGACGCCCCTCGCTGCCACCGAGTATTTGTTGTTATCGAAGCACGCCAAGCAGGTCTTCGACACCGGCGCCTGCACCGTGGGGAATCCGTCGAACCGGCCGGCATAGGGAACGAGCTTCGGCCGCTCCGCCTCGAACACCTCCCAGATTGTCTGGCCTGCCTGCGCCGGATGGCGATGCGCCTTGGTGCATGTCCTTAAAAAACTTGCTCGGCTTTTTCGATTGTTATTATTCAGTCTATAAGTAAGGCGACATTCACGCGGCGCATTTGAGAGAGGGTTTCTGCTAGAAGGAGCGGATTTTCCCCGGGGCCGCCTTGCCGTTGGGCGCATGGATGATCGAAGCTTGCGTTTGACGTCATCCCTGCCGGTGATGGCCATGCGGCCGGCAGTATCTGCCTTCAGATGTTTCCCCGCCAGCTCATCGGGATTGCGATCCGGCGAAATAGGGAAGCAGAAAATAAAGCCGTCATTTTCCGCCCAGGGTTGCAACGAACGCTTGCGTTGTCTTCGCGCGATGCGCGGGACCGCGATCGACAATGAGAAAGATCCTGCGCTTCGCGCCGGCAACGAGGCGCTTCAAAAACGCGATGAAGACAGTGGCGTTGATGCCAGCTTTTTCCTTGATCATGAACCGCATGTGGCCACGCGAATTGACCGCCGGAATCAGGCTTATGGCGCGGCCGGCTCGGCCGCTTGGACAATTGGCGTCTCGCCTTTTTTGCCCCATGTGCACCCCGCAGGGTGACCGGAACGCAGGGGGGCGGCATCGCCGGAAGAGATTTCGGCTTTCTCCTTCTGTGCCAAGGCCTTGATCTTCGGGTACTCTTTCTTCAGCCATGGCCGCACCAAAGCCTCGCCGCGTTCGATCGCGCGATGCAAAGGTGTCTCGGCAAGTGATGCCGGGTTGCGCCAAGAGACGCCCAGCAATTGGCGCTCAATTTTAGGCCGGACTTGTCTTTGATGAGCACGGCCGCCATCTCGCGGGTCCACGGCGCAAACTCGAAACCCTATCGTAGACCCACTGCAGCGTCTTGCCGCCGCGCTTCGGCGGCCTTCCGAACAGCGGCTTCGCTTTCAGCGCGCCCCAGCCGCCGCGCCTGCCGTCCGCGCGCCACCGGTAGATCGCCGTGCGCCCGGCGCCGGATACACGCGCCACACCTTCCAGGCTTTCGCCTTGCTGCACAATTTGCACCGCGCGTTCGCGCAACGCTTCCAAAACCGCATGATCCAACTTGCGGGCGTCATCTTTTCTCATATCTCCAGAGACTCATGCGCGATTCACGCCGTCAAGAAAAATGTTCTCTTACTTATCGTCTCCTTAATAGACATCGGATATAGCCGATGTCTCATGAGGACATGCTCCAACTCTTTGATTTTGAGCTGCATCCTTATCGATCAAACGAGTCCCTTTGATCGGGACGCGCTCTAGCCTATGATCGCTTCAAGTTGAATTGTTCATGGTCTCTATGTCTTTGTTTTATCGCATGACCTTATCCAAAAAGTCTGCAACTTTTTGGGATCATGCTCTAACGCAGGCGATGCATTGGCCGAGCCGCCAGGCGTTCGGTTCGTCAAGGTTCTCGAACCGCAGCCGGGGCGCGAAGAACCGCTCGCGGACCAGCCCGGCCTGGTTTTCGACCCGCCCTCCGCCTACCATCCAACATGCTTCGCATGCCGGACCCTTGGCAGGCTCCGCCCTTCTCCCAGCCCGATGCCGGAGTGCGGGCGGCAGGCCCGGCGAGGGAGTGGCTGCGCATCCGAAGTGTAAAAGCCTGGATTTGATTTGACTGACACCGCCCGGTGACATCGCAGCTTGCCATTTATCACTTGGCGGCGAGTGTGGCGGCGAGTCTTGGCGGCGAGTGTGGCGAGTGTGGCGAGCGGATCGATTTGTCAATGATCGCTTTGCGACCGCCTCCGGCGGCGGCCTGAAGGGCCGTCATTGACAAGCGTGGATCCGCCTCGCCACACTCGCCGCCAAAAGATGAATGGCAGGTTGTGATTTCCCGCGACAGTGACGGAAATCTCAAATCCCAATTTTTACAGATGAACGGCGATGGCGCGCTCGTAACCGCCGCTCGCCTCGGTGCCGATACGCCGGACCGCATGCTCGGCCTCGCCAAGCGACGAGAGCCGCATGGCCGTTGGGATCATTGTCAGCTTGGAGGCACCTGGCATGGCCATCGATCGCCACGTCGAGCTTGCTCTTTCCGCTATCGTCCTGAGCCTGGCGAAGGACCGGCGCAAATGAGAGGAGACCTTTTCATCTTCCACGACCCTGCCTTGAGAATGCGAACCTGATGTTCAGGCAACCACACGGGTCCGACGAAGAGCTCCCTTCGGCGGGCTCAGGAGGCAATCTTGCCGAGCCACGGCCCACACGGCTACGGATGCGGCGATCCAGCCTTCGGCGTCCGGTCCGGGTGGACATGAGGACCGGACGTTCTTCACAAAACAGGCAAACACTACAGGGAACCGCTAATACAAGGAGGGGGGCGTGCATCGATCCACCTGGGTTCGACGCTGGCACCCATTCGCCGGGCTCGGGAGATCAAGGGCAAGTAGCGGCACATCCTCGAGAATATGCAAGGGCTGTTGCTCTTCGCCATCATTCATTCGCCGGCGTTCAGGATCGCGACGGAGGCGTTCGTCTGCTGGCCACGCTGTTTGGCCTGTTTCCTTTTTTGAAGAAGCGGTTCGCTGATAGGGCCTACCGTGGCCCTGTCTCTCACGCCGCTCGCAATAAAATTTTGCCCTAACTCAAATCCGAGATCGTCAAGCATTCCGGCCAGGCGAAGGGCTTTGTGGTTCTTCCCAAACGCGGGATCAATGATGGTTTGGCACGCTCACCATGAGGGCACCATCCCCCCGGGATTTAATCCGGGGGTCCATCGCCGCCGCGGGCTCGCCAAGGATTGGGAAAATCCGAACCTCAAAGCGCTTGCCTTCCGCCGTCTCGCCTCCCTCAGGCTGACGTTGCGAAAACTTTGCAATCCCTCATGAAGTTCCCCGACGGACTCCTAACGCGGCGGCAAACATCGGAACCCAATTGAAGCTTTGCCGCGAGCCGGACCCCAACAGCGCTCCCAAAGGCATCACCACTTCGGACGCGGACTTGGCCGGCCGCAACATTCAACGCGCCGATTTTCGTGGCGCGTCGAACTACACGATCGCACCATCAAAACAAGTAATCTAAACAAAGCGATTGTTTCCTGACAGGCCCTTACTCCAGGCCCCCCCTCGAACCGGCGCAGCGATGGCCGAACGTATCTTGATTTGGGGTCCCCTTAACGCCCGCCAAACTCTCAAATAAGCCCGATCCATCGGTCCCGCCAACGAGCGGATCGATGAGATTTTCCGGATGTGGCATCAGGCCAAGAACATTGAACCTCTCCGAATATATTCCCGCGATGTCATTGACCGACCCGTTCGGATTGGCGCCGCGTACCCTTGCACCTCGCGCGTCAGAATAGCGGAAGGCGACGCGGCCCTCGCCCTCGATGCGCGCGACCGTATCCGCATCGGCGGTATAATTTCCCTCGCCATGCGCGATCGCCACCTTGATGATCTGGCCTTTGGCGTAGCGGGAGGTAAAAGGCGTATCGTTGCGCTCGACGGTCAAATGCTGCATCCGGCAGACGAACCGCAAATTGGCGTTGCGCATCAACACGCCGGGCAATAGCCCGGCTTCAACCAGAATCTGGAAGCCGTTGCAGATGCCTAGAACGAGACCGCCGCGCCCGGCATGGGCGCGCACGGCGTCCATGATTGGCGCCCGCGCGGCGATGGCGCCACAACGCAGATAATCGCCGTAAGCAAAGCCGCCTGGAAGCACCACAAGACCGGTGCCTTCGGGCAAGGTATGTTCGCCATGCCAGACGATGGACGGTTTAGCTTTGGCGATTTTTTCCACAGCGCGGAGCGCGTCCTGCTCGCGGTTGGAGCCGGGAAAGAGAATGATGGCGGCTTTCATGTGCCGGTTATATTTTCTTCGCTCATGTCTGCTTGTGCGGGCGGCCCACCACTCGCGAAAATCTGGATGATCTCCACCTGAAAATTTTCAACGACCTGATTTGCGAGCAACTTTTCGCATGCGCCGCGCAGCAATCCTTCCGCTGCCGTTGGATCGTTCGCAGCAAGTTCGATCTCGAATATCTTGCCTTGCCGGACACTATCGATGCCACTGATGCCAAGTGATTTGAGGGCACCCTCGATGGCCTTGCCTTGCGGATCTAGAATACCGTTCTTGAGCGTGACAACCACCCGCGCTTTCATTGTTCCGGTCTCTGGTTTATGGCTTCGGCAAGGATCGCCGCATGGGGATACCGGTGCCACAAGGCCGGATGGCCAAAACCACGGCACGGAAGGCGAGACTATTACCGGGGCCGTTGGAATAAAGTGCAAAACCCGCCTGCCGGCCGTGCCGCCGCATGCGTGGCGCCGGCCGGCAGCTGCATTTGATCACTGGACGAGCTTCGGCCCATTGGCGCGGGGCTGCTCGTTTTCCTGCAAGATGCCGAGCCGCCGCGCGACTTCGGTATACGCCTCGACCAGCCCGCCGAGATCGCGCCGGAAACGGTCCTTGTCGAGTTTGTCGTTCGATTTGATATCCCACAGGCGGCAGGAATTCGGGCGAAATCTCGTCGGCGACGACGATGCGCATCATATCGCCTTCCCAGAGCCGGCCGCATTCCATCTTGAAATCGACAAGCCTGATGCCGACGCCAAGGAAAAGCCCCGAGAGAAAATCGTTGACCCGGATCGCGAGTGACATGATGTCGTCGATTTCCTGCGGGCTCGCCCAGCCGAACGCCGTGATATGCTCCTCGGAAACCATCGGGTCGTTGAGCTCGTCGTTCTTGTAATAGAATTCGATGATCGAGCGTGGCAATTGGGTGCCTTCCTCGATCCCAAGCCGGGTCGAGAGCGACCCGGCCGCGACATTGCGGACCACCACTTCGAGCGGCACGATTTCCACTTCCCGGATCAATTGCTCGCGCATATTGAGGCGGCGAATGAAATGTGTCGGAACGCCGATGTCGTTGAGATTTTGAAAAACGAACTCGGAGATCCGGTTGTTGAGCACCCCTTTTCCGTCGATTACCTCGTGCTTCTTGGCGTTAAACGCGGTAGCGTCGTCCTTGAAGTGCTGGATGAGTGTGCCCGGTTCGGGACCCTCGTAGAGGACCTTTGCCTTGCCTTCGTAAATGCGGCGGCGGCGATTCATTGGGATTAACCGTGGCTTGAGATGATCCATGGGTGGCCGTGGCTCCTTTGAACGTCCTATGTCCCACTTCCAGACGCGCTAAAGCAAGGGACGTCAAAGGCGGGCGGGACCAGTAGGCTATGCGCTTATTTGTTGCCGCGGATCGGGGGACGGCGCAGCTCTTTCCGGTGCCGGAGCGAACTAGCCAAACCCAACCTATCCGAAACCCGATTTCCGCACAATGCCAAGCTAACACTACGCCAAGCTGGCAAATCGAGATATTTGCAGGATGATCCCTCCATATTGATAAGGCCCCTTGTCATTAGCAGAGATTCGCAACGGGATATAGGAAGAAATCGAGCTGCAACGTCGCGGTGTCAAGCATGGCGCTACCGCGAAATTTTGCTATTATCGAAGGTGCCGTCTAAATGCGAAGACGCAACACCTACATGGGGAGTGTCATGACGACTTTCGACGAGCGTGAGCATGCTTTCGAAGCAAAACTCGCCCATGACGAAGAACTGAAATTCAAGGCGAGGGCGCGGCGCGACAAAAGGCTTGGACTTTGGGCCGCCGGAAAACTCGGCCTGACTGGTGCGGCAGCGGAAGATTATGCGGCCCGCATTGTCGCTACCGAAATCGAGAAAGACAGCGCTGGCCAAATTCTCAAAGCCATACGCGCCGATTTTGACCGCGCCGGAATTGCCATATCTGACCTTGAAATTCGCAAGCAGATGGACACGCTTCTTGCGGCGGCGGTCGAGGAAATCACCAAAGGCGCCGTTCAGGGGAAGAAGAATCCGGGCCAAGCCTAAACAGCCATCCTAACAGCGTAGTAGGAGTCACAGTTGGAAGCGAATTGACAGCCCGTGCTATCCGGAGCGGCGGTGACCGGCCGCGGAATGTTCCACGACGGCGTTCCGGCAAACTTATGCAAAGCCGATGCACCGGAATGGTTCCTCAATCCATCATTCCTCCGGTGCGTTCCGTCTGGCCATTTACGCGGAGTGGATCGCGGCATGGACTATCAACTCAAAGAATATAATGACGTCGCCCGCGCCGAATCACAGTGGGATCTGCATCGCATTGTTTTGCAGTGGCGGACTTTGCGTGGCGAATGGCGGCAAAACACAAAACCCGATGGCCTAAGCTACGAGCTGCCATCGCAAGAAGCGCCATCCGATGTTCTGGAGGGATTGTCCGCGGCGCTTTTTCCAAGGCATTCCGGTCCTCCGTCTCTCACCGGGGAGGAGTCGATTATTGCATCGGAAGCAAGCGCGATGGAGCGATGCAATCCCTTCTTGAACAAGTGCGCCGGGAACTGAAGCTTGCGTCCGGATTGCCGGACAACGGCAGCGCGCGGCGAGAGGAGCAGGCGATCAAGATCACGCGCGATCTCGCCCAAATCCGCCAAAGGTGCTGGGCAGCTGCGGCCGGCCGGGGAGTTACTTGGCCGCTTCATTCACGTTCCGATACGTCCCAGATCTTGATGGTGTCGCCGCTGCTCCGTGAGGCAAGCATGCGCCTGTCCGGCGAAAGCGCGATTGAAGTGACTGCAGCGGTATGGCCGGTCAGCGTGCGCGGCGGCCGCTTCTCGCGTCAAAGAAAATTCCTGGGCCAGATCATCGCGCGCCACATATGCGCGACGGGGGAATTGTCGAACCCCAGGCCTTCCTTGGGCTGGCGGAAATGACGGCCCACGATGTCCGCGAAGACTTCCAGATCGACCGTGGTGTTGGGATTGAACGCGTAGAGATCGTTGAGCGTGATCATGCGCGACGTCCCATACCATTTGTGGGCTCTAGCATATTCGTAGTCGGCGCGGATATATGGCTCCGGTTCATAGTCCTCGCCAAAAATCTCAAGATAGGCTTTTGGATACTCATAGCCCACGGCGGGGTCGGGGAAGAACCGCAAGGCTTGGTGATAGCGCACAGCCCAAGAAACCTCCTCGCCGACGTAAGGCGCGATGAGTTGCGCTCCCCAGTAGCCATGGTCGCCGCCGATCAGGCCCACCATGGCGATATCGTGCAAGAGGCAGGCAAGCACGCCTTTCTCCTCGACACCTGCCTTCAGCGCGAGATTGGCGCTTTGCAGAAGATGGCTGGCGGCGGCGTGGTCAAACCTGAGTTTGAAGAAGTCGAAAAGGGTCGGCGCCGCGGGCATTTTGGGGAGCGCGGGGTCATCGCCCATCATCGCCTTGCGCTGCCCGCGGTTGCCCGGCGCGAGGGCGTCGAACCGGTTAAAATATTCCGGCGTGCCCATGGTCGCGAGCGCGGATTTGACCACGATTTTTCCCAGAGCCGGCTCCGGACCGGTCACTTTCGGAGCGTCCGCCGCGCGAGGAACCGCTTCGGGTCTGTTGTCCATTTGTCCAGCCTCCTCAGCGAGCCCGGCGCCGGGCCGTTCCATCCGTCCGGGCGCACCGCGATTTTCGCGAACGATGCGAGGGCCTGCGCCGGGCGGCACGATCAGCAAGGTGATTGTTAGCGCCGCGGTTGCCAAAAATGAGCTTTATTACCCTCACCGCCGTCACCTTCGAGCTTGTCACCGAGGATAAAGCGCCCGACGCCTCTTGCCGGCAATTTCGCCGGGATGTTGCGCCGTATCTTGCACAGCAGCCGGTCCGCAAACCCCACATGGGGGATTTTACACAACTAGAAAGTAACGAATCAATAACGAAACAATTAATACTATAATTCCAAGTCCAAAATTGACCCAGAAAATATCATTTCCAGCTGAAACAGCACGATATATCGTTTGAAAGAAGGCTAGACCGCCAAAGTAACCGAAAAAACACAATCCGATGACAGCTATTATATTTCCAAATTGTTGCCGCATAAAGCGGCCCCGCCATTTTATAATATATTTTTCAATTGTACGGCGGAATTGCACATGGATCAAGACTCGTAAGGACTGGGCTTCAAAGTAATACTAAGCGCCCTGCCAGCGGACACTTTCCCCTCCTCCGATGCCGCCCGAGACAATCGCCGCGCGGGAGGTTAGTTTGCTCCTTTGGGGCATTTTCCGCGAGCGGGATAGCGTCTCTGGCACTCAAATACCGTCTATCGCGCAAATAGTCACGGTTGGCTGGCCAGGCAAGGGCCGATTCTCACAGCTATGGTCCAGCCGGCCGCACGGCAGCGGATGGCAGCATCCCGTGCCGCCGTTCCCGTTCCGGTATCGATCTGATCAAACTTCTGCGCCGTATCTGATCAACCAACGACCGGCCGCGCGCAACAATTCCCTGCGGACCCGCTTTTCCGTGCTTCCTGCATCGGCGGGCACGGCACTGAGCTGTAGGAGCAGAACACACAACAATCACCATCGTTCGGCCGCAGGACCACACCACAGCCCTTGCAATCGTAGAAGAACTGGCAAGCGTCGATGGGCATGGTTTCGGTTTCTTGGTGTCCGCAGTGCGGGCAAGTGAGGGTCGAGCGCAATTCCATCAAATTTCCTTGTGATGTCGCATCAACGATTGGCGTCGCGCAGCAACTACTCATGACTTGATTTCCTGATCATTCGGTGTGGATGCACGACAATCTGTCGTAGCGCGCCGACGATCGAGCCGGTAGGCAACGATCCCCAGGTATACCAGCAGTGCCGGGATCAAGACATAAGCGCCAGCGGCAAACTAGGCCGTCAGACCGGCGTTCCCTAGCGTGACCGCAAGCATCGGCGCTCCACAGCAGACCGCTCCGGCAACCGCACCGGCCAGCCCCGCCGCGACGAGCGCACGATCCGGCATCGCGCTTCAGCTCCTCGGCGCGGAAGTCTTGGGCGCGGACGGATAGCCCGCGTTCGTCGTCGCCTTCACGAGCGTATCCACCTTCGCCTTGTGTCGTCGAAGTGACACGGCCGTCTTGTCTTGTCCAACCCACATTGGTACGCCCGGAACAGCCGCGAGGCTTTCCTTCACACATGCGGACAGGCCGCGCAATACCAATTCCGCACCGCGAGTGTCACTGTCGTTTCGCCCACGAAGGCGGGCGCGGTAGCACGCCAAGCGCGAGGGTCGTAGCGACGAGCATTTTGGCCATGGGCCGTTCCTTTCACCATTTGGGAATCACGTTCTCTAAAGCATATAGCCGATATCGGAGCTGCAGTTGGATAGGCAAAGATCGTAGCTTTGAGAGCGTCCACGTTAGATTGTACGAATTGCGAGGCCGAATAGGTTGATTACCTCGTCCACATGCGCCCGACCAGATGCGCACCGAGAATTCGCCCGCTCTCGCTTCAACGAGCGTCTTGTAACCGTACCGCTTCGCCGCGCGCCGCGGTGTACCAGTCCCAACTGCGAATTCACGCGCAGCTTCGTGCCTGCTTACGCGCCTCGCTTCGGAAAGGCCAACGCAGCGATCGCGGCAGCGTGAAGCACGCTGGACGCCACGATAGTCCGCGTACGTTGCCTTCCAGGATATTGCGCACGATTATCGCCATCGTAGTTCGATACTGCGTCAGAGCACCCCCCGCTGCGTCCCCGCAAGCTCACACCGCGTTGGAGACGCTCTGCAGATACTCGTTGAGCCGAAGCCGCCATTCTCCACCTGCACAGTGCCCGCACAAATTAAGCTCGCGAGATCAGCACTCGCCCCGCAGCATGCACAACAATCGCGAGAAAAGCTGCGTCCTTGCTGCTGCGTGTGACGCGAACCCTCCCTCGCGCGTTCGATCCCTGTACCGAGTTGCGTACGCACATCGATGCCATGTCACAAATGCCTCCATCAGCCATTCACCAGCTCTAATCGAACTTGCAGCATCCGTGCGCCACGCTGAGCACCGTACGTTTGTGCCCGCGCGCGCTGCATGTGCGAGAACTCCGCAGCAATATAACCACCGCCGACCATACGATCCGCTTGCAAATCCTCAAGCTCCATACGATGCGTCGCTGTGATGCGTGCTCCGCAGCGAAAGTCGAGCAGACCGCGAGCGCCAGCAGCAATCACAATGTTACCGCCTTTGAGCGTGCGCCTTCCACTACACCATATCCCTCCGACTCTGAAGCGCCATCCCGTGAAAAGCATCGATGCCCTGTTTGCAAAACTCTCCTCGCGCTTTTTCGTGCATCGTAAAGTCCGCTTGAAGCGATCAGTTCTTTCCAGTTGATGCGCAATTCGCCAACGACGCCGCGTCGATGCATCCGGCGCGCCCAATCGGCCGCTTCGGCCCCACTGACCAGCTTTTCTTGGGATCGCAGCCGCGCAGCGCGCAGGTCCCGCCGAAGGGGCATGGTCGATCACCGCTACCGACCGCCCCGCTCGCCGGACGCTCCGGCCGTCACCTGCGCGGCGGTACCGGTGCCGATGACAATGAGGTCGTAACTATCCATTCTCTACCGTTCGCGACGTTGCTTGTGGGCCTCTATTTGAACGATAGCGCTTTGCAATTGTCAGTCACTGACCACGTCGTCTCGGATGGATTTGTTTTGATTAAGTCAATAGTTTTAGACCCCAACTGCTTCGGGCCGCCGAACAACAACTTCTACCATCACAACAATGAAGAACAAGCCTCCGCCCGGTCCATTATTTTCGTGTTCATCAGTAGACCAAGTATCATACGCGAGGTCGAAAGAGTACCGATTGGCTTCCGGCCCGCCAGCCGGGTTGTTTATGCCAAGCGGAACAACGCAAAGCCATTGATCTCACGTTTTGTTCCCTCCGGGATAGTGGTTTCCATAGCATTTGAAATGCCCATGTTCTGCGCAATCTCCGGTCCGGATACAGAAAGCGACAATTCTTGTCCCACACAGCCGGTTTGGCCTTTTGTTCAGGAGTGGATTGGTCCACATAAAGATGCCTTGGGTCGAAATCGAAACGTCCGCTGGGTTTTGTATTGTCCACGGCTTCGATTTTGAAGATAGCAAAGGCTTCGTCAGACCGTGTTGTCACCGGGCCAGGCTGCCGTTCGTACCCTTTGCAGATGCCGACCTGATGATAGGAAATAGAAATAGCGGCAGAACGAGCGGCATCAGGCAGGGCAATCGACCATGCGATCAACAGCAACACGGAGAAAATACATTTAGTCGACGGTCTCATCGTACACTTGCTCTGGATCGCGCTTCAGCTCTTGGGCGCGGAAGGATAGCCCGCGTTCGTCGTCGCCTTCACGAGCGCATCCACCTTCGCCTTGCTATCGTCGAAGGTCACCACCGCCGTCTTGTCCTCGGCCGACACCACGACGTTGGTTACGCCCGGCACCGCCTGGAGGCTCGCCTTGACCGTGCGGGGGCAGGCGGCGCAGGTCATATGCTGAACCGCGAGCGTCACCGTCTTCTCGGCGGCGAAAGCGGAAGACGAAGCGGCGAGGCCAAATCCGAAGGCGGCTGCGAAACGTAATTTGATCATGGCAATTCCTCTCAGAAGTTCAGCACGAGCGGGGCAAACAGGTCGAAGGCGATTGCGCCCGCGACGAGGATCGTTGCCAGGACGAGGCCTGCCTTGACGATATGGTTTGGCAGCGGCCGGGCACAGGCGCCTTCCGCGCAGGAAATTTTGTCGCGGCGGTAAACCAGCCAATAGCCGTAGCCGAGGCAGGCAAGGGTCGCCGCGATGAAATAGGGCTGATAGGGCGCAAGCGCCGTGAGGTTGCCGATCCACGCGCCGCTGATGCCGAGGCTGAACAGCACTAAGGGCGCGATACAGCACGATGACGCCGCGATGGCCCCCAAAATGCCGCCAAGCGCGGTGAGTCGCATCGCCGTTGCCCCCGGGTCATCGTGTTGAACGTTCATTATCGCTTCCTCGATTTCTGGGACAGTGATAAGGTCCGTAGTTACTGCGGGGTCAAGCAGCTAAGGATCACGAACATGCGACCGCTGACCATCGGAACGCTCGCGAAGGCCTCTAGGGTCCATCTGGAGACGGTGCGCTATTATGAGCGCATCGGCCTGATGCCAAAGCCTTCCCGGACCGCAAGCAATTACCGGAATTATGGGCCGGAGCATGTCGAACGGCTGCGCTTTATCCGCCGCGCGCGCGAGATCGGCTTTTCTATTCGTGAGATCAAGGAACTGCTCGCTCTCGCCGAACCGGGACGGGCATCTTGCGCCGAGGTTCAAACCCTGACGACGATCCATCTGAACGAGGTCCGCGCCATGATCGTTGATCTCCGCAAACTGGAGGCTATTCTCGCCGGCGCCCTGGAGCGCTGCCTTGTGGAGCCCGCGCCCGTCTGTCCGGTGCTCGATATGCTCGCGTCGCCGCAGCCATCCTGAACGTGCTGGCGATGTTGCCGATGAAGGTAGTGTCCCCCTTTGAATTTCTGCTTCCGGCCCTTTGTGGAAGTTCGGCTAAGAGTTCTCGACGAAACGGGTGTTGTTGTCCCCGTCGAAGAAGATTTTGGTTATTTTGCCGGTTCGTTCTCGGACAAGCCGCTTGCGCTTAGGGTAGTTCAAAGCTTGCCAAGCAAAACCAAGATCAGCACGATAACGAGTATGAGGCCGAGCCCGCCGCCACCGTAGTAGCCGGTCCCGTAGAAGGGGCCGCCCCCGAGCCCGCTAAAGCCCCCGAGTAACGCGATTACCAAAATGATGAGCAGAATGGTTCCAAGCGACATAGCATTATCTCCCATGGAAAAATAGGCAGTGTCGTAGAGGTGCCCACGTCTGTTGTAACGCGAAACGGAATGCGGCGGACGCGGTCGTAAGAGTTTACCGCGCCGGACGAGAATACCGTTTCTCGCCCCGAACCTGCTTCCGATCCACGATTGCGCCGCCCGAATCCGCCATTTCAACCGACATTCCCTAGCAAGCCGTCGGTTTCAGCCTCATCCTTCCTCACTTCCACTCTCCTGTCAATATTGGTAGCGGAAGCGCACTACCGGTGGTCACGATTTGGCCTCTCAAATTTTGCTCTGCTTTTGCGTCCAGTCCTCTACTTTACCGGGGCGATGCTCAATCGCTACGGACCGGACCCAGAAACCGCAAGCCCTAAGCATGTACGGCGCCCGGTTATGGTCGCGGTAGTATGAATTTGGCGTGTGAAGATGATGAACCAATGCTCGTTTGAACAGTTCAGTGCTTAGAAAAGGAGTCATCTATGAAAAAGTTGTTTCTCGTTTCAACCATCCTTGGCTTTGCCGCCATTCCCCTCGCGGGTCAAGCCGATGCGCGCGGTTGCATCAAGGGTGCGATTGTCGGTGGAATTGTTGGCCACTTTGCCGGGCATGGCGGCTTGGGGGCCGCCGCGGGTTGTGCCTATGGAGTACACAGGGCGAACCGTCAAGACGGCTACCAGGGGCGGTCGAGCTACCAACGGCGTGGCGGAGATGGGCAGCGCAATGTGAACGATAGTTACTGAACGAGATAGGCGCCAAGCAGGCTCTACCGCTGGCGGCGCCGGAGGGGTGATTTGCTTTCGACAAAGCGCTGGCTATCAGTGCATGCAACATTGAGGAAATCACGTTGCGAGCCCCTGAAACTCTCTCCAAGCCACCGCGCAACCAGAAGCGCCCGCCGATCCTCCCCGGCGGGCGCTTTTTGTTTCAACCACGCCTCGTCATCATCGCGAAGAACAGCGTGGGCACACTCAGGCAGTTTGGGGTAGCCGCGCGGGGAAGGCCGCGTGCGCGAGCGACACGTTCACGCCACCCGGGCCGCTGACGACTTCGACCTTTGCATCGAGGTCCTGCGCGAGCGCCTTGACGAGGGTTGTGCCCAGGCCGCCCTTCGCCGGACTGTTGGCGATATCGGGCTTTCCGATCCCATTGTCGGACACGGCAAGCTTCCAGTCCGGTCCGTCGCTCTGGTAGCTGACGACGACCCGACTGTCTTCTCTGTCGTTGGGAAACGCGTGTTTCAGAGCGTTGATCACGAGCTCGGTGACGATAAGGCCGAGGCTGACGGCCGAGGCGGACTCGGCCGTGCCGCCGTTGACCAGAACCTGCAGCGAGATCGGCCGGCGGTCACGGATCATCGAGGCCGCGAGGCTTTCGCACAGCCTCGAAAGGTAAGGACCGACCTCGATCTGGTCGTGCCGCCCGGATCCGTGAAGATGCTCCTGCACGGCCGCTAGCGCCATCACGCGTTGATGCGCGTCCTGCAGATGCTGGCGGGTTTCCTCCGAGGTCACGGTGCGCGCCTTCAGCATCAAGATGCTGGCGATGATTTGAAGGCTGTTGGCGACACGATGCTCCAGCTCCCGGAGCAGCACGTCCTTTTGCCGTAGCAACTCCTCCGTCTGCCGCATCAGTTCCGCCTTCTCGCGCTCGATGGTCCGCCGCCCGGTGACATCCTCGAAAGCAAGAAGAAGGGTCGTTTGAGAGTGGTCCGCGTAGAACACCGCGCGGGCGTTCAGGAGCATGACGCGGCGGCCAATCACGGGAAACTCATGCTCGACCTCGAACGCGTCCATGGCGGCGCGCTCCGGGATGATTTTCTCCAGAAGCGTGCGAAGAGCTGGAATCTGCCACTGACCGTCGCCGAGCGCGTAGAGCAGATGGCCCAGGACGTCCTGACGGTTGACCTGGAACGTCACGTAGAACGAGCGGCTGACGGCGAGCACGCGGAGGTCGCCGTCAAGCACGAGCAGGGGTTCGCGCACCGTGTCCACGATGGCTTGCGCGAGCGCCCGCGCATCCTCGATGTCCTTGAAAGGCTCAATCATGACCAGATGACCGGGAATACGACAACCATCATCAAGGCCATAGCCGCACACCTACAGCACAGACGGATATCCAATTAGCGGAAGCACCCGGTTCACGATTGCCGCCAAACAGACCAGCACCACTAGCAACTTGAGAAGCTGTGCCAGCCGCGCATCGGGACAAAATTTATCGATGACCCAAAACAAGATCGCACCAACGACGACGATAATCAGGATTCCAATTACGAGCGTAAGCACGGCGACCTCCCGTCATATTAGCGGCAATCTGCGCGAGCCTACCTTAAGTCCAGGCTGTTGAAAAGCCTAAGAAGGCGTTGTCACACTGGCCAAGCGCGTAGAGCGGCCGAACCAGGACTTCCTGGCGGTTGACCTGGAACGTCAGGTAGAAGGAGCGGATGACGGCGAGCACACGCAGGTCGCCGTCAAGCACGAGCAGAGGTTCGCGCACCGTGTCCACGACGGCTTGCGCTAGCGTTCGCGCATCTTTGATGTCCTTGAAAGGCTCACTGACGCGATGAACGCTCCCGAACCCTTCTCACTTTAAACCATCTCGCGCAGACTTCCTGTCGCATTGTGCGCCGTCGATATAGAACTCCTGCTCGATCCAGAAGGGCATTCTCAATCTGCCAAAAGGTCGAATGTCTGACTCTCGTTTCAAGCTACTCGGGCGCACTGGGCTTCTCTGCAATGCTGCGATATGCCGTCGCCGGCCAAGACAACGCTCTTGGCAGTTCCCTAGCAACACTCTCGATGAATTGCGACGCGGGGCCGGTGGTCCAGTTTGCTTTGATCGTGGGCGCTAGCACAACACCAACACCGACAAGATAAGCAATCAGTAGCAGTGCGATAAGCACACGCATCGAGTCATCCTCCGCATGGCAATCAAGACAAGAAGCAATAGGACTACGCCAATCGTGGCGTCAAAGATCGCGCCAATAATTCTGATCACGACGCCACTCCCTCAGACTGAACCGATTCTATACCCGTGTCGCCGCATCTTCAAATGCAAGGCCTGCCATCGGCAATTCCCGGCAACTCAGCGGGAACTTGCTCGCCTGCCGGAAGCTTCCCTATCAAATCCTATTCGTTTAATGCGGCATGCCTCACGAATTCGTTTGTTTCTGACGCAGGGTTTCATATTTGATTACCGTATCCCGCCTAAAACGCCGCCTAAAACACCTAGGCCAATAGCGGCTCCGGGATTGCCCCCGTAGTAACCATTGCAGCCATTGTAGCCATTATAGCCGTTGCAGCCATTATAGCCGTTGTAACCGTAGCCATAGCCGCCACCTCCATAGCCCTGACGATAGCCATGATAACCGACGCTGCGTCCGGTGTGAATTCCGCCCCCATGGCCGCCACCCCCGCCGCCATGGCCACCACCTCCATGTCCGCCAGCACGGGCAAATGCCGGAGTTGTCGCGAGGGCAAGTGCCAATATCAGAGCTAATTTTTTCATCGAAAAGTTCCTTAACGTTATAAGGCGACGGATCATTCCGGGCCTCTTTGATCACCAACGTGGCGAGCCCAGATGCCGGGGTCTCATAGAGGATACCCCGGCCAGGGGGCCGATCAGCCGATACGCAAGCCGCCAACCAACCAGACCACGACGGCAATAGTCAACACTAGGCCAAGAACGCCGCCCAGGCCGGCCCCGCCGTACATGCTGTGACCATAGTAACCACCGCCTCCGAGCAGCAGAATCAGCAAGACGATAATCAGAATTGTGCTCATGTTACATTTTCCTTGAAGCTTCAGTTGATAGGTTCCGGCAGTCCACGAGCTAAATTCCGTCGCATTTGGAAGCGCGGGAGGTAGCCGATTATTCGCCGTCGATCACTCGCCTTGGCAAGGTGCCCGCACTCTTGCCGGTAGGGGCCGGCAACGTGCGAAGCATGGGGTTCCGGGCAAGGGAGCCAGAAACCCCGCCTTAGCGGTTATTCTCCCTTAAGCGTGTCTTTGACGCCGCCGACAGCGTTCTGAACCTTTCCTGCCGCCTGCTCTGCCTTGCCGTCGGTTTGCAGCTTGGCATCGCCAAGCACCTTGCCGGCGACCTCCTTGACTTTGCCAATAATCCCCTTTTCCGCTCCTTCGATCCGGTCCTTGTCCATGATATGTTCTCCAAAAGTAACGCCGCCCAGGGTGGGACGTGCACACAATAGCTTTCGACGGATTCGATCGCTATGGCCAGTCAACGTAACTGGACATTGAGGCAACTCGCGCCGTACCGAAATAGTTCCGTCCAACCGTCAACCGGGGAACAATTATTCGTGTTCATATGTCGTTTCCATGATGGTTGTTAATACGCTAAGCTATAGCTATATTAAATAAATAGTGGATATAATGGCGATTGAGGCGCGGTTGACATTTTCATTATTTATTTTGACTACCAAGAATACATTTTACTTAGCCCTTGTTATCTGCTCTTTTTCTTCGATGGCTCCTGCTTCCTCGCGCCCGGGCTGCCGCCGCATAGCGAGGCTGGTGGCAGCCTTGTGAACGTAATCGTTATTGTCTTTGGCGCGGTTGCGTATTTTACCGGCCGTTTGTATTGAAAAGCGGGAAGGATTGCCGATGTCGCTGGGTTTGTCCTGGTTCTCATCGGGCTCTCAGCTTAAAAATGTGGATTGAAGAAATCATGGGCAGCTCTTGATGGCTCGTCGTTCAGCCCAAAACGGCGTCACCGAAAAAAAACAACCGGAGGTGACGGGCCAAGAACAGCGCGCGGCGAGACTAACGCAGACCCGCAATCTGAAGATGGCGCGCTCCGCGCACGCCTATGTGCGTGGCAATACGGTCAAATTTTACGACTGGCTTGAGGCGAGCGTCGGCAAAGTCCCGGAAGGGCCCCCGGTATGGATTTGCGGGGACTGCCATTTGGGAAACCTCGGACCGTTGGCGGACACGAAGGGGCGGGTCGCCATTCAGATACGCGATCTCGACCAGACCGTGATTGGTAATCCTGCGCACGATCTCATTCGACTTGGTCTATCCCTGGCGTCCGCGGCTCGCGGATCGAATTTGCCCGGCGTTACAACGGCGCGAATACTTGAGCAGCTAGTCTCCGGGTATGAGAAGGCTCTCTCTGACGACAGTGAGCGTGGCAAGGACAAGATCTATCGGCCAAAAAGAATACAGGAACTGCTTGAACATTCTGTCCGGCGCCGCTGGCGGCAGCTTGCTCTGGAGCGGCTGGAATCAGTCACGCCGGTTCTTCCGGTAGGAAAAAAGTTCTGGGCCCTGACGCCCGAGGAACGCACGGCGCTCGTCCAGCTCTTCGAGCAAGAACCGATACGAGCCATGGTCACCGGCCTTCAGGGTCGCGAGTTCAAGCGACGCCGTGACCATGGTCGATGCCGCTTATTGGATAAAAGGATGCAGTTCGCTGGGCCGCCTCCGTTACGCAGTCGTGCTGCGGGTAGGCGAAGGCAAGGGCTCGGCACTTTGTCTGGTCGACTTAAAAGAGGGCGTCGCGGCGGCCGCGCCTCGCGCGGAGGGGGTAGCAATGCCGCGAGATAACTCGGTGCGCGTCGTTACCGGCGCGAAAGCGTTATCGCCCAACCTTGGGGATCGCATGATCGCGGCCCGGTTCCTCGACACCGGCGTTGTGCTGCGCGAACTGTTGCCCCAAGACCTTAAGATCGAAGTCGATCGCCTTACCCGCGAGGAGGCCATGGCGCTGGCGGCGTATCTAGCCGCAGTGGTGGGCCGGGCTCATGGGCGGCAAATGGATAAAGCAACCCGAGACTCGTGGCGTTCTGAACTTGCAAAGGCGCGCACGACGGCTCTCGACGCACCATCCTGGCTTTGGTCGAACGTTGTCGAGCTGATTTCAATCCACGAAGCAGCTTACCTTGATCATTGCCGCAGGTTTGCCCTCGCGGAAGCGGTGTAAAGCAGAAAGGCAAGGCCTTTAGGGATGGTGGGCGCGACAGGGATCGAACCTGTGACCCCTACGATGTCAACGTAGTGCTCTCCCGCTGAGCTACGCGCCCCCCCGGAGCGCTTCCCGTACAAGCCAGAAGCGCTCAAAACCAACATAGTTGGAACATGCCAGGTCATAAAAATCGACCGGCTCCTTGCGACGGAATGCCTGGGCCCCTGGCGATACCGACTCCCGAGGTTTGGCGGGAAGCGGTATATCGGGCCATCCGCACCGGCGCAAGCCGATCCCAACATCCGCGCTGGGAGTATGGCTGGCGGGGATGCTTATCCCCCAAGACTTTAACTATCCGGCACGATGTCGAGAACCTTGGCGATCGGCTCCGGCGAGATGCCGAGTGGTGGTTGGAAAGGACCTTCGTGGGTCGCGATCAATCCGATCACGAGGACGATGCTGGCGGTGAAAATGACCATGGCGGCAATCTGGGCGCGCGCCTCGTCAAGATGCACCGCGGCAACGCTGATCTGCGCCATCAGGGCCATCAAAAGAACGCATGTCCATTTAAAGTTTTCTGAAAAATCGGAGCTTAACGCAAGCCGGTCACCGCGTGCCTCCCTGACCTTCACGACAGTGTCGAGCAATAGGCGGCCGAGCGCCGCGTTGCCGGTGGCCGCAAAATCGGATTGCGCGACGGTTTGCAACAACTCGTCTTGCGCTGCTTCGGCTTCAGGAGACGCTTCGCCGTTTTCCATGCGCGGCCATTCCATGTCGATAACGGCGATGGCGTAGGCCCGGATGGCGCGGTCAATCGCAACGTGCGGCGCACCCAATGCGGCGGCCAGGGCATGGAGGGAGACAAGACTGGAGCCTTCCCCGCGTACGGTTGCCGCCGCGCGCTGGTTGCGGTCCCAGACGTCGCTTGCGAGAAAGCCGACAAGAATACCTAAGATGGTGACGATCGCACCGGCGAAGGGCGCCACTACGCCACGAAAACTTCGCGCCCAGGATCCAAACGTAGCGCCGAACGAAAGGCGGATCAACATCAAGGCGGAGGCACTGTAAAAAGCCACCAAAATCAGAATTAGGGCCAGGAGCGGTAGCGATAGCCAAGCGTCGATCAAGATCATGTCACCCTGCGAAAGCCGAGAGGACTATAGCAGACGGTGCCATCGCGATAGGGGTTGCAAATTGGTTGGCGCCGTCTCCGGGTTGCGCGACCCGAAGGAGTTCGAGCGTTGGAGCGCTGGACTTGCGACCCCGCCGTGCAACCGGATAACACGAAAGTTGCGGGCGTCGCCGCCGGGAAAATCGCGTTTCGATGCTTGGGTCGATGCGATCGGGGACGCCGCGGGCGGGTTTATCGAGGCGATGCTGGGGGATGCTGGAGGTAAGAGGAAGAGGAGGAGGAAGAGGATTTGGTTGACGAGGCGTTGCCGGGTCCGCGTTGCGGACGCCGCAAGCCCGTCGGCGATGTCCCGCCGCCTTCGGCGCTCGGCGCGGCGATCGCCAGCGAACGCCGACGGGAACCTTCGGCAAGACGGAGATTTTCAGCCGCGCGCGCCTTGTGGGCGAGGACGAGAAGACCCGCGCATGGCCAAGCAAATCGTCGCGGGCCGATCAACGGCCCGAGGCGCTTATCTTTCCGCAAAGGACATCGGCTCGAAGGCAAGCTCTTGCGCGTTTTTGGCGAGCATCGTTTCGATGGTGTCGATGGGGTTCCGGCAAGCGCCGAGAAAACGAGTTCGCCGGACTGTCCAGCGTCAGCGCCTATGAGACAGATTGGGCGGGTTGAAGAAGGGAGGATTTCTGGCTCATCGTAGCCTTTCAAGGAGCGAAGATGAGACAGAAATCCGGGCCGGTGAAAGAACCGGCGGAAAAGGTCGTGAAAGACATCCGGCGGGCGACAAGCCGGCAATTTCTCGGCAGAGAGAAGATCCGCATTGTGCTGGAGGGCCTGCGCGGCGAGGAGAGCATCGCCGAGCTGTGCCGTCGTGAAGGGATCGTCCAGAATCTGTATTACCGCTGGTCGAAAGACTTCCTCGAGGCCGGGAAGAAGCGGCTCGCATGGCGATACGGCCCGCGCAGCAACCTCGGACGAGGTAAGGACCTGCGCCGCGAGGCCAGCGCACTGAAGGAGGTCGTCGCTGAACTGACGCTCGAAAACCGTCTGCTCAAAAAAAACGTGATCGGGGATGGGGAGGACGAGGCATGAGATACTCCGCATCCGAGAAAGCCGAGATTATCCGGCTGGTCGAGCAATCGGCCCTGCCGGTCAAACGCACACTGGAGAAACTCGGCATCCCGAGGGCCACGTTCTATCGCTGGTGCGATGTCTATCAAAGCGGCGGGCCAGAGGCCCTGGACGATCGCTCGCCCCGGCCGGATCGCGTCTGGAACCGCATTCCGGACGATATCCGCGAGCGGATCGTGCAGCTGGCCCTGGACGAGCCCACGCTTGTCGCCGCGCGAGTTGGCCGTGCGCTTCACCGATACGGAAAAGCTATTTCGTGTCAGAGGCTTCGGTCTATCGCCTGCTGAAGGCACACGATCTTATCGCCAGCCCGGCTTTCATCGTGATGAAGGCAGCCGATGAGTTCAAGGACAAGACCGCGGCGCCCAACCAGCTTTGGCAGACCGACTTCACCTATCTGAAGGTCATCGGTTGGGGCTGGTTCTATCTTTCGACCATTCTCGACGACTTTTCACGCTACATCATCGCCTGGAAGCTTTGCACGACGATGAAGGCCGAAGATGTCACCGCCACGCTGGACTTGGCGCTGAGGGCCTCGGGACTGCGACCAGGCAAAGGCCATCCACCGGCCAAGGCTTCTCTCCGACAATGGCTCCAGCTACATCGCGGCGGACCTGGCGAAATGGCTCGATGGGCAGAACATGGAGCACGTCCGTGGCGCGCCCTATCACCCGATGACCCAAGGCAAGATCGAGCGCTGGCATCAGACGCTCAAGAACCGTATCCTGCTCGAAAACTATTACCTGCCGGGCGATCTCGAAGCCCAGATCGAGGCCTTCGTCGTTGACTACAATCACCTGCGCTATCACGAAAGCATCGGCAATCTAACGCCAGCCGACGTCTACTTCGGACGGGGCCAGACCATTCTGATCGAAAGAGAAAGGATCAAACGACACACAATCGCCAATCGCCGCTTGCTGCACCGTCCCTGATTATCAGTCTCTAATGCTCCCTGTTCTTTCGGCATCCTTAGAAGGTGAAATCCGAATTGGGGATCTTGTTGAGAAACTCGCCGAAAAACTCGCCCTGACACCGGAAGAGCGAGCGAAGCTGCTGCCATCTGGTAAGCAAACACTTTTCAGCAATCGAGTGCATTGGGCTAAAACTTTTCTCAGCAAGGCCGGGCTGCTTGAAAGTACAAGGCGTGGGTATTTCAAAATTACGCCGCGCGGGCAGCAGGTAGTCGAGTCGAAACCCGGTCGCATCGACGTCAAGTTTCTCAGCCAATTCGATGAGTTTCAGGAATTCAAGGAAAAGTCTAGGTTAGCCCAAGAGGCAGCGGAGGATCAAAACCAAGCAGCACATGTAATTGCCCACGAAATGGCCGCGGAGCCCCCCAACGAGATTATGCTGGCGGCACACCGGCAAATCGAGTTCTGCCCTTGCGCAGGATTTGCTTGATCGAAATCCGCACCGCCCCGCCTGATTTTTTTGCTTAATACATAAAGTTTGCCGCCTTTTTCCAAAAACTCGGCGCTCTTTTCCGCCATGCCTTTTTCGCGCTCGGCCATCGCCAAAACTTCCTCGCGCAAATCCTGGGTGATCTTCATTGAGCAGAATTGCGGCCCGCACATCGAGCAGAAATGCGCGATTTTATGCGCCTCCTTCGGCAGCGTTTCGTCGTGAAACAGCCGCGCCGTGTCGGGATCGAGGCCGAGTTGAACTGATCCTGCCAGCGGAAATCGAATCGCGCGCGCGACAGCGCGTCGTCGCGAATTTGCGCCGCCGGATGGCCCTTGGCGAGGTCGGCGGCGTGCGCGGCGATGCGATAGGTGATCACTCCCACCTTCACGTCGTCGCGATCCGGCAGGCCAAGATGTTCCTTCGGCGTCACATAGCAGAGCATGGCGCAGCCAAACCAGCCGATCATCGCGGCGCCGATGCCGGACGTGATGTGATCGTAACCCGGCGCGATATCGGTCGTCAGCGGCCCGAGCGTATAGAACGGCGCCTCGCCGCATTCGGCGAGCTGCTTTTCCATGTTGATCTTGATCTTGTGCATCGGCACATGGCCCGGCCCTTCGATCATCACCTGACAGCCCTTGTCCCAGGCGATCTTGGTCAATTCGCCCAGCGTTTCGAGCTCGGCGAATTGGGCGCGGTCATTGGCGTCGGCGATCGAGCCGGGCCGCAGTCCGTCGCCCAGCGAGAAAGACACGTCGTAAGCGCGCATGATGTCGCAAATCTCGTCGAAGCGCTCGTAGAGAAAACTTTCCTTGTGATGCGCGAGGCACCAGCGCGCCATGATCGAGCCGCCGCGCGAGACGATGCCGGTGGTGCGCTTGGCGGTGAGCGGCACATAGGCGAGGCGCACGCCGGCATGGATCGTGAAATAATCGACGCCCTGCTCGGCCTGCTCGATCAAGGTGTCGCGGAAAATCTCCCAGGTAAGCTTGATGGGATCGCCATCGACTTTTTCGAGCGCCTGATAGATTGGCACGGTGCCGATCGGCACCGGCGAATTGCGCATGATCCAGTCGCGGATATTGTGGATATTGCGGCCGGTCGACAAATCCATGACGGTGTCGGCACCCCAGCGGATCGCCCAGACCATTTTCTCGACTTCTTCGGCGACGGAAGAGGTCACCGCCGAATTGCCGATATTGGCGTTCACCTTGACGAGGAAATTGCGGCCGATGATCATCGGCTCGAGTTCCGGATGATTGATGTTGGCGGGGATGATGGCGCGGCCCGCGGGCGATTTCGTCGCGCACGAATTCCGGCGTGACGAAGGCAGGGATCGCGGCGCCGAAACTCTCGCCATCGGCGAGTCGCGCTTCGGCGCCTTCGCACATCAGTTCGCGGCCGAGATTTTCCCGCGCCGCGACAAAAATCATTTCCTCCGTGACGACGCCGGCGCGGGCAAATTCATACTGGGTGACGCGGACACCATCGCGGCCCTTGCGGCGGAGACGTATTTGCTGGGCAGGGCGGCACGAGGCGGCCCGGCGCGGCACCACCATTATCCTCTGGACGGACCGCCCGCCCGGCGTACGTGTCGAGCCCTTGCCGGGCGGCAAGCCAGGGTTCGCGAATCGGGGCAAGCCCCTTGGACAGATCGATTGAAACCGCGTCCTCGCGTGTAAGGCCCGGAAGGGTCGTAGACTCGCACCGGCGGCTCGTTCGCGGAAGGATCGAGCGCGATCTCCCGGAACGGAACCGCGATGTCCGCGCGGCCTCGCGGATGATGATAAATCTTTTTCGAACCAGGTAACGGCCCGCATGTCACGCTTCGCGGAACGAGGTTTTGCGGTTTGTCCAAGATATTCATCGCGATCCTCCGCTCTGGGCTACTTCCAGCAAGGCGGGAGGCGGATGCGAAGCGGCCCAAGGCGGGGCTCGTCTTTGCTTTGCCGGTCCCTGCGCTGGCATTACCCAGATTCAGGTTCTACGGGTTTGATCTCAGCCGCCGTTTCGGCAGCACCCCTGGCGAGCGAGGAATATAGGCCGCGCGGAGGGATCGGGCAAGTCGTGCGAAAAGGGGTAGTGGGTCAGTCTGAATTTCCGCTTTGCGCGAAGATCGGACCCTGGCGCCGGATGAGATCGCAGCCGGTATTCGGTGGTTCGAAATGATCCGACAATCGTACACGCAATCGAAATATACTTTCTTACCTTGATGATGCCACGGTCCGAGGTTCTTACACTTTGCGTCGGAACCAGGCCCGGTGTCGAGGTCTTGCTGTTGCCAAGGCTTGTCGAAAAGGACATTCTCAACTTTGAGGGACGCCGTAATCGGCGGATGAAGGACGAAACAACAAAGCGTGGCCTCTAGCGCTGGCAGTTTCATCCCAACGTCGTCCCCCCGAGAATAGACGGACGCTGCACTTTGGCGGTAGCGACTCACCTTCCGGCGACTCTCGAATTGGAAATTGCAGTCATGAAGATAAACGGCCGCCATTACCGGACAATCTGGCTAAACGCGGACGGGCGAAGCGTCGAGGTCATCGATCAATCCAAGTTGCCGCATTCTTTCGAGACGCAAACGCTCAGCTCTTTTCATGACGCCACAGAGGCGATCAAGAACATGATCGTGCGCGGCGCGCCATTGATCGGGGTGACTGGGGCCTATGGCTTGGCGCTCGCCGTCGCCGGCGACCCGGCTGACAGTGCCATCGAAACCGCCTATGCCGAACTGCTTGGATCGCGGCCTACCGCCGTCAATTTACGTTGGGCACTGGAGCGCGTGCGCGATCGTCTCTTTTCCGTGCCGCCGCGAATGCGGCGCCCGCTTGCTTATAGCGAAGCTGCGGCGATCGCCGAGGAGGACATACGGTCTTGTCACGCGATTGGCGGACATGGGGCGGCGCTCATAAGCGCGGCGGCGCACCGGTGTCCTGATCGTCCAGTGAATATTCTCACTCACTGCAACGCCGGCTGGCTTTGCGCAGTCGACTGGGGAACCGCGCTCGCACCGATTTACAAGGCAGCCCGCGCCGGCGTCGCCGTGCATGTCTGGGTGGACGAAACACGGCCCCGCAACCAAGGCGCCAGCCTAACCGCGTTTGAGCTTCTCGGCGAGGCGATCCCACACACAATTATCGCTGATAATACTGGCGGCCATTTGATGCAGCATGGTCTCGTTGATTTGTGCATCGTCGGCAGCGACCGTACAACGCGCTCAGGAGATGTCTGCAACAAAATCGGCACTTATCTGAAGGCGCTGGCTGCGCATGACAATAGCGTGCCTTTCTACGTCGCTTTGCCGAGTTCAACGGTCGATTGGCGCATAACTGATGGCCTAAGGCAGATTCGGATTGAAGAACGTGATCAAAGTGAAGTGACACATATTTGTGGACGCACAGAGCACGGCGAGACCGTGCGGGTGCGCTTGACGCCAAATGGCTCGCCGGCGTGTAATTTCGGCTTCGATGTGACGCCCGCGCGTCTGGTTTCCGCGCTCATCACCGAACGGGGCGCCTGCGCCGCGAACGAAGCGGCGCTGCAGAGCCTATACCCCGACCTCGCAAATTCTGCGTGATGCCGTTCTAACAGTCGCGCGGCGGCTTAACTCCATAACTCTCAAATCTCTCAATCGTGCGCGCAATCTCATCATCCGGTAACACGACGGGCATTCCGGCCAGCGAGGCGAGATAATAGATTTTTGCGAGTACCTCCAACTCGACGGCTCGCCACAATGCTTTGTCCAGGTTAGAGCCAGTGACAATCGCTCCATGATTCCCGAGCAAAACGCCATGCGCTCTCCCAAGATTTGTCACGGCCAGTTGGGACAATTCGGCGGTTCCGTAGGGCGCGTAGCCGGTACAACGGATTTTGCTATCGCCGAACGCCGCGATCATGTAGTGCACGGCAGGAATTTCGCGCCGCAAGACGGAAAGAGTTGTCGCGTAAAGCGGGTGCGTATGTACGACTGCATTCACATCCCCTCGCGCGCGAAAAATGTCGCGATGGAAGCGCCATTCTGTACTAGGCTCAAGAGGCCCCTCAAAAACTAGACCGGATTCAACGAGCGAGACGACGGCGATCATTTCCGGCGTCATCGTCGTGTAAGGGATGCCGCTTGGCGTGATCAGCATGGCGTCTCCGTCGCGCACGGAGATGTTGCCAGCCGTCCCCTGATTAATTCCGAGGGCGTTTACCTCGCGGGCAGCACGGATGATCGAGTTGCGCAGGGCCGAGCAAGACATTGAACATAATTCCGCGATGATGAGTATAAGCTAGGATCAAGCCTGTTGCAAAAGGCAACGAAACGCGCGCGATCCACGCCACGCTGCCGTTCATTATTTTGGCTCGATCCGATTTTGCGCGCAAGGGCGGACCCAGCGCGTCTGCATCCAAGTACCGTATCTTTGGCACCCGAAATCTGACATTCCGAACGTCAGCGCGCGAAAGCAGAAGGGTGGGCCAGGTTGAATTATATTGACCCGCCGTCTTTGGGCGCTATGCAGGCAATGCCGCAATGACCGGCCACCGCCAGAGAGAGACCTTCGCGTCGAATGCATTGCTCTCGCAGACCGTGCGAAAACTCTTGCCACAGACAGCAGATCAAGCGTTGAAGGCGCGCGATGGCGGATTTTGCGCATTCTAATCGAGAAAGTCGCCTATTGTGCACCTGACGCGCGCCCTCGAGGGTCATTTAACCCAAGATTGGGCCTCGTATTACGCTCTTTCACGCCGTCATGGCCGCCATCATTGTCTCTACCCCAAGGATGTTGAGCGCCCGCCGCAGTTTGTAGACGAGCGCCGTGAGGCTGAACTCGGCGCGCACGTTATCGAGGCCTCGCATCAGGAAGGCGCCCTGATTCATCCATTGCTTGATGCTGCCAAAGGGATGCTCGACGATCTCGCGACGCCGGCCGAGAATGTCCGCCGTCGCGGGGGCGACAACAGGCA
The DNA here is from genome assembly GCA_963722515.1 of uncultured Alphaproteobacteria bacterium. GTDB lineage: Bacteria > Pseudomonadota > Alphaproteobacteria > Rhizobiales > Beijerinckiaceae > Methylocapsa. The sequence continues at coordinate 903,565 of CAVRMA010000002.1, read as the reverse complement.
GGTCGGCATCACGGGAAAGTTCGATATGGCCCATGCTAGAGTTTTCGGTCAGCGCGAAGAGATCGTCGAAGACCTTGTTTCCGGTCAGGCTTTCGACGGCGAGCTTCGTCACGAAATGCTGCGCCGCTGCGGTCATCACCGCGCGCACAAGAAATCCCCGTTCGCGCAGGCGGCGGATAAGATCGAGCGTTTTATACGCCGCGATGCCGCCGCCGATGATGAGAAGAATGTGTTGTTCCGGAGAAGCGGTCATAGCGCTCGGGCCTTGCATATTTCGAAGTGGTGCCGCCGGTTTGCAGCGCGCGAACGACCTTGTAGCGCCAGAATAGCAAAGGCTCGAACGTAATTTCCTCAGAACTGTTACGTTTTTTTGCCGAGACTAAAACCTTACATCATACTTCCGAAGAATCCGGGTAAGCACAGCGCCATAATCCATCCGGGTTTGACCTTCATTCACCCACGCGAAGCGATGGGGCGCCTCATTCCATGCTCGGAAACGCAAGATCAAAAATTCGTCGAATGCTGGGGCCACCCGTGAAAGTAGCCGCCGTTCGGCTTCAGCAGCCTCTTGGATAGGGTGCTTATTCCCCTTAATGCCTGTAGGCCAAGCCACATCACCCTCATAGGAAACGTAATGGTCCGCCTGATTGATGGCGACGATTCCGAGAGAAATCGGATTGCCCCCGGCGGCTCCGAACTCTCGCTTTTGGCTCTGCAGATCGTTCATGACGCGATCAATTTGCTTGATCATGGCTTTGGCCAATATCTTCACTTCGGTTCCTATTTCGACAGTAGCGATGGGGCCGCGAGCGACCACAAAGCCCGTAACATCCTCCGCGATCTCGTGCGGAATGATCTCTCCAAAGGTACCGTCGCCACGACGAGCGTGAATACCTCGCAAGCGGTTCTGAACATTCAGAACGCATTGCTTAGCGTCTACTCGTGAATTGAATTTCTTGGACCTCCCCAGAGCATACAAATCCTCTGGCAAGCACCACGCAACGGAATCGCCAAGGCTGGAATCGCGGTGGCGGTAGCGCACGCCGTCAAACAGACTTCGGAAGCGGTCCAGCAACCGGTAGGGCAATGGTCTTTGCTTTCGTTAGCAACCGTTTGTCCGGTGTATCGACATGCACGGTCGCGCGGACGGCGCCGACAAGCCGATCACGCTTCGTAACTTCGACTAGCCTATGATGTGCGATTTTTAAATATGCTCCTTCAATCTCGTTGCTTATCGAATTACGACCGGCAGCTACCGCAGCCATGCTGGTGCTTCCGGTCCCCGCAAATGGATCGAGTACGGTGTCGCCTACAAACGAAAACATACGGATGAGACGATCGGCCAGTTCAATCGGATAGGGCGCCGGATGGCCTGCGCGAGTTGACGCGCCTTTGATGTCGGCCCAGATGGACTTCCACCACGATTGCATCTCATGTTTGGTGAGTACGGAAAGTGCCTTTTGCAGCGGCGCTGGCGAGCGATAGCTTCCACCCTTACGCATGAAAAGGATGTACTCGATGTCGTTTTTTACGATCGCCCCAGGCTGGTAGGGCTTCCCGTAAAAGCCAGCGCCATTCCCATCGGCTTCCGTTACGCCATTCGCGATTTTGTGCCAGAGAATCGGTGTCAGGCAATCCAGCCCAAGCCCGCGGCTCCGAACCTGGATATCGGCGTGCAAGGGCATCACGTAGTGGCGACCGGCTTTTTTTCGGGGGACGCACACATCCCCGACCACGCAGCATATACGGCCGCCCGGTGCGAGCAGGCGGAAGCATTCCGCCCACACTGTATCGAGCTCGTCCAGAAAGTGCTGATAATCGCCGATTGCACCTAATTGGCGATCGTTGTCGACGTATTTCTTGAGCGTCCAATAGGGGGGCGACGTCACCACCAAATGAACCGATTCGTCGGGTAGCCAGGAAAGCTCGCAAGCGTCACCTTCATGCAAGCGGTGCGTCGTTGCATCAAACGGTTTCGGCCAAGCGATTTTCCGGTACGCCTCATTTTCTTCGCGCAGTTGGGCAAGGCCCTCGGGTGTGGCATCGTCCAGCGGCAGGGAAAAGGCGGATTGAGTCATGAAAATAATCTATTTCGATTCGGGGTGAATTTGTCAATTTCAGAGCGGCCGGAGGCGCGGGCCGATGTCAAATCAATCCACAACCAGTCCACGCATCCGGTTAGCACTTTCGAAGGACACGTTCCAGCGCAGTTTCAAACGATGAACGTTTCGGCGCAACCCCGCGCTAGCTGCCCTCCACGCTTTTGGCAGCTTCGTCGAGGAGGTTCGCGATTTTTGCAACCTGCTCGGGGCCGAGCGGGCCTTGCGAAAGACGCAGCCGCAAGGCGAGTTTAGAATTCTCCATCGCACGAACGATTTGCGGCGCCGGGCCGCCGCCATGGCGCGCGTTAATCGCCGCGATGCGGGCAAAAATCTCCTCGGCCGCCGCGCGGTTGCGTTCGAGCTCTTTCTCGCCTTCCGGCGTTATCGCGTAGAGCTTGCGCGGCCCGTCGGTCGTCTCGACACGGATCAGCCCTTGCTCCTCGAGCAGCGTCAAGGCCGGATAGACGACGCCCGGACTGGGCGAATAGGCGCCGCCGAGGCGATCCTCGATCGCCTTGATGATTTCATAGCCGTGCGAGGGCTTTTCGCTGATCAGTTTCAGGATGATTAGGCGGACATCGCCCTGGCCGAAGAAACGGCGGCGAGCACCGAAGAGACCAAAATGGCGACGCTCGCCGCCCCCGGTTGCACCTTCGCCTGGCGCGCAACAATGTGAATAACGGTGGAAACGCATGGGAAACTCCTTCTGTGCTAGCTAAGATATATCTAACTCAGATATATCTCGACACGGCAACCGCAAGTACCGTCCCGCAAAAATTTCTGTTCGAAGGCGGCCCCCGAAGGGTATCCGCGAGGCCAGCGAAACCTTTCGGCCAAATCGGGCCAAAGAAAACCAATGACCGTGACATATCCGTCATATCGCGGCGCTTGTTTCTCATTTACAAAGGAAAACCTCAGCTAACCCATTTTCAATTCGGTGCCAGGATGTTTTTTCTCACCCGCCGCTCGGTCATCACCGGAGCGTCCGTTTCCGCCGCAACCTGCCTCGCTGGTTGCGCGAGCACGAACCCCAATCCCTCGCTAAATGCGGCTGCGCCTGCCACCAGTGCCGTGGCGGATGCCGTCGAGCCGAATTACAATGCGGTCTATGCTGGGGCTAAGGACGGTGAGTTCACTGTCCCCGCCATCGATTTGTCGCAAGTCAATTCGGCGTTTCTCCGCGCGAACGTCGCCTACGCGACCAAGGAAGCGCCGGGGACGGTCGTTGTCGATCCCGCGAATCACTATCTCTACCATGTGGAAGATGGTGGCCGGGCCACCCGCTATGGCGTTGGAGTGGGCCGCGATGGCTTCCGCTGGGCTGGGGAGGCGGCGATCAAGAGCAAGCAGGAATGGCCCGATTGGTATCCGCCCAAGGAAATGCTTGACCGCAGGCCGGACCTCATGAAATCGATGGTGGAGCTGCAAAGTGGTATTGGCATGCACGGCGGCCCCGCCAACCCGCTCGGCGCCCGCGCCATGTATCTTTGGCAAGGGAACCATGATACATATTTTCGCATCCATGGCACCAATGAGCCGTGGACCATTGGGACGAGCGAATCTTCGGGCTGCATTCGCATGATCAATCAGGATGCGATGGATCTCTACCAGAAAACGCCAGTCGGCACGCGAGTGGTGGTGCTCGGTTCGCCTGGGGCCGTCCCGGCCATCGCCGCGCGGGTCTGAGGTTTCGCGTCATCTCTGGCAGCCGCCGCAATAGAATGTGGCGCGGCCCGATTGCGTGATCCGCAGCACCGCGCCGCCGCATCGCGCGCAAGGCTGACCGGCGCGGCCGTAAACACGAAAACTATGCTGGAAATAGCCAAGCGCGCCATCAATCTTTCGATGATCGCGCAGCGAGGACCCGCCCGCCGCCACCGCCTCGTTCAGAACCTCGCGAATGACGCGGGCGAGGCGGGTTGCCCGCGCGCTTGGCGTGCCATCGTTGCATGCGAGGCTTTCGGCGGCGCGGCGCGGCGACAGGCCCGCGCGATGCAGAGCCTCGCACACATAAATATTGCCAAGACCGGCAATTAAGGCCTGATCGAGGAGCGCGGCTTTGAGCGGCGTTGTCTTCCCCGCAAAAAGTCTCGCCAGAGCCGCGCCGTCGAACTCGTCGCCGAGCGGTTCTATTCCAATGTTCCGGAACAGCGGATGCACGGAAAGTTCCGGACGCGGGATCAACTGCATGAAACCGAAGCGGCGCGGATCGTTGTAAACGACACGCGTGCCGGTCGAGAGGTCGAACGTAACATGGTCGTGCCGGGGATTTTTCGCGCCCGCGCCGGGGATTGGCCCCCGCGCGTGTTCGATGCGGAAAGACCCTGACATGCCAAGGTGCATAACAAGGACCTCCGCCCCGTCGAGATCGGCGATGAGATATTTTGCCCGCCGCCGGAGCGCCTCGACGCGTTGGCCAATGAGCCGTTCGGCGAAACGCTCCGGAAACGGAAACCGCAGATCCGGCCGCCGCTGCTCGACCGCGGCGAGTTGCGCCCCGGCCATCGCGGCTTCAAGTCCGCGGCGGACGGTTTCGACTTCAGGCAGTTCCGGCACTTGTCGGCATCCGTGTTTTGGGCCATGACAGGTGCGCCGCAATTGCCTTGCCGGTCAACCGGAATTGGCGGCAACCCATTGCGCCGGCGTTGTTCACTAAAGGCGGGCGCGCGGATTTTGCCAAAGAGACTCCCATGTTCACACGACGCGATGGTTTGAAATTGGCGCTCGCCGCTGCCGCCGCGGTGGCGGCCGGTGCGAGGCCGGGCGTCGTTTTGCCCGCGCGCGCGGAGGCCGGACCCGACTTCAAAGTGCCGCCGCTCGGCTATGGTTTCGACGCGCTCGAGCCCTATATCGATACGACAACCATGATGATCCACCATGACCGTCACCATGGGGCCTATGTCGCGGCCTTGAACGGGCTCGTCGAAAAATATCCCGATCTCGCCTCTAAACCGCCTGTCGCAATTCTCGCCGACCTTTCCATGGTGCCGGAAGGGGCGCGCGCCGCCGTTCGCGACAATCTCGGCGGCCATTGGAACCACTCCTTCTTTTGGGAGCTGATGACGCCGGGCGGCGCCAAAGAGCCGGGTGGAGACCTGAAATCCGCGATTGACTTTTCGTTCGGCTCCGCCGCCAAATTGACCGGGAAAGTCAACGCGGCAGGGCTAGCGCGTTTCGGCTCCGGCTGGGCGTGGCTCATCGTCGATAAGAACGGCAAGCTCGATGTCATCTCGACTCGCAATCAGGATACCCCGCTCGAAAAAGGCGTTCAGCGCGTCGTGCTCGGCGTCGATGTGTGGGAGCACGCCTATTATCTCAAATATCAGAACAAGCGGGCCGATTATCTCGCGGCGTGGTGGAATACTGTCAATTGGGACAGGGCGGCGGCGAATTTCGCCAAGGCGCCCGCCTGAGCATCCGGCGGATCATCATCGTGACATCCCTTTTCTCCTATGCCGGCGCGATCTGGTGGGGTGTAGGCGTCGCCTTTTTCTGTGTGAGCCTCGGCTGCGGCCTGGCGCAGCCTTTTGTGCAGCGCCGGCGCGCGACGCGCAAGGATCGGCCGCCCATCTCGGCGATTATTCCGGTAAAGCTGCTCGACCCAGGATTTGAGACCGCGCAAGCCTCGATGTTTGGGCAAGACTATCCCGCCTACGAGGTCTTGATCGGCGCCGCCGAACAAGAATCTCCCGCGCTCGACGCGGCGCGACGCATCGCGGCCTCCCATCCCGGGGTTTCTTGCCGTTTTCTGCGCTCGGCGAGCACCGCGGCGGTCAGCCCAAAACTCAATAATCTTGCGCCGCTGCTTTCCGCCGCGCGCCATGATCTCGTCTTCACCAAGGATTCGAATATCACGCTCGACCCCGGCACGATGGCCGCTTTCGTGCAAAATTTTACGCAATCCGCCGGACTTGTCGTCGGGGTGCCGGTCGCGGTGCGTGCGGAAAATTTCGCCGGCCGGATCGAGGCCTTTTCGATAAATGGCCATGCGCGGCTCTTGCTGACCGCCTCGGCGCTGGGCATCGGTTTTGGCGTCGGCAAGGCAATGCTTTTCCGGCGAAGCGACCTCGCCAAGGCAGGCGGCATCGCCGCCATAAGCGATACGCTTGCCGAAGATACCGCGATTTCGACAGTGCTCGCGCGGCGAGGCCTCAAGACCGTGTTTTCGCATCGCACAGTCGCCCAGGAAACCGGCGCGCGAACCTTCCGCGAAATCTATGACCGGCAGCTGCGCTGGAGCATCGTCAGAAGAAAAAACGAGCGCGTCACTTTCCCCCTGGAGCCGCTGGCGAGCCCGCTTCCGGCGGCCGTCGCAGGCGCGCTCGCGGCGCCGCTTGTTTCCTGTCCAGTCTGGCTCGGCTTTTCCTTGACCTTGCTTATGTGGTTCTGCGCCGAGACGGGTTTCGCGCTTTGCAAGGGGTGGGAAGTTTCGCGGTGGTCCCCGCTCGCTTTTTTGGGGCGGGAAATTCTTGCGCTCTTGGCGTGGCTGCGCGCCTTCACCACACATGATGTCGTCTGGGCACAGGTTCGCTTCGATGCCCGCCAAGGCGCCCGCGCCCTGTCGTGCGAACCGGCGGCCTTGCTAAGTCATGAAATTGGCGAGCGCGATTAGCTGCTTATACTAACCGCCCGAAAACCTGACTCTTGGGGATTCCCAAACAGCCGCAAACGTGTGTCGATGCCTCATGCCGTTGATTGGCGGAGCGGGCAGCATGCAAGCAGAATTTCAGCAGCATGCCGGGGCGTCCCGCGCACCCGCAAAGCGGCCTTGAGGCCGAGGAGGCTTTTAAACAAACTTCGCCGGCCTGCCGGTTGAAATCTGGATTCAGATGCTATGAAGGCAAACAGCCTGCACTATGAGGCGGTCCGAATCGGAAACAGCGGAGCCTCCCCGCATGCAAAAGCCATCGACTACAGATAATGATCCAGTTACCTCTTTGACCATCGAACTCAGCGCCTCCACCTGGCTGGCGGCTAGCAAGATACCGGCGAGCGAGAAGACGGGTCTCCATCGAATGGAGGCGAGCGATTCCCAAGCTTTGCTAGCCTTGACCGCAGATCTGTGGAAGAAAGTGCCGGCAAAATTGGGCGTGGAAGCAGCGGTCGAGAGCAGTTTCGAAGCAGGACGAGATGGCTTCTGGTTGCACCGGCTTCATTCGGAGCGTGGCGCACGGGAAAAAATTGATGGCCACCTGCGCGACGGCGCCGAAGTGCACATGATCGACGATGTCGCGACGACGGGCGGCTCGGTTTTGAAGGCGGTCGAAGCATGGAGGGCCACGGCTGTTATTTCCGCCGCGCGCTGGCGGTGGTCGATCGCGAGGAAGGCGCGGCGGACAATTTGGCGGGCGTAGGCATACAGCTTGCGGCGATTTTTAAGCGAAGCGATTTTCCGGAAATCTGATGGCCGACGAAAAATACAACCAGGAATTTTTTCTCGCGCTCTCGGCGAAAGGCAAGGACGCCTGGAACGCATGGCGGGGCGATCCGGCCAACAAAGACGTGTGCGTGACCTTCGCGGGCATCGACTTTTCCGAAGCGCCGAGGGACAGAATCGATTTCTCGGGGTTCGAATTCGGCGACAATGCGGATTTTTCAGGATGCAAGTGGCGAGGGGTTATCCCGGGATGGGAGAATGTCTGGGCGGCCTTCGGAGGCTTCGCGCCGGGTCAGGCCCACTTCATCGGCGCGGCCTTTGGTCATTGGGCCAACTTCACCGGTGCGACCTTCGGTGTAAGCGCCCACTTCACCGCCGTGGCCTTCGGGGAATTGACCGACTTCACCGGCGCTACCTTCGGTGAAAACGCCGTCTTCGTGGGCGCGGTCTTCGGGGAATTGACCGAATTCACCGGCGCTACCTTCGGTGAAAACGCCAACTTCACTGGCGCAGCCTTCGGTGATTGGGCCGTGTTCGACGGCACCTTTTTCAAAGGTTGGGTTAGTTTCACTGGAAAGTCCGAGAAGCAACGCGCTAGGCTCCCTGTGAGCGTACATTGGACGGACGCGGAACTTGCGACGCTCGAAAAGCGGCGTAAGGAGCAATGTAAAACCAATGGCTCCGGACCTGATCGTTTCTTAATCATATCTTTCCGGCGCGCGCGTTTCGATGAGGCCGTCAGCTTCGACGGCCGCTCGTTCGAGAAGGGCGCCGATTTCACCGATGCGCGCTTTCACTACCCGCCTGGGCTCCATGCCGCGACCAATGTCACGCGGATCGATTTCACCAGCGCCCATATTGGTTTTAATCCCCCGGGCAGACAACTCCATTGGACTTTCGATAATGAAATCCTTACTCAGTTGCGTGCCCTTCGAAAAATCGCGGATGAAACGAAGAACCACGATCTCGAACGCGACCTCTATATCGAGGAACGCAAAGCCGAACGCGGCGTCTATTGGCATCAACTGGTCGAAGAGCTGAAAAAGGCGCCAGACGAACTCAAAAAGAAACTAGAAGACATCAATAAGCAAAAAAAGCATGTCTGGTTGGAGTGGCGGCTCCAGCGCAGGGCGCGCAACGCCTACAGGCTCGGGATTGCCGTCAAAATTGTGCGACTCGCGAACCACGGCTTCTGGATCGTCGTAATGGGCGTCTATTGGGCTCTTGCCGATTATGGCCGCAGCCTTGTGCGGCCCACCGCGTGGCTCGTTTCGAGTGGGTTTTTCTTTTATTGGTGTTATGGCAAAATCCTCGCGCCGCTCATGGCGAAAGCGCCTGACATTGAAAAATATAAGCACGCGGTGGGCATGGTGGCGCTTGGCAACGCCGTGCCTTTCGTCGGCCCCCTTACCATCGACGCCGAGATCAAAAAATTTCTATTCTGCGCGGGTGATCCCCATTGCCTACCCATTCCCCCGGAAGGTTTTCAGGCGGTGGTGATCGCACAAAACCTCGTTTCGATCATCCTCGCGTTTTTCATCGGCCTTGCATTGCGCAATTATTTTAGGATCAAGTGATACGATTCGGCTACCCCTGCAAGCCCAGCGCCGCCTTCACCCGGCGCGAGTAGCCATAGACATCGTCGCGCAATTGAAGCTCGCCCGAATCGTTCACGAAGGCGGTAAAATATTCGAGATAGACCGGCAGGGGTTTTGGCAGATAGACGTAGCGCTCCTTGCCGCCGATCAATTTCTTAATTCTCTGCTCGCTCCAACCATTGCCCAGCACCGTTTCGGCGAAACGGAACGGGTCGTCGACACGCACGCAGCCATGGCTGAACGCCCGTTTTGCCGAGGCGAATAGCTTGCGCATGGGCGTATCGTGCATGTAGACGGAGTAGTCGTTCGGAAACACGAATTTGATCCGACCGAGCGCATTCCGCTCGCCTGGGGGCTGGCGCACGACAAGATGGCCCGCACGTGACGAAACCTGGTAGCCGAGCCGGTAGAGATAATCGGGATCGGCGGCAAGGCGGGGCAGCATCTCCTTGCGGATGATCGATTGCGGCACGTTCCAAGCGGGATTGACGATCAGAAATTTCATTGTGTTGGAAAACACTGGCGTCGGGGTTTCCTCCTTGCCGACGACGACGCGGTTGCGCTCGATCACCTCTCCTTTGTCAATGACTACGGCTTCGTAGTCGGGAATATTCACTTCGATATGGGTCTCGCCCATGTCGCGCGGCATCCAGCGCCAGCGTTCCATATTGGCGAGGATTTCGGCTTCGAGACTCGAAGGGCCGCCGGAGAAGGCGGCGATGGTCCGCGCCGTCAAATTGCCCGAGGGCGGCAGACCATTGGCTTTCTGGAAACTGGCGACCGCCGCCGCGACCCTCGTATCAAAGATTGAATCTTCCGCCGCCGCGCTCGTCGAGACTGAGCCTCGCACGAATGAGGGGGACGCGCGGATCGCGCATGCCGGGGCGCAGAACGGGGCCCGGGGGAATCGCTGGGTCGCGCCCGGCCACGCCGCGCTCCCGGCGCAATTGAAGAAGTTTCTCGCGCAGCGCCTCGTAAGGCTTTTGCGGCGGATTGAACCGGCGCAATTCTTCGCCCGCGTCTTGCCCGGCGGTGGCGACATGCGCCAATATGACGGCGGGACCGGCGACCTCGGGTTCAACCCCGATCAAGCGCGAAATCATGCGTGGATCGACCCGGCTGCCGCTCGCTTGGCGTCCGTAGGCCACGACCGCATCGCTAAGAGCAAGATCGGCGCTAGCGATTTCTTCATCGGTAGCGGGCGAAACGGCTTGCGGAAATCCTTTGACGTTGAGCCCATCGTCGGCGGCGTGTTTCAGCCGTTCGATCGCCGGGGCAACCGCGGGGATGGCCGTGCCGCCGCTAAACCAAAGCGGCGCGAAATCGCGCAAGGCGTAAAAGGCGGCGATCGCTTCACGTTCCCCGCGTTGCGGGAGGGTGGCAGCGCCTGGCAAACCGGAGCGCGCCTCAAGCGCGGCTTTAAGCGCCGCATTGACCGGAGGCAGCGCAGGCGCGGAGACTTGACCGGATTCTCCAGGCGCGGCGCCGCCGTCCGGCGGCACGGGTTTGGCGTCGCTCGGCGCGGGAGCCGCGTCTTCCTCAGGCTCAGCTTGAGCTTGGGGCGCCGGTTCCCTAAAAGGTCCGCCATGCGCGGGCGCCATAGCCACGAAACCGGGCACGGCTTCTCCCAGCAAATTGGCAGCCGGCGCGGCGGCCCCAAGGCGTGGCGCCAGGAGAGCATCACCGGCGTATGCAGGCGAACCCGCAACGCTAACCAGAAGCGCCAGCGCCGGCGCGCCCAAAAAACCCATCCCCCGCCACGGCGCACGCATCGTCTTCCCTCTCAACTTCCCACTTCCATCGCGGCTTGACCGCACCGCCATTAAGGTAACGCGCGAACCGGCCCGCGCGACGTAACGGCAAATAAATTTTTTACGGCGCGCCAAAACCGCCGCAATATGCTTTCCCAGATTACGCTCACGAGGCAAGGGCCTCGGGAGCAGGCTCCAAATCACGTTGCTTCAACAAGTCATGTTGTTTCAGTTTGCGATAGAGGGTCGAGCGGCCGATCCCAAGCTTGCGCGCCACCGCCGACATCTGGCCGCGGTAATGGACGAGTGCGAATTTTATCGCTTCGGCTTCCAATCGATCGAGATGGCACGCATTGCCGTTCTCGTCGAGGAGCGCCAGAACATTGGGATCACGCACCTCCACCCGAACGAACTCTCTTTCGCGGGGGGGCCGCGCGGGGACCGGCGCGGCCGGTATGCGGACGCCGAAGCCCTCGACCCTTGCGGCGATTTGCGGAAACTCGGCGACCGTCAGCTCGCCGCCATCGGCGAGCACAACGGCACGAAAGACGGCGTTTTCCAATTGCCTCACATTGCCCGGCCAATCGTAGGCGCCGAGCAAGGCGAGCGCCTCGGCGCAGATCCCGCGAACGGACTTTCCTTCCGTGGCGGCGAATCGCGCGCAAAACTGGAGCGCGAGACTGGCGATATCGTCCCGCCGGGCACGCAGCGGCGGGACGGAAATTGGAAACACATTGATCCGGTAATAGAGGTCGTCGCGGAAGCTGCCGCGTTTTACCTGCTCGATCAGATTTCGATTGGCCGCGAAAATCAGGCGTAGATCGGCTTTCCCAGGGCGTTTCGCCCCGGCTCGAGGTATTTCCCCCTCTTGAAGGACGCGCAAAAGCCTCCCCTGCGCCTCAAGCGGCAGCTCGCATATCCGGTCGAAAAAAAGCGTGCCGCCCAGCGCCTCGACGCATTTGCCAACGGTTTTTCCGGCGGCGCCGGGGAACGCCCCTTTTTCGCAGCCAAACAGCATCGATTTCGAGATCGTCCGGGGGGGCACCGCAATTGAAAGTCACGAACGCGCCTCCGCGCCGGCCGGAAGCCCCGTGGATTGCGCGGGCGAAAATTTCCTTGCCGGTGCCGGGCTCGCCTTCGAGAAGCACGGGGATGGCCAAATTTGCCGCCCGCTCGCCCTGCCGGACGGCGCGAGCCATTTCCCCGCTGTTGCCCGCGAGGTCCTTGAACGCCAAGGTTCCAATGGCCCGCAGGGTCAAGAAGCTCAGTTCTTCCGCGAGCCGGGCGGTGGCGAGCGCGTTCTTGATCGCGACGTGCAACCGCTCTGGCCCAACCGGCTTCACCACAAAATCATGAGCACCGAGACGCATCGCCGGGATCGCCGATTCAACCGATGCCGGGGAGGTCTGCACGATAATTGGACGTTTTTCTCCCCGCTCCCGTAACCGCGAAAGCACCGCCATGCCGTCTAAGTTTGGCATGACAAGATCGAGAATCACGAGATCGACGGGCGCCGCGCTGGGGGTTTGCAGACGGGCGAGCACCGCTTCGCCGCTTTCGACGGTCTCGGCCTGATAGCCAAATTGGTGGACCAATGTTTCGAGGAGCCGCCGCTGCACGGGATCGTCGTCGGCGATCAGGATTTTGGGGGACATGCGGCCTCGCTAATGGTCCGGGCCTAAACCTTGGCGTCCAAGCGCAAAGGTAAGCCGGCCCACGAAATCAAAGGGCGAAACTGCCCCGCGGGCGGCATGGTGCTCGAATAGGGTAAACGCCATGTTAATGGGAGGGCAGTTGCGGCCCCGGAGGGTGATCTGGTGACGCGCGGCAAACGGGCAAAGCTGAATTTGGCGGAATCTTCTGATTCGGCACGGCCGCGCGAAGTGGACCCGGTTTTCGCGAACAGCGGGGAAGTTGGAAAGGGAGGCGTGGGTTACGAAACGCCGTCGATGACGCCGAAGACGACAGGCAAGAGCGAGGCGGCGCGGCGGTTCGGCGAGCTCTCCATTAGGGGAGAAAATCGCCCTCGATACGCCATAGGCTTCGAGCCTAACAACAACGGTCTGGCGGGCACTAAGCCGCGAGCGTTAGCGGCTATAGTAGTTATTCCGAAGGAAAATTCAGTCCCTATCTGATTTCCTTGCCAGCCCGCGGGAGGCGGTGCCGGGCACGAAAATGGCCTTGCCGGCCAAAGAAACCGGAAGAACGGTAGCCCTGATTATGTACATCACCCGGACCTTCAGTGCCAAGCCGGCGCCTGCCCCGGCAACATGACGGACAAGGGAAAGCCTGCATGGGAATATTACTGAGTAATCCGACCGAGTTCTGGCTTGGCCTTGGTGCGTTGCTTATCGTATTCGAAGCAATTACCGTGCCCGGGCTCGGCCTGTTCCTTGCTGGAATCGGAGCGTTGTGTACCAGCCTTCTTGTGAAAGCGGGCATCGCCGATGAAGCGGCGTTTGGGGCGCAGGTGGCCTGGTTTTTCGGCCTGACGACGTTCTGGACGGCGGTGCTGTGGAAACCGCTTCAGAAGTTCCGCATGAAAAGCGGGCGCAAGAACGGCATCGAGCTCAATAACATGGTGGGAGGCACCGCAATCGTCGGCGAACACGGCCTCGAACGCGGCCGGACCGGACAGGTGGCCTGGTCTGGTACGCTCATGAATGCGGAGCTAGCGGCTTCGGCGCCAGTCGCATCCCTGCCTGCCGGCGCGCTTGTCGTGATTAAGTCCGTCTCGGGCACCACGGTTACTGTCGTCCCTAAATAGGAGATTTTGTCATGGAATTCACGAACGCGTTGGGTTTCACGACCGTATTTGCGCTGGCCATCACCCTTATCGCGGTCATAACCGTATTCAAGGGCGTGCGTATGGTGCCGCAGCAATCGGTCTGGATTGTCGAAAAGTTCGGCAAGTTTGACCGCACGCTCGAACCGGGTCTCAACTTAATCATCCCTTATATCGAATTGATACCCTACAAGCAGTCGCTCAAGGAGTACGCTATGGAGGTGCAGGAGCAGACGGCGATTACGCGCGACAATGTCACCTTGCTGCTCGACGGCATTATTTACTTAAAGATCACCGATCCCGTCCATGCGTCGTATGGGGTGACCAACCCCGTGTTTGCCGTGACCCAGCTCGCGCAGACCACCATGCGCTCGGAAATCGGCAAGCTCACCATGGATGCGACCTTCGAGGAACGCGACCGCCTGAATGCCAATATCGTCACCGCCATCAATGCCGCGGCGCAAACCTGGGGCATCCAGTGCATGCGTTATGAAATCAAGAACATCAGCCCGCCGGCAAGTATTCTTAAATCCATGGAAATGCAGGTCTCGGCAGAGCGGCAGAAACGCGCGGTGATTTTAGAGTCCGAAGGTAAGCGTCAGTCGCAGATTAACGTGTCCGAAGGCGAAAAGCAGCAGGTGGTGCTGAAATCGGAAGCAGCGCAAATCGACCAGATCAACCGCGCCCGCGGCGAAGCCCAGGCGCTGCTCATGGTGGCGGAAGCGACCGCCGGCAGTATCCGCCAAGTGGCCGCCGCCATCAACGAGCCGGGCGGCCGCGAAGCCATCGAGCTTAAAGTGGCCGAGCAGTATGTCGATGCGTTCAGAAATCTCGCCAAGACGAGCACTACCGTGCTGCTGCCCAGCGACGCGGGCAATGCGGGTTCCATGGTCGCCCAGGCTCTGACCGTGTTTGACACGGTGCGCAACCGCCGTGATTTCCGCGCACGGAGGCACCTCTATTGTACCCAGATCGCCTCCAAGCACCTCCTGAAAGGGCGGGGATACGAAGGAAGGTTCAATCCAGCTCAGTCATTCTGGGAGTTGCGAAGGACTGGCTGCATGAGAGTGTTCGCCGTTTCGCTCCTTGGGATGAGACGTGCCTTTTTGTAAGCCTTACCCCCTCAGGTCTTCTGGCTGTTTTTATTCGCATGATCGTTACCAAATACTCCGCACTTTTTTGACATCACGAACCGGGCGTCGAGTAATTGACGAGCGAACCGGTGCTCCTTATCGTTTGCGGACCACTCGCCTGCCGAGGCACTCCCTTGACCTTCTCGGGGTCTTGCCATGTCTTTCGCCTTAGCACTCGGACAAGCCAATGCCTGGCCATTCGAGGAGGCGCGCAAGATCTTGGCGCGGATTGCGGCAACTGGCCAGACCGAGGTGGTGTTCGAGACCGGCTACGGGCCTTCCGGCCTGCCGCATATCGGAACGTTTGGCGAAGTCGCCCGCACGAGCATGGTGCGCCACGCGTTCCGGGTCTTGACCGGGGATAGGATCAAGACCCGCCTCATTGCGTTTTCGGACGACATGGACGGCCTTCGCAAGGTGCCGGACAATATCCCGAACAAGGAGCTTGTCGCCGCCCATCTTGGCAAGCCGCTGACCGAGGTTCCAGACCCGTTCGGCACCCATGCAAGCTTTGGGGCGCACAACAACGCGCGATTGCGCGCATTTCTCGATGAGTTCGGCTTCGCGTACGAATTCGCTTCGGCGACCGATTACTATCGGTCTGGCCGCTTCGATGCCGCGCTGCTCCACGTCCTTGTCCATTACGACGAAGTGATGGCGATCATGCTGCCGAGTTTTCGCGAGGAGCGGGCAGCCAGCTATTCACCGTTTCTGCCGGTTCATCCAAGGACCGGCGTTGTGATGCAGGTGCCGATTGAAAGGATCGATGCCGCCGCGGGCACGCTTAGTTGGCGCGATCCCGGCACGAACGAGAAATTCGAGACGCCGGTAACGGGCGGCGCCTGCAAGCTGCAATGGAAGCCTGACTGGGCGATGCGCTGGCATGCGCTCAAGGTCGATTACGAAATGGCCGGCAAGGATTTGATCGAATCGATCAAATTATCCGGCGCGATCGCGCGCGCGCTTGGCGGCAGGCCGCCGGAAGGATTCAGTTATGAATTGTTCCTCGACGAAAAGGGCCAAAAAATCTCTAAGTCGAAAGGCAATGGGATGACCATCGGCGAGTGGCTCGCCTATGCGAGCCCCGAAAGTCTGTCGCTTTTCATGTATCAGAAACCAACCGCCGCCAAGCGGCTCTATTTCGACGTGATCCCGCGTGCGGTAGATGATTATCAGGCCTTCCTCGACGCTTATCCTAGGCAAGCGGCCAAGGAGCGTCTCGGCAACCCGGTCTGGCATATTCATTCGGGCGAGCCGCCGCCGCCCGAAATTTTGCGCGGCAGGGGCGCCCAGGCCACGACGATCAGCTTCAGCATGCTGTTGAACCTCGCCACCGTGGCGAACAGCGAAGACCCCCAGGTGCTTTGGGGTTTTCTGCGCCGCTATGCGCCGGATCTTTCGGCCGCGACGCATCCCCGTCTCGACCGGCTGGTGGCTTATGCGGTACGCTATTTCCACGATTTCGTGCGCCCGGCCAAAAAATTCCGCGAGCCGGACGCAATCGAACGCGAGGCGCTCGAAAAACTCGCCGATGCTCTCGCCGCCCTGCCCCTGGGCGCCTGCGCGGAAGAGATTCAGACATTGCTCTACGATGTCGCGCGGAAATTGCCGCGCTATCAGGATAGGAAAGCCAAGGGCGCGACCGCCGAACGTCCCGGCGTCTCGAACGATTGGTTCGCCATGCTTTATGGCGTGCTGCTCGGCGAAAGCCGTGGCCCTCGATTTGGGTCTTTCGTGGCGCTCTACGGGATCGCCGAAACCCGCAAACTCATCGCCGCCGCGCTCACTGGCGACCTTGCGCGCGGCCATGCCAAATTCCAAACATGAAGATGAGGAGCAACCATTCTTTTAGGGAGGGTGGTGTTCCTAATAGATCGCATAGTCGTGTGTTCACATGGCAAGCTAGGCTGTCATCGATAATTCGACTTCTTCGGAATTGAGAGAAACAATCGCGCGGCGGCGGTGCTTGCGAGGAACTCGCCGTTGCGTCGGGCGGTTTGGTTTGGCAGCACGCAAACCGGACCGGAGGATCGCGGCACCCGCAATTCTTGACCCGTTTGCCCTGTCCGAAGACCTGCCCCGTCTTGACAAAAGTGCGAGGTAGCATTACTAAGAATTGAGAGCATGTAAGTATAGACAGAAGAGAGTTTAGGGGGACGGTGCTGCACAAGCTGGAGCGTCTGCCGTGATTGTCGAGCGGCCGGGCATTTACATACGTCCCAATCGTCGTCGCGCATAGGTTAATGATTGGAATTCTGACTGGTGATTTGTTTAGTTTGATAGCTTAGTTTTGTGTGGAGAGTTGTTCCGTGCCTGCGATAGCCTTTCGTGAACGGCCACTGCTAGAGGCGGACCCAGCGGTGTTTGCCCGCGACTTCGACAAAAATTGCTTTACTTTTGCACATCGGCTTTCGGATAATCCGCTTTTTGGAACTGACCAGCTGCTCGCGCTGGCCCGCCGGAGGGCGCGCGATCCGAATGATGTGTACTACGACGCGGGCGAGATCCGGGTCGATCAGCGCTGGGATCAGACGCCGCCTTGCGACTTGCCGGTCGATGAGCTTTTGCGGCGCATCGAGACGGCGGGGGCATTCATTATTCTGCGCCACGTGCAAGAGGATCCCGAATACGCCGGGCTGCTCGACGCCTGCATGAACGAGATCGTCGCGTTATCCGGGCGAGACCTCGGACAAGTCATGAAGCTTCGCGATGCGATCATCTTCATCAACTCGCCCAACCGGATCAGCACCTACCATATCGACCGTGAATGCAGCTGGCTGAATCAGATCCGGGGCCGCAAAACGATCAGCATCTTCGAACCAACGGATCGCGATGTGTTGCCGGAGCGGGAGATTGAAAAGTTCTGGGCAGTGGACAACAATGCCGCGACCTACAGGCCGCAATACCAAAGCCGCGCCACCGTGATTGAACTCCTCCCCGGACAGGGCGTGCACATTCCGGTTGGCGCCCCCCACTGGGTGCGGAATGGGCCGGAGGTGTCGGTGTCGCTAAACATTAATTTCCACTATCTCGATGCGATCACGGCGGATGTCTACAGAACCAATTATTGGCTTCGCCGCCTGGGGTTAAATCCTACTCCGCCGCGAGTTTCGGCGTTCAAGGACGCCGTCAAGCGAAGCGTCTATGGCGCCGTCAAGCGAACCGTCTTTCAACCCGCGCGAGCGGCGCGCGGAGCGATCAGGGCGATGAAACATCCCGCGCGCAGGACCTGACAGGACGGTTTGAGGCGGCAGGCCATTTCAGGCCGGTCAAAGCATCCACGGTGCAAAGACGGCGTCGTCGCCGAACGAACCGATTGCGGTGAAAAAGGGTTAGCTGCGATGAGACTGGCGAGGAATGCGTCGTCCCGTGCGGCCGGTTTTGCGCTTGAGCCGTAGAGAGCCTTTCGCCTGGCGCTTTGCGGATTGGCTTGCGGGCCATGTGCTTTAGCGGGTGCCGCTTGGCAAAAGCCGTGGCCTCGATTTGGGTCTTTCGCGGTGCTCTACGGAATTGCCGAAACCCGCAAACTCTTCGCCGGCGCGCTTGGCGGCGATCTTATGCGCGGCCATGCGGCATTACACGCGTAAAGGTGGGATAGTACAATAACTATCAATATTTATTTTCCGTGGTGAACTATTTTGCCCGGAGAATGGTATATTCTTCAGGTTGGCTATGTACATTGCAGGCGGATATGTCATCAACAATCCGGCTTCTTCGAGTAAAACAAATCAGGTTTACAGCTCGCCTCCTGCGCGCGATTGAAGCGCAGCGAGGCGGCAATCGTCTGATGAGACGCGTGGCGACTTGGCCAATCACCGCGCCGATTTTGAACGCCATGCTAGGGTATCATCGCGTTTTTAATAGCTTGTCTGAAGCTGTCGCTGCCGCTTGGCCCTACGCGGAAGGAGGCTTTGAACATCCAGAGTATGCAAACCGGCAGATGTCGCTAGCGGAGGCGCCCAGGCCTAGCGATTATGCCGCACTGTTTCACATGCGAGGTCTGATATTGGACCGGGCCAAGATTTTTGATCTTGGAGGAAGCACTGGCAATCTATTTTACCTTTACGACAGGTATTTGGACCTTCCTCCGGATTGCACTTGGCTGGTATTTGATCTGCCCGTATGGGTGGAATCTGGGCAAACACTAGCCACAAATCGCGGCGAAAATCGTCTTCGGTTTACGCGAAAATGGGAGGACGCGGCCGGGGCAGAACTCTTAATTGCATCCGGTTCTCTCCATTACTTCGCCACACCTCTTTCAGAGATGGTGGCCGGACTTCCGGAAAAGCCGTCGTATATCCTTATAAACCGCACACCTCTAATCGATGGGCCAGCCAAGGCGACGGTTCAGGACGGTGGGAACCGCAGGGTCGCATGCGTCCTCTACAATAGGAGGGAATTCGTAACGGCCTTCGAGGCGATTGGCTACGAGGTCGTTGACAGCTGGAAAGCATGGGAACTTTCCTTAAAACACGTCGGGAAGCCAGCGTCCTCGGCGCATCCATATTCCGGCTATTTCTTGCGGCTGAAGGAGCAGGTCCCAAAACGTGGCGGACTGGATCACGCCGCCGCCGGAACAACGGACGAGCTCCCGCAGCGAGCACGTGCAGAATTGATCACTCACGGCACGCCTCGGTAGGTGTTACAGGATAGTGGCGTTTCTCGTTCGAGGAGGGGCGATCTCTTGTCTGGCGGACGCCTGGGGTAACACATGAGAGAGAGCCAAGCCCGGCTATGGATTTGATCTACAAAATTGCGCCGGCCTCGTTATGGCGCAAGGCCCAGGACAAGGGCCGGTTTGACGGCGCGCCGGCCGATATCGCCGGCGGTTTCATTCATTTCTCGACGGCGGAACAGGCCGAGGCGACAGCCGCGAAATATTTCACCGGCAAGGATGATTTGCTGCTGATCGCCGTCGACGCAAAACGGCTCGGCGGCGGCTTGCGCTTGGAACCCTCGCGCGGCGGCTTGCTTTTTCCACATCTTTATGCCGATTTGCCGCTCGATGCTGTGGTCTGGGCAAAACCTCTCCCGCTCCGGCCGGATGGAGGCCATGATTTCGCGGGCCTTTTAGAGTGATCGGCTTTCTGGATGCGCTGGCGCGTCCGGTCCTGTTCCGGCTCGATCCCGAGGGTGCGCATGAGTGGGCCATTCGGGCATTTAAAGTTTTCCAAGCACTTCCCCAGCTGCCTGCCCGCCAGACGACCCTCGCCTCGCGGTCAGCGCTTTCTGCCTCGATTTTTCTAACCCGCTCGGACTTCGCGGCGGGTTTCGATAAGAATGGCGAAGCTATCGATTTTTTCTTGCGTCTGGGTTTCGCCTTCACCGAGGTTGGCACGATCACGCCTCTGCCGCAGGCGGGTCAATCGCGCCCGCGCCTGTTTCGTCTCACCCGCGACGAGGCGGCGATCAACCGTCTCGGCTTCCCCAGCCAAGGGCATATGGCTGTCCACGCGCGGCTTGCCACGCGTGTGAATGGGTATGGCATCGTGGGGGTCAATCTCGGTGCCAACAAGGACGCTTCCGACCGGCCGGCGGATTACGTGCGCGGGATCGAGGCCTTCGCGGATGTCGCGGATTATTTTGCGATCAATGTTTCTTCGCCCAATACGCCGGGGTTGCGCGATTTGCAGCGCGCCAATGCGCTCGACGATCTTCTTGCGCGCGTGCTCGACGCGCGGAACATCGCGATGGAACGGTTCGGCCGCAAGCCGGTGCTTTTGAAGATTGCGCCAGATCTTACGCTTGCCGAGCTCGACGAGATCATTGGCTGCGCCCGCGCGCGGAAAATCGACGGACTGATCGTCTCGAACACCACGATCTTGCGGCCCGCGAGATTGCGCGACCCTTCGGCTAATGAACCCGGCGGCCTCTCTGGCCGGCCGCTATTCGCGCTATCGACGCAATTGCTAGCCGCCGCCTATCTGCGGGTGGAGAACCAATTTCCGTTGATCGGCGTTGGAGGCGTGGACAGTGCGGAAACCGCGTTCGCCAAGATCAAGGCGGGCGCAAGCCTCGTGCAACTCTACACATCTTTTGTGTTCAAGGGGCTTGCGCTTGCAGACGAAATCAAGTGTGGCCTCGTCCGTCTCCTCGCGCGACACTCCTATCCCCGGCTTAGCGACGCAACCGGTGCCGCGGCGGCGGATTGGGCCAGTGGAAAACTCAACGCGGACAATTTTCGATAGCGCCACGCTTGAGTGAGGCCGCGCGCAAGAAGAAAAAGCAGAAGCGAGAGCCACAGTCCGGCATTGCCGAAAGGCCGCAGCAGATAGAAGCTTGCGATATAAAGCGCAAGCGAGACGAGCATCAGATTGCGCATGTCGCGTGTCCATGTCGCGCCAACGAACACGCCGTCGAGTTCATAAGCAAGCGCGCCCGCAAGCGGGGCCAGCGCGGCGAACAAAAGATAATCGCGGGCAAATGCCCGCACCTGTGGTTCGGTCGTAAGAAAATCGATGAACGGTTTGCCGGAAACAAGCACCAGGGCGGCCAGGCCGGCGGCAAAGGCGAAGGACCAAAAGGCGGTGATCCGCACCGCCGCGCGAAAACCATGCGCGTCCCGCGCGCCGATCGATTGGCCGCACATCTGCTCGGCGGCGGTCCCGAACCCGTCGAGAAAATAGTTCGCGACGAGCATGAGGTTGATCAAAATCGCATTGCCCGCGAGAACAATATCGCCGCCGCGCGCGCCCTGCGCGGCAAAAAACGCGAAGGCAAAGAGCACCGCTGTGTTGCGGATGAATATATCGCGATTGATCGCAAACATCCGCGCGATTTTTCCGCGATCGAGAAATAGTGGCCAGTCCACCCGGAAAAGATCGCCGTACATGCGCCACACAACAAAAAAACCAGCGAGCGCGCCCAAAACCTCGGCCGCGAGCGTGCCGGCCGCCGAGCCGCGCACGCCCAGCGCCAAGCCGTAAACAAGAGCGATGTTGAAGGCGACGTTGACCAGATGCATCATGAGTTGGAGGACGAGCGCGATGCCCGTCCGCCCGCGTCCAACGATCGCGCCGACCACCGCGTAATTGAAAAAGACAAAAGGCGCCGACCAAATCCTTATATCGAAATAAAGCCGCGCCGCGCCAGTGACTGCCGGGCTGGCATCGAGGGCGGCAAAGCTGATCCAGGCGATCGGCGCCTGGAGCAAAATCATCGCCGCTCCGATAACAAGCGCGACGATCGCGGCGCGGATGAAGGTCGCGCGTTGCTCGGCGGCGTCGCCCGCGCCAAGGGCTTGCGCGGTGAGCCCCGCCGTCCCCATGCGCAAAAAACCGAAACTCCAGAAGATAAAGTCGAAAATGACGGCGGCGGCGGCGATCGCGCCGAGAAGATGCGCCTGGCCGAGCCTGCCAATAATCGCCGCGTCGGCGATGCCGAGCAACGGCGTCGACAAATGGGCGAGCGTCATCGGCAGCGCAAGCCGCACCACGCGGGCGTGGCTGACGCGGGGAGGATTTACGGTGATGTTTGCATTGCCAGGCACCGCGCCGCCGCCGGGTTCAGCTTGGGTTGCGCATATTCATAAGCCGCAGCACCAGCCAAACCGGAACGACGATCGCGGCCCCCGCGAGGATATAATTTGCGATTTCGCGGATCGCATCGAACCCCAGGCCCCAGATTCGATCAACAAGCTGTTGCAGTCCAAGAAATACATCCCAGGGCCTGATGTCGAGCCACATCAAAAAGGCGCCGACGATTAGGGATACGAAAAGAAGGCGCAAGATGACGCCGCCGGGAGAGCCGCCCAGAAAACGGTTGAGCGGCGTGTCTTGGGGATGCGAGCGGGCACCGGGCGGCTGTTCAGCCACCGTCCAATGGGGAGGCGCCTTCGGCGGGAAATTCTGGTCGTCGCTCATGCGCTACCTCGCAAATCGAAGTTTTAGGAGGCGGGAAGGCCCCGGCCCAATCAATTTGACGGATAGTTTACGGAGCGTGTCAACTAGGCATTTCAAGTGCGAGCGCGGTGGCCTCGCCGCGGGCAACGCTTGCTGAGCTTGCGCGGAACGGATCGCCGCGCTTTAGTCGGCCGGGCAACCTTTTAATCCGCGAAGGCGGCGCAAGATGCGATTGCGGCGGCGACGGCGTGAAAGTGAGACCATGAACCAACCAAAAAACATCGGCTACAGAATGGCGCCTTGAGCGACCGTGCCTCAAAGCAACAGGTCTAGAATGGAATATCGTCGTCCGAACTTTTTCGGTGGGCCTATTTGCTTCGGGGTCTTAGGTGCCGGAAGCCGACGAGCTTCGGTTTCCTCTTCTTTTTTGGCGACGCCAATAAGGTTGCCAACTGAATTGATCAACTTTCTTAAAGGCTCAAGCTTCTCAATACCTTCTCCCACTTTTTCGCACACTTCAATCCAAAGGGCAGCAACCGCATCAAAGCGGGTACGGCCGCGGTCGATCTCACTTTCAAGTGCAGCAATTTTTGCGAACAAGGACTCCTTCTTACTTTGGGGAACATCGAGCTTATCAACAGTTTCTTTAATCTGCGAAAGAAGGTGCCGCAGTTTCAATTTTGTCGGAGTATCGAGAGCTACGGAGTAGTCTTTGCGCCTACGCGCACGGCGAATTTGCAGCCTTGTTCGATAATGCTCTACGTCTTTGCTGAAATTAAGATATGTCGAATAGGTAACTTCCTCAATTGATGGAACACTTTTCTCTGCGAATTTGTGTTCTAGTCCAAGCTCATTAATAGCTGCCAACACTCGACTTATATATTGTATGAAATATACATCAGTCCGCTCTCCTTCATGAGCCTTTGCAAGTTGTTCGTCGCACTGCCTCTTAAAATGAGCTTCCAGGCTTAAAAACGCCGACTCCGGGTCTTCGGGAAAATCATCGTATAAAAAATCGTCATCACTCACAATCAACCCCCAAGCCTCGATATCGTCCAGCCGCACACATTGTAGCTGCGGCCAATCTCCGCAAGCGTCTCGTCGCCGTGATCACGGCGCTTACTGTCTCCCGAAAGACCTCCGTCCCAACCAATTTGGGGGATAGTTTGCCGGGCATGTCAACAAGGCATTTCTAGCGCGATAGCGGTGGCCTCGCCGCCGCCAATGCAAACCGCTGCCGCGCCGCGTTTGAGCCCGTATTTTTGCAAGGCCGCAAGCAGCGTCACGACGATTCTCGCGCCCGACGCGCCGATCGGATGGCCGAGCGCGCAGGCGCCGCCATGCACATTGACTTTTTCATGCGGCAAGGAAAGCTCTTGCATCGCGGCCATCGCGACCACCGCAAAAGCCTCGTTGATCTCGAAAAGATCGATATCCGCCAGCGACCAGCCGGTCTTGTCCATCAGTTTTCGCAACGCGCCGATGGGGGCGGTGGCGAATTGACTGGGCGCCTGCGCGTGCGTGGCATGCGCCAGGATCGTCGCCAAGGGCGAGATGCCCCGCTTTTCGGCCTCCGAGCGGCGCATGAGAACGAGCGCCGCGGCACCATCCGAAATCGAACTCGAATTTGCCGCCGTCACGGTGCCGCCCTCCCTGAACGCCGGTTTCAGATGAGGAATTTTGTCGAGTTTCGCCTTCAGCGGCTGCTCATCGTTCAAAACGATCCTGACTTCGGCCTTACCGGACTTGACAGTGACTGGCGCGATCTCACTAGCAAAACTGCCGTCGCCGATCGCCCTTTGCGCCCGCTCCAGGGACGCGATGGCGAAGGCGTCTTGGGCGGCGCGGGTAAATTGAAAGCTTTCCGCGCAATCCTCCGCGAAGGCGCCCATCGGCAAATGCTCGCCATAGGCATCCTCGAGCCCGTCGAGGAACATATGATCGAGGAGTCTGCCATGCCCCATGCGGTAGCCGGACCTCGCGCGATCGAGCAGATAGGGGGCGTTGCTCATGCTTTCCATGCCGCCCGCAAGCGCAATCCGCGCACTCCCGGCGCGGAGAACGTCATGCGCCAGCATGATCGCCTTCATGCCGGACCCGCACATCTTGTTGACGGTCGTGCAGGGAGTGGCCTCGGGCAGGCCGGCGGCAAGCGCGGCCTGGCGGGCGGGAGCCTGACCCTGGCCAGCAGGCAAGACGCAGCCAAGAATCACTTCTTCGATGTCCTCGGCCGCAACGCCAGACCGCGCGAGCGCCGCCTTCGCCGCGGCGGCGCCGAGACTTGCGGCGGCAAGGTCTTTGAACTCGCCTTGAAAGCCGCCAATCGGCGTGCGCGCGGCGGCAACGATGACGACCGGATCGGCGTTCGCCATGGGTTCTCCTTACTTGCCTGGGCCGTAGATTGGGTTTCGTGGCCGTAAACGGAAGGGGTATCGAACACCAAGCACGAGCGCCCAGTCTTCTTCGGTCATCTTTGCATGACCGGCCCTCCAAAAACCGGCCACCCATGAAGCTCCGGAAAAATGATTTGGGACTCCCTCCTACAAGCGATATTTTCCGGTATCCGTCCACCCCGCCTAAAGGCGCGGCGCGAAGCTAAGTTTTGGTCAAAATTGATGCGGCGGCGCCCTTGACGAATCCTCCCGGCCATGCCCCCTGCCCATAGGCGGGATTTTGCCACGCCTGCCGAAGAGATTTCGATGGCCTTGAACGTCGCCGTCCAAATGGACCCTATCGACAAGATCAATGTCGCGGGCGATTCGACCTTCGCGCTCCTGCTCGAGGCGCGTGCGCGGGGCCATAGGCTATCTTACTATACTCCCGATCAACTTTCGCTTCGCGGCGGCCGGGTCGTCGCCGGGACGGCGCCGCTCGATGTCCGCGACACCGCAGGCGATCATTTCACCCTGGGCGGCAAAAGTGAGACGGATCTCGCCTCATTCGACGTTGTGCTTTTGCGGCAGGACCCGCCTTTCGATCTTGCCTATATAACCTCGACGCATCTGCTTGAGCGGTTGCAACCAGGGGTGTTGATTGTCAATGATCCGGCCGGCGTGCGCAACGCGCCGGAAAAGCTTTTTGTGATGGATTTTCCGAGGCTTATGCCGCCGACCTTGATCACCCGCGACAAAGCGGCGATCGAGGCTTTTCTTGATGAGCAGGGCGAAGCCGTGATGAAGCCATTGCATGGGCACGGCGGCGCAGCGGTGTTCAAGATTGCCCGCGGCGATCCAAACCTTGGCTCGCTTTATGACCTCTTCGCGGCGAGCTTTCGCGAGCCATGGGTGGTGCAGCGCTTTCTGCCGCGGGTGGCAAAAGGCGACAAGCGCATCATTCTCGTCGATGGCTTGGCCTTGGGCGCGGTCAACCGGGTGCCGGCCGGAAACGACATCCGCGCGAACCTGGCGCGTGGCGCCACGGCGTCGGCGGCCGGGCTTACGCCGCGGGAGCTTGAAATTTGCGCCGTGATCGGCCCCGAACTGAAACGGCGCGGCTTGCTTTTTGCCGGCATAGACGTCATCGACGGCAATCTGACCGAGATCAACGTGACCTCGCCGACCGGGATCCGGGCGATCAAACGGCTCGGCGGTCCGGATCTTGCCGTCGCGATCTGGGATGCGATCGAAGCAAAATTGCGGCTTGGCCCGGCCTTGTCATTCACGGAAATGGAAACCACCTTGGAGGAATTGCGCGGGATCCGCCACTCGCCAGGTCATCGAAATCCATGAACGCCATGCTCGAAACAGCGTCGCCGGTCCAATCCCGGCGCCATCGGATCAACTTGCCGCATGGAGCCTATTTCCATCGCGCGGGGTTGCACGCCAAGATCGCGGCGCTCCATGCGGGAGGGGTGCCGGCTAGGCGGTTCGCAAGGAAACGGTCGCGCTTTTTCGTGCCGCCTTGGACCAAGGGCGCGCGCTCGCCCGCGAAACGTTCGAGGCGAATGGGGGCGGCCTCGCCTGCGCCGGCCAGCTCGCCGATATCGAAGACGAGCTGATCCGCGAGATTTTCGATTATGTGACGGCCTATGTTCATCCGGCCGCAAATGGCCCAGCCGGCGAAGCCTTCGTGATCGCGGCGGTGGGCGGTTACGGGCGGGCGACCCTTGGGCCGGGTTCCGACATCGATCTCCTTTTTCTGCTCTCTCCCGCAGCCCGGCAGCGCGGGGAATGCATCACCGAGGCGATGCTCTATATGCTTTGGGATCTCGGCCAAAAAGTCGGCCATTCGACACGCTTGGTCAAGGAATGTCTGGTTCAAGCCCGCGAAGACATGACCGCTCGCACGGCGCTCCTTGAAGCGCGACTTATTCTCGGCGACAGCGGGCTTTTCGAAACCATGCGGACGCAGTTCGAGCTCAAGATCGTGCAAGGACGGGCTGCCGAATTCGTCGCGGCGAAGCTCGCCGAACGCGACAGCCGCATCGCGCAGGCCGGCCGCTCGCGCTATCTCGTCGAGCCAAATGTCAAGGACGGCAAAGGCGGCCTTCGGGACCTCAATACATTGTTTTGGATCGCCAAATATGTGTATCGGCTGCGCAACGCGGCCGATCTCGTCGGTGCCGGCGTGTTTTCCCGTTCCGAATATAAACTGTTCCGCCGTTGCGAGGAGTTTCTCTGGCGAGTTCGCTGCCATCTGCATTTTTTGACTGGCAGGGCGGAAGAAAGACTGAGCTTCGACCATCAACGCCGGATCGCGGACCGGCTCGGCTATTCGGAGAGGGGCGGTCTCGCAAGCGTCGAGCGGTTCATGAAACACTATTTTCTGATCGCCAAGGATGTCGGCGATCTGACCGCGATCGTCTGCGCTGCACTCGAGGAAAAGCAGGCAAAGCCTTCCGCGCGGCTCGACCGGTTCCGGCCTATGCGGCGCAAGCAGAAGGCCATCGCGACCGGCGATTTCGAAGTTGAGAATGGCCGCGTCACGGTCGCTGGGCCGGAGGTTTTCGCCCGCGATCCGGTCAATCTTATCAGGCTTTTCTGGGTCGCGGGCCGCACTGGCCTCGCGATCCATCCAGACGCGACGAGGCACGTCACCCGCGCCCTGAAGCTTATCGGCGCGAAATTGCGCGCCGATCCCGAAGCGAACCGGCTGTTTCTAGGCATATTGACGTCGCGCAACGAGCCCGAAATCGTGCTGCGGCTCATGAACGAAGCCGGTGTTCTCGGACGCTTCATCCCGGATTTCGGCCGCATCGTCGCGCTCATGCAATTCAACATGTATCACCATTACACGGTCGATGAGCATCTCTTGCGCGCGGTGGGAAATCTCGCCGAGATCGAAGCGCATAGACTTACCCCCATGGAACATCCGCTGGCCATTGAAATTCTCCCGTCGATTGCCAACCGGACGGTGCTGTATCTCGCGCTATTCCTGCACGATATCGCCAAGGGGCGGATGGAAGATCATGTGAGCGCCGGTGCGGCAGTCGCGCGCGCGCTCTGTCCGCGTCTCGACCTCTCGGAAGCCGAAACCGAAACGGTGGCTTGGCTCGTTGAGAACCATCTGATCATGTCGGATACGGCGCAGCGGCGCGATCTCGGCGACGCGAAAACGATTGCGACCTTCGCCAGCCGCGTGCAGACCCTTGAACGCCTCAAAATGCTGTTCGTCCTCACCGTTTGCGACATCCGCGCCGTGGGGCCGGGGGTCTGGAACAATTGGAAGGGCGAACTCCTGCGCACCCTCTATTGGGAGACCGAGGTGGAGCTCTCGGGCGGTCACTCCACGACCGATCACAAACAGCGCGTCGCCCGGGCGCGCGAGGAACTGCGGCGCGCGCTGCCGAAGTGGTCAGACCTCGATTTCGAGGCCTATGCCGCGCGACTTCCGCAAGCCTATTGGCTAAAGGCCACAATCGAGCAGAAACTTCTTCACGCCAAACTTTTGAATATGACCGAAGTCGAGATACCGGCGCCGGTAACCGATATCCTCGTTGACCGGGACCGGAGCGTCACCGGATTGACCGTCATCGCGCCCGACCATGCAAGGCTATTATCCACCGTCGCCGGCGCATGCGCGGCGACGGGAGCCAATATTGTCGACGCGCAGGTTTTTACGACGGCGGATGGCATGGCGCTCGACACAATTTTTGTTTCGCGTGCTTTCAAATACGACGAAGACGAGTTGCGCCGGGCGGGCAGCATTGTGCTAGCAATCGAGCGCGCGCTCAGCGGACAAGTCAAGCTGCGGGACATGGTCGCCGCAAGGACGCAGCAGGCCGGTGAGCGCCGCGATGTTTTTCGGATCCATCCAGAAGTGTCGATCAACAATACGCTTTCCAACCGCTTCACCGTTCTTGAAGTGACCGGCCTCGATAGGCCTGGCCTCCTTTATGAATTGACGGCGATCATGTCCTGGCTCAACCTGAACATAGCCTCGGCCCATATCGCGACATTCGGCGAAAAGGCGGCGGACGTGTTTTATGTGTCGGACCTCATGGGGGAGAAAATTGCTTCCGTGCATAGGCAAGAAGCGATCCGGCGGGCAATTTTAGGAGTTTTCGATCCGGCCAAGGAAGCGTCCGCCGGGACGGACCGCGGATTCTGACTGCTTCCGGGGATCGCGATCTTGCCCAACTCATCGCGGACGGCCGCGGCTAATCGCGGAAGGTCAAGGCGGGAGCTTGATTTTGGTTGCCAAAAAACTGATATCCCAGCGTGGCTTATCCTTTATCAAAGAGCGATCATGAACGATTCGAAAAAAGCCGAAAACGAAGCCACCGCGATCAACCCGGACGGGTCCAGCGGCGATGCCGGCGCGGGGTTGTCCGGCCCCGCCGCGCAAGCTGCGGCTGCAGAACCAGATCCCTTCGTTGTCTTGGAAAATCTTCAGCTCGAAAACACGGTGCTGAAGGACAAGGTCCTGCGCGCCCTCGCCGAGATGGAAAATCAGCGCCGGCGCGCCGAGCGCGAGGTCGCCGACGCCAAAACTTACGGCGTGACCTCGTTTGCCCTCGATATGCTGACTTTCGCCGACAATTTGCGGCGCGCCGTCGAAAGCCTGCCGGCCGATGCCCGCGAGCAGGCGGGGGCCGCGCTGAAAACCTTAATCGAGGGAGTTGAACTCACCGAGCGCGACTTCTTGTCGCGGCTTGGCAAATACGGCGTCAAGAAGCTCGAACCGCTCGGCGCCAAGTTCGATCCCAATCTCCATGAGGCATTGTTCGAGGTGCCTGACGAGACGGCGCCGAATGCGACGGTCGTGCAGGTGGTCGAGGACGGCTACGCGATCGGCGATCGCGTGCTTCGCCCGGCCAAAGTCGGCGTCTCCCGCGGCGGTCCAAAACCCGCAAACGAAAACGCTCCCACGTAGTCCGTGGGAGCGTTCTTTTGTCGCGCGGCGCGGCTTAGTCAGCGTCCGTTTAGCCTATGGCGCAATGCCCTTGGCTAATATTTGAATGTGATCCCGGTGGACGCGACCCAGGGATCGATCTTCCCGAGGGTTTTGACGTGGATATTGGTGTCTAGGACATTCCCTTGAAAGTTGGGATTGAGGTAAATCAGCTTTTTCGCGTCTACAAAGACGCCCCAGTTAGGGAGGCCAAAATCCGTCAGCATATAATCGAAGCCCGGCTTGGGCAACGGCGCAGAAAGTCGGATCGACGCTGAAATTCGAAAGAATGCCGTCGCTGATATTGGCGAACATCACCACATAGGCCGCGCCAGGCGCCGAAATAAGGCTGAAAGGCGCCCCATTGAGTGAAGTGGTATTGAAGGACGCCCATGATGGGGCCATAGCGCACGCTTCCCAATTGGTCCGTTCCCAAGGCGTTTGGCGGCAAACCTGTCACATTCAAATTAGTCGCCCTGATACGCAAGGGCGGGGGCACGCCGGCGGAGATGGCGAGGGCGATATTGGGCGTGATGAAATAGCCTGCTTCCAAGCCGACGGTATAACTTGGCGGGATAGCTACGTTCGATGATGTTACGTTAACACCGGCGAAGGGGGTCGGTATGTCCTTCAAGAACCCGCCTCCGGTCGACTGCGCGTCGGGCGGCGAGTAAAAAGCGCCGAGGGCGCCGACATGGACGAAGAAGATCGGCGGGGCGGGCGGGAGCGGCTCCGGCGGCGGAGTCAAATCCGCGGCATCGGCACGCGTGATGGCGAGAGCTGCGACGAAAGCAGCGGCCCAAATTCTGATAGCACCGGTCATGAACTTTCCCTCCAGTTTTATGTTGTAGGGTTCACGCGATATTGAGTTTTTGTCAAACGATCAGTGCTTGCAAAGTTGCTTTCGATGCGCACTATGACTTTTTTGCCACGCTTCAAGACCCCTGGAAGCTCACATAAGGTGCAACTGCAATCTGATTTGGAGCAACCAGGGCTCTGCCGCGGTGCGACAGTATGGCCTCTACCCACGGCAATCAGGATTCGCGATGAGCCGTGGTAAGTCCACGGAAATACGATCCCGAACGCCAAGGGAAACGCAAAACAAACAAGGAGCTGTCGAATGAAACGCCGGACCAGCTGGAGAAATGGGGGACGAGCGGTGCTCGTTTATGCCGTTGTGTTGCTAGGGTTTGGCCTCGGGATTTCCGGAGCTGCGGCGCATTCGCGGCTCGTCAAATCCGATCCCGCCGCGCGCGCTGTGCTCGATACGGCGCCCAAGGTGTTGAAGCTATGGTTTAACGAGGGAGTCGAACCGGCGTTCGCGAAGGTGTGGATCGTCCCGGCACAGGGGCCGCAGATCCCCTTAACCAGCCGTGGCGACAGTTCCGATCCGCGGCTTCTGATCGTCACGCTTCCGGACAATCTGGCCGCCGGGCCGGTCAACATCGGATACCATATGTTATCCGTCGATGGTCACACGGTCGACGACAAGCTTGCCTTCACTGTCAAGGCTCCATGAATTAGGCTGCGCGATCATGATCGATCCCTTTGCAATTGTCAGGGCCATCGCAACCTTGGCCGCGGCTATCGTCCTGGGTTCCGGGGTGTTGGTCTGGTATACGCGCGACGCCCTAGCTCCAGCCGGAGGGTCCGTTTGGCGCCGCCGGGTCGTTTTGTCGGTATTGGTGGCTGCCTTTGCCGGAGCTGTCGCGACAGGGCTGGGTGCGGTGGGTGCCGCCGCCGACGCCGCGGGAATCGCAAGATTTTCGGTTAATGGCGCGATCATTTCGACTTTCCTTTTCAAGACCGGGGTCGGCCGAATCGCGATTATTGAACTCGGTTGCGCTATGGCGGCTTGTATCCCCGCCGTTATTGCCTGGATCACTCTCAAGAAATCATCGACATCGGACCTGGCATTGTTGTTAGCCGCGCTGTTTGCGGGCATTGGCCTCGCTGCATTCCCCTTCAATAGCCATCCGGTTACGCTCGATCAGCAGATCGCGGGTCTTGCCGCTTCCATTGCGCACCGTCTCGCGTTAGGAGTCTGGCTGGGCGGGTTGCCCGCGCTTATTTTATTGATTGGCGCTGGACCGGTCCCGGACGACACGCGGCAATTGGCCGCCGTCATCCTGCGCCGCTTTTCGCGGCTCGCGATAATCGCGATGAGCGTCATCCTGGTGACCGGGACGCTGCTGACCTGGTTTCTTGTCGGCAATATTCCGGGAATGATCGGAACTGAATACGGACGCCTGCTGATCCTCAAGCTTGCCTTGCTTGGCGGCATTTTCGTCATCGCAGGCGAATTGCAACGGCACCTTTTGCCGATGCTTGAGGTAAAGCCGAGCAATTCAATCTTTCGAAGCTATGCGAACCGGGTCAAGCTCGAGACCGTGGTGGCCGTCCTCATCGTCGTCGTGGCGTCCGACATGGCGAGCCTGGCCCCGCCCGAGCACGAGAACATTGTCTGGCCGTTGCCATTTCGCTTGTCGTTCGCGGCGACCTGGGCCATCCCTTGGGTCCCGACGCGTTTCATCGGCGGCCAAGTGCTGATTTTGCTTGGCCTCGCGGCGTTCGCTTTCAGTTTGGTGCCGACGCTACGGCCGGCGTGGTTACGATTTCCGCGCTACGCCGGCCTCGCCGCCGGCATTGCCGCCTCGCTGGCCGGAAGCGCCCTTGCCTTCCCGGCGGTCTCGGTGCAGGCCTACCCGGATACCTACCTCGCGACGGACATTCCCTTTGCTGCGACGTCGATCACTGCCGGTCTCAAACACTATGAAGACAATTGCACTCCCTGCCATGGCGTGAGCGGCCATGGCGACGGCCCCCTGGCCGCGAGCATGCCAATAACGCGAAAAGCCGGCCGATCTTTCGGCGCCGCACACGGCTTTGCACACCGGCGGCGATCTCTATTGGTGGGTGACCCATGGTATGACGGAGACCCCCATGCCTGGCCTTTGGCGACGTGCTCACCGACGACGAGCGGTGGGACATCATCAATTTTCTCGGCGCTTTTTCGATCGGCTATCAGGCACGCATCATCGAACCCAAGATCAACCCGGGCCAGTATTGGCTCGCGCCCCCCGATTTCCAGGTCAGTGATGAAACCGGCAACACCTTCATTTTGAGCGACTATCGCCTCAAGTCCCAACTCCTCGTGGTGCTTTTTTCCTGTACCCAAGAGAACGTGGCGCAAGAGACGGCGCGGCTCGACCAGCTATTGGCCGTCCGCGAGCGGCTGGCCGAGCTCGGTGCCAAAATGATCTTGGTTGCCCCCGGTAAGACTTGCGAGCCGCTGCGCCGCCTCGCAACCGGCAAGATTTCTCATCGCCGATCACGACACGGCGGACGTGGCCGCCACCTATGGCTTTTACACCCGCTCCTTTCACAACCGGAAACAGGACGTGGTCAGGGTTCCCGAAACGCATGCCGAGTTCTTGATCGACCGCTCCGGCTATATTCGCGCGCGTTGGCTGCCCGAGGAAGACAACAGTTGGAGCGATCCCGGCTTCATCGAAACGCAACTCGAAACGTTGGCGCGGGAGCCGCCGGCCCCACCGCCTCCGGGTCCTCACGACCACTGAGCGCCACCTGACAGTCGCAGCATGAATTATAGGCTTTACCGCATCGGCGAGTTTTTCTAGCTGGGCAGATCGCCGCGAGTTATTTAGCGCCTTGCCGTAGGCGTTCACGCGGTCTAGACGTGTAGCTATGCCACAGCGTCAGCCCCACAGCGCTCTTGCGGTATCGCCGCTACGGTCGCGCCATATATTGAATTCCGTTCCTACCGTCGTTTATGTGCTGGGGATAACAGCTAAAGGTTTTCCCACCCAATGGGTAAGCGACAGCGTCAAGAGAATCCTGGGTTACGAAGTCGAGGAAGCGCTGGCCCCTGACTGGTGGATCGACCGTCTGCATCCCGATGACAAGGAGGCCGCTGTCGAGAAAACGTCGAGCCTGATGACCAAGGGCCACTTGGTGCAAGAGTACCGGTTTCGAGCCAGGGACGGCCACTACCTTTGGATTCAGGACGAGGCGAGCATCTTGCGGGATGCCGACGGCCTGCCCAAGGAAATTGTCGGGTTCTGGACCAACATTACACAACGCAAGCAGGCGGAAAAACAGGCGGCGCAAGCGCACGAGCAAGCGGTCGACGTTGGCGAGGACGAGCTGACTCGGGTTAACAATCGCATTGCAGTTGGTCTGGTGATCACAGCCCTGCTCTTCGGCTCCAGTTTCTCGCTCGTTGCCGGCAAAGGGCCCCTGATGTGGGGAGTGACTATTATTGGGCTCACCGTCTTTGCGGTCGGCTGTAGCCTCGGGTTTATATCGATTTGGCGCGTGGTCAAATCCGGCAAACGGTCGCGCTATATATTGAATTCCATTCCTACCGTCATTTATGGGCTTGCGATAACAGCTAAAGGTTTCCCCACCCAATGGGTAAGTGACAGCGTCAAGAGAATCCTGGGTTACGAAGTCGAGGAAGCGCTGGCCCCTAACTGGTGGATCGACTGTCTGCATCCCGATGACAAGAAGGCCGCGGTCGAGAAAACGTCGATCCTGATGATCGAGGGCCACTTGGTGCAAGAGTACCGGTTTCGATCCAAGGACGGCCACTACCTTTGGATACAGGACGAGGCGAGCCTCTTGCGGAAAGGCGACGGCCTGCCCAAGGAAATTGTCGGGTTCTGGACCAACGTTTCAGAACGCAAGCAGGCGGAAGAATGGGCAGCGCAATTGCGCAAGCAAGAGTTCCAGAGGGCTAAGCTGTTGCAGTCTAG
This sequence comes from uncultured Alphaproteobacteria bacterium, assembly GCA_963722515.1. Lineage (GTDB taxonomy): Bacteria > Pseudomonadota > Alphaproteobacteria > Rhizobiales > Beijerinckiaceae > Methylocapsa. The sequence goes on along the minus strand of CAVRMA010000002.1, from coordinate 868,868 downwards.
CGATCGCAACATTGCAGTTGGACTGGTGATCGCAGCCCTGATCGCCGGCTCCAGTTTCTTGCTCTTTGCCGGCAAAGGGCCCCTCACATGGGGAATGACTACTGTTATTGGGCTCACCGTCTTTGTGGCTGTTGCCTCGGGTTGAGATTGATTTGGCTCTTGGTCAAATCCGGCAAATATTAGGACTTTGTTCTATCGCTCAGCATACGGTCCAGAACGAAGGTCGCATCCGTGGCGACAGAATTCTCCGAATTGGCAGTTTATCGCTTTGGAACAAGTGAGGCGTTTCTCTGAATCCGCTCCGATCATTCGCCTGGGCTTGTTTTGTGACTTTGCCGTGAAACGTTTGCGAGTTGGTCGCTTTGCCAGCATTCCAGACTCTGGTCGCTCTTAAAAGCAAGGCAAGGCCGGGCGGCTGCCTTATTAGGCTGCTGATCCGGGATGAACAAGACCTAAAAAATCTTCAACTTTTTGGGATCACGTGCGCGCGATTACAGCATCGCGGGCAGCAACCTGTCGGGCGGACGGTGGCCGTCCATGAAGGATCTTGATGTTGACGATGACCTTCTCGCCCATGTCGATGCGGCCCTCGGCCGTCGCCGATCCCATATGCGGCAGGAGCGTGACCTTGCCGGCGTTGGCTAGCCTGACAAGTTTTTGCGAGACCGCCGGCTCATGCTCGAAAACGTCGAGACCGGCGCCAGCCACCTCGCCGGTCTCGAGCATCCGTGTCAGCGCGGTCTCGTCGATGATCTCGCCCCGCGCGGTATTGACGAGGATGGCATGCGGGCGCAGATATTTTAGCCGTCGCGCCGACAGCAAATGATAGGTCGCGGGCGTATGCGGGCAATTGACCGAAACAACGTCCATGCGGGCGAGCATCTGATCGAGCGATTCCCAGTAGGTCGCTTCGAGCGTTTCCTCGATTTGAGCGGCGACGGGGCGCCGGTTATGATAGTGGATCTGCAAGCCGAAAGCCTTGGCACGGTGCGCAAGAGCTTGGCCGATGCGGCCCATGCCCACGATTCCGAGCCGTTTGCCGCTGATCCGGCGTCCGAGCATCCAGGTCGGCGCCCAACCGGTCCATTCGCCCGCGGGAATTACTCTTGCGCGCCTTCGACGAGCCGCCGCGCCACCGTGAGGATCAGTGCCATGGTCATGTCGGCGGTATCCTCGGTGAGTACGCCTGGCGTATTGGTGACGGTCATCCCCCTTCCCAAGGCGGCGATCACGTCGATATTGTCGACACCATTGCCGAAATTGGCGATGAGCTTCATCTGTTGACCGGCTAGTCCTATCAGCTCGGCATCGATTCGGTCAGTAACGGTGGGAACGATCACCTCGGCGGTAAGCATGGCCTCGGCGAGAGCGCTGCGCGGCATTGGCTTGTCGTCGATATTCAGCCGCGCATCGAAAAGCTCGCACATCCGGGTTTCGACGGCGTCCGGCAATTTGCGGGTTACGATCACGAGCGGTTTTTTCCGGCCCATTCTTTTCCTTGTCCCTGAGGCTCGCCGGATGCGATTTTAAAAAGAACCGCTGGAGCGTGCGAATTGGCCCGATTTTCTCTTGGCGCGATCGCACCTGGCCAAGCCGCCTGTCGACCGCCCGCGAGGACTTGCCACGCCGTCTTCACCGGTCGTTAACGATGGCCGGCACACAAGAGGAGCGTCGTCTCTGCGTTCGTTGCCTCCCCTCGCGGTTTCTGTAGCAGATGGCCGGTCAAAGACAAGAACGCCGGCAGGTCTCCATTGCCGCCAGGAAACGAGCGGTGCACACTCTTTGATGTCCATTGTTTTCCGAAAGGAGGGCGCAATGCGAGAACCCGACAAAGGAGCGCCGTTCATGCTCCATGGCATGAGCCAATCGCGTTGCGGCGCCGCAACTTCAACGAGCCCATGCACCGATGAGGAGAGCCTTGGTAGACCGGATGCGCCAAATCACACCGCTTTGGAATAAAGTCTTCCATCGCGCCCTTGTGGCCATTGCCGTGGCCGTGGCCTTTGGCGCTTTGGCTGCGGGAAGAACCGCCGACGCTGACCAGAAAGGATCCGCTAGCGGCTTACCGGTTCCGCGTTACGTGAGCCTGAAGTCCGATCGCGTGAACCTGCGCGAAGGCCCCTCCAAGGACCATCGGACCGTGTGGGTCTTTCAACGCGCGGGACTCCCCGTCGAGATCACCGCCGAATTTGAAATTTGGCGCAAGGTCCGCGATTCCGAAGGCACGGAGGGCTGGGTCCTCCATTCGCTTCTTTCGGGGCGACGCACGGCTCTGGTTGCGCCTTGGAAGAAGGCAATGAGATTCGATCCTCTACAGCAAGGCGAGCCCGAGATCGGCGCCGGTCGCGATGTTGCAACCCAATGTGATCGCAAGCGTGCGCGGCTGCGACGGCGCCTGGTGCCATGTTTCGGGCGACGGCTTCGATGGCTTTATTCAGCAATCGAATTTTTGGGGCGTCTATCCGAATGAAAAAATCGAATGACCAGGCACCCGCTTAAAGCCAGAGGCCCCGCGCTGCTCGGATCACGTGCCAGATGGCTTCAGCCTCGCCACAGCCGCGCAAAGCGTGGCCCGGCGAAACCTTTGTCTTCTCGCGGTTTGCCGGGTGGAAGTGAGCAGCGCGCCAAATTTTTTGCCCGGAAATGCTTTTGGCAAGCTTCCCCGGACTGTTCGGCGCCCCGATCCTAGCCACGTTCCAAAATTGCACGGTAGTGGCTAAACGTTACGATCAAGTCAAATCAGTTGTCCTTGGCGTGCCCAGTCAACCGCGCCCAGCCGTCCTTGACGGTGGACGATAAGGCTTTGATGCCGTGATTGACTACATCCCAATTGACCACCGGACGCTCGGCGGTTCCTTCGGCGCCGCTCGTATTGCGTATCGAATTGGCCACATATGCCGCGCCGATCGTAAGGACTATGCCAACTATGATCCCGAAAAACATGCGCATTCAAGCCCCTTTTTGCCCAGAGCGGTTGCCCCAAACTCGGAGTGGTTCCTCCAAGACGCGGACGCACACTAGCTTTTGTTTTTACTTCCGGTCAAGCCCGGCGAGTCAATTCCGTGCGCGAAGTCAAGATTGAAAAATGCGTTGCCCGGCTCGCAAGCGAAAGGAAAGGGGTGGGCAACGTGCCAGGGAACGGAAGCGCCATTGTCGCGTTCACTCAGTGGCCGGTTGTAAATACGGCGGCAAAGCGGCTTCGAATGCCTTTCCAAGGACCGGGAAATTAACCGGCAAAGCCAACGTCTAAATTTATGCGCCAGCCCAACGCGAGCGGCAGAGTTCTCGAAGCTCGATTTCACGCGGGTAGCGGTATTCAATCCGCCCGCTGAGGAGACATAATGACCGGTGAAACTATACGGCGCGAGGTCCGGTCTTCCGCGGAACTTCAAGAGGTCTGTCTGCGGATGCTGAAGCAATGCCCCGGGTTCGAACAGGTCAATGAGATTTTAATCCAGCCGCGCGACACTGCCGAAGGTTCCGCTAACTGGACTTTGGCGGCGGTACGGCCGCGTGTGGACAATCGCTCTCTGCGCGCCGCCCGCGAGACGATCGGATTTCTGCAGCAAACTTACCGGTTGATCCCAGGCGAGGCGCAAGGCCGCGACAAACGCCGCGGCTAAGCCGCAATCCGTGCGCCGCGCGATGCCGATGTGCCTCAGAGCGTGTCCCGGTCAAATGGAATCATTGGATCAGATAAGGACTCGCTCAAATTCAAAGGGTTGGAGCATGTCCTCATGAGACATCGGATATATCCGATGTCTAAATATCGAAAAAGCCGGGCAACTTTCCCGGGACATGCTCTAGCACTCTATTTCAAAATATTAACGAGTGTTGATGGTTGCCCCCATCTTCTTCGAGCAGTGCGGCTGGGGGCGGCTGGCGAAATGTGCCGTTTGGGATTATCGGATTGTCATGCTGGCAATGCCGCGGCCTCCCATGGGGCTCCATTGCGGTGGCAAAAGGGGGCCCGGGGTTTTTGTTACACTCGCACCTTCTCGGGACTGGCGCCTATGCTCCGAAACGGATTTTGACGAACCAAGATCTTGAAAAGCTGGTCGACACGACCGATGCCTGGATCATCGAGCGCACGGGCATTAAGGAGCGCCGGATCGCGGCGGAAGGAGAAGTCACCTCGGATATGGCCGTTGTCGCGGCGCGGAACGCGCTTGCGATGGCCCACACAAAAGCCGAAGATCTCGACATGATCATCGTCGCCACGGTCTCGGCCGACAAGCCGCTGCCTTCCTGTGCGGTTATCGTTCAAGCCAAGCTCGGCGCGGCGCGTGCCTTTGCCTTCGATCTCGGCGCTGCTTGCGCGGGCTCGCTTTATGCGTTGAGCATCGCCGACCAATTCATAAAGTCCGGCAAGGCCCAGCGGGTGCTCGTCATCGGCGCCGAGCTCTTGAGCCGTCTGGTCGATTGGAGCGATCGCAACACCTGTGTGCTGTTCGGCGATGCGGCGGGCGCGATGGTCGTAGGGCCCGCCCGCGATCCCGGACGCGGCCTCCTGTCGACGCATCTTTATTCCGACGGAACGGCCGCTGGAATGTTGTCGATACCGGGCGGCGGCAGCCAGCATCCGCAGTCCGCCGAAGTGCTTGCCAAGAACATGCACAAGATCGCGATGAATGGGCGCGAGATATATAAGTTCGCGGTCCGCGTGCTGCCGCAAGCAATTCTCGAAGCGCTCGCGGCGAACGGGCTGACAGTTGGCGACATCGACCACATTGTCTCGCATCAAGCCAACGCACGGATTGTCGAATCGGTACTAGGCAGGCTCGGTATTCCGGTCGAAAAATGCTGGCTGAAATCTCGAACGTTACGGCAATACGTCGAGCGCCTCGCTGCCGATTTCGCTCGACGAGGCCAACCGGGCCGGGTGTCTCAAGCCGGGCGATCTTATCGCGATGATGGCAATCGGCGCGGGGATGACATGGGGCAGCGCCTTGATGCGGTGGTAGGCAGGTCCCAAGGCGCGGAAGCCAGGATAGTGATCCTGCATGGGACCCGCATGAAACACGGCTGGGGAACGGAGCCACTTCTCCGCGGCGCCGATAAGACCAAGTGGGATTCCAAAACACTGCGGCGTTAGGAGGGTCTATCAGCGGCGACACACCAAGTCTGGCGTCGCACCTAACCGAAATCTGGCCTGGCTGGATGGTCGACGATGATGACCCGCCCGTCGGTCAGGGCCTTGCCCGAACGGCACAATCGCAACTAACCCTGCGCTGGCGCTTTGAACCACGCCGTCGATGGTCATCTCAAGTGCGCCCTCGATCACCTCGTAGACTTCTTCTTCGGCATGAGTGTGCTCGTGAATGGAAGAACCGCGCGTGAAATCGTAATGCGCGAATGTCATACAAGCCGAGTGGAAATAGCGGCCATTCCAACCTGGCAATCGCTCAATGACCCTAAGACTGCTTGTATCCACAAAGGGCATGGGAAATTCCTATTGGCATATTGTAACAACCTACCTACGGCGCGCATCGCGCACATGGTGGGGTCTCGCGCGATCTGATTACCCGCCGAAAGCCGGCTAGAGCAAACCTTCTCAGAGTTCACGTAGACGTAAACGCGCCGTGCGGACGGAGGCCGCAATTGTACGGCCTTCGAAGCGTGCGTCACAAAGGACCCATTTTAGTCCATCGCCGTGTCAGCCCGCGCTACGATCAGCGAAGCGGCGTCTATTTGGCGACGACTACCTTGCTTGCGGCGGCAACGACGGCTTTTTTGAAAGCCCCTTCGACGGTCACCGCGAAATTATAGTGGGACCGCGAAAACGGCGCCGCACGGAATGGCTTGTTGCTGCGCCAGCCAACCAGGATCGCGCCAATCGCTGGTTTGTTTGTTTCCATGACGAGCGCGCCGCCGGAGGCTCCGTCCCCGGTTTCGCAGTCGAACAAAAATTCCCTTGTCCCTTCGGCACCGGCCGACAATTGGTCGTGCAGGAGGCATTTTTCCATCGACAGTTTGCGCCCATCGCCCCAGTCGATGTGCCCGCGCGCGACGAACTCGACCGGCATGTTGGAGCGCGCCGCGTCGGCAAGGCCATAGGGGGTTACGCCTTCGACCGGACGCTTCAGGCGGGCGACGGCCCAGTCATGAACCTCCGCGACCGCGTAAGGATTGGTGCTCCCGGCAGTGATCGAGCCGAGATCGATGGGCACCCTCAATTCCTTGCCGTGGTTCTCTATCGAAAAGAAGCACGTTTTTGCCCGCGGCGCGCCTTTTTCGTCGAAAAATACATGGGCCGCGGTTGTAACGAGGTCGTTCGCGAGCGTGAGCTGGCCCGCGCCATGCGCATCGCCGCATTCGATGAGGCCGGAGCCCGCGAAACGGCTGCGAAGCTCGGCCGCGTCAAGTTTCTCCGCGGCCGCGAATTCCTCCACGCTACGGCGGCTGTTCTTGCCGAAGACGAGAACCGGCATGGCTTTGAGCGGCGTAGCCTCCGGCAGCTTATGCGAGAAGAGTGGAACAGCGGAAGCTTGAACGGAAATTCCAAAAAGGACGGCGCAAATGGCGGCGGCGTGGATCTCCACCTTTTTGAAACATCTCGTTTTCTCCTGTCGAATTGGCGCGGCGCCAGCTTAGAACCGCGCGAAACGCTCTATTAAGATTAAGCTGAACCTTATTAAGATTAAGCTGAACCTTCATGTATTTTCTCAATGCGAAAACAAAAAGGCAGGACCCCGGCGGAAATGCATTTTGACGAGCTGGCTCATAGTTCGCACCTGATCCGCTCGGCGGGGGTGCACCGGGCAACATCTGGAACGATACGCCGCCAGCGTGTTCTGGGGCTGGCGTGGAACCGCTGGCTTCCGCAATGCGGCTATAATAAGACACCCTGCCGCGTGGCATGGCGCCAAGCCCGCGCGCCGGTTGTCCAACGTGCCGGGCTTTTCAACGCCAGGCCGCCGGTTACAGCGAGCCCGGCGCGGGTCAAGACGGCGTCTTGCGCCAGTTAGAGGGGTCTCGCTTCCGGTTTCAGCCCATCGCGCGGTCACCGGGCGCTCCCGGCGGCATTCGAGACAGGCCTTACCGTTCCGCCAGCTCCGCGATCTCCCGGTCGAACCGGGCGAGGTCTTGTTTCCACTGCGCATTGTCTGGCGAGAGTTTTGTCAGGCGCACCATGATCGCCTGGCCTTGCCGAAAAGCGTCGAGCGCCTTTGCATTGTCGCCGGATTGCCGATGGACCAACGCGAGCTTGGCAAAGGTCACAGAGGTGAAGCGCTGCAAATCTGCATTCGACAAATCGTGGTCGCGGATGGGAACCATCCTCTCAAGGCTGGCGCGATACTGTTCGAGCGCTGCTGGAAGATTGTCTTGCGCAAGGAAGATGTCACCAAGCCTCTGGTTTGACACCGACAGATCGCGCTGCCAGCCCGCATTGCCGGGATCGGCTTTCGCCAGCTTGTCTCTTATGGCGAGGCTGTCCTGGAAAGATTTCAGCGCGCCGGCGAGATCGCCCTGCGCGACCTGCACGTCGCCAATCTTGTTGTAGCTCACCGAGAGATCGCGCTGCCAGCCCGTATGGCCGGGGTCGGCTTTCGCCAGCTTGTCTCTTATGGCGAGGCTGTCCTGGAAAGATTTCAGCGCGCCGGCGAGATCGCCCTGCGCGACCTGCACGTCGCCAATCTTGTTGTAGCTCACCGAGAGATCGCGCTGCCAGCCCGTATGGCCGGGGTCGGCTTTCGCCAGCTTGTCGAAAATGGCGAGGCCGTCCTGGAAAGATTTCAGCGCGCCCGCGAGATCGCCCTGCGCGACCTGCACGTCGCCAACCTTGTTGAGCGTCACAGAAGTGAAGCGCTGCAAATCCGCATTCGACGGATCGCGGTCCCGGATGGGAACCATCCTCTCGACGCTGGCGCGATACTGTTCGAGCGCTGCTGGAAGATTGCCTTGCGCAAGGAAGATATCACCAAGCCTCTCGTTCGACACCGAGAGATCGCGCTGCCAGCCCGTATGGCCGGGGTCGGCCTTCGCCAGCTTGACGAAAATGGCGTGGCTGTCCTGGAAAGATTTCAGCGCGCCCGCGAGATCGCCCTGCGCGACCTGCACCTCGCCAATCTTGTTGTAGCTCACCGAGAGATCGCGCTGCCAGCCCGTATTGCCGGGGTCGGCTTTCGCCAATTGCGAGACGACGAGGACGGTGCCCTGATAAGCCTGCAGCGCGCCCGCGAGATCGCCGCGCTTCGCTTTGATATCGCCAAGGCCGCCCAGCGCGGCATAATTGTAGAATGTTTGCTCACCACTCCGCGCGAGCTCCTGCACGCGTTCAAGCCGCATTTGCGCCTTGGCAAGATCGCCGTAGTCGATCTGAATGGCCCCTGACCAATACAAGCTCTGAATATCGTCCGGATCGAGCGCAACCGCCTCCTCATAAGCCTCGAGCGCGCGCTTGGGATCGGCAAGGCCCGCGATGGCCCCGAGGTTGCGATAGGCGGCGGCGGCCTCCTTGGCGCTGCTCCGGCTCGTGGCTTTCTTCTCCGCCGCCTCGGCTTCGAACAAGGGAACAGCTTCCGCGATCCTGCCGGCATTCAAAAGGGCCAGCGCCTGCTTGGCCCGTGGAACGCCCGCCGCGGCGTCTCTGGCGGTCGCGTCGACCGCTTCGGCAACCGCCTGCTGCGACCCTGGCACTTGCGGACCCACGCGTGCTTGTTCCAGTCGCAGCTTCAGTTCGGCGACCTCGGCGGAAAGCTTTTCATTCCGGTCCAGAAGGGGCCTTTGCGCCTCGGCCACCACTTCGCCGATTTGGCGCCCATCGGCCCCATAAATTATATCTCCGCCGATATTTGTGTCGCGGCCGGAGGCGTTTCCGTGTCCCGATTGGATGACCTTCGTGCCGCCGCCGTTCTTTTCGTCGGGCTTTTTGCGTTCGGCGAAAAATTTGACGACGGCCCATGTACCTTGTGCGACCGCAGCTATTGCGGCGCCACCCGCGAGTATTACGGCGCCGATCCACGGCCAGATCCAATGGCCGTCAGAATCCTTGAAAATTACCGATGACCAAGAAAGCCAGAAAGGCATTTTCCAAAACCCGCCCAAAAGACCAATTTTCCGCGCGATCCCACGCCTCTCAATACTGCAAGTTGTATGAGACCGTGGGTACTCGTAGCCCATTATCGTACCAAAATGTTTCACGTGAAACATTTTGGTACGATCCGCACGAAAACAGGCCGCGCGCGCCGCGTTAATCACAGTTGGAAATGCACCAGCACCGGCACATGATCCGAAGTCCGCTCCCACCCGCGGCTCTCGCGCAAAATCCGCACGCCATCGAGGCGCGGCTTAAGGCTTTCGCTGACCCAAACATGGTCGAGCCGCCGCCCTCGATCGGACTTCTCCCAATCGCGCGCGCGATAGCTCCACCACGTATAGAGTTTTTCCTCCGGTGGCACGAAGTGGCGAAGCGCATCGACCCATGGCCCCGCCTTGCGCACCAAATTGAGCTTTTCGACCTCGACCGGCGTGTGACTGACGACACGCAGCAGGGCCTTGTGATTCCAGACATCGGTTTCGAGCGGCGCGATATTGAGATCGCCGGCGACGATCGCGCCGGACCCGCCGATCCGCTCCGTGGTCATCCACTGCGCCATCTCATCCAGGAACGCGAGCTTGTGCGCGAACTTCGTATTCGCAACGGGATCGGGCTCGTCGCCGCCGGCGGGCACATAGAAATTATGCAAGGCTATCGTGCCGCCCCGCGCGCCGCCAGGTGTCAGCGTCACACTGATGTGACGGGCATCCCCTTTTTCGCAAAACGAGCGCCGGTCGATGATCGTCAATGGGAGTTTCGAGGCAATCGCAACCCCATGATAGCCTTTTTGGCCGTTGAGCGCGGCATATGGGTAGCCGAGCTTTTGGAACGCCGCCAAGGGAAACTCACTGTCCCGGCACTTCGTCTCCTGAAGGCAGAGAACGTGCGGCTCCTGCTCCCTCAAAAAGCGGGCCACGAGATCGATCCGCAAACGGACCGAATTGATGTTCCAGGTGGCAAGGGTGAGACGCACGCACAACTCCGCGCGCGATTGATCACGCTTAAATGCGCGCCGCAAGCCCGGCGAGCAAGGCGCCCACAATTTTTTAGATGGCCGGAGGACGGCCGGAAATCATTCGGCCCTTGCATGACCTCGCGACAAGGCGCTGGACAAGACCCCTAGGACAAACAAAAAAGGGGCGCCCGGCGGAAGACCAGGCGCCCCTAGGAGCGAGACAATTGCCGGGAGGGGTCCGGCAAGTTTGGCCCAGGCGGAACGGGGGGGTGCGCCTGAGCGGCTTCGTCGCTCACACTCTCGTAAGATAGCCCAGCGGCGTAATCTTTCAAGCGGCCGGCCCGCTCCAAATGAATTTGTCCGGCCGCCAATTGGGCCTTCCCAGAATAGTGCTCCCCTTTGCTATCCTATTGAAAAAAAATAATTTCTTAAAGGACCTGCGCCAGCCAACCGCCACGCGAGCGGCTTGTCAATTATTTGTGTTCAATAATCTTTCCTGGGTGATCTGGAACAGATTTGGGTCTGGCTTCTTCGACAAATCGATATTGAAAAGCGACACAAGCGTCTCATAGCCTTGCGGGTCGGTAACCTGCCACTGCTTGAGCGTGAACTTCGCGGGGTCGAAAACCAGCTTGATTTGCGAGGTTCCGCCAAAGGTCGCCTTGTCTTCGACGAGAATCGTGACCGCGCTGGGCTCGCTCTTCACGTCGATGATCTTGACGTCGCGGCTGAGATCGACCTGATCCTTGAGCAGAAATTTCAGCGGCGTTTGGCTGATGAAATAAATATCCTTGGTGGCCGTCTTGCGGTCATGCACGGCCACCGAAAGACCGTCGGCGACGATCTCGAGCGTCGCGGGCGGGGCATATTCAAACCGCAATTTCCCGGGCCGCTGGACAAAGATCTTGCCTTCGGAGCGTTTGCCGTCCGGACCGATCTGGACGAAATCGCCGGTCATGTTGGTGGCGGCATTAAAATAAGCATTGGCCTTTTGGATGGCGGCCAGGGGATCCATTGGAACGAAAGGTTTGGTCTCCGCGGGCTTTGCCGGCGTTGCCGCGGGCTTGGCTGGTTTGGGATTGCCGGTGGAGGGTTCCGCCTGAAGCGGCGCCACTCCCACGAGAGCGAGAGACAATGCGATGGTGAGAGCCGTCAACTTCATGAAGCCCGCCTAGATCCGTTGAGAAACTCCGCGCCTTGAACACCGGCGCAGTGCCCGAAGAGGCACCGTACGTCCCTAAACCTCAGCGAGTGCGGTTTTGGGGTTGCAAGAAATCTATTACTCCACTTTTGCTCGCTGGCTCAAGGCCACCGGCAAAGCTTTTTCGGGCGAAGCGGCTGCCGCCCGGCGAAAAAGATGCGTTAAATCACCGCTTTCTTCGGCCCCGCCTTGCGCATTTCAGGCGGCGTAATAAAGCGCGAGAAATCTGGTCCGTCCGCGCCGTTTGCAATGACGGCCGGTGACCTTGCGTGCGGGGCGTTGAGCGCAGCCATCCTTCGACAGACTCAGGAGCGCCGGCGGTGCCGTGCCGCTTATATCGTGCCGCTTATATATTGTGCGGCTGGCCAGTGGGAACGGTCGCGTTCCCGGGCGGGGCCGCTTCGGCTTGGTGCTCATTTTACACCTGACCTCATCATGCGGCGGCCTGTGCGCCGGCCGCGATGAGAAGCAAGTAACCTGCGGGAACGAGTTCAACCGATGGCGAGGAAAAAAGCAGTAGCAGCTTGAATCCAACGACCCCGATCAGAGAGGACTCTAGGCCGCTGCCCGCGCTTGCCGATCAAGCATCGCCGTGAAAGCCGGATACAAGAGAAAGCTCAGTTCGCGTTCGCGGTTGAGCGAGACTGGACCGGCCGCCACGAGCTCCTCGTCGCAAGTGCCCGGATGAGACATGACGAGCTGGCGCCGGACCGGCGCGCGAAAAGCAACTCGACAGGAGGTTGCCGCGAACACATGCCCGGCGTAACCTCCGTGAGCTACGCCGTATTTGAGCCATTTTCAAAAGGTTTAGGTGGAGGGTCGCCGTCACCAAGCGATGACAATTATCCGTCCGGTGGAATGCCCCCTTTTTCGAACCTCAGGGCTCCTTTCGCCGGGGCGTGAAATTCCGGCGGAGCAATTCGAGAAGCCTTCCCGTGGCCCTTGCGCTTGGGCCCATTCCAGTGTCCTGTCGCTCTGGGTCACGCTCATGAAGTTTGGTGCCGCCGTTCCCAGGATCGAAGCAACGCGATGACGATGGACGCGCAGGTGCGAAGTCAGCGTTTTGGCGTTTACCTTCAGCCGGCCCGGTTGCGCGCCAATATCGAATTTGGCGTCGATCCCGCCATAGAAGCCGATGGCGCCCGCCGTGCTTCGTTCGAGAGACGGCGAGTCTCGCTGCGCTGGTTGTCCGGCACTCTTCTGACTGGTCTTTCCGGCGCTGCGCTCATCGGATCGGCGATCTACGCGGCGCTTGGGCATCAAACATATTTCGCCGAGGCGCCGGTGCCCTCGCTCTCTCAGCGCAAGGAGATCAACCTTGATTTCGGCGTCAATCCGCACAAGGGCGATCGTCTCGTCAAGGCGGTCGATATTGTCGCCGGAAAGCAGAGCTTTCAGGCGCCAACGACACTCAGGGTTGGCGACAAGGAGGTCGTCAAGGTCCATACGTTCACCCATGTCCAAACCACACTGGCATTGGCGAGCTTCGGCCTCTCCGAAGATGTTCCTCCGTTTAATCCGTTGAAGGTTCTCGCCGGGGCGCGCAATCCGATTGATGCCGTGCAGGAGCCGGTTCAGGACGATGCTGAAATCTCCTGGTCCACCCGCGATCTGGGAGACGTGGCGTTTTCGCCATCAGCCGTTCTTTCGATGGAAGAGATCCAGGCCCAGGTAGCCGAGCAGGTAAAAAACACGCTCGCGGCGGGCGCCACGCCGCTGCCCTTGCCACCGCAACTTCTTCTGATGCGGACGTCCCGCGCAAATCTTCCGGGCGTTCTTGCCTATGCCAATCCTGGTTCGCCGATTACGACGGCCCCATTTTCTACGATCGAAGTGCGCATGGTCCCTGAAAACGTGACCAATTTCGACCGTTCGGCGCCGGCCGTGCAGCCGACGCAAATGGAGGAGCGCCTCGTCGTGGTCCACCACGGCGAGACGATTGAAGGCGTGCTGCGCGGCGCCGGGCTGACGAAGGACCAGGTCATCGCCGTTGTTGGCGCTTTCGGCGCCGCGCGGGGCGAAGCCGCGGTGGCGGAAGGTGCGCGCCTTAAACTGCTCTTCGCCGATCTCGACGGCTCCGGCGCCAACATGACCCTGGCGCGCCTTTCGGTTTATTCCGGCGAAATCTTGGAAACGAACATTGCGATCAACGACCGCGGCGGCTATGTCCAGGTAACTCCGCCTCGTCACGCCAAGCGGCCGAGCCGCGACGATAGCGAAGATGCCGATGACGCGAATGGCATGCGGCTTTACGATTTGTTTTACGAAACCGCGCTGAAACAGGAAATTCCGCCTCCGGTCATCGACGATCTCGTCCGGATTTTCGCCAATGATGTGGATTTTCAAGGAGCCGTGACAGCGGGCGATTCCTTCGAAGCGTTCTACGACGAAAGCGAGGAAGGCGAAGGACACCACGAGCTTCTCTATGCGGCGATCACCGCCCGCAACGAGGTTTTCCGCTACTACCGTTTCCAGACACCGGATGACAATCTTGTCGATTACTACGATCAAGACGGCCGCTCGACGCGCAAATTCCTGGTTCGCATGCCGATTGTCGGGGGCCGGTTTACCTCCGGATTCGGGTTAAGGTTTCACCCGATCCTCGGCTATTACCGCCCGCACACGGGAGTCGATTGGGCGGCGCCGGTCGGCACGCCCATTTTTGCCGCCGGCAATGGCACGATCGTCGAGGCGGGATGGGATTCGGGCTATGGCCGCCGCATCGAGATTCAGCACGCCAACGGCTACATCACGACCTATAATCACATGTCCGGGTTTGCCCGCGGAGCGACCGAAGGCGCCCATGTGCGGCAGGGCCAGGTCATCGGCTATCTCGGTCAGACTGGCCTCGCCACTGGGCCGCATCTCCATTACGAAATCATGGTGAACGGCCATTTCGTCGATCCGATGCGAGTCAGGCTTGCCCGCACGCGGGAATTCGACGGCCGCATGCTTGCCAATTTTAAGCGTGAGCGCGACCGTATCGACAGTTTGGTCCTCAAAGCTCCCAACACGTCCAGGGTCGCGACGCGGCAGCCATGACACGCGAGGCCTCGCGGCGTTAGGATGATCGTAAGCCTCAGGTGAGGACCGCCTTGTTTGTTCGGCGAGTCCGGGCAAGCGCGTGACCTTGAAAGTTGGCTTCAGGTCATCGGTCCGATGCGGGTTGAGAATTTTGGCTTCTGGTGCAGATTACGAACGGTGTCCATCCAGTGGCCGGTTTCCGGGTCACTGGCGGGCTGATCCCGGAAACCCAAACGCTTACGGAGACGTCTTACACAAATTCCGGATATTCCCAGATGTCTCTTTGTGTCCGCGCTTGCGCTCCAAGACGGTTCAGAACGCGCGCTGGATTTGCAGGCGGGTCGAGTATTGGTTGGTGTTGGGCTGGAACGCGGGCAAGCCAGCAGCGGTGAGGGTCGAATCTGGAGCGAGGCCAACCGGGCGCGTCTGATTTAGACGCGCATACATGAACTCGGCGCCGATATCGAAGCCCTCGAGCGGGGTCCAGACGAGATTGGTGCCGACCCGCGTTTCCTTGAGGTTCGAGACACCGACCGCGCCACCGAAGCCGGCCAGCGCATTGGCTGGATAGTGCAATTCAAGATAGGAGCCATAAACCGCCGAACTCAGGATCGGCAGCCAATAATGCTTGTAGGCGCCAGTAATATCGAAGCCCCATTGCTGCTCGCAGGCGCCGCTGCCGGTGAAAACACAGTCGGAATCGATCTGCGTGTTCCAGCCGCTGCCGGAATAGCTAATTGAAGTAAACCCGTCACCCATATAACGATTTTGATTGACCGCTCCGTAATTAAATCCAAGGTTATCGCCCGCGATATAGCCGTATGCGCCTTTTTCATAGGCGATCTGCAGCCAAAATTTGTCGCCAGGCGAAATATAATCGGTGTTCAACTTAAGGCCTCCTTGAACTGCGAAGCCGTACGAATTGCTGGTCAAGGCCGGGAAGGCGTAGGTGGTCGGGGGCGTGCTGAGAGCAGTGTTTGCGAACAGGCTGGCGTCTACCTGATGAGCGGCCGCCGACAATTGCACCGCGCCCCAAGGCTGGTCGAGGCGGAGATTGCCGACGATTTCCGGGACCCGCGAGCCCGCCGGCTGGGCCTGGAAGGAGGTCGACGAAACGCCCCCCACATTGATCGGCGCCGCCTTCGTGCTCGCGATCGTGCTGCCGATCGCGGTGCGCCGCGACGCCTGATCCTCAGCGGACAGGGTCGCCGAAAAGCCGTCGCCGAAAGTCGCTGTGTAGGCAAGCAACGCGGAGGTCGCTTGGGACCCGCGCAAGTTACTGAAGTTGTATGCATTAGCGTAGAAATCGAACATCGATTGCGCGTAGCCGGCGGTCAATCCGGCGAATTGGATGAACGCCTTGTTGAGAATCGTGGTCTCGCGCGGCGCGCTCGTTCCTGCCGTCGTATTGAACGTATTGGTGAGGGATCCGAGGCTGCCGGTCGCGGCTTGCTGGCCTGATCCGTAGTAAGCGTCAACGCGCACAAACGAGCGCAGAGCGCCCCAAGGCGATTGCGTCCTGGTGTCGAGTTCCACACGCCCCAAGGCGGCGAAGCTGAAGGCGTCGCGCGAACGGGCATTCGAATATTGGCTTACCGACGGTACGAAACCGGCACCAAGATGCGGCGCGCCATTGGCATAAAAGTTGGTGCCCGAGATGCTGTAGGAAGGGTCGAAACCGCGCAGTTCGGTCATCACCAGCCCGCCGACCTTCAGACAGCTATCGGTTCCCGGTATAAAGAAAAAGCCGGCGCCATAGGCGTCGCAAATCCGAACATATTCAATCGGCGCGGCCTGGCGCGCCGGAAGATCTGCGGCGCGGGCGCCGGACACGCCAACTGCCGATGCCAAGCTCGCGGCCGAAGTCAAAAGAAGCACCTTGTTGAAACGCATTTCTAATCCCCCTAGCCAAGGACCCTTGGAGCCCATCCTATTCACGCGACGCCCGCGGCGGACCCAGCGGTTTGACGGCGCCTCATAACATGAGTAAGACTATAGACTAACACTTGTCAATAGGGTTGCTGTTGCATTTGAACCACACGTCCCGCAATTCGATTGCCCCAAACGAGAACCGGCTGCGGCCATTGCCATTCAGAGAACAGAATTTCAATTGATGCGGCAACGCATTCAGTGATGCCGTCCCCGAACCATGCGATTGAAAAAACACCGCCCCGTCAGGAGCCTGGCGCGGCGGGTAGCGTCATCAAGGAGGCGTCACGTGACCATTTTATAGCAAGTCTCTGTAATTTTGACTCGCGGGGCGGATTCCCGAATTCGGCGTAAACGTGCAGCCGTGAATGCCGATCCCATGGATCAGAAGGGCCATTCGCGCGGCTGGAGAAAACCCTGCTCAGCGGCTTTGTACGGCTTTACCGTAGGCGTCCGGCCGGGACGACGGGCGCGATGCTTTGAGGCCTAATCTTAACAGCCTTTTGTTGTTTGCGATTGCGGCGCAATTGACAATGCCGTCAGGACGGCTTGCAGGTGAGCTTGGTGAGGCGCCCGTCCGTATGGATCAGGAACAAGTCTCCGGTGAAGTTGAAATACTCGCCGGTGAATTTACCGGTCCTGAATTTCAATTGGATCGCGTTGTTTGCGATGATACGTGCCTTAACGGGCTTTTCCGAGCCAGGCCCCCCAATCATAACAGGTTTCTTTCCCTCAACTTTGAGGGAGAATGTTTCGACGGTCGGAAACGGTCCGTCTTGTTTGTAGCTGTTCCCGGTGCAGACAAGGTTGAGACCGGCCTCTCCGGCTAAGGCATGAGTCGTGAAGCTTAGCGAGCCACATACCAGCAAGAAGTTCGCCAGAACCCATCTTTCAAGATTAGCAATCTGATTTCTCATGTAGTCCGGATCTCCCAACCACAAAAACGCCCGTCAAGAGCAGCCGCCTGTTCATGACCACGTATCCGTTCGTCAAACATGCCGGATTTTAACCGGCATCGACCGGATGGCGACCTTGTTGAGACTGAGTTTGAAGCTTTCGACGGATTTTGGCAATACCAATTCCTTGACACAGGGCCAAAGCCCGCTAAAGGCGGATCTCACCAGTTGGCTCAACCCGCTTGGCGCCGCTCTAGCCCGCGCCCTCCTCGCGAAGGATTGCAAGCCGGAGCCATTCCCCTTCGGCCTCGGCCAACGCCGCCCCGGCTTTCGCGAATGCCGCCGAAATTTCCGCGAATTTCGCAGGGTTACGTACGTAAAGCCCGGTATCGTCGAGCAGGGCCTGGAGCCGTGCTTTTAGAATACGCAGTTCCTCGATACGAACAGGCAGATTATCGAGGACCTGCCTTTCCCTTGAAGAGAGGCGCGGCTTCGCCCTTTGCACTTGAACGGCGGCGGTTTTGGGCTTGTCCTTAAAAACCGCGGGCGCGGCCAAAACCGTGCCAACCCCCGCGCCGCGTTGCGCCACCATGTCCGAATAGCCACCAGCATATTCGATCCAGCGGCCGCCTCCCTCCGCAACGAGCACCGATGTCGTCACCCGGTCGAGAAAATCGCGATCATGGCTAACGATGAGCAGGGTCCCTTTGTAGCCGGCGAGCATTTCCTGCAGTAGATCGAGCGTTTCGAGATCGAGATCGTTGGTCGGCTCGTCGAGGACGAGAAGATTGGATGGCCGGGCCAAGGCCTGCGCAAGCATCAGCCTCCCGCGTTCGCCTCCCGAAAGACGACCGATAGGCGTGCGCGCTTGTTCCGGGCCGAACAAAAAATCCTTCATATAGCCGATGACATGTTTGCGCTCGCCGTTTATCTCGACGAAATCGCTGCCGCCGGTCAGCGCGTCCTTCAAGACCGTTTCCGGATCGAGGCGCGCGCGGCCCTGGTCGAGCGTTGCCAGCACAAGATTGGCGCCATGCCGGATGGAGCCCAGGTCCGGCGCCAAGGTGGCGGCCAAGAGGTTGACGAGCGTCGTCTTGCCTGCGCCATTGGCGCCGATCAGGCCGAGACGATCGCCGCGCAGAATGCGGGCCGAAAAATTCTTGACGATCACGCGCTCGCCAAAGGATTTCGACCAAATCCTTTGCTTCGATGACGAGCTTGCCGGAAAGTTCTGCCTCGCTTGCTTCGAGCCTCAATCCGGTGGAGGCGCCCCGCTGGCGCCGCCCGGCGCGCATCACCGCAAGACTTTCGAGACGCTTCTGGTTGCGTTTGCGCCGCGCGGTGACGCCATAGCGCAGCCAATGTTCCTCCGCGGCGATCTTGCGATCGAGCTTATGCCGCGCCCGCGCCTCGTCGTCGAGCGCAAGGTCGCGCCAAGCCTCGAATTCGGAAAACCCGCGCGGCAAAAAACGGGTCTGGCCGCGATCGAGCCAGACCGTGTTGCGCGAAAGATTTTGCAGGAACCTGCGGTCATGACTGACAATGACAAGCGCCGCCCGCGCGGCTTCGAGTTTTGCCTCGAGCCATTCGATCGCCGGCAGGTCGAGGTGATTGGTTGGCTCGTCGAGGAGCAAAACATCCGGCTCTGGCGCGAGCACACGGGCGAGCGCGGCGCGCCTAGCCTCGCCGCCCGAGAGCCGCGCCGGATCTTCCTCGCCGCTTAGCCCCAATTCGTTCAAAATCGCCGTTGCGCGATGCGGATCATGGGTTTCGCCAAGCCCCGCCTCGACATAAGCGAATACGGTGGCGTGGCCGGAAAAATCGGGCTCCTGCGGCAGATAACGCAAGTTGACCCCAGGCTGCTGGAAACGCGTCCCACGATCCGGCTCGATGAGTCCCGCCGCGATCTTCAGAAGCGTCGATTTGCCGGAGCCATTGCGCCCGACAAGACACAAACGTTCCCCTGCCGAGACCTGGATTCCGGCCGCTTCGAGGAGAGGCACCCCGCCGAAAGTCAGCGCAATATCCTGCAACAGTAGGAGAGGAGGTGCCATTCGCGTCCTGAGTTTTGGGGAATTGACACATTGGTCTTTACGATTTTCCGCCACGGCCCGGATCGCCCCTCAAAAAAACTGTCAGGGGTTGTCCGCGACGACGAATTTTTGGATGAACGGGCCGATGTCCTTGCGTGCCGGCCGCACCGCCCTGGCACAGTTCATTTCGATATGGGCTTGGTCGAACATCGAAGCGAGAACCACACCTTCCGGATTGGCCGCGAAAGCATAGTCCAAAAGCATCGCACTCGCCATAAATGGCGGACCGTATCCGAGTTGGGAAGCGAGCGCCCCGAGACGGCCGCCGCCCCCGACCAGAAGGCGCGACAAGCGTTCGTGGGCGGCAAACACACTGTGTGTGACGAAAAAAAGCGATGCGTCCCTGGCGCGTGCGCCTTTCACGCCCGCGACCATCTGCACGAAAGGATCATCGGGAAGCTGAGCGATCTTATAGAGTTCCGAGGCGCGTGTTCCGGCGGCGATCGCCTCCGGACCTCCGGCGATTGCGAGGCAGCGCACGTAGCCTTTCTCGATCATGCGCCGCAATTCGCCCAAAATGGCTTCGCTGGCGCAATCCTGGAGCCCCGGCTCGTGGAGAGCCAGCACATCGATGTAACCGGTTCGCAGGCGCCGCAAGCTTTCGACGACCGAACTTTCGATCTGTTCCGCCCGCAACCGGTCACGGCTCCGGGCCGCCCGCGCCTTCGCCATGCCGCCCCGCAATTGCGGAAACGCCCGCGCCATTGCCCGCGCCCAAGGCCTTATAAAGCGCATCGCAGGCGAGAGAACCGGGCGGGGAATACCGAATTTGGTACAGATCGCCACGCGATCCCGGCGGCCGGCCAAGAATTTTCCCAATATTCCCTCCGCCTCTCCATCGCCATAGGGAGGCGCGACGTCATACCAAGTCACTCCGCGCTCAAACGCAAGACCAAGCGCCCGCAACCCTTGCGCCTCGGAAACTCGAGATCCAAGTGAGGCGCAACCAAAACCCAAGGCCGAGACTTCGCGGCCAAGGCCAGGACAGACGACAGTTCTCATAGGGCCATCTCCCGCGTTTTCAGACGGCGGCCGCCAGTGCCGGCATTTCGAAGACTAACGCGCCGGGGATCGAATCGGCAAGACGCCAAGCCGGAGCCACTGTCGAATGAACCGGATTTGCTTCTGTCTACAATGCAAGCACGCTGGGTGGAAAAATATAATATTGCGCGCCGTCATGTGCAGCACAATTTGCCGCAAGGAGCGAAGCCGCCTAATAGCCGGTGATGATTGGTAGGCAGCCGCCTCCCGGGGGTCCCTCGAATGCCAGCTGTTGCGCCCGGACCCGTTCGATGAGGCTCAATTTCGAAGCGATTGCGTCGCGTATTTTGACCCAATGCTCGCGCTCCGGACCTGCCCCCGCGACAGCGAGGTTAAGCAAGGCATAGGCGATGACGTAGTCCTGCGGAACGCCTTGGCCCTTGTCATACAAGAGCCCAAGCATGTAGTGCGCCGCCGGAAACCCCTGTTGACTGGCGCAGCGGTACCAACCCGCCGCCACCATATAATTTTGCGGCACGCCCTCGCCGTGGGCGAACATGTAGCCGAGATAGGTTTGCGCCCTCGCGTCGCCGAGAGGAGCCAGATCCGTGAATATGCGCGCCGCCGTTACGTAATCATGGGCCGCGAACGCCCGGGTCCCCTCGCGCAACCGGTCCGCGGCGGCGGGGTCCGGGAAAATTGCCATGCAAACAAGCATGCCGGTCACGGCCCGTAAACGCCGGCGGCGCGGCTTTCGCGCCTCCCGGCCGCGCATGGAGCCGACAATTTGAGCTTGGCCCTGCGCGACGGTAACGATCCTCATGGCCGTGCTCCGTTAAGATTTCGAGAAACATTGCGTTGAGCAGCCAGCAAAACCAAATTGCCGGCGCGAAAAAAAGCCCGAAGGGCAATTTCGCGGCCGCGCATAATGGACGGCGCCGGAAAAGCTGGCTCGCTATGTAAACGATCAGCGCGGTAAGCGCTGCGATTTCAATCGCAACCGGAATGAGCGTCCAATCGAGCCAGGCGCCGGCGACCGCGGCGAGCTTGACGTCGCCAAGGCCAATTCCATGGCGATGGCGCAGCCGGAAGTACATTTCCCGCAGAGCGAAAAATGCAACCGCCAGCACAAGTCCACGCAACGCGGCAACCGCGATGTTTTCCGGCATTCTTGCCAAACCCTCGTTCGCCGCGTTCGTCAAGGCGAGCGCGAGAGCGGCGACGGTCAGCTTGTCGGGGATTATGAACGCGCGGGCGTCAGCCACCGCTACCGCGAGCATGAGAACCCCTAGGGCGCCGCCAAAGAGGCCCGACGCGCCAGGCGCAGCCGCAAAGCTCGCGATCGCGATGGAGCAAACGATGGCCGCGAGTACGGCGTATGAAATTGGCGCTTGTCTCGCTGATTTTGCCATTCCGCGCCCTGCCATGGCGATGTCAATCCCGCCCCCGATCAAGGCCGTGTTCAATCGGGCGCGGCGAAGCCTGGTCCCGTTCATTGGACCAGCCCAAGCGGGTACGGGGTCACGGCGCCCGGCGGATGCGCCGTGCCAATTTTGTCGCCCCGCATCTTTGAGCGGAGCTCCTCAGCGACGACCGAGGCATCCATTGCGTCGCGAATGACCTGTGGCCGGATGAAGATGATTATCTCCTGGCGAATAAGCCCTCTGGTGTTGTTGGTGGCGAAGGCTTCGCCGAGGATGGGAATATCTTCGAGAAGCGGAATTCCGTCGCGCTCGCCGCTCTGGTTTTCGCTGACAAGGCCGGCGAGCAGCACGGTCTGGCCATCCGGCACTTGGATAGTGCTCTTGACGTGCCGGTCGGTGAACGTCGGAGTCGGAGACCCGGCCGAGGTCCCGCTGGCCGCGACATCGCTGATCTCCTGGTCGATCTCGAGGTTAACATTGCCGTTGGCGTGGACGTGTGGTCGAAGGCTCAAAATAATGCCCGTATTCTGGTAGGTGATGGAATTGAAGACGGTGTTGGAGGCGGCAGTGGCCGAGTTCAAGATATTCGCCGAGCCTGATGTGACCGGTACCTGCTGGCCGACTTGAAGGCTGGCTAGCTGATTGTCGAGCACGACGAGAGATGGATTCGAAAGGATCTTTGTCGTGGTATAAGTATTCAAGGCACTAATAATAGCATGCGGGGTAATTTCCGTGCCAATCAGAAGATTGAAGCCAGCTGACCCAGTTCCCGTCGGCGGGCTCAAGAGCCCGGCTGACGTCAAGCCGCTGGAATTGGAGTTGCTGATCGTTCCCCATCTCCCCTGGTTGCCCAAAAAGAACTGAACGCCATATTGGAGGTTGTTGGTGAGGTCGACTTCGGCGATGGTCACGTCGACGGCGACTTGCAATTGGGGACGATCGAGCTGATTGAGCGCTCTTTCGATGATGCGGTAGGTTTCCGCGTTGGCATAGATCACGATCGAATTATTCGTGACATCCGGCAGTATTCGGACCCCTGGCAGAAGCGCGCGCCCTCCGCCTGCGCCGCCGCCGGAGCCTCCCCCAAAGGCCGCCGTCTCGGACGCTTCGGCGCTCGACTCTGGCGTCCCCGCGCCCCCGCCGCCGCGGCCCAATCCCCCGCCGCCGCCCAATCCCCCGCCGCCGCCCAAGCCTCCGCCGCCGCCTATGCCCCCGCCGCCGCCCAAGCCTCCGCCGCCGCCCAAGCCTCCGCCGCCTCCTAATCCGCCGCCGCCGCCTAATCCGCCGCCGCCACCCAATCCCCCGTACGGCCCTTGGTTTTGGCCTTGCCCCGGTTGACCTCCGGCAGAGGCGGACAAAGTCGCCGCCCCCGCGCCTGGCGCGATTTGGTTGGTAGGCAACTCGAGCGCGCTTGCCGCGCCGCCGATGAACAAAGCGCTGAGCAGCTTCGCGATTTTGACGCAGTCGCCGTAGCGGACTTTATAGACCTTGACGCCGGTGCTCGCCACGGCCGAATTATCGAGACGCTCGATCCATTTCGCGGCAGCGCGCAGCAATTCGGGCTTGCGCGCCACAACTAGGACGGCGTTCAACCGGCTCACGGGTTGCAGCTTGACCAAATGCTGGCTAAGGCCGTCTTCCCCGGAGTCCAGAATTTTTTCGAGCTCGGCGACCAAAGGCTCCGGCTGCGTGCTATGGACCGGAAAAATACCAACCGATTGGCCGCGCATCCAATCCTCGTCGAAGCTGAGGATGGTGTCGACGGCCGTGCGGCGCTCGCTTCCATTGCCGACGACGATGAGCAGATTGTTCGTTGGGTCGGCCCGGATCGAACCGGGTTTTGTCGCAAAACTTTCCAAGAGTTTCGTGATCGTTTGCACCGAGACATGCTGCAAGGGAACCACTGAGATTCCATAACCGGGCTCCGAAGTGCGCCCCTCCCCCGCGCGATCGACGTGGCCACTGCCAATGGCGTCGTCCGCCGGAACGATATGGTAGCCTCCGGCATCGTGCACCAAGACCGCGTTGCTCGTGTGCAAGGCGCTCTCCAGAACGAACAACACCTGGGATTTCGGAACCGGACGTCCCGATGAAAGACTAATGGTTCCTTGCACGCGCGGATCGATCGAATACCCCACCCCGAGAATGTCGCCCAAAATGACTTTCGCCACGGCGCTCACGGGGCTATCCTCGAAGTTCAAATTGACGCCGTCGCCAGGGGCCGTGCCCGCGCCAGGGCCAGCGTCGGGCGCTCCCGCCGCCGGGCCCGCGGCTTGCCCGCCAGGGGTCCCGTAATAAAGCTGCGCCCTATTCCCCGCCGATCCCGTATCGGCGGTAGGAGAGGATTGAGGAAACCGCGGCTGCAAGTCGGCGGCGTGAATGTGGTCCAACGCGTCCGGCGGCTCATTGGCTCCCACGGGAGGCGGAGTCGTGCAAGCGGCAAGGATCGTGCTCGCGAACAAAAATAGCGCCGCTCCCCTCGCTGGGCGGCGATAACTCCACACCCGGACCCTTAACGAAAACAGACGCATCGATCTCGGTCCGAATGCACTCAACAAGCAACGCAAGAATTTGGCACCGGGCTGTACCTTTAGGACGGGCTGTCCCTTAAGAAAAGCATTCCTTTGAACTATTTGAACCTAACGGAGGAGAGTTGCGCGAACCTTGGCAACGGCAAGGAGAAACGGTTGCGTTGTACAGTAGGGGCGAGCCCCCACGTCTTCAGCGCAGGAACTCTATCTCGTGTCCCAGGATAATGTCATCAAAATGGCCCGATTGGTCAAAGTTTGCGCTGCGCCCGCCCGCGGCTTGAAACAGGTTTGTTTCAATACCGGCTTTGTATGTCACATTGGCGATGCGTTTTGGCAACTGACTTTGCCAGGCCGTCGCGGGCATGAGTGAGGCGGCTAGAGCTGGCTCCGCGCGCCAGAACGTATTCCTGTGAAGGGATAAGGAGAGTCCCGCCGGCTCTGTCTAGTTGCGGATTGCCGCGCTGCGGTGCAGCGCAACGAGGACGTATTCGCTGGCGGCCGCGCCCGCCAGTTGTTGGGTTTGCCCATACCGCGGCGCGCCGCTTTACTCCGGCGCGATCGTGATCCGTCCCTTCATGTTGGGATGGAAGCGGCAATAATACTCGACGATTCCAGCCTTTGTCAGCACCAAGCTTGCTGAGTTATTCGCCTCGATCATGACATCAAAGCCGCCGCGCGCGGTCGCCGTATGCGCGACGATGTCCCTATTGATCCACGTGACAGTGTCGCCGGCCTTTGCTTTGAGTTCCACCGGCGAGAAGACAAGCTTGTCGATTGTAACGTGAATCGTTTCCGCGTGCGCCGGAACGGAGTTTGTCCCCCATATCGTCACCATAAATACGAAGAGATACCGTCCCGGCAGCATGGGAGTCTCCTTACTTCAACGCACCGGCGACCTCTTCGGCGTGCTGCTGATGTCCCTGGAAGATCTTGAGGCCGGTCTGCAGCAGGCTCTTGAGTTCAGGATTGCTGGCGGACGGAATGAGCGTCGCCTCAAGCGCGCCATTCACGGTCTTGTGATACGCGACCTCATTGGCAATGTAAGCCTTGTCGAACTCCGCGCCGGTGAGCTTCGACAGTTCGGCACGTTTCTCCGCCGCTTGCTTGGTTAAGGCGCGGCTGGTGTCATTGTCTTCCGGTGTGACGTTTAGTTTCTTCACGAGGGCGAGCGCTTTGTCATTCACCGCCGTATGGTCACGAACCATATCCTCGGCGAAAGCACGTACATCTTTGTTCGCCGAATTCGATATGGCCTGCTTGGCAGCCTCTATATCGAGTTGCCCCGCCGTGTAGGCGATGTGGGCAATCTGGGGATCGGTGGGCTTGGCCGCGGCTTGCGCGACGCCCGCCCCGCTTAGCATGTAGAATGCGGCAATCGCCGCGCTCAATCGGACTAGCATGAGACACTCCTGACTCTTGCCGCCGGACGCTCGAACGGCGCCCGAGCGTTGGTGTTGATGCCGGCTTTACCGGAACAGAGGGGACAGCGACACTTCATGTTCCGATTACTCAATCACGGGCACCGTGTAAGATAATGCCCCAATATTCCCCTTGTTTCCCTTGAAGTTCGCGTGGCACATGACGCAGTTTTCCGAGACTACGGGTATGGCCGTTGCAACGCGCAGGTAGCGCTTTCCATCCTTCTCGACGACTTCTTCTTGCGGCGTCTCGCCCGCAAGCAACTTCTTCGCGGCCGCCTGTTCGAAAGCGTCACGTGGAACATCATCCGGGTCCCCAATCACATCCGTTAGCCCTAGTATCCGGACATCGTACCACCCGTCTTTTTTCAGCGCGGCCCACAGCGCCTTTGCTGCGGTGGCGGCGGGAAGGTCAGAAGGCGTTTTCACATAGTGCCCGTCGATCAGGACGATCGCGTTCTTGAAGAGATCATCGAGCATCTTAACCTCTTGCCGGGTCCGCTCCACGGCCGCGTCGGGCTTGCCGGCCGCCTTCTCGGCGGCGAATGACGCGACTCCCCAATCGTCAGCGTAGCGGCAAGTCCTATAGCCAACCCGACGATATTATTTCGCTTTATTTTCATATTCAGCCTCCCTTGTCTTTATGTACCGCCGCCCGTTGGATTATCGGAGAGCGGAAATGTTCCCGGAAATCATCCGGGAATGGTGAGCCGTTGCAGCACGGCGTTGGTCATGCGCTCGCAACGCCTGCCAGCGAACGGAAATGCGTCCATGAATACGGGGCCGATTTGCTTGTCCAGTTCATCGCGCACGAGCCGCCGCGCGCGATGCAGCCGCGTCTTCACTGTATCCGGTTGAAGACCGAGGAGGTTCGCGGTGTCCTCGGTGCTCATGCCCTCGATCGCCCGCGTCATGAATACAATCCGGAAAATCTCGGGAAGATTGTCGGTCGCTCTCTCGACAAGCCGCAAAATTTCCCGTTGCGCCATTGTTTGTTCCGGATCGTCGGATGTCACCGTTTGAGGGAATTTGATGATCTGAGCCTCGGTTCGTTGCGCTTCGAAAGTTTCCAGGTCCACAGCCGGGTGTTCACGCCGCAATCGCCCGAAAGCTTCATTCATGGTGATGCGGGAAAGCCATGTCGTAAGACTAGAATCGCCGCGAAAGCCGCCGAGATGGGTAAAGGCTTTGACATACGCTTCCTGGACCACATCTTCGGCTTCGCTGTCATTCCGCAGAATGCTGCGGGCGATCCGGTAAAGTCTGCGATTGTGCCGCTCCATGATGGTACGAAACGCCGTGCCGTCACGGGTGAGCGCCCGCCGGACGAGTTCGGCATCGCCGGACGGGCCGGCAACATGCGGCGCATTCGCTGATCTCATGCCTCATCCCCTTGCTGGCGAATTAGATGCATTTCAAACGAAAAGGTTCCCGGCCGTGCCTGTCCTGCAAACAGTGGCATCCACTTGCGCGGTACAGGTGGTTAATGGGAATCCTTTGCGACCGATAGCCATCTCCCGAAGGGCTGAGGCGGCCGGGTGTCTGGGTCGCTACCCTGACCCAATAGGTTGACACTTGATTGTCTCGCCCGCCCGCATGGTGTTTCAGAATTGAGCCAATTGCCGGCCGGCTTGCTTCCTGGTCCAGGCCACTTGCCTTGAATGGCGCGGCGGATCTGAGGTCGGCACCCCCCAATCAGGGGGTGCGCCCTGCTCGCTAGTGTGACAGTTCATATTACCTATCGGCGGCCGAAACGAAGAAGAATGGATGCTATTCAGCATTCGATATTCTTTATCGCGGCGCTTAAGACATTCGTCGGATGCGGCCTGATGGATAGTGTGGTCACTTAACCAGGACAAGACCAATAAAATCGTCTCCAAAATTTTGGGAGAGGAAATTGGTGGAATCGAAAAAGTCCGAACGCTGTTCGCTGTTCAGTTACATAATGGCATTCAGCCTGGCGGTGGTCGCGATGCCGTCAGTAATTCGGGCGCAGGCACAGGTTGCCGCGCTCGATCCCTCGAACGAGACCAAGCTCGCCGAAGTCAGGATCGTTTCCACGGAATTCAGGTTTTCTCCGGCAACGGTTTTGGTCTCTGCCGGGCGGGTGGTCACGCTGGTTCTCGACAACAGCGGAGCTGAAACGGAGCACGGTCTTTTCTTGCCGGCCTTGGGTTTTCACTTGCAAGCAAAGGCCGGCGAGACCGCCCACAAGAATACCGTGTTCGAGAAGCCCGGAGAGTATGAATTCGTTTGCGATCTGCCGGGTCATCAGGAAGCGGGGATGACGGGCACGGTAATCGTCGTTGACCGTTGAGCGGCCTTCCGGTTCCGGGCGGCACCCGTCCGGAAAAAATTTGGCCAGAAAATTTACTGTGCGCGAGTGGCAAAGCCAGTGGCGCGGATGAAAGGGAGACCGAGCATGCTGCCCAAGAATTCAGGGAAAAGACTTCGTGAATGGCTGACGCCGTTCACGCGGGCGGCGGTATTGCCGATCGCCTTATGCGCGGTTTGCGCCCAAGCACAGGAAATGAGCAAAAAGGGCGCGCCGGCTCCGCGCCGCCTGTTCCGGTTGCGGATGAGGCCCAGATTCCCGCTCTGCCTGCGAACCTCGAGCGGCTGCCAGCGCCCTCAGTTGCTCCGCCGGTCAACCGCAAGAAGCCGGCGGCGGTTCATGTCGAGCTGGAAGCCCGCCCGGCCACCGGGCTCCTCGCCGAGGGAATCGGATACCATTATTGGACCTATAATGGAACCGTGCCCGGCCCGATGATCCGCGTCCGCCAGGGCGATACCGTCGAGCTCACGTTGCACAACTCGCTCGATAATCCGGTGAGCCATAGCATCGATTCGCACGGGGTGCTCGGACCGGGCGGCGGCGGCAAAGTGACCCAGACCCCGCCCGGCGCGACGAGCGTCTTTCAATTCAAGGCCATGAAGCCCGGCGTCTTTATCTATCACTGCGCGACGCCGATGATTCCCTATCATCTTTCGCACGGAATGTATGGTCTCATGGTCGTCGAGCCGCCGGGAGGCTGGCCGAAGGTGGACAAGGAATTCTACGTGATGGAAGGCGATATTTATCTCAAGGGAGATCGAACCCAAAGCGGCGTCCACGAGGCCGCCGTCGACAAAATGGAAAACGAGACACCGGATTTCGCGGTTTTCAACGGGAGCGCCGGGTCGCTCACCAAAGAGCGCGCGCTGAAAGCCAAGGTCGGCGAGACAGTGCGGATCTTGTTTGGGGATGCCGGACCCAATCTTGTGTCGAGCTTTCACGTTATCGGTGAGATTTTCGACAAGGTCCATCCGGAAGGCGCCACCGAAACCCTCAGCAATGGGCAGTCCACCCTGGTCCCGGCCGGCGGGGCGACGATGGTCGAATTCAAGACGCAGGTTCCGGGGACTTATATTCTCGTCGATCACAGCTTGGGCCGGCTGCAGAAGGGCGCGGCCGGTTATCTCGATGTGGAGGGACCGCCCAGTCCAACGGTGTTCCAGAGCATCCAACGGGGCAGCCAAGATGGCGGCGGTCATTGAGCGGGCGGGTGGCGCCTCCACTCAGGGACAGGCGCTCGTCTCTCCACGCGACTGCCGCCGTCCCAGGGCTTTGGTGATCTGAGAGTCTGTTCCGGAACTTCATCATGGATTACAGATCTTTCTGAGCATGAGGCGGATGGAAGCGAGGCGGAGGAAGGCAAGCGCGTTGCGGGTCAGGTTTTCGAAATCCTTGGCCAGCCTTCGACACCGGTTGAGCCACGCGAAGGTGCGCTCGACAACCCATCGTTTGGGCAGGACAACGAACTTGCTCAGCTCGGGCCGTTTGACGATTTCGATTTCCCATTCACGGCTGATCGCCGCCACGGCAGCGGCCATTTTGGGGCCTTGATAGCCGCAATCGGCGATGATCTTGGTGATGCAGGGAAACCGTGGATGCAGGTCTTGCAACACCAATGGCCCACCTCCTGAGCTCGTCGAAGGGGCGATCCTGAATGTCGGCGGGATGAACCACGGCTTCAAGATTCAGACCGAGCGCATCGACCGCGATATGGCGCTTCTTGCCGTTGATTTTCTTGCCCGCATCATAGCCGTGCGGATCGATCCACGCCCCCCTTTTTCCGCGCTTTTCACGCTTTGACTATCGATGATGGCAACGGTTGGACTGGCGGCGCGGCCAGCCTGTTCTCGACACAGGACGTAGAGCTTATGATGAAGGCGCAACAGCGTGCCATGATAGTTCCAAAGATCGAAATACCTGAAAACAGTGCTTTTCGACGGCAGGTCTTTCGACGGGTAGCGCCACCGGCAACCCGTGCTCGGAATATACATGACCCACCGCAATCTTTGCTTGCAAAGCTTGCTTCGCCCGTTGACCACTTCGCGCATGTCCATGCGGCGTTTGCCGCCACCGCGCTTCGCCGGAGGGATCGGCGGCTCCACTAGCCGCCATTCCTCGGCCGTCAAGGCGCTCGGGTATCTCTGCTGGCTCCGGTCATAACGGCCGCGGTTTTCTTTCGTCCACATCGGTGACCCTCCTCGAATCAGGCCACCTTGCCTTGAATCGCAAATGACTCTTTTGATTTAAGAAGTTTCAGAACAGACACTAAACTCGAACACAGGTCGCGTGTCGTAGCTTGTTTCGATTGAGGACTGACGAAGGGGCGTTTTCTGCACGCTTCCTATCCGGCGAAAGGCGAAATTTCGACCGTCTAAAGCCAGTGCTTTGCCGTAGCCGCGCGCGGCCAGCCATTCCAATGCTTCTGCAATCCCGCGCCTTCTTTTGGCAAGCGCATTGGTGAGCTCGACGATGACCCAGGGGTTCAGGCGATCGAGCGTATGCTGCGCGCCGCAAAGAACTTCGAGATCGTAGCTGGCCTTGTCAAGTTTGATGCAGTCGAGGCGATGCAAGCCGAGCTTTTCAACGATGGCATCCACCGTGCTGAACGGGTAAGTCCGGCGCTCGGGACCCTAGCTTCATGATTTTTTGCGCGCCATGACGACGAAGAAGCCGGGATAAAATTCATTGCACGCAAGTTTTTTCTCGGCGATGCCACGCAGGCCGCGTTCTTTCCCGTACAGATCATCCAGCGCGGCGACGGGCGCAAAGTCGTTAATCGAGGTCGCCTCCAGACCAAGCCCGCATCCCTCGAGAAGTGGAATAATTTCAGCCAGCGTATGCTGCGTCTCGTGCGGATGCAGCACCTGATCGCGGAACCACGACCTTAGGAATACCGGATCGGTCCGATCGTTCGGGCTGAGATTCGCATAATAATCCCACAATTCTTGCTCGGAATTCCCCATGCGTTTGCGCGCGGCGACGGCCTCGAGGAACGGTGCGCGGCCGAACGCATGATAGAGGCCGAGGAATAGGGTGCCGTCCGGCGCAAGAAATTGTTCCGCGCAGCGCTTGATCCCCGCGAGGCAGTCGTTGGTATGGTGCAGAACGCCCAGCGACATTACGACGTCGAAAGCTTGTGGCGGCGTATATTCAAACAAATCGGCCGTAAGGAAATTGACATCAAGCCCCAGCGCAACGGCGATCTCCTCTGCGCGCGCGATTGCTACGGGATTGAAATCGATGCCCGTCACGTCGGCCCTGTAATGCCATGCGAGCGTATGCGCGAGCCAGCCGGTGCCGCAGCCGACATCGAGAATCCGCACGCCAGGTTTCAGTCGCGGTTCGAGAATCGGATAATGCGGGCGGAGATTGTTGTGCTGCCGGATCACGGCCGCTTGCGCGCTGGCCGAATCCATATAATTGAACGGCATGACCCGGTAAAATTCTAGCACTTCGGCGTTTGCGGCGGTGGTGGGCATGGAATAAGCCACTGGAATTCCGGAAGGACAAGCGTGACGTGCGCGGCGAAAACCTTTGCCTTCTCCGCCTCATGACGGCCACATTCTATGGGCTTCCTCGTTCCCCATCAAGCATGACAGTCCATCAACGCCGGACCGGGGTCTTTGTGCAATCGCTGGAGTTTCACGACGGCGTGGAGGTGAAGAATTTGGAGTACCGCCATTTTCGCAACTGAGTTTCCTTCGGCGATTGCGATGCTGGCCGAGGCCGCAGATTGGCCTAACGCTTCTGCTGAAGGCCATCGTTCACGGCTCATGCCGCGGAATTGAATCCAACCCCCTTCGAATATTCACTTTCTCAAAGGCGATATTGAAGGATATCTTTGCACTCACATCCAATTGTGCTACCTGCAAATGACCTATGTGCTTGGCTTGAGCTACAATTATCATGACGCGGCCGCGGCGTTGTTGAAGGACGGCGCGATCGTCGCGGCGTCGACCGAAGAGCGGCACACGCGGCGTAAGCACGATCCCAATTTTCCGGCGCGCGCCATCAAATTCTGCCTAGAACGCGCCGGAATTGAGGCGCGCGAGCTCGATGCGATCGCCTATCACGAACAGCCGCTGCTCAAGTTCGACCGCATTCTGAAGTGCAATGTTCGACGCTGGTGGAACGGTGGACGCCAGGCTCTGCGCGAGGCTGTGGAGAGCTGGGCCGACCGTGGCAAGTTCGACGTCGCCGAACAGATAGCGTTTGCGCTCAATGTGCCGGATGAACGGATCCACTTTTGCGAGCACCATCTCAGCCACGCAGCATCGGCATATTTTTGCTCGCCCTTTGAGCGGGCCACGATCGTCACTCTCGATGGCGTCGGAGAGTGGGAGACCTGCACCGTCTCCCGCGGGGAGGGCAACGCGATCACCAAGATCGGCACAATCAGCTTGCCGCATTCGCTCGGCCTCTTCTACAGCGCGCTCACCGCCTTTCTCGGCTTTGAAGTCAATGAAGGCGAGTACAAAGTGATGGGAATGGCGGGCTTTGGTCAACCGCTTTACGCTGACCAGATGCGAGAATGGTTCACACTCAAACGTGACGGCACGTTCGCGTTACGCCAGGACCTGTTCAATTTTGAAAGCGATGCCAAGGTCCCCTACATGCCGGCAATGCTCGATCTACTTGGCCCCCCGCGCGACCCTGAGCGCGATTTCGACCCGGGGCAGGACCAAACCGGCGGGCGCGGCACCGCGCGTCACTACGCGAACGTGGCCGCCAGCGTTCAGGTTGTCACCGAATGCGTCATCGAACACCTCGTGCGATGCGCGGTTGAAAGAACCGGCATTGCTGCGCTGTGTCTTGCCGGCGGCGTGGCCCTGAATTCGGCGGCAAATGAGCGTCTGCGCCGCGCGCTTGGTGCGCCGATGTTCGTGCAGCCGGCAGCCGGCGATGCCGGATGCTCGCTCGGCGCCGCAAAATGGTTTCATCACTGCGTTATGGGTGGTGGCAAGCGCGAGGTGATGACCAGCGCCGCACTCGGCAAGGATTATAGTGATGCCGCTATTCACGAAATCCTCGCCAAGCTTTATCCTGCAAGCCGTTGGTCTGAATATTCAAGCGAAGAGGGGCTATGCGTGGCGGTTTCTGACCTTCTTGTCGCCGGGAAGGTGATCGGCTGGTTTCAGGGCCGCTCCGAATGGGGTCCGCGCGCACTTGGTCAGCGCAGCATCCTCGCCAATCCCTGTCTCCCGCAGATGCAGGCGCGGGTGAACGAAAAGATTAAGTTCCGCGAGCCGTTCCGTCCCTTCGCCCCGGCGGTCTTGTCCGAGCGGGCGCACGATTTCTTCGAGCTCACCGACATCGAGGGCGAGGACCCAGCCAGCAATCCCTACAACTACATGCTGGCGATTTCACGCGTGCGCGAAGGCAAGGAGCGACTGCTTCCGGCCATCACCCATGTCGACGGCACCGCGCGTGTCCAATGCGTGCGTGCGAATGTTAATCCGCTGTTTTACCGTTTGATCGAAATGTTTGGCGCTAGAACGAATGTTCCGGTGCTGCTCAACACGTCGTTCAACCTGCGTGGCGAGCCGATCGTCGACAGTCCAGCCGACGCAATCAATACTTTCGAATGGAGCGGCATGGATGCGCTCGTGCTCGGCCGCGCCGTGGTTCTGAAGGAGTCGTCTCAATGACCGCGCAAGTTCTGGTCGTTTTGCCAGAGCGCGAGATGCCGGACTATACGCTCGCGCGCATCAAACGGCTGACCCAGCATTATTTCGATGCCGAGAAATACGCCCTGATCTTCACAGCGCCGAAATCGGTGGTCGGGCGCTACAACGCGCAGGGGCATTTTGGCGGCAAAGTTACAGCGTTCGATCCGGCAATGCTGACCAGACATGAGATCTTCCTGGTCTCGGAGGATCTTGCCGACAAGCTGCCGCTCCGACGCGACCGGCGCGTGTACACGCTCGAGCACAATCACTGGCAGGTCTTCGTCCGGTTGCGTAGCCAGACAATCGACGCCCGGGATTATCCGGCAATCGACGCGCATTCCTACAACCGGACGGGGCCGAAGCTAGGCTGGGATACGCTCCAATTTTTCCCCTACGGTTTCATTTACCGCGAGTGCGCCATCGGCGGGCCGCTTGATTCATTCGGCTTCCGTATCGACGAGGACCTCGATGCATTGCGGCAAAGGCCGGATACCCACAAGCTGATCGCGGTGTTGGGCGGATCGAGTACCTTGAGCTGGTTCAACTTCCACGACGAGACTTTTACCGAGCAACTTGAAATTCGCTTGCAACGGCACCTCGACAGTCGCGGCAACGGCGAGTGCGTGACCGTGCTTAATTTCGGGCAAGGGTCCTCGGTGCTGCTGCATGAAATAATCGTGTGGCTGCTGCATGTCGAGCGGCTGCGGCCGCAAATTGTCATCAGTCATGACGGCTGCAACGACATGATGTACGGCATGACAAATGATCCCTACCTGCTTAGCAAGTCGATTTGCGCGCCGCAGATGTTTGAACTCTGGGGCCAGAAACTGCACGATCGCGACGACGTGCGCCCCCGGTTTAAGCACGGTGAGCCAGTCGAAATCATCAATTCTCCACAGGCAATTCTTACCGCCTATATCGAGCGCAAACGGCAACTCAATTGCGTAGTGCAAGCCTCGGGTGTCCGCCACATCGCAGCGTTGCAGCCGATCGCGCGCAGCAAAAAAAGCTCCCTATTAGAAGGCGAATTCCAGCGCGATAATCGGTATATCTGGATTTGGCGGAAGGTGCACGAGCGGACCCCGCAACTCTTTGACATGCTCACGCCCTTACTCAAGAAGGAAACGGAACTCGATACGTTCGACTTGCATGAGTATTTTCGACGCTTCGGAGCGGATCAGACGTTATTCCAGGACTATGCACATACCAATCCAGCCGGCGACGTGCGAATCGCCGAAGCCTACGAACAATTCATCCTTGACCGGGAAATGCTATGAGCCAGATCTCTGAAGACTTCTCCGGCGCTGTTGCCGCCCTACTTAATCAATCCCGATTTTGTGGTCCAACGTGCCCGCGTCCGCCGCATCGCGCGCAGCGCCATGCGCACCCCGGGTGCACGGCTGACCGGATTGATTTTGTTCATTTTCGCCCCGGTTTTCGCACGCTGGTTTGTTGAGGGTGTCTCCGCGGGCAGGCGTCGCGCCCCAACTTCGCCGTTCGTTTACACAATGCGGATCGCCTTCATTATCCTTGCCACGCACGAAGCAATTAGGTCTTGGTTCGGCACTTGATCTGATGGATCGGCGGACGCCCGCGCTACCCGCTTTGCAGCTCAGCCGCTAGCACAGATCAGATCCATGAACTCCACTGCATCAGTCTTTCTCACGCACAGGCTTGGCGGGCTTTCCCGGCATGCTCCTATAGCGTGGAGATTAAGGCAACGGAGCACTGTAAGCGGCTTGCGCGCCTCTAAGCGCCGCTCTATACAAAGCGCGTGCAAAACGTGGGCCGGATATGCATGTTCTTGTGACTGGTGGCGCAGGCTATCTCGGATCACGCGTGACCGCGCACCTGCTGCAAGCCGGTCTTTGGGTGACCGTGTTTGACAAGCTGGTCTATGGCGGCGAAGCCCTGCTCCCGTTCCAGCGTCATCCGCACTTCAAGCTCAAGCGTGGTGACGTCCGCGATGTTAGCTCCGTCGCCGCCGCCTTGGATGGCAGCGATGCGGTGGTCCATTTTGCGGCGGTCGTCGGGGAACCAGCCTGTTCGATTGATCCCGAACAGGCCTGGTCCATCAATGTTGACGGCACCAAAACCGTTCTTTCCGCTGCGCGAGAGTCCCGCGCCTCCCGTTTCATCTATGTGAGCACCTGTAGCAACTACGGGACCGTCAGTCCCAACGAGCTCGCAAAGGAGGAGTCTCCGCTCAATCCGCTATCGGATTACGCGCGCGCCAAGGTCGAATGCGAGTGGCTCGCATTGGCGGAACCGCCGCCGCTGATAAGCACGGTGTTGCGCTTCGGGACCATCTGCGGCGTGTCCGGGCGCATGCGGTTCGATCTCCTGGTGAGCGAGATGGCAAGGAAATGCGCGCGCGGCGAGAAGATCGAAATCTTTTCCCCTGATGCCTGGCGCCCTTTCCTGTACATTGTGGATGCCGCACGTGCGATCGAGCACATCCTGAACGCTTCAACAAATCAAATCGCGCAGCGCGTTTTCAATGTGGTTAGCGAGAACTATCAAAAAAGTGGACTCGTTGCGCTCGCCCAGCGGCACTTTCCGCAAGCTGAAATTGTGGTCACCGAAAAGAACCCCGATCTCCGTGACTACCGGGTGGATGGCAGCCGAATCAATCATGACTTGGGATTCAAGCCGCAATACAAAGTCGAGGATGCCTTCTGTGAAACCGCGGAGGCTGTCCTGCAAGGCGTATTTCGCGATCCGAATTGGCTAGGCCACTCGGCGATTCCTCTTGATCCAGCTATGCTCCGGCCGTAGGGATTGGGGGTATGGCGTTCATTCCGCTCGTCGAGCCCTGGATCGGCCCTGGCTGCGCGGCCGCGGTCGGCGCGCAAGTTGCGTCGGGCTCTCTCGGTCCCGGCGCGCGACCAGCACATTCGCGCGACGGCTCGCGGAGCTTAGCGGAACACACTACTGCGCACCGACGACGAGTGGAACCATCGCGCTCATGGTTGCGGCGAAGGCGCTCGATCTCAACCCGGGAGACGAAATCATCGTTCCGGCCTACGGCGTGATTTCGACGATCAATGCGTTCGCATCGTTCGGCTATGCGCCGCGGCTTGTCGATATCGATCCGGCGACCGCCTGTATCGACCCGGCGGCGCTTGCCGCGCGGCTGACGGCCCGCACGAAAGCGGTCTGCTTTATCAATTTCTCCGGCCACACCGGCGCGCCGCTTGCCGAAGTCGCGGCATTCTGCCAGGCTAAGGGGCTGCCGCTGATCGAGGACGCCGCCTGCGCGTTCGGGCATCGCCATGAGGGCAAATCGGCCGGCAGCTTCGGCACCGTCGGCTGCCTGTCTTTCAGTGTCCCCAAAATTTTGACCACCGGACAAGGCGGCGCGGTCGTTACCAGCGACAAGGCTGTGGCCGATCGCGCCGCGCGCCTTCATCGATCACGGCGATCTCGAATGGCGGCGCACCAATCTCAACCGCGGCATCGGAACGAATTTGCGTTTCAATGATGTGCTTGCTTCGCTGGGACTTGCCCAGCTCGATACGCTCACTGAGCGGCTAGCGCGCAAACGGCGGAGCTATCTTGCCTTGCGCGAGGAACTCGATGGCTTCCTCTATCACCGTTCCCGGCAACGAAGCGCCGCTTCACTACATTGTTTTCAGCGAGCGATCCGGCCGCGTTGGCCGGCAAATTGCGCGCGGAGGAGATCGGCGCGGCGATCCAATACCGCTTCCTCGCCGAACACCCGCCTTACGCCGAACTCGGACGACGGCGACTTCCTCGGCGCGCGCGGATGGGGCGCGCACCGCGGTCTATCTGCCGTTCGGACTTGCGATGTCGGAGGACGATGCGCGCCGCATCGGCCGGGCGGTGAAGAATTCGGGCGTTCCGATCAAGCGCTGGCCGGGGTAGCGCGGGGCAATCGCCGCAAGCTCTATTCCATGCAATGATTTCAGCCATTCCAGTCGATTGGCGGAAATGGCCG
This sequence comes from uncultured Alphaproteobacteria bacterium, assembly GCA_963722515.1. GTDB lineage: Bacteria > Pseudomonadota > Alphaproteobacteria > Rhizobiales > Beijerinckiaceae > Methylocapsa. The sequence continues at coordinate 831,411 of CAVRMA010000002.1, read as the reverse complement.
ATTTCTTGAAACTTCACATCGGATGTGGGAAGCGGTTCATTCCCGGCTTCGTCCATATCGACCAAGTCGCGTTTCCGCACGTTGATCACGTGCAGGACATTCGCCGCCTGCCGAACTTTCGCCGACAACTCCGCCAGCCTTATCTACGCCTGCCAGGTCATCGAATATTTCGACCGCGAAGAAGTCGTCGGCGTTCTCGCCGACTGGCGAGCGGGTGCTCGCCCCGGGCGGCATCCTGAGGCTGTCGGTCCCGAACTTCGCCATGATCTCAGCAAGCTCTATCAGTCCGGCATTCACGCTCGATTTAATTTCTGGGAACGCTTTACGGCCGGATTCCCGACGGCAAGAACGGCTTTCAGTTTATCACCGCACGACCTACGACGAGCGCTCGTTGGGCGAGGTTCTCGGCAAATTGGGATTTCAACGAGATCGGCTTGTGGGATTGGCGGCAAACCGAGCACGCTCGATGTCGACGACTTCTCGCAGGCTTATTTTCCGCATATGGATAAAGAGCGCGGCATGCTGTTCAATCTCAATATGCAGGCGCGTAAATAGGAATTTATGCGGAGCGGAATCGCGGACCCCCTTGCAAGGGTATTTCAACTACCGGGTGAACCGTATCCTGCCGGCCCAACTGCCGTTGCCGTTTTACTGCCGCGTAAACGCAAATTGTACTGATCATTGCATGGCACTATCGAAGGAGTAACCGCGGCATGGCCGATCCCAGAGTTTCCGTCCTGCTGGTCGTGAAAAACGGGCTTCCGCTCATTCGCGGGACACTAAACTCGCTGCGCGTGCAAACCTTCAAGGATTTTGAAGTCGTCGTCGTGGACGGGGCCTCGACCGACGGCACCGCGGATGTGCTGCATGAAGCGGCGACGGATTTGCCGCTGCGCATCGTATCGGAGCCGGACCGGAGCCTCGCCGACGGATTTGCGAAGGCCCTTCGCCGTGCCGCTGGCGACATTGTGGGAATGCTTTGCGCCGACGAGCGGTACTATCCCAATACGCTCGAACAGGTGGTGAGATGGTTTTCGGCCGAGCCGGAAGCGGTGATGTGCGGCGGCAAAGAGGACTTCATTGACGAGCACGAAAAAGTCATCGACAGTTATTTTACCCCGCCTTTCAATCTGCCGGCCCATCTTGCTTGCGAACTGGTTCCGGCCAATCTCACCTCCTTTTTCAACCGCCGTCTTATCGGTGCGGATTTCCGCTTCGATCCGGACGTGCCAAGCTGTCCCGATTACGAATTTTGGGCGCGCCTCGGCTCTAAATTCCCCGCCTCGGCATTCAAGCGCTACGATTTCAGGATCGCGCAGGCCTATCGCACGCGCGATTCAATGTCGTTCCGCGCCGAGAGCTTCACGCAGATGTGCCGGGACAAGCTCACGCACCTGAACAATCTCCTGGCCAAAGGCTATCTCGCCGGGGATGCCGAGGCGGCGCGGCGACGCGCATCGGCGGGCATTCACATGTGGGCCGCCGAGCAGTTGAACTCCCTCGAACACGATGATTATTCGGATATCCTCGCGCATTGCGCGGAGGCTGCCCGTCATGACAAGTCCTACGAGCGCGTCGCCCGTTTCATCACGGCCACCGGCATCGCGCGCTATGACGCTGCGACCGGCATCGTCACGCGCACTGTTCCGGAACGGCCCGGCCCGCGAACCGTTGCCATGGCTGGCCTCGAATATTGCGCACCTTCCGGGGTCTGGCCGGGCGCGGCCATCCTCTCGGAGAACCCGCTGACCGTTCGAACCTCAACCGGCCAGTGGGGTTACAGTCTGGAGTTGCTGGTCCCGGAAAATATCCCAATAGCCAATAGGGAATATTCAAGCGGCGGGCCGGCGCCTTCACCGCACCGGAGACGATTCTGCTGGGCCCGTGCGCTGCGCCGCCGCCTGGTGCTCGCGCGCAACGCGCTCAACACCCTTCAGCGTCAGGAGCGCGAGCAGTATTGGGTGCGCCTTACTCTAGAAGTCATCGAGGGATGTGCCGGGTTCAGTATGTCCTCCGCGAGTCAAAGTCTGATCGGAGAGCTGATCGTGTGGCGCACGGGCGGACGCAAGGTAGTGCTTCTGCCGCTGCCGATCGGCGGCGATCCGGTGACGTCGGTGATGGTGCGCAGCGGCGGACGCCCTTCCTCGGAATTGCGCATTTACCATGCCGAATTGTTGTGCGACCCCGACGCGCAATCCGCCGCGGCCCCGCCCATCGAGCTCGTGCACTAAAAGGCCGATGCGCCGGCGGATTTAGGCGTTCAGCAGGCACATTCTTTGCTCGAGATCGCCGGACAACCATTCACGAACCGGCTGATCGCTGCCTTGGCCGAGCGCCACGTACTTTCCGATCTTCTGCACGTCCGCCGGGCGCCAGACAGCGCCACGGGTCGAGCACCCGCGTTTTTGCCGCCGTCGACCAGTCGATGCTGGCGAATTCCTTCATCGGGTTGATGACGACGGCGACACGCGACTGCGCCAGGCATGCTTCCGCGCTCCGGGCATAGGTGACGCGGTCGCCGAGCACCTTGCGCGCTTCTTCCATGGCCATCGGATCCCAGCCGATGACGCGCCGGCCTTCCGCCGCGAGCCAGCCCGCCAGATCGACCCCAAACGAGCGCTCGATTACCGGCGTCCCCGGCTTGTAGGAAAGCCCGAGCAGGCCGACCGTTTCGTCTGCCTGGGTTTCCGACAATACTTTGCGCAGTAGATATTGGCCGTGCTCGGCGTTGACCAGGTCGATGGTGCGCGGCATCAGGCTTGGAACGCCGACAGCGTCCATGAACACACTGCCAGCGCCCGATTGTCGCGCGGCCAGCACGGGCCGCCGTAAGGCACCGCGCCCTTGAAGAATCGCTGCCCCATCCGGTATGACAGGGCGCCGGTGATCTTGTCCACGTCGGCGCCAGGCACTTCCGCGCAAAGCGAGAACAGCATGTTCGCGAACGAGACGCGCATCGTCTCGTGGGTATTGCAGGCGATCTTGGAGATCTCCGCCTCAATCAGTTTCATGCGCACCACTGGCGCATTGTTGCGGATCATCGACTTGTGCAGCGCCTCGATCTGGTCGCCCGATGTGCGGTTGGCCTCTCCGATGAGCGCATAATCGGGAGTCTCCATGCCTTTCACGATTTCGCCGAGCGCGATGAACGACGGATTGTAACAATAGCCCAGTCCGTCGCCGACCCTGCGGCCGGAAGCGGCCTCGAGCGCGGGAATGATCATAGTGTTCGCTGGCGCCGGGCAGCAGGGTGCTGGCGATCGAAACGGTGTGCTCATCTTTCTTGCGGCGCAGCGCCGCACCGATCTGCTCGCACACGCGCATCACATATTTGAGCGAGAAGCCGCCCAGGACATTGCTCGGCGTCGGCACGATCACAATGCTGGTCTCCGAATTGAGCGCCGCGTCTTCGGCCGAAGTCGTCGCGCGCAAGCGGCTCTGATCGAGTTGTGCCATGCGTTCGGCGACGCCGGGTTCCTCCGTGACATGCCGGCGCGCATTGATCGCATCGACAATCCCGGCAACCGGATCGCATCCGATCACTGTGTTGCCCGCGACCCCTAGACAGGCGGCCAGAGAATGCCCGACCTTGCCCAGGCCGAAGATGGAAACATTGCTCATCGAAGTATTCCTTTGAATGTCGTGCTTAGCCTCTGGCTCGCCTTCGGGCACCTGGAATGGCACTTTCCGGCGGATATTGCAGTTCGTCAGGGGTCCGGCGCGTCAACTGACGTGCGCCAATGCCCCGAAATCCGGTTTCTTATAGCCCAGCCTTTCGTAGATCCGCCACGCCTGCGGCTTGACGACCTTTTTGATGGTCTCTATTTGCCAGGGCTCGAACTGGCGCGGCGGCGCCTTCGGGCCGCGGTGGCGGTTGCTTGGCGGCCGGCGAACGGCGCGCGCGGCCCATTCGGGCTCCACCTGCACATGGCCGCGCATGAGTTTTTCGACAAAACGGGCGAGCGCCGCCGCATTGGTGGTGAGGTCCTCGGCGCACCACACGGGTGCGACCTGCTCCTCGTCGATAATCGTGTTCAGCATGTTCACGCCATGCAGGAACAAGCGATTGGCGATGTTGTCTTGCGGCAACCGGACGCCCCGATCGATTAATTTCTGCACGTAGTCCACGTTCCAGGCGCCTTTGACCGGATAACTCTCGAACAGCGCCATCTGGCTACGGAGGCGCGGCAGCGGCTCGCGCACGAGAATCGCGCAGTTGAAATGCTCGCCGAGCTTCGCCCGCAGATCGGGAATTGCATCCAGCGTCACGCCGTGGACGTCGCCGCAGGCGCGCGAGGCCGGCGAACTCGCAGCCGAGAATGCGCAGATATTGCCAGCCATCGAGGCTGCGCGCGCCGCCCAGCCGCTCCCAGAACTGGTTTTCGCAATGGGCGCAAAAAACGTCCGGATGCGAATTCAGCGTGGTCGCCAGCCATTGCGTGGCCGCGCAACCCCACGACACCACGCAGAACAGGAAGGGCAGCGGCGCATCCTTCGCGGTGGCTTGGCCCAATTCATCCAAATCGCCAAATAGCGCATCGAGATTTAGCTCAGGCATCAAGCCGGTCTCCACACGGATGCGCCGCCGAAGCGGGTGCGGCTGCCCCAATTGACGAACCCGGGTTGCATAAATCCATAGTGTCCGCCGCCCGTACGCACACAACTCACTTACCAGGTTAGGACGAGCGGTTAGCTTTTCCTGGCATGGGCCGCAACCGTGATCCATCTCCGCAGAAAGCGGCGCTCAAGGTGCTCCCTGATCGAATTAAGCGGGCCACGTTTGCCCTCCCGGCGAATGAAGCCGTGCCGCAGGCGCGCACTAAATGGCGTGCGGGCATAGTCGAGATATTTGTGGACGAGCGTCTCGAAACGGTTCTCAATCGCGTTGATCATCACGACCCGGCGTGGCGGTTCCGATCGGGAACGGGCCCTTTCGCGCTCGGCGTCGACGAGTCTCTCGAAGTACCCAACGAGATCACCGACCATGGCGGCATTGGCCACGCTCATCTGGGCGCCGACCGCTTTACCCTCCATGGTCACGCAATCGAAAATAAAGATGTCCGCCGCGAAAACCTCATCAAATGATCCCATGTTCGGGACATCTGCCGGCAATCCGAGACGCGATGCAGTTTCGCGGGTGACGAGCACGGGCTTGGTAAAGCCGATCTGCCGCAGGGCGCCACGCAGGAGGTCGAACATCGCCTTGTAGCCGCCGAAATAGCTGACCCGAAGGTCGCGCGGGGCGCAGACCAATAGGTCGAGAAGAAAGGGCAGGACATGGCGCGGATCGTAATCGATCTTGTCCCAAAGATCAGGGAAGGTATACCCCGTTTCCAGGAGGGACCGTTGCGGCTCCGCGATCGCCGTCGAAAGCGCGCACATATACGCGCCGGCCACAGGCCTGACGAGGCTAATCTCCTCGATGTTATCCTTGGCGCAGCCCCAGTTCTCGCGTTGACCAATCAGATGGGCTTCCCGCACCCCATCCACGAAAGCATTTAAATCATTCATTCGGGATGTGCTCTTGTGCATCGGCGTGACCTGACGCGTGTGGTCGCAGTGATAGCCAAAACAACTGCCGCTCAGATCCCCAGTATCCGCGTGCAAAAACCCCAGCCGCTTGCCCAAATTCGAATCGACATGCCACCCGAGAATCATGCTTTCGTTAAAACCGTCTATCGCAAACAGATCCTTGCGCTCGATCAACTGGAAATCGCCCGGCGCATCGAACTTGTTCCCGTGACTGCCGTGGACAATCTCGTTGAGATAGAATCTCCAGCCCCATTGTCCTACCGTCGCGATCACGCCGCGCGCGTCTTTCCTGTCGAGACTTTCCCAAAGCGTTTCGGGAATCTCGAACCGGTGCAGACCATAGTATCCGTAGGGAAGATCGCGGACGAGCTCCGTCAACGACATGCCTTGCCGGGGAACGAAAATCATGTCGGTGTTGGTGGACAGAATGAAACGGTTGTTCTCGTTCGAACGCCGGATGGCGACATTGCGCGCGAGCGGCTCAAGCGTGAAAAGATGCGTCGCATCCTTCCACCTCGCGTGGACCGCTGGCCGCACGCGAAGGACCCGCAGCAATTCGCGAGCTCTCTGGGTGAGGGTGTCCTGAATCGCCTCGGGAAAGGTTGGGAAGCCGTCGTCGCTGTTGTAGTCGACGAAGAGAATTTCGTCGTCGGGATCGGTCAACACCTCTGCCAAGCAGTTCAGGCTGAGCGCGGCTCGTTTGTGCAGATTGTAGCCATAGTTGTCGTTCCTGCCGTACAGGACAATCGAAATCATTCCAGAGCTCCAAATGCCGGCGTGCCGCCGCGCACGCGGCCGTCAGGCGGCCATCGTCTTCCGCGCCGCCGGTTTCCAGCTACCAGAACCCAGATGAAAGATATTGGCGCCGCTGCTCCCAGCGTCTAGCAAACGCCACGGATCGATGACCGTGACCACTCCCGGCGCGCGCCGGAAAGCTTCGGACGGAATTGTCTTGAACTCCGGCCAAGGCGTCATCACGACGACGAGATCGGCTTGGCGGACCGCGGCCGCCGCATCAGACATCGCCTCTGCGCCGGTTCCAATTACGGCTGCCGCGGCCTGGGTGGCCAGCGGATCGGAAATGATGACCTTGTAGCCTTGTTTAGCCAGGATCCAGGCCAGCATAACGCCTTGGCTCTCCTCGATCACTGCCGTGTCGGGTTTATACGACATGCCTAGCAGAGTGATGGTTGATCCACGCTGAGCCAAGGCTTCGACGGCTCCCATGAGCCGGGCGAGTTGATGCTCGTTGATCTTATCCGTCGCCTCCGCCAGCTCCGTGGCGACTCCGAGCTTGCGGCCGAGAGCAGCAAAGGCCTTGTTGTCACGGGGGAAACACGGCCCTCCGTATCCGATCGCCCCCTTCAAATACTTGCGTCCGATACGGCTGTCGCCGCCAACCGCGCGGGTGACCACCTCCGCATCGGCGCCGGGGAGGTGATCGCACATGTCCGCGACCATGTTCGCATAGGAGATCTTCGTCGTGACGTAAGTATTTATGGAGATCTTCGTGAGTTCGGCATTGACAAGATTCATCCGGTGGAATTCCGGAGTGGTGTCTGTCGAGCCGCGGCAGATCGCCTCGACCACGTCGCCTGCCTTTTTGTCCAACTCGCCAATCAAAATGATATCGGGACACAGCATGTCCCGCACGACGGATCCGAGTGCTATGAACTCCGGATTGTAGCAAAGACCGAGATCGGAGCCCACCTCGCGGCCCGCCGCGAGTTCGAGTGCAGCTCGTATCTCTCCGTTTGTCGCCCCGGGCATTACGGTGCTCGTAACCACGACCACGTGATATTGTGTCTTGAACCGGAGCGCCGCGCCGATCTGCTCGACCGCGTCGACAACAAACTTATTAGAAAAAAAACGATCGGCGCCTGACGGTGTTGGCACGATAATAAAGCTTACGTCGGAGTTTAACACGGCCTCCTCGAAGCTTTTCGTTGCGCGCAGGCGCGAACGGCCGCCGTCGATCATTTCCTGCAGCCGCGGCTCCTCGACCGGCGCGCGGCCGTCATTGATCGCCTCCACAAATCGAGGATTGATGTCGAGCCCAATCGTCTCGAAGCCCTTGCAGGCGAACACGGCAGCCCGCGGCGCCCCCAGCTTGCCGAGGCCAATAACGGAAATACACGGCTTTTTAAGCTCACTCACTTTTTGCTCCCTTGGTGATTCGGGCATCAAGCCGCATTGCGGAGAATCTGCCGCTCAATCCAGGCATAGGTATGTTCGAGGCCAGTTCGCAGCGGCTGAGAGGGGGCCCAGGCCAGCCGCTCCTTGATCAAGCGATTGTCGGAATTCCGTCCCCGCACACCCATCGGTCCCGGCTTGTGGTCAATCTCCAGCCTCTTCCCGGCAATGTCCATTGCGGCAAAGGCAAGTTCATCGATTGTCACCATCTCTTCCGAACCAATGTTCACCGGGCCGGCAAAGCCAGAGCGCATCAGCCGCGTGGTGCCTTCGAGGCACTCGTCAATGTATAAAAACGAGCGAGTTTGTAAACCGTCTCCCCATATCTCGATAGATCCGCCATCGCGGGCCGTGGCGACTTTGCGGCAGATGGCCGCGGGAGCTTTTTCTTTCCCGCCGGTCCAAGTCCCTTCAGGTCCGAAAATATTGTGATAGCGTGCGACACGGACCTCAATTCCAAAATTCCGCTGAAAAGCGAGATACATCCGTTCGCTAAATAGCTTTTCCCAACCGTATTCGCTGTCCGGCGCCGCTGGATAGGCACTTTCCTCGGCGCAATTCGGATTGCCGGGATCTTCCTGATTATACGCCGGGTACATGCAAGCAGAAGAAGAATAAAAAATGCGCTTGACATTCCGCTTGTGGCAAGCATCCAGCGCATTCAAATTAATGGATGCTGAATTGTGCATGATACCTGCGTCGTTCTCGCCTGTAAATATGTAACCAGCTCCGCCCATATCTGCTGCAAGCTGGTATACTTCATCAAAGCACCTATCAATGTTTTGTTGGCAGACGTAAGCATCCCGCAGATCGCCAATTACGAAATCATCGGCTGCGGTCTCCGAGTATTCATTGAATTTAAGATCAACCCCTCTGACCCAAAAGCCTTCACTCTTCAGCCGACGCACCAGATGACCGCCTATGAAGCCCCCAGCTCCAAGTACAAGAGCCGCTTTCAATTTGACCTCCTTCGTTTCAATACAACATGCGCGGACCCGCTCGAACATCCCTTATGATGGAACGTTTGCGGGTTCGCGCGGAAAGAGCGCAGGTTCCGCCTGGCTGAACGAGTTCCCGCAAGGGACAAGTGGAGTCCTGTCAGTTCTCTCTCGTTGCGGGTTGCCGCGCATGCAGTGCCACTGCGGGAGGGCTTGGCCCGGCCGGAGTAACACCCCGCGTGCGGCGGCGAATTCACATAGGCCACATACGGCGTGTTCCGGTCAAGGCTCGAGGGTATAAGTGAGGGCATAAGTAGAGCAGGCGGAACCCGTGCTCTCGAGGAGGCTGGGTGGGCCACCAGGGCAAAGCCCTTGTTTTTGCGGCGCTGGGAGCCTTCCGGGCCGGGATTGGAGCTGCGCGAGGCGGGCGAGCCCGTGTAGGAGATTGCGCGAACCTTCAATGTCTCCCACAGGATGGTGTCGCGGCTTACAGCATGAGAAAGAAGCCCGCGAGACCAGGGGCAGACACCTTATGTTTTGGGGGCCGCACGTCTTAGTTCATGTTCGATGATAAAAACCTCGTTGCTGGCACGCACGAGCAGTAAGTACCATCCAATTAGGTGAGCAATTGTCTCGGTTATCTGGTTTTCATGGGCGGTTTCGTGAGCAAGTTTCGCCTCCTCGATGTCACGGTAGGATCCTATTGCGACGGGGTATGCCCAATCTCTGTCATCAAACCATCTTTTCTCACGAACGCCAATGGATGTAGCGACATCGTGAATGATTTCATTACGGCGTTTCCGAAATTTGTTGTTAATGTCGTCGGTCATCGGGAGCAATTTAGCAAAGGACGGCGAAGAATTCGGATCTGCGTTAGTGTCTTTCGCCTCCTTAAAAGGGGTCGTGTACCGACTTCGTTTTTCGCCGTTGTATTTTCGAGATTCATATTTATTGGACGATTTTCGGAAAACAGCCGCGACGAAAAGTGCGCGCAGCCTGTCGGAGGCGGTAGACAGGTGAATCATTGAACTCATCCAATGAAGGTCAAAAAATTGTTTGTCTCCCAATATATTCTCCCGGAGCAATTTTGCTTGGAATAAGAGGAGCCCGATTGTCATCCAAGCGGCCTGCATGAGGCCACCAAAGTCAGCGCCGGAAACCGCAAGTTCTTTTAGCCATCCCTCTGGTTCTGGCGGCGAGTTAGGTTTCTTACGTCCGGGTCGGCCGATGTACGGATATTCTAGATAGACGTCACTCGGTCCGTTAGTCTGCCACATAGCATGACCGATAAATTCGGGGTCGGCTGTGTCTGCATCGACCCAACCGTACGTGGTCAATTCGTAAATGCCTGCTTCATGCAGCAATTTGGTGGCCTCGTTTAGGACGGCTTCATCAAGCTTTTGCAGTGAGAGAGGTTGTTCGTGGGTCATGGCGTCTTCCTTGGGTTGGGCTGTTATGATTGGCTCCCCCCCCCGCACCCCCGGTGCCAGTCACGCCCGCGGCACGACATCGACTTTTACATCGACATCCTGCTCGCGCGAACCGAGGATAAGTCCGGCGACCGGGGAAATATCGGCATAGTCGCGGCCTTTCGCGAGCACGATGTGGTCATTGCCGGCCATGATCGCATTGGTTGGATCGAGGCCCTCCCAGCCCCGCGCCTCGCCGCACCAGAGCGATACCCAGGCGTGCATCGCATCGGCGCCTTCGAGGCGCTTTTTGCCGGCTGGCGGAATGGTGCGGATGTAGCCAGAAATATAGGCGGCGGGCAGGCCGATGCCGCGCAAGCCGGCGATCATGATATGGGCGAAATCCTGGCACACGCCGCGCCGCTTGCCGAAGGCTTCCGAAAGCGGCGTCGAGACCACGGTGGCCTTTGTGTCGTATTTGAAATCGGCCTTGATCCGCCGCATCAATTCCCTGGCGCCTTCGAGGACTGGGCGCCCGGTGGAGAAGCTTTCGCGGGCATAATCGGACGCCGGTTCGAAGCGCGGCGCAAGCGGCTTGGATGCAGGAAATGGGCGGGCGAATCCTTATCGAAGGACGTGCTGGCAAAGGCTTCCTCCCGCACCATTTCGAACGCCGGTGTTTCACTTACGTTCAGCGGCTCGCTCCGGTCGATCTCGACGCTTGTATCGGCCTCCACGATCAGTTTGCGATGCGCGGTTTCGATGGTGAGAAAAGTGAGGCGGTTGCCGAAAAAACACATCCGCTCGATCATTTGCGCGGGCGCGGGGGTAATGCGAAGCTCGCTCGAAAGCACGGTTTGTCCGGGCCCATCCGCAGGCAGAAGCCGCAGCACGCAATGCGAGAACGTCACCGCCGAGCCGTATTCGTAAATCGTCAGATGGCGGATATCGTAGATCATGCGAGGCCGCTCGACTTGTCGGCCCTTGCAACATGCGGACCTTGCAGGAAATAGCGCGCGGCGATCGCGTCGGCGAGGCCGAGAAGGCTCTGCTCGAAGCCGAGAATCTTTTCGTTGTCGAGGCTTGCAGCGGCCGCGGTCGCGATTTCGGCGGCGAGTTGCAGAATCAAGCGGCGCGGCGCCTCGAGCATTCCATCGTCGCTGAGCAACGGCAATGTTTCAAGATGTTCGTCGAGCCGCTCCGCCTGGAAGGCAACCGAGCGCGGATTGAACGAATCGAGCACGACCATGTCGCGAACCGGGTTGAGAGCGACGCCCATGAGATAGCGCGAACGATAAGTGATCTGCGAGTTCGACGAGATCGAGCAAGACGTCGAGATCGTCGGCCGGCGGGTCGCCGCTCGCGAAATGACGGGCAAACCGGCACGTATTGACGCCCCGCTCGATGCGCCGCCCAGTATCGAATAAACGCCAGCCGGCGCCGCGATTCATGTTTTCCTGAGCCAAGCCGGAGATCGCCGCGATCGTCCGCAGGGCCGCGTCGGCACGTTCGAAAGTCTCGGCTTCGGCGAGCGGTCCGGTCATATCGACGGAAAGGTTTTGATCGAGATCGCCGATGAGCCGCCAGGTATCCGTCGAGAGCCGCTCGCGAATGAACGACGCGGCGCGGCGCGCATCGCGCACGAGCGACAGGGCCGAGCCATAGTCCTCGCCGCCATGCAAGGCAATCGCGGCAAGCGCCATGGCGCTGGAGACCGCCTCCACCGGGGCGGCGCGCCATGCAACGAGCAGACTGGTGAGCTTGGATACCGCCGATCCCGGATTGGCGGTCCCGGCACCGGTCTCGATCATCCGGCCGGCGAGGCAGCGGATGAGCCGCAAGGTCGCTTCCGAGCGCTCGATATAACGTCCGAGCCAAAACAGATTGTCCGCGGCCCGGCTCGGCAAGGTGCCCATGATGCGGCGGATGCGAACGCTCTCGCCGGTGGGCAATAAGCTGACCATCGCGACGGGTTTGTCGGCAAGCACCCAGACATCGGCCGATTGGGCCCCCTCGCCCATCGATACGGCGCGCGCGTCGGCGCGGCCGGAAATGCGGCAGAACCCGCCCGGCATAATGATCCATCCCTCCGGCGTGCGCGCCGCATAGACGCGCAGAACGAAGGGCCGCGGCTCAATCCGGCCATCGCGCCACACCGGAGTCGTCGAAAGATTGACGACTTCCTGGCCTACGAAATCCACGCCGCGCTCGGCCATGACGGCAGTGAGCCGGCGCTTCTCTTCCGCGTCGAGCGCCGCGCCGACAAGTGGCTGGTTGCGGGCAAAACCGGGAACCGGATTGCCGAAGGCGCCAGCAATCGCAAGCTCGTCCATGCCGGCGATGACGGAGCGGCGCGCTTGGCTCTGGCCGCACCACCAGGTTGCGATATTCGGAAGGCGGAGGTCCTCGCCTAGCAACGTGCAGCAGAGTTTCGGCATGAAACTCATCATGACGGGTGCTTCGAGCACGCCGGACCCGAGCGCATTGGCGAGGACGACGCCGCCCTCGCGCAGGGCATCGACAAGACCCGGCACGCCGAGCCGCGAACGGGCGTTGAGTTCGAGCGGATCGGCGAAATCGCTGTCGATGCGCCGCCAGATCACGTCGGCGCGCTTGAGCCCGGCGATGGTGCGGACATGCACCTTGCCGTCGCGCATCGTCAAATCGCCGCCTTCGACCAGCAGAAGCCCGAGATAGCGGGCAAGGTAGGCCTGCTCGAAATAGGTTTCGTTAAACGGGCCCGGCGTCAACAGGCAGATACGCGGGTCCGAGCGCTGCGCCATGGACGTGAGGCCGACGCGGAACGCCTCGAAGAACGGCGCCAGCCGCTCAACATTCATATCGCGGTAAAGGGCCGGGAATGCGCGGGCCAGGACAAGCCGGTTGGCGAGCGCGTAGCCGGCGCCCGACGGCGCCTGCGAACGGTCGCCAAGGACCCACCAGCGGCCATCCGGCCCGCGCCCGATGTCGGCGGCGTATATATGCAAGAATTTGCCGCCCGGCGGTTTCACCCCATGCAAGGGGTGCAGAAACTCGGGGCTGCCGGTGACGGCGGCGGCGGGTAAATCGCCCGCAGCGATCAACCGGCCCTCGCCGTAAATATCGGCCAAAACAAGTTCCATGAGCCGCGCGCGCTGCTCGATCCCGTGCGCGATCTCGCGCCATTCGCCGGCCTCGATGAGAAGCGGCACATGCGAGAGCGGCCAGGCGCGCTCGCTCGTATCCCCGTAGGCGCGATAGGACACGCCCGTGTCGCGAATATGCCGATCCGCCGTGGCGAAGCGCTTGCCGATGTCGTCGGCGCTAAGGTCCATCAACGCGGCGACAAACCGTAGCCAATGCGCGCGGGGACGGCCATCGGCACCAACGAATTCATCGGGGACGCCCGGCAGCGGCTTATAGCCGGCCGCAAGCTCGGCCATCCGCCGGGCCGGCGAGATCTGCGTTCGCCTGGTCCGGTGCGGTAAGGCTCATCTATGATCGCTTGTCTATGATTGCTTGGGCCGGAAGGATTTTAGGATCGCCGCATCCGTCTCGATAGTGGCGGCGCCGATGAGATCGAGACAGTAAGGCACCGCCGGAAAGACCGCATTGAGGCAGGTTTCGATCGACGCCGGTTTGCCCGGCAGATTGATGACGAGACATGGCCCGCGATGGGCGGCGATCTGGCGCGACAGGATCGCGGTCGGAACCTGTTTTAGGCTTTCCTGGCGCATGAGTTCGCCAAAACCGGGCAATATGCGCGGCGCTGCCGCCTCGGTTGCCTCCGGCGTAAGATCGCGCGGGGACGGTCCGGTACCCCCTGTCGTCAGGATCAAATCGCAATGCTCCTTGTCGGCGAGTTCGATCAACGTATCGCGGACGGATTCGAACCCGTCGGGAATGATTTTCCGCACAATATGAAAAGGGTTTTTTAGGATTTTCGTCAAATAGGCGACGATGGCGGGCCCGCTTTGATCCTCATAGAGCCCGATGCTGGCGCGGTCGGAAGCCGTGACGACCCCGATGATCGCCGCGCGTGTCTCGTCCGCCATCTGCCAAGCCCTCCGTCGCCGGTCTCGCGAGCGCAGTGTAACGCACTGGAAAGGATTTGCGAACCGTCGTGGCGAGAGGGCAAGATCGAGCAATCGTACGAAGCGCGCCTGCGCAAACAAGTCCGCGCCAGAGTTATTATGGCCGTGCACCCCCGTCTTCAGAGTTCCGTCCAAGAACTTCATGAAGGATTACAGAGTTTTCGTAACATGAGACGGATGGAGGCAAAGCGCAAGAAAGCAAGTGCTTTGACATTCAGATTTTCCCAATCCTTGGCAAGCCGGCGACACCGATTGAGCCAAGCAATCGTTCGTTCGACGATCCAACGCTTTGGCAGAACGACAAAACCCTTGGCCTGGTCGGAACGTTTGACGATTTCGACGTCGAGTTGAGTGAGAATTTTGCCAACGGCCTTGTGAAAGATTGGGCCTTGGCAGGCGCTGTCGGCGAACAGCTTCTTCAAAAAAGGAAACAAGCCAAACAGCGTGGCCAGCAGAAGAACGCCTCCGTCGCGATCTTGAATATCGGCGGCATGCACGATGGCATGCAGCAGCAATCCCTCGGTGTCGACGAGAATGTGCCGCTTCTTGCCCTTGATCTCCTGTGTTCATCGAAGGATTGCCGGCGTCGAACCCAGGTGGATCGATGCGGGCCTCCCTTTTTCGGCGCTTTTCACGCGTCTTTCTGTCGATAATGCAGGCGGTAGGGCTGGCCTCGCGGCCGGCTTGTTCGTGGCACGCTTCGTAAAGCGCGCGGTGCATGCGATCCAGGGTGCCGTCATAGATCCATAAATCGAGATAGGCGAACACCGTGCTGCGCGGCGGCAGGTCTTTCGGAATGGCCCGCCATTGGCATCCCGTCGAGAGCACGTACATGACCTTCCGCAATCTTTGCTTGCAAAGCTTGCTTCGCCCGTTGACGATCTCGCGGAGGTTCACCCGGCGTTTGTTGCCGCCGCTCTTGGCCGGCGGGATCAGCGGTTCGGCCAGCGGCCATTCCGCGTCACTCAGATCACTCGGGTAACGCAGCTTGTCGCGACTGTAGCGAGTGCGGTTTTCCTTCGTCCACACCGGCGGCCCCTCCTCGAATCAGGCCGCCTCCTTTGAATCACAAACTATTCATCCGGTTCAATATGCTTCTGGACAGACACTAAGCGCGTCACTGACCCCCCTCGATCTTAGCTCGCAAAACTTGCTTTGCACCTTCACACCTTCGCGCACATCGGCCTTTCGCTTGCGGCCACCATGTTTGGCCGGGGGAGCCAGCGCCTACATATGCGCCCAATCTTCGCCATTCTTCATTCGGCAGGTCCCTCGGATCGCGCGATTTGTCACACTAGGACAGCGTTTCCAAAGATTGAATCTATCAAGCAGCTTTTTCCAGTTTGCAAGACCAAGTATGGACGACGGGCTGCCGGTTGATTTCCTCGATGGCGGCCAAGATACGCTCCGCGAGCTCGTGTTTGGAAGCGGTTCGGATGTGCCGGAGCACGGAGCGCGCCAGCTTGGAGAAGAAGCCTTCGGCGAGATTGAGCCAGGAGCCATGCTTCGGGGTGAAGGTGAATTCGAAGCGGCCCTCTGGTTGGGTAATGAGCCAGGCTTTGGTTTCCTTCGAAGTGTGGGCGGAATGGCTGCCGAGGATAATTTTGATCGCGGTTGAAGGCGGATAGGCAGAATCAAGGAGTGTCAAGAACTCGATGAACTCGCATGAGCGGTGTCGTTCCTTGACAAGCGCATGGGCCTTGCCGCTCACGAGATCAATCCCGGCCAAGAGGCTCAGTGTGCCATGGCGCTTATACTCGTGATCACGTGCGAAGGCCGCATGAACGCTGGGTTCCGGCGGCATGTCCGGCGCCGTCAAGCCGATCGCTTGCGTGCCGGGTTTTTCATCGTAAGAAATGATAGCCGCCGCGCCGCTTGGCTCCTTCGCGTTGGCCTCTTTCAAAATCCCGGCCTCGCGGTAGATGCAGAGAACGTGCGTCATCTTCTCTTCGAATTCGGGATCGCGGCGCTCCAGGTAGTAGCGTATCTTGTGCGGCTTAATGGCATGTGCGCCGGGAATTTTGCATACAGTCCCTTGCACCAATTCCGCGAGGCATTCGTGCCCGGCGGCCGGCCCGTATTCGCGCGCATGGCGGGCCAAGAGCCGCGCCGTCCACAGCTCATGCGGATAGCCGAGGTTCTTCGCCTTCTGGCAGGCCAGCGGCACGAGCCATGCCTTGGCCCCGGCTGTGATCGCCGCCGTCTTGCCGGGCCGGGCACTGCCGTCCAACGCTGCCAACGGGCCAAAGGCCGCGGCTCGCCCGATGCAACGCTGTACGGCTTGATGATGCACACCGGGCAACCGTCCCACTCCAAAGAAGGAGGGGTCATCTCGATAGGCCAAAAGCATGCGCGCCCGTTCGACCCGGCTCGCTGGTTGTGTTCGCGATCGCGCAATCGCCATCAGTCTCGTCACGTCTTCGTCTTCAATGATCAAACCGGCCGCAAGCCGCGGTGCTGCCATGATGCAAGGCCTCGCTCAACATATCATCAAACAAGACTAAACCGCATCGCGGCCAAACAGAATCTCACTCCTATGATAGGGTTCAAGGAATCTGTGCACTGAGAGATATTGAAATGAAAAGTTCCCGCGCGTCTGCTGGCGGACGCTCGGGAACCGAGAAATTGGTTCGTAAGCTCAATTGAATTTAAGGCATAATTTACCAGCACCTCAAAACTACTTGGCGCGACGCCGCCCCGGAGTTTCCAGAAAGCCGCTTCGCGTGTCGAAAATGAATGCGACTGGCTGTTCTGCCCAATCGCGCCCTTATAGTGGCGGCGAAATGGCCGGCGCGCATCCCCCAAGTGGGGGGAGTTAGACATATTTTTTCGATGCGGCCGGTCAAAGCCTCCTGTGGCTTGGAAATCCGCGCGAATTCAAGCCCAATCCAGCGAAATGCAAGCCACGATCCATGCGTGGGCTGGGGCTCACATTTTATGACCCAGACTTGCGTTTTGTGACATTGGGGCTGCATAACCGTGGCGGCACCGGCGGGCGGCCCGCCGCCTATTGCCGCGCGGGAAGATTGCTTTGGATCGAGCGCATGCGATGACGCGCGCGCGGTTGCGACAATGGACGTCTTGCCTCGTCCGTAAAGCCCGCACTGTCACGGACGAGGCGATCCGGCCTTTAGAGCCGGTCAAGGCGCCACCAAGACCAGACGTTTCTCGCGGAAAAGGCAAACTCTGCGATGAATCGCCCATTCAAGGATAAGGCGCGGTTGAAAGATGTCAGCCAAAAATTTCGTGCTTGATAGCGCATGGCTCGCGCAGGTTTCTTCGGCGATCATCGCTTGCGTTCGAGTCTCGATCATAGAACCGCCATGCCGGGATTGCCAAAACACTTTTCGCCGCAAGACGGCCGCCAGTCCGGGACGGCGCTTATGGTTGCGCGCGGCACACGGCGGCTGTTGCGGCGGCTCAATTTTTCGACCGTCACCGAATTGCCGCTGCTAACGGGACGGCGCGCCGACATCGTCGCGCTCGCAATGGACGCCACGATCTTAATTGTCGAAATCAAATCCTCCATCGCGGATTTTCGCGCCGACACCAAATGGCGGGACTATCGCGCCCATTGCGACAGGCTGTTTTTCGCGATCCCCGAAACCGTGCCGATCGAAATCATGCCCGAGGACGCGGGGCTCATCCTGGCCGACGCCTATGGCGCCGGAATTGTGCGGCAAGCGCCGGAACATCGCATCGCCGCCGCCACCCGCCGCGCGGTGCTTATGCGTTTTGCGCACGCGGCGGCGCACCGGCTGCATCGCTTGAGCGACCCCGAGGTGCGCGCGGAGGGCGGTTAGAGCATGATCCCAAAAAGTTGCAGACTTTTTGGACAAGATCATGCGACAAAACAAATAGGAAGAGAGCATTCGCTGCTATCCGCTGGAGCCCTCCACTTGTTCTTAATGGCTGGACGCGCAGGGATTTATGAACGATGCCGTAAAATCGCGAACGGCGAATCTGTTCCGGACGCTTCGCCGCCGGCATTCGCCGCCTCGAAAATGACCCCCGGCTTGCGCGGATAGGGATCGAGGTGAAGAGCCAAAAATTCCGCCGCCACCGCGCCAAGATCGATTTGGCCGTCGATAATCGGATCAGGGGGGTCTTGCGGCCAAGCAAATGCCGCCGCGCCGCCCGCCGTCATTTTCCGGCTGGCGGGCTCACCCAAAGGCTGACGGCAGGGCGCGAAGTCCACCTCAACGGGAGCGCTCACGAGAGTCTCGAAAGGCTCGAGACTGACGCCGCAGGTTTGCGTCACAAGCGCGCGCAAAACGCCACTGACCGCGTATCTTTCCGGACCATGTTTGCGGACATGGAAACCGGCCTCGAAGGTTTGAACCGCGACGAGGCCGTAGGCGTCCGCGAGCGCGGCGCATTCGGTCTCATTGGCGCAAACATTTATGTCGAGACCAGTATCCGGCACGGTCTCGATGGCAAGCATGCGCATGAATTTTGCCTCGCCCAGCCTGGCGCCTGTCTCGCGGGGACCAGGCTTTCGGGATTTCAGACCGGGACCGTTGCTGGATGTCACCGCCACCCCCTTTTTTGCGGATTATTAGAACCTCAACCCGGCCAAGCGGAAACCCGCTTCGCGGGAAACCTCGGACCGGATTCGAGCGCAGCGGACCATGCTCAAGGAACGGCAGCGGGCTTAGGAAACGGAACTGGGCCAAGGGTAAAGGCCTCGATCGAGACCTTGGCCAAGGCTTCGTTGGACGTCAACACATAACGCGCAAGCCGGTCCGGATTTCTGCGGCCATCATAAACGTTTCGCGCAAGCGCCGCATTAAGCCCAGGCGCGCCGCCGCGCAACGCGTAGTCATAAGCTCCGCCACGCCCGAAAAAAGCCCCAGCGATGGTTTTCATCTGCTTTGGCACGCCTATGTCGCCAACGCCCATTTCCCGCAAGGCGATCTCGAAGGAGCGAAAAATGGCGTCCGCGAGGTCCTGGGCAATTTCGGGCGCGGGCGGATCCATGCGATTGAGGCGCCGCAGGACGAGAACCGCATGCAATGTCACCGCCTCGAAGCGGCCCTCCAGACTGTCCTCGATGCCATACTCCGTGAATAGGACAGGATCACGGGCCGCCGTCACGATCTCGCCCGAAAGCCGGTCGATCAGTTGCCGGTTGGCAGAGCGCCGGAAGAGCTGGAAAACCATGCTGTCCCCTTCCAAAGGCGGCCCCCGGCCGCCGTGCCCGGCGATCGGCGGGCCTTGCTTTTCGGTGGTTCGAAGGCTAGGCATCGCGCGGCCAAGCCGCCAGGATTATTAGGCATAGGTGACAGGAGCCGGTCCGTTGTCTGGCGCGGCGGCACCAATTGCGCAAGCAATGTGTTCATTTATTGTATGGAAATTTGCTGCATCATGGCATTTGCCTGGCCTGGACAGGAGAGTGCTTAGCCAAAATGCGCAACCCGGAGGTTTGAGGAATGGCGATTACGAGGGCGCGGACCCTGCGTGGTAACGGCCGGGCTCCGGCCGGCGTGAAACTGGCATTGGCGGCAGCGCTTGCGCTGGGGCTTGGCGGCTGCCTCGGCTATGACGGTCAAGTCGTTCACGGTTACCAACTCGACCCAAAATTGGCCGAACAGGTTAAGACTGGGGCTTCCGCGGAGCAGATCCTGGTCCTTTTGGGGTCGCCGACGACGACTTCCACCGTCGGCGGCGACGCCTGGTATTACGTGACGCAAGTCACGGACCGCGGCTTGCAGTTCATGCCGCCGAGGGTCACCGACCAGCGGGTCTTCGCGGTCTATTTCACCAAAGACAAGAAGGTCGAGCGCGCCGCTAATTACGGCATGGAGGACGGCAAGCTCATCGATTTCGTATCGCGCACCACGCCGACGGCCGGCGCCGAATCAACCTTCCTGAAAGGCATGTTCATCAACCTTATGCATTTCTGAGCGCATTCCCGCTGCCGCGCCAACCTCACCGCGCGAGGATGACGAGCAGCAGGAGCGCGACGATATTGGTGATCTTGATCGCCGGGTTGACGGCGGGACCGGCGGTATCCTTGTAAGGATCGCCGACGGTGTCGCCGGTCACGGACGCCTTATGCGCGTCACCGCCTTTAAAATGCTTGACGCCGTCCTTGCCAGTAAAACCGTCCTCGAAACTCTTCTTGGCATTGTCCCAGGCGCCGCCGCCAGACGTCATCGAAATCGCCACGAAAAGCCCGTTGACGATGACGCCGAGGAGCGACGCGCCCAAGGCCGCGAAGGCCGACGCCTTCGAGCCGGAAATCAAGAGAACGCCAAAATAAACGATCAATGGCGCAAGCACCGGCAGAAGCGAAGGCACGATCATTTCCTTGATCGCCGCCTTAGTTAGCATGTCGACCGCGCGGCCGTAATCGGGACGCTCCGTCCCTTGCATGATGCCGGGCTTTTCGCGGAACTGGCGCCGTACTTCCTCGACGACGGAGCCCGCCGCCCGGCCGACAGCGGTCATCGCGATGCCGCCGAAGAGGTAGGGAATCATGCCGCCAAAAATCAACCCTGCCACGACATAGGGGTTCGATATGTCGAAGGACACCACGCCCATTCCCTTGAAATAGGGAAACTGATCGGGATTCGCGGCGAAAAAGCCGAGATCGTGGCTATAGGCATTGAAAAGCACCAAGGCGCCGAGCCCAGCCGAGCCGATCGCATAGCCCTTGGTCACCGCCTTCGTCGTATTGCCGACCGCGTCCAGCGCGTCGGTCACATGCCGGACCTCCTTCGGCAGGCCCGCCATCTCGGCGATGCCGCCGGCATTGTCAGTCACCGGCCCGAAAGCATCGAGCGCGACGATCATCCCGGCAAGGCCCAACATGGTGGTCACCGCGATCGCCGTGCCGAAGAGACCAGCGAGTTGACTGGTCGCGATGATGCCGCCGATGATGACCAGCGCGGGCAGCGCGGTCAATTCGAGCGAGACCGCGAGGCCTTGGATGACATTGGTGCCATGTCCGGTGACAGAGGCATGGGCGATCGAGACCACGGGCCGCTTGCCGCTGCCGGTATAATATTCGGTGATGACGACGATTAATCCCGTCACCAGCAGCCCAACGAGACCGCAGAGAAAGAGATGCATACCCACGACCGGGGTGCCGCTCGCCGTGCCGATGGTCCCCCAGCCGACGGTGAGTGTGGTCGCGGCGGCAAGACCCGCGATCGACAAGAGTCCGGCGGCGATCAGGCCTTTGTACAGCGCCCCCATGATCGAATTGCTCGACCCGAGCTTTACAAAGTAAGTTCCGGCGATGGACGTAACGATGCAAGCCGCGCAGATCGCTAGCGGATAGAGCATGGCGGCATCAAGCACCGGCTGACCGGTGAAGAATATCGCGGCGAGCACCATGGTGGCGACGACCGTCACCGCATAGGTTTCGAAAAGATCCGCCGCCATGCCGGCGCAATCGCCGACATTGTCGCCGACATTATCGGCGATCGTCGCCGGATTGCGGGGATCGTCTTCGGGAATGCCTGCTTCGACCTTGCCGACGAGATCGGCGCCGACATCGGCGCCCTTGGTGAAAATGCCGCCGCCGAGGCGGGCGAAGATCGAAATCAGCGAGGCGCCGAAGCCGAGCGCGACCAGCGCGTCGATCGTCTCGCGGCTCTCCGGCGCATAGCCGAGCGGCCCGGTGAGAACGTAAAAATATCCGGCAACGCCAAGGAGCGCCAGGCCCGCGACCAAGAGCCCGGTGACGGCGCCCGCCTTGAAGGAGATGTCAAGTCCTGCGGCGAGCGATTGCATCGCCGCCTGGGCGGTGCGCACATTGGCGCGGACCGAGACATTCATGCCGATGAAGCCCGCCGCACCGGAAAGGATCGCGCCGATCAGAAATCCGGCCGCGAGCAGCCAGGAAACGAGGAAGCCAAAGGCGGCGAAGATGGCAATGCCGACAATACTGATCGTCGCATATTGGCGTTTCAAATAGGCTTGCGCGCCCTCGGCGATTGCCCCGGCGATTTCCTGCATGCGGGGCGAACCGGCATCGGCGGCGAGCAATTTCGACGATGTAACCATGCCATAGACGATCGATAAAAGACCGGCGAAAATGATAAACCAAATGGAATTCATGTGTTGCACCTCAAATGATGGCAGGGGAATTGACGCAGCTTCGCGTCCGGGGCACGACCTATACGAAACCGCCGCACCGCGCAATTGTGCCATTGGATGTCGCACAAGCGAGTCCATATTTAGACGACCGTTATCGACACGAGCCATGAAATTGCGGATGACGCTGCATTCCGTCGTCCACCGGCCAAGCATCCTGGATCCGAAGGTGATTTCATGACGCAGCGGGACGCCTTAGCGCTTTCAAATGGGAAATGTACCGGCGGCCTTTGTCGGTCAATGTCCAGGCTATCTGTGTAGAACCGTATAAATCTTTTTTCTGAATAGCTTTAATAAGTTCCAACGCCTCTAACTGGTAACGCGCTTGTTTAATATATAAGTCACTAAGTTCAATGTTACGCTCCGCTATATCTATTTTATTTGCAATTGTTTCTCGCAAGCGATAGCCCATAGTACTTTCGAAATCCCCACTAAAAATAAGATATTCGAGTTCAATAAATAACTCTTTCCATGATATTTTGAAATTTCGCCGCGTTTTTGTGGACTTATCACCAAATTCGATTTCAAATAAATCGCTTCCGTGCATTAAATGCGAAGGGAAAACTATATCCTCTTTGCCAATCGTACCCAATTTCTCACGTAGTTCTTTATTTTGTCGGCGCTCAGTCTCAAGCTCTTTGTAGACGGTGGGATCAAGAGCTTGATCGCCTCTGATCCAGCCTATCCCAGGCCGCCGTCTCACAATGTCATGAATCAAATCTTTGATGTCATTTACTAATTGGCTGCCATCTTCCCAATACTTCACAATTCGGCGTTCTTCAAGTTTCGTCTTGAAGGCATTGAGTTTTTTAGCTTTTTCCGGATCGTTATCGGTTTCATCAACCGTTAATTTGCCAGGATTCTTGATTAGGAATGCGAGCACTGGCTTTTTAGTTTCGAGGGCATAATCGCATTCTTTTTCCGTGAAGCTTATCCCATCATTCGCCAATGAGCCGTATTTTCCACGGATAATCACAACATAATAGTCAAATTCGTCGATAATCAACCGGATATATTCGAGCTGCTCTTCATCGGTCGCGGGAAATTGCTCCATACCGACAGCGATATATCCGACCCGCGTCAACTCATTGATGACGTTTTCTCGTTCCTCCTTGAGATCCGAATATGTGGAGCTAACAAAAATCTGATACCGCTTATCCATTGAAGCCCCCTATGATGGGTTTCGTATCTCAATTGCCTCGAAAGTATTAATTGCCTCGCTGCGGCTCCTACCGGGCTCTGCAGCCAATCAACGCCAAGTTTGAACCAGACACGAGCAAAATAACAGCCGTTTTGTGGCCTTCCAAATGGCCAGGGCCGCCATCCCGCGGTGTCCGTTCGCCGGCATTACGCAGCTGATCGCGGAACTGCGCCCCCCACCGACCGCACCGGCGTGAAGCGCTTGAATGCTTTGTGTTCGTTCAAAAACGAAGGGAGAGGTGCGTCGGGATGACAACGGAAACCGTATTTCCGGCGTTCGCCGCGCCATTGATGGGCTTTCACCAGCCACGCGATATCCGTCGAGACCGTGGCCGCGCGCGTCTCGACCACGCCATGATCCGCGCCGACGACCGGCTTGGCCGTCGTCGCTTGGCTGGCGGGATCATCGCGAAACAAGCCGACGCCATCATCCAACCCGTCCCAGCACGCGACAAATTTCGCCAAAACATCCTCCCCGGCCGCGATTGCCTCGCAACCGGGTAAAATCCATATCAACCAAACCGCCTAGCCCATTCAATCCACGACCAAGATCAAATGCGATTCCCGTGGGCCATGGGGTGAGTTAGCGCCTCCATCGGAAAGGCTTCATAGCGAGGTACCTCCCGCGCCGCCAAATCGCACCGAAACCGCTGTTCACTCCGTCGGGCTCGTGCGGGTCGGGCTGCGTGACATGACGGTCGAGCAAGACTTGGGCGCGACCATGGTCAGCGGTAGGCAATTTGCGCGCCATGTCGTGCAGGCTCATCTGGAAATCGTTCCACAATTCGAACAGCGACTTGATCTTGTATAACAGACCGACCTTGCAATCCGAGGCGGCGATCGTCTTCGGCCCCAAATTCTCCGGCGCGTCCAGAGTAAGAACGCGCTCGAGAGTGGGCGCCGCCTCCACCCGCGCAGTCAGGGGATCGCCAAGTTCGAAGCGGTGACGCAGCGTATTGATCACCGAGGCGTGGTCGAAAGGCGCGGCACCGTCCTCGGGGTAATTGTCGCTCGGCCGCAGAATCGTGCCGGGCCGGATATAGGGCGAGGCGATCACCGCGGGAACGCGAACGCCATAACGATCAAAGGCGAAACGCGGATGGGGATTGTCGCCGTGCACCGTCCCCGGCGGAACCGCCGTGGGCGGCGGCGCATGATCGTAACATCCGCCATGCTCGTCGAAAATGACGACGAGCATGGTCTTCTTCCACGCTTCCACATTGCCGCGTAATGCATTGTAGACGGTGGCGACGAGCTGATCGCCAAAGCAAACGACATGTGGCGGATGCATATCGTTGGGCAAATTGAACCGCAGCGGAAACAAGCGTATGTCCGTATAATAACGCGGCTCGATGAAGGAATAATTCGGCAAGACGCCCTCGCGCGCATGGTGCAGGAAGGTATCGAACAGGTGGAAATTCTTGGCATTTCCAACGAGCTCCGACAGTGTCAGCGTCTGCGCGACGCCGTGGTTGTAAATCGCCCAGCTGGGCTTGGATGGTGCCGTGTCGAAGGAGTTCGAACACTGTCGGCATCTTGAAAAACAGCGCCCCAGACGAATTATTCTCATAACCGGCCGCCGTTCCCGTATGCACGAAAAATCTGTTCGGCCACGTCTGGTTGGGCGCGGAGGCGAACCACAAATCGCAGACCGCGAATTGGCGCGCCAGCGTCGCCAGCGCGGGCACATCCCGATCTGGCTTGTAACGGCTCATGATCTGACGGGCATCGTATCCGACGCGCGAGGGATGCCCATTGGGGTCCGTATAACTATCGACGAAGCCGCTCATATCGGCGACGGCACCATCGCGCGGCGGATAAGGCACGCCTCCGTGCACCTGAGACCCGAAAATCTGCACATTGATGTCCTGCCAGAGCTCTCCCGGATCGGGATTTGGGACGGATAAACCGGCCACGTCACCGCCCGGAGTCTCGGTCAGAGGCCAGACCTTGCCCGAACGGTCCGTGTTGGATTCGCTTCCGTCCACGCCGTCGAAATCCTTCGATTTCGGGTAGAGACCCCCGAGCAGATTGTCGAAGGAGCGATTCTCCAGCATCAGAACGACGAAATGCTCTATTGATTGTAAACGCGTCATGGCAACCTCCCCGGCGGCAGGCGAGCCTGGCCGCGCTGCTTTACATGATCCGGCGGTTGCCGCAAGGCGGTGCAATCGCGCGGTACCGGCAACGGAATGCACGGTCACTGTAATATACGCCGGTCACGCCGGAACCCGGAAATCCTTCAGGTTGATGACGCGGAAGTTAGACGTGACCCAATCACGAAAACTCTCCGGTTCTTGCGCGGCAAAGCCGCCGAGAACGGGAACCGCATCCGCAACTCCCTCACCAGTAATTTCCAGATCATCGGCTCAAAGGATTTCCAGGTTGTGACGCGACCGGGGTAGTTGATCCAAACCGCCAAAAATGAGCCCCGGCTTGTGGGTTGCGATTAGCCAGTTCATAAATATATGCGCATAGCATTCTTGATGTGGGGATCGCGCGTGAGCCCCTTGGGGCATGAGAATGGATGGCGCGCGCGGCGTGTGCAGGACGGCGAAAGCCCCGAGGAGTCCGCTCAAGTTATTATCGGGAGCGGTTCACGGTATAGACATGCCTTGCTCGCTACTAGCGTGGCGGCTTTAATCTCATCCTCGATTTGCACTGCCGGATCATTCCACGGCCGGCAGCAAACCATTATGGCGGCACAGTGCGTATTCGTCCGCCCGCAAGGCCGCCAAACGCGGTGGAATGAATTTCGCCGCACCGGTCGAGGAATAACCGCGCGCGCGTCATTTCGCCTTTTCTTGCCAGAGCCCGATCGCCGCGCCTGCCGGATCCATGATGATGGAGAAGGAGCCAGCTCCGATCACCTCGGTGACATCCTTGCAGACCGTCGCGCCAAGCGATTTCGCCTTGGTGGTCGCCGCCGCCACATCAGCGACCAGCACGTAAGGAAGCCACGCGGTGGGGACGCCGGGCGCGGGGGTCTTCATCATGCCGCCGCCGGTGCCTTCGCCGGCGCGGATCATCGTGTAGGTGAAGCCGGGAGCCATCTCCATGTCGTCCAGTTTCCAGTCGAACAACGCCCCGTAAAAGGACTTTGCCTTGCCGGTGTCCGGGGTGGTGAGTTCGACATGTACGAATGGGTTAGCCATGACCGCTCCTTTTGATTGTTTGGTCTCAGGTTTATTGCTCAGGGTTCAAAGTTGTGGCGCCGCACCGATGGGTTCCGGACAGTGGGCCCAGTTTATATCTCGGGCGGCGAGCGCCCACGTAAAGCGCCTGCCATGACGATATTGTGATAACGGCGGTAAATGAGACCTCAAAAAACCGTCCGGCTGCGGATCGCGGCGGCTAACGTGCCTTCGTCGAGATAGTCGAGCTCGCCGCCGACCGGAACGCCATGCGCGAGGCGCGTGATCTTGACCTTAGAATCCGCCAGAAGGTCTACGATGTAATGCGCCGTCGTTTGGCCGTCGACCGTGGCATTGACGGCCAGGATCACCTCGGTGACACGATCGGCCGCGACCCTTTCGACGAGGCTTGCGAGGTTCAAGTCCTTGGGGCCTATGCCGTCGAGCGGCGACAAGGTTCCGCCGAGCACGTGATAGCGCGCGCTGAGAACGCCGGCGCGTTCGAGCGCCCAGAGATCGGCGACCGTTTCGACGACGACGAGCTTGTCGCGGTCGCGCCGCTCGTCCCGGCAGAAGGTGCAAGGATCGCACGTATCGACATTGCCGCAGGCGCGGCAGGTCACGATTTTTTCGCGCGCCGCCGCAGCGCATCGGCGAGCGGCGCGAGCAGTTCCTCGCGCTTGCGAATCAAATGCAGCGCGGCGCGGCGGGCCGAGCGCGGTCCGAGCCCCGGCAGACGCGCCAGCAATTGGATGAGCCGCTCGATCTCCGGACCCGCGACGCGTTCGCCCATCGCACCGGAGCCCTCAACCTGGCGGCATCAGAACGGCAGCTTCATACCCGGCGGCAGCGGCAGGCCCGCGGTCATGCCTTTCATTTTCTCTTCCATCAGCCGCTCGGCCTTTTTGCGCGCATCCTCATGCGCGGCGACGATCAAATCCTCGAGGATCTCTTTCTCGTCGGCCTTGAGAAGCTGGTCGTCGATCATGAGCCCTTCATCTGGCCCTTGGCGGTGAGGGTCACGCGAACCATGCCGCCGCCCGACTGGCCCTCGACCTCGATCCGCTCCAGTTCGGCCTGCATTTCCTGCATTTTCGCCTGCATGGCCTGCGCCTGCTTCATCAAGCCCATCATGTCGGGCATTGCTGTTTCCCCTTAGTTTGCGATGAAGAGCGAACCCGCGAGCAATGCCCGTTCAAAGATCGTCTTCGCATGCCATCGTCAAAGCCGATTTCATCGTTCGTCGTCGCCGTCCGTCCCGGCGGATGGCATGGTTCGCGGCGTGTGCTCGCAGGCGCGGACCGCGACGATCTCGGCGCCCGGAAACAAGGTCGAGCACGCTTCGCACCAGCGGCTCGGCGCGCACGCCGGACAAGCCTCGCTTGCCTTGGCGTCTTCCTGCTCCTTCAGGCTCGGGGCGCCAGGCTCGCTCGAAATCGCGACCATCCAGCGGCTCCCTGTCCATTCCTGCAAGCGGCGCACGAGAGTTTGGGCGAGCTGCGGTGAGGCGCCGGGAGCGGTTGAAAATTCGATCGGCCTTGCTCGAAACGCACCAGGCGGACGTCGCGTTCAAGCGCGAGCTTCAATTGAATGTCGCGATGGCGGCCGGCAAGCGCCACCACATCCTCGAACCGGGCGAGCGCCAACGATGGTTCAGCCCTTTGCCGGGCGCCGGCGCGCGTGCAGACCGCGATTGTCCGGTGCTCGCAACGGCTACTGGAGCCCGCGCGCCGGCGCCGCGCGTCGCGGGAGTGCGATGCTTCTTGCGCCTCGCCGCCTGTCATTGCGGCGAATTTGCGCAAAGCCTCGTCCGGCGTCGGCAAATCGGCGGCATAGGCGAGTCGCACCAGAACCATATCGGCGGCGGCGAGCGGGCGCGGCGAATCCTTCACCTCGCGCAGGCCTTTCAGCAGCAATTGCCAGGCGCGCGTCAGAACCGGCATCGAAAGCGTTGCGACAAATTGCTGGCCGCGGGTGCGTTCTTCCGGCGTCAGCGCGGGATCTTGCGCGGCGTCCGGCACGAGCTTCAGCCGGGTGACGAGATGGACGAATTCCGCGAGCTCGACGAGGACTTCGGACGGATCGGCGCCAAAGTCATAAAGCTCCTTCAAATTGCCCAGCGCCTCGGCCATTTCGCCGCGCATGACGATCTTCGAAAAGATCGATGATCCGGCCCCGGTCGGCAAGGCCCAGCATCGCACGCAACGCGTCCGCGGGGATTCGCCGCCTGCGGCAGTCCCGCGCCATGCGCGATCGCCTGATCGAGCAGCGACAGCGCATCGCGCACCGAGCCTTCCGCCGCGCGCGCGATCAGGCCAAGCGCCTCGGCCTCGATCGCGACATCTTCCTTGGCGCAGATCGACGGCGAGATAGCCGATCGAGCACGCCGGCATCGACGCGGCGCAGATCGAAGCGCTGGCAGCGCGAGCGCACCGTCACCGGCACCTTCTCGATCTCGGTTGTCGCGAACATGAATTTCACGTGATCCGGCGGCTCTTCCAGGGTCTTCAACAGGCCGTTGAAGGCCTGCTTCGACAGCATGTGCACTTCGTCGATGATATAGACTTTGGTGCGCGCCATGACCGGCCGGTAGCGGGCGCTCTCGATGATTTCGCGCACGTCGTCGATGCCGGTATGCGAGGCGGCGTCCATTTCGATGACATCGACATGGCGCGATTCGATGATCGCCTGGCAATGCACGCCGAGTTCGGGCATATGGATCGTCGGGTGCGTCACCGCGGCGGCGCCCGTCGCGCGCGGGCAGTTCGTAATTGAAGGCGCGCGCGAGAATGCGCGCCGTCGTCGTCTTGCCGACGCCGCGCACGCCGGTCAGAATATAGGCCTGGTGGATGCGGCCGAGGTCGAAGGCGTTCGACAGCGTCCTGACCATGGCCTCCTGGCCGATCAGATCCTCGAAACTCGCCGGGCGATATTTGCGGGCGAGCACGCGATAGGGAGCCGCCTGTGCGCGCAACTTGGTCTGGCGCGGCCGCTGCGCCAGAACCCAGAAGGGACTGGCTTCGTCACTAGGCGTTCGGGGTGGTTCCATGCGGCCGTCTCGCATCGCGCAGGCCGTCGAGGCGAGAGACTTGGATGCGGCCGGGCCAACATGACCAGCGGCCGGCCTGCCGCCAAACCGAGGGCGTGGCAAGGCGTAGCGAAGTGGGAGGCTGGACAGAGACCCGCCCGGTCTCGTTAGGGCTGCTTCCTTCCGGACCTGACCCGGTTGGCGAGTGGTGCGTCCACCGCCAACCTCCCGGCCTCTATTTGGACCGGCCCGGGCGATTTCGCAACCCTCTTGAATGGTCGAGCCTAGCAGCAGCAGGCAAGTCGCGCGAGCGGCCAGGGCGCCCCCGCCAGGCAACGCCAACGGCGTCATGTTATGAACGCCTTTCCCGTTCGATCCCGCGGCCGGGTTTCGCGCCGTGCCGCTTGACCGGGACTAAGAATTGAATTTATAAGGTCGGAGCGGCAAACTGGATATGATCTAGGCTTGACCTGGAAAGCCAGGCACAAACCGGAGCCGTGCGCGTGAGATTCGCGGCGGGGAAAATATCCAGCTGTTCCTAAATGACGTCTGACCAAGCTGGCTGCTTGTGACTAAGGAAGCCTTCGGCGTTAGAGTACCACATGTGCGGGTGGGGAGTGTAAGGTATATAAATAATAAACCAAAGGAGGAAGGTATTGGGCGAGCCTCTCGAAATTGCGAGTTGGGTTGGGACACCTTAGGCGGTATTTGCGCGATTACCTTCGTCACTGTGCTCTAACTGTGCTCTATTTTTTCGGCCGGTGGGTTCTCACCGGTAAGCCTGTGTCGAAATGAGCAATCCGGGCGGTGCGCGGTGAGGTATCTGGCAAGCGGTTGCAAGCGCGGGCGGCCGTCGCGCGTCGAGAGGATGCGTGATAGTGTTGTGTCTTGAAAACATATTGAGCTACGATGATCCGGGACGGCACGATCTGAAACAGCGGGCGACGCGGATCAATGTTTCAACTTAGCGATTGCAAACCTGTTCAGGGGGGGCCGGCTACAATCGAAAACTGCCTCCGTTGCACGGCATTTCTGTCCGCGTCTGTCCGCGCGGGGCGTATCTTTACAGCGCAACACTCAAGCGCTCGTGCGCCGGTTTTCCGCTTTTTGAATGCCGGTCACGTGCTACCGTGACTTAAGGCGCGCGTAAAAAAGAACAACGGGAGAAAACCCTTGGCCCAAGAGCCATCGACGAGGATCGAAGGTAAACAAATTCAGATGGTTGGCGGCTTACGAGCACTCGCTCGATCGCGGTCTTGCCTTGAACGTGTTCCCCAAGCTGTCGGCCTTTCGCTAAACGCCAGCGACACCACCGGCGACACCAATCATGGCAATCTAGGCCGAATGGATACGCGCATCGGACGTGAGGCGGCGCCTGCCGGGCGATTGCAGCCGATCTTTCCTGTCAACATAGCCATCGCCGATAAGAATCCCATGATGCTGCGTGCGTTCGAGGCGCTTCTCACCCCGGACAGGCGCTTCAATCTTTTGCTGATGGCGAGCGACGGAACACATTTTCTTAGTTCATTGGCCCATCTTCCGGTGAGCCTGGGGGTCATCGGCTGGGAGTTGCCGCCACTTCTAGCCCCGGAAGTTTTGCAGGCACTCGCAAAACGCCCCGCGCCGCCGAAGATCGTGGTTTATAGCGGCACTAAGGACACGACGGCGCCGGCTGAAACGTTGCGGCTCGGGGGGGCCGGATTCGTTAGCAAACTTTCTCCCCCTGAACGCCTGCTTGAAGTATTCGCGGAAGTCGCCGCCGGAAACATGGTATTCCCGTTCGTAGATATTCATAAGGTCAGGCCCGATCCCCTAACAAGCCTGACACACCGGGAACGCGATCTTCTTGCCGCGTTGGAATCCGGTCAGAGCAATGCTCAGTTGGCGCGGGAATTCGGCGTGTCAATCAATACGGTTAAATTTCATTTGCGAAATTTGTTTGGCAAACTCGATGTACGTAACCGGACACAGGCAATCTGCCTCTACCTTGAAACGAGGCGCTGAGTTGAGCGCTGCCGGCGCTTCGCGGGCGATCTGCAAAAGCGGCGTGCGATCGGGAACGGTGTGGAATTGCTCGCGCCGCGCACCTGCCGATAGCCCAATATATGCTCAAGCAATCATCTTTCCGGTTCGTCGCGGACGCCGGATAGGCGCCGAGAATGTGGTGTTTCGTCCCGGTAGCTCAGCCGGATAGAGCGGCGGTTTCCTAAACCGTAGGTTGGGGGTTCGAGTCCCTTCCGGGACGCCACTAATGTCAACAGGTTAACTCCGTTAATTGGGGCGACATGCCGGGGCCGGGTTAGCTTCGGGGTTATTTGCCCCGCCCTGCATTCGCGCGCGGAAGGCCAGCGCTGACCTTCGGCTCCAATAATTACGGCCAGAAAATTTCATTGGCCTTGGAAATTCCGTGCCGCGCATCCAGCGGTGGAACGACATCGCGCTGACGCCGCCGAACAGCGCCCGCACCTTCGCCGAGGGGAGCCAGACGTCATTCTCCTCCGGCAGGTCTCCGATCAATCGGGGCTTCATCATCACTACTCCTAATACATACGAGTTAGGTCTAGAGCGTTATCCGGTTAAGTTGGTTCGTACCCGGCGGCCTTGAAGTAGTTTTCACATTCCTTCTGGGGGAAGTGATCGAGGAGTTCGCCGATGCGGTTCCAGAGTTCCATTATGGAGCGTTCGGAAGCCTTTCGCAGGAGCATCTTCAGTTTCGAGAACATCATCTCGATCGGGTTGAAGTCAGGCGAGTAGCGCGGCAAGAAGCGCAGTGCGGCACCCTTGGCCGCGATCGCTTGCCTGATTTTCGGGCTCTTGTGCGAGGCGAGATGGTCGATCAGGACGATGTCTCCTTCCAAGAGCGTTGGAGCAAGCACTACTTTGACATAGGCGAGGAAGCATTCGCCATTGATCGGGCCATCGAGCACGAAAGGGGCGGTGACGCCATCATGACGAAGCGCGGCGACGAAAGTCGTTGTCTTCCAATGGCCGTGCGGCGCCTTGGCGTATAGCCGCTGGCCGCGCCGGCATCGTCCATGGGTTTGCGTCATGTTGGTCTTCGCCCAGGTCTCATCGATGAACACGAGGCGCTTGGGATCGAGCTGCTTCTGGCCCTCCCGGAAGCATTGCCGCTCGGCCGCTATGTCAGGCCGGTCCTGCCCGGCGGCGTAGACGATTTCTTTTTTAAAGGTGATCTTCTCCTTGGCGAAAAAACGCCAGATCGTGCCATAGCCGGCGTGGACAGCGCGTGGGCCGAGCTCGCGCCTTAGGTCGTGAAGCGGCAGATCGGGCGACGCGGCGACGCGGGCGAGCAGCCAGTCCCGCTCGCCTTTGAGGCGTGAATTGCGGTCTCCGCCCATCGGATTGGCCGCGACGCTTCGATAATGATACTCGGAATTACCGTCCAACCCGCCTCCATAAGAGGCTTCGACCACTTCTTTTCATTGCTGCGGAGCTGCTGCACGTCCGCGTTGTTCTTGCCTGCTGCTGTGTTCATTGTCTCGCTCTCGACATTGCCCCGCTACGGGCACACATCGAAGGGAAGAGGGCGAAAAACAATGGCAGCAGGTCGAAAAGGGGCGATCCCTGATACGCCCTAGCACGAATTTAGGTTCGCCCATCCCCGAATCCGAGGATGGGGGTCCGGATGCACTTCGGGACGCCCAAATCAGGATTTACGTAAATCAGAACAGAAGGACACAGACGAAGCACCGATATACATATACGATCTCGCGGGCGTATCAGGGTTCGCCCGTCTCGACCCAATGAAACGGTTATCTGCGCGCCACCCGCCGCCTGTTATCCCCGAACGCATCGCGAATTCTCGCTTACAGCCCTCAGCAAGTCGCACAATCCCCATTATGGAACCGGATGAGAAAGCCGCAATCGCATGCTCAACGCAACGCTTGCCCAAAGTTTCCTGTCCCGCTGGGTTTAGTGACCCCGTCACGATTTAACCCGAGAAATCACCGCTCTCGCAAGCCCTTGACGCTAAGTATCAAAAAAACCGGCGGGGATTTGGGCCGCGAGTTCCCGGCCCGCCGTTTCTCCAAGCCTCCCCGCATCGTTGATAGGCCCCGCCACGGAAAATGCATGGGTTCGCAACTTATACCAAGTCTCCTTAATGAGAACCCATACCGAAGCCGTCCTTGCGAGGAGCGAAGCGACGAAGCAATCCAGGGGCAGCCAAGCGACTCTGGATCGCTTCGCCTGCGGCTCGCAATGACGGCCGGGGCCACAACCTCTTGAGCCATCCACATAATGGCGCCCCGCACACCATGAGACATCATCCAAGTGACTTGGTATTATTCTTCCCGCAAAAGTTTGCGGGTAATTTTGTGGCGGCCGTGAAGAACGCGGACAATGCTCACGGTGTCTCCGCCTTCAGGGTGCTGGTACATTACAAGATAGGGAAACACCGCCGCAACACGGATATGCGCCCCAAGCTTCGGCCGCGCGGAGCAACTCTCGGGATGGCCCGCAAGCCGGTCATCAAGGCGTTCGAACATGAGATTGTATTTGCTGGCGGCAAGAAAACCCGCTTCACCCGCGAGGTCAGCCAGAATATTCGCCATGTCCGCGTCGGCGGGCGCGGTGACGACGACACGAACCTTCATCCCTTGAATGCAGAGAGACGCACAGCGTTCCGAGCCTTGTGCTCTTCAAGGGTAATAAACTCGCCGCGTTCAAGAGCCGCGAGGCCTTCCTCCACAAAGGGTTTTGCCCATGCCAAATCGCCGCTCTCCAGCAGCTCGCGTTCGGCAATGCGCTCATCGATAAGTTGGCGAGCTGCCTCTTCGATAGAGGCAAAGTCGCCGCTCGCCACACGGGCCTTGAGCCATGCTTCCTGTTCGGCTGTGAGTGTAATCACCACTTTCCCTTGTACCACAAGAACCCTCACGCTTCACCCGCCAATATCCTGATTTTGACGTAAAATGTTTTTTTGACTGGCAAAGCAAAGCCTTGTGGCCATGCGTTTCAGAATTCGGAACTAATGATTTAAGAAACCAGCAGGGATTTGGCTTAAGAGATTGAACCCCGCCGCCTCGCCGAGTGATGCCGCCTCGGCCAACAGCCCGCACGCCGCCGTCTCGAAAAAGCGCGAACCATCGGGTTTCAGCACGATGGCGTGGAAAGCGACGGTGCCCGCCTCGACCCGCGCAAATGCGCCAATCGGCGTTCTGCAGGAGCCATCGAGAACCCTCAAAAAAGCGCGCTCCGCCGCAAGGGCGACACCCGTCGCCGCATCGAGAACCGGCGCGAGGAATGCCCGCGCGTCTTCATCACCGCTCCGCACCGTGATGGCAATCGCGCCCTGCCCCGGCGCCGGAACAAATTCCCGAACGTCGAGCACCGCCGTGGCCGCCGACGCGAGCCCGAGGCGCGTCAGCCCGGCTAGCGCCAGCAGTGTGGCGGCGACCTCGCCCTTGGCGACTTTGGCGAGGCGCGTCTCGACATTGCCGCGCAACAGCGCGATTTTTAGATCCGGCTGCAACCGCCTGACCATGGCGGCCCGCCGCAGCGAGGCGGTGCCAACGATGCTTCCCGGCGAAAGTTTTAGCGGATGCGGCGCGTGCGGCGAAATCCACGCGTCGCGCACATCCGCGCGGGGAAGATAACCGGCGATTTCTATTCCCGAGGGGAAAATTGTCGGCAAATCCTTCGCCGAATGCACGGCCATTTCAATCTTGCCCGCGAGCAAGGCAAAGTCGAGCTCCTTAGTAAAAAGCCCCTTGCCGCCCGCTTCGCTCAGCGGCAGGTTAAGAATCATGTCGCCGCTGGTTTTTATGGCGACGATCTCGATTGCTTCCATGCCGAAGCCATGCGCCGCTTCGAGGCGATCCTTGAGTTCGCGCGCCTGCGCCAGCGCCAAGGGGCTGCCCCGCGTCCCAAGCCTCAGGGGAAGGGCTTTGCCCAATCGCGATGCGGAGGAAGGAATAGGCGCATTTCCTTATTGGTTGCGATGGTTCTATAGGTAGAAGATTAATGCGGCACGCGGCGAATGCCAAATTTTGGCCGCCGGCAATTCAACGGAAAGGTTTCGACGGAGAGCCATGCGCGTTCTCGGCATTGAAACAACCTGCGACGAAACCGCCGCCGCGGTCGTCCAGTTGCAGCCAGGCGGATCTGGCGAAATTCTATCGAACGAGATCATGAGCCAGATCGCCGAGCACGCGGCGTTCGGCGGCGTGGTGCCGGAGATTGCCGCGCGGGCTCATGTCGAGACGATTGACCGGCTTGTGCAGCGCGCGCTGGACGTCGCCGGGACCGAATTGGCGGACCTCGACGGGATCGCCGCGGCGGCGGGGCCGGGTCTTATTGGTGGCGTCATTGTCGGATTGACCACGGCGAAAGCCTTGGCCCTGGCGAGCCGCAAGCCGTTCATCGCGGTAAACCACCTCGAAGCGCATGCCTTGACGGCGCGGCTGACCGGCGAGCTCGGGTTTCCTTTTTTGCTGCTTTTGGTCTCCGGCGGTCACACCCAATTGGCCGCGGTGAAAGGGGTTGGGAATTATCTCCGGCTCGGTTCGACGGTGGACGACGCGGCGGGCGAAGCCTTCGATAAGGTTGGCAAAATGCTGGGTCTTGCCTTTCCCGGTGGACCTCGGGTCGAGAAATTGGCGGCGGATGGCGATGCCACGCGGTTCGATCTGCCGCGCCCCATGCTTGGCCTGCGGGAACCGGACTTTTCTTTTTCCGGTCTCAAAACCGCGGTCCGGCTGGAAGTCGAGCGCGCCGGGCCTTTGACGGCGGCCGATGTGGCCGATGTCTGCGCCTCTTTCCAAGCCGCGGTGGTCGATACGATCATCGACCGCTGCCGCGTGGCCTTGCGTCTTTTCCGCGAAACCACCGGCCAGCCCACTGCCATGGCCGTGGCGGGCGGGGTTGCCGCCAATGGCGCCATTCGCCGCGCGCTGATGCGGTTTTGCGGCGAAGCCGGGTTGCGGCTCGCCGTGCCGCCCGCAAGTCTTTGCACCGATAATGGCGCCATGATCGCCTGGGCGGGAATCGAGCGGCTGTCGCTCGGCCTCTTCGACGACATGACATTCGCGGCAAGGCCGCGCTGGCCCCTCGACGCCAATGCGGAAGCCGCGCATCATGGCAAGGCGTAATGAGCCGGTTGCCGGACTACCGGCCGAGTTCCTTGAGGCCGCGAAGGATCAGATCGGAGGCGGCCGCGCCTTCGCCAAGTGCCGCCACCGAAGCCGCCACCGCCGCCGCGGCCTGCGGCCGCCCATAGCCGAGATGGACCAAAGCCGAGAGTGCGTCTTGCGCAGCGGCGGGCGGGCCGCCATCGAGCCCGGCAAGTCGAGCCGCCATTGCGTCCGGCGCACCGGAAACGGCTGCCTTGTCCTTTAATTCCGAGGCGATTTGCGCCGCGAGCTTCGGCCCGACCCCTGGCGCCCGGGCAAGGGCCGCTTTGTCCTGGCAAGCAATCGCGGAAGCAAGCTCGGCAACGTCGAGAACGGTTTGAATTGCGAGAGCCACCTTGGCGCCGACACCTTGCACCGACTGAAGCAAGCGAAACCAGTCGCGCTCAGCCTCCGAAATGAAGCCGAACAGTTTGATCGAATCCTCGCGCATTTGTGTTTCGATCGCTAGTGCCGCCGCCTCGCCCGGCCGCGGCAGTTTTTGCAGGGTGCGCCCGGAGCAATGCACGATGTAGCCGACGTCATGCACGTCGAGGATCACGAAATCCTCGCCATGGGAATTGACGATGCCTTTGAGTTTGCCGATCATCTTGACCGAATGTTTTATTTCGCGGGACGCCGTGGCTATAGCGAACTGTTGGCGGTCAACCAACACTTATCAAATGATCTATTCGTCCCGGTTTGCATTTGTGGCTAAGGCCCGGCGACGGATTCCAGATTGCGCGCCCAAAGCCGGACCCGCGCATGGGTGATCGCCACGGCGAGAGCGTCGGCCGCGTCCGCGCCTTGCGCACCGCTTCCGGGCAGAAGCATTCTTACCATCATCGCAATCTGCGCTTTTCCGGCATGGCCGGTGCCGGTCACGGTTTTCTTGATGAGATTGGCGGCATATTCCGCGACGGGAAGGCCCCCGAGAGCTGGCACAACGAGCGCGATGCCGCGCGCTTGCCCGAGCTTTAGGGCCGATTGCGGGTCCCGATTGACAAAGGTTTCCTCGACCGCCGCTTCCATGGGCGCATATCCGGAAATGACGCCGGCCAGACCCTCGTGCAGCTCGCGCAGGCGGATTGCGAGCGGCATTTGGGGGTTGGAACGAACACTGCCGCTCGCCACATAGGCGAGCCTCGAGCCAAAAACTTCGACGATTCCCCAACCCATGTTGCGCAGGCCAGGATCGATGCCGATAATGCTAATCGCCGCTTGCTCCATGGTCGAGTCTATCCGGTCTAGCGGCGCCGCGGAACATTTCAGGGCAGGCTCATTCCAAAAGCATGCGCTTCAAAAGCTCGATCTCCTCTGACAATGTTGCGTCCGCGGTCACGAGACCGGTGATCTTTCGCACCGCATGGAGGACGGTCGTATGGTCCCGGCCGCCGAACCGCCGGCCGATTTCGGGAAGCGAGCGCGGCGTCAAGAGCTTGGACAGGTACATGGCGATCTGGCGCGGGCGCACGACACTCGCGGTTCGCCGCGCGGACAGAATATCGCCGCGGCTGACATTGAAATGGCTCGCGACCAGTTTCTGGATGTCCTCGATCTTGACCTTTTTCGGGTCCGGAGTCCGCACCAGATCGCGAATGGCGAGCTCGGCGGTTTCTATTGTGAGCTTCGCGCCATTCAATGACGCATGAGCGAGCAGCCGGTTGACGGCGCCATCGAGATCGCGGCCATTCGTCCGGATGACGCTCGCGACATAGGCGACGACCGCGGCCGGAACCTCGAAAGTTTGATGCACCAGCTTGGCGCACGCTATGCGTGCCTCGAGAATTTTGACCCGCAGCGCCTCGTCGAGCCCGCCGATTTCGATGCAAAGGCCGCCGCCCAAACGCGACCGGACTCTTTCTTCGAGACATTCGAGATCGGCCGGCGGCCGATCGGCCGCGATCACGATCTGCCTCCGGGAATCGATCAAGGCATTCAGCGTATGACAGAACTCCTGCTGGATCGACTTGCCTTGAAGAAATTGAATGTCGTCGATCACGAGGACATCTATCGCCCGAAGACGCTCCTTAAAAGCGATCGCTGTCTGCGCCTTGAGGGCGGCGACGAAACCATACATGAATTGCTCCGCGGTGAGATAGATGACCCGCCGCTTTGCCCCGGTGGCGGCATGCGCGACGGCTTGGAGAAGATGGGTCTTCCCCAATCCGACCGAGGCATGGAGATACAGCGGATTGTAGTGCAGCGGGTCCGCCGGTCCCGCGCCGGCGATCCTTTGCGCCTCCGCGTGGGCGAGCTGATTAGACCCGCCGACGAGGAAATTCGAGAAAATCAAGCGCCGGTCCAACGGCGAACCAGTAAGTGCCTCGGCCTCGCACAACTCCACCAAAGCCGGTCTTTTCGAGGATGCCGTTGAGGCAAGGGAAGGCCCAATCGGCAAGGCAGGTGCAAATGGCGTTATGTTCCGGTCCATTGGCTCGACATCCGGGCCGGTGCCTGTGGCGAGATCGGGGAGGCCGCCAGTGGCACAAGTCGCTGGCCGCGTCGAGGAACGAACATTGATCGACACCCGCTTGATCGCGGGAAATTCGCTGGCCAACGACGGAAGAATCTTGTCCACGTAGTGCGACTGAATCCAGCTCTTCAAAAATTTTGTCGGTACCGAGAGGTAGACGTCCTGGTCCGAAAGCGCATCGAGTTCGAGGCACCCGAACCAGGATGAGAAAACCTCTTCCCCGAGTTCCGCGCGCAGCCGGCGGCGGATTCGCATCCACGCTTCGCCCTTGCCGGCGCCGCCGCGCGAGGAGGCCGTTTCGCCAAGTTCGATTGGATTGGAAATTTGTCTGCGCAAATCCGGCATCGGTCTTCTTCCAGAATCGAGGCAAGGCAATGGCGGCCGTTCAAATGCCGGCACCAAAGATGTGACGATGAACGTGAAAACGGGGTGGCCGCGAACTAATCGAGCGGGCGCCGCCGGCGGCGCCACGTTGAAACCCAGTAAGCCTCTTGAAGACGCTCGGCCAGGACCCTTCCGGCCGCGTGGTGAAGCTGAACGTGGGTATTTCGAACAAAAACCAGCGCGGTCATAACTCCCCCTTAGCTCCGCATTTGAACCTGCGGAACTGGTTTAGGTGACATCCAAGGAAAGCATTGAATTCCGAACTAAGCACTCCAGAGACGAACAAACCAGCGTCATGTGTAACGTCTCGCGAAACCGTATATTTGGCCTAAGCTTACGGAATTGTGCTGCTCTAATTTTTACGCACGACCAACACTGCGCTTTATAAACGCCCGATTTCAGGAACTGCACCGAAACTCACAGGACGACTTTCTCGAACTCTGAAGCGAGCCAGTTCCAGACCGGGAGGTGAACTTAGCAAAGGTGAGACGGTCCGCAAGCGCTGTTTTAAGAGTCCGCAAGCGCCGTTTGACGATTAAGTGACGGTTTCATTCATCAAATGCGAACGCGCGTGATCCGGGGGAGCGCGTAACCGCATGATTTCGCGCGGGGCTATCGAAGCGCAAAAAAAAACTATAAAGAAGTCTTCCCGCGCTGGGCAAGGTTGCAAAAAATTTCCGTACGCAAAGCGGCGACTGTGGTTAACCCCGCATAGCAGGTGCCTGTCGCAAGGCTTTAAGGACAAGCCATTGGTTCGCTTGGAAAATAAATGAGCGAAGCGCGAGCGAGAATAAATAGCACGCAGGCGCGTTCGTTTTTTTCTGCGCAACGTCATAAAAAAGCCCGGCATGCGCCGGGCCTCGGTATGTACCTCGCCATGATACGTCAGTACGTTCTCGAGCACTGTTCAATATTGCTCATTGTCATTTGCTTAACGCATTCACTCGCCGGCTGAGCCGCGAGACTTTTCGCGCGGCCGCTTTGGCATGCACGATTCCCTTTTGTGCCGCGCGCATGACCAATGGCTGGGCGGCGCGCAGAGCGGAGGACGCCGCATCGGGGTCGCCCGCGGCGATCGCCTCTTCAACCTTGCGGACATAAGTGCGCATTTGGCTGCGGCGCGACCGGTTGACGCCGGCGCGGCGCTCAATTTTGCGGACAGCCTTCTTGGCCGAATGTGTGTTCGCCATCAAATAATATCCTGGACATGGGCCAACGCGCGAAAAGCCTCCCACGTTGGAAAGCCGGCCAGGCACGGCCTCTGGAGCTTGATTTCCGAAACGGAAACCGCGTTCGCGATCATGCAATGACTATGGGGTCAGAGCGCGATCCGGTTTCCGCATCCTATCGCGCACTTGGGTCACGCCAATAATCACGAACCTATTGGCCCGTCAACGCTCAATATCGGCGCCGGCGGGCGCGGCGAGAACTTATCCTTTAATCTCGATGCATGGCGTCGGGGCGCAACCGCCGCCGCGAATCATGTAGTGGCCATGCGCGAGATCCCGGTTGGCGGCGGCAAACGGATGCGCAAAGCAGCATGGCATGACCGCGCCATCGGGGGGGCGGCGATGTTTTGGCGCGCCCTTGGTCAGGGAATATGGAAGCCTCGTCCGCGAAATCGGCGATCACGACGCGGTTAGGACACACGAAGCCCGCCGTCCAGCAGAGATGCCGGATGTAGTCGCGGAACGCGATGTCACGCGCGAACTAATCCTGCATCGCCTGAAACGTCCGAGGACAATCGAACTTTGCCGATGTGATGTCCCGCGTCTTTCATTACTCGCCGCTACCACCTTGACCCGAGGTCGTGAGAGGGATATCCCGTTGCCGCGATAGGAAGGAATGTCATAACCGCAGTCGCGCAGCGGCGAAGGATGGAACGCCATCACCCAGATCGCGGTCACGCCGCGATCCAAGACGCGATCGAGTTTCTGGGTCAGGCCGGCGAAACGCCGGTGCCGCCGTTGTTGGCGTCGAAGATAAATTTCACATGCAGCCGATAGAAAATCGCGTCGCCATACCATCGCAGGTCGCTGCGATCGGTCATGCCGCGGGGCTCCGCGCGGCAGCATCATTTCTAAAATCGCCGCAGGACCAGCGGATGGTGAGGCCAAACCGCCACGTCAAGCCCGATCATTCTTTTGTTTCCGGAGCTTGGCCCAATGGTCGAGCCGCGCGCGCAGGTCTTTCTCGAAGCCACCGCCAAACGGCCTGTAAAGTGTTTGCCGCCCCAGCGCCTCCGGCCAGTAATTTTGGCCCGAAAATCCCTCCGGTTCGTCGTGATCGTACGCATAATTGGCGCCATAGCCTTCATCTCTCATGAACTTCGTTGGCGCGTTAAGAACGATTTTGGGCGGCATCAAGGAGCCGTGTTCCTTAGCGAGACGCGCGGCGCGTCGGAAGGCGGCATAGGCGGCGTTCGACTTCGGCGCGGTCGCGGCATAGATCACCGCATTGGCGATCGCAAGCTCGCCTTCGGGCGAGCCTAGGAAATCATAAGCGTCCTTGGCGGCGACGGCGATAACCAGCGCCTGGGGGTTGGCAAGGCCAATATCCTCGACCGCCATGCGCACCACCCGCCTCGCGATGAACAGCGGATCTTCGCCGGCATCGAGCATGCGCGCGAGATAATAGAGCGCCGCGTCCGGGTCCGATCCCCGCACCGATTTATGCAGCGCGCTGATCAGATTGTAATGGCCCTCCCGCGCTTTATCGTAGACCGGCGCGCGCCGCTGGACGATCGAAACCAGCTTGGCCGTATCGAAGATTTCCCCCGGCTTGGCGGCGCGCCATACCTCTTCGGCGAGGCTCAAGGCGGCGCGGCCATCGCCGTCGGCCATCCGTACCAGGCTTAAGCGGGCATCGGGATCGAGCGGCAGGGCCCGCCCCTCAGACGTTTCCGCGCGGGAAAGAAGCTTTTCGATCGCCGCCGCCTCAAGCACATGGAAGATCATCACCCTCGCGCGCGACAAAAGGGACGCGTTGAGCTCGAAGCTTGGATTTTCGGTCGTCGCGCCAATCAAGGTGATCGTGCCGTCTTCCATCACCGGCAAAAAACTATCCTGCTGGGCCCGGTTGAAACGATGCACCTCGTCGACGAAAAGCAAGGTGCCCTGCCCTGCCTTGCGTCGGCCGCGCGCGTCCTCGAAAACCTTTTTGAGTTCGGCGACGCCGGAAAAAATTGCCGAAATCTGGACGAAGGCGAGCTTCGTCTCGTGGGCAAGAAGGCGCGCGACGGTCGTCTTGCCGGTCCCCGGAGGCCCCCAGAAAATCAGGCTGCCCAGCGTGCCTGACGAAATGAGCCGCCGCAGCGCGCCCTGGGGTCCCAAAAGATGATCTTGACCGGCGACATCGGCGAGGCTTTGCGGGCGCAGCCGGTCGGCCAGCGGATGCGGCGCGTCCTTTTCGAGTTTGGCGGCAGCGAAGAGATCGGTCATCTGGCCGGCAAATCTGGGCTACTCGCGCTTCGAACGCAAGCTCGTCAATAGAGCGGAGCCGGAGCAGTTAAGGTTAAAAACACTATTGAAAACCCGATCACCCTTTAATCCAATCGTGTACTCAAATGGGTCATGCACCGGGGCTGGTCACGTACAAATGCTTAACCTAGCAGTTCCTTTTTTAATAAATTCGGCAAAAGTAAAGTTCTAGCGATGCAAGCCGTGTCGCATAGCCGTTTGATTTATACGGAGTGGAAAAAACTATGAAGAATTGTTTCGAGTTCTCGCCTGATTTCACGATCGAGCGCAAGCGGACTCCGCGGAATATCAAAACCGTGACGGCCGCGGGCGATAACCTAATACCTGAGATCGCCGCGTTCA
Organism: uncultured Alphaproteobacteria bacterium; assembly: GCA_963722515.1. Lineage (GTDB taxonomy): Bacteria > Pseudomonadota > Alphaproteobacteria > Rhizobiales > Beijerinckiaceae > Methylocapsa. Next base: position 787,987 of record CAVRMA010000002.1, on the reverse strand, counting down.
TCCCTTCTATTCTAGCGCGTGCCACTGGAATTCTCGATGCCATCATTCACACCCTCGACGGAACGACCCCCCGAACGCCAGGTGAACCGCCTTGCCACAAGGGTTAGTGATGAATTACATTCTTTAATAATTTTTATGAAGGCAACGTTTTATCCATGCGCACCATTGCCTTTGTTTCGCAAAAAGGCGGTTGCGGCAAAAGCACGCTTGCCGCCTGTCTCGCGGTCGCCGCGACAGAGTTGGGAGAACGGGTTTTTGTTATCGACCTGGACCCGAAGAAATCCCTCGTCCGATGGGGATCCAAACGAAACGATCCCCGCTTGCCGGTCGAGGCGGTTCCGGCTGCGAGGCTACCAGCGGCGTTGATCGATCTTTCAAAGCGCAATATGAGCCTTGTCATTGTCGATACCCCGTCCTTGGAATCGCCAAAATCGCTCGCCGCGATAAACGCCGCCGGTCTCTGCGTCGTTCCGGCGAGGCCAGCCATTTTCGACATTTGGGCGGCCGAGGTGACCGGCCGCAAACTAAAACTCATGCGCAAGGAGTTTATTTTTCTGCTCAATCAATGTCCGCCCGCCCGCCAAGCCTCGCATGTGCAAGAAGCCATCGCCGCGCTTGAAGCCGTTGGGTATCTTGTACGTCCCCACATCGCCGCGCAGGCCGGCTTCCTCGAAGCCGCGCGCACCGGCAAGGGCGTGACCGAGGCCGATCCAAAAGGCGCCGCGGCCCAGGAAATGCGCGACCTTTGGCTGGCCCTCAAGCGCCGGTTGTGGCCAATGCAAACTTGCGGATGAGCGGAGCCCTTCACCGCCCGATCATGGTGGAAACGGTCTCGCCGCTGCGCGGATTAGCAAGGCATCAACGCGGTCGTCGCGGTCAAAACCTCGAAATATCTGGTGCTTACCCGCGCTCCCAGGAGCTTGGGATTGGCAAGCATATCGCCGGCAACCAGGACCCAGGCAGTCATGCCATGGGTATTCCTGTCCTCTCGGGCCGAAGCCCTGGCAAATCATTCTCGCTTCTATTGTTCGTGGAGATAATAGCGCACGGTTTCGAGGAATTTCACGATGGAGATCGGTTTCGACAGATAGGCCTCGCATCCGCCCTGCCTGATTTTCTCCTCGTCGCCCTTCATAGCGAAAGCGGTAATGGCGATCACCGGAATATGGCGCAGATCTTTGTCGTCCTTGATCCATTGCGTGACCTGAAGTCCGGAGACCTCTGGCAGTTGAATATCCATCAAAATGAGATCTGGTTTGTGCAGACGCGCGAGTTCCACCGCTTCGGCACCGCTGCGGGTCTGCACGGTCCTATAGCCATGCGCCTCCAAAAGATCGTTGAACAACTTCATGTTCAACTCATTGTCTTCCACGATCAGAATGCGTTTTTGCATCGGAAATACCCGGCTCGGGTCAGCGGATGATCGACGCCCGGAAAAGTTCAGCCGCACTCGTCAGTAACGGATAGACGTTGACGAAAGGGAAATCGATGCAATGCAAAACTTCAATTTTAGGCCATCCGGGGCCAAACAGTCAAAACTCACAAAAACCGGCGCCGAAGCCATTGCCATCGAGGTTCTAAGCTTTCTGGCTGCGGATCCTTCGCGGCTTGACCGTTTTTTGGCCCTGTCCGGCATTGGCTTGGATAATTTGCGGGAGGCGGCGGCTGAACCCGGATTTTTGGCCGCGATCCTCGACCATCTCGCCTCTGACGAGAAGTTGCTGCTCGCTTTCGCGGCCCATGCCGGGCACAATCCGGAAGCAATCGCAAAAGCGCGGGACATATTGTCGCCCCCGGCCGGGGTGCCGTGACAGTTGGGCACCTTGCCGGCTTTGCAAACCGGTTCCCAATGGTTTGAAAGTTCCCGCCCGGCCCGTGTTAAGTAGCATAACCTTAAACCGGAGCCTCGCATGGTCTCGCTTCTGCCGCAACGCCCAAAACGCCAACCCGCGCGCGAGCATGACGCGCCCGCCGCCGCTCCCCCGCCGTGAAAAAGCTTGATCTTACCGTGCGTTTACGGCGCAACCGCAAGGCGGACTGGACCCGCAGGCTCGTCCGCGAAAACTCCTTGACCACGGACGATCTCATCTGGCCAATATTTCTTTGCGAAGGCGAAAACACCCGGCAGCCCGTTGCCTCCATGCCTGGCGTCGAACGCCTCTCCATCGACGAGGCGGTACGCGCGGCAGACGAGGCGGCAAAACTTGGCATTCCGGCGCTCGCGTTGTTTCCCTATACCGCGCCTGTCCTGCGGAATGCGCAGGCGAGCGAAGCGCTCAATCCCGAAAATCTCGTCTGCCGTGCTTGCCGCGCGATCAAGCGCGAAGTGCCACATCTTGGCGTTGTCACCGATGTCGCGCTCGATCCCTATACCAGCCATGGCCATGATGGGATTTTGCGCGGCGAGCGGATTCTTAATGACGAGACGGTTGTCGTTCTCGTGGAGCAGGCGCTGAACCAGGCCCGCGCGGGCGCCGATATCATCGCCCCTTCCGACATGATGGATGGGCGCGTCGGCGCGATCCGCGCCGGCGCTCGACGCCGAGAATTTTGAAGACGTGCAGATTTTATCTTACGCCGCCAAATATGCCTCGGCTTTTTATGGGCCCTTTCGCGACGCCGTCGGAACAAACGCGACACTTATTGGCGACAAGCGCACCTATCAGATGGACCCGGCCAATTCCAACGAGGCCCTGCGCGAGGTCGCGCAAGACATCGCGGAAGGCGCCGACATGGTGATGGTGAAGCCGGGCCTGCCCTATCTCGATATTATTTTCCAGGTGAAGGAGCGCTTCGGCATGCCCACCTTCGCCTATCAGGTTTCCGGCGAATATGCGATGATCATGGCGGCGGCGGAGCGTGGTTTTATCGACGGCGACAAAGCCATGCTGGAGAGTTTGATCGGCCTAAAGCGCGCCGGCGCCGACGCGATCCTCACCTATTTCGCACCCCGCGCGGCAAAAAGGCTGAAGGAAACGGCGTGAGGCGTTTGCGTCGCGTGATCAAGCCAGCTGGAGCGGGATGAGTTTGGGCAAAATCGATTGGGGATTCCCGAATTGGCTGGGGTCCGATTCAACATGCTGGCTGGAAAGGAGGCCAGCATGGATGGCGAGACCCTTGTCGATTGACCTTCGTGAGCGTGCCGTCGCGGCGGTTCTGGAAGGCGGACTATCGCGGCATCGGGCAGCGGCCCGATTTGGCGCCGCTCCCAGCACGGTGATCAATTGGGTTCGGCGGTTCCAGGCGGCGGGCAGCGTGGCGCCAGGCCAGATGGGCGGCCACAAACCCAAAGCCATTGCCGGCGAGCATCATGTCTTCCTCGAGCAGCGGATCAGGGACCGGGAGTTCACCCTGCGCGGCCTTGTGGCCGAACTTGTCCCTGCGCGGCCTCAAGGTCGACTATCGACCGGTGTGGAACTTTGTTCACGCCGGGCAGCTCAGCTTTAAAAAAAACCGTCATCGCCAGCGAACGGGATCGCCCTGACATCGCACGGCGGCGCGCCCAGTGGATGGAGCATCAAAGCCGGATCGCGCCGGAGCGCCTGGTCTTCATCGATGAGACATGGACCAAGACGAACATGGCGCCGTTCAGGGGATGGGCGCCGCGCGGCGCAAGACCATCGATCCGGCGGCCTCGGGCCTCGTCTCGCGTTTGTGGAGCAATCGTACCAAAATGTTTCACGTGAAACAATTTGGTACGATTGACGGCCGCGCGCATCATACCTTCGCCGCGCGGGGTTTTGTCTTTTAGGTGGAATCTTTTGTCCGGTCCGGGGTGCGGCGGACGGGTTGCACCTGCCCGAAAGATCGACTGAAGCTGCGGCCCGCGCAAGTTGCAAAAATCAAGAATTCCGCTCAGGCGATTTTGCCGGAAAATTAAGGGACTTTCGAGAGAGGCCAGCGCGGACGCCGACGCTCGCGGTTTATGTGACTTGGCTTTTCGATGGCTTTGACGCTTAGCCCTGAACACGGGCCGGTGGTTGCACTCATCACTCAGAACGACCTTCGGATCCAAATCCTCCCCTTCCTGCTATTTATGTGGAAAGAAATTTTTGTCGGATGACTTAACCGACCGTGACCATGTTCCACCTGAGAGCGTGTTCGCGAAGGGCGACCGGCAACCGCTTGTTCGAAAGACACACAAGGTCTGCAATCACCGCTACTCAGCCGATGACGAGAAAGTCGGGCAACTGGTGGCTTTGAAGCACGGGAAGCCTCCAGCGAACCCGCAAAATCGTCGCCTCCAAATCAGTCTCATAGCGGGACGGCCCTGCGGAACGAGCGCAGTTTCCAATCTTAACGTCGAACAAGCGATTTGGCCGTTGGATTGCTGGCCTCCATGCCGCGCTTTACAGCGAACCACCTTTTGGGCGCTCGCGGCGCAATCGTGACACCATTTCCCCGCGCCGACCTTATCAACGGGCGGCATTCCTTTGTTCCCCTCCTGCCCGCAGCACTCCTTACTCTCGTTCAAACGATTAAAAGAGCAGCGGATGCGCAAGGCTCTTGATCGCATTTCGGCTAACAACGGAAAGCTCGCTTACGAGTGTGCTTGGGGCCAAGGTGGACCACCGCACGTCTTGGATCTGCATATTCGCCCTTGATATTTATGATTGGAAAGACCTTGGCCGCACGCCGCTAACACCCTGCGCGCGGTTGTGCTGGCTGTTATCGCCGTATGGCCGCCCGCAACCGCGACGACCGTTGCGCCGTCGCACCTTCGCTTTACCCAATTCTGATCCGTTCGATCCATTCGCGACATAGCGTTCATATATCGAGACAAATGCGCCGAAATTAGAGCCTTGATTTATAAGGGTGTCTCTTGATCCGTAATTCCGGTGCAAAATGATTCCCCGATTTGCGGGCGGGCCCCGCCTCGTAGGGGTGGGGGTTTTGGTTCCGAGCACGCTCCTGAAACAGGCTACGCCCGGACCATCGCTTCGAGAAGTTTGCCGTCGTTTCCGGTAATGACCATTTCGATCATTTGCGAGGGCGGAACTTCGCCAATTCTTACGCGGGAAAAATCCTCGGTGCGGCCGGTCCCGCCGCGCTCCGTCAGGACCCGCAAAACTTTGCCGGTTTGTGCGGCAAGATGCGCGCGCAGTGCCGCCGCGCCTGCCTCGCGAAGACGCTTCGCCCTTGCCTTCACAATTTCGGGCGGCACCGGCGGCATTTTTGCGGCGGGCGTTCCGGGCCGCGCGGAAAACGGAAACACATGCAGATGCGTCAGGCCACAGTCCGAAACGAGCGCGAGCGTATTTTGAAACATCGCTTCGGTCTCGGTTGGAAAGCCCGCGATCAGATCGGCACCAAACACGATTTCTGGCCGAAGCCGGCGCAATTCGGCACATAGAAGCAACGCGTCGGCGCGGACATGGCGCCGCTTCATGCGCTTTAAAATAAGATCATCGCCGGATTGCAGCGAGAGATGGAGATGCGGCATGAGCCGCGGCTCATTGGCGAAAGCTTTGATGAGTTCTTCGTCTGCCTCGATGCAATCGATCGAGGAAAGCCGCAGCCGTTCCAGTTTTGGTGCCGCGCGCAAGATCGCCGTGACCAGTTCTCCGAGCGCCGGGCCACCGCACAAATCAATGCCATAAGAAGTGAGATCGACGCCGGTCAGGACGATCTCGCGAAAGCCCTTGCTCGTTAAACGTTGGGCCGCGCGAAAAACTTCGTCCATCGGCACTGAGCGCGACGGGCCACGCCCGAACGGAATGACGCAAAAGGTGCAGCGGTGATCGCAGCCGGTCTGCACCGCGAGAAACGCACGCGTATGATCCTCGACGCCCTCGCTCAAAATCGTTGGAGCGGCCCTCAAAGCCAAGATGTTGGAGACGTCCACGCGGCCGCCACGCGCCCAACTTGCTGGATCGGCTTTTTCCGCATTGCCGAGCACCCGGAAAACTTCCGGCATGGTGGCGAATTGAGCGGGATCGATCTGGGCGGCGCAGCCGGTGACGACGATCTCGGCTTCGGGCCGCTCCCGCTTGACGCGGCGAATGGTTTGCCGCGCTTGCCTAACCGCTTCCGCTGTCACCGCGCAGGTGTTGACGATGACGAGATTGGTTCGCGTGCAAGCCAAGGCGGCGCGGCGCATCGCCTCCGACTCGACAAGATTCAGCCGGCAGCCGAAGGTCAGCACTTCGACGTCTTTTGGATCGCGCTCCGCTAAGGTCACGCCGCGATGTCCTTGAAGAGATCAGGATCGAGGCGCGTCTCGAATTCGAATTCGACGGGGCCGGTCATCGTAACGTGGCCGTCGCTCTCCCGCCATTCGATATCGAGATCGCCGCCAGGCAGGCTCACGATGGCGCTGTGGCCGGTAAAACCCTTCCGCGCGGCCGCGACCAGGGCGGCGCAGGCGGCCGAACCGCAGGCGCGAGTTAGGCCCGCGCCACGCTCCCAGACTTTTAGCGCGATATGCGCGCGGGAAGTGACATGTGCGAGCGATATATTGGCGCGTTCGGGAAATATTGGATGGTTTTCGAGCAGGGGGCCGATTTTTGCGAGATCATAGGCCTCGATATCGTCGACCCAGAAAATCGCATGCGGATTGCCCATGTTCACGGCCGAGGGCGTATGCAAAATCGGCGCATCGATTGGGCCGATCTGCAATTCGATCTTTCGCGTGTCGTGGAACGGATCGCGGAGCGGAATTTCATTCCAGGCAAGGCGCGGGCGGCCCATATCGATTGTAAAAACCATCTCGGTCCTGCGCAGGCATTCGAGCCGCGCGGCGGCGGTCTCCAAAACGATTTTTTCGCGCGGCGTTTCCCGTGTCAGGATAAAAGCGACGCAGCGCGTGCCATTGCCGCAGGCCTCGGCCTGTGAACCGTCGCTGTTGTAAATCATCATGAAGGCTTCGGCCTTGGCCGAACGCGGTTCATGCAGGACCATGAGCTGATCGAAGGCAAGGCCTTCGCCGCGGGAAATCGCGCGTGCTTCCGGCCCGCTGACGGTCAAGCCGCTGCCGCGCAGATCGAGAACGGCGATTTCGTTGCCGAGCCCGTTCATCTTGACGATGAGCCTATTTGCGAGCGGGCTCATGGACAAATCTTCATCTATTGTGCGTGCGGGGGCGGCCAACGCGGCACGTTAATTGCTCTCCATGATATAGAAAAACTTCGGCCGGGGCTGAGTTTTATCGCAGCCCGTTGCCTATTTATGCGAGGATTGGCGTAATGTCGCGCGCCGGGCCGTCAGGCGAACCACAATTTTGGAGCGGTACATGAGGATAGGCAGCATCACCCGGTCGCTCGGCGTTGAACTGGCCTTTGGCCTGTTTTTGGCGGTCCTGGCCGCGCAGCCGGAGCCGGCCTTCGCGCAGGCCCCCGCCGCCGCGCCTGATGCCGGAGGCGCCACGCAGGCCCCAATCTCGCCCGGGGTCAACGCAAAACCGGCTACAACCACTCCCGCCGAAACCGGCTCCAGCCCCCCGCCGGGGGTGCCTGACGACGCCTCGGCGGTGACCCTTGAACTGACATCCCGTCCGGTGGCCTTTACGAGCGCGAGCGCGGAATGGGCGAACGGATTCAAGTCGGTGGTAGGCGAGATAGCCAAAATCGATGCGGCGATCAAAAAGGCCGGGCTCATTCCGGCGGGACATCCTTTCGCAGTGTTTCTGGCAACCGACGACAAAGGCTTTCAGTTCGAGGCGATGGTGCCGCTTGCCGCCAAACCCGAGGGCAAGGATCTCTCCGATGGCGTGAAAATCGGCGAGTTCCCTTCCGGCAAGGCGATCAAGTTCCTGCATCGCGGCGCCTACGATGATATCGATTCGACCTATGATCTCATCACCGCTTTTCTCGATGAAAAAGGGCTCGAATCGCAAAATCGCTTTCTCGAGGAATATCTTACCGATACGACCGAGCCAGACGACGCCAGCCTCGAGGCCGACATCTATGTTTTTCTCAAGTAGCTTCCCAGAATTCCGGCCGCGCTTGCGAAAGCCTGCCACCGATTCGCACCGGCGCGATTTTTGCCGCGAGGCCTGTGGCGTCGAGCTCGACGGCGATGCCACAGAGGGTTGCCGCGCCGGATGCCGGTTCGAACCGCGCGGCGGGTAGCTTCGTTGTAAACCTGCGAACCGGTTCCTCCTTTTCCATGCCGATCACCGAATCATAATCCCCCGTCATTCCGGTGTCGGTCACAAAGGCCGTGCCATTTGGCAGGATTTGATGATCGGCGGCCGGCACATGGGTATGGGTGCCCGCGACGAGCGATACGCGGCCATCGACGAAATGCGCGAAAGCCTGCTTTTCGCTCGATGCCTCGGCATGGAAATCGACAACCAAGGCATCGCAGCCAACGCCCAAGGGGCAGGCCGATATTTCGCGCGCGATCGCCGCGAAAGGATCGTCCATGGCGTCCATGAAAACGCGGCCCAAGAGATTGATCACGAGCACGTTCGCACCGGTTGCCGTTTCGAAGAGATTGGCGCCGCCGCCGGGCGTCCCGCGCGGATAATTCAGCGGCCGGAGCAGACGCGGCTGGCGGCCAATAAAGACGAGCGCCTCGCGCTGGTCGAATGCATGATTGCCAAGCGTAACGCAGTCCGCGCCCGCCGCGAGGATATCGGCGCAGATCGCCTCGGTGATTCCAAAGCCGCCGGCCGCGTTCTCGCCGTTTACAGTAACGAAGTCGAGCCCCCAGGCTTGACGCAATTTGGGCAAATTTTCCAAGAGAACCGCGCGGCCGGCCCGGCCGACGACGTCGCCGATACACAGGACGCGCATGCTAACGAAGCACCCGGCAGCTCATCAACTCGCGCTCCGTGAGCACGTAATCGAGACTTCTCATCGTGGTCCTCGTGGGGAATTTTTGGGAACTCCTGGCTCGCATAAGCGACTCCAACCGCGCAAATCGGCTTTTTGGCCCGCAACTCCGCCAAGGTGCTGTCGTAGAAGCCCGCGCCATAGCCGATCCGGTGCCCCACGCGATCGAACGCGGCCAATGGCACGAACAAAAGATCGGGCGCGGCTTCCGGCGCGGCGGGCAGAGGCTCCTCGATCGCCATTTTCCCTCGGAGGGTTGGTTCGCCAGGCCGCCACAGCCGGAACACCAGGGGCGTGCCACGCCGCCCGGTGATCGGCAAAGCCGTTTTGACGCCGGCTTCCGCAAGATTTTTGAGGAGCGGCAAGGTCGAGGGTTCGCCCGCGAGCGGAAAATAGGCCGAGACAACCGCCGGACGCAGACGGAGGACGAGAGCGAGGCCTTCGGCCGCGAGATGCGCGGCGTAAGCAGCGGCGGCCTCAACGCTCGTCTCGCCGCGCCGCGCCAAAGCCTGTGCGCGGAGCGCCGGCTTGGCGAGGAACATGACGCAACCGGCTTTATGATTTGCAAGCGCGGGGCCGCGATGGCCGTGGGATATCGATCCCGGGAACCTACAACGTAGGTGGGCGCCATGTGGCCAAGCCCACGGGCGAGGCCAGGGACAGCTCCCTTTGAGATCGATAAGGCCCCGGGAATGCTGATCCAACACGCACCCCGCAGCTCCGCCCCTCCAATGTAAGGGTAGAACGGGGAAGATGCCAGGACAAATGCCAGGACGTGCCGCGCTCGGCCCGCGCCCTTATCATGAGAGCTTATGAAGATCCACATCGCTCCTTGCGAGCTTTTTCTCCATCTTCCTTTCCTCGCGGCGAACGATGTAGGTGATAGCGATCACGCCGGCAACAAAACCGGCAAGCCCGACGACCCCAAGCGGGCCGCTGACGCGATGAATCGAATCGCCAAACACAAAGGCGCCTATTCCGAACACAAGCGCCCAAATGATGCCTCCGGCCGCATTGAAGAACAAGAATGGCGGCCATCGATATTTGTTCGCTCCCGCCAGCAGCGCCGCGAGAACGCGCAGGAAGGCAAAAAAACGGCCGAAAAAAACGATCTTCCCACCGTGTTTTTCAAAGAGATATTGCCCGAGTATGAGCCTTTCTTCCGGGAGGTGAATAAATTTGCCGTAGCGCAGAAGGAATTTCGTACCCCACGTCCGGCCGACCCAGAAACCGATATTGTCGCCGGTGATCGCGCCCGCCGCCGCGCAGGCGATGATAAGGGGCAGGTAAAGCCTGCCGGTCGCTCCGGCAAAAATAGAGGCCAGAACCAGAACGGTTTCTCCCGGCAGAGGAACGCCCGAGCTCTCCAGCATGACGATGAGGAAGACGAACCAATAGCCGTGCTGCGCGACGAGCGGTTGAATATGGGTTAGAAACACGAAGACTCCGCTCCACGTCGCGCCGGTACGTTTGGTTCAAACGCGCGAACATCCGATACGCAATTGAAGCGTGGGTGGCAAGCCTGTTTGTCAGATCGCATCGAACTCGAGTGTTTCCCGGCCACGTCGAATTACGCGATCGACAAGGAGCAGATCAGAATCGCACAGTTGGAGCATGCCCTGCTCAAAAAAGCCGATCAACTTTTCGGCACATGCTCTAAGCCGCTGGCGCCACAGCCCATGGTCAAGCGCGGATTAGGTTCAGCAACTCCCGTTGGACCACCTCATTGCCGGCGCAGATGGACCCTTTGGCCAGCATCCCGGCACCGCCCTCCGCGTCGGTCACAAAACCTCCCGCCTCCTTGATCATGATAATTCCAGCCGCGACATCCCAGGATTGCAGATCACGCTCCCAAAAGCCGTCGTAACTTCCCGCGGCAACAAAGCAAAGATCGAGAGCGGCGGCGCCGAGGCGGCGAAGATTGCCGGCCTTCGCCATGACCGTGACGAAATCGGCCATGAAGCGCGGATGGTCCTTTGCTTTGCCGAGATGCGGAATGCCGCAGCCGATCACACAATCGGCCATGTCGCGCCGCGCGGCCACCCGCAGCCGCCGGTTGTTTTGGTAGGCGCCTTGTCCTTTCTCGGCGATAAACATGTCGCCGTTTGCCGGGTTATGGACGAGCCCCGCGACGATCTGGCCTTCGCGGGCAAGACCGATCGAGATCGCAAATATTGGCAAGCCATGCAGAAAATTGGTGGTCCCATCGAGCGGATCGATGAACCAGGTATGGCTTTTGTCGGTGCCGTCTATCTCGCCGCTTTCCTCCATCACGAAACCATAGCCCGGCCGCGCTTTGCTTAACTCCTCGTGGAGAATTTTTTCGGCCTTGCGATCCGCGGCGGACACGAAATCCCCCGGTCCCTTCACCGAGACTTGCAGGTTTTCCACCTCGCCAAAATCGCGCTTCAAGCCGCGTCCCGCCTTGAGGGCGGCGGCGGTCATCACGTTCATCAGTGCTGAACGGATCATGGTGTCGCCGTGAGCAAGAGTTATTCCGCCGCCACATAAAAAGGTTCCAGTCATGGCCGATGATGATAATGCCGGACGTCATCTGAATAGGGGCAAATCATGCACAAAAAGCAATGAATAAAGGCCCTCGATTGCTATAGCGACCGCACAACCCATGGCGCCAGCTTTTTCAGCCGGTGTGTACCCCTTGGAGTTCGCAGCGCTACACCAAATGGCAGCAGGCATATGTGTAGGAGACCGGCGCTCACCAGTAAAAACAGTTCTGCTTATGAGCCCGGCTCACACCCGCATCGGCATCAACACATAAAGCGCGGCCGCGCCGTCGCGGTCTTGCACAAGAGTGGGCGAGCCGGGGTCGGCGAGCTTAAAATTGCACGGTGTCGCTGTCGAGCTGCTCGGTAATGTCGAGGAGGTAGCGGGCATTGAAGCCGATGTCGATCGGCGCGGAATCATAGTCGACATCGAGTTCCTCGGTCGCCGAGCCGGAATTGGGATTGGTAACGGAAAGCGTAAGTTTTGCGTCCGCCACGGCGAGCTTGACGGCACGGCCGCGCTCCGACGAAATCGTCGAAACCCGGTCCACCGCGGCCGCGAACGGCAGGCGATCGACTATCAGACGCTTATCGTTGCCGGAAGGGATGACGCGAGCATAATCGGGAAACGTCCCGTCGATCAATTTCGTGGTCAACACGACTTGTCCCGCGCCGGCCGAAGGATCGCCAAAGGTGAAGCGCGCCTTTGCCGCCGATATTTCGACGCGAACGTCCATGCTCTGATCCTCGATGAGTTTTTGCACCTCGGACACGGCCTTGCGCGGCACGATCACTCCCGGCATGCCAATCGCGCCATTGGGGGCGGGAATATCGACCCGCGCCAGCCTGTGCCCATCGGTCGCGACGGCCCGCAACATCATATGGCCTTCGACATCAGGGGTGTGCAAGAAAATGCCATTGAGGTAATAGCGCGTCTCTTCATTGGAAATCGCGAACTGGGTTTTGTCGATCAGCCGCTTGAGATTGCCGGCGGCGAGGGTGAAAGCGTGACCGAATTCGCCGGTGGCGAGGTCAGGGAAATCGCTGTCCGGCAAAGCCTGCAAGTTGAACCGCGAACGCCCGGAACGCAGCTGCAACTGGCCGGACTCGCCCTGCGATTCGAGCGAAACTTGCGCGCCGTCCGGCAGCTTGCGGACAATCTCATAGAGGATGTGAGCGGGAACCGTGGTCGCGCCAGCAGCACCGGCGTCGGCCGCCAAGCGCTCGGTGACTTCGAGGTCGAGATCGGTCGCTTTCAGGAGCAGGCTCATGTCTTCGGCGCGCAACAGGACATTCGAGAGAATGGGAATTGTGTTGCGGCGCTCCACGACGCGATGCACATGGCCAAGAGACTTCAACAAAGCCGCTCGTTCGAGAGTAACTTTCATGGGGGCGGTCCAATCGGGCTTTTGTTCGATCCATCACGCCCGCCCCTTGCCTGCGCCGGGGACGGGGACGGACTTTGGCGCGGCTTTCGCTAAATCGCAAGCCGCCGCGATGAATCCACTGGCGCTTTTGCACGGCCACGCGAAATTGCGGCGCGCGGCCTTTGCTTTACCTGCCCTTAATCCGCCGGATTTAGCATAAAAGCGAGCCGCCTCGAACGCGGTGCCGGTCTTCGGCCAGCGTCCCGGAAACTAACTCCCGGATACAAAGCAGGGATTGACGAAAACGTGCCGCGCCGTGCCGGACGATCGCGGGTGACCAGGAAACGCCGCTCGCCTGCCGCGCTGTTGCTCTATTGGGGCACGATCGCAACGGTATGGGCCGTGGCGGCGGGCGCGGGCGTGATTGCCTATCAAGCAACGAACTTGCCGCCGGTCGACGAGCTTGCCGTGCCGAAACGGCCGCCGAACATTGCCATTCTCGACGAAAACGGTGTTTTGCTGGCCAATCGCGGCGATACCGGAGGCGCCGCGGTCCGGATCGCGGACCTGCCCCCCTATCCGCCAAAAGCCTTTATCGCAATCGAGGATCGCCGCTTCTATTCGCATTTGGGAATCGATCCCCAAGGAATTTTGCGCGCCCTGATTTATAATATAACAGGCGGCGGCATGGTGCAGGGCGGTTCCACACTGACGCAGCAGCTCGCCAAAAACCTCTTTCTAACCCAGGAGAGGACCGTTTCGCGCAAAATCCAAGAGGCGATCCTCGCACTCTGGCTTGAGCATAAATATTCGAAAAATCAGATCCTTGAATTGTATTTGAACCGGGTTTATTTCGGCTCCGGTGCCTATGGCGTCGAAGCGGCGGCGCGAAAATATTTCGGCCATGGCGCGCGCAATGTGACCTTGCCCGAGGCGGCCGTTCTCGCCGGGCTGATGAAGGCGCCCACCCGGCTCGCCCCCAATCGCAATCCGGATGGCGCCGCCGATCGGGCGAGCCAAGTCATCGCGGCAATGGTTCAGGAAGGTTTTATTACCGGCGCGATGGCGAAGCTCGCCTTGGCGCATCCCGCGCAAGCCATCCGTGACCAAAACGCGAGCGCGGTCAATTACGCCGCCGATTTCGTGATGGACACGCTCGACGATACGATCGGCGCAATCAATGAGGATATCGCCGTCTCGACGACGCTCGACGGGGGCCTTCAGGCGCTGGCGGAAGGCGCCCTCGCCGACGAACTCGATCGCAAGGGCGCGGCTTTCGGCGTCGGCCAGGGCGCGCTCGTCGCGCTTGACCCCGATGGCGCGATCAAGGCGCTGGTCGGCGGCCGCAATTACGCGGACAGTCAATTCGATCGCGCGGTCTCGGCGAAGCGGCAACCTGGGTCGGCTTTCAAGCCTTTCGTTTATCTCGCCGCGCTCGAAGCGGCGCTGACCCCGGATTCGGTACGCGAAGACGCGCCGATCAATGTGAAAGGCTGGCAGCCGGAAAATTACTCGCGCGAATACTTTGGCCCGGTCACGCTCACCAAGGCGCTTTCCCTGTCCCTAAACACCGTGGCGGTACGGCTCGGCTTGGAGGTAGGCCCGAAGGCAATTGTCCGGGTCGCGCACCGTCTCGGCATCGCATCCGATCTTTCCGCCAACCCCTCGATCGCGCTCGGCACGTCCGAGGTTACGCCCCTTGAGATCGTGACGGCCTATGCCGCCTTCGCCAATGGCGGCATCGGCGTGCAGCCGCAGATTATTTCGCGCGTCAAAACCGCCTCCGGGAAACTCCTGTATCACCGCAAGGGCGCCAGCAATGGCCGGGTCATCGATCCAACTTATGTGGCGATGATGAATTCCATGATGCAAGAAACCTTGTTGACCGGCACAGCGCGCAAGGCGTCGCTGCCGGGCTGGCAGGCGGCGGGGAAAACCGGCACCAGCCAGGAGTTTCGCGATGCGTGGTTCATCGGCTATACCAGCCATCTCGTCGCCGGTGTGTGGCTCGGCAACGACGACAATTCGCCGACGAAGAAAGCGTCCGGCGGCAATCTTCCCGTGGAGATCTGGTCGCGTTTTATGCGCGCCGCGCATCAAGGCGTGCCGCCACAGCCGCTTCCCGGCGGACTCTGGCGCGATAACAGCTCTGGTGGTGTGCCGATGGCGGACAATAATGGCTGGCCCTCACTGCCCGGTTTGTTCGGCGCCCCAGCCACCGGCCAAACGCGGCAAGTTGCAGCGCCCCCGGCTCCAATCCGCGGCGGCGCCACGAGCGGCGCGCCCGTGCCTCCGGCGGATATACCCAACCCAGGTTTTTTGGGACAAAAGCGGGGGGTTCAATCCGGAAAGCAAAACTTTTTCGATACGCTGTTCGGCGGTTGATAAGTTCAGTTGCGAGCCCCATCGGCAAAGCAGGGACAATCCCCGGACTTAGATTCGAGAAGATCAGCAAGGAAAAGCGACTGAACCTTAGTAGGACAGAGAGCGAATAGACCAAGAAAATAGACTATGTTGTTTGAAAGTCCCTCGACACCAGGTACCGGCACGGAATTTTAACATATTAATCCGACTAGGCCAACGAATTGTGCAAAATTCAAAATTTTCGCTATGCGACTTGTTTGTGGTACGCAAGATGCAAAAAGGCAACAGTTTCGTCGTGCCGGAGAGCAACTCGCGAACGAAACGGACATGTTGGTAGGGTTACGTGCGATGGCTATTCTCAATTTTGTTTCACAAGACGAGCTGGACGACCTCGACGACGATCCGCGCATTGCGTTTATGACGCTCGTCAACCATGCGCAGCGGAGGCTTGCCGAGCAGACCAAAACACTTAAAACCGGATTTG
Organism: uncultured Alphaproteobacteria bacterium; assembly: GCA_963722515.1. GTDB lineage: Bacteria > Pseudomonadota > Alphaproteobacteria > Rhizobiales > Beijerinckiaceae > Methylocapsa. Next base: position 772,491 of record CAVRMA010000002.1, on the reverse strand, counting down.
AGCGCGCGGAATTGCGCCATAGCTTTATGAACGTTGTGATTGCAGCGGCCAAGCGGTTCGAGGTCGAGCCGTTCGTTTCAAGAAAAGTTCCAAGCCTTTCTGACTTTAACCAACACATTGATTACCCACAGTTCCAGGCCGATCTTGACCACTACATTACGCAATTGGCGATCGATAACAGCATACGAGCAAAGCAGGACTCGGTGGCTATCTTACCGAATTCAAAGGATCGCATCCGTAGCTACGTGCATGGGCTCCCCCAGTGTATCGAGCAGGCGAATATGACGGAGCCGAAGCGCGAGGCCTTGCTAAAAAAGTTAGGTCAGTTCGAGGCAGAGCTTGAGAAACGGCGGTTAAACATCCTGGCAGTTGCGCGCGTCGCGTTCGAGTTGCTCGCCATCCCTGGCGGGGTATGGGCTTCGGCCGAAGTCGCGAACAAACTCATCACTAACATTATGCAGACCGTTGCCGAAGCGAAGTCGGCGGAGCAGGAAACTCGACAACTCGCGCCGACCGTGCCACCAAAAGCGCTATCGTCTCCCCGCGCCGAAGAAGCCGACCGCCTCAGCATCAATATAATAGACGACGATATTCCGTTCTAGCCGGCGTAGAGTCCGGCGCAAAACATTCCGTCATTGACGGCCATACCTGCGTCAAACGCTGGTGACGGACGGGGCCAAGCGGCGGCGGCTTGGAAATCCCGTGTGACATTTTCGATTCCGGCGGCGAATCCTTACACTGAAAGATCCTTTCGCCCATGAACTGGGCCATCGAGGCGCCGCCGCGCTCCTGGAATTGCACTAAAAGATTGATCGCGTTTACATGATTGAAGGCGGGCCACTGTGTGATGCCTTGTAAGGTTTGGGGCCTGGCATGACCCTCGGCAAAATGGAACATCGTATGTCCCCCGCGCGCTTGATCATCCTTTCGACTGGCGGCACCATTGCCATGACTGCAAGAACCGCGCAGGGCGGCGGGGCAATGACTCTTTGCGCCGCAAATCTGATCACCGCAGTTCCGGGTCTCGCGGACCTTGCCGAAGTCGAAGGGCGCGACATACTGGCAAAACCCAGCGCGGATATCACGCTCGCCGACATCGCAACGATAGCGGGCGCCGCCAGGGCCGCGGCCAAGACGGGTGCTGGCATAGTAATTACCCATGGCACGGACACGCTTGAAGAAAGCGCTTTCGCGCTTTCCTTGCTTGTGCAAATCGAAACGCCGATTGTCTTCACGGCGGCGATGCGCAGGCCCGATCAACCAGGTGCCGACGGACCGGCTAATCTGCTCGCCGCGTCCCGGGTGGCGATCGCACCGGCCTCGCGCGGCAAAGGCATCCTCGTGGTGGCCGGCGAAGAAATTCATTCCGGTCCTCTGATACGCAAGGCGCATAGTTTCCGGCCGCACGCTTTTTCCTCATTCCCTTTCGGCCCAATCGGCTATGTCGCGGAGGAGCGCGTCCGTTTCGAGCTCGCGCCAGCAAGCCGTCCGCCAAAGTTGACCTATGGAGGAGGAGCGCCCGTCGTGCCGATCCTTGAAGCAGGGCCCGGTCTCGAAACCCAAACGGTTGAAGCCTTGGCGGCCGGAGCAATCGATGGGCTCGTGGTCAGCCTTCCCGGGGCCGGCCACGCCGCCGCCGCCGCCGTGCCCGCCCTCGCGGGACTAGCCGAACGCATTCCGGTCGTTTTCGCCAGCCGCACCGGGGCGGGCGAAACGCTGCGCGGATCATATGACTACCCGGGAGGGGAGATCGATCTCATCGGACGCGGGCTTATCCCGGCCAATGCGCTGGATGCCCGCAAGGCGCGGATCGCGTTGCAACTACTGCTATCCGGTCAAGCAGATCTGGCCCAAGTCCGCACCGTATTCGATCGTTTTTAAGACGCCGGGCCGCTGGTGCACAACGCGGCCTTTGGTCAAGATCCATCTTTGTTGCGCAGCCTCTGCGAACGATCCTCGCGCGCGGCGATCCTTTTCCGGCCGCCTTCCCGTCACGCCACCGTTCCGGTTGCTCGCGAGCCTTCCTCTCAGGTACACTCCCTCCCAAGTACGCTTCGCCCGCGAAGTGTGCGATCCCGCGAGCCGTCCGCAATCGCACCAAAGCCAGTTTCAATTGTTTGTCACGGAATGCTAGAGACATGCTGGTCTTGCTCACCCGCGCCCTCGAAGATTTGAAGCGAACTGCGGCACGACTCGCGTGTGAAGGGCATGATGCGGTGCTATCTCCCGTTTTCGACATGGTGCCGACCGGAGCAATATGGCCCGCGGGCGTTATCGATGGCGTCATCGCGACGAGCGCACGCGCATTCGAATTATTATCCGCCGCGCCCGACTGGCCACTGCCCGAGGCCCGCCGACTCTTGCCTTTGCTGTTGGCCGGTGAGCGGACGCGAGAAGCCGCGCGCGAGCGGGGTTTTGATGGCCCGCCGCTGATTAGCCCAGACGCCAAGACCCTGGCGCGGGAAATCGCCGCACGCTTCGCTACGCCCTGCCGTTTCGTATATCTCGCCGGACGTGACCGCAAACCGGACCTCGAAGACGGCCTCGCCGGAATAGATCATGTGATCGAGGCGGTCGAAGTCTATGCGGCGCAGCCCGCCGAATCCTTGACCGGGGCGGTCTTGAGCCTTGCCCGCACAGGCGAAATCGGCGTGGTTTTGCACTATTCGCGGCGCAGCACGGATGTCTTTCTCGGTCTCGCCCGCAATGCTGGTCTGGACTTGTCCCGGATCAACCATGTCTGCATCTCGCACGATGCCGCGGCGCCGCTTCTGGCCGCTTGTATTTATGAAGTGCTCATTGCCAAAACTCCGGACGAACAGGCGATGTTTGCCATCGTCAATGCCGTGGCTGCGTTGCCAAAGGCGCCGCTCGGGCAAGCCGCGAGATCAGATCCCGATGGGCGAGGGCTTGATTAGTCCATCGCTTCAGACCATCATTCCGCAATGATCTTCAAGCATGGCATTCTCGCCGCCCTTCTCGCCGTGGCGCTTCCGGCATTCGCGGTTCCAGCGGCCGCCGCGGATAACATCGACGTCAAGGTAGGCTTCATTCGCGCGCCCCACTTGCGAGAGACGCTCTCGATTCTCGATATTCCAGCCGCCGGCGATGGCATCGCCGGTGCCGAGCTCGCCGCCGAAGACAATAATACCACCGGACAGTTCCTCGGTCAGACTTTTGCGATTGAGGACGTCCCCCTGCCGCCGCGCGGCGACCCCGTCGCCGCACTGAACGGGCTTATTGCGCGGGGCGTTTCTCTTGTTCTCGCCGATCTCCCCGCAGCCGCGCTCCTCGCGCTCAGCGACTCGGCAAAAGACAAAGGAGTGCTCATTTTCAACACCAGCGCGCCGGAAAATTCGCTGCGGGAAGAAAATTGCCGCGCCAATGTCTTTCACATTGCGCCTTCTCATTCCATGCTTGCCGACGGGCTTGCCCAATATCTCGTCTGGAAGCAATGGAAACGTTGGTTCTTGATCAAGGGCTCTCATCCAGAAGACGAGCTTTACGCGGCGGCGCTGCGCCACGCCGCGAAAAAATTCGGCGCAAAAATCGTCGAGGAGCGGACTTACGAGGATACCGGCGGCGGCCGCCGTTCGGATTCCGGAAGCGTGCAGACGCAAAGGCTTATTCCGGTGGCGACCCAAAACGCGCCGGCCTACGATGTCCTCGTCGCCGCCGACGAAAGCGAGGTCTTTGCAAGCTATCTTCCCTTCCACACCTGGGATCCACGTCCGGTCGCGGGCTCGGCCGGCCTCAGGCCAACGAGCTGGGACGGAAGCCATGAGCAATGGGGCGCGATTCAATTGCAAAATCGCTTTATGAAGCTCGCCTCGCGGCGTATGAACGCGCGCGACAACAACGCTTGGGTGGCGATGCGCATGATTGGCGAGGCGGTGTCGCGTACCGGCTCGAACGATTCCAAGATCATTGCCGGCTATCTGACAGGACCGGATTTCGCCATTGCCGCCTTCAAGGGCCAAAAACAGACCCTGCGCCACTGGAACCAGCAATTGCGCCAGCCTATTCTGCTCGGCGATGGCCGGATGATCGTTTCGGTCTCGCCACAGGAAGGTTTTCTGCATCAAACTTCGGAGCTCGATACGCTAGGCTTCGACGAACCGGAAACGAAATGCAAATTGCAATAAGCCTTCGCAAGAGATCGAAGGTCAACCCACTTGCTGGCTCTGTCCTCGTCCTCAATGCGCTTGCTTTCGTCATGGCCTCTCCGGCCGGCGCGTTCACCGCCTATGTCTCGAACGAAAAAGGCAATTCGATCACCATTATCGACACCGGCAAAATGGAGGTCACAAAGACCGTGCAGGCCGGCCATCGGCCACGCGGGATTGCCTTGAGCCAGGACGGCGGCGAACTCTTCATCTGCGCCGGCGACGACGATTTGATTCAAATTCTCGACACCAAGACACTCTCGATCACAGGCACCTTGCCATCGGGTCAAGACCCCGAGCTTCTGATCCTGAGCCCGGACGGCAAGCGGCTTTACATCTCGAACGAGAACGACAATCTGGTGACCGCGATCGACGTCGCGACACGCAAGATCGTCGCGGAAATTCCGGTCGGCGTCGAACCGGAAGGAATGGAGCTTAGCCCAGACGGAAAAGTGCTCGTCAATACGTCGGAAACGACGAACATGGCGCATCTGATCGACATCCAAACGCACAAGATTTTCGCCAATGTCCTTGTCGATGCCAGGCCTCGCGCCGCCCAATATACGCCGGACGGCTCGGAATTGTGGGTCTCTTCCGAAGTTGGAGGAACCGTGAGCGTGATCGACGCCGCCAATCCCAAAATCAAACAGAAGATCGTCTTCGAGGTTCCCGGGCTCTCGAAGGAAGCGATCCAGCCGGTCGGGATGAGGTTTACCCAGGATGGCAAGAAGGCGTTCGTGGCGCTTGGTCCGGCGAACCGCGTCGCCGTCATCGACACGGCAACGAAAAAGGTCGACAAATATCTGCTCGTCGGCCAGCGCGTCTGGCAATTGGCGTTGACCCCCGACGGCAAATATCTCTATACGACCAATGGCGTTTCCAACGATGTCTCGGTGATCGACGTGGCCAGCCTTAAGGTGCTGAAATCAATCCCGGTTGGCTCTTTTCCCTGGGGCGTGGCGATCGCGCGCCAATGAATTCTTCCACGCCGGAAAAGGAAGCCGCGGGCAATCGCGGTCGCACGCCCGCGGCGCTGGAGGCCGCCGGCGTGAGCCATCGCTACGGCAAGCGCAAGGCTCTGGAGAATGCCGGCTTTTGCGTCGCCCAGGGCAGTTTCAGCGTCCTTCTCGGCCTCAATGGCGCTGGCAAAAGCACGCTGGTTTCCTTGATCACCCGACTCTTTGCGACGCAACAGGGCACGATCCGTATTTTCGGTTTCGATGTAAACCGCGCGCCCTCAGAGGCGCTGCGCAGGCTCGGCGTCGTGTTCCAGGCGCGGACGCTCGATCTCGATCTGACGGTCATGCAAAACCTGTCCTATCATGCGGCGCTGCATGGAATTTCCGGGCAAGAGAGAAAATTGCGCGCGGGTTTTGTTTTGGACCAGGTCGCGATGGCCGGGCGGGCGCATGACAAGGCGCGCGGCCTTTCCGGCGGCCAAATGCGCCGGGTGGAAATCGCCCGCGCGCTGCTGCATCGCCCGCGCATGCTGCTGCTTGACGAGCCGACCGCCGGCCTCGATATCAAGGCCCGCGCGGACATCCTCAAACATGTGCGGGGCCTTGTTGCGCGCGAGGGCATTGGCGTGCTTTGGGCAACCCATCTCATCGACGAGATCGAGCCCGGCGACGATGTCGTCGTCCTGCATGAGGGCAAGATACTCGATCATGGCGATGCCTCTGGAATCGCTGCTCGCGCGGGCGCCGCCGGCATCGGCCCCGCGTTCACCGCATTGACCGGCGCCGCCCGGATCGAGAGGGGGCCGGAATGAGTGGATCGTCCGCCTCGTCCGCTCCTGGCGCCGGGCGTCCCGGCCTCGTTCAATATGCGATTTGCCTGCAAGGCATCGTCTGGCGCGAGGCCTTGCGGTATTGGCACCAGCGGGAACGCTTTGTCTCGGCGCTGGTGCGCCCGCTCGTGTGGCTATTCATCTTCGCGGCGGGTTTTCGTTCCGTGCTGGGCGTATCGATCATTCCACCCTACGACACTTATGTGCTCTACGAGGTCTATATCACGCCGGGGCTCATCGCGATGATCGTGCTTTTCAGCGGCATGCAATCCTCGCTCTCCATGGTCTACGACCGCGAAATGGGAAACATGCGCACGCTGCTCGTGAGCCCGTTCCCGCGCTGGTTTCTTTTGACTTCCAAGCTCGCCGCCGGCACCGCCGTGTCGCTTGTCCAAGTCTATGCGTTTCTTCTCGTCGCTTATTTCTGGGAGATCGAGCCGCCTTCGCCTTGGGGCTATCTGACCGTGCTTCCGGCACTCGTTCTCGCGGGCCTCATGCTGGGCGCGCTCGGCATGCTGTTGTCGTCGCTGATCAAGCAACTGGAAAATTTTGCAGGCGTCATGAATTTCGTCATTTTCCCGATGTTTTTCGCGTCGTCGGCGCTCTATCCTTTGTGGCGCGTCAGGGAGGGCAGCCCGTCGCTTGCCACTGTATGCGAACTCAATCCGTTCACCCATGCGGTCGAGCTGATCCGCTTTGCATTATATGGAAGGATTAATTTCCTCGCCTTGGCGGTGGTGCTTGGCGCGGCAATCGTCTTTCTCGGCGCGGCAATCGCCGCCTACGATCCCTCGCGCGGGATGATTGCGCGGCGCGAGGGACCATAACGGCTGCGGCGGCTTGAATTGACGGCCTTGAACAGCAAGGGCGAGTTCATGATCATAGAGAGCGCGAAGCCGCCTCACGATCCCCATTATCATAATGCTTGCCGCCAAGCGTAGCACCCGCATTTTTTGCAGATTGCCGTTCGGATGTACACGTCTCACATGCGCAAGCCGGATCGTGAAAAATAACGCGGAAGATGATTCGATCCCACAAGAGCAGCGCCCAGTAGTGCAGGTTGTCGCACTCTGGAAACTTGTCGAATTTGTAATCGAAGACGTCCGGATGCACGCCGCGCGACTGCGCGAAATTCACAAAGCAACGAACGTCATCAGGTGGTGGCATTTCCGCGGTGAAGATTTCGACACCTACAGTCGGCCACTTCTCAGGTAGCACCTCGCGAGTGTGATAGAAGTGCAGACCCCGAACCATCTTCCAAGCGACTCGCCCGAGCCGTTCGCCGTCGAATTTTTTTACAACATTACCGCCGGGAAGAAAAAGTCCACTCGGATTTGGGCTGAACTCACTCAATACCATTTTTGTCAACAGGACTTCTTTGCCGATTCGAAAGTCGTTGAGCACCTTGGCGTAAATGGCGTTTCCTGCCTCGGTACCTGTGGCAAACGGCATAAGCGTTCGAACGAAATAGTCTTCGTCGTTTTTGTATGCAGTGTTGCAAGCCTGATGAACCTCTAGCGTGAGCAGATTGACCTTATACTTCCGCCGTATCTCCGGCGCGAAGATTTGCTGCATCACCGGATGGTCAACGTTTGTCGGGGAACGCAGCGGCTTGCCGCAGAGATAGCAGATCGTAGTCTCAACTTTTTTCATTACGTGAGCCTCGAAATCGTCCAGACTGACACATTGTAGCTGTGGCCAACAGTCAGCGTGATCGCGCTAAACAGCAAGCGTCACGTGTGGACAACGTTCGCGAAGCTTCGCCAGGGCGCTAAAAGCCCCGCCGGCCGAAGGCCTGCCAGCGAGCCACGCAACCAGCTTAGGACACAAACTAGGACACGCGGCCTTTTCGAGCCGCGTTTCCTTCTGTGAGCCGGCGGAACTTATTTCTTCTTACCGTCGGCATCGAACTGAGCGAGATAGGCGACAAGATTATCCCGGTCGTCCTCTTTTGGCAGCCCGGCGAAGATCATTTTCGTGCCGGGAATCTTGGCTTTCGGACTGAGGAGATATTCCTTGAGAGTCGCTTCGTCCCAGGTGATTCCGGAATTTTTGTCCGCATCGGAATAATTATAATTCGGCAGGGAGCCGTTCTTGCGCCCGATCAGGCCGTTCAACTCCGGTCCGACGAAGTTCTTGGCGCCTTCGCCGATCTGGTGGCAGACCTTGCACTTTTGCGTGAAGACCGTTTCGCCCGCGGCGGCATCGCCGGCCAAAGCTCCTGCGGCGGAACCGGCCCAAGCGACCGTGGCGACTAGGCAGACATACTTACGCTTCATATCCGGTTTCCTTCCCTGTGGGCGACGGCAGTCGAGTGCGGTCTTGCCCATCGCTCGCACCTGTGGCCAAACGGACGATCCCCATTATGGCTCGCGCGGCAAAACATGTATCCTGAAACGATGGCAAATGACAACCCGGACTTGGCAGGAAACCTTTCGCCGCGCCGCGGCTCGGGGTTTCGGAGCCTCGAGGCGGCGCGCGCCGGCTGCTGGCGCGCCCTCCATCGCCGTCTTGGCCGGGCGGCGTTTTGCCTTGTGCTGGCGGTCCCGTTCACTTGTGAAGCCGAGGCCGCCGATAAACTTCGTCTCGCGGTGCAAAAAACCGGAACTTTTGCCTGGGAGCTCGCGATCATTAGCGAGCGTGGACTAGATAGAAAAGCCGGTCTCGACATCGAGGTGACCGAACTTGCCTCGCCCGAAGCAGCGAAAATCGCTTTGATGGGCGGGGCGGCCGACATGATCCTCGGCGATTGGCTGTGGGTCGCGCGGCAAAGAAATCTAGGCCGCCGGCTTGTCTTCGCGCCCTATTCGACCGCGCTTGGAGCCGTCATGGTTCCGGCGGCCTCGCCCATCGCGGATCTCGCCGGCTTGAAAGGCAAAAAAATCGCCGTCGCGGGTGGTCCCCTGGACAAGAGCTGGCTGTTGCTCCGGGCGCTCGCGCGAGAGTCGAACCTCGACCTTTCGTCGCAAGCGAGCGTCGTCTATGGCGCGCCGGCTTTGCTCTATCAGAAGGCCGCGAATGGCGAGGCCGATGCCACCTTAAACTATTGGAATTTCTGCGCGGCGCTCGAAACGCGCGGGTTCCGGCGGCTCATCGGCATGGACGAGGTGGAACGCCGCCTCGGCGCGAAGGGACCGGTCGCCATGGTCGGCTATGTCTTCGACGAAGAATACGCACGAACCCATGCGGACACGCTCTCGCGGTTTTTCAAGATCACGGCCGAAGCCAAGGACATTCTCGCCCATTCCGGCGCGGATTGGGAGAAGATCGCGCAGCGAGCCGGGATCGCGGGGGAGGCAGAACTCGCCCTCTACCGGCAAACCTATATAGATGGCATCCCGCGCCGCGCCGTCGCCGAGGAAGCGGCCGACGCACGCGCGCTTTATCGCATCCTAGCAAAAACCGGAGGCCCGGACCTTGTGGGCAACGCAACGGAACTGGACGAGGGAACTTTTTACCAAAACACGGAAATGGTGCCCAAGGAACACTAATGGACTGCTTTTCAGACTGGCGCCGCTGCTGTTGCTGGTTCTCGTGTGGCAATTGGGTTCGAGCATTGCCTCGACGGGCACACTGCCCGCGCCGCTTGCGGTTTTGTCGGTGATTGGCGCCGAGGCGTGGTCGGGCGCGCTTTTCGTCAACCTAGCGATCACGCTTGCCCGTGTCGCGGCGTCATTCGCGCTTGCGATGGCACTGGGGACGGCACTTGGCGTGGCCATGGGCCGCAACAAGTCGATTGACCGTCTGTGCGATCCCTTGCTTATCGTGCTGTTGAACCTGCCGGCGCTTGTCGTCATCGTGCTCGCCTATATCTGGCTTGGACTGAACGAGACCGCGGCGATTGCGGCCGTGGTTCTCAATAAATTGCCGAACACGGCGGTAATTCTGCGCGACGGCACTCGCGCTCTCGACGAAAGCCTCGACGAAATGGCGCGCGTGTTTAGCCTGCCGCTTGGCGCGAAAGTCCTACATGTTGTCTTGCCACAGCTTGCGCCCTATTTCGCGGCGGCGATGCGCTCCGGTCTCTCGCTGGTATGGAAGATCGTCCTCGTCGTCGAATTGCTCGGCCGCTCGAACGGCGTCGGTTTTGAGATCGGCATCGCGTTTCAACTCTTCGACGTGACGCGGCTCGTGGCCTATGCGCTTCCCTTTGTCGGCCTCATGCTGGCGATTGAAACTTTCATTGTGCAACCTGTCGAGCGGCATGTCTCGCGCTGGCGGCCGCCGCATGGAGCTTGAAGTTTCCATTGCGCGCAAGGCGCTCCGGACTGCGTCGGGGCAAACGCGTGTGGTCCTCCATGATGTGGCCTTCAGTTTGCAGCAGGGAGAAATCTGCGCCCTGCTCGGGCCGTCTGGCTGCGGCAAGACAACCTTGTTGCGAATCATATCGGGGCTCGACACCGGGTTCGAAGGCCGAGTCGTCTTGCCTTCGCCGCACAGGATCGGCATGGTTTTCCAGGAGCCGCGGTTATTGCCATGGCGCACCGTCGCGCAAAACTTGCGTCTCGTTGGATCGTCAAGCGAGAACGATCTCGCCGAGATCGCCGCGGTGCTGGGTCTTTCGAAGCATCTCGATCATTTTCCGGGAGAGTTATCGCTTGGGCTTGCCCGGCGTGTCGCGATTGCACGCGCGTTCACGGTCAAGCCAGATCTTCTCCTTCTCGACGAGCCTTTCGTCTCGCTCGATGCAAGTCTAGCGGCCCGGCTGCGGGAGGAACTCTTGGCGCTCGTCCTGAAGCGCAAGGCGACCACCCTCATCGTCACCCATAACGTCGAGGAGGCCATCTTGCTCGCCGGCCGGATCATCGTTTTGTCGGCGGCGCCGGGACGTATCCTCGCCGATCGGACCATCGAGACGCCGCGCGAGGCTCTGACGGAAAAATGCACCGCCAAATTGAAAGAAGACATCCGGTCGCTTATGGCAAAGACTTTTTCGTGAGAGGCGCCGCGAAGCGCAGGCGCCCGCGCCACCCGCAATGTTTGCTGGATAGCTTGGCCGCGATTGGAACCGACTTGATCGCCTGGGTTTTTGAAACGGGGACACTGTGAACGCGGAAATGAACGAGGCGAGAGAGGCGCTGGAACGCGTGTTCGGCTTTACCTCTTTCCGGCCGGGCCAGCAGGAAATTCTCGACGCCGTGTTCGCGGGCGAAAATATTCTCGCGGTCATGCCGACGGGATCGGGCAAGTCGCTATGCTATCAACTGCCCGCGATCGTGCGCAGGGGTCTCACCATCGTCGTCTCGCCGCTGATCGCCTTGATGCGCGACCAAGTCCAACAATTGCAGGCCCATGGAATTGCCGCCGCGGCATTGAACTCGTCGAACAGCGGCGAAGACAATGCGGCGATCGAGGCGGGCCTGCGGCGCAAATGCTATCGCCTCGTCTATGTCGCGCCGGAACGCCTCGTGCGCCGGGAGACGCCCGCCCTTCTTCGCGAAGGGGGAGCAACTGTCTTCGCCATCGACGAGGCCCATTGCGTCTCGCAATGGGGGCACGATTTCCGGCCCGAATATCTCGGCCTCGCGCAAGCGGCGAAAGCGATCGGCAATCTGCAACTCATCGCGGTGACGGCCACCGCTGACGCGCCAACCCGCGCCGACATCGTCCAGAAATTGTTTTCCGCCCAGCCGCGCATTTTCGTCCGGTCGTTCGACCGGCCGAACATCCATCTCTCCATGCGGCGCAAGGCCGATGCCACGCACCAAATCGAAACAATGATCGCGCGTCACAAAGGCCATAGCGGGATCGTCTATTGCGGCTCGCGCAAGATTGTCGAGAAGCTCGCGGAAACCCTGAGCGGGAAGGGCATTTTGGCGCTCGCCTACCATGCTGGGCTTGAAGCGGGAACGAGATCCGCGCGCCAGGACGAATTTTTGCGCAACGACGGAACCGTCATTGTCGCCACGATCGCCTTCGGCATGGGGATCGACAAACCCAATGTCCGCTTCGTTTGCCACGCTGATTTACCGCAAAGCATCGAGGCCTATTATCAAGAAATCGGCCGCGCCGGCCGCGATGGCCTGCCGGCCGAAACGCTAACCTTGTTCAGCGACGGCGACATCAGGCTTCGCGAACGGCAAATATCCGGCAGCGTGGCGCCGCAAGATCGCAAGCAGATGGAGAAGCGAAAGCTCAACGCCCTGATCGCCTTATGCGAAACGCCGCGCTGCCGCCGCCAGACATTGCTTGCCGCTTTCGGGGAGGCCTCGAAGCCTTGCGGCAATTGCGATATTTGCGATGGCAAATGGCCGCTTTTCAACGGCGCGATTCCGGCGCGAAAAATGTTGTCCGCCATTCACCGCACTTTTGGGCGGTTTTTTCCGGGCCACCTCGCCAATCTCCTAGTTGGCCAAGCAAACGACGCGATCCGGCGGCATGGCCACAATCTCCTGCCGACATTTGGCGTTGGCAAAGAGTTCAATCCGGCCGAATGGCGCAGCATTTTTTACCAGCTTCACGCGGCGGATCTGATCGCTCAAGACCCCGAAGATCGCGATCGTTGGATTATCACCGGGGCAGGACGTGCGGTGCTCTCGGGCGAGGTGCCTTTGACGCTGCGTGGCGACATGACTTTGTCAAGCGGGCGCAATGCCTCCGTGCGGCGAAGTCTGGACGAGATCGAGGTTGCGCAGGCGAAGGATCCGGTGCTGTCGCGCGAGGCTTTCGAGCCGGTCAATCCGGGGTTCTTGGCGCTGCCGCTGACCGCCCGGCAAAACAGGCTGCTCACCGCGCTCAAGGCCAAACGCCTCGAAATCGCGAGAGACCAAAAGCAACCGGCCTTCATTATTTTCCATGACAGCGTCTTGGTCGAGATGGCCCGGGTGCGTCCCAAAACCGGTGAGGATTTGCTGCTTATTCCCGGCGCCGGACCAGCAAAGGCCGCGCGTTTTGGCGCGATCTTCCTCGCCGTCATTGCCAATCATAACGAAGATTCATGAGCGCCCGATTGTTTCCTGCAGCGCCGTGGGGAGCGGCACGCAAATCGTTGTGCGCGAGCGCGCTCCTACTTTGTCTCGTTGCTCCCATGGCCTCGCGCGCCGAGCCGCCCCTGGCGCCGCCAATCATTGCGAAAGGCGCGCGGGTTTTGCCGGTGCTGGCGCGCCATGGCATGGTTGTCGCGCAAGAAGGAACCGCGGCGAAAATCGGCCTCGATATTCTCCGGCGCGGCGGCAACGCGGTCGATGCGGCGGTCGCCGCCGGGTTTGCTCTTGCCGTGACATTGCCACGCGCGGGAAACCTCGGCGGCGGCGGCTTCATGCTCGTCTATCTTGCCAAGGAGAAGAAAACCGTTGCCATCGACTACCGCGAAACCGCGCCGGCCGATACGCCGCCCGGCGTCTTTCTCAACGAGGCGGGCGAGGCGGTGGCGGCGAAATCGCGCGATACCGGCCTTGCGGCCGGTGTGCCAGGAACCGTCGCCGGCTTGTCGCTCGCCCTGCGCAATTATGGATCGGGCAAATTCTCGCTGGCCGAGCTTGTCGCGCCCGCCGTCGCGCTCGCCCGCTCCGGCATTGATGTCGAGGACGATCTCGCCGATTCCCTTGCATGGGCGCAGACCCGGCTGAAGCGATGGCCCGCGTCAGCCCGGATTTTTTTGCGTGCGGATGGAACGCCGCTAGGGCGTGGAGACCGGCTCGTTCAATCCGATCTCGCCTCCGTCATCGAGGCGATCGGCCGCGACGGTGACCGCGCCTTTTACGAGGGGCCGGTCGCGGAAAAAATCGTTGCCAGCGTCCGCGCGGCTGGGGGCCGGATGACGCTGGACGATCTGAAATCCTACCGCGCGATTGAGCGCGCGCCCCTCCATGGCTCGTATCGCGGCCACGAAATCGTTGCGATGCCGCCGCCTTCGTCCGGCGGGGTTCATATCATCGAACTTCTCAATGTGCTCGAAGGATTTCCTCTCGCGGCGCAGGGCGCCAACTCGGCCGCGAATATTCACCTCATGGCGGAAGCGATGAAATTGGCCTACGCGGATCGCGCCGAATATCTTGGCGATCCAGATCACGTGCCGGTTCCGGTCAAGGGCCTCATCTCGAAAGCCTATGCGGAGCGCTTGCGCGCGGAGATTTCGGCCGTGCGGGCCAGGCCCTCAGCCGAGATAAAAGCGCTCGATCCGATGCCTTACGAAAGCGACCAGACGACGCATTTTTCGATTGTGGACAACGACGGTAATGCGGTCGCCAACACTTACACCTTGAATTTTTCCTATGGCCTCGGCCTCGTCGCCGAAGGAACTGGTGTTCTCCTTAACAACGAACTCGACGATTTCGCGGCAAAACCCGGCGCCCCAAATGCGTATGGACTCGTTGGCGGTGCCGCCAATGCACCTGGGCCACGCAAGCGGCCGTTGTCGTCGATGGCGCCCACCATGGTTTTTCGCGACGGCGAACTCGAACTTGTCACCGGCTCGCCAGGCGGTTCGCGGATCATCACCATCGTCACGGAAATCATTCTCGACGTCGTCGATTTCGGCATGAACATCGCGGAGGCAACCGAGGCCGTGCGCATTCACCACCAGTGGCTTCCCGATGAATTGCAGGTCGAGCGCGGCCTCTCGCCCGATACGATCCGGCGGCTTGAAGCGCTGGGCCACAAGGTCATGGTTCACGATGCCTGGGGCTCGGCGCAGAGCATTTTTCGCGAAAACGGCGTGTTGATGGGCGCCGCCGACACAAGGCAACGGGGCACCTTGGCCACCGGATATTGAGGCCGGTCGCGGCGCGCGGCGCTCGGCGGCGGGCGCTCCTTACAGAATTGGCCGCGCGCCGCCGATGGATCGGCGAGCCCGTTCGGACTTTCTTTGGCGGTGTTTCTCGCGGCGGCCTACGGTTAGCCTACGGAACCATCATCCTGCGCGCGCAGGGCAAGACCAAGGAAGCCCCGCCGAGGACCAAAAGGCCAAAGTACTTGGCGCAAAACACCCCGATTGAAATCTCCGCGATTCTGCGCCATCTTAATCGGGTGCCTGGCCGGTTGGCTGGGCTTGAGGAGGATCGACACACTGATACAAGCGCTTCTTGCGGAAGCGGCGCACCCGCCGCTCCAGCCGGTTCCCGGTTCAGCTGGGCCCGAAGCGGGCACACTCGTGCGGACTGTCTTGACCTGTCTCGATGATTCCAAAGCCGAAGACATCGTCGCAATCGACCTGCACGGCAAAACCATCCTCGCCGACATCATGATCATCGCGACCGGCCGCTCCAGCGTGCACGTCGGGGCGATCGCCGAGCGCCTTATCGGCGCAATTAAGGGCGAGCGCCATAAGCCGCCGCGCGTCGAAGGCTTGCGAAACTGCGATTGGGTTCTGGTGGATGGCGCCGACATCATCGTCCACATCTTCCGGCCCGAGGTGAGGCAGTTCTACAACCTCGAAAAAATGTGGAGCATCGACCGGCCGGGCGAGCGCCGCTTAGGCTAAGGTAGCCCATTACAAACACGATGCGTCTTCTGCTAATTTGCGTTGGGCGGCCGAAAGCCGGACCGGAACGGGATTTGGCCGCGCGCTATGTCGAGCGGGCCGCCGCTGCCGGCCGGGCGATCGGCTTTTCCGGCGTCGAACTGCGCGAGGCCGCGGAGAGCCGCGCTGCCCGGCCCGATGATCGCAAGAGGCAAGAGGCACAAGCGATTCGGAGCTGGCTGATGCCCCACGCAAACGTGATCGCCCTCGACGAAAACGGCAAGCAGATGACAAGCCGGGGTCTTGCCACCGAGATTTGCCGCGCACGGGACAGGGGCATGGTGCAACTTGCGTTCGTCATCGGCGGCCCGGACGGTTTGGAGCCCGCTTTTTTGGCCTCCGCTTCGCTCACGCTCTCCCTCGGGGCGATGACTTGGCCGCATCAATTGGTGCGAATCATGACCGCCGAGCAGATTTACCGGGCGGTGACGATTCTTTCCGGCCATCCCTATCATCGCGATTAATTCGCGAACTTGCCGGGGTCTTGCCGTGGCGGTGCCACTTTCTTCTGTTGCTTGACGTCATGGGAAAAATATTCGCGGCCAGTCCATCCGGCCGTCGGCATAAGGATCGTCGTGGCGGCTCAAGCGCGCCATAGCAGGATTGCTTTAGCGGGGGCGGCAGGCCTCGTTGCGCTCGAACTCTATCTTGCACTCTTTGCGCCAGCTTGCCTTGCGGCCCAATCCGGTCAGCCGGCGGCGCCGGACGCGGACGAGAAAGGCGCGGCACTGAGCGGCCACCGGCTCGAATTGCGCGGCATGGAAGACTCGCTCGATGCGTCGCAAGAGCAGCGCGGCAAAATCGAAGCCGAGATCGCTTCGATCCGCGCCGACCGGGCGAAGCTTACGGCGGCGCTCCTCGACGCGACGCAGATTGTCAACGCGAGCGAACGCAAGATCGGCGAAACGGAGACAAGACTCGACACGCTGACCGGGAGCGAGGACGCGATCCAGCGTTCGCTTGACAGCCGCCGCGCGGTCATTGCCGAGATCCTCGCCGCCTTGCAGCGGATGGGCCGCAAGCCGCCGCCGGCGCTGCTGGTCGCGCCAGAAGACATGCTTGCCGCGATCCGCACCTCGATGATGCTCGGTTCGGTCCTGCCGGAGATGCGTGGCGAAACCGAGGCGCTTGCCTCCGACCTCTCGGATCTGGTGCAGTTGCGCCAATCGATCGCGGCCGAGCGCGATTCGCTCGCGATTGGCGTGGCGAAGCTTCGCGCCGAGCGTCAGCGTCTCGCCGCGCTGGTCGACGCGCGCCAATCGGCGCTGTCCGCCGCCGAGCAGGCTCTTGGAGCCGAGCGCGAACGCGCGCTCGATCTCGCGAAGCAAGCGGCGAGCCTCAAGGATCTGATCGCCAGAATGGAAACCGAAGTCGCCGCGGCCGCGCGGGGCGCCGAAGCGGCGCGGAAGGCCGATGAGATCCGCGGGCGCGCCGCCGCGCCGCAACGGCAAGCGCTGGCATGAAAACCGCCTTGGCGCCTTTCAAGGATCCGGCACGGCTTGCGCCAGCGACCGCGTTCACCGACACGAAAGGTCTATTGCCTGTGCCCGTCAACGGCGAGCTTCAGCGCGGCTTTGGCAGCCCGATGGGTTCGGCGGCACCGGGAAAGGAATGCTGGTCGCGACCCGCGTCGAAGCGATCGTCGTCTCGCCCTGCGACGGTTGGGTGGCATTCGCCGGTCCGTACCGCAGCTATGGACAACTCTTGATCATCAACGCGGGACAGGGCTATTATATTGTCCTTGCGGGAATGGACAAGATCAACGTAAACGTAGGACAATTCGTTCTGGCTGGGGAGCCGGTCGCCGTCATGGGCGAAAGGTCTGTCGAAGACGGCCGCGGCCATCGCCATCGGCGCGGCGCAGCCCATCCTCTACATCGAATTTCGCAAAGACGGGGCGGCGATCGATCCGGGCCCATGGTGGGCGAAGCCGGAATTGCAAAAGGTTCGCGGATGATGCGGAAAGTTTCTTACCAGTCCTGCTTGGCGCCGCTCTGGGCGCAGCGGCTCGTTACGGTCGGAACACAGACGCGGTTGTTTCCTGGACGGAACGGCGCGCGCGGCCGCGTCGGACACCTACCGCAATCTCAACCTCTTCGGCGACGTTTTCGAAAAAATCCGCTCCGATTATGTCGAAAAGCCGGACGAGCAAAAGCTCGTCGAGGCTGCGATCAACGGCATGCTGGCCTCGCTCGACCCGCATTCGAGCTATATGGACGCCAAAAGCTTCCAGGACATGCAGGTGCAGACGCGCGGCGAATTCGGCGGCCTTGGCATCGAGGTGACCCAGGAGGACGGCCTCATCAAGGTCGTGACGCCGATCGACGATACGCCGGCCGCGCGCGCGGGGATCTTCTCCGGCGACATCATCACCGCCATCGACGGCGAGGATGTGCAGGGCTTGACGCTCAACCAGGCGGTCGACAAGATGCGCGGCGCGCCGAATACCTCGGTGACGCTGAAGATTCTGCGCGGCGCTAACAAGGAGCCGCAGGACATCAAGCTTACCCGCGCCGTGATCCAGATCAAATCGGTTCGCGCGCATCAGGAAGGCGACGACATCGGCTATATCCGCATCACCCAGTTCAACGAACAGACCGGCGATGGCGTCGCGAGGCGATCAAGAAATTCCAGACCGATATACCGGCCGACAAGTTCAAGGGCTATATTCTTGACCTGCGCAACAATCCCGGCGGCCTTGCTCGACCAGTCGATCGCGGTGTCAATCGCCTTCCTCGATCGCGGCGAAATCGTTTCGACGCGCGGCCGCAACGCCGACGAATCGATGCGCTACAACGCGCATCCCGGCGACTTTTCCAAGGGCAAGCCGGTGGTGGTCCTGATCAATGGCGGCTCGGCGTCGGCTTCCGAAATCGTCGCCGGCGCGTTGCAGGATCACAAACGCGCGACCATTCTCGGCACCCGCTCCTTCGGCAAGGGGTCGGTGCAGACGATCATCCCGCTCGGCCAGAACAATGGCGCGGTGCGGCTCACCACGGCGCGCTATTACACGCCGTCGGGGCGTTCGATCCAGGCCAAGGGCATCGACCCCGACGTCGTCGTGCTGCAGGATGTTCCCGACGATCTCAAGGGCAAGGACGACACCAAGGGCGAAGCTTCGCTGCAAGCGGCCATCTGAAGAACGGCGACGACGAAAAAGGCGGCTCGCAGGCCTATGTGCCGCCCGATGCAAAAACGACAAGCAACTGATCGCCGCCGAGGACATTTTGCGCGGCGTCAACAAGGCGATGAACAAACTCACCGCGGCGCCCGCGAGCGAAGCCGCCAAGGTTCCGAATTGAGAGGCGCCCGCTAGAGCATGTCCCGAAAAAGTTGCTCGACTTTTTCGATATTTAGACATCGGATATATCCGATGTCTCATGAGGACATGCTCCAGTTCTTAGATGTTGAGCGAGTCCTTATCGATCAAATGATTCCATTTGATCGGGACGCGCTCTTGGAGGCCAAGGAACATTGTAATACGGCCATAGTTGAAACCGGCGGCCGTCGCCGATGGGTGCTGAAATCGAAGCGACGGCCCCGCGCAAGCATGATCCGCGAAAGTGGGGGCGGCTGTTGCGTTTCAGCCGCGCGAACACGGAGATGTTCGACCATGAACCGGCCGATCGCGGCCCGATCAGGGGCGGACGCCGCAGCTTCGGCCCGCTACGCCTGGAACCCCTGCGGGCGGAGTGGGGTGGCTTGCGGCTGTTGCTTGGCTCTTGCCGGGTTTGGCGCGGCGCGGCCGTGTTCCGCCATCTGGCGGGCGCCGGTTTGGCTGATGCACCGTTTTGCATGCGTGCCAACGCAGGATAGCGATCACGCAGGATAGCGATCAGGTATGACGGACGACGATCTGAATGCACCCTTGGGCCAATTCCCGGTCCAAAAACGCGCATCGCGCGGCACGGCGCTTTATGCGGCGGTTGCCACGGGCGGCCTGGGTTTGCTTGCTGTTCTCGCCGCGTTTTTGCCGGCGCTCGTCCCGCCGCCAGGCGCGGCCAATTATGCCGCGAACGGCGCCGAAACGCCGGCCGGTGCACCCAAGAACTTGCCGCGGAATGCGCGGCCGCCGCAACCCACCGGGGCGGACGCGAGCGGGACAGCCGCGCCGCTTCAAGACACCAGCGCCACAGTGTCTGCCGAGAAAGCCAGTTTGGGGGCGGCGGCGGTCGAGCGGCGGACCGGCGTGAAGATCGTTCGAGCCGGGGGCGGCGCCGCGCCCGAGGCTCTCATCATTGATGTGGCGAAAGCGCTGAACATGGGCCTCCCGGCGGCGCCCAACCCGCGGCTTATCGAACAAACGCCGCATGGCTCAATCCCGCGCATTGCGGAGGACGGCGCGCGGCCGTCCGAAGTTTATGCCCGCCCCGCCGTATCCTCCGGCGGGCTGACGCGCGCGCCGCGCCTTGCTTTGCTCATTGGCGGCATGGGTCTTGCCCCGCGCGCAACGGAATCGGCAATCGCAAGTTTGCCGGGCGCCGTCACGCTCGGCTTCGCGCCCTATGGAGCCGATCTTGCACGCGAAACGGCGCGCGCGCGCGAGGCAGGCCACGAGGTCATCTTACAAATTCCGATGGAGCCCTTCGATTTTCCGCGCAACGATCCCGGCCCGCACACGCTTCTCGCGGGCGCCGGGAAAGCCGCGAATATCGACAATCTTGCCTGGCTGATGAGCCGGTTCACCGGCTATGCGGGCGTCGCGAATTTTCTCGGCGGCAAGCTCACGGCGGATGCGAAGGCTTTGACGCCGGTCTTGCGCGAGATTGCCGCGCGGGGCCTATATTACGTCGATGACGGAACATCTGCGCAGAGCCTCGCCATGACGCTTGCGCCCAGTCAAGCTCTTGCGGCCGCGCGGGCCGACGTAGTCCTCGATTCGGCGGCCGGGCCCGAGGCAATCGAGGCAGCCCTCGCGCGGCTCGAAGCAATCGCCCGTGACAAGGGCGTCGCGATCGGGGTAGCGAGCGCGCTTCCACCTTCGATCGCAATCATTGGCCGCTTTGCCCGCGCGCTAGAGGCACGAGGCATTGCGCTCATCCCGCTAAGCGCGGCCATGCCAAGCCAGCAAACTGGCTTGGCGAGTAGGTCGTCGACCGAGAGGTAAGGCGGCAATGGATACTTTATATTACCGTCCTTGCGTCGGAATCATGCTCTTCAATCGCTCTGGGCTCGTCTTCGTCGGGCGCCGCCGCAACAAAAAGATACCCGAACACCAGCGCCAAGGGCATGAATGGCAAATGCCGCAGGGTGGGATCGACGCCGGCGAAGCGCCCTATCAGGCGGCCGTGCGCGAGCTGCGCGAAGAAACCAACGTGTGTTCCACCACATTTCTGGCGGAGTCGCCGGAATGGTACAGCTATGATCTGCCGGACGGCGTTTTAAAGAAATCCTCGAAGGGCCGGTTTCACGGCCAGCGGCAAAAATGGTTCGCGCTGCGTTTCGACGGCAACGAAAACGAAATCGACATCGACACACCCGCCGGGGGACAGCGGCCGGAATTCGACGCGTGGCGATGGGAGTCAATCGGCCGTCTCCCCGCACTGATCGTTCCGTTCAAGCGGCCTGTTTACGAAAAAGTGGTCGAAACATTTGGCCATCTTGCTGAGCCCTTTTGCGCAACAGACGTTTGAACGCGGCGGCACCGGCCGGACCGCTTGGCCCTGCACCTCGAGAAGACGGTCAAGGCGATGCGCCACGGTGCACCGGTCCACTAAGTTTTCAACCCTTGGTGTCGGGCAGATTGAGCCTGATGTGCAGCTCGCGCAATTGCTTCGGCGTCACCGGGAAGGCGCGCCCATGAGCAGATCCTCGGCGCGCTGGTTCATCGGGAAAGCACGACCTCGCGCAAATTTTCCTCCCCGCGAGCAGCATGACGATGCGGTCGATGCCCGGCGCGATGCCGCCGTGCGGCGGCGCGCCATATTGGAAAGCGCGGTACATGCCGCCGAATTTCTTCTCGAGCATCATCCTCGCCATAGCCCGCGAGCGCGAAGGCCTTCTGCATGATGTCGGGACGATGGTTGCGGATCGCGCCGGACGACAATTCGATGCCGTTGCAAACGATGTCATATTGAAAGGCCTTGATCGCCGAGGATCGTCTCTTGATCGGCCGGATCGAGCGCCAGAAACGCCTCGTGATCGAAATTTGGCATCGAGAAAGGGTTGTGCGAGAAGTCGATTTTCTTCTCGTCCTCGTTCCATTCGTACATCGGAAAATCGACGATCCAGCAGAATTCGAAGACGTCCTTTTTCGATAGCTCGAGCTCATGGCCGATCTCGAAGCCGCGCGGCGCCGGCGAGTTTTGCGCCCTTTCGCCTCCTGTCGCAGGCGAAAAAGACCGCGTCGCCGGCTTTGAGACCGGCTCTTTCCGCGATTTTGCCATTGCACTTCGGGGGCAAGAAACTTGGCGATCGGCCCTTTGCCGGCGAGCTCGCCCGCCTTCGCCTTCGAAGATGATGTAGCCGAGTCCCGGCCGCTCCTTCGCCCTTCGCCCAATCGTTGAGTTTATCGAAAAAGGAGCGCGGCTGACTGGCCCCGCCCGGCGCCGGAATGGCTCGCACCACGCCGCCCGACTTGATGACATTCTTGAAGGCGTTGAAATTCACGTCGTCGCGGGAAAACTCCGCGGTCACATCGGCGATAATTATCGGATTGCGCAGGTCCGGCTTGTCGGAGCCATATTTCAGCATCGCCTCGGCATAGGGAATCCGCGGAAATTTTTGGGTCACCGGGCGGCCCGCCCCGAACTCTTCGAAAACGCCCCGCAAGCACCGGCTCGACCGCCGGCAAAGACATCCTCTTGCGTGACAAAACTCATCTCTATGTCGAGCTGATAAAATTCGCCGGGGCTGCGGTCGGCGCGCGCGTCCTCGTCGCGAAAACAAGGTGCGATCTGGAAATAGCGGTCGAAGCCCGCCACCATGATGAGCTGCTTGAATTGCTGCGGCGCCTGCGGCAGCGCGTAGAATTTGCCCGGATGCAAGCGGGACGGCACGAGAAAATCGCGCGCGCCCTCGGGACTCGAAGCGGTGAGAATCGGCGTCTGGAATTCGAAAAAACCCTGGGACTTCATCCGCGCGCGCAATCGAGTCGATGATTTGACCGCGCAGCATGATGTTTTGATGCAGTTTTTCGCGCCGCAGATCGAGGAAGCTGTAGCGCAGCCGTATGTCTTCCGGATAATTTTGCTCGCCGGACACGGGCATCGGCAATTCGGCGGCGGCTCCCAAAACCTCGATTCCGGTGACATAGACTTCGACGAGTCCGGTCGGCATTTCAAGATTTTCGGTGCCCGCGGGGCGGCGCCGGACCGCTCCGTCGACCCTGACGACCCATTCCGGCCGAAGTTTTCCGGCTTGATCGAAAGCCTTCGAATCCGGGTCGACCACGCATTGAGTAATGCCGTAATGATCGCGCAGATCGATGAACAGCACGCCGCCATGATCGCGAATGCGATGGCACCAGCCGGAAAGACGAATCGTCTCGCCGGCCTGCGTTTCGCGCGGGTCGCTGCAGCGATGGGAGCGGTAGCGGTGCATTACAGGCGGTCACGTGCGAGGAGGGTTCGGCGCAGCCTTTTGGTGCGCGCCACGCGCGCGGAGAACCGCATGGCAGGCGGCATCTGTCAAGGCGGGGTTGCAGCGGCGCGCCGGCGGACATAACAACGCGAGGGAGACTGCACCGGCGGTGCCCCTTTGCAGTATTGAGCGATTATGACCCTGATCTCCACGACCGAAGACCTAAGCACCGTCTGCCGCCGCCTTGCAACCCACCCCTATGTCACCGTCGATACCGAATTTTTGCGGGAAACGACCTTCTGGCCGCGTCTCTGCGTCGTGCAGCTCGCGTCGGAAGAAGAAGCGGTGGCTGTCGATGCGATGGCCGAAGGGCTCGATCTTTCGTCCTTTTTCGCGCTGATGGCCAACCCGGTGCCGACAAAAGTCTTTCATGCTGCTCGTCAAGATATTGAAATTATTTGGAATCTGGCAAAGTTGATCCCCGCCCGGCTGTTCGATACCCAGGTTGCCGCGATGGTCTGCGGCTTCGGCGATCAGGTCTCCTATGGTGATCTCGTTCATACCGTCACGAAGGTCTCGCTCGATAAATCCTCGCGCTTCACGGATTGGTCGCGGCGTCCACTTTTGCAAGCCCAGGCTGAATATGCGATCGCCGATGTCACCTATTTGCGCGACATCTATAAGTTCTTGCGCGCCAAATTGGAGGAAACTGGCAGGACCGGCTGGCTGGCCGACGAAATGGCGCTTTTAACGGCGCCTTCGACTTATGAACAGCACCCCGAAAACGCCTGGGAGCGGTTCCGCAACCGGGTTCGCAAACCGCGCGATCTTGCGGTGCTCATGGAGATCGCCGCCTGGCGGGAGGCCGAGGCGCAGACGCGCGACGTACCTCGCGCGCGGGTTTTGAAGGACGACGTCTTGATCGAACTCGTGCTCGCCGCGCCGAAAACGGCCGAGGCCTTAGGCAATCTGCGCGCCTTTCCGCGCGGGATGGAGCGTTCGCGCGCCGGCGCCGAGATCGTGGCGGCGGTCGAACGCGGCCTCGCGCGGGACCCTAAGACTCTGCCGAAAATGGAGCGCGAGCGGCGCAATGGCGCCAATGGCGCGACGGTCGAGCTTTTGCGCGTGCTTCTCCGCCATGTCAGCGAGAACCACGGGGTCGCGGCGAAGATGATCGCGACGGTCGAAGATCTGGAAACGATCGCCGCCGACGATCATGCTAAGGTCGCGGCCCTGACCGGCTGGCGGCGCGAACTTTTTGGCGCCAAGGCGCTCGAACTGAAGCATGGCCGCCTCGCCCTGACCGTGGAGCAAGGCAAAGTCGTCCCGCTCGAATGGCGTGACACGGCGCCGCCGGAGAACGGCGCTTCGAAAATCGTATAGCAACACCATCGCTCATGGATAGTATTGGTGCGTTTCCCGAATTTTCGTCTTTCAATAAGGGGCGCAAAATTTCAAAATTGAAACAGCCGTCATTCCCGATGACCGTTAGAGCATATCCCGAAAAAGTCGCTCGACCTTTTCGATTGGGACATGCTCCAACTCTTTGGATTTGAGCAGTTCCCATTCGATCACATGATTCCGTGTGATCGGGAAGCGCTCTAGCATCACATTGTCAATGGCGCACGCTCCAGTCCCGTATCAGACCAGACCAAACTTACGGCATTTGCTGAGCGTGCCAATAGAAGTGATCAGCGATTGCCTGCCAGAGGTTATCTGGAAGGTTCGAGTGACAATGTTGAACAACCTTTGAAATCGGAACATCAAAATCCTTGGCAGCGATCTCGTGGAACTCCTTCATTTGGGCTTTGTTGAGACCAACCAGATAGTATACAACACGCGATTTTGCGGCATTTGAGAGCTTAAGGAAATCGGAGCATGTCCAATCTCCTGCATCCTTGGCTTGGACCGGTCCGCTCATGGAAAAGACCGCCAAAGCAGACGCTCCAACGAAAGCTAAGATCACTGGCGCTTTCTTGATCATCTCATTCCTCCCTTTGCGACGGATAAAATACTTGCACCGGCTCACGGGCGGCACGCTATATAGTTCGCGACCTGAAATCAAGTTGACTTGTTTGGATCAGGGGTGCCACGTGCCGCGCACTCTCGTCGAGTGCGAGTCTTGCACATCTTTGAGAGAGGCAAGGGGTGCTGGCGCATTGCGAAAAATCGTAAGTGGGACCAACGGTCGTTCCCCTGATCCTTGCTACAGCAAGCAAAATCCCTCGCTCGAAGTTCACCCCGCGATGGTGATCGCCGGCTCGCGTCCGATCAGACGCCCAAGCTGTTTCAAACGATTTTGCAGCCGTTCGCTCGCGAGATCGGCAAGACCTCGCGGCACGGTCAAGATCAATGTGGTCTTAACGCAAGTCAGGGGCGTCAAGGGCAGGACTCCGGACATGGCGCCCGAAATAACGTAGGCGGCCCGCGTCGCGGCGGCGAGAATACGCGCCCTATCGAGCATCCGCGCGGTAACCAGCGCGCGGATCTGCGGACTTACGTCCGCGTCAGAGTCCCAGATAGCGATAGGACGCAGCGAGCGCGAGGAACGAACGGCCGGGATGATCGACACCGAGGAAAGCGGCGTTCTCGACGATATTCATGCTTTCCTCGTGGCGGCGATCCGGGTGTGCGCGCCAGTTGACATCGGCCAAAAGGCAGGCCGCATGGCGAAGCCGGCGTTCTTCCGGAGTTTCCTCGGCGTGCAAGGATTTCATAAAGCTATCGGTCCAAGCGCAAAGCTCCCCGGCATGGCCGGGCGCGCGCGAGAAGAGCTGGTTAAATTCGGCCGCCGCGACGAGCAACGGATCTTGCCGGCGCTGCTCCATGTCGAGCATTTCATAAAGCAGCCCCTCCCGCACGCCGGTGGTCGAAATCATGACTTCGCGCGGCCGCGCCCGGCGAATGATCTCCTCGAGCACGACGGCGCCATAGGCGAGATACGGCCGCCGCGCCGCGCTGACCGCGTCGATCGAAATCAGCGTTTCGGTATTCGCCCGTTCGACGAGGCCCGCGAAATCGGCGGCATCGGGGGCGGCGATGACATAGCCGTGGGTCACGGTCGAGCGGATAATTGCGTTGCCTCATATGCAGCTTGGCGAGCGCCCGCCAGGTTCCGCCGACCGCGTAGAACGTGCGTCCGCGCGAGACGCTCGGCGATGCGCGACCCGGCCAATGCCTCGCGGACAATCTTGACCGCCGCGCGTGGCGACCGCCTCGATGCGTCCATCAGGGTGAGACCGCCAAGTGGCAGGCTCGTGCCCCTGCCCGAATGCGCGCCTTTCACGTCGATCAATTCGAGCGAACCGCCGCCGAGATCGCCGGCGACGCCATCCGGGCGGTTGATGCCGGCGATGACCCCAAGGCCGGAAAGCTCCGCCTCCCGGATGCCCGATAGAAGCGTCGACCGGGGCGCCGATCGCTTCCGCCGCGGCGGTAAGAAATTCGCCGCCGTTCGAAGCGTCCCGGGCGGCGGCAGTTGCAAGAACATGCAGGACTGGCACGCCCATGATCTCGCTCAAGACCCGGAAGCGGCGCAGGGCCGCGAGCGCTTTTTCGACGCCCGGCCTTGGGGAGACGGCCGGTGGTTGCAACGCCCTTGCCGAGCGCGCACAGCGATTTCTCGTTGAAAATCGGGCGGCGGCGAGCGGCTCAAACCTTCGTAGACAACGAGACGAACCGAGTTCGACCCGATGTCGACGATCGCGAGCGGGCTGCTTGGCCCTGATTGGCGGAGCGAACTCATGGCGATTTCCGGACATCGAGCCCTTACCGGCCATCCAGCCGTTTAAGGAGGGTTTTTGGACTCGAATGCTTGAGCGATTTTCCACGGCCGGACAGACTGGGGTTGGTCATGAAGTAGGAATGCGCGTTGAATGGCTCTTCGTTTTCAGGCGGTGTAATGCGCGCGCTCGAACCGTCCGGCAAGACCCGGTAGCTTTGCTGATTGTCGATCAGATTGGCGACCATGATCTGATCGAGCATCTGCTCATGCACGGTCGGATTGAGAATCGGCAGCAGCGCCTCGACTCGCCGGTCGAGATTGCGCTGCATCAGGTCGGCCGAGGAAATATAGACATGCGACTTGGGATGCGGCAGCGCCGTGGCCGCCGCCGAAGCAATAAACCCGGGCATGTTCGAGAAACCGGCCGATGATCGATTTAACCGTGATATTTTCGGACAGCCCCTGCGACGCCCGGCCGGAGGCAGCAGATCCCGCGCACGACGAGATCGATGTTGACCCCCGCATTGGCTCGCCGCATAGAGGGCGTCGATGATCTCGGGATCGACGAGGGCATTGCACTTTGCCCAGATCGCGGCGGGTTTGCCGGCTTTGACGAAGGCGATCTCCTGCCCAATATGTTCGAGAAGCCGCTGCTTGAGCGAAATCGGCGAAACCGCCATCCGCTCGAGCCCGGCAGGCTCGGCATAGCCGGTGATATAATTGAAGATACGCGAGACATCGCGTCCGATCGACCGGATCGGCGGTGAAGAACGAAATGTCGGTATAGATCTGCGCCGTCACCGGATGATAATTGCCGGTGCCGACATGGCAATAGGTAATGAGCGAGCCGGCTTCACGGCGCACGACCATCGACAATTTGGCGTGCGTCTTTAATTCGATAAAGCCGAACACCACTTGCGCGCCGGCGCGTTCGAGATCGCGCGCCCAGCGAATGTTGGCGGCCTCGTCGAAGCGCGCCTTGAGTTCGACGAGGGCGGTCACCGATTTGCCGGCTTCCGCCGCGTCGATCAGCGCGCGCACGATCGGGCTGTCGGCGGAGGTGCGATAAAGAGTCTGCTTGATCGCAACGACATTGGGATCGGTCGCCGCCTGATGGAGGAACTGGACCACCACGTCGAAGGATTCATAAGGGTGGTGGACGACGAGATCCTTTTGCTTGATCGCGAGGAAACAATCGCCGCCATTGTCGCGGACCCGCTCCGGAAAGCGCGGGTTATAAGGCTTGAACTTGAGGTCTGGCCGGTCAAGACCAACGAGTTCGGATAGTTCGTTCAGGGCCAGCATCCCATCCAGGATGAAAATCTCGTCCGCCACGACGTCGAGTTCCTCGGCGACAAACCCGCGCCAGCTCCTCGGGCATGCGACTGTCGAATTCGAGCCGGATCACCGAACCGCGGCGCCGCCGTTTCAGCGCGCTCTCGAAGAATAGCACGAGATCTTCGGCCTCCTCCTCGACTTCGAGATCGCTGTCGCGAATGACCCTGAAGAGCCCGTGACCGCGCACGTGATAGCCGGGAAACAGGCTATGCGTGAACATTCCGATCGCAGTTTCGAGCGCGACGAAGCGCTGGCCCTTCCCGCCCGGCTCACCGGGCAGGCGGATGAACCGTTCGATCTTGGCTGGCAGGCGAATCGAGGGCCTTGCGGTTCTTGTCGGTCGCTTGGCCCGAGTAATTCGAGCGCGATCGTGAAGCCGAGATTGGGGATGAACGGAAAAGGATGCGCCGGATCGACGGCAAGCGGTGTCAGAACCGGAAAAATATGCGTCAGGAAATGCTGGTCGAGCCATTCCGTTTCGTCCTTGTCGAGGTCCGGCGGCTCGAGCCAGCGTTATGCCTACGCCGTGCAGCTCCTTGCGCAACTCGCGCCAGCGGCGCTGCTGCTCCGCCGCCAATAAGTTGACTCGCTCACGGATCTTGAGCAAGTTGTTCGGGCGGGGAAAGCCCGTCCTCGGATGGCATCGCGATCGCCGGCGCGCATCTGGCCGCGAAGACCGGCGACCCGCACCATGAAGAATTCATCGAGATTGTCGGCGGAGATCGACAGGAAGCGCAATTGTTCGAGCAATGGATGATTGCGGTTCGAGGCCTCCTGCAAGACCCGCCGGTTGAATTCGAGCCAGGACAATTCGCGGTTGATGAAGCGGTTCGGCGATTGCGCAACCCCGCGCGGCGGCGCGGCGGATTCGCTGTGATCGTCCGTGGGCGAAATCGAGGCGGCTAGCGCGGACGCTCCTTGGACCGCAGAGGCCTCTGCGGCGAATTCCATCGAAACCGCGTCACGATCGGTCCCTTCCGCCGCCGCCACCCCTGGCGGGGGAATATGCTTTGCCGCGGATGGATTGCTTTTCATGCCGCGTTTTGGCTCCGCTCCGCCTTTGACAACGGCCAGCTTTCGTCGTTCCGCTTGCGAACTCAACGTTCCCTCCTTGCCCTAACGGCCGCTGGAATTTCGTTGTAATTGATGACGGGAGCGTGACCATCCCCTGTTCCCGCCGGCGTGCGTGCGAAGTCTGGATGCCGGACCGCGCCAACCGCACCGCGCGTATCAGCCGAATCGACAGGCGGGCACTCGCCGGTTTTGGCCCGGCCGCTTCGAGGTGCTCGCTATCGCCGGATTGTTTTTCAGGTTGAATTGTACCACATCCAAGGCCATTGGGCATATGCGGCGTTTTGATCTGGAGCTTTGCAAATGCGGATCGGCGTTCCGATGGAAATCAAGAAACAAGAATATCGGGTCGGGTTGACCCCAGAGTTAGTCCGCGAATTCGTTGCCGCTGGGCACGAGCTTAGCGTCCAAACCGGCGCCGGCGCCGGGATCAATGCCACGGATCAGGCCTATCTGGCGGCCGGCGCGACAATAGTAGATACCGCCGCCGAAATTTTCGCCACATCCGAAATGATCATAAAGGTGAAGGAGCCGCAGGAGAGCGAATGGACGAAGCTGCACGAAAACCAGATCGTTTTCGCATTTTTGCATCTTGCGGCCGATCTCGCGCAGACAAAAGGGTTGTTGGCTTCCGGCTGCACCGCCGTCGCCTATGAAACCGTAACCGGGCCGGACGGCCAAGGCCTGCCGCTTCTCGCGCCGATGAGCCAAGTAGCTGGGCGGCTCGCGATCGAGGCGGCGGGCGTGGCTCTGCGGCGCCAGAACGGCGGCCGCGGCATCTTGCTGGCGGCGTCCCGGGGGTTCTTCCGGCCGAGGTTGTTGTGCTGGGCGGCGGCGTTGCCGGAACCCAAGCGGCACGGATGGCGGCCGGTCTCGGCGCGGATGTGACGATTCTCGATCGCTCGCTCCCCCGTCTGCGCCAGCTCGACGAATTGTTCCAAGGGCGGGCCGAAGACAAGATTTGCCTCGGCAGCGGCGATTGAGGAAGTGGTTTTGTCCGCCGATGCGGTAATTGGCGCAGTGCTGATCCCCGGCGCCACCGCGCCGAGCTCGTCACTGAACAAATGTTGAGCCGCATGAAGCAAGGCGCCGTTCTCGTCGATATCGCGATTGATCAGGGCGGCTGTTTTGAAAGCTCACATGCGACGACGCATGCGGCCCCGACTTTCATCAAAGGCGGGGTGGTGCATTATTGCGTCGCGAATATGCCCGGCGCGGTGCCGTTCACATCGAGTCTATGCGCCGAACAATGCGGCGCTTCCTTATGGCCTTGCACTTGCCGCCGGCGGGCTCGGCGCGATTGCCAGCAACCCTGGCCTGCGCCGCGGCCTAAATGTGCATCTCGGCCATGTGACCCATCCGGGCAATTGCCGCAAGCCTCGGGTTTGCGCTCAAGCCGCCAGAAGCGGCCCTCGCGGCCTGACGCGGAGGGCCAAAAGCCGGCTCAAGGTCCCGGAAGCAAGCGTCGCTTATTGAATTACGGGCACGGTTTTGGCGTAATTCAGGTCGTAGGTCTTATTCCGGAGAGGGTCGAGGGGAGTTCCCTCGGATGCATCGAACGCCCGCGCATGCACGGGCCTTCCCTCGTTTTGCGGCCGCAGCGCGGGGGACGTTCCCGGCCCTTTGGATCTTATCCGGCAAATCATCGCCGCCCGGACCAAGGCCGAGGCGTGCCGCCCCTGCCTCCTGCCCCGCCCGGTGGCGGGCCGGGACGGGAAAAGCGGCGTTCTGGCCAGCCGCATCCGCCGCATCCTCTTGGCCGATAGGACCATCGAGCGTCGCGGCGGCTGGAGAGCGAACGCCGCCCACCGAAATGCCGAGCTCGTCGAGCCCAGGCCCCAAGGTAAAGGCACTCACCTTCGCCGCCTGTTTGGCCTCGGATCTGTTGGTTTGAGCGTTTCTGCTGGAGGCCGTTGCGGGCATCGCGCCCGCGATCGCCGCTGCCGCCGGCGCGTAGGATGAGGAGGGCGGCGCAGACGCCGCGCTACGCGGGGTGTCGAACGGCGCCGGCAGCGATCCGTAGACGGATGGCGGCATTCCGCTCTCGCTTTTCTGGGCGGCGCCGGGCTGAGGCGCCGCCGGGGCCGTTTCCGGCGCGGTCTTGTCCATGTCAGGCGCTGGCTGCTCCTGCTTGTCTTTTGCGTCCTTTTCGATCTGGCGCCAACGCTGCACGTTGCGGCTATGTTGATCCAGCGTTTCGGAAAAGACATGTCCGCCAGTGCCATCGGCGACGAAATAAAGGTCCTGGGTGCGAGAGGGGTTTGCAGCCGCTTCGAGCGCCGCGCGTCCGGGATTGGCGATCGGTCCCGGCGGCAAGCCGTCAATCAAATAGGTATTGTAGGGGGTAGGCTTTTCAAGATCGGCGCGGGTGATCCCTCTGCCCAGCGAGCCTTTGCCCCTGGCCATGCCATAAACAATCGTCGGGTCGGATTGCAGCCGCATCCCTTTTTCTCAAGCGGTTCAGGAATACGCTTGCGACCCGCGGCCTTTCATCCGCCTTGCCGGTTTCCTTTTCGACGATCGACGCCAAAGTGACGAGCTCATATGGC
Organism: uncultured Alphaproteobacteria bacterium; assembly: GCA_963722515.1. Taxonomy (GTDB): domain Bacteria; phylum Pseudomonadota; class Alphaproteobacteria; order Rhizobiales; family Beijerinckiaceae; genus Methylocapsa. The sequence goes on along the minus strand of CAVRMA010000002.1, from coordinate 740,873 downwards.
GAGCGTAACGGAAGTCCGTTCGCCCGGCGCGACCAAATTTGATCGACGGCGCGCTTTTGATCGTCCTGCATTTTCTTGACGACGTCCGCCCGGGTGGCTCCCCGCGCGACCTTATAGGTTTCCGGAAGAAGACTGCCTTCCTTCGGCATGTCCGTGATGTCGCCAAGCAGGACATCGTTGTTCCGGAGCCGTTCGACAACCTGCTCGCTTGTCAGTCCTTCGGGTATTGTAATGGCGTGCAGCACTTGCTTGCCGCTGATCAGCGTGTCGATCACGTCGCGCATGCTAACGTTCTGTTTGAAGAGATATTCACCTGGTTTGAGCTTCGAACGGTTGCCTTCGAGCAAGAGCGCGACGTTGAGCATGAACGGACTGTCGATGACCCCCTCGCGATCAAGTTCGGCGATAATGTCGGCACCCTCGGTGCCGGGCGCGATGTAGAGAACCTTGTTGGCTGCGAGTGGACCAGGTTCATCGATCCGGTGGCGGCTCCAAACGAGCAGGGACATGGAGGCGATCGCCGCGACCAATAGAAACGAGAGGAATCCGACTAAACGCCGAAAGCGTGGGCCGCCTGCGGCTAGGCGGGATTGGCGGCGGCGGCGGCGCGGCGGCGGGCTGCAACGCCTCGTTGGGGCTTTGCGGCGTTACTCTTTGGCCCGCGAACCGGCCACCCGGAGGGGTCTCGCCCGGAAGGGTCTGATCCGGCCGGTCCGGTGTGCCGTTTCCGTCCGGTTTTGAAGGCGTGTCGTCCATCAGGTCAGCCCACGAATTTGCCGCGAGAGCCTTTTCGCATGGGAAAACGCTCGAATGCCATGAGGTAATTTCCCTTGGCTGTTGGTAAAAAGGTTTGCTATCCTGGTGCGGACCGGGGCTCCGCTTCGCCGCAAAATGCTCTGGCCCGCGAACGCACGGGGATGCTATCTATCCCGCCTGGAAAATATGGCGAAATCGGGTTCACGAACCGGAATTTCTTGAATGGCCGCAATGCCGGGCCTTGGCCCGCCAGTCATTGCGGACGCTTGAAGACCAAGCAGGCGTTGGTGCCGCCAAAGCCGAAGGAATTCGACATGGCGAATTCGACCTCGCGCTTGCGCGCCTTGTGCGGCACGAGATCGATTTCGGTTGCAACCGATGCTTGATCGAGGTTAAGCGTCGGGGGAACGATTTGATCCCTGATCGCCAAAATCGAAAAGATCGCCTCAACGGCCCCCGCCGCGCCGAGAAGATGTCCGATCGCCGATTTCGTCGAGGACATGGAAAGCGAATGGCCGCCGTTGCCAGCCATCTTCTCGACCGCCCGGATCTCGATTTCGTCGCCGAGCGGCGTCGAGGTTCCATGCGCGTTGATATAGTCGATGTCGCCCGGTGAAATCCCGGCGCGCTTGATCGCCGCCGCCATGGCCCGGAACGCCCCGTTGCCGCTCTCCTGGGGCGCGGTAATGTGGTGGGCGTCCCCCGACATGCCGTAGCCAACAAGCTCCGCGTAAATTCTGGCGCCGCGCGCCTTGGCGTGTTCATAGGCTTCGAGGACGACACAACCGGCGCCCTCGCCCATGACGAAACCATCGCGGTCCTTATCGTAGGGCCGCGAGGCTTGTTTTGGCCGGTCGTTGAAATTCGTGGATAGGGCCCGGCAGGCAGCGAATCCGGCGATTCCGATGCGATTGATCGCTGATTTCGGCGCCCCCCGCGACCATGACCTCGGCATCCTCCAATGCGACGAGGCGCGCCGCGTCGCCAATCGCATGTGTTCCCGACGAACAAGCGGTGACAACAGCATGGTTCGGCCCCTTGAGACCATGCTGAATTCGAGACATAGCCCCCCGCGAGATTGATCAAACGGCCGGGAATGAAGAAAGGCGAAACGCGGCGAGGGCCTTTTTCCTTCAAGACGATCGCGGTTTCGGCAATGCCGCCGAGGCCGCCGATTCCAGCACCGATAAGAACACCAGTCTTGATCTGCTCCTCATAGGTGGACGGCTTCCAGCCCGCGTCGGCAAGCGCCTGCGCCGCCGCCGCGACAGCGTAAAGTATGAAGTCATCGATTTTGCGCTGCTCTTTCGGCTCCATCCATTGGTCGGGGTTGAAGCTCCCGTTGCCGCCGCCGCCACGCGGCACCGGCATGGCGATCTTGCAGGGGAGGTCGGAGACGTCGAACCCTTCAATGCGGCGGGCCCCGCTTTGACCCGCCAGCAAACGGCTCCAGCTTGGCTCGACTCCGCAGCCGAGTGGCGAGACCATGCCGAGACCCGTGACAACTACCCTGCGCATCTAAACGACCTTGCGGCTACTCCTGCCGGCGTTGCCGCCCGCCATTGCACCAGCGTCCATTGGAGCATGATCCCAAAAAGTTGCCGCCTTTTTTTGGATAAGATTAAGCGATAAAACTAAAGACATAGAGAGCATGAGCGATTCACCTTGAAGCGATCATGGTCTCTAGGAGCGGCCCATCGCGCCGGCGCCCGGCGCAGAGGCGTTGAAAGTTTTGCGCAGCTTCGCTGGCGCCTCTGAGCACCCGTTCCCGCTAAGCCACTTTGGGGCCTGGCCGTGCTTGCTTGAAAGAAATCAAGCAGCGGATGCTTTCTCAAGAAATTTGATGGCGTCGCCGACCGTCACGATGGTTTCAGCGGCATCATCCGGAATCTCGACGCCGAACTCCTCTTCGAACGCCATGACGAGTTCGACCGTGTCGAAGAATCGGCACCAAGGTCCTCCATGAAATTGGCGCCGTCGACGACTTTGTCGGCATCGACACCGAGGTGCTCCACTACAATCTTTTTCACGCGCTCGGCAACATCGCTCATGGTTGTTTGTTCCTCGTCGTCATTATTTGCCTCCAATTCGCCGCCCCAGGCAAGCACCGGCGCGATGCGGGCTCCCGCGAACTGCCTCCCTGATCGCTTGAGCGGGTTGGTAACATACTTCAGCGCGGTTGGCGAGAGCCAGCGGGATACAAGCGAATAGCCTCATATTCTATTTAAATCATTGCCATTCCACCATTTACATGGAGGGTCTGGCCAGTGACATAGGAGGCTTGCGAGCTCGCCAGGTAAACGGCCGCGGCGGCGACTTCGGCGCCGATTCCGAGCCGTCCCATCGGCACCGTGGCGAGAATCGCCGCTTTCTGTTTCTCATTCAAGGCATCGGTCATCGGACTCTCTATAAACCCTGGCGCGATGCAATTTACGGTCACGTTGCGGCTCGCCACCTCGGCGGCGAGACTCTTATACATGCCGATCATTCCCGCCTTCGCGGCTGCATAATTGCCCTGGCCGGCATTGCCGGTGACCCCAACGATCGAAGTGATCCCGATAATGCGCCCATGGCGCCGGCGCAGCATCCCCTTGAGGCAGGCCCGGGAGAGACGAAAGGCGGCGGTCAGATTGACGCCGAGAACGCTGTTCCATTCCTCGTCCTTCATGCGCATGAAGAGATTGTCCCTGGTCACGCCGGCATTGTTGACAAGGATGTCGACGCTGCCCATCGCGGCTTCGGCGGCGGGAACCAGCGCTTCCGTCGCGGCTTGATGAGCAAGATCGCACGGAAAGACATGGACGTTGGTTTCAAGTTCGGCGGCGAGCGCGGCGAGTGCGTCGCGGCGGGTGCCCGATAGGGCGACGATCGCGCCCCGATTATGCAAGGCCCGCGCAATCGCGCCGCCGAGGCCGCCGCTCGCGCCAGTGACGAGGGCCGTCTTGCCGGTGAGATCGAACATGAGACAATGAAACTCCCGTGAAGGCCGCCAGGGTTTAAGCCATGGCCCGGTAAAAATCGATGTCGGCGGGCATTCCAATGGAAACGCCGCGCGCCGAGCGGCGATCCTTTTGACAAGTCCCGCCAAGACGTTTCCGGCGCCGCATTCGACGAACAGCGAAATTCCCTGGCTCGCCATAAAGGCCATGCTTTCGCGCCAGCGGACCACGCCGGTGATCTGGGCGACAAGAAGCTTGCGGATCTCTTCCGGCTCGGTGACCGGCGCCGCCAGAACATTCGAGACAAGCGCAACGCAGGGCGGCTTGATGGCGGCCGTGGCGAGCGCAGCCGCCATGGCCTCGGCGGCGGGTTGCATCAAGGCGCAATGGAACGGCGCCGACACGGGCAACAGAATCGAACGGCGCGCGCCTCTCGCCTTCGCGATTTCGATCGCGCGATGCACCGCGGCGCGAGACCCGGACACCACAACCTGGCCACCGCCATTGTCGTTGGCGACCTCGCAGATCGCGCCGCCGCCTGTTTCATCGGCCGCTTGCTTGGCGATTGCGAGGGCCGCGCCGTAATCGAGCCCAAGCAGCGCCGCCATCGCGCCGGTGCCAACTGGCACGGCCTCCTGCATGGCAAGCCCGCGCACGCGCAGCAGTTTCGCGGCCGCCCCCACGCCCAACGAGCCCGCCGCGGCGAGCGCCGAATATTCGCCGAGCGAATGCCCCGCGACAAACCCGGCATCCCGCGCAAGATTCAGTCCGGCCTCGGCTTCGAGCACGCGGACGGCGGCGAGGCTTGCCGCGAGCAGGGCTGGCTGCGCATTCGCGGTCAGGGTGAGTTCGTCTAGCGGGCCCTCGAACATCAGCAAGGACAATTTTCGCCCCAGGGCTTCGTCAACCTCGGCCATAATCGCGCGGGCCTGCGGGAAAGTCTCCGCCAAGGCCTTGCCCATGCCGGCCGCTTGGGATCCTTGTCCTGGAAAAACGAAGGCCTTGGACATCCCATCCCGCATTGTCTTATCCCGCGCTTGCCGTGAGCGCTGCGAGTGGCATTGCGAAAAGGACGAGTCAAGTAGCCCGCCCGGAATTCTTGCGGCCTCGCCGGGCCGCGAGCGTGCGATTAGGAAATGGGCTTCCGGATCCTAAGAGGTAAACTCTCTCCCGCCGGGCAAAGCCCTGCCACGCCGGCGGCGATTTGCGATGTTCCAAATCCGCCGGGGTTTCTCGCCAGGAAATCCGCTGCCGGAGGTGCAACAAAAATGCAACACACCGCGAAATTGCAACCTCGTTTTGCGATTAACGCGCCAATGTGGCTCCAGCGCGCTTGTTAGGTTTTGCGTTGGTGGTAGAGTTAATGTCGACAACGACGGCTAAAGGTGAAACGATAGAGGGGAGCGATTCCATGAAGCGAGATTTCTTGCGGTGTTTAGCTGGCGCGGCGGCTGGCGTTCTAGTTACCGGAACATCTGCCTTCGCGGCAGATCTTGGCGTGCCACCGCCCCCGCCTCCGCCCGTCTTTACGTGGACCGGCTTTGAACTTGGCGCGCAGATCGGCGGCGGAGCGGGCCAGACCTCGGTCAATGTCAATGGCGCCCCGGCGCCGTTCCCGGGATTTGAGTCTTCCACCACCTACGGGAGCTCGGGGGTTTTCGGCGGCATTCACGTCGGCTTCAATTATCAGTTTGCGAGCCCGATCGTCGCTGGGGTGCAGCTCGAATACAATTTCGCCGGCATCACCGGAAACGCCTCGGCTCCTCCGCTTAATTTAGTGGAGACCTCGATCCGCCAGTTCGGATCGGCCGACCTACGCCTCGGCTACGCCGTCAACCGCTGGCTCATCTACGCGATTGGCGGCTTTGCCTATGCAGACATCCGCAGCCAAATAGAATTATCGGGCCTTGCACCTGGGACTATCGACTTCTGGGGCGTCAACCGCTATGGTTTCGATGTCGGCGGCGGCGTCGAATATAATTTCTACGGCAATTGGACGGCGCGGGTCGAATACCGTTATTACGATTGGGGCACACTTGGCTTCATCGCTTCGGGCTTCCCGTCTCTCGTTAATGGGATCATTCCTTTCGCTATTCCCAACCACTCGGCGAGAGAGACCATGCAGACCGGGCGTCTCGGCCTGACCTATAAATTCGCCTGGCCGTCCACGCCGGTAGTCGCCAAATACTGAGTAACGCTGCCAGGCGAGGGCCGGGTTCGCAAACGCCCGGCCAAAATCAAATGGCAGCCATGAGCGCCGCCACGGGTCCGTGGCGGCGTTTTTGCGCGCCTGCCGGAGTGACAACCTGGGTCCAGATCGGGGCGCGCACCAGAATGGCCGCGCGTTCAGCCCAAGGGAACGTGGTCGTTCCTGCTTTATAATATTAGAGACGGCGTTGCGACGCGCCCAATCAGAGCCTCCTTCGGGGGCGGCTTCGCTTCGCCGGCGAGCCGGGTTATAATGCGGCAATGGGGCTGACTGAAAGCGGTGAGAGGCAAAGCGATGAATCCCCACGAAAAACCGGGAAAACTCATCGCGGGCGCGACTGGCGATTTCGAGGTCGTGATTGGGATGGAGGTCCACGCCCAGGTCACCTCGAAGTCGAAACTTTTCTCCGGCGCCTCGACCGGATTCGGCGATGAGCCGAACAGCAATGTCTCGCTGGTCGACGCCGCGATGCCCGGCATGCTTCCGGTCATTAACGAGGAGTGCGTGGCTCAGGCGGTGCGCACGGGACTAGGCCTCAAGGCCAAGATCAACCTGCGGTCGGTGTTCGACCGCAAGAATTATTTTTATCCCGATCTGCCGCAGGGCTATCAGATCTCGCAATATAAGAGCCCGATCGTTGGCGAGGGCACCGTCGCCGTCGATGTCTCGCCTTCGGAGCAGATCGAGGTCGGGATCGAGCGCCTGCATCTCGAACAGGACGCCGGCAAATCGCTGCACGATCAGTCGGCGACGAACTCTTTCGTCGATCTTAACCGGTCGGGCATTGCCCTTATGGAAATCGTGTCGAAGCCGGACTTGCGCTCCGCCGGCGAGGCCAAGGCCTATCTGACGAAGCTGCGCACGATCCTGCGTTACCTCGGCACTTGCGACGGGAACATGGAACAGGGATCGCTGCGCGCGGACGTCAATGTGTCTGTGCGCCGACCCGGCGAGCCGCTCGGCACCCGTTGCGAAATCAAGAACGTCAATTCGATCCGCTTCGTCGGTCAGGCGATCGAGGCCGAGGCGCGCCGCCAGATCGCCATTATCGAGGATGGCGGCAAGATCGATCAGGAAACCCGCCTGTTCGACCCCGCGCGTGGTGAAACCCGCGCTATGCGCTCCAAGGAAGAGGCGCATGACTACCGCTATTTTCCCGACCCCGACCTTCTGCCGCTCGAATTTGGCCAAGCCTATGTCGATGCCTTGGCGGGCGATCTGCCTGAGCTCCCTGATGCAAAGAAGGCTCGTTTCGCCGGCGATTACGGTTTGCCGCCCTATGACGCAGGTGTCCTCGCCGCCGATAAGGAAACCGCCGATTATTTCGAAGCGGCGGTTAGACACGGTGGTGGAACCCGTGATGCCAAGCTCGTCGCCAATTGGATCACCGGCGATGTCGCAGCCTACGCCAATTCGCTCGGGCTTTCCGTCGCGCAGACCCACATCAAGCCCGGGCAGATCGCCGAAATCGTCGATCTCATTAGCGACGGCACGATCTCGGGCAAGATCGCCAAGGATGTGTTGGCGATCATCATCGCCGGGGACCAGGATGGTGGTCCGCGCGCCATCGTCGCGGCCCGTGGCATGACGCAAGTCACCGACACGCGCGCGATCGCGGCCGCCGTCGAGACAATCGTCGCCGCGAATCCGGACAAGGCCGCGCAGGCACGGGCCAAGCCCTCGATGCTCGGCTGGTTTGTCGGTCAGGTCATGAAAGACACTGGCGGCAAGGCCAATCCGCGAACCGTCAACGAGCTCTTAAAAGCGAAACTCGGACTCTGAAAAGCGATCGCGAATCACTAATTGATTTGGGTGATTCGCGCGATGCGCGTCGATTGGAGCGATCGAAGTGCCATTGCGCGCCGTATTTTTTTTCATCCAACGAATTTTTTTTGCGTCTGATCCACGCGTTCATTTGGCGCCGCGCGATTTGCTCGAATAACGCTTGCCGCGCGTGATATCGATCTTGCCAAACCGGTTGTGCCAATCGAAATCGCGCCTTGCAAAAGCATCGCGAGAAATTACGAAAGCAGTTGTGAGAAGGCTCGATTCGGGCGTGCTCAGAGGCCTCGAAAAATAGAATAGAGCCTTTAAATATAATGGGTTTCTGAATCTACGAACGTACGCGGCAAGAGCCGGGTCAGGCCCCCTAGGCGCGCTTGATCGCATCGTGTTGGCATCCATGTTTCGCTCGCGGCCGGCCTTTCGCGCGCGACGATTGCGTCTAACCAAACAGGGGCTACTTCATCGAAGCGAACGCGGCCGAAAGCAACTTTGGACGCGCGGGCGGCACGTTATTCGCGCTCATTTGCGTTGCTTGCGAAGCAACGCCTCTTGCACGGCTGATTAACAACGGTACGCTATGCGAGCCTCTAGCCGGTACATCGAATCAGCCGGCTAAAAACAGCAGAGGAACTTTGAACATGGTGAAGGCAACCACCAAAAAGCCAGCTAGGAAAGCCGCGGCGAAGAAGAGTGTCGCGAAGAAGGCCACGGGAAAAAAGGGCGCTGTCAAAAAAACCGCGCGCAAGGCAATGGCCAAGAAAAGGCCGATGAAAAAGGCCGCGGCCAAGAAAGGATCGGTCAAGAAGTCAGCGGCGAAAAAAATCGTCAGGAAGGCCCCGGCAAGGAAGGTCACCGCCAAAAAGGTGATGCGCAAGCCGGCCGCCCGCAAACCCCCGCCGCCGCCGCCGCCGGGCCCTCCGGAGACCGCTTGACGGCTTCACAAGAGGAATGGAGACGGCCGGCCGCGGCTCGCGGGCGCCCTGTTGCGCGCGAGGATTTTCTCGCGTCGCCGGTTGTCCCCTCTTGCTGCCACAAGAAGTTTCATCCGGCCGGATGGGAACAAACGGTTTCACCGCAAGGGGGGGCCAAATCTTCGCGGCGCTCGCGGCGAAGATTGGCTCGCGGCAGGTAGCGGAGACAACACCGCGCGGGAGAAAAAGACATCTTGTATCCTCGCCGCCACGGCACCCGCGCCCGTTATCGTCCGCCGGACGCAACGGAAGGCTCATTGCGTCAGACAGATCCGGGCGAAATCGAACCAGATTTTGTCCGCCGCTGCCCCCGTTTCCTTCATCTTTTGCCATTCTAGTCCGCACGCGTGCATCCGCGCACGGGATGCCGGCGGCAACTTTCGCAGCTGCGGCGGTGGGTCTTGCTGCGGCCTTGGCGCCTCGATTGGCGCGGCGGAAATTGCCGGAGCCCGATGCGAGTCAATTGTCCCGCGCCCTCCGGCCGGAACCGCTGGACGTGCCGGGGGCAGCGGCACCGTGACCGATAGGTTTGGATTTTCTGGCGCATCCAGCGCGAAGGCGGGCCGCAGTGCGAGGTGGGCGGCGGCCAATACGAGCCACGCGAGAGCATGGGTCATTGCCAGGAGTGCGCCTTTGCGCGGCGTGACCACACGTTTTGCTGCGCTCATGGCATTCCATTCAAACCGGCGGCGTCTTGGAGCGAGACCCAGTTTCATTCAAATCGCTTCACCTTCCGAACACTTGAATTTCCGGATCACGGCATGCCGCGTTCATTTTCCATGCTGCGCCTCCGGGCGTCCAATCAAACGTCTTGGCCGCGCCGCCGGGCCCTGGGGCTCCTTCGGCCACAGTCAAAGCGCCGTAGTAAAGGGCCGCGCATCTACGGCCTCGATGATCGATCCATTGTCCTCGGTCCACCACAGGCCGGCGCGCAGAAGAAAGCGAGCCTGCCGCATGAGCATATTCCAAACGAGCTAGATTACTTTATGGCGGTTTAAATTGTTGCGCCGGGGCGGGCGGATGCATTGCCCACGCGAGCTTAAGTTGCGGCCAGCATCTATTGGCGGCCTGTTCCCGGGATCGCGATTTGCCGCGGCTGGCGGAGACGGAGGGATTCGAACCCTCGATAGGGCGTTAAAACCCCATAACGGTTTAGCAAACCGCCGCCTTCAGCCTCTCGGCCACGTCTCCGTGCATCCGGAAAACGGCGCATTCCGGATGCGTTTCCATATGCTCGCAGAGGTATGCCCGAGCACTGGCGCGAAGGCAAGGCCTCCCACGCGGCGGCGCCTGGCGGCGGTATGGCACCCGGCTGCGGGTTGCGTGCGTTGCAGCAAAGCCACACCCCTCAGGAAAGCACATGATCCGCTAAACTCCATTGTACTTACCGGGCGTTATAACTAAGCTGATGTTGGAACCCAAGTTTAGAGCAGTCCCCGAAACATCGCCATTGGCATCCGCCGCCGCATAATATATAATGGCGTACGTGATGAGCAGGACTTCGTGTGACCTGTGTCGACGCGGGGAGAGAACGATTCCGCCGGGTGCACGCCGTCCGGGACCGTGTGGCGAGGGCTCGCAGGAGCCGGCGGATGGTTGGCATTAAACTTCCGCTGTAAGGCAGCCAGCTGGCGCTCCGGAGCTGAAGCGGGACTGGTTCGGTCTTGGGGAATTTGAAATGAAACTGTTCGAAGGGCTTCTTCTAGGTTCGACGGCGGCTTTGGCAGGAGTGGCCATTGTGCCGGGCGCCGGCGCGGCCGACCTTCCGGCGCGCCAGGCCGCGCCGATTGAATATGTCCGCATTTGCGACGCCTATGGCGCCGGCTTCTTCTTTATCCCGGGTACCGACACATGTTTGCGGGTTGGCGGCTTGGCGCTGGCCGAGGTGCGCGGCTTCGATCCCTCCTTCAGCATTGTCGGCCCGCTCTTTTACGGCAATGGCGCCCAGCATCTCGGCGCTGGATTCGTACCCTCCGTGAGCCAATATTCCAATGCCCGCTCGCGCGATGCGACTGACTTCGCCGCCCTGGGCCGGGTCGAACTCGACGCCAGGACCCAGTCGCCCTGGGGCACCTTGCGGTCGTTCATTCGCGTCGATGCTTTCTACGGGTCGAATGGCAGCGCAGCTCTCGGCAGTCTTGGGCAACAAGCAAATACGTTTAACACGACGGCCGGAACGAGCGCGTCGCGGGTGACGACGGTTCTCAACAAGGCGTTCCTCCAATTCGCAGGCCTGACCGCGGGGCAGGCGCAATCGATGTTCGATTTCTACGCCGACGCCTATAATTACTTGGGTTTGCGCGGGTCCAACGCGACCGTTGCCCTCTTTGCCTATACCGCGACCTTCGGCGACGGATTCTCCGGGACCCTTTCCTTCGAGGATCAACCGGACCGGCGCGCCCCGATCGGCAGCACGATCGCCAGCGCGACGGCGGCGCCGATCACAATCGGCGGCGTTTCCGCGACCTCTTTCCAGGCCCAGCCGGCGGGGTCGCGGGTGCCGGAAATCGTCGGCAACATCCGCGTTGATCAGCCCTGGGGGGCGGCGCAATTGTCGGCGGCGGCGCATCAGGTAGACGCCAGCCTCTTCGGGGCCCCTGCCCTTACCACGCCGCCGACGACTTATGCCTTCCCGGCCTTGACCAGCAATTCCTTTGGCTTCGCGATCCAGGGCGGCTTGCAGTTGAACGCCGACTATCTGTCGCCCGGCGACAAACTATGGTTGCAGGCCGCTTATGAAAAAGGCGCTTTCAGCTATATCGCGGGCAATAATCTTGCCTATGGCTATGGGTCGGTCAATCAAAACCGGTTTCCCGGCGCCGGCATTACCCCGCTCGATGGCGTCCCGGGCTGGAACCCTCAGATCAATTCCGACTGCGTTTTCACCGGCAGTGGCGCCTGCGAACAGCAATGGGGCTGGGACATCACCGGCGCCTACAAGCATTATTGGCTCCCCATCTTGAGTTCGGCGATTTATGGCTCTTATCTCGAGGTCCACTATCCGGCCAATGCGCTGGCCGGCTTTGGCGGCGCGGTCGGCGTCTCGAACCTCAAGGAAGCGCGAATTGGAAGCAACCTCGTTTGGACCCCGCTCAGGGGCTTCGATATCGGCGCCGAGTTCATGTATGTGCATTTGAACGAAACGCGCCCGGTTGGCCTTGCTCCAGATTTCGACCCTCACCGCGGCGGGCTTGCCCGCGTTCCAGTCCAACAATAACCAATATGAAGGCCGCTTGCGCATCCAGCGCGCCTTCTAGCGTTTTCCCTTTTGCAGCCAAGGGTCCGCGGCGGATCAATGGGTTGGAGCGCGGAAAGACTACACGAGCTTAAACGGATCGGAGACTGACCGGCCCGCCTTTGGAATTCCTCCCGCCCGGCGCGAAAGCGCCGGGTTTTTTCTTTCCGGGGGGTTCAACCATCACAATCCTGGGGGCATCCGGCAAGCGGGCCGGTATTGCGGCGCGAAAACTTTAGTCCTTCCCTGCCGATCCGGTCGATATATTTTCTATCCGATCGATTTTGCTATTGATACTCGGCGTGTGGCGCCCAGATGTCATAAATCTGTCATACTTATGACATGATGAAAAGGAGATCACCCCATGCGTTATATCGCTTTGATCATTTTCGCCGTGATGACAGTCGCGCCTGTCTCGGCTCAGTACGCGACGCTGAGGCCAAGGGGCGCAGTGCCTTTGTTGGATGGCTGCAATGGAATGAGCGGCTACCCCGATTGTCATCCGGACAGGGGCAGCATAATCTTCGGGGGCCGGAGCGTGGCAACGCCAGTGCCCTCTGGGATAGGGAGGGCGCCACCCACGCAGTTTTATCCCATGTATCCCATGTATCCCATGTATAGAAGATAAACAATGCGGAGGGCGGCCCAAGTGTGAAGGCGCTGCCAGCGTGCATGAACGGGGCCTGCCGTCCTGGACTGAAAATAAGCCGGTCGAGTTCATTCACATTTGCTCGGCCGGGCTTTTCGCGGCTTTCCGGCAGATTGGCGGCGGAACTGCGCTCCTCGCTGCCGAGGGGCCGCCCTTTTACGTTTTGCATCCCGGATCGTTGCAACTAACACCTGACATTATTGAAATAAAACAATCAGTTCGGGCGCATTGTTATCTTGGGCGAAGGACCAAGCCGCCGCGCCGCGCCGCGCAGAGTGAGAGCGGCGCAAGGCGGGCTCCCTCACTGGCCTCGCCAAATTCCACAACGCCGATGCCCGCGCCGGATACGGGTTTCCGGCTGTTGGCCGAGATCCGCGGATTTCGCAATGCCCTCGTGTAGCAACTCTGCCACAGTTCATTTTAAATGAACCGATGTTCCCTCATCCAATCGAATCTGTCACGCCGGTGTCATGTGCCCAAATCAAGCATTCGGCATGCGATTGCGTAGAGGGGCTAGACTATGAAAATCCGAAAAGTAAAGAACACTATCGCGGCTTTGACCTTAGGGGCTCTCGCGGCCTATCAGCCCGTGGCCGCGAAGGCGGACGGCACAGCCGAAGAAATTCGCCTGCTCAAGGCGCGGCTAAACCAGCTTGAAGAGAAAGTCGCCAAGCAGGATCGGGAGCGGAAGGCAGCCGAGGCCCAAATGCGCAAGGCGGCGGCACAGCAGCAGCCTGGTGCGCTCGTCAATGCGCCGCCGATCATGGCGCAAGTGCCGGTCTATGCCATACCGAAGATACCCGGCAGTACCGATCAGAGGCCTGCGGCGCCGCTGTCAATTGGCATCGGCGTTCCCGGCGCTCCTCCCTCATACGAGGCTGGCGGCCTCGTTGGACTCGAAGACAAACTCAAGGGTTACCCCTATATCGGCCCCTCCAGTCTTTTCGTTAACAATGTATCCATCACACCCGGAGGCTTTTTCGAGCTGGCAAGTGTGACCCGCAGCCACTTCATCGGCGCGGATATCGCGACCCCCTTTGGCAATATTCCCTTCGCGAATGTTCCTTCGTCCCATGTAGGCGAGTTTCGCTTTTCCGCCCGCCGGAGCCGCGCTGCGCTGCTCGTTAGGGGCGATGTGACCCCTGCGATGCATCTTGGGGGCTATGGCGAATTTGATTGGCTCAGCGCCGCACAAACTGCCAATGAGAACCAAACCGATTTGTTTAATTTGCGCATCCGCCACCTCTACATGACCGTGGATAACGATGACTTTGGCGCCCATTTCCTCGCCGGTCACGCCTTTTCCTTGGCGACAATGGACATAGTTGGCATCCTGCCGCGGAAGGAAAATACTCCGATCGTGATCGAGGATCAGTACATCCCGGGCTTTGTGTGGGCCCGCCAGGACCAGATCCGAGTGGTCAAGGACTTCGACCAATCCTTGTGGTTTGCCCTGTCGGCCGAACAGCCGGCGACGACGTTCGGCGGGACTGCCCCGACAGTGCCAACTGTCATCAATATCCTTCCAGGCGTCATCTCGCCGCCGCCTGGCCAGGGAACCATCGTTGGCGGGTCGCTGTTCAACTCGGTCAACCCGCTCTCCCTCAACCAGATGCCCGATATCATCGGCAAGGTTGCCTGGGACCCGGAGATTGCCGACCGCACAATTCACATGGAAGCCTTCGGCATTTTCCGGAGCTTTGTTGATAGGGTGGTTCTTCCGGCTGGCACTAGCGGCTTTATCAACCGCAACAACAATTCTGCAGGCGGCGGCGTCGGCGGCTCGATCCTGGTGCCCGTCATTCCAAAGACCCTCGAAGCCCAATTCTCCGGCATAACGGGAAGGGGTATCGGCCGCTATGGCGCCGGCCAGCTCGCCGACGTCACATTCCGTCCGGATGGCAGCCTTGCCCCTAACCAGGAGACCATGTTCCTCGCAGGCCTCATCTGGCACGCTTGGCCCGGGCTTGATCTTTATGCCTATGCCGGTGAAGAATACGAGAGTCAAAATTTTGGCTACACGCCTCTAGGGACAGCCCATTTCGTCGGCTTGGGTAATCCCGAATTCGTCAACTCGGGCTGCGCCGTCGAACTCTCTACGGCCTGCTCAGGCAATGTCCGGGAGGTTCAATCGATCACGGGCGGCTTCTGGCAGGATATCTTTAAGGGACCCTTTGGCAGGCTGACGGGCGGCCTGGAATATATGTACGTCAAGAAATACGGCTTTCAGGGCATAGGAGGCGAACCCTCGCGGCAGGAAAACATGTTCTTCACCAGCCTTCGCTACTATCCCTTCTAAACGAGAGACAGCCTCTCTGGCTCATCGGGCTCGCTGGCGGAACGGCCAGCGGGCCTGCTGCTTTTTGGTAAGGGCGTGTCAGGAAACAATCGCTTCTACATAACTTGGTTTGATTGAGCGATCGTGCGGGTCCACGCGGCGCGGAAATCCGCGCGTTGGATATTGAGGCTTGCCAAGCGAAGCTTTTGGCATCATCCCGCCGATATGCAACCGCCTCAAACGACTCGATCATGAACGTTCTTCTTCTCGGCTCCGGCGGACGCGAGCATGCCATCGCCATCGCGCTCGCGACGAGCCCGCTGCTGGAAACGCTGTTCGCCGCGCCGGGCAATCCCGGCATGGCGGCGCCCGCGCGGCACGTCGCGCTCGACATAAACGACCATTCGGCGGTCGCCGCTTTTTGCAAAGCGAATCACATCGATCTCGTCGTGGTTGGCCCAGAGGCACCGCTGGTCGCGGGCATTGCCGACGATCTGACGGCGGCGGGAATCAAGGTTTTCGGTCCAAGCAAGGCCGCGGCCAGGCTCGAAGGCTCCAAAGCCTTCGCCAAGGAGTTTTGCGCCCGCTTCAAAATCCCGACCGCCCCTTATGCCTGCTTTGCCGGCGCCGCCCCGGCAAGAGCCTATGTGCGCCGCAAAGGTGCGCCGATCGTCGTCAAGGCCGACGGGCTCGCGGCGGGCAAGGGCGTCGTCGTGGCGATGCGCGTGGACGAGGCGGATGCCGCGATAGACCGGATGTTTGCGGGCGAATTTGGCGAGGCGGGACAAACTATCGTCATCGAGGATTTTCTCGACGGCGAGGAGGTTTCGTTTTTCGCGCTTTGCGATGGCGCGCGGGCAATGGAGTTCGCTTCCGCGAAAGATCACAAGCGCGTCGGCGAAGGCGAGCGCGGCCCCAACACCGGGGGCATGGGTGCCTATTCGCCGGCGCCGGTGATGGATGCGCGGATGCGCGAACGCGTCATGCGGACGATCGTCGCGCCCACGCTCAAGGGAATGGCGGCGATGGGCTCGCCTTTCATGGGCGTCCTTTTCGCCGGTCTGATGATTGGCGCAGATGGGCCAAGGCTCATCGAATACAATGTTCGTTTCGGCGATCCTGAAACCCAAGCCATGCTGCCGCGTCTTGAGGAGGATCTACTTGCCTTGCTCCTCGCCTGCGTCGAGGAACGGCTGCCGGAGCGTCCGGCGCGGCTCTCGGCGAAAACCGCACTCAGCGTCGTGCTCGCCGCCAAGGGCTATCCCGGCGCGCCGGTCCGGGGAAGCGAAATCCATGGCGTCGAGCGTGCCGTGGCAATGCCATTAGTTTCGATCACCCATGCCGGTACGAAGCGCCACGGCCAAAAACTCGTCGCCGATGGCGGCCGCGTCCTAACCGTCACAGGCGTTGGTGCCGATGTGGCGGAGGCGCGAGCGCGGGCCTATGCGGCAATCGATGTAATCGATTGGCCAGGCGGATTTTGCCGCCGCGATATTGGCTGGCGGTCCGCGCGTGCTCCGGAGGAGTCGAGATCGGGTCACGCCCGGAAGCACGGGTTTATAGGGGGGAAGCTTGGCCTTGAATCGCGGCCGTCACCGAAGCCGCGCCGCTGTCACCGCCAATGATCAGGGTCACATAAACGGAGTTCGTGGTCCCGGTCAAGCTCGCGCTCGTCGCTGACGCGTTGAAAAAGTATCGCAAGGTGACCTGCTGCTTGAACTGGACCTCCAAACTCACGCCATTGATGACCCCCGCGAAGGCGAAAGACCCATCCGGTTGCTTCGTGAAGGAGCCGGCCGGGATGGTGGTGGTGAAGGTGCCTACCTGAAACGTGACCGCCTGAGTGTGAAGATCTATCCCCTTGAAGGCGGCGCTGCTAAAGGTGACGAGGGACTGAAGATTAAAGGAATCCGTGTTGGGAGCGGTGCCGAAGGCGATGCCGAGCCGCGTGGCGCTGAAGGCGAGGAAGGGCACCCCCGGCGGCGGCGGAATGATGCCCACGCCATTGGGGTTAGCCCCCACCGTGATCGTTTTCCCCGCCACCATGTTCGTGGCCGTGGCGATCACCGAAACGGTGCTGGAGCCATGATTCGCGACATAGGCGTGCTTCCCGTCGGGTGAGACGGCGACCCCAAGGGGCCCCGTCCCCACCGGAACCGTGGCCACCACAGTGTTGCTGGCCGTGCCTATCACGGAAACATTGTTGGAACCAATATTCGTGACATAGGCCTGTGTCCCATCCGGGGTGACAGCGACCCCAATGGGATCAATCCCCACCGTTATCGTGGCCGCCTCCACCATGTTGGTGGCCGTGTCGATCACCGAAACGGTGTTGTCCGCCTCATTTGCGACATAGGCGTGTTTTCCATCTGGGGTGACCGCGATCGCATCGGGGGTATTCCCCACCGTTATCGTGGCCGCCTCCACCGTGTTGGTGGCCGTGTCGATCACCGAAACGGTGTTGTCCGTCTGATTCACGACATAGGCGTGTTTCCCGTCCGGGGTGACGGCGACCCCAACAGGGCCCTTCCCCACCGTTATCGTGGCCGCCTCCACCGTGTTGGTGGGCGTGTCGATCACCGAAACGGTGCCGGCCATAAAATTCGCGACATAGGCGTGTAGCCCGTCCGGGGTGACGGCGACCGCAAAGGGTTCAGTCCCCACCCCGACCGTGGCCGTCACGGACGGGGGGGTCGTGGTCGTGTCGATCACCGAAACGGTGCCGTCTACAAAATTCGCGACATAGACGTGTTTCCCGTCCGGGGTGACGGCGGCCTCACCGGGGGCAGTCCCCACTGTGATCGGGGTCCCTACCACCTTGTTAGTCGGCGTATCGATCACCGAGACAGTTCCGAAGCCACTATTCGCGACATAGGCGAAGGGCGCCGCCTCCGCCGGCTTGACCATCAAGCCTAGCCCCATCGCCAGCACGGCGCAGAGGGCCATAAATCCTAGCGCCCGCGCGGCGCGTCTTCCAATACGATTGTTGCTATACATAAAACATTCCTCCGAACTTATTCCGGCATTATTCCCAAGACTGCCGATCTTAACCTTATTGTACTACCCTTCCGCTTTCCTGGCAAGGCGAGCCAGTGCACTTGGAAGTGGACCTGCCGGATTTCGAGCCGCCACGACCAGTCTTTGATCAATTTCGGCGCAGCCGGTGTCCTCAGAAAATTGCCGCGCGTGATCCGGTTGAGTTAGATCGGATCACGCCGGGCAGCACCGGTTTATAGGGGGGAGAAAGTTTGGCCTTGAATCTGGGCCGTCACCGAAGCCGCGCCGCTGTCGGGGCCGATGGTGAGGGCCACATACACCCCCGGGTTTTTAGTCCCAGTCAAGCTCGCACCCGTCGCCCCCGCGTTGAAATTGTATCGCAAGGTGACCGCCTGCTTGATCTGCACCTCCAGGCTCACGCCATTGATGACCCCCGTGAAGGTGAAAGACCCATCCCCCAGCTTCGTGAAGGAGCCGGACGGGATGGTGGTGGTGAAGGTCCCCACCTGGAGGGTGACCGGCTGGGTGAGAGGATTGATCCCCTTGATGGAGGTGCTGCTCAGGGTGACGAGGGCATGAAGATTAAAGGAATCTTCGTTGGGTGCGGCGCCGAAGGAGATGCCGAGCGTGGTGGCGCTGAAGGCGAGGAAGGGCACCCCCGGCGGCGGCGGAATAATGCCCACGCCGATGGGCCCAATCTTCACCGGGACCGTGGCAACGACCGTGTTGGTGGCCATGTCGATCACCGAAACGTTGCCGGGACCCTCATTCGCGACATAGGCGTGTTTCCCGTCCGGGGTGATGACGACCCCATAGGGGTTAGACCCCACCGGGATCGGGAACCCCGTCCCCGTCAAGACGGTGTTGCTGGCCGTGTCGATCACTGAAACGTTGATGGAGCTATTATTCGTAACGTAGGCGTGTTTCCCGTCCGGGGTGATGGCGACCCCTTCGGGCCCCATCCCCACCGGGACCGTCGCCACCACCATGTTGCTGGCCGTGGCGATCACCGAGACAGTGTTGTCGGACGCATTCGCGACGTAGACGTTTTTCCCGTCTGGCGTGACGGCAATCGCTTCGGGGAAATTCCCCACCGGAACCGTCGCCACCACCGTGTTGGTGGCCGTGGCGATCACCGAAACATTGCTGGAGCCATTATTCGCGACATACACGTGTTTTCCATCTGGCGTGACCGCGACGCCAAGGGGGCCAACCGCCACCGGAACCGTCGCCACCACCGTGTTGCTGGCCGTGGCGATCACCGAAACGGTGTTGGAGCCAATATTCGTGACATAGACGTGTGTCCCGTCCGGGGTGACGGCGACCCCAAAGGGGTCAACCCCCACTTGAATCGTGGCCACCACTGCGTTGCTGGCCGTGTTGATCACCGCAACAGAGTTGCCAAAGCCCAAGTTCAGAATCGTGACATAGACGTGTGTCCCGTCCGGGGTGACGGCGACCGCGAAGGGGTTATTCCCCACCGGGATCGTCGCCACCACCTTATTGGTGGCCGTGTCAATTACCGAGACATTCGCGGAGCCTTCGTTCACGATATAGGCGAAGGGCGCCGCCGCTGCCGGCCGGGCCATCAAGTCCAGGCCCATCGCTAGCATCGCCCAGAGGGCCATAAACCGCCGCGCCGGTGCGGCGCGGGTTCCGTTATGATTGTTGTAAAACATATAACATTCCTTCATATGTATTCAGATTGCAGCCTCGCTGTATTCCCTTTCCGCTATCCTGACAAGCCCGTGCCGGTGCGCTTTCAGGGCAACCAGGAAAGTTAATGGGTGACAACGGGCTGAAGTGCTGAATCCAGCGATGTCCTCTGGTTTGGAGGATGACATTGATGGAAGCGGCGGGTTGCCCCAGCGAAGTGGTCGCCGATGCGGTTGTTTTTCTGGAGTATTTCAAAGACCTGCCCGGCGAGCGGCAGGGCGCGAAGGTAAGAAATCCCCTCGCTGAGGTGCTGCTGTTGTGCCTGCTCGCGGTGATCGCGGGGGCGGAAACGATCCCGACATCGCCCGCTTCGGCGGCAAGAAGCTCGATCTGTTGCGCCTTCTTCCAGCCGTTTCGCGAGGGCACGCCGCCGCATGATCACCTGGGCGATATCCTCGCCACCCTGGATGCCGAGCAATTCCAACGCTGTTTCGTGGCTTGGGCGGCGTCTTTGATCGGGGTTCCCGAAGGCGTTGTCGCCATAGACGGCAAGACGCTTCGCCGGTCAAAGGGCAAGGGCAACGCGGCGGCTCACATCGTCTCGGCCTTGCCGCCCGCCAGCGTCTGGTGCTGGGTCAGGTCAAGGTGGCGGAAAAGGCCAACGAGATTGTCGCCATCCCCAAGCTGCTGGACATGCTGGCCATCGAGGGCACGGTGGTCGCCACCATCCGACGCCATGGGCTGTCAGCGCGACATCGCCCAGAAGATCAAGACAAGAAAGCCGCTACATCGTCGCCCTCAAGGGCAATCAGGGCACGCTGCGTGAAGACGTCGAGCTCTTCGCGAACGAACAAAAAGCCAAAAATTTCAGCGGCACAACCGTCAGCCGCCACCGACGGTCGATGGCGATCACGGGCGCATCGAGACCAGGGACATCACCGTCATTCACGACATCGGCTGGCTGCAAGAGCGCCACCAGTGGCCAGGCCTCAAAAGCGTTGTCATGGTCGAAAGCACGCGCGAAATTCCCGGCGAGCCCGGCAAAGATCGAGCGTGAATCCGAAACCGTTCTACATCACCTCACTGGCTCTCCTGGCCAGCCTGATCGGACCCCTCATCCGCGACCATTGGGCCGTCGAGAACAGCCTCCATTGGATCCTCGACATGGTCTTCCGCGACGACGAATGCCGCGTCCGCACCGATCACGCCCCCGCCAATCTTCACAACCATCAAACATATGGCCCTCAACCTCATCCGCAGAGCGCCAGGCAAAGACTCCATGCGCCTCAGGCGCAAGGTCGCCACCTGGGATGACGACTTCCTCGCCGCCATCATTAGTCGATGATTAACTCACCCGATTCCCCTGAGTGCGCTTGGAAGCGGTCCCGCCGAATTTCGAGCCGCCGTGGCGGCGCCAGCGGGGTGGCATTGTGCGACCGGAAACCCTTCCACATCGCAAGGAGGGATGCTGTGCGTCGTTCTGGAACTTGGCATTAGAATGGTTCATGCCCGGCGCGCGGTCCGGTACCAGCCGCTATCCCCTCGGCTCCTATTTTCGGCAAGCCGAGAGACGTCATCGGCGAAGGCGCGGGCGATTCAGGCAACATAGCTATCCGGCATTTCCATTGGTCCGCCGTAATAGTTTTGATAGCGCTCTTCCAAGTCGGTAAGCGGCATGATTGTGAAGACGTCGGTCGTGCCGAATTGCGCGTCGATCACCGCGCCGTCGCCAAATTTTGCCCCGGCGCGCAGGTACGCCTTGAGCAGGGGAGGCAGCGCCGCTACTCCCTTGCGCGCATCGACCGCCTTGGTGCCCAGGACGGCCATTTCGAAACCGCGCCCGGCAAGCGGGCGGACGCGCCATTTCTCGTCGGCCAGCGCATGGCGATGCAGAAAACTTAAGGGCAGGGCAAGCGCGAGCGGATCGACGCCAGACAGGCTCGCGCAGCCGATCAGCACGTCGATGCGATGATGTTTTGCGTAGACCCAAAGGCCGCGCCACAAAAGCTCGATGACGCGCTTCGACCGGTATTGCGCATGGACGCAAGAGCGGCCGAGTTCCAAAAAGCGCTTGCCTTGATGGCGGGCCAGCAATGGCGCGATATCGAATTCCGTTGCGCTGTAAAAGCCTTGGTAGCTTGCCGCGACATCGCCGCGAAGAAGACGATAGACCCCAACAATTTTGGGCTTCTTGCGGCCGAATCGATTGAGCTGATCTTTATCGATGACGAGAAGATGATCGCAGATTTTGTCGAAAGGACAGATGTCCCGCCTGGTCAGCGTGGCGCCTTGCCGGGGCGTCGCCTGGCCTTCTTCGAAAAAGACCTTGTACCGCAGCCGCTGCGCCTTGCGGATCTCCCGGCTCGTCGTCGCCAGCCGGACTTCAAACGGGCCGAAAAGCCCAAGTTCCGCTGGCAGGCCGGAAAGATCGCGCACGATCCGGTGTGGCCGCATGAAGGCAGCGGTATGCCGGACGGCGCCGCCGAAACCGGACGGCGTAGCAATGTTCCACATGAGCCAGCGAATCTCATCTTAGCGCTTAGATCGATACTAGAAGCCGAACGCGAAGGTTTGATGACGAGAAGGTAAGATCCACGGGGGAGGGAAAGCGGCGCTGTCATCAAACTGCAGGCTAAGCGCTTTAAAGAGGTGCGAATCGCAATGCTAACCTGCGGTGAGACATGGCTTATCTCCGGTTTGTACTGATCGTTCTTACTCTGCTCTTGTTTTTGTCCCTCGCGCCCTTGCAGTGGCTGGCGTTGCGCTGGCGTTGGCCGCTGCGGCTGTGGCTCCCGGTCGCGCTCGGCCGGACGCTCGCCGCGCTGCTGCCCTTGCGCGTTTTCGTGGATCGCGCCCCGCCCCCGCAAGGGCCTCGTCTTATTGCCGCAAATCATATTTCGTGGCTCGACATAGTTTTGCTTTGCACTGTCGAGCCCGTCTGCTTCCTTTCCAAGCGTGAAGTCGAGGCATGGCCAGTCGTCTCCGCTTTCGCACGGCTGCAAGAAACCGTTTTCGTGGATCGCCAGCGGAGGCGGACGATCCCCGCCGCCAACGCGGCGATGGCGCAGCGGATGCTCGCCGGCCGCCCTGTGCTGCTTTTCCCGGAGGGCACGACTGGCGACGGCTCGGCGCTTGCGTAAATTTCATACCTCGCATTTCGCCGCCGCGCGCGACCTTCTCGCCACGGCGAGCGGTATCGAGACGGTTTGCGTGCAACCTGTCGCGCTCCGCTACTCATCGCCCGCGGCGGCATGGCTCGGCGATGCGACCTTGCTTCCGCACCTCTGGTCGCTCCTCAAAGGCGAGCCGATCCGCTGCGATCTCGCCTTTGGCAAGCCGCTCACCTACGCGCGGGGAGAAAGCCGCAAGGCGATAGCCGGCGAGGCCGCATCGGCCATTGCCGGCATGCTCGCGTCCATGGCACGGGCGGCCGACCGGCCCGCGCAGGCTGGAACGCCGGCCCTCGATCCCATCGCGGCGAATCCCTGATGCATTTTTCAGCTCCTCAAAGGGGCCAAAGGCCCGCCGCGATCGGCCAGTTGCGCAGGTAAAGGCTCCCGCCCGGTAAATAGCCCTTGATTTGCAATCCGCGAAAAGGCAGCGCGTGATTTGCTTGCGCGGAGCTTGCCGGGCCGCGAACTTGGCTTTGTTACGATTTGTAACCGGAATTGACAATAGATTGTAAGTTTATGATAAGAAATAGAGTTCTTTACTTCTGCAAGGCCGGAAGCGGTGGACTCCCGGAGTTGCGCGATGATCCCCTTTTGCTGCCTCCAGCGCTTATGCTATGCCACGATTCGCGCATACTGGATCGCTGCGATCCAGGACCGCCAAGAAGCGGCACGCGAGATGCCGCCGCCAGGACACGCCGGACTTTCCAATCGTTTCGTGACCCCAGCAGGACCGCCGAACGCAAAGTGCAAAAGTTCAACAGCCTCGCCGAATATGCCACGAAGCGGTTCCGGCTCGCTGGAAAGGCTTACCTCGACGGCGGGGACCCGTTTTTTGCGCCGATCGACACTTTGCGGCGGGAGGCCGGAATAAACGGGCGGCGGTTCGTCAGTTTCGCCAATTACGATTATCTGGGGCTCGCGTCCCATCCCATGGTTAAGGCCGCGGCAGTGGCGGCTCTGGACAATTTGGGGATTGGCGCGCTCGGCTCCCGTCTCGTCGGCGGCGAACGATCGACGCATCGCCATCTTGAAGCGAGCATCGCCAAATTTACCGGCGCCGAGTTGGCGCTTGTCCTGGTCAGCGGCTATCTCACCAATGTGACGACGATTTCACATATACTGGGGTCGCACGACGCGCTTTTCATCGACGAACTGTCGCATAACAGCATCGTTAGCGGGGCCAAGGCTACCCCCGCCGAAACCATTATTTTCCGTCACAACGATCTCGACCATCTTGATTTTCTCTTGCGTGAGAGACGCGGCCATTCCCGGAATGCCCTCATCGTCGCCGAGGGCCTCTACAGCATGGATGGCGACATCGCCGATCTTGCCCGCCTTGTTGAGCTCAAGGAGCGGCGCAAGGCTTGGCTGTTGATCGACGAGGCGCATTCGATCGGCGTGCTGGGGAACGAAGGGCGCGGGCTTTGCGAACACGTTGGCGTCGATCCGCAACAAATCGACCTCATTATCGGTACTTTATCGAAGACTTCTGGCATCTTGCGGCGGGTTCGTCGCGGGCAAAGCGCCGGTGATCGAATGGCTACGTTATACGCTGCCTGGCTTCGTCTATAGCGTCGGCCTGTCGCCAGTCATCACGGCGGCGGCGGAGACCGCCTTGCAAGTCATGCAGGAAGAGACTTGGCGCATCGAGCGGTTGCGCCAAAATGCCGAACTCTTCATGGAGCTCGCCCATGACGCGGGGCTCGATACGGGGCCTGCCATCGGGCGTGGTGTCGTCCCGGTCCTTTTTTCGGACAGCCTCGAGACTTTGGCGGCTTCCAGCCATTTGATGGACCACGGCTATTATGTGCCGCCGATCATTCAAATCGGGGTGCCGAAAGACCAGCCGCGTCTGCGTTTTTTCCTTTCGGCCCTGCACACCGAGGCGGAGATGAGGGGTGTGACGGATCTGTTGGCCAAGCGGGAAGGCCAGCGTGAAGCGCCGGCCCGTTCGCTGAGCGCGGCGAGCTGACGGCGGCGCCAAGTTCCGGTTCGCGATTCCTGCTGCGAGCCGCGAGGTGTTTGCTCGATCCCGTGGTGACGGTACCGCCGCGTGCCGCCCGAGGCTCGAATAGAAGCAAGGCTAATTCTATGAGCGGGACCGGGCGCAAGATAGAGATCGTTCCGGCGAATGGGCTGCGAAACTTTCTCGCGTTTTGCCGGTTGCCCCGGCTTCTCTATAAGGATCACCCAGGCTTCGCCCCCCCTCTCGATGCCGAGCGATGGACCTTATTCGCGGCTAAGCTCAATCCGCATTTCAAACTCGTCCAATCGCAAACCTGGCTCGCCCGCAAAAGTGGCAAGCTCGCCGGCCGGATTCTCGCTCAGATCTACGACGAAGCCCATGCGCCGCTTGGCGCGTCGCGGGCGCAATTTGGTTGTCTCGATGTTATTGACGACGACGAAGTCGTCGCCGCCCTGACGCGAGCCGCGGAAGCCTGGCTGCGCCAACGCGGCGCCGCGCTCGTGCATGGGCCATTTTCGCCCTCCGTGAACAGCGAGGCGGGACTTCTCGTTCAAGGATTCGAAGCCGCGCCCATGGTGTTCATGCCCTGGAACCCGGCCTATTTGAGCGGTTCCCTGGAGCGCCAAGGCTACACAAAGGCGCGCGATCTCATTTCCTACCGCTACGATCGCAGCGACAAGGACCAGCAGGACAGCCCAAGCATTATGGAGCGGCCCGAATGGCGCGAGAGGCTCAAGATTAGAACCCTCGATCTTAAGAACCTCGGCATGGAAGCGGCGATTATCGTCGATATCTTCAACGATGCCTGGAGCGAAAATTGGGGATTTGTGCCTTTTACGCTCGCCGAATTCATGTCGAGCGCCGACGCGCTCAAGATGGTAATGCCGCCGGAAGGCGGGTTCATGATCGAACTCGACGGCGTGCCGCAGGCTTTCGGGGTCATTTTGCCGAACCTGCACGAAATAACCGCCGATCTCGGCGGCCGTCTGTTCCCTCTCGGCCTGCCGCGCCTCATCTCGCGGATCAGGAAACACGCCTTTACGTCCGGGCGGCTCGCGCTTTTTGGCGTCCGCCGCGCCTTGCATCGCCAGGCCGCCGGCGGCGCGGTCATACTGGCTTTCATCGAGGAAATACGCCGGCGCAACAAATCGAGTTCGCTTAGACACGTCGAATTCGGCTGGGTTTTGGAGGACAATCTCGCCATACGCCGGCCAATCGAACGTTCCGGCGCGCGAATTGACAAGGTGCATCGCATCTATGAGAAAAATCTCGCGGCTTGATTTGCGCGCGCGAAACACATTATGCTCGCATGACCTTGGACGCGAAGCATTTTTCGGCGTTCGCGGATCAGGCATTTTGAATTGCTTGAGGATGACCGGCACATGGGGCTGCACTCGATAGATGCCGGAACCGCCTGCATGGAGCGCGGGGCGGCAAACGCAGGCTTCATCGCGACGCCGGTAAAGCGTCCGCATCCGCCGCGCCGCCGCGCCATTTTAGCGGCGCATCCGGAAGCCGCCAGTCTTATCGGCCACGACCGGAGGACGGCGGCGATCACGCTTGCCGTCGTCGCCGGGCAGACCTCGATCGCCGCGCTGCTTGGTTATCTCGGGCCCGCCTATTGGTGGGCGGCATTGGCCGCCGCATTTTGCATCGGCGCCTTCGCCAATCACGCAATGTTCGTCGTCATCCACGACGCGACCCATAATTGCATCTTCAAATCCAACGTCCTGAACAAATGGGCGGCGATCCTCGCCGATCTGCCAAACACTTTTCCGACCGCGATGGGATTTCGCTGCTATCACATGAAGCACCATTCGCACCTCGGCGATTACGATTACGACGCCGATCTCCCGAGTCATTGGGAAGCGCGGCTGTTTGGCGGAAGCGCTTTTGGCAAAGCGGCGTGGATGTTTCTTTTTCCCGTCTTCCAGCTTACCCGCCTCGGCCGTTTGAAAGGCTCCGTGCCGATGTGGAGCCGGTGGACATTTGTCAATGGCGGTTGCGTTTTCCTCTACGATCTCGCCGTTCTGGCCTGCTTCGGCCCGAATGCACTACTTTATCTTTTCGCGTCCTTCTGGTTTTCGGTCGGAGGCTTGCATCCGCTCGGCGCGCGCTGGCTGCAGGAGCATTTTACCTGCGATCCGGCTCAGGAGACGTTTGATTATTACGGCCCGTTGAACCTCATTGCGCTCAACATCGGCTATCACAACGAACACCACGATTTTCCCGACGTGCCTTGGTCGCAGCTGCCGCGGCTGAAGCAAATGGCGCCGGAATTTTACGCCGGACTCATGACCCATAAATCGTGGAGCGGGCTGTTGCTCACGTTTATCTTCGACCCGCAATTCACTTTGTACACGCGAGTCCATCGCAGCGCCGCCGCGCTGGTTATCAAATCTCGTTGAGCCGGTCCGTTGCCGGCGAAACGCCGGCATGGGGTTGCGTCTTGGGCGTGCGTTTCCAGGTACCGGCCGCCCCGAAAACGGTCTTTAGAATAGACGGCGCATTGGAGACGCTGACATAGATCAGCAGCGGTATCAGGGACGCGAGCGTCGCGAGATAGCGCCAAAGCGAACCCCGCCGCAAAATAATGTAGGGCACGAGCGTCATCCCAATGCCGATGATCAGGACCAAGGCCGAGATCGTTGCGATGACCGGCAGATAGGGGGCGAGATCGCCGCCCCGGACGATCGCGCATAGGGCCAAAAATAGGCAGGCGAGCGCAACGCAAGGGTAAAACGTCTGGATGAGAATGAGAAAACTCGCCGTCAGCTTTCGCCAAACCGGCCAGTTGGCCGTCCAGACCTCGCCGAGCAGCTTGCGGGCAACCTGCACAAAGCCGTTCGACCACCGCCGCTGTTGGACCTGCCAGTGCGAAATCCTTTCGGGGACAAGCCCGGGCACGGGGGGATCCATCGCGAAAAGTCCGTGCCAACCGGCGATTTCGGCGCGCACCGTGAGATCGAGATCCTCGCAGAGCGAGTAGCCCAGCCATCCGCCGGCCGCCTCTATTGCGGCACGGCGCCAGACCCCGCCGGTGCCGTTGAATTGAAACAGCCAGCCGGCGCGAAAGCGCGTCGCCTGCTCCATGACGAAATGGGCGTCGAACATCAGACCTTGCGCGCGGGTCAGCCAATTCGTCCGGTAGTTTGCGAATTCGCAGCGCGATTGCACGAAGCTCGCGCTTGGATCGGCGATCAAGGCCGGCACGGTCGCCCGCAGCCAATGCGGTGGCGGCCGGAAATCGGCATCAAGAATGGCAACATAGGGGGCATTCGAGTGAGCGAGACCAGCGGCCAAGGCGCCCGCTTTGTAACCCGGCCGACCCGGGCGGCGAAGGTGGGAAATATCGTAGCCTTGCTGGCGCAGCTCCGAAACGACAGCGTTGGCGATCGCGGCCGTCTCGTCGGTGCTGTCGTCGAGAAGTTGGATATGCAGCTTCTCTCGCGGCCAATCGAGCGCGGCGGCGGATCGCAAGCAATCCGCGACCATTGTGGGTTCGTTAAAGACCGGGATTTGCACGAGAACATGGGGAAGACCGGCTTCGCTAACCGCCGCTCCCGGAAGCGGCTTGCCGAGCAGCCTGCCGATCGCTTGCTCGAAAATATTGATGCCGATGAGAATCAGAAAGCCGCCGCCAACAAACAGCAGCCCGCACGAGGCGGCGAGCAAGCCGGTCTCGCACAAAATTCGGAAAAGATCGACGAAAACCAATAGCCAAGCCCCCGTGCCACGGCCGCATACCGTCCGCCGCGCCCGCGCATTGCCATGCGTCTTTCCGCTTGGAGCGGCCGTAGTGCCCAGACTGTCCTTCGCGCCTGCTGCGCAGTTTCGTGCAAGCAACCGGAACGCTTACACAAGCCGCACAAACTGACACTTCAACAAGCTTTGAATCCGAAACGCCTGGTTTTGACAACAAACAAATTGCAACAGTTTGTTGCAGAATTTGAAAGACCTGAAAGTTTAACTTCGAGACCGCGCGGAGGAGCTTCCAGCGACGGCGCAGGAAATAAGTATTTGTTAACGAATACGCTCTTGGGTTTCCGGAACGCTAACCTGAATACGCGCCATGACTTTATCGACAAGCCGGGCCGGCAGGATGCGGGCGAGGCGCGCCGCCAGATAGAGGGACCTTGGAAAAGCGATAATTGCGCTGCCCCGTTCGAGACCGCGTTGAATGAGGATGGCGGCGCCGGTGCTGGTGATTTCGAGCGGCTTCATGGCGTCGATACTGTCGTTCAACGGGGTCTTCACAAAGCCGGGGATGATAAGACTTACGCCGACGCCGCGAGCCTCGACGCGGCCGCGCAGGCCTTCGCTATAGGCATGGACCGCCGCCTTGGTCGCGCAATAGGAAGGCGCGTAAGGCAAGCCGCGTAAGCCCGCGATCGAGCCAACGAAGGCAATTTGCCCGGCCCCGCGTGCGCACATCGGCGCGATCAACGGTTCGACCGTGTTCAAGACGCCGATAAGATTGATCCCGACAATGGCGCGAACCGCGCGCGGGTCTTCGGCGATGTCTCCCGGCGCCAAGCCGGTCGTTATGCCCGCGTTGGCGATGACGAGGCCGAACGGCCGGCGAGTGTCCTCCGCGATAATCCATTGCGCCATCGCGTCTCGATCGCGCACATCCAATTGGCCGATGCTGACTTCGGCGCCTCGCGCGCGGGCGGCGGCGGCGATGTCCTCCAGCCGTTCGCGGTCGCGTCCAATCAACGATAACGACACCCCTTGGCGCGCGTAAACGAAGGCGAGGGCGCGGCCAATACCGCTCGATGCGCCAGTAATGAGGATGGTTTCCGGCCGCATCTCAGTAAAGCGGACCGGGAATTCTGTACAAAACCGACGCTTCCCCCAAAATCGCAAGATCATTATTTCGCGCGCGAGCGGTCAGCCGCAGAATGAGCTCTGGTCTTGGAACGTCCCGCCTGCGCATGACCCGGCCGGACACGCGGATGCCTTCGCCAGCCAGAACCGGCCGCAGAAACTTGCCCGATAGCCGTGCGATGAAAAGATCGCGCCGCCACCGCATGATCAAAGGCTCGAAACAGGATAGCATCAGCATTCCATGGACAGGCGGCCCGGCGAGCCCGGTTGCCTTTGCGGCTTCTGGATCGAGATGCAGAGGATTGCCGTCGCCGGAAACGGCCGCATAACGCGCGATTGCCTCCCGATCGAAAGGCCCGAAGTCTTGCACGCGGATTTCGTCCCCGGATTTTGGCCAGTCCGGCGGCGCCGGCTCGATTCCGGATTCGATCATGACGCCGGTCCCAGATTAAGGGGCACAATCCGCAGGACGGTTTCGACGCGTGCGCATATCTCTCCCTCCCCGGTGGAAACCGCCATTTTCAAAATGACCCGAGGCGGCTTTGTGGCACGGCGCGCCTCGACGGCGAGGACGTAATCGGTTTCGATTTGCAGCTCACGTTCGTAGGCAAAGCTTTGCGCCTCGTGAACCGGCAGAAAACCTTCGCCGCCGGTCAATTGCAAGATCACGCCGCGGACGGCGGGAACCCCCAGCCAGCGAACCGGAAAGATGAGAGGGACAAAGCCGCCGGTCCGGGTGTCTCCCGTCTCGCGCAAAAATCCCGCAACCTCGCTTGCTCCGGTCCGGACCCGGATCGGCGGCAGACGAATGAGCGCGTCCTCGCTTGGCTCCGGCGCCAAGGCGGCGGCACGCGAATTTTGCCCGGCCGTCATGCCGCGCGCCGCACGACGAGACTGGCGTTAATGCCGCCGAAAGCGAAGGAATTGGTCAGCGCGGTGCGGATCGGCATGGGACGCGCTTCATTTGGCACGGCATCGATGGGGCATTTGACGTCGGCCTCGCGCCAGTTGATGGTTGGCGGCGCAACATTTTCGCGAACCGCTCCGATCGTCACCACAAGTTCGAGCGCACCGGCGGCGCCCAGGGCATGTCCATGGACGGGTTTCGTGGAGGAGACCGGGAGAGCCGAAAGCCGATTGCCGAAGACGAGCCGCAGCGCTTCCGCTTCCGTGGCGTCATTGGCGGTCGTCCCGGTTCCATGCGCATTGACGTAATCGATTTCCTCGCCTTCGACGCCGGCGTCGAGTAACGCATTCCGCATGCACGCGGCCGCTCCTTGCGCATCGAGACGCAGGGGATCCTTGGCGTCGGCCGACGTCCCGTAGCCGGCGATTTCGGCGAGCGCTCCGGCACCGCGGGCGCGGGCCAGATCCGCATCTTCGAGAATGAACACCGCGGCACCCGCGCCGAGGACCATGCCGTTGCGGCCCTTGGAAAAAGGCCGGCAGGCATCCGGCGTCAACACCCGCAGCGATTCCCAGGCCAGCACCGTGCTATTCGTGATGCAGTCCTCGGTTCCACCGGCGATGGCGCGATCGACGAGACCGGAGCGAATGAGATGCGCGCCAATTCCGATCGCCTGGGTCGCCGAGGAGCAAGCACTCGCCACCGCGAAACATGGCCCGGTCGATCCATAGCGGATGCTCGCCTGGGAGGGAGCGGCGCTGGGGATCAGACGCGGCACCGTCCATGGTCCAAGACGCCCCTGCTCGACCAGCGTCAGATAAAACGCGTTTTCCAAAGTGTGCATGCCGCCAACGCCGGTTCCGATGATGGTGGCGGTGCGCGGACCCATCGGCATTGCCAAGGCAAGCCCCGCCTGGGCGACGGCCTCGTCGGCGGCGGCAAGCAAATATTGCGTGACCGGATCGCAGAATGCCAATTCGACCGCGGTGAGATACGATGCCGGATCGAAATCCTGGACCTGGGCGGCAATCCGGATGCGGCCACGATAGGGACGCACGAAGCGGGTTTCGCCGACGCACGAGCGGCCGTCCCGCGCGGCCTGCCAGAGAGCCGTTGCGCCAATGCCCGCGGCGGAGACAGCTCCCATGCCGGTGACGACGATTCGCCGCGCTTCAGCCATTCAGCTTTTTTCTTTGACGATATAGGCAGCGATGGCGTTGATCAGATCGCCGATGTTTTTTGCTTCGTGAAAGGGGCCATCCATTGGAATATAGACGTCGAACTTGTCCTCGATAGCCGTCAAAATCATCACGATGTCGATCGATTTCAGATCGAGGCTTTCGATCGTCGCATCCAAGGTGGCTTTCTCGCGGTCAACCATTCCTTCCTTGACAATCACGTCGATGATCTGGTTGGCGAGTTCGGTGTGATCGAGGCCCTTTGTTTCCACCGGTTACTCCCTGCAAATGCTCAATGGGGGCCAGCGTCGCGCGAGGGTGATGCGGGAAGTTCGCCGCGACTTAATCGACCACACGCGAGCAACTCTACGCCGAACCCAACTTACCGGCAATCCCGCCAAGCAGCCCCATTGAACAGCGCCCGCGCGAGAGGCCAGCGCGGGCGCAAAATATCCGGGCCGGAAGAATGGGTTAGACCCATCCGCGATCGAAATAAAGGCGTCTTATGGAATTGCGACGACCGGCGTCCCAACCTCGACGCGATGATATAGGTCCACGACGTCCTCATTATACATCCGGATACACCCATAGGACGCGGCCGTGCCGACGGATCTGCGCATGCTCGCGGTCGTGCCGTGGATCGCGACTTCGGAAAGATTGAGGGTGATTGCCGCGGCACCCATCGGGTTGCGCGGCGAGCCGCCGGGGATAACCCTCGAAAGATTTGGGTGGTCTCGCAGCACGACCCATGGCGCCGACCACGCGGGCGAGACGAATTTGCCTT
The DNA here is from genome assembly GCA_963722515.1 of uncultured Alphaproteobacteria bacterium. Lineage (GTDB taxonomy): Bacteria > Pseudomonadota > Alphaproteobacteria > Rhizobiales > Beijerinckiaceae > Methylocapsa. The sequence continues at coordinate 708,560 of CAVRMA010000002.1, read as the reverse complement.
GAACGAAGGTTTCGCCCTGCCAAGCCTTGCCCGCCCGGCCGATCGCGATCGGATAACGAACGGCGGTCCCGGCTCCCGTCGTAAAATAGAGCCTCCTCTCGCTTTGCTTGATAATAATGGTGCCGGCCGCGTAGTTTTGCGAAAAGGACACATATTCACGGGCTTGTGTTTCGGCACTTACTGCCACGATTCCTGCGCAAGTGGCGAGGCAAATGCCAAAACATTTTTTGGAGATGATAGACGAAAGACCTACACGATAACCTGCACTTCTAGGAAAGTGCTCATTTCTATGTCGCTTATCCACTGGCGTCTCCATCGAATACGGATTGAATTGACGGAAGACAGCCTAACAGCTAGACCATTAACCAATTTATACGATTATTGCGATCCACTGGAAAAGTTATCCATATGGTTAATATTTGGTTACTGCGCCTCCGTTGCTTCGCCGGCGGCTCAAGTCCCACGCACTGGGTCGCCCCGTGCGAATTCACAAGCGCCAGGAGCTGACGATGCCGTACAGCGACAGCTACTGTATCCAACACTACCCATGGGGCCAATCGACGAAGTTGCGGAATCAGCCGTGAGCTGGACTCTGAAAAGTCCATGCCGTTTGTGCTATAAATTTCTTCTCCTTAGGGCAAACAGTTAGGGTGAGGAGCATTTGGACGAGCTGTATAACTACGTGATCTTCTTCAGCTTTAGCATACGATTTCTCAATCTATTCACAATTCACCCCCCGGTTGATCTAAGCCCAGGTCATTCTGACTTGCAAGGCCGCCGAGGCGCTTCTTTAGTCATGGGAGAGGTAGTTTCGCGCTCGTCAACCCGCGCGGTTGCGGATCAAATCTTCGACGACAGCGGGATCGGCCAGGGTGGAAATATCGCCGAGTGCGTGAAATTCCTTTTCGGCGATCTTGCGGAGGATGCGGCGCAAGATTTTGCCGGAACGGGTTTTTGGCAATCCGGACGCGAAATGAACGATATCCGGGCTGGCGATCGCCCCGATATCCTTGCGCACCCAGGCGACGAGATCGGCGCGGAGTTCCTCGCTCTGCTCGACCCCGATCATCAAGGTGACAAAGGCATAGATGCCCTGGCCCTTGATGTCGTGCGGATAGCCAACGACCGCGGCTTCCGCGACCTTTTCATGCGCGGCGAGGGAACTCTCCACCTCCGCCGTGCCGAGCCGGTGACCGGAGACGTTGATGACATCGTCGACCCGTCCGGTGATCCAATAATAGCCGTCCGCGTCGCGGCGGCAGCCGTCGCCGGTGAAATATTTGCCGGGATAGGCGGAAAAATAAGTCCGCACGAAGCGCTCGTGGTCGCCATGAATCGTGCGCATTTGGCCTGGCCACGAATCGGCCAGGACAAGATTGCCCGAGCAGGCGCCTTCGAGGACGGTTCCCGCCGCATCCACCACCTCCGGCCGGATTCCGAAGAATGGCCGCGCCGCCGAGCCGGGCTTCAGCTCGGTCGCGCCGGGCAGCGGCGATATGAGAATGCCGCCGGTTTCGGTTTGCCACCAGGTATCGACGATCGGGCAGCGCGCGCCGCCAACGACATGGTAATACCATTCCCAGGCTTCCGGATTGATCGGCTCGCCGACCGTGCCAAGAAGCCGCAGCGAGGCACGGCTCGTTGTCTTGACCGGCGCATCGCCGGCGCGCATCAGGGCGCGGATCGCGGTCGGCGCGGTGTAAAATATATTGACTTGATGCTTATCGACAATTTCCCAGAAGCGCGACACGCTGGGATACGTCGGAATGCCTTCGAAGATCAGCGTCGTGGCGCCGTTGGCGAGGGGGCCGTAGACGATATAGCTATGGCCGGTCACCCAGCCCACGTCGGCGGTGCACCAAAAAATTTCGCCTTCGCGATAATCGAAAACGTAGCGATGCGTCATCGCGGCGTAGACGAGGTAGCCCGCCGTTGTATGCACCACGCCCTTCGGCGCGCCGGTCGAGCCCGATGTGTAGAGAATGAACAGCGGGTCTTCCGCGTTCATCCCCGCGCAGGGGCACTCCGGCGCGGCTCGCGCCATTGCGTCGTGGTACCAGACATCGCGGCCCTCGACCCATGCGACGGCGCCGCCGGTGTGCTTAACGACGAGAATGGTCTCGACGATTCCGCCCGCTTTCGCGGCGGCCTCGCCGGCGTGCGCCTTGAGCGGCGTGGTGCGGCCGCCACGCCGCCCTTCATCGGCGGTGATGAGAAGTTTCGAGCGGCAATCCTCGATACGTCCAGCGAGCGACTTAGCGGAGAAACCGCCGAAAACGGCCGAATGGATCGCACCGATTCGCGCGCAAGCGAGCATCGCATACACTGCCTCGGGAATCATCGGCAGATAGATCGTGACCGTGTCGCCCTTCTTGACGCCATGGCTTTTGAGGACATTGGCGAGACGGCAAACCTCGCCGTGGAGTTCCTGGTAGGTGATGTGTTTTGAATCCTCCGGGCCGTCACCTTCCCAGATAATCGCGGTGTGGTTTGCGAGCCGGGGCAGATGCCGGTCGATACAATTTTGCGCGGCATTGACGGTGCCGTCCTCGAACCATTTGATCGAGACGGAGCCGGGACCAAAAGAGGTATTCTTTACGAGCGTGAAGGGCTTGATCCAGTCGATGCGGCGTGCCTGCTCGGCCCAGAATGATTCTGGATCAGCGACCGAGCGGGCGTAGAGTTCTAGGTATTTCGCATTGTCGATATAGGCACGTTGCTTCCACCGGGGGTCGACTGGATAGGTTTTGCCGGACATGGCTTTCCTCCCGGAGGCAACGCGCGCGCTGGCGATTTCTAGACCAACTCAAGGGCATTCTTTCTCGACTCTTTCGAGAGCTTCAGAGAGACCGGCGAGAGAATAGCTGTCGGTCGTCACGTGACCTTTTAGCGAGGCCGCCTTGATGATGAGTTTCGAGCCTTTTTTCAAGGCATCGACGAAGTTAGCTTCCTCGGCCTGTTTCTTAATCCAGGCGTTGGCTCCCTTGGCAATGAGATCGTAGCCGGACCCGGCGATTTCCGCGCGGCCGCCGCCTTCTTTCATTGGAAACCCCATGATAATCGAGACCTCCTCGCGCACATTCTCGCCCGGCCGGTTGGCGATGAAGACATAGGCGGGATCGCGTTTCAATCCTGGGGGAGCCCTGTCCTTGGGCGTCGCCAGCGCGTAGCAGGTCTTGGCCTTTTCGCCCTGCGCGAGAAACACGCCCCAGGCGCCGTAAATCGCCAGTTGCGAGGGCTTCCCGGTCTTTGCCGTGTCCGGGCTCGCGGTGCTGGATTGTCCGGCATTCGCCGCTGGCTTTGGGTGCTTGGTCTTGGCGGGGGCGGGGCCGGTGGAGGCAAGGACGGCCGCGAAGGCGAGGGTTGGAACGGCGGCGAAACCGCGAGAATTTTGGCGAGACATGGCGTGTCGATACTCCTGGCCGCCTTATGCGAAAAGGGCTGCTGCTTCGACTCCTCTATATGCCGTGAGCGCGGCTGGCGAAAGGCATCGTAGCGGTCAATCGGGGAAATTTGGAGGCTCTTGCGAGTGCGCCCCGAGGCCGGACAGTTGGTGCCCGGGGAATTGACCTGGTAGCTGGGCTTTTGAAGGATGCGAGCCATGCCGAAACAGCGTTCCGATAGCACCGGGTTCAACCGACAGGTTGCGCAAGAGTTCGTCGCCGGCGAGACGTTGCACGGACTCGGCGCACGTCATGGCGTCTCGCGCAGCCTCATCCGCGTTTGGGGGGATGAAGTTCGAAGCGGTCGCCGTCGGCGAAGATGCCGGAGCGGCCGGTCTGCGTCAAGAATACGCGGCGAAGATCGCCGCCCTCGCGCACAAGGCGGGCTGGCCGGACCTACGGCTGGTACAAGGCAGCGGTTACCCTGACGCAATCAAACCGCCACTGGCGCAAACCGGGTTCAAAGATCGTGCGCCCTCTTTCGGGCTCGCCGTCCTTCATCCCGGCGAAGGGCGCGCGCGGACACCAAAACCGCCTTGGCGTTGAGGATCGGGACTTCCCCGCCAAAACCAAACCACCGGCGCGGCGCGTGTCTCTCCGCCGCGATCAGATGCTTCGCCACGGCGATGATTGTCTCGGGCGCGGCGGCCGAAATACCAGGAAAGACATTTTCCAGCGTCATCGGGCGCTTCGCGTAGGCGCGAGCGCGATTCTTTATCAGATCGATGGCGGTGCGCGTTGCTTGCGCGCGAATCGCGGCTTCGGCATTGGCGCGGGCGGGCGGGCGGTTCGGCATTGGCGGGCTCCGGAAAAGGCAGAGACCTTGTACAGGTATAAATACCTATGTAAAGGTATTATTACCTAATTCCAAAACCTATTTCCGGTGCCACTGACCGGATCGGACAACCCCTTTGATTTCTGCAGCCCATGCGATCCGCACGCCGCGGACCGGCGCCGCGTTATGGCTCTCAAGATCGAAGGTTCCGCTTGCGGCTCCCCGCCGGATGCGTTTCAGATAGCGTTTGCCGTCCGTGGTCCTGACCGCGGCTTCCCAATCGACGATATCCTCGACATTGGTGCCCTGGCGCCAGCAAATGATCACGTCGCCCGGATCGTAACGCGGCCACATGCTGTCGCCCTCGACCTGGAAAGCAATCGCATCCGCCGAGACCGGAAACGGAACCTCGATGTCATACAGGCTTCCGCGTGAAGTTTGTTCGAACTCCGGCTGAATTTCGGCGCCAGCGCCGATCCGTCCAACGACGCGCACGAGATTGCCGGAAGCGGGGTCCCCGACGCCCTCGAGCAGCCACGAGGCGGTTGTTTGCAAGACCGGGGCAAGCGCCTCCAAGGTTGCGGTCGAGATCCCGTGCCGGTCATTTTTCTCGCCCGCGTTCTTGACCGCCCGTTGCAAATTGCGAATTGCGTCGGGCCGTTTGGCGGCCACGGAAGCGGCGTGCGCGGAAAGGCCCACGGTCTTCAGGCGGCTTTCGATTCGGGCGAGAACGTCATCAAGTTTCATAGCGGTAGAGTAACCGCACAAAGCAAGAAACGCATTCGGTAAATTCACCTTGACACTTACGGTATTACTACCGTATATGAGTTTGGCGGCGTGACGCTCCGGTCGCCCAGCTCAACACAAGATGGAGATTTTACGGTGAAAGTTGCAGCAGAAATCCACAGAACGCATTGGACCGGCGAGCGAATCGCCCGGCTAGGGTTTCTTCTTGGTCTTGGCTGGGACGTCAACCGCGTCGCCGAGGACCACATCATCGCCGCGACCCCCAACAATGTGTTCAGGCAGGTGCAAAGGTTCGGCCTCGGGTTTCGCGCGGCGGCGGCCGCGCTGTCGTTGCAGCTGCCGCCCGATGCCACAAGCCATTTCGAGGCCGCCGCCTTCAAGCGCGGCCTCACGCGCGAAGCGATGATTCACAAGTTGCTTCTCGAAATCGCCGCCGACCCCAACCTCCTCGACAATATCCTCGACGACGGGGTTTGAACATGGACGCAGAAGCAATCGCCAGCCGGTACGAGGCGCCGCTCTTCGCCGGGAACGAGACCCTGCCGCCGTTTTGGGACGCGGAGCTCGTCGGCACAAGGCTCGTGCACGCCTTTGTCACCCTCGACCGCCTGCCGCGGTTGCGCGGACCCCGCAAGCCCGGCGGGCATTGGCCGCGCACGGTCACCGAATGGGCCGATCAACTGGCCCAAGCGGAGCTCGAAGAGAGCGAACGCCGGACCCGCCAGCAAGCCGCCAATCGTACCGTGATCCGCCCGAGCGCCGCCGAAATAACGCATATGGAAACGGCGTTCGAGTGGCTGCGCGAATTGCGCGTCGAGGATTCCGGCATGGCGCTTGTCACGACCCTTTGGGCGTTGCGCGCCGCGCGCGGAAGATCGATCAAGAAGCTCTGCGCCGAAAAGCAATGGGCGCCGCATACTTTCTTTCGCAAGCGGGCCAAGGCCCTGGCAAGCCTGGCAAACGCCCTCAACGCACGCGGCGCGCCGGTTTTTTAGGAGAGCAAATCTGGTAGAGAACCGTTAGCGTGACAGGCCGGTAAATCAAAGGAGAAGGAGAGAGTGCGGTGGAGGACGGAGAGAACCAAAGAGGTTTTGCCGAAATTGAAGTTACGCCGGAAGCAATATTGATCCGGTGTACGCTCACCGATGAGCTGCCCGAATGTTTGGAAGACATAGCGGCGAAATTGCGCAATGCTCGGCATGGTCGGGACGACGGTGAAATGACTGCCGAAGACGCTTTTCATGATGCGATTGGAGCCATTGTGATAGCGCTCGATGAAATGGCTCAGTTTTATAGAGCTAAAAGAAGGATAATACAGTCTGGTAGATAGAATCCGTTCAGCATGTTGTTTGTAGCTTGAACATCACTTTTCACAGGGACACGAAACACTCGACTTAATCCGCGGATCGCCGGGTGATTTTCTAAAATCATTTCTATATCGCCAGCATCTATGCCGCCGAATTTGTCTCGATTTTTGGTAATTATCTCTGAGACATGCCGATAAAACTCTCGCTTATCAATTATTGACCGATGCGGAACCACCCACAGCTTCCAAGCCTCTATTTCAGGTGTATAGACCCAAATGACAGCGCGAGGGGCGATACCCCTGTCCGATAGGGCGTCAATTAACGCATGGCCGCTTGCTACCAGTATACTTTTATCCATGCGAACACTCCGGAAATAGGATCGGTTATCGCCTCTATCGTGGTTTGAGCTGTATTCGCATCGGTCGTAACATATCTCTTGGATTCATCCCACTGAACTACTAACGCCCAATTCTCGGCGAATTTTTGGTCCTTCTCTTGTGCCTCTTTGAGTTGTTGCGAAAGGTCAGCTAGGCCAACCAGTTTGGTTAGATTATGTACATAGATGTCGTTCACAAATGTTTTGTCGGGTATGACTTCGGCAACAAATTTCGCAGCAATGCATGCCTTTAAGCCGATCTCGACTGCATATCCGGCCAGATAATAAGCGTTGGAGAATCCGCCCTTTTGGGAGAGAGTAATCGCGTCATCAAGTTTTGCTTGGGCGTTTGCCCGCAGATCAGTGCGTTTATGACCAGAACCCATATGCAACCTCGACCGCCTGGAAAGAATATCGATCAGCGCCGTGACGAGCTGCTTCTTAAGCTTCTGAAAGTGCCTCCGCAGCCGCGCCCAAAACGTGAGCGCGGCCAACCAAAGCGTACGCGGCATCGTGTTTCGCGCCGAGATACGCCAGATGGCGTCCACCTCTCGCCCTCACCCATCCATCTTCAACGCCGCGATAAAAGCTTCCTGCGGAATCTCGACCTTGCCGAATTGCCGCATCTTCTTCTTGCCCGCCTTCTGCTTTTCCAAAAGCTTCCGTTTGCGGGTGACGTCGCCGCCATAGCATTTCGCGGTCACGTCCTTGCGCAGCGCCCGGACCGTCTCTCGCGCGATGATTTTTCCGCCAATCGCCGCCTGGATCGGAATTTGGAACATGTGCGGCGGGATGAGCTCCTTGAGCTTTTCGACCATTGCACGGCCCCGCGTGTCGGCGCGGTCGCGATGGACCAGCATGGAGAGCGCATCGACTGGCTCGGCGTTAACAAGAATCGACATCTTCACGAGATCGCCTTCGCGGTAGTCCGTGATTGCATAATCGAAACTCGCATAGCCCTTCGAGATCGATTTCAGCCGGTCGTAGAAATCGAACACGACTTCGTTGAGCGGCAAATCATAGGTCGCCATCGCGCGCTGGCCGGCATAGCTCAAATCGGCCTGTACGCCGCGCCGTTCCTGGCAGAGTTTTAAGACCGCGCCAAGATAATCGTCTGGTGTCAAGATCGTCGCGCGAATCCAAGGCTCTTCGATCGTCTCGATCTTCGCCGGATCGGGCATGTCGGCCGGATTATGCAATTCAAGCATATCGCCGCCGCGCTTGCGAATCCGGTAGATGACGGAAGGCGCGGTCGCGATGAGATCGAGATTGAACTCGCGCTGCAGCCGCTCCTGAATGATTTCGAGATGCAGGAGACCCAGAAACCCGCAGCGGAAACCAAAGCCGAGCGCCGCCGAACTCTCCATCTCATAGGAAAAGCTCGCGTCGTTCAGCCGCAAACGTCCCATTGCGGCGCGAAGATCGCCGAAATCCGCCGCATCGACCGGAAACAGCCCGCAAAAAACCACCGGCTGCGCGGGCTTAAAGCCGGGCAGCGCTTCGGCGCAAGCGCGGCGTGCGTCGGTGATCGTGTCTCCGACCCGCGTGTCGGCGACCTCCTTGATCTGCGCGGTGATGAAGCCGACTTCGCCGGGCCCGAGCGCCGCCTCATCCTGCATCTTTGGCCGGAACACCCCAATTTTGTCGATCTCATAATGGGCGTCCGTTCCCATCATTTTGATTTTCTGATACTTTCTCAGCGTCCCGTCGATGACGCGCACAAGCACGACGACGCCGAGATAGGCGTCGTACCAAGAATCGACCAGGAGCGCCTTCAAGGGCGCGGTCTCGTCCCCTTCCGGCGGTGGCAGGCGGGTGACGATCGCCTCGAGGACCTGATCGATGCCCTGCCCGGTCTTCGCCGAAATGAGCACCGCCTGCGAGGCATCGAGCCCGATCACATCCTCAATCTGCCGCTTGATGCGCTCCGGCTCGGCGGCGGGAAGATCGATCTTGTTCAACACCGGCACGATCTCATGGCCGGCATCGAGCGCGTGATAGACGTTGGCGAGCGTCTGCGCCTCGACGCCCTGGCTCGCGTCCACCACCAGCAGCGAGCCTTCGCAGGCGGCGAGCGAACGCGACACTTCATAGGCGAAATCGACGTGGCCCGGCGTGTCCATCAAATTCAGAGTATAAGTCTTGCCGTCGTGCGCCTTGTATTCGAGGCGCACCGTCTGCGCCTTAATGGTAATGCCGCGCTCGCGCTCGATATCCATCGAATCGAGCACCTGCGCGACCATATCCCGCTCGGAGATCGCGCCGGTGGCCTGGATGAGCCGGTCGGCGAGGGTGGATTTGCCGTGGTCAATATGGGCGACAATGGCAAAATTGCGGATGTTTTCGAGCGCGTGCGTGGTCATGTGGGCCGGGATAGCAGGCCCGCGCCGCGAAGGAAACCCGTCAACGGCTTCGCCGGCCTTCGCTGCGCTGCCATCGAGCATCGGCCTCGCAGTGCGAGCCGCGAAACCTAAACGTGTCAAATCGCTGCCAACCACGCCCCGGAGTGCGCCCCGAAGGCCGGACAGAATTACTCCAGGCTCTGCAATGAGCCGGGGTATCGCAAATTCTCCATTGGGAAACCGGAGCGGAAAACATCCCGGCGCGAAACGCTAACCACCATCAGGGGCCAGCATGGCGGCGATCTCCGCCTCGCACACAAGCACGCCGTCCACCAAGGCGCGGCCCTTGTACCAAAACATGGTGCGGCGCTGGTTGGTCTTGGTCATATGAAACTCAACCCGGTCACCCGGCATGACCGGCTTTCGAAACCTGGCCTTGTCGATACTCATGAAATAAACCAGCGGCGGCTTTCGGCCGGGCGAATGCACGTTGACGCACAAAACCCCCGCGGTCTGGGCCATGCCCTCGATCAGAAGAACCCCGGGCATGACCGGGCGCTCCGGGAAATGCCCCTGGAATTGCGGCTCGTTAATGCTTACATTCTTGATGCCAATGCCGGATTCGTCGCCCCGCGCCTTGATCACGCGGTCGATCATCAGAAATGGATAGCGGTGCGGCAGGGATTTCAACAAACGCAGAATGTCAAACGTTTCGATCGTTACAGGCTCCGCCTCGCGCATAGTGCCCTCCCTCCCTGGAGCCAAATAGCGACCCGGTTGTTCGCGCGTCGCTCCACTCGGCGCCAACGGCGGTTTTTTTTTCAAAGCGATAGTGGAAATTCTCGAAACGCGCCATCGCTCATCGGCGCCTTATCGTGATAGGGCGTTAGGTTGCAAAGAAAGAGTTTGATCCCTTGCGGCTTTTCCACCTCCGCTTGGCCGCAGCCGCGCTTTTGTTGGCCGCGGTCATGCGCGCCGCCGAGTCTTTAATATGAACCTCTCCGCGCCTTTCATTGCGCGTCCGGTGGCGACCACGCTTCTTACCCTGGGGATTGCGCTTGCCGGGTGCCTTGCGTTTCTGAAGCTGCCGGTCTCGCCGCTTCCGCAAGTCGATTTTCCAACGATCCTAGTGCAGGGGCAGCTTCCCGGCGCGAGCCCGGATACCGTGGCGTCGAGCTTGGCGGAACCACTGGAACGCCATCTCGGCCAGATCGCCCATGTCACGGAAATGACCTCGGCAAGCACCCTCGGACAGACCCGCATTATCCTCCAATTCGACATCGGCCGCGACATCGACGGCGCCGCGCGCGACGTCCAGGCGGCGATCAACGCGGCCGGCGCCGATCTGCCAACGAATCTGCCCACCAATCCGACCTATCGCAAGATCAATCCCGCCGATGCGCCGATCCTTATCCTTACCATGATTTCGAAGACCAAGTCGCGCGGTCAGATGTATGATCTCGCCAGCAATATCCTCCAGCAAAGGCTCTCCCAGCTTGATGGCATCGGTCAAGTTTTCATTTTCGGCGGCGCCTTGCCCGCGGTGCGCGTCGAGCTCAATCCGCACGCCTTAGCCAAATATGGCATCGGGCTTGAGGACGTGCGCGCGGCGCTGGCGTCCGCCAACGCCAACAGCCCGAAAGGCGCGATCGAGGACGGCGAACAGCACCTCCAAATCTACACCAATGATCAAGCGGTCCGGGCCGCCGATTATACGCCTCTCGTTATTGCCTATCGCAATGACGCTCCGGTGCGGCTCACCGATGTCGCCGAAGTGCTGGACTCGGTCGAGGATGTGCGCAATCTGGGCCTCTCCGACGGCCGGGAGGCGGTTTTCGCGGTCATTTTCCGTCAGCCCGGCGCCAACATCATCGATACGGTCGAGCGCGTAAAGGCCGAATTGCCGCATCTCCAAGCGGCGATGCCAAACGATATCGAATTTTTGCCTGCCTCCGATCGCAGCATTACGATCCGCGCCTCGCTGCATGACACCGAATGGACGTTGGCCATCGCGATTCTCTTGGTCACGCTGATTGTCTTCTTGTTCCTGTTCGACATTCGCGCCGCGATAATTCCAAGCGTCGCCGTGCTGGTTTCGATCGTCGGGACGTTCGCCGCGATGTATCTCATGAATTTCAGCTTGAACAATTTGTCGCTGATGGCCCTGACCATCGCGACCGGCTTCGTGGTCGACGATGCGATCGTGGTGCTCGAAAACATATCCCGCCACGCCGATGCAGGCAGGGGGCGCGTCGAGGCGGCGCTGACCGGCGCGCGGGAAGTTGGCTTTACGGTGCTGTCGATCAGCCTTTCGTTGATCGCGGTGTTCCTTCCGATACTTCTGATGGGCGGGATTGTCGGCCGCCTGTTTCGCGAATTCGCGCTCACTCTTTCGCTTGCCATCCTCGTCTCGCTCGCCTTATCCTTGACCTTGACGCCGATGATGTGCGCGCTGTTTCTCCGGCCGCCACCGCCTGGAGAGACCAGGCAACGCCGGTTCGATCCGTTCGCCAAGGTCCTGCAGGGTTACGAGCGAACGCTCGGCTGGGCACTGCGCCACGGCATCTTGGTGATGGTGGTTTTGCTTTCGACAGTTGGCCTCAACGTCGTATTGTTCAAGATCGTGCCAAAGGGCTTCTTTCCGGAGCAGGACACCGGCCGTTTGTTCGGCTCCATTCAGGCCGACCAAGCGATCTCGTTCCAGGCGATGCGTCTAAAACTCGCGCAACTTCAGGCGATCGTGCAAGCCGACCCGGCGATTGCCAGCGTCAAGGGCTATACCGGCTCGGGCTCGGGGACCAATTCCGGCTCGGTCTATATCGACCTGAAGCCAAAATCCCAGCGCAGCGAGACGGCCGACGAGGTGATCGCCCGCCTGCGCCGCAGCCTCACGCAGGTGCCGGGCGCGCGTCTTTATTTGCAATCGGTTCAGGATATCCGCATGGGCGGGCGGGCGAGCAATGCCCTCTACCAATACACCTTGCAGGGCGAGAGCACGAGCGAACTCTATGCCTTCGTGCCACGCCTCGCCGAGGCCTTGCAAAACAGCTCCGTGCTCGCCGATGTAAATTCCGACCAGCAGCAGACCGGCCTGGAGACCGATGTCGGCATCGATCGCGACACGGCTTCCCGTCTCGGCCTTGTCGTAAGCCAGATCGACAGTACGCTTTATGACGCGTTCGGGCAGCGTCAGGTCTCGACCATCTACAGCGCGGTTAACCAATATCACGTGGTGATGGAAGTCGATCCGCGCTATTGGCAAGACCCCGCGATCCTGAAAGATCTTTATGTCAGCACTTCCGGCGCCAGCCCGAGCGGCACGGCGACGAGCAATGCCGTGGCGGGAACGGTGACGCAGAGTCCCGCTCTGCTCGCACCGGGGTCGTCGAGCATCAATTCCGGCGCGGCCGCGAATACCGAGGGAGCCGCGGCGCGCAACGCTCAAACCAATGCCTTGGCCAATACCGGCAGGGGCAGCACTTCCGCCGGTTCGCCCGTCAGCACAACGCAGGAAACAATGGTTCCGCTCGCCGCCTTTAGCCATTTCGCGCCGGGCCACACGCCTTTGGCGGTGAACCACCAGGGGCTGTTCGTGGCAAGCACCATCTCATACAATCTCGCGCCCGGCGCATCGCTCAGTGACGCGGCCACGGAAATCCAGGCGGCGATGAAGGCGCTCCACACCCCGGCCACGATCCACGGCAGTCTACAAGGAACCGCCCGTCTATTCGAAGAGTCTTTGGCGAATGAGTTCTTGTTGATCATAGCCGCGCTCGCCACGGTCTATATCGTTCTCGGCATTCTTTATGAAAGCTTCATCCATCCGATCACCATTCTTTCGACCTTGTTTTCGGCCGGCGTCGGCGCGGTGCTCGCGCTTTTGCTGTTTCACACCGAGTTCAGCATCATCGCCATGATCGGGGTGATTTTGCTTATCGGCATTGTCAAGAAAAACGCGATTTTGATGATCGATTTCGCGCTCGAAGCGGAACGTACGGAAGGCCTTTCGCCGCGCGACGCGATTTTTCGCGCCTGCATGTTGCGATTTCGTCCGATCATGATGACGACGTTCGCCGCGATTTTCGGCGCCGTCCCGTTGATGCTAAGTTTTGGCGAGGGAGGCGAAATCCGCCGCCCGCTGGGCATTGCGATCGTCGGCGGGCTGATCGTCAGCCAGCTCTTGACGCTTTACACGACGCCGGTGCTTTATCTCTTCCTCGACCGGTTCCGCCTCTGGTCGAACCGGCAATGGCGCCGCCTGTTTCCGCGGCTTTCCGGCGTCGTCCCCGAACCTTCGGAGTAGCGGGGTGCTAATACCCGCCACGACGAGAATCACCCGGCGTGGCTCAGCGCTCCCGCGGCCTTAGTTGATTGCACAATTACCATCGAGTCCCGACCCTTGAGCGGCTCGACGCGGGTTAGTAGATCGTCTTAAAGCTTGTGGCATAACGAGTCTCCTGACTCGTTTTCTTGTCGGCGCATCAAGATGTTGATAATTTGGTACTTGTTGTTTCAATAACCCCAACTCAAACAGGAATGGAGAATGTAAACACCGCTTTGCAATCCCAAGAATTATTTCAATTTCTGGTTGTGTTTCTCTAGGTAACTTGGGAGAATCTGAGAATATGCCAGACCTAAGTATTTCTGACTGAAATTTATTCATAAGTTTTGGAGCTATAGAGTGTAAATCATACCCATCTTTATAATATACAAAATGCTCAAACGCCAATAATGGGCCTGCCCATTTGTCAGGTGAGACGCTATCCTCGACAACTTTTTTCGCTCCTAATTTTTCCAACTCTTCTTCTTTAAGCCTTTTGGCTCCAAGTCCAATCCAACTTAGTTTAGACTCCAATTCTCTTGGCGGTCATTCACGTCCTGTAGGTGCCGAAAAAGAATTTTTAGATCCCCAGATACCAATAACATTTTTATAGTCCAAACCACGATGTGAATGCCCACAATCTCCACATCCAAATATCCCTGTTCTACGGTTTGGATCGCCCATATGTGTTATTTTGTAGATCCAAGTTCGTTCCATTTTGGCTAGCCTATTTGATCGCGACGACCATCGAGTCCGCACCGGCGAGCGGCTCGACGCGCGTTTGCGAAAACCCAGCCTCGTGCATCCAGGCCTGGCAGTCGGCTCCCGTAAAATCGAAGCCGCCCGGCGTCTCGATCAGCATGTTCAAGCTGAGCAACAAGCCGAAAACGTTCTCCCTCCGCTCGTCATCGATGATCGCCTCATAAACGATAAGCGCCCCGCCGGTGGGAAGCGCGGCATGGGCTTTTTCGAGCAGCATACGCTTCTGCGCCAAATCCCAGTCGTGCAGAATGTGGCCCATGATGAGGACATCGGCTGCCGGAAGTGGGTCCGTGAAGAAGTTCCCCGAGAGAAATTTCACCCGGTCCGAGACGCCCTGCTGGGTGACGAATTCCTCAAACACCGGCTTGACCTCGGGCAGGTCGTATCCGGCGCCCGAAAGATGGTTATGCGCACGGGCGATGGTAACTGGCACCATGCCTTGCGCGGCTCCGACATCGACGAAAGTCTTATAGTTGGCCCACGGAAATTTCGCGGCGATCGCCTGGGCCGCGCCGAGGCTTGCTCCGCTCATGGCGGCGAGGAACCCGCGCAAACGGTCCGGATCGGCATAGAGCGCCGCGAAAATATCGCCCGACCCTTTGGCCTCGTTCTGGTTCCGGCCCGACTTAAGTGCCTCGGTCAGCGAGCCCCAATGCTCATAAAGGCGCGCGTTAGCCATTTCTAAAAAACCACCCACGTAGCTCGGCTTTGCGCGATCGAGAAAAAGATCTGTCTCCGCCGTGTTGCTGTAGCGCCCGTCTTGGCGATCGAGCATTTTCAGCGCGACAAGCGCGTCGAGGAAATCGCGCGCCGAACGATCGTGTAAGCCGATCCGGCGCGACAAATCGCCAAGATAGGCCGGGCCCTTGGCAAGCTCGGTGAACAAGCCAAGCTCGACCGCGCTCAACAGCGTCTTCGACGCCCAGAATCCAACTCCAAGATTGAATATATTGGCGGGCGTAACTGTATCGGTCACGGCGCTCCTCCTTCGCTGTCGGCCTCGCGTCTCCAAAAAAATTTCGCTTTTTTAGCGGTGTGTGGAGCCGGTTTTTTCGAAGTATGCGGCGGCCAACTAGTTGGTACAACAGGCGTCTCCGCCATGGCCGCAAGAAATCCGCAATCGAGGAGCCACGACCGCTTTTAGCCGCTCCCAAACATGAACGTCTGCTCTTCGGCGACCAGGAAAATCGGGGCGCCACCACTTGAGATTTTGACGGCGTGGGCGACGGTTTCCTTGCCACCACACCCACCCGCAACCACGGCGCCCCACCCGCCCCGCCACGCCCGCCCCGCACCCCACCCCGACAACCGCCCACCCGCCCACGCCCCACCACACACAACTTATCTCACCGCTCCTCCTCGCTTCCCTCCTCTCCATCCTTAGCGGTGTGTGGAGCCGGTTTTTTCGAAGTATGCGGCGGCCAACTAGTTGGTACAACAGGCGTCTCCGCCATGGCCGCAAGAAATCCGCAATCGAGGAGCCACGACCGCTTTTAGCCGCTCCCAAACATGAACGTCTGCTCTTCGGCGACCAGGAAAATCGGGGCGCCACCACTTGAGATTTTGACGGCGTGGGCGACGGTTTCCTTGCCACCGTCGGACTGCGCACACGCTTGCAATGCCTCAAGGGACGGGAAATGGACCTCGGCGATCCGGTAGAACGGAGGGGGCGTCCCATCCGGGGTTGCCAAGACCTTGGTCGCTACAAACTTCGTCTTGCCGGCGAGCTTGTCCACCGCCATCGGGACGTGTTCCTCTTGATAGAGCTTTTCGAAAACTGCGATGTCTTTTGGACGTGGATAAATCACCAGAAGCTTAACACCAGCCATAACAGCCTCCTATCATTGTTGCGGTTGAGAGAAACGCGCGTCATCCTGTTTTAGTGCCGAACGTGCCGCGCGAGGGTTGTGTTCTAACCCACATAAAGGGGCGGCGGCACCTCCTTGATCACGCCGTGCGGAAACTCAAAGAAGGGCAAACTGCTCCCGGGTCGGTTCCGCGCAACAATACCATGGCTCGCTAAGCTGAGCTGGCGTGCGCCGGGCTCCCATGGCAGGCACGGGCGGGGCAGAACGCCCGGCGTGATCGTGAGCGAGTCGCCATATTTCGCCGAAGAGTTGATCATTCGACTTGGTTCCCGCCCGTTGCACCAGGGCCTGGACCCGCGTTTGGAGCTTGTCGATTCCGGAGTCGGCGTTCGACCACGGATACACAAGTGCCGCTTCGTCAAGCGGGCCCACCAGGGCGCGAATCGCTGCCAGTTCAAGCAGGCGAGAGCCCGGTGGAATCAGCAAGCGGATCGCCAGTTGCACCGCCGCGACGGATCGGATCAGTCCAAGCCCGGCAATCACGTTCAAAAGGTCCAGGTAACCGTCCAAGGTGGTCCACGGCGTGAACGCCACGAAGGTTGGAGACAGCGACAGCCCCACCTCGTCGAAGAGCCGCACCAATTGCAAGAAGTCCTCCCGTGTGTGGCCCTTCTCTAAAATGGCCAGCACCTTGTCGTCCACTGATTCCACGGCCGTGGTCACGAATAAGCAACCGGTCTGTTGTAGCACCGGCAGCAGCTGAGCATGGACCAACAGATGCTCCACCTTGATCGTCACATCGTAGGTAAGCCCGGGAAACTCCTCGTGCACCGCCTCGACGATGCGGAGCGCATGGGTAGGGCCATTAAAGAAGTCCGGGTCGCCGAAGCTTATGTGCCGCGCTCCCGCCGCGGCTTGCTGGCGAACATCCGCTAGAACGATCTCCCGGGGGATGATGCGAAACCGGCCATTGTAGACGGGCACGACGGGGCAGTGCCGGCACCGGTGCTTGCAACCGCGGCTTGCCTCCACATAGCCAGCCGCCCGCCTATCTCCGTCCGGTAAGCGCAAATAGGCGTAACGATCGAGGGAAGGAAGCCCGTCACGATCCGGGATGACGAAATCCTGGCGGGCGAGAGACACGCGCGGCTCCAACTGCTCCCCCGGCGCCGCTTCCACACCGCGCGAGAGGCGTTGAGCCAGGGCGGCAAGTCCGTCTTCAAACTCACCGCCCAATACGGTCTGGACACCTAGGTGTCGCAAGTAGATCTCGTTCATCGGCGCATATAGCCCGTACGCGGCGACATGGGCCGTGGGGTTCCAGCGCCGCACCTTACCAATCAGTTGCGCCGCCAGACGGGTGGCGGTGTGCATCGGGACGTAAAAGGCGATGAGGTTGGCCCGCCGGAATGCCGCTTCATCTAGACCCTCCACGGCGAGGTCCAGGGTCTCCACCACGCCGGCACCAAGTTGCCGCAGAACCGCTGCTGGCTCGGCCAGGCCGAACGGCTGATGGCCGAGTTCATAGGTCGACACCAGCAGACACGTGTACACTGGATTCACCTTATGGGAGTCCGGCTTCAAATGGTAATTAATCGCATAAACCTGCGCGTTGACTTCTAGAGCACGTCCAGATGACATGCTCTACGGACGCGCCTGATTACCGGATCACAAAAGCATGACGATCCACGGTCGTTGTTACCTGTATCTCACCGTCGCCGAGGGCCTTCCACCCGCCAAAAGGTACGCCGTCTTGTAAGACCTTACGTTCCGTGCCCGTCAGATTTGTCACCTTGAATGTCGTGTTACTGCCTACTTTCTTATCGTCTCCGGGGAATATGGCTACCATCAAAGCGCCCAAGCTCTCATCGTAATAGGCTTGCCCGACACTTACCGTTGGGTAGTCAACACCAAAGACCGTGGGCTGGTGGAATTTCTTTAGGTTTGGCTCATTATAAAGGCGAGACCAGCTGCCCTGTCCCCCCGCAACGGCCATCAGAAGCCAGTCATTTGGCCAACCCCGAGGCCAGGCTTCATCAAGGCCAAACTGATAATAGAACTCGCCATCCTTCGTAGTTGGTTGATAGCGAGCATTCGCCCAGTTCATCAGCTGTGCATGAGTATCGAAATCGCCGAACTCCCAGGCACACGCCGCCGCGGCGCCGAAGCCAACCAAGTCCTCTCCACCACCGAGCTCGGGCGGGAAGTTAATATGGGCGGATCCGTCGGGCTCTGTCCGCATAAACTTTTTCTTCGCCCCGGCATACAAGCGCCGGGCGAGAGTTCTGGTCGTCAGGCCAATACTGGTAAGCGCAGCAGAACCAGTTGCCTGGGATCTGATGCTTAGGCCCATTCATGTTGTAGGGGATGTCACGATCGTAGTATATCGAGGCCCACTCATAAGGTTCGCCTGGTCCTTTGGCTCCACCGACGAGGTTTTGCTTGGCCCAGTCCAGCCACCGGTAATAGCCGGTTTGGTAATTGGTGTTGTGGAACTTGTCGGTCATCTTCATACCAAGGCCACCAACGCCGACGCACCATGGAAAGACCTTCCCTACTTCACAATCGATCCCCGGCGTG
This sequence comes from uncultured Alphaproteobacteria bacterium, assembly GCA_963722515.1. Lineage (GTDB taxonomy): Bacteria > Pseudomonadota > Alphaproteobacteria > Rhizobiales > Beijerinckiaceae > Methylocapsa. Next base: position 690,099 of record CAVRMA010000002.1, on the reverse strand, counting down.
AGATCGCTCCCGCCTTCGTCCACGGGCGCCGTAAATTGGTCGTAGAGAACTTTTGCCATCTCCAGTTGCGTATACTTGAACTTTATTTTGTCGTCGTACACGAGCTCAATCGGTTCGTCATACTTGGTACTGCCGCAGACGAATTCATAGAGAGCAATGATGTTGAGCAGGTAGCCCTTGCCCATCATATAGGAGCCACCGTTGCCGTAGATGGGGTCCGGATTGTATGTGCGCCCCACAGCCGGTGAGTGTGGCTGGGTGTAGGGCGAGGTGCGCCTTGCCTCTTTCGGAGGCACCTTGGTCGCGAGCCCGTTTCCGTAGTAGCCGGGCGCGTTGTAGACGCCCGCCCATCCGGGCGGCATGTTTTTGTCGTAGTAATCGTAGGGGTAGTGGCCGCGGTTGGGATCGAAGCCCTTTTGCTCGACCAGATCGAACCATGCCGCGTACTGGGTGTTGCGCTGGAGCATTAGCTCGATGATCTCGGCGCAGCCCTCTCGCCAGGCGGGTATCTCCTGGGCGATCTTCGCGGCGACCCGCGTCGACCATTCGAGGTCATAGCGAGGATACATGTACCAGGGGAAAATGCTCCATCTGTCCCAAGCGTCCGAGATCTCGCCACCCTTGGCCCAGTTATCCTTGACATGCGACTTCCTCCACAGGAATTTTAATACTCCGCGAGCCTCATCGGAGAGTGAAGGGTACCCAGGGATCACGTGCATTGTTCTCCTCCCTATCTGCCTTAAATCGACTCATTGCCTCGTTGCCGCTTGCCGGAGTCTTGCATGGTGCTTTGCTCATACGTCTCCGGCATGCGCCCTGCGGGAAAATTACGCGCGGCGAGAGGGCCGGGGAAATCATTTTGTCGTTATCCCGTGCATCAAAAATAGTTATGTGCCATAAGCTTTAGTAATATTGAGCCTCGCCCTTCTAGAATGACTGGTCAAGAATAGCGGTGCGCCTGCTTGCGAGCGTTCCCTGCCCGAAGGAGCCCACCAAACCGGGCGTTTTAAAACAAGCGCCCAGGCCTATTTGGACCTCATCGCGCCGTTTTCTCCTTGCGCCGCGACGGACCAAAAAGGCGAGGTTGCCCTTCCATGCAATCCACGAAAGCTTTACATGGTGGAATAGCCACTTAACCGCCAAGAACTCCGGACGGGAAGCGCATGACCACGAACGGCAAACAACTTCTCCACTTTGTATTCGGCGGCGAACTTAAGGATTTGAGCGGCACGGAATTCCGCGATTTGTCCAAGATCGATATCGTTGGCATTTTTCCGGACTACGCGTCGGCGGCGCAGGCTTGGAAAGCCAAGGCGCAGGCAACGGTGGACAATGCCCATATGCGCTATTTCGTGGCGCATTTGCATCGTCTGCTCGACCCTTCGAAGGACAAAACTTGAGTCCGGCGGCCACCTTTCGATTGCGCGAAAAGAGCCATGCGAGCCGGGGGACCCTGCCGTTGCAATTTCCAGGCACGCCGTGAAAGGTTCGGCCCTCCTGGCGGCCTACCGGCTGGCAAGCGCGGGCGTTGGTTTAACCGGCCCATTGTATCTTTATTGGCGGGGAAAGCTCGGCCGCGACGATTTTTCGAGGCGCCACGAGCGGCTGGGGCGGCCTTACCCTGCCCGGCCGGATGGGCGGCTCGTCTTGTTGCATGCGGCAAACGCCGCGCAAGCGCTCGCCTTACCGCCGCTTCTCGAAAAACTAGGACAGCTCGGTTTTACCGTGCTTCTGGCGATCGGCGATGCCTCTTCGGGCCCGTTCCGCGCGCCGCGCTTGCCGCCAGTGCTACACCAACTCGCGCCGCTCGACGCGCCGCAATTCGTGGCGCGGTTTCTCGATCATTGGCGGCCAGATTTCGTCCTTATATGCGGGCCGGAATTTCCGCCAAACCTCATTGTCGAAGCGAGCCGCCGCAAAATTCCTGTAACACTTGCCGACGCCCGCTTGTCCGCGCGGCAATTCCTGATTTGGCGGAAATTTCCGGGCTTTGCCGGATCGCTGCTGCGCCGGATAGATCTTTGTTTGGCGCAAACAAATGCCGATGCGCAGCGCTTCGCGAACCTCGGTATGCGAAAAGTTCAGGTGACCGGCAATCTCAAATATGATTTCGTCCCCGCGCCGGCCGATCAAACCGCCTTGGCGCGGCTTCTTGCCCGGATCGGGACGCGGCCGGCGTGGGTGGCCGACGGAGTCTATCCCGGCGAGGAAGAAATCGCGATGGCGGCGCATCGCCGGTTGGCGCGGCAGTTTCCAGATCTCCTGACCGTGATCGTGCCGGATAACCCAAAACGCGTTTTTGAAATCGCTCATAGCGCTGCGAAAATAGGATTTAGCGCGGCGCTGCCCGGCGGCGATCGCGAAAACGGGCCATTGCCGGAAATCACTATCGCCCTTGCATCGGGCGAGGCAGGATTATTTCTTCGTGGCGCCGGCGTGATTTTCGCGGGCAAGTCCTTGCGCCACGGCGGCGGCAAAAATCCGGTCGAAGCGGCGCGTCTCGGCTGTGCGATCCTGCACGGTCCGGACGTCGATGATTTCGAGGAAATTTACGCGTCGCTCGATAATGCGGGCGGCGGCTCGCTGGTATTCGATGCTGAAACGCTTGCGAAGCAATTGGCGCTCCTCTTCTTTGACAAAGCCGAATTGCGGGCGATGGCCCGCGCGGCCGTGGAGACGGCGGACGATTTTGGCGGCGCCTCGGCCCGCACCATGCAGGCAATCGAGCCTTATCTTGCCCAGGCGATCATCGCGGTAAGGGGCGAGGAGGGGTGAGCGCCTGCTCCAAATGTCCTTCTCGTCGCAAGCGAGATGGTATGTTCGCGTCCGCCGCACCATCCAATCCTTCAACCGAGCGGCCAAGCTGGCTGTACAATTCAAAGAATTCTGGCTGGTCGTAGATATTCTGCGGCATGCCGATTGATGTACCTGTTAAATTCTCCGGCCCGAGAAATGCCGTTGAAACTGGGAGTTTTCAAATATGTGCCTTTCCATGTATTGCAACCATGGCGTCACAAGGCGCGGCGCCCTGAAAGCGGCCGCTGGATTTGCCGTCGCGGCAGATGTTGACCGCGCAAGCGCGAGGGAGGGAGGTTCCGAACAGCCGAGGCCCAACGCGATCGGCGCCGATGCGGCGCTGTACCGTCTCATGGCAGGTAATGTCCGCTATGTTGCCAACAAGCCGGTGCATCGGGATTTTTCCGCTGGACGCGCGGAACGTGTCAAATCGCAATATCCGATTGCCGCGGTCCTGAGCTGTTCGGACTCCCGCGTGGCCCCGGAATTTGCGTTCGACCAAGGACCCGGCGATCTTTTTGTTGTCCGGCTCGCCGGCAATTTCGCCAATGACGATGGGCTCGCCAGTCTCGAATTTGCGGCGAAGTTTCTGGGCGTGCCACTCGTCATGGTGCTCGGACACTCGAATTGCGGCGCGATCGGCGCCGCGATCAAAGTGGTCGAGGATAATGCCGAGCTGCCGGGACATTTGCCCGGTCTCGTTCAGTCGCTCAAACCCGCGGTCGAAGCCGCGAAAGCGAAGTCGCCACGCGATCTTCTCGCAGCCGCGATCACCGAAAATGTTGCGCTTAACGTGAAACGGCTCGAAACCGCGCAACCATTGCTAGCGAGTTTCGCGCAAACCAAACAGGTGAAGATCGTTGGCGGGGTTTATGATCTCGCGAATGGAAAAATTGGTCTCTTGTCCTGAAACAGGCGTGGCAAAAGCTCTACCTGCGGCCGAATAGTTTCTCAATGTCGGCGAGTTTCAACTCGACATAAGTTGGACGCCCGTGGTTGCATTGGCCGCAGCCAGGCGTGCGTTCCATCTCGCGGAGCAGCGCGTTCATTTCATCGCCGCCTAGACGGCGGCCGGAGCGCACCGATTGGTGGCAGGCCATCGTCGCGAGCACATGATCGAGCCGCTTTTCGAGCGGCGTCAAGGCGCGGTCATCCTCGCGAAGTGCTACGGCGAGATCGGCAACGAGCCGGCCCGCGTCGCCGCGTTTCAACAAAGCGGGCATTTCATGTACCGCGACCGCGCCGGGACCGAAAGGTTCGACAACGAGACCGAATTCCGCGAGAAGCGGGCCCGCGTCCTCGATCCGTTCGACATCGGTTTGTCCCAGTTCGACGATCGCCGGAATGAGCAGCGTCTGGCGCGCGATGGTCTTGCCCGCGCGGGCCTCCTTCAGGCGCTCATACACAAGCCGCTCATGCGCGGCGTGCTGATCGACAATGACGATGCCATCGCGGGTCTGGGCAACAATATAGGTATCGTGGATCTGCGCCCGCGCGGCGCCGAGCGGCGATTCGATATCTTCCGGCGCGGGTGGCTGCGCTTGCACGCGCGTATCGGCGGAGAGCGTCTCGCCAACGGGCGCAAGGTCGCCAAGCCCTTGCGCCGCGCCCTCGGCAAAACCAGGATAGGCCGGAGACTGCCGCCAATCCCAAGCGCGGGCGGGGGCAGGATATGCAGGTGCCGCATTCCCTAGGCTCGCACGCCGAGCGAGGAAATCGCGCGCGCTGGCGCCAGTTGCCGGAGTCGCGCGATGCAGGGCGGCTTGCAAACTCTGTTTCAAGGCGCCGATCAGAAGCCCGCGCACGAGGCCGGAATCGCGAAACCGCACTTCGGCCTTGGCCGGATGCACATTGACATCGACCTCGCGCGGATCGCACCCAACAAACAGGACGAGTGCCGGATGGCGGCCTTGCGGCACATAATCCATGTAGGCCGCGCGCACGGCGCCGGATAAAAGCTTGTCGCGGACCGGCCGCCCGTTGACAAAGAGATATTGCGCCTGCGCATTCGCCTTGTGCCAGGTCGGAAGCCCGGCGTAGCCTTCGAGCGCGATCCCCTCCCGTGCCGCGTCGACGCGGAGCGCATTGGCGCGAAACTCCTCGCCAACGGCATCGGCCAGCCGGCTAAGCAAAGCGCCAGCGCCCTCGGCCCGCGCGAAATAATCGAAGCCCGCGGTCTCCGTGCCGGCAAAAGTGAAGCGAACTTGCCAGTTTGCCATCGCGAGGCGCTGCACGGCATCGGCGCAGGCGCGGGCCTCCGCGCGGTCGCTCTTTAGGAATTTCAGCCGCGCCGGGGTCGCGGCGAAAAGATCGCGGACCTCGACTTTTGTTCCTTGCGGCAGGCCGCAGGGAGCGAGGGCGTGTTTCTGGCCCTGATCGACGCGGACCGAGAATCCGTGCGGCGCCCCTTCCGCGCGGGAAAAAATGTCGAGCGCCGCGACGGAGCCGATCGATGGCAAAGCCTCGCCGCGAAAACCGAGCGTCGCAATTTGGGACAGGTCGCCCGTTGGCAGTTTCGACGTCGCATGGCGCTCGACGGCAAGTTCGAGGTCTTGGGGAGGCATCCCGCAGCCATCGTCGGTGACGCGGATGAGCCGCCGGCCGCCCGCTTCGATCACGACATCGATGCGGGTCGCGCCGGCATCGAGCGCATTCTCGACGAGTTCCTTCACGACGGCGGACGGCCGCTCGACGACCTCGCCCGCCGCGATGCGGTCGATAAGAACAGGATCGAGACAACGGACCGGCATGGCTCGTTTCACCAAGGACCCTACCAGCATTTCACACCCGAGTTACCCCGGGCTGGACACAAACGCGTGCCAAATTTATTGAACACCGCCACGCGCGGCCCGGCCGGGCGAACGGCATAATCAACAGCCCCCTTCAGGCAAAAATCAACCATCGACCCGCCATCCTTTGGCTTATCCGCAACTTTCGGGCCGGGTGTGGCCGTCTGCCCCGCTCTAGCCATTACAGCTAAAAAACTTTATTCGCTCCGTGTCTGTTGCTAGAAGACCCATATGGCCACGATCCCCGATCTTGTTTTGCTCCGGATTATGGGCCCGGTTCGCGCCTGAGCGCCAAGGCCACTTGGCTTGCCATCCGGTCCGGCCGGGAATCATTTTTCGATGTGTCATCGGCGCGGATTTGCGGCGCGGGAGCAGGCCTGAAGCAAGCATGGACAAACAAACGACCGGCGCGGGCAGCGAGAACCTTGCGGAAAGTCCGCCCGATTATTCAAAGAGCCTTTTCCTGCCGCGCACCGATTTTCCGATGCGCGGCGGACTGCCGAAGAAAGAGCCGGAGCTGCTCGCCCGCTGGCAAGAGATAGGGCTTTACGGGCGTCTCATCGAGGCAGGGCGGGGCAAGCCGAAATTCGTCCTCCACGACGGCCCGCCTTACGCCAATGGCAACATCCATATCGGCCATGCGCTGAACAAGATCCTGAAAGACATCGTGACCCGCTCGCAGCGGATGCTCGGCAAGGACTTCGAACTATGTGCCGGGCTGGGATTGCCACGGCCTGCCGATCGAATGGAAGATCGAGGAAGAATTATCGCGCCAAGGGCAAAAACAAGGACGAAGTGCCCATCAACGAGTTCCGCCGCGAATGCCGGGTCTTCGCCGAACATTGGGTTGGCGTGCAGCGCAAGAATTTCAGCGCCTCGGCGTCATCGGCGATTGGGAGCATCCCTATCTGACGATGAGCTTTCCAGCCGAAGCGCAGATCGCGCGCGAAATCATGAAATTCGCGGCGAACGGCACGCTCTATCGCGGCTCGAAGCCGGTGATGTGGAGCGTCGTCGAAAAGACCGCGCTCGCCGAGGCGGAAGTCGAGTACGAGGACATCGTTAGCGATGCGGTGTATGTGGCGTTTCCAATTCGAAATCCTGGTGCGGTCCGCAGAGTGACGGATCGCTCATGCAAAAAGCGCTAACGAGCGCGAATAGCTTAAAACTGCATCGATTGTCATTTGGACGACGACGCCATGGACCATTCCGGCCAATCGGGCGATCTGTTTTCCTCAAGATCTCCTATGGCCTATATCGAGTGATCGCGGCGACCGAGAAATTGGGCCAAGCTCGGCGATCGACTTTATCTTCTTGCAGACAAGCTCTGCCGGCGAAGTCGTTCAAGGCCGCTAAGGTCGAAGTCTATCGAGCAAGTTCGAGGCCGTCAGCCGGAAGATTTTGCCGGGATGACTGTGCGCCCATCCGCTCGCCGCGACGATGCCGGGCTATGACTTTCCACGTGCCGCTTTTCGACGGCGATCATGTCACCGACGATACCGGCACGGGCTTCGTCCATACCGCGCCCAGCCATGGCCGCGACGACTTCGATATCTGGATGGCGAACAAGGCCGCGACTCGCCGCGCGCGGCATCGACACGCGCATCCCCTATACGGTCGATGCCGATGGCTTCTTCACCAAGGAAGCGCCGGGGTTCGAGGGCAGCCGCGTCATCGACGACAAGGGCAACAAGGGCGATGCCAACGAGGCGGTCATCAAGGCGCTGATCGAAGCCGGCAATCTCGTCGCGCGCGGACGATTGAAGCACCAATATCCGCATTCCTGGCGCTCGAAAAAGCCGCTCATCTTCCGCAACACGCCGCAATGGTTTATTGCGATGGATAAGCCGATCGTGACCTTCCCCAGAACCCGTCACCCTGAGGAAGCGGCAGCAGCTGCGCGCTCTCGAAGGGCGAGGGTTCCGCCGCGCCGCCATCCTTCGAGACGCCCGCTGCGCGCGCTCCTCAGGATGAGGGGACGCGGCGAAGGGCATCCACTCTGCGCGAGATCGCGCTCGCGCGAAATCGCACGCACGCAATGGTATCCGCCCGCCGGCGAAAACCGCATCACCGGCATGATCGCCAATCGGCCCGATTGGGTGGTCTCGCGCCAGCGCGCCTGGGGCGTGCCGATCGCGATCTTCGTCAACAAGGACACACAGGAAATCCTTATCGACGAAAGCGTCAATCAGCGCATCGCTGACTGCATTCGAGCAAGAAGGCGCCGACGCCTGGTTCGCGGCAGACGCCGCCGCGCGCGTTCCTCGCCCCGGACCATGACCCCGAAAAATATGAAAAGATCGACGACGTGCTCGATGTCTGGTTCGATTCGGGCTCGACGCATGCCTTTACGCTCGACGATCCGAAAAACTTTCCGGGCCTCGCCGGCATCCGACCGCATGCGCGACGGCGGCCATGACGAAATCATGTATCTCGAAGGCTCGGATCAGCATCGCGGCTGGTTTCATTCCTCGCTGCTCGAATGCTGCGGCACGCGCGGCCGCGCCCCTTACGACGCGGTTCTGACGCATGGCTTCGTTCTCGACGAGAAGGGCCAGAAAATGTCGAAATCCGCTCGGCAACGTCACCGCGCCGCAAACCATCATCAAGGATGCGGGCGCCGATATTCTGCGGCTCTGGGTGGCGGCCTCCGATTATTCCGACGATCTGCGCATCGGCCCCGAAATCTTAAAAACTTTTGTCGAGACCTACCGGAAACTCCGCAACACGATCCGCTGGATGCTCGGCTCGCTCGCCCATTACGACCAGGCGAACACAGCTGGCTTCGAAGCGATGCCCGAGCTCGAACGGCTGATGCTGCATCGGCTCGCCGAGTTCGATGGCGAGATCCGCGATGCCTATGAGAAGCTTCGACTATAAGCGCGTTGTCGCGCGCCTGTCGGCTTTCCTCAACGCCGATCTTTCGGCGTTTTATTTCGACATTCGCAAGGACACGCTCTATTGCGAACCGCCTTCAAGCGAAAAGCGGCGCGCCGCGCTAGAGGCAATCGAGCAGATTTTCCGCAGCGTCACCTTGTGGCTCGCGCCGGTCCTGGTCTTCACTTCGGAAGAGGCGTGGCTCGCGCGTTATCCGGAGGCTGTCTCGGTGCATCTCGAATCGTTCCCGAAAATTCCGTCCGCCTGGCGCAACGATGCGCTTGCCGAAAAATGGGAACAAATCCGCCGCGTCCGCTCGGTCGTTACCGGCGCGCTGGAGATCGAGCGGGCGCAAAAACGGATTGGCTCCTCGCTTGAAGCGGCGCCAAGGGTCTTTGTCGCCGACGCGGGCTTGCGCGGCGTTCTCGAAACAATCGATTTCGCCGAAGTCTGCATCACCTCGAATGTCGCGATCGAGGCCGGAGAGGGACCGACGGGCGTTTCCGGCTCTCTGGCGTCCCCGGCGTCGCCGTTCTGCCAGCGCTGGCCGAGGGGAGCAAATGCGCGCGATCCTGGAAAATTTCGCCGCTCGTCGGCAGCGATCCTGAATTTCCCGACGTGACGCCGCGCGATGCGCGGGCTTTGCGGGAATTGCGGGCATTGGGACAATGGCCGTGATGCCGCGCCGTCTCGGCTTATGGGTGATGTGCGCCACGCTCGCCGCCAACCAGGCGAACAAGCTTTGGCTTATCTTTGTCTACGGAATCGAAGCTCGTCAGCCGGTCCGCCTCGCTCCTTTCTTCGACGTAATCTATGCTAAAAACCCCGGCATCTCTTATTCCCTGTTGCGCGCGCAAACCGGGATGGAGCGGCTTTTCCTGCTGATCGTCACGCTTGCGCTCACCGCCTTCCTCGGCCTCTGGCTATGGCGCGCGGGGACGAAAATTGCTGCCTTGGGTCTTGGCTTTATCGTCGGCGGTGCGCTCGGCAATGCCTGCGACCGTTTAGCCTATGGGTTTGTCGCCGACTTCTATCATTTTCATGCCGGGTCGTTCTCGTGGTATGTCTTTAACCTGGCGGATGCCGCGATCGTTGCCGGCGTCGCGCTACTGATTTACAATTCCTTTGCCCCTGCGAACCCGTCCCGTGAGAATGAGCCCGCCAGCGGAGAATGACGTTTTATTGCCGGCCAGCGCCTCCAAAAAGCCCTGAACGCGGATAAAATGTTGAAGGTGGGGGTCGGGTGAAGATTTTGGACATCGCGGATTTGCGGAGCGTCGCGAGAATGAAGAGGCTAGACTTTATGATCTTCGCCATGGTGTTGCGGCAAAGGCTTGGCTTAGCGGCGGCGGTGGCCGCTCTCCTGTCTGTTGTGGGATTTTCCGGCGCGACGCCGGCGCGGGCGGAGGAAGACACCAATATGTTCAATTCGGTGCTCGGATTCGTCGGCATGCAGTTCGACAAGGAGCAAGACACGATCGATTACCGGGCCAGGGCGCCGATCGTCGTTCCGCCGCGCACCGATCTGCCGCCGCCGAAAGCGGCGGAACGCGGCCCGGCTTGGCCAAAAGATCCCGATGTCGCCTCAGAGCGCCGCGCGGCGTTGGATTCGCGAAGGCCCGCGCCGCAGTTGACGCCAAATTCGCGGGTCGAAATGTCGCAGACGGAGTTACAGCAAGGCCGCGGGCCGCTGCCCTCGGATGGCCCCCCCGACGAATGCGAGGCGGGTTCCGGGACGCCAATATGTCTCTATACGCCATGGAAAGTTCTGAAGTCCGTCGTGACGGGCTTTCAAACGGATACCGTCCAGCCGGGACCAGAGCCGCCGCGCAAATATCTGACCGAGCCGCCTCCCGGCTACAGACAGGCGACAGGAGTCGCTAAGGCAACCATCGAAGCGCCGAAAGACCAGCCGGATGCCGCCGATCCGGGCGCCTATATCCGGTCGCAACGTCCCAAAACCTCGGTCGACAATTGACCCCGCTGCCTTGAAGGGCGGATTGCGTCGAGACGCCGGGGACGCGCCGGAAGCCGCTCAACCGGCGCGGCCGGATGGTTGTGGGTCAGGTTGATCGCGAATCTGCTGCAAGAGTGGAGCGCATCTAACGTTTTGGGGCTCATCAATGTCCGCCGGGCATCTCGCCCTCATCGCTGCGGCTTTCTTCACAGGTGCGGCGTTTTACGTCAACTTTGCCGAGCAGCCCGCGCGGCTTTCTTTGGATGACCGCTCGCTGCTTGCCGAATGGAAACCTGCCTATAAGCGCGGGTATGCAATGCAGGCCACCCTGGCAATCGTGGGGTTCCTCTTCGGTGTTCTTTCGTGGTGGCTTACGGGCAGGCTGGCCTTCGCCGCTGGGGCGGTGCTGATGCTTGCGAATTGGCCGTGGACTCTGTTTGGAATCATGCCAACGAATAAGGCGCTGATGGCGACGGAATTACCCGGCGCAGGGCTCACACCCGCGCTCTTCTTGTCAAGTGGAACAACCTTCACGCCGTTCGGACGGGATTAGGGGGCTCGCCGTTGTCGCTTTCCTTTTGGCCTTGTCGTCAAACTGACCCACTCGCGGCCGGATAAAACTTTGCCGCTTTTTGAAAATCCATCCTATATTTGGACAAACCTTTCCTCTTGAGAGACGGCGAAGGGCCAAACGGTACTCCCGCGCGTTTTTCTGACAGCGATTGGCCGCATTTGAAAGCGATGGATGGAATGTCTTTTGGTGAAACCGCGGCGGCGCGGGGGAGCGTCTTTCTAAACCCTTCGGCGCAAGCGCAAGGCAAGCCTGCGGGGCCAGCGATTACGCAGGCAAAGCTCGCCAATGGCCTGGATATCGTCGTCATCCCGGATCGCCGCGCGCCTGTCGTGACGCATATGGTTTGGTATCGCAACGGCTCCGCCGACGATCCGCCGGGCAAGTCCGGCATCGCGCATTTCCTCGAACATTTGATGTTCAAGGGCACCAAGGCCAATCCGCAAGGCAAATTTTCAGAGCTTGTCGCGGACCTCGGCGGCCAGGAGAATGCGTTTACCGCCAATGACTATACCGCCTATTTCCAGCGCGTTGCCAAGGAGCACTTAGGCGTCTGTATGGACTATGAGGCCGACCGGATGAAGAACCTTGTCCTGACCGGCGAGGTGGTTGGAACCGAGCGCGATGTCGTGCTTGAGGAACGGCGGATGCGCACCAATTCCGACCCATCCAATCAGCTGAGTGAAGCCGTGCAGGCGGCGCTGTTTACGCAGCATCCCTATGGTAAGCCGATCATCGGCTGGAGCCATGAGATCGAAACCCTCGAACGGGACGACGCGCTCGCCTATTATGATCGCTTCTACACCCCCGAAAACGCGATTCTCGTCGTGGCCGGCGATGTCGATGCAAAGGAAGTCATCGGCCTCGCGGAAAAATATTACGGTCCCGTTGCCGCCCGCGGCGAGCCGCCGAAACGGTTTCGTCCGCGCGAGCCAGAGCCGCGCGCGCATCGTCTCGTGACGCTCGCCGATGAAAAGGTGGAGCAGCCGGCGCACCAAAGCGTCTTTCTGGTGCCGTCGTATCACTCGGCCAAGCCAGGGGAGGCCGAGGCGCTTGAGGTTCTCGCCCATCTGCTTGGCGGCGGCCAGACGAGCCTATTGTTCAAGACCTTGGTCATGGACGGCAAGCTCGCGGTTTCGGCAGGGGCGCATTATCAGGGCACAGCCGCCGACGACACGCGTTTCTACGTCTTCGCGGTACCCGCGAAGGGCGCCGGCCTTGCGGCTATCGACGGCGCGATCGATGCCGCGATCGCCGGCCTCGCCACGCAAGGTGTCAATGAGCCGGAATTGCGGCGCGCCAAAACCCGTCTTATCGCCGAGGCAGTCTATGCCCAGGATAATCAGACGGCGCTGGCGCACTGGTATGGCGCCTCGCTCGCGGTGGGCCTCGCGCTTGAGGATGTCGCTCAATGGCCCGAGCGGATCGAAGCGGTCTCGCCTGACGACGTGAAAAGGGCGGTGCTTTGGCTCGACAAGCGGCGAAGCGTGACGGGCTTTCTCTTGCCGGCCGTATCCAGCCCCGCCTCGGCAGGCGCGGGCACGATCAACTCCGTCGCGCCATGAACTCGCTTTTTGCGCGCACCCATTGCTTATAAAATCTTGGTCTTTGGATAACTGCATGACCGCGCTTGCCGCCGCCGAAACCCCCTCACGCGCGTCGACTGTCCAGAAGGTCGTCTCCAAGGGCGGCGTCGAGGCTTGGCTCGTCGAGGACTACGCGGTTCCCCTCATCGCCCTCGAATTCGCTTTCAAGGGCGGCGCCGCGCAGGATCCGATCGGCAAACCCGGCGCCGCGACGCTTCTTTCCGGCCTCCTCGACGAAGGGGCTGGAGTTCTATGACTCGGAGGGCTTTCATCGCGCCCTCGACGAGGATGCGATCGAAATGTCGTTTTCCGCCGACCGCGACATTCTCACCGGACGCATGCAGAGCTTGTCGCGGAATTCGGCCCGCGCCTTCGCGCTCCTGCAACTCGCCGTGACCGATGCGCGTCTCGAGGCGGAATCTCTCGATCGGGTGGTGAGCCAGATCGCCGCCGGTCTGAAACGCGAAGCGAACGATCCTGACTTCGTCGCTGGCCGAAGCCTCCGCGCATTGGCTTATCCAAACCATCCCTACGGCCTACCCGTGCGCGGCGAACTTTCGAACTCTGCCCACCCTGACGCGCGCCAACTTAATTGAAATGCGTGCAGCTACGTTTGCGAGAGACAGTTTGAAGATCGCCGCCGTCGGCGCGGTCGACGCGGCAACTCTCGCGGGACATCTCGACGATGTGTTTGGCCGGCTGCCGGAAAAGGCCTCTCTCAATTTGGTCGCGCCGGGCGCTTTTTCCGGCACCGGCACGCGTCATGTCGACCGTATCGATGTACCGCAATCGACGATTCGCTTCGGTCGCGAGGGGCTCGCCCGCAGGGACCCGGATTTCATCCCTGCGATGGTCGTCAACCATATATTGGGCGGCGGCATTTTTTCGGCGCGCCTGTTTCGCGAGGTGCGCGAGAAACGCGGGCTGGCCTATTCGGTATATTCGCGGCTTGTGACTTACGATCACGCTGCCATGTTTTACGGTGGCACGTCGACCAAGAACGAGCGTGCCGCCGAATCGATGGCTGTCATCGAAAAGGAGATCTTGAGCCTTTCGGATTTTGGGCCAACGGAGGAAGAACTCGCTAAAGCAAAAAAATATCTGACCGGCTCCTATGCGCTGCGTTTCGACACCTCGACCAAGATCGCTGGCCAACTTGTCAATTTGCAGTCCGAGGGTTTCGGCGTCGAATATCTCGATGAGCGCAACAAGCTAATTGCCGCCGTGACAATGGAAGACGCCATACGGGCGTCAAAACGTCTCTTCGGCGACGCCAAGCTCCTCGTCACGGTCGCTGGGAATCCGGAGCGGATATGAGAGGAAGCTGGGGCTTCGCAATCGTGTCAGAGGTTCGCTCATTAACTGAAGCGTGAAGCGCCAGCCCGAGGGAGAGGAAACCATATAGGTGCGAACAAACCCCCGGGCGGTTCGCGTTTTTCAGGTTGGCGTGTGGTTGATCTGAATGATTGCCGGCGTCATGATGACAGCGAAAAGGACGGGGAGAAAAAACAATATCATCGGTACCGTCAATTTGGGCGGCAATCCCGCAGCCTTTTTTTCGGCGAGCATCATACGTGTGTCGCGGCTTTCTTGGGCAACGACCCGCAAGGCGGTGCCAACAGGGGTGCCGTAACGCTCGGCCTGAATGAGAACGGTTGTGATCTGCCTCACCGTGTCTATCCCGGTCCTGAGGCCGAGGTTTTCATAGGCCGAGCGGCGGTCTGGGAGAAACGACAGTTCCGCCGTCACCAGCGTCAATTCCTCGGCAAGCGGTATCGACTGGACGCCGATTTCCTGCGCGACCTTGCGAAAGGCATGTTCGATCGACATGCCGGACTCGACGCAGATGAGCAACAGATCCATGGCGTCGGGAAAGGCGCGGCGCATCGATTGCTGGCGTTTGCCGATCGTGTTCTTGAGGTAGAGTTCAGGCATTTTCAGGCCGATGTAGGCGGACAAGACAACGATGCCCATCTTGAGGGTGACAGCCAGCTCGAAGCGGCTCACGACAAAAGTATAGAACGCGGAAATCGCGAGGCTTAGGACCGGTGTAACCAACCGGAAGAACAGAAACGCCACTTCCGCCTGGGGACCGCGAAAGCCGGCCATCGCCATTTGCGTTTTTGCCTGATCGGTCCCTAGCCATTTTGACAAACTGAAGCGCTCAACGGTTTGTTTCATATAGGCTTTCGTCTCCTGGCGAAGGCTACGCTTGTTCTTATCCGCGATCATCCGCTCGCGCGCGCGCGCGCGAATACGTTCGCGTTCCGTCGCAACGGATTTCATGCGCTGGCTTAAAGTGTCGGACTCGATCAGCGGCATGGCGACGGTCAGAATCGTCAGCATCGTTGCGATCGCGACAAGCGAGCTCAGCAAATATTGCGGATCAGTCAGCTTGAAGTAAATCAGGTCGAGCATTAGCGCCACGCGTGCGGGAGGGCCTCATTCTAGGCCAATCTGGGACAGATGTGTTGAAGCAAATTGGGCAATGGCTGGGTGCAAGCCACGCCAATCTAATAGTCGAAATTGATCATGCTTTTCATAATAAATACTCCGATGCCCATCCACACGGCGCAGCCGCCAAGGACGAGTTCGCCGGTCTGCGTTGTCCACAACAGTTCTATATATTGCGGGCTTGTGAAATAGGTCATGGCGCCCACGACGAAAGGCATGCTGCCGATAATGTAGGCGGAAGCCTTGGCTTCACCAGACATCGCTTGGATTTTTCCTTTCATTTTTTTTCGCTCCCGCAGCACGGCCGATAGATTTCCTAAGGCTTCGGCAAGATTGCCGCCCGCTTTTTGCTGAATATTTATAACGATCGAAAAGAAGCTCGCCTCCGCGATCGGGACGCGCTCGACTATTCGCTCGACGGCTTCGCCGGTTGACAAGCCCATGGCCTGTGCCTCAACGATCTGGCGGAATTCGCTCCGGACCGGCTCGGCCGATTCCGTCGCGATAACCCGCAGACAATCGCCGAGCGGCAGCCCTGCCTTGACGCCCCGGATAATAATATCGACCGCATTGGGAAATTCATCGACGAATTTATTCAACCGGCGCTTGCGCAAAAAGCTAAGACTCCATGCTGGAAAACCGAAACCTCCGACGCCCATGGCAGCCACGATCACGATCGGGTTGGCTCTGAAAAACCAAATTAGCCCCCCGAAAAATGCCGCCGAGACGAGCGACGCGCCGATATATTTGTTGCGGCTCCACGCGAGCCCGGCTTGACTAATCCTCGTCTCCAGGGATTGCTTTTTCCGTTTGCCGCGTGTTTCAAGTTCCTTGATGCTTTCCGTGATTTGCTTGCGGCGGGTCGCGGCGTCGGCCTGGCCCCCGGCAACTCGCTTCGATGCCGCCGGCCGCAATGCGGCCTGGCGTTTTTCGGCGTTAATGTCCCCCGAAAGGTAGGGATAGATGAAAACGTGGACTATGCCTCCGGCGGTGACCATCGTAAGGCCCATGATGATCCACACGTGCATGTTCATGCCATAGCCTCCTGTTCTTGCTGGCTACCGGACATTATCATTAAGTTCGGAAGCATCGAGTGCCCGCGCCAAACGTTCTTCCTCGCCGTAGTAGCGGGCCCGTTCCCAGAACCGCGGGCGCCCAATCCCCGTTGAGCGGTGGCGGCCTTTCAGGCGGCCGGAGGAGTCTTCTCCGGTGACCTCATAGACCATCAGATCCTGGGTTGTGATGACATCTCCCTCGAAGCCCAGGACTTCGGTGATATGAGTGATCCGGCGTGATCCATCACGAAGCCTCGCCGCCTGGACGATGACGTCGATAGAGGAAACGATCATTTCCTTAAGGGTCCTCGACGGCAGCGCGAAGCCACCCATGGAAATCATGGATTCGAGGCGGCTTAGCGCCTCGCGCGGCGAATTGGCGTGCAAGGTGCCCATCGAACCGTCGTGACCAGTGTTCATCGCCTGCAACAGGTCGAAAGCCTCCGGACCGCGGACCTCGCCGACGATGATACGTTCGGGCCGCATGCGCAGGCAGTTCTTGACGAGATCGCGCATTGTAATCGCGCCACTGCCCTCGAGGTTCGGTGGCCTCGTTTCAAGGCGGACCACATGCGGCTGCTGCAATTGGAGTTCGGCCGCGTCCTCGCAGGTAATCACCCGTTCGTCGGTATCGATGTAATTGGTCATGCAGTTGAGAAGAGTTGTCTTTCCCGAGCCCGTCCCGCCAGAAATCAAGACATTGCACCGCACCCGTCCGATGATTTTGAGCATTTCGCCGCCTTCCGGCGAAATGGCGCCGAAACGGATCAGCTGATCCAGAGTCAGCTTGTCTTTTCTGAATTTGCGAATGGTGAGAACGGGCCCGTCAATCGCAAGCGGCGGGGCGATGACGTTAACGCGCGAGCCGTCGGCAAGACGCGCGTCGCAGATTGGCGAAGCGTCGTCGACCCGGCGCCCCACTTGACTGACGATACGCTGACATACGTTCATCAATTGCGCGTTGTCGCGAAAGCGGATGGCGGTCAATTGGATCTTGCCGCCGACCTCGATGAATGTGCGGGTGGCGCCGTTCACCATGATATCGGCAATGTCGTCGCGGCCAAGAAGAGGTTCGAGGGGCCCGTAGCCGAGAACATCATTGCAGATATCGTCGATCAGATCTTCCTGTTCGCCAATCGACATGGCGACGTTCTTGATCGCGACGATTTCGTGGACAATGTCGCGGATTTCCTCGCGCGCGTTTTCCGCGTCGAGGCGCGCCAATTGCGACAGGTCGATCGCCTCGACAAGCGCGCCGAAGATCATGCTTTTCGTTGTGTAGTACTCGTCGGAACGCTGTGGCTCCTGAGCCGGCTGCTGCGCCGTTGGCGCGCTCCGAATAGCCGGGATGCCGGCCGGCTTTACCGCCGTGGCAACGGTTGCCGCGGCTGCGGGATTTTTGTCGCGGGCTTCGGAGATTGGACGTTTGCCGAACATGACAGACCTCTTAACGGCATTGGCTCCGCGCGGCGGTCCACATCGAGTTCCAGGGTCGGCAGGCGGGCCTCCCGGCAGCGTGCGCCAAGATCGCGGTCATGATTGGGTTGGACTTGCTCTGCGCAAGGCACCGGGATCGGCTTTGGACGCCTGCTTCCGGCCGAACCTCATCATCAACGGATCGAGAAGGTTCCGTTTTGCTTTACGCATTTCGGTCCGGCCGGTGATTTTTAGCGCAAGATCCCTGATCATGCCCGCGAGTTTCCCGGCCGCCTCGACTTCGGCAATCATCTGGCCGTTGTTGGCGGCCGGGCCAAAGAGCTTCGGCGCGAAAGGAATGATTCCCGAAGGCGCAAGATCGACCGCCTTGGCGAAATCGTTGACGCCGATCTCCGGCCGTTTCGGAATTCCCACGCAGTTCATAATGAGCTTTGGATGCCCGTCATGTGCGCGCGCCGAGCGCAGCATATCCAGCATGTTTTTTGTATTGCGCAGATTCGCGAGATCAGGTGCTGCGACAATCACGATTTCATCGGCGTTGACGAGCATGCGTCTTGCCCACGCGGTCCAAATATGTGGTATATCCAAAATGACGAAAGGCGTAGTGGCGCGCAAAATATCGATCAGCGAGTCGAAGGCCGTTTCTGAAAAGTCATACATCCGGTCGAGGGTCGCGGGAGCAGCTAGAATGCTCAGCTTATCGCCGCATTTCGTTAAGAGCCGGTCGACGAGATTTTCGTCGATCCGGTCCGGCGCGAATACAGCTTCGGCGATGCCCTGCGGCGGGTCTTGATTGAAGTCGAGCCCCGCTGTGCCGAAGCCCAAATCCATATCGACGATGACGGTTTGGATATCGAGGTGCCGTGCGATCGAAAAGCCGATGTTATGTGCGATCGAGGATGCGCCGATCCCGCCCTTGGCACCGGTTATGGCGATGATCTTGCCGATGGCCTTTGCTCCCGCGCTCGTGTAAAGATGCGAGATGGCGCGGATGAATTCGAGGACATCGAAAGGCGCGACGAGATATTCGCTGATGCCGTGCGCGATAAGCTCGCGGTAAAGAACGATGTCGTTGGTGCGCCCGACGACGACCACCTTTGTGCCGGAATTGCAGAATTGGGCAAGGGCTTCGATGTTCGAGACGAGTTCGCCGCGGCCGGAGGCAGAATCGAGGACAATGACATTTGGCGTTGGAGCGTTGCGGTAGGCCTCGATCGCGGCGAGCGCGCCGCCCAAGTGCACGCTCACGTGCGCCCTCTCCATCCGGCGATCGGTTGCGGCCGCCTGGATAATCCGCGCGGATTCTGGTGATTCGCAGAAAGCTTGCAGAGAGATACGCGGCACCGGAGCAATATGCGCGAGTTCGACGTCGGCTGGACCTTTCATCAGTTCGCCCCCCCGCCGCCCCCGGCGCCAACCTTGCTGATGTCGGAGTTGACCAATTTCCAATTCGTGCCTGGATCTTGGCCCTCGCGAACGCTTTCGATGGCGCGGGTACGCATACGGGTGTCCGCCGGCGTTTCCCCTTGAGGCGCCACGAGATCGCGCGGATCGGCGACCTGCGCGGCGAACGCGGATTGATAGGCGCAGCCGAAATTCCAGTAGGGTTTGTTGTCCCAGCCCGCGACGCTGCTGCCCGACGCCAGGTCCCTCGGCCATTGGCCGCACTGGTCCGCGACCTTCGCCTTGAGGCCGAGAAAGCTCAAATGGACCGGCGCGGCAAGATAGGTGCCGGCCGGATAGCGATCCACAATGGTATGCGCGTGCGCCCCTGCGCTAAAAAGGGCGTCGCGGATTGGTTCGATGGGCGGCGGGCCCGCGGGACCCGCCGGCGCCATGATGGTGATGGGTCCGCGGCCAAATTTGCGGTAGAGGCCGGCGAATTCGCGCAGCTGCGCCGCGGAACGACGGTCAAATTGGCCTGTCGCTGGCTCGACAAAAATGTCGAGCATGCGCGGTTCCTCGGCAAGCACAATCGGGTGGCGGACCCGGTAATCGTCCTGCGGGATCGAGGATACGGCCATGCGCTCCGTCGTGCCGCAACCCGCGAGCGGAAGCAGCCAGCACAGGAGGAAAAGATTTCGTGCCAAGGCTACTGTTGGGCAAGCCAATTTTCGAGCGGCGCGCTCGGAGTGGATTATGACTGACATTGGATGCTGAGCTTTCTCGATTCGGTTGCCTTGGTCTCAATCCTGGATGAAACCGACCGGCCCCTTGTAATCCTTGATGGCCTCCGGATTGCCGGGAGTGGCGTAGAGCTGGTTGACCCGCCCGAGCAACCAGGTTTGCGGATCGCTCGCGTCAGTGTAACCATCGGTCGGCCGCGCGATTTCGTCAGGTTTCACCGGTTTGACGATATAGGGGGTCACAATGATCATGAGTTCGGTTTCCTGCTTCTGGTAGTCGGTCGAGCGAAACAGCGCGCCGAGAATCGGCAGGTCGATGAGTCCCGGAAGACCGTTGATGGCTTGCTTTGAGAGCGTCTGGAGAAGTCCCGCGGAGGCGATGGAGCCGCCCGAAGGAATCTCCACCGTCGTCTCGTTCTTGCGGGTGAGAAATCCAGGGACGAGTGTGCCATTGATGAACTGGGCGGTTTGGGTATCTATTTCGGTCACTTCGGTTGCGAGATGAAGCTCGATGCGGCCCTCGGCCAGAACCACGGGAGTGAATCTCAAGCTGACGCCATAAGGCTTGTACTCCGTGCCGATTTGGCAAACTCCATTGCCCGTGCAGCTAGGCGCGGTGGGAATCGGTATTTCGCCCCCGACGGTGAGCTTTGCGCTTTCGCCGGACACGGCGGTAACCGACGGCTCGGCGAGGATGCGCGTGACGCCGTTGCGCTCGAAGGCTTCCAACGTCGCGGTCAACGTATTCGCAGGATTATGCGCCGTCAGCGCGGTCCCCACCGGGCCAGCGTCCGTTATTGCGCCAAGTGCCGAGGGCGCGATTGCACCGGCGATGGCGAATGGATTAACTTGAGTGAAGGTGCCCCAACTGGCGGTCAACGAGCTTGTGGTGATGCCGAGTTGCTTGGCGATATCGCGCTCTATTTCCGCGACGGTCACCTTCAACATCACCTGATCGCGGCCGCGTATGGTGAGCACATTGACCACCCGGCTATCCGCGCTCGCGCCCTGCGCCCCCGGCGCGACCTGCGCGCCGGGCGGGCCGGGAGCCCCCCCGCCATAGGCCCGCTGCGCGAAGCCTTTCGCTATATCGCCCGCGCGCTGCGCGTCTTCTATCGAATTGACGGCTCCGGTCAGGATGATCGTATCATTGATCGTGCGCGCGGTGATCGCCGCCGCCGGCATCGCGGCGCGCAGGATTTGCTGAAGCTCTTCGATACCAATATTGTGACGGATATTGAGCTCCAAGGCGGCGATCTCGCGGCCTTGCTGATCCAAAGCAACGACACTTGTTTGGCCGCTATCCATGCCGATGACATAGAGCTTGCGCGGAGACCGGACGACGGCGTTGGCGACCCTCGGGTTGGCAACGAAGATTTCCGCCGCGTCCTGGGGCAGTTCGATAATGCGGGATTGGCCCACTTCCATCGCGATCCGCCTCGGCGTGATCGCACCATTGAACCGGGCCTCGGCTTTTTCTTGCGCGTGAACCGCGCAAATGCCCGCCATGACGGAGAGGCTTGCCATTATTCCCGCGGCCAGGAGTGGGAACAGTCGTTTCATTTGGGGATCTCCAAAACCATGCGTGCTCTTCCAGTGGGTTGGGGGATCGATTTCCCGTTCGCATGACGCCATTTGCTCAATGCTCCCTGCTTTGTATTGCCACGCCGTTGCGGACCACCATCAGTCCGTTGTTGTGGTTGAGGAGGCTGCCCGGCCGTCGCATTCGCATCGGTCATGCTCCGCAGGATCAGCGAGAGCTGGCCGCTGCGCTGCGCCAGGACGATCGTCTCGGCTTCAAACGGCGTGAGTTCCAAGGTTGCATTGGCTCCTGTGATGACGCGCTCCCCATTTTTCTCCTGAAAATTCTGGCCGATCGCGAGAACGCGGATATTGGTCAGGATGGTCTGGCTGACGAAGGAATTGGCAATTCCGTTGCGCGCGGCGCCCTCGTCTTGAAAAATGTGGATCACGTCGACTCTGTCGTTTGGCAGGATAAACCCACCAGCCGTGCTTGAACCTTGCGTGTCGATATTAATCGCCACCGCGCGGCTGCCCTTTGACAGAACCGCGGCGAGAAAGCCGGAATGAGGACCTTTGACCAGGCGGTCCCGCCGCAAAGGCTCGCCCGCGGCGAAATTGGAGCGGACAATGGAACCTTGTAGTTCCTCGACGCCGCCGGGCGAGGTGCTTTTGCGGACGAGGCCTTCCGGAATATGATCCTTTGGCCAGTCCTCCCAGCGCAGGTCGCTCGCGTCGACGAGGGCGCCGAAGCTCAACTCGTTTGCCGCGACCAGCACGCCGTCGGTCGACGGCGGAGGTGGAGCCGCCGCCGCTATCTCCGGCGGTTTTGACCGGCTAGCTAGGACCGCGGCGGCGATTCCGGCCACAAGGGCAATGCCAAGAACTGCGAGACGAGCTGTTTTCATTGTGATGGTTTGCCTGTCAAATGAGAGTCGCGCATCATCGCGCTTCGAGCGGTTGCCGCCCCGCTGACGGACGCGACGCCAAGGCGCAAGACTGGACGCGGATTACATCATTCGAACGCCAACTTAGGCTTAAAAAGATTATTTCAATTTATTTTGTTGTTGTAAAAGTATAAATTATGTTTGCAAATTTATAGATAATTGCCGATATTGATATAGTCATAGCTAACCTATAAAGAATAAATTCAGTGTTATATATTCCCTCTACGCCAAAACCCCAATATCCTTGGGGTTTCTTCGCCGCCTCGGCAGTCGCAATGATTTCCGCATGAAATGAGTTGCGTGGAAACTTTCAAGTCTCCCGGTAACCCGCCAAAAGCCGCCGCGCCTGCTTAAGATTTGGCAGATCGAGCATCTCGCCATCGAGGCCGATGACACCCGCGTTTGGCGCAGCCTCGAAAGCGGCGACGATCGCGCGCGCCTTGGCAATCGATCCGCTAGAGGGCGTGAATATCTCGTTGATGATCTCGATCTGCGCCGGGTGGATTGCCATTTTGCCGGCAAAACCGTCGCGCTTGGCAATTTCGCATTCGCGCCGCAATCCCGCCAAATCGCGAAACGTCCGGTGCACGGCATCGATTGCCTGCGCTCCCGCGGCCGCCGCCGCGAAGAGGGTTAGGCTTCGCGCCAAAAGATAAGGAAAACTATAGCCGCCGCCGGCGCCTCTATTCGTTTCGGCGCCGAGGCAGGCGGCGAGATCTTCCGCTCCCCAGGTCAGGCCTTCAAGGCGCTGGCTCGCGCCGGCATAAGTGGCCATGTGGAAAATCGATGCCGCCGTCTCGGTGACGATTGCCATAATTCGCGTCGCGCCGTCCGCGAGATCATGCTCGGCTTCCTTGACGGCGAGTATCGCGCCAAGATGCTGAATCGCCGCGCCATCGAGGCACTTTGGTAGAAGGATGCCGTCGGGAGGCGCCCCCATAACGGCACCGAGATCGGCCTCTGTCAGGCCTGATTTGAGCCCGTTGACGCGCACGTAAAGGTGCGGGCGCGGGTGCTCGCGCAAGGCCTGCGTGAGGAAAGCGAAGGCTTGCTCCCGCGCCTTCTGCTTGGCTTCGGGGGCGACCGAATCCTCAAGATCGAGAATGAGGCAATCGGCGCCGCTCGCAAACCCCTTCGCGAGTTTTTTTCCGCTGTCCGCTGGAATGAAAAGCAGCGACCGCACGGGACACCTCTATTGGTTTAGGCACTCCGCATTTTCATAAAAGCCTGGCGGCGGCACGCGGCAACGAGCCTCCCCTCTTGCTGATAGGCGCGGTGGAGGAATTCGACAATGCCAGCGTCCGGACGGGATTTCGACAAGCGCTTGCTCAAAACTTCGGTCGTAACATGCAAGGTGTCGCCCTCGAACAGGGGCGCCGGAAAATTCACTTCCGTCATCCCAAGGTTGGCAATTGTGGTGCCGAGCGTAAGATCGTTAACGGAAATCCCCACCATGAGACCAAGGGTGAAGAGGGAATTGATCAACGGCCGCCCCCATTCGGTTTCGGTGGCGCAGAAATGGGCGTCGATATGGAGCGGCTGCGGATTGAGCGTCATGTTGGAAAACAGCATATTGTCCATTTGCGTGACGGTCTTTGTCAGCCGGTGCTCGATCAATGCTCCGATGACGAAATCCTCGTAAAAAATGCCGCCGCGCTTGTGCCGCAAGGGGCCTCCTTGCAATTGATCGCGCATTTCGTGCTGCCACGCATTGGCGGGTCTGGCGGCGGCGCGCCGCCCCGCGTTTAAGTGTTCCTTTACCATGTTGGGGGAAAATGATTCAGGAATATCTTTTTGGGATTCGCTAACCATGGCCGTTCAAAACTTCCTGCAATTGGTACAGATCGCAACTCCCGCGGAGCTAGCGGAGGGCGCGGGCGCGCTCGCGCGCGATTTTCTTTATGGCGAACTTACGGAGCCGGAGCGCGAGGAAGCAAGACTTGTTCTGACCGGGCTCCTTGATAATTCCTCACCGCTTGTTCGCCGCGCTCTTGCCGAGAGCTTCGCGAGCGCCACCAATGTACCGCATTATATGGTGCTCACTCTTGCCAACGACAGATCCGATGTTGCCGCGATCGTGCTCGCACGCTCGCCCCTGCTTTCCGAAGCGGAACTCGTCGAGTGCGCCGCCACCGCCGACGCCTTCGCGCAATCGGCGATTGCACTGCGGCCGTGGGTGCCGGCTCCGGTGGCCGCGGCGCTTGCCGAAGTGGGCGCCCGCAAAGCCTTGATTTCCCTCGCTGCTAACCCGGGCGCCGAGCTGCTGGAATTTTCGATCCGCCGGATGATCGAGCGCTATGGCCATGACCCGGACCTGCGCGCGGCGCTTGTGGCGCGCCCGAACCTGCCGGCGCCGGTACGTTCGGACCTGCGCCGGCGCCGCGGCAATGGCGCTGTCGGGCATGGTGACGGCGCGCGCGGGGCTGACGCCGGAAAGAGTCCGGTGCCTGACACGCGAAGCCCGCGAAAAAGCCAATGTCAAAATTGCCGCCGAGACGGCGGGCGAAGCAAATGAGATCTTGAATTTTGTCGCCCATCTGCGCCAGTCCGGCCAATTGACCGCCGGATTTCTGCTGCGCGGGTTGCTCTGCGGCAACAAGCACCTCCTTGAGACGGCACTATGCGAATTGAGCGGGCTCACGATGCCGCGCGTCATGGGCCTCGTGGCCGAAAGCAAAAGCGCCGGATTCGCGGCGCTTTATCGCAAGGCCCATATGCCGGAGCGGTTGCTGCCTGCTTTTATCGCGGGCTTGGAGGCCGTCGCGAAATCCGGTTGCAGCGGACCGATGAACGCGCGTCTGCAGGGGCCTATTGTTGCTTCCGTCCTGCACGCCTGCGCTTCCGTCAACCAAGGTGAACTTGACCGGCTGATCGCGGCCTTGCGCCGCCTGGAGGCCGAAGCCGCCCGCGACGAAGCCCGCGAATTTCGCCGTGACAAGGCGTCTCACGCAATGCCGGACTTGCCAAGCGCGGGCCGGCTGCCGCCCGCGGCAAGACCGCCAATTTCGCCGCCCGAAATCATAGGACCGGAAAGGCGTGGAACGCCCGCGAAAGCCAAGGGCTTCTCGATCGATCTTGCGGCTTTCGCGGAGGAGCTTGCGGCAGCCTGAGCTTTGCCTTCGCATTACGGGCCGACTTTTTGGCCAGGGCACACAATACCGCCGCCCCGCACGAGACCGGCGAGTTCGGCATAATGCAGAAGTAAAATTGTTTTTGCATCGATAATTTCGCCAGTGCCGATCATGGCCAGCGCTTCATCGAGTGTTGGTTCCAGGATTTCAATATCCTCGCCTTCGCCCGCGAGCCCGCCGCCGTTTCCGGTCCGGTCCCCGGCCGTATATTGCGCGACGAAGAAGGTGAGCTTCTCGCCAAAGCTCCCAGGGCTCATGTAAGCTTCGAAGACGCGGCGCGGATTTTGCACCGAAAATCCGGTCTCTTCCTCGGCTTCCTTAACGATCCGGCTTTCGGCGTTGTCGCCATCGAGCCTGCCGGCACAAACTTCGATCAAGCTTTCATGACGGTCCTTCAAGTATGCGGGCAGGCGAAACTGCCGCACGAGAACAACCCGCGAGCGGCCCGGATCGTAGAGCAAAATCGCGGCGCCATCGCCTGGGTCGTAGATCTCGCGGGCAAGGCTTTGCATGCGCCCATCGAAACGCTTTCGTTCGATGACGAGTTTTTCCAGCAATCCGTGCCCGCGCCCGAGGATTTGCCGCCCAAGAATGCGAATGTTGCCGGTCATCGCTCTAATATCCAAACTGCTCCCGCAGGATCCGTTCGCCGAGCGAATGACCTGGATCGTGGAGAAGAACGAGACCAGTCGCATGATCCATCGCGACCGTGACCTTGACGACGTTCTTCACCTCGAAATGATCGGCGACGGCGGCGGCGGGACGTTTGTCCGCCTCGAGTATGTCGATTGTCACGTGCGCCGTGTCGGGCAATAGAGCGCCCCGCCAGCGGCGCGGCCGGAATGCGGCGATCGGCGTCAACGGCATCAACGTCGCGTCGAGCGGCAGGATTGGCCCGTGCGCCGACAGATTATAGGCGGTCGAACCGACCGGCGTGGCGACGATCAGCCCGTCGGCGATGAGTTCACCTAGTCTCTCCTTGCCGTCAATCGAAATCCGCATTTTTGCCGCTTGATAGGCCTGGCGCAGGATGGAGACTTCATTGACCGCCCGCGCCTTGATGCTTTCCCCCTGGGTGCCGGTTGCCTCCATCAGCAAGGGATACACGATCGATGCTTCCGCTTGGTCGAGACGCTGTTCGAGGTCCGGGCCATGGAATTCATTCATGAGAAATCCCACCGAGCCCTGCTTCATGCCGTAGATCGGCTTGTTTTTTCCCATGAAGCGGTGCAGCGTCTGGAGCATGAGCCCATCGCCGCCAAGCGCCACGACCACATCGGCTGTTTCCGGATCGATCGTTCCAAAGCGCGCGGCGAGGGCGGCCTGTGCCGCATTTGCTTCCGGTGTGCCAGACGACAAGAAAGCGACGCGCTCGAAGCGGTGTTTTGCGCTCTTGCTTGGCGGCATGTTGGGTTGCTCCGGCCGTGACGTTTTATCATAGCCGCAAGCCGGGTTCGCCGTAAAATTGTCACTTAGACGATCACATCCGGCCGGTCGCCTGCCAGAAGCAGCTGCGGAACCTGCACGAAAGTCCAGGCGCCGCCTCGCCTATCAAAGACCCAGACGAGATCGAAACGGTCGAGCGGCCAATATTGCGGCGCGCTTGTCTTGTTTCCCAGAATGGAATTGGCGATGACCTGCATAGTGTTGTGTTTCCATGCGACCAGCACTGTGCCTTGCGCCACGATCACCGTTTGCACAAGTTCCTTTTCCTGGCCTTCGTAAAAATCGCAATTGAGCTCGGCTTCGATGAGGCTGGCGAGCGGCAACAGACTATGCTGCGGCCGCAGACTTGGCGCCGCCGGTCCGGCCTTGCAAGCAAACAAAATTTCCGGCCGGGCAAGGGAAGGGTGGACAAAATGGTTGTCACGTGGCGCAAAAAAACGCGCGAGCGCCCCCGCGCGCTGCCAGCCGCGCACCGTGAGCTCTTCCTTGTTTTTTACGCCTTCCGGGGTCACCCCGCGAATCGATTTGTCCGCGCTAGGCCTTTCCGCATGCCGGACCAGCATAATTTTAGTGCAAGACATCGCGCTCGCTTTCGGGTTCCGTGGTCTTGCCAGGGTGGGGATAAGCCGCCGCTCGGGGGAGACGTGACACCATCGGACCGCGATAGGGCTGCGCGCTTCTTCCCTGACAAAGCGAACGGCCCGGCGAAATCTTCCGGCACGTAATTTGGCGGCATGGGTGCGCCAAGCCGGAGCCGTTTGCCGTGGTCAAGCCAGACCTTCTGAGGCGACCCAGGGACAGTGGAAAGTGTCTCGTGGTGCTCCCGGGGCCAATCCATTCCGGTTGATTATCGCTCGCCGAATATGTACTGATACGATGGCGGAAGGCGAAACTCAAGCCGAGCGCGTCTTGCGGAGTGTGCAATGGGAAAAATGTCCGGATTTGGATCAATGTTCAGCGCCGCAACAGTTTCGGCGGGGGTTTTTCTCGCCGCGCTTGCCCTCGGCGGCTGCAATCAAACCGCTGGCTCCTCCGCGCCAGTCGCGGCCGTGGGGCCCCAGCCCCAGGCTCCGCCGAACTGGCCGAATTTGCCCGAGGGCGCCGCCTGCACCAAGGATCTCAACCACTATCAAACCGTGCTTGACGCCGACGTTGGCACTGGAAATGTGAACCGGTCCGTGTACGATCAGATCGAGACCGATCTCGGCCGCGCGGCCACCGCGTGCGCGGCAGGGCATGATGGCGAGGCGCGCGCAATCATCCGTTCGACGAAACTACAGCACGGCTATCGCGCTTCCGCGTGACGGCAACGCGTGGCGTCCGCCCCCGGCGGCACAAAAAAGCGAGGCGTGAGCGCCCGGAGTAAGTTTTCGACGCCCGGTTTGGGTATGCCGCGCTCCCGGCAAGCCTTCCCTATGCTTGCCGGAGAAGGTTTTGCTTGTTACCTGAATCCGATCTGTCCCGCGCGCCTTCGCGTTGAGTAACCAACATGGCCTTGCCGCGCTGGTCTCCGCCCGTCCTTGAAGCCAGCGGCACACGCTTCCTCATTGTCGAGGCACGCTATTACGAGGATATCGCTGCGATGCTCCTGGAGGGTGCGAAAACCGCCTTTGCCAAGGCGGGAGCCTCCTTCGAACTCGCCAGCGTGCCCGGCGCGCTAGAAATCCCGCTCGCCCTGGCGATCGCGCTCGATCATGCGGCAGCCTCGAAGCACCCATTCGACGGTGCGGTGGCGCTCGGTTGCGTTATTCGCGGCGAGACCCATCATTTCGAGATCGTTGCCAATGAGAGCGCGCGCGCCTTGATGCAGATTTCCGTTGCGCGAAAACTCAGCTTCGGCAATGGCGTTTTGACCGTCGAGAACGAGGCGCAAGCCCTTTCTCGCGCCGACCCCCGGCAAGGCGACAAGGGTGGCGATGCCGCCCGGGCGGCTCTTTCGCTCCATCGGCTAAAGCTTGCGATCGGGGCGTCCTGATGGCCAATTCCGGCCGGCGCTCCGCCGCCCGCCTCGCCGCCGTTCAGGCTCTCTATCAAATGGAGGTCACCGGAAAAGGCCTAAAGGAAACCCGCGCCGAATTCGAGTCATTCTGGATCGGCAATGAAATCGAGGGCGTGCAATATATGGATGCGGAAACCGCGTTTTTCAACGATATTCTGACTGGCGTTGTTTCCGCCCAGGGTCCGATCGACCGGTCTATCGACAAGGCCTTGGCGGCGGGCTGGCCTTTGGCGCGGATCGACTCCGTGATGCGCGCGATTTTGCGCGCGGGCACCTACGAATTGAATGAGCGCGCCGATGTTCCGGCGCGTGTCGTGATCAAGGAATATGTTGATATCGCCGGCGCCTTTTTTGGCCCCGAGGAAGCCGGAATGATCAATGCGGTACTGGACGCCCTGGCGCGCCAGTGCCGTCCGGCGGAATTTGCGCGCGGGTGAGATTGAAAACCTATGCCGCGTCCTTCCGAAGACGAATTGATCGCGACCTATTTCGCGCCGCTCGCGGGGCCGGGCGCCTTTGGCCTGCGCGACGATGCAGCGGTCCTCGCCCAAAAACCGGGCCATGATATTGTCGCGGCCAAGGATATGTCGATCGCCGGAGTGCATTTCTTTGCAGACGATCCGCCGGGCGCGGTCGCCCGCAAGGCCCTGCGGATAAACCTTTCCGATCTTGCCGCCAAGGGCGCGGAGCCTTCCGGTTTTCTCCTCGGGCTTGCCTTGCCCGAAGATTGGACCTCGCATTGGCTCGCGGGTTTCGCGCAAGGGCTCGGCGACGATGCCGCGGCCTACAAATGTCCGCTGCTCGGCGGCGACACGGTGAAGAGTCCCGGGCCGCTCGTCGTATCTATAACCGCTTTCGGCACCGTGCCGGCACAAAAGATGATCTTGCGCGCGGGCGCCGCGGCGGGCGACCGCATCTATGTGACGGGAACAATTGGGGACGCGGCCTTGGGACTAAAACTCCGCTTAGAGGCGACGCAAGGCGCGGAGTGGACGCATTGCGTCGGCCAAGCGGACGCAGCCTATTTGGCCGGCCGCTATTTTCTGCCGCGCCCGCGTGTTGGCATGCGCGCGGCGCTGCGCGCCCATGCGCACGCGGCCATCGACATTTCGGATGGTTTTGCCGGCGATCTTGCGAAAATGTTGGGCTTGACCGGCATGACCACCGAGGTCGAGACCGCCTGTGTGCCGCTCTCGGACGCCGCGCGAAAAATTCTGCGCGACGTTCCATCTTTCCTTGAATCGATTCTGACTGGCGGCGACGATTATGAGATTCTTTGCGCCGTCCCGCCCTTCCAATGCGCCGCCTTCGAAGCCGATGCGGCTGCTGCTGGCATCTCGGTGCACCCGGTCGGCACGGCCAGGCCAGGGAACGCGCCACCGGCTTTCAAGGATTTGGAGGGGCGGAGTTTGGTCGTGGCGCGGCCTTCCTTCCGGCATTTTTAGTGGAATAGCGCCGTCAAGCGGTTTTAACCGTCATTTGGTCCACGGGAATGTCGTGGATTGAAGGGGCTAGGCGGTTTGGTTGAAATGGAGTTTGCCCGGTCCATCAATGGCCGGGCCTGCCCTTCGGCGAGCTTGTCTGGATGTTTTCGTCCTTGCGAGGCAAGATAAAAAACGGGCCGGGATGAGGCGTATTTGGCAAAGCTCCTAACCCTGTCTTGAAATGCGATCGCCCTGCAGCTTGGCAGAGCAAGGGTAGCCAAGCGCGTGCCAAGTTGCTAGAGCATTCCGCAACCAAATATAAGACCCGGTTGCCTTGAAAGTGTTCAGGAAACCGCCACACTTGCCGAGCCTTTCCATGCGCAACGGCGCTATTACGCGAAAAACCAAGGAAACCGGCATCGAGGTCCGCGTCGATCTCGACGGCACCGGCCTGGCCAAAATCGCGACAGGGATCGGCTTTTTCGACCATATGCTGGAACAGCTCGCGCGCCACTCGTTGATTGATATCGACATCCGCGCGGCGGGCGATCTTCATGTTGATCAGCATCATACGGTCGAGGATACCGGCATAGCGCTCGGTCAGGCGGTGCGCCAGGCCTTGGGCGGCATGGAAGGCATCACCCGCTTCGCGGATGTGCTATTGCCGATGGACGAGACCCTGACAAGAGTTGCGGTGGACATTTCGGGGCGGCCTTTTCTGGTTTTTAGGACACAATTCGCGCAACCTAAAATTGGCGCCTTCGATAGCGCACTCGTGCGCGAGTTTTTCCAGGCCTTCGCCACCCATGCCGCGATGAATATTCACGTCGAGACTTTATATGGTGAGAATGCGCATCATATTGCGGAATCTTCGTTCAAGGGCTTGGCCCGCGCCTTGCGCGCCGCGGTTGCACTCGACCCGCGCCAAATGGGCGCAATTCCGTCCACCAAGGGCTCGCTGTCCGCCTAGGTTTTGAAGGAGCCCGCAATGGGCCTCTATTCGGTTCATATCCAGGGCGATGAGCCCAAACCCGCTGCCGAGGTGGCGTTCGTGCGGCAGGCTTTCTGCTGGAAGGCGTTCTTTTTTGGCCCGCTTTGGCTGGCGCGGCACCGGCTTTGGACTGGTCTTGCACTTTGGGCCGCCGCTTATGCGATCCTGATCGCGGCCTCGCTTACTGTTGTTTCGGCCGGGGCGGACCTCTTCATTTCCTTGGCTTTGCAAATGCTGCTTGGTCTCGAAGCCAACCGGCTGCGCGAGGCAAAACTCACCCAACAAGGGTATCGCCTCATCGAAATCATTGCGGCGCCTGCCCGCGACGAAGCAGAAATCGCTTTCTACCGCCAATTCGAAGCGCCGGACGGCCCGCTCGCGGACATCGCGTCCGGTGCGCGAGACGGCGCCGGTTCGTGAGGGCGTGTCCGTGAATGTCGCCATCGTCGATTATGGCTCGGGTAATCTCCACTCCGCCCTCAAGGCTTTTGAACGGGCCGCGCGCGAGGCGGGCCTTTCTGGAACAATCAATGTCACCCGCGATCCAGACGACGTTTTCCGCGCGGATCGCATCGTTTTGCCGGGCGTCGGCGCTTTCGCCGATTGCCGCCGCGGCCTCGATGCCGTGCCCGGAATGGTCGCGGCCATGACCGGGGCGGTGCGCGAAAAGGCCAGGCCATTTCTCGGGATTTGCGTCGGCATGCAACTGCTGGCGACGCGTGGACTTGAATATCAAACGACGCCCGGCCTCGGCTGGATCGGCGGCGACGTCGAGCCAATCGATTCGCAGGGCGGCCGCTTGCGCATCCCGCACATGGGCTGGAACACGGTTGAGGCGGCAAGCGACCATCCGCTTCTAGCGGGGATCCAGACCGGCGAACAAGGCTTGCACGCCTATTTCGTGCATTCCTTTGCGTTCAAGCCCGAGCGCGATGATTACTTCGTGGCAGTCACCGATTACGGCGGTCCAATCGCCGCCGTGATCGGACGCGAAAATATCGCCGGAACTCAGTTCCATCCGGAAAAGAGCCAGGCGCTCGGCCTTGCGCTGATCTCCAATTTTCTGAGGTGGCGGCCGTGATTCTATTTCCGGCGATCGATCTCAAGCAAGGTCATTGCGTGCGCCTCCAACAGGGAGACATGACAAAGGCCACGACCTTCAACGTGGACCCCGCCGCCCAGGCCCTGGCGTTCGCCCGCCAAGGGTTCGAATACCTCCATGTCGTCGATCTCGACGGCGCCTTCGCCGGGCGCCCGGTGAACGCGGCCGCCGTCGAGGCAATTCTCGCAGCCGTCCAAATACCGCTCCAGCTCGGCGGCGGCGTCAGGGACATCGGCGGCATCGAAACGTGGCTCGGCAAAGGTGTCGCGCGGGTCATCATGGGAACGGCGGCGCTCCGCGATCCCGGTCTCGTCCGGCGGGCGGCGCGGCTCTATCCTGGCCGCATCGCGGTGGGCATTGACGCGCGCGACGGCAAGGCCGCGGTGGAAGGCTGGGCCAAGACCTCGCAACTGCCCGCAATCGAACTTGGCAAGCAATTCGAGGATGCGGGAATAGCCGCGATCGTCTATACCGACATTTCGCGTGATGGCGTTCTCGCGGGGTTGAACATCGAAGCTACGTTGGCGCTTGCGGGCGAGTTGACAATTCCTGTGATTGCCTCTGGCGGTCTCGCCTCGCTCGCCGATATCGAACGTTTGCTGTTGTCCGATTGCGCAAAACTCGAAGGCGCGATCGCCGGCCGCGCGCTTTACGATGGGCGGCTCGATCCGGCGGAGGCTCTGTCGCTGATCAGGCGGGCCAAAGTACCGGCATGAAAATGGGGTTAGCCGCCGGGATCCGCTCCGATGCTTAAATGCCGCGTCATTCCTTGTCTCGACGTAAAAGATGGCCGGGTGGTCAAGGGCGTGAATTTCGTAGATCTGCGTGACGCCGGCGATCCGGTGCAATGCGCGCTCGCTTACGACGCGGCGGGCGCCGACGAACTCTGTTTTCTCGACATCACCGCCAGCCATGAGGACCGCGCGATCATCCTCGATGTTGTCCAGCGCACGGCGGAAGCCTGCTTCATGCCGCTCACCGTTGGCGGCGGAGTCCGCACCCTCGACGACATAAGGGCGCTGCTTCTTGCCGGTGCCGACAAGGTGTCGATCATGACCGCCGCCGTGGCCAACCGCGAAATCGTCCGCGAAGCGGCGCAAAAATTCGGCAGCCAGTGTATTGTCGTGGCGATCGACGCCAAACAAACGGCCCCCGGCAAATGGGAAATCTTCACCCATGGCGGACGCCAGGCGACCGGCCTCGATGCTCTTGCCTATGCGCAAGAAGTGGTGACGCTCGGCGCCGGCGAAATTCTATTGACGTCGATGGATCGCGACGGCACCAGACGCGGTTTCGATCTCGCTCTCACCCGCGCCGTCACCAGCGCGGTTTCCGTGCCCGTAATTGCTTCGGGCGGCGTTGGCACGCTCGATCATCTCGTCGAGGGAATTCGCGATGGCGGGGCGAGCGCGGTGCTCGCCGCCTCGATCTTTCACTTCGGCGTATTTACGATCGCGCAAGCTAAGCAGCACATGGCAAGCTTCGGATTGCCGGTGCGGCTCGATCCGAGCCCGCGCGTGCCGGGTGCGGAGCCGCAAGTTTTTCTCGCGGGAATCGCGTCCGCCGGCACGGGAACAGAGTCGTGACGCGCTTTACTCTCGACGATTTGGCCTCGATTATTTCCGCGCGCGCCAATGCGAGTGCCTCGGCGTCCTACACAAAGTCGCTTCTCGACGCAGGCAGGGCCCGCGCGGCCAAAAAACTCGGCGAGGAGGCGGTCGAAGTCGTGATCGCCGCCATCGAAGGTGACGCGCAAGCGATCACCCGCGAGAGCGCCGATCTGCTTTATCATTTGCTGGTCGTCTTGCATCAAAACGCCATATCGATGGCGGATGTTTACGCCGAGCTCGAACATCGCACCGGCCAATCCGGCCACGCGGAAAAAGCGGCGCGCGGCACGGATCGTGCTGTGATCGAGGAATAAATGGACGAACGTGCGGCATCCACTGCGGCGACCCTCTCGCCCTACCATCGTTTCACGAGGGATGAATGGGCGGCCTTGCGCGCCGACACGCCACTCACTCTATCGATGGAGGATCTGACCCGGCTGCGGTCGCTTAACGATCCGATCTCGCTGGAGGAAGTTGTCGCGATCTATTTGCCGCTGTCGCGCCTGCTCGCGCTTTATGTCGCGGCGACGCAAGGTCTCTACAAGGCAACCCAGCGATTTCTCGGCGCCGAGGGTGGAAAAGTCCCCTATATCATCGGCGTCGCCGGTTCGGTCGCGGCCGGCAAATCGACGTTATCGCGGGTCATGCAGACGCTGTTGTCGCGCTGGGCGAACACGCCGAAGGTCGAACTCATCACCACGGATGGGTTTCTTTATCCGAACGCCCGCCTCAAAAGCGAGGGTCTGCTAGAGAAGAAGGGTTTTCCGGAAAGCTACGACGGCACGAAACTCATATGCTTTCTTTCCGATGTAAAAGCCGGCAAGCACAATGTCCAAGCGCCGGTCTATTCGCATGTGACATACGATGTGATCCCCGGCGAGAGCATCATTGTCGATCGCCCGGATATCCTTATCGTCGAGGGCCTGAATGTCTTCTTACCGAATCGCCCCGCGCGGGACGGACGGGCCATTCCTTTCGTCTCCGATTTCTTCGACTTTTCGGTCTATCTGCACGCCGCGGAAAAAGATCTCGAAAAATGGTTTATCTCCCGCTTCATGCGCCTGCGCGATACCGCCTTTCGCGATCCCACGTCCTATTTCAGGAAATACGCCGGCCTCGACGATGCCGAGGCGGAAGCGACCGCGCGCGGCATTTGGACAAGAACCAATCTTCGCAATCTGCGCGAAAACATCCTCCCCACAATGCCCCGCGCGAGCCTCGTGTTGACCAAGGGGCCAAGCCACATCATCGAGGAAGTTGAACTTCGGAAGCTTTAGGGTGGTTGGCGCGCGCTGCTTTTGACCTCAAGCCGGCATATGCACTTTTCTTTAGCGCCATTCAGCTAACCCCCCCGCGCTTCAAACCATTCGCCGGCTTTGGTTTCGCCGTGAAAGATTGAGTTTGATAAGTTCGACGTGGCCAGACGTATCGAACATACTATGAAAAAGCGATAATCGCCATTCTTATTACCCATATTATTACGAGGGTTGCGCCTATTGCGATCGCAACGTACATAGTCTGATCGTCATTATTGGTCATTGTGCCTCCCCAAATAGTGGTTTTCTCAGAGTCATCTGAGTTGCACCAGTCCTGGCGAAAGGCGTCAAACCTAAAAGGCCCGGCGCAAACCGGGGATCACCTTGCACCGGAATTCCGAACGAAAAAATGCCCTTTTGGATCAAGGCTTTTATTTTGGTGCCGATTTCCCGTGTGAGCACCCCGAATGTGAAGTATGCCTTCATCAGTAAGTGGGCGGCGAGCCCGGCCGAGCCGGGCAATCGCCATGAAGGAGGAGAATTTTCGTGAGCAAAAACTATTCCGGCGCATGCTTTTGCGGCGCCGTCGAAGTAGAGGTGTCCGGGCAGCCGGAGGCGATGGGGTATTGCCACTGCCAGTCTTGCAGGTCGTGGTCCGCGTCGCCCGTCAATGCCTTCACGCTCTGGAAGCCGGAAAACGTGAAGGTGACAAAGGGAGCCGATCAGACCGGCACCTACCACAAGACCGAGAAGCACCATCGCCAATTCTGCCAAGCCTGTGGCGGACACGTGATGTCGAGACTTCCGGCATGGGGACTGATCGACGTATTCGCGGCGGCCATCCCAGACTTCCCGTTCCGGCCGCAGCTTCATGTCAACTACGCCGAGACGGTGCTGCCCATGCGCGACGGGCTTCCGAAATTGAAGGACTTTCCTGCCGAACTAGGCGGTTCCGGCGAAATCATCGCCGAATAGCCGCCGGAACAAAATGCGCTACCCAAAGGCGTTTATCAAGCGGCGAGGAGCAACAGCCGGTTCACGAAGCGCATTTCTCCTGGCGTCCCCGGCGATCGGCTGACCTTCACCGTTGGATACGGGGCTGCCAGGCCAAATCGTCGGACATCACATAGACAGTGATGGCAACCAGCATCAGGAAAAGGCCAACCCAAAACAGCCGCGTATGATGCAACCGCCGCCAGTTAAGGCGGGCAGGCCCCGCTCCTCCATGATGGCGGGCATCTTTGTTCACGTTCATTTCCGCTCCATTTGACTCGTGATCCGCGCAGGCAGTGACAGCAGGCACCGCCAAGCCCGCTCTTGTCGAACCGGACAAAAGATTTCCCCTAAAAGACAACCCCCGCGCCTTGTGGAGGCAGGAATCTCTCGACCGTCAACCGTACCACAATGTTTAACTTGAAACATTGTGGTACGGTCGACCCGCAAAATCATGCAGCAAGCGCCTACTCCGCGGGTTTGAAGGCTATATCCGTCGGCGTGAATATACCCACGCTAATAGGCCGCATTTCGATATGGCGCTTGTGGAACTGCGCGAGACTTCGCACGGTGCCCAATCGAAACGATCGTCGTGCCCGGAAGGTTTCCGGCAAGGATTTCGTAGATTTGGGCTTCCATCGCTTCGTCCATCGCCGACGTGGCTTCGTCGAGGAAGAGCCAATCGGGCTTGGCCAATATCGCGCGGGCAATCGCAAGCCGCTGCTGCTCGCCGCCGGAAAGCCGCTGCGGCCAATTGTCCTCGATATCGAGTTCGCCGGCGAGATCGCCGAGTTGCGCGGCACGCAGCGCCTCAAGGATCGCCGCGTCGCCGTAGGTATCGGGGTTTGCCGGATAGGTCACGGCGGCGCGTAACGGCCCGATCGGAATATAGGGCCTTTGCGGTAGCAGCAGAATTTTTGCCTCAGCCGGCAAGGTGATCGCGCCGCCGGCATGAGGCCAAATGCCGGAGATCGCCCGGAAAAAAGTCGATTTGCCGGAGCCGGAAGGCCCTGTCAGGACCACCGGCTCGTTGGCGGCCAGCTGCAGGTTGGCGCCCTCGACGATTTCGCGGCCGTCCGGAAGCCGCAAATTTAGCGCCTTGATTTCGAGAGTTCTCCGCGCGGTATCCGCGCTCACTTTTGGCGAAAAACGCGGCGTCTTCGCGTTCTCCATCGCGAGTTCGAAAGACGTCAAGCGGTCGAGCACCGCTTTGAATTCAGCGAGAAAGACATAGTAGGTGACAAAAAAGGTCAAGGCCGCGTCGACGCTGCCAAAGGCTCTTGCCGTCTGCGTCATGATGCCGAGCGTGATCTTGCCCGCGAAATAGAACGGCGCCGCGATGACAAAGGGAATGATCGGGCTGAGCTGACCGTAGGATGCCGTGAATGCGGTGAGGTTTTTGCGGCAGGCGATGATCTGGAAATAATTCTTGACGATCGCGCCAAACCGCGCCGTGAGCGAGACATTTTCCGCCTCTTCGCCGGAGAGCAGCGCGACTTGCTCGGCGTATTCGCGTAATCTCGCGAGCGAAAAGCGGAAATTGGCTTCGTAGCGCTGCTGCTGGAATGACAGGCGGACGAGCGGGCGCCCGATCAAATGGGTCACGAGCGTGCCGACGCCGGCATAGATCAGTGCGACCCAGAACAGAAATCCGGGTACCGAGATCACCGTATAGGGGAGCGTGAAGTTCGCCGAAAGATCCCACAGCAGAATCGCGAAGGATACCAGCGAGCTCAAATTCGAGATCAACAGAATCGAATAGGAGAAAATGCCATAGCCGACTTGGCCGCCGTCGATGAAGCGGCTGATGTCCTCCGAGATGCGTTGATCCGGATTGTCGGCGGCGCCGCCCGCGAGCGACATGCGATAATGGGTGTGCGCGTCGAGCCAGCGGGTGACATAATTGCCGGTGAGCCAGCGCCGCCAGCGAATGATCAAAGTCGATGTCACGACATATTCGAGGACCGCCGTCGCGACATAGAGAAACGCCCAGGGCGTGAAGACAGTTAAGAGTTGCGACCAGAACGCCGCCTC
Source organism: uncultured Alphaproteobacteria bacterium (assembly GCA_963722515.1). Taxonomy (GTDB): domain Bacteria; phylum Pseudomonadota; class Alphaproteobacteria; order Rhizobiales; family Beijerinckiaceae; genus Methylocapsa. The sequence continues at coordinate 651,997 of CAVRMA010000002.1, read as the reverse complement.
GTCCTTGTTCTGGATCGCATTGAACCAATCGCGGTTAAAGAACGACAGCCGCAGATTCATGCCGACCTGCGCCTGATTGATCAGGACCAGCAAAATGACCATGGCGATGGCAACGCGGCGCTCCGGCGCGGCGAAGGCGGGAAACGGCCAGATGCGGGCGCGGGTCTCGCCGCTGGTATCGAAATAGCGGTTGGCGATGCGGGTCATCGACCGCACGACCGGAATGAACGAGATCGCATGCACGAGGATGCCGAAGATCGCAACGGTGAGCGGCAGGCTTTCGGGCAGCTCGTACTCTTCAAGCGAAGCCGGCCAAAGTCCGGTCTCGGCGATAAGAAAGACGGTGCCGAAGATTACGGTCTCGGCCGCGAAGATTGCCGCGAAGATTTGCAAGAAAGACGAGATTTTCCGCGACCGGTAGGTGGTGAAGGCGCAGAGAAATCCCGCCCCCGCGAGCAGCAGCACGATATTGTCGCCGGTCTTCAAACTGACGGCGGCGGCGGCGGCCGAGAAAAGGCCCACGAGGACGGCAAGGAGAGGCATGAATTACCTTTTGTTATCAGAAACCTGACGAAATATCCGCAAGATCTATGAGGGAGATTGAAGCCAGGGCGGGGCCGCGCCTCATCAAAGCCGTTGGCAGACCGGCTTCAGGATCCATGAAGGGGAGACATTTTGGCCTTTTGTTTGTCGCGTTTTCCGGCCGGAAACCTTGTTTGGACCAAGCGTTAGCTTCGACCGCCTTAATCTGGCTCTTCTGCGGCCGCGACGCCATTCACGGATGCGCAGAGGACCGGCGACGGTTTGAAGGTGAGAACGCGGCGCGGCGTGATCGGCACTTCGACGCCGGTACGCGGATTGCGGCCGATGCGTTCGCGTTTGGCGCGCACCAAAAACAGGCCAAAGGAGCGCAGCTTCACTGTTTCGCCGCGCACCAGCGCTTCGGTAATCTCTTCCAGTGTCATTTCGAAAATTTGCTTGGCCTGGGCGCGGGAAAGGACGGAACACGAAGCGTAAACTGCGTCCAGGAGTTCCGCTCGCGTCGCGGTTTTCCGGTTGGCGGCCTTGTCCGGCGGCGGCGCGGACGCTCGACGCATCTTGGTGATTCTCCCCCTTAAGCCGCTCTCGTTGATCACGATCTTAGAGCATTTTGCGGGCCAGGGGAAACCAGTGCGGCAAGGCTTTGTAAAAATAATGTTTGGGCGCAATTTGCGGCGCTAGCGCAGGTCCCGGCAGAGTTGGCGGACGGTTGCGGGATCAGCTCCAACTTATTGATTTTGCGCTATTACTCTTCGATTACACGATTCCATGTGATCGGGAAGCGCCGCTATGGATGGGCCGTTCGCCGAAACGAAAAAGGCCCCGGAGTCCGGGGCCCTTCTGCAAAATCACACCTGAAGGCGATCGGCTTAGAAATCCATTCCGCCACCCATTCCGCCCATTCCGCCGCCCGGCATGCTGGGAGACTCCTTCTTCGGCGCTTCCACGATGATCGCCTCGGTGGTGATGAGGAGGCCGGCAATGGAGGCCGCATCCTGCAGGGCGGTGCGCACGACCTTGGTCGGGTCGATGATGCCAAGCTTCACCAAATCGCCGTACTCGCCGGTTTGGGCGTTAAACCCATAGGCATAGGACGTATTCTCGATCAGCTTGCCGACGACCACCGCGCCGTCGTCGCCGGAGTTGTCGACAATCTGCTTGGCAGGAGAGTGAATGGCCTTGCGGATGATGTCGATGCCGGTTTTCTGATCGGAGTTTTCGACCTTCAGGTTTTCGAGGGCCTTGATGGAACGCAGCAAAGCGACGCCGCCGCCCGGCAACACGCCTTCCTCGACGGCCGCGCGCGTGGCGTTGAGCGCATCGTCGACGAGGTCCTTCTTTTCCTTCACTTCGACCTCGGAGGCGCCGCCGACGCGGATCACCGCGACCCCGCCTGCGAGCTTGGCCAGACGCTCCTGAAGCTTTTCACGGTCGTAGTCCGAGGTAGTGTCCTCGATCTGCGCCTTTATCTGGGCGATCCGCGCCTCGATGTCCTTCTTTTCGCCGGCGCCGTCGATGATCGTGGTCGCCTCCTTATCGATCCGGACCCGCTTGGCACGGCCGAGCATCTGCAAGGTTACGTTTTCGAGCTTGATGCCGAGTTCTTCCGATATCAGTTGTCCTGCGGTGAGGATCGAGATGTCTTCGAGCATCGCCTTGCGACGGTCGCCGAAGCCAGGCGCCTTGACAGCCGCGACCTTCAGGCCGCCGCGCAGCTTGTTGACCACGAGCGTGGCGAGCGCCTCGCCCTCGACGTCCTCGGCGATGATCACGAGCGGCTTGCCGGCCTGCACGATGGATTCGAGAACCGGCAGCAGGGCCTGCAGCGAAGACAATTTCTTTTCATGGATGAGAATGTAAGGGTCTTCTAACTCGGCGAGCATTTTCTCGGCGTTGGTGATGAAATAGGGCGAGAGGTAACCGCGGTCGAACTGCATGCCTTCGACAATATCGAGTTCGGTCTCCAGGCTCTTCGCCTCCTCGACCGTGATCACGCCCTCGTTGCCGACCTTCTGCATCGCATTCGCGATCATTGCTCCGATCGATTTATCGCCGTTGGCCGATATCGTGCCGACCTGGGCAATCTCGTCGTTCGATGTGACCTTCTTCGAGTTCGCCTTGAGATCCGCCACGACGGCGGTGACCGCGAGATCGATGCCACGCTTCAGATCCATCGGGTTGAGGCCGGCCGCGACTGCCTTGGTGCCTTCCCTGACGATCGAAGCCGCGAGAAGTACCGCCGTAGTGGTTCCATCGCCGGCCGCCTCGTTTTGCTTGGAGGCGACTTCGCGCAGGAGCTGGGCGCCGAGATTCTCGAATTTATCGGAAAGTTCGATCTCTTTTGCCACCGTCACGCCATCCTTGGTGATGCGCGGCGCACCGAAGGATTTCTCCATGACGACATTGCGGCCTTTCGGGCCAAGGGTGATTTTGACCGCGTTGTTGAGAATATCGACGCCGCGCAACATGCGGTCGCGCGCATCGGACGAGAAACGGATTTCTTTGGCTGCCATGTTGAAACTCCTGGACCGGGTTCTTTAAAACTTTGGGCGAAGGGCTTTTGCCGGGCTCAGACGACGACGCCCAGAATGTCGCTCTCCTTCATGATGAGGAGGTCCTCCCCGTCGATCTTGACTTCCGTGCCCGACCATTTGCCGAACAGGATCTTGTCGCCCTTCTTAACATCGAGCGGCGTGAGCTTGCCGCTTTCATCGCGGCCGCCAGGCCCCACGTACATAATCTCGCCTTCCTGGGGCTTCTCCTTGGCGGTATCGGGGATGATGATCCCGCCCTTGGTCTTTTCCTCGCCTTCGAGACGTTTGACCACGACGCGGTCGTGCAACGGACGAAATTGCATGTCTTTGGTTCCCTTCTACGCCGCTGGCGGCGCACCCATTTCATCTGGGACGCCTTGCCAAGCTTGCGGCTGATTTGCAACTGCGCCTTGTTAGCACTCATTGTTGCCGAGTGCTAACAAGACCCATTGCAACTAGGGATATTGCCGCGACATGTCAAGCGGGCAATGCTCGTTTCGATTCCCGCCTGCTATGACGTTTGGATCGTCCGGTTTTTAAGCGGACCGTTGGGGTTGTAGACGCAGGCCATGAACTACTTCGAGACATTCATCTAAGTTGCACTGGATTGCCCGGCGTAGGCCGCGGTTGCCCCCGCCGCCAGGGGCGAAAAGAAATCGATCGCGGTGCTTGAGTTCGAGTTGCTATCCGGCAAGCCATATTTCTACACACAGGAAGAACTGCAATTTGAGGTTCATCTCCGGCATAAAGGCATTTCAGTAAGTGAGCTGAAGTCGCGACACAATGAGCAATGGGCAGAGTTCTTCTCAAAGCCTCACGCATGTCTTCGTGCGTCGTCACTCCCCGAGAAATACGGCTGGGGTGTTCACTTCGACGCGGAGGGAAAAATCGGTATTTATGCAGTCGAACGTAAGGAGTATCTCCAACACGCCAAGAACAAGGCGATCAAGCAACTCATTGCCATGCGCAGTCAGCGCGTATGAGCATACGCCGGCGCGACATGCCCAACAAATCATTCCAGTGGATTCCGCAAAAGCTGCACTCCTAATTCTCCGCTGAAATCAACTGACAGGGGTCGCGGAAAGCAGGGCACGAAATGACAGGCTCAGGCGAGGACCCGCTCCGCGGTGTAGGTGCATCGCTAGCCCTCGCCAACCAAATTCACAACTGTGAAGCTGGGATCGGAAAATCGCTCTTATTGAACAGTGAGACCAAGTTCACATTGCGATTCGCAAGAAGTGCCTCGGCGGCTCCTTCTTGCCGGTCTACGATTACCAACGCGCGCTTAACGACACAGCTTGGATGCTCTTTTAAGAGATTTTCAATTGCTGTTTTTATGGATCCGCCTTTGGTGGCGACATCATCGACAATTAAGACCTCGGAATCATCCATGGGAAAACCGTCAATCAGCTCCCGCGCGCCATGTTTTTTGGCCTCCTTGCGCACGAAGAAATGATGAATTGGGTACTGTTTCGCATGACCAAGCATCAGGACGGATTGTCCAATCGGGACTGCGCCTTGGACAGGCCCGCCGATGCAGTGAATGCCATGGCGCTGCATATATTCCAGCACGATCTCTGCGATTAAAGTTGCGCCTTCGGCGAGCATCGTCGTTTGGCGCAACTGGAATAGGAACTTGCTGCTGACACCCGACGCGAGAATGAAGTCGCCAGTTTGAAAAGATTTTTCGAAGACGATATCGTGTAACCGCTCCCAGCGCGGATCGTCGCGCCGCAAAACCTCTTCCGCTGGAATCTGAGCTTGTTTAGCTACGCGCATGCTCAACGACCCGCCACCCGCAACCCCGAATCACGACGCGCTGCTGCAAACTACGAATCCCTGAGTCGACTTTCCACAAGATATTGCATGCGCTCAAAGCTATTCACAAGCCGTAGGAGCTACAAAAGTCGAGCCCCGCCCATCATGGCAAGCCGAGCGCCACGAAACGCACTTCTCCTTGACCGTTGGCGACAAGGAGAAGCGCCGATTTCTTGCCGCCTTTCTTCAGCGCCGCGATTTTCTTGGCGATGTCGGCGGGCTCCTTGACCGGCTCCTGATTGATTTCCATGACCACGTCGCCGGCCTGGACATGTTTGTCCGCCGCGGCCGAGTCGGGATCGACGCCGGTTATGACGACTCCAGCGGCGACGTTGTTTTTGATGGCGAATTTTTGCCGCAAATCGTCCGTGAGGCTCGAAAATTCCATTCCCAGCGCCTTTTCGACCGGGCCGGCGATTGCCTGCTTTCCCGCCTCGCCGTGCTTGGCTCCGAGGGAAGCCTGCTTTTCGTTGTCTTCCAAGCGGCCGAGCTTGATTGTCTTGGTGATCTGCTTGCCTTGGCGGATCACGACGATTTCGACATCCTTGCCGACCGCCGCCGCGGCAACGATCTTGGGCAGATCGCGCGATTCCTCGATCTCGATTCCATCGAATTTGACGATGACGTCCCCGGCCTTGAGTTCCCGCCGCCTTGGCCGGCCCCTTGTCATCGGTTCCGGCGACGAGCGCGCCGCGCACCTGGCCAAGATTGAGGCTTTCGGCGATCGTATCGTCGACGTTTTGGATGTGCACGCCAAGCCAACCACGCCGCGTCTCGCCGAATTTTTCCAATTGATCGATGACCGGAATAACTGTCGCGGCGGGAGTAGCGAAGCCGATCCCGATCGAGCCGCCGCTCGGCGACAGGATCGCCGTATTGATACCGATCACCTCGCCCGCCATGTTGAACAAGGGTCCACCCGAATTGCCTTTGTTGATCGCCGCATCGGTCTGAAAATAATTGTCGTAGGGACCCGACTCGATGTTGCGGTGGCGGGCCGAGATGATGCCCGCGGTGACCGTGCCGCCAAGCCCAAAGGGGTTGCCGACGGCGACCACCCAATCGCCCACGCGCATCGTTTCGCTGTCGCCGAATTTCACCGCCTTGAGTGGCTTGTCCGGCTTCACCCGAAGCACCGCGACATCGACCTTTTCATCCTTGCCAACCACTTCGGCCTTCAGTTTCTGGCCATCGGTGAAAATGACGGTTACTTCATTGGCGTCGGCGATGACGTGATTGTTGGTAATGACAAGCCCGGACGGATCGACGACGAAGCCGGAGCCGAGCGAATTCGATTTGCGTTGGTGTTGTTTTTGATCTTGCCGCTCATTGCCGCCCTGCTGGCGGCGCTTGAAGAACTCCTCGAAAAGATCGTCGAAGGGCGTACCCGGCTCCAATTGCGGCGCATTCTCGGCGCGCTTGTCGTCCATGGTCTGCGTCGCCGAAATATTCACGACGGCATCGCTGACAGCATCCGCGAGATCGGCCAGGGACTTAGGTCCCTTGGCGCAGGCCGGGCCGGGGATGGGCCCGATACTGCCAGCAGTGCCCAAGACCAGCGCGCAACCAAGCATGAGGGCGGTTCGCGCCGGGGCCCGCCGCCGCCGCGCGTCACAAGCGAAGCGTTCCACGCCGCGAAATTCGGGGAATAAACCCATGAAAACAATCTCCTTCAAGCGTCCGCGGATTGCGGCCGGTCGCCGCCCCAAGGCACCCCCCAACCCCGCGTGTCCATCCAACCCGGTTTCTACTCCTTATCTTCAAGAAACTCATTGGTCTTTTTCGCGAGCGCCCTAACTGCTTCGTCCACGCTGTGAAAGAAATTATCCCGATGCACGGCGTCGGTGATTCCCAAACGCTCGAAAGCTTCCCCTGCGCGAACCGATTCGAGGCGGGCAACAGCAAAGCGGATTTTCGCTTGCGCACAAAATTCGATAAATTCAGCGAGAATTTGCGCGGCGGTGAAGTCGATTTCGACGATGCTGCTTGCCTCCAGAACGATGAGATCGAGCGGAGTGCGGCTTTGCCTTACGACTAGCCTCGCGCTGTCTTGAAACTTATAGGCGTTCAGGAAGGAAAGCGGCGCTTGGAACGCGATGACCAGCACCCCTTCAATCGTCTCGCTCTTGCGACCGCGCCCCGGCGGCCACCAAATCGAGGTTCCCGGAACCCTTTCGAAGGTGATGACGCGCGCGCGGGTCGTGGACCATAGGCCATGCAACAGCGAAAGCACGATGCCGGTCGCAACGCCTGTTCCCACGGGGAGGACGATGATCGCGGTCACGGTCGCAAGGATCAACATGAACTCGCCGAAAGCGTGCCGGAAAATCGCGATGATTTCCCCCAAAGCCACGATGCGCATTGCGACAAAGATCAGAATGCCCGCGAGCGCGGCCAGCGGGACATGGGCGAGAAGCGCCGTGCCATAACCGGCCATGGAGAGGATAAGCGCGACTGCCACGAGTCCGGCGAGCTTGCTGCGTCCTCCCGTCTCGGCCACGACCCCGGTCAATGGCGGGCTGGCGTTGACGGGAAAGGCGCCGAAGAGGCCCGCCACCAGATTTGCCGCGCCAACTCCGGTAAAGTCGCGATTGATGGAGGCGGCGGCACCAGGGACCGCGACGAACGATCGCGTCGTTGCGGCGGATTGCACCATGATGGTGGCGACGACGACGAAGGCGAGCGGCATGGTTTGAACGAGGTCCGCGAATACGATCCTGGGGAGGTGGAGACGCGGAAATTCGCCTGGCACTTGTCCCAGAACCGCGACGCCATCGCGCTCAAGCCCAAACCAATAGACGGCGATAGTCGCCGCCATGATGCCCAACAGTGAGCCTGGAATGCGCGGGCTGATCCATTCCGCGCAAACTGTCACGGCGAAGACAGCGAGCCCCAGCCAGAGCGCAACGGGATTGGTCTCGCCAAGCTTACCCGCGATCACGAAGGCTTTCTGCAACAGGCCGCCTTCGGGAGCTGCAATTCCTAGAAGAGGAGGAAGCTGCGAGATCACAATGTGGCAGGCGATGCCCCCCAGGAATCCTATTGTGACCGGCTTCGATACGAGGTCGGCGATCCAACCGAGCCGGAATAAGCCGCAACAGACAAGAATTCCCCCGGTCATGAGTGCGAAGCTTGCGCAAAGCGCAAAATAGTCTTGGCTTCCGGAGGCGGCGAAGGTGGCAAGGCCGCCCGCGAAAATCGGGGCGATGGTCGAATCGGCGCAGGCCACAAGAAAACGATTGGCTCCGATGGCCGCGAAGCCGATCGACGCGGCCGCGAAAGCGATCAATCCAGTGGCGGGGGGAAATCCGGCAAGATGCGCCGTCGCCATTTGCGAGGGAAGGGCGACAGCGGCGAGCGCCAGCCCGGCTACGAGGTCCGGACGCAAGTCCCGTGCCGCATAGCGGGCGGCCGCCCGGATGAAATCACTTATTCGCAAAGCCTGCCTTCGTGCCGGTCGCGGCTTTGAGGAGGGCATGGTCATGCTTCGTTTGCGCGGCATAGGCCGTTGCGAATGAAGCCAGCGCGTCGTCGAGCACTTCCGATTTTCCCATATAACCGGCGAGCAGGGCTGGGTCGCCGCTGCGCGCATGGGCCCGGGCAAGCGTCCTGCCGCAAAGGTTCGCATAGGCATCGAGCGCCTTGCCTTCGATGACCTCCCCGATCGAACCGAGGTGACGATTCTTGAGTTGACGAACGTAAAACTGCCGGTTGGTTTTCGGGTCTTCGGTAACACCCAAAAAGATATCGCTCGCGGCCTGCATCGCTCGCTGCCCCTCGACCACGCGGCATCCTTGGTGGGTGAGGTCCGGCGGGGGCGCGGCGATCTTTTCGAGAACCGAAGCAAGCGCCTGCTTGACCTGCAGAAACAATGGCTCTCCATCCGCCGTCATGAAAAGCCCGATCGCGCAGAAAGTGCCGACGCTGCCGACGCCGACGACCTTGAAGGCGATGTCGGAGAGCGAGTAATGCTCCACCAGCACGCGCCGTTCCGGAAGGAGGGAGTCTTGATAGTCGGTAAACGCGGAATGGGCGTGAATCTTGTAGCCTTTCGTCGCCTCGGTATCGAAATGATAGATCAGAGGTGGACGGTCCTCGATATGGGCGACGCCCGCTTTAGTCGCCGCGAGATGCGGAAAATTATCGTCGGCATCCAAATCTTTTTTCGCCTTCACCAAGGTGGAGAAAATTTTTTCGCGCAGTTTATCATCGGCAATCCGCTTGATCTCAAGGTCGAAGTCCATCCGTGTGTGCCATACTTCGAGCGGCGTCTTGGTGGCGAGTTCGAGGATGAATTCGCGATAGGATTGCACGGTGTCCTTGGCAAGACCGCGCGCCTTCTTGTCTGGCAGGTTTGCATCCAGAGCGGCCACCGCCACGCTGGCCGCAAGCCGCTTCAAATCCACCGAAAAATCGACGCCGGGCAGTGTCTCGTCGAAATCGTTGATGTCGAAAAGGACGCGTTCTTCCGGCGTGTTGAAAACCCCAAAATTCATCAAATGGCAGTCGCCGCAGGCCTGCACGCGGGCCCCAGTTTGCGGCGAGGAAGCCAAATCATGCGCCATCACCGCGGCGGCGCCACGCAGGAAGGTGAAGGGCGATCGCAGCATGCGCTCGTACCGGATCGGCAACAACTCCGGAATGCGCGGGCCGTCGGTCTCATGGAGAATGGCGACCGGGTCGCGGCCGGATGCCGGCGGGCACTCGGCTTGGGTTTCGCGCGCCACGCGTTGGCGCAGCGCCCGGCCGGCCTCGTAGCGTTCCGCTCGCGGCGAATTTTTGGGCGGAATGCCGTTCACATGCTGATGTGGCATGGCGGGACTCCAAAACGAAGGTTTCCAATCCAAAATAAACCATTTTGCCCAGCAGTGGAAATACGCTGAGGGCTAGGTTTTGTCTCAGTTTGTTGGGGTGGACGGCCCCCGGCGGCATCGATTGTGCCAGAATGAGGTCGTTGCAGATCTCAAGCAAAGGAGACCGTCCGTGGAAGAGATTACGCGCATTGGAATGGACACGTCAAAGCATGTCTTTCAGCTCCATGGAGTCAATGCCGGCGAGGAACCGGTTTTACGCAAGAAGTTACGGCGCAAGGAGGTGGCGGCGTTTTTCGAGAAGCTGCCGCCGGCGGTGGTGGCGATTGAAGCGTGCGGCGGCTCCCATCACTGGGCACGGCAGCTGCAATCATTGGGGCATGAGGTGAAGATGCTCGCGCCGCAATATGTGAAGCCATATGTCAAGCGCGGCAAGAACGACGCGGCCGCTGCCGAGGCGCTGTGCGAGGCGGTGAGCCAGCCGGCGATGCGCTTCGCGCCGGTGAAGAGCGCGCGGCAGCAGGCAGCCCTCATGTTGGCCGGCATGCGCGACCGGCTGGTCCGCAATCGCACCCAGCTTGCCAATGCGATCCGCGGTCATGCGGCTGAGTTCGGGCTGGCGGCGGCCAAGGGAATGCGGCACATCGGGCCACTGCTCGAGCGGATCGCAGCGGATGAGTCGCTGCCTGCTCTGGCGCGCGACCTGTTTGCGCTTCATGCCAGCGAATATGCGCAACTACGGCCGGAAATCGAGCAGGCCGAGGCCAGGCTGATGGCGTGGCACCGCGCCGGCGAATGCGGCCAGCGCCTAGCGCAGATCCCTGGTGTCGGCCCGATCGGTGCATCGCTTTTGATGATGAAGACGCCAGCGCCCGAGCTGTTCCGGTCTGGCCGGCATTTTGCCGCTTGGCTTGGCTTGACGCCCAAGGATCATTCGGCCGCGGGCAAGGCCCGGCTCGGGGTCATCACGCGCGCCGGCGATGCCGCGTTACGGAGCACGCTCGTGGCCGGTGCCACCGCACTCATCCAGCAGGTTCGGAAGGGACGCGGCAGGAACACGTCGCCCTGGCTTGTCGAGCTTCTCAAGCGTAAACCGCCGAAGCTTGCTGCCGTAGCGCTAGCCAACAAGATTGCCCGCATTGCCTGGAAGATGATGGCCAGCGGCCAAGCCTATCGGGACAACGCTGCATTGCCAGCTCTGGCCCATGCGGCATGAGATCGGCCTGCCACGGTGAGCAGAGGATCAAAGCTGCCGTGCTGCGCCGGTGCGTGAACTTGCAAGAAAAGAGCAGATGGTGTGACCGATCGATCCGAGACGCGAAACACTCCGCGAAAATCAACGGCCCTTGAGGCCGCCAGTTTGTTTGGAACTCGCGCCGCGGAACCCATCTTGGCCAGCGATCCCGTGCGATCGCACCAACAAAGGCCGAACATATGATCGCAAGCGATCCGATCAAATGCTGCTCAGGCCTTGCAGGGAGAGGGCCGTCCACATATGAATTTCGGCTTTCGAACCCGGAGTGGACATGTCGTCACCCCCGCTCCAAGCGTCTCGGAAGGATGGAAAGCCATTTGCCTCGGCTTCAGTTCTAAACCGAGTTGCGCACGCGCAAATCAGCTTGCCGCGTCATCTTGTGTCGTACTTGTCGGACAGCATTATCTCTTTATCGTCGATCGGGCGCAGGCAATATTCGACCTCTCCCTGCGCGAAACCGCCGCATCAAACGAGATAATAGCCCTGAAAATGCCAGTCGCCGTGCGCCCAGTAGGCCGTACTCTTTTTAACTAGTTCCTTAAAGTAGACGTCCGTAAAGTAGACGGACGTCCCGTTAGGACAGTATGTATTGTGGCACAGCGGAGCAATCTGAATCCGGAGACCGCCTAAACCTTTATCATAAAGCTTGCCAAAGCCGTTGGTGTACGCGTCCAGATGTATTATTTTACCAAAATTGGCCGATACGAACGACGCGAACTTTAGACCTCTGTCTGCGTCAACGCTGCCATCGTACTTTGTTATCCGAATTCGTCGATCCCCGGTTACGCAAATCACCCTAACGTTGCCCTTCACACCGGCAATTACCGGACTGCATGGGCCCAATGTCTTCTGTTCCTGTGCTCTAGGTGTAACGTCTCGATAGGTTGTTCACGGGGAGAATCTGAGGTTTGTGAGGTTTGCGGGGTTTGCGAAGCACCACAGGCTCAGGAGACCCACCCGTGAACATTCATAACAATGCCAGGACGGCGCCGAACATGCGAGCTCTGATTGCCGGGCGCCGCCAAGCGGGCGGAACGCCGCGCTCCATAGCCGGCGCCGTAGGCGTTTCGCCCGCGGCCGTCAGGAAATGGCTCCGGCGCCACGCAAGCGAAGGCGCCGCTGGCCTCCAAGACCGGACCAGCCGGCCGCATCGCCTGCGGACACGGATCACATCAAATCAGATCGCCCAGGTCGAAGCCCTGCGCCGGGCCCGTCAGCCCTTCTGGAAGATCGCCCGCGAGGCCGGGCTTTCCCGCGCGACGGTGGCCCGCATCGCAAAGGCCAAGGGGCTGAGCCGCCTGTCCGCCCTCGATCCCAGGATCGAGATCATCCGCTATGAAAAGAAGCAGCCGGGCGAGATGATCCATATCGACATCAAGAAGCTCGGCCGCATCGAAGGGGTCGGACATCGCATCACGGGAGACCGTACCGGACAGAGCGCACCACGCAGCCGCAAGGAAGGCGGCAAGGGCTGGGAATATCTCCATCTGGCGGTCGACGATCATTCCCGGCTGGCTTATTCTGAAATCCTGCCGGATGAAACACGGCGCTCCTGCCTGAAATTCCTCTTCAATGCCTTGCAATTCTATCGCGATCACGGTGTGAAGGTCTTTCGCGTCATGACCGACAATGGCGTCAGTTTCCGCTCACAGAGCTCACGCAAAGGCGTTGCGAATGCTGAAAATCAAGCCCAAGCGCACCAGACCCTATACGCCAAGAACAAATGGAAAGGCCGAACGCTTCGTGCAGACCTCCTTGCGGGAATGGGCCTATGCGAAACCCTACAACCATTCCTCCGAACGGGCCACCGCACTGCTGCCTTTCCTCCACAATTATAATTATCACCGGCCTCACTTCGGCATCAACGGAAGCCCCCCTATCTCAAGGATCCGAAGAAACAACCTATCAAGATGCGACAGCTAGGCGGCGGAGACACGGGCTTCGGGAGAGGCGTTGCCGCTTGCTCGTGCCGGGTGGATCAGATCGTGAAGTCGGCGCCCGCGTTTTTTTCATCGCCCAGCTGCAAATCTTCCGCGCGGCGGCAAATATCGTCGATGGTGATGGTTTCGAGCTCATCCAGAAAGGCCTTGCCCGCCGCTTCGACAATTGGCGCGACCAATTGCTTGACAAGCAGGCAGTGCGGCGCCTCGGCGCCTCCGTTCTCGCTCGATACCGCGCGCAAAACCGAAGCCGCGGTGATCCGGCGGCGCTCCCGCGCCAATTCGTAGCCGCCCCGCGGACCGCGCACACCTTTCAAAATATTGGCGTGAACGAGGCCCTGCAGTAAGGCCTCGATGTGCCGCGGCGGCAATTCGAGCCGCGCCGCCAGAGCCTTCGCGGCGACCGGGGTTGGGCGCGCATGAATAGCAATATCGACGACTGCCGCGAGAGCGAGATGGCCACGGCGAGAGAGGAGAATCACCGGGGGTCCTCCCGGACGGCCATTCGCCCGGTCGATCCAAACCCCTCGCTTGCCCGCGCGGTCGGGGTCAATTCCCCGGTTTCGACGAGAACCGCCTTGGCCAACGGCGCGACGACGAGCTGGGCGATCCGCGCGCCCCTGACGATCTCGAAGGGTTCGCCGCCGAGATTAATCAACAGCACCAAAACCTCGCCTCGATAATCGGAATCGATCGTTCCCGGCGCGTTTAGCACGGTGACGCCGTGGTCGCGCGCGAGCCCGGATCTGGGCCGCACCTGGGCCTCGTAGTCTTGCGGGATATCAAGCGCCATGCCGGTCTGAACCAGATACCTGCTGCCCGGTTCGAGCACGATTTTTGTGCTGGGCGGCAGAGCGGCAAGAAGATCGATTCCGGCGGCTCCAGAAGTCTGATAGGCGGGCAAGGGCAAGCCTTCGCCATGCGGCAGTCGTTTCAATCCGACCCTGACGGTTGGCGTGTTCATCGGCCGGTTTCCGCAAGCAATGCGGCCAGCCGGGCAACGAGGCGGCGCGCCACCTCCTGCTTGGTCAACCAAGGCCAGGACTCGTTGCTCGTTTTGGTCAAAATCAACACCTTATTGTTCTCGCCGCCAAACACGCCGGAACCTCCGCTCACCTCGTTGGCGACGATCATATCGCAATTTTTGGCGGCGAGTTTGGCTTGCGCGTTCTCCACGAGGTTTTCGCTTTCGGCCGCGAAGCCTACGACAATTGCCGGGCGGTCCTTGGTGCGCCGTCCCATCGCCGCCAAAATATCCGGATTTTCGACGAGCGTCAGACAAGCGGGCTGATTTGGGTCTTTCTTGATCTTCGCGGGGGCGGTCTCGGCCACTCGCCAATCGGCGACCGCCGCGACGCCGATAAAAATATCTGCGGGCAGCACCGCCTCGACTTGCTTCAACATGTCCCGCGCGGTTTCGACATGAATGGTCCTGACGCCCAACGGATCGGCCAGCGCGACGGGCCCCGACACAAGCACGGCATCGGCGCCAGCGGCGGCGGCGGCGGCGGCGATCGCGTGGCCCTGCTTTCCCGACGAGCGATTGGCGATGTAGCGCACCGGGTCGATTGGCTCGTGCGTCGGCCCCGAGGTCACCAGCACACGCCGTCCGGCGAGCGGGCGCGTGGCCTCTTGATAGCCGGAAAGGTCCGGCGGCAAGGGGATGCGCGTGTCGTGCGCCATGATTTGCTCGATCGCGCCCAGAATCTTGAGCGGCTCGCTCATCCGGCCGGGACCATATTCGCCGCACGCCATCTCGCCGTCCTCGGGACCAACAAAAACCATCCCATACTTTTGCAAGATGGCGGCGTTACGTTGGGTCGCCGGATGCAGCCACATGCGTAAATTCATTGCGGGCGCGGCGAGGATTTTTTTGTCGGTGGCGAGAAGCAGGGTCGAGGCGAGATCGTTGGCTAAGCCATGCGCCATCTTGGCAAGAATATTCGCCGTCGCGGGGGCGACAACGAGCAGGTCGGCGTCGCGGGAAAGCTCGATATGGCCCATATTCGAGTCTTCGGTCAGCGCGAAGAGATCGTCGAAGACCTTGTTTCCGGTCAAGCTTTCGACGGAGAGTTTTGTGACGAACTGTTGTGCCGCCTCGGTCATCACCGCGCGCACAAGAAATCCCCGTTCGCGCAGGCGGCGGATAAGATCGAGCGTTTTATACACCGCGATGCCGCCGCCGACGATGAGAAGAATGCGTTGTTCCGGAGAAGCGGTCATAGCGCTCGGGCCTCAAATGTTGGAGAGTGCTACCGCCGGTCGGCCTCATTTGAAAGGGCTTTGCCATTTGAGCGTCCGAAAAGGCAGGAATTGCGGTTTCACGACCTTGTCTAAACTGACTCGGAGCGGATTAGCTGCCGCAAATGTCTTACCTATCATGCTTTATTGTTGCACCTGATTTCTGCACGGAGAAACATCAGTGTTTTCAACCGGGGGACTTCCGAGCAAAATTTTTGCAGACCGTGCGAAAACTCTTGCCACAGACAGCAGATCAAGCGTGGAAAGCGCGCGATGGCGAATTTTGCGCATTCTAATCGAGAAAGTCGCCTATTGTGCACCTGACGCGCGCCCTCGAGGGTCATTGAACCCAAGATTGGGCCTCGTATTACGCTCTTTCACGCCGTCACAGCGGCCATCATTGTCTCTACCCCAAGGATGTTGAGCACCCGCCGCAGTTTGTAGACGAGCGCCGTCAGGCTGAACTCGGCGCGCACGTTATCGAGGCCTCGCGTTAGGAACGCACCTTGGTTCATCCATTGCTTGATCGAGCCGAAGGTATGCTCGACGATTTCGCGACGCCGGTCGAGAATCTCCGGCCTCGCCCTTAGCCGCTCCGCCATGCGATCGAGCGCGTCCTCGTTTTCAAGGCGCGAGACGGCGTGAACATCCTTCGTGCAGTGCGGGCGCAACGCGCAGGCGCGGCAGGTTTTTGCATTACCGTAATCGGCTTTTTTCAATTCGCGCAGTTTGCCTTCGCGGACCGGCGTTAGCGCCTGCCCGCCAGGACAAATATAGGCGCATTGTGCGGCATCGTAGCGGAATTCATCCTTGCGGGAAAAGCCGTTCGTCACCGCCGCCCCGCGTTGCGGGCGCGGCACATGGGGCATCAGCCCCGCCTTCTCACAGGCCACGATGTCCTCAGTTCTAAAATAACCCGTTGCCGGCCACGACATTGATTTTTTCGACGTCAAGAATCTGGCGCGCAGGCTCGGCGGTCTGTTGCAGCAAGCCCATGTCCAAAACATCGTTCGGCACCGCCTGTTCCACGATCATCTTGTGCTTGGCGCCGACGGCGATCTGGATGTTATAGCCGGCGCCGGCCTTCCTATGCGCCGCCATGGCGCGGCTGCCGGGACCGGTGAACGACACCTGGCTTTCGCCGCTCTTTTCCAGCGCAGTCAGATGCGCCGCATATTCGCCGCGCTTCTTTTTCAGCGCCGCGATCTTTTCCGCCAAATTCTTGACCCGCGAACCACCACTTGCGCACTCCCCGGCATCGCCCGCGTCGAGCCGTTTCAGATAATCCTCCAGCTTCCTGCCGGCGGCCTCGATGAATTTTTGCAAAGACCCCGTCGTAAAATTCCGGTCTTCGTTGTTGGCCGCCTTGATGCGCGTGCCATCAACCGCCAGCCACTCGCGCCCGAACAGATCAAGCCGCCGGCACAGGATCACGAACTCCCGGAAGACCTTATTGAACGCGGCGCGATTGCCGCGCCTGAAACCGGCGATGGTCTTGAAGTCCGGCTTCAAGCTCCGCAACAGCCAGATGACCTCGATGTTGCGATGACATTCGGCCTCAAGCCGCCGGCTCGACCGCACAAGGTTCAAATAGACGTAGATGTAGAGCTTCAGCAAATCGCCCGGCGCGTAGCCTGGACGGCCCGCCGCCTTCGGCGTGACGCGTTTGAACCCGGCCGCCGCGAGATCGAGCCCGTCGACGAAGGCGTCGACGAACCGAACCGGATTGTCGGCGCCGGCATAATCGTCCACTGCTTCCGGTAACAACAAAAGTTGCGAACGTTCGAATCCGGAAATATGGGTCATGCACAATTCTAGCGCGAGACAAGCGACAACGGAATCCGGTCAGCCCGGCTTTCCACACAGTCTGCTCGATTTTTGTACGTTAACGCTGAATATGACCGCCGCCGGTCGGAAACTCCGGGTCGTCTGGTGTCTGTGCTGGTGGCGGCGCTGCTGGCCTGCCGTCGGTCGCTATCTTGATGCACATCGCGTCGAACAGTTTTTTGACTTTCAGGCAGGTCGAGGCAACGGCCTCGATCCGGTCGAGAGGAAAATGTTCGCTGTTAATGTGGCCCAGCTCAATCGGGATTCGATAAGAAACGACAAGAGGGGTGGTCCCGCCGATCATGCGCCAAACACCGTGCGCCATTTTGTTCAGGGCTTCGATGGCGGAACGGATTGTGGACTACGCCTCAGCGGCAGTTTGCGCGTTGGGATGAAGGGTTAGGCCGTAACGCTCGGATAGTTTTTTAGACAGCTCGATTTTCTCTTTGGTTTCAATCTGCGTGACCAGTTTGCCGTCGTCCACCGACAGGCCAAGCACGTCCCAAATAAAATGCTCGGCGCTCATCTCCATTTCGGAAAATGCCATGATCGCGGATGCGACAGCGAGTTTAATCGTATCTGGAACGCCTTCGGATATGCGTGACCCATCCGACAAATTCTGCTGAACAATTGTTCGTTCTTTCCTTGATCCCGCCTTGGGATTTTTTAAGCGCGGGGATTTTGGCGGCAGATCACTCATAGGGGTCAATCTCTCAGGGAAAAACAGCCGTTGCCGTTTTAGAGGCATCGGGTGTCGGTGAAAAGCCGCCCCCAGCACCTGAGCGGTTAATGCACGATTTAGAACAAATTCCACGATGACCCCTCGTTGCGAAATTCTTTAATTTCGCACACTCAAGCCCGTCAAAACGTCTGCGCAAGCGTGCCTCTCGGCATCGAGGCCAATTATTCGAGATACACCGGCACTGGGATCAGCGGATCGACAGATTGGAACAACGCCGTGCGCTCGCGTCTCTACTCTACCTGCAAACCAAGAGGGCGAACGAAGGAAGTGAGCCAATCGAGAGGCCGAGCACGCTGCAAGGCGTGAAAGCCAACTATGAGGAGCCCGGCGGCAAGATTGTTCTTGAATGGGAGAGATGGAGTCTTCGTGCCTCCTTGCCCACTAGACGCTTCCCGGAAATTGGCTCGCAACCATTCGTAATGTCCGTTCCAGACGCTCATCTCCTGTTCGCCGTGCATCGAGCTGACGCTCGAATCCATGTCCGAGATCTCAGCAGACAGCTGCCGGCCGCTTTTCAGAGCCAACCCTCTTTTTTGGGAAGAAGTGAGCTACGAAAGGCCCGCCCAAAATAACAAACCCCGCAGTGAAATGCGGGCTTCGTTTTACTCGATCAAGAAACTCGATAATTTTTGGAATGAGAGGATAGGACAATGAGCCGCTCGCTTTTAGTTAAGGGAGCTTTTTTGGCCCGTATTCGGCCGATGGTTCCCCTATATCACGACAACGTGATTATAATCATTATGAGGATCATGTTACTAATCAACCCACGTCTAACAAAAGGGCGGATGTAAATGTCGTATGTTCCTCATAAGTCCATCGGCACGATTGTAACATGCTTGGCTTGTCTTGGTTTAGCTCTGTTATTTGGAGGCCTGATTTTTATGGTCCGATTGAGTTTTAACCCGCCGGTCGCAACATCAACTCATGCAGATACGTTTCTACATTTAGACGCGCCACGATTGGGTTAGGGTTTCGCTGAGCCGACATTGCCCAGAAAGCCTTGCCGTCGATGACGATGAAGGGGGCGCGGCTCATGATTCCGCCTCCCGCGACGGCAAGCGGTGCAGATAATCGGCGGGCTGCATCGGTCAATACTCGCTTGCCAGCATGATCGCTAAAACCCTGACCGTCTGTTGCGGATCGGCGGGTTCTCGCTGCCGTGTTCCATGTCGGGGGCGTAGTAGTCGATCTCCCAGAACATGCGCTCGCCTGCATGCTCGAAAGCGCCGAAGTCGTGCTCGCCGTGCGGGTCGTTGTCCCGGTGAAGCTGTCGAACGATTCCACCTTCTCGCGGATGGCGGCTTGAACACGCGGCGGCAAAGCGGCGATCCCTTCCGTTTGGAACACTCGTCCGGCAAGCCAGATTGCTTTACGGCACAGGTCGTTAAGCCCGGCGATCCGTCATATGGTTGGGTCGGTCGCTGTTTTGATCGTCGTCATGGTATGCCCCTTTCGCATTTGGGTTTGGGTTCATCTGCTTGCTGATGAACCCTTGCCCCTCGGCGAGAGCGGGGTAGCGAGCGGAAATGGTTGCTGAAGTTGCTTCAGCAACTTTTTTGGGGGGCACCCGCCCTTGCGGGGGGAGCCAAAAACGGAGGCAGCGCCCTTGCAGCGCGCGAGGGCAGCGCCCTTAGAAAAGGCCGCGTCTGCGGCCTCAAGAGGCGCGTGAGGTGGCGTCACCGGATGGCGAAGACGCTGCGTGGCTTCGGGCGCGTGTCGCGCCTAGGCAACCAGCCCGAAAATCTTGACTTCTGCAATATGCGCGGGTCGCAGCTCCAGCTATTTTTTCGGGCAGGCGCAACCAACCTGCCGCACCCCGGACCGGACAAAAGAGTCCGCCGAAAAGACAAAACCCCGCGCGGCGAAGGTATGATGCTCGCGGCCGTCAATCGTACCAAAATGTTTCACGTGAAACATTTTGGTACGATTGGTCCGCAAACGCGAGACGCGGCCCGAGGCCGCCGGATCGATGGTCTCGCTCCGCGCGCGGCTTCAAGGTTTGGCACTTTTGCCGGCGGGGTTATCCGCGCTCGCGCCCTCGTCGATGCCAACCTTGATCGTATAATCGTCCTCGGCGTGGTCCTGGATGAATGGCACGCGGAGCGGTTCGGAGACGATCGTGAAATCCGCTCGGCTCTCGCCCTCGGCCACCGTCACGGCGGCGCGATAAAGCTTGCTTACAATCGGCTGATTATCGTGTTCGCGAAGAACGGCCATGCGCACCGGCACGCTAAAGCCGCCGGGGGCCGCACGAGGCATGCGCTCCCAATGCCTCCAAGGGCCCGGCCGCCGCATTGCGGGCGGCAAATCCCCCTTGGACAAATCGCCGCACGGAACACAATTGCCATCGCCATCGCCATCACGCAAAAGCCACCCGGCAGTTCACAATCGCGGCGGCACGAATTAAACTCAAGCATGTCGACCCGTCATTCCATATAAAACGGGCCAGCACCCTAGCGTGAATTGGGCCGGGAGCGGCTCAAATGTTTCCAATAGACAGGAGCCTTCCGTGGCGCGGGCGATCGAATCCCTGAAAACAACGGGCGCGCGGCGCCTTTGCCGGCTGACACTCGTTGGTATTTGGCTCTTGGCGAGCGGGCCTGGCGCGGTTTGCCAAGGCGTCGTGAAATCCAAGCATGGGGATTGGGAACTGCGCTGCGAGACGCCGCCTGGCGCCGCCAAGGAGCAATGCGCGCTGTTGCAGAGCGTTGCCGCGGAAGACAAGCCAAACATCAATCTGATGGTCATCGTTCTCAAGACCGCAGATGGGAAGAGCCGCCTTTTGCGGGTCATTGCACCGCTTGGGGTGCTTCTTCCGTCTGGATTGGGGCTTAAGATCGACGATATCGATGTCGGACGCGCTGGTTTCGTCCGCTGCCTTCCGACCGGATGCGTCGCCGAGGTGGTCATGGACGAAAAATTGATCGGCCAAATGAAAACCGGCCAGAAGGCCACCTTCATCATTTTTCAGACCCCGGAAGAAGGGACCGGCATACCGCTCTCCATGGCCGGGTTTAAGGAAGGGTTCGATGCGTTGCCGTGAATTGGCCCGGAATTCGATGGCGCGGCCAGTGCCGGTCCGCCTAGCAAAACCGATCCTGGCCGCGGCGGCGGTGCTGGGACTTTCTGGCTGCGGCGGCCATCTTGGCACTTTCGATACGCCCCAAACCCAAGGGGGCAACTCGCAGGTGCTCGCCATGTTGCTGGGATTTAAGAGCAACGACGCACCGGCCGCGCCTGGAACACAGGTCCGGCATATTTTCTGCCCCGAAGTCCTTATTCTCGACGGCACCGCAGCAAGTCAGGCTTATGCCGGAACGCCACCTTCGAGCGCCAATCTGCGTTATCAATATGCGCTCGACGATACGGCGCGCGAATGCACGCTCGACGGCGATCAACTTGCGATCAAGATCGGAGTCGCGGGCAAAGTGCTGCTAGGACCCGCGGGCAGCCCCGGCGGTTTTAGCGTGCCGGTGCGCATGGCCGTTCTTCGCGAACACGATAATCAGCCGATTGTAAGCAAGCTTTATCGCGCCGCCGTGACGGTGGCCGAGGGCGAGACCCGAGCGGATTTCACGATCGTCTCCGAACCGCTCCGCGTGCCATTCATCCAGGACCACGCCGAGGACGATTATACGATCAAGGTTGGCATCGACGAGGGCGCGAGCGCGGATAAGCCCGCCGGCAAAAGTGCCAAACCTTGAAGCCGCGCGCGGAGCGAGACCATTGATCCGGCGGCCTCGAGTCGCCTCTCGCGTTCGCGGACCAATCATACTTGGCGTTGACTGTACAAGTGTGGATTTGATCCAACGGTCAATGTCAGATTACGTCATTCATTCAACGGCGAACTTATCGGCGAGGTGGATTCGATGTTGTCAAGGACGCGAGCTTCGCACGCGCCGGCGCAGCCGGTGCTGTGCATCCTTGACAATATCGATCCACTCGCCAAACTCGCCGCCGTGAGATGAATGGCGGGTTGCGATTTCATCCGGCAGTGCCTGAAATCTCAAGTCCAGTATTTTACACGTCATCGCACGGAGCCAGCCTTGCATCGTTGAGTTTTGTTCGAAGCGCATTGCCGGCCGCGGCGGCGTGGCTGTTTCCGCCCGCCCGCGGTCCCAGGGTCTTGCTAGAGACCTGGTTGCCTCAACAACGGGCGTTGCGGCGAACAGCCATCGACCAGCATGCCGGATGGGACTGGCATTGAACGAAACAGCGATCTCAGGTAGCGGGCCCAGCCGCCAACGGAGTTGGCGCGGGCCGAGGGCTTGCCGGACCCAAAACGCGTCGCCGGAATGATCAGGAAGCAGGCGCCTTATGCCGGATTGGTGGTGTTCGAGACCGGGCCGCACGCAACTTGGTTTCAGCGCGAACGCACCGCCGATGGTCTCAAGGCGCTAGGCATCGCCGCAAGGCAGGCGATACGGCCCTCGATACGGCGCCTAATAAGACCGACGCCAACGCCGCCGATCGGCTGTCTCTTCTCGGCCCCGGCCGGTTTCTTCCGGGAGGTTCGCGGCAAAAGCTCTGCGGCGATACGGGCGGAGCAATCACGATAAGCGATTGCGGAGGGGCGGTCACTTTGAATTTTGGTCTGCGGCTTCTTTAAGACTGCGCATCGTCCACTGGAAGACCGATCCGCGCGAATGCCCATCATGCGGAGGCAGCTGCCGGCCGCTTAAGAGAACCGTGAACCCCGGCAGATGCCTCTTGCGCGAGGAAGGGCGGGCGATGATTTGTCTTTGCCGATGCTGGCTTAAAGCATGGATTTCGCGGCCGTCGCGCCGGGCCGCGCGGCCTCCGGCGGCTTCGGGCTTGACGCCGCCGCATCCATGCCGATCCATGCGCGAGCGCATCCAAACTGGACTTGCCCTTGTTTAGTGGAGAGCCATTGTTCCTTGCTTAGTTCCGTGTTCGAAATTTATTGGCCTTTTGTAACCGGGAGCCGGATGCCCGCGCACGGGATTATAGAATCCGCCGGTATATCTGGCGATGGCATTTTTGGCTTGAAAGCGTGATTGGAAGCTGGTGCGCCAGATCCGTTCAGATTTGATCGTTTTGAACAAAGTTTCTACCATGGCATTGTCATAGCAATTGCCCTTGCCACTCATCGAAATGATGAAACCGTGCCGGCCGGGGATTCGCAGGTGATCATAGGAGCAATGCTGGCTGCCGCGATCAGAATGATGCAAAATACCCGTCTTTGGCCGGCGCAAGACGAGGGCCCTCTGCAAGGCAGAAAGCGCCAGATCTTTTTTCGGCCGGTCACTGACCGCCCATCCGATGATGCGGCGTGAGAAAAAATCGGGGGCAATGGCGAGATAAAGCCAGCCCTCAGTGGTCCAGATATCACTGATACCGGCGGCCCATTTCTGATCTGGTGCCGTGGCGGCAAAATCCTGATCAAGATGATTGGGTGCAACCGGCCCGCCATGGCCGCTGCCGGCGGTCTTTTTGAAACGGCGTTTCTGACGCGCTTTCAAATTATTATCACGCATCGGCCTGGCAATCCTGTGGCGTCTGGCGATGATACCGCCCTCAATGAGATCAGCGTGCATGCGCGGGCTTCCGTAAGTCTCTTGCGAAAGGCTAAAACGCTCCCGGATATGAGCAAGCAGCGCCATGTTCTTGCACTGGCGTTCACTAGCGGGGCGGCTTTTCCAAGCGAACTAGCCACTCTGGCTAACTTCGAGAGTTTCGCAAAGGCGCGCGGCTGGGAATTCGGCTTTCTTCGCATCGATGAATGAAAATCTCATCGGCTTCCCTCTTTGGCGGAAAAAGCGGCGGCCTTCTTCAGGATCTCGGGTTCCTGCCGAAGGATCTCATTCTCCTTGCGCAGGCGGGTGAGCTCCTTGCCAACATCCTCGTGCGGGCCTTCAGGAAAATCGCTTTTCCCGTGCCCGGAACGCCCCCGGCTCAACGCCGGTTTGGCAATGCCGGGATCATTTGCAACCCGCTCGACGCTGCGTCCGCTGGTCATCGTCAGCCGCACCGCTTCCCGTTTGAACTCATTCGTAAATCGTCTTTGTTTGTTCCTGCTCATCGCCGCCTCCGCTATCTTTCATAGGGGATGGCTCTCCACTTTTGCAGGGTAAGTGCACTGAGCGTCTTTTGGATTGACGGTGACGTGCACGCCAAGCCCGAGCCCCGTCGTTTCCGAGACGTTCTCCATGACCTGCATCTGCGCGCCGGCGTAGCGCACACGGTAGATGTTGAAGCCAGGTGCCGGTTCGGTGATATTGGTCGTAATGCCGTAGATCAAACAGTTCTTGCCGCCCTGGGTGCTGTTGACGAACTCGAAGCCGCTGTAGGGATCGGCGCTCGGAAACGCGCACAGGTGATGCGCGATCGGGTTACAATCGCCGTAGTTCCAATACCAGACCGACGCGAGCACCCGATTGGTATTGAGGTCGAGCGCATAGCAACCGCCGCCCAGCTTCGTCGGCAGTAAGGCGATCCATTTGCCGAGGCTCCAGCCGCCGACATCCCCTTTGGAGTTGATTAATTCGCGGGCGATGGGCTCCCGTTGCGCTTCGGCGACGACCACGCCGCCTGGGCCGAGGCTCTTATCCCTGCCAACTCAAAGAGCGCCGAGTGCGCCGCTCTGTACCGCATTGTAGACCAGCGCCGCGCTTTCGCCGACAATCGCCGTGCCGGCCGCCACCTTCAGCATGCCGCGGCGCGAGACCCGGGTCGACGGCTTTTCTAGTGACGGCTGCACCTCGGCCGGGACGTGAGCGCATGGGCCTGCTTCTCGCGTAGATATTCCTGGAATTCCTCGTGGTCGGACTTGGCGACCTCGGCGCGGCGGGAGATGAAGGCGTCAACTTGGGTTCGGATATCCTCCGCAGTCAAGCTCTCCTTCGGACCCAGAGAGAGGCCCAAATCGATGCTTTGAGCGTCCTTCACGATCGTTGGTTTCCTGAACTCGTTCATGACCTCTCCTTCACATTCGGTCGCCGGGCGACGCCGTACGGCCTCTGAAAATGTCGATCGCATCTGCCCGTCGCCGTGCTCGCTCCACCTGGTCTATTCGCGCCTATGGAGGATTTTCCGAAATTCACTGGCATAAAGAGACTTAAGCTATACGTATATAATCTCCAAAATGAAACTCATGCACTACCGTCGCAATGACTTGGTTGCAGGCAATTGCACTCCATGCAAAGGTCGGAGTAACTCCCGCGACGAAGAGACTTATGCGCGCGGTCTGGACGTAAGGCGCGACTTTCCACGCTTGAACCCCGCGCAGGTTCGCCCGCTTGAACCGGAAACATTGCTTTATGCGCAGTGCCGCGCACGCCTTTGCGGTTTGCTCGGCGTGAGGCGAAAGCAGACGGAGCGTGACGATGAAGCTAAGCCTCTTTGCGGGCCTTCGGCCCTTTCGTGTTGGCGCGGCGGCGCGCGACGCCCTAGCGGGTGTGACGCTCGCGTCGATGAACATCCCGCAGGTGCTCGGCTATACCAGAATCGCCGGCATGCCCGTCGTCACCAGCCTTTACACGGTGCTGCTGCCGCTCGTTGCCTTCGCCGTCTTCGGCTCGTCGCGCCACCTGGTGGTGGCGGCGGACTCGGCGACCGCGGCGATCTTCTCCAGCTCGTTGTCCCACTTGGCGACGCCCGCTAGCGACAAGTACATGGCGCTGGTCGGCATGGTGGCGCTGTTGACTGCGGCCCTCCTGTTGCTGGCGCGATTTTTCAAGCTGGGATTTCTTGCCGATTTTCTGTCGCGTACGGTGCTGGTCGGTTTTCTCGCCGGCGTTGGATTTCAGGTTGGTATCGCGATGCTCGGCGAGATCTTCGGGGTGGCGGCGCCTTCGCACGGTACGCTCGTACAGCTGTGGGAAATTCTTCAAGGCTTGCCGCGGCTCAATCTCCCGACCTTAGGGCTGGCGGGGCTGGTCATCGGCGCGATCCTGCTTGGCCATCGCTATATCCCGCGAGTTCCCGTATCGCTGTTTGCGGTGGTGGGAACGGTTGCCGCGAGCGCGAAGTACCATTTCGCCGAGCGGGGCATCGCGGTCGTTGGTCCGGTTCCAGGAGGGGGCTGCCATCGATCAAGCTTCCTCACGTGAGCTGGGACGAAACCCTGGCACTTTTGCCGGTTGCGGCGTCTTGCTTCGTGATGATCATCGCGCAAAGCGCCGCGACCTCCCGCGTTCTCGCGGTGCGCCATCACGAGCGCGTCGACGCGAATGCGGACATTCTTGGGTTGGCCGCCGCGAATGCGACCGCCGCCGTGAGCGGGACCTTCATGGTCAACGGCAGCCCGACGCAAACCGCCATGGCGGATAGCGCGGGCGCGCGCAGTCAGGTCGCGCAGCTGGTTTTCGCAAGCATCGTTCTGCTGGTGTTGTTGTTTCTAACGGGCCCGGTGCAATATCTGCCCCGGTGTGTGCCGGCCGGCATCGCGTTCACGATCGCGGTCGGGATGATCGACGTGAAGGGACTACGGGACATCCGCCGCGAAAGCCCGAGTGAGTTCTATCTTGCCGCCGGCGCCGCCGCGGCGGTCGTCGTGATCGGCGTCGAACAGGGAATTTTGCTGGCTATCACCCTTTCACTGCTGAGACACGTGCGCCAAAGCTATCGCCCGCACACGATGATGCTGGCTCCGAATGCGACCGGCCGGTGGCGCCGGCCCCCGCGACGCCAGGCGAGCAGACCGAACTCGTGCTGATCGTCTATCGGTTCGGCGCAGATCTGTTTTACGCGAATGACAACCGCTTCGTCGGCGAAGTTCGCGCCCTTGTGGAACGCGCGCGGACGCCGGTTCGTTGGTTCATCGTCGACGCAGGCGCGATAACGGATATTGACTATTCCGCCGCGCAGTCCGTGCGCGATCTGCTCGACGATCTGGGCCGCCAAGGGGTCGACGTGGTCTTCGCGCGTCAGTTCATATTTGCGGTCCGACCTCGACGGGCATGGCGTCACCGCGGCGATCGGGGAGACGCGTATTTTCAGGACACTGCACGAAGCCATCGCTGCGGCGGGAGGGGGCGCGCTAGGAGCGCGCGCAGAGGGACCGCAATCAAAAGTCTGGTCCCCGGAATCATTGGTCCGCGAAACGTGCTTTGAGGCGCTTTTGATGGACTTTGGATTTGGTCCAGGCGAAGGCCTTGGCATTTTCGTTATAGGTCTCGATGAAGGCATCGATGTGCTCCTTGAGTTGTTTGACCGAGGTGAATGACGCGTCCTTTAGCGAGTTGCCTTGCAGGATCGAGAACCAGATCTCGACTTGATTGAGCCAGGAAGCACGGGTCGGGGTGAAGTGGAAATGTACGTTGGGATGACGCTTGAGCCAGCGGTCGTTTTTCGGCTTATGGGTGTTGAGATTGTCGAGGACGACATGGATGGCTGTATCCGGATAAGCGGCGGCGATCTCATTCATGAAGTCGAGGAACTCGATGCGTCGACGGCGGCGCTTGTGGGCAGTCATGACTTTACCGGTCGCCACTTCGAGCGCGGCGAACAGAGTCGAGGTGCCGTGCCGCTTGTAATCGTGGCTCTGCCCGCTGAGCGCGCGGCCATTGGGAAACTTCAGATAACCCTGTGCCCGCTCCAGCGCCTGGATCGAGGGCTTTTCGTCGACACAAATCACGATGGCGTTCTCCGGCGGCGCCAAATAGAGCCCGACGATCTCGGCGGCCTTAGCGGCAAAATCGGGATCATCGCTTTTGCACCACGACTTGCGCGCCAAAAGATCGATCTTGTGAGCGCGCAGCCCTTCGGCAAGCTCAGGAGCGCCAGACATACTGCACATCGACGTCACCCAATGCCGCCGCGATCAGGGGACCAGTCCAACGCGCGTACCCCGCAGGAACCGGCCCATCCAGCACGGCCAGGATGCGCTTATCCGTCTCGGCCGTGTATTTCGGTTCCGCTCCGCGATTGCCGGTCTCATCAAGGCCGGCCCGTCGATTGGCGGCGTAGCGCACGCGCCATTTCGATGCCGTGCCGGTCGTGCAGCCAACCGCTCGGCCAATCGCACGGCTGGCCACGCCCTCGGCCGCCACCAGCACAATCCGTGCCCGCTGGCACAGCCGGTATTCGGTCTTAGTGGAACGCGCCAACGCTTCCAGCTCGGTGCGTTCCGCTTCCGTCAGTATGATCGGGGTCGCTTCAGGAATGCCATGCATGTATCCTTGAATCACGACTCACCGTTTAGGAATAGTCGGTACTAGATCAAGAATTGCAGGATGGAAGGATTAAGCGACGGGAAGGCACTGTGGCTGTGGTGCAAACTTGGGGAATCGATGCAACAAAGTGCTCGGGAACTCTACGCGGATCATGCGGCGAGAACTGCGGTCCAAATTTCTGGTGCAATTTCGTCATTGATACGAAGCCTCCGCGCAGTCAGCGGGGCCACCCATTGGCCGCCTGGCCAATATGGAAATAGAGGCACAACGCGGCTTGGCCGCATACCCCCTGGTTTTTTTACTTCCGTACCATGTTAGCGAAGCACGACGACTTTCATAACCACGATGACCCGGCCGGAAAGATCAATCACGTCCCGGTTGGTCATCCGAATGCAGCTCGATGACTCGGCGCCCTGATTGTGTCCGGCTCGTTCGAACCGCGAATGCGGTACCCGCTTGATCCAAGGTAGATCGCGCGCGCCAAGCGAATTGTCCATTCCTCCGGCCATGTGGCGTGGCCGGTCCGGTCGGCGCTTGAGCTACGGGCCGTTGTTGTCCTTCAGTCCTGTCTGCGCGAGGAACAACGCATGAGTGGAAGAGCCACACTTTTTAAATTTTGAGACCAAAGATGAACAGAGCCACTTGCGTGGACTCAATGTTCCATGCACCACCAACTTCGTTTTGATAGGCGCAATGCAGCTTAGAAGCATCAAATGTTGTCCAAGTAAGCTTTTGAATTTCGCATGCGTCTTGCGAGCAGAATCCTGTATCATCATGATACATTTCCTCACAATTTTCGATAGCATCCCCTAGGTTGCTACACCAAAATAATCTGTAGATTGGGAAAGACGTCAGTCGCTTCCATTTTGCCCTATTGGTGACGAACTCGCCTATGTAGCATGTGAATTAATTTACACTGCTGTCTTGGTGCATGATGTATTGCTTCGTTTGCGCCATCACAGGCGTCGCTGCCAGAGCCAATGTGGGAATGATTGCTATGCGGTGTACCGAAATTCCGGCGTTGCTTGACGCAGCACGGTTGCACATGGCCTCGCGGGGCGCGATCTTCGTGGCGGTCGCGGCGTTCTCCTCGCCGTCCTGCCACTCGCCCTCGGGGCCCGAAATCGCCGTCGAGCTGCAGGAGAAGCCGAAGCGGACGATCCCCAGTCTCCATTCCCCTGGACAGATCGTCCTGAATCAAGCGCAGCCATCCCAGAAGCTTGTTGTGGACGCAATAATGACGCGCTTGCGCCGGTATGTTGTGTTCAAGAGCGTCAAGATAAACAGAGGCGTACCGCGGTCAGGCAAAGTTCAATGGTATTTGGTCCGCCGTTCAGTGTTTTCCGCAGGGCGATGCCCCCACCAACTGGCGGCTTGACGGCGCCACGGTCACCGGCAGCTTCGGCATGGCATCGTTGATCCGGCCGGTATCCGGGTTCGCAGGCCGCAGGGGAATATTTTAAGTCCGGAGTTGCCGCATCGCAGCCCGCCGGGCTAAACTCCAGCTATCCTTCCTTAATGGGTTAACATTCCTTGGCCGCTACGGACGACACCACCTCACCCCCCCAAAACCCCGGCGTCCGGCCGGTTTCGATTGCCGACGAGATGCGGCGCAGCTACCTCGATTATGCGATGAGCGTCATCGTGAGCCGGGCGCTTCCCGACGTGCGCGACGGTCTAAAGCCGGTGCACCGGCGCATTTTGTTTTCGATGATCGAAAACAATTTCACGCCGGACCGCCCCTACAACAAATCGGCGCGCGTCACCGGCGATACGATGGGCAAATATCACCCGCACGGCAATCTTGCGATCTATGACGCGCTGGTGCGAATGGCGCAGTGGTTTTCGATGCGGCTGCCCTTGATCGATGGCCAAGGCAATTTTGGCTCGATGGACGGCGATCCGCCCGCGGCCGAACGCTATACCGAAGTGCGGCTCGCCGCCGCGGCGATACTGCTTCTCGACGATCTTGACAATGCGACGGTCGATTTCCAGCCGAACTACGACGGGCGTGAGCGCGAACCGAGTGTGCTTCCCGCGAAATTCCCCAATCTCCTTGTCAATGGCGCCGGCGGCATCGCGGTCGGCATGGCAACCAACATCCCGCCGCATAATCTTGGCGAGGTGATCGACGCGGCGATCGCCTTGATCGAAAGGCCGGAAATGACGATCGAGGAATTGACCGAGATCATTCCCGGCCCGGACTTTCCGACCGGCGGCTATATTTTGGGGCGGGCGGGCATCCGCGCCGCTTATACGACCGGGCGCGGCTCGGTGCTGACCCGCGCGAAGGTCGAAGTCGAGGAACTCCGCAAGGAGCGCGAGCTCCTGATCGTCACCGAGATTCCGTATCAGATTAACAAGGCGACCCTGATCGAGAAAATCGCCGAGCTTGTTCGCGAGAAGCGCATCGAAGGCATCTCGGATCTGCGCGATGAATCCGATCGCGAGATTCCCGTGCGGATCGTGATCGAGATCAAACGCGACGCGCTCGCCGACGTTGTCTTAAATCAGCTATGGCGCTTCACCGCGCTGCAATCGAGCTTTGCCTGCAACATGATCGCCTTGAATGGCGGCCGGCCGGAAACCCTGACGCTCAAGGATTTTCTCGTCGCCTTCATCGATTTTCGCGAGGAGGTCGTCACCAGGCGCACCAAGCACCTTCTCGCCAAGGCGCGCGATGCCGCGCATGTGCAGGTTGGCCTGGCGATTGCGCTCGCCAATATCGATGAATTCATCCGTCTGATCCGCACGTCTCCGGACCCGGCCACCGCCCGCGCGGCCTTGATGGGCCGTGCCTGGCCTGCGCGCGACATGGCGCCGCTGATCACGCTCATCGCCGACCCGCGTCATGTGCTCTCGCAGGATGGCAACTGCCAATTGTCCGAAGTCCAAGCGAAGGCCATTCTCGAACTCAGGCTGCAACGCCTGACCGCGCTTGGACGCGACGAAATTGCCGAGGCTCTGAACAAGCTCAGCGTCGAGATCGCCGATTATCTCGACATTTTGCGGTCGCGCGGACGTCTTTTTTCCATCATCAAGGACGAGCTGCGCGCCGTGAAATCCGCCCATGCCACCCCGCGCCGGACCCTCATTCTCGATGACGCGGCGGGCGTCGAGGACGAGGATCTCATTCAGCGCGAGGACATGGTTGTTACCGTTTCGCATCTTGGCTACGTCAAGCGGGTTCCGCTTGCCGCCTATCGCGCGCAGCGGCGCGGCGGTAAAGGTCGTGCGGGAATGCAGACACGCGACGAGGATTTCGTCGCGAGGCTGTTTGTCGCCTCGACCCATGTGCCGGTGCTGTTCTTTTCCTCGCACGGTCACGTCTACAAGGAAAAAGTCTGGCGGCTGCCTCTTTCGGCGCCGCAAGCGCGTGGAAAAGCGTTGGTCAATATATTGCCGCTCGACGAAAACGAGCGGATCACCACGATCATGCCATTGCCGGAGGACGAGGCGGCGTGGGACACCCTCGATGTCATGTTCGCGACCACAGACGGCAGCGTCCGGCGCAACAAGCTGTCCGATTTCGCGCAAGTCAACCGCGCCGGCAAAATCGCGATGCGGCTCGACGAAGGCGAGGGAATTGTCGATGTGCAGGTTTGCAGCGAGGCGGACGATGTTCTTTTGACGACCGCCAATGGCCAATGCATCCGGTTTTCCGTGACCGAGGTGCGGGTTTTTAGGGGCCGCGATTCCATGGGCGTGCGCGGCATCGCGCTTGGGCCGGGCGAGCAGGTGATCTCGCTTGCCATTTTACGTCATATCGAGGCCGACAGCGGCGAGCGTCTCGCTTATCTCAAGATGCGCCGCGCGGTTGCCGGCGACGCTTCGCCCGAGGCCAATGGCGAAGCGGCTGGCGAGGAGACGGGAATTGAGGAAACGCCTATGGCGTCGAACCTCGGAGCGGACCGCTATGCCGAAATGTCCGCCGCCGAACAAATCATTTTGACCGTATCCGCGAATGGCTACGGCAAGCGGACATCGTCCTACGAATATCGCATTACCGGACGCGGCGGCAAAGGCATCGTCGCGATGGCGGTCAACCAACGAAACGGCAAGCTCATTGCCTCGATGCCGGTCGAGGATGGCGACGAGATCGTGCTGGTGACAAACGGCGGCCAATTGATCCGCTGTCCAGTCGATGGCATTCGGGTTGCCGGACGCGGGACCCAGGGAGTCATTGTCTTCGATACCGACGCCGCCGAGGAGGTCGTCGCCGTCGAGCGGATCACCGAGGAGGATACGCCGAGTGGCGGCGATGAGGAGCCTCGCGCCGGGGGGCAAGGCGAAGAGGACGGCGGTTGAAGACGGCGGAGCCGCGCGCGTGGCCGCGCGTGGCCATTACTTATGCAGCGCAAAGCTGTTACGAAGATTATTCAGCGAAATAAATGTTTTATGGCATAGACGATGAGCATACCCGACCAAGATACGGTTCTTAACGCGATTAGGAACTGTGCAGTCACCCTTGGTCGGCCTCCCTCCCGTTCTGAGTTCATTGGTGCTACGGGAATATCCGAATACCACGTGACCAGGCACTTTACCTCTTGGCGGGAGGCTGTTCGCGCAGCAGGGCTGGAGCCGAATTCGACTAATCAACCCCTATCCGTCGACGCTCTGCTAGAGGACTGAGGAGAAGCAGTACGCCGTTTACGCCGAATTCCAACCCGTAACCAATATCGGAGAGCTGGAACATATAATCCCAAAACGTTCGACAAACGCATAGGTCCCTGGGCGTCAATACCTCGAAGGTTCCGTGAACGGGCTGGTGAGCGTCCAGAATGGTTTGACGTTGTTGCATTACTACCTTTGGAGAACACAAAAGCGGAACTGCAAACGGGACCAATCTCTGAAGAGCCGCCTCTGATGCCGTCGAGACCAATACATCAGAAACGATCAAGTGGACCGACTTTCGGAAACTTAATCGACTTCCGTGGGCTTCGGCACGAACCCGCGAATGAAAATGGTGTGGTTTTTCTATTTGGAATGGTGGCTCGGGAATTGGGTTATTCGGTCGAAGCTGTTCAAGCGGGATTCCCTGATTGTGAGGCCAAGCGACAGGTCGGACCCGGAAAATGGGAACGGGTTCGAATTGAATTCGAATTCGAGAGCCGAAACTTCCGCGTCCACGGTCATCCCGTGGATGGTTGCGACATTATCATATGTTGGAGACACAACTGGACCGAATGTCCGCCAAGCCTGGAGATACTCGAATTAAGCAGCGTGATTCGGACTTCTGGCATCGTCCGAGGACGAGTAATCGTATAACATTTTTCGCAACGAACCTGCTGAAGAACGTCGCGCCGAGGGGCCAGGCGAAGAAGATGGCGGTTGAAGACGGCACGGGTGCAGGTCATCGCTGATGACGTCAAGCACTGCCTCGGCCGAGGGCGCCAGCGGTTCCGCGAGCCGCGGGTAACGAATTTTCAGTTTAGGCGTGCCGTCTTGATTTTGTAGGCGCCGTTACGCGCGCGCACAAACATTTCGTCCGCTTGCGGATGACGAAGAGGATCGCCCGATGGATCGGCCATGAGGTTTTGCTCCGAGACATAGGCGACATACTCGGTCTCGGCGTTTTCCGCGAAGAGATGATAGAAAGGCTGATCCTTGCGCGGCCGGGCCTCTTCGGGGATCGCCTGCCACCACGCCTCGGTATTCGCAAAGACCGGGTCCACGTCGTAGATGATCCCCCGGAAGGGAAATTTGCGGTGTTTAACCACCTGACCTATGGCGAACTTCGCGGTGTTGGGTTTCATGATATGGAAGCCGCCGCAATAGGCCGCGAGAACCGGCGCAACTAGCAAGATGGGGAACCTGGATTACGCTTGGTTAACCGCCGCCTGTTTCGATGTCAAATTGTGGAGGCGTCCAATCACAAAATCGCACCGGCGCCAGCCGCCGCAAAACTCCGCACGCTCTTTTGCTCGCAAAGCCCGCCAACCCCTATGGCGGCTTGGCCTTACCGCCCTGAATGAAATCAAGCATTGCGGTATTCATCGAAGGCCAGCGCTTATGTGGCAAAGATGTTTCGCAGTAGGTGACACGCTTTCCTTCGGCACATCCCGAGAAGTCATGGCAGCCATCGGCAAGAGCGTTAAGATTTTCCGGCGCGCAGGCCGCGCACCGCCCCCAATAGGCAGCAGCGCCGCGGCCGAACTCCGGGAAGCGTTCATCGGCGCGGCTGTGGACAATCATAACAGCCGGAATGGACGGACACGCCATCGAAGCAAGGTCTTCGCTCGTGATGCCCGCGGCGCTCGCGACGATGCTGTGTGGCGCGGCGCCGGCTTTGGGGGCGTAAGCGGGGATACCCTCGGCCATTAAGCCGCCATCGGAGTGACCGAGATAAGCGATCGAAGCTTCATCGACACAGAAAAAGCTCGCGACGGTCGCCGCCACCTTCGCCTGTCGCGAGACGGCCGTGGGCGACAGACCTATGTGGTCGCTATAGGCGACGATGAAACCACGCCGCGTCGCCTCGGTCGTTAGGTCGTAAAAATTCTCGGACTGGCGCCGTTTATATCCCGCCGGCGGGAAGACGACAATCAGCGGATAGGCCCTTGTTGGATCATAATTACTCGGCGTGCGCACGGCGAGTGTAAGCTGGTCGGAGGTTTGCAAATTGTCGTTGAGATCCGCGTGACCAGTGCGGCTGCCGGGACTGCAAGCTGCCGCAATACTGGATTCCGGCCCGGCCGCGGCAACTTTGGGTCGCGTGGGCGCAAAAACACCAAAAGGCCAGATGCCAGGATCAGAACCAGTGCGATCAGCGCGGCGGTTTGGCGCGAAACGCTAATTCCCATAGGACCACCTCCGCGAGACCTAACTTTCGCTCCTCTGACGCCCACCCATAATTGAAGTGATCGGCAAAGAATTCAAGGGGCAACTAGCGCCCGGCTCTTCTTCACGGGACGACAGCACGCCTATACGTATATACTTGCCGGACTTCCTCGCGCGGCAGAGTTTTGGTGCCTTCCGTTCTCATTGTCCTCGGCGACGCATGTGGCACGGCCATGCCTTGCATCGCTGCTTAGCCAGGTGTTTGCCCATGCCAGTCTCTCTTTCGCAGGTGTTGCTGACCAACTCCGAAATGGCCGAAGCCGACCGGCTCACCATCGCCGGAGGCACGCCCGGTACCGTGCTGATGGAACAGGCTGGCGCGGCGGTGGCAAAGGAAGCCGCGCGGCTTCATCCCCGCCATGGCCGTGTCGCGGTTTGTTGCGGGCCCGGCAATAATGGCGGCGACGGCTTTGTCGCCGCGCGCATACTCGCCGCGCAAGAATTTACCGTCGAGCTCGGACTGCTTGGCGCGCTCGACCGGCTGCGGGGCGACGCCGCGCTTGCCGCCAAAAGTTGGACCGGCAAGACCCTCGCCGTCGAGGACCTCGATCTCGAATCCGCCGGTCTCGCGATCGACGCGCTCTTCGGCGCGGGCCTTGCGCGCGATCTCGATGGTCCGGCCGAGGCTTTGGTCTTGCGTCTCAACGAATGGACGAAGAGGACGCAAAAGCCAATCCTTTCCGTGGATGTTCCCTCCGGCATCGACGGCTCCAGCGGGCAAATTCGCGGCGCCGCGATAAATGCCGCACGCACCGTCACATTTTTTCGCCGCAAGCCGGGGCACTTGCTGCTACCGGGCCGCATCCATTGCGGCGAAACTCTCATTGCGGATATCGGAATTGATGCGAGCGTCCTGGCGGCGATCTCGCCCAAAACCTTCGCCAACGGCCCGACTCTATGGAGACACTGTTTCCCAGTTCCTCGCGTTGACGGCCATAAATATTCGCGCGGTCATGCCGTGGTCCTCTCTGGCGGGCCAGCGCACACGGGTGCCGCGCGTCTTGCCGCGCGCGGCGCGCTTCGCGCGGGCGCGGGGCTGGTGACGGTCGCAACTCCGGGCGCGGCGCTATGCGTCCATGCGGCGGCGCTCACCGCGATCATGACCCGCGTGTGCGACAATGTGGACGGACTCGAGAGCCTTCTCGCCGATCGCCGGATGAACACGCTCGTCATGGGGCCAGGGCTGGGCGTGGGAGAAAAAACCCGGGCCTTGGTGCAGGCCGCGCTCACTGCCGACGGAGACTTTGGAGTGGTCCCCCGCGCGGTCCTCGACGCCGATGCGCTCACGAGTTTTGCAGACGATGCTTTCGGTCTCGCGCAATTGATTAGGCGACGGGGCCGGAGTGTCGTGCTCACGCCGCACGACGGCGAATTCGCGCGCCTCTTCGGCCATGCCGGCCAAAATGACCGAAGCCGATGGCTTGGTCTCGATATGTCGGAACAAGTCTTGCTGGCGCATTTTGACGGCCTGCATTCGGAATCAAAACTCGACCGCGCGCGCGCCGCGGCGGCGTTGAGCGGCGCGGTGGTGGTTTTGAAAGGCCCCGATACGGTGGTCGCGGATCCCGAGGGCTTGGCGACGATAGCCGAGGATTTGCCGCCATGGCTGGCCACGGCGGGTTCGGGCGATGTTCTGGCCGGGATCGCGGGCGGCCTTCTCGCCGCAATCTATGCCGCCCTTCGAGGCCGCCTCCGCCGCCGTCTGGCTGCATGGCGCCGCCGCCCGCCATTTTGGGCCGGGCCTCATCGCCGAGGACATTCCCGAAAATCTGCCCGCAGTTTTGCGCGCGCTTTTCGCCGATGGAGTTTTGCCGGGCGATGGCGGCTGAGTGGCACCGGCGCGAAAATAAATGCTTTCCGAGAGAAAAACCGGGCAAATCCGCGCCGCCATGTTGAGAATATGTCCGCCTCACACGCATCTGACGCCGAGCGATATGAGATAAAGGCGCACCGCATCCATGAAGATCCATTCAAACAGCACATTGCTCATGACCGGTGATTTAGTTACCGGCTGTGGCCGCGCTCGCCCTGTCGCCGAAGCCGTTGGCGGCGACATCGGCAATGGCTATGTCGGCCTCATTCACGCCGAGCTCAGCGCCACCTGCCCCGGCAGCACATCCGCCTCCGCAACACCGGCATCTCTGGTAATACCGTGCGTGATCTGGCCGCCCGCTGGCAATTCGATGTCCTGGACTTGAAGCCCGATTGGCTCTCCATCATGATTGGCATCAATGATGTCTGGCGTCAGTTCGATGCTCCCTTGCAAACCGAGTGGCATGTTTCTCTCGACGAGTATGCTTCGATTTTGGAGCAATTGGTCCGCTCGGCGCGGCCGCAACTCCAGGGATTGGTGCTCATGACGCCCTACTTCATCGAACCCAACCGGGCGGACCCCATGCGGGCGATGATGGACCGATATGGGGAGGTGGTGCGCCAGTTGGCCGGGCAATACCAAGCCATCTTGGTGGATACTCAGGCGGCGTTCGATTGGGTCTTGACGGAGGTTCATCCGATGGCGTTGGCTTCCGACCGGGTGCATCCGAACTTGGCGGGGCACATGATTCTAGCGTGGGCTTTTTTGAAAGCGGTGGAGTACGGTTGCTGAATTCTGGCCGGAAGCGGCGCCATTGCCACGAAAATATCACTTTGCGAACCGATCAGAAACCGCTGGGCTGCGCTGTTCAACCTGTGTATTGGCCGGTTATACCGGAATGGATTTCGAGCGTAACTAGTCTAGCCCGCATTGGATTTGTTCATGTCGCTTTTCGACAATGCCGCATCTTCCGAAGCGCCCAGCAGCAGTCTTGCACGGCAGCGCTTTAGTCCGTTCGAAGGGGAAAAAGGCGATTTGGCTCAAGCTTGGCCTAGGAGCGCCTTTCGGCTTGCGGTATTAAGCCTCGCCGTTTTTTCCGGTCTCGCGCTGGCCTCTTGGCTCGTCACCGGCACGGTCGTGCCGTGGGATTCGAAAAACCATTTTTACGCGATGTTCCGGTTCCTTGGCGATGCTTTGCATCATGGCGAGATTCCGCTCTGGAACCCATATTATTTCGGCGGCCATCCGGCGATCGCCGATCCGCAATCCTTGATCTTCACGCCGAGCATGGTGCTGTTTGCGCTGATTGCGCCAAATGCCTCGATGCAACTCTTCGACGCGGCCGTTCTCGCGCATCTTTTCGCGGGAGGGGTTTGCATTCTCGGTCTCTCGCGGCGCTGGCGCTGGCATCCGGCGGCAGCGGTCCTCGCGGCGATCATTTTCATGCTCGGCGGCGCCGCGTCCTCGAGGCTTCAGCACACCGGCATAATCATTTCCTATTCGTACTTCCCGGCGGCCTTGTGGTGCCTCGATATCGCGCTCGAGCGCCGCTCCTATCGTTTTGCTCTTGCGTTTGGCCTCTCCGCATCCTTGATGGCGCTCGGCCGCGATCAAGTCGCCTTCCTGCTTTGCACGGTTCTTGCTGGCTATCTTGCCCTTGCCGCGGCCCAATCGGAAAACGCGTTTGTCTATCTGCGCGCCCGGGCGGGTGTCCTGGCGGTGAGCGCTGCCCTGATCCTCGCCATAATGACCGTACCGGTGCTCTTGACCATGCAGTTTCTTGCCGGCTCGAACCGGCCTGACATTCCCTTCGGGGCGGCGGCGGCGAGTTCGCTCGCACCTGTCAATTTGATCACGCTGTTTGCACCAAATTTCTTTGGCTCCCTCGATCATCTCAATGATTATTGGGGACATGACGGCAACATGCCGCACGCCGATTTCACCGACAAAGTCGTCGACTTTCTTTTTATCGGCACACTGCCGTTTCTGCTCATCGCCTGGCACGGATTTGGAGCCGGCCGGTTGTTTGCGCGGCGCGGACGCTTCTTTCTTATTCTGCTTTTGCTGGCGCTCGTTTACGCACTGGGGCGCTATACTCCGTTCTTCGCGCTCGCGTTTGACTGGATACCCGGCGTATCCCTCTATAGGCGGCCCGCGGACGCGACGTTTCTGTTCAATATCGCACTTGCCTTGGCCGCCGGATTTCTGCTGCACCGCTTCATCGAGGAAGGCCTGCCGCGGCCTTTCCGCACGCTTCCTAAGTGGCTGGCCGGCGCGCTCGCCGGTGCGGCCACACTGGCGCTTGCCACGCTGATCTGCGCCGGCCTCGCCTTTTCCTTGCGGGAAGGACACGTGAAAAATTCGCTCGCCGCGCTCGCGGTTGCAGCGGCGCTAGCGGCCGCGGGCGCCGCCGTCTTGTCCGGGCTTCAAACACGCCCGAGGCGGGCGCTCGCGGCAAGTTTGTTCGTGCTTTTGAGCGGGACCGAAATCCTTTGGCGCAATGCCGCCTCCCCGCTCAATGCGGAACCGCTTGAAAACTATAGCCTCTACGCCGGAATGAAACCCGCGGAAGCCGCCGGCATCGAAGTTTTGCGTAATGCCATAGCTGCCGAATTGCGCGACGGCGGGCGTCCGCGCGTCGAGATATTGGGGCTGAAGGGGCCGTGGCAGAATGCGTCGATAGTCCTCAAATTCGAAAATACGCTCGGCTACAATCCATTGCGCATCGACGATTACGACCGCGCAGTCGGCTCCGGGCAGGATGCCGAGGATTTCGCCTTGCGCCACTATCCGAGCACTTTTCGCGGCTACAATAGCCGGCTTGCGGCGCTTCTCGGGCTTGAATATTTGGTCCTCGACCGCCCATTGACGGAACTGCCGCGCGACATCCCGCGGCCGAAGGCCGAGGCGATCTATACGAGCGACTCCATGTATATTTACAAGCTCGGCAAAGCCGTGCCGAGAGCCACCTTCGCACCGGCGGTCGTGCCGGTCGACAATGAGGAAGTTCTCGACGAACATGTCCTTCCCGCCTTCGATCCGGCGAGCGAGGTGTTGATCGACCAGGCAAGCATGGCCGGTCTTCATGGCGGTCCCTATGCCCAAGGCACGGGCCAAGAGCGCTTCCAAACCGCGAGCCACGCGGGGCAAGAGTTGGACCAATCCGCAAGCCTAGCGCATGCCGCGATCGTCAACTACGCCGACAACTTGGTCGAGATCGACGCCGATGCCCCAACGGCGGGCATTGTCGTGCTGCACGATCTTTTCTATCCAGGCTGGGAGGCCCGCGTCGATGGGAATAAGGAACCGGTGCTTCGCGCCAATATTCTGTTTCGTGGCGTCGAGGTTCCGGCTGGCCACCATCGGGTCGTGTTTTCTTTTCACCCGATGTCGTTGACCAATCTCGCGGCGGCGGCATCAAGCGTTTTCCATCGCCAGGAGGAGGAGTAAGGCTTGCGGCGGCTTCCGTTTGCAAGACCGGCTTCCGGCCGGACTGGACAAGGATTTATCGCCCGCGTGACTTTGCTTGCGCAATTGGCGGCACTGTGCCTGGTGGCTTGGCCGGTCGCGGCGCAATCGCCGGGAGCGCGAAGTCCCGCCGTTCCTGCTCTGCGCTTGCCACTTACCCCTGAGACCGCTCCCGGCGAGGCGGCGCACGGCATGGTCCGGCTGTCGGCGCTGTTTGCCGCGACCGACACGCAGCCGGTGCGGGAAGGTCTGCAATGGCGAATATTCGAAGAAGTCCCAGGAATGGACGGAAACCACAAGCTCGTCGCGCAATCCACCGGCGCGACGCCAAATTTGCCCCTTCCCGACGGCAATTTCATGGTTCATGTTGCCTTGGGGCTCGCGGGCGCGACAAAGCGCATCACTATTAACGGCACGGTGTTAAACGAAACGCTTGTGCTCAATGCCGGCGGGCTGCGGATCGCGGGCCAGCTTGGCGACACGCCTATCAATCCAGCGAAATTATCGATTTCGATCTATGTTCCGGAGCGTGGCAATCCGGAAGCAAAACTGGTTGTCGCAAATGCCAAATCCGGGGACACCATCGGACTACCGGAAGGCAATTATCATATAGTGTCGACATTGCTGGACGCGGCAGCAAATGGTTCGGCGAGCCCAACGAATTCCGTAATCAGCGCCGATCTCAAGGTTCAGGCCGGGAAGCTCACCGATGCGACGCTGCGTCACCGTGCCGCCACCATGACTCTTAAACTCGTGAACAGCCCCGGCGGCGAAGCCCTCGCCAATACAGCTTTCACGATCCTTACGCCGGGCGGCGACGTCATCCGCGAGATGATCGGCGCGTTTCCCGCCGCCACACTCGCCGAAGGCGAATATGTCGCGATCGCGAGACACGCCAGCCAAACCTATCAAACGACGTTCAAGGTCGTGTCGTCCCTCGACAAGGATGTCGAACTTCTCTCGAATGAAACCCCGCGGCCCGAGGCGCCGGAGCTTGTTCAATAGGGTGCCCCTGGTTCTTTTCAGAGGATAAAGACCGCATAGCCATAAGGATTTGAGAAATAGCCGGACAGCATTTAGTTCCAATCGCCGGAGGCAAGCCTTAAGCAAGATCCATGGATGGCGGCGTTAACGCCGATCACGCCATTCGTCACGAATTTTATAAAGCTGTAGCGGAAATCGTTCACATTTTGTATGCTAAAAGCCCGCGCGAGGCACCGGTGAAATGAAAGCATCTCGTATCTTGTTAGGTCAGTGCGACGATTATAGTGAACTCGCGGCGAACGCTCTCGGCACGGCCTTCGAACCGGTTGCCGCCGAGTTGCGGTTGGTCGACGCCGGGGATTTCATCGTCTATATCCACGCCGGAAAGTTTGCCAATATTCAGGATATCGTAGACTTGTCGGTGGAATTGTTTTTTAAACCAGGAACATTGTCGTTCGGATGGGACGCGGAATTCGAACTTGATTGGAATAGTTTGCCGGTAATTACTCTCGGCATGGAGTTTCGACACCGCTCCGTGTGGCTCGTCTTCAAACTCATCTTGCGCGCGCTGCAGACGAATGTGACGGTCGAGTATCTTTCGCTGGGCAAAACTTCGGGTGGCCCAAGGCAAGATATGGCGGCGTTGATCGAAACGATCGCCGACGCGCGGCTGAGTTGGCACGGTCATTAAGGCATTCCACAATAAACGAGTATTCTCTGGAGCCGTAAGATAGAGCAAGACAAAGTCAGGCTCCGGCAGATGCGGCGATTAGTCTTGGCGCGCTTTTGTCCCGGCGAAAAGTCTCCCGT
This sequence comes from uncultured Alphaproteobacteria bacterium, assembly GCA_963722515.1. Lineage (GTDB taxonomy): Bacteria > Pseudomonadota > Alphaproteobacteria > Rhizobiales > Beijerinckiaceae > Methylocapsa. The sequence goes on along the minus strand of CAVRMA010000002.1, from coordinate 610,238 downwards.
TCGCCTTTTCCTCGCCCCCGAAGTCATGGTCCACTGTCACCAAGTCAAACTCGACGAAGCACGCGAGATCCCCCTGGATCGAGACATTCGGGATTGCCTGGACGGTAATGATTCGTCGCGCTGGCCGCATGCGCCTTCGGCGCACCGGGAAAATCGAGATCGGCCCCGGTTAATTTTTGCGTAGTTTTGGCGTCGGTACTGCCGCCAGCGAACGATAGACCTCTTGCATAACCACCCGTAGGCCCTTGATTTTACTGGCAAGAGACAGGGGTTATGCAAGAGGTCTAATCTCCCTCAATCGCTCGCGAGAAAAACATGCGAGGTCTTGAAGATGGCTAGGACTTGCGCGCCTGGCGTGGCCCCGGCCTCGCCGGCGCCTTCGCGGGTGACAACCGCGGTGATGGTCTTGCCGCCGCCAATATCGATAGTAACCTCGCTATCGGCGCCGTCATCGGTACGGCGAACCACGGTTCCGGCGATTTTGTTCCGCGCCGAGATGCATGGCGCCGCGCCCATTTGCGCAAGCATGACCGAAGAGGCATTGACCATCGCGACGCACCAGCGGCCTGGCGCGAGGCCGAGTTCGTTCACGCTCGCATTGGTGACGACCGTGCTGATTATGACGCCGGGCGAGACTTCGAGCTTTACTTCGACATTGATGGAAGCCGGCGTGATTTTGACAATCTTGCAGAACAGCGCATTGCGGACACTGAGTTTCAGACCGATTCCCCAAAATAGAAGGTCTTGGTCATGCTCCAAGCCTTCCGCCGCGATCGCCGTCGAAATACGGCCGAGTTTTTCTTCGAGACGGCGGAAAGCCAGGATCAATCGCCGCCCTTCGCCGGTAACTTCGGCGCCACCGCCACGCGAACCGCCGGTGCGGGTGACGAACGCCGGGCGCGGCAGGAGATTATTGATCGCGTTGACCGCATCCCAGGCGGTTTTGTAGCTGAACCCTGTCATTTCCGCCGCCTTGGTGATGCTCTTGTGTTCCATAACGGCTTCGAGCAGGGCGATGCGCTCGCGCCCGATAAGAAGCCGTCCGCCCGCGCGCCAGGCCAGCAAGCTATCGACCTCTCCAGGCAAGTTACGTACCACCCGCTCCTCCCAAATCCGAACGATGCCCGGAAGTGTCATCCGCGACCCCAATATAAATCATATGTGGAGATCCGGTAATCGCGGTCGGCGCGTGATCTGCCGATTGTGCCGCGGTCCGGGCGGCGTCGCCCGGTGATTCGCACTGCCGGAGGTTGATCGATGACTCATTTTGTTGGATTGGACGTTTCGCAGAAGATGACGGCCATGTGCATTATCGGCAATGCCGGCCGTAGATTTTGACGGGGTCAGTGCCCCACGGTTCCAGAACAAATCGGCGTTTTGGTCCGCCGGCATGCGAGGGATGACGCCCGCATTGGAATCGAGACCGGAGCGATGACGCCATGGCGACGCCATGGCTCGTGCATGAACTCCGCAATCTCCGGCGCGAAGTCGTTTGTCTCGATGCCAGGCAAGCGCGCGGCGCCCTCAAGATGCAGATCAACAAGACGGATCAGAACGACGCGGAGGGATTGGCTCAGATCGTTCGCACCGGGTGGCACCTGTCTGTTCATGTCAAGTCGTTCGATAGCCACCGCGCGCGTGCTCTTTTGGGCGCAAGGACTCAACTCACCGGCATGACGGCGCGAATGTCCAATCGCGTCCGAGGGGTGCTCAAAACGTTTGGCCTTCTACCCGGCGGAATAAGGGGATTGCCTTTCGACCGGAAGGTTGAAACTCTGCTGCTCGACCGTTCCGGCGTCGCGCTGATTGTCCGGCCCATGCTCGTTGCTTGGCAGCAACTGCGCGAGCAGATTGCTGTTTTCGACAAGGCGATCCGCGCACTGGTGAAGTCGAACTCCGCGTGCCAGCTGCTCATGAGCGTTCCGGGCACCGGCGTGCTGTCCGCGCTCACATATGTCAGCACAGTTGAGGATCCAGGGCGCTTCGTCCGATCACGATCGGTAGGCGCACACCTCGGGCTCACGCCGCGCCAATATCAATCGGGCCAGGTCGATCGCAGTGGCAGGATATCGAGGTGCGGCGACACACTCGCTCGTACCCTGTTGTACGAGGCCGCTGTCGTGATCCTGCCGCGTGTCAAGAGAGCCCCGCGCTTGAAGGATTGGGCGCGCGCGATTGCCAAGCGATCGGGTGATGGCAAAGCACGGGTGGCGGTGGCCAGAAAGCTCTCCGTTATCTTGCACAGTGTCTGGCGCCCGGGACAGCCGTTCCGCTGGCCAAAGCACGCAAGAGCCGCCTCACTCCATTGTTCGTGCGATTCATCCGAGCAAGAATGCGGATGGAATGGTTGCCCGCCGGGCGAGGGCACGGGTGGCTGCGAGAGTGGGCCTTGAGCGGCGCATTGCACGCTAGCTCGTTGTGGACATTGCAGCACCTGTGCTTCGGACCAGATGTTGCGGCGGATTATTCCGGCCGCGGAGAGAACCGTGACCCGGGGCGGCGCCAAAAAACCATTGACAAAGGAGATGCGATTAGAGAACGGCCCCGATGGGCAAGGGCATTTGAGGCAGCTTTGGCGGCTTGGCCGGGGCCGTCCATAGATGTGTCCGGCCCTTGTGTGCGGCGCATGTGGCTGCTGGCCTTGAGGGAGTTCGCGGATCGGGTCCCACTGAATAACTACCGGCTGGCGCCGGTAGGTTCGTGCTCGCGAAGATACTGAAGTATGACGTCGTCCGTGATGTTGCCGCTGGTGGTGGAGAAGTAGCCGCGCGCCCAGAAATGCCGCCCCCAGTAGCGCTTGCGCAAGTCCGGAAACTCCATCTGCACGCGATGCGATGAGCGTCCCTTGACGCGCCGTACGAAGTCGCTGACCGCGATATGGGGCGGGATTTCCACGAACATATGGACATGTTCCCGCGACAACACGCCGGAGACGATCTGGACGCCCAGTTCTTTGCACGCCTGCCGGATAATTGTTCGTATCCGCTCCCGCACCGCGCCTTCCAGCACCTTGTAGCGATACTTCGTGATCCAGACGATGTGGTAGCGATGGTGAAAAACCGTGTGACTCCCGCTTGTGTAGCTCATAGACTGACTCCTTAAAATGGGCGTTTCCCCCACGCGGGGCGCCCATTTTAAGGAGTCAGTCTATGAACAAAAAACGGCTCAAGCCTCTTCCCGTCTGAAGACGGGGGTTTAAATCCAAACAACGGACAATCAAGAATGCGCGCTGAGATGCGCTTTAGAATTATCCGGGTCTTCCCGATCCACGGCGCGACCGTATCGCCATCACTTCCTCTTCACCCTCGCACTCTTCACCATCGCAAGCTATTGAATTCGATTTGTTTAAGCGGGTTGCATCCCCGTCATGCCGGTGGCCCGGTAGGCTTCTCCGCGCGCCATCACTGCCCAGACAATCCGGGCGGTTCTGTTGGCGAGCGCGACCGCGGCCACCTTCGCCGGCTTTCGTGCCAGAAGCGCACGCACCCATGCGGCGTCCTTCGTCACGCGGGTGCGCGCCGCGACCAGCCGTTCGACATGGCGCAGACCCTGCGGCGCGACGACGCCAAATTTCTTCAGGGCCCATGGCTGGAGCGCGGGCGCGGGATACTAGCCCGGCGAAGCCAATTTCGGAGCGATCCAGGCATGGAATGCGGCTCTGGCCAATCAGCAGGCCATCGCGATCGATGGCCGGCAGATTGACGGAGGAGGGGGCACGTCTGGGAGGCGCTGATGGGATGGCCGCCTTGTATGAGCCGGACGCCGCGCTCGCCTGCGGAGACGGAAGGATTGCAGTTGGCACAGCCGCTATTCGCAACTTCTATACCGGACTGCTGGCGGCTGGGCGAACATTTGATCTCGGGGAGCAGCGGCCTGCGATGCGTCGTGAGAACTTGGCGCTCGCTTCGACGCGCCTTCCAAATGGTCCAAATGGTAACGTGACTGTGGAGGTAGCTCGGAAGCAGATCGACGGCACGTGGCTGTGGGTGATAGATCAGGTCTCGATCAGTGTCTGACTGCGCATATCCTCGCGGTCGCTTGCGCGCAGCCCCGCCCTTTCCAGTGTTATTGAAGACTTTCGCGGCAGGGCGCGGTTTAACGTAATGGGGCTTATGCGGCTTTGCGCGTGTGTCGGACAGCAGTAGGCTGTCCATATCCAATACAAGGGTGTTGGCAACGGCAGGCGGAAGGTTCTTCTCTCGTGACCAATCAGCGCAGTTTATTTAAGCCTATCAAGCCTAAGCAGCTGCTCCACCCCTCGTTTCAGCTCATGGCGTCTTCGTCGCGCCACAAATCGACACGTCTCCTGATGAATGACGCCTATGCCCGGTTTAGCGACCGCGACGGCAATTTCATTGAGCAGTTTCAGACTACCGGCTTCAATAACCGTACCTTTGAACTCTACGTGAGCGAACTGCTTAACTCCGAGGGGTTCATGGTTTCGGGTCGCGAACCGCACCCCGATTTCAATGCAGAAAAGAACAGCGTTCGCCTCTTCATCGAATGTACGACGGCTAATCGAACCGATCTAGGTGACAAATTAATCCGCCCTTATGAAGCCTTGAACGATCTCGATTTGGATCAGACGAGCCTAAAGGCTCGTGCTGAGCACGAGGTGCCGATCAGAATAGGTGGTGCGCTGAGAAGCAAACTTCGCCATCGCATTGGCACGAAGGCCTACTGGGAACTGCCGCATGTGATCGGGCACCCTTTCATTTTGGCAGTCGAATCCTTTCACGAAAACGGTTCGCTCGGGTTCTCGAGTGCACCCATCGCAAGTTATCTCTACGGCATTCGCCAAAGTCCGTCTTGGGATGCAGAAGGCAACCTGGTTGTTCAAACGGAAGATTTAGCCGAGCATGCTTTCGACGACAAGGTAATTCCCTCTGGCTTCTTCAGCCTTCCTGACACGGAAAACGTTTCCGCTGTACTTTGGACCAACGCCGGCACGGGACCGAAATTCACGCGCATGGCTCTTGCAGGTCCATTTCCAGACCACGACGTGACGATGCTTCGTTGCGGATCGATGTACGATTTTGATCCGAACGCGCATGCTCCCCTGCCCTTCGCATATATCGTCGGTGATCCAGGCACGCCCGAGGAGACGTGGGGACAGGAGGCAGTCCTCTTTCACAATCCGACAGCCAAACATCCTATCCCTGCCGGCCTTTTTGAAACTGTGACGGAGTCACTCGTCGAACGCGGCGTTCACAGCGATACAATTAAGAGCTGCTTTAGTCCGTTCATGTCAACGTCCTATCTCATCGACGGCCCCGGACATAGGCGGGAGGCTATGGCTTTGGGGGATCGTGTGTTCGAAATCTTTGAGCAGCTCTACGCGGTTCAGCGCGTGCCCGATTTTAGCGCGTGCCCGCGCTGACTAGGTAACAGCGCTGCCTTACCATTGCGCATAATTCAAAAATTTATGCAAGAATATTAGGCTGCTGATATCAAAAGCATATTTTGTTGCACAAGTCTGATGCGAAATTGGAAGCGGTGTCGGGGCGGAGTATCATTCATTTCAGCTTAAGCTTGATTTCCCAGCGGTGACCAGTTTCATCGCTCGCGCCCCAGAGAATCCCAACGTCAGGCCGGGACAGTTGCGCATCGTTTTTATGGGAACCCCGGAATTCGCGGTGACCACGCTCGCCGGAATCGTAGCCGAGGGTCACATTGTGACGGCGGTCTATACCCGCGCGCCGCAACCTGGCGGGCGGCGCGGCCTCGAACCGGTGCCATCGCCCGTTCATGCGGCGGCGCGGCGTTTTGGCATCGAGGTGGTTACGCCGCGAACTCTGCGCTCCAGGGACGCCGTGGCGATCCTGCACGAATTCGACCCCGACGTGGTGGTGGTCGCCGCCTACGGCTTGATCCTGCCGCGAGCACTTCTCGAAGTCCCGGCAAAGGGCTGCCTCAACCTGCACGCTTCGCTGCTGCCGCGATGGCGCGGCGCGGCGCCGATTGAGCGCGCCATCATGGCGGGCGACCTTGAGACCGGCGTCATGGTAATGCGCATGGAGGAGGGTCTCGATACCGGCCCGGTCGCGCTCAATGAGCGCATCGCGATTGGCCCCGATGCGAATGCCGGTGAAATCCGTGGCAAGCTGGCGCATATCGGCGCCTGTCTGATGACTCGCGCCTTGGCGATGCTGGAGCGCGGCGAGCTTGCCTTTGCCCCGCAGGCGGAGGCCAGGCGTCACCTACGCACGTAAAGTCGACAAGGCGGAAGCGCGGATCGATTGGAGAAAACCGGCGTTGGACGTACACAATCTCATCCGCGGTCTTTCGCCGTTTCCCGGCGCTTTTTTCGAGGCCGGACTTGGCACGCGATCGGAGCGTGTGAAAGTTTTTCGTACGCGGATCGCGGAAGGAGCGGGGACGCCCGGCCGCGTTCTCGACGGGTTCCTGACGATCGCCTGCGGCGAAGGGGCTCTGCGCGTTCTTGAAGTGCAACGTTCGGGCAAGGCGCCGATGCCGGCCGGGGATTTTTTGCGCGGCGCGCGAATAGAAAAGGGAATGTTGCTCGCCTAGATGACCGATGCCGCGCTTTAAACTTACCCTCGAATATGACGGCGCGCCCTTCGTCGGCTGGCAGCGGCAGAGCAATGGCCTTTCCGTGCAGGAAGTGATCGAGACCGCGCTTAACGCCCTTTGCGGCGAAAGAGTCGAAATACGCGGCGCGGGACGCACGGATACCGGCGTCCATGCCATGGGCCAGGTCGCGCATGCCGATCTCGGCAAGGATTGGCGGAGTGATGTTTTGCGCGATGGCCTGAACGCGCACATGCGGCCACACCCGGTCGCCATTTTGGCCGCCGAACGCGTGCCTGAAACCTTCGACGCGCGGGTCTCGGCGGTGCGGCGCCATTACCTCTATAGGATCGTCAATCGCCGTGCGCCCTTGACGCTTGCGCGAGGCCAGGCCTGGCTCGTCAAGCGAAAGCTCGATGCCGGGGCCATGCAAGCGGCGGCGCGGCATCTTGTTGGGCGCCATGACTTCTCGACTTTTCGCGCGTCAGAGTGCCAGGCGGACAGCCCGGTGCGCACGCTGGAGCGGCTCGATGTGAGGCGGACTGGCGAGGAAATTCAGATCAACGTCAGCGCGCGCTCGTTTCTGCACACCCAGGTGCGCTCGATCGCCGGCTCGCTCGAACATGTCGGCTCCGGCAAATGGAGCGCAGCGGATTTACGGGCCGCGCTCGACGCGCGCGACCGCCGCCGCTGCGGCATGGTCGCCCCGCCCGAAGGGCTTTATCTCATGGGGGTGGACTACGAACCTCACGCTCCCCCGGCTCCGCGATAACCCCGCCTTCCAACGGCTTATCGACCCCCGTGGTCATCGGAAACGTAATCGGCAGATGGTTCTCCCGCCGGGCCGCGAGATAGGCGAAGGCCTGGGCTTCCATGGCGTCGCTCGACCAGCCGAAGGTTTCCGCCAAAACGACCGGGCAAGGCAGCCGGTCCGCCAATTCCCGGAGCAAAGTCTTGTTGTGCGCGCCGCCTCCGCAAACAATCGCCAACGAGGGGCGCGACGGCAACAGCGGCAGCACGCAGGCGATGCTGGCCGCGGTGAAGGCGGAGAGCGTCGCCGCCGCGTCTTCGGTCGCCAGACTCTCGACGGCAGTACCCAAAAAATCGTTCCGGTCGAGCGATTTCGGCGGCGGGGCCAGGAAGAAAGGATGCGCGAGAAGTTCGCTCAAAACCGCGGCATCGGCCTTGCCTCTGGAAGCAGCCGCGCCGTCCCGGTCGAAGGCGGCGCCAAGGCGCTTCAACATCAAATCGTCGAGCAAACCATTGCCAGGACCTGTGTCGCAGGCAATCGGTTCCTCACCCGGCGCGATAAAACTTAAATTGGCGACGCCGCCGATATTAATGAACGCGACCGGCTCCAAAAACCCCGCCGTGGCGGCGAGCGCGCGGTGAAACACAGGCACGAGCGGCGCCCCCTGCCCGCCTCGCGCGACATCGGCGGCGCGAAAATCATGGACCACTTTGATCCCTAATCTTTTGGCGAGAGCCGCGCCGTCGCCGATCTGCACGGTCAGGCGGCGGGCGGGCCGGTGCAAAACGGTCTGGCCGTGAAAGCCGATAAGATCGACCGTGGCGCGGTCGATGGAGTTCGTCGCGAGAAAGGCTTCGACCGCTTCCACATGACGGCTGGTGATCATGGCCTCGGCCAGCGCCAAGCAGCCCGGCCGCGCACGGCGATCGTCGAGCGATGCCGCCTCCGCCACGGCGCGGCGCAGCAACGTCCGGTCCGCCTCGGCATAGGGAAAAAATCTGGTGCGGCCAAGCGTGACGATCTCTTGCCCGTCGGTCTCGACGATCGCGACATCGACGCCATCCATCGAGGTGCCGCTCATCAGGCCTATCGTGCAGACCGTTCGAATTGGCTTTCTCCCCCAGGGCCATTGGGAACGTCTCTTTCTGACCTATTTGCAAATTGCTTTCAATGCCCGCCACTCGCCAAACAAGAGCAAGGGCTCGCCGGTTGGCGCACTGCCGGCCGCCTCCAACATCGCCATCCGGTCCGCCGTCATCGGATGCGAGGCGAAGATCGCCAGGGGCCAACTGAGAAGCAGCTTAACAATACGCCTAAGCTTTCTCGGTGTACACGTATATGTATTCGTAGGGTCCTCGCCCTTTCGGCTCAACCTCCGCGCCCGCCGCCCGTTGCATTGCCGCGCCCTTCCCCCTAAATCTGACGGCTTCATAATTCCGAGCGGATCGCGCACCCTTGTTGCAACGGCGCGATCCTTTTGCCGAAGGCCTCCCGTGACCAGCGATTTTCGTCCCCAATCCGGCTTCCTCACCGTGGTCGCCGAGCGCGGCTTTTTGCAACAATGCTCCGATCTCGCGGGGCTCGATCAAATCGCGAAGAGCGGCGAACTCGTTGCCTATATTGGTTTCGATTGCACTGCGCCTTCGCTGCACGCTGGCTCGCTCGTTCAAATCATGTTGTTGCGCTGGCTGCAAAAGACCGGCGGCAGGCCGATTGCGCTTATGGGCGGCGGCACGACACGGGTCGGCGATCCGTCCGGCAAGGACGCCAGCCGCCAATTGCTGCCACTTGAGACGATTGCCGCCAACAAGGAGGGGATCAAACGCGCCTTCGCCAAGTTCCTAAAGTTTGGTGAAGGAAAGCACGACGCGATCATGCCCGACAACGCCGATTGGCTCACCTCGTTAAATTACATTGATTTTCTGCGTGACGTGGGGCGCCATTTCTCGGTCAACCGGATGCTGTCGCTGGATTCGGTGAAGTTGCGGCTCGAACGCGACCAGGAATTGTCGTTTCTGGAATTCAATTACATGTGCCTTCAGGCCTATGATTTTGTCGAGCTTTTCAAGCGCCATGGCTGCGTTTTGCAGATGGGCGGCTCGGACCAATGGGGCAACATCGTCACCGGGATCGATCTCGGCCGGCGGATGGGCACGCGCCAGCTTTATGGCTTGACCTCGCCGCTCTTGACGTCGGCGTCAGGCGCCAAAATGGGCAAGACCGCGCAAGGCGCGATATGGCTCGACGAAAGCCTGTTCTCCATCTTCGAGTATTGGCAATATTGGCGCAATTGCGAGGACCGGGATGCCGGGCGGTTTTTAAAACTCTTCACCGAATTGCCGCTCGATGAAATCGCCCGGCTCGAAGCGCTCGGCGGCACTGAGATCAACGAGGCAAAGAAGATTCTCGCCACCGAAGCAACCGCCATGGTGCATGGCCGCGAGGCGGCGTTGCGGGCGGCCGGCGCGGCACGGCAAACTTTCGAGGAAGGCGCGCTTGCGGAAAGCCTGCCGAGCATCGAAATCCCCGCCGCCGAGATCGAGGCGGGCCTTGGGGTGCTCTCAGCTTTCGTCAGATCGGGGCTCGTGGCCTCGACCGGCGAGGCGCGGCGTCACATCATAGGAGGCGGCCTCAGAAGTCAACGATCAGACTGTCACGGACGAGCGCGCGATGATAGGCTTAAGCGATGTAACCGAAAGCGTCGTAAAGCTCTCGCTCGGCAAAAAACGGCATATGTTATTGAAAGTCATTTAACCAGTGATTGGCCGATGCTAGGCAGTACCGAAAATCTCGGTCTGGAACACCCCCGCCATATCCGGGGTCTGTCGATCGCATCGAGCAGAGAGTTGATGATTTGGCGACCCGCCCCGGACACGTCTAGTTTCAATGGGTCGATCGCCTAGTCCATCCGGGTGATGCAGCATTGAGCGGAAAAGTCCAAAATGGATCAAATTAAATTCCCGTTCGGAAACCGCGATGGCCCTCTCCCACTCGAATAACCTCTTCCGCGGCGATGCGATCAAGGACCGTCTAATTGCGACAAATGGCAGGCCGAGCGGATTCGATTATATGCGCATTGTCCTCGCTGTTTCCATTTTATTATGGCACACGGTTACGCTTAGCGCAGGCGCGAGCGCTGTCCATAGCCTGCCGCTCAATATTCTGGAGCCGTTTTCGCTGCTGCTTGTGCCGATGTTCTTCGCTTTGAGCGGGTTCCTTGTGGCGGGGAGTCTCGAACGCTCAAAAACTCTTGTGTCGTTCCTCGGCTTGCGTGTTTTCAGGATTATTCCGGCGCTGGGAGTCGAAGTGCTACTGTCCGCACTAGTGCTCGGACCGTTTTTGACGACCTATAGCCTTTCGACTTATTTCAGCGATCCGCAGTTTCATCATTATTTCCTAAATATTATTGGAATAATTCATTACGAATTGCCGGGCGTGTTCAAGTCAAACCCTATTAATATAGTGAACGGACAGTTGTGGACCGTGCCAGTTGAACTTGCCTGCTATATTTTACTGAGCGTTTTCGCCATTTTCGGTATTTTCAAACGCCCGGGCTGGCTTTGGCTTGCACTAACGGTGTATTATCTCCGCCAGATCGAAAAGTTCGTATTGCCACCTGAACCCCCACACGAACCCCTGCACACCTGGGTAGTCGCGTGCTTTATTGGCGGCCTGATTATGTATCGTTGCCGCGACCATATTGTCTGGTCCAGCCGTCTCTGCCTGCTGTCGCTTGTGGCGGCCATCCTGATGGCCCACATTCCAGGAGTCGGCGTCCTATACATCCCACTTCCGGTGTCCTACCTGACGGTTTATATGGGGCTGCTCAACCCAACCAGAGACAGGATTGTTTTAAGCGGTGATTATTCATATGGCATATATTTATATGGCTTTCCCATACAGCAGGCTGTGATCACCGTATCACCCCTATTTCTGACGTGGTACTGGAACATGCTGGCAGCGGTGCCGCTTACCATCGTATTGGCCGCCTTGTCATGGTGGCTAATCGAAAAACCTGCGCTGGGGAAGCGCGACATCCTGAAAAGGCTTGAGAGGGGGGTTTTGGCGTTTCAGGGTCTGCCCACCTGAAAACTTGTCGCTGGCCGAACATTCGGTTCGCTTCGACTGCCTCGAAAGCCGTATCGCCCGCATTGAGAAGCGTTTCAATCTGACGGATGTGCTGATTTGACAATTCCTATCGCTGCGGATGCATGGGGTCGAAATCGGCGACGCCAAAAATCTGGCGGAAAATTCCTGGCGCAATCGCCGACAGAGGATTGATGTTAAGCGCAGGCGCGCTGGCCAAGCCGCTAATCCGGTAGTTGACCCCGATCAACCCTTCGTCTGAGCCGCCCCCAAGGATCAGGCCGACGACGGGTAACCTCGCGAACAAATTGTTGAAGGCGTAAACGGGAACGAAAGTACCCTTCATGTCGACCTGGTCATGGACGAAATCGAGGGCGCCTTCGACGGTCAGTCCGATGGCCTCGCCATGCATGGTCCCTTCGCTGAGATCGAGACGGCTGCCGTCGCGTTGGAAACGCACCTGCAATTTGTTGAAGGCGATCGCGTTGGCGTCGATTTTTTGCACCTGGCCCGGGGTATCCAACGGCGGAGCGCCCTCGACCACCAGCCTGCGCAACGCAGGTTCGTCGCGCAAAACGAAATCGTCGATGAGAAGGACGCCGGCAAGGGAGTCCGATCCAAGACGCATCCCGACCGAGAGCCGTCCGCGCTCCATGTGCTTGTAGAGGTCGAGGAACAACAAGAGCGATCCAGCATCCTCGGTGACGAGATTAAGCTGGGGAGAGGCGCTCGCCTCCGGTAAGATTGCACGAAATCGGCTGGCCGGCCGAAGGTTCCGGCAAAAGTGAATTGCTTTATCACGTCGCCGCGTTTCGCAAATCTCAATTCGGCCCCGGCAATGATCTGTTTGTTATATCCGCTCAAAACGCCGGCTTTGACATCGAATTCGATCTCCTTGATTGGACCTGCCTCATTGCGCTCCTTGCCGTTGCTTGGCCCGGCACCTTCGCCTGCGGGAGGGTTGAAAATCAGCGCTTTTAAGAATGGCCTTGCGTCGATCGCGGTTCCCCGCACGATCACTTTCATTGCCTCGCCGGTTTTTATCGCGTCGATCTTCATATCGTCGCCAGCCGACAGCTTCACCTGTGGAAATTTCGCCGCGATGAGCGAGAGGCCCGCGCCAAGCTGCACATTGCCCCGCGCCTGAATGGTGCCGGCGTCGACAACGATCTGATCGAGCAGGGTGCCATCGTCGTTGACGGCGAGCACGAATGCGACCTTTCCCGGCTGGCCCGCCGGCTTCGAAACTCCGGGAATCTCGATTGCGGCACGGCTCAAATCGAGCTCGATCCGCGCCTTAAGATTTTCCCCGGCGCCGATGGGCGCGGTAATTTTAGCGCCAATAGGTCCGCTCACGCCTGGGATGGCGCCAAAACCCTGCCTTGCGCGGATCGCGTCGTCGAGGGTCAAACCAATCGAAACTTCGGCGGGCTTGCCTGTCAATTTCTCGATGCTGATTGTGGCCGGAGCGCCGAACATGGTGCCCTGCCCACTCGCTCTATGTCCCGACGGATCGAAAGTGACGGTTAGTGTCGCAGCGTCGAGCTTTTCGTTGCCGATTAGCTTTTCGGCGGTGAAATTGGTGACCGTTGCATTGACCTTGAGAGTTGTGTCCGCGGAGGTCGTGTTGGGGCCAAGCTTCATATCGATTTCGAGATTGCCGCCGGCCTGTCCCCCCAGTGTGGAGGAATCGAGCAGCAGACTGGCATAGGGTTTTAACGCGTCGTGCGATAAAAGCTCCCCGATTGCCTCGACACTGCCCGTGACCTTGGCCTCCACCACCGCTGGCGTGGGTTTCAACTCAAAGTCGGCGACATGGAAACTGCCGTCCGACACGGTCAGCACGCGACCATTTCCGGCATCGAGGGCGGCATTCGCGACGGCGAAAATCGCGGTCCGGCCGGTGACATGACCGGCACCGTCGATGCCACGCAATGGCGGCACGCCTGGTAGAAACTCGAGGCTCGCATTGGCAACCTTGAAATCGAGCAAGACCTTTGCATCGGGAGGCGGGTTTCCGGCCCGCATCGCCTGCAAATCGCCGGCATCGAAATCGATCCGCAGGGTGCCCTTCTCCACCGTTCCTTCGCTAGCGCGGGAAAGCAGATAGGCCCGGACCGGCGCCGCGACGAACGGGGGCCACAGCCGCAGGACGGTACTGACGGGCGCCGGAGAGATCGCCGCACCGAGTTCTTATGTGGGGTCCATTGATCCAATCTATCCCGCCGGCCATCGCGATTCCGCCGCCCGGACCGCCGAACAAAAACCGGTCGATGACAAGCTTTTTTTCGGCCAAATAAAGCCGCGCCGCCAAGCCGGTTTGATCAATCGAGATAGGCTTTTCTCCGGGCCGCTCGGGACCCGACACGCCGGGCTCCGCATTGGTCAACCCAATCGACCACGGATCGCCCTCGCGATGCGGCGGGGTCACGAAGCCCGAAACCGCGAAATGTGTCGAGCCCGCCGCCAGCCGCCAATGATCGACCGCAATGCGCCGCGCCGCCGGAATCCCAATGCAACCCGCCGCTGAGCTTGTCGATCAGCAGGGGTTCAGCGTCGGGGTCGTCGAAACGCAGGTAACCCGCCCCGAATTCGAACTGGCCGACTGCCTCCGAAAGCATCCCGTCGGCTTGTAAACGGACGCTAAGCTTGCCCGACAGCGGCATATCGAAATCGGCGCCGATCGTGCGCGTGCCGGTCGCCAGCAAGATTTCATCGAGGGATAGATTTGAAACCGAAAGCGTGAGGCCGCGTTCCGTGCCTGGCATGCCGCCGGCAACGCCCGAGGCCAGCCAGCGGCCATTCGGTCCCTCGACGGAAAGATCGAACCGCGTGGCGCCGGAGGATTTATCGAAATCGAGATTGACGCCGTTAAAGACCATGGTTCGATTGACGGTTTCGTCGTCAATAACAACCTTGCCGCGCGTGATGCCGATGCGATCGATCGCCGCGGCCGGATTTGCCGGATTGGTCAGCGTGTCGATCACGAGCCGGAGCGATGCCGCCATCTGCTTGACGATGAGGGCGCGTGGCGGCTTTGCCGCGAGCGCCTGCATGGCCGGACCTTTCGCCCCCGCGTCCGGCGGCGGCAAAGGGTTGTCTGGCGCAAGCGCTGGGGCAAGCGGCGGCGTGAGAGCCACTGCTTCCCCGGAATTGGATGCAACCGGCAAGACGAGCGAACCGTCGGGCCGCAGCGCCAAATGTAGTTCGACGTCGAAAATTTCGAGCCGCCTTGGCGTCACCCGTCCGGCAATGAGCGCAAGAAGATCGACCGACACTTCGGCGCGCGGTGCGGTCAAAATCATGCGGCCGGAGGGTTCCTTGATCGACATTTTGTCGATGCTCAGCGCCGGCGCGTAGCCATTGATCACGATCGCGGTTCCACCGAAACCGAATTCGTAGCGATGGCCGAAACGATCGTCGAGCGCCTTGGCGATTTGCGGGGCGAAACCGTCGAGCGCGAGCGGTCCGAGCGCGAGGCGGGCAACGAAGAAACCGCCGCCCGCGAGCGCGAAAAAAACCAACCCGAGCATCAGTTTGCACGCGGTCCACGCATGCCGCGCGGGGCCGTGCCCGCTTGTCCTTAGCCCGATGCATGGAGCAGGACGCGCCGCTTTCTCCTGCCGGCGCAGCCAATTTCCCGGCCACGCGCGGGGCCGGGCCAGATTTTCCTCACCATGTCCGGCCAACCGCTCGCGGCCTTTCAAAACCAAGCTGAAGCTGGAAACTTTGATCCTCTGCGACTATAAGCATTTTACCGGAAAGACGCGCGGCGCAAACCGGCCAACGGGTGAATGTTGCCATTCGCCGTTCCACGCGACGAAAGGAAAGCCCCATGAATAAAAATCTGTCAAACGAGCCGGCAAAGGCCTCGAACAAGAATTCAGACAGTAGCTTGGGCGAAAACTTAGGCAAAAAGTTGGCGCCGGGCGACATGGCGCCAGATTTTGCGTTGCCGGACGATGCCGGAGCCAGGATTTCGCTCGCAAGCTTCGCCGGAAGGAAGCTTGTTCTTTATTTCTATCCGAAAGACGATACCTCCGGCTGCACCAAGGAAGCGATCGACTTCAACGGCTTGAGGGGCGAATTCAAAATGGCCGGCGCGGCGATCCTAGGGGTGTCACCCGATCCGGTGGCAAGCCATGCAAGTTTCAAGGCCAAACATAAGCTCGAACTCGCGCTCGCGTCCGACGAATCGAGAGCCATGCTCGAAGCCTATGGCGTTTGGGCCGAAAAGAGTATGTATGGCCGCAAATACCTGGGGGTAGAGCGCACGACGTTCCTCATCGGGAGGGACAGCAAGATCGCGGCGGTATGGAACAAGGTAAAAGTCCCCGGCCACGCCGGGGCGGTGCTCGCGGCGGCCAAGGCGCTTTGAGAGGAGTGGCCAAAGGCGGCGAGGGGCTTGCCTCGATAAACTTTCGTCTCAGCGAGGCTCGCGGAAAAGGCTGGGCGCCCCGGGAAAGATCTCACGCGCCGCCGAGGAGCCTTGCCATGAGCGCGTCGATCTTTTGTGCAACGCCGGCCTTGGTCGACGCCACGCGCGAGCGGGATACGCGACCTTGCGCGAATTTCTTTTTGGCAGGTTTTGCTCTGTTGTCTGGCCAGCGCGGCGCGTAGCTCGATAACGGCGCATGAAACGCATTTCTGAAATAGCAGGATTTGAACCGGTGGCCCAAGCCGCACCAGAAACCCCGAAGCCTGATGGCCCTCCATCAGTCGGCGGATCGAGTTCTGGCTGCAATGGGCCTATCCGCGCTCGGAATCGTCTTTGGCGACATCGGGACGAGCCCCCTTTACACACTGAAGACCGTTCTCGACCTGACCGGCGGCACGCCGGAGCCCGGCACCGTCCTTGGCGTCCTCTCGCTGATCCTATGGACGTTGATCATCATCACGTCCGTGAAATACGTGACCGTTGCGATGAGCATCGACAATGATGGTGAGGGCGGCATTCTCGCCCTCATGGCGCTGCTCGGCATCAAGAAGCATCAGAGGCCGGCGATAGTCGCCATCGGGCTGTTCGGTGCCGCGCTGATCTATGGCGATGGAGCGATCACCCCGGCCATCTCTGTCCTCTCTGCCCTCGAAGGGCTCAACATCGCGACCCCGGCGTTGAAATCCTACGTCCTGCCGGCGGCTGTCGCTATTCTTGTTGCCCTCTTCGCGATCCAGCCCTTGGGCACATCTCGAATAGGCAAGGCCTTCGGCCCAGTCATGGGTCTTTGGTTCTTGTCAATTGCGGTGCTTGGCATCTTTGGGATCGCCCGGCATCCGGCGGTCTTCGCCGCCATCAACCCCCTCATTGGGCTTCGCTATCTGTTTTCCAACGGCTACGCGAGCTTCCTTGTTCTGGGCGGCGTCTTCCTCTGCGTGACCGGCGCCGAGGCGCTCTACGCCGACATGGGGCATTTCGGCCGCCGCCCGATCCGGCTCGCCTGGTCGGGTATCGTCCTCCCGAGCCTGATCCTGAATTATGCCGGCCAGAGCGCCATCGTCCTTGATGGCGCCCCGGCCACCGGCAACATCTTCTACCGGCTGTGTCCCGAGCCGCTGCTTATTCCTTTCGTTGTCCTGGCGACAATTGCGACGATCATCGCCAGCCAATCGATCATCACCGGAGCATTCTCTATGACCCGGCAGGCGATCCAGCTCGGCTGGCTGCCGCGTCTGCCGATTAAACAAACCTCCGAGAAAGGCTACGGTCAGATCTATGTCGGCGTCATCAACTGGCTGCTCATGGTCGTCACCGTCGGCCTGACGCTGTTCTTCGGCAAGTCGGACAATCTGGCCGCCGCCTACGGCATCGCTGTTTCGGCGACCATGCTGATGACCTCGGCGCTACTATTCATCGCCATGCGCGAGATCTGGGGATGGGGGCTGCTGGCGAGCGGGGCGGCCGCCGGCGCCTTTCTCTGCGTTGATGCCAGCTTCTTCCTGGCGAATCTAGTGAAGGTCGCCGACGGCGGATATGTTCCGCTGCTTCTGGCTAGCCTCGTTTACGCGGTTATGCTGATCTGGCATCGTGGATCGGCGGCCGTCGCACGGAGTGTGAGCGAACGGCTCGTTCCGGTCGGCGAGTTCATGGGCATGGTCGATTCCCGGAAGATTCCGCGCGTTCCAGGCGCCGCGGTCTTCCTCACATGGACCTCGAGCGGCACGCCGCCGGTCATGGACTGGCACGTCAAGCACAATCGTGCCTTGCACGAGCAGCTTCTCGCTCTCAGGGTCCTGACGGAGTCCATCCCCTGGGTCGAAGAGTCCGAGCGCCAGTCTGTGATTGAGGTCGCGCCGAATTTCTGGCGCGCGACGGCGCGATATGGATTCATGGAGAGGCCGGACATTCCTGTCCTTTTACGGCAGGCGCAGGCGCAAGACTGCGCCCTCGATCTCGGCGACGTCACCTATTACGTCGGCCACGAGACGATCGTTCACCGGGAGGACGGGAAGGGTCTAGCCAAATGGGAAACGGCGCTCTTTGCCGCGATGGAGCGAAACGCCGTGCATGTGACCGACTTTTTCAGGCTTCCGAGCGACGACGTCGTCGAAATCGGCCGGCACATCGCGATCTGATCTCCTCAAATGGATTTAGGGTTGTGTTCTTCCCATCCTGTTGGGCATTATACGATCCGAACTGAGACCGTTCCGGGGCTTGTCATCCGATCGAGGACGTTGCTGCCGATCTTGGCCTCGGTCGTCTTTTGATTCGGCAGAATCCCGGCGCGGAGACGCCGG
The DNA here is from genome assembly GCA_963722515.1 of uncultured Alphaproteobacteria bacterium. Lineage (GTDB taxonomy): Bacteria > Pseudomonadota > Alphaproteobacteria > Rhizobiales > Beijerinckiaceae > Methylocapsa. The sequence goes on along the minus strand of CAVRMA010000002.1, from coordinate 592,135 downwards.
CCAATGATGGCCGCCGCTGGGCCCACGATTTTGAACAAATCGTGCGGTGACCCCCTCCGCGCCAACCGGTTTGAAGGCGCCGCCGTTCTCGTGCCCTGAGCAGCAATTAACCTCGGAGACCTTGATGCCCAACTCATTGTCACCTGACCTCCTCCAGAAAATGCACGCCTATTGGCGCGCGGCGAATTACCTCTCGGTGGGGCAGATCTATCTGCAAGACAATCCCTTGCTCGAATCCCCGCTGAGGCTCGAACATATCAAACCGCGCTTGCTCGGGCATTGGGGCACGACACCGGGATTGAACTTTCTCTATGTCCATCTTAACCGGCTGATTAAAGAGAACGATTTGAACATGATGTATGTCATTGGTCCGGGTCATGGCGGCCCAGGCCTAGTGGCGCAGACCTATCTGGAAGGGTCGTACACAGAGCACTATCCGGCGATTGAGCGCAGCCGGAACGGCCTGCACCGGCTGTTTCGCCAGTTCTCCTGGCCGTACGGAATTCCCAGTCACGTATCGCCGGAAACTCCCGGCTCCATTCACGAAGGCGGGGAATTGGGTTATTCATTGACCCATGCCTATGGCGCCGCTTTCGACAATCCGGATCTGATTGTCGCCTGCATCATCGGCGACGGCGAGGCGGAAACTGGTGCGCTGGCCACCAGTTGGCATTCCAACAAATTTCTGAACCCCGCGCGCGATGGCGCGGTTCTTCCGATCCTTCATCTCAACGGTTTTAAGATCGCCAATCCGGCGGTGCTGGCGCGCATCAGCCGCCAGGAGCTGACCGAGCTAATGCGCGGCTACGGCTACGATCCGCATTTCGTCGAGGGCGATGATCCGGCGGCCGTGCATCAATGTCTTGCCGGTACGCTCGATGCGATTCTGGCGCAGATTCGCCAGATTCAGAACGCCGCGCGGTCTCGCGGTGAGACGGAAAGCCCCGCGCGTCCGCGCTGGCCCATGATCATCTTCCGCACGCCGAAGGGTTGGACAGGACCGAAATTCGTCGACGGCAAGCCGGTCGAGGGTACCTGGCGCGCGCATCAAGTCCCGATCGCGGATTTCAAGGACCCCGAACATCTAAAGCAACTCGAAGATTGGCTGAAGAGCTACCGGCCGCACGAATTGTTCGACGAACACGGCAAGTTCCGCGAGGAGTTCGCTACGCTCGCGCCGACGGGTCATCGCCGCATGGGCGCCAATCCGCACGCGAACGGCGGTGAATTGTTGCAGCCGCTCTCGATGCCCCACTTCCATGATTACGCCGTGGCGGTACTTAGGCCCGGCAGTGTCGAGGCGGAAGCGACGCGGGTTCTCGGAAAATTCCTGCGCGACGTGATGAAGCTCAATCTCGACAAACATAATTTCCGGCTCTTTGGCCCGGACGAAACCGCGTCGAACAGATTGGACGCCGTCTACGAAGTCTCCGGTAAGGAATGGATGGCTGATGTTGAAGAGGTCGACGTTAATCTCAGCGTCAAGGGCCGCGTCATGGAGGTGCTGAGCGAGCATCTGTGCGAAGGCTGGCTCGAAGGATACCTGCTCACGGGACGCCATGGCCTGTTCTCCTGCTATGAGGCCTTCATCCACATCATCGATTCGATGCTCAATCAGCATGCAAAGTGGCTAAAGGTCAGCAGGAAGATCCCTTGGCGCAAGCCGATCGCATCGCTCAATTTCTTGCTCACGTCGCATGTCTGGCGACAGGATCACAATGGCTTTTCCCACCAGGATCCCGGCTTTATTGATCATGTCGCGAATAAGAAATCCGATATCGTGCGCATCTATCTGCCGCCCGATGCAAACTGCCTCCTGTCGGTAGCGGATCACTGTTTGCGGAGCCGCAACTATATCAACGTCATCATCGCCGGCAAACAGCCGGAGTGGCAGTGGCTTGACATTGATTCGGCCGTTCGCCACTGCACCGTCGGCGCCGGAATTTGGCGATGGGCCAGCAACGATGCCGGTGATCCCGACGTAGTCATGGCCTGTGCCGGCGATGTGCCGGCCCTTGAGACGCTCGCTTCCGTGACCCTTTTGCGCGCGTATGTCCCCGACATCCGCATCCGTGTCGTCAACGTGGTGGATTTGATGGTCTTGCAGCCCCAGTCCGAGCATCCCCATGGTCTGGAGGATCAGGATTTTGACGAACTGTTCACGACAGACAAGCCGGTGATCTTCGCTTTCCATGGCTATCCCGCGATCATTCACAAGCTGACCTACCGGCGGCACAATCATGACAATATTCATGTCCGCGGCTACAAGGAGGAAGGCACCACCACGACCCCCTTCGACATGGTTGTGCTGAACAATCTCGACCGCTATCAACTTGCGCTGGACGCCATCCAGCGAATCCCTCGGCTCCGCGATCAAGTGGAGACGGCGACAGCGCGTTACTGGACAACCATGGAGCGTCACAAGCTCTATATCAGCGAGCATGGCGACGACATGCCTGAGGTCCGGAACTGGCGCTGGAACTTGTGAGCGCGATGTTTCCGCCGGGATACAGGTTGAATGTGCTCGCGCTAAACAGCGGCTCTTCCTCGCTCAAATTCGGATTGTACCTCGTCGGCTCTTCACGGACCGAAATGCTGCTCTCCGGCGAGGCTGAGTTGATCGGCGACGAGAAAGGTAAATTCTACGCACAAGATTTCGCGCGAAAATGCATTGCCCTCCGAGACGGTATCTATTCCCAGCCAACGGGAAGCGATCAGCCGCATCGGAAGACTTCTTGTCGACTCCAAAATGCCAGCGCTGGCCGCGATCGGGCATCGAATCGTGCATGGCGGACCGAAACTCCGGAAGCATTGCCTCATCGATGATTCGGTCCTACGTCAACTTGAAGCTGCTACCGCCTTCGCGCCGCTGCATATTCCATCGGCATTGTCAGTCATCCGCTTCGCGCAAGAGAATTTTCCCGGGCTTCCGCAGGTAGCGTGTTTCGACACCACCTTTCACGCCGAATTGGCGGAGGTCGCACGTGTCCTTCCGATCTCCAAGGAATTGCAATTGGAGGGTATCCAACGCTACGGGTTTCACGGCCTTTCGTGCGAATCGATCGTGCACCAACTTGGGAACGGTCTGCCGAATCGCCTAGTCATCGCCCATCTCGGCAATGGCGCAAGCGTCACTGCGGTCAAAGGCGGCAAATCGATCGACACCAGCATGGGATTGACGCCAACCGGCGGGGTGATCATGGGCACGCGCAGCGGCGATCTCGATCCCGGCGTTCTGATCTATCTGACGCGCGAGAAGAAGTTCGATGCGGCCATGCTTGAAGAGCTAGTCGATCACCGTTCCGGCCTCCTGGGAATTTCGGGCGTTGGCAGCGACATGCGGCGTCTGCACGCCGCCGCTTCGTCAAACGCCGATGCACGGCTTGCCATTCAAATGTTCTGCTATTCCGTGCGCAAGCAGGTGGCCGCGATGATCGCTGCGCTTGATGGAGTCGACCTGGTTGTCTTCACCGGCGGCATTGGAGAAAATGATGCGGAAGCACGCGCCGCGATCTGCGGCGGATTGGCCTGGATCGGTGTCAGGCTGGACGAAGCCCGGAACCGGTGTGCGAACAATCCTATCAGCGATCCCGCATCGCGCTGCCCGGTACTCGTTCTCGCCTCGCAGGAAGACGAGCAGATCGCCCGCCATACTTGGGCATTGTTCCGCCAGAGTCTTTCCTGATAGCCGCCGGCAAAGGCTGTCGGAATGGTCCGCGGTCTCGGCTAGAGCAGACGTGGTGGACGCACCCCGCCGAAACGCCATGCAGGCCCAAAAAACTGGCGCCTTATGCAACCTGAAAACCCCTTACCCATCAAGACATCATTTGGTGTCCGGAGGGCGCCGAAGGCGGCATGACGCAGGGCATAGGCTTGTCGCGGCGAAGCCGGATCGTCCGCCCCAATCCGTCCGCTGATTGCCACGCTGGCGCCGCAAGCGTCAAACGATCGTGTTCACCGTCCGCCAGCGCGCGGACGTCACGCTCGGCTCGAGGCTCAGGCGCCCGACGATATATTCGAGCGCGATCTCGCGCCGCTTTTCCGAGGTGAGCGTGGCATTCACGGCGACCCGGCCGGTGCCTTCGATATCGGTGCTTTCGAGCTCGCGGAGATGCAGATCGCTGACCCCAAAACCTTGCACCATAAGCGCGCGGATTTGCGCCTCTTCGGTTCCCCGGCAGGTGACGGTCACGATATAGGACGTTTCGATTTCGGCGGTTTCGAGCGGCTGGCGATTGATCAATCTAACCAACGGCCGCAGCACGAGGTTGACGCTTGCGACGAGCCCGGCGGCGAGGATGGCGCGGCTCCAATGGCCGGCGCCGGCGAGCAGTCCGACCGCGCAGGAACACCACAGCGTCGCCGCCGTGTTCAGGCCGCGCACGTTGACGCCTTCCTTCCAAATCACCCCGGCGCCAAGAAAGCCTATTCCGGTTACGACCTGCGCCGCGACCCGGGGTCGGACTTGTATCGGTGAATTGGCCCTCAAACACGACGAAAATCGCGGCGCCGAGCGAGACCAGCGTGTTGGTCCGCAATCCCGCGAGGCGCTGGCGCCACTGCCGCTCGAAGCCAATGGCGCCGCCAAGCAGGACCGCCATGATCAGATTGAGCGCGTCGTTCCGGAACGCGGGATCGAATATCGGCGGCATCGATTTTACTTCAACTCTGAACCATTCGCGCGGCGGTCACACCCGGGAGAACACGCGTCTTCACGGAAGAAGACCGGGCGCGCGAAACCGGTTCTGGCCGGCGGCGGCCGGGATAGTGCCCTCCCGCGTGAGTTCGTTAAGCACATCCAATTGAAAAGGGCTTTTTGAGGGTTGACACATCAGGGCGCGAGGAGCATTTCAGCTCTAGCGGTCTGGTTCAGTCCAGACTCGCACAACCCCCGTTAAGGACAATGGGCAGTAGGTTTTTTGTTGAAGACACACGCGGCGATCGCGTGAGAGGTTCAGGGCCCGCCTGAGGCATGCCCTTCCGCTCACCCTCCGCCGCGACGAGACGGTTGGAGGTGGGCCATGTTCACAAAGCTCCTCGCTATGTCTGGCGTCGCCGGTGCTGGCCCGCCCGCCCGTACCAGCGCGTTCACGCATGCCCGCGCGGACGCTTCGTACTTACCCGCCGCGAATATCCGGTACGTACCCCGTTTGCATGCGCCGCTCGAATGCAGGTGGCGGATCGACCCGATGACCAGCACCCTGTTTGCTGTCTGGCTGGATCCATCGGCCGGTGCCGGCACAAGGGCGGCTGCCTAACCGGAAACCATCGGCGCCAGACGATGCTTCGCGCAATTGCGCCTGGCCGCGTGCGGCGAATTGCGGCAAAGACCTGAATGGTTGTCCTGCGCGCTTATCTCGTGCTCGTGGCCGGTCTAGTTCTGATCCGCATCGTAACGCACGTGGCGAGCTAGCTTAGACTTGGCGCACGCTACGGTCACGCCAGCCGTCGGTAGTGCCTTGGTTTGATTTTCTGCGTGGGGCGTCTCGCGGACGTTCAGCTCAGAGTTCTCGATGACGGGAGTTGACGGCGGCCTGCCCAACCCAGGAACCGGCATTGAGCGGTGCGGTCCACGGACGGCATATGAGGTATGGTATCCCGCTCTTCCACTCGGAAGATACTGGCTGAGAGGGCCACCATGCAGAAACAACGCACGGATTGGGCAGAATGGCACGTCGAGGAATTCCTGTCACTCCCACTCATATCGGAATTTGTATTCCGTAGTCTCCAAACACTAGACGGAATGCAGAAGGAAGTCGCGGATTTTCTCGTGGTCCATGACGGTGTGGGCATCCTGATATCCCAGAAGTGCCAGGAGCAGCCTATGAGCCACGACCACGACAGGACTACGCGATGGGCATGCAAGCCCGCGAAGAAGGCCGTTTCCCAGCTATGTGGGGCTCTTCGGACAGCCCCGCGCAGGCCCATCTGGTGTGAAAATCGGCGCAGGGGGCAGGTCCAATTTCCCGATGGATTGCCAAAGATTGACCATGGAATTGTAATCATCGAAGTTTTTTCGAGCAAATCTATCTTCGACCGATTACCGCACACCTACCTTTGGACTTCGGGGGCACGCTTATTACATATCTTTCGGTCAACGGCTTCCTGAAACTCGTAGTTGAGCTGAGAACCACACCGGAATTGCTTGAGTACCTGAATGCTAGGAGGTCGTTCCCGTGCTCTGACCTTCGCGTTATCGGCGGCGAGAAGTCGCTGTACGAATTCTACCTCCTGAATGACGGTTCTTTCCATGGATGTGCATTCCGGGCGGATGCGCGGACCTCGGTCACGGCAGAATCAAATCGGTTGCGGAAGGTTTTAGGATCGAAATCGGAGTCGGACCGTTACAGCGGGCTACTGGAACATGTCGCCGATCAACTTGCGACGCGGAACCCCGCTTACGCGGTAGGCATTCCGCCAGCAATCCTCGACTGCTTCGAACCCAACGCGGAACGAATGACCTACCTGAAGATGCAGAGCGTCCTTGCTAACTTGCGGCTGCGAGAACGCGCAGAACTGGGGAGGGCGTTTCAGGGCACGATCGACAAATTGAGTATGAAGCAAGAAGGCTTCGGGTATATGGCTGCACATCTCGAACTCCAGACCCGAGTGGGTTTTCGTGTTCGGCTCTTGTAAGGGCCTTGATCGCGTGGTCCTGCTCGAACGGATGAGACGTCTGGCGCTTGGAGCGATGGCGTTTTATGGCAAGAACCGTTGCTTAACCGCTGTCGACCGCGACGCGGCGAGCTACGAAGTGGGATTTGCACGGACGGATTCTCTGCCAACACTGATCGAGCGCCAACCGGGTCACCATCTGTTCGGCCGCCTACAAACCACAGATACGCCGCTCAATTTCGTCTCCGATCTCCACCGCTAACCCTTGCCGGCCCGGCGGGGCGATTGCGAAAGTCTGGCGCGTTCGCATTCGGTGATGGCACATTTCGACTGATCTAGAGCCCGCGCGCCTTCGGCTTCTTGAATGACCGCTCTTGGCGCACCGATGTCATTCAGGCGGCATGAGTGAATGACCGCTTCCCACCCATTGCCGAAATTCATATGTGGACGGCCCCCTCCCTGCAAGGCCTGAGCAGCATTTGATCGGATCGCTTGCGATCATATGTTCGGCCTTTGTTGCTGCGATCGCACGGGATCGCTGGCCAAGATGGGTTCCGCGGCGCGAGTTCCAAACAAACTGGCGGCCTCAAGGGTCGTTGAATTTCGCGGAGTGTTTCGCGTCTCGGATCGATCGGTCACACCATCTGCTCTTTTCTTGCAAGTTCACGCACCGGCGCAGCACGGCAGCTTTGATCCTCTGCTCACCGTGGCAGGCCGATCTCATGCCGCATGGGCCAGAGCTGGCAATGCAGCGTTGTCCCGATAGGCTTGGCCGCTGGCCATCATCTTCCAGGCAATGCGGGCAATCTTGTTGGCTAGCGCTACGGCAGCAAGCTTCGGCGGTTTACGCTTGAGAAGCGCGACAAGCCAGGGCGACGTGTTCCTGCCGCGTCCCTTCCGAACCTGCTGGATGAGTGCGGTGGCACCGGCCACGAGCGTGCTCCGTAACGCGGCATCGCCGGCGCGCGTGATGACCCCGAGCCGGGCCTTGCCCGCGGCCGAAGGATCCTTGGGCGTCAAGCCAAGCCAAGCGGCAAAATGCCGGCCAGACCGGAACAGCTCGGGCGCTGGCGTCTTCATCATCAAAAGCGATGCACCGATCGGGCCGACACCAGGGATCTGCGCTAGGCGCCGGCCGCATTCGCCGGCGCGGTGCCACGCCATCAGCCTGGCCTCGGCCTGCTCGATTTCCGGCCGTGGTTGCGCATATTCGCTGGCATGAAGCGCAAACAGGTCGCGCGCCAGAGCAGGCAGCGACTCATCCGCCGCGATCCGCTCGAGCAGTGGCCCGATGTGCCGCATTCCCTTGGCCGCCGCCAGCCCGAACTCAGCCGCATGACCGCGGATCGCATTGGCAAGCTGGGTGCGATTGCGGACCAGCCGGTCGCGCATGCCGGCCAACATGAGGGCTGCCTGCTGCCGCGCGCTCTTCACCGGCGCGAAGCGCATCGCCGCCAGGCTCACCGCCTCGCACAGCGCCTCGGCATCGGCCGCGTCGTTCTTGCCGCGCTTGACATATGGCTTCACATATTGCGGCGCGAGCATCTTCACCTCATGCCCCAATGATTGCAGCTGCCGTGCCCAGTGATGGGAGCCGCCGCACGCTTCAATCGCCACCACCGCCGGCGGCAGCTTCTCGAAAAACGCCGCCACCTCCTTGCGCCGTAACTTCTTGCGTAAAACCGGTTCCTCGCCGGCATTGACTCCATGGAGCTGAAAGACATGCTTTGACGTGTCCATTCCAATGCGCGTAATCTCTTCCACGGACGGTCTCCTTTGCTTGAGATCTGCAACGACCTCATTCTGGCACAATCGATGCCGCCGGGGGCCGTCCGCCCCAACAAAATGGCCCAAGACAACGAAAACATCACCGCTCGGTACCACTGTCGTGCCAGCGGCCGAGGAGATAAGACGACAGGACGGAAAGTGCGGCAAAAATCGCGATCCCGGTCGCCGAAATCAAGGCGAGCGCCGCGAACATGCGCGGGATGTTCAAGCGGTAGCCGGCTTCGGCAATGCGGAATGCGAGGCCAGCTCCTTTGCCCGCGTTGCCCGCCGCGAGTTCGGCGACGATCGCGCCGATAAGCGCCAGGCCACCGCCAATCCGCAAGCCCCCGAGAAAGTACGGCAATGCGGCGGGGAGCCGCAGATGCCGCAGCGTTTGCCAGCGCGTGGCGCGATAGAACTTGAAGAGATCGACGAGATTGCGGTCAGCTGAGGCGAGCCCGAGAGCGGTATTCGACAAAATCGGAAAAAAGGCGACGAGAAAAGCACAGACGAGCACCGCCGCCGGCGCTTCAAGATAGATGAGAAGCAAAGGCGCGATGGCGACGATCGGCGTCACCTGCAGCACGATCGCAAAAGGCAAAAACGAGCGCTCCACCCATTTCCATTGGGTGAACAATATCGCAAGGCCAACCCCTCCAAGGACGGCTGCCGCGAGCGCGGCAAAAGTGGTTTTCAGCGTCACGAGCAAGGCCGGAACCAGTGTGGCCCGGTCGGTCAAAAGCGTCTCGAGCACGAGCGAGGGTGACGGCAAAATGTAAGCAGGCACGTTCATCGCCCGCACATAGGCCTCCCAGCCCGCGAGCACGGCCATGAAGACCAAGACCGGCGGGCCGTAACGAGCCGCCCAACGCGGCGTGGTCACGGCAAAGGACTTCATGTTAAATCCTCATCCATCGCGCGTTGCAGCGCCCGCGAGGCTTGCGCGCAATAAAGTGCATAGACAGAACTCGTCCGGAAATCCTCGCCGCGCGGCGATGGGGCGGCGATTGCAATCTCCGCGACAACGTGGCCAGGCCACGCGGCCATCACCGCGATCCGGCTCGAAAGATAGACGCTCTCGAAAACCGAATGCGTAACGAAGACGATGGTCGTCCCGAGCTCGCCCTGCAAGGCCAATAAATCGTCGTTGAGCTTGAATCGCGTGATCTCGTCGAGCGCCGCGAAAGGCTCGTCCATCAATAAAACTAAAGGGCGCAGGACGAGCGCGCGCGCGATGGAGGCGCGCATGCGCATCCCTCCCGAAAGCTCGCGCGGAAACGCGCCGCCGGAAGAGGCAAGACCAACGCGTGCCAAGGCCTGTTCGATCACGGGCGTGGCTTCGTTCCGCGCGATCCCCCGCAATCGCAGCGGCAAGAATACATTGTCGAAGACGCTCGCCCAGGGCATCAAGGTTGGGTCCTGGAACACAAAGCCGATACTCGCATGGTCCTGCTCGAAATCCCGCGTAAGAGTCCCGGAAGAGACGTTGTCGAGACCGGCGATGAGCCGCAAGATCGTCGATTTGCCGCAACCGGAAGGACCAAGCAGGGTTAAAACCTCGCTCGCCCGCACGTCGAGGTCGAGGCCAGCGAGCGCGACCGTCCCATTGTTGTAAATTTTTCCGGCATTTTGGAAGGAGACGAGAGGATTTATCATCGGCGGCATGGAAGGAGCTTGGCAAAACGCCGCCGTTTCATTGGCACGGCCGCAACTCGATCCCAACGCCTTTGCCGATGAATTGCAAGGTGTAGGCGCGTTTATAGTCGAGATCCGGCTTGAAAAGCCCAGCTTCCACCATCTTGGCAAAAAAGCTCTCGACCCTTGCGTCTCGCATGGCGCCGATGCCTAGCGTCAAGGAATCGCCCAAATCGACAATACCGTATTCCTTCATTTTTGCCACCGAATAGGCAAGCTGCTCGCCGCTAATGTCGGGATTGTCGCGTTTGATCAGCGCATTGGCCGAGCGGTTGTCGCCATAGATATAATTGTACCAGCCAATGATCGAGGCATCGACGAAACGCTGGACGAGGTCTGGTTTTTTGTCGATCAGTTCCCGCGCGGTCTCAATCGTGGTCGAATAGGAATCGTAGCCGTCGTCGGCGATCAGAAACACATTCGGCTTGAACTTGCCCTGGCGCTCGACCTCAAAAGGTTCCGATGTCGCATAGCCTTGCTCGACGGAATTTTTGTCGGCGATGAAGGGCGCCGAATTGAATGTATAGGGTTTAACGTTTTCGTCCCGAAAACCATAAGCCTTCTTCAGCCATTGGTACACCGAGACAAAACCGTCCTTGCCGATGAAGGCTGTCGCCTTTGGCAGATCCTCGATCTTGTCGAGGCCGGCCCCTGGGTGCGACATCAAAATGAAAGGGTCCTTTTGAAACAGCGCGGCCACCGCGACAATGGGAATATTTTGCGCCACCGCGTCAAAAGCCTGAATGAGATTGGCGCCGAGGTCGAATTCGATTTTTCCAGCCGCGAGCAAGAGCCTGTTGTTGGCGTTGGGGCCGCCTTGCTGGATCGTGACATCGAGCCCATATTTTTCATAAGTTCCGTCGGCCTTGGCCTGATAGAACCCGCCATGCTCCGCTTCCGCAAGCCAGTTCGTCGCAAAAGTGACCTTGTCAAGGGCAAGGGCGGGGGTTGTTGCAAGAGCAAGAGCCGCGACGAGGAGGGCGAAACAGGTTTTCAATGCGAAATCCTCAGTCGGCCAATGTTTGATCCTGTCAGGCCCTGCGCATGATAGCAACAATCGCGGGAAAGGTGACGGGCAAGTTTAAATTTGGAAGCAAGCCCGTGCCGGGAGCTTCGGGCCGGAGACGGCGGCAGATAGGATTGCGCCTTGAGCAAAGCCCACGATGCCCATCGCGTTAAAAATGAAACTCGGCCAGCCGGTCAAGCGCTGGCGTCCGGACTCGTGATGCGCGCAAAAGGCGGCGTCTCACCGGCAAGAGAGAGATTGATCAACATGGCCAGTGGCGCGACCGCGAGTTCTTCACCGCCGCCTGTCTTGATGTGGCGCACGGCTACGTGAATGACGCCGGCAACGAACCGGTCCTCCGGCGTGCATTTGGCGCCCCCGCGCAGGCCAGACCTCGGCCTTACATACAGCGGCCAGGTCAGCTGCGGCTCACGGTGGCTGATCAGAGGCAAGGACATGCGGATCCAGCCCGCCACTCCGGCCGGCGTCATAGACGGATCGTCCGGCGCGATTTTGTGCAAGTCGCCGAGCCGCAGTGGGGCAAATTACACCGGCGTATGCGTTATGTCCCTGTTTGATCAAGATATTAGCGAGCAACGATGCGGCAGCCATCACCTTAAGAATGCTTGATCTCATCATTTTCTCACCACGACAGGAAACCGCTTTCCGGAACGATTCTTAGATGGTAAGCTAGCCGAAGCCTCGACAAATGACGGGGCACGCCACGAGCTTTGAGCCCTGGAGGGCCGGCGTGGCACCGAATCGAGATAAAAAGGGAGATGGACGATGGCTATTGTGCAACCTATTGGAGTCGGCTCTATAGATCGGATTGAAGGTGGCGGCGGCACCATGGTGGTTCTGGTCGCGATGCTGCTTCTGTTTGGTGCAGCGACGTATTTCACCGGAAGCCTGTATGGCAAAGCAGGATATATTACCTGTGGCATTGGGTTCGTGGTCGTTTGCATCACACTAGCGTTCATGGGCGGGTTGGGTCTCTTCGGCTAACTATAGACCTGCCAAATCTATACGGTGTGGCGCGCCCGGCGCGCCACACCCCAAGGCTCGCGACTATTTGACCCGCCAAAGGCAGGTTTGTTCTCGCCATCTGGCAGGGAGCTAAATTGGACCACCGCCGGCGCGATCCGGTGACGTCAAGGCCAGTCCAGGAATCGAGGCGTGTAACTCCCCCTTGAGTTTGAGGGCGAGGCGCTGCGGGCTTGTCTGCGCGAACCGGTCCCGGCGACCGGCACCGTAAAATCCGGCGCGGCGTCATGATTGGCGCCGGCGCGAAAATTCTCGGCAACATCGAAATCGTGGCGTGCTCGCTGATTGCGACGGGCTCGGCCGTTTTGCATCCGGCGCCGCCCATTACGGCCATGGCGGACGTGCCGGCCCTTGCGGCGAGAACGGCAGGGTGCGCCGAGCCCTCGCGCAGCATGAATCAAATCTTGGGTCAGCTTGCCAATGACTCCTTCACCTATACAATCTGGGGCCCAAACTCAATATAACCACCATGATAGTAGCGTGTCTCTGGCCACCCTCACCTGGTAGTTCGGGCCTGGTTCTCAGGTTCGGGCGGTTGTTTCGGTGTGGTGCAATATGCGTGTGAACCGGTCCATGCCGCGGTGCACAGTTATCCCCGAACTTGTGTACCCGGATGTGGCGAAAGCGATCGATTGGCACTGTAGCGCCTACGGATTTAACCTGCGTCTGCGAATTGGGGACCACCGCGCGCAGCTCAATATTGGTGACGGAGCTGTCGTTCCGACCGAACTGCGGAGGAACGATTACCAAAACTCGCTTGCTGAAATTGGGCGCGCGCACTCTGTGGTGGTGCGCGTCGAGGACATAAACCGCCATCACGAGCATGCCACGCAGCGCGGGGCAATGATCCTGCGGCCGCCTGCCGATTACCCATACGGAGAGCGGCAATACACTGCTCAGGACCTCGCCGGCCACAACTGGACGTTCTCACAATCCATCGTCGATGTAGCGCCGGAAGAGTGGGGTGGCACCTCGGGCCTGCTAGAGAGCCAGAACTCATAGCAACCAGATGATGGCGGCGGCGAGGACGGTTCAGGCAATGGTAACGTTTCCGGCACTTTGGTGGATTTCCTTGACGACACCGGGAAACTCAGGGTTACTCGGCATCGTTCATTCTTAAGGGTTGGCTGTCTCTGACCCAACCGGCCGAAGGAGGAAATACGAAATGTCGCTGAGAATCAATTCCGAAGCGCCTAACTTCACCGCCGAAACCACGCAAGGCACGATAAACTTCCATCAGTGGATCGGCGATGGCTGGGCTATCCTTTTTTCGCATCCAAAGGATTTTACACCCGTCTGCACCACGGAGCTCGGCTACATGGCCCGGCTGAAGCCGGAATTCGACAAGCGCGGTTGCAAGATCATCGCGCTGAGCGTCGAGCCGGTAGCGCAGCACGGCCGGTGGGCGAAGGACATCGAGGAGACCCAGGGTTACGCGGTGAATTACCCGATGATCGGCGATCCCGAGCTGAAGGTGGCAAAGCTTTATGACATGCTGCCCGCGGACGCCGGGGACACGTCAGAGGGCCGGACGCCGGCCGACAACGCGACGGTGCGCGCTGTCTTCATCATCGGACCGGACAAGAAGATCAAGGCGATGCTGACCTACCCGATGAGCAGCGGGCGCAATTTCGACGAGGTGCTGCGGCTCCTCAACTCCTGCCAGCTTTCGGCGAAGCATCCGGTCGCTACCCCCGTGAACTGGAAGCAAGGCGAGGACGTGATCATCGTCACCTCGGTGACCGATGATCAGGCTAAGGCGCGTTTCCCGAAAGGCTTCCGCGCCTTGAAGCCGTATCTCCGCTTTACCCCGCAGCCTTAAAAGCATCGCCAGCTTGGAGATCATGAAACGGCTCCATCGGCTTTCGGACCAAGCTGTTACGGATGCGTTGCGCACAGCCAGTCATATAGGGTAACAAAGCGCGCCGGTTTCCGCCTAGAGCATGTCCTTGAACCTGCTCCAGCTCCTTGATTTGGAGCCGCGTCCTTATCGGTCAAACGGTTCGATTTGATTGGGACGCGCTCTAAAGTTTCTTTGTGGCCCGTCCCTTGCGCCTAGCGCCGGCGCGGGATCACTGGGTTGGAGCATGTTCCGGGGCATGCTCTCATGCCGTGGATTGCGTAATCCGAGTCACCTCTCTGGAGCAGGATAAATGGCGCAACCCGCCGCGAAACATACCGGAACCCCTGACGCCGCGCAGCTGCCCGGACGCGGCCGCATTTATGACTCGATCACCGATACGATCGGCGATACGCCGCTTGTGCGTCTAAAAAAGATCGCCCGGGAAAAGGGCGTCAAGGCCAATCTTCTCGCCAAGCTCGAATTCTTCAATCCGATCGCCAGCGTGAAGGACCGTATCGGCGTCCACATGATCTCGGTCATGGAAGACGTGGGCAAGATCGCGCCCGGCAAAACCACCCTCATCGAGCCGACCTCCGGCAACACCGGCATCGCGCTTGCCTTTGTCGCGGCCGCGCGGGGCTATAAACTCATTTTGGTCATGCCGGAATTGATGTCGCTCGAACGCCGCAAGATGCTCGCCCTTCTCGGCGCCGAACTTGTCTTAACCCCGGCGGCGCAAGGCATGAAGGGCGCTATTTCAAAGGCGCAGGAACTCGCCGAGGCGACGCCCGGCTCGGTGATCCCGAAGCAGTTCGAAAACCCGGCGAATGTGGAAATCCACCGGCTTACGACAGCAGAGGAAATCTGGAACGACACCAAAGGCGAAGTCGATGTTTTTGTCTCCGCGGTCGGCACGGGCGGGACCATCACGGGCGTGGCGCAAGTTCTGAAGCCCCGCCGGCCGGGTCTGAAAATCATCGCAGTTGAACCGGAAGATTTGCCGGTTCTCTCGGGCGGGCAACCGGGGCCGCACAAGATTCAGGGAATCGGCGCCGGTTTCGTTCCCGCGATCCTCGACCAGTCGTTGATCGACGAAGTCCTTACCGTCGGCAATCAGACATCGTTCGACATGGCGCGGCTCGTCGCGCGCTTGGAGGGCATCCCAGTCGGAATATCGTCTGGCGCCGCCGTTGCCGCCGCGGTCGAAATAGGCCTCCGCCCGGAATTCGAAGGCAAAAACATCGTCCTTATTATCCCGTCCTTCGCGGAACGCTATCTGTCGACGGCCTTGTTCGAAGGGTTTTGATAGTGTTGGCGCAAGCTTCGGCTGATAGAGTAACAGACGAGAGCCTTTCGCGGGCTGGTTGATTTGTTCCGGAACATGGGGGGTCCCTGAGTTTGGCATGAGTATTGCTTGAACAAGTCGAATTCAAAGATGGAGGTTTGCCCCATGATAGAACTTGTCCTCCTCGGTGCCGCCGCGATTTCGTTCGCAATGACGGTCTCCGTCCATAACAAACGCCGCTTCACCCACGTGCCCGCCCGGATGCGGAAGCGTCAACCATAGTTTTGCCTCGGCCAATGGCCAATTGACGCGCCCCCGTCGCCGGCGCGGGTGATGAACCTGTTATATGCCTTGCTCATCCGCCGATGAATAAAGCAGGCGCACCGCGGTCAGGGGATATGATCGAGCAGGCTGGACGGGCCAGAAGTCCAGGGTTCATGGCTTGAGTTCCCAGGCCGGATCAAAAACTATTGCAAACTAGGTCTGATCAAAGAAGCTTGAGCCTCAGCCGCCGTACCCTGTGCGGTCGTCGCTCGCCTCATGCTCTCGCTCCTCGCGCGAGGGCGCAGTTTTTATCACGCGAACCCCTTCGCACGCGCGAAAACCAACGCTTGCTTTGACTTGGCCTCTTCTGATAGCCCATTCACTGGATCGCGAGTTACATCGGAGCTTGCCCTAACACTTCAGTCTTCGAATGCGCATATTTCGTGAAGCGGGTTTTCCCTTTCGTTCAGTCAGGGTTTAACAAAGGGCGGGCAATCGAAAGGGACTAGTCCCCTATCGGGCCAGATGAAAAAGGGGCGCCAGGCGGCCGCGTTTTCCGCCGCGTTGGACCGCTACCTCGGGGATGTTCATGCCATCTTGCCGGTTCGACGTGCTAGGCCTTGGCAACGCCATCGTCGATGTCATCAGCCTGGCCGGCGATGATTTCCTTGCCGCCCAGGGACTGCGCAAGGGCGCGATGACGTTGATCGACGAGGCGCGTGCCGAGGCCCTCTACAAGGCCATGGGTCCGGCAACCTTTGTGTCCGGAGGGTCGGCGGCCAACACGATCATTGGCGCGGCGAATCTCGGTTGCCGCGCGGCCTTCATAGGCAAGCTGAAGGACGACGAAACCGGCGCGGCTTTCGCGCACGATATCCGTGCGGCCAAAGTCGATTTTTCGACCGCTTTCGCCAAGGACGTGCCAGCCAGCGCCCGCTGCCTCGTACTCGTCACACCGGATGGCCAGCGCACAATGAACACCTTTTTGGGCGCCAGCCAGAACCTGACCGAAGCGGATGTCGATGAAGACCTCGTCAAGCAGGCGGCAATCGTTTATCTCGAAGGCTACCTCTGGGATCCTCCGGCCGCGAAAGCCGCTTTCGTCAAGGCGACAAAAATCGCGCGGGGAGCCGGACGGAGAGTTGCTCTAACTCTGTCCGATTCCTTTTGCGTCGATCGTTACCGAAATGAGTTTCTTGGGCTCATTCGCTCCGGCTCGGTGCAAATCGTTTTCGCCAACGAGAGCGAATTGCATTCGCTTTATCAAACCGGCGATTTCGACACCGCCGCCGCTCGCCTGCGCGCCGAAAATATCCTTGGCGTCGTCACCCGCTCCGAGCGGGGTTCGGTCGTCGTTACGCGCGACGAAGTTCTTGCCGTGCCGGCGTTCCCAGTCGACCGGGTTGTCGACACGACGGGAGCTGGCGATCTCTTCGCGGCGGGATTTCTCGCCGGGCTTAGCAAAAGCAAGAGCCTCGAAACCTGCGCGAGGCTGGGCGCCCTTGCCGCGGCCGAGATCATCCAGCATATCGGCGCGCGGCCGCTCGCGGACCTCGCCCAGCTCGCCGCCCAGAATGGGCTCCCGGTCTAAGCTTGCGCCCGCGCATGACGCCGCTCACCCGCGCGCCAACTCCTTTATTTCGACGCGAGGGAGCCAAATTTAATGAAGAACGTTAAGGAACTAAACCTCGGGAAGACGCTATGGACCTCATTTCACGCCGCAACATCTTATCTATTGCTGCTTCGGGGGGCCTCCTGACCGCTTCGGGAGCAAGCGCCCAAACCGCGGTGCCGCAGCCGGAACGGCCCGGTCACGGCGGAACCGAGCCGGGTCCTCGCAACCTCGAACGGGATCGGCAGAATCAGGATTTGCTGGTTCCGCCTTCCACTGATCACGGCACATTGCCGAACTTGCGGTTTTCTTTTTCCGACGCTCACATGCGGCTTGAGACGGGCGGTTGGACCCGGCAGGTGACCGCGCGCGAACTTGGCGTTTCCAAGGATATCGCCGGCGTAAACATGCGCCTGAACGCTGGCGGTGTGCGTGAACTGCATTGGCACAAGGCTGCCGAGTGGGCTTATATGCTGTATGGGACCGCGCGCATTACCGCGGTTGACACGCAAGGGCGAAACTTCGCCGACGATGTGGGCGTTGGCGATCTGTGGTATTTTCCAGCGGGGATTCCGCATTCGATCCAGGGGCTCAATCCAGACGGATGCGAATTTCTTCTCGTATTTGACGATGGCGACTTTGACGAAGACGACACTTTTCTCATCACGGACTGGTTCAAGCATACCCCGAGCGAGGTGCTGGCCAAGAACTTTGGGGTCCCGGCCTCGTTCTTCGGACACACGCCTGATCCCAGCGAACGATACATCTTCTTGGCCCCGGTGCCGGGACCACTGCACTCCAGCAATACGGCAGGCGCAACCGATGTGCCTCGGGGCTTCAGCCATAAAATGATGGCGCAGCAGCCGGTCAAGACCAAGAGCGGAACTGTACGGATCACCGACTCCAGCGTGTTTCCCGTTTCCACCACGATTGCCGCGGCGCTGGTCGAAGTTGATCCCGGCGGGATGCGAGAACTGCATTGGCATCCGAACACCAATGAATGGCAATATTATATCGAGGGTCAGGCCCGCATGGGCGTCTTCGGCGCATCTGGTCAGGCGCGCACGTTCGATTTTCAAGCTGGCGATGCCGGCTATGTGCCCTTCGCCATGGGGCATTATATCGAGAACACCGGCACCACGCAGGTGCGCTTTCTGGAAGTGTTTAAAAGCAGCACTTACGCCGATGTGTCGCTCCACCAGTGGATGGCATTGACGCCCCCCGAACTTGTGGAGGCGCATTTGCGCCTCGGTCCAGAAGTGATGGAGGCTTTGCGCAAAGACAAGACGCCAGTCGTTCCGGCGTAGAGCCTTTCAGGAACAAGATTGGTTTCCACTCCCTCATCTTTGTCAAAAAACCGATAATGCAGCAATCTCGTGATGGAACCATCACGTCCGGCAGGCGTCTAACGGAAAAGCCGGTGCCTCCGGTCGCATATATTGTCGAATGGCGAAACGGGCACGCTGGTGCCGGAAAATAACAGCGCGAGGGAGGCTTGCATGACTTCGGATTCCGCCACACCAACCGGGCCGGACTTGGGCCAAGGAGTAGCATTCGGCGATCTTGCGGACGGCGGCATGCTGGCCGGCCATGCCGGCAGCGAGGCTGTGCTGCTCGTCCGGCGCGGCGAAGACTTTTTTGCCATCGGCGCCGTATGCACCCATTATGGTGCGCCGCTCGCCGATGGTCTCGTTGTTGGCGACACGGTTCGCTGCCCCTGGCATCATGCGTGTTTCAGCTTGCGTACCGGCGAGGCACTTCGCGCGCCCGGGCTCAACCCGGTGTCCTGCTTCCGGGTCGAACGGCGGGGCGGGGCCGTATATGTTCAAGAAAAGCTCCAAAAGGCGGCGCCGCGCGCGCTGACCTCGCCCAGTTTGCCGCGATCCGTCGTCATAGTGGGCGGCGGCGCGGCGGGCAACGCCGCCGCCGAAACGCTCCGCAACGAGGGCTACCGTGGCGGCATAACCATGTTGAGCGCCGATGATAGCGTTCCCTGCGATCGTCCGAACCTGTCGAAGGGTTTTCTCGCAGGCTCAGCGGAAGAAGACTGGATCCCCTTGCGATCGCCGGACTTCTACACAGACAATAATATCGATCTGAAGCTTTCCACGAGCGTCGCCGCCCTCGATCGATCGGGCCGCAAGCTGCGGCTCGCCGATGGCAGCGAATTGATGTATGATGCGCTTCTCCTCGCCACCGGCGCCGAACCGGTTCGTCTAAACTTGCCCGGCGGCGATCTTGCGCATGTGCATTATTTGCGCACGCTGGCCGACAGCCGCGCTATTGTCGCCAAAGCTCAAAATTCGCGGCGGGCGGTTGTCCTCGGGGCAAGCTTTATTGGCCTCGAGGTAGCGGCGTCGCTTCGCGCCCGGACTATCGAGGTCGATGTCGTGGCGCCGGAGACGATCCCGATGGAGCGGATTCTTGGAGCCGATGCCGGCAATTTCCTTCGCCAGCTTCACGAGGAGCATGGCGTAAAATTCCATCTCGGCACTACGGCGGCATCCATTTCCGCGCAAAGTGTCATATTGCAGAATGGCGAAACGCTTGACGCCGATCTCGTTGTCGTTGGCGTTGGCGTGCGTCCTTCGATAGCATTGGCGGAACAAGCGGGGCTTTCCATCGACCGCGGCGTCGCGGTGAACGAATATCTTGAGACGAGTGCGCCGGGTATTTTCGCGGCCGGCGACATCGCACGTTGGCCGGACCGGCACACCGGCGAATTGATTCGAGTTCGAACATTTTATAGTGGCCGAGAGGCAAGGCCAGACGGCCGCGCGCAATATCCTCGGGGCACGTAAACGATTTGACGCCGTCCCCTTCTTCTGGACCGAACAATATGATCTGCAGATTGCCTACGTGGGGCATGCCGAACGATGGGACAAGACGGAAATCGAGGGCAGTCTCGACGCACGCGACTGCGCGATAAGCTATCGCCGCGGGGGCAAGAAATTGGCGGTCGCAACGATCGGCCGGGATCTTACAAGCCTGGAAGCCGAGGCAGCGTTCGAACGGGCCATCACGTCCGAACAGAAATAAGCGGCCGGCGAGACAAGTGGCAAGCTTGAGCGTGGTAGCAAAGCGTTCTCGCCTAATTCTGAAACGCCGGATGGTTTCTGGCCAATCTTACAAACTTCCCTCGGGGATATGTACAATTAGTGAGTTTGGTAAAATTACCGCTTGTTGTTATATTGCCAACCAAATTCTTCCGCTTGACGAACGGAGTTTTGGGTGGAGCAAACGCAAGAGCTTTTACAAAAATGGGATGATCGGGCGCGACACCTGCGTCCGCGCATGGAAATTACCGGCGAAGGGCTGACGCTTGGCGCCGGAACGGTTTTCGCGAAAATGGCGCGGGATGGACGGGGGCGCCCGCGCCTCGCCCTCGACGACGAGCCGCGCGCCTTGGCGCTGCTCGCGACGGCTTATGAACGGCCGGTGGATGTGCGGCTTCTTGCCAAGCTGCGCCGGGCGGCGGAGCTTTGGAACGGCGGGGAGAACGGCGCTCGCGCATATTCATCTCGCCCATGCCAGCCTGCCGCCATGCGACGAATTGCAGGCCTTGCGACTTTTCGTGGCGGACGAACTCGTCGAAGCCGGGGTCACGCCCCAGACTCTGATGAAGGCGCAAGGTTTTGATCCTGCGCCGCTCGACTTATTGAAAGCCAATTTCAATCAGGCGCAGCCGCGCTGGGCTGCGGGCAATGGTCGCGACAGTGGCCGGTGGTCGGGCGGCGCGGGCATTGAGACCGCGGGGGTAAAGGACTTCATCGCCCGCCTGTTGCTTGAAGCCGCGCGCGGGGCCGCCCGCGCGTTGTTGCGCCCACCTGAACCCAAACCGCCTGAACCCGAGCTCGCGAAGCCCGAAAGTAAGCCGCCGGAAGCCGAGCAACCACCTAAGGTTGACGCGAATAAGCTATACCATATCTTTGACAACCCCGACCATTCATTCGGAGACTTCCTATCCCAATATGGGTCCCAAGAGGAAGCTTTTCGTGCGATCGAAGATGCCACACGTAACGCGATAGAGGAACAGAACATCACTGGCGAATATAAGATGCAAATTGAAATAGGCGGGTATAAACTTGGGGTTGCCGGCAATGTTATGCCTGACGGGACCATTAAAATAGGGACAGCGTACCCATGGAAGGATTAACAAATCTGGAGAACGCCGTCCTCGAAATGCTCGTCGATGGCAAAGCTGAAACGTTTCAGCTTCTCCGTAAGCAATATCTTGCCGCGCGTGTTAGAGAGAGGCATCAAACCGGGGTCGGATTTTGGACTTATTTTTCTATTCCGGATGAAGTTGCGAAACTTCCATGCAATCCTTCGTTCCGATTCGGAGATGTCTCCGCTGATATCAAGGGCCTTGAAAATGGAGCCGGGTTCTTGATTTTAGTTAAGGATGGATATATTCACCAGCTTGAAGGGTATTCGTTTGGCGAACCTTGGCCGGATGATACAAATACGTTTAAGCTTTACTATCGGAGCGGTTTGCAAAGAAACGAAGACGAAGTTATCAAGTCATTTTCCCCAGCGTAGCTATTACGGTCCTCACAGGCAATTGCGCGGGACGAACGGGGTCGCCCGAGCCTCGCGCTCGACGACGGCCGGGCGCCTTGGCGCTGCTCGCGACGGCTTATGGCCGACCGGTGGAGGCTTGTGCCGCGCCATTCGCCTAGCTCCGGCGCACCTGCGAGCGCTGGACCGAAGGCGACAAGGCGCTCGCCCATATTCATCTCGCCCATGCCAGCCTGCCGCCTTGCGGGAAAGAGCAAGCGTCGCGTCTCTTCGTGGCGGACGAGCTCGTCGAAGCTGGCGCTACGACAGAGACGCTGATGAAGGCGCAAGGTTTTGATCCCGCCACCCTCGATTTGTTAAAAGCCCATTTCAATCCTGCGCAGCCCCGCTGGCCGGTCGGGAGCGGGCGCGGCAAAAAGATGTGGTCGAGCCTGAACCGCATTTGCCGCGCCGGGAGCTTGCAAAGGCAAGCCCATTGCCTTATATAGATTTTCGTTCATGCGTCTCATGACGGTTGTTTAATCGAAACGATCGCTCTATTGAGAGTGGGCCCCTCGGGACCCGCTCTTTTTTATTGCCCTTTGGGCTCCTTCGAAGGGGAAGCGTTGTTCCTCGATATTCTGATGCCGGAGCGAACCGGCGATGGACCGGCAAGGTTTGGATCGCGCCAGCAATGCCATGGAGACGAAGGCGCAAGGCGTCCTCGATGAACCTCGCTTGATCGAGGAAACCGGGGTTGCGGCGCGTGTGGCGCATGTTGCAAAACCGGCTTTGACCGGTCTCGGATACCGGCTGGTCCGGGTCAAGCTTTCGGCGCAAGCGGGAATGACAGTGCAGATCATGGCGGAACGTCCAGACGGATCGATGAACCTCTATGATTGCGAAATCGTGAGCGCGGCTCTCTCGCCCATCCTCGACGTCGAGGAGCCGGTAAAAGTGGCCTATCGCCTCGAAGTTTCCTCGCCCGGGATCGATCGTCCGCTTGTCCGCGTCTCGGATTTCCGCCGCGCTTTTGGGCGGGAAGCACGGATCGAGATGACGGCCGGCGTTAGCGGGCGCAAGCGCTTCCGCGGCTTTGTTGGCGAGGTCGAAGGCGAAGGCCGCGGCGCCTCACTCACGCTCGAGCGCAGCGATGCAAAGCCAGGCGAAGCCGTCAAAGCCGTGCTGCCTCTCCACGACATCGCCGAGGCGAGGCTGATTTTGAGCGAGGCGCTTATCCGCCAGTCGCTGCGGGCCGCCAAAGCATCGCGGGGCCAAGATGCCAGCATGGAAGATGAGGTCCGGAAAGTGCCACCAGGCGAGGGCACCAGGTCGAGGCGCGGACCTGGCCGCTTTGCGCGAGGCGCGCTCAAGGCCAAGCCCGTTCTGCCAGCTGGTGTGCGGTCGAGCTTCAAGCAAAGCAAATCAAAGCAAGGCCAAGCGACGCCCCCGCGCGGGTCCGCCGCGGCGTCGCCCGAAACAGGAGACTAAGATGGCAGTTAGCGCCAATAGGCTCGAACTCTTGCAGATCGCCGATGCCGTCGCGCGGGAAAAATCGATCGACCGGCAAATCGTTCTCGCCTCGATGGAGGACGCCATTCAGAAAGCCGCGCGGTCCCGCTACGGTCAAGAGACCGAGGTTCGCGCCGAAATCAATCCAAAAACCGGAGAGATCCGGTTTTCCCGTCTGCTCCTCGTCGTCGATCAGATCGAGAACGACGCTACGCAGATCACGGTCAACGAAGCGCGCAAGAAAAACCCGGCGGCGCAGGCCGGGGATTGGATCGCGGAAACCTTGCCGCCTTTCGATTTCGGGCGGATCGCCGCGCAATCGGCCAAGCAGGTGATCGTACAAAAGGTCCGCGAAGCCGAGCGCGACCGGCAATATGAGGAGTACAAGGACCGGATCGGCGATATCGTCAACGGCGTCGTAAAGCGGGTGGAATTTGGCAATGTGATCATCGATCTCGGACGCGGCGAGGCGACGATAAGGCGTGACGAAATGATCCCGCGCGAAGTTTTCCGGCCCGGCGATCGCGCCCGCGCCTATGTCTATGACGTTCGCCGCGAACAGCGCGGGCCGCAGATTTTTCTGTCGCGCACGCATCCGCAATTCATGGCAAAACTGTTTCGCCAGGAAGTGCCGGAAATCTACGACAATGTCATCGAGGTGAAGTCGGTCGCGCGTGATCCGGGGTCGCGCGCCAAGATCGCGGTGATCTCGCGGGATACTTCGATCGATCCCGTCGGCGCCTGCGTCGGCATGCGCGGATCGCGGGTGCAGGCGGTGGTCAATGAATTGCAGGGCGAGAAAGTCGATATCATCCCGTGGTCGCCGGACGCCGCCACCTTCATAGTCAATGCGTTGCAGCCGGCCGAAGTTGTCAAGGTCGTGCTTGACGAGGATTTCGCGCGGATTGAAGTTGTCGTGCCCGATGACCAGCTCTCATTGGCAATTGGGCGCCGCGGCCAAAACGTCCGGCTTGCGTCGCAGCTTACCGGATGGGATATCGATATTTTGACGGAGGCGGAGGAATTCGCAACGCCGGCAGAAGGAATTCGCCGAACGCACGAACATCTTCATGAAAGCGCTGAACGTCGACGAAGTCGTCGGCCAATTGCTTGCGTCGGAAGGGTTCCGTTCGGTCGAGGAATTGGCTTTCGTCGAGCCTTCCGAGGTTGCCGCGATTGAGGGTTTCGACCAAGACACGGCCGCCGAGATTCAGACTTGCGCGCATGATTACTTGGCCAAGGTCGAGGCCGAGCAGGACGCGCGGCGGCAGGAACTCGGCGTTTCCGACGAACTCAAGGAGGTCGCCGGGGTCACGACGGCGATGCTCGTCAAGTTAGGCGAGAACGATATCAAGACCGTCGAGGATCTGGCCGGCTGTGCGACCGACGATCTCGTTGGCTGGAGCGAACGCAAGGACGGCGAGACGGCGAAGCACGCCGGCATTCTTGACGGTTTTGAAATTTCGCGGGACGAAGCGGATGCCCTCATCATGACCGCGCGGGTCAAAGCGGGCTGGATCGCGGCCGTGCCGGATCGCATGGAAGTGGACCCTTTCGAAAACGAGACCGGTGAATAGGAGACAATCGTTTGACCAGGTCCGCACGCCTCGACGCGGAAGGTTCGCCCGAACGGACTTGCATTGTCACCCGGGCGAAAGGTCTGCCAGAGGACATGATTTGTTTTGTGATTGGGCCAGGCGGTGCGGTCGTGCCTGACATCAGACGAAAATTGCCGGGACGCGGCGTTTGGGTGACGGCGCGGGCCGGTCGCGTGGCGGAAGCCGTCAAAAGGCAAGCTTTTTCCCGTGGCTTTAAGACTAAGGTCGTGGTTTCGGAGAGTTTGGCGGCCGAGATCGAGGCTCTTCTTACGAAGGACTGCTTGCAGGCTTTGTCGCTCGCCAGCAAGGCCGGTCAAGTTGTGAGCGGTTTCGCCAAGACCGAGGAGGCAATTGCCTCCTGTGCCGTCGCCGGTCTTGTTCATGCCGCCGATTGCGGCGCCGACGGGATGCGCAAACTCGGGCAAGGCCTGCGCCGGCGTTATGGCGATGAGCGGGCGAGGCCGCGCGTGGAACTATTTGCCTCCGGCCAATTGGATTTGGCATTGGGGCGGGCAAATGTGATACATGCGGCTCTGATCGAGGGACCGGCGAGCGAGGGATTTTTGGAACGCTGCCGGAAGTTGACGCTTTATCGATCCGGATCGCCTGGGGCGGAAAGCCCGGACTGGCCGTCCTGGCATGGATCGAATGGGGAATCCGAATAGCCTGCTGGCTGTCCGGCATGCGGGAACAGAATTGGCGGGAACGCAAGACTGATGAATGACACCAAGAACCCCGGTGATACGCTGAGCGTCGCTCCGGCCAGAACGCTAACATTGAAGCGTCCGGTTGAGGCTGGCATCGTGCGCCAAAGCTTTTCGCATGGACGCTCGAAAGCGGTGGTCGTCGAGAAGGTGAAGCGCCGCGCGATCGCGCCGGGCGAGACGCATGCGCCGCGCGAGGCGAATTTGCCGCCGTTGCCCGCCGCTGCCCCTGGACCGCGCCCGCAGCCAGCCCCGGCACGCCCGCAAGCGCCGCCGCCGCGGTCGTCGTCTGGGGTTATTTTGCGTTCCCTAACGGATGAGGAACGCGAATCCCGATCGCGCGCCCTTTCCGGGGCCCGTGAACGCGAGGTGGAAGAGCGCAGGCGGGCCGAAATCGAGGCCAAGGCCCGCGAAGAGCGGGAAGCCCGCGAACGTGACGAGCACGCCGCGGCCGAAGCCCGTAAACTTGAGGAAGAAGTCGCGGCGCGCGCATGATGCGGAAGCCAAACGCCGCTCGGAATCCGAGGCCAAACGGCGGCTGGCCGGCGGCGAACCGGCTCCAGCACCGGCGGCGTCGGCCCTGCGCAAGGCGCCGGCCGCGTCGGCGATGGGTCCGGCCGGACTTTCCCTTGGGCCAACGAAACCCTCTCTCGCCAGGGACGAGGAAGTCTCGCACTTTATTCGCCGTCCCGGAATGCCGGTGAAGACCGCTACTCCACGCCCGATCCGGGGCGCCGGAGGAAAAAGCCGCGGACGCCTGACGGTCGCCAGTGTCACTGGGGAAGAAGAAGAGCGCACCAGGTCCGTTGCCGCTTTCCGCCGCCGCGTTCAACGGCTCAAGGGTCATGTCAACGAGGCCAAGGAAAAGCTCACGCGCGAAGTGATCCTGCCCGAGACAATTACGATCCAGGAACTCGCCAGCCGCATGTCGGAGCGTGGCGTCGATGTCATCAAGCTTCTGATGAAGCAAGGCCAGATGGCGAAAATCACCGACGTGGTCGATGCCGACACGGCGCAGCTCGTCGCCGAGGAACTCGGTCACACCGTGAAACGCGTCGCCGAGGCCGATGTCGAGGAAGGGCTCTTCGATGCGCCGGACACCGGCGAACATCTTGTGCCGCGCCCTCCGGTCGTGACGATCATGGGACATGTCGATCATGGCAAGACTTCGCTGCTCGACGCGATCCGGCATGCCAATGTCGTCTCTGGGGAGGCCGGCGGCATCACCCAGCACATTGGCGCCTATCAGATCGCCGGGCCGGACGGCGCGAAGGTGACGTTCATCGACACCCCCGGTCACGCGGCATTTACGGCGATGCGCGCGCGCGGCGCCAAGGTCACCGACATCGTCGTTCTCGTCGTCGCCGCCGACGATGGTGTCATGCCGCAGACGGCGGAGGCGATCGCCCACGCGCGCGCCGCCAAGGTCCCAATGATCGTGGCGATCAACAAGATCGACAAGCCGGACGCCAAACCAGAGCGCGTGCGCAGCGAATTGCTGCAACATGAAGTGCAGGTCGAATCGCTCGGCGGCGAAACGCTTGAGGTCGAAGTTTCGGCGACCAAGAACATCAATCTCGATAAGCTGCTCGATCTGATCGCGCTGCAAGCCGAACTGCTCAACTTGCGAGCCAATCCAGCGCGCCCAACCGAGGGAACCGTCATCGAGGCGCGTCTCGACAAGGGCCGTGGGCCGGTGGCGACCGTGCTGGTCCAACGCGGTACGCTCAAGATCGGCGATCTCATCGTCGGCGGCTCGCAATGGGGCCGTGTGCGCGCCCTTCTCGACGACAAGGGCGAGACGAGACAGGACGCCGGTCCCTCGATGCCGGTCGAGGTTTTGGGCTTTTCCGGGTCGCCCGAGGCCGGCGATCGCGTCGCCGTCGTCGAAACCGAAGCGAGAGCACGCGAAATCACCGAATATCGCGAGCGGCAGAGGCGCGAGAAGGCCGCCGCGCGGGGCAATTTGGCGCGCGGATCGCTGTCGGATATGATGAGCCAGTTGAAGACGGCTGGCCGCAAGGAATTCCCCCTCGTCATCAAGGGTGACGTTCAGGGCTCGATCGAGGCGATCGTCGCAACGCTCGAAAATCTCAATACCGAGGAAGTTGCGGCGCGGGTGATCCATGCGGGCGCCGGCGGGATTACGGAATCCGACATAACCTTGGCCGAAGCCTCGGGGGCGGCGGTGATTGGCTTCAATGTGCGCGCGCACAAGGAAGCCCGCGCCCTGGCCGAACAGTCAGGCATTGAGATCCGCTATTACAATATCATCTATAATCTCATCGATGACGTGAAAGCGGCGATGTCCGGCCTCCTCGCGCCGACCCTGCGCGAGGAAATGCTTGGCAATGCCCAAATCCTGGAAGTCTTCACGATTTCCAAGGTGGGCAAGGTCGCGGGCTGCCGGGTCACCGACGGCACGGTTCAGCGCGGCGCCCATGTGCGGCTCATCCGCGACAATGTCGTAGTGCATGAAGGCAAGCTCTCGACCCTGAAGCGCTTCAAGGACGAGGTCAAGGAAGTGCAGGCCGGTCAGGAATGCGGCATGGCGTTCGAGAATTACCAGGACATGCGGACCGGCGACATCATCGAATGCTACACCGTGCAGGAGATCAAGCGCTCGTTGTGACTTTTGTGACGCCGGAGTGGTGGCCGGTTCGAATGCCAACGCCAGAATGAACTAGGTGCGTGAGATGATTGGTTCGGTCGAGAATAATCCTAATCACAGTGTCCATGTGCGCGAAGGAATGCGTACCGGATTGGAGGATTTTAATCCGATTCAGCCGCGCGACATTGACGCGGAATTGGAGCGCAGCCTGACGCATGAGTGGGATGCGCAAATCGTTACATATCCAAACGAGCGGTTTCCTTTCAACGAATGGATCTTGAACCGGGTTCGCATGATGGGATATGCGCTGGACGAGCTCGACTATTTGCATGAGGCGGTGCCGCAGCCGGAAGTCTTCAAGGTCACCAAGCAGCTCTGCGCCGACACCAACCTGCCGGAGTTCCAGCGGATGGTCGACCGCTTCGTCCGCGAGATCATCATTCCGAAGGGCAAATTGCGGACGCCGGTCGCGGTACAGCGCTACATGAACGTGCGCATCATGCTGCCGACCACGCCGGATTTGTTCTTCCCGTTCCACACCGGCTTGCTCTACGGCCACGGCATCGCCTCGCGCAGCCTGTGGCTGCCGTTCGTCGACGTGACGGCGGACGAGGACCGCAGCCGGTCGATGCAGATCATCGGCATTAAACGGTCGCGCGAGCTGATCAAATACGCGATCGGCAAACGGCTCAGCATGGAGGAGATGACGGAGCTGTTCGGCAGGGAAAGCCATCAGATCAAGGCGAAGCCCGGCAGCTGCTGCTTCTTCACCCAGGAAAACATCCACGGCTCCGGAAGGCCGAACACCACCGGCAAGACGCGGGTCAGCATGGATTTCCGGCTCGCCGAGGGCATGTATGGAGATCTGCTCGGGCGGAAGATCCCGGCCGGCTATTTCCCATCTGATCCCCGAGACGGAAGAGGAAGAAGACGAGCTGGCCCAAAAGCCGCCCAGGGAGGTGTCGTTCAACAACGGCAAAAACAACATCTTCTACGTCGCCAACAACACCGCCGCGACCTACCCGATCCCGGTGCATCTGCAGCGCTACATGCTGTTGGATTACAGCAAGAAGCATGGTCTCACCGCCGATCTGGAGCTGTTCGATCTCGAGGACATGCTGCATCTGCCGACGTTGTGGCATATCGTCGAGCACCGCAACGTCAATGTCATTATGTATAGCATCTTTGCCCTGCCGGAAGAGGAGCCGGACCGCAACCGCATGCTCGAATTGGCCCTCAAGAAGGGGATGATCTTCCACTTCGTCAACGAGGGCCTCGCGCTGACCTCGGCCGAGGATCTAGCGACGATCAAGCACTATCTGGAGTTCTCCAAATACGGTAAGTCGCGGCTGCCGATTGGGCTGCCGCTGTCCGACTTCAGCCGGGCGTACTTCAACAAATGGTCGGCCTCGCTGGCCGAATGGCGCAACAGCACTGATGTGGGCGTCAAGTTTGCGCCGAGCGAGCGGAAATCTAAACGTACGAGACTGGTGGGGCGTGGCGCCGAAGATGTGAATGCGCTTGAATCTCTCACCACGTCGGAAAATAAATCGCTGCTAACGCGGCGTTCGAAAGATCCAGCGGGGCAATCAGACGTACTCACGGATGATGTGTTGGAATTGCTTTGTCGGAACGCCCCGCAGCAGGCTTTTGAATTGGCCTTGGACACGTTCGCCAGGGTTGCGGAGACAACGCGAGCGATGGTCGAGGAACAAGCAATCGATTTGGCTTTGATAGAAGCGCAGCGCGAGGAGATCGATCGTAAACAGGCCGAGAACCGGATATTGTTGCGTGAACTTGTTGGACAAATTCAGTGACCGGGTCGAAGGACCCACAAAACGAGGCGCCACAACAGCCAGAAACGGAAACCGATCAATGGAAATTTCCTTCTTTGCGACGCATCGGCGATTTCGTCTCGAATGTTCTCCAACTCGAACGCAACATCGCTTCATTAAAAGAGGACAATAAGCGGTTGCGCGAAGAGCTGAAAGCCATACAGCGGCAGGTTAACGAACAGGAAGGTCAGTTGAAGGTCTTGCTGACATTCGTGCAAACCGCCCTTCATGAGCAAGTGGACTCCCGTGCCGAACGTGCGGCGGTTCGTGCCGTGGAGAGGATGATCTCGTTTCGCGGCGAGCGGCCGCCCGAGATTGAATAATCCTATTATTTAAGGCAACCATGTCCCGAGTTCACCACCAGCAGGGCGGCGAGCCTTCGCAGCGGATGCTGCGCGTGGCCGAGCTCATCCGCCATACGATGGCCGAGCTTTTGATCCGCTCGGCGATCGCCGATCCGGTACTCGAAAGCACGGCGATAACGATTCCGGAAGTGCGCATGAGTTCCGATCTAAAGCTCGCCACGATTTTTGTCATGCCGCTCGGAGGCACGATGGTCGCGGATGTCTTGGCCGCGCTCGACCGGCACAAGAAAGTCTTGCGCGGCGAGATTGCCCGCCGAGTTAACCTCAAATTCGCGCCAGATATTCGTTTCAAGGCCGATCAGCGCTTCGACCAGGCCGCTAAGATCGACGCATTGCTCGCATTGCCCGAGGTAAAACGCGATTTGAGCAAGCAATAGGGCAAGCCAGAATGACGCACCCCGCGCGGGCGCGAAACGACGTTCATGGCTGGGTCGTGCTCGACAAACCGGCCGGCATGACCTCGACCCATGCGGTATCCCGGCTGAAGCGCATATTCAACGCCAAGAAGGCTGGACATGCAGGAACGCTCGACCCGCTCGCCACCGGGGTTTTGCCGGTCGCTTTTGGCGAGGCGACAAAAACCGTGCCGTTCGTTCAAGACGGTGAAAAACTCTATCGCTTTACGGTGCGCTGGGGCACCGAAACGGACACCGACGATTCCGATGGCAGTGTTGCGGCGCAATCGGACGCGCGGCCCGCCGCCGCGGGCATCCTCGCGCTGCTACCGCGGTTTACCGGGACGATCGAGCAAACGCCGCCGGGCTATTCGGCGATCAAGATTAATGGCGAGCGCGCTTACGATCTGGCGCGTGCTGGCCAAGCGCCGGTGTTGTCCCAGCGTCAGGTGACAATTTACGCGCTCGATCTCATCGACGCGGGACGTGACGAGGCGGTGTTCGAAGCGCGCTGCGGCAAGGGAACCTATGTGCGCGCGATCGCCCGCGACCTTGGCAGGAGCCTTGGATGCTACGGCCATGTCAGTGCATTGCGGCGCACTCGCGTCGGACCGTTCAGTGAAGCCGATGCAGTCACTTACATCGATCTGGCCGATGGCGTGATCGAGGCGGCGCAAGCCATGCGCCGGACCGAGGCCGGCCTCATGGAGTTGCCGTGCGTCACTGTTGATCGCGACGCCGCCGCCAAACTCCGGCGCGGCCAATCCATCCTTCTGCGCGGCCATGACGCGCCGTTTGAAGGCTTCGCTTATGCCGCCTGTGGCGGCGTGGTCATCGCCGTCGGCGCGGTCGAGAAGGGAGAATTAATTCCAGGCCGCGTGTTCAATCTGCCTCATTAAGTTGGCCTTCAAGATTTCATCTTCGCCGAGCAAGGCTTCAAGTTTTGCGCGCTCGGCTTCCGACAAGTTGTTGGCCGGGGCGAGGCTCTTTTGCCGCCGCCGGGCAACAAGAATGATACCGCCGCCCGCGACAAGGATGAGGAAGGGCGCGCCCCAAAGCAGCCCGGTTTCCAACTTGAAAGGCGGCTTCAGCAATATAAAATCGCCATAACGGAGGACCAAGAAGGCGCGAATCTGATCGTCGCTGTCGCCTGCCTGAAGCCGCTCCCGCACGAGTAGCCGCAAATCGCGGGCAAGGCCGGCGCCGGATTCATCGATCAATTCGTTCTGGCAAACCATGCACCGCAATTGCGCGGAAAGCGCGCGTGCTCTTGCTTCAAGCCTCGGGTCCGGCATGATTTCGTCCGGCTGAACCGCCCTCGCGGCAAGCGGCGCCAATAAGAGCAAGCAGCTCAGGACGACGCCGTGCGCGGAACTCATCGAATTCATTCCGCCGGTTGCGGGCGCGGCGCTTGCGCCTTGCGGGCGCGGCGCGCGATGCCGACCCTGAAACTCAGGTCGCTGAGCGACAGGCACCCGCCGAAAGCCATGACCAAGGCGCCAATCCAGATCAAGGCGACAAGCGGCTTCCAGAAAATCCTTGCGTTGACGGCGCCATTGGCCGCGACATCGGCGATGCTCATATAGACTTGGCCAAGGCCGAGGGTCGCTATGCCCGCCTCCGACCGGTTCATGCGGCGGGCGGGATAAAAGCGCGTCGCGGGCTCGATTGTAGCTACCACCACCCCTTTGGAACGGATCAACGTGCGCCCGGCAAGCTCTGAATAGTTCGGGCCATTGCGCGGCACGACGCTCTCAAAGGTCAGTTCGTAAGGGCCGATTTCGACCGCCTCTCCAGGCCTCAACGCCATGATTTTCTCGGCGCCCCAGCCGGTCGCGGCAAGGCCAAGCAAGGTCACTCCGAGCCCGGCATGGGCGAAGGCCGTGCCGAAGGCATGGCGTGGCATGCCGCGCGCACGTTGGCTCACCATGTCAGCGGAGACGCCGCCGCCGAACAGACGCCTGCCGAGATCAGTGAAAGAACCGAGGATCACGTAAACCGCGATACCGGACAGGATTACGCTGACAGCGGGGCCGCCGCGCCATGCCGCAAGGATGCCCATGAAAATGAGCCCCGCCCCGAACGCCACGGCGAGCCTTTGCGCGACGCCGGCGAGATCGCCGCGTTTCCACGGCAGCAACTGGCCGACCGGCATCAGGATAAACAGCGGGATGAACAAAGGCACGAACGTCAGATTGAAGAAAGGCGGACCGACCGAGATTTTTTCCCCCGTGATGGCTTCGAGCGCCAGCGGATAGAGGGTGCCAATGAAAACCGTAGCGCAACAGGTGGTCAAAAGCAGATTGTTGAGGACGATGGCGCCCTCGCGCGAGACGGGCGCGAAGAGGCCGCCTTGTTGCAGTCCGCCCGCCCGCAGAGCGAAGAGAGCAAACGATCCGCCGATGAAGATCACCAGAATGAGAAGTATGAAGACCCCCCGCGTGGGATCGCTCGCGAAAGCATGCACCGACGTCAATACGCCGGAGCGAACCAAAAAGGTTCCGACAAGCGACAAGGAAAAAGCGAGGATCGCAAGGAAGATCGTCCAGATTTTGAGGGCTTCCCGCTTTTCCATCACCGCCGTGCAATGCAACAGCGCGGTGGCGGCAAGCCACGGCATCAGCGAGGCGTTCTCGACCGGATCCCAGAACCAGAAGCCGCCCCAACCAAGCGTGTAATAGGCCCAGTAGGAGCCCATCGCTATGCCAAGGGTGAGGGAAATCCAGGCGATCAATGTCCAGGGCCGCACGAATCGTGCGAAGACCGCATCGATGCGGCCCGAAATCAAAGCCGCCGCCGCGAAAGAGTAAGTGATCGAAAGTCCGACATAGCCAAGATAAAGCAGCGGCGGGTGGATCGCGAGGCCCGGATCCTGGAGGAGCGGGTTTAAATCATTGCCCTCCGCCGGCGCCACGGCAACGCGCGCGAACGGATTCGATGTCAGCAGAATAAACAGAATGAATGCGGCCGCGATCCAGGATTGCACGGCGAGCACATTCGCGCGGAAGTCTTGCGGCATGGATCCCGAATACAATGCGACGGCCGCGGCGAACAGCGAGAGAACGAGAACCCACAACAGCATCGAGCCTTCGTGATTGCCCCAGACGCCGGTGATTTTATAGATCAAGGGTTTCGCGGAATGGGAGTTCTCGACAACATTGACAAGCGAGAAGTCGGATTGGACATGCGCCATGGTCAAGGCCAAATAGGCGTAAGCTACGAGGCCAAATCCCATCAGCGCGGCTGGCGGCGCGACCGCCATCAGCCGCTGGTCGCGCGCGACACTGCCCCATACCGGCAACACGGAATTGACGAGCGCGAGCGCCAAGGCGAGCACAAGCGCGTAATGGCCGGTTTCGACGATCATGCGCGCCTCTTCGCCGAAACCCCGGCTTTCGTCATCATCAGCGTATCCTCATTTGCCCATGCTTGCCGCTTCCGCGCCTTCCCGCCAGAGGCCTTGTTTCTTCAACGCGTCGGCGACCTCGCGCGGCATGTAGCGCTCATCGTGCTTGGCGAGAATACTGTCGGCGTGAAAGACTTTGTCCTGGCCAAGTGTACCCTCAGCGACGACGCCTTGTCCCTCGCGGAAGAGGTCGGGCAAAAGCCCCGTATAGGTCACTTCGACCTCTTGTTTGGTGTCGGTGACGGCGAAGCGCACCGTCTGGCTGCCCTCGTGGACTAGCGAGCCCTGTCTCACGAGCCCGCCGATGCGCAGCCGTTGCCCGGCGTGCGGCGCCTTTTGCGCAAGTTCGCTCGGCCCGTAGAAAAAGACGATATTGTCGCGCAACGCCACGAGCACGAGACCGAGCGCGAGGCAGAGCGCGGCGAGCGCGGCGGAGATCAAAACGAGACGGCGTTTTTTGCGCGTCATTGCGGGATCAGCCTTCCAACCCAAGTTCCCGCGCGAGCGCCTCGATGCGCGCGACCGCGCTTGGATCGCCCGCGAAACTGCGTTTGGCATCGACTAGCGCCGAGCGCGCCTTGCCAGGCTCGTGGAGCACCGTATAGGAGCGAACAAGGCGAAGCCAGCCTTCAAGATCCTGCCCGTTTTGCGCCAGCCGCGCGGCAAGCCCTTCGACCATGCCGCGAATGGCATTCATCCGCCCGGCTTCCGGTAACGCCTCGATCTTGCCCGCCAAGCCATCTTGTGTTGTCTCAGGCCCAGCGCCGAGCGCCACTAGCCGCTCGCGCAGCGCTTGTGCCCAAGGCGCGTCTCGAGGCGCTTCGGCTGCAAGTTTACCCCAGATATCCCTCGCCCGCGCCTTGTCCCCTTCTTGCTCGGCGGCGAGCCCGAGAAAAAAACGGGGCTCGGCGGCGGCAGGATCTTTCGCCGCCGCTGCTTCGAAGGATTGTTTGGATTCCGGTGTCACCACGCCGTTGGCGGCGGCAACCAGCGCTTCCCCGTAAAGCGCATGCCGGGCCGCGTCTCGCCAAGCAGGCGCAGTGCCGCGCGTGCGGCACTCACCGCGTCCCCTGCGCGGCCAAGCCGCAGATAAACCGGCGCCAAAACCTCATAGCCGCGCCCATCGTCTGGATGTTGCGCAAGATGCGTTTCTATCTTAGCGATCGCAGCCGCCAAATCCATGCGCGCGGTCGATGCATCGAGCCGCGCCGCGAGCGGCGCATCGGGCATATAAGGATGGCCGACGGTTGCATAAAGCGAAAGCGCCAGGACTGGAATGAAAAGCAATACGCCCACGGAAGCAAGCCGGGCCCTGGTCCGCGATGCCGCCGGCAATGGTGCAATCGCGGCGTCCGCCGCCATCAGGCGGCGGGCCGCTTCAGCCTTAGCGCCTTGCGCATCTTCCGGCGCCACGAGGCGTTGCGCTTCGTCCCTTTCAATCTCGGCGAGTTGGGCCTTGTAGATGGCGATGCCGGTTTCGCCGCGTGCAACCCCGCGCGGAGTTTTGGCAAGCGGCCATAAGACGCTTAGCACCGCGGCGGCGGTTAGGACGGCGAAAATCATCCATAACATGGAGCCTTAATAGTGCTTGGCCGCGCGGTTGCAAGGCTCGTCGCGTCACAAATATTTGGCGGGTAACCGGTCGATTTCATGCCGAGGGCAGCCTGAGGTCCGCGCGCAGGCCGCCTTTGGGGCTATCCTCGAGGGACAAATCGCCGCCGTAAAGCGACGCCAAATCGGCGACGATCGCAAGCCCGAGGCCCGATCCGGGCTTCGTTTCATCGAGGCGCTTGCCACGCGACAACGCCGCCTGACGCAGCCCCGCGGCAAGTCCTGGCCCATCGTCGTCGATGGTGACGCGGAAGAAACGGCGCTCCGAGAAGTTGCGCCGGGCCTCCTGCGCCACGCTGATCGCAACCGCGTGGCGCGCCCATTTGCCGGCATTATCGACGAGATTGCCAACCATCTCCTCGAAATCCTGGCGTTCTCCTTGAAAACGAACGGTCCCCGTAACCGAGACGCTGAAGCCAATCGCCCGCTCCGCATAGATTTTTTCGAAGGTGCGGACCAAGGCTTCAACTGCCGGGACCACCTCGGCCGCTCCGCCTAGCGTCCGGGCCCTGACTGCCGCGCGGGCGCGGTTAAGGTAATAGGAAACCTGATCGCGCATGACTGCGGCCTGCTCCGCCACCTTGGCGGCGAGCGGGCCGGGATCGACCGCGGCTTCGTTAACGATGACGCTGAGCGGCGTTTTCAAGGCATGCGCGAGATTGCCGACCTGGGTGCGCGCGCGCTCCACGACGTCGCGATTGGCGTCGATCAGCTGATTGAGTTCGCTGGCAAGCGGCGCGAGATCTTGCGGGAAATCGCCTTCGATTTTCTCAGCTTCGCCGCGCCTTATCGCGGCGACCCCTTCCTGCAACTGCCAAAGCGGCTTCAGGCCATAGCGAAGCTGCGCCGCCGCCGAGACAACGAGGGCCAAAGCGAGAACCGCGAAGGTGATCACAAGGTCAATCTCGAAACGCGAGGTTTGCGCTTCGATCTCCTCCGTGGTCGCAGCGACTTGAACGAGATAAATTCCTTGATCTCCGGTATCGATGAGGCGTTCGCGCATTCGCAAGACCCGGTCATCAGGGCCTTTCGCATAGCCTTTCCGCGCGCCACCGGGACCGGCCGCCACGCCGGAATCGGACAGCCGCGGAAGCTTTGCCGCGAACAGCGAGCGCGAACTTCGGATCTCGGGCTTCGGCACGTCCAACCGCGTGATTTGCCAATACCAGCCAGACAAGGCCAGTTCGAATTGCGGCTCGCCTAGCTGGTCTGGCCCGGTGCGGCTGTCTTCTCCGGGCGTTGCGATATCGGCGACGAGGGCATGCAAATAAACGCCGAGGCGCTCGTCGAAATTGGCCTCGGCGGTGCGCCGGTAGATCGTCGAGAGAACGAGTTCCAGCGGCAAAAAGAATGGCAAAGCTCAGCACCGCGGCGGAGAGGAAAAGCCGCGTTGCTATCGAGCGTGGTCTCGGCCGTGCGGAAGCGCGATCCCGCCGCGCCGGGCCGGAAGGCCTTAGCTCGTCACCGTTTCGCATCCGCTGCCGCCGGCATATCCTTTGGCGGGAATTGTTTCATGCCTGCTCGCGTTGGACGCCGCAGTGGCATCAAAACTTGCAGTCCTCAATGCAATTCGTATAATGAGGATCGCAGTTAAAATGGGCATTGTGTTTTTTGTGTTTAGCCATGCAGGCATCAACGGCATCGTTACACTTTTTTATGCAATCGGGATCTAACTTTTTGACTTCCCCGCCAGCCAAGGCGGCCCCCGCAGTAACGGCAGAAAGAAACGCGGCGCATATCGCGCTCAGCGCCATCGATTTCAATGCAGCCTTAATCATAATATCCTCCCAGGGTTTGTTGGAACTCCCGAATGTTTCGACGATCGGCCGCCCTGCTTTGGCGGTCCATGTCTTTGACTCCGAACTGCGTGCGGCCTCGCGCGGCATGCGCGGTCAAGGAGACTATACGCCGCCGCCCAAAAAAGGAAGAGCATAACGGCCGAGAATACAGGCACAATGGTCATACGTACTTTTGGCCATCGCTTTTTCGCCGAGCAGTTGTTTTCTCTCTGATCTTGTCCGCAACTTTTGGGATCATCCTCGCGCGGCGGGGTCCGCGCGTCGCGGCTTGGCCGCATCCTCCGCTTCCGGCGCGGCCAAGAGATAGCCGAGCCCGCGCATCGTCTGGATGACTTCGACGCCGAGCTTCTTGCGCAGCCGCCCGACAAAAACCTCGATGGTATTTGAGTCGCGATCGAAATCCTGATCATAGAGATGCTCTATGATCTCGCCGCGCGATACGATCCGCCCCGCATGATGCATCAAATAAGACAACAGCCGGTATTCGTGCGAGGTAAGCTTGACCGGATTGCCGTCGACCGACACCCGGCCCGTGCGTGTATCGAGCTGCACCAGACCGCACTTAAATTCGCTCGTGGCATGGCCGGCGCGCCGCAACAGCGCCCGCAGCCGGGCAAGGATTTCCTCGATGTGGAAGGGTTTGGCGACGTAATCATCGGCCCCTGCGTCGAAACCCTGAACCTTGTCGCTCCACTGGTCGCGGGCAGTCAAAATCAACACCGGCATGACGCGCCCTGCCCGGCGCCATTCACTGAGCACGGAAGTACCGTCCTTCTTGGGCAAGCCCAAATCCAGTACGACAGCATCGTATGGTTCGGTGTCGCCCAAAAACCACCCTTCTTCACCATCGAAGGCGCGGTCGACGGCATAACCTGCCCGCGTAAGCGCAGCGACGATCTGGCGGTTGAGGTTCTTGTCATCCTCGACGACGAGCAACCGCACGCTTCGATACCTCTTTGCATGGCCAATTTTTCACGCGATATTTTGCCGCTTCGCCCAGCGCCGAACGCAAGGTCCGAACGCCACTAGCTTGTTTCAACATGGAGAGTTCAATGGTCATTCTTCGTTCCAATGACCAGTCCGGACTTGGCATTGACGAAAACGTGAATGACGTGGCCGTCGCGGCGCAAAAAGCTCATCTCATAGACGAGTTCCTCGCCCCAACGGCAAAGCTTGATCCCGATGGCATCCGCCTGTGACCGGCTGGCCGCGCTTCGCATGGCACGAAACGGCTCAAAGAGCCCATGCGCGAGAATCTTTTCGCGGGTCTCGGCCGTCGAGAAACAGACGCGGTCCGGCTCTGGTTCGGTCCGGGCTGCGGCGCTTGAGCCCAGATAGGCCGCGACAACGACCGCGATGAAATAAACCATGCCTTAAGGCTGGCGCCGAGACAATGAATGGGCCATGAATATTGCGAACATGTGCAGCTATTTTCGAATCGTTTCACTCGCTAAGGCATTTTTGCCGGACCCGCGCGTCGGTCTGGGGACAATCCTGGCTTGCCTTTCCGGCATGGTCTTGACGGTGCCGGTATTTGCAATGGTCGGTCCTGCCCGAGAGGCCCCGGAGTTCGCGCCCTATGCCGTCACAGTATTGGACAAAAGTGGCGGCGGCGCGAGCTTTTGTACCGCGAGCGTCGTCGCGCCCAACGTTGTTTTGACCGCCGCCCATTGCGTCTCCAACCTTTCAGACACGCAGGTGCTTTTCCGGGGCGGCCATGGCCAGCTAGTTCTAGTCGATGTTGCTTCGATCGCCATTCACCCGGAATTCAGGCCCAAAATCGGGCGAAAACATTTGATTTCCATAGATCTTGCGCTTCTGCGCCTCGCCGAGCCATTGCCTCCCGCATTCAAATCCGTCGAACTTACGGATTCCGGCCCGATCGCGACCGGGCAGCCGTTTCGCATGGCAGGTTTTGGCCGTGCGGATGAACGGGTGAGCGGAACGTCGGGTGTCTTGCGGGCGGGCACTCTCGTCGCGAGCGGACCGAAATCGCCGGTCCTTGTTTGGTTGACCGATCCGGGTGGCACCGGACTTGGCGGTTGCACGGGCGATTCTGGCGCGCCGGTCCTCGCCATAGGTCAACCGGCGCTCGTCGCCGTGGCGATCAGGGCCAAGGGCAACAACGGATATTCATGCGGCGCCGTGACTGAGGCGGTGCTGATCGGGCCGCAAATGCCATGGGTTCGCAAGACACTGCAAGCCTGGGGAGCGGCCTGGAGCATGGCACATTAACACCACATCCGCCCCCGGTTGCCCCACTCGCCGCGAAAGGGTACCGGCTTCGCGTGGTAAACGGTCTAAACTAATGCGTGATGGCGCCGGGGGGCTCCTCCTCGGAGGAAACCGGAGCGAGCGGCTTCGCCTCCTCATCCCAAACGATCGGCACCGGCTGGCGAACCAAGGCATGGCTTAATACCTCTTCCATGCGCGAGACCGGCACGATTTCGAGCGCGTTCTTGACCGGGTTTGGAATTTCAACCAGATCCTTGGCGTTTTCCTCGGGAATTAAAATTTTCTTTAAGCCACCGCGCAGCGCGGCAAGCAATTTTTCCTTGAGCCCGCCGATCGGCAGAATCCTGCCGCGCAAAGTGATCTCGCCGGTCATCGCTATGTCGCGCCGG
Organism: uncultured Alphaproteobacteria bacterium; assembly: GCA_963722515.1. Taxonomy (GTDB): domain Bacteria; phylum Pseudomonadota; class Alphaproteobacteria; order Rhizobiales; family Beijerinckiaceae; genus Methylocapsa. Next base: position 552,044 of record CAVRMA010000002.1, on the reverse strand, counting down.
ATCGGGATGCCGGTCATGATCGAGACGATCGCCGCCGCCATGGCGACACCCGCCGATGGACCATCCTTGGGCGTCGCGCCTTCCGGAACGTGCACGTGGATGTCGCGACGCTCGAACACCGGCGGCTCGATGCCGAAATCGACCGCGCGCGAGCGGACATAGGACGCCGCCGCCGAAATCGAATTCTTTCATGACTTCGCGCAGATTGCCGGTGACCGTCATGCGTCCCTTGCCGGGCATCATCACGCCTTCGATCGTCAGCAATTCGCCGCCGGCCTCGGTCCAAGCGAGACCCGTCACGACGCCAATCTGATCCTCGGTTTCCGCCTCGCCGTAGCGGAATTTGGGAACGCCGAGAAAATCCGGCAGGTTGTCGCCGGTGACCGCGACCTGCTTCGTCTTGCCGGTCAAAATTTGTTTGACCGCCTTGCGTTCGAGTTTGGCGAGTTCGCGTTCAAGATTTCGCACGCCGGCCTCGCGCGTATAGCGGCGAATTATGGTAATGAGACCGCCGTCGTCGATTGACCATTCCGTGGACCCAAGACCATGCTTCTTGAGCCCTGCCGGAATCAAATGGCGGCGTGCGATCTCGACCTTTTCATTCTCCGTGTAGCCGGCGATACGGATGATTTCCATGCGGTCCATGAGTGGCGGGGGAATATTCAACGTGTTGGCCGTCGTGACGAACATGACATTCGACAAGTCATAGTCGACTTCGAGATAGTGATCGTTGAAGCAATGATTCTGCTCCGGATCGAGAACCTCAAGCAGCGCGGACGACGGATCTCCCCGGAAGTCCATTCCCATCTTGTCGATTTCGTCGAGCAGGAAGAGCGGGTTCGAACTCTTGGCCTTGCGCATCGACTGGATGATCTTGCCGGGCATGGAACCGATATAGGTGCGCCGGTGGCCGCGAATTTCGGCTTCGTCGCGCACGCCGCCAAGCGACATGCGGACGAATTCACGGCCCGTGGCCTTGGCGACCGACTTGCCAAGTGAGGTCTTGCCGACGCCGGGAGGGCCGACAAGGCACAGGATGGGCCCCGTCAATTTGTTCGCGCGGCTCTGCACTGCAAGATATTCGATGATGCGCTCCTTGACTTTTTCGAGACCGAAATGCTCGCTGTCGAGGACGGTTTCGGCGATGTTCAAGTCCTTCTTGATCTTGGAGCGCTTGTTCCAGGGGATCGATAAAAGCCAGTCGAGATAATTGCGCACGACCGTCGCTTCCGCCGACATCGGCGACATCTGACGCAATTTTTTCAATTCGGCGGTCGCCTTGTCGCGCGCCTCCTTGGACAGTTTCGTCGTCTTGATGCGTTCGTCGATCTCGGCCAGATCGTCCTTGCCGTCTTCGTCGCCGAGCTCCTTCTGGATCGCCTTCATCTGCTCGTTCAGATAGTATTCGCGCTGGGTTTTCTCCATCTGGCGCTTGACCCTGGTGCGGATGCGTTTTTCCACCTGCAGAACCGAAATCTCGCTTTCCATGAGCGCCAGGCATTTTTCGAGTTCTCTTGGCGATCGAGCCGGTATCGAGCACCGCCTGCTTATCGGTTATCTTGACCGCGAGATGCGAAGCGACCGTGTCGGCAAGCTTGGAATAATCGTCGATTTGGGCGACCGCTGCCACGACCTCCGGCGAGATCTTCTTGTTGAGCTTGACGTAGCCTTCGAACTCGGCGACGACCGACCGGGCGAGCGCTTCCACCTCGACCTTGTCGAAGGGCTCGTCGGCGATTGCCTCGGCGTGGGCTTCATAGAAATCCTCGGTGCGCGAATATCCTTGCACTTTGGCGCGAACCTGTCCCTCGACCAGAACCTTGACCGTACCGTCAGGAAGCTTCAAGAGCTGAAGAACCGAAGCGAGCGTGCCGGTCGAAAAGATCGCTTCCGTCGCTGGATCGTCGTCGGCGGCCGTCATCTGCGTCGCAAGAAGGATGAGCTTGTCGGCCCTCATGACCTCTTCGAGAGCGCGAATCGATTTCTCGCGGCCGACGAATAGCGGCACGATCATATGTGGAAAAACCACAATGTCGCGGAGCGGCAGAACCGGATAGGTGTCTATCGTGCCGGGGCGAGCGGGCTCGCGCTTTTGGGTCATTACGTCGTCCTATCTGGAGAATCTTAATCGATACCGTCAGAGATGGCGGCGCGGCGGTTCAGTTTCAAGAAGACCTCCGCCGCCCCTACGTCCGCTCGAAGCTGGAGCATCACGGCGGCGCGAGCTCAAGCGCTTGCGCCGCTTTTTTCACTGCGTTCGGCGTAAATGTAGAGGGGCCGGGATTTTCCCTCGACGACATCGGGACCGATGACGACCTGTTCGACGCTGTCGAGACCAGGAAGATCGAACATCGTGTCGAGCAGGATGCCTTCCATGATGGAGCGCAATCCACGCGCGCCGGTGCGCCTCTCGATGGCTTTTTTGGCGACTGCCTTCAGGGCCTCCTCCTGGAAGGTGAGTTCGGTATTTTCCATTTCGAACAAGCGCTGATACTGTTTGACGAGCGCGTTCTTCGGCTCGGTCAGGATTTTCTTCAAGGAGTCTTCATCGAGATCGTCGAGCGTTGCGATGACTGGCAATCTGCCGACGAATTCCGGGATCAGGCCGAATTTCAGCAAATCCTCCGGTTCGACCTTCCGGAAAATCTCGCCGGTCCGGCGATCGTCCGGCGATTGGACCGTCGCGCCAAATCCGATCGACGTGCTCTTGCCGCGCGTCGAGATGATCTTTTCGAGGCCCCCGAAGGCGCCGCCGCAAACGAACAAAATATTCGTCGTATCGACCTGCAGAAATTCTTGCTGCGGGTGCTTGCGTCCTCCCTGCGGCGGCACTGACGCGACAGTCCCTTCCATGATTTTCAGGAGCGCTTGCTGGACACCTTCGCCCGACACATCGCGGGTGATCGACGGATTATCGGATTTGCGCGAAATTTTGTCGATCTCGTCGATATAGACGATCCCGCGCTGCGCCCGCTCGACATTATAATCGGAAGCCTGAAGAAGCTTCAAAATGATATTTTCGACATCCTCGCCGACATAGCCAGCCTCGGTCAACGTCGTAGCGTCGGCCATCGTGAAGGGCACGTCGAGAATGCGCGCCAAGGTCTGCGCAAGCAAAGTCTTGCCAGAACCGGTCGGCCCGATCAACAGAATGTTCGATTTCGCAAGCTCCACATCATTGTGCTTGGCCGCGTGATTGAGGCGTTTGTAATGGTTGTGGACAGCAACCGACAACACCCGCTTGGCCTGCGGCTGCCCGATGACGTAATCGTCCAGAACCTTGCAAATTTCCTTGGGAGTAGGGACGCCGTCGCGGCTTTTTACAAGCGAGGATTTGTTCTCCTCGCGGATGATATCCATGCAAAGTTCGACGCATTCGTCGCAAATGAAAACCGTCGGGCCGGCAATGAGCTTGCGCACCTCATGCTGGCTCTTGCCGCAAAACGAGCAATAGAGCGTGTTTTTCGAGTCGCTGCCGCCGACCTTGGTCATCGAACGTCTCCGTACTTCCCGAAGTCATGTGCGAACTCCGGTCACGCTGCGAAAAAGGCGGCGGACGCCCCGCCACCGGCTGGCGGATTGGCACACGAACCAGCCCAGTTTAATTATTGCCCAGATTTCCTAACGCAATTGCCACTTTAACTCAGCTTCCATTTTCCTTCAAAAAATGTTCGATCCGCAAGATGCCCTTGGCCACTCCAGGCATCGCCGAAGGTTCGAAAAAGCTCCATTGCTCGTGGCACGATATCCACATCACATCCAGGTAAGGCTTTCCATTAACCTAAATGCTATTTGTTTCGATTTTGCGCGACAATCGCACATTGCGCGGTTCACGCCGGATATTTACGCGGAAGCCCATATATAAGCAAACTTTATACCACGACAATCGATATTCCTCGGTCCGGACGGCGCCCCTCCGCCGGTGTCCCCGTAAGGGCACCCCGTCGAGGAACCGGCCCGTTGCACTTACCGATAAGCCGCCGCGGCCATTCATAAACGGGCAAGGACGAGTTCGATCGTCTATTTACTTTCGGCCAGCGGCATTTCGTCGGGCCGCCGCACAATTACCTGATCCACGATACCAAATTCCTTCGCCTCATCGGCGGACATAAAGTGGTCGCGGTCCAAGGTTTTTTCGATCGTGTCGTAATCCTGGCCAGTATGCCGGACGTAGATCTCGTTCAACCGCCGCTTGACCTTCATGATATCTTCGGCGTGACGAACAATATCGGACGCCTGACCCTGGAAGCCGCCGGACGGCTGATGGACCATGATTCGCGCGTTCGGCACAGCGTAACGCGCTTTTGTCTCTCCGGCGCAAAGGAGAAGCGAACCCATGGAAGCAGCCTGCCCGACGCAAAGCGTCGAAACCTTGGGCTTTATGAACTGCATTGTATCGTAGACCGCAAGGCCCGCCGTCACCACGCCGCCCGGCGAATTGATATACATCGAGATTTCCTTCTTAGGATTTTCCGCCTCGAGGAACAACAACTGGGCGATGATCACCGAGGCCACATGGTCGTCGACCGGGCCAGTCAGAAAAATGATCCGCTCGCGCAAAAGCCGGGAATAGATGTCGAAACCGCGCTCGCCGCGGCTGGTGTTCTCGATAACCTGGGGAATGAGGTAGTTATCGTGGATTTCAACCGGACTGCGATCGCGCATGGTGGAGTCTTCCCTGATAAAAACGAACTCGCCGGAACGGCGCGAGGGTTAGGCCCTCGCCGAATCGATAAGGATAACATATTGGCGCCCCGGGGGCGAACAATCCTTTGCCCGGGTTCAAGTGCGCCGCATTACTCGGGCAAGCTCTCGGGCTCGGTCTCGCCGCCTGCGCCGTTTGCGTCCTCGTCGTTCACCTTCAAAAGATACTCTCTCGAAACTTTCTTGTCGGTCAGCTTGACCCGGGAAATTATATGATCGACCACTTTTTCCTCGAAAAGCGGGGCCCTGATCTCTGCCAAGGCGCGCGGATTTTTGCGATAATAATCCCACACGGTCTTTTCCCGGCCGGGGAACGCGCGCGCCCGCTGAGCCAGGGCCTGACTGACCTCCTCGTCCGAAACCTTGATGTCCGCGGTAGCTCCGATTTCAGCCAAAAGGAGGCCGAGCCTCACCCTCCGTTCGGCAATTTTGTGGTAGTCCGCGCGCGCTGCCTCCTCGGTTGTGTTGTCGTCCTCGTAGCTGCGCCCGCTTCGCTTTTGCTCGGCCTCGACCGTGCGCCACACTGCATCGAATTCCTGTGTCACTAGCCCTTCAGGCACGTCGAATACATATTTCTTGTCGAGCGCGTCGAGGAGATCACGCTTCCATTTGCCGCGCGAGGCCGCGAGATGATCGCGCTCGAGATTGGCGCGGATCGTGTCTTTGAGTTTGGCCAGATCCTCGAAGCCAAAACCTTTCGCGAATCCATCGCCGGTTTCGACCTCGGCCGGAGCCGCCGCGCTCTTGAGCGTCACCTCGAAGGTGGCCGTCTTGCCGGCCAGCCCGGCGGCAGTGTAATCATCCGGGAACGTCAGCGGAATCGTCCGGCTTTCTCCGCGCTTCATGCCTTCGATTTGCGCTTCGAAGCCAGGGAGGAAATTGCCCGAACCGAGGACGACGTCAACATTTTCTCCAGTACCGCCCTCGAAGGGCTCGCCATCGATCTTTCCGGTAAAATCCAGCGTGGCCTTGTCGCCGCTTTCGGCGCCAGCCTCCCCTTCCCGCGGCGTGTAGGTGCGACTCTGTTCCACGAGCCTGGCCAGGACCTGGTCGACGTCGGCGCCCGACACGTCGGCGATAAGCCGCTCGATTTCTATATCCTCGAAGCCGCCGGCCTCGATCTTCGGCAACACCTCGATCGCGACGGTAAAGGCGAGATCGGCTTGCGCTTCGAAAGCCTTCTCGATTTCTTGGCCATCCGCCGGAAAATCGATCTTCGGGGTCCATGGCAAGCCGCAGCTGATTGTCCTCGACAATCTTGCGATTGGCCTCGTTGACGGCCTCCTGGACAACTTCCGCCATGATCGATCGTCCATAGAGACGCTTCAGGTGCGAAACAGGGACCTTGCCCGGACGGAACCCGGGAATATTTGCCTTGGCCTTGACCTCAATGAGCTGCCCTTCGACTCGCTCCGCGAGATCGGCACCCTCTAGCACCACCTTGAATTCCCGCTTGAGGCCTTGCGAGTGGGTTTGCGTGACTTGCATCTAAAACAACCCTTGTTTGGCTTCGCCTCTTCCAAGCCGGTCTTCCGCCTCCGGCAGGCACGCCGGATATGGCCACGGCCAAAGTAAAAAAGTATGCGGCGCGGCGCTCCGGTCAAGGTTTGGTGCGGGCGGAGGGACTCGAACCCCCACGATTTTCACCACCGGAACCTAAATCCGGCGCGTCTACCAGTTCCGCCACGCCCGCGCGCCGCGTGAACCCAGCCCCGCAATGCTCCTGCGCCCGGCTCTATAACAGCCGCCGCGGTTCCTTGCACGGCAAAACTGCGACCGCGTTGATATCAAGTGCGGAGTCGATATTGCCCTCTCCCAGGAGGGGAGAGAGCAAGTCCGGCCGGCTGATCGCGAAACTCCGGCTGCTCGCCGCGCGGTTGACGATTAAGCAACATCGACACCCCCTGATCAGGGGGTGCGGAGGAAGCGTTTTCGTGACAATCAATCCGGGCGGCGGTATTAGGTCGAATGACTGACCTCGCGGCAGGAGAGCAATGATACGCGTTTGGCACATTCCCGGGCATCTGGAGAATGTTGGCTCGAAAAGAGCTTGGTAAAGAAGTGCAAATCCGGTTTTCCTAGACCCGTTGCAGTTCGCTCCAAATCCACGGAGGTCTTATGTCAAACTCTACCAATCGGAAATCGATACCTGAAGACTATCGCCGGATCGAGGGGAGTGAGCGGTCGCCGGAACAGAACATGCTCCTGGTGGGCGCCGCAGACCCGAATGAGACCATGAGGGTGCTATTGCGGTTAAAAGGAAGCGCCGGTCAAGCGGGGTTTGACCGGCTGGCAGCGTTCATCCGGTCCAAAGGGCTGAGGGTTGTCGCGATTAGCACCGCCGAAGGGAGCATTCTGGTTTCAGGGACCGTCGCGCAGGTGAGCGACGCGTTTGCGGTCGGAGTAGGGATATACCAGGGAGCCACAGGAAGGCATCGAGGCTGCGAGGGCCACCTGCATCTGCCGACGGGATTGGCGGAAATTGTGGATGAGGTCATTGGGCTGATCGAATGGGAGATCGAGAAAATAGAGCTGGAGATCGGAAAGGACTTGCAGTGGTGCAAGAACGGACGGGAGGGAACCAGCACGGCGTCCTATAAGGTGTTTGACTTGGTGGTCCCTACTTCGGGGCCGCAGGGACCGGTCGCAGCCGATGAGTTCAGTATGGCGGGGATGTACGACATCGACGTGCTGGTGCCTTCGGTCTCGACAACCTACAGTGGGGCTTTTAGCCGGTTACTGCAAAACATGGCAGCCTCGCCGGGAGCATTCGATAAAGTTCGCGTGTTCAAGTGCCTCAACAGCGGCGAGATTGAAACAAGCGCGCCGCCCGAAGATGGCGGCACTGTGTGGACCTCGACCAGCTCCCCGCCCGATTTTACGGTCAGCCTGGATGGCCTTGCCGAGTTGGTGCAGAAGAACCTTACCCCCTACGTCGTGCTCGGTTTCTTCCCGCCGGCGGTCTCCAGCGGCGGTCCAACGGGCCTGCCAGCGGACTGGACCAATTGGCAGACACTAGTCCAAAACTTTTTGAACGCCTTGGCCAACGCCATATCGACTGACCCGAGTTTCAGCCGAACTCAGCTGAAGGATTGGTGGTTCGAGGTATGGAATGAGCCGAATTTTAATCTTTTTTGGCTTCCTGACCGAAGCGCAGCGGATTTGTACGCATCAGCGCAACAGAGCTATTTCGCTCTTTACCAGGCTACATGCGAGGCGGTGACCGCATGGGAGAGCGCGAGTGGGTCGGGCGTCCACATCAGGCTCGGAGGACCGGCGATCGCCTATGATACGGCGACCGATAATCCGCCGCTCGCCAACAGTGGCTTCCCGGGCACGGAGACATACGGTAAGGCATGGATGCAAGCCTTCCTAAATTATGTGACCGCAAACAGCTTGCGGTGCGACTTCGTTTCGTTTCATCGAAAGAGCGCTTGGGGGACCGGGTTCACCGATCCGACGGATGTCGACAGCGTGGTGAACACGGCGGATGAAGTTGCTCAAATGGCGAAGGCTCTCCAGGAGGCGACAGGCCAGCTCCAGAACCTCGTGATCGTGAACAACGAAGCGGATATGCGAGCGGGCGTCGGGGTGCAATACCTACCGTGGATGGAGCAGAACTACGCAGCGTGGCTCATGGGACTGATGATTGCCTATGATTCGCTGAGCTCGGAATACAGCGCAAACGGCTTCCGCTTTATGGCAACCTCGGACAATGCGCACCTGGAGCTGTTGACCGGGCCATTTGATGGGCTTCGCTCGATCATGACACTGGCTTCTGTCCCGGGTGCGAGGGAAGAAACGGAAACGGACGATTTGTTGAAGGTGCCGGTATATGGATACTATGAAGTGCTCCGCTTGTTGGGGACGCGCCACGGCACATTTATCAGCGGGAGCAGCAACTATTATCCGCATACCGATCTATTTCACGCCATTACTGTCAGCGACGGCAATTACATTACATCGATCTTTGCGGTTTTTCCGCGTGTTGAAGATCCTTCACCAGCCCCGCCCTGGAAAAACTTCCATTACTCGATCATCGACATTCCCTCGCGGCCGTGAACGTGGCGGTGTTTGAGATCGATGCCAGCAATTCAAATGGGTTTACGGCGGCAGGAGGATCTGACAGTACGCCTGCGTCTGGCTTGCCGCTTACCTCGTTTTCGGCGGGCACGGTTCGCACGAGCCAGGAGCTGGCGTCAACAATAAAAACCAATCAGCCGCTAGCCGATGGGACTTTCAGTGACGTATTCACCATCGATCCTTATGCGATCAGGGTCTATTGGATCACGCCGTACCAGGGTGCTACGGCGCCTGTGCCGGCCAACCCCGCAAACGTGACTGCGACCGTGGACGGCGCAAACGTCATTATAACCTGGACACCGGTCGATCTCGAAGCGGAGCCCTGGTTCTACACGTATATTGTATGGCTGCTGGGTGACCCTAACCAGCAGCTATCGCCAGTTACTCTGCGGGCGGCGTTGTGGGTGGACACAGGCCGCACCGGCACTGTCAGCTACGGAGTTCAGGCCGTGAGCGCATCAGGTGTTCCCAGCGCCATAATCTCGAGCAACTCGGTTACGATTTGAGCAGTCATGAACTGGCAAGACCGCGCATTTTTGAAAAAATCGCACGGCCAAAAATAAATCCTATCCGGACAGCCCTGCTTGGTCCAAATCCCCGCTTCGTATCCCGCCGCGCCTGGGGCATGTAAAGGGCGAGTCCGACGCGACCGTGCTTTAATCTTTAAGAACGCGCATCTCTGCGTCACAGTCGGCCTTGGCTCACGCAGCCGGCCGAACGCTATCCTTGTGCGCGAGTTCCCAGCGATCGGGCGAACGCCACAGGCGTGAGCGCAGAAGTTCACGCTCAAATAAGAACTCCTTCGGCAGCCGATCGACGAACTGGCCGAACTGCTCCTCGTGCGCCTGCGCCTCGGCGGCGCCGGCGTCCCGGCCGACCGCCATCAGTTCGTAGAACTTGTCGGCCGGGAAATCGAGGCCATTCCATTCAATGTCCTTGTGCCGCGGCATCCAGCCGAGCGGGCTCTCGACGGCGTAGCCGCGGCCCTGCACGCGGTCGACGATCCACTTGAGCACGCGCATGTTTTCGCCGAAGCCGGGCCAGATGAACTTGCCGTTCTCGTCCTTGCGGAACCAGTTGACTCGGAAGATCTGCGGCGGATTGGAGAGGCGCCGCCCAAAATTGAGCCAATGGTCCGAAATAATCGGCCATGTTGTAGGCGCAGAACGGCAGCATCGCCATTGGATCGCGGCGCATCGCTGCCTGGCCGATCGCGGCCGCGGTGGCTTCGGAACCCATCGTTGCGGCTATGTAGACGCCATGGCACCAATTGAAGGCCTGGAACACGAGCGGCAGCTCCTTGCTCATGCGGCCGCCGAAGACGAAGGCTGAGATCGGCACGCCTTCCGGCTTTTCCCAATCAGGGTCGATCGATGGACATTGGCTCGCCGGCGCCGTGAAACGGGCGTTTGGGTGCGCGGCGGGGCGCCCGCACCCAGGTGTCCAGTCCTCACCCTTCCAGTCGATGAGATGCGCCGGCGGCTTGTCGGTCATCCCCTCCCACCAGACATCGCCGTCGTCGGTCAGTGCGGTATTGGTGAAAATGGAGTTCTTACTGATCGTTTGCATCGCGTTGGGATTGGACTGCCCGTTCGTGCCGGGCGCGACGCCGAAGAACCCCGACCTCCGGATTAATCGCGCGCAGTGTCCCGTCCGGCGCCTTCTTGATCCAGGCGATGTCGTCGCCGACGGTGCTGACTTTCCAGCCTTGAAACCCTTTCGGCGGCACCAGCATCGCGAGGTTGGTCTTGCCGCAGGCGCTTGGGAAGGCGGCGCCGAGATAGGTTTTCCCGCCGTTCGGGGCTTCAATGCCCATGATCAGCATGTGCTCGGCGAGCCAGCCTTCATCGCGCGCCATGACCGACGCGATACGCAGCGCAAGACATTTTTTCCCGAGGAGAGCATTGCCGCCATAGCCGGAGCCGTAGGACCAGATCTCGTAGGTTTCGGGGAAATGCACGATGTATTTGCGGTTTATGTCGCCCTCGCACGGCCACGGCACGTCCTTATGTCCTGGTTTGAGTGGCGCGCCCACCGAGTGCACACACGGAATGAAGAAGCCGTCGCTGCCGAGCGCATCGAGCACAGCCTTTCCCATGCGGGTCATGATCCGCATATTAGCGACGACATAGGGGCTATCGGAGAGCTGCACGCCGATCTTGGCAATGGGCGAGCCGATCGGCCCCATGCTGAACGGGATGACGTACATCGTACGGCCGGCCATGCAGCCGTCGAACAGCCCGCGCAAGGTCGCGCGCATTTCAGCCGGTGGCGCCCAGTTGTTGGTGGGGCCGACGTCGTCCTGGTTGGTTGCGCAAATGAAGGTCCGGTCCTCCACCCGGCCCACGTCGGACGGGTGCGAACGGGCCAAATAGGAATTTGGGCGCTTTTTCGGACTGAGGCGAATGAACGTACCGGCGTCGACCATCATCTGACACAACCGGTCGTACTCCTCTTGACTTCCATCAGCCCAGACGACCTGGTGGGGCTTGCACAGCGCCGCCATTTCGCTAACCCAATCGCGCAGCTTGCCGTTGGTTGCCGGACTATTCACGATACCACCCATTGACATCTATCTCCCTTGGTTTTGCCGCGCGGCCACGAAACTCAAGGTTTAATATACGACACTTGGCCGCAGCGCTAGACCGCAAATAGCAGCCAAATTTTGCGCAGCTCCGCTCTCTCAAGCGTCCGCTGCCGGGCCTGCCGCGGCTTGCCGCGCGGCCTCGACGAGTTGCGGCAATATGGCGCGGAGATCTTCCAGGGTGCGAACCGGCCGGAGAAACGCGATGCGGGCGGTTCGATCGCCGCAGCCGAGATCGATTCCTTCGGGATCGATCCCTGTCGCCTGCCATGGCCCATCGGGCTTGCCCGCAAGCGCGGCCGCAAATTGCGCGAGGGCGTCTTGATGGCGCGCATTCACCTCGGCGAGCGCTTGCGGTTCGGCGGCGGCCAAGGATTCCGCACCGTCGAGCGAGGTGACGAGGGAGGCTGCTTTGAAGTGACCCGCTCGCGCGAACCCGCCGTTCAAATGCGCCTCGTCCATGGTCACGAGCCAAAACGAAAAGTCGGCGAAATCGGCATAAAGCGCCGATTGCGGATGTTTTGCCAAAAAGCGCGCCTTCAGCGCCGCGCGGCCGTCTGGGTCGATGACACATTCGGCCCTTCCCATGATCGTGACGCGCGGATGCGCGAGCGGATCGCCGGGCCCGGTTCGCGCGAGGAGTAGCGAAAGGCGGGGATCGGATGCGAGATGCCGGGTGTGGGCTGCAAGACGCGACAACAAAAGGATCGGGCTGCCGTCCGGCGCGGTCGCGACATTGACAGACTTCGCGAAAGGAAAGCCGGTCCCTGGCACCAAGGTGGCGAGCGCGCCGGCGCGAACCGACCGCAAAAGGTCCTTGGCTTGCGCCAGCGCATCGTAAGCGCTTGGGTCAGGGCCGCCAGTCACGGCTCCGGGCATTGGCCGCGGCATTCGTATTTGGCCCTTCATCTACTTGCCACTACTTGCCACATCGTCCGCCTCACTTCATGCCGGTGCGCGGATTATAGGGCTTTTGGGTTTCCCATTTGCGCATCAGATTGACGAGTTCGGGGTCCGCCTCGTCGGGGAGGACAATTTTCAAGCTCACCAGTAGATCGCCGGAGGCGCCATTCGGGCGAGGCAAGCCTTTGCCGCGCAGACGCAAGGTGCGCCCGCCATTCGAGCCGGGGGGAACGGTAAGCTCCACCGTGCCTTCGAGCGTCGGCGCATTGACCTTGGTGCCGAGGATCGCTTCATAAAGGGTCACTGGCAAATCGAGCCGCAGGTCGCGCCCCTCGACGCGGAAATAGGGATGCTTGGCGATTTGGACGGTCACCATCGCGTCGCCCGGATCGCCGCCCAGGGGACTTGGCTGGCCCTGCCGCTTCAGGCGAATTTGCTTGCCATCCTCGATTCCCGCCGGGACCGAGACTTCTAGGGTCCGGCCGTCCGGCAAGGTGACCCGGGCCGCCGTCCCGTTCGCCGCCTCGGCCAGGCTTATTGTGACGTTCACACTGACATCCTCGCCGCGCGGCGGCGCGCCTTGGCCACGCGTTCTCCCCCTGCGGCCACTTGCGGTCCCAGCCCTAAAAAGGTCGCCGAAAATATCGCTCGCATCTAATCCCTCCGCGCCGGGGCGCCCGCCGCCGAAATTGAATTCAAAATGCTGGAAACCAGGGCCGCCGCCCGTTTGCGAACGCCGGCCAAAACCTGCGCCCTCCGTGCCAAAACCTTCGAAACCATGGAACCGCGGTTTGCCTTCGGCGTCGATCTCGCCCCGGTCGAACGCGGCGCGTTTCTTCTCGTCGCCCAAAATCTCGTAGGCGGCGCTCACCTCGGCGAATTTCTCCTTCGCCTTCGGCTCCTTGCTTTGATCTGGATGAAATTTCTTGGCGAGTTTCCGATAGACCTTTTTGATCTCGGCCGTGCCCGGCCGATTTCTGAACTCCCAAAACCGCATAGGGATCACGCATAGATTAGCCCATTTTCGCGCCCGCCCGTCCGCCGGCACAAGCGCATGTGTCTTTGTGTAAAATTGGGGCGGCGGCACGCCCGCCACAAGGCTTATGGACCGAAACCGCTGGCCGCTGCAAAGCTAAGTCGCTATTTACTAACCCGCAATCCCTGGATAACCCCCAATTTTGCTATGCAAATGCAACGATTCAGGCATAATTATCAGCATCTTGCGCATTATTGATCGCGCGGCCACCGGCGGTTGAATCGCGTGGCGAAGTTTGCCGCTTGATTTCCGGCCGATGCTTCAGTTTCGCGGTGGCCGCTTCGGACGCCGGAGGATCCGCCTGGAGCAATCCTGACTATCCGGTACTCTCGCACATTCGCACCAAAACGTATGACCCGGCCTCGGTTGCGCGGGGAGGCGGCGCGAAATCCGGCGTGTCCGCTTCCAAGCGCACCGGCACGGCATTGTCTTGAGAGCGCAACAGAAGTATGACAAATTAAGATCAGCAGTTTTGGGATTAATGCTAAAATAACTGTGGAGGAATGTTATATGTATGACAACAATCGTAATGGAAGCCGCGCCGCACCGGCGCTGGGATTTATGGCCCTCTTCGCGATCATGCTGGCGATGGGGCTAGGCGCGCTGGCTTCGCCGGTGGCGGCGGCGCCCTTCGCCTATGTCACGAATCAAGGCTCCAGCACAGTCTCGGTGATCGACACGGGCGCCACTCCCCCGTCTGTGACAGCCACGATCACGGCGGGGGGTGGCTTCTTTGGGGTCGCCGTCACCCCGGATGGGAAACACGCCTACGTCGCGAATGCGGGGAGTAACACCGTCTCGGTGATCGCCACGGCCACCAACACAGTGGTGGCCACGGTCACGGTAGGGAATAGCCCCAGTGGGGTAGCCGTCACCCCGGATGGGACACGCGCCTACGTCGCGAATGGAGGCGATAACACAGTCTCGGTGATCGCCACGGCCAGCAAGACGGTGGTGGGCAGCCCGATCCCTGTAGGGGTTTTGCCCCGAATGATCGCCATCACCCCGGATGGGACACACGCCTACGTAGTGAATGACGGCTCCGGCACTGTCTCGGTGATCGCCACGGCCAGCAACATGGTGGTGGCCACGGTCACAGTGGGCTTTGCCCCCTTGGGGGTAGCCATTACCCCGGATGGGCAACACGCCTATGTGACAAATGACGGCTCCGCCACTGTCTCGGTGATCGCCACGGCCAGCAACATGGTGGTGGCCACGGTCACGGTGGGGATTTTACCCTTTGGGGTCGCCGTCACCCCGGACGGGCAGCACGCCTATGTCACGAACGAATTGGACAACACGGTCTCGGTGATCGCCACGGCCACTAACACGGTGGTGGCCACGGTCACGGTGGGGACTTTACCCTTTGGGGTCGCCGTCACCCCGGACGGGCAGCACGCCTATGTCACGAATTATGTGGACAACACAGTTTCGGTGGTCGACACCGCCACCAACACGGTGGAGGTAGCCACGATCCCGGTGGGGGCTAACCCCATTGGCGTGGGCATTGTGCCACCGCCGCCGGGGGTGCCCTTCCTCACCTTCAACGCCGTCCTCAACATCGCCTTCGGCACCGCTCCAAACACAGATGCCTTCACCCTTGGGACCGGTTTCACCTTGAGCAGCACCGCGCCTGTGATCAATCCTCTCACCCAGCCAATCACGCTCCAGATCGGCACCTTTGCGGTCACGATCCCGGCCGGATCTTTCTACGAGACCGGAAAGGGGGTTTTCAGCTTCGAGGGTGTGATCAATGGCGTGACCATGAAGGCGGTGATCAAGTCCACGGGCACCTTGCGCTACAATTTCCAGGTGGGAGCACAGCTTGCCTCCCTGACCGGGACCCAGAACGCGGTGTATGTCACCCTGGCCATCGGCGGCGGCAGCTTCAGCAACAGCAACAGCGGCGCGATCTCGGTCTCGGCCGCGATTTCCGGCGCGGCCGCGCCGGTCAAGGCCGCGATGTCCCGCTAAAACCCGTGCTTCCAGGCGTGATCCGGTTCACTTGGACTGGGTCACGCGCGGCCCGCCATCCGGTGTCGCGGCGGTGGAATCCGCCTCTAGGTCTTTTTCCAGGGTTTCGTCTCGGCGATCGTCCACTCGCCGCGCTTATCCGAGCAAGCAGTTCCTTGTATGGCGTGTTCGTCGCCCTTGCAATCGACCTCGGCGAGAAAGACACGGCAAATCCCGGCCTCCAAGGGGTAGGGTTTGCCAACCGGAGTGAATGAACCCTTATTGCCCGAGTCCGGATTATCCCAGCCAACGAGTGAACCATTGCCTTGCGGATCGAGGGCGGTCGAAAGCGCAGCCTTGGCACGGCGCCAGTCCTCGGCATCGAGGAGACCGGCGAGCGGCGGCTTTGGGACCGCTCCGGCCGCATCTTCCTTGGAGACCGGCGACGTCAAGGGCGAGATCGGAAGCGCCATGGAACATCCGGCAAGGAGCGCCGGCAGGCCACCAAGGATGCAAGCTTTCGCTGCCCGCGCGAGCGGTTTCCGCCCAAAGGGCCAGAAATACGGGAAACGAAAAATCGAGCGTGATCCGCACGCCATGCTACAAAGCCTCGCGCCAAACGAATATCGGCCATAGCGGCGAAAAGCATCCCCTGTCACAGCGTGGCTGCTCGTTAAAATTGGCGCTTTTGGAGGTTTACCGTTGAACGGGTTAACGACTCGTGACTTCTCCGAGGCGTCCGAGCCTTTCGCTCTGTTTGGGGACTGGTTCGAAGCGGCGCAAAAAAGCGAGCCCAGCGATCCCAACGCGATGGCCCTCGCGACCGCCGATGCCGATGGCCTCCCGAATGTGCGCATGGTCCTGCTCAAGGGAGTGGAATTGTCAGGATTTGTCTTTTACAGCAATTCCGGGAGCGCCAAGGGCCAGGAGCTTCGCGCGAACATGCGGGCGGCGGCGGTCTTGCACTGGAAATCGCTGCGGCGGCAGGTTCGGTTTCGCGGGCCGGTCACCCTCGTTACCGACGCCGAGGCCGATGCCTATTTCGCCAGCCGCCCTTTTCTGAGCCGGATCGGCGCCTGGGCAAGTCAGCAATCGCGGCCGCTCGAAAGCCGTTTCGCGCTGGAGACCGCGGCCGCCAAATATGCCGCGAAATTTGCCCTCGGCGCAGTTCCCCGGCCGCCCTATTGGCTCGGCTACCGGATTTCCCCAATTTATCTCGAATTTTGGTTGGAGGGCGCCTTCCGGCTGCACGACCGTATTGTTTTCCGGCGGCAAACGGAGGGGCACGCGTGGCAAAAGGAGCGCCTTTATCCATGAACCCAACCGGTTCTTTCGCCTCGCGGACAAA
This sequence comes from uncultured Alphaproteobacteria bacterium, assembly GCA_963722515.1. Lineage (GTDB taxonomy): Bacteria > Pseudomonadota > Alphaproteobacteria > Rhizobiales > Beijerinckiaceae > Methylocapsa. The sequence goes on along the minus strand of CAVRMA010000002.1, from coordinate 535,433 downwards.
GGCGGGGCCAGGCTCGGCACGGACTTATCCGCGGCGTCCGTATCTTGGCGTGAGTGTCGCCGTCTTCCGGGCGGGCCGGGTTCTTCTCGCCATGCGCACCAAGCCGCCTTTTGCGGGAGCTTTTTCTTTGCCCGGAGGTCTGGTTGAGGTTGGCGAGACCTTGGAAGCGGCGGCGCTGCGCGAAGTTCTGGAGGAACTTCAAATCGATACGCGCATCGTTGCCTTTAATCAATTTGTGGAATTGATCGATCGCGACGGCGCCGGCAAAATCCGCCACCATTACGTGATCGCCACTTTTGTGGGCGAGTGGACCGCGGGAGAGGCCAAATCTGGGCCGGAAACAGCGGAAGCCGTCTGGGTTGAGCCCGCATGCCTCGCCGAGCTCGATTGCACGCCCCATATCGTTTCCGTGATCGAAGCGGCGCAAAGAGTGCTGGCGCGCGTCAAGGCAGGTCTATCTTGAGTAACCAGCGATGAAGGGAGTTTTGGCGTTCGCGGGGGCAGGAGACTTTCCGGGCCGCGCGCTGCGCGCGATCGCGGCGGCGGCAATTTGCATAGCGATTTCGCCTGCCCCGGCCGGGGCCCAATTTTTTGACTTTCTTTTCGGCAGCAGGCCAGCCGCAGCGCCGCCGCGCACCGAGACAAGGCCGAGCCAATCCGGCGGCAACAATCCGCAAGCCGGCAAGGCCAAGCACCATAAGACCAAGCCCAAGGCAGCGATCGCAACCAAACCCGACACGAAAGCAGCTCCGGCGCCGGATTCGGAGCCGCCGCCGCCTTACGATCCCGAGATTCTGAGGCTAGCCGAAATCCTCGGGGCCTTGACCTATCTCGACACACTCTGCGCCGCCAACCCTCAAGGCGATTGGCGCGCGAAGATGCAGGCGCTTTTGGAAGCTGATGCCAGGACCGCGGCGCGGAAGGAGCGGCTCGCCGGCAGTTATAACCGGGGCTTTCACGATTACGAAAGAACCTACCATCTGTGCACCCCAAACGCGCAGGCAATCATCGGACGGTTTCTCGCGGAGGGCGGTAAGATCGCGCACGAGGTGGTCAACCGCTACGGCGCGTCGTAGGCCATTGATCCCGGCGAGGCGTTGACCTCGGCCCGAGCGAAGTTCCGGTAGTCGAAGGCAACACTGTTTCGTTGGGATGTGGGCCAAGATTGAACAATCTCATTACCGGCGTCCCTGGCCTTCGCGTCGGCCATGCGCATGACGAGCGCCTCGGCTCCGGCGTCACCGCGCTGATTTTCGAGGCTCCCGCCATCGCCTCGATCGCCGTTCACGGCGGCGCGCCGGGGCTGCGCGACACGGGCTTGCTCGAACCTTCGATGACCATCGAGCGGGTCGATGCCATGGTCCTTTCCGGCGGCTCCGTTTACGGCCTCGATGCGATGGGCGGAGTTGCGACTTATCTCCGCGAGAGCGGCCGTGGCTTCGCGGTGCGCGGCATCAAGGTGCCAATCGTGCCGGGCGCGGTCCTTTTCGATCTCTTGAATGGCGGCGACAAAAGCTTTGGCCGCGAGCCCGTCTATTGGCATTTGGGCTACAGCGCGGCAGCCTCGGCGGCGGTTGATTTTGCCCTCGGCAGTGTGGGCGCGGGCTTTGGCGCCACGACCGAAAATCTCAAGGGAGGCCTCGGCTCGGCGAGCGATGCGACCTCGGGCGGGTTTCGCGTTGGCGCGCTTGTTGCGGCGAATGCGGTTGGCCGCGCGACGATCGGCGAAGGCCCGCATTTTTGGGCCGCCCCTTATGAGCAAAATGGCGAATTCGGCGGCCTCGGCTGGCCCGTGCCTTGGCCGGCGGACGCGCTCGGCTTTCGCATCAAGGGCAGCGCACCGGAAAATACCACCATTGCCATCGTCGCCACCGACGCGGCGCTGACCAAAGCGGATGCGAAGCATCTTGCCATCATGGCGCATGACGGCATGGCGCGGGCGTTGCGCCCCTCGCACGCGCCCATGGACGGCGACACGGTTTTTTCCGCCGCGACCGGAACGGCGGGCGAAGTCCCAACGATCATTGACAAGACCGAGATCGGCTCATGTGCCGCCGATTGCCTCGCCCGCGCCATCGCCCGCGCCGTTTACGAGGCCACGCCCCTGCCCTTCCCCGGCGCCCTGCCGAGCTGGCGCGGCCGTCATCGCCCAACAGGATAGGTTAAAGGTACAAACCGCCGGTTTGACCTCAATTTGAATTTCGGCTTTTAAGTCGAAGCGTCCATGTCCCCGTTTGCAAAAATCAGGACTTTTGCAAATGCGCTTATGCGCCTTCGCCGCTAGCCGGTGCTGGTTTCAATATTGCTTTCGCGGGTGAACCATGATGAGCCGGGCGCGCGGGTAGACGCCGATGGTGAAATGCAGGGACGGATCGGCGGGCCTTGCCCGCTCATCCGCATGAACCGCCTAAGCATAGCTGGACGCCCGAGGCGTCACGAATTCATGAAGCCCGGCAGTCGCTGCGCTGACAGCAACTGACGCCGCTGTAGGGAAACCGAAGCCCTTACGCGATGGTGTTTCTTAACTCGTGCCGCATCGACCCTACGTCTTTAGAGGGACTTCGCGTTCCTCGCGTTTCTTTACTGCAAATGCGGATTCTCGGCTCGAGGGCTTCTTTTGAACATGTGAGGGAAATCGATGATATCGAAGAAAATCACTGTGTCAGTCCTGCTCGCAGCGGGGCTCACCTATGCCGCGGCTGGCGCAATTGTCGCAGGCGAAGCGAGCGCGCGTCATGCACAAACACCAAGTGCGCTTAGAGCGGAACGTGCGCAAGGAAACAAACGAAGTCGTACCCTATCAGTAACACATTACGCAGAGAAATCTCGACCGGGCGAACGCGTTGCTGGTGCAGCGGCGCGACATGTATGAAAAGCCGAGCGGTCAATTATGAGGCGCAACCCGACAGCATATTTGCCGTCGGCAGCAAGAGACAACACGCCGAAGCGGATTGAGGCGAGGTGCAAGAACGCGAGCGCCTTTCGATTGAGGTTTGTCTTCGCCGTGCCCATGGGCGACCCCCTTCGGGGCCACACGCCCTTTGAAATCAATAGTGATTCATAGGTTTCAATATCTCTCCGGACGGACACTCAGAGAATTTCGGATCAAGTCATGAAGCTCATCAAAACCCGCACCTCCGCACTTTTTCTCGCTGCCGTGTGTGTGAATTTTTTGGGCCCGTACCGCATCGCAGTCGCGCAGACTTCCTACCCCCTGTACTGTCACGGTCCACTGCAAACTACTTTCTGCCGTCCTATCTTTCTTTGCACACCTTTCAAATGGTCGAAACGGGGCGCCCGGCGCTGAAAGTCCTGGTCCTGGCCAATGTGCATGGGCTGATCGCAGCCCTCGGGGTTTAGAGCTCAAGCATGGTTATACCAACGTGATTGTTGCTAGTGTTAGTGTCCTTCCCTTTCCAAATCTTGCTTCGGGACAATATTTGAAGCTCGGCGTCTACCGTGACCCAAAATTTCACAATTATTTGATTGTCACCCAGGTAGTTGGCTTTGTGACACCGCCATTCTATTCGAGCCGTAGCAGCAAGGGCGGGGGCGACCATTTCTCGCCTAAGAGCAGAACCAGGAAAATTCTAGTGTTCTCAAGTCTATGATGTTTCTGCTTTTAGAAGAATGTGAGCAGCGGGGAAGTGTGCAGTGTGCGGCGATGATTTTGCCCAGAGCAAAAAGCCTCGATCAATCGGCTTTGGTCAATGTGTAATTAGACAGCGGCACGGTATCGATGATGTCACGACCAAACGCACGCCGTCAGCGTGCTCCTTTCGAGAAATTCTGCGATGACCCCGTGCATGCCCAAATCGGACCCTGACACCGGAGCAACTTAAGAGGGCAAACGATCTCCTAGAGCATGTTCGCGAACAACTCAAATAATTGGCCGGTGAAGCGCCATCGGGTGACTAATGCAACAGAGCCCGTCTGATTCCGTTTTTTTGGAGGGACAGCTGATGAGACGATGCTTTTTAATTTTTACCCCGTTTTTGGTTGGTGCCGTTCCTTGCGAAGCGACCCCGCAGGGGTGCACCACATCCGCACTATGGTGTTACCTTCCGGATGGCTGGCCGTCGTTTACTGTAAGTTGTCCTAAGAGGAAGAACACTATGCCTCTTACTTTTAGTGTAGAGGACAAAATCGGGGCTTTTATACATGTTCGTCATGGCTACAGCTACTCTTTCACTGTAAATGGCCTTCATAGTACTGGTAATGTTTGCGACCCAGGCCATGGCATGACTAAAACTTCATGCATAAACTATCCACTGGGCAGGGGGCCCACTTGTAAAATTGGGGTACCCAAATATCCGCCGCACTTCTGTAACCAATGCGTGAAGAACGGCGGTGTTTGTTCGACCCTAGCAAATCGATATAAAGCCTGCGTCGTTAAATAGGCGGTCCACCGTTGAGGTGGCTCAATTCTAACGTAACGTGCTACGCGTGAGCGCCTTTGCGCTTCGGTACGCGGACAAATATCGACGATTAACCTCGCCAAAAGTGCGCCGTAAATATGACACAATGACGGATTCCCCTTATTGAGAGGTATTGTCTCGCATCTCTCAAGTAATGCAGGGTAGCCGCGCGCGGCGGCCCACCTCTCAATTGATCTCGGGCATTGCTCAGTTCCATTGAGTGCCATAAAACGCACTTGTCAAAATTGGGAGTCGCGGCGTGGGGAATTACTCATGAAAATTAAACGCGAAGACTGCTGAGGCAGATCGTGAAGCGGATGATGTGACTTAAAGGACTACATGGGCTTTGTTCACGCACACGCCACGCAGGGCGGCAAAGTCCATAGAACATACGGTGCGACATGGGACCGAAAGATTGTGTGGCATAGGCTAAGGATGATTTGGAATTTTGCTGTCGGAGTGTTGATCGGCGGCGCTGGCGTAGCTGCGTACTTTTTTGGATTGCCGCCCATCCATCCAATCCACCCGACGCCAGCCCAGGTTGCAGCAGCGCACGTCGGTCCTTCGGGGCCGTCGCCCGGCGCAGGACCGCCGCCGGGATGGCATTTCGTGCCGAACGGGGTGGGAGGCTGCGCGGACAAGTATGGATGCGCCAGACCATCGTTTGATTCCGATTTTTGGGAGTGGGTAACTTTCGGCGAGAAGGATTGTGCGGACGAGTACGGGTGTGCGCGGCCATGGTTGCCAGGTAAGAGTAACGCGCCGCCGCCCCAACAGGCGAAAAAGAATTCCGAAGAGCTCGGGAAAAAAGGAGAAAAGCCGGAAGCTGAATCGGAAAGCGGCGCCAGGTCGCAACCGGGCGGCGACGGTGCCATTCCTGCGGGACATGAATTGCCGTCAAAGCCGAACCAGATAGGAGCGCCAACGTCGCCTCCGGAAAGTCGTTAACTCCCAACCACGGAAGCGAATGAAAAAGCTCGCAGGCGCCGCAACGCCCGTCACGAGCATAATTCAAGAATTGTGCACGGCGCATCGGCATCAATCATATCAGCTACCTATAGCGTGCGGAAATCGGGAGCAAGTCTTTGCTCTCTGCCGGCAACGGACCTTCAAATTGCGACAGTGCCGGATCGTCGCCGGTTTTGCTCCAGCCGTTTCGGCATGCTAGGCCACCCGGGAACTCCACCCCAAGAGCCCACCGCATGATCCCGCGCTATTCCCGCCCCGAAATGGCCGCCATATGGGAGACGCAAACACGATTTCGCATCTGGTTCGAAATCGAGGCTTATGCCTGCGATGCGCTGGCCGAAATCGGCGTCATCCCAAAGGAGGCCGCCAAGGCGATCTGGGAAAAAGCCGGCCATGTGACGTTTGACGTGGCGCGGATCGATGAAATCGAAAAGATCACGCATCATGACGTGGTCGCCTTCCTGACCCACCTCGCTGAATTCATTGGTCCCGAGGCGCGGTTTGTGCACCAAGGCATGACGTCTTCCGACGTGCTCGACACATGTTTGGCCGTGCAGCTCACCCGCGCGTCCGGCATTCTTCTGGCCGATATCGACGCTCTGCTGGCCGCCTTAAAGCGCCGCGCGTTCGAGCACAAGCTCACGCCCATGATCGGCCGCTCGCATGGCATCCACGCCGAGCCAATGACTTTTGGGCTAAAACTCGCGCAAGCCTACGCCGAATTTTTACGCGCCCGCGAGCGTCTCGTTCATGCAAGGAAGGAAATCGCGACCTGCGCGATTTCCGGCGCTGTCGGCACTTATGCGAACATCGATCCGCGCGTCGAAGCCCATGTCGCGGCAAAACTCGGACTTGCCATCGAGCCCGCCTCGACGCAGATTATACCGCGCGATCGCCACGCAATGTTTTTTGCGACCCTTGGCGTCGTTGCGTCCTCGATGGAGCGGCTCGCAACCGAGATCAGGAATTTGCAGCGCACCGAAGTGCTGGAAGCGGAGGAGTTTTTTTCCGAAGGCCAGAAAGGTTCGTCCGCCATGCCGCACAAGCGCAATCCGGTGTTGAGCGAAAACGTGACGGGACTCGCGCGTCTCGTGCGTGGCATGGCGATGCCGGCCATGGAGAACGTGGCGCTTTGGCACGAGCGCGATATTTCGCATTCGTCGGTCGAGCGGATGATCGCGCCGGACGCGACGATTACCCTTGATTTCGCGCTTGCGCGTCTTACCCAAATAATTGACAAGCTCATTGTCTATCCCGCCAATATGAAAAGTAATCTGGACCGGCTGGGCGGCCTCGTTCATTCGCAGCGGGTTCTTCTTGCTTTGACCCAAAAAGGCATGAGCCGCGAGGAGGCATATGTTTTGGTTCAGCGCAATGCCATGCCGGTCTGGCGCGGGGAGAGCGAGTCCTTGACGCTCTTGAAACGAGACAAGGACGTGCGCAAGGTGCTAAGCGATGCCGAACTCGAAGAGCTTTTTGACCTCGGCTATCATTTGAAAAACATCAATTTCATCTTTAAGCGCGTTTTTGGCGAGAGTTGAAGTGTAGAGTTCTTCTTCGATGCGCGCATCCGAGGCCGATATTCTTATCATACCGGGCCTTGGCGGGTCTGGGCCGGATCATTGGCAGAGCCGCTGGGAAGCCAAAATCCCGGCCGTGCGCCGCGTCGTTCAAGCGGATTGGGAGAAACCAAGATTTGCCGCCTGCCGGGACAGCATCGTCGAGGAAGTCGCGCGGGCGGAACGCCCAGTGGTTCTTGTGGCCCATAGTCTCGGCGTGCTCGCGGCGGTGCATGCCGCGCCGTTTCTGGCAAAAGGAGAAAGCGGCGGCAAGGTCAAGGGCGGCTTTCTCGTCGCCCCGCCCTCTGCCAAGGTTCTTGCCGGGCTCGATGCGCTCGACCCGGCTTTCTTGGCCGTGCCGGACGAACCGCTTCCTTTCCCTTCCCTAGTGATCGCGAGCCGCGACGATCCTTATTCCACCTTTGCCGACAGCGAGGCTTTGGCGCGCACGCTTGGCGCGGAATTGATCGACGCGGGATTTTCAGGCCACATCAACAGCGAAAGCGGACACGGCCCCTGGCCGGAGGGCCTTATGCGTTTCGCGGGATTCTTGAAGACGCTCTGAGGCCGCGCAAGGCCGCCGGGCAGGGCTGCGTGTAGCCAAGGAGACAACTGCAAACTTCGTCGAGAAGGCATCTCGGCTTTATGAGCAAGAGCGGAGGGCCGCCACAGCCGCCTCTTCGCTCGAAGTGTACGTCAACGCCTGAGCAGAAGGCGAATGATTTTATAAGGTGGCAGAAACGACAGGGCTAGTTGGAACACTCATTCAATGAGCAATCCTACCAATTTGCGCGAACCTCATTTCTACTCCATTGAAATAAGCCCAGGCACTAACTCCGAAGCCCTAATTCAAACTCTACGAAAGATGGGATTTGGAGACGGTGGAAAACCGGCAGCTTTTGACATTGAACGAAAGCGCTACGATTCCGCAGATGCGTGCGTCTACTGCGGCTCAACCGTGACTTATCGAACGATGGAAGACATAATCCCAAAAATGATTGGTGATGGTCTTAGGCTGCCCAGAGCGAGCTGCACACCATGTCAGCAAATTATCAATAAGGTTGAAACCGCGTGCTGCAACAATAATTTTCAGTACGGAAGACCGCACTTCGGCGTCCGCGGACAAAAGGCCAAGAGAAAACACCGTGCCAGAATAAAGCTATCTCCAAAAGGCAGTCCTGACACTCATATCAAAGCAACGAGCCTGTCGCTGTCTGATCATCAGGGAATTATGGTATTCACAACGTATCCGACGCCGCCTCAAATTTTGCGCGGCGTTCCACCGGAAGACGTCACGCACACAACCGCTTTGGTATTTGTGCATAAAGATTTTCACTCACGCCTTGCGAAGCTAAATAAAGTCCAACATCTTGGCAGCTCTGATCCCATTCTCTTTGGACGTCTGGTGGCAAAAATTGGTCACGGATTTGCCATGGCAGAACTTGGGCCGGGGACTTTCGAGCCGTTTTGTGCGGATTTCATTTTGGGCAAAGATGATCGGCACCCGGCTTATTGGATTGGGACTGATCTGTCCGAGCAAGAACCGCAGGCCAAACTGCATTCAATCTGCATAGAGGATAGAATGTCGACGACCCACAATTTTGTCGTTGTAAGGCTCCGGCTATTCGCTTCTACGAAAACGACACCGAGCTACCGAATCGTAGTCGGGGAATATCGAACGTAAGCTATCGACACATAATCACCGGCGCCGAATTGGTGCCCGTAATTGGCTCTTAAGTTTGGGAACGCCTTTTCTTAGAAGCAGCGCGTTTTGATTTTGGCGCGTTAGATTTCTGCTTGTGCGTCGGCAGCGTTTGGAGTGATCGCCGCAACGCTGCATCTAGCCGTTTTTCGGTTTCTGCGTCGCTATGATGTTTAGGGTCCTTTTTCAGATCTCAACCTAGTGTTCCTAAGTTGGTCCGGGAAGCGCCGCCCGTGCAATGCCAGCGGACGTCAATGACCGCAATGTTCATTCGCCGATAAATAAGCCGGCCCATTTCCGGCCGAGGTTACAAAGCATGGTGGAATCGCACGGGCTGGCCCTCTCCGGGCGTGACGAGTTCGCCCTCCCACATGACGCGCCGGCCGCGAACGATGGTGCCAACCGGCCAGCCAGTGACCTCCATTCCATCATAAGGTGTCCAGCCGCAACGCGAGGCGATCCACCGGTTTTCAATTTTTTCGCGCCGCTTCATATCGACGATCGTGAAATCGGCGTCATACCCCGCCGCGATCCGGCCCTTGCCCGCTATCCCAAAAAGCCGCGCGGGACCGGCGCTCGTCATGTCAATGAGGCGCATAAGACTAACGCGCCCCTTGTTCACATGATCGAGCATGACCGGGACAAGGGTTTGCACGCCGGTCATGCCGGAAGGGCTTTGCGGATAGGGCCTTGCCTTCTCCTCAAGCGTATGCGGCGCATGATCGGACCCAAAAATATCAGCGATGCCTTGCGCCACCCCCAACCAGAGACGTTCGCGATGGCGTGCGTCGCGGACCGGCGGGTTCATCTGCAATTTCGTGCCAAGCCGCGCATAGTCCCGCGCGTCAAAAGTCAAATGATGCGGCGTCACCTCGACGCTCGCAATATCCTTGTGCGCCGCCAATAAATCCATTTCCTCGCCGCAGGACACATGCAGCAAATGGATCAAGGCGCGCTGTTCCCGCGTGATGCGCAGGAGGCGCCCGGTCGCGCGCAACGCCACGGTTTCGTCGCGCCAGATGGGATGCGAGGAAGAATCGTTTGGCACCCGCAAATCCTTGCGCTCGTTGAGGCGAAACTCATCCTCGCTGTGGAAAGCGGCGCGCCTCCTGGTCTGGCCAAGGATGGCGGCGACTCCGGCATCGTCCGCGACGAGGAGCGAACCTGTCGAAGACCCCATGAACACCTTGATACCAGCGGCGCCCGGCAGGCGTTCGAGCTCTGGAATATCGCGCCAATTATCCGCCGTGCCGCCAACCCAAAACGCGTAATCGCAATGCATGCGGTCTTTCGCCCGCGCCATTTTATCGGCGAGCGCCGCGGCGGTTGTGGTCGCGGGATTGGTGTTGGGCATTTCGAAAACCGCGGTCACTCCGCCGAGCGCAGCCGCGCGGGAGCCGGTCTCCAGGTCTTCCTTGTGCGTCGCGCCCGGCTCACGGAAATGCACCTGCGTGTCGATCACGCCCGGCAAAATATGGAGGCCGGTGGCGTCGATTGTCTCTCCAGCGCTGGCGTGGAAGAGGTCGCCGGTTTCAGCGATTTTCCCGGCTCTAATTCCGATGCCGCGCGCGCTCGCGCCGGTATGGTCGGCCACAAAGCCGCCCTTCAAGATCAAGTCGAAATTTTGGGGCACTGGCTCGTCCATTGCAAAGCAAAAGCAACTTGCGTCTCGTCATTGGCGGATTATCTACAAAGTGGCAGAGTGAAAGTCGAGGATCTGAATGGACGGCAGAGCGTGTCTCCTCCGCGATCGCGGCGTCATCGAAGTGGCGGGCGCCGGCGCGACGGGTTTTCTCCAAAGGCTCATCACCAATAGCGTGCTTAATATTCCCAAGGGGGAAGGCCGCTTCGCCGGGTTTTTGACGCCGCAAGGCAAATTGCTGTTCGATTTCTTCGTCGTTCCACTGCCGGAGGGACAAGAGGCGGGCTATTTGATCGATTGCGCTAGCGAACAGACAGCAGATCTCGTCAAGCTGCTGAATTTGCACAAGATGCGAGCCAAAATTGCGATCGAGGATAAATCGGAAAATTTTGGTGTGGCGGCGATTTTTGGCGGCGGAACGGCGGCCGGCATTGAAGGCATTTTCTATCGCGACACGCGGACGCCCGGCATGGGCCTGCGAATCATTGCGCCCCGTGCGGCCTTGGCGTGCCTCGTCGATGCGGGCGAGGCAACCTACGAGGCGCACCGCATCGCGCAAGGCGTGCCGAAGGGGGGCATTGATTTCGCCTATGGCGACGTATTCGTGCATGACATAAACCTCGACTTAATGAATGGCGTCGATTTCAAGAAGGGCTGCTATGTCGGCCAGGAAGTTGTCGCCCGCGTTCAATTCCGCAAATCGGCAAGAAAGCGTATCGTAAAAATCCATTTCGATGGCCTGGCTCCGGCGCCGGGAACGCAAATAACGGCGGGTGAAACGATCATCGGCCATGTCGGCTCGACGGCCGGCGGCGAGGGGCTCGCGATGGTGCGGCTCGATCGGCTGGAAGACGCGCCGGCCGCGGGTGTTGCGCTGAAGGCCGGGGATGTGGCGGTCGATGTAACCTTGCCAGGCTGAGGGGTCATTCATGCGGGAGCATCCACCTTTGGATTTGGCGCTGTCACGCCTCGACAGCAAGCCGCGCTGCCCATGGCCTGGCAACGACCCTCTCTACCTTTCCTATCACGACAAGGAATGGGGCGTGCCGGAGCGCGACGACCGGGCGCTCTATGAAAAGCTTATACTCGATGGGTTCCAGGCCGGGCTGTCCTGGATCACGATATTGCGCAAGCGCGAAGCGTTTCGCACGGCGTTCGATCAATTCGATCCGGAAAAGATCGCGCGCTACGATAGCGCGAAGATCGATGCCCTGATGCAGGACAAAGGGATCGTCCGTAACCGCGCGAAAATCGAAGGCACCATTACGTCCGCCCGCGCGTGGCTGAAAATTCAAGAGGACGACGGTTTTTCAAATTACCTCTGGGGTTTTTTCGACGGCCGGACGATCCAGAACGTTTTTCGCGAGTTCGAGCGAAATTCCGGCGCAAACCCCGCTCTCGATGAAGATCGCCAAGGATTTGAAGAGCCGTGGGTTCCGTTTCTGTGGCCCCACCGTCGTTTATGCCTTTTGTCAGGCGGCCGGCATGGTGAACGACCACCTCGTCACCTGCTGGCGGCATGCCGAATGCGCGTCGCGATGAGTGACGCCCGGGCGTGGGTTCGGCTTCCTTCCGGCAAGCGGCTCGATCTCTTGAACCCGACACCGTTCGATTGGGAAGATAAGGACCTGGCCTTGGGCCTTGCCCGGACCTACCGTTGGGGTGGCCACTCCGCGTGGCCTTTGCCGCTGCCGGTGGCACAGCACTCGCTTCTGGTTCTTGCCTTGCACCGGCGCCGCTTTCTAGGCGCCTCGAACGCCCCAGTGGAGCTGCGCGAATTGCTCCACGACGCCGACGAAGGCCTGCTCGGCTTCGATTGCATTTCCGTCGTCAAGCCGTTCCTTGGCGAGGCTTTCCGGACCTTGACCGCACGACTGGAAAACGCCGTCGCCATCCGCTATGGTTTGCCGCCTTGGACGCCCGCGGAGCGAGCGGCACATAAGAGGGCCGACCGCGTGGCCGCCGCCTCCGAGGCGGTCCATGTCGCCGGCTGGACGCGGGGCGAAGTCCGCAATACCTTACGAATTCCCTACAACGCGCTTGCCGCCGATCCCTTGCGTGATGTCTACGGCGGCGACGCCTGGGAACCCTGGGCGCCAAAACTCGCCGCCGAGCGTTTTTTGGCTGAACTTGAACGCCTGATGTCAGCCGGAGGCGCGGCTCGGACTTAAAAATCGCGTGAACTGGGCGACGATTCATCAAATACGACGCTTCCAGAGTTCTCGTCGATCCACATCCGGTCTACGGAGGGGCGCGATTCTGGCGTATGGCGCGGTACCAAAAGGCCCGGTTCGATGCTCCGCATCCACGTCTGCCCGCTTTCAAAACTGGCGGAGACGGTCCGCGCGACCGGCGCGCAAAACCTCATCACGTTAATCGATAAGGGAACGCCGGTTCGCCGGCCCTCCGGCATCGACGCGGAGAAACACCTTGTCGTCGTCCTTTCCGACATCGTCGTGGAAATCGAGGGCCACACGCTTCCGGCCAAATTCCATGTCGAAAAGCTCATCGCCTTCGTCCGGCGATGGGACCAGACGAGGCCTTTGCTGATCCATTGCTGGGCGGGCGTGAGCCGCTCGCCGGCGGCGGCGTTTATCGCGGCCTGCGCGTTGCGCCCACATCGCAATGAGGCCGAGATCGCGCAAGCGGTTCGGGCCAATTCCCCGACAGCGACGCCCAATCCGCGGCTCGTTGCCATCGCCGACGCGATGCTTGGGCGCAACGGACGAATGGTTGCCGCCGTCGAGAAAATCGGCCGGGGGTCCAATTGTTTCGAAGGCGCCCCTTTCTGTTTGGAGTTGCGTTGAATCTCAACCGCGGCTACAGCATTTTGTGCGAAGCCGAGGCCGGTTCGTGTCAGGACTAAGCGTGAAGCCGAAAAAAGAGGCGACTTTGCCCGCGACCGACGCAGATATCGCCAAACTGTCTTTCGAGGATGCGCTCAAGGAACTCGAACAGATCGTGGATAAGCTCGAAAAAGGCGCTGTCGGGCTAGAGGAGTCGATTGCATTCTACGCGCGCGGCGAGGCTTTGAAGACCCATTGCAATGATTTGCTCCGGAACGCCGAGCAGAGAATCGAAAAAATTACCTTGGCCGCCGATGGCCGCCGAGCGGAACCGAACCGCTCGACGTGGAATGAATCTGGGATTTTTGTTGGCTGAACCATCGTTTTCCGCGCGGGACTTGCGCCGCCGCTTTTGCGCTTCGCCAGTACCGGAAACAAAGCCCGACCGAGGTTTGATCGCATGGGTGATTATGCCGTCGCCGCGCCGCCGCTAGTCGCGCTTCCCGCGCCGCCAGGAAAGTGTTTCCCGGTCCGGCGCATTTTTTGCGTCGCCCTGAATTACAAGGACCATGCCAGGGAGATGGGCGGAGACCCGGAGGCCGATCCGCCGTTTTTTTTCATGAAACCCGCCGGCGCCATCGTCCAGAACGGTGGAACAGTGCCCTATCCGCCAGGCACGGGCGATCTCCAGCATGAGGTCGAGCTTGTCGTGGCGATGAACACGGGCGGGCGGAACGTTCCAGCCGAAGAGGCCAACGATATGGTTTTCGGCTATGCCGTGGGTCTCGATATGACGAAACGCGATGTCCAGACCGAATTGAAGAAGAAGGGCCGGCCATGGGAAATGGCCAAGTCGTTCGACTTCTCCGCGCCTTGTTCCGCCATAGCATTAAAGATTCGCACTGGCGTGATCGCCAAAGGCAAGATGGAGTGCCGGGTCAATGGGCAATTGCGGCAAAGCGGCGATCTTCGCGGCATGATCTGGGGGGTTCCCCAAATCATCCATTATCTTTCGCAACAAGTCGAAATCGCGCCGGGCGATCTCATCTTCACCGGCACGCCAGCCGGGGTGGGGCCTGTTGTCAAGGGCGACAAGATCGAAGCCACGATCGAGGGATTGGCGCCGCTGTCGATCGAGATCGGATGAGTCTGTCCTGCGTGGATCGTGCTCTAGTCGATATTGGTTCCCACGTGTGTCTTGGCGGCGGACTGCGGCTTGGCGTCGAGTTCTTGGATCTGTTTCCACGTATTCGACTGCACGATCATCCTTCGGATCGCGGCGACATTAGCCGCCGCGTCCTTGGCGTCGAGATCGTGCCGCGCCACCTCCTCGGCGCTCGTGAATTTGCCTTCGAGGGCAAGGACGAGAGCGAGATTCTGGCGCACCGGTTTGTCGGCATCGTGCTGCGCCGCCGCCTCCTGCAGCGTCTTTTCGGCTAGCGGCAATTTTTTCGAAAGCGCGTAGGAAAGTCCGAGATTGGACAAAACATGCGGCTGAGCCGGCACGATTTTGAGTGCCGCCGCATAGTAGGCTTGTGCTTGCTGGTGGTCGCCGAGCTGATCGGCGACCGAGCCTTGCGCGGAAAGGACGGACCAATCCGGCCGCTCGGGGGTGTGGGCGTTAGCCAATACCTCGACCGCCTCGCGCGGCCGCCCGGCATCGGCCAAGGCCTTGCCATAAGCGCCGAGCACCTCCGTGTCGCGGGGAAATTTGATCGCCAGCCGTTGCAATATCGCGACGGCCTGCGCATTTTCCGTCATGCTGCGCAGAGCCCGCGCGTAATTTAGCGCAATTGCCTTGTCGTCCGGGTTGCGGTCGTACTGGCGTCCCAATTCCTCTGCGTTCCGGCGGTTATCCGGCTCTGATGCGCCGCCGGTCGAGCCGGCGATGTCTTGCAGACTGCTGGACTGGCAGCCGCCGAGACAAAGGGTGGCGGCCAACAACGTTCCCCGCATGGCGCCGCCCGCACGGTGCCGCAGACGGATGTTCCGGGCAAGAATTGCGATATTTCGTCCATTCGATTTCATGAGGTCCGCCATGCTCTTGCGGCGCGCCCTGATTCGCCCCGGTTTTGGGTATCATTGGCGACTAATCCTGAGCATGGCTTACGTGGCCTTGCCGCAACGCGCGAAATTTTTTCGCAAATTCCCAAACTGCCCGAAAACCCACCTTTCCTGGAGTTTTCCAAGTTGGTCCGGAGCGAACCCTCGCAAGGAGCGGTAGCTGTCTGGTTCGTCACGAAGGAAACTTGGCCGGAAATCCGGCTGGGGCTTCCCGAGCCGGGGGAAGCTTTCGCCGCCGCCGGAGAGGCTCGAAATGTCTCGATCTCCAGCAGCTTTGGGGAGAGTCTTGCCGGTTTTCATCGCGCAGAATCCAGCAGCGGGATGTAATCTTAGCGTGACTGCCGATGGGTCGAAATCGCCTTGGGAAAGTCGCAGGCGCGTTTGTGCCGCGCGGGGATCGGCTCATCATCGATGGTGGTAACCGGATAGTTCTTGGCCAAAAGGGAAAAGCGCGGCCGCCGGCCATCATTTTTCGACTTGCGGGGCGGCCGGGGCGAGTACTTTGGCCTCGCTCGTATCATGGGCCTGCTGAGCCATTGGCGGCATAGACCGGCTTTCGTCCCCTGCTCTCCGGCTCGCCGCCCACGTTTTGCGGTCAAGCTGAAACCGGTCGCAAGGGTGCAGGCCGCCACGCGCGGGCAAGAAGTCGAGGCCGGTATCCACGAACGCAAAGCCGGATTTTTCGAGGACACGCCGCGAAGCAATGTTGTCGGCGCGCGAGTTGGCGAGAATCCGGTTCGCCCGGGTGAGGCTGAAAACCGTGCCGGCGAGCGCCTTGACGGCTTCGCTGGCGAACCCCTTGCCCCAGACGGGCGGTGCGAGAACGTAGCCGAATTCGATGTCCATCGCCGCGGCCAGCGTCGCGCTAACGAGGCCGATTGTTTGACGCGCGCCGCCTTTTTGGGTAATCGCCAGGACGAGCGCCGTTGCGCTGGCGTTGCCGGTCCGCGCCTTCATAATGAAACGCTCCGCTTCGCCAGGCGGATAGGGATGCGGAATTCGACGCGGTCATCCGTGCAACTTGCGCCAAGCTCACGAAACTCGTGATCGCCGGCGCGTCGGAGGCACGCGGCCACCGCAGCCAAAGCCGCTTGGTTTCGATGCGGAAGATATCGTCGGCGGTCAAATCCGGGAACATGCGGGCTCCGGCCGTCTCGCGAGGTCTCGAACCACAATAAAGAGCGGTGGCCCCCACCTTCCTTTCAAAACCCTTTCAGGTTTTCGGGACTTTCCTCCTGAATTTCAGGAGCGATTCTCGCGTCCAGAAAAACCAGGTCCACCGGGTCCCATGGGAGCAGTAGGAGGTTTTCCGGTCTCCCCCCTTATTCCACGGCTTTTGCTAGCGGCGCTGGCTGGACGGAAACGTACGAGCGTCCACCGGCCTTGGTCTGGAATGCGACTTTTCCTTCGATCAGGGCATATAACGTGTGATCAGTGCCTATTCCGACATTCGCGCCCGGATGCCATGTGGTGCCGCGCTGGCGCACAATGATGTTGCCGCCGGCGACCGCCTCGCCGCCGAATTTCTTCACGCCCAGGCGACGGCCTTTGGAATCGCGGCCGTTGCGGGACGAACCGCCTGCTTTTTTATGTGCCATCGATCTGATCCCATATATCGTAGCACGAAATGTGCCACTTGATGCTTCCACATCATAATTGAATTTACGCACGCCCCAAGCGGACGAACACGGGTTCATTCCGCAGGGGTGCTACCTACGGACGCCTCGACGCCGCCCGTGAGAAACCCGGTGATCCGCACGAGCGTCAAGTCCTGCCGATGGCCGCGCTTACGCTTCGAGTTCTTCCGCCGCCGCTTTTTGAATGCAATTGCCTTCGGTCCGCGCGTCTGCCCGACAATCTCGCCGCCAACGCTGGCGCCGTCGACGAATGGGGTTCCTAACGCCGGTTCGCCGTCTTGAGAGAGCATGAGAACGGAATCGAATGTCACGCGATCGCCGGGATTGCCTGGCAAGCGTCATGACAGTGATCGTATCGCCGGTGGCGACGCTATATTGCTTGCCGCCGGTTTTGATGACCGCGAATAACCTACGTCCGTCGTGTTCCATGTGCCTCGTGTTCCATCCACCCCCGCCGTGTGCGAGCATCTTCAATACAGCATCCGCCATTGCGATGCCGCTCGCAACAGTTTTCCACCGCGGATTGCCACCTTACCAAGATCCAGAATTAGACGCGTGCGAGCCTCGGAACCGCTTTAATAGCGGCACATCCGGCGGTGAAGTATCGCCGAATATATCTAAGGTATCGTCCGTCCATCTTCATTGCACAGCAACGCGCCTCCAAGGCAAGGCCGCATTCATTGCAAATTAAGGACCGCCGCCCAAGACGAGTGACCGGCTCGCTATTCGATTTGGGCGTCCTCTACAAAGCTTGGCGCCAGTTGTCAACCGTCCCATGCAACTCGCGTCTACGATCACCGCCCAACAGACATCCAGCTGTCGCAAAGCGTCCACTTGGGTCTGGAGAACGGACCGGACAGCTTCGACCGTGGCGGCGGAAGGTTTCCGACCCGGCAATGGCCGCGGGCATCGCAAAAAAAGCACCGTTGTCCCGGCAATCAATTTGCCAAACTGGCCGTCCGGCTCCCCGCAAAACGAGCATCTTAGTGTCCGTGCAAGAACATCTTGAAGGATTACAGAGTTTTCGGAGCATGAGACGGATCGAGGCAAAGCGCAAGAAAGCGAGCGCTTTGACATTCAGATTTTCCCAATCCTTGGCGAGCCCGCGACACCGGTTGAGCCAAGCAATCGTGCCTTCATGGTGAGTGTGCCGAACCATCGACGATCCAACGTTTTGGCTGCCTCACGCTCGCTCGCCCAAGCTCCGCGAAAGCCGGAACGGCCCTCCGATGGTGTATATATCTTGAATTCCGCACGGCAATAGAACGGCCCCAGCGTTGATCAACTTTCGTTCGGCGCTTCAGGTCAGCCGTGGCATGTGTTTCGAGCTTTTAGGAAATCTTCTTGCCCGGTGTGACCTCACAACAATGTTCTGAACCGGACCAACGGCCGATGCGTGCGGCCGTTGGTGTGTGCTAAACGCGTTAGGCTGCGGCGCCCATCGCCGCCGCCTTTTTCAAAAGCGCCTCGGCCATCCTTATGCTCGCGATGTCGATCAGCCGGCCGTCGAGCGACACCGCGCCCTTGCCGGCCTTGGCGGCATCGGCCATCGCGGCGACGATGCGGCGAGCCTTGGTCACCTCGGCTTCGGACGGCGTGAACACCCCATTGGCGAGTGCGATCTGCGAAGGATGGATCGCCCATTTTCCCTCGTAGCCCAGCACCGCGGCGCGTTTTGCCGCGGCAGTAAAGCCGTCTGCGTCCGAAAAATCCCCGAACGGACCGTCGATCGGACGCAAGCCGTAGGCGCGGCACGCGACCATCATGCGGGTTTGCGCCGCATGCCACTGATCGGCCCAGTAATAGGCGCGGTTGCCGGAGGCGTCCTTGTCCGTGAGCACACCGTAATCCGCGTTGACGCCGCCAATCACCGTGGTGCGCGCGCGCGTCGAGGCGGCATAATCGGCGACGCCGAAGGACATCGCCTCGAGACGGCGGCTCGATTGAGCGATCGCCTCGACATTGGCCATCCCGAGCGCGGTCTCGATCAAGACCTCGAAGCCGATCCGCTTGTCGCGTTTCTTGGCCGTTTCGATCTGGGTCACCAGCATGTCCACGGCATAGACATCGGCCGCGACGCCGGCCTTGGGGATCAAGATCATGTCGAGGCGCGGACAAGCCTCTACGATATCGACGACATCGCGATACATATAATGCGTGTCGAGACCGTTGATGCGGATCATCATGGTCTTGGTGCCCCAGTCGATGTCGTTCAGCCCGGCGATGATATTCTTGCGGGCCTGCTCCTTGTCGTCGGGGGCGACAGCATCCTCGACGTCGAGAAAAATAATGTCCGCCGCCGACTGGGCGGCCTTTTCGAACAATCCGGGACTCGACCCCGGAACCGCGAGTTCGGAGCGATGCAGGCGCGGCGTTGCCTGCTCGATGATCGTGAAGCTCATGCCCTTTTTCCTCTCTTGTTGCCGTTAATGGCGCAGGCCCGGTTCAGCCGGTGGCGCCAAGGCCGCTGGCGATGCAATTGATCGACAGCAGCAGGTTCGACTTATAAGCCTCCGTGGCCTCGCCGGTCTCGCACGCACGGAAGCGCCGCAACAGCTCGACCTGGTCGCGATTGACCTGGTTGATCGTCGGAAGACGGTGCGCGAGGCGGGCACGGTAGCTCGGAAATCGTTCGCCGATCTCGCGTTCCTGGCTGATCCGCAGCACCATGTCGCAGGTCAGCTTGAACTCTTGCTCGATCAGGGCGAAGATGGCATCGCGCACGGCCGCGTCGGCGACGAGGCCCGCATACTCGCGGGCGATTTTCAAATCGACGAGGCAGAGGGTTTTTTCGACCTCGCCAATAATCAGCCGGAACAACCGGGATTCTGTGAACATCCGCCGCAACAGCGCCTCGCCGCGATCCTTGCGCACCTCGAGGAAACTGGCGACGCCGCTCCCCGTCCCGTACCAGCCGGTGACGGCATGGCGGTTTTGCGACCAGGCGAACACAAAGGGGATTGCCCTGAGATCGCCGAGCGAACGGGCGCCAAAACGGCGTGCCGGCCGCGACCCGATATTAAGCAGCGAGATTTCCTCGAGCGGACTCGCCGCCTGAAAATAAGTCAAGAGATCCGGGTGCGAGATAAACCCCGCATACGGCCGCATAGGCGGCACCCGAAAGCGCCTCCATCGCCTCGTCGAACTCGGCCCTCGGCACCAGCGCCTGCTCGCGTTCGGATATAAGGGCGTGCTTGAGCACCGCGGCCGCAAGCACCTCCATCTGGTAGGCCGCAGTGCCGCGATTGGCGTATTTGAACGATACCACCTCGCCTTGTTCGGTCACCCGGAAGCGCCCGTTGATCGAGCCCGCGGGCTGCGCCGCGATCGCCTGCGCGGTGGGGGCGCCGCCGCGGCTGACCGAGCCGCCCCGGCCGTGGAAAAACGCGATCGGAATACCGACTTTCGCTTCCGGTTTTGGTTAGCCGCGTCTGCGCCTTCGCCAATTCCCAATTGGAGGCCAAGAATCCGCCATCCTTGTTGGAGTCCGAATAGCCGATCATGACTTCCTGCACCCCTCCTTGGGCGCGGGCGCTGCGCCGGACGACCGGCAGCGACAAGAGTTCGCGCATGATGGCGGGCGCGGCGCGCAAATCGGCGATTGTCTCGAACAGTGGCACGATCGGCAGGGTGCAGGCCTCGACGCCCGCCTCGTCGAGAAACAGTCCTGCTTCCTTGGCGAGGAGATAGGCGCCGAGGACATCGGCGGCCGAGCGAGTCATGCTGAGGATGAAACCGCCGAAGGCTTCGCGATCGAACTCCTTGCCTTTGTCGCACGCGAGCTCGAACATCCCAAGCGTTTCCAGCGCCTCGGGCGGCAGGCCTCGCCGCGAACGCGGTGCCGTTAACGGCCGGGCCAGCTCGGCGATTAGCCAATTTTTCCATTCCGCCGATCGCGGGTCCGGCGGCGTTTCGCCCTTCCAGCCAGCGGCTACTTGCCACAACGCCTGCAACGTCTGAGTCATGCGGGTGGTATTATCGCGCAGATCGAGTCTGACCGTGCGAAAGCGGAAAATTTCCACCGCCCTGCGAACGGGCCGCACGAGGTCCTCGCTAAGATCGGGGACTGCCGCTTTCGATCAGCCCATGCTCCAGACTCTGGAGGTCGGCGATGAGTTCATCGGCGTTGCCATAGCCAGCGTCGGCCCGGCCGCCCCTTTGTTCGAAGCGGGCGATGGTCAGCTTGAGCCTGCGCAGGATACAAGAGAGAAATTGACGATAAGGCTCGCCGGGATTGCGCTGGGCAATCAGCACCCCTCCCAAATCCCGTGCAAGGGCACTCGCGAGAGCCGCCCCGAATGCCGGGGCAGGAGGAAGAGCTCGCTCGGCGATCGACATCCTCTGCATCAGAACGGAAATGTGATGCTCGTAGTAGCGCAGACTCGCCATGGCGTTCTGGGTGAGTGCGCGGCGGGTGACCTCGTTGGTGACGAAAGGGTTGCCGTCACGGTCGCCGCCAATCCAAGAACCAAATTGAAAGAACGGCACAAGCGTGAACTGCTCGCCCGGATGATATTGAGCGAGGACATGGTCGAGCTTCTTCAAAAGATCGAGGACCCCATCGAACAACGTCTCGTGAAAGAAATGCAATCCCCAGGCGCCTTCCTGATCGACCGTTGGTTTCTCAAGCCGCAGCTCCCCGGTCATCCACAGCAAGGCGATCTCATCACGTAACTTATCGATAATGCCGGCGCGTTCGCGCGCGGTCCATCTTTGCTGCTCCAGTTCCACTAGCAGCCGGTAGATGCGGCGGTGCTTTTCGAGGACGGTCACCCGTTTCGCTTCGGTTGGATGCGCGGTGATGACCGGCCGGATTCGCGTCGCAGCCAGGCGGCCGCGCAGCACTTGTGCATCGACGCCTAGACTTGCCGCCTCGGCGATCAATTTGGCGAAGGTGCCCTCTACCGCCGTTTCGCCGCGCACCCGCTCGGTTTGGCGGCGCAGCCGCATCGCGGTATGCTGTTCGACGATGGCCAGCAGCTGGAACCAGATTCCGTGCGCCTGGAAGACCCGGGCGAGCAAATCCGGGGCGAAATTCGCAGCCCCGGATTTGCCCCTCAGCGCCGCCGCGGCCTCCGGATGCTGGCGGTGCACGACGCCCGCCAGCAACTCGAACAATATGTCCGCGATTTCCTCGCCGTCGAGCCCCGCTTGAATGCTACCAGGCGCATTGCCGGTCTCAAATCCCGGCCTGCCCGCCCTAAATTCCGTCATGGGTGACCCCTCGGCGGCTGGACGAAAGGGCGTCGATATTGCCCAACATGTTGACGCAGCCCTGGACGCAGCCCTGGAAAATGAGCGTTTGCTTTCGCGGAATTGGGACTTTGGCGAGCGCGCCGGTGGCCTCAATCAGCCAAGACCTTGGCCATTGTCGTGCCAAGTTCGCTCGGACTGGGCGCCACTGTCAGGCCGTAGGATTTCATGATTTCCGCCTTTTCGGCGGCGCTGTCGCCGCTGGCCGAAATGATCGCACCGGCATGGCCCATGCGGCGGCCCTTTGGCGCCGTGAGGCCCGCGACATAGCCGACCACCGGTTTGGTCATGTGGCTCTTGATCCACGCCGCCGCCTCGGCTTCCTGGGGCCCGCCGATCTCGCCGATCATCATGACCGCGACGGTTTCCGGATCGCGCTCGAACAGCACCAGATGATCCAGGAACGAACTGCCATTGATCGGGTCGCCGCCAATGCCGACGCTCGTCGAGACGCCGATTCCGAGGGCCTTCATCTGCGCCGCCGCTTCATAACCAAGCGTGCCCGAGCGCGACACGATGCCGACCGCGCCTTGCATGTAGATATGGCCAGGCATGATGCCGAGCATCGCCTTGCCGGGACTGATGATGCCCGCGCAGTTCGGCCCGACAAGCATCGTTCGATGTTCGCGCTGATAGCGCAAAAGATAGCGCTTCACCCGCATCATATCTTGCGCGGGAATGCCGTCGGTGATCGAGCATACGAGCCTTATCCCCGCGTCCGCCGCCTCCATGATGGCGTCGGCGCAGAAGGCCGGCGCGACGAAGGCGATGCTATGGGTCGCGCCGGTCTCCTTGATGGCTTCCTTCACGGTATTGAAAACCGGAAGGCCAAGATGCTTGGCGCCCCCCTTGCCGGGAGTGACGCCGCCCACGATTTTGGTGCCGAAGGCGATCATTTCCTTGGCGTGAAAAGTACCCTTGTCGCCGGTGAAGCCCTGCACCAGGACCCGGCTTGTTTCGTCGATTAGAATGCTCATTGGCTTACGGCTTTCCCTGAAGCAATTTTTGGCGAAGGCCCGCGGCCTATTCGCCAATGGAACCCGCGATCAAAACACGCCTGTGCTTTATGATTGAGTCCAACGGTCGCGAAGTCAGGCCGTGCGGGCGCCCCGTTCCCGCGCACCCTTGGCCGCGTCGACCGCCGCCTTGCCGGCATCGGCGAGGGTCTCGGCGGAAATGATAGGCAGGCCGCTTTTCCCGATGATGTCGCGACCCGCCTCGACATTGGTTCCCGAGAGACGGACCACAAGCGGGACATCCACGTTTAATTCGTGGCAGGCCTTGACGATGCCCTCGGCCACCCAATCGCAACGGTTGATGCCCGCGAACACGTTGACCAGAATCGCCTTGACGTTGCGGTCGGACAATACCAAGCGAAATGCTGCGGCAACGCGGTCCGGCGAAGCGCCGCCGCCGAGATCGAGGAAGTTCGCGGGGCTGCCGCCCGCATGTTTGATCACGTCCATGGTTGCCATTGCGAGACCGGCGCCATTGACAATGCAGCCGATGTTGCCGTCGAGGCCAACATAGTTGAGGTCATGCTCGGCGGCCTGGACCTCGCGTGGGTCCTCCTGCGAATGGTCGCGCATGTCGGCGACCGTGCCGCGCCGGAACAGCGCATTGTCGTCGAACGACATCTTGGCATCGAGCGCGAGGACCTTATCGTCCTTGGTGACGACCAGCGGATTGATTTCGACCATGGTGGCGTCGAGATCGCGGAACGCGCGGTAGCAGCCAAGGATGCTGGCGACGGCGCGGCTAACCTGCTTGATATTGAGCCCGAGGCCGAAGGCGAGCTCGCGCGCCTCGAACGGCTGGAGCCCCACCGCCGGCTCGACCACCACCTGCAGGATTTCCTCTGGATGGTCCTTGGCGATCTCCTCGATATCCATGCCGCCGAAGCGCGATGCGATGACCCGCACCCGCTCGACCTTCCGGTCGAGAACGAAGCCGAGGTAAATCTCGCGCTCGAAGGGTTCGGCGACCTCGATATACACGCGCTGCACGATCTTGCCTTCGGGGCCGGTCTGATTGGTGACGAGAGTTTTGCCGAGAAGCTCCGTCGCCGCCGCGCGCACTTCGTTATAGGTTTTGCAGAGCTTGACGCCACCAGCCTTGCCGCGGCCGCCGGAATGAATTTGTGCCTTCACGGCCCAATGCCAGCCGCCTAGCTCGGTGGCGCAATAGACGGCTTGATCGGGACTGTAGGCCACCGCCCCGTGCGGCGTCGCCACCCCGAAATTCGCCAAGATCTCCTTGGCCTGATACTCGTGAATATCCAACTACCCCTCCTTGCAACCTCGGGCCGACCCAGCGAGCGCGGGTTCCCCTGATTTTCTTTTCTTGCCGCTCGCCGGTGTGGCCTGCCTGCTCCCGCGGGCGCATCGCCAGAAATTCTATGGAAGGCTTATTGCCAAACTCCGGCCTTAGCAACCCTCCCGTTAGCGTCGCCGCGCCGGCCGGACGAGATCGCGGGAAGCGGCGGATGACATCGCGTGGAAAGTTCGCGCTCGAACGGACCGCACCGACAAGAAAACGCGCTTTTCCGTCCCGCCCCGCCATGTGCTGCCCGGCGAGAAAAGGGTTGAACGCGCGGTATTTGCGGTTATGTAACGGCATCGTCAGGCGAAAATAAAAGCCGCGATCAGCCACTTTGGCGGCGGCCCTCGTGTTGCTGCCCTCGCAACTATCCCGGGAAGCGGAAACCGCTATGACCATCGATCCGCGCCGGCTGCTGTTGGATATGTTTGAGGCGGCGGTCGGCGCGGCTTTGCCGGAAAAGTGCTTGCCTCCCCGTCTCCCGCCCCGGCCTGCGGGCCGAACCATTGTCGTTGGCGCGGGCAAGGCCTCAGGCGCGATGGCCAAGGCGGTCGAGGATCATTGGGAAGGTCCGCTCGAAGGCTTGGTGGTCACCCGCTACGGCCACGGCGCACCCTGCCAACGCATCGAACTGGTTGAAGCCAGCCACCCGGTCCCCGACGCCGCCGGGCAGGCAGCGGCAAAACGCATTCTCGCCATGGTCAAGGGTCTGACCCCAGATGATCTCGTGCTTTGCCTGATTTCGGGCGGCGGTTCGGCGCTTCTTGTGCTCCCCGCCGATGGCGTGACACTCGAAGACAAGCAGGGCGTTAACAAGGCTCTCCTGAAGAGCGGCGCGACGATCTCCGAAATGAACTGCGTGCGGCGGCATTTGTCGGCGGTGAAGGGCGGCAGGCTTGCCGCCGCCGCCGCGCCCGCGCGGGTGGTGACCCTGATGATTTCGGACGTGCCGGGCGATGATCCTTGCGTGATCGCGTCCGGGCCGACCGTCGGCGACCCAACCACCTCGACCGAGGCGCTGGCGATCCTGCAAAAATACGCCATCGCGGTGCCGGCGAACGTCCGCACGCATCTTCAGTCGCCCGCCGCCGAAACCTTGAAGCCGGGCGACCCGAGGCTGGCCGGAGTGACAAACATCATGATCGCGGCGCCGCAAATGTCGCTTGAGGCCGCGGCCGGCGTGGCGCGCCAGGCGGGCATCGCGCCCCTCATTCTGGCCGATGCCATCGAAGGCGAGGCGCGCGACGTCGCCTATGTCCATGCGGCGATCGCAAAACAAGTTCACGCATATGCACAGCCAGCGGCCCCGCCTTGCGTTCTGATTTCCGGCGGCGAAACATCAATAACCCTTCGGGGGTCCGGGCTTGGCGGCCGCAACACCGAATTTCTCCTCGCGCTTTGTATCGCCTTGGATGGCCATCCAAACATTTACGCGCTTGCCGCGGATACCGACGGAATTGACGGCTCGGAAGATAACGCTGGCGCGCTGCTTTTGCCCGATAGCCTTTCGCGCGCAGCGAATTTGGGCATATCAGCTAAAGCTATGCTCGCCAATAACGACCCCTATAGTTTTTTCGCCGCGATTGGCGATCTGGTGGTCACGGGGCCAACCCTCACCAATGTGAACGACTTCCGCGCCATCCTGGTCCTTGGCTGAGGCCAAGTCCCTTGGCGCCGTTGCATCTCCTTGTCCGCAACCGGTTTCCGGATTTGAAGACAATGGTCTAAGTTTGAGGAACCTTCTTGCGCGCAACTTCGGCGGTTGCGCTTGAGCCAATGATTTTGTTAATAGTAACCAAGCCGGCAAACAAATGGAGGATTCATCATGGCGGGCCGCCACTTTCTATTCGTTCCAGGACCAACCAACGTCCCCGACCGCGTCACCCGCGCCATGATGGTGGCGATGGAAGACCATAGGTCTTCGAAATTTCCCGAACTCACGCTGCCGTTGTTTCAGGATTTGAAGAAAGTCTTCAAGACCACCGGCGGGCAGGCGTTTATTTTTCCGTCGTCCGGCACCGGCGCCTGGGAGGCCTCGCTCTGCAACACGCTTTCCCCCGGCGACAAGGTTTTGGCCTCGCGGTTCGGCCAGTTCAGTCATTTGTGGATCGACATGGCGCAACGTTTAGGCCTCGACGTCCAAGTTTTGGAGGAGGAGTGGGGTACCGGCGTTAAGCCGGACAAGATTGAATCCATCTTGCGCGCCGACAAGAGCCACCAGATCAAGGCCATTCTGGCCGTCCAGAACGAAACCGCAACCGGTGTAACGAGCGATATCGCAGCGGTGCGAAAGGCGATGGACGCCGCAGGTCATCCAGCGCTGCTCTATGTGGATGGCGTGAGCTCGATCGCAAGCATCGATTTCCGCATGGATGAATGGGGCGTCGATCTCGCGGTTGCCGGCTCCCAGAAAGGTTTTATGCTTCCGGCGGGTCTCGGCATTGTCTGTGCGAGCCCCCGCGCGCTCGCCGCCTATAAGAGTGCCGGGCTGAAGCGGGTCTTTTTCGATTTCGGCGACATGATCAAGGCCAATGCGACGGGCTATTTTCCCTACACCCCGTCATTGCCGATGCTGTACGGTCTGCGGGAATCGCTGAAGATTTCTTTCGAGGAGAAACTCGAACGCGTGTTCGAGCGCCATAACGTTCTAGCAAGCGGCGTGCGCGCCGCGGTCAAAGCCTGGGGCCTGCAACTTTGCGCGAAGGAACCGAAATGGTATTCCGATACGGTCACCGCGATCGTCGTCCCGCCGGGCTTCAACGGTGCGGATGTCATCGATGCCGCTTTCCGCCGCTACAATTTGGCGCTCGGCGCCGGTCTTTCGCAGGTCGCTGGCAAGGTGTTCCGGATCGGCCATCTTGGCGATCTCAACGACCTCATGGTCCTCGGCGCGCTTTCGGGGACTGAAATGGCGATGCGCGATGTCGGCATCGGCATTGCGCCCGGCAGCGGAGTTGCCGCCGCCCAAGACTACTTCCGCTCGACCATCATGGCCAAGGAAAAGAGGCCGACGGACCAGGAGCATTTCGCCGCGCTGCACCCAGAAGGCGTCCTCAACGACTAAGGACTTGCGCCGCGTCTCGCGTGCTCCTCACGTGAAAGCGGTGCTGCCGCCCGCCCGTGGACGGCGAAGCCAGGCGGCTTACCGCACAACACCACGGCTCTGGAAGAGTTGAGCCTGAACGATAGCGCGAATGCCCGCGAAGCACTCGGGGAGTATGCTGCGGAAATCCCTATTCCGGAAATCGGCGGCAAATCGAATCAAAGAAAGATCACTTCGTGCAACACTCGATCGTCTTTCTCGACCGTTCGACCCTCGAGGCCAATCTGCGGACGCCGGATTTTCCGCATAACTATACGGAATATGCGGTGACCTGGCCGGACGAGATCCTCGATCGGCTCCAGAATGCGACAATCGCCATCATCAATAAGGTGCCGATGCGCGAAGCGACGCTGGCAAAGCTTCCCAATCTTAAATTGATCGCGGTCGCCGCCACCGGCACGGATGTCGTCGATAAGACGTACTGCAAGGCGCACGGCATCACCGTCTCGAACATCCGCAACTATGCCTTCAATACGGTTCCGGAACACGTGTTCGCGCTGGCCTTTGCGCTTCGCCGCAACATCCTCGCTTACCGCGACGATGTACGCGCCGGGCGCTGGCAGACCTGCGACCAATTCTGTTTCTTCGACCATCCGATCCGCGACATGCGTGGCTCGACGCTCGGCATTGTCGGCTATGGCGCGATCGGCAAGTCAGTGGGCCGGATCGCCGAGGCCTTTGGCCAGAGGGTGTTGGCCTACGACATTTTTCCGCAGCCTGGTCTGACCAGTTTCGAAACCTTGCTGCGCGAGAGCGACGTCATTACCCTGCATTTGCCGTTGACGCCCGAGACCAAAAACATGATCGGCGCACGTGAATTGGGGCTGATGAAGAATGACGCCCTTCTTATCAACACCGGCCGCGGCGGGCTCGTCGACGAGCAGGCCTTGGCCGATGCGCTGACCGCCAAAATCATTGGTGGCGCGGGCTTCGACGTGCTCACCGTCGAGCCGCCGAAGCAAGGCAATATTCTGCTCGATTTGCGGCTGCCGAATTTCATCGTCACCCCGCATGTCGCCTGGGCGAGCCGCGAGGCCATGCAGATCCTCGCCGACCAGCTCATCGACAACATCGACGCATTCGCGGCGGGCAGGCCGCAAAACGTGGTGGATGCCTGAGCCCGCCTTCGAGAGGAATGACCATGCCGGCGGACATCGAAATCGCGCAACAAGCCAACCTGCGCCGCATCGGCGAGGTGGCGCGGGAAAAACTCGGTATCGGGGACGAACATCTTGAGCCTTATGGCTACTACAAGTCCAAGATATCGTTGGATTATGTGCACAGCCTCGCGGACCGCCCGGATGGCAAGCTGATCCTTGTCACGGCGATCAGCCCGACTCCCGCCGGGGAAGGCAAGACCACAACTTCGGTCGGCCTCGGCGATGCGCTGAACCGCATCGGCAAAAAGGCTTCCATTTGTCTCCGCGAGCCTTCGCTTGGGCCGGTGTTCGGCATGAAAGGCGGCGCGGCCGGCGGCGGTTATGCGCAGGTTGTGCCGATGGAGGACATCAACCTGCATTTTACTGGCGATTTCGGTGCGATCGGTCTTGCCCACAATCTTCTCTCGGCCATGATCGACAATCATATTCACCACGGCAATGAGCTGAATTTCGATGTGCGGCGCATCGCATGGAAGCGGGTCGTCGATATGAACGACCGCGCGCTGCGGCAAATCACCGTTGGGTTGGGCGGGGTTGGGAACGGATATCCTCGCGAGGACGGATTCGATATCGTGGTCGCCTCCGAGATCATGGCGATCTTCTGTCTCGCCACTTCGATCAAGGATTTGAAGGACCGGCTGGGAAAAATAGTAGTTGGATATACGCGAGATCAAAAGCCTATCCATGCGGCCGATTTGAACGCGCATGGCGCAATGGCGGTGCTTTTAAAAAACGCGCTTAAGCCGAACCTCGTGCAAACGCTCGAAAACAACCCGGCCTTCATTCATGGCGGGCCTTTCGCCAATATCGCGCACGGCTGCAATTCCGTGCTCGCCACCAAGACCGCGCTCAAACTTTCCGATTATGTGGTGACCGAGGCAGGCTTTGGCGCCGATCTCGGTGCCGAAAAATTCATCGACATCAAATGCCGCAAATCCGGCCTTCGCCCAAGCGCGGTGGTGATCGTCGCGACCATCCGCGCCCTCAAATATCACGGCGGCGCGGATCTCAAGGACCTTAATACGGAAAACCTCGATGCGTTGACAAAAGGCGTCACCAATTTGGAACGCCACGTCAACAACATCCGCAACCATTTCGGGCTTCCTTGCATCGTCGCGATCAATCATTTCGGCTTCGACACGGACGCAGAGATCGCGCTTTTGAAAGGAAAAATGGCGCATCACGAAGCCCCGATCGTGGTGTGCCGGCATTGGGCCGAAGGCGGCAAGGGCGCCGAGGAACTGGCCCGCACGGTCGTCGATATGGTCGACAAGGTGCCGGGCGACTTCCACTTCGTCTATGAGGAATCGGCGACGCTATGGGACAAGGCGACGGCGATCGCCACCAAGATCTATGGCGCGAGCCAGGTTACCGCCGATTCGAAAGTTCGCGCGCAAATCAAAAAGCTTCAAGACAGTGGCTACGGCCACTATCCGGTTTGCGTCGCCAAGACTCAATATTCGTTTTCGACCGACGCAACGCTGCGCGGCGCGCCGTCCAACCACGAGATCAATATCCGCGAGGTCCGGCTCGCCGCCGGCGCCGAGTTCGTCGTTTTGGTGTGCGGCGAGATCATGACCATGCCCGGCTTGCCCAAGGTGCCGGCGGCAACCAAGATCGATCTCGATGACAGTGGCAAGGTCACCGGACTGTTTTAGCACCCGGCGCCGCGGCGGATTGCTGGTGCTTGGAGAGCCATGCGTTCAAGCCGTCGATATCGACATAATCCCGATCGAAGTGAAGGCCGCCGATCTGGCGGCAGGGACGATCGGGTTCGCCAAGATTGGAAAGAATGCTCGTCGCGAGGCTGAAATCATCGCCGCGCAGATAAGCACTTGGCGTCGCGATGACCGGCAAGCCCGCAGCCCTTGCCGCCTTGACGCCATTTTCCGAGTCTTCGATCGCGACACAAAGCTGAGGATTGCACTTCAGCTCCTCAAGTGCGAAGCGATAGACGTCGGGCGCGGGTTTCTTTTGTGCCACCACATCACCCGCGGCGATCACCGCGAACCAGGAGGGTCCTTCTTCGCCTAGGATCGCACGCAGCAGCAGATCGACGCTCTCCTGCAGCGATGTCGTGGCGATGGCGAGCCGCACGCCCCGTTCATGCGCCTCGGTGATCAAGCGCCGAACACCCGGTCTCGCCAGGCGCGGCTCCAGCCTTTACTAGCGCGGCGTAGCGGGCCGACTTCGCCTCGTAGATGCCGGCGAAGCGGGCACGCACCACCTCACTGCTTTGAGGTTTCCAAGCGTCGATATAATGCTGCAGACGCTCTTTGCCGCCGGTGACTTGGAGGAGTTCGCGATAAAGCTCCTTATCCCAGTTCCAATTGACCCCGAAGGCTGCAAACGCTTCGTTGAAGGACTGTCTATGCGCCTCCTCGGTTTCGGCGAGCGTCCCATCTACGTCGAATATCAGGGCCTCAAGCGGCATCGCAGCGCCGCATTCTGGTCGCTGCCGCGCGTATTGCCGCAATATTCGCCGCATAATGCTCCGGGCCTTCCTTGAAGATGGCAGAGCCCGCAACAAAAGTGTCCGCGCCCGCCGAAGCGGCGAGGCCCGCGGTTTCCGGATTTATGCCGCCGTCGACCGCGATACGGATCGTGCGCGATCCTATCATAGCCTTCAGTTCCGCGATCTTGTCCACCGCCGTAGCAATGAAAGTCTGCCCGCCAAAGCCCGGGTTGACCGACATGACCAGCACCAGATCGACGAGATCGAGGACATTCTGGACGCTCGAGGCCGGGGTCGCTGGGTTCAACACGACGCCGGGTTTTTTGCCAAGTGCCCGGATCGCCTGCAGCGAGCGATGAAGATGCGGCCCGGCCTCGACATGGACTAAGATCGAATCCGCCCCGGCTTCCGCGAAGGCGGAAAGATAAGGGTCGCAAGGGGCGATCATCAGATGCACGTCGAAAGGGATTTTTGCGTATGGACGCAGGGCGCGCACCATCGCAGGGCCGATCGTGATGTTTGGCACGAAATGGCCGTCCATGACGTCGATATGTATCCAGTCGGCGCCAGCGAAGATGATGGCCCGGACTTCTTCGCCGAGTTTGGCGAAATCAGCGGAAAGTATCGAGGGTGCGATGACAATCGGCGTCATTTCATCCTTCCGCTGTCCGCCCGGTCCAAGTCGAAAACGCGGGCTAGCAAACAGACCGGGGCATTGGTGGGGGCGGCCACCTCCATGATCGCCAAGCCTTGCTCCATACTATTGACGTTGAACGCCGGGACGCCATAGCCGTGCTCGGCCGCATGGTCGAGCAGCTGCCGAAGTGTGATGCGCGCCATGGGTTATTCTCCGCCACTGAATGCGGCTCGGTGCCTTCAGGATAGCCTAATGGAGGCCTCCCGGCCATCCGGGATAATCTTTCGCGGGCAAGACATAATTCAAGCCGGAGACCGCCCACGTCAAACGATGAGCGGAGCGATCACGCCACGTAGCTAGTATACTCATGGAGTTGCCTCAGAACGCTCGCCGCCGCCGCTCGACGAGCTGTAAGACGTAAGGCGTTAAAATCAGCTGCATCGCAAGATCGAGCTTGGCGCCTGGAATAACAATCGAATTGGCCCGCGACATGAAACTGTCGTGGATCATCGAATGCAGATAAGCAAAATCGATGCCGCGTGGTTTGGCGAAACGGATGATCACCATCGATTCGTCAGCCGTGGGGATCCAGCGCGCGGCAAAAGGATTCGAGGTATCGACGGTCGGCACCCGCTGGAAATTAATGTCTGTTTTCGTGAACTGCGGACAAATGTAATGGACATAATCGGGCATTCGCCGCAACATTATGTCCATCACTGCTTCCGTCGAATAACCGCGCGCGGAGCAGTCGCGACGGATTTTTTGAATCCATTCGAGGTTGATAACCGGCACGACGCCGATCTTCAGGTCGGGATATTGCGAAATATTCACTTCGTCCGTTTTGACGGCGCCATGCAGCCCTTCATAGAAGAGAAGATCGCTTTGTGGGGGCAAAGCCTCCCAGCCGGTGAAGGTTCCGGGCGCGCACCCGTAGAACGCGGCCTCCTCGTCGTCGTGGACATAATGCCGGGTCTTGCCGGTGCCGGATTCATGATAGCTGCGAAACACGGTTTCGAGCTCCGCCAAAAGGTTGGCGCTGGGGCCGAAATGGCTGAAATGGCGGTTGCCTTTCGCCTCCTCCTCGGTCATTACAGTCTGCATTCCGTCGCGATCGTAACGATGGAACGCATCGCCCTCAATAAAGGCCGCCGCAATCTGCTCGCGCCGGAAAATCTGTTCGAAGGTGCGCCTGACGGATGTCGTTCCTGACCCGGAGGAACCGGTCACCGAAATGATCGGATATTTCGCGGACACGTCAGCCTCTTCTTTTTCAGCTTGTTCTTTTCAAAGACGCATGAGGCCGCGCTTACCAAATAATGGCGCGCGCACGGAAAATTGCGGATCGCTATGATAGCGGGCGACGAGCCCAACCGGCCCCGCCGAGCCAAAGACGAGCGGCACCCGCGCGTGGATCGCGGAGGGGACAATGTCGAGAATAGGGTGCACGCCGTCGGTCGCGATTCCCGCCGCCCGTTCCACGATTAGGGCGATCGGATTGGCCTCGTAAAGGAGCCGCAGCCGCCCATGGTTATAACCGGCCCGCTGATCGCCAGGATAAAGGAAAATCCCGCCGCGTAGCAAAATCCGGTAGGCGTCGGCGACGAGCGAGCCCGTCCAGCGCATATTGTGGTCGCGCTTCAGCGGCCCTTCGGTGCCCTGCTCGCAATCGTCGATAAAAGCGCGGACGGGGGCCTCCCAATGCCGGTAGTTGGAGGTGTTGATGGCGTATTCGGCGCTTTCCCGGTCGATGACCGGAGCGGAAATCGCCTGGTGGAACCGGCCGTCCCGCCGGTCCAGGGTGACGATTTGGGTTTGACCGCTTCCCAAAGCGAATACGATCGAAGTCTGCGGCCCATAAATGACAAAACCGGCGGCGATCTGCGTCCGTCCCGGTTGCAGGAAATGGGTCTCGGCGCCGTTCGCGTTGGCGAGCATGGGAAGAATTGAAAAGATCGTGCCGATCGAAACATTGGCATCGATATTCGAGGAGCCGTCGAGCGGATCCATCGCAACCGCGAGCGCGCCCGCGGAATTGAGAACCAATGGCTCGTTCATTTCCTCGGAGACAACCGCCGCCACCGGAGCCTGCTTGAACGCGCCGACGAACATATCGTTGGCCTGAACGTCCAGCTCCTTCTGAACATCGCCGTCCGTGTTTGCAGTGGCGCGGCTGGCGCCAAGCTGGCCGCTGAGGCGGCCGAGGCCAATGAGGCCGGACATTTCGACGGCGGCCGCCGCGATGGCGCGAAGGACGCTTGCGGCGGCGCCTAAGCGAGCGTCCAGAGCCACTGTTTGATCGAGATAGGCGTCGAGGGTCCCGGCAATCTGCGGCATAGCCAGCCTTATCGCTCTTGTTTCCCCGCAATGTGACGCAAAGCCGCCGGAAATAAAAGCGAATAATATTGCGATTGGACCGGGGAAAATTTAGAGTCAGCCGATCTGCCGTCCGGCCCGGCGGCATTTGGACTCGCAAAGGCACGGGGCGGGACCGCGGCCGCGAGCCGGAAGTTCACCTTGGCGGGGTCACGGTTCGGATTAAGCTCTTCGAGGCAGATACCCGCGCCGCGTTGTTTGGCCACTCCGCCCGGCGGCTTCGATTGACCCAAGCCGGCCAAGCGGCCGCGAGCACCTCGCTCAAGGGAAACGAACGCAACGGAACGTACTTTGGGAGGGGAATTCATCGTGGACCAAGACCAATTCGGAATCGAAGAAGTCACCGCGGAAGACCGCGCCTATAACGGATCGCGTTTTTCAGAAGTGCGCGAAGCGATCTTCGCCAACCCCTACCAACAAGTCTGGGGCCGCGAAGGCGAGCCGCCCCTGCCCCATCACGAAGTAACGCTCGGAAACATGCTCCGCGGTATTCTCCCTCCTGGTAAGCATTACTTCTTTGGCCAAGCTTCAAAACGCACAGTCGACTCCCGCGCTGATTTGCGATGGGGTCCAGACAAAAAGGGGTTCCGCCGCATTATACATTCAAACGGCGTATGCCTGACCGGATTGTGGGAGATCACGGAAAAGACTGCATATTCTGGCTATTTTAGTGACGGCAGCCGAGGCTTGTTGGTAGGACGCTATTCCTCTGGCGCCAACGAGGTCCATCGCGGCGGTCTTCGTCCGTTAGCGCTGGCCGGTAAGCTTTTTCCCACAACTGACCCCGACCATGCCCAGCCGCTTCAGACCGCGAACTTCATCACCATGGAGGACATTGCCGGCACCTACGCCGCCTATATCAACGACGCCGAGCTTCGCAATGCTCCAGATATCACTGTCTGGCGCCAGCCCTTCCTGGTCATCGTGGCTCTTGTTTTTACTCTCATTGATAAGGTAGCCGGGACGCGTCAGGTCTACCCGATCGCCGAACTCGGCAAACCTCTGGACGAACCCACGCGCGCGCCCGAATTCATGCGCCTCCTCGTCGCGCCCAATCAACCCAGGATCGAAGGAGATAAGCTGGATATACGCGACGAAGTCTTGGCCCAGATTTTTGACGAGGGCGATCCTATGCCAAAACGTAATCTCACGTTTCATATCGAAGTGACGGATGAAGGGAAGACACGGTTCGGCTTGGGCTCGAGTAATGCCAAAATTTGAGAATTGGCGGCGTATCGGCAAATTGACGTTCGACAACGCGGTCGCGTCCTACAACGGCGACTTTGTCATTCATTTCAATCATCCGGCCTGGCGCGCCGACCGGAATAATCCGGCGACAGCCCATCGCGCCGCCCTCTCGCGAGCATAGAAACGAGCGGACGTATCGAGGCTGCCCGAGGACACCGTCATAGGATAGCGGCCCCGGACTTGCCGGAGCCGCCGTCACTTGCCGGTTACGCACCTTTCTTGAATTTGGCGGCCTCCTCGGATCCGCCGGTCGCGTTTCCGGCGCTATAGGAATGCGCGCCAACGCCCGCAAGTTTGCCCTTGTCGACGATCAGATATTCGTTGCGGATCGGCCGCCCCTCGAAATAGCACTCCAAGATTTCGCGCGTGCCCGCCGCGTAGCGCGCCTGCGCGGAAAGCGACGTTCCGGAAATGTGCGGCGTCATACCGTGGTGGGGCATAGTGCGCCAGGGATGGTCCTTCGGCGCCGGCTGCGGGAACCACACGTCGCCCGCATAGCCCGCAAGCTGGCCACTTTCGAGCGCACGCGCGATGGCATCGCGGTCGCAGATTTTTCCGCGCGCGGTGTTCACGATATAGGCGCCGCGTTTCATCTTGGAAATCATCGCTTCGTTAAAGAGGTGCTCGGTTTCTGGGTGGAGCGGGCAGTTGATGGTGACGACGTCGCAGACTTTGACCATGTCTTCGACGGTCGGATGCCAAGCAAGGTTCAGTTCTTTTTCCACTGCCTCTGGCAGACGATGCCGGTCGAAGTAATGCAGATGCATGTCGAATGGCTTCAGGCGGCGCAACACGGCGAGACCGATGCGGCCCGCCGCGACCGTGCCCACATGCATGCCCTCGACATCATAAGAGCGCGTCACACAATCGGCGATGTTCCAGCCACCTCGCACGACCCACTGATACGACGGGATGTAATTGCGCACGAGCGACAAGATCATCATGACCACATGCTCGGACACGCTGATCGAATTGCAATAGGTGACTTCGGCGACCGTGACCCTGTGGTTCATAGCGGCCTGGAGGTCGGTGTGGTCCGAACCAATGCCAGCGGTGACCACAAGTTTCAGTTTCGGCGCCTTGGCGAACCGCTCCGCGGTCAAGTAGGCTGGCCAGAAGGGCTGCGAAATAACGATCTCGGCATCCGGCAGCTCGCGATCGAGGACCGAGTTCGCACTATCTTTGTCGGAGGTCACAACCAGCTTGTGGCCCAGGGATTCGAGGTATTTTCGCAACCCCAATTCGCCAGACACGCTGCCGAGCAGCGCGCCAGGCTTGAAATCGATCGATTTTGGTGTTGGAAGAGTTTGACCGTCCGGATAGCGGTCGATCTTGGGGAGATCATCCCGGGGGTAGGATTTCGGATAACCGTCGACTGGGTCATCGTAAAGTACGCATACGACCTTTGCCATCACTTTCTCCCTTTCTGCGTATCGTTGTTGGACATCACGGAAACGCGTTCTACTCTTAAGGTTACGCCGCGCGATGTTGGATGCCTTAGCCTGCGATACCTTGGCCGGACTTGCCCATCAAGCTCTTTCCGGTTGACTTCGCGCGGTGGATCTATTTTCCAGGAGCCCCGTTTAAGTTCGCGCCGCAGGGATTGTAATATACATCATTTATATAACGCGCTCCTGTGTGGTTGGATAGCGGAAAGCGAGGATAAAGCACCTGGTCTTAGACTGCCACGCCGGAATTGCCTCCCGGGGCTTTCAGAACCTCGCGCAGAAAATCCCCGGCCAACGCTATTCCCGCGTCATCGATGGCATGGCCAAGGCCCGGCCTCGCCACCGCCTTCACGGGCACGCCGGCCGCTTCGAGCGCCGCGCTCGTGTTCGCCATCGACTGGAAAAGAACGACATCGTCCGCCTCGCCGTGAACGAGGAGAACCGGCGGTTTGCTCAAGATGTCGCTTCTCATCCCCTCGCCGCCCGGCAGGGCTCCGGAAAAAGCAACGATGCCGGCAATTTGCGTTTGCCGCCGCAATCCGGCGTAGAGCGCCGTCGCGGCGCCTTGGGAAAACCCGACTAGTGCCAGCTGGGCGTCGCCGAGCTTGCGGCTGGCGAGCAGTTCATCGAAAAAGCGATCGAGAATTGCGCCTGCTTCCCTCGCGCCAGCAAGTAACTTTTCCGGCGCACGGTCAGCCAAACTGAACCATTGCCGGGCCTCCGGCCCATAATCGCTTGGAAATGGCGCATTCGGCGCGATGAACTCCGCTTCCGGCAAAATCTTCCGCCAAGCGCGGGCAAGATAAAGGAGGTCGTTGCCGTTTGCGGCGACCCCATGCAGGAGAACCACCAGATAAGCCGCCTTGCCGCCGGATAGCGGCGCGATCTCCGGCCCGTCGAGCTGCATCGGCATCGGTCCTTCCCGCTCCCACCGGCTTTGAAGCTCGCGCAGTGTCTCGCGCCAAGCCACGCCCACTACCACGCCCACTACGTAGCCATAAAAAGGTTTGTATATCAATGGAGTATGCCAATTTGGCAAGTCCGTCATCATATACCTTTGGGTGAAACGCTACGCGAGGCGCGCCGGATCGCCCGCGAGGTGCCGGGTGGACCGGGCGGATCCCGGCTGGCAGGGCTGGCCGCCTTTCGCGGACTTTCGGCGCGCGCGGCTCCGCCAGGCAAAAACCCGCCGGCGAGACGCCCCGCCCATAGCCGATGGCCCGAAGCGGGATGGCGCGAACCTTGCCGGGATTGCGCCGGGCATCGATGCGACGAAATTTCATCGCGGCTCGTGCGCGAAGATGCGCCGCGTATTTTTTTTTTTAAAACCTCCCGCGCTGTCGAAGCGGCGAGGCCTTGGCGATGCAATGGAAAGCGGTTTTGCGGCAAATTCCGAACCCGCGCAGCAAGCACGAGCAAAGGTAAGATGCCAGGCTGGGACCGGTCCTGGGCGATCGCCGTGGCACTGGGGCGCGAACGGCGCCCCGAAGAAGGCGGCGGAGCTTCGGCGTGATGCGTTCTGCCGTGCCTTGTCTGCCGACACTTACGGCAGAGGTGCGTCTCGCTGATGGCAAGCCAGTATCTTTCAGCACAGGACGGAGCGGTGGCTCGAAATCCGGCGAGTCCGCTTCCAAGGGCACCGGCTCCACCTTGTAGAGAGAGTGGAAACGAGGCAGGATGCGGCTAAAACCGGCGGCACCCGGGGGATGCCGGTTAAACTCAACGCCGCGATAGAGAAGGAGCTCGTACCGTGAGGATGATCAACACGACGGACCGCACTCTGATTACCTCGCCTTTTTCAATGCCCCGGCCTGAGCCGCGGTAACTTCGGTCCCAAACAAAGGAAACCAAGCGATGGCTGTTAAGGATGCAAAGGCACGGCGGACAACTCCGCTGGACACACCGGCTGGGCTGACGTCCAACGCCAAGCGGGATATCTCGGGTGCGCTCACCATCCTGCTCGCCGACATGTTCACGCTGTACCTTAAAACGAAGAATTTCCACTGGCACATGTCGGGTCCGCACTTCCGCGACTATCACCTCCTGCTGGACGAGCAGGGTGATCAGATCTTCGCTACCACCGACGTCATCGCCGAACGCGTCCGGAAGTTGGGCGGCACGACAATCCGCTCGATCGGCCAAATTTCCCGGATGCAGCGCATTCTGGACAACGACGCCGAGTACGTCACCCCGCCCGATATGCTGGGCGAGCTGCGCGACGACAACGAGGAGCTGGCCGCGCGCATGCGCGAGACGCACTCGCTGTGCGACGAGCATCGAGACGTCGCGAGTGCCAGTCTCCTCGAGACATGGATCGACGAGGCCGAACGGCGGGTCTGGTTCCTCTTCGAGGCCGGTCGCCGGGCCGCGCCTTGATCGAATTGAGGCTCTCATCCAACACACCCTTACCTCCGTCCGATTTGCGCGCACCGCTTCCTGCCAGGATAGCGGAAAGGCAGCAGGATGAGGCTGAAGCCGGCGGCGATCCGGGGAATGCCGGTTACTGCCATGGAAAAACGGCAATTTGGCGCGGCCGGGCAGCCCTATCACCAAGGAGGGGCCACGACTTCAGCATTTGTCGTTGCGACCGAAGATCTCCCGCGCGCCAAGGCCGGGAGAGTGGATGATCCCTCGGTCCGCTGGGCTGGTGCTTTCGCTACTTATGGTGGGCACGGAGCCACCCAATCCTCGACGATCGTGTACGAGATCGAGCCTGGCGGACGGCTCGGCCGGCCGTTATTTTTCCACGAGGCGCCGAGATTGTTTTGAGCCGCTGGAACGGTAGTGCGGCTGCTTATTTCGCCAAATACGAATGGTCCGGGTTCTATGAGCCGATGGCAACGGCAGAGTAAAACCCGGCCAGTTTGCGGCGTGGACGTAGAGGAAGATGCGCCGCTCCAGTGGAGATGGCTGAAAGCCGCCCGCGCCATTGGTTTCCTAATTTCAGGCTTAAATCCGGCGCAAAATCCAATAAGATTGAGCATGGAACCCCGCCGGAGCTGCCTCGCGCCATGCCAAACGACGCGCCTCGCATCTATTTGATCACGCCGCCGATCTCGGATTGAACTCCTTATCCGCTCGTTTTCGAGGCGGCGATGGCGGCATGCGACGTGGCTTGCGTGCTTTTGCGAACCGCGCGCGAAGAAGGCAAGAAAGAGAAGATCGTACGCGTGCTCGTCCCTTTAGTGCAAAAACACGGCGTTGCTTGTCTTCTCGCGGACGATCCGCAATGGGCGGTCCGCGCCAGCGCCGATGGCGTCCATATCGATGGGAACGGGGCAAGGCTCGAAGGTGCTTTGCACGCGATAAAACCCGGCCACATTGTCGGCGCCGGAGGGTTGCCTACGCGGGACGCGGCGATGTCGGCTGGCGACGCGGGCGCCGACTACTTGATGTTCGGCGGGTGCGCGGAGACGCACGCGCAAATCGTCGAGCGCGTCGCCTGGTGGTCGGAAATCTTCAATGTCCCTTGTGTTGGTTACGCGCATGATCTCGGCGCGATCGGTGATCTTGTTCGTGCCGGGGCCGATTTCATTGCGCTTGGCGATGCGGTCTTCGCCGATCCGCGTGGCGCCGCGGCGGCCTTGCGCGACGCCGCCCGCCTTGTGGCGCCAACCCCGGAATTTGCCGCATGACCGGTGGCTCAGGCAACCGCATTCTGCGGCTGTGCGCCGGCTTGGCGGTGGCATGGGCCGTTTTGCAAGGCGGCGCATTTTGCGCGCATGCGCAAGCTGCGTCGCCAGGCGAGCAACCGGCCAAAGCCGCATCGCCGTCCACCGCGCCGCCGGTCACGGATCCCTTGCCGGTTCCAGCGCGGCTCGGCGGCGCGCCGGATATCGCATTTGCGGCGTATCAGCGCGGCTATTACGTGACCGCGATGCGCGAGGCGATGAAGCGGATCGAGGCCGATCCCGGCGACGGACCGGCAATGACCCTCATCGGCGAGCTTTATTCGCAAGGACTTGGCGTCCGGCGCGACGCCACGGAAGCAGCCCGCTGGTACAAGCTCGCGGCCGAGCGCTCCGACCCGCCGGCCATTTTTGCGTTCGGGGTCGCCAAACTGAAGGGCGAGGGCGTGCCGGAGGATCGCGCCGGCGCGGCCGCGCTTTTCGAACAGGCGGCGGTGCAAAATCATCCCGGCGCGCTCTATAACCTTGCCGTTCTGGCCATCGAAAACGATGGCGTCACGTCAGATTTCCAAAAAGCCGCGCGGCTCTTCAGGCAATCCGCCGAACTTGGCTTTTCCGACGCCGCCTATGCGTTGGGCCTATTGTACAGAGATGGCACCGGCGTTGAAAAAAACGACGAGCAAGCCGCGCAGTGGATTGGCCGCGCGGCTAAGGACGATAACGTTCCGGCGCAAGTCGAATATGCGATCATGCTTTTCAACGGCATCGGCGTCGAGAAGGATGAGACGGCGGCGGCGAAGCTCTTTCTCAAGGCGGCGGTGCGCAACAATCCCGTCGCGCAAAACCGCGCCGCGCGCCTTCTGGCGGCCGGGCGCGGATTGCCAAAGGATATGGTCGAAGCGATGAAATGGCATCTCCTTGCAAAAGCCGCCGGCGAAAAGGACGCTTGGCTCGACGGCGAATTGGCCAAGCTCTCGGCGCAAGAGAAGTCCGCTGTCGAGGCGAGCTTGCATCAATATGTTGGGAATTGAG
The DNA here is from genome assembly GCA_963722515.1 of uncultured Alphaproteobacteria bacterium. Classification (GTDB taxonomy): domain Bacteria; phylum Pseudomonadota; class Alphaproteobacteria; order Rhizobiales; family Beijerinckiaceae; genus Methylocapsa. The sequence continues at coordinate 493,999 of CAVRMA010000002.1, read as the reverse complement.
AACGAGGCGCTCCGCCACCGGCACAATCAGGATCGCGCAGGAAAGGTTCAATCACACAAGGGACTATGAACCGGCGGGAGCGAAGACATAAAGCGAAGGCGCTCGCTTCCCCCACCCCACTCGCGGCATCCAAAATACCATCGCGCATTTTGGGAGTTATTCCGAGCTTTGCTGGTGCAAAAATGATACTTTTACTCGGAGTACCGAAGGCAAGAAAAGGAAATTGAGACCGGATTAGTCTAGCCGCTTTTATGCAAATGAGAAATTGACAGCCGGCGGCGTGGTCCCCGGTGGCAAGAGAGAGCGACGTGAAACTTCGGGTAGGTTACGAACTGCAATACGAATTTCCGCAGCCCACTCCGCTGATCGCGCTGCTGAACGTCCATTTCTCGCGCGTTGCGGATCTCGCGGCGCCGGATCACATCGTCATCAGCCCCCCGGTTCCGGTCTCCTGCTACCGCGATGGTTTTGGCAATTGGTGCAGCCGGATGGTTGCGCCCGCGGGGCATGTGCGCTTGTCGACCGACGCTGTCGTGACCAATTCCGGTCTGCCCGATCCGGTGATGCCGGACGCTGGCCAGATCGCGGTGGAGAAGCTCCCGGAAGAGGCCATCGTCTTCCTTCTCGCTTCTCGTTTCTGCGACAGCGACCGGTTGTTGGATTTGGCCTGGACTCTGTTCAAGGATTCGATCCCGGGCTGGGCGCGCGTCCAGGCAATCTGCGATTTCGTAAATCACCGGATCAATTTCGGCTATGAGCACGCCCGGGTGACAAGGACGGCGTCGGAGGCCTATCAGGAAGGTCTGGGAGTTTGCCGCGACTATACACATTTGGCAGTCGCGTTCTGCCGGGCCTTGAACATTCCGGCCCGCTACTGCACCGGATATCTGGGCGACGCCGGCACCCCGCCACCCTTTCCGCCTGGCGATTTCGCGGCGTGGTTCGAGGTCTATCTCGGCGGGCAATGGCATACGTTCGACGCACGCAACAACGTCCCAAGGATCGGCAGGGTATTGCTGGCGCGGGGACGCGATGCGGCGGATGTCGCGATCACAACGACATTCGGCCCCAATACCCTCGCGAGCTTCCGGGTCTGGACCGACGAAATTCCGGACGGGTAGGCATAGCGATCCTTCGGGTTTGGGCGAGTTGCCGCCAACAGGAGGTAAGTGAAAGTGCAGGCGCGGCGACAAACGGTGTAGCGCCGAGTTTTCGGAGGTTAGGTGTCACGAACAAGCTCCAGAGGAGACGCCACTGTAGACGCTGGCACAGACGGAACAAAACTTCAAGAATAGGAGCCGACGCCAACACCGACGATTTTCTACTAATCGTGTCATGGTACACAAGATTTTATTGTTTGCTGCATCTCGGCAAATTGGCCTTTGTACTGATCTGTAGTCGGCCCAGGCGATAATGCCGAAAGATGATGCTGGGCTTCGGCAACGTGAGCATCCACATAACCACATTGCCGCGCATAAAATTCCGACTCGGCCCAATATTTTTCAGTGATAAAATGTGTCGTTTCAACATAGTCTGAATTCATAGGTGTATATTCTACAAAAATTCCAAGCGCATTTTTGTATTGCTGTCGGCCTTTTTCGAACTCTCTGACTTGAAAATAGGAAGCGGCATAGAATTGCAATAAACCTACTTTGTCGTTGGCATTGTTTGCCATGTCAATACCAAGTTTAGTAACCTTTAACGCCCGATCAGTTAGCCCAGAATTAGAAAGTGCGATGGCCACCACGTTGGACTCTGGAGCGCCGACATGGCTGGAAATTCGTTCAATTATGTCGGCAGCCTCCTCCGCGATCACGGAATTTTCCGCATTCAGTAGGCCGGAAAGCGCTTGCACGGTGTTGGGTTCGTTCGCGTATTTTTTGGAATTTTCCAGGTTCTCACGCGGAATTCTGACTGAGGCGTTCGATGAGCCCACGCAGTTCCGTACGTGCGTCATGGATGTCTTGCTGACGGATTTGATAGTAAGAGACAGCGGTAGTTCCAAACGAAAACAACAAAGCCAGGAGGGAAATAATTAGGGTTGGACTGCGCAACCCTGAGCCCTCGGTTGGCTTAGAGGCAATCTGCAGGGCATCATCCACCTCCTGTTTAATTTTTGCGATGTTTTCTTTGAGTTCGACGATAGTATCCATTGGGGGCTGCGGTGGAACGTCGTCGTCGGGCATTCTAATCGTCCTCCTAAAGAGACCCATTGGCGGCGTTAGGCGGCTGCTGGCGGGCGTTCACACTACGAGCTATGCACCTGGGTGACAACGGCGGTTTGTGTGGCGGCTTTTGCTTTGTTGCCGGTCCACGCCGCCAGCAGTTGGACGCCGAGCCTCTTTGCCTCTGTGCGGTTCTGTCGGTCGACGACTCCGCGAAACGACAATGAACAAGCGGCGGTTGTGGACAGCTGCCGCGAGTTTCGGCTCGCGCCTATTTCTTGAGCCGCCGCAGCCACAGCCGGGCCTGCGCGCGCACGCATTTGGGCGCGGTGCCGCCAAAACTGGTCCGGCTGCGCACCGAGTTCTCGACGCCGAGCACCGCGAAAACTGCCTCGCTGATTCGCGGCTCGACCGCCTGCATTTCGGCGAGTGGCAGCTCTTCGAGGCCCTTTTTCTGCGTGGCGGCAATAGCAACGAGGCGCCCGGTGATGTGATGCGCCTCGCGGAACGGAAGTTTCAGGGTCCGCACCAGCCAATCGGCGAGATCGGTGGCGGTGGCATAGCCAAAACCCGCGGCGGTCTTCATGCGATCGAGATCGGGCGTAAGATCGCAAACCATCCCGGTCATCGCAGCCAGACAAAGCGAAAGCGAGTGCAAGGCGTCGAAAGTGCCTTCCTTGTCTTCCTGCAAATCCTTGGAATAGGCAAGCGGCAGGCCCTTCATCACGATAAGGAGAGCGTTGAGCGCGCCAATGATCCGGCCGGCCTTGGCCCTTATCAGTTCCGCCGCGTCGGGATTGCGCTTTTGCGGCATGATCGACGACCCGGTCGAAAACGCATCCGACAACGACACGAATCCGAATTGCGGCGTTGCCCAAAGCACGATCTCCTCGGCGAAGCGGGAAAGGTGAATGGCGCAGATCGCGGCGGCGCTCAAGGTTTCAAGCACGAAATCGCGATCGGCCACGCTGTCGAGCGAATTCGCCGTTGGCCGGTCGAACCCGAGCGCTTTCGCGGTCATCGCCCGGTCGACAGGAAATGAGCTTCCAGCCAGCGCCGCGGCGCCGAGCGGCGATTCATTGAGGCGGGTTCTGGCGTCGCGCAGTCTCGAACGGTCCCGCGCAAACATCTCCACATAGGCCAGAAGATGATGACCGAATGTAATGGGCTGCGCCGGTTGCAGATGGGTAAACCCCGGCATTACGCTTGCCGCATGGGCGAGCGCCTTTCCGGCAAGCGCAAGTTGCAGGCCGTGCAATTGTTGGTCGAGCGCGCCGATGGTGCCGCGAATCCAGAGGCGGAAATCGAGCGCGACCTGATCATTGCGCGAGCGCGCCGTGTGCAGCCGCCCCGCCGCGGGGCCGATCAACTCCGTAAGCCTTGCCTCGATGTTCATATGAATATCTTCGAGCGCGCGCGAAAAATTGAACGATCCAGCCTCGATTTCGCGGGCGATTTCGTCTAAGCCATTGCTGATCGCTTGCGCGTCCGCGCGCTCCAAAATCCCGGTTTGCCCCAGCATGGCGGCATGCGCCTTGGAACCTGCTATATCTTGGAGAGCGAGCCGGAAGTCGAAACCGATCGAGGCATTGATTTCTTCCATGATGGTGCCGGGGCCGCTCGCGAACCGGCCGCCCCACATTTTGTTGCTCATGTTCCCGCGCTCTTCAAAAAAACCAATGACCATATGACCCAAAATAATTCCAAAACGGAACGCGCGCCGCTCGTTTCGCGCGCGGTCGCGTTCGCGGCGGTGGCGCTGGCCGGGGTGGCGCTAGCTTTTGTCCTATACGGGATCAAAGCGCCGGGCGGCAAGGTAACTGCCGAATCCCCAGCCTGTCCTGGTACGGCGGAGTTGGCGGCGCAGCTAAAGCCGCTGGTGCACGGCGAGATCGCGGCCTTGACCCTTGCCTCGCAGCCAAAGCCGCTTCCGGAGCTGACTTTCACCACGCCAGACGGGACGAAAGCGAGTCTGGCGGACTTTAAGGGCCGCACGGTCCTGCTCAACCTATGGGCGACATGGTGCGTGCCGTGCCGGCAGGAAATGCCCGCGCTCGATCGTTTGCAAGGCATCCTCGGCTCGAAGGATTTCGCGGTGGTAGCGGTGAATATCGATACCGCGCGCCTCGACCGGCCAAAGGCTTTCTTGCACGAAACCGGCGTCAAGAATCTTACGCTTTATACCGATAACAAAGCGGGCGTGTTTCAAACCCTGAAAGAGGCGGGCAAGGTCATCGGGCTGCCGGCGACAATCCTTATCGGCAAGGATGGTTGCGAAATCGGCACCATGGCCGGGCCGGACAATGGGATTCGGAGGATGCACTGGCTCTGTTGAACGCCATTCATGGTTGATCGCGGAGTGGCGCGCGCGAAGAGTGGCTCGGTGTTAAAGCTCAATCGCGTCGGATTTCGCGGTCGTCGTCATCTTCGATGAAGCGTCTTAAACCTCTTTGACGGACGCTCCGTATTCTCATGCGTTCCAAGAGTACGGTAACACCGTACCGAATTGCAAGCTATTTCCTGCTGCATTTGGGCGAAGCTAGTGGAAATCAAGGGGCCGGGGTGCCCTCGTTGCACGCGAAACATTTTGGAGCGAACCGGCGCGGCAAGCTTGGGGCAGGCACGTAAAGCCGTGTAGGATGCGGGCCGCGATCATCCCGCAGCACAGGCCGAAAGCTTCATGCAGGAAGCGAACGTTTTTACCATCGCGCCTGGCGCGCCCTTTTTGAAAACTTTTGTCGCCGCGCTCCTCGATGGCCGCGTGGTCGAGGGGTTTTCGAGCCGCGCCGGTCCACTCGCATTGGCGGAAGCCACGATCTATGTGCCGACGCGGCGCGCCGCCCGCGCGCTCGCCGGTGAATTTTCCCGCGCGATAAACCGCTCCTCGGTGCTGTTGCCGCGCATTCTGCCGCTCGGCGCGCTGGAGGAAACGGAGACAAGCCTGCTCTTTGATGAAGGGGCGCTTGATCGCGCCTATGAGCCGGGTCTTCCCGAGGCGATGGGAGAGATCGCACGGCGGATGCAGCTCGCCGGACTTATCCTGACTTGGGCGCGCGCCCTAAGCCATGCGATCGTCTCGGTCGATCCGAACGGCAAATATGAGTTTGATCCCCGCGAGTCTTTTCTTGTCGCGGTGACCGCCGCGGACGCCTGGCATTTGTCCGGCGAGCTTGCCAATCTCATCGATGAATTGATCATCGAAGATGTGGCCTGGGAAAGGCTCGATCCGCTCGTTCTGCCCGAGTTCGACCCCTATTGGCGGATCACCCTCGATTTCCTCAATATCGCAATCAACAAATGGCCGGAGATTCTCGCCGAGCGCAACTTGGTGGACGAGGCGCGGCGCCAGGTTGCGCTGATCGAGGCGCAAAGCCGCCGCCTGCAAGATGGCACGCTAAGCGGTCCGGTCATCGCGATCGGCTCGACGGGCACCAATCGCGCGACCGCGCGCCTTCTAGGCGCAATCGCGCGGGCGCCGAGGGGCGCGATCGTGCTGCCTGGCCTCGATCTTGATCTCGACGATCGCGCATGGGCGATGATCGCGGGCGATCCTGAGCAAAATATCGAGGCCTCGTTCACGCATCCGCAAGCCGCGATCGCCCGCCTCCTCGGCCTTCTCCAGGTCAAACGCGAAGTTGTTGTCAGTCTCGGCGAGGTCACGCAAAGTCTCGCCGCGCGGGGTGCGTTTGTTTCCGAGGCCTTGCGTCCGGCGGAGTTGACCGGCGAATGGATCGATTTCCGCGCGCGGGTGGACGCGCCTTTGCTCGATGCCGCGCTGCAAGGCGTCAGTTTGATCGAGGCGCCCGGCGAGCGCGAGGAAGCGCTGGCGCTTGCGATTGCCATGCGGCAAGTTTTGGAGACGCCTTGCGAGACGGCGGCGCTCGTCACTCCGGATCGCAACCTCGTGCGCCGGGTGCGCGCGGAATTGCTGCGCTGGGGCGTCGATGCCGGGGACTCCGCCTGCGAACCCCTCAGCACGAGCCCTATGGGCGCACTGGCGCGGCTCGCGATCGCCTGCGCCGCGAGCAAGATGGCGGCGCCGGATCTCACCGCGCTCTTGACCCATCCGCTGCTGCGGCTGGGGCTCTCCCGAGAAGAAATTGCCCGGCGTGCCGCGCTTCTCGAAATTGGCCTGTTGCGCTCGGCCAGCGCGGCTGGATGCCTTGCCGAGCGCATTGTCGCCGAACATTCCGCCGTGATCGCCGCAGCGCGCGACGAAGCGAGCGATCCTTTCGCGCATCCGGCTAAGAAGCGGATTTCCGCCGGAGAATGGGCGGACCTCGACGATTTGCTGCTTCGCCTTGGCGCCAACTTCGCGCCGCTATTGAATTTGCGCGGCAACCACACGTTAGACCGTTGGGTAGCGGAGCATCGCGACACAATCGAGGCGATCGCTGGCTTTGAGGACGATGGCATCGAGGGCGAGGAGGCACTCGACGCTCTATTCGATGAACTTATGCAAAATGCCCCGGACCGCATGAACTTCGACGTCGAATCCTACGGGCTTTTTTTCGCGTCGGTGGCGGGCGAGGTCATCCTGCGCGAGGCGAAGCAGGCGCATCCGCGCGTCCAAATCCTGGGGCTTCTCGAGGCGCGCCTTATCGACGCCGATGTGATGTTGCTTGGTGGCCTCGACGAGACGGTTTGGCCGCCTCAGGCACGCACCGACGCTTTTCTCAACCGGCCCATGCGCGCAGCTCTGGGCCTGACGCCGCCGGAGCGCAAACTCGGCCAGACGGCGCATGATTTCGCGCAAGTCATGGGCAACGGCAAAGTGATCCTGAGCCGTGCCCGCAAACGCGACGGCGCACCCGTGGTGGCGTCGCGGTTCCTTCAGCGCATGGCGGCGCTTGGTTGCAAGGAGTGGCAGAAATGCCGGGAACGCGGAGATTATTATTTGCGCCTTGCACGGGCGATCGACCAACCGGCCCAGGCCGCGCCGCCAACCGGCAGACCGCTGCCAAGGCCGCCGGTCGAGCTGCGCCCGAAGCACCTCAGCGTGACCCAGATCGAGACGCTGCGGCGCGATCCCTACGCCCTTTATGCCGAGAAAATTCTGCGTCTCAAAGAACTCGATCCCCTTGGCGGTGCTTTGGGCGCGGGCGAATTCGGCAGCGCGATCCACGCGGCACTTGAGCGCTTTGTTGATGGCCACCCGGTTGGCCCCCTGCCACCAGACGCGCGCGAAAAACTACTTGCTCTTTTTCGCGAAGTGCTCGCGGTGCAATTACTAGACGCCGATTTCGCCGCGCTGAAGTGGCCGGGGCTTGAAAAAACCGTCGATTTCTATCTCGGTTTCGAAGCAAGACGCCGCGATAAGATCAAGGTGATCAAAACCGAATGCGAGGGCAAACTCGGCATCCCGCTTGATGATGGTTCCGCCTTCACGCTCACCGCCCGCGCGGACCGGATCGAACTCAACGCCGATGGAACGGTGACGTTCGTCGATTATAAAACCGGGACGCCGCCGGGAACGAACGAAATTTTGGTGGGCTTCGCGCCGCAACTGACACTGGAAGCGGCGATGGCCGCGCGTGGCGCCTTCGACCTCGGGTGGAGCATCGAGACAATCGAGGCACTGTATTTGAAGCTCGGCGGAACGCGCGGCGGCGAGGAAAAGCACGTCAATTTCGCCAAAGCCAATTTCAGAGATGTCGCGGAAGACCATTATCGCGGTCTCATCGCGCTCCTCAATCAATTCCGCGACCCGGCAACAGCCTATCCGCCGCGTCCGTTTCCAAAATTCGCGAAGCGCTACAATGCTTACGACCATCTTGCCCGTGTCAAGGAATGGTCGCTGGGCGGCGAGCCAGAGGGCGACGGATTATAATGACATCCTTCGATATACCGGCCGGAACACTGGGCAAACAACACAAGGCGTCAAATCCAAACCAGTCGGTCTGGGTTTCCGCCAATGCTGGATCGGGCAAGACGCATGTGCTCGCGAGCCGTGTCGTCCGGCTTCTCTTGCAAGGCGTCGCGCCCTCAAGAATCCTCTGCCTTACCTTCACCAAGGCGGCGGCGGCGAACATGGCGGCGCGGGTGTTCGATAAGCTCGCCGATTGGACACAGCTTGCCGACGAGGACCTTGGAAGGCGGATCGTCGCGACCGGGGCGCCGGTACCAGGCAGCCAACAATTGACCGCGGCACGAAAACTTTTCGCGCGGACGCTTGAGACACCGGGCGGCCTAAAAATCCAGACGATCCACGCGTTTTGTGAACGGCTGCTGCATTTGTTTCCGTTCGAGGCCAATGTGCCGTCGCGCTTTGAGGTGCCCGACGATTGGCGCCAGGCGGAATTGTTGCAGCGTGCCCAGCGCGACGTCCTTGCCGAGGCAAATTCCGGCAAGGGCCAGCTCGCCGCCGCCGTGCAACGAATCACGGACGAGTGCGGGGCGGAGGGTTTTGATGACCTCATCAAAGAAACGATGGGTCATGGCGCGATTTTTCGCGCGGGGCTATCAAACGATCCGACGGAGGTATTGCGCCGTTCCTTGGGTCTTACGGAGGTCCGCGAGATTGGCGCCATCGAGCGCGAGATGGCCGAGGATGGCATCGCGCCCGCGCGCTGGAGCGCCATTGCCGCGGTTCTCGATTCCGGCAAGAAGCCCGATCGGGTTGGCGCGGACCTGTTGCGGCAAGCCCTTTCGGCCTATCGCTCGCGGCCTGCCGACGGTTCATTTAGAGCGTGCCTCGCCTTGTATCTTGCGGTTTTCTTCACGAAGGAAGGCACACCCCGCCAGTCTCTTATCACCAAGGATCTGGCGCTGGCGCATCTTCAAATCGCGGCCGAACTTGACGCCGAGCAGGTGCGTCTCGATGGGCTTCGCGCCGAGCGCAAGGCCGCCGCGACACTCGACCGCACGCGCGCGCTGATCGAGGTCGCGAGTGCGATCTTCGAGCGCCACCGAGTGGAGAAAGCGGCGCGCGGAGTTCCTCGATTTCGACGATCTCATCGAAAAGACGTTGGCTTTGCTCGAACGGTCCGACGCGCGTTGGGTGCTCTATAAGCTCGATTCCGGGCTCGACCATATTCTTGTCGATGAGGCGCAGGACACGAGCGAGGCTCAGTGGAAAATTCTCGAAGAGCTCACCGGCGAGTTCGCGGCCGGGCGCGGGCAAAGCCCCGGCCCGCGCACTTTCTTCGCGGTCGGCGACGAAAAGCAATCGATCTTTTCCTTCCAGGGTGCCGCGCCGAAAATGTTCGACAAGATGCGGCGACAATTCGAATCTCAGTTTACGGCGGGCGCGCAGCCTTTCGCGCACGTGCCGCTCACCCTGTCGTTTCGCTCGGCGCCCGGCGTTCTTTCCGCGATCGACAAGGTTTTCGAGCACGGGGATCACAAAGGCGGGCTTGTCGATGACGTTTGGATGCCGCAGGAAGCGTTGAAGCATCAATTGCCGGCGACGGTTGAACTCTGGCCGCTGGCGGCGGCGCAATCCGGTGAAGATCCCCCCGCGTGGACCCTTCCGCTCGATCTTCTCGATGCGCAACATCCGGCCAATCTTGTTGCCAAGAGGGTTGCCCAGAAGATCGCGCAACTCATTAAACCAGAATCCGGGGAATTCGTACATGACAGCCAAACCATGCGGCCACGTCCTGTGCGTCCTGGCGACATACTGATCCTCGTTCGCACCCGCGGGCCTTTTTTCGAGGCGATGATTAGGGCGCTGAAAAAGAGCCAAATCCCCGCCGCTGGCGCCGACCGGCTTGAGCTCACGCATCATATCGCCGTCATGGATCTCATCGCGGCCGGGCGCGCTAGCCTGCTTCCGCAAGACGATCTCGTGCTCGCCTGCGTGCTGAAATCGCCGTTGATTGGGCTCGACGATGACGATCTCTTGGCGCTTGCGCCGGGCCGGGCGGCAAGCCTTTTCGAGGCGCTCCAAGCCTCCGCGGACTCAAAGCATTCCGGAGCCGTAGCCAAGCTCGCTCGCTGGCGGGCGCGGTCTGGCGGCGGTCCCTTCGCTTTCTATGCAAGTCTTCTCGGCGCGGATGGCGGACGCCGTGCCATTGAGGCGAGACTTGGAGCGGAGGCCAGCGATGCGGTCGACGAATTCTTGCATCTCGCCATCGCCCATGAAGACAAGAGGGCGCCTTCGCTCGCGGCCTTTCTCAACGAACTCGCGGGGCTGGAATACTCAGTTAAGCGCGACATGGAGGGGGCCGAGGACGCGGTGCGGGTTATGACAGTCCATGCGGCCAAGGGGCTCGAAGCGAAAATCGTGTTTCTGCCGGATAGTTGTGGCGTGCCATCCCCACGGCACGATCCGAAAATTTTTAAGCTTGGCACCAATGTGTTCGGCGAGGAGACAATTGCGTGGTCACCGAGGAAGGAACTTGATTGTGCGATGATAGAGGCCGCGCGCGGCAAGGCACGCGAAGCGGCGATGGAGGAATACAGGCGGCTATTCTATGTAGCTTTGACCCGTGCCGAAGAGCGTCTCTATATCGCCGGATTTCATGGTGCGAAAGAGCCAGATCCCGGCTGCTGGGCCAAGATGATCGAGGCCGCTCTCGCCAACGACGCGGGAATTCGAGAGCGTGCCGGCATTCTGGCATGACGAGGATCAAATTCTGCGCTTTGCATTGGAAGGAAGCGGCACGCGCACAGTCACTTTGCCTGACCGGCACGCCGCCGCCGCGCCGGTGGTCTTGCCAGATTGGCTTCTTCGCGCCGCCCGGTTCGAGGCAAGTCCGCTGCCGCCGGTCCGGCCTTCACACGCACTCGCGCCGGCCCATCGCCTGGACGGCACGGGAGCCGCGCAAGCAAGGCGCTACGCCTCGCGGCGTGGCCGCCTGACGCATCTGCTGTTGCAATATCTGCCGGGTATTGCAGCGGGGCACCGCCGCGACGCAGCGCTGGCTTTCCTAGCCGCAAAGGGAACCGGCCTCGAAAAGAGCGCGCGCCAAAATCTCGCAAGTGATGTGCTTAAGGTGATCGCCCTGCCTGAGCTTGCCGGTTTGTTCGGGCCAGGTTCGAGAGCTGAAGTTTCCGTCGCGGGCAGAATAATTCTTGGGCAGCGGACAATCGATGTTGACGGACGGGTGGACCGGATTGGCAAAGACCAGCAAGAAATTTTCGTCGCCGATTACAAGACCGGTACGCCTTGCCCGCTCGACGGCACACCCGCCGACTATATCGCGCAAATGGCGCTCTACCGCGCGGTTCTGGCGCCGCTCTGGCCAAACAAAACCTTGCGGATGCTACTGGTCTGGACAGCCGGGCCCCGCGTCGTTTGGCTTCCCGCCGGGATGCTCGATGCGGCTCTGGCGGCGTTCGCGGCGGGCTGAGCACCTTTGCGCAGAGGAGTCGCGGCCGTCGGTTGTCATGCAAACGATCCTCGCGTCGCCACGCAGCCGCTCAAGCTACATGCGAGCCTTCAGATTCTTCAGCCATAGCGCTCTCCCCACTTATAAAGCGCCTTTAATACCGGGCCCAGCGCTTGGCCTTTTTCGGTAAGGAAATATTCGTACCGGGGCGGATGCTGCTCATAAAGCCGCGTCCCGATCACCCCCTGTTTTTCGAGCGTTTTAAGCCGCGCGGACAGCGTGTTCGGCGCGACGCCCGCGAGTCCCGCCGCCAAATCCTGAAACCGCAAAGGACCCTTGCGGAACAGATCCCGGAGCACGAGCAACGACCATTTTTCGCCGACGACATCGAGGGCTTGGGCAACCGGGCAATTTTGGTCATATCCGCTGGTCATGGATGACATATAGCCGATTCGCCTAAATTTTGCAAGAAACTAGATATTGACAAGTCGATAGTATTGATATAGTGACTAGCCGGTCGATGGTGATGTCTGCTCGCTAAGCCGCGGAGTGAGAAGGAAGCAGTCGCCGCCATCCGAACCCGCGTTCGGCGATCGCTGATGACGGCCAATATCGATGCCGAGCTGGCAATCGCAAGGGGAGCGCCATGAACATCGAGGACCATCCAACCGTGAAGCGCTTACGCGCTAGAAGTAGTGACGATGCTGACGCAGGGGCGAACCGCAGGATTGAAGCCGATTGGCTGCGGCAATTAGCCCTGGATTGTGGCGCCGACGATGCTGGCTTGGTGGAAATCGATCGCCCGGCCCTCGATTTCAGAGGGACGAGCTTCTGCACAACTACCCTTGGACCAAGACGTTGCTGAGCTTCGTCGTGCGGATGAACCGGGAACCTGTTCGCAGCCCGGCGCGTTCTGTCGCCAATCTCGAGTTTCACCACACAGGCGGCCGCGTGGACGAAATCGGTCGCCGGATCGTGCAGCGGCTGGAGGCGATGGGAATTCGTGCGGTCAGCCCCTCAATGGGCTTTCCAATGGAGATGTACCAATTCCCCACCGCTATTTGGGTTGTGTCCCATAAGCCGGTTGCCGTGGCCGCTGGTCTCGGCCACATGGGTATTCATCGTAACGTCATTCACCCGAAGTTCGGCAACTTCATCTTGTTGGGAACCGTGTTGGTAGATGCCGAGGTGACGGAACACAACGTGCCAATCGATTACAATCCTTGCTTGGAGTGCAGGCTATGTGTGGCAGCCTGTCCTGTCGGTGCCATAGCCCCGGATGGCAGATTTAATTTTGCGGCATGCCTCACGCATAACTATCGCGAATTCATGGGAGGCTTTACCGATTGGGTTGAGCAAATCGCGGACAGCAAGGATGCCTTCGATTATCGCAGCCGCGCCAGCGAGCCTGAAACCGCGTCGATGTGGCAAAGCCTGTCCCATGGGGCGAATTACAAGTCGGCTTACTGCATGGCCGTTTGCCCGGCTGGGGAAGATGCCATTGGTCCGTATCTCAGGGATCGCGCGCGGCACATTCAGGAAGTAGTGAAGCCGCTGCAAGAGAAGCCAGAGCCCGTCTATGTCATCAAGGGCTCGGACGCCGAGGCGTATGCGAGAAAAAGATGGAAGAACAAGACCGTCAAGCCGGTCGGAAATGCGTTGCACCCGCGAAGCATAGAAGGAATGCTGCAATTCTTGCCCTTCGTGTTTCAGCCCAACCAATCGCGGGATCTGCATGCTACTTACCATTTCGAGTTTACCGGCGATGAACAGCGCAAGGCGACCGTCATTATCCGGGACGCCAACATTCGGGTGCATGTTGGTCACGTCGGCTCTCCCGATCTCAGAGTCACGGCGGATAGCCAAACTTGGCTCGGCTTCTTGGCGAAGGAACACAGCCTGGTTTGGGCATTCCTTCGCGGAAAAATCCGCGTCAGCGGGTCGCCCAAGCTCCTTCTTGCGTTCGGCAGGTGCTTTCCGGCCGCCGGCGTTCGGCATCAAACGACGCCAATTCGTCCAAACCGATCGAGAATTCGAGCAGACCCTGTTCCCTACATGCAGAATGATCCGGCCACAGGCAAAATCAGATGGTCCGGCGTGCTCGAATTGGCCGAAATCATCGAGGTTACGCACAATGTCAAAACCTTCCGGCTCGTCAATCCAGCAGGAGGCAAGATTCCGTTCGAATTCCTGCCGGGGCAGTTTTTGACGCTGGCCATCGAGCCATCAGGTATTCCGACGAAGCGCTCGTACACTATAGCGTCCTCGCCGGCTTGCCGAGACTGGATCGAGATCACCGTCAAACGCGAGGCGCAGGGGTTCGTTTCACGCTGGCTGCATGAAGGGGTAAGGCCGGGCGATGCCCTTGAGGTGCTGGCCCCAAATGGGACCTTTACTTTCAATGGCAATGAAGAAGAAAGCGTCGTGCTGATCGGTGGTGGCGTCGGGATTACCCCGCTGATGAGTGTGGCGCGCTATTTGACCGAGAGCGGCTGGCCCGGCGACATCCATTTGATCCTAAGCTTCCGCAAACCGGGCGACTACCTGTTCAAAGAGGAGATCGCAGCGCTCCAATTGCGTAACGGCCGCTTGAACGTTGCTGTTATCATGAGCGATCCGAGAAACGAACAGTGGTCAGGGCCTACCGGACACATCGACACCTCTTTCCTGGCGTCTACAGTTCCGAATATCGGCGCACGGCGTGTCCATCTGTGTGGCCCGCCGGCAATGATGGAGGCTGTGACAACCGCCTTGATTGGTTTGGGCGTCCCTCCCCGGCGAATCAAGAAAGAAGCGTTTGGAACTATCACCCGTGATCCGGCTGCCAAGACCAGAGCCGTTGGCCGGATTATTGGGAGGGTTATTTTTCAAATGTCGCAGGTGTCCGCCCAGATTTCCGAGGCCGAGACCATTCTCGACACAGCCGACAAGGCGAACGTTTATATCGACAACGCATGCCGATCGGGAACATGCGGAGCGTGCCGTATTAAGCTGCTTTCAGGCAAGGTGCAAATGCATGTCGAGGATTCGTTGACGGAGGAAGAGAAGGCCCGCGGCTACATCCTCGCATGCCAAGCTCAGGCCGTGGGCGATGTGGTCATCGAGTTCATAAGGAGGCGCCATGTTGAATACCGTGATCCCTGTTCTGCTCGGTCTGGTCATCGCCGGGATAGGCTTACCGCTCGTTTCTCTCCTTGTGGAGGCGATGCGGCCAGGGCCAGCAACTCCAAAGCAACTGAGCTGGGCGCCAAATATTCCGATTGAATATATCCGCGTCAATGGCATCCGCCTTCGCTACATCAAGGCGGGCGAAGGCCCTGCCTTGGTTCTGTTGCACACGCTCAGGACGCAGCTCGATCTCTTCGAGAAGGTTGTGCCCGAGCTTTCGAAAAGATTTACCGTCTATGCGCTCGATTACCCCGGCCATGGCTATTCGGACATCCCGGCGGCAAAATACGACGCCGCATTTTTTGCTGATACAGTCGAAGGTTTTATCGAAGCGTTGGACCTGCGTGACGTCACGCTTGCTGGGGTTTCCATTGGGGGCTCCATCTCGCTTATTCTCGCGGCTCGCAATAACCCTCGTGTTTGTCGCGTGGTGGCGATCAATCCATATGACTACGCGAAGGGCCGCGGTATTCTGCGCAGCTCTCTTCTCGCCCGTTTCGTCGTTGGATTGAGCGACATACCGATACTCGGCGAGACGGTAATGCGTCTGCGCACATACTTTGTAATGAAGTCGGTACTCGATGGCGGCGTATCGAACCCGGGGCACATTCCCCCAGAGCTGTTGAAGGAAATGTATCTAACGGGTAACCGGAGTGGTCATTATCGCGCCTTTATCAATCTGCTTCGGAACGCCGCGACGTGGGAAACGGCCACCAAAGCCTATTCAAAAATAAGGATTCCTGTCCTCTTGCTTTGGGGTGATCAAGATTGGTCGCGCCCCAATGAAAGAGAACACGACCGGCAGATTGTGCCTGGCGCTCGAATGGAGACCGTCAGGGACGGCGGGCATTTCTTGCCTTTGGATAGGCCCGATGCGGTCATCGAGTACTTGCTCGCCTTTCAGGCACTACACTGGGAATGATGGAGCCGACGGTCGTGCAGGTTTCTCGATCGCATGCGGTCTGGCTCCGAAATTTGATGTTTTTCAGCGTTCACGGGTGACGCCCAGCCGGCATGGGACGGGCTGGAAAAAGCCGTGGCATTCGGCTACCGCATTGGCTCGCTGGCGAAATCCGTCGCTTTAGTTTCATTCGTTTGAGCATTTTCATTCTTTGAGCATTGCATGACCAGCCCAATACCGGCCGCAGCCGGCTCCCCCGGCGATCCAATAGCCTCACCCCAACACGCTGTTTCCGGCGCGGCGCCGGCGGCGAGTGGCGCGGCGATCAGGACCGGAATCCTTTGGATGCTGGTTGCGACTTGCCTTTTCGTCTGCCAGGATTTAACCGCACGCATCTTGCTCAAAACCTATCCGGTGACGGAAATCGCCTTCGCGCGCTTCTTCGTTCACTTGATTTTGGTCAGCGTTTTCATCGCTTGGCGCGACCCCCGCCTCATGATCTCGCGCCGGCCCCTATTGCAAATGCTGCGTTCGAGCTTTCTCCTGGGCGCGACTTTGTTTGGGATGTTAGCGCTTAAGTTCATGCCGCTGGTTGATTTTTCCGCCATTGTGTGGGTGACGCCCGTTCTCGTCGCCGCGCTCTCGGGATTTATCCTCCATGAAAAAGTGAGCCCAAGCGTATGGGCAAGCGTTATTGCCTGCGCTGATCGGCGTCTGGGTGATCATTGGCTGGACGAGCGTGGATCTTTCGTTTTCCATGCTGTTTCCACTGCTGGCCGCTCTCGCCAATGCGCCCTATCAGATCGCGACAAGGCTTTTGCATTCCGCCGATTTATCCATGACGACCTTGTTTCGCACGCCGCTTGCCGGAGTTTTGTTCTGCGGCGGATTGCTGCCCTTCGCCGCCGTCGCGCCGGACCTTGCCGGCACCGGCCTGATGCTCCTCTTGGGGCTCACCGGCGCTGTCAGCCACTATTGTCTGATCCGCTCCTTTGCGGCGGCGCCGGCCAATATCATCGCGCCATTCGGCTACTCGGCACTGCTTTGGGCCACACTGTCCGGCCTGCTGATTTTCGGGGAAATTCCCGGCCCGCGCACGTTGTTTGGGGCGGGGTTGATCGCCGGCGCAGGTCTATTCGTTTTCCTTCGCGGACCAAAAACATGAGTTCTTGGCGGATTTGCCGCATTCGGAACGTTAAGTGTGAGGGCGACCCCGTCGCGGCATTATCTCTGGCATAACGGCTCGCCGGGACTCGACCATGACGAACCGTCCACTACATTCCTTAAGACCAATCCGGCCGGAGATGGTGACGCAATGGACAAAGTTCCGCATGGGCAGGAAAGCGCCGCGAACGCGTTTCCGGAAATTTGGTGCTCGATGATGAAGGTGCCTCTCGCCATCGTCGCCGCGATCGCCGAAAATGGCGTGATCGGCGACGGACGCGGCCTGCCGTGGCATTTGCCGAGCGATCTCAAACATTTCCGCCGGATCACCATGGGCAAGCCCTTGCTCATGGGACGCAAAACCTTCGAATTGATAGGGCGTGCCCTGCCTGGGCGCGAGACCATCGTCGTCACCCGCGACCGTGCCTTCGCCCCGTCCCGCGGCGGCGGGCAAGTCAAGGCCATCCATGTCGTGCACGAACTCGACTCGGCGCTTGCGCTCGCGCAGGCGCTGGCGCAAGCGATGGGCGCGGAAGAGGTTATTTTGGCCGGCGGCGGGAATCTTTACGAAAGTTTGATTGGCCGTGCCGAGCGCATGTATCTAACCTTTGTCGATATCGCGCCAAGGGGAGGGGTGAGTTTTCCCGCCATCGACTGGTCTAATTGGCTGGAAGTAAGCCGCATCCGGCCACGGCCGTCGGCCAAAGACGAGGCGACGTTCGCGTTTGCCGATTTTGACCGGCGCCGCTGCTTATCATTGTAGTGCGCGCGAGGCTCCCCTATATGGACAAGGACAGGCCCGGTCCGGTGCCTTGGCGGTTAGCGCTCGCTTTCTTGGGCGTCATTTTTCAAAAGAGAATCTCATGCCGTGGAGCAGTGAAGGCGGAAATGGCGGTTCTTGGAAGCCCGGCAGCCCCGGGCCTTGGGGGCAAAAGCCGGGCGCGCCGCCACCTGAATTCGAGGAATTCCTCAAGCGCGCGCAGGAGAGGCTCAAACAATGGATGCCGGGACCAAGGGGCATGGGAGGACGCGGCCTTCTTGCGTTGGCTCTCGCCGGCACGATCGTCTGGCTCTTGTCCGGGTTTTACACGGTCGGCCCGAACGAAGTCGGGCTGAACAGGATTTTCGGCCGCTACACGGGCAAGACCGGTCCGGGATTGAACTACAATTTGCCAGTCCCCATTGGCAGCGTCGAGAGGCTCCAGGTCACCAATCGTAACCTGATCAACATTGGCTCCGCCTTTCGCCAGGACACGCGCGCAACGAGTGGGCAGATCCCGCTCGATCTGCCCGAAGAAAGCCTGATGCTGACCGGCGACGAAAATATCGCCGACGTCAAATTTGTCGTGATCTGGCAGATCGACCCGGTGCGCCCCGAGGACTATGCCTTCAATATCTCAACCCAGCCTGAAACGGTGAAGGCGGTCGCCGAGAGCGCCATGCGCGAGGTCATCGGCCGCAGCCAGATTCAGCGAATTTTGACCGCCGATCGCCCAAAGATCGAGGCGGACGTGCAGGAACTCATGCAAAAGGTCCTCAATGGGTATAAGGCCGGCATCCTGGTGTTGCAGGTGCAGTTGCAATCCGTCGACCCGCCCGAGAAGGTCATCGCCGCCTTTAAGGACGTGACGGCGGCGCAGCAAGATAAGGATCGATTGCAAAACGAAGCCGAAGCCTATGCCAATCAGGTCGTCCCCGAGGCCAAGGGCAAGGCCGCGGCGATCGTCCAGGAGGCGGAAGGCTACAAGCTCCAAACCGTCGCGGAGGCAACCGGACAGGTTTCCCGGTTCAACCAAATCTACGAGCAATATAAGAAAGCACCCGAGGTGACTCGCGAAGAACTCTATCTCGAGACCATGGAGCGTGTCCTCGCCGGGATGGACAAGGTCATTCTCGATCAGAGCGGCGGGCAAGGCCAGGGGGTGGTTCCCTATTTGCCGCTTGGGCCGTTGACGACGCGGGCTGGCCAAGGAGACCGCAAGTGAAGGGCGCGGCCACATTCGGCGCAATCGCCGCCATTATCGTCATCCTGGCCGTAGCGCTGGCGTCCGTGTTCACCGTGGACCAAACCGAGCAGGCGCTGGTCTTGCGTTTCGGCGAGCCAGTCGCCGGGCGCGGTCTGATCACCACGCCAGGGCTTCATTTCAAATACCCCTTCATCGAGAATGTCGTTTTTCTCGACAATCGCATCCTTGTTGTCGAGGCGCCGAGGCAGGAAGTGCTCGCGTCTGACAACAACCGGCTCGATGTCGATTCCTTCCTGCGCTACCGGATCGTCGATCCGTTGAAATTCTATCAAACGGTTGGCTCGCCCGAGCGGGCGAACAGTCAGCTGGGCTTCATCTTGAACTCGGCAGTGCGCCGGGTGCTGAGCGAGGCGAACATGACCCAAATCGTGCGGGACAACCGCGCCGATCTCATGGTCAAGATCCGCGAGCAGGTGAACCAAGAAGGCGGCCGCCTCGGCATCGACGCCGTCGACGTGAGAATCCGCCGCGCCGATCTGCCAAGCCAGATTTCCGAAAAAGTGTTTAGCCGGATGCAGAGCGAGCGAGCCCGCGAGGCGGCGCAATATCGCGCCGAAGGCTCCCAGCTGGCCCAGACCATCAAAGCCAATGCCGACCGCGAGGTCGTCGTGACACTTGGAAACGCGCGACGCGAAGCCGACCAGACGCGGGGCGCGGGCGACGCGGAAAGAAACCGCATTTTCGCCGACGCCTTTGGCAAGGATCCCGATTTTTTCGCCTTCTACCGCTCGATGCAAGCCTATGAAACCGGGTTGAAAGGCGGCGATACACGGATGGTCATGAGTCCGAAATCGGACTTCTTCCGATTCTTCGGCACGCCCAATGGGCAGCCCGCGCCCGTTGCGCCCGCCACCAGCCACTAATAGCGTTCGATCCTGGCACACGCTCGAACTTGGGCCTGCAAATACCCGCTCGCGATCCGGCATTTGTCCGGGGCGCAGGAGAGAACAACAGATGGCGGAGGGCGGCGAAACCACGCATTCCTTTGCCTGGAACGATCCTTTCGATCTCGACGGCCAACTCAGCGAAGACGAAAAGCTCGTGCGCGATGCAGCCCGCGCGTTCGCGCAAGGATATCTCGCTCCCCGCGCGCGGAAAGATTATCTCGAAGAGCGTTTCGATCGCGAGATCATGACGCGGATGGGCGGCGTTGGGCTGCTCGGTCCGGCGATTCCGCAAGAATATGGCGGCGGCGGGCTCGGCCATGTCGCCTGTGGGCTTGCCGCCCGCGAGATCGAACGCGCCGACAGTGGCTATCGCTCGATAATGAGCGTGCAGTCTTCGCTCGTGATGCACGCGATCCACGCCTATGGCAGCGAGACGCAGCGCCGCAAATATTTGCCTAGGCTCGCCACGGGAGAATGGATCGGGTGCTTTGGCCTCACCGAACCAGATGCGGGATCCGACCCGCAAGCCCTGCGTACCAAGGCGGAGCGTACCACGGATGGCTACAGGCTCACCGGCGCCAAAACCTGGATCACCAATAGTCCGGCCGCCGACATTTTTGTGGTCTGGGCAAAATCGAGCGCGCATCAACATGTGATCCGTGGGTTTCTCCTCGAACGCGGGATGCAAGGCCTCGCGACGCCAACGATTTCGCAAAAGCTTTCGTTGCGGGCCTCGCCGATCGGCGGGATCGTCATGGATGCGGTCGAGGTTCCGGCCGAAAATCTTTTGCCTGACGCGCAGGGGTTAAAGGGTCCTTTTGGCTGCCTCAACCACGCGCGTTACGGCATTTGCTGGGGCGCGATGGGGGCCGCCGAGGCCTGTTTCGAGGCGGCCCGCACCTATACGCTCGAACGCCAGCAATTCGGCCGGCCGCTTGCCGCCAATCAGCTGATCCAAAAAAAACTCGCCGACATGCAAACCGAAATCGCGCTCGGACTTCAGGCAGCGTTGCGCATCGGCCGCCTATTGGAGGTTGGGAAGCTCGCGCCGGAAGCAATCTCGCTCGTCAAGCGCAACAATGCGGGCAAGGCTCTCGATATCGCCCGCCTGGCGCGCGATATGCTCGGCGCCAATGGGATTTCGGCCGCGTTCCCCGTCATGCGCCACCTCGCCAATCTCGAAACGGTGAATACATACGAGGGCACCCACGATATTCACGCGCTCATCCTTGGGCGCGCGATCACCGGCATACAGGCGTTTTATTGACGACGCGCCGCGCGGCAACGCGGGAGCGCGCCACGAGCTAAAGTTAAGTCCCTGGCGATGATCGACCTTTATTATTGGACCACCCCGAACGGGCACAAAATCACGCTTTTTCTTGAAGAGGCGGGACTCCCTTACACGATCCATCCGGTCAATCTCGGCCGGGGGGACCAGTTCAAGCCGGAATTTCTGGCGATTTCGCCCAACAACCGCATTCCGGCGATTGTTGACCATGACCCAAGCGACGGTGGCGCGCCGGTGTTCGTTTTCGAATTGGGCGCAATCCTCGTCTATCTCGCGGAGAAGACCGGGAAATTTCTGCCCCAGGATTTGCGCGGCCGGGTGGAAGTGCTCGAATGGCTGTTCTGGCAAGTTGGCGGCCTTGGCCCAATGGCCGGCCAGAACCATCATTTCAAGCAATACGCGCGCGAAAATCTCGCTTATGCGATCGAGCGCTATGTGAACGAAACCAACCGTCTCTATGGCGTCCTCAATAAACGCCTAGCGAACCGCGCCTTTGTGGCGGGGGATTATTCGATCGCAGACATGGCGGCCTATCCTTGGATTGTCCCGCATGAGGCCCAAGGCCAGAAGCTCGACGATTTTTTGCATCTGAAACGTTGGTTCGCGGCGATAAAAGCGCGGCCCGCGACGCAGCGCGCCTATGCCATCGCGGCCGGTATCAATACGGCGCCAATCGCCGGCGACGCGGAGTCGCGCAAGATCCTGTTCTCGCAGACAGCGGCGAATATAAAATAAGATTTCTCCGCCACTTCCACCCCCAAATTGCCCCGACAAGCCTTTTTGGGTTGCTTTATTTCCTGAAATTGCGGGCTTATATCAAGCTCATTAAACCCAACTTGGCCAACCCGTGCCGCGCGGGTCCGCATTGGAGACGGGACTGAATGTCGGGACATAGCCAATTCAAAAATATCATGCACAAGAAGGGCAAGCAGGATGCGCTCCGCTCCAAGCTGTTTTCCAAGCTGGCCCGCGAAATTACCGTTGCCGCGAAATTGGGCCTGCCCGACCCAGGCATGAACGCACGGCTGCGCGCTGCCGTGTTGGCCGCCCGCGCAGAAAACATGCCGAAGGACAATATCGAGCGCGCCATCAAGAAGGCCTCCGCCGCCGGAGCCGAGACTTATGACGAAGTTCGCTACGAAGGCTATGCGCCGGGCGGCGTCGCCGTCATCGTTGAGGCGCTGACCGGCAATCGTAACCGGACGGCGGGCGAGGTGCGCTCTTATTTCGCCAAGTCCGGCGGCGCGCTCGCCGAGACCGGCGCGGTGTCCTTCCTATTCGATCACGTAGGCATTGTCGAGTTTCCGGCGAAGGCCGCTTCGGAAGACGCCATGATGGAGGCGGCGATCGAAGCCGGAGCCGAAGATGTCCAATCGAGCGAGGACGGCCACGAGGTCATCACCGCGCTCGAAAGCCTGCGCGAGGTCGCGCAAGAGCTCGAGTCGAAATTTGGCGAGCCGCGCAAGGCAAGCCTGATTTGGAGACCGCAAAATACGGTCAGCGTCGACGACGATGCCGGCGAAAAGATCCTGCGCCTCGTCAGCATGCTCGAAGACAATGACGACGTGCAAAACGTCTATGCTAATTTTGAAGTTTCCGACGCGCTCGTGGCGAAGTTCGCTGGTTGATGGCGATTGGCTGGAGTGCTTGCGCTCCGGCCGGGCAGTTGCGGCATCCCTTTCCCCGGTCACGCTGTGATTTTTTGCGTGATCGTATCTTCCGGAAGGTTGCTTTTCGCCGGCCCTTCTCCGGGCACGGCCTCGACGCCGCCGCCTGCCGCGCGAATGATCGCGGCGCCGATTTCATTGATCTTGTGCCGCAGAATTTCATTTTCCTCGCGTAGCATGAGTGCCGCGTCGGCGTCTTGCGGAGGCAGTGTGGCCCGCAACGCGGCCAGCTCCAGCGAGATTCCGTCACACGTCCTGCGGGCCGCATCGAGCGCATCCTGCGAGTCCGCATGGGCGCTACGCAGCCGATCGATTTTTTCGAGATAGCCACTCTCGACGGCGCGCGCCGCTTCGGCTTGCACCTTGCGGTGGCAAATCAACTCTTTTTCCCGTTTGCCGGCGGCTTCGAGCGCCTCTTCGCGATCCGCGACCCTAGCCGCCGCGGATTTGAGGGTGACCTGATCGGCTTGATGCTGCAACCGCAGTGTCGAAAGCTCCCCTTCGAGACGCTCGACCTTGCTGGTTTGCGCCGCAAGCGCTTGGCCCTGCCGCGCCAAACTGGCCTCAAGGGCCGCCAATGCGTCGCGCTGCTTGGCGTCGAGAGCCCGTGCCTCCGCGGAACTGGCCGCGAGTAGGTTGATTTGATCGTCCTTGCGCGCAATCAGTCCGCTTGTGTCGTAACTTTCCTTTGCCGTGGCGGCGAGTTCGGCCGAAGTCTCCGCCAAGGCGCGTTGAAGCGCGGCGAATTCGGCGCCCCGTTCGCTATCTTGCTGGGAAAGAGCGAGTAAACTGGCGTCTTGACCGGCGATGATCGCCGCTCGGTGTCCGAGTTCGGCCATATCGGCCGCATGAACGAGGTTGAGGGCTTCGGCCTTTTGCTCGAGCCGCCTGCGTTCGACCGCGAATTCGGCCCGCAACAGATCGCGCCCGGCGAGGATTTCCTCGGGGGAAAGCGGAAGCTGCATTTCGAGCCGCCGTGTGGACAACCGTATGGCGCGCCGCCAAAACGCTGGGGCGGCCGCAAGCGCAATAAGGCTCGCGACGAAAAACCCAAGCGCGAAGAGCATTGCCTGTTCAATCACACCGCTGCCTATCCAATCCGGCGGATAGCCCGCCCATTGGCAAAGCCCGGCCCCGCCAATTTGACGGCAAAATGTTTGCCCAGCACTTTTCTACACGGAAACCGCGAAGATTAGAACACGCCATGGTCACGCAGGTTTGCGGCGAAACCGGGACTGCGCGGCACATTGCGTCACGCCTCGTCCGGAAGTAAAGCGCGAGATGCGCTTGCCGGATGATCGTCCCGCCCTCCCGTTCATGAGCCTGACGAATGACGCACCCGGTCGAGCGGTTATGTGCAGTTATGTGTGGACACATCACCCACAACATATGCCATGCCACATGCGGACAATTCGCGGGGTTGCGGCGGGGGTGTGTGGCGCGGCGCCGCGGGGAACCGCTGCTCCCTCGCTGGGGTTGCCGGATCATCGGCGCGAGGGATTTTGGGGTTCCGGCATCGTCGGAGGTTCCCTAAAAATTTCATTTGCTATATGACTTAAAATGATAAATAACTTTTGTTGTCAGTTGCGCAAAGCCGGTTAATCGTGGCGAAATTGAGTGCCGGGTATTTACATTGCAAACGCGCCGGGTTAAATTGCCCTCGGCGGTCACACCGCCGTCACGGAATACCAGCAAAATCGAAAACTTCTTGGGGCGGGTGGGGTGCCGTGCCTCCCTGTGGCGTCAAAGCCGGCCATCAATGGCCCGCAAAAAGGCGTTCGACGGCGGGGGCTTAAATAGCATTCAGCAGCAGCAAGCAGCAGCTTTTAACACAAAGGAGCATTTACATGACGGTTCAAGCCTTGGCCACGGCGAAGATGGAATTTAATCCCATTCAAGCCAACGACATCGACGCGGAGCTGGAGCGCAGCCTGACGACGGAGTGGGATGCGCAAATCATGACCTACCCGAACGAGCGGTTTCCCTTCAACGAATGGATCTTGAACCGGGTTCGCGGGATGGGATATGCGCTGGACAAACTGGACAATTTGCACGCGGTGGTCCCCCAGCCGGAAGTCTTCAAGGTCACCAAGCAGCTCTGCGCCGATACCAATTTGCCGGAGTTCCAGCGGATGGTTAACCGCTTCGTCCGCGAGATCGTGATCCCGAAGGGCAAATTGCGGACGCCGGTCGCGGTACAGCGCTATATGAACGTGCGCATCATGCTGCCGACCACGCCGGATTTGTTCTTCCCGTTCCACACCGGCTTGCTCTACGGCCACGGCATCGCCTCGCGCAGCCTGTGGCTTCCGTTCGTCGACGTGACGGCGGACGAGGACCGCAGCCGGTCGATGCAGATCATCGGCATTAAACGGTCGCGCGAGCTGATCAAATACGCGATCGACAAGCGGCTCAGCATGGAGGAGATGACGGACCTCTTCGGCAAGGAGAGCCATCAGATCAAGGCGAAGCCCGGCAGCTTCTGCGCCTTCACGCAGGAAAACATCCACGGCTCCGGACGGCCCAACACCACCGGCAAGACGCGGGTCAGCATGGATTTCCGGCTCGCCGAGGGCATGTATGGCGATCTGCTCGGGCGGAAGATCCCGGCAGGCTATTCCCACCTCATCCCCGCAACGGAAGAGGAAGAAGACGAGCTGGCGCAAAAGCCGGCCAAGGAGGTGTCGTTCAACAACGGCAAAAACAACATCTTCTACGTCGCCAACAACACCTCGGCGACCTATCCGATCCCGGTGCACCTGCAGCGCTACATGCTGTTGGATTACAGCCAGAAGCATGGTCTCACCGCCGATCTGGAGCTGTTCGATCTCGAGGACATGCTGCATCTGCCGACGTTGTGGCATATCGTCGAGCACCGCAACGTCAACGTCGTCATGTACAGCATCTTTGCCTTGCCGGAAGAGGAGCCGGAGCGCAATCGCATGCTCGAGACGGCGCTCAAGAAGGGGATGATCTTCCACTTCGTCAACGAGGGCCTCGCGCTGACCTCGGACGAGGATCTCAAGACGATCAAGCACTATCTGGAGTTCTCCAAATACGGCAAATCGCGGCTGCCGATTGGGCTGCCGCTGTCCGACCTCAGCCGGGCGTATTTCAACAAATGGTCGGCCTCGCTGGCGGAATGGCGGCAATAACGAAAGCAGTGTCTCACGCAAATATTTGTAATTTGCTTACTCCATTGATCTGCGAATTTTTATTATCGCTGCGTTTTGTGCGTGGCTTTGCCGGAGACACTGCGCTAGATTAAGGGAGTGGCTTGCCATCCTAATCCTTGGAGGAAAGCCGCCCATGAACCCTCCGCCGGATGCCCTCGCCGAGCGCCGGCCTCGCGGTTGACCAGAGGCTTTCGCCGGTTGCCGGGGCCGCGCGCAGCTTTGGCCGGGCTGCACGCCGTGCCGGTGCGCGACGTGGCCGCGTCGTCCCACTGGCTGGCGGAGGCGGCCTATCGCGGCTTCGAGATCCTGGCCGCCTTGACCGGCCTTTTGGCCGGGCTGCCGCTGATGCTGCTCGCGGCAGCCGCAATCCGTTGCGACTCGCCCGGGCCGGTGCTGTTTTTTCACCAGCGCCCGGGGCGCTCGATCGCCGTGCGCGGACGCGATCTCAAGGGCCGGACGGATTTGCACCCGCCGCCGGGCGGCTTCGAGGCGGACCGCTGGTATTACGTGCCGAGTTATTTCACGCTGGTGAAGTTCCGCACGATGCACGTCGATGCAAGGACAAGGTTTCCCCAGTTCTACGCTTACAAATTTACGCCCGGCGAGTTCCGCCTTCAGTATCCGACGATCCGGCACGATCCCCGCGTCACAAGGGCCGGACGGATTTTGCGGATGACCTCGGTCGACGAGCTGCCGAACCTGTGGTCGGTGCTGGTGGGCGATTTGCGGCTGGCCGGGCCGCGGCCGGAGGCGCCCGAGGTGTTGCAATATTATACCCCGGAAGAGATGTACAAGTTCACCTGCAAGCCGGGGATCACCGGCCTGGCGCAGATCAACGGCCGCGGGCTTTTGAATTGGGGCGAGACGCTCGCCTTTGACATGCTCTACGTCCGCACAAGGAGCGTCGGGCTGGACCTGAAAATTATCCTGTTGACCTTGAAGCGCGTCCTGATGCGCCACGGCGCGTTCTGAGAGCACCTTGAGCATCAAAGCACTTGAGCATCAAAGCATGACCCCCAGCTTGATCTTCCTCGTGCTGGCGCTTGCCGTCGTTGTGCTGCCGGTGGTGGTGTTGCGCTTTTCGGGGTTGCGGGGGCTGGTGCCGCTGGTCGTCGTTCAGATCATGGTGGGCATCGCCCTGGGGCCATCGGTGTTCGGCCGCCTGGCCCCCGGCTTGTTTCAGACGTTCATCAATCCGGCATCGCTGGCGTCGCTTTCCGGCATCGGCGCGATCGCGGTTCTGATTTTCGGTCTGATTACCGGCCTGCATCTGGAACCCGGCATCTTGCGCGGCAACGGGCGGATGTTCGCCGCCGTGGCCGCCGCGAATGTGATGGTTCCGGCTGCGATGGGCTGTCTCGCCGGGTTTTGGATCCTCGCCCGCCATCCAGGCGAGCTCCCGCCGGGGATCAGTTCCGTTGAGTTCGCGGTGGCGGTTGGGATCTGCACTGGCATGACGGCGCTTCCGGTCCTCGGGGCGGTCCTGCGCGAAATGGATTTGCTGGGCAGCCGGATCGGCCATCTCGCGCTTGGGATCGCCGGGATCAACGATGCGGCGCTTTGGACACTTCTGAGCGTGCTCTTGACGGCGAGGGTGGGGCAGGCGGCCGGAGGACCAATGGGTCTCGCCACCCTCCTGCTGGTTCCGCCCTATTTGATCTTCATGGCGCGGGTCGCGCGGCCGCTGCTCGGCCGCATGGTGGGGGCAAGGATGCACAACGGAATGGCCGATGAGCGCGCCCTGGCGGTGGTGGGCGCCGTGACCATCGCCTCCGCCCTGGCCACCGAGATCATGGGATTGCATTACATCATCGGGGCCTTTGTCGCCGGTGCCGTGATGCCGGCGAATTTGCGCAAGCCGATCCTCGACCGGCTGCAGGTGCTGACGGTGACGCTGTTGATGCCGTTTTTCTTTGCCTTGACCGGCATGCGCACCCTGATCGACCTCGGCTCGCCGGCCTTCCTGGAAGTCTTTTTCATAGCCACGGCGGCCGCCGTGGTTGGCGTCGTTGGTGGAACCGCGGTGGCCGCCCGCCTCTTCGGCGCGTCGTGGCCCTTCGCCTTGGGGCTTGGCGCCCTGCTGCAGACCAAAGGCCTGATGGAAGTGATCGTGCTGACGATCCTATTGGATGCCGGGATTATTTCCGCCAACGTTTTTGCGGCGCTGATCCTGATGGCGGTGGTCAGCACGGCGCTTGCGATGCCGCTAGCAAGGCTCATGCTGGCCCGCGACGCTCCGCCGGTCACCTCTGGCCACGTTTTCTCCCACGATGGACCGGTTCCAATATATCCGACGCCGACAGCCGGTGATAATTCTGGCGCCGCCGCGCATAAGCAACGCTGGCGGCTTCCTGGATTCGGACGCGATTGACGTCGAACACACGCAGCAACGACGCTTCGTTGCGATCCACGTAGGGGCTTATCTTACAAAGGGCCTCCTCGTCCAAATGGAAAGATACCTCGAACGCGGAGTCGTGACCCCAGAAGCAGATGCAGCGTTGCGCCGGATTGTAATTCCGGCTTGGGTTCGGAAAATGGAGGGTCATCAGTGTTCCCATGATACCGCGCAGCCCAGCTGCCGCGGGTTATGATTTCCGTTGGCCGGGTGGGCGGCCACTCGTCGGCGGGCACTAGAGCATGTCCCGAAAAAGTTGCTCGACTTTTTCGATCAGGACATGCTCCAACTCTTTGATTTAGAGCGAGTCCTTATCGATCAAATGATTCCATTTGATCGGGACACGCTCTAAAGTCTGGCTAAGCCATGCGAATAAGCTGACGCACATTCCGAGGCGCGGAGGTGGAAGGAGCGTGCCCGAACGGCCCATCCCGCCGGCAGCTAAGCCACGAAATTGTTGCGTTCTTACCGATAGGGTTTACCCATGGATATGCCCTGCCCGGGCAGGTCCGTGAACTCATAGAGATATAAGATCGAAAGTCACGAATATTAGGCAAATCATTTTGTGCTCAACGAAAATTGTCCCGGCCGGTCTTGAAGAGCTGGCCAGCCCTGCGGTCGAATATATCTGGCTCTTCCATGGGAAGGCCGTCCAGGTCAGCTTCAGCCCATCTTTCCCGTTCGACGGCGTTTAGCTCCTTGCGCCGTTTAACTAAGGCTTAATCGAGCAATAGAGTCGATCGCAAGCTCCGCGCCGGACGGCTTTTCGGCTTGGCCCAAACCGATTAGGGTGGCAGAGACCCCATAACTCGCCCGGTGCGCTATTTTACCCTGGCCGCGCGCTAACCCGTGGCCGCCGCCGGTACAAAAGACCGCCGGAGTAAAACCACGGGAAAATCGCCGGCGAGGGCGTCGCGGTCTTTCAGCAAGTTGAATGACAAAGGTCTAGCGGAATCCAAGCCAAATCGAGGCTCATTCGGCGGCGCGTTTGAACTCCGGGAATGTGCAGCGCGCGTCGCTCTCGCGCTTGAATTCGAGGATTTTGCCTGGTTCGGCAAAAGGCAGCCCGAGCGTTTGCCAGACGTCGGCCATGCTCTCCACGAGATGGGCGATATGCGCATCCGTGTGCAAAGGGCTTGGCGTGATGCGCAATCGCTCGGAGCCCCTGGCGACCGTCGGGTAATTGATCGGCTGGATATAAATTGCGTGGCGATCGAGCAGCATGTCGGTCGCGCGCTTGCAGAGTTCGGGATCGCCGACGAGCACTGGCACGATATGGGACGGGTTCGGCATCACCGGCAGACCGGCCGCGCTCAGAGCATGTTTGGTGAGCATCGCCTGACGTTGATGTTGCGCGCGGAGTTCATCGCCTTGTCCCTGCTTCAAGAAGCGTATGGCAGTTACAGCGGCGGCGGCGAGTGCTGGAGGCAGCGCCGTAGTGAAAATGAAGGCGGGCGCGTGCGAGCGCACGGCATCGACGATCGCCGCCTTGGCGGCAATATAGCCGCCAAGCGTTCCAAATCCCTTGGCAAGGGTTCCCTCGATGACGTCGATCTGGTCCATGACGCCATCGCGCTCGGCGATGCCTCCACCATGCGGACCGTAGAGACCGACCGCATGCACCTCGTCGAGGTAGGTCATGGCGTTGTAACGGCGCGCAAGACCGGCGATCTCCGCGACCGGAGCGATGTCGCCA
This sequence comes from uncultured Alphaproteobacteria bacterium, assembly GCA_963722515.1. Classification (GTDB taxonomy): domain Bacteria; phylum Pseudomonadota; class Alphaproteobacteria; order Rhizobiales; family Beijerinckiaceae; genus Methylocapsa. Next base: position 464,190 of record CAVRMA010000002.1, on the reverse strand, counting down.
TGCATCGAATAGAGGCTTTCGAAGACAATCAGCTTGGCGCGGTCACGCCCCGCAGCGCGCAACAGCTCTTCGAGATGGGCAAGATCGTTATGACGAAAAATTTGCCGCTGCGCCTTGGAGCGGCGGATTCCCTCGATCATCGAGTTATGGTTGAACTCATCCGAAAGGATGAGGCAATCGGGCAAAAGATCGCCGATCGTGGAAATCGCCGCCAGATTGGAAATCCAACCCGAGGTAAAGACGAGCGCCGCCTCCTTGCCGTGGAGGCCGGCCAATTCGGCTTCGAGCTCGACGAGGGGATGGTTGGTGCCCGCAATATTGCGCGTGCCGCCGGCACCTGCCCCATGCCGGACCGCGGCGGCGGTCATCGCCTCGATTACCTGCGGATGCCGGGCCATGCAGAGATAGTCGTTGGAACACCAAATCACGACTTCGCCGATGCGGTCCGGTCCGCGCCACAGGGCGCGCGGAAACGCCTTTGCGTCCCGCTCGAGGTCGGCGAAGACCCGGTAGCGGCGTTCCCCCTTCAACTTTGAAATCGCATCGTCGAAGAACCGCGAATAGGGCATTTTGATCGGTCTCCAAACTCCGGGCCGGAGTGGCGGGCGCGAGCCCGCGCGCGGTCCCATGATTTCGGTTGCATGATTTCAAGAGGGTTGATTAGTCTTTATTGTGTCTTTCAAACGCCGCACGAGTGGTCAAGGTACTGGAAAGAAGATCGCGGCGCCACCCTCAATCGGGGGGGTACCGTGAGCGCGCACGCCCCGTCAACATGGTAATCGCGGGCCATTTATGCGACGTATTCTTATTCCCCGCGGGTGTCCAAGGCTTTAACGAGGTTCGCGCGGGCCGTCAAACCACTTGTCCGCGATCGTTCGAACAATGCGTATTCTCGTCACCGGCAGCGCCGGCTTCATAGGTTTTCACATCGCTCGCCGTCTTCTCGACGAAGGCCATGAAGTCGTCGGCCTCGATGGGTTTACGCCCTATTACGATCGTAACCTCAAGCTACGCCGGCATGCGATATTGCTGCAAAGGCCCGGGTTTTTTGGCCATGAGGCCATGCTCGAGGATTGCGCCGCGCTTGCCGGCATTTATGGCGCCGGATTCGATGCGGTGTATCATTTCGCCGCGCAGGCGGGAGTGCGCTACAGCCTCGACAATCCGCGCGCCTATCTCGACGCCAATCTCACTGGAACCTTCACTCTCCTGGAGTTGATGCGCCATGCGCCGCCGGCCCACGCGCTGATGGCTTCCACGTCCTCGGTCTATGGGGCCAGCGCGAAGATTCCGTTTCGCGAGACGGACCGGGCCGATCATCCCTTGACCCTCTATGCCGCCTCGAAAAAGGCGAACGAAGAGATGGCCCATGCCTACAGCCATCTCTTCAAAATCCCGATCACAATGTTGCGGCTTTTCACGGTCTATGGCCCCTGGGGCCGCCCGGACATGGCGCTTTTCAAATTTGCCGCCGCGCTTTTCGAGGGCCGCCCCATCGACATTTACAATCACGGAAATATGAGCCGGGATTTCACATACATCGACGATCTCGTCGAAGCGATGCTCCGGCTGCTAGACCATGCACCGCCCTTGGCGGGGGTGCGTGCGCCGCCCCTGGCCGAAGACAGCCTTTCTCCCGTCGCGCCCTGGCGGGTCGTCAACATTGGCGCGGCGATGCCGGTCGCGCTGATGGATTTCGTCGCCGCCATCGAGGCCGCGACTGGAGTACGGGCCAAGCGCAATTTCTTGGCGATGCAGCAAGGCGATGTTCCATTGACCTTCGCCGACACCGCCCTGCTTTTACGCTTGACCGGTTTTGCGCCGGAAACTCCGCTGGAGGTAGGAGTTAAGCGGTTTATCAAATGGTACCGGGATTATTTCGGCATTTGAAAATTTCAAAAAAAATACGGCCGGGATCGCCCCGGCCGTCATGTTGCGGAAAGCTTGCATTCAGTCCAGAATAATCAGCGTGTCACCAATCCCCCCGCGCGTCCGCCAGGCACCCGGCACGAACATGCACCGCCGACGTAGGACGGGTGTTGAAGTTCGCAAGTTTTGACGGAAATGGTGCAGTAGCTCCCCAGCTGCCCCGTCGCCACGCTCCGGCCGGTTACGAGAGGCGCCGCCGCGTAATAGCCACTGGAGCCGGTCGCGGGATAGCCGTAGTCGTCGGCGTAGCCATTGTCGTAGTAGTTAGAGTAGTATCCGTAGTCAGGGTAGGAATAGGCGTAATTTGAATAGCCATATCCGCAATAGTCGCCACCCCAATAGCCGCAGTCTGCATACGGATAACTGTAGTCCCAACCGCCCCCGTAGAACGGAAAGAAGGCAAAGCGGTTGTGGAAATGGTGGAAATGGGCGAAGCGGTTATTAAATCCTCGATTAAAGCCGCGATTGAAGCTGCCAGTCGCCACGCTCCGGCCCGCAAACATGTGGCCGCCGCTAAAGCCGGCCATATGTCCGCCGCCGCCGAAACCACCGCCCATGTGGCCGCCACCACCACCGTGTCCACCGCCGAATGCCAAGGCGGGGCCGCTCGCGGCCAGCGCCGCGCTCAGCGCGGCCGAGGCCAGCAATACACCGAAGCGTTTCATCGCAGTCTCCTCACCTTCCACAGCAATGTCATTTTGGCCGCAGCGCCCGACTGGCGAATGCGAATGAACGATCTCGCCGCACAGCGCCGTTTATGGGCCCCAATGATGGCCGAGGGCGAAACACCGGTCGGGTGGAAATCGTTCCATAAACTTTGATTTGTAAGACGAGCTTGTCTCCCGGCGCTTTATCGCGTTATGCGGCCAGGCATGCGAACTACGATGCGAGACCTCCGGCTTGGCTTTTGGGCGAACGCGTCATGTAGGCAAGCACCATGAGCAATTGCTTGAGGCTTTTTTCGCAGGATTTATCAAGACCGGATCGATCGCAATCGAGACGGCGGGCGGGCACAAATTCGCTATAGGCGACGGGTCCGGCACGAAGTCAAGGCTTCGCTTCAACGACAAGGCCGCGCCTGCTTTCCTGATGCTCGACCCGGAACTGAATTTGCGAGAGGCCAAGCGGCTGAAGTATATCGAGAAAGTGAACGCTCCCCTGCGCCGGCTGGCAGCATTACAAGTCGTTCTCGCTGGGAGCGCTTGCGGGCCGGCGCCGAAGTCCGGCTTCGAACAAGACCAAAGCCCGGCCTTCCAGCCGGTACAGCATCGGCCGGAACTTCACCATCCGCTTCTCCACGAAGTGCCACGAGAAGGCAGCGAAAGCGGAGCTAACAAGGATAGCGAGCGGGATGTTGATCCACCAGTGCCGGAGCGACGGGTTGATCGCCATAAGCGCCTGCTGAAGGGGAAAGCCGTATAGATATAGGCCGTACTAGTAATCCCCCGTCTCGATCAGCCATAACCTTTTGGGGTGCGTAAGGCCGAGGAAGATGGTCAGATACACGAGGGGGATGCAGGCGTAGAACGCACCCCTGGGATAATGCATGAGCCAGACACTCGCCACGGCGCAAACGAGGGCGAGCCAGCTGCTCCAAATCACTTTTTCGCGGTAGAGATAGATCAACACACCTATGAGGAAGCAGACAATTAGTAGCTGCGACGGGAAGTGGAGATCAACGGTGCCGTGTCCGTGCCAGAGCGCCGCCAGGATCCAGAGCGCGATCTGGGCCAATGCGAAAAGCATCAGGAACCATGCCCGGCGCGAAACCAATCCGAACAGGAAGATGAGTGTTAGCGTCAAATAGCTCTCGAGTTCGCCAGGGATAGTCCACAGCTGGGAGTTGACCGTTTCAGTCGGGTTGCCCTTGAACACGCCCGGCAGGTGGTAATGGATGTCTCCGACGATATTCAGCAAGTACCCCTAGAACCCGCTGCTGGTGAAATATTCACGCAGCGGCAGCGCGGTGAAGATCGCGCCCAGCAAGAAGGCCGAGAGCAGGGTTTCGACCGCTAGGGCTGGCAAAATCCGGATCGCCCGGAGCCCGAGGAATGACACCACGGTTTTCGTCCGCGCGAGACTTCCGGCGACTAGGAATCCGCTAAGGGCGAAGAACATCGGTACGAGCAGCAGGATAAATGGCCCAGCCCAGGTGTTCACAAAACGGTCTTGAGCCTTATCCCCGTAACTGGTGACGACGCTGTGAAAACAAATAATAGACAGCGCCAGACCGATTCTAAGATAATCGAACCCCGCCGGCCTGCCGCTTGTGGCAACTAATCGGTCTTCAATCGTTGTCATACGGATTGACACAGCATGCTACATAATTGCGTCCGGAGCGCACTGTTTCTCAAACGGAGTTTTAGCAGCCGGCGCGAAAGCTCACTTTGGCCTCCCGCCGGCGTCGCCCCCATAATGACCGGCACAAAAAAAGTAAGAAGGGTCTCGACGATGGCGCAGCAAGGAAGATTGTAATGACCGGAGCTCAAATCGCCATAGCCGTTCGGAGGGAAACCGCCAATAACGAAACGCAGGCTGCCTTCCGCTACGATCTTAAGCACCGCCGCCGCGCGCTTGCCAAGACTCTTCATTGATCGTCCCGGCAAGTTACGCTGCTTCACAGCGGTCGATCTTCCCCCTCCAACTCAATTCATCTATTCCCCGAAGCCCCCTTAGAACTGCTGGGGGTGGCCCGCGGAGCCCGCGCGAGCGCCACGGGGCGTGTCGGTCGACCGTGTGGCCAGACCTTTGACTGCCCTACGCGGGATTGCGGAATAACGCCCTGCCCACGAGGCCGGCCACCACGGCGCCGGAGATCGGCGCCAGCCAAAACAACCAAAGCTGATCGACATAGGCTTTGCCCGCGAAGATCGCCGGGCCGGTGCTGCGCGCCGGATTGACCGAGCCGTTGGTGACCGGAATGGCGATGAGCAGAATGAGGGTCAAGGTGAGCCCGATAGCGAGCGGCGCAAAGCCCGCCGGCGCCCCCGCCGACGTTACCCCCATAATGACCAGCACAAAAAAGAAAGTAAGAAGTGCCTCGATAATGGCGCAGGAATGAAGATTGTAATGACCAGGGCTCAAATCGCCGTAGCCGTTCGAGGCGAAGCTGCCAACAACAAAATCCGGGCCGCCTTCCGCCACGATTTTGAGGACCGCCGCCGCGGCGATCGCCCCGGCAACCTGGAACACGATATAGGGAATGACATCGCCAAAAGGAATCCGCTTTCCGGCCCATAGGCCGATTGTGATCGCCGGGTTGAAGTGGGCACCGGAAATATGCCCGACTGCATAGGCCATCGTCAACACGGTGAGGCCGAAGGCGAGCGCGACGCCGAGAAAACCGATCCCCAGTTGAGGATAGGCGGCGGCAATGACCGCGCTGCCGCACCCCCCGAACACGAGCCAAAAAGTACCGAGAAATTCAGCGATTGTGCGCTTGCCAAGATTTATTGGTAAAACCTCGCATTTAATACGGAAGGGGAGCTTGCGCCGGCCGCGGGCATTGCCTTAGGCAGACAGGATGGAACTATATTTTGCGCCGTGAATGCTTCCGTTGCCACGGGCGCGGCGATCATTTTCTCCTGCCCCATCGGGATGTCGTCAAAATTTCTTCGTGCGGCTGTTTTGCACCGGCTTCAGCACCGTGACCTGACGCCTTTTCTTAGCCGGTTGCAATTCTCTCGTCGAGTTTGTCGTGCGCGCGGCGACAAAAAAAAACGGATGCATGGCGGCTTTCGATCATCTTCGCGGGTCCATTTTATTTACTCGCCGCCGGCGAGCCTCGTCGCGAAATAGGCAATCGTCTGCGCATAGACGTCGGCCTTGTTCCATTCCTTGATGACGGCGAAATTGGCCGATCCTGGCGTCCAGGCGCCGCCGCGTTGCCAGCCGTAGGCACTGAGGTAATTCGCGGTTGAGGCCAGAGCATCAGGTGCGCTGTGAATGAGATCGCGGCGGCCGTTGCCGTCGAAATCGACCGCGAATTTAAGATACGACGAAGGCATGAATTGGGTCTGGCCGACTTCGCCGGCCCAGGCGCCGCGCGCGCTTTGCGACAGGTCGCCACGTTGAATTAGCCGCAAGGCGTCCATGAGTTCCGCCTGGAACATATCGGAGCGGCGGCAATCGTAAGCAAGCGTCGCCAGCGCGCGTAATGTCGGCGTGTTGCCCGAAACCGCGCCGAAATCTGTCTCGAGCCCCCAGATCGCGACGATCACCGGAGCGGGCACGCCATAGGTCTCTTCGATTCGGGCAAAGGTTGCGGCATATTGTTTAATCAGGGCTTGGCCCTTGTGCAGGCGAGGGGGGACCATACGGCCCGCGAACTGCTCGAAGCTCTGCTGGAAGACACCCTGGCCATGATCATTCTTGACGATTTGCGGATCGTAGGCGACGCCATCGAGCGCGCCGATCGCCGAGGGAGAAATGCCACTGGCCGCGGCCTCCTTCTTGAAGCCCGCGAGCCAAGCCTCGAAACCGGCCGGATCGCCGCAGGTCGCAGCTTCAACGGGAGAAAGCCACAGGAAGCCAACAATCAAACCCAAAAGGCGTATCGTCAATCGCACGAATATGACTCCAGCTGAAAAGCAAGAAGGACTATTCCCCGCGACGGCACCCGCGCAAGATCGCGGGCCGCGTTTCTGAGAGGAACCGGTGCCCGAACCCGTTGAAGGCGGGCACGGTCCCTTCGTTAGCATGGGTGATTTTGGATTTGAACTGGACACTTGTCGGTTTCCCGCGAGGGCGCCGCGTGTCCGCAACGCGATGGCGAACGGCAATTGCCGCGGGTTCTTCCGCGTCACCATGCCGAAATCCCCTGCAATGCCCGGTCTATTGGAATGAGGCCGGGATTTAAAAAAAAGTTGATCGGCTTTTCCGGTTCTGTCATGCTCCCTCGTGCCCCGGTCCGCGCGCCAAAGTTCAGATTGACGGCTAGGGTTTGCCATGAAATTTCTAGATTCGGCCAGAATCACTATTCGTTCAGGCGACGGCGGTGCCGGTTGCCTGTCGTTCCGGCGTGAGAAATTTATCGAGTTCGGCGGGCCGGATGGCGGCGACGGCGGGCGCGGCGGCGGCGTCATCGCCGAATGCGCCGCTGGCCTCAAAACCTTGGTCGATTATCGCTATCAACAACACTTCAAGGGGACGACCGGAATGCACGGAATGGGTAAGAACCGTTGCGGCGGCAAGGGCGCCGATGCGATTCTGAAAGTCCCCGCTGGAACCCAGATATTCGATGCGGAGGGCGAGGTTCTGCTTGCCGATTTAACTGGAATCGGGCAACGCGTCCGTCTCGCGCGGGGCGGCAATGGCGGCTTCGGCAATACCCGCTTCAAGACCTCGACCAATCAGGCGCCGCGCCACGCCAATCCGGGCCAAAAGGGCGAAGAGCGCGTCATCCTGCTGCGTTTGAAACTCATTGCCGACGCTGGAATCGTCGGCTTGCCCAACGCCGGCAAATCGACTTTCCTTGCGACCGTCAGCGCGGCAAGGCCAAGGATCGCCGATTATCCTTTTACCACCCTGCATCCGCAGCTTGGCGCCGCCGCTTGCGACGGCCGGGAATTCGTTGTCGCCGACATTCCGGGCCTCATCGAAGGGGCGCACGACGGCCATGGGCTTGGCGACAGGTTTTTGGGCCACATCGAGCGCTGCCGCGTACTTCTTCACCTCGTCGATGCCGGAGCCGGACATGCGGGCAAGGCCTATAAAACCGTGCGCCGCGAACTCGAAGCCTATGGCGGCGGTCTCGCGGAAAAGCCCGAGATCGTCGCGCTCTCCAAGATCGACAGTGTCGATCAAGTACGCTCCAAGCTCAGGTGTTGCGGCTAAAACGCGCCGCCAACCAAACGCCACTGCGGCTTTCGGCGGTAGCTGGCACCAATATGCGCGAAACCCTGCGCGCGGCTTTTAACGATTATCGACGAGGCCGGGAACGCCAACACAGGTCAGCCGGGCGCCGTCGCGGAGTGGCACCCGTGAGCGTCGCAAATCAAGCGGCGGCGGCGTTTTCCACCACCTTGCCGAGACTGCAAAACCTTCCGCCGCATCGTCATCAAGGCCGGCTCGTCCCTGTTGATCGATCGCGACCAAGGCTGCATCAAGCGGCGCTGGCTCGAATCGCTCGCCCAGGACATCGCGGATTTGCACGCGCAGGGCGCCGATCTCCTCGTCGTTTCGTCCGGCGCGATCGCGCTCGGGCGGACCGTGCTGGGGCTCCCCATACGCGACTTGAAACTCGAAGACAGCCAGGCCGCCGCCGCCGTGGGCCAGATCGCCTTGGCGCGAATCTGGGCGGAGGTGCTCGCGGATAGAAAGATCATCGCCGGGCAAATTCTGGTCACGCTTGGCGATACCGAGGAGCGCCATCGCTATCTGAACGCGAGGGCGACGATTGGCCGCCTCCTCGATCTCCGCGCCGTGCCGGTCATCAACGAGAACGATACGGTCGCGACAAGCGAAATACGCTACGGCGACAACGATCGCTTGGCCGCCCGCGTCGCGACCATGGCAAGCGCGGATCTCTTGATTCTGCTTTCCGATGTCGCCGGGCTTTACACCGCGCCGCCGGCGGAAAACCCGGCAGCCGAGCTTGTTCCGCTGGTCGCGCGCGTCGACGCAGCGATCGAGGCAATGGCCGGCGGCGGCGGCTCGCCGCTGTCGCGCGGCGGCATGCGCACCAAGATCGAGGCGGCGAAAATCGCGACGGCCGGCGGCACCCATATGCTGATCGCCGACGGAAGGGTCGAGCATCCCGTGTCGCGCCTCAATGCTCCCGTGCCTTGCACTTGGTTCCTTACCGGCTCCAACCCGGTCACCGCGCGAAAAAAATGGATCGCCGGTTCACTGGAGCCACGCGGTGCCTTGCATGTCGATGCTGGAGCGGCAATGGCCATCGCGAATGGCAAGAGCCTGCTGCCCGCCGGCGTGACGCGGGTCGAGGGAAATTTCACGAGCGGCGACTGCGTCTTAATTCGCGATGCCCGCGCGGCCGAGATCGGGCGCGGCCTTGTCGGCTACGACGCGAGCGAGGCGGTCTTGATCGCCGGGCGCAATTCGCAGGATATTTTGAGTTTGCTCGGTACTCCGGGGCGCGCGGCGATTATTCATCGCGACGACATGGCCGTCGCCGGCGGCCAACTTGCCGCGACGGCGCGGGCTGCCAATGGAAAATCTTAAAACAATCGAGGTGGGCCGCGAGGCCAATACGACGGACGTCATGGCCAATATCGGCCGCGCGGCCCGCGCTGCCGCGCATGCGCTTTCGCTCGCTTCGACGGGGACAAAGAACCACGCCCTGCGCGACGCCGCCGCGACAATACGCGTGCGCGAGAAAGACATCCTGGCTGCCAACGCGCGCGACGTGGCGTCCGCCAAGGCTAGCGGCACGACGCCCGCCTTCCTCGACCGGCTGGCGTTGGACGGTTCCCGCGTCGAAACCATGGCAAGCGGCCTAGACGCCATCGCCGCTCTTCCCGATCCCGTAGGCCGCGTGCTCGCACAGTTCGAGCGGCCGAACGGGCTTTCGATCGAACGGGTCGCAACCCCCCTCGGCGTGATCGGTGTCATTTATGAAAGCCGCCCGGCGGTGACAGCGGACGCCGGCGCGCTCTGCCTCAAGGCAGGCAATGCGGTAATTCTGCGCGGCGGATCGGAAAGCTTCTTTTCCGCACGGTGCATCCATGAATGTCTCGTCGCTGGCCTCATCGGCGCCGGTCTGCCAACGGCCGCGATCACCCTTGTGCCGGTCAAAGACCGCGGGGCGGTCGGCTTGATGCTCGCGGGACTGAATGGCAATCTCGACGTGATCGTGCCGCGCGGCGGCAAGAGCCTCGTCGCCCTTGTCCAGGCCGAGGCAAGAGTGCCGGTTTTCGCGCATCTCGAAGGCGTCGTGCATGTGTTCGTCGATCGCGACGCCGATCTCGACAAGGCGAAAGCAATCGTGTCCAACGCCAAACTCCGGCGGACGGGTATTTGTGGCGCGGCCGAGACCTTGCTCGTCGATCGCGCCTGCGCGCACACGCATCTCGCGCCGCTCGTCAAAATGCTGCTCGATGCCGGCTGCGCCGTGCGCGGGGATGCCGCCACGCTCGCCGTGGACTCAAGGGTCACGCGAGCGAGCGAGGCGGATTGGACCACCGAATATCTCGACGCGATCATCTCTGCGCGAGTTGTCGAAGGGCTGGAAGAGGCCATCGCGCATATCGAAACCTTTGGGTCGCATCACACCGATTGCATCGTGACCGAAAATCGGGCAACGGCGGAGCGGTTCTTGAGAGAGGTGGATTCGGCCATTGTGATGCACAATGCTTCGACGCAATTCGCCGACGGCGGCGAGTTCGGTTTTGGCGCAGAAATAGGGATCGCGACGGGCCGAATGCACGCGCGCGGCCCCGTAGGACTAGAGCAGCTGACCTCCTTCAAATACCGGGTCCGCGGCAACGGGCAGATTCGCCCTTGAGTTTCGTGCCTTCCGCCAAACCGCCGCCATTCGTGCCTGGCCTGCGCGTTGGCTTGTTCGGCGGCAGTTTCAATCCGCCGCACGAAGGACACAGAGAAGCGAGCCTTCTGGCGCTGCGCCGTCTCCAACTCCATCACGTGTGGTGGCTTGTGAGCCCCGCTAATCCGTTGAAGGATGCGGGGGAATTGGCGCCGCTCGCAAAGCGCGTCGAAACGGCGCGCAGGGTTAGTCGACATCCGCGCATCAAAATCACGGCGATTGAGGCCGCGATTGGCTCCACTTATACGTTCGACACGATTTCCTATTTGAAACAGCGCTGTCCCGGCGTGCATTTCGTCTGGCTGATGGGGGCGGATAATTTTCGCATCTTCGATCGCTGGCAAGGCTGGCGAGACATCGCAAGGCTTGTTCCAATTGCGATTATCGATCGCCCCGGCTCGACGCTGACGGCGCTGCATGGGCGCGCGGCGCAAGCGCTGGCGCCTTATCGCTGCAACGAGAGCTACGCACCCAATCTTGCCACCGCAACGCCGCCAGCTGTCGTGTTTCTGCACGGGCCGCGTTCGCCCGTGTCCTCCACAGCGCTACGCAGCAAACCACATTATGAACACGAGATAAGGTAGTGTATTAGTTAAAATTTCTGCTCATGACCCAAGCGGTCATCGGACGAGAAGCTGGGAGTGGACCGGACCAAGAAACGCTTGTCTGGACCACCGCGAAATACGCCGCTTGCGGGGCTGAACAGTCGAATGATGTGCCCGTTGCGACGTGGAACTCGCCTTGCTGGTGTCCAGCGTCAGCGCCTATGAGACAGATTGGGCGGGTTGAAGAAGGGAGGATTTCTGGCTCATCGTAGCCTTTCAAGGAGCGAAGATGAGACAGAAATCCGGGCCGGTGAAGGAACCGGCGGAAAAGGTCGTGAAAGACATCCGGCGGGCGACACGCCGGCAATTCTTGGCAGAAGAGAAGATCCGCATTGTGCTGGAGGGCCTGCGCGGCGAGGAGAGCATCGCCGAGCTGTGCCGTCGTGAAGGGATCGTCCAGAATTTGTATTACCGCTGGTCGAAAGACTTCCTTGAGGCCGGGAAGAAGCGGCTCGCCGGCGATACGGCCCGCGCAGCAACCTCGGACGAGGTAAAGGACCTGCGCCGCGAGGCCAGCGCACTGAAGGAGGTCGTCGCTGAACTGACGCTCGAAAACCGTCTGCTCAAAAAAAACGTGATCGGGGATGGGGAGGACGAGGCATGAGATACTCCGCATCCGAGAAAGCCGAGATTATCCGGCTGGTCGGGCAATCGGCCCTGCCGGTCAAACGCACACTGGAGAAACTCGGCATCCCGAGGGCCACGTTCTATCGCTGGTGCGATGTCTATCAAAGCGGCGGGCCAGAGGCCCTGGACGATCGCTCGCCCCGGCCGGATCGCGTCTGGAACCGCATTCCGGACGATATCCGCGAGCGGATCGTGCAGCTGGCCCTGGACGAGCCCACCTTGTCGCCGCGCGAGTTGGCCGTGCGCTTCACCGATACGGAAAAGTATTTCGTGTCAGAGGCTTCGGTCTATCGCCTGCTGAAGGCACACGATCTTATCGCCAGCCCGGCTTTCATCGTGATGAAGGCAGCCGATGAGTTCAAGGACAAGACCGCGGCGCCCAACCAGCTTTGGCAGACCGACTTCACCTATCTGAAGGTCATCGGTTGGGGCTGGTTCTATCTTTCGACCATTCTCGACGACTTTTCACGCTACATCATCGCCTGGAAGCTGTGCACGACGATGAAGGTCGAAGATGTCACCGCCACGCTGGACTTGGCACTGAGGGCCTCGGGACTTCGACCAGGCAAAGGCCATCCACCGGCCAAGGCTTCTTTCCGACAATGGCTCCAGCTACATCGCGGCGGACCTGGCGAAATGGCTCGATGGGCAGAACATGGAGCACGTCCGTGGCGCGCCCTATCACCCGATGACCCAAGGCAAGATCGAGCGCTGGCATCAGACGCTCAAGAACCGTATCCTGCTCGAAAACTATTACCTGCCGGGCGATCTCGAAGCCCAGATCGAGGCCTTCGTCGTTGACTACAATCACCTGCGCTATCACGAAAGCATCGGCAATCTGACGCCAGCCGACGTCTACTTCGGACGGGGCCAGACCATTCTGATCGAAAGAGAAAGGATCAAACGACACACAATCGCCAATCGCCGCTTGCTGCACCGTCGGCAGGCCGCATAATATTAAAAACCAGACGAGCCAGAGACTTCTCTTATTTTAAGCCGCTCCCTGTCCCAAAAACTCTGACGACGGACACTTGCTGGATTTGATTATTGCACCACCCGCGGGGGTTGGACGGGCGCAGGCATCGCGCTGATTCTATCAACCGGCCTGCAGAGAGTCCGAAAAGGGGGTTTTGGAAGTGAGTAGCCGGCCAACCCCAATTCCTTCGTCCCATTGAGACAAAAGAAGCGCGACCAAATAAGGGTTATCTGCCACCGCGCCTTGCAACTGGTCCACGTACTTCTGCCGACCCTGCACGAGGTTTTTCTCATAATCCCAACGCGCAAGCGGCCCGGCGAGGAAGTCCGGGACGCGGACCAATTCGTCGTACCATGACTGTTCGAGATTGGCGGGATCCGGTTCGGGAAGCCCAATGACAGTCTTGATATGACGCTCATCGATGTTGTGCCTTTGGCAAAACGCCGAGAAATCGACGCTGAACATGTGATGCGCGATACGTTCGTAAGAAGTCGTTATGTTGTCGCGATCGGGAAACCATCCAACGATTTCGGTATTGCGCTCTTGCGCGAGAATGATTGCGCAGAACGCTGCCAAGACGGTGGCTATGATCATCGTGGACATTAATTGCGGTTTGAAGTTGTTCGCCTTTGCCCTCTCCTTTAGCCGCTCGAATTGTTTGATCAACGGCTTCTGTTTGTCGGCGTCTTGCCAATTTCGCATGTTCTTGAGTGTCTCATCCAAGGAGAGTTCTGACTGAGTGAATGTCACCCGCGGCGCTGAATTTTTTCGGCGTCAGAAGGCAAATGGTGAAGGTCTCTCCGCTCTGGAAGAACTCCCTGAGCGCAGGTTTTACAGTTTTGGTCTTCTTGAAGTCCTCGGGGACCAATTCTTTGATCTTGGCTTTGATCTGCTGAATCTCAGCGTTATAAGGAAAAAACGTGTAAGCATAGGCGTCGCTCGTCGCCTCGGAACCGTTGAGCACAAAATCGCTGGCGATTATCCATTTGGTTACCCAAGGATGTTTGGCGAGGAATTTTCTCCATTCCTTTATCGCGGTCGTGCTGAAGGTCGACATGAGCTGGTCGAACATTCCATCGGCAGAGATGATTTGCGAGGAAGTTGTCACTTTCGCGGTCCTTTACGTCGATCGTACATCGGAGACAGCTTCTCGCAACGGCCTGGGCCAAAAGGCAACAGCCGCCGCTCGATTTCAATTGCACCAAAATTTTGGCCGGACTTACCTAGACGGAGAGGGGAGCACCGTCCTACGGCTTGTAAGGTTTTTGGCATTGATCGGACAAAAATGTTTCACGTGAAACATTTTTGTAAGGTTCTCAGCGCTGCAAGCGCGCCGGATCTTGTGGGATTAAAAAAAATTTGGTTTATTGCCAAACTCAGAAATAAAGGACCCAGCTCCCAGTTCCGGCCGCAGCGGCAAGAGCAACAAAGACCGTTGCTGCGCACCGGCGCAAGATGCGGCCCGTGCTAAGCCCCGCGATCTTCCAGGCAAGAACAATCGACCAGACGGCCGCGCCGCCGAGCAACAGAGCCCGCAAAGGCCCAACAAATCCGAGCGCAAAACCCTCGGCGCGCAGCATGGTTACGGTGATGGCGCCTAACCCCAAAAAACCCCGCAGGCCGCGATGGAGATGAGGCTTTGCGCGAATCGGTGCGCGTCTTGCCGCCGCCACGCCGCCGGCGTTCACGTTTCTGCATGGACATCGCTCACCCATGTCCTCGACGGCGCTGCGCAAGAAACCGTGTCCCATGGGGAGCGAAGGCGGGAAGCAGACAAGTTGAAAATGCGGCGCGATGGCTCCAGTTCCGCTCCATAAAGCCGATGGCCGTCTCCGCGGCCTTGCCAAGCAGCGCTTGCAACGCGCGTTTATGCCGCAATGCGGCCGGTTGCGCTCGATCAGCGTTTGTGGTTTTGAACCAACGGACCCTCCGCCTCAAAAGATTGAGGAAGAAATGAAAGGCGCGCCGCCGCGGCCCGAGGGCCGCTTTTTGAGGTTTACCCGTTCGGCCGCGCGATTCATCGAAACCTTCGGCACGGGCTTTTTGCCGCGAAGCTTTGGGCATGCGGCGGCGCTTTTGCCTTTATGCCGGCGCCTTTTCACATGGAACCGGATTTCGATCTACGGCGCCTATTTGTCCGCCTTCGGCGCACTTTTGTTCCTTTATCTGATGTACGAAGCCTTCACCAAAAAACCGCTGGCCGGGGACATTCCATGAGACGCGGGCGCAACGGCGCTCGTTTGGATCTTGTCCTCTCCACCTTCGTTCCGCCAATTCGAGACCCTGCCTATAATCAAAAGTCCGGAACAATAAGACCATGCGCTCGCGCGTGTTATGATAAGCTCTCAAATTCAAACTCCGTCGCGAACCCCCGCGTTGAAACGATCCCAATGAGCTTCGTCAGCAAAAGCAGTAACGCCCTTACCGGACGTCTCCCGGTTTCGGCCGCGAGTTGTTCCGATTATCTCGCGCTCCTCAAACCGCGCGTAATGTCGCTGGTGATCTTCACCGCGCTCACCGGGGTTTTGATCGCGCCTTCGCATGTCAACCCGGTGATTGGATTTGCCTCGCTTCTCGCCATCGCGGCCGGGGCGGGCGCGGCGGGCGCCCTCAACATGTGGTATGACGCCGATATTGACGCGCTGATGCGGCGGACGCAAAATCGCCCAATTCCATCGGGGAGGATGAGCAAAGGGGACGCGCTGGGCTTTGGCATCGTCCTTGCCGTCTTTTCGGTGTTTGCCCTAGGCGTTGTCGCCAATTGGCTCGCCGCCGCGCTTCTCAGCTTCACCATCTTTTTCTACGTCGCCGTCTACACGATGTGGCTCAAGCGCTTGACTCCGCAAAATATCGTGATCGGAGGCGCCGCCGGAGCCCTGCCGCCGATCGTCGGCTATGCTGCGGCCACGGGCGAAATAAGCCTCGCGAGCCTCGCGCTTTTCGCCATTATCTTCGTATGGACGCCGCCGCATTTCTGGGCGCTCGCCCTCGTAAAGGCCGAGGAATATGGCCGCGCCGGGATTCCGATGCTCCCCAACGTGAAGGGAGCCGATCGCACGCGCCGCGATATACTTTTGTACACTCTCCTTCTCGCGCCGCTCGGCCTTGCGCCTTGGCTCATCGGCTTTGCCTCCTTGGCCTATGGCATGATCGCTCTCGCCCTAGGAGCGCTCATGCTGTTATTTTCGGCGAGGGTCTATTGCAACCGGATCGGCACGAAAGCCAATCGATGCGCGATGCAGTTGTTTGGCTTTTCGATTCTCTATCTTTTCCTGCTTTTTGCCGGGATCGCCGGCGAGCGGACTGTTGCGATTCTAGGTTTGAACATGCCATGGTGACGTCATAAAGACGAACAGCAAATTGCACGGTCTCGTGCTGACTCGCGGGCAGCAAAAAACCCGGCGTCAGCGCAACGTTACGACCGGCATCGCGACCGGTCGCTTCGTCCTTTTGTCTATGCCGTGATCATCGCCAAACGCGGTCCGGGCGTGCTCAACCGGCCATTGTAAGCGCCGCGACTTGAAAATCGCGCTACGTGCCAGCTGGGATCTCCGCCAACGCCGGCGTACCGGCGCTGCTAGTCTGGCCATGCCCGGTATTTTATTCATACCAAATATACTGAACCAATAGCCGGAATCACCCGGCCGGTGGAAGCGTGGGTTTACAGGTGAAATACATTTCAACGCGCGGCGCGGCACCGCCGGTTTCGTTCACTGAGATGCTGCTCGCCGGCCTCGCTCCGGACGGCGGCCTTTACCTGCCGCAAGCCTACCCCCAGCTCTCGGAAGCCACCATCGCCGGCTTCGCCGGCAGACCCTACGAGGAGGTCGCGCAAGCCATCCTGACGCCGTTCGTGGCAGGCGAGATCGAGGCGGGCGCTTTTCGGAGCATGATCGAGGCTGCGTACAAAAATTTCCGGCACAAGGCGATCGCCCCTCTGGTGCAGCTCGATTCCAATCTCTTTGCGGTCGAATTGTTTCACGGACCAACTCTCGCCTTCAAGGACCTCGCGATGCAGCTCCTAGGAAAGCTCATCGGCCATGTTCTCAAGGCGCGGGGCGAGCGGGCAACCATCATTGGTGCAACCTCGGGCGATACGGGGGCCGCCGCCATCGAGGCCTTTCGCGGTCTGCCAGAAGTCGATGTCTTCATCCTTTATCCGCATGGCCGCGTATCGGAGGTGCAGCGCCGCCAAATGACGACGGCCGAGGCCAGCAACATTCACACAATCGCGCTTGAAGGCACGTTCGACGACGCGCAGGCTTGCATCAAAAACTTGTTTAATCACAAAGCCCTGCGCGAAAAACTTAATCTCTGCGGGGTAAATTCGATCAATCTCGCGCGCATCCTTTTCCAGATGGTCTATTATTTTACCAGCGCGGCCGTCCTTGGCGGGCCGCACCGGAAGATTTCCTTTGTCGTGCCGACCGGCAATTTCGGCGATATTTTGGCCGGTTGGATGGCCAAACGCATGGGACTTGCCATCGACCGGCTGGTGATAGCGACGAATTCCAACGATATTCTCACTCGCACGCTGGCGAGCGGCGACTATTTTGTGGAAACGGTTCAGCCAACTCAATCGCCCTCGATGGACATTCAAGTGTCATCCAATTTCGAGCGTCTCGTTTTCGAAGTGCATGGACGGGATGCGGGTGCGGTTTGCCGTTTAATGGCTGGGTTGCGGCAAGCGCAGGGATTTACGATCGAGCCCGGCCCGCTTTATGCTATTCGCGCCGAGTTCGATGCGTTCAGCGTTACCGAGCCAGAAACCACGCGGGAGATGGCCCGGAGCTGGCGAGAAGCCGGCTACCTCGCCGACCCGCACACCGCCGTCGGCCTGAGCGTCGCGCGACAGGCAAAGGCGCACGCATCCGGGAGCCCGCTCGTTGTTCTGGGCACCGCCCATCCCGCCAAATTTTCCGCCGCGATCGAACGCGCGACAGGAATGCGGCCGGACTTGCCTGGCCATCTTGCCGGTCTTTTCGAGCGGCAAGAGAAGTTTTCGATTTTGCCCAATGACCAGAGTGAAATCGAGCGATTTATCCGCGCCCGCGCCGCTCCCGCGCCGAACCGGGTGGCGTCATGAGCGTCGAGATTACCACTTTGCCGTCCGGCCTGAGGATTGCCACCGATCGAATGGCGTACCTTGAGACCGCCTCGCTCGGCGTTTTTGTCGGCGCCGGATCGCGCCACGAACGAGCCAACGAGCACGGCTTGTCGCACCTTCTCGAACATATGGCCTTCAAGGGCACGCGGCGGCGCTCGGCGCGCGACATAGCCGAGGAGATTGAGACCGTCGGCGGCGATCTCAACGCCGCGACAAGCACCGAACATACTGCCTATTACGCCCATATCTTGGCCGTGGACGTTCCGCTTGCACTCGACATCCTCGCCGATATTTTGACCGAAAGCAGCTTCGACAGCGTGGAGCTCGAACGGGAAAAAGGGGTTATTTTGCAGGAAATCGGCGCGGTCGAAGACACGCCCGACGATCTCGTCTTCGAATTGCTGAACGCCGCCGCGTTTCCAGATCAGCCGATTGGGCGGCCGATCCTCGGAACAAGGGAGCAAGTATCGGGGTTCGGCAGGGATGCGATCAGCGCCTATCTCGCAACTCACTATCGCGCGGACGCGATGGTGATAGGCGCCGCCGGAGCCGTCGAACACGCTTCGCTTTGTGACGAGGCCGCGCGGCGCTTCGCAAATCTTCCGGCGCGGGGTATCGAAGATGGAACCGCGCGGGCGCTTTACCGGGGCGGCGAAAAGCGCTTGCGGCGGCGGCTCGAACAGGCCCATATCGCCATCGGCTTCGAAGGCAAAGCCTACGCGCACGAGGATTTTTACGCCATGCAGATTTTTGCGAACGCGGCGGGCGGCGGGATGTCTTCGCGTTTGTTCCAGGAGGTGCGTGAGGCGCGCGGGCTCGCCTATTCCATCCATGCCTTTCATTGGGGATATGCCGATACCGGACTGTTTGGCTTTTATGCCGCGGCGAGCGCAAAGGATGCCGCTGAATTGATGCCCGTCGCGCTCGACTGTTTGGGCCAGGCGAGCTTGGACCTGACCGATACCGAAGTCCGGCGGGCCAAGGCGCAGATGAAAGTATCGCTCCTCGCGGCGCTGGAATCCCCGGCCGCCCGCTGCGAACAGATTGCCCGGCAATTGATCGCCCTCGGCAGGGTCCTCACCCGAGACGAAATAATCGCGGCAATCGATCGCCTGGATGTTTCCCAAATCCGCGCGGCCGGCGCGCGCGCCCTCCGGTCGGCGCCAACCGTCGCGGCGATTGGTCCGGTAGCCAAGGTTTTTACGCCCGCGCAGGTCGCGCTGCGGCTTTGCGGGATCTGAAGGAGCGGCTTCATGGCTCTCTTCCGTCTCTCTCCAGCCAGCCACTCCTCACCTCTGGTGCGCGGCGAAGGCATCTATCTCCGGCCGCTGGAGATGCGAGACTTTGAGGCCTGGGCGGATTTGCGGGCACGAAGCCGCGCGTTTTTGACGCCCTGGGAGCCGGCCTGGCCGGACGACGATCTCACGCGCCCCGCGTTCCGGCGCCGGTTGCGCCACAATCAGCAGGAGATCGCCAACGACGAAGCCTACCATTTCTTGATCTTTCGCGACGGCGATCATGTGCTTGCGGGCGGTCTCAGTCTGGGACAGCTCAAACGCGGCGTCGTGCAGGCGGCAATACTCGGATATTGGATCGGCGAGCCACATGCCCGCAAAGGCTTGATGTCGGCCGCGCTCCGGGCAGTGACCGGCTATGCTTTCACCACGCTCCGGCTACACCGGATCGAAGCTTCTTGCCTGCCCCATAACGAAGCCTCGAAGAAACTCCTGGAACGGATGGGATTTACCAGGGAGGGCTACGCCCGCGCCTATCTGCGGATCAATGGGGTCTGGCAGGACCATTTGCTCTACGGCCTGCTGGAAACCGATCCGGTGCCGCTTCGCGTGGCGCACCACAACAAGGATTGACCGCTCCTTGCCTTGCCGCCAGCTTCACTTCGCCTCAAGAGCATGTCCCGGAAAAATTGCTCGACTTTTTCGACCAGGGCATGCTCCAACTCTTTGATTCTGAGCTGCGTCCTTATCGATCAAATGATTCCATTTGATCGATAAGGACGCAGCTCAGGTGCGCGAGAAGACCACCACCCGCATCAACGATTGCTCTTTCCAAAGGACGCCGTGCCTACGTGGCCGGCCCGCCACATCAAGACGAAATAGATAACGATCAAGACAATATCGGCGCCGATCCATAGTATCGAAAAGAACCCCGGCAGGGCCAGAGCAACAAAGATCTGCGCCATCGCGCTCAAAAGCCAAATCACGCCGCCCCAAGGCGCCGCTAGCCACAACCCGGCCGCCCCTACAAGATTGACGGTCGCGAAAAAAATCACTGCCGCGCCGCGCAGCGCGCTCACATGGTCGAACAACGGTTCCGGCGGCCGGAGGATCGCACTCCATTGCAAAAGGCCCTGGATAACCCAAAGTCCCGCGAGCAGGCGCATGAATACAACCAGGTAAAGCCCCGCGCGATTCTCCTCGCAGGCGATGCGCGCTGGTTCGCCGAGACGGATGGCGGCCCCTGAATCGGGGCGCGCGGCCGTCTTGCTCGATCCGGGCAAAAGCTTCATCGGCAACCATCTTGCGCGCGAAAGTCGAGCTCACCCTCAAGGAGAGGCGCAAAATAAGCCTCGATGGCGGCTGGTTCGACGCTGTCCATTGCGGCGGGATTCCAGAGCGGGCGATGGTCCTTGTCGACGATCACCGCGCGCACACCCTCGTAAAAATCATGGCCTCTGGCAATGCGCGAGACAATGCGGAACTCGGTCCGCAACGCCTCGCCAATGTCGAGCTTGGCGCCAATTTGCATTTGACGCAATGCGATTGCAAGACTCGACGGCGATTTGGACCGTATCGCATGCGCGGCGGACCGCGCGAAGTCTAGTCCGGCACGGCCTGCATCGTCGAGATTGGCGAGAATTGCGGGAATCGTCGCAGCGGAAAAACAGCGCTCGATAGACTGGCTCTGCGGGTGGAGCGTCGAGGCGGGCGGAGGCGCGCTTTCGGCGCCGATCGCGGCCGCGATGTCCTCGCCGCCGGTCAGCCTTTGCGCTAGATTTGAGTGCCGCGCCGACGGAACATAGGCGGAGGCGACACCAAAGGCGAGCGCGTCGCCACAGCTCAATCGGGCCCCCGTCAAGGCGAGATAGACACCGGCTTTACCTGGCAGGCGCGGCAAAAAAAAAGTCGCGCCGACATCGGGGAAAAAGCCGATCCCTGTTTCCGGCATGGCGAAGGTGAAATGTTCGCCCGCGATGACGTGCGAGCCGTGCAAGGAGATCCCGGCGCCACCACCCATGACGATCCCATCGGCCACGGCGACGTAAGGCTTGGGATAAAATTTGATGCGACGATTGAGGCAATATTCCTCGCGCCAAAAACTAGACTGTTCGGCATGGCGTCTGGCCTTGCCGAGCTCATACAGGACCTTGATGTCGCCGCCCGCGCAAAAAGCCTTGCCGCCCGCGCCTGTTATGATGACGCGAGTGACTGCGCGATTGCGCTCCCACCGGTCCAGCGCGCCCGCCATCTCGCGCACCATATTTAAGGTCAACGCGTTGAGTGCCTTGGGGCGATTTAGCGTGATGAGGCCGCAACAGCCCGCTTTCTCGCAAGTGACTTCCGGTTCGCTCATGTCTCCCTAAGTGCCAGAGGGAAGCCAACCGGCCGGAAAATAATCACCGTACCCAGCTACAGTGCCTTCAACGATTTCCGGATTGACCTATTTGGTGCAGGCGGGCTCGCTAAGAAGCTCGAGACTTGACATTTCTCCGGCGAGAACAAAATCGCCGTAATCGAGCCTGAGCGCGCGCGAAATACCGTTTTCATAGAGGTCGAACGACAAGGTATAGCTCGGTGCGTCATCCTTTTTGCCGGATTCGAAATAGCTGATGGAGACCGGCCAGCGCCTCATGTTATCGAGTTCTGGGATATGCGCCGCCTTTTCCAGGGCGGGATCGGCGATCGGACGGCCGATGTAGGTTGTCGTTTCATAGACCTTTTCGCCGGTTTCCGACCCGTCGTAGACCTTGACTTCGAGCAAGTTCTGGCCCGCTTCCGCCGCCGCCAAAATGCGTTTCAGATGCTCGGTTGGAAAAACCACATCGGGATCGAGTTCGAACTTATTGTGTTTCGGTTTGGCGAGGTTGACCGATAATATGCCGCCGGCGGATTTCCAGGCTTTTCCATCTACCGCCTCGGCGACACCATTATCTATGCTTGTTTGCATCTTGAAGTCGAAACTCCGGCCGTCGGCGTCCTCGAACGTTGCCGAATGCATGTCCGAGACACGGGTGGGGCCTTCGGCGGGCTGCAATTCGGTTAATTGCCGGAAGTTTTGCACGTAGCCGTCGCAGGCGGAGCCGGTGAAATCGAAGGCTATGCGTCCGTGCGCCGCTGTTGGACTCTTGCTGCCCACCGATTTCAAAAGTGTCAATTCATAGACCGCGCGATGCGAGACCAGAGAAATCTCCTTCGTGGGGCCGGTCGCTGCTTTGGGCCAGGGCGCCGCGTTGGCCGCCGCCGCATTCGTAGCAAACGCCAAGCGGGGCGAAGGGTCGAACGCTGCAAGGGTCAAGGCGATCGCAGTGGCGAACAGCAGGCGGACATGACATGCAAGCATGATTATTAGTTCCTCAAACGATACGGGACGAGCGCCCAGCAAATTCATTTCATGCCGGGAAATGGAAACCGCTGGCGGCCCCGCGAAAGCAGGCGCGTTATGCCCATTCTGGCTTTCGCCGGTTCCGGCCGCCAAAAAAGTACCCCTCCAAGAGCGCGTTTGCTTAGAGCTGAGCCTGTGCCGCTCTCGATCCGCTGTCTGTGCTATAAAGGCCACCGGGCATTTTTTGGACCATGTTTTTTATCACTCAACCGGTGTTTGGAGGATCGTTAGTCTAGCCCAGCCGTCAGCGGGAAATCCTTATGTCGCTAAAGTTTAGAGTTATTTAACACCGCTGGCAACCCGGCCAGGGCGGTTCGCGGGTTAACGCTTTACAATCAACCGGTTTTGCGCTTTTGGGTATCCTCCCAGGAACCAGGGAGTTTGGTCATGATGGCCGAAGACAGATTGGCGGCGCTGGGGATATCGTTGCCCTCTCCGGCGGCGTCTGTCGCCAATTATCTTCCGTTTGTCGTTTCCGGCTCGCTTCTCGCCGTCTCCGGCCAACTTGCTTTTGGTCCAATCGGCAAGCTCGACCCCGCACATACCGGCAAGCTCGGGGCGGAGGTTTCAAGCAATGCGGGACAAGCGGCGGCGCGCTTGTGCGCGATAAATATCCTAGCGCAAGCCAAGGCGGCCTTGGGCGATCTCGACAAGATTTCGCGCTGCGTAAGGCTTGGCGGATTCATCAATGCCGCGCCTGGTTTCGCCAATTTGGCCGGCGTGATGAACGGGGCCTCGGATTTCATGGTGGAGGTCTTGGGCGACAAGGGCCGCCACGCAAGATCAACGGTCGGCGTCGCTGGATTACCCCTGGACAGCGCCGTCGAGATCGAGGCCCTGTTTGAGATCGCGGGCACTTGACGAGGTGGACGATAAATGCGCCGGACTGGCTGACGGCGCGGCCGATCGCGCACCGCGGCTTTCATTCCAAACTGTTCGGATTGGTCGAAAACACGCCCGCCGCCGCCGCCGCCGCGATCGCCAAGAACTACGCGATCGAGTGCGATATTCAGCGCACAAAAGATGGCGAAGCCGTGGTGTTCCACGATTTTACCCTCGACCGTTTGATGCGGGCGGAAGGCCGCGTCGATGCGTTCGGCGCCCATGAGCTCGGCGGGCTGTCCTATAAGGACTGCGATCAAAGGATCGTTTTGCTTTCGGAGTTTCTCGCTCGCATTGGCGGCCGCACTCCGGTCATCATCGAGATCAAAAGCCGTTACGACGGCGACAAGCGCCTTGCCGATCGGGGGATGGCTGCCGTGGCCGCCTATGCGGGGCCAGTCTGCCTCAAATGCTTCGATCCGGCAGTCCTCGTCCATCTGCGTGGCGCGGGCGCCGCGTGCCCGTTGGGCCTTGTCGCGCTAGCAAGCTACGACACCAGCGACGAATGGGCCGGTCTGCCGCAAGATAGGCGCGCAAGCTTCGCGGATCTCAGGGACTTTCCGCTTGCGCGGCCGGATTTTCTATCGTGGAATCTTAACGATTTGCCGCACGCGACACCGATGCTGTGCCGGGAAGGAATCGGGATGCCGGTGATGACCTGGACGGTGCGTTCAAAAGCCGCCGGAACCGGAGCAAGACTTTGGGCGGATCAAATTATTTTTGAGGGTTTCGAACCGTGAGTTGGGCCGGAAACGCTCCCCCCGTCCGGGCGGCAATCCGTCATTTGCGGTCCAGGCGCTCATTGACGAGAAACTCGAAAGCCCGGACATAGGCCCTGTCGTCGTCGCCACGGAACTGAGCATCGGCATGAGCAATATATTTGCCAGTCGCGAGATCGGCGACATAAAGATCGACGGAGGAAATCAAGGTCGAGACCTTATGCACAACCGCGAGGACCGCCAGCTCTGCACCGGCGTCGCGCGCAACGGCGCGCCAGCATTCGTTGCAATTGTAACGTGGCTCGGTCGCCGCAATTCGTGCGGTGAAGCGGGAAAGATCGACGCCGCGGTAGCGGCCAGTTTGCTCCATAAGCTCGGTTAGCTTACTCGTCGCAAGCTTTAGCCGCTCCGCCTGGCCTGGCTTTGCACCTTCTCCGCTAGTATCCCAAAGCTGAACCGGGAATACGGCCGTCGCGCGGGGCTCGCTTGCCGGTGCTGCCGCGACTCGCGGCGCTATCGCAACGAAACAAGCCATCAGGACTAACGCCACAACTTTTCGCATAAGCTCCTCCGCGGAAAACACCGGTTTCGCAAACTCGCTGACGCCGCGACGGATGACCCGCGGTAAAGGTTTCGCTGGACCTGGCGCAACTATGTGTGCAGGCGCGAGGCCGCGGGCTCCCTGGCTTTCTCGGCTGCTCCGGCCATGTCCCAACGGGTCTTAAAAATCGTGTCGCAAATGCCGGGAGAGCCGAACCCATCGCTGAAGCTGACATTGCTCCGGCGATGATGCTCGCCATGCGCTTTGCTGGTCACCAGATGGGAGAGCCAAGCCAGCGGTTGCAGCCCAGAACCGGACCGATTGGGCCGAGGCAGGCGGACCGCGAAATCGTATCCCGAATGTTCGTAGAGGCCCCCGATCGCGCCGAGACTCGCGGCCGTCAGGTGAAACAGACCAGCGCCTCCCGCTCCGACAAGCGTAAGCGGAACGAGATATGGCAGGACAATCTCCAGGAAGAAATCCGCCGAGACTCATATAGCAGGCGCTGATAGCTTTGCTCGCGCCGGTCGAGTGATGCACGCTATGTCCGAGCTTACGGATCAAACCAGGCCGGTGCAGTACAAAGCGGTGGAAAACATATTGGACAATGTCATGCCCAATGCCCATGAGCACCAATCCGGCAAGAAAATGCCAAACGCTCAAACGCGGCGCGCCAGTGAATGCCAGCCCTGTGTACTGGAACGCAACCATGGCCGGAAGCAAGACAAAAATTTGATTAAAGAGCACGCGCGGCAACAGCTCGAAGTAACCCAGCCGGTCATTGTCGCGCACCTTGAAGGACGCGAGCATTCCCCTCCGGTCGCTCCATTCGAAAAAAAGCCCAACGCCATGAAAGACGGCCATCTGGACTGCCCACACGAGGACCGAAAGCGGCAGCCACCAAGGGACATTTGAACCCACGTCGAGCATGTCCTTTCGCGCCCCTGGGCAATTCCCAATCCTAGCTTGTCAAGCGGGCCGCGGCAAGTTTTCGCGAATGTTCCTTCGGTCGGCGGACCTGGTTCCCAGCGCGGATGGGATAGTCAGTGCGAAATTTGACGGCGCAACTCAATAATTCTGACAAAAGATGACAACCATGCCTGAAATCAGTCGTAAAAACCAGCGTCGGCCGGTCTTGGCATTCGGGACGCGCTTGGCGCAACCAGCTGACTGGACGGCAATGCGCGGCGGCGCGGCGGTATTCAAGCCGGCGGCGTGCGCTCTCCCGCGGGATTTTTCCCCAGACTCAAAATCACCTGCAACGGCACGAAGCGTAAAACCAGCCAAACCTTGACCGGCCATGTCCCTAACAGCGGCGCGATCAAATCGTAATTTTTCACGAGCGTGGCCGCGGCGCGCGACCGCCGTGCCCAAATTGGCGCGCTGGGATCTGGGTTTTTGCAGTCAATACGCCAAAGCAGCCAGAGAAAATTCAGCCATATCCAGCCGCGCCCGGCGAAACGATCGGCCCGTTCGATCAAATGATCGGCCAACACCGCTCTTGCTGTTGCATTGCTGTCGCCGGCGCCGCCCGGCGTATAGCAAAGAACGTGGTTCAGTTGGGGCCTCTGCGAATAAATATTGCCCCCGTGCAGGCGATAGACCGCGACCGGCGCGTCGATCAAGACGCTGCCGCTGACGGCGTTGATTCCAAGGCAAAAATAGAGGTCGGTGCCGGTCTTCAGACTTTGCAGCGCCGGATTGTCGGCAAACAGGCAAAGCGCGTCACGGCGAAAACAATTGCCGGATGTCGGCGACCAGACCCATTGCTTGGTCAGGCCCACAAAGCGAATTGTTTGCAGCACGCGATAGTCGAAATTTTCCGGCGGCCAAATCTCGCCGAATACGTGCCGGTAGGGCCGCACCGCGCGCGGCTTGATCCCCCGGCCGGTTTTCATCACCCTGCTGAAAGCGTGCTCGGTTCCCAACACCACTTGATCGCCCGAAACCTGGAGCATGTCGCCGGAGGTGAATCCCACATGTACGCGCAACGAAAGATGGACAAAGACATGCGTCTCGACGCAATTGGGAAGCAGAAGATCATCGGCGTCGAGAAAGATGACATACGGCCCGGCCGATGCGGCAAACCCCTGGAGCGCGGCCCGCGTTTGTCCGCCGTTGTCCGTGCGCCGGATAATCTTGACATTGGCATAACGCGCCTCGATCGCACGCAACACCGGGCCGCTCTCGTCGGTAGAGGCGTTGTCAACGACGATACATTCGATATTTGGATAGGTCTGACCAAATACGGAATTGACGGCTGCACGCAAAAAACGTCCGTAATTAAAATTTACGACAATGACGCTTACCAGCGGAAGGCGAAGGAATTTTTTCCCGCCGCCACAGTCGCCATGAGAAATGCTCCAAGAGGGCTCCATCGCGCGGTCGCGCAAACGAAACCCATCGCCCGTTCCGTTCTCCAAATGAACGCCTCCACTGCACGGATCGAGGCCAATGTCTGACTTATCCGCCCGGTAACAGACATTTGACAATTTCGATATCGCTTTGGCAATAGGCAGGTGGTCTTGCAAATCTCGTTAGATTGCTCGTTGCAGGGCGGTAATGGTCGAAATCGGGCAGGGCAACGCCCCAAGCGCTTTGCAAATCAGTGCTCCGGCCCTCGTGCGGTTAGCCATGGCAAACAATGGGAAAGGCAGTTTCGGATTTGACGTTTTCCAATGCGAAACGCGACGTAACGTTCTTGAGCGGAATAGTTTCGATCAGACGCTTGTAAAAAACATCGAACGCCGCAGCATCTGGCACAACGACACGCAAGCCGTAATCGACGTCGCCGGCCATGCGATAGCACTCCATGACTTCTTCCATCGCGGTGATTTCGGCGGCGAAGCGCGCAATCGCCTTGCCGGAATGATCACCCACCTGGACCGAAACGAAGGCGGTTAATCCGAGCCCCAGCTTCAGCGGATCGAGCAACGCGACGCGCCGCTTGATCACGCCCGCCGCGTCGAGCCGCCGTAGCCTTTTCCAACATGCGGTTCGCGAAAGACCGGCCTGCGTGGCGATTACGCAAATCGGCAAGGAGACATCTTTTTGGACGATGCGCAAAATGCGCTTGTCGATCGTATCCATGACGTTTGGTTCGTTCATTGCACATAAGCCCGAGCGTAAAAATGTAAGTCTATAGAAGTTACCATATAAAAAGATGTTACTTTTTAAAACGTGGCTTCGCAAGCTTAGCCGGGGCAAAGCTGTCTAAAATCGAACAGGAAAGTTAGTCGCGCCGGATCGCGGGGCTTTTGGCTAAGCCCGGCGTCCTTGCCGGTATTTTGGCGTGGCGAATGCGGCTTTTTGCCTGGCCAGGCCACGATATGCTCGGGATAATCGGCCAGCCGGACGTCTTGTTCCGACATCCCGGTACGGCCTCGCACGGACACCCCCGCTTCTTGCACGCTCGTTTGCGATCCGGACACGAGCGGATGCCACCAGGCGAGATCGCGTCCTTCCGCGATCAACCGGTAGGCGCAAGACGGCGGCAACCAGCCGAGCGTGCGGACCTTGGCCGGGGTTAATTTGATGCAATCATGCACCCTGCGGCGGCGGTGCGCATAATCGGCGCAGCGGCAGGTGCTTTTGTTAAAGAGCTTGCATGCGATGTCGGTGAAGTGAATTTTGCCGGTTTCCTCGTCCTCAAGCTTGACAAGGCAGCAGCGGCCGCATCCGTCGCAGAGACTTTCCCATTCGGCGGGATTTAACTCTTCAAGCGTCTTTTGCTTCCAAAACGGCGTTTCCGCAACAAGCACGGGCGTAACGCGGGGTTTTGCCCAAGGCTTTCCGCGAGATTTCTCACGCCGTGCTTCTGCGCCGGAGGTAGCGGGCGTTATCCTCGGCGAAGGTTGCGGCATCGATTTTGTTCCCATAGTCCAGCATGGCCGCAAGACTTGACACTTGGCTTTGGCGAACGTCAAGAGGGTTGCCAAACCGCCGCCGCCTTCTTTAGGGTTCGCCCCGGCATTCGATGGAGCAGCAAACCTTGTTCGATAGGCCACGATCGTCGCATCTTCGCCAGAAAATCGCGCGCGCATTGCTTGCCATTGATGCGTTTGTCGATTCCTCGCTCCATACGAGCCTGGAACGCGCGCGCGAAAATTACGCCTCTTTTTCGGCCTTCATGGACGGATTCCATCTTGCGGGCTGGCGGCACGCCCTCAACGAACTTGCCTGCGAGACGCTCACCCTCGGAGTGGGCTTCGGCCTGCTGGCCCTCACCCTCGCCGGTCCGGCCTTCCAGGAAACCTCCGAGGATTGGCTGAAGAAAACCGACCTCGCGGTGACCTTTCTCGACCGCTATGGCCAAGAGGCCGGGCGGCGCGGCATCAGGCACGACGACAAGGTCTCGTTCGACGAACTGCCGCCAAATCTGATCCACGCGGTGATCGCGACCGAGGACCGGCGGTTCTTCGATCACTTCGGGATCGACCTAATTGGCACGCTGCGGGCCTTAACCGTCAATGCGCGGGCCGACACCGTGGTCCAGGGCGGCTCTTCCATCACCCAGCAATTGGCAAAAAATCTGTTTCTTTCAAACCAGCGAACGCTGGACCGCAAGATCAAGGAGGCCTTTCTCGCGGTCTGGCTCGAGTTCCACTTGCCAAAACGCGAGATCCTGCGGCTTTATCTCGATCGCGCCTATCTCGGCGGCGGCGCCTTCGGGGTGCAGGCCGCGGCGGAATTTTATTTTGGCAAGTCCGTGCGCGAGCTCTCGCTTGCCGAAGCCGCCATGATTGCCGGTCTCTTCAAGGCACCAACCAAATACGCGCCGCATATCAATTTACCCGCGGCCCGCGCGCGGGCCGCCGATGTGTTGAACAATATGGTCGAGACCGGCTACCTTACCGAGGGGCAGATTTACGCGGCGCTGCGCAATCCGGCGACGCCGGTCGATCGCAGCCGGGACCTCACCCCGGATTGGTATCTCGATTATGCCTATGACGAGGTGAAAAGGCTCGCCGAGGAAAAGAAAC
Organism: uncultured Alphaproteobacteria bacterium; assembly: GCA_963722515.1. Classification (GTDB taxonomy): domain Bacteria; phylum Pseudomonadota; class Alphaproteobacteria; order Rhizobiales; family Beijerinckiaceae; genus Methylocapsa. The sequence goes on along the minus strand of CAVRMA010000002.1, from coordinate 434,699 downwards.
TCGGCGACGAGCGCGTGCTCACCGTGCGCACCGCCCTTGACACCAATCTGCAACAACATGCCGACACGATGATCGAGAATGCATTGCGCGAGCATGCCCCGGCCTATCACGCAAAACAAAGCGCGATGGTGATTCTCGATCCGCTCGGCGCGATGCGTGCGATGGTCGGTGGCCGCGACTATGGCGCAAGTCAATTCAACCGCGCCACGGACGCGTTACGGCAGCCTGGGTCTTCGTTCAAACCTTTCGTCTATCTGACGGCGCTGATGACCGGCAAATTCAAGCCGTCGACGATCGTCGTCGACGCGCCGATTTGCATCGGCGATTGGTGCCCGCACAATTACAAGAATTCTTATGCGGGCCATTTGCCGCTAGTAGAGGCCTTGGCGCATTCTCTGAACACGGTCGCGGTCCGCTTATCGATTGCCATCGGCGAGGCCGATCCGGTCCCAGGACACAACAATATCTTCGAGAGCGCCAAACGCGGCCGCGCCAAAATCATCGAAACCGCGCGCATGATGGGGTTGACGACGCCACTGCCCGATACAGTATCCTTGCCGATCGGCGCCGACGACGTCACGGTGATCGATATGGCCTCGGCCTATTCCACGTTCGCCAATGGCGGCTTGCGCGCGCCTCCTTATTCGGCGGTGGAGATCACCAACAGCCGCGGCGAAGTGATCTACCAGCACGACCGCGATACCCCGCCGCCGCGCCAAATCATCGATCGAAGCACGATCGAGACGATGGTTTCGATGATGATGCAGGTTGTCCTGGCCGGCACGGGACGGCGGGCACAGCTCGACAATATCGAAGTCGCCGGAAAAACTGGCACGACAAACGGCTACAAGGACGCCTGGTTCATAGGCTACACCGGCAATTATGTCGGCGCGATTTGGTTCGGCAATGATGACGATGCCCCGATGGACAATATGACCGGCGGCACGTTGCCCGCGCAAACTTGGCACGAGGTCATGGAATATGCGCATCAGGGCATTGAATTGAAGCCTTTGCCCGGCAGGCCGGCTCCAGCGGGGGCGGGGGCAGCGCCACCGGCCCCAGGGACCGCTGCCGCCGAAGCGCCACGCAGGCCAGCCAGCTTGCCGGCGGCCACGGCTTCGGCGCTCGCCGTCATCGAAGCCGCGATGACGAACATGCAAAAGCAACGCGGGGACGCGGGCGTTGGGGCGAACGGTGTTGCCGGCGGCGGCACCGGACGCGGCATTCCAGTGGGCTCGGGCAACGCCACCGCCGGGGGCGGCGGATGAGCCCCGGAATGGCCATTGCGATGAAAAAAGGCTACCAGGCGAACGGCACAATTCTGGGCAAATTCCTGGCGGCCGCCTCCGTTGGCGTTCTTCTCGGGCTATTCGTTACCTTCGTCGTGGTCGAGCACGGCAAGGGCTTTGGGGCAATCGCGGCGGGTCCATGGACCGGCTGGCCGCGCAACGGGACTTCGGACGTCGATCCCTATACCCGCGCCATTCTTGCCTATTCGGGCGAAATTTCCTTGAGTGAATCGGAAGGAATGAGCTTCGTCGCTCGTGGCGACAGCAATGGCGCCGACTTCGACCCGGCCTGCGATTATGCATTGAAGGGCGAAATACCTTCTGCCCGCTATTGGACATTGACGCTGCTCTCGCCGGCGGGCGCCCCGGTCGCCAACACGGCGGACCGGCAGGGCTTTACCTCGGCCGAGATTCTCCGTGCGAGCGACGGCCAATTCGAAATTACCCTCTCTCGCCATGCCCGGCCGGGTAATTGGCTGCCAATAGGCGGCACTTCGAAATTCATTCTCGTTCTGCGGCTCTACGATAGCGAACTTGGGGCCCCCGCCACGGCTCTCGACGCCGCAAGCATGCCGGGCCTCGTTAAGAGCCATTGCGAATGAACCGGATCGATCGCCTGCTCGCGGCGCTTCTCTGGCTCCTTGGCGTTCTGGCGATTGCCGGAATTACGCATATCATCGCCGTTTTCGCGCTGCCGGAGATCGCGGCGAATGATACATTTGCACGGATTTCGGAGCTGGCAAAACCTGGACAGTTGACGCTTTTGCCAGCGGCTGGCGCCAATAAGCAAGTCATGCCTTTCGCGGACCCCGCCATGGTCCAATCCGTTTGTCCCTTCGACCTCTCGCGAGGCGGTTTGCGCCTGCACGCGGATGTCGAAGGCGGCAGGCTTCTCACATTTTCGTTTCGCACTTCCGCCGGACAAGTCTTTTATTCGATGACGGATCTTGCGGCGCAACAAGGCAAGATCGACGTTGTCGTGCTAACCGCCGCACAGTTGGAAATCGTCGAGGCCGGGGACGACGAAGACGATCCATCGCAAGATTTACGGCTCATTGCGCCAGAACCGCGAGGATTTGTGATCGTCAGCGCCCTGGCCGCCTATCAGAGCGACAGGGCGGATGCGGAAGAGCGCGTCAAGCCGGTCGTCTGCGCGGTCGAGCAAGTCGCGCAGGATTGAAAGCCGATCGTCGATCCTGCTCCTCGAACGCGAGCTGGCGATCTTGCTTGACGGTGGCGTAGGCAACTCGCGCGAAATACCTCATTTTTGCGGACCGCCGCCCGGCTTGCCGCTGCTTTTCCGCGATCGCCTTCCTGGAACGCGGCGCGCACGTTTAGTTTCGCTGCCCTTGTCTTGAAGGCGTTCTCGCCAAACACCGGTGAAAACGACGACCGCGCCGTGGCCGATCGGGGCGGCCATCAAATGCACGCCGTCTCTCGCTGGTTTGAAAACAATAAGGTCGCCCACTGGCTTTCTCTCCGGATAATAATTGCGCGTGTCCCCGCGGAGAACTGGATTCCTCTCCTGTAACGAAACCTACCGTGCGGTCCTTGATAAGGTTCCGCGGAATGGCGAAAAATAAAAGACGCCATTTCAATAAGTTGCAAACCACTTTCACCAGGAGCCTTACCCGAACCTGGTCATGGTTATCAAACCAAACGGTTCTTACGAAAACAGGCATGATCTGGTCCCATTGCTGGCACCGGCGAGACCTTTAATGCCCTTGCTAAAATCTAACGCAAATCCCGCGCGAGATATCCGCGCAAAAAAAAGCCGCGCCGTTCCAAGATTTTAGAGAAATTGGGAAAGACCAGGGATCGCAGCGGCAACTTGGCCGACAAGTTCGTCTCCGGCCTTCTCGCGGGCATAGGCGAAGACTTGCCGGCCGATTGTCTGCATCTCGCCCATGCCGAGGCCAAGGCCAGTGCAGCCGGCCAGCCAAGCCCATGAGACCGCCGCCCATCGCGCCGATCATTCCGTTGACGGCGCCTCCGCCGCTTTCCCCGGACGCCGCGCCGGCAGCCTCGGCCGCGCCTGGGACGGCCGCGAACAAGGCATCGACCTCGGCTTCGGGTCCCTCTTTGCGAAGGAACGCGAGAATCGTCTCGACCGATTTTTTCGCAATTTCTGGCTCAACATCAGCGGCGGCGGCAACGCGGGCGATCAATTCTTCCATCTGAAACCTCGTTGGTGCGCAAGCATCGCCCACTTGTTACCCTGCCGGAGACAAAATCAAGGCGTTCGCCGCCGTTTTAGGATTTGCTGGTGCGCCGGTCTTACATTGTCTCATGATGGCCATGTAATGCCAAGGCTCGAAGGGAATGACTTGCCAACTCTCGAAATGTCATAGCTGGGCTTGATCCACGGGAGGGCATGACAATAAGTCACGGCCTATCGGGTTTGGTATTGTCCGGGGAATGCGAGTGCAAGGCAAAGGCTGCCTGCGGCCGCGCGGCTTTGTCACACACCTGTCATACGCCGCGCCTAACCGTCGCGGACACGCAAGGGAGGCGTTCCGATGACGGCCATTTCCAGGACAGATATCGCGTCCCCGCAGGCTGAAAGTCCTCGGCCAAAGCTTGATCAGCCGATGGGGATCAAGACGATCCTGGTTTTCCTTGCCATCATGGCTTTGGGGCTCTTCTTTGCCGCCTATAACATTTATTTGGATATTTCGGCGTCGGGGACCGCGGTCACCAGCATATTGCCCTTCCTACTGCTCGGCGTCGCTTTGCTGATCGCGCTCGGCTTCGAATTTGTCAACGGGTTCCACGATACGGCGAACGCAGTTGCGACCGTTATCTACACCCACTCGCTCGCGCCTCCTGTCGCCGTGGTTTGGTCGGGTTTCTTCAATTTCCTCGGGGTTCTATTCTCGACCGGCGCGGTCGCCTTCGGGATTGTATCGCTGTTGCCGGTCGAATTGATTCTTCAAGTCGGCTCTGAAGCCGGATTCGCGATGGTCTTCGCGATGCTGATCGCCGCGATCATATGGAATCTCGGCACATGGTGGCTCGGCCTGCCAGCATCGAGCTCGCATACAATGATTGGCTCGATCATTGGGGTCGGGATCGCCAACGCGCTCATGCGCGGGCGCGACGGAACCTCGGGCGTCGATTGGAGCAAGGCGACGGAGATCGGCTATGCGCTCTTATTCTCTCCGGTCGTCGGGTTCGTCTGTGCCGCGATCCTTCTCCTCCTTATGAAATTCATTATCCGCAAACCAGAACTCTATACCGCGCCGAAGGGGAAGTCCGCGCCGCCCTGGTGGATTCGCGGATTGCTTATTTTCACCTCGGGCGGCGTATCCTTCGCGCATGGCTCGAATGACGGGCAAAAAGGCATGGGCCTCATCATGCTGATTTTGATCGGCACGGTGCCGACCACCTATGCCTTGAACCGGACGCCGTCGGCGGGCGACGTGCCTAGCTTCATGCGGAACTCAGAGGCGGCGTCCAAGGTCGTCGAAATGCAGGCGGCGGGCTACAGCGTCCTTGGCGATCCGCGCCCGGCGGTCACCAATTACGTGACCTCGCGTCAAATCAACGAAGGCACCTATCCCTCGCTCGCCGTGCTCATTCGCGACATCGCGAACCAAGTCCAATCCTCTGGTTCCATTGCCAAGATCCCGGCGGCGCAGGTCGGCAATACCCGCAACGACATGTATCTCACATCCGAGGCCATCCGGTTCTTGCAAAAGGACAAGGCGAACGATCTTTCGAAACAGGAAGTCGCGGTCCTTGGCGCCTACAAAAAGAACCTCGACAATGCGACCAAATTCATTCCGTACTGGGTGAAAGTATCGGTCGCGCTGGCGCTCGGGCTTGGCACCATGATCGGATGGAAACGCATCGTCGTCACGGTCGGCGAGAAAATCGGCAAGGAGCATTTGACCTATGGCCAGGGCGCGGCGGCCGAAATCGTCGCGATGGGGACAATCGCGGCGGCGGACAGTTTTGGCCTGCCGGTATCGACGACACATGTCCTTTCTTCGGGCGTGGCGGGCACGATGGCGGCCAATGGCTGCGGCGTGCAAATGTCGACCATCCGCAGCATCGCGCTCGCCTGGGTGTTGACCCTTCCCTGCGCGATGGCTTTATCGGCGTTCCTCTTCTTTGTGTTCCGCCACCTGTTCTAGGACCATGGGCAGGTATCTCCGGCCCATGATGCCAGCGTCGCGCCTACTCGGCCCCCTCGCTCGCACTCGCGTTGATCTTCGTGACCGGAGGCGGGTTCCATTCACCCGTCAGAGCATCGCGCTTGGGCGCATAGAGCCGCATCGTCAGATTAAATGGTCCCTTTGGCGCTGGAAGCCAATTGGCTTCTTTTTCCGCGCCGGGACTCTCGTTCTGGAAGTAAAGATCGAGCGAACCATCCGCCTTATATTTGAACGGCATCCAGCTGCTGACCGCGAAACGGTCGAGCCCATTTGCGACCTGGAAACCCTCTGGATCATAGAGCGTGACCGACCAGAACGCCTCGACGGGCGGGGTCTTCCCCTTGTCGAAGTGGAGCACATAATTATTCGCGCCGTCGAGCGGTTTGCCCGTCTCGTCACCGAGATTAAGCGGGTAGATCGCATCCTCGGGCACGTTGGCGCCGAGGCCTAGCTGCGTGACGATGGCGCGTTTGAGATAATAATTGCCATAGACCCCCATCGTATCGGTGTTCATCGACCAGCCATTCACGACCCGTGCGATGGTCGGGGTTTTCCATCGCATCAGCTTCTGCGCATCTTCCGGCACGGTCGCAAGGGCGCCGCGGATGGAAGGATCGAGCTTATCGAGATCGAAGCTTCTGCCGGCGTCGAAGCCGATGCGTTTCAAGCGCGCGATAATCGGCTCGTCCGTGAGATGCGGCGGCTGTCTTTTCAAAAGCTCGGCCGCGATAGCGAAGAACCGCCCGGCCGGCATCGCATCGACTTGCAGCTTAGGCGGGGTCTTCATATCGATTGCCTTGTCGATCTTGACGGCCACGGGCTCGGGCGTCTTGCCCCAGCGGGAAAGCGGCGTGATCGCAAAGCCCGCCTGGATCTTGTGGACCGCGTCATAATCCGGCGGCCCGTCGGTTTTGGTGCGTCCGATGATCCACACATACGGCGTCGGCGCCTCAATACGTTGGGCCTCTTTCGGGAGCTTGAATTTTTCCACGAATTTTTCGCGGACGTCGGGCCGCCAGCCGGGCGGAGTCACGAGAAAATCACCCGCCTGCGTCCCTGTCGTGCGCCAGCCGGGCGCGGCGAACGCGTCGGTCCACATGTCGAGCATTTCCAAAAGGTAATAACGTCCGCCTGTGTCCGGGACCGAGACGATCATCGGCTCTTTGGTGAGGTCGAGCCAGGCAATGGAATAGAGCGTGTCGAAATTGGGCCGCACGACGGCCTTGAAATCGGCGGAGGGAAACTCTGGGACATTCGCGAAACTATTCATAGGGCCATGGCCCGGCTCCTTGCCAGGCTCGATATTGGTGAGCTGCTGGCGGGTCAGCTCCATGGTCACAAGCGGATAGAAATAAAGATAGGCGTCGATGCCGATGGAATGCGCCTCGGCGTCGCTGATTACTGCTGGAGGCGAGACGGTCCCGGCGGCCGCCATGGGCGCGAACGTCAGGCCGAAAAGAACCAACGCTAGCGCTGTCACTTTCCTATTCATCGGGGCCTCCTGCAGTCATTGCAAGGTTTGGCAGCGGTTTCAACGCCGCGGCGGCACCTTCAAAAAGATACCAGTGCTATCGCTATCGACGGGCTTTATAGTACACAAGTTCGAGGTTTCCGAGGCCGATTTCGCGGCGACGCTGCGCGGCGGCCATTTCCGGAACGCGACCGGCCCATCCTTGCTTCGGCCGCATTGCCGCGCGCTATATCGCGGCCGCCAGAAAACCGTCAAACCGTCGCCCGCAACTCGGCGAGAATCGCATCGCCCATTTGGGATGTCGAAAGACTCTTCGCCGCGCCGCCTGCGATATCGGCGGTGCGCAGCCCCTTTTCGAGCACATCCGCAATTGCCTTTTCGAGGCGACCCGCAAGCTCGCCAAGATTGAACGAGTAACGCAAGGCCATGCCGAAAGAACCAATCATGGCGATCGGATTGGCAATGCCCTTGCCCGCGATGTCGGGGGCGGAGCCATGCACCGGCTCATAAAGGGCCTTGCGCGATTTGCCCATCGCGCTTTTTTCGCCGAGCGATGCCGAGGGCAGCATGCCAAGTGACCCGGTCAGCATCGCGGCAACGTCGGAAAGCATGTCGCCGAAAAGATTATCGGTGACGATGACATCGAATTGCTTTGGGCGCCGAACCAACTGCATGCCGAGCGCGTCGGCAAGCTGGTGCTCAAGCTCGACGCCGGGATATTCGCGCGCGTGTAGGCTCGTGATCACTTCGTTCCAGAGGACGCCCGTTTTCATCACATTGCGTTTCTCGGCGGACGTCACCTTGTTGCGGCGTTTTTGCGCGAGTTCAAATGCGATGCGGCCGATCCGCTCGATCTCATAGGTGTCGTAGACCTGCGTGTCGATGCCACGCTTCTGCCCGTTGCCAAGATCGATGATCTGTTTTGGTTCGCCAAAATAGACGCCGCCGGTCAGTTCGCGAACGATCATGAGATCGAGTTTATCGACGAGTTCGCGCTTCAGCGACGAGGCATCGGCGAGCGCCGGATAGCAGATTGCCGGGCGCAGATTGGCAAACAGCTTCATATCCTTGCGCAGCCGCAAAAGACCCGCCTCGGGGCGGACTTCGTAAGGGACGCCATCCCACTTCGGCCCGCCGACCGCGGCCAGAAGCACGGCATCCGCGGCGTTCGCGCGGCCCATGTCGGCATCGCTGATCGCGGTCTTATGCGCGTCATAAGCCGCGCCGCCGACAAGGCCTTTCTCAATCTCGAAATGAACGATGCCCTCATGCGTCAGCCAAGCCGCGATTTTCTCGGCTTCGGCCATGACCTCGGGGCCGATGCCGTCGCCCGGAAGGACGAAAAGTTTGTAGTGGGGCATGTGTGATGATCCATGGATGAAGGGACACGGGAGCCGGCAGGCTCCCGTTATCACAACGAACGGCGGTTGAAAATTTCAGGCGGCACTCGCCGTGCGGGCGGCTGCGAAATCCCAGCCAGCTCCGCCGCCCGCGCCTGCCACAAATTCCACCATGCACTAAACATTCGAACTGGATCCACGAAAAATAGATCTAGCGCGATTCCGCCTTGTCCCGGGCTTCGCCTGAAGACATGCCGCGTGGGAATAACGCGCCCGGCTTAGCGGTGTGTGCCTGAGCAAAGGGCAGAGACAGGTTCACTTGCACCCCAATGCGCCCGCAGCCATGATGCAAAAAAGCCGCGCCTTCGCGAAGTTGGTCAGTAATGTCATAAACAAACGGGCCGTCGGCCTAGCGGTCCTTGAGGAGTAGGTCGGCCCACGCCCTGGCAACTTTCTGCGCTCCCGACGAACTGAAATGGCAGTTATCAAAGCGATCAAGCTCGTCAAGCAAAGCGTCCGTATTTACACCGCTTCTGATTCCTTTCTGTGTATTTGGCAGCGCCAATTGGGCGCGTACTATAGCGTTATTCGCTGAGTGGAAACGAGTTCCTCCGTTGCTTGGTTCCAAACACTTCGAGGCGACAGAAACAAATACTGGAGCTGTAATTCCATGATCACGTAAGGAATCAACCATCGATATGAATTTCTGATAATACGATGTCTCGCTTGTGCCAATAACATAATCGATTTCTCCTTGGTGCCAGAGAGTATGTGTTACGTGATAGTTGCGTTGTTGCAGTTGAACCACGGTGTTAACCATAAGAGCATTAAGGTCGCCACCTCGCGACCAACGAGAAATTTCTGAGCCGCTTAAAGCCACCGGGGCCAGCACGACTTGGTCGAACGCACCAGAATCGACCAGGAGGTTACCGAGCTGGGTCCAATACTCTCCATAGGTACCATCCGAGCCCAATAGAGGCGACACAGCGACAAAGCATTGCCCACCAAAAAAATTGACTATTTTTTCCCCATGTTCCGAGCGGAACGGCTGCCCTCCGTGATTGCCGGCATTGGATTGCCCAATCAGCAACAATACTGCTGTGCGATCAGTCTGCTGAGGACATGGAACGGCGGATTTTTGATCAACCGAAATAAGCCGACCCGCTCGGTCGAAAGCAAAACGGCTAGGCGGAGGATCAACGATGAGCGCCTTTACAGCCTTGAAAGCAGGACACGGAAAGGCAATGTGCCGGGCACTATATCCACCAAATGAATAAGCGATAAACACGGCCGCCACGCCCGCGAAAAATCTCGCATACGAACTATACACGCCATTGCCTCGATTGCTCTTGCGAACCGCCGCAACATTGTCCGAACGATCTTTATATTACGCGGCCGCGAGCTGGCGCAAAACGTACGGCAGAATGCCGCCGTTGTTGAAATATTCGAGTTCATCGAGCGTCGCTATGCGGCAGAGCAACGGCACCGTTTCCACCTTGCCATCGACAAATTTGATACCGGCCTCCATCGTTTGGCGGGGCTTCAGCGTGCCGCCAAGTCCATGGATGGTCACCTCTTCGCCGCCCTTGAGCCCAAGGGTTTTCCACGTCGTGCCGGGCTCGAAGGTGAGCGGCAGGACGCCCATGCCGACGAGGTTCGAGCGGTGAATGCGCTCGAAGGATTTGGCGATGACCGCGCGGACCCCAAGCAATTTGGTGCCCTTGGCCGCCCAGTCGCGCGAGGAACCATTGCCATATTCGGTTCCGGCGAAGACGACCAGCGGAACGCCTTCGGCCTGATATTTCATTGCCGCCTCGAAAATTGTCATTTCCTCGCCGTCCGGCCAATGTTTTGTCAGGCCACCCTCCGGCACGGCGCCATCGTCCTGCTGCAAGATGAAATTCTTGATCCTGATATTGGCGAATGTTCCGCGCATCATGATTTCATGGTTGCCCCGGCGCGTGCCATATTGGTTGAAATTGGCCGGCGAAACTTGCCGTTCGACAAGATATTTCCCGGCGGGCGAAGCCTCCCTGATCGAGCCCGCGGGCGAAATATGGTCGGTCGTGATCTTGTCGCCGAAAAGCGCCAGAATGCGCGCGTTCTCGATATTCTGGACCGGCTCGGGTGCCATTTTTAGGCCCTCGAAATAGGGCGGATTGCGGACATAGGTCGAGCCGAAATCCCATTTGTAGGTTTCGCCGGCTGGCACCTTCACCTCGCGCCAATGCTCATCGCCGTTGAAAACATCGGCGTAACGCGCCTTGAACAACTTCCTGGTCACGAATTTTTCGATGATCCCAGCAATTTCGTCCTGCGACGGCCAGACGTCCTTGAGAAACACGGGCTGGCCTTTCTTGTCATGGCCGAGGGGTTCGTTTGTAAGGTCCGTCGCCACCGTGCCGGCGAGCGCATGGGCGACGACGAGAGGCGGCGAGGCGAGGTAATTCGCCTGCACATCGGGGCTGATGCGGCCCTCGAAATTCCGGTTGCCGGAGAGGACTGCGGCGGCGACGATGCCGTGTTCGTTGATGGTTTTCGAGATTTCCGGCGCCAAGGGACCCGAATTGCCGATACAGGTCGTGCAGCCGAAGCCGACCAAATTGAAGCCGAGCTTGTCGAGCGATTTCTGCAGCCCGGACGCGGAAAGATATTCGGCGACCACCTGGCTTCCCGGCGCGAGCGAGGTCTTGACCCATGGCTTCACGCCAATGCCTTTGGCGACGGCATTGCGGGCGAGCAGTCCGGCGCCGATCAGCACGTTCGGGTTCGAGGTGTTCGTGCAGGAAGTGATCGCCGCGATCACCACATCGCCGTGCCCGAGATCGAAATTTTTGCCCTCTACGGGATAGCGTTGCCCAGCCTCGCCAACTTTTCCATACTCGGTTTCTAACGCGGCTTTGAAGCTCGATCCAACTGCGCCGAGCGCGACGCGCCCCTCGGGACGTTTCGGGCCGGCCATCGAGGGCGCGACGGAACCAAGGTCGAGTTCCAGCGTATCGGTGAAGACGGGATCGGGAGTCGCCTTCGTCCGGAACAATCCTTGCGCCTTCGCGTAAGCCTCGACGAGCGCGACGCGTGACGGCGCGCGCCCCGAAGTCGCAAGATAGACGAGCGTCTCCGAATCGATCGGGAAGAAATTGCAGGTCGTGCCACATTCCGGCGCCATGTTCGCGATCGTCGCGCGATCGGCGAGCGAAAGATGATTGAGTCCGGCGCCGAAAAATTCTACGAATTTTCCGACGACGCCCTTCCGGCGCAGCATCTGGGTGACTGTGAGAACGAGATCGGTGGCGGTTACCCCGGGGCCCAGCGCGCCGGTCAGCCGGAAGCCAATCACCTCCGGTAACAGCATGGAAAGCGGCTGACCGAGCATGCAGGCTTCGGCCTCGATGCCGCCAACGCCCCAGCCCAACACGGAGAGACCATTCACCATGGTCGTGTGCGAATCGGTGCCGACGAGCGTGTCGGGGTAGGCGACCTCCACGGCCGCCGTCTTGCCGCGCGCCGCACGTTTCTCCTTGGCAGTCCAGACCGCCTGGGCGAGATATTCGAGGTTAACCTGGTGGCAAATCCCGGTGCCCGGTGGCACGACCCGGAAATTGTCGAACGAGTCCTGACCCCATTTCAAGAAACGATAGCGCTCGCCATTGCGGCCATATTCGAGTTCGACATTAGTCTTGAAGGCCTTCCCGCTGCCGAATGCATCCACGATGACGGAATGATCGATGACGAGATCGACCGGGACGAGCGGATTGATCTTTTGCGGATCGCCGCCTAGCGCTGTCATGGCGTCGCGCATTGCGGCCAGATCGACAACGGCCGGCACGCCGGTGAAATCCTGCATCAGAACCCGCGCCGGACGAAACGCGATCTCGCGTTCGGTCTTGCCCTTATCACTCAACCAGGCGGCGATGCCCTCGATGGCTTGCCGCGTGACCGAGCGGCCGTCCTCGAAGCGAAGCAGGTTCTCGAGCAAGATCTTCATCGAAAACGGCAGTACCGACACGTCCGGAAGCCCATGTTTCTCCGCCGCCTTTAATGAGAAATAATGGTAGGTCTTGCCGCCTACCGTGAGCTTCTTGCGGCATTTGAAACTGTCGAGTGAGGTCATCGGAATTTTCCCAGGAATGCTGATTTGAAAAATGGGAGGCTCGTCCACTTATAAATAATTTTTCCGGCGCGAGCTACACGGATGATAAATGAAAGCGCTATTTTGGCAGCTTGGCTCGCCTGCGGATCGATCATCATGCGACTCTCTGCCTCACAGCTCACCGTCGAACGCGGCGGCCGGATCGTCTTTTCAAATCTGTCTTTCGCGCTCGATGCGGGTGGGAGCCTGACCGTCACGGGACCTAACGGCGCCGGAAAATCGACTCTTTTGCGCGCTCTCGCCGGGCTGTTGCCGCTCAGTGGGGGCACGATCTCCTGCACGTCCTTGTCCGGCGGGACACTCGCAGAACAGGTCCATTACATCGGCCACGCCGATGCCCTCAAGGGCCTGCTCACCGCCGCCGAAAATTTGCAATTCCTTGCCGCGATGCTCGATGCCGGACATGGCGGCATGCCGGTCGAAACCGCACTCGCCGGGTTTGGCCTTTCGCATGCCGCAAATCTTCCGGTGAACTATCTCTCGGCCGGACAAAAACGGCGCGCCGCGCTCGCCAAACTCCTTGCCGTGAAGCGTCCCGTGTGGCTTCTGGACGAACCCTCATCCACCCTCGACGCCGCCTCCCAGGCGCTACTGGCGGAAATCATGGCAGCGCATTTGGCGCAAGGCGGCATGATTGTCGCCGCCACTCATACAAGAACTCGGTCTTCCGGGCGGCGAACTGCGGCTCCGGGCGGCAGCATGAAAAACACGCGGGACGCGCCGGCAACCCCCGCGCTGGGATCGAAGTCTTTATGCGCTGTTCGTTCGCGATATGAGGGCCGGACGGCGGATCGGCGGCGGCACCAGTGTCGGCGTCGTTTTTTTTCTTATCCTCGTGACCTTGAGCGCTTTCGCGATCGGCCCGGATCTCGCGCTTCTCGGCAAGATCGCTCCCGCGATTTTTTGGATCTCCGGCCTGCTCGCGACCTTGCTCGGACTCGACAGGCTATTTCAGGCCGATCACGAGGATGGTTCGCTCGATCTCCTTTTGACAAGCGGCACGCCGCTGGAATTGATCGTTCTTGTGAAATGTCTCGCGCATTGGATCCTGACCGGACTGCCGCTGGCCGCCGCCGCGCCGTTTTTTGGCTTGATGCTCAACCTGCCCGCAAACCAGCTTTGGAGCGTCACCCTTTCGCTGCTTGCGGGCACCCCGGCGCTAACCTTGATCGGTGCGATCGGCGCGGCGCTGACGGTTAGCTTGCGGCGCGGCGGGCTTTTGTTGGCGATCTTGATTTTGCCGCTTTGCGTGCCAGTCCTGATTTTTGGCGTCGCGGCGGCCGGAGCGGGGGCGGGTTCGATGGTCCCCTTCGCAACCCCCTTTCTGATCCTTTGCGCCCTGACCCTGATCGCCCTCGCCGGCGCACCTTTCGCGGCGGCTTTTGCTTTGCGGCAGACGAGCACGTGAGTGGCGTCGCGCCAGTACGTGAAAATCCGGAGGCGGTGAGCGGAATTTTGAGAGTTGAGCGGTCATTCCCTCCGGCCGGCCAGTATGATAGGGAAAAACCGCTCGAAACATTCAAAATTCGATCGCGGGCCGTATCCGTTCGAGAACTCTGCGCTGGGAGGCGTCCATGAAAACTTTTCTGCTGACCACCTGCATTTTTGGAGCGCTCATGACGGCAAGCGGCGCTCCATCCGGGGCGGGCGATCTCATCCGCTCGGGAGAGTACAGGTTGAGGCTAGCCGATGACTGCGAGACAAATTGCCGGACGAATGCAAATGCCTGTAGAGCACAATGCGCGGATCCCGAGGAACAGGAACAGTGCATAGTTGCTTGTGATAAGGGCGAGTGCAAAGCGAGTTGCGATAAGTTCGAGCACAACTGTAACCAGCGCTGTCCAAGTTCCAAAGGCTGACTAAGCCATGGCAGCGTTGCGCTTCGGCAAGTTGGCGGACAAAATACTAGCGCGCCACATCGCTTCTCGCGTGATCACTTGGGAAACAGCGCCAGCGCCTCGGCGGCAAGCACCCCGCCTGTAAGGGCGACCGTGGCGAAGGGGGCCGCGTCCGCCACCTGCTTGCTGTTCAGCATGATCTGCCCTAGCTTCGTCGCGAGTTCGCCGATCGAGGCCGCGAAGACCACCCGGCTGATGCCACACCAAAGAATAGCGCTCATGCACATGGGACAAGGTTCGCCGGAAGTGTAGAGGGTCGTGCCCTGCAGCTCGGCGGCGGGCCGCACCGCGACGAAGCGGCGGATCGCCACCATTTCGCCGTGCGCCGTCGGATCGTTGGTGGTTTTGCCCAAATTGCGGCCAGTCGACAACACCTCACCGTCGCGGACGATGACGGCGCCGAACGGAAAGTCCCCCCGCGCGGCCTCGGCGATGGCCATTCGCATAAAGTGCTCGTCAGCGGGAAGGGACGCCATCAATGCCGCGCCCCCAAAAGCCTGGCGCGGCGCGGCGAGGGCGGTCCCGGCAAGGCCCCCGCCTAGCAACATCACAAGCGCCTCGCGCCGGTCATGGTGCAGACGATCGCAGCCATGCTCGCTCATTGCACATCCTCATCCTTCAGCGAGACGAAAATCAGCACGCCAAGCATCGTCATAAGAACGCGGAAGGCGCTTGGCACGGCATCTAAATTCCGGGCCTGCCACATGCCAAACCATTCGCCGCCAACCGCCACAAAACCGCCTTCGTAGAGCAGGAACCCGAGCGTTAGCCCAGCCACCGCCTTGTTTTTAGCGGACTGGAACGGCTGCGCCTTGGCTCTAACCTGCCGCGCCATCGCGATGGCGCCGAGCGCGCAAAGCGCGGCGGTGACGATCTCTGTCGCGATGATCAGGATATAGCCGCCATGGTGGAGGACGGGCGAGGTCACCGCGCGCCAGCGGATGGCGGACGCGGCGGGGACATCGTTCATGTCGAGCACTTGGGTAACAAAGGCGAAGTTCGTCCAATAGTCCGATATATTGCCAAATGCGACGAGCGCCACATAGAACCCGATGGCGGCAACGCAGAAAATTTTGGCAAGGCGAATGGCAAGCACGCAGGAGCCCCCAGGTGCGGACCGGTGCCACTCGCTAGCACGATCCGGGCTCGCTTGTCCCGGTTTTTCATTCGCCCGCAGCCTACCTAGCCTGCGGCGTGCAGACGACGGCCTCGTTCAAAACATAGCAGATCGACATCAGGCCGGTGCGCAGATCGATCCTGAAGATGCCGCCTTCGCGCTCATGGCGGGAGGCGATGAGGGAATATTCGCTTGGCGCTTGTGGACCCGCGCCTTCGCCCGGAGCATAACAGAGCGTGACGCCGACCGAGGCTTCCTTCAAGCCATATTGGCAGGCGCCGATCTCGCCCGTTGCCCGGTCGAGGCGATAGACCCGGTTGAGATCGGTCTCCGGCGCGGCGAGAAATTCATAGCTGGCGGCCAAGGCGCCCTGCGCCAGCGAGAGCAAGGCCATCCCTGCAAAGAGCAATAGCCCCTTGCGCGGCGAGAAAAGATGCGAACATCCCATGATGTCAGTTCCCAAAACGCAATTCCACGCTGGTTCAGGATAACAAGTTTATCCTTAATAATGAGTTTATGGTTCCATGCGAGCGCCGGGATCGAACGAGCTGAGGCAACCTCCCGGAAGCCGGTTTGGGCGGCTCCGGGAACAGGCCCGCGATCTTGACCATTCCGCGCGTGCATCCTAAGCCCTGCGCAATGCAGCAGAACCCCCGCGCGCTCCTCGTCTTCGATCTCGACGGCACCCTCGCCGATACGGCGGGTGACCTTGTCGCGGCCTTGAATGTCATTCTCGCCCGCGAAGGCTTGGCCGGAATCGCGGTGGCGGATGCCCGCGCGATGGTCGGCGGCGGCGCCAGAGCCTTGATCCAACGCGGGCTTTTGGCCAATGGCATAAAACTGAGCGAACCTCGTGTCGACGAGATGCTTGCCGGTTTCCTGGCCTATTACGAGGCCCATGTCGCGGACGAGACGGTCTTGTTTCCGGGCGTCGCCCGAGCGCTCGACCGCTTCGAGGCGGCGGGGTTTGCCTTTGCCGTCTGCACCAACAAGACCGAATATCCCTCCATTCTCCTGTTGACCGCGCTCGGCGTCGCGGGGCGTTTCCGGGCGATCTGCGGCAAGGATACTTTTGCGGTCTGCAAGCCCGATGGCGAAGCATTGTTGCGGACCATCGCACGGGCAGGCGGCGATCGCGGCCGGGCCGTGATGGTCGGCGATTCCAAAATGGATATCGATGCCGCGCGCAATGCCGGGATCCCTATTGTGGCGGTCAATTTCGGCTATACCAGCGAGCCCATCGATAGTTTCAAGCCGGACCGGGTGATCGGCCATTACGACGAATTATGGGGCGCGGTCGCAGCGCTCGGCGTGGCGTAAGCAGAGAATCCGCCTTGACTTGGAACGGCTTGCTTTCATAAAGGGCATTCAGCTGCGCCGGCACGCATGGCGGGGCGCGTAGCTCAGCGGGAGAGCACTCCCTTCACACGGGAGGGGTCACAGGTTCGATCCCTGTCGCGCCCACCATAAATTCCGAATAATTCAAATGGCTTACGAGTGGGTCCGAAAAACTCACTCGGCAAAGTGCAGGCACAACAGAGCGCGAAAATGCACGTCGATCCGTGCAAAATCCGTGCAGTTTGTTCTGGTATTATTCTGCCCTCTCATTTTTTTGCATTCCGGCTGTTTTGTACGGCGATCGACCAACTCGCACAGGGTCGAGGAATGCCGCATAACAAGGTGGCGAGTTCAAAGACGCAAAGCAAAGTCGATGAGCTATTTCGTGAGGTGACGATGCGGTAATTGGATTGTTCTTTGCGAACTCCCGCCTTTGTGCCTAAGCAGGCTAGTGATATTTCCCTGATGGGCTCGAAACACGAGAAATCCCCTGTGTCAAAATCATTTATGCGCGGATGGGTTGAGGACTGGCAGGGGCGCCGAGGGATTATGAAAACCGACGGCACCGAAGCTTGGTTCTTTGTTCGTGGGTACAACATGGAGCCAGACGGACAAAATGTTCCGGTCGAGCGGAGTGAGGAGGTTGCATTTCAGTGGATACACGAAGGCAACCGCATGATTGTGAGCAGGTGTGTCCGGCTCCGGCATATCCCGCTTCCTCGTGAGTGGGCACGCGAGGAGTGGCCGCCCAAGGCGGGAAAATGGACGCCGGTGAAGCGAATCGGGCAGGGCGGCAACGGCGAGGTATGGGGCACCGAAGTAAATGCAGGGCAGGCAGTTGCGATTAAGTTTCTTCGTCGTACCGGGTCAGAGGCTTACAAGCGATTTCGGATCGAAGTCGAAGTCACACAGACTTTGCAAGGCATTAAGGGAGTGCTGCTGGTAATCGATTTTAGCTTTCCAAATGAACCTTCGGAGGGAGAACCCGCATGGCTGGCAATGCCACTTGCGATCCCCTTCCGCGACAGCAATGCCATCTCGAATTTAGATGACCTAGTCGGCGCCTTTGCTCAGATCGCCGAGACTCTGCGGAAATACATCGACGCGAGGTCTCACACCGAGACATCAAACCGGATAATTTGTTTTGGCTGGATGGTGTTCCAATGGTCGGAGACTTTGGTTTGGTCGACTTTCCTGGGAAGGAGTCATTAACAGGGCACCACAAGAAGCTCGGTCCAATGTTTTATCTCGCACCGGAAATGTTAAATGAGCCCCACTCTTCTGATGGCCGCCCGGCAGATGTTTATTCATTTGCCAAGTCGCTTTGGGTTCTCGCGACGGGACAAAACTATCCCATACCCGGTGAACACAGAGATTCCGTTTACCAAACACGATTGAGTGCTTATGTTGGTCATCGTCGCTCTCGGGATCTGGATAGGCTAATCGCGCAATGCACACGACATGACGCCCGTCAGCGGCCAGCGATGGCTACCGTGGCTGCGGATTTAAGATTGTGGTCGAAAGGAAAACTGGAAGGCCGATACTCGTTCCCGAAGAGGTGCACAGAGCGTGAACTCGCCAAGGTCGCCGTTCAGCTTACGGATCCACTCCGATTGATTCTCCATTGCCGCCAATGTGGACGAGGCTGGTCACCAAATATCAAGTCGGGAGGAAAGTTACCTCGGGGCTATTGGAGATGCCCGAGCGGTTGCAATTCCATCTAACCCCTACGCTTTAAGGGGCGCTGGCGCGTTTGCAGCCGGCCGCTGGCTTTACGTCCAAGCCCGGCACGGGATGCCCGTCCTTGTGGTGAAGCACTTCCTTAAGCCTGTTCCGTTCGAAAATGATGATCACGAAAATCGACAGGAAAAGGGGGATCAGCAGGTAGGTAAGCCGGAAAACCAGTAAAGCCGCCAGCACCTGAGTTTTTGGCATCTCCGGCATCGCGCTGATGAAGAACAATTCAAAAACGCCCAAGCCGCCTGGCGCGCTGGACCAGAGCGCGGCGCCAAACGAGGCGATGAATACCCCGAGCACGATGAAATAGCCGGGATTGCCGGCCTCCGGCAAAGCGAAATAAATTATTCCAGCGGCTGCAAGGAGTTCGAGGGGCGCCGCCAGCAGTTGCCGGGCGGTGATTTCCGATCTCGGATATTCCAGCCGGAAACCCCTTATTATCAGGGGCCTAAATCTGAAAATGGAACCGATCACATAGACGGCGACGCCGCTAAGGAAAACCACCCCCACCAGCCGGGCGGTCGTTGGATCGGTGAGAAATCGCAAATTTTCCGGCAGCATCCCGCGAAAGCGGCTTAATTGCTCCGGCTCCAAAACCGATATGAGGCCGCCGAGCAGGACGGTGCCGAGGAGGAACGTCAACGAGGTGACGGCGACAAGAACCGCGACTTGCGCCGCGCTCAACCCTTTCGAGTGGTAGGCGCGATAGCGGACCATTCCCCCTGAAAAAACGGTTGCGCCAATATTATGCGAGAGGGCGTAGGTCGTAAAGGAGCAGAGCGAGATAAAAACCCAAGGGATATTTTTCACGCCGAGATGGAGCAGCGCGATCCGGTCGTACCAAGCCAACGCGGCATAAGCGACGAGCGTCGATAAGCCCGCCAGCAGATAATTTCCGAGCGAAATCGATTTTAAGTAATCCCAGACCTCCGGCCCAACAGCTTCGCCTTTGAACTCCCGGTGGAGAAGCCAGAGCGAAACGGCAACCGCGGCGAGGCCCATCAGCGGCCAGACAAAATCAAGAATGCGCTTCATCACTCTCCGCGGGACATGGCTGGCCGCGCCGCGGCGCGAGCCTCCGCCGCTGTGCCCCGGCGTCATCCGTGCACAATGCGTGCTCCGATAGCAAGGGGTAACTTTCAAGGAAACCGCGCGGTCGTGAGGAACCATCGCCGACGCCCTCTCCCTCACATGAAAATAAGCAAAAAAGTTCAGGCTTCAATGCGCGCGAGCGCCGAGCCGGATTTCCGGCAGCTATCCCGCCAACAGGGTCGTGCCGCCGCCATCGAGAATCCGCACTTTGCCAGGGCTGGCGAGAGTTTCGTCAAGAAAAAGGCGGGCCTCGTCGAGCTGAGTTGTCAGTTCTTCCGCCGAACGCTGGAGATTGTCCCGCCGCGCGCGCGCGGCGCGCGCGTAAGTAGGGTAGGCAAAATGGGATATGTCGGATATGCCTGCCCGTTGCTCCTCGATTGCGATTTCGCGCTCGAGTTCCCGCGCCATCTTGAAAAACTCGGCGATCATCGTTTCGATCTGCGCCACGCGGCGGCGCGTTTCGTCGACCTGGAAGCGCCTGAGACGTGCAAGGGTATCCCGGGACTTCATTTCTTCAACTCCAAGACGCAGGTTGGATCCGAGCCAAGGTCTTGAAAAAAAGGGCCCGATTTTGCCGACAAGGACCTGCTCCAACTCATTGATACAACCTAGATCTAACGCGGGTCCTTACCGCTCGGATGAACTCATCCGGGCGGGAAATGCGCTAGCCCGGTTAGCCTGCGGGGTTTTCCCGCGCAGTTCAACTCTGCCCTAGTAAAGTTGCCCATTCGTTACGTGTGAGCGAGACGGCGCAAAACTTTTCGAGCCGTGGCAGGCGTGTATAGTTGTCCCATGCATCGATTCGGCGAGTGCACGGCGGCGGCGGCGGTCTCGTGGGGTCTTGAACCTCGCGGCATCAAAGTCCGACGATCGCTGTCCTTCGTCGCGCAAGCTTCGTTTGCCAGGATTTGGGGCAAGAGGCGGTAGAACGAATCAACCGCGTGACCGTGGCGATACAAGCGACGGCGAGTTTGAACCGTCTTTTCGACAGAATGTTTTTATTAACCAATGCCCGTTAAGGTTACGGAATTCGCAGTGAGCCCCATCTCGGGACAACCGGCCTGAACAGCCGCCGTGGGGGACTTGAAGCGACATTGCGCGCCGGCAAGGCGACCGACGGGGGAAGGCTGGGACCTCACATGCGCGTTCTACTGATTGAAGACGACAGCGCGACGGCGCAAAGCATAGAGTTGATGCTCAAATCCGAGAGTTTCAATGTCTATACGACGGATCTTGGCGAGGAAGGTATCGATCTCGGCAAACTTTACGATTACGATATCATCTTGCTTGATCTGAACCTCCCGGATATGTCGGGCTACGAGGTGTTGCGCACTCTGCGCCTCGCCAAGGTCAAGACGCCGATCCTCATTCTTTCGGGGCTCGCCGCGACCGAGGACAAGGTCAAGGGCTTGGGCTTTGGCGCCGACGATTATTTGACCAAGCCGTTCCACAAGGACGAACTGGTCGCCCGCATCCAGGCCATCGTGCGGCGCTCGAAAGGCCACGCCCAATCGGTCATCGCGACGGGAGATCTGATCGTCAATCTCGATCAGAAAACTGTCGAGGTCGCGGGCGCGCGGGTGCATTTGACCGGCAAGGAATATCAGATGCTGGAGCTGCTCTCGCTGCGCAAGGGCACGACCCTGACAAAGGAAATGTTTCTCAACCATCTCTACGGCGGTATGGACGAGCCGGAACTGAAGATCATCGACGTTTTCATCTGCAAGCTGCGCAAAAAACTCGCCAATGCGAGCGACGGCCGCAATTATATCGAAACGGTTTGGGGACGCGGCTATGTCTTGCGCGAGCCGCGCGACGAAGATGAACGAATCACAGCGTGAGCCTCCTTGCCGGCAAATTCCGGCATGGAGGCCGCCGCGTCGAAGATCCGGGGCGACAATCGCCCCGGACGCCAGACGTTCGAGCATGATCCCGGAAAAGTTGCCCGGCCTTTTCGATTCCGGCATGCTCCAGCTCTTTGATTTTGAGCTGCGTCCTTATCGATCGAATGGTTTCATTTGATCGGGAAGCAGTCTAAGCAGCGCGGCGGAATTTCACGGTTGGGAAATCCACCGGAACGTCGAGCGCTATGTTGACGTAATTGGTGAACAGGTTAAGCGCGACATGGGCAATAATCTCGACGATTTGACAGTCGTCGAAGCCGGCCGCGCGCACGGCCTCGATATCCGCGTCCGCCACCTGCCCCCGGTGCTCGACGAGTTTCAGTGAGAAGGCGAGCGCGGCGGCGGTCTTGGGGTCATCCGAGTGCCCGGCTTGGGCATCCTCCATCTCTTGCCTGCTCGCG
This sequence comes from uncultured Alphaproteobacteria bacterium, assembly GCA_963722515.1. Taxonomy (GTDB): domain Bacteria; phylum Pseudomonadota; class Alphaproteobacteria; order Rhizobiales; family Beijerinckiaceae; genus Methylocapsa. The sequence continues at coordinate 412,799 of CAVRMA010000002.1, read as the reverse complement.
CCCGCATTTTTTCCAAGCAGCGTATGCGCGGCGAGACAGTAAGAGCAGGCGTCCCGGTCGGCGACCGCCACGGCGATCTTTTCGCCGAGCTTGGCGCCGACGGTTCCCGCCCCAAGCGCCCCGAACGCGCCCCACATGCTCTTTAAGGCAGCCGGCGAATTGGCGACGGCACGGAACATGTTCGGCACCGTGCCAAAGGCACCCTTGATCTCGTCAAGCAGTTGCTTCGCAGCGCCGGTCGCGGTAGCGGGATCAACAAGGTTCACTCTTGGCATGGGATATCTCCTTTGCATGTAAAACGGTGGTTGGCGTGCGAAGCGGAACGCCGGTTTGGAGCGGGCGTTCCGCGTCGTCCTCCCGTCGACTGTCTTGACGGGCTCCGCCCGACCACCGGGCGAAAGGCTTTTGCCAGGATGATCCGGTCACGGGGACCGGCCGGAAACTAAATGTCATGGCCGGACCTCGTGCCGCTGGTGCGGGTCATAAAAGCATCCCAGTTTTGCGCTATCTCGGGTGGGCTGGCCTGCTCATGCTCGGCGCAATCGAGGCGCAACGCGCCGTCGCCGAAGGGCGCATCGACGAATATGCAGTGATGTGGCGCCTCCGCCTCCGGATGCACATTCGGCCGGAAATATTTGCACGAGACGCAAAGCCGCTGCGGCGGAATTGCATGGCGAAGTTGCAGGCTCCGGATAAGCTTAATAAGCGTTTTCAAAAGGCGGACCTGCTCCGCTTCGCTCAGATCCGCCAAAGCGGCGGCAGCAAGCGAGGGAACGGCAGCAGCCGGTTTAGTGAGGGCTTCCGGCGTGACCTTGACGATAGTGGCGCGGGCATCCGCCGGATCGGCTTGCCGGCGGACTAGACCCTTGCGCTCCAGCGCGATCACCGAGTCGGTTACGGTTGGCTGGCGGACGCCGAGGTGCTCGGCGAGAGCCTGGACCCGCAAACCGGCGGGGCGAGCCAGCAGCATCCGTAGAATTGCGTCCTGCGCCGGATTGAGACCGCGCGAAGCGACCGTCCGGCGGACCTCGGTTCGCATCGCCGAAGCAAACCGGTCTAGCCCGTCCATAAGACGGTCTCGCAAAGCTGTGGCTTCCATACTAGCCATGCGCCAATGATAGGACTCCTATTTAACGTCGTCAACAACAAAGCAAACGGGGCGAACATCCCAACCGCGCTTTTCGAATGGATGGGATCACTCGCTCGAAAGGGAATCACTCAAAATCGAAGAGTTTGAAAAGGTCCGCGTCGAAAAAGTCCGTTAACTTTTTGGGGGCCGCCTCTCGTTCAATCACGCTCTCAATTGATCGTAATGCCCGCTTCGGCGCTCAATTGCCGCATGATGGCGCGAGAGAGATTGCCACGCACGGGAAGTCCGTGGTCGCGCTCGTAGCGTTTGATCGCTTGCCGGGTTGCCGCCCCCGCCACTCCATCAGGGTTCAGAACAAAACCCAATTTGACGAGCGCGCGCTGTGCCGCCAGCACCGGTTTGCTGTGGGCGGCCGGCGCGGCGGCCTCTGCGGCGGTCCGGGCAGGCGGCGCCGTCAGCAATTGTGAAATTTCGTCATGCGGCAGCGAAGAAGTGATATGGGTCTGTCGCGGTTGCCCGCCAGCAGGTATCTCCAGCGGCGGCTTTTCCATCGGCGATTTTTGTGCAGCCGGCTTTTCAACTGGCTTGTCTTGCGCCTGGATAGGTGTAACGACGGGCTGAGGCTGCGGCGGGGGAACCGCTATCAGCCTGGCGATCGTTGTCTCTTTTGAGGGGGCGGCAGAGGAGGCGCGCGCGAATAGCGGCGCGGGATGACGGGTCCGTTGCCAAACGAGCGCATTGGCCAGGATTGCGGCGACCGCCACGACGAAAAATCCGGCGGCGAGAATGCTCAAATAGCGCCGGCCCCGCCGCCCTGTCCGGCGTGCGCCGCGCCTTCTTGCGGTAAGCAGCTTTTCCCGCAAATGTTTCAGCTTCGAAGCTGGTTCGGTCAAAATAAAATCATGATCGGCGGCGGCAAGGACCTCAGGCAATTTTCTTCACCGTCATTTGCTTGTAAACGTCATGCTGGTCAGCGCCAGGCAAGTGCGCAACCGTCTCTATCTTGGCCCGGATTCCCGCCTTGGCTGCCAATCCCCGGCAATCGAGCGGCAGACCGACACGAACGCTGGTTCCTTTGCCCGGTTCGCTCGCCACCATGATCGTGCCTCCCTGCAGGCCGACGAGGCCGCGCACGATTGAAAGGCCAAGACCGGTTCCTTGATCCTGCCGGTCCGGTAAGGCCTTGGCCTGAAAGAACGGATCGCCGAGCCGGGCGAGGTCGCGAGCGGCGATTCCGATGCCGGTATCGGCCACCAGGATCAGAAGCGAATTAGCATCGGGTCTCGCACTGATTGTCACGCTCCCATTAGGGGGCGTGAACTTAACCGCATTTGAAAGCAGGTTGACGAGAATTTGCGTGCACACGCGTCTGTCGCCGGTGATCTCCTCGAGATTTGCCGGATAGGCGCGCAAGAGCTCGACCCCATTGTTCTTGGCGTGAAGTTTCACCATGTCGCAACAGTGATCGATCAATGGTGCCACGGCAAAGGGCTCGATCTCGATCGGCAAGGAGCCGGATTGGATTTTCGACAAGTCCATGATCGAATTGACGACGGCTAGAAGATGCCGCCCCGACCGGTGAATAATCCTCGCGTATTCGCGTTGTGTTTCGGGATCGGGCTGGACCAATCGCGGGTCGCCGAGTAACTCCGAAAAACCGGCAATCGCATTGAGCGGCGTGCGTAATTCGTGGCCTGCTTGGGCGAGAAAATTATCCTTGGCGAGGTTCGCTTCCTCGGCGGCGGCGCGGGCGGCTTCGAGCGCCGCCTCGCGAAGCTTGGCCTCCGTGACGTCGCGAAAGACGGCGATGACATCGCCGTCCTGGCTCCCCCCTTGAGCCGTGCGGTGGTCCCCGCCGGGGCACGCCCGCATCTCGAGCCAAAGGAATACCGGTTCGGCGTAGTCACCGCGGTCGACCCGCGCGGTCCCGCGCCAGCGCAAGGTCGCGTCGATCGTCACGGAGGCGCCACGGGTGTCCGCGATGGTCTTCAGAAAGGCGGGTCTGTCAGCGACTTGGACACGATCGAAAAAGCCGCGTCCGGTCAATGCGCTCGGCGGCAAGCCTAACAAGGCCTCGCAATTCGAACTGACCGACGACACCGAGCCAGACCGGTCGCAACAGAGGACGAGGCAACCGATGGTCTCGGCCAAACTATCGTAGCGCCCGGCCCGGGCTTGCTTCGCCTTGCGGTCCAGGGTCCAGAGGCGGGCAAATCCGGTTCCAGCGATCGCGGCGAAAACCGTCGCTGGGATTAGGAAAAGCGTGGTATTGGCCCCGCCTAGCACGGGAGCAACCGGTGGGTCTGGCATGGCTCCTAGGACGAGGGCTGCCACGGCGGCCAAAGTGGCGCTGGCACCGGCAACAATGCCATTCATGGAGAAAACACTTTCGACTGGCGCGATGACGAGCCAGGCGAACGCGGTTGGATGCAATACGCCCCCGCCAAAAGCGGCGGTCAATCCGGCCACGATAAAACTCAAGGAGGACATCGCCTCAGCCGGCATCTGCTTGCCGGTTGACGCCAATAATAAGATTCCCGCCGGAAAAATCAGCCAGACAAAGACCAAGGCGTCGGAGAACGCCGGCAAGTCGTTCATGGCAATGCAAACGGACGCCACCGCACAGGCCGCGAGCGAATTTAATAACTGGCGCAGGACGAAACTTTCCCGGCACGTCCTTTCGCGAGGAGCCACCGGCGCAGCGGGAGGGACTAACTTGGCAGTCCAGCCTTCAAGCGTTGGCAAAAAACCCAAAACACAGCTCCGCTCCGTGCCGCTTAGAGCAGGCCCCAGAAAAATTGCGAGACTTTTCCGGTAAGGACCTGCTCCAACTTATTGCTAGCGCGCGATCCGTTTTCGATCACAGGATTCCTTGCGAACGGGACGCGTTCTGGAATCCCGCCAAGGATTCGACGGCACCGGAGAGCGTGCCAGACGCTTCTTAACCAATTCCCCTTAAGTTTTAGGAAGCCAGCCATGCGCGGCGTTAACGGCCGGAAAATTATCCTATGGTATAGAAGCCGTTGCCAAACCATGAGGAATAATGAGCAAAAGGTAAAAAAATCCAGTTGGGGTTTATGCACCGTCCTCATCCTGAACTCGATTAAGCGGCACTTAACCCTGATCCGTTTTGTCCCGTCAAGGTCTCGCTGATGCTCTTCCTACTTCGCTCCTTATTCTGGCTCTCGATCGTGTTTGCGTCGATCTCTTGGCCAAGTGATTCCGAAGCACCGGTTATGGCAAAGGCCGCGCGTGAGATGCGAGACATCCTGGGCCAGACGGCCAGCATGGCGCAAGCGGGGGCCGGAAAGGCCTGTTTGCGCGCCCCCGCCGCTTGTCTTGCGGGGACGGCGCATCTAAGCCGCTTGGTCACGGGACAGCGCTCCGGTGGCGACGGCAAGACCCCGCCAAATTCGCCGGTTGTTGATGCACCGGCCGCCGCGCATTAAGTGTAATAAGGCGAACCCCTAGACGGAAACCTGGCGCCGGACATGAGGGCTTGAAATCAACCCAAGGGTCCGGCTTTACGTTTCCGCGGGACTATGCGCATCGCGCCAGTAGGGAGTGCGACTATCGATGCCGGGCCCGCGGACCGCCAACAAGCTCGACGAGATCATCGAGAATTTCAATTACCTCGAGGAGTGGGAAGACCGCTATCGCTATTTGATCGAGCTCGGCCGCAGTCTAGAACCGCTGGATGATGCCGCTCATAACGATAGAAATAGAGTGCGCGGATGCGCCAGCCAGGTGTGGCTCGAGACACGCGTCGCGGCGGACCATCCGGGGAGCCCTGTTCTCCACTTAAAGGGAGACAGCGACGCACATATTGTGCGTGGGCTGGTGGCTCTTCTGCTGGCTCTTTATTCCGGCCAGACGGCATCGCGGATCCTTGCCATTGATGCCCAGGGCCTGTTCGAGAGCCTCGGCCTTTCAGCGCATTTGACGCCGCAGCGCTCCAATGGCGTGCGTTCGATGGTCGAGCGAATCAAGAACGACGCGCGCGCCGCCGCCGTGTAACGCCAATTGTCATGAACGGATACCATTTGGTTGCGCTCTCGAATTCTCGCGCTTCCCGTTGGAAACGCGGAAATTTGAGCAAGGCACCATTGGCGAAGCTGGCCAAAGGGTTGGCCAAGCATCGCTTCGCGGAAGGGCCCGCGGAAGGCGCGATTCGCAACCGGCGAACGCCGGCCGCAACTAACAATTCGCGCGCGATGCCTGTATGCCCCGAGCCGGCCGCGCCATAGTCAAAGCATTCCCACGATCGCGGAATGGAGCGCGCTGCCCGCTTACTTTTTGCGCCGGCGTTGTTGGCCAAGGCCCATCTGTTTGGCAAGGTTCGAACGCGCCTTGGCGTAATCCGGCGCGACCATCGGATAATCGGGGGCGAGCCCCCATTTCTCGCGGTATTCGTCCGGAGACAAATTGTATTGAGTCCGCAAATGCCGCTTCAACGACTTGAATTTCCGGCCATCTTCCAAGCACACGAGAAACTCTCGCGTGACCGATTTCTTGGCAGGCACTGCCGGCTTTGGCGTTTCGGCCGCCGCGGCCATCGTGCCCGAGGTGACACGCAGCAATGCCGAGTGCACGTCGCCGATCAAGGACGGTAGATCGCTCGCAGGCACGGAGTTATTGCTGACATATGCGGAAACGATGTCCGCGGCTAGTTCGATGAAACTGTTAGAACTTGAGGTTTCGCTCATGGCGCTCGATATCCCGAGGAGAAGGTGCCGCCGGTAGTATATGGGTTAGATAGCGATGAGCTATCATATACCCGTGGCGGCAAGACCGGCCAGACAAAGCTCTTTTAAGCGATTTTTGCGAATCGACTTTCAAGAACTTGAGGCCTTTCTAAGGGCAACGCTTGGTTTCCGCAAGTAGCAATGCATACACTTTATTGCATTGAAGCAAAAAAAGCGTTGAAAGATGCGGAGCGCGCGGGAATAACGCAACGCCAAAGCCCGCGGGCCTTGCCTGACCCATGCGGTGCATGGCGTGGCGCCCCCGGCGCCGTTGAGGAAAAATGATGGATGCGCAAGCTTAAGTGGCCTCCCCGCCCCGCGGCCCCGCCAGCCGCCGAAAAGCGCCGCACGGAAACTACCTTGCATGGGGTTACGCTGAGCGACGATTATGGGTGGTTGAAGGCCCCGAACTGGCAAGAAGTTCTGCGCGCCCCCGCCACCTTGCCCGGCGATATTCGTGCAGTGATCGAGGCCGAGAACGGCTACGCGTCGGCCATGCTCGCGCCGCTCGCTGGGTTGCGCGCCGCGCTCGTCAAGGAAATGCGCGGGCGGATCAAGGAAGACGATGCCGAGGTTCCCTGCCAAGATGGAGTGTGGCTTTATTATACCCGCCACGACAAGGGCGGCCAGCACCCGGTCTTTTGCCGCGTCAAGCGGTCCGGCGGACCCGAGGAAGTTCTGCTCGATGGAGACGCGCAAGGGCGCGGCAAGAGCTTTTTTGAAGTGGGCGCTGCCTGCCAGTCCCCGAATCACGCCAAACTCGCCTGGAGCGCCGACGAGACGGGTTCAGAACTTTATTCGATAAGGATCCGCGACTTGAGCCCCGGCCGGCCAGGCGAGAAGCACCACCCGAGGGACAGCGCAGAGGTGATCGCCGACACCGGCGGCGACCTAGTATGGATGACAAATTCGTTAGGCTTTTATTATGTGCGGACAGATGAAAATCACCGGCCGGCCGAAGTTTTCCGGCACCGGACCGGCGGCGATCCGTCGGCCGACGCCTGCGTCTTCGAGGCGCGCGATCCTGGCTTGTTCATTCATATCCGGCGCAGCCAATCGGCGCGCTTCGCAATCATCAGCGTCGATGATCACGATTCTTCCGAATGCCATCTGCTCGATCTTGCCGATGGCAACGCAACACCCCGCCTCGTAGAGCCTCGCGCACCGGGTCTGCGCTATGACGTCGAACATCGCAGCGACCGGCTTTTTATCCGGACCAACGCAGATGGAGCCGAAGATTTTAAAATTATGAGCGCGCCCTTGGCGAGCCCGGGACGGCAGTTCTGGGTCGACGAGGTCCCGCACCGGCGGGGGCGCATGATCATCAAAATCGCGGTTTATCCGGATTATCTTTTGCGCATCGAGCGCGAAGCGGGCCTGCCGCGAATTGTGATCCGGCATTTCGCAAGCGGCGAGGAACATGCGATCGCGTTTCACGAAGAAGCTTATTCGCTCGGCCTCGAAGAGCGCCTCGAATATGACACGGACACGCTCAGATTCACCTATTCGTCGATGACGACACCTTGGGAAACCTACGACTACAATCTCGCCACCCGCGAACGGACCTTGCGCAAACGTCAGATCATTCCGTCGGGTCACGAGTTCCTCGCAATATGTGACGCAGCGGCTGTTCGCATTCGCCGAGGATGGCGAACAAGTTCCCATTTCGATCCTTTATCGTGCCGGTACGCGGCTCGATGGATCCGCCCCTTTGCTGCTTTACGGCTACGGCGCTTATGGCTCTCACGTGCCTGCTTCGTTTTCCACCAATCGTCTCAGCCTCGCCGATCGCGGCTTTATCTGTGCGATCGCCCATGTTCGCGGCGGCACAGACAAGGGCTGGCACTGGTATAGCGATGGGAAACTTGGCAACAAGCCCAACACTTTCAGCGATTTCATCAGCGTGGCGAAACATCTCATTGCGGCGGGCTATACGGGCGCGGGACGGATCGTGGCTCAGGGCGGCAGCGCGGGCGGAATGCTCATCGGTGCCGCCGTCAATCTCGCGCCAGAATTATTTGCAGGCGCCGTCGCGGACGTGCCTTTTGTCGATGTCTTGAATACGATGCTCGATGCGAGCCTGCCGTTGACGCCGCCCGAATGGCTCGAATGGGGCAATCCGCTCGCCGACCCGGCCGCCTTCGCGGTCATGCGCTCCTATTCTCCCTACGACAATGTCGAAGCCAAACCTTACCCTCCGGTCCTGGCCCTCGGCGGCTTGACCGATCCGCGTGTCACCTATTGGGAGCCTCTGAAATGGGTGACAAAGCTGCGCGCCATGACGACGGGCGGCGGTCCAATCCTCCTAAAGACCAACATGGGCGCGGGACATGGCGGCGCACCGGGACGCTTCGATCATCTGGAAGAGGTGGCGCTGCAATACGCCTTTGCCCTGGCCTGCGTCGAAGGCGGCTTCGAGGCCCGAAATTGAACTGCCAGGGCTGACTTTAAATTTATACTTGAGCTTCCATGAATGCCTTGAGTTCGGCCATGGATTGAAACTGAAGAACCCCGCGTTGCGATCGCGCTTCGATGGACCCGTCGGCATACATAACGTAAGAGGTTCCTTCGGATTCGTAGCGTCCAACGATGGCGAGCCCCGCCTTGCTGGCTACCGGAACTGCCAGTGCCGAAGGTTCTTGCGGATCCGCTGCTGGCAGCGCTTCGGATACATAAGGCGGCGCGCGATCGTGGCTTGCCGGTTCGACCGCTTCGGGCGAAGGCTTCGCGCCCTCTATCCGCGCATCCAGCGCCGGGTCCGGTTCACTGCGATGGTCCTCGCCGAAGATCGCATCGGTCGAAGCCGTTTCGGCCGCCCAGGTCACGTGCGGTCCGGATTCCGTCGCGGGCTCGCCGGGGCCGAAGCGCGTTTCCTCAAGCTGCGTCTCGATAGGCGGCTCTATCGCTTTATCGTCGTCGAACAGTCCTGGTTCCTCGTCCCCATTCCACGCAGGTTCGGCGGGCGCCTCCACCGCGGAAGCGGGCGGCATTTTAGCTTCGTCCCCGGGCTCGGCCGCCGCCGCCACCTCGCCCGGCATGGCGAAGCCCGGTTCGGACGGCGGCTCCATCGTGGCGCCGGAAACTCCCGGAGCGGAGCGCGATATGAGGGGGTGTTTTGGCGAGGCAAAATCAAACTCAAGCGTTCCCCTCGCGGCGGGCAACACTGTCCCGCGAGACTTCAAGAAGTTTCGTGCCGGCGTAAGATTGGGACGCGTTGGACGCTGCGGCCAGCTTCGCAAGCTGGTGGCAGGAGGCACGGCTGCCGGAGGCGGCCCCGCTTCGGGCGCAATCGAAGTCTCGGGATGGAACACAAGCCCCGGTTCTGGGCGCAACTCGCTGGCCGCGTCTTCCGCTAGCTCACGCGGCAACGGCGTCAAACCTTTCCCGGTTTTGTAGAGAGCATGCAAGCCAGAAAGACTATGCAAGATAAACCCGAGCGCAATTGTCACGATCCCACCGGACAGCGCCGTTGCACCGGCGATGACACCGGCCCAGCCGCGCTCGACCTGGATGATTCCATAGCCGGCGTAGATCGCGAAAGCACCGCCGAGCGAGAGAAGAGCTCCCAGAGCAAGAACCAAATAGCTCATTTTTTCCACCTTCGGCCCTCAAACTCGAACCGGCCGCTTACGAAATCGCTCCAACCAAACTCCGGTCGCCCGGTTCGCGGCCACTTACGCCATCCCCGTTCCAGCGGCCCCACGGCGAAACACAACCGGAAATCCGGCGGACCTCTGGCCCGGGTAATCGCTTGCCGCGCAAGACTGGGCCGTCTACTGATGAGGCTGCCATAAGCCGCGGCCTACTAAACCAAGGAGCCCCAAATGTCATTTACCTTACCCGATCTCCCCTACCCCTACGAAGCGCTCCAGCCCTATCTTTCCAAGGAGACGCTCGAATTTCATCACGACAAGCATCACGCTGGCTATGTGACGAACGCCAATAATCTTTTGAAGGACAGCGGTCTCGAAGGCAAGTCCTTGGAAGAAATCGTCACGGAAACCTACGGCAAAAATGTACCGCTGTTTAATAATGCGGCGCAGCATTATAACCATTCGGAATATTGGAAATCGATCAAACCGAAGGGCGGCGGCAAAGTTCCCGGCGCTCTCGAAAAAGCGCTCATCGAGGCTTTTGGATCGGTCGAAAAGGTCAAGCAGGAGCTGGTCCAAGCCGGCACGTCACAGTTCGGATCCGGCTGGGCGTGGCTTGTGGTCAAGGATGGCAAGATTGCCGTCGCGAAGACGGGAAACGCCGAAAATCCGCTTCTCCAAGGGGCAACGCCGATTTTGACGGTCGATGTCTGGGAGCACACTTATTACATCGATTACCGGAATCGCAGGCCCGATTATCTCAAGGCGTTTGTCGACAATCTCGTGAATTGGGACTATGTCGCGGAACGTTACGATGCGGCCATAAAATAGCCGGCACGGGCCTTTCACCCAAATGAGCTTTCCAGAAAACGTCATCGAAGCGATCGGGGCAACCCCTCTCATCAAACTGCGCCATGCGTCCGAACTAACCGGCTGCACGATATTGGGCAAGGCGGAATTCATGAACCCTGGCGGATCCGTGAAGGACCGCGCGGCGCTCGCCATCGTCAACGACGCGCGCGCGGCGGGGACCTTGCAGCCCGGCGGATTGATCGTCGAAGGCACCGCGGGCAATACCGGAATCGGTCTCGCGCTCGTCGCCAATGCCTTGGGCTACAAGACCGTGATCGTCATTCCCGACACCCAGAGCCAGGAGAAAAAGGACCTGCTGCGGCTGCAAGGCGCCGAATTGATCGAGGTTCCGGCGGTCGCCTATTCCGATCCCAATAATTACGTGAAACTCTCCGGCCGCCTCGCCATGCGGCTTGCCAAGGAACATCCTGCGGGCGCCGTCTGGGCCAATCAATTCGACAATATAGCCAATCGGCAAGGCCACTTCGAGACAACCGGGCCAGAGATTTGGGCGCAAACGGGAGGCAAGATCGATGGGTTCACCTGCTCCGTTGGGACTGGTGGAACGCTGGCCGGCGTCGCCATGGCGTTGAAGGCCAAGAACCCCAAAATCAAGATCGCGATTGCCGATCCCTTGGGGGCCGCCCTCTATTCCTATTACACAAGCGGCGAACTAATATCCTCCGGCTCGTCGATTACCGAAGGAATCGGCCAAGGCCGGATCACCGCCAATCTCAAGGATGCAGCAGTCGATCTCGCCTATCAGATCTCCGATGAGGAAGCCTTGCCCATTCTGTTCGATCTCGCCGAGCATGAGGGGCTGCTGCTCGGCGGCTCGTCAGGCATCAATGTCGCGGGCGCGATCCGTCTCGCCAGGGATCTCGGGCAAGGCCACACGGTTGTGACCATCCTCGCCGATTCCGGCGAACGCTACCAATCGAAACTCTTCAACCCGGAATTTCTGCGCTCGAAAAATCTGCCGGTTCCGGGATGGATGGAACGCAAGCCCTCGATCAAGCCGGACTTCGTTTGAGTGGCCGCCAATCGAAATCAGCCGCAATAAATCAGGCCTTGGCCTTGCCGGCGGCCGTTGCTTCCGGCACCTCGACCAGACGGCCGGTCTTCACGTCGTAGTAATAGCCGTAAACCGGGATATGGCCGGGCACCAGCGGGTGCGAGCGGATACATTTGACGTCTTCCACCACGCTTGCCGCAAGGTCCTTGAACGTCAGCCATTTCACGTAATGGCCGTGCACGCTGCCCGGGCCATGCCCATGATCGTGCCAGCCTTTTTCGTCGACCGTCGCGCCTTCCAGGCTCTGGTCGAGGAGGCCGCTCATGATCTCGTCGTCGAACGTCAGCATGCCGCAATCGGAATGATGGACGACGAACCATTCCCGCGTTCCAAGCAGCTTATAGGAGATCACCAGCGAGCGGATAGCATCGTCGCTGGCCCGCCCGCCGGCGTTGCGGATCACATGCGCATCGCCTTCCGAAAGACCGGCATATTTGGCGGGATCGAGACGGGCGTCCATGCAGGTAAGAATGGCGAAACGCCGCGCCGGCGGCATTGCCAATTGCGACTTGGCGCCGAAACTCGCGGCGTAGGTCTCGTTGGCCTTCAGAACTTCGGACAGAACCGGCATGCGTAACCTCCCATAAAGCGGCGCGCTAAATTGACCTTAGCTGAACTGGCTTTAGTCTTTTTGCCGCCCTCGTCAAAGGCCGGATCGAAAAGCTCACGCTCTTTTGATCCGCCGTGATGCAGGGCTATGCCCGTGACAGCGAGCAACGTGCGATAAAACTCTCGTGCGATAAAACTCTTTGGTTCCGCATCGTTTTTTCCCGGAACACGGGACACCCTCATCTTCGCCGGTGACGCTCATGCGTATGGAAAACTGAATTGGCCCGGTTTATATTTCGAAATGCGTGGAACTGGAAGCCGCACGTGCCGCGAAACGCCACGTGAAGTGTGAGGAACGGGCATGCCAACAGCCCCTCAAGAAGCTTTCTTCGTCTCGACCGCCTGGCTTGCGGAACATTTGGGCGCGCCCGATGTTGCGATCGTCGACGGCACGTTTTTTCTGCCAGACGAAAACCGCGACGCCAAGGCGGAATATCTCGAAGGGCATATCCCCGGCGCGGTCTTCTTCGACATCGATGCGATCGCCGATAATACGACGAATTTGCCGCATATGCTGCCACACCCTTCCGCCTTTGCCGAGGCGATGGAACGGCTCGGCCTCGGCGACGATATGCGCTTCGTCGTCTACGACGCCTCCAACTTGCAAGGGGGAGCTCGCGTCTGGTGGACCTTGCGAGTGTTCGGCGCGCGGGACGTAAAAATCCTTGCCGGCGGATTGCCGCGATGGCGGGCCGAGGGGCGCCCGCTCGAACCGGGACTCGTGCGGCGCATGCCCCGGCGCTTCACCGTGGATTTCGATTGCACCTCCGTTGCCTGTGCCGACAAGGTGAAGAGGGCAAGTGAAGCCGGTCTGGCGCAGATTCTCGATGCGCGCGCGGCCGCGCGGTTCGCAGGCATGGCGGCCGAGCCGCGTCCCGGATTGCGCTCGGGCCATATTCCCGGCAGTCTCAATCTGCCTTGGCGCGCGGTGGTCGAATCAGGCGAGATTAAACCGGAGGACGAAGTCAAGACCCTCATGGCGCAGGCTGGGGTGGATGTTGAACGCCCGGTGATCACCACCTGCGGCTCTGGTGTGACCGCTGCGATTCTTTTGCTCGCGCTAGCAAGCATAGGAAAGAGTGATGTCGCGCTTTATGACGGCTCCTGGGCGGAATGGGGAGGGCGCCTCGATCTGCCGGTGGCACGAAACAAATGTTAACTTCCGTCCCGTCGCAAGGAAACGCCGGCAAAGCCGCGAGCCGCCAACAGTAAAATCATTCATCGCAGCAAAAAGACTTGACGCGGCATGAGGTTGCGGTAGCATGCAAGAATGCACGAATGGCTTGAAACCTTGATCGGCTTCCAAGCGTTCGATGCCTAAGTGGAGCATCCGGCGGCCGCCGGATGTGGCCCGGTCCGACGCGGCACGCGCTAGCGTTTTTCTCCAGGATCGAGCCCTATAGCCCTGAGGGGTTTCCACGCTTCCCCCTTCCTTCTTGGGGGCTACCCATCCCGTATTTCCGTAAAGCCGGCCCGGTCTTCAGTGGTACCGGCAGGCGGGGCTACGCACGGATAAGGGCTGCAACCGTCTCGAGACATTAGGAGTGACACACATGTGTGACTATTCGCTTGAAATGTACGCCTCCAGGCCTGCACGCGAGTCCGAGAAATATGTGACCACCCGCTTTCCTTCAGGAAGCATTGGCCTCGCCTCGCCTGGCGATTGCACTACGGCAGTCTGCGTACAATACGATACGCATCTCAAGCTCGAAGGGATTTCGAGCGATCTCCAAACGCGCCTCGGCGTCAAGGACGAGGAACAAGTCATCTTCGCGCGGCTCGAACACGGTGCCTATCGCGATGGTATCAAATTCGGCAACGGTAAGGAAATTTCCTTGCAGCTTCTCGGCTCCGGCGTCGCTGTGGCACTGGTTGCAACGGCGGAAAAGCCTCGAAGCAACCGCGAGCGGCGGTTCGTTCTCGAAACAGTGGAATAATAGTTCTTAATAGAAAAACGACAGGATTCACCGCGTGGCGATGCCAAGCGGTGAATCTTTTTGTCCGCCCGAGCGATGCTCCAAACACCAGCGTGCGAAAAGAATGACCCATCGGCCCTCGCAATGTCTTGGCGGTCCCCGGATCAATGTTCGGGGTTGGGCATGACGGCAAGAGACAGGAACAACGAGATTTGGTTTTAGACTGCCTCGCGGGGAACGCGGTTCGCCCGCCGCGGCCGGATTCATGTTTGATTTAGCAACAAAGAGGCGGTGCCGGCGGTATATTTTACAACTTCACCGCCTCGCGGCCCGGATTCCTGGCCTGCAATTTGCTTAATAGTTTAGCTCGCCATGGGACAGCCATTCCGGCATGCCCGCGGCGGCGCTCGTTTAGTTTTCCTTGGCAGTTTTGCTTAGCAGGTGCTATGAGCCGGTTAAAGCGCCGCTTGCACGCTTCACTTTCCGGTTTACCGGGACAGCGCACCAAAAAAGTCCAAAAAAATGCCAATGAAGAAAATCGAGGCAATCATCAAACCTTTCAAGCTCGATGAAGTGAAGGAGGCGCTGCGCGAAGCGGGCGTTTCCGGGATCACCGTCACGGAAGTGAAAGGCTTCGGCCGGCAAAAAGGCCACACCGAACTCTATCGCGGGGCGGAATATATCGTCGATTTCCTGCCCAAGGTAAAGATCGAAGTGGTCGTTTCCAGCGCCACCGCCGCTCTCGCCGCCGATGCGATCCGGAAAGCTGCGCAAACGGGACGGATCGGAGACGGAAAAATATTCATCTCGGAGGTTGAAAACGCGATCCGCATCCGGACCGGGGAAACCGGAACCGACGCGATTTGATCCTCTGGATTGCCGCGAAATCGTGCAAGCCCTATGCCCCTTCCCCATAAGCTTAATTCCAAGAGAGGGTAAGACATGAAGACCGCTAAGGATGTACTCAAGTCAATCAAGGACCATGACGTAAAATACGTCGATCTCCGCTTTACCGATCCGCGCGGCAAGTGGCAGCATGTCACTTTCGACGTGACGATCTTCGACGAGGATGCGTTTTCCGAAGGTTTGGGGTTCGACGGTTCTTCGATCGCCGGCTGGAAGGCAATCCATGAATCCGACATGACCCTGATGCCGGATCCGGCAACGGCGACGGTCGATCCTTTTTTCGCGGCGCCCACGATGTCGATCATATGCGACATTCTCGATCCCACGACCCGCGCGCCTTATAATCGCGATCCGCGCGGCATCGCCAAGAAGGCCGAAGCCTATGTGGCTTCCACGGGGATCGGCGATACCGCCACCTTCGGTCCCGAGGCCGAGTTCTTCGTCTTCGATGACGTCCGTTTCAGTTGCGAACCTTATAACAGCGGTTTTATCGTTGATTCGGCCGAATTTCCGTCGAATTCCGACACTTCCTACGAGGGAGGTAATCTCGGTCACCGGATGCGCACCAAGGGCGGCTATTTCCCGGTGCCGCCGCAGGATTCGGCGCAGGACATGCGCGGCGAAATGCTCGCCGCCATGGCGCAGATGGGCGCCAAGGTCGAGAAGCACCACCACGAGGTGGGTTCGGCGCAGCATGAACTCGGTCTGAAGTTCGGGCCGCTAACGACGATGGCCGATCATCTTCAGGTCTACAAATATTGCATCCACCAGGTGGCGCAAAGCTACGGCAAGACGGCGACCTTCATGCCGAAGCCGGTGTTCGGCGACAATGGTTCGGGAATGCATGTCCATCAATCGATCTGGAAAGGCGGCAAGCCGGTATTCGCCGGCAACAAATATGCCGATTTGAGCCAGGATTGCCTTTATTACATTGGCGGCATCATCAAACATGCCCGGACGCTGAATGCCTTCACCAACCCGACGACGAATTCCTACAAGCGGCTGGTGCCTGGATACGAGGCGCCGGTCCTCCTCGCCTATTCGGCGCGCAATCGCTCGGCTTCCTGCCGTATCCCGATGTACTCGTCCGACCCCAAGGCGAAGCGCGTCGAAGTGCGCTTTCCCGATCCGGCGGCCAACCCTTACCTCGCCTTCTCCGCGATGCTGATGGCAGGCATCGACGGAATCCTGAACAAGACCGATCCGGGTCAGCCGATGGACAAGGATCTCTACGACCTGCCGCCAAAGGAACTCAAGAAAATCCCAACCGTCTGCGGCTCCCTGCGCGAAGCGCTCGGAAATCTCGACAAGGACCGCGCTTTCCTCAAGGCAGGCGGCGTTTTTGACGACGACGCCATCGACAGCTTCATCGAATTGAAAATGGGCGAGGTCATGCGCTTCGAGATGGCCCCGCACCCGGTCGAGTTCGACATGTATTATTCGTGTTGATTTTGTCCCGAGGGAGCTGATCGGGGGGCGGCCTAAGGGCCGCCCTTTTCCCCAGCTTCCTAGCCTCGATCCTATCGAAATGGCCTCCGCCAGGGCAGCAAGGACGTTCAAGCCTTGCTGGCGGCGGGAGAGCCTGCCTATGCGGCAACCGGCACGATCGATGTCTACTGGCCGCCGCGATCCCGGCTTGCAGGCATTTCAACGCCCGTGAAACTTTTCGACCCCAGCTCCCGTAAAGATTGGCATACCGGATGATCAAGCCGGTGATCCCAAGAAGGAGCACATCGTGAAATTCCATCGCAATACGCTCGCCGCCACGGTTTTTCTGGCCGCCGCGGGCATCTCTGGCATCGCTTCCGCCGAAATGACCAAAATGGTCGGCGGCGCGGCCATGTATCCGAGCAAGAACATTATTCAGAACGCGGTCCACTCCAAGGATAACACGACGCTCGTCGCGGCGGTCAAGGCGGCGGGCCTCGTCGCCACTTTGGAAGGCCCCGGTCCGTTCACCGTATTTGCGCCAACCAACGCGGCCTTCGCTAACCTTCCCCCGGGCACCGTCGATACATTGCTGAAGCCGGAGAACAAAGATCAGCTCGCCACGGTACTAACCTATCACGTGTTGCCGGGCCGCTTGACCACGGCTGACCTCAAGGAGGCCGTCAAGGACGGCGGCGGACAAGCAACGTTCAAGACGGTGCAGGGCGAGCAACTGACAGTTACCGAAAAAGGCCGCGCCTTCGAGATCACCGATTTGAAAGGCCGCACCGCCCGCATCACGATCGCCGACGTTCTGCAATCGAACGGCGTGATCCATGTCATCAACAAGGTTCTGATGCCCTGAAAATTTCGATGCCGGCGTTCGCCGCAAAGAAGCCACGGGTCGCGCCACTCGCGCCCGTGGACCTAGACCATGATCGCTTCAAGTTGAATTGTTCATAGTCTCTATGTCTTTGTTTTATCGCATGATCTTATCCAAAAAGTCTGCAACTTTTTGGGATCATGCTCTAATTGAAACATGCGAACACGACCTGCGTAACGCCGTAGCGGCGCGTTTCGCGTAACACAAATCCATCAGGCAAGGCGACCTCCGTCCCCGCGCGTTCCTCGATGACAATGAGCGCGCCCGTGCTGAGCCAGTCTCCGTCGCGCAAGGCTTTGAGCGTTGGCGGGACGAGACCCTTGCCATAGGGCGGATCGAGAAATGCAAGACTGCTACTCTCTCCCTCGGGTGCGGCGCCGAGCTTGCGCGCGTCGCGCCGGAGGATTTGGGCCGTGCCCCCGAGATCGAGCGCCGCGAAGTTGGCGCGGATGACCGCGCAAGCGTTCGCGCTTCGATCCACGGACAGGGCAAAATGCGCGCCGCGCGACAGCGCCTCGAACGCCATCGCGCCGGTGCCGGCAAAAAGATCGACGACACGGGCGCCGGCGACAGGGTTGCCATAGGAATGCGCAAGAATATTGAAAATTGTCTCGCGCAGGCGGTCAGAAGTCGGCCGGATCGCGTCCGAACCTGGGCTTTTCACCGTCCGGCCTTTCAACGTGCCGCCGACAATGCGCATGATGCATCACGATTTGCCGCGAGGGCGCCCTTTTGGGGGTCCGCCGCGGCCTCCAGGCCCGCCTCCGCTAGGTGGTTTTGCGCCTCCCGCCCGCCGGCCGGCCACTGGTTTTTCATAGTGTCTTGGCGCGCGAGGGCCATTGCGCTTTTGCGATTTGTCGCGGCCCCGCGCGCGGCCTTCCGGGTTTTCCCCCGTGTGCCGGTCTTCTTCCGCGAATTTCTGGGATAGCGGCGCCAGACGTTGCGCCCGATCGGTATTGACAAGGGTAGTACCGGAAGCAGAGGCTTTTTGTGCTTTGGGAGGCCTTTGCCAGCGTTCCTGCTTGGTTTTTTGAAACGCGGCCTCCGTCGTGTGTTGTTTTATTGGCTTGGAGATTTTTCCTGGCCCGCCGGCGCGCCGCGCGGGGCGTTCGCTTGCGTCATTGCGGTCCCGGCGCCCGGCTTCGAAGCGGCGTCCATTGCGCGTGTCCGGCGGCTTACGTTTGTCCTGGCGGTTAGCGGCCACGAGCCGTTCGACATAAACCGTCCGTCCGCCGCGATCGGCCGTCTCGCGACGCTCGATCCGTTGGCGCTCCTTTGGCGGCTCGCCATATTCGGCGCGCAGCGCGGAAACATGCTTACGCGCGGGGGCCGCGGGTCTAACCTTCACGCCGCCTCTTGGCTCGGGTTGGTGATCGTCCCCCCGCGGACTCGCCGCGCGTGGACTTCGTGTCCCGCGCCGCACGTCCTTGTGATCGCGGCCAGGACCGGCGCCGCTTTTTTTTTGCCGCGCGCTCAAAACATCGACAACTTCCGCCGCTTCGTTTTCGGCATGAGGCGGGCTCGAAAAATCCGCGCCCGCTGCCTTGGCGAGCGCCGGTCCGAGCTGATCTCGCAGCACCCGCGTGCGCACCTCTTCGACCGCGCCCTCGGCGAGCAGGCCGAGCTGGAACGGTCCGAACGAAAGCCTAATCAGGCGGTTGACTTGAAGCCCGATATGTTCGAGCACGTGCTTGATCTCGCGGTTCTTGCCTTCGCGCAACGCCATCGTTAGCCAGCTGTTGGCGCCCTGCGTGCGATCGAGGGTCGCCTCGATGCCCGGCATACTTCACGCCATCGAGTGTAACGCCGTCGCGGAGCCGGTCGAGAACGGCTTGATCCGTTGCGCCTTTTGCGCGGACGCGGTAGCGTCTGACCCAGCCCGTCGCGGGCAGTTCGAGGACCCGTGCGAGCCCCCCATCATTGGTGAGCAGCAACAGCCCTTCGCTATTAATGTCGAGCCGGCCGATGCTGACGACGCGCGGGCCTTCTGGCCAATTCTCGCGAAGATAATCGAAAATCGCCGGCCGGCCCTGCGGATCGCGTGTGGTCGTGACAAGGCCGCGCGGCTTATGAAACAAAAAGAGCCGCGTGCGGGCGCGAGCGGCGACCGGCTCTCCGTCGATGGTGATCTTGTCATCGCGCCCGACATTGACCGCCGGGTTGGTCAGCGCCACACCGTTCAAGGCGACGCGGCCTTCGCCGATCCAAGCTTCCGCCTCGCGCCGGGAGCAGAGCCCAGCCCGCGCCATGACCTTGGCGATGCGTTCTCCGGTTTCAAGGCCATTGCGCGGCGCGGCCTTGTGGCTTAAGCGCGGGGGCCGAGCGGTGACCGCGTCCGCGAAATCTTTCTTGGCGGCCGTTTGGCCTCGCGGCTTCTTGGGGTGATCGGGTCGCGCCCGCGCGCCCTCCGGAAACCGGCCGCCGTCATGACGGCGAGGATGTTCTTTGCCGGGATGTTCGCGCATATAAGCTTGATAGCAGACTATTGGCTAAAAAGGGAACAAAGCGCTCGATCCTCGCGATCCCGCCATTGGATCACGATCGCTTCGGCGAGGGTCGCACATGGTCTCTATCTATTTGTTTTCTCCCGCGATCTAATCAAAACAGTCTGCAACTTCTTCAAGTCGCGATCCACGAACCACAGGTTTCGGCAGGCAATTACGGTCTTGAATTGCAACTGAGCGTCATTTATCGTTTTAAGCGTTCAGCACGCTGCCTCCGGCGGACCGGCTGGCTGAGGGGTAGGGCTTGGCCCGATCGTCAAACGCCAAACGGATATCGTCCTTGTCGATGCCAGCGCGGCTGTGCCCACGGGCGGTACCGCGGCCGTATGATTGGTTATAACCGCGGCCGCCTTCGTTCGCCTCGCGCTCCGTCCGCTTCCTTTCCGATCCGCGGTGCTTCGTCGCCTTGTCACGAGTGGCGCATCATGAATCCAAAGATCCCCGAAAGGCTGTTAGAGGGCGAAAAACAGTTTCAGTTGCTGGCCGATTTCGTTCCGCAACTGATGTGGCTAGCGAACCCGGACGGATGGATCTACTGGTATAATCAGAGGTGTTACGATTACTCTGGGGCAACACCCGAGCAGATAGCAGGATGGGGCTGGCAAGTCGTGATTGATCCGGATGCATTGCCTTCGGTGATGGAAGGCTGGACGCGAGCCATCGCGACACGCGAGCCATTCGAAATGGTGTTTCCGCTCAAGGCGGCCGATGGAAGCTTTCATCCGTTCCTATCGCGTGTTCAACCGCTCAAGGACGACCAAGGAAGCGTGCTTCGATGGTTTGGCACGAACACCGACATCTCCGAGCAAAAGCGAGCGGAAGAGCGCCTTCAGTTTCTTCTCAACGAGCTCAATCACCGGGTGAAGAATACCCTTTCCACTGTCTCGGCGATTGCAAACCTCTCGTTGCGGGAATTGCCGAGGGAAAAGATCGAGACGTTCCATGACCGCCTCGTGGCGCTGTCGCGCGCGCATGATTTGCTCACGCAAAGGAACTGGGAGGCCACGGACCTGCGTGAGATCGTCGGCCAATCGCTCGCTCCTCTTTGTGCGATGTGGCCGTCTGACCGGCTCGCGATCGAGGGACCCGCCGTGCTCATTCCGGCCGACCGGGCCGCCGCGTGGTCGATGGCGCTCCATGAGCTTTGCACGAATGCGCTCAAACACGGTGCGTTCAAAACGGAAGAGGGCCAGGTTAACATTGTGTGGGGTGCGCCGGAACGAGGGCAACTGCGCTTTCGTTGGAGCGAGCATGGAGGCCCGCCCGTTACCACACCGCGGCACCGCGGCTTTGGCTCACTTCTCATCGAAAGCTTGGGGCGCGAATTGGCCGGCAGCGCAAACATACTGTTCGAGCCGGACGGACTTATTTGCACGATCGATGCCTCCGTTCATACAACCCCGAGCAGGTGATCGTAGCATGCTCTTGTTATCGCACTTACTGCAATGTGCGGCGCGGTCCAGCGTGGTCCAATACGAGAGCGCTGGCATGGAGAATCATGCTACAATGCAACGCTCCGAGAGCGATCCCATGTCTTGTGCTTTTTTTGAAGCGCGCGCCACATTGGAACGCGGCGAGGTGCCTGTCGGCGCCGTGATCGTCCGCGATGGCGCCATCATTTCGCGCGCGGGAAATCAGACCTTGCGGGACAAGGATCCAACCGCGCACGCGGAGATTTTGGCGATTCGCCGGGCGTGCCACGCCGAAGCGTCCGAAAGGCTCTCCGGCTGCGATCTTTACGTAACGCTGGAGCCTTGCGCCATGTGCGCGGCAGCGATTTCCTTTGCCCGGCTGCGGCGCCTTTATTTTGCCGCGCCGGACCCAAAAAGCGGCGGGGTCGAGCACGGCCCGCGTTTTTTCGCGCAGCCAACCTGTCATCATGCGCCGGAAATCTACGGCGGCATCCGTGCAAGCGAAGCCGCTGGCATGTTGACCTCTTTTTTCATGGCGCGCCGATGAATGTTTTTAAAGAGGGCGCGCGTGCTCCCGCGACAATCTAGCGCCATTCCCGTAGTGGAGTGACGCACGCAAGCAAGTGGAACTACCGCTGTGAAACGGATTATTCTAGCCTTTTGCCTGCTTCACGCCGCCACGCCTGCTTACGCTGGCAGCCTCAAGGACGCGAAGTGGAATGCGCTGATCGCCGCAGCAGTCAAGCACGGCGGGGTTGAGACAATTTCCGGCAATACCGGTTCCTACGTGTTCTCTAGGCCGGATGGAATGGACATGACTGTGACACGCAGCCTCGACAACAAAATCAGGCTTATTTGCATGGGCTACATGAGGAAAAACATCAACGTCTGCATGAATTGGGACAATGAGAAGATGATCTACGGCACTCGCGCTAGCGAAACCGTGCCATGGGTTACAAGCAGCACCCTGCCAGCCGTGACAGCGCAGGATCGGGATCCGGGGAGCTACCGGTCGCGGCTCCTCGAACCTGGCGGCGGCGCGCGAAACTTCGCGCGCTGGTGGTGGGACCATACCTTTGCTGTCTACGGCGGCGGGAGGATTCGATGACCGCCGGCGAACTGGGCGAAGCCAGCGCCGCTCTTTCTTGTGCCAAATGCGAATGCCCCGCGAAGACTTATTGATCCGTCCATATGTAAAGTATTTACGTGCTTTTGTTTACGGCGCGGAGCCCAAGTGATCCATTGAGGGCATGGGATGGAACGATGCGCGCCCGCGCGATCATAAGACGCTGGAGGCTCCGGCGAAGTGAGTTAGCCCGGGACGCCCAATGACGCATGTTGCAACGCTTGTCTGCGATCCGGCATTTCCGGTTTTGACCAAAGATATGCTCCGGCGGGCCAGCGAAGCCTTGAAGAGGCCAGGGCCGTCGAACTGGCTCGATCCGGGAATTGCCGCCGATATAGCTTTCGACCCAGGACCCGCCGCCGGCGCAAGAGCCGTCGCGGATAGGGTGCGCTCCGCTCTCGTTAATTGCGCCGTCGATGTTATCGTGCAAAGGGCGCAACGGCGGCGCAAGAAGCTCTTGCTGGCCGACATGGATTCGACCATGATCGGTCAGGAATGTATCGACGAACTCGCCGCTGAAACCGGTAAGTGGGCCCAAGTCGCCGCGATCACCGGACGCGCGATGCGCGGCGAAATCGCCTTCGAACCGGCGTTGCGGGAGCGTGTGGCTCTTATCAAGGGCCTCGACCGCGCCACCATCTTGGACGTGATCGCCAACAGAATTACCTTGATGCCAGGCGGACGTGTGCTTGTTCAAACCATGCGGGCCAATGGAGCACATACCGTGCTCGTTTCGGGCGGGTTCTCGGTCTTTACATCCGTCATCGCGGAAAGGACCGGCTTTCACGAACATCTGGCGAACGAGCTTCTTTTCGACGAATATGGCCGGCTCGGCGGGCTTGTCGCGGAGCCCGTCCTCGGCAAGGACGCCAAGCTTGCGGCACTAACGCGATTGCGCGAAATGCATGGCCTCTCCGTCGCGGAAACACTTGCGGTTGGCGATGGCGCCAACGATCTCGCGATGCTCGAAGCCGCGGGTCTCGGCGTTGCCTTTCACGCCAAACCCAAAGTCGCGGCCGCCGCCCATGCGCGGATCGATCACAGCGATCTGACCGCGCTGCTTTATGCGCAGGGTTTTGGGCGCGAGGAATTTGTTACAGAAGTGCCGGAGCTACCGCGCGAGGCAATCGTGAAACCGCCGCCGCCATAAGGGCACGAAGCCATGCGCAGCATCGATTTGAATTGCGATTGCGGCGAAGGGTTCGGCGTTTACCGGACCGGCGACGACGCCGCCATGCTCGATGTCGTCACGAGCGTCAATGTCGCCTGCGGCTTTCATGCCGGCGATCCGGAGATCATGGCGCAAATTTTCGGCGCCGCTAGGGCCAGGGGAATCGCGATTGGCGCTCACCCGGGGTTTCCCGATCTCTGGGGGTTCGGCCGCCGCCGGCTGCCTTTCACCGCGGGAGAAATCGAGCGGCTCGTCGCCTATCAGATCGGCGCCGCGAACGCGCTTGCCGCTTATGCGGGGGCAACGCTCGCCTATGTGAAGGTTCATGGCGCCTTGAGCAATATCGCGATGGCGGACGAAACGATTGCACACGCGATCGCACGCGCGGTGGAAGCAGTCGAGCCTCGCCTCGCTTTCCTTGCTCCCGCCGGAACGAAATTAGAGACGGCGGGCCTTGAGCACGGACTTGCGGTCGCCCGCGAAATCTACGCCGACCGCGCCTATACGGACGCAGGCCTTCTCGTCGAAAGGTCCTCCTGCGGCGCCGTGCTACGGGATGCCCAGGACGCCGCCGAGCGCGCGGTCGCCATGGTATTGGAAGGAGCCATCATCACAATCTCCGGCAAGCGCTTGGCTGCCAGCATCGATAGCATCTGTGTCCACGGCGATAGCCCGAATGCGGTCGCCATGGCGAAGGCGGTGCGCGCGCGCCTTGAGGAAGCCGGGATCGCTCTCGCGTCCTTCGCGCCGGTTTGACGAGGCTCCAGCGTGACAAATTTGCCCAAGCCACGCTATCTGCCCGCCGGAGAGTCGGCGCTCGTCGTCGAATTCGGCGACACCATCGATCCCAAGATCCACGATCTTGTCCTGGCGCTTGATGCCGCCATCAGCCACGCAAATTGGGAAGGCGTGATCGAGACCGTGCCGACGTATCGTTCCTTGATGATCCATTTCGATCCGCGCCGATTGACGGCGGAGGCGCTCGCCGATGCCCTTGCCGGGCTCGATTACGCACCGGCCCCGCCCCGGACATGGCAGCAACTCTGGCGCATCCCTGCCTGCTACGACGCGCCGCACGGCGAGGACATCGCCGAGGTCGCGGCACTCTTGCGTTTGTCACACGCGCGAAATCATCGGCCTGCATCTTGGCGCGCGCTACCGTGTCTATATGTATGGTTTTGCGCCGGGGTTCACGTTTCTTGGCGGCCTCCCAAACGAACTCACGATCCCGCGCCGCGCCGTGCCACGGGCCCCTGTGCCGGCAGGATCGTTGCTGATCGCGGGCGGCCAGGCGCTCATCGCCGGCTGCGCCATGCCGACGGGCTGGTATGCGATCGGCCGCACGCCGGTCAAGATGTTCGATCCCCGGCGCAGCCAGATTTTTCTTGCCGGCATCGGCGACGAGCTTTGCTTCGAACGGATCGATCCCGCCGCCTTCGATGCCCTGAGTGCGGCGGCCGACGCCGGAGAGTTTTGCGCACGCCACGAATATTTGGACGAGTCCTGACATGGGGGGGTGCCTGCGCGTGCTGCGCGCCGGTCCGGGCGCGGCCATTCAGGACGGCGGGCGCCACGGCTATCAGCGCTATGGCGTGACCCCGGCGGGGCCCATGGACTGGGCCGCTTTCCAGACCGCGAATTCCGCGCTTGGCAACGTCCGCGAGGCCGCAATCGAAGTGTCAACCGGCGGCCTTGAGGTCATCTGCGAAGGCGCGCCGCTCGCGCTCGCCTTTGCGGGCGGGGCTTTTGTCTGGCGGCGCGATGGGGTGTTGCTGCCGCAGGCGGCGCGGCTCCTCTTGGAGCCCCGCAAAACCCTAGCGGCCCGGGCTGGTGATTCCGGCGCCTTCGCTTATCTCGCGGTCGAAGGCGGCTTCGAGACGCCAGTTATAATGGGCAGCCGGGCAACCCATACGCGCTCCGCGATAGGCGGGATAGAGGGGCGGATGCTGCGAGCAGGCGACGTCTTGCCCGCCGCTTCGACGGAGAGGCCGGACGGTGCAAGCTTCGAGGCAACGATCGACGCGCCATGGCTCGCCCGTGCACCCGGTCCTTTTCGCGTCGTCCTCGGCCCGCAAGACGATTATTTCAAAGTGGAGACTCTGAGTGCCTTCTTCGAAGGGATGTTCACCCTCACGCCGATGGCCGACCGCATGGCCTATCGGCTCAAAGGGCCGGAAATCGCGCACGCGAAGGGCTACGACATCGTGTCGGATGCCATCGCACTTGGCGCAATCCAAATCGCAGGCGATAAGAATCCGCTCGTCCTCATGGCCGATCGTCAGCCGACCGGAGGTTATCCGAAGCTCGGTCATGTCGCCCGCGCGGACATTGGCAGGCTCGCGCAGATGTGTCCGGGCGAAACCTGCCGCTTTAGGGCGGTCAGCGCCGCCGAGGCACGGGTGGCGTTCTTGCGGCTTGAGGACGAGATTGCGACAACGCAACAGTGCCTGCGTCCGCTGCGCCGGGAGCTCACCTCTGAAAGGCTGTTCGAGGCAAACCTCATCGACGGTGTCGTCGATCCGCTCTGCGGCGAGCGGACTTAGGGAGAGTTTTGATTCGTTGCCGCCAAAAGGAGCGGCGATGGGATTTGCTTCGATCAAAAAGCCGAAAGGCGAAGCATTCCAGCGGTTGACCTTCGCGCAGCGGGCAAATTTCGCAGAGATGGCGGCGTTGCTAGCTGCCGCGAAGAGAATGCAAAAGGCGGCCGGCGGCAAGCCCAACACGCTTTGCATCGAACATCGGCTTTTGATGATGCACGAATATTGGCGCGAATACCGGACCTATTTTCATATCGGGCAAGCCTGCGGGATCAGCGAAACCGCGGCCTACCGCAACATCAAAGGGTGCGGAAACACGGCTCACCAAAAGCAAATTCTTTCGGTTACCTGGCCGCAAGGCCGTTGCTGCAAGTGACCAGGCGTTTGATGTCGCCTTGATCGACGCAACAAAAACACCCATCGAACGGCCCAACAAAACAAAGGCGCACCTATTTTGGCAAGAAGAAGCGGCACACCCTGAAAGCGCAGCTTGTTATCGAGAAATCAACCCGCCGCATTCTCTGCATCGCGCCAGATCAAAGGACAGCGGCACGAGGGCTGTTCAAGACATCGAAGGTGCAGCTGCATCCTGAGACGAAAGCCGTTGTCGACAGCAGCTATCAAGGTTTGCAGAGCGCACACACACAAACTGATATGCCGAAGAAGTGCAGCAAAAAGAAACCATTACCGGCGAGCGACAGAACCAGAAACCGTGCCATATCCAGCGAACGCGTGGCTTGCGAGAACGTCATCGCCATGCTCAAACGCTTCCCCATCATCGCCGGCCGCACCAGAAACCGCCGCCGCAGATTTCGGCCTGCGCTTCTTCCTCATCGCCGCGATCTACAACAGGGAGCTCGAAGTCACGTGACGATTATGCAAGAGGTCTATTTATCAGCGGCCTGTCTTCGGCATCAGCGGAAGACCCTCTATCTCAGGGGTCTCCGTTGATAACCTATCGAGACACGAGATCTAAGCTGGCAGACCCGCAAGAGCCTTGTCAGGCGTCCGCGCGGCGATCATTCGCCT
Organism: uncultured Alphaproteobacteria bacterium; assembly: GCA_963722515.1. Classification (GTDB taxonomy): domain Bacteria; phylum Pseudomonadota; class Alphaproteobacteria; order Rhizobiales; family Beijerinckiaceae; genus Methylocapsa. The sequence goes on along the minus strand of CAVRMA010000002.1, from coordinate 385,923 downwards.
CAGCTCGGGCAGGCACGATCCGCAATTTGTGCCGGCACTAAGCCGCGCGCCGACCGCCTCGGTCGAACATGCACCATCAGCGATCGCCGCCAAGATGGCCCGCGATTTCACGCCAAAGCACGCACAGATTGTGGGGCTTGCATCGAAATCGGCGGACGCGGTTCTGCCTGCCAGGAGAAAGCGGCGCGCTGTGCCGTCGAGCCGCCCCAGCCGCCAGGCCTCGGCAAGGCCGCTCCACGGCGGCACTTCTCCGTCCCTCCCAAAAAAGAGGACCGCATCGAGTTTTTCATGCAGGATCAATGCCGTGCGAAAAATGCCTCTCGCGGGATCGTTGTAGCTCGCCTGCTCGGCCGCGCGTGATCTGGCGGCAAAGGTCTCGAACAAATCCGCGAAAGGCTCGTTCGTCGCAAATCGTGCCGCATAGCCGCCCTCGATGGCGGTCCATGCAAAGACGGTGTCGCCCGGCAGCGGCATCCGCGTGCGAGCGAGAACAAAGCCATGCGCGGCGAAACAAACGGGAGCCAGTGCCGCCGGAACGGCCTTCGAGTTCGGCTGCCCCGAATGGGGATCGGTGAAGGGGTGGACAAGCGCGCCCACGCGTGCGCGCCCCGCGGTTTCGTCGTTCCAGTGGATTGGAACGAAGATCCGGCCGGGGACCTGCGCGGTGGTGATGTTGACACGCAGCACAACGTTCCCGTGCGCCGTGCTAACCCGGGCGAACCCGTCGTAGGCGAGGGCGAGTTTCGACGCATCTTCCGGGTTCACCTCGACGAAGGGATCGGGCACGTGACTGGCGAGTTTCGGCGAGAGGCCGGTGCGGGTCATCGTGTGCCATTGGTCGCGCACCCGCCCGGTGTTCAAAACGAAAGGAAAGTCCGCATCCGGCGCTTCCGCCAGAACAGGCTCCTCGATCGCAATGCAACGCGCCCGCCCCGAGGGCGTGAAGAAGCGCCCATCCGCGAACATTCGCTTTGTCCCGCCCGCACCGCCGGCGCGGGCCCGCCATTGCAGCGGCGCGAGCGCATCGTAATCGGTGTCGCTTAACCCTGCGAGGCCACCGAGATCGAAGTCGCGGGTTCCATTGTTCTCGAACGCGGAGAGCGCGGCGTGCTCGCGGAAGATCGCGGCCGGACCCGCATAATCGAACGCGGCGCCAAAGCCCATTTGCTTGGCGACTTCCGACACCGCCCACCAATCGGGCTTTGCCTCCCCCGCGGGTGCCGCGAAGGCACGCTGGCGCGAGATTCGCCGCTCGGAATTGGTCACCGTCCCGTCTTTTTCTCCCCAGGCAGCGGCGGGCAAAAGCACATGCGGGCCAACGCCGATTGTATCGGTCGAGCGTACATTATCCGAAATGACAAGGAGATCGAGGCCGGTCAGGGCCGCGCGGACCTTGCCTGCGCGCGGCAAACTCACGGCCGGATTGGTGGCCATAATCCACAACGCCTTGATGCCGCCCCGCGCGATCGCCTCGAACATCGCGACGGCCTTGAGACCCTCGTGCTGGGCGATGCGCTGCGCCCCCCAGAAGCGGCCCACGCGGTCGATCTCGGCCGCCGAAAACCCCATATGCGCGGCAAGCTGATTGGCGAGACCTCCAACCTCGCGCCCGCCCATCGCATTCGGCTGCCCGGTCAGGGAAAACGGCCCCGCGCCCGGAATGCCGATGCGGCCAGTCGCAAGATGGCAATTGATGATCGCGTTGACCTTGTCGGTGCCTTGCCAGGATTGGTTGACCCCCTGGCTATAAAAGGTCACGACCCGTTTAGTTTCCGCCCAACGATCGAAAAAGGCCGCGATGTCCGCGCTCGCGGCACTACATTTTTTGGCAACGGCGGCAAGGTTGGGCGCAATGTGGCGCGCTCCGGCAAGCGCCTGATCAAGGCCGTCGGTGTGCGCCCCGGAAAAGGCGCGATCGATAAAACCGCCATCGGCCAGGTGAACCAGAAGGCCGCAGAACAAAACACCGTCCATGCCGGGCGCAATCGTCAGCGTGAGATCGGCACTTTCGGTCGTCGCCGTGCCGCGGACATCGATGGTGACCATGCGGGCGCCGCGCTGCTCCCGCGCGCGCACCATCCGTTGATAGAGCACCGGATGGCACCAGGCCGCGTTCGATCCGACGAGCACCAGGAGGTCCGCCTCGTCGAGGTCTTCGTAGCAGCCTGGCACCGTATCCGACCCGAAGGCCCGCTTGTGCCCGGCGACCGAGGAGGCCATGCAGAGGCGCGAATTTGTGTCGACATTGGCGGAGCCGATAAAGCCTTTCATCAGCTTGTTGGCGACGTAATAATCCTCGGTGAGCAATTGGCCCGAAAGATAGAACGCGACAGCGTCCGGACCATGCCTTTCGATGGTCCGCCGCAATCCTCCGGCAATGCGATCGAGCGCGGCGTCCCAGGTCGCCCGCGCGCCGTCCACCATCGGATGCAGGAGCCGCGTTTCGGCGCCTAAGGTCTCGCCGAGCGCGGCGCCCTTGGAACAGAGACGGCCGAAATTCGCCGGGTGGCTTTTGTCGCCAATGATGGCTGCCCCGCCGGCGCCATCAGGCGTTGCCACTACGCCGCAGCCGACGCCGCAATAAGGGCATGCCGTATGAACGCCCGGCGGCTGCGCGCGGGCATTCATCAGTAGACGTCCGTCTGATACCGGTGTTGCGCCCGGAGGTCACCCACGAATGCCTTGGCGGAGGCCGCGTCCATCTTGCCGTGTTCGGCGCATATTTGAACGAGCGCCGCGTCAACGTCGGCCGCCATGCGCGTGGCGTCGCCGCAGACATAGAAATGGGCGCCCTTGCCGAGCCACGCCCAAAGATCGGCGCCGTCCTCGCGCATCTTGTCCTGCACGTAGACTTTCTTTTCCGCGTCGCGCGACCAGGCGAGGGAGAGCTTGGCGAGCGTGCCCGCCGCCTGGAATCCCGACAGCTCGTCCTCATAGAAAAAATCGGTGGCGCGCCGCTGGTGACCGAAGAAGAGCCAGGCCGGGCCCTTGGCGTTTCTGGCCATGCGTTCTTGTAAAAACGCCCGGAACGGCGCGACGCCGGTGCCTGGGCCCACCATAACGATGGGCGTATCTCCGGTGGCGGGCAGCGCGAAATTACGCGCGCGCTGAATATAGGCATTGACCTTGTCGCCCTGCCGCAACGCCGCGCCAGCGAAGGTCGACGCGACACCAAGCCGTTCGCGCCCATCGATCACATAACGCACACGATCGACGGTGAGCGCGACGCGCCCCGGACCCGCCTTGTACGACGAGGCGATCGAGTAAAGTCTCGGCTGCAGCGGCTCGAGGACCTCGACGAAGGCCTCGGGATCGGGCCGCAGCTTCGCGAATTTTTCGACAGCCGCCAGCACATCGAGCGTCGCGGCGTCCCCATCTGGATCTTCGCCTTTCGCCAAGGCTTTCGCCTTGGCCCTGGAAACGCCGCCGGTGATATAGGAGATAAGTTCGAATAGCATGTCCGGCGCTAGCCCGAGCGAAACATCCTCGCGGAGTACCTGGTGCAATTTATTGCCGCCGATGGGAAAATCATGTGGCGCGCCAATCGCCGCGATGACCCGCTCGACAAGACCTTCATCGTTCACCGGAAAAATGCCGAAACTGTCGCCCGGTTCATAATCGAGACCGGCGTCCGAAATATCGAACTCGACGTGATAGGTCGCCTTTTCCGACCCTTCGCGGTTGAGCCTCTTACGTCCGGCAAACACCGCCTTGGCCGGGGAATTTCGCGAACGCCCCGGACGGATATCGGCGTCGAGGGCCTTCGCGGCCGCCTTGGCGTCGGCTTTCGCCTTGGCTTCGTCGGGGTCGGTCGCGCCGCCGCCCATTTCCTCGACGAGAGTTTTCAGCATGCGGGCGGTTTCCTTGGCGCCGGGCACACAGAGGTTCAGGCGCTCTTCCGCCTGCGTCGCGATTGCGTTGGCATAGTCCTCGCAGTTGTAGCCGCATTGACCGCAGTCCTGCTGCCCCATCGCGGCCATCATGCGGCGTGGCAGCGGGCGGCCGTCGGCAAGCTTCATCCGCTCGCCGAGCGGCAAGGTTTGATCGTGCCAAGGCGCGCCGTCGTCCTCTATCCCCGGCGCCGCTGCCGCTGGGGCAAGCGTGGCAAGCGTGGCGGCAAGCGCCGCGCTTTCCTGCGCGGGTAGGGCGGTGCCGCTTTGCGAATCAGACGCCAAAAGGCCCGCGAAGAATCCGTTGAGCCATTCGCGCTGCTCGGGCGAAAAAGGCGCGTTTTCCGGAATCATGGGCGCCGCCGGCGGCGGCCGGTTCATGGCGTTCATGCGGCTTGTCCTTCGGCGAAACTCTTGAGCGCGGCAACCTCGTGGCGCGCGGAAAAATCTTGAAAGCTCTCAGTGGCGCCGGTGCGATGCGAGAGATAGGCCTTGAGCAGAGCTTCGACCCGCAAAGGCGCGTCCGCCGCTTTTACGTCTCGCAAAATCTCGCGCCCGATCGCGCCAGTGGTGCCAAAGCCCCCGCCGGCGACGATGTGATAGCCGTCCACCGTATCGCCCTCCTCGCTGACACTCACCCGCGCGGCAACGAGCCCGATGTCGCCGATGTAATGCTGGGCGCAGGAATGATGGCAGCCGGTTAAGTGGATATTGACCGTTTGATCCAGTTTTACCCGCGCCTCGCACCATGCCGCGATGTCCTCGGCGTGGGTCTTGGTGTCGGCGCCCGAAAACCGGCAGCCGGTCGACCCGGTGCAGGCTATGAGCCCGGCCCGGATCGACGATGCCCGCCATTCAAGGCCGGCCTTTTCGACCGCCGCCTTGGCCCGTTTCAAGCGCGCTTCGGAAAGTCCCGAGATGAGCAGGTTCTGCCAGACAGTTAGGCGGATATCGCCATCGCCGAGATCGCGCGCGATTGCCGCGAGCGCGCGTATTTGCGCGCAGCTCATCTTGCCGACGGGGAGTGCGACGCCGAGATAGAAAAGACCCGCCTGCTTTTGCGGATGCGCGCCAATATGCGCCTGCCGGTCCTGCGGCGGGCGCGGCCGGATGTGTCTTGCGTCAACGCGCGCAATCGGGCGTCCAAGCTGTTGCTCCACCTTGGCGAGAAAACCGTTCAGGCCACCCGCCTCGGCCGCATAGCGGTCGAGCACATATTTCAGCCTCGCCTTGGTCCGGTTGGTGCGGTCCCCCTCGGCAATGTAGACGCGCACGATCGCGTCGGCGGCCTCGGCGGTTTCGCCGGGCTTAACGACGGCGCCGGTCTCGCGCGCCAGATCCCGGTGCCCGGTGATGCCGCCGACGATGAGCTTGAACCAGACGCCCGGCGCGACGCTCGCGCCGTCTTCGATCTCCACCGCCTGAAAGCCGATGTCGTTGGTGTCTTCGAGCGTCGGGATCGCGCCGCCGCCGTCGAAGGCGACGTTGAACTTGCGGGGCAGACCGTAGAGCGTGCGCTGATTTAAAATGTGGAAGTGCCACGCGCGCGCGTCGGGCCTTGTATCGATGAGTTCGTGCGGTCCGATACCGGCCGTGGCGTCGCCGGTCACGTTGCGGATATTGTCGGCGCCAGAACCTCGTGTCGTCAGGCCCAAATCCTGCACGCCCTCGACGACATGGATCGCGTCCTTCGGCGCGACCTCCCGGAACTGCAGATTGGCGCGCGTCGTCACATGGGCATATCCGCCGCCGAATTTTTCGGCGAGTCCGGCGACCCCCGCGAACTGCCAATGCGACAGAATGCCATTGGGGATGCGCAGCCGGCACATGTAACTGTTTTGCGCAGGCGCGACATAGAAGAGACCGTAAAACCGCCAACGGAAATTATCGGCTGGTTTCGGAGGTTCGTCGCGCGCGGCTTGGCCGCGCAGCTTGTGATACGCATCGAAGGGATGTTCTTCGCGTTTCCACTTTTCCTGATCGACGAGTTTCTTGCCGGACTTGATCGTTTTGTCCTGGGCCAAGAGATGCGGCGCATCGGGACCCATTGGTGCTGGCTCCGGCGCGGCCTGCGGCGGGTTGCCGGATCCCAATAATCCATTGCCTCCCCGCGCCTGGACGCCGGAAACGAAACCTTCGAGGTAGCGTTTTTGTTCGGGAGTGAAGTCGCTGGACATTGGCCGGCCTCACGCAGCTTGCGGGAGAGCGAGCGCCGGCCCGAAGGCGAGGACGTCGCGGCAGTGCGACACGTCGGTGCCGGAGCGAATCAGATCGAGATACCAAAGGCCGTCCGCGGTATCCCCAAACAGCACGGCGCCGGTCAGCCTCCCGTCTCGCATCACGAGCTTTTTGTAGCTTTGCGCGCCTTCATCCTCGAGCGTGATGACATCGCTCCCCGGATCCTCGATGAACTCGCCCGCCGAAAAGACGTTCACGCCGGAGACTTTCAAGTTTGCCGCGAGCGTCGAACCCAGATAGGCCACGTTCCGGTCGCCGGCGAGGCGGCGCGCCAAAATCCTGGCCTGTTCGTTGGCCGGTTCAACGAGGCCGTAGACGCAGCCACGATGCTCCGCGCATTCACCGAGGGCGAAGATATTCGGGTCGCTGGTGGTGAGCCCGTCATCGACCATGATCCCGCCATTGACCGCAATCCCCGCTTCATGGGCGAGTTGGGTATTCGGCCTAATGCCAACCGCGCAGACCACGAAATCGGCGGAAAGGACGCGCCCGCAGGAAAGCTCGAGTCCCGTGGCGCGATCTTCGCCCAAAACCCTTTTTGTGTCGGCACCGAGCAACACTTCGATACCTTTAGCCTCGATAGCTCGCTTTAAAAGGAGCGCCGCGCGAGGATCGAGTTGCCGCTCCATCAAGCGGTCCATCAAATGGACAAGCGTCACTTTCACGCCTGCCTTGGCAAGGCCATAAGCTGCCTCTATGCCGAGCAGGCCGCCGCCGATCACCGCCGCGCGAGCGCCCCGCCGCATCAGGGCGCGCATCGCGCCGACATCGGCGAGATCGCGGAAAGTGAGGACGTTTTGAAGCTTCATGCCGGGCTTCGGCAATCTTATTGGCCGCGAGCCGGTCGCGAGCACGAGCTTCGAAAATGTAAAGTACTGGCCGTTCGCGAGGGTCACCACCCGGCCCCGCCGATCGATCGCGGCGACGGCCTGTCCAACGAGCGTCGTCACGCCGTGCCTGTTCCACCATCGACGCGGCTTCAATTCGATCGCGGCCTCGCCTACCTCGCCCGCGAGCAGCGACGACAAAAGGACGCGGTTGTAGGAGAGCCGCGGCTCGGCTCCGATGACGATGACGCTGTAGCGGCCGAGCGCACGCTGCGTCAGTTCGTCGACAAAGCGGGTGGCGGCCATGCCGTTTCCGACGACGACGAGAGGTTCGCTCATTTGGTCACCTCATTGCAACGGCTTGTTCGAGCGGGCGATCCGTCGCGGTGGCGGCAGCGCGCTCCATGCGAAGAATGGCGGCATGCATCCACAGGAGGTTTCCAGCGACGACGAGGAACAGCAGCATGAAGCAGCTGGTCCAAAGCCCGCTCCAATCGTTCAGCAGGCCGAAGGCGATGGGCAGCACAAAACCGCCCAATCCGCCGATCATGCCGACGACGCCGCCCACGGGCCCGACGTGGTTCGGGTAATAGACGGGGATGTGGCGAAATACCGCCGCGCTGCCAAGCGCCATGAAAATGCCGAGGACAATGGTCAGCGCCGCGAAGGGCGCGACGCCGAGACCAAAGCTGAACCGCAGGTCGTTACGGATGCCGTGCATCACGAAATCGGTCGCGGGACAGGCCAGAATGAAGGTGACGAACGCGCACCCGCAAAAGCACCAGTACATCACCCGTCTTGCGCCGATCCGGTCGGACAGCGCGCCCCCAAAGGCGCGAACTAGGCTAGCGGAGATCGAGAAGACGGCGCCCAAAATGCCGGCTGTCTTCACGTCCAAATGGTAGGAGCCGTAGTAGAAGCGCGGCAGCCACAGAGCCAGGGCAACGAAACCGCCAAAGACGAAGAAATAATAGAGCGAAAATCGGCAGATCTGGGCATTGGCAAGGGGCGCGAGCTGCTGGCGGAGCGTCACTGCCGGGACCCCTTGTGCGCAGCGCGCGCGTTGAACCGGATCGTCGGCTGTCGTGACCCAGAAAATGAGGGCCATCACCGCCAGCGCCGCCGCCCAAACCTGAGCGACCGCCGGCCAGCCGAAAGAGGCCATCACAAACGGGGCGAGGAATGTGGTGACCGCGGCACCCACATTACCCACGCCAAAGATGCCGAGCGCGGTACCTTGCTTTTCTTTTGGATACCACCGCGAGACATAAGATACCCCGACGGCAAAACTGCCGCCCGCCATGCCCATGCCGAGCCCGGCTAGCAGCATCAAGGGGTAGGTGTGGGCAAGCGGGAGCAAGAAGGCGGCGATCGCCGAGGCGAGCATCACCGTCACGAATACCAGGCGCCCGCCATAGCGATCGGACCATATGCCGAGCGGCATGCGGAAGAGCGACCCGGTCAAGATCGGGGTTGCGATCAGCAGGCCGAATTTTGTTTCGTTGAGGCCGAGCTCGCCTTTGATGGCGATGCCAATGATCGAGAAGATTGTCCAGACAGCAAAGCACGCCGCGAAGGCCAATGTGCTCATGCACAGAATCTGACTGGACCTTATGTCTGCCGTCCGCCGCATCTCAAGGCCCCATCTAAATCAAACTGCGACCCCAAAAAATAGGGGCTTCTACCCTAGTCAAAAATCATACTCAGCGGGCGTGGCCGCTCAGGAGGACGCTCTGCGCGGCAGCCATCAGAGCGGAAGCGCCGGCGAGGCTGGCGGTCAAACCGGGCAGCGGCCCGGCATGCCGGTCCGGCCGCGGCAGCCGGGGTTTTGGCACTATGCGCAAACTCCATCACTCCGCGCCCCCTGATTAGGGGGTGCGCAAAAAAAGCCGCTGGCAGACCCCCACATGTGACGGTCAGTCAGCGGCGTTGCTGGATGCTGGGCCCTTCGTTGGACCCGGAGTTAACCTGGAAGGGACCGTAGGGAGGCGATCCACTTACACTTTTATAGCAAGCTCCGTGCCAAGCATGATGGACGGCGTGTTCGCTTCCCGCGGCGCCCCCAGGCCCCCCGATTTCGTGCCGGCGCGCGAATAGCGGGGCGCCAGTTTGCCGAAATATTGCCCGCGGTGCGCATCTATTGTGCACTGCACGCGCCCGTCAACATGGGCGTTCGGCTTTCAATGCCGCGAGGTAAGAAGCAATATCGTTTGGCGAAAACGCGGGACCGTCGAATGCAACCGGAGTGGCGGCTGGCCGCGAAACCGGCGGCCCGAGAGCCGGAGCATAGACGGCGGCGGCGGCTTCGGCCTGGTCTCGCGAATAAATGGTCTGGCGGGCTGCCGCCATCTGGGCGTAGAGCCAGCGCGCCTGGCCGGGATCGGCCTTGATCGCGTCTTCGTCGAGCCGTAGCCCGGCTTCCGCCAGGGCGGGGCCGGAAGTGGAGGCCGGATTGTCAAGGGCCCTTTCGATCGTCCAGGGGCTCACGTCTTGCCAAGCCGTGCTCGCCAGCAATGTCCTCAGGGAGTTCCGGTTGCCTGGTGCGGCCGCCCAGCGCGAGGCGTCGCCGACGGCTCCCGCGAGGGCGCGGACGTCGTCCCCATGCGCACGCGCCCATTCCGCCCGGAAAGCCAGGACCTTTTCCGGGCAGTCGCGGACAATGTCCGGGCCTTGATGGAGGATGGTTCCGGCGCGGCCGCGACGGCCAGGGAATTCCATGGCGCGCCGACGCAAAACCCGTCCAACTGGCCCTTTCGCAGGGTCCAGACCATGAACGGTGGCGGCACGACGACGAGCCTGACGTCCTCATCGGGGTCGAGATGGCCAGCCCGCAGCCAGAGGCGCAATTGGTAATGATGACTGGAAAAAGGAAACACATGCCCGAATGTCAAAGGGGCTTCCCCGCCGCGCGGCGTTTTGCGGCGATCGTGGCGAGCACCTTGGCGGTGACGCGAGGATCGGCAATCTCGCCCTGCGTTTCTTGCCGCAACGCTTCGAACAGAGTTTGCGAGACGGTGATCGCGTTGCCATTGAGCCCGAGGGCCACCGGCGCGATCAGCGGCGCCTCTATATGCCCAATCCCGAGCGAGACCGCGATGGCGGCCGGCGCCAGCATGTGCGCCGCATCGAAATGGCCGGCCACCAGCTTGTCGCGGATATTGGCCCACGATGAGTCAGCTACGAGTTCAATCTCGACGCCCCGCGCGGCGGCGAAATGCTGGGCTTTCGCCACGTGGAGTAAGGCCGCGTCGGTCAGCGGCACATATCCGATGCGCAGCCTCTGTGTCATCGCAACAGCTCCGCGGCGGTGATGATGGAACGGGCAACCTCAGCGATCTTCTTGTTTTCGTTCATCGCGACACGGCGCATCAGGGCATAGGCCTGTTCCTCCGGAATGGCCTTGGCGCGCATGACCAGCACCTTGGCGTGGTCGATTAACTTGCGGTCGTCGAGCTGCGACTTCGCCATTTCAAGCTCTTTCTTGAGCTTGGCGAAGGCATTGAAACGGCTGATCGTGATGTCGAGAATTGGCTTGACGCGGTCCATGCGAAGGCCGTCGACGATATAGGCCGAGACTCCGGCATCGATCGCGGCGTCGATCGTTGCCGCATCGGTACGGTCGACGAACATGGCGACGGGCCGCGCGACCGAACGGCTTACCTTGAACATTTGTTCGAGAACGTCGCGGCTAGGGCTTTCGAGATCGATGAGGATGACGTCGGGATCAATCGCCCGGATGCGGTCAAGCAGTTCCGCCGTGTCATCGATCCGGACCACGTTCAGGTGCCCGGCCGCGTGCAAGCCTTCCTCGATGATGGCCGCGCGAAACGTATTCTTGTCGATGACGGCAATGCGCAAATCCCGGCTCAACGAAGCTGCATGGGTTTCATGGACGCTTTCTTGCACGTTGCGGGCCACGGCATGCTTTTAGCCCGTATTCTGCCACGCGCCCTTGTGGAGGCTGGTTGCCGCTGCGCATCCTTGCCGGAAAGTGGTCCCCAGTTTGCGGAAAAAATGACGCGGAATTAAACGGCCTAGGCAACGCCGGGTTGCCGGCGTCATCTCGCTTAAGCCTTTTCTAGCCGAATTGACTTGGTTTGCAGGTTGCCTTTATAAGGGGCGAAATCGCAGGCTTGCTGGTGCCCTTTCTCGCTTCACATTGAAGGGGGTACGGGAATTCAAGGTTGCGCGCTCCCGTTAGGTGGAATCGACGCACGTGCCGGCTTGACCTGAAAGTTTGGGTCTTGCCGGGAGCGTGCTTATTGCGTTATTAGGACCGGAATTGGAGCGGCGCGGTGAAGCGAACCTATCAGCCAAGCAAAATTGTGCGCAAACGCCGGCACGGGTTTCGCGCCCGGATGGCAACCGCGGGTGGCCGCAAGGTTATCGCGGCGCGGCGCGCGCGTGGCCGCAAACGGCTTTCGGCGTGAAATCCTTCGACGATAGGTTCTAGCACCTTTCGATGTTTCCATGAAATTCCGGAAAACTCCAGGGTCTCGATCTAGCGGTTTCCCGGCAGGATCCGCTTGGCTTCACAATTCTCTCTTTGGGCGGGGATCGCGGCGTGCCGGCGGGGCAGGGCGGTCACGCAAATCGGCCGGCCGGCCAGCGTTCGCCGCAAAAGTGGCATGAAGAGAAAACTTGCCGTGAAAAAATTGGCGGTCATTCACTCCGGTGGGATTTAACTCCATGCGAAAGCCTCGCACCGGGCACGGCCCCCAGGATTCGACCGCATTTTCATCCGGGTGCCCGGCAAAGCCCTTGGACCAACCGCGCGGAAACGCCCTGGCGGTTCCGGAACGGCTGCGGCGAAGGGCTGACTTTCTACGCGCGGCGAAGGGAAAGCGCGTTTACGCGCGGGGGCTGACGTTGCAAGCGGCGCCGCGCCCGATCCCGTCCGAGCAGGCCGGCTGGCGCGCACTGGGCGAACCAACTTATTTTTTCGCCGGGACCCGGAGAGATCAAATCTGCAACCCGCTGGACGTTCTCTCTTGCCTGGGGGCGCCGCGGTTTGGTTTCACCATAACCAAACAATCCGGCGGCGCGGTCCAGCGCAACCGGATCCGCCGCCGTCTCAAGGAAGCGCTGCGGCTGCTCAACCCACTTCCGGCGCGGCCCGGCCATGATTATGTAATCCTCGCGCGGCCCGCGGCGCTTGACATGCCGTTCCTGGCCCTGCAGGGGGAACTTATCTGGGCTTTCGGCAAGATCGGTGCCCGGAAAAACCAGCCGCCCATCCGCAAGGATAACAACCGCGAGGGGCGCGCCGCCGGCGACGCGGAAGAGGCGCGGCGACAGAATTCAAAACGCAGGAAACCCAACGGATGATGACCCAGGAAACCAGAAACATCATGCTAGCGACTTGCCTGTCGCTGCTCGTCGTTCTTGGGTGGGACGCGTTTTATAACCGGCCGCATCTCGACAAGGAGCGGCAGACCCAGACTGAAATGCACGCGCGCGCAACCCCTGGCGCGCAGCTGGCGCCGCAAGAGGGCAATTCCCAAGCCACACGTTCGCAAATTTCCGGCTTGGGCGCGCCGGCGCAAGCGGGGGCCCCGGCGCCGCAAATGAGCCGTGCGGAGGCCTTGGCCGTAAGCCCCAGGGTCAAACTCGACGCGCCCGCTATCTACGGATCGATCGCCCTCAAGGGCGGGCGCATCGACGACGTGTCGTTTAAGGACTACCGCGAGACGGTCGATCCCAACAGTGCGAACATCGTTTTGCTCTCGCCCGCGGGTTCGCCGTCGCCTTACTACGCCGAGGCGGGCTTCATTGCCGATCCCGGCGCGAATCTTGTCCTGCCTGGGCCCGATACGTTGTGGCAAGCCGATCACGATACGCTGACTGAAACATCGCCCGCGACGCTAACCTACGACAATGGCCAGGGCCTCGTGTTTCACCGCAAAATCGCGGTGGACAACCGTTACATGTTTACGGTGACCGACAGCGTCGAGAACAAGTCCACGCAGGCGGTTACGCTGCACCCCTATGCATTCGTCAAGCGCCATGGCAGGCCCGTGGCTGTTGGCATTTACAGAGTGCACGAAGGGTTCGTTGGAGTTATTGGCGAGTCCGGCGTGCAGGAGATCAAGTACGACAAGATCGAAAAGGAAGATCATGCAACGAAGAGCTTCACGGGTACCGGCGGCTGGCTGGGTCTCACCGACAAATATTGGGCTGCGGCTGTCATTCCGGATCAGGGCGAAGCTGTCGAGGCAAGCTTTTCCGGATCCGGCGGCGCTCCTGTGATTTATCAGGCTGGTTTTGCCGGAACGGAAGGAAGGACACTTGCGCCGGGCACTTCGGGCGAATTCACGTCTAGGGTCTTCGCGGGCGCCAAGGAGACCGCCACGCTCGACAAATATCAGGCCAATTTGGGGATCAAGAAGTTCGATCTCCTGATCGACTGGGGCTGGTTCTATTTTATCACCAGGCCGATGTTCTGGCTGCTCGACCGCATTTACAAGTTTGTCGGCAATATGGGCGTCGCGATCTTGTGCATCACGGTTCTGGTCAGGTTGCTCGTATTCCCGCTCGCCAACCGGAGCTATCGCGCGATGGCCAAGATGAAGACGGCGCAGCCGCAGATCACCGCGATCAAGGACCGCTTTCCCGACGACAAGCCCAAGCAGCAGCAAGAAATCATGGCGCTTTACAAGCGCGAAAAGATCAATCCCTTGTCGGGCTGCCTGCCAGTGCTGATCCAGCTTCCGGTGTTCTTCGCGCTTTACAAGGTGCTCGTCATCACGATCGAGATGCGGCACGCGCCATTTTTCGGCTGGATCAAGGATTTGTCAGCGCCCGACCCGACGAATGTCTTCAATCTGTTCGGTCTCATCCCCTTCGATCCGACTCAGATAGCGGTGTTCGGCCCCTACCTCGCGATTGGCGTTTGGCCCCTCATCATGGGCATAACCATGTTCATTCAGATGAAGGTCAATCCGGAACCAACCGATCCGGTGCAAAAGCAGGTGTTCACCTGGATGCCGGTCATCTTCACGTTCACGCTCGGCAGCTTTGCTGCCGGCCTTGTCATCTACTGGAGCTGGACTAATACTTTGTCGGTCATTCAGCAGACGGCGATCATGAAGCGGGCCGGCGCCAAGATCGAACTCTGGGACAATTTGACCGGCATGTTCCGCAAGAAAGCCAAGAAAGCGACAACCTGAGTTGGCGGGCTTTGCCGGCCGTGAACGAGTTGGAGTGTGTCGCGCCTGACTTTGCCGAATTGGGACGCAAGCTTTTCGGAGGGGAATGTGCGTTTCTTTGGGCTGCGGCGAACGCCGCGCAATTGCCGCCGCCGGGCCCGCCGGAGATCGCCTTCGCCGGCCGCTCGAACGTCGGAAAATCCTCGCTCCTCAATGCGTTGACCAATCGTAAAACGCTGGCGCGGACGTCGCATACGCCGGGATGCACGCGCGAACTTAATTTCTTCGTGCTTGGCGGCGACATCAATTCCGCGGCATTGCGCCTGATCGATATGCCTGGCTATGGCCATGCCGCGGCATCGAAGGAAAAGACCGCGTCCTGGACCCGGCTGATAGGGGATTTCTTGCGCGGCCGGGTGCCGTTGCTGCGCGTGTTTCTTCTCATCGATGGCCGTCATGGCGCAAAACCGATCGACATCGAGATGCTGGATTTTCTCAATTCCTCCGCGATGTCCTATCAGATCGTCTTGACGAAGCAAGACGAAGTGAAAAGCCGGCGAGCGGGAAGGCCGCCTCGCCGCCGCGCTCGCCCTCGTGAACAAACGTCCCGCCGCGTTTCCGGAGGCGATCTTCACCTCGTCGCGCAGTGGCGACGGCGTCGCCGAGCTGCGCGCCGCGATCGCGCGGCTGTTGGCGGAACGCGGCACTTTAGGCCACGGGACGCGGTAATCCGGCAGTTCGAGGTGCGGGGCGGAGCCACAATGCCATCGCGAAGCTAAGAATATTTCCAGAAACCACGGGCTATATCTGTCAATTGTAATCTATTCAAGCCACGAGGCCTCGTTTGACTTCCCTATAGTGTGCCATGGATTTCAATGCGCCGAGGGGGCGTTTTGGGGACAGAAACTGGCCTGGGGAAAGTGCTTAGTTGTGGCGGATTGCGGCGGCGACGATTTTCCGCGGCGCGGTTAGGCCGGGGGCAGCCAGCGGCCACGCCCGGCGGCGATGTTGTTTGATGGGGAAGGACTCGCCGCCACGCCCGGGCGAGATCCTGTGGCTCCTCAATTGAAAAACAACCGCCTCGGCTGGCACGGAGTTGAATCAGAGTACCGGAACGCGAAACCTGACTTACCGGTCATGATCAACAAGACTTGGCATTAGTCGAACGCGAAGGCAACCCTGGCGCGGGTTTCGGAGCCGAACCGCTCGGTCGCCTGGCGGACATTTCTTCCGCCGAGTTTTAAGTAGAATTGGGTTGCCCGCTCGTTGTCGGCCAAGGCCCAAACGAGAAAAGAACAATAGCCGTGCTCGGCCAGGTCCTTGCGGGCCGTCTCGAAAAGCCGGGTGCCGAACCCCAGCCCCTGAAATTCAGGTGCAATATAAAGTTCGAAAATCTCCCCGCCGTAATGCAACGACGGCACGCGATTGCGTCCATAGCTTGCATAGCCGCCGATGGTTTCATCGAAATCAAGGACCAGAAGGCGCGATCCCCGCAAAATGGCCGAGTGCCACCAGCGTGGCCCGCGGCGGGCGATCATCCGTTCAAGCTCGCGGCCGGGAATAAGGCCGCGATAGGCGTCGCGCCACGCGGCATCGTGCACATCGGCGATGCCTTCTGCATCGCCTTCGCGTGCGTTCCGGACGGTGATGACTGCCTCGATCATCCGCCAATGTTAAGGCCGCTGGGCCTGCCGCCGCAAGCACTCTTTCGCGCTTCCTTCGCAATTGTCCAGCCATTGCCAGGAGATCGCGGTCCGCCGGTGCAGCAATAGCGCGATTACCGCTGACTCCGGCGTTATCCGGTCACGAATCCGCGAACTCGGTAAGCCGCTGCGGCGGAGCCACGGAAACCGCGGTGCTTTTTTTCCCGGATTCTTGCGGAGTTTCCGGCTCGGCCGCGCGAATGGCCCGCGCGTCCGGCCGCTGAGCCCTATCAGCTCCCTTGATGAGGAGCGCGAACGCAATGGCCCCGCAATTAAGGAGGGTCAGCCACCATATCTGCGACGTCGCGATACCTAGCGTGGCGATCGTCAAGATTGCGACGAGGCCCGCGAGCAAGGCTGGCGCCGTCTTCAGCGGGAGCCGCCCGGCGACCCTGAAGGCTTGCACTGCGAGGACCGTGAAACCGGCGGCGCCGACGAGGCCAAAATCAAACCAAAGCACAAGCAAAAGACTTCTTGGCGTCCCTTCGGGCAGGTAGCCGAGGCTCAAGCCGCGATGCACGAAGTCGAGACCATGCCCGGTAATCAGACGCGGCCATTGTGAGACGACGAGCTCACTCCAGATCAGCATCGGCGCGGACCCGGCGCCCGGATCAAATCCAGTGATCCATAGAACCAGACGGTAGAGCAAGGGAAGGAGGGGCGCCAACAGGATCAGGGGCGCGAAAAGCCAGCTGAGAATCCGCGCCGTCTGGGTGGGAACGGACATGGCCATGGCGTAAGTGAACGCACCCGCGCCCATCGCCAGAAGCGCGATCTGGGCAAATCCAGCGAGCGCCACGCTGGCCACGAGAACCGCGAGGATCGCCGCCGCGATCCAGTGCTCGCGCAGCGACAAAAACCCAAGCGCCGGCCATACCAGGACGATCGAGGTGATCGTCGCCCGCTCATACAGCGTTTCGTCGAAATCGAAGCCGCCAAAAAACCAGGGGGTGTGAAAATATGCCAGGGCGAGGGTCGCCGCGCTCGCCAGGGCGATACCTCCGGGCAACAGGTAAAAATCGAGAGTCTTGGTCCTTTGCGGCAGATAAACGGCAGCCAACACGGCGAGAGAGGTGGCGCCCGCAAACTGCAGAAACCGTTCGCCTGCTTCCCCGGGGAACGGAGTCCAGATCACGGACACGGCGGCCCATAAAACCACCAACAGCGCCGCGCCTCCAGCCGGCGAGACAATCGCGTCACGGAGCCGGCGCCCCGCATGGGGGGGGGCATCCAACAGTGCGCCAAGCAGAATCAATATCGCGCCGACCGGCAACACAACATAAATGGCGCCGCGCCAAAAAATACTCGCGCAAGGCAGGCCGACGAATAAAGCGGCCAAACCAAGCCGCATCAGGAGTCTCGCGGCGGCCTCGGCCGGCGTGTCACTGAATTGTAGGGCGACAGTCATAGCTTCCGCGTCATCAAAAGGCCCGGTGGCCTGGAGTTCGTTTAATACACAAATGCTTATACGCCCTGAATGAGGCAACACTCAAGCGAGAAGACGAAAGAAACGGATCGGAAACGGGTTTTATGTCATGATTATTAGTGAATAATGATAATTATTTATCATCAGTTTCTCGAAAATTGTTAAAGACTAAGTAACCGGAGCCGTCTGGCCGCTAAGCATCTACGGCTTACCCGCGAGACCCCGCGCCACGCGGGTCGCTGGCCGCCAAGGTCTTTGATCGAATGATATTGCTTGGGGGCGCCAAACACTTTTACAATAGACCTCTTGCATAACCCCTGTCTCTTGCCAGTAAAATCAAGGACCTACGGGCGGTTATGCAAGAGGTCTAATGATCGCGGTTCCTTCGCGCAGGCGTGCGCGTCACCTGGCACCGCGCGCGATGGCGCGCTCCACTTCCTCGATCGCTTGCGGTGTGCCGGCATGGAGCCAAAGCCCGTCAAGCCTTTGGCCAAACAGGCGTCCGGCTTTCGCCGCCTCGAAAAAGAATGGCGCCAACGGAAAAATATCCCGCTTCTCGCGCTCGAAAAGCCCCGGCTTGACAATACCGGCACCCGTATAGATGAAAGGCGCGATTTCGCGCTCCGGCCGCCGCGTCAGATGGCCATCGGACGCCATGTTGAAGTCGCCCGGCGAATTGACCCCCACGCTCGCCGCCAACGCCGCGACGAGCAGCAAAATATCCATTCTTTCCGGATCCCAGGAGGCGGCAAGCCGGCCCAGATTGCCGGCCGGGCCTTCGATCCAGAAAGCATCCGTGTTGGCGACAAAAAAGGCGCCGGCCCAAGCAAGGGCAATGCCTTGGCGATCCCGCCGCCCTGATCGAGAAGTTTTTCGCGCTCGTCCGAGATTACGATCCGGGGGACTTTCCTTGTAGCAAGATGCGCTTCGATCTGGCCCGCCAAATAGTGCACATTGACGATCGCCGTCTCGACGCCGGCCAAGGCGAATTGATCAAGCACATGGTCGATCAGCGGCTTGCCCGCGACCGCGATCAATGGCTTTGGCACGCGATCGGTCAACGGCCGCATTCTCGTGCCCAATCCCGCGGCGAAGACAAAAGCTTTGGCGGGCAGAAAAGAAGACATCGGGGTGCCGGTTGCCAAACTATCGTGCGATTAGCCGGATGGAACGATCGAAGACGCCTGTCTCGAATTTCCAGTTCCGCAAGGGACACCAATATGCGCGGCGGACATTCGATAGCCCATCGCCGCTGAACTCAGCGCGCGCGGCCAAAGATCCGTGGCAGGTGCTCCTCATACCAGAGTTTCAGCTCGGCTAAAGCCGGATGGGTCAGGTCCGTGGCCAAATATTTTTCGACCCGGGGCAGGTGAGCAAGATATTGCGGTTTATGGTCGCGTTCATCGAGGCGGGCGAAAATGCCAAGGATCTTGGTCGCGCGCTGCGCGCCCAAAATTGCGTAGGCGCGGGCAAACCCCGCCGCATCGAAGCCTGGATCCGCCTCGCGCCGCAACCGTGCGTAATAGGCGAGCAGTTTCAGTTCCGTGTCTTGCGGAACATCGACTCGAGCGTCCTGCAAAAGGGAGACCGCATCGTATGCGGGGTGGCCCAAGACACAATCCTGGAAATCCAGGACACCCACCTTGGCGATGCCTTCACGCCCGGCAAGCCAGAGGAGATTTGGCGAATGGTAGTCGCGCAGCGTCCACGCCTGCCGCGCGGCGAGGACATCCTGAACTGCTTGGCGCCAAAGATTGACAAAGGTCGCCTTGGCGCCCGAGGCGAGTTGAACGCAAGCGATATAGGGCGCGTACCAGTCGAGCAGCAGTTCCGTCTCGATAGAAAGCGCATCGGCGTCATAGATTGGAATCCGGTAGGTCTCGTTGCCGTCGAGGGGCAAAGTGCCGGGAAGGCTGGCGCCGTGTAAATAAGCGAGCCCGGTCAGCGCAACGGCGTACCGTTCGTCGATGATGCCGTCTTCGCCGGCAACCGGCTCGCAGCCGAGATCCTCGACGATTGCAAGACCGGCGGCGAGATCGAGGGCAAGAATTTCGGGCGCCGAGATGCCTTGCGCGCGCAACCCTTGGCCGACCGCAATAAAGGGCCTTATGTCCTCAGCGAGTTTGGCGATGGCGCTATAGGATTTGCCATAGCGAAGCGGCGGCCCGTCCGGGCGAGGCGGCGAAATCATCAAAATGGCGCTCCGCCCATCGGGGTTCACCAAACGCTCATAGCTTCGCACCGAAGCATCGCCCTGCATGAAATCACGCCGGGCTCCGCTCCAGCCGCTGCGATCGAGAAGCTCGTGGACCGCCTTGGCCCGCGCGAGCCGCGCCGCGAACGGACCAATCCCGGTTAGGGTCACAGCGCGGTAGCCGGGACCGCGGTCCTTGTCGAGCCCGAATTCGATATCGAGCCTGCCGGCATCGAGAAACCCGCCCGCGCGCTCTGGCCATTCGACTAGGACGAGCGCGCCGTCGCAAGCTTCCTCGAACCCCAATTCCATAAGCTCCCGCGGCTTCTCGATGCGGTAGAAATCGGCATGAACGATGGGGAAGTTCAAGCCCTCGTAAACTTGCATTAAGGTGAAGGCCGGGCTCGGCACCTCGAGGTCTTGGTCGCCCGTTAGGATACGAATGAGGGCGCGCGCGAACGCCGTCTTTCCGGCGCCAAGGCCGCCCGACAAGGTCACGAGATCGCCAGGACCGATGAGCGCGGCGGCGTCAGCGGCAAACCCGGCGATTGCGCCCTCGTCTTCCAGCTCGCGCGGCCAGATCGTACCGGAAGCGGGGACCGAGCCTGCGGCCATTGCGTTCACGCCCCTTGCGCTGTACTGCTTGCGGGGAGCTTCGCACCTTGTAAGGGAAAGATGCAAGTCGCGCGCGTCCTTTTTCCCGGTGTCGAATCGATTTCGACGCGGCCGCCGTGCAGTTCGACGAAGGACCGCACAATGGAAAGGCCAAGTCCGGCGCCGCGATGGCGTGACCCGGCAGTATGGGTTTTGAAACGATCGAAAACATGTTCGAGGATTTCGGGCGGAATTCCACTCCCCTCGTCGGTAACTTTGAACACGATTTCGCCGTCCTGCCGCATCGCCGAGAGATCTATGGTTTGACCGGGCGAGGAAAAGCCGATTGCGTTAGAGAGAAGGTTGAAGAGTATCTGCCGGATACGTTTGCCGTCGGCGGCAAAGGACCCAATACCCTCCGTCGCCGCGACGCGAAGCGTGAGCGAGGATTTTTCGAGCCGGTCTTGGATGCCTTCCGCCGCCTCCCGGATGGTTTGGGCGATGTCCACGTCATCGAGCGACAGTTCCATCGCGTCCGCGTCGATCGAGGCGAGATCGAGAATATCGTCGATGATGGCGAGCAACGCCGTTGAGGATTTCATCACATAGCCCGCATACTCGCGCTGTTTGATGTTGAGCGGACCGGTCGCGGGATCGTCGAGAAGCTGAATGAAGCCGATGATATTGGTCAAGGGCGAACGCAGCTCGTAGGAGACATGGTGGACGAACTCATTGCGCAGCTTTTCAACGCCGATCAGCGCCTGATTGCTTTCGGTCAACGCGCGTTCGACATTCACGCTTGCGGTCATGTCGATGAAGGTGAGAAGGGTCGCGCCATCGGGCAGCGGCGCGGCGGCGCAATCGAGCACGGACCCATTGCTGCGCGCGAGACGGCGTTCGAGCCCAACCCGTTGATCCGGTAAGCCGGCGACGGCCGCGCGCAGCGGCCCCCAGGCCTCTTCGCCGGCGAACAGCGGCGCGCAAAGCAGGGCGACGCGGTCGATGTGCGGCCGGCCGTCGAGCTCGCTTGGGTCGAGCGCCCACATGCTGGCGAAGGCCGGGTTGAACAATTTGAGGCGCCCGTCGCTGCCAAACACGGCTACCCCCTCCTTCAAGGTATCGAGGGTTTCGCTCTGCACACGGATCGAGGCGTTGAACTGCGAAACGAGACGGTAGCGTTCGGTGACATCGTCGAAAAGATAGGTGACGCCGCCTTGCGGATTGGGGCTTATAACGGCGCGCAACGTCCGCCCATCCGGCGGAAACCAGACCTGTTCGTCGGTATCGGGCGATTGATAGGCGGCGAGCAGGTCTGCCTTCCAAGCCCGGAAATCGGCTTGCTCCGGCAACAGCCGCGCCCTCCGGAGGCGGTCGAGAATTCTCGGAATTGGTTGGTTTCTGGTCGAGCCAAGCCTGATCGAGCGCCCAAAGCTGGCGATAGGCCACATTGTGGAATACGAGCTGCTTGGCACCGTCGAAAATGGCAACCGCCGTCGAAAGCTGGTCGAGCGTGCGCGCATGCGCTCGCGTTTGCTGGTCAAACGCGGCACGCATGGATTCGATTTCCGACACATCCGCCGCCATTCCGGCCGAACCGGAGCCCGCCGGCGCATCGACAATTTCGAGCATCCGGCGCTCGCCCGCCACGACCGCCGGAGCTCGCCCGCGCCAGACGGCGCCGGTCCCGAGTGCCGCGGCGCTCGCCTCGCGGGCCTGAGTTTCGATAAGCTCGATACCGCGCAAGACCGCGGCCTCTCGATCCTTGGCTTCGACCGCGCGGGCATAGGCGGCATTGACCCAGCTCAATTTGCCGCCGCCGTCGCGCACCCACGCCGGGTAAGGAACAGCGTCGAGCAATGCCCGCAAGGCATGGAGTTGCTCGATCGTGGCCGCCTGCAACTCCTGAAGGCGGACGGCATCGAGACGATCGCCGGAAACATCCCTTATCCGCAGCACGGCAAGGCCGCTAACCGGGCGCCCCTCGATTTCGAGATGCCGCCCGTCCAAACTCGTGACGGTGGCGCGAAACGATTCGCCCCGTGCGCGCAACCGCGCGACGGAGCTGGCGAGTGTTTGCGCCGTCGCTGGCGGCAGCCACGACCCGAAGGCAAGCACGCGGTTCTGCCGGTCCCCGGCAAGCCGAAGATTGCCTTCGATATCGGGGTCCTCGCCCGGCCCTCCCCAGGCAATGATGATCTGGGTTTCGGCGCCAAGAAAAAGCTCGGCGCGGTCGAGCTTCGCACGAAATGCCGAAAGCTCAAGGTGATGGGCTGCCTCGTGTTCCATCCAACGCCGCCGCTGGGATAGATAGAACAGCGCGGCGAGCACCGGAAGGGCGATGAAACCGGCGATCAGCGACAGAACTGCCGCGCAGGCATGGCTGCGCAAACTCGCTGCGACTCCCATTTGATCGACAACTTCGCCCAGCACCGGCGAGGCCAAGATGGTGAGAGCGAAAAGCCCAGCGAAAAGCCCGGCGGGCCGCGCGACCTTCATCTTCCGCTGGCGCCAGCAGCCCTCCATCTTAACCCTCCCAGTACGGCCAACTCCCCCTTACCGCGCGAATTAGCCAACTTTATGCAAATCTTGCCATTATTGCGAAACCGTTCAGGATTGGGGCCGCTGCGCGCATCGCGCGAGATGTTCGTTCCACGCCGATTGCGCATCATCATGGGCAAATTTTCTTGTGCGAAGCAGGTTTTTCGGACGGGTCATCCGGAACCTGCCGGTCATCCGGCGGCTGGAGGACATTTTTCGGCCGCCTCGCGGCCACCGATTATATCGCGCACTTCGATCGTGACATGCGAGAGCATCCGGAAACGGCTGAGCCGCGAGCGGTAAAATTCCGCGTCACGCGGCTTAGCAGTCAGGACAGAGACGATCGCGCCGAGATGGCCGGGGCCGAGCCGCCAGACATGCAGATCCGCCAAGCTGTCCCCGTCGGTCTCGATGGCGCGCCGCAGCTCATCGGCCATTGCCTTATCGGGGTTCATATCCAGGAGCACGCCGCCGGTGTCGCGGATCAGGCCATAGGCCCAATTAGCGATGACCAAGGCCCCAACGATGCCCATGACCGGGTCCATCCAGACCCAGCCAAAAAAGCGCCCGAGGAGCAGCCCGCATATCGCGAGAACCGAGACCGCAGCGTCGGCCGCCACATGCACGAAGGCCGCGCGCATGTTGTTGTCGCGGTGAGCGGCTGAGGCGAACAGAGCGCCGTCATGTCCGTGTTCAGCGAAATCGAGTTCGTAAACATCCTCTTGATCGTGGCCCGCGAGCCGCAAGCGGGCCTTGAACGCATGCGGCTCGGGAATTTCTTCCACCGATTCGAGAAAAACCCCGCGATCGGCGAAGCGAAAAATATGCTGCGCGCCGCCGGGACGTTCGATTTCGATCGACGCGGCACTATCGCCAAGCAGCGACGCCGGTTCGAGATTGTCCTCGCGGCGCAGCCGGAAACGCGGCGGCACGCCATCCTCGAATACCTCCAAAAGCAAAATTCCCCGCCCGGTGTCGATGCGGCGAGGCTCGTCATGCGCATGCGCGCCGTCCTCCGCGCGATGGCCAAACGCGTGGCTATGTTCGTGGCCATGACGATCGCCGCCGCCCGCACTTAGGAGCCAGGCGGTGGCAATGTTCACGACGAAACCGCCGGCCGCGATCAAAATCGCCTCGTCGAAATGGATCGTCACCGGCGAAAAAAGACGCAATCCCGCTTCATAGCCGATCATCAAGGCGATGATCGCAAGGACGAGGGCGCTCGTAAATCCGGCGAGATCGCCGAGCTTTCCCGTGCCGAACACGAAGCGGGGATCATTCGCGTGCCGACGCGCATAGGAATAAGCCACGGCCGCGATCAATAGCGCCAAGGCGTGGGTTGCCATATGAAAGCCGTCGGCGACCACGGCGAGCGACCCAAACAGGGTGCCCCCCGCGATTTCCGCGACCATCATGAATCCCGCGAGCGCAATCGCGGCCCAAGTCCTGCGCTCGTTCAGGGCATGGCCGGCGCCAAGAAAAATATGGCTGTGTTCGCCTGGAGCCATGGCGTCCTGGTCGTTCATCGTCCCTCCCGCATGGCCCGGACCCTCATCTGAAATAGCTATGAACGACCTCGATTAGTTGGGCCGCTGCCTCGGCGTCGAGCGCCTCCGGATTCTTGGCCGGATCCACCAAATGGGTTCGGATGTGATCCTCGACCACCTCCACCAGCAGGCTATTGATCGCGCCACGGCACCCGGCGATCTGATGCATGATTTGCGCGCAACCGGCTTCGCCGTCGAGCGCGCGCTCAACGGCTTCGACCTGCCCGCGAATGCGGCGCACGCGGTTCAGAAGCTTTTGCTTATCGCGAATGACGTGGCCCATGCCCGGCTTTCTTCCGCAGGACTGACGTTGGTATAGGTGGGTACCCTATATTCCGTGGGCAAGGAGGTCAATGCGGATAGCCTTTGCCCAAATGACCGTTGGAAGACCGGCGGGCTTGCGTTTGTCCGCGAAGTGGACTTCGGTTCACGCAGACAAATGCGGCACAACATCCAGACCTTACGCCTCCTTGCAATTTTGCCGCTGGCGCTTTGCTGGCCGGCGCGAGTCGCCCTGGCGCTCGATCAGCCCGCAAACCGCGTGGCGCCCACCCCCGAGGGCTTCCAAGAGTTTTTGCAAAGCCTCTGGCCGCTTGCCGCGGAAAAAGGGATCTCGCGCGGAACTTTCGACGCGGCCTTCACCGCGCTTGAGCCAGACCCAGCCGCGCCCGCTGCGTCGAACCGGCAGGCGGAGTTCGACAAGCCTCTCAAAACCTACCTTGGCGAAGCCGTTTCGCCCCGCCGCATCGCGCGTGGCCGGGAATGCCTGCATGCGTGGCGCGCCGAGCTTGCGAATATCGAGCAGCGCTTTGGCGTACCAGCCGCGATTATCCTCGCGGCTTTCGGCATCGAGACCGACTTTGGGAGAGCGAAAGGCGAAAAGGATGTCGTCCGCTCGCTGGCGACCTTGGCTTACCGCCGCCAAGACCGGCCGGTTTTCCGCGACGAATTGATCAGTGCGCTTGTCATGCTCGATCACGGCGGGGTTGCCCGCGCGGCGATGAAAGGCTCCTGGGCCGGCGCGATGGGCGGGCCGCAGTTTCTTCCCTCCGCTTTCCTCAAATATGCGGTCAGCTACACGGGACGAGGCTCGCCCGACATTTGGAACAACCCCCTCGATAGTCTTGCCTCGATCGCGAATTTTTTGCGCCAATCCGGTTGGCAGCCTGGCCTCTCCTGGGGAACCGAAGTGATCCTGCCCAAAAATTTCGGCTTTGCCTCGTTGCATGGCAGCTTCGCCGACTTTGCCGCACAGGGCGCCAAAAGCGCCAACGGCGACCCATTTCCGCAAGGCGACGCGACCTTGTTCTTGCCCTCCGGCGCGGCCGGTCCGGCCTTCCTTTTGTCGGCGAATTTCTGGATTCTCAAGGCGTATAATAATTCGGACTCCTACGCCCTTGCGCTTAGCTTGCTCGCGCAACGTATCGAAGGCAAATCCGCGGCGCGCGGCCATTGGCCGGAGGCTGAGATTTTTTTGAGCCGGACGCAAAAGGCGGAGATTCAGCGCTTGCTCGAAAGTCTCGATTTTTACCGTGGGCCAATCGACGGCCGTTTTGGGCAGGCCTCGCGCGATGCGATCCACGATTTTCAGATCAGCATAAAATCCGCTCAGGCCGATGGCTTTGCCACGCCGGACCTGTTGGATCGCCTCAAGACGGAAGCGAGCGGCAAGCCGCGGTAATTTGTATCATTCCAAGCCGCGTCGACAACGGCTCCGGCGCCGGGCGCGATCCCGGCACCCATCCCCTGCGCCTCGCCGGCATCCGCCTCATGCTCGGAAAACTTTGTAATCCTTCATGAACTTCCGGGAGGGATTCTTGGCGCGGGTCCGCGGTTATGAAACTTTGTACGTTATCGCGGCGGTGATTTTTAGCAAAAACCGGTTGGATGGTGAGCAGCTTAACTCAAGACCATGTTGCAAGTTCATAGACTTCGATGAAGCGCGAGAGCCCCAAAGCCATACCGCCGGCGTCTCTGATGTCCTCCGGCCCATATCGCTTTTTAATCGCCTTCCAGCGGCTGGCAGCGGATCGAGGTAAACGCTACGCGACTTCTTGTACCTGCGCCGCAGTTTGCCGGATGAGCAGCTTTCGTCTCATGAAACGTTGCATTGGCACTTCGAAATAACGGTGACTAACTAACGACATGATGATGAGAACGAAGAAAAACCACGCCATGATCGATGGCGAATAAAACAGTGTCTCGTTAACGGAAAAAAGCGCCATGACTGTAACTATAGCAAGTTGAAGAGGAAAATGAAGAAGGTACGACGAATAAGAAACATCACCTACAAACGAAAATCGTTTACCAAATGTCCCTAGTTTTGTTTCGATCAGTGCCAAAGACATAATGGTCAATGGAAACAATACAAAAGAGGGCCAAGCAGATACCATTTTATGCGCAAGCATTGGAGGAAGTTTGTCAAAGGCGAAATTAAAATTAGGATTCATAATCGCTATTGTCGCTACCCATGCGATGAAAGCCACAAAAGGCAACCAAAGTGAAACTTTCCACCTGTCACCCGTACTGATCAGCTTATCGTAAACCATAAAAATAAACCCTCCAATAAAAAAATTCCTTATACCGAGTGGAATTAAGTCTTCACGACTATATGCGTCGTTGATACTGTGTAATAAATGCCCAACAAAAATCGCAAACAATATAGATATGAAGGTTCGATTGACATATCGACAGAAAACGAAGAATATAGCATACAATAAGATCTCTACAGAGACTGACCATACCGGGGAATTGAAAGAATTACCTTTTTCCAACCCCCACGCGGAGGCAAAAAACAAATTAAGGAAAAAATCATAAGTGTCGTTGAATGGGTAAACGAAATATGTCTTCGTTGTTTTCGTATAGACGAATTGAACTGCGGCAACAAAGAGAAGAGTAACAAAATGGAGCGGGTAAAGCCTTGACAGCCTCAGAACCGCAAAAGGACCATTGGTAAGTGATTTCTCGGCAATAGGTGCCGAATATAGCCAAAAGAAGATGAACCCAGAGAGACAGAAAAATAAATTAACCGCTTCATAACCTTTTTCGTAGAAAACATAGAAAAATTCAAACATGGGCTGCTGCTGAATGGAAAACGACGCTCCCTGTTTGTTGAATGGCAGAAAAAAACTTTGCCAATGCCAAAACACCACACTGAGTGCCGCTACGCCGCGCAGCACATCAAGAGAGTAAAAGCGACTTGGGGCTATGCTCTTTGCCATGCAAAACTAAACTTTAATATTGTGAGACGGTTTTGAACCAAAGCCGGCTTTCCGCGGATAGCCGCCGGCTTCAGTCTCATCCCGCTTCGGTTCCGCTCACCTGATAATGCGGAGCCCATGTGGCTGGAAATGACCATGCCGGATTTCGACTGGCCGGCCCATCCTGTTTTTTAAACCGATGCACACTTTATCCATGCCCGGTAAAGCCATCACCATCGTTTTGCGCATCGATCGGTAAATTCGCCGTTAGAATGGGATGTCGTCGTCGATGATGCCGGCAGTAGAACTCGATCCGGCGGCGGGAGGGCGGTCTGGCGCCTGCTCCATCGGCAACGCGCGTCCGGAAGAATTACTCGACGCCTCGAACGAACCGCCGGCGTCGCCGCGGCCGCGGCTGTCGAGAAGGGTCAGTTCGCCGCGAAAGCGGTTCAGCACCACCTCCGTCGTCTTGCGCTGATTGCCGTCGCGATCGGCATATTCGCGCGTCTGCAATTGCCCTTCGAGGTAGATCTTCGTGCCTTTCTTGCAATATTGCTCGGCGATCTTACCCAAATTCTCGTTGAAGATCACGATATTGTGCCATTCGGTCCGCTCCTTGCGCTCGCCAGAGGCTTTGTCGCGCCAGGACTCGGACGTGGCAAGAGAGAAGCTGACGATCGGATCGCCGGCGCCCGTTCGACGCACCTCGGGATCGCGGCCGAGATTCCCGACCAGAATGACTTTGTTGACGCTCCCAGCCATGATTGTCTCCCCTTTTGCAAAACGGCAAATATACTGCTTACGGTGAACGGTTCCTTTGTCGCAAATCCGCGGCGCCCTTCGCATGGCTCGCAGGCTTTCTCACCGCCATTCCGGAGGTATAAATGCTTTCTGTTGTTCTAGCACCGCAACAGGCCGGCGCAAGCGGCCGGCGGGAAGACCAGCCAGGTTGACGGCGGCGGCGCAAACACGCCCCGCTTGCGCTAGCGCAGCCGCCAACCCGCTGTCATAAAATAAATTATGATATTCCTTATTAAACCCCTTTACAAGCGCGCCAAATTATTGGAACATAGTGGCAACATTTTGAGAACGTAAGGGAACACAAAAATGAAAAAGCCAGCATCGTTAGCGCACAGATTAAGCCGTGTTTCGACGGGGGAAAAAGCTGCGAAACCTATTGAAATCACGGAGATAGTCGACGGCGGTCACCGCACTGCGGCCTATATTGCCGAACTGACCGGCGAGCTTGCGGCCCTCGCCAACGGGGCGCGCTTCGGCAATTTGGCCCTTCTCCTAGCCCGGGCCCAGCTCGAAGCCGAACTTTGGTCGTGCCAAGGCAAATGATGGCCAGGTACTGGTACAGTTTGCTTGTTGGATCAGACTGTTTTTCAGTCGCAAATCATCCTATTCTGGCGCACATGGTGACGCTCCATCTCATCCCCGAGGACATCGCGGCGGAATATGAGGTGCATGAATGGCGGAATGCGACCGGCATCCTGCAAACCGCTCACCTGAACGAATGGCAAGACATAATCGACGCCCTGCGAGCTTTCCAATTCCGGCGTAGCGAGTTACTGAAGGGCGGCGGCGGCAAGAGTATCATCGCTCAACGGATCGATAGCTTTCTTGCGGCACGTCAATGGAAAGAGACAAGGTTCGCGACCAAGATTCGTGTAGGCGCTCAAGAGTGAAATTCTTCAACACACAAAGTGGATTGCTTCAAAAGACACGTCGCCCGGAAATCGAGTGGAACAACAAAGACCCGTTCTATCATCGCGATCTGAATAACTTTCGGCTTCTGTTCGATCTGCGAGTGATCGAAGTTGGCGCGATTGTCACACGCGCAAGTGAGCTTCAAGCAATCTTCAAGTCCCTGGGGCCGAAAGCGGGAAATAAATACGGCGCGTCCACAACGCATATGGAAAAGCTGTTGCCGAGAATAGAAGGCGGCGGCGGCGGTGGATGCCCAATCCTCGCCTTCGGAATTACTGGCACGAAATATGTCGATGACAACGCGCCCATTGCGGAACAGGCCAGCGAAAATGGCGACGAAGACAGCGAGTGAAGATCTTGCCCTATTTTCAGCGAACCGGCGCTTTTCGACGCTGCTCGCTGACCCGCCTTGGCGATTCCAGAACAGTACCGGCAAGGTTGCGCCGGAGCATCGCAGGCTAAGCCGCTACGCCACCTTGTCGCTCGATGAGATAATGGCTCTTCCGGTCGCGACTATTACTGCCCCCACGTCACATTTATATCTTTGGGTTCCAAACGCCCTCCTGGCCGAAGGCTTGGCCGTCATGGCGGCATGGGGTTTTACCTACAAGTCGAATATTGTCTGGCATAAAATCCGGAAGGACGGCGGCCCCGATGGTCGCGGCGTCGGGTTCTATTTCCGGAACGTCACAGAGCTGGTTCTATTCGGGGTGCGCGGCAAGAACGCCAGAACGCTTGCGCCTGGACGTAGTCAAGTGAATTTTATCGCGACCAGGAAGCGGAAGCATTCCCGCAAGCCGGACGAGCTATATCCGATTATCGCGGCTTGTTCGCCCGGACCATATCTTGAGCTTTTCGCGCGTGGAGCGCGGCGCGGCTGGCAAGTTTGGGGGAACCAGTCCGACGCTGATTACCGCCCGAATTGGCCAACCTATAAGAACAACAGCGCGGCCGTCATCGCCGCCGAATAAGCAGCTGATTTTCAAACTGTACCAGCACCGAAGCCAAGCGTCTTTCCGCGCATTAGGCGGCCGTCGCAGCCTTGGATGGCGAACGCGCGCGGACCTTGCAGCTCGATCTTGCGGTGTGGATCGAAAACGGAAGATGGCAAGGGCAGTTCTCCGCCACCACGGAAGAACCAATACCGTGTTACGCTGGCGCCCGCCTGAGGAAACGCTGCGGAAATCTAGTGAAACAAGGCGCGGGTCTCGCAACGCTTGCTTCCAGTGCCCGCCACCGTATTCGCATAGAGGCAAAGAAGCTGCGTTACACGGCGGAATTCTTCGCCGATGTTCCGGGCGTCGCCAAGGACCATGAGCGCCTAAAAGAACTGATCGATTGCTGCGAAAAACGTCAGGCGGCCCTCGGCACGATCCGTGACAGGGAGGCCATGGCCGAATTCATGGAAAACGAGGCTGGGGCGGGCGCCGCCAATGACCTCACAAAGTCAACAATTTTGCCGGCCGGTCTGCCCCCGCAATTGAAGGGCGGGACAGCCAAGGAGCTCCAAAAGGCGGTCCGCTCCTATTCGAAATTGGCCGCGATCGAGCCGTTTTAAGGCCATGGCACAGTCTTTGAATTGAAGCCGCGCAAGGAGTCCAGCGCCAGAACATGATCTCAGAAGGTTGCCGCCTTTTTGGACAAGATCATACGATAAAACAAAGATATAAAGACCATGAGCGATTCACCTTGAAGCGAACGGGGTGTAGAAAAGGTGTTTATAAAGCCTGCGCCGCAAACTCGCTCCGCGCCTATTGACAGCGAGCCACGAACCGGCAATCTCGCGGATCGTGTTGCAAGGCGCAATTTTCCGGCCGCCCAGAAAAGCTTAGGGTAAAGCTCAACTTTTGATGTGGAAATCGCGTCGCATCGATGCATCACCCTTATTGCCGGAGGGGCTGCGTATTTACGCGGTCGGCGATGTCCACGGCAGGGCGGATTTGCTCAAACAATTGTTTTCGCGAGTAGATGCGGATCTTAAGGAACACCCAATAGCCGAAACGCTTCACATCTTCCTCGGCGACTATATCGACCGCGGGCAGAACTCCGCGGCCGTTTTGGATTTGTTGATCGAACGCGCCAAAACCCATCGCATGTCGTGCCTCAAGGGCAATCATGAAGTCCTTCTTTCCGAATTTCTCGAAAATCCCGGCGTTCTCAAGCATTGGGCGCACTATGGCGCCTTGCCAACGCTCACCTCTTACGGCCTGACGCCGGCAATAAATGCGAATCCCAAGGAACAGGCAGAGCTTTCCGCGAGCCTGTGTATAGCCATGCCCAAAAGCCACAGTCAGTTTCTCGCCGGCCTAAAGCTCTGTTTCACTTGCGGGGATTTTTTCTTTGTGCATGCGGGAGTGCGGCCAGGCACGCCCCTGTCGCGCCAATGCGAGGAAGATCTGCTCTGGATAAGAGATGATTTTTTGTTGCACGAGGAGCCGTTCGAAAAAATTATCGTCCATGGCCACACCCCGGTCAGGGAACCAGACGTGCGGAACAACCGTATCAACATCGACACCGGCGCTTATGCGACCGGGCGGTTGACATGTTTGAGACTGGAAGGCGATAAAATAGAATTCGTTTAGAGAATTATCCGGTTTGGCGGGACCGGATCATGTTCTAAACTGTCTGTTTCCAGACGATTTTTGGTTTCCCCGTTCGCAAGTCCTGCTTCCGCCCTACGGAACAAAATCGTTGAGACCGGAGCCGCCCCACCCAAAGTTCCAGGCTCTCCTTGCAGGGCTAAATCTCATGTTCTCATCGGGGCCCATGAGGCTGCGCCCGGCGCTCCTGGTGTTTGGCATTGTTCTCGGACTATCCGGCCTTTGGATGTTGCTTCCGGAGTTGCTGAGGCCAAAGCCCGCCGGCCTTGCATTCGATCGCAACGGTATTGAGGCAGCCGCGGCGCACCGGATCCGCGCAGTACTCGCCGCGGAAATTGGCGCGATTAGGGGAGATCTTTGGGCTGAAGCCGCTTTCACCGGCGCGCGCTTCATGTGGATCGATCGCCTGGCGATCCGCGACTGGACCAATTCCGGCCAACTCGAACGGGCCAGAGCCGACGCGGAGACGGCCCTAGCGCTCGCCCCGGTTAATGGCGCGGCATGGCTTTTTTTGGCCAAACTTCCGGCAATTTCGCCGGACGGCGAGAACCGCGTTGGGACGCTTCTCGAAATGTCGTATTTCACCGCGCCGGGTGACTTAGACCTCGCCCCCTGGCGGCTCGAACGCGCGGCAACCTCAAGCGCGCTCGCGGACAAGGACATCCAGGTGTTCATCAAGAGCGATATTCGCGCAATTCTGGATCGCGGGCCAGAATTTCACCAAGAGGTCATGGCTGCCTATCGCAACGCCTGGCCGCAGAACCGGCCTATTTTTGAATCTCTTGTGGCCGATGCTGATCCGGCCGTGGCTCAATTGCTTCGCTCCGGCCAGCCAAAATGAGCGCGGTTGGCCAGCCGCGGCGGCTTCCCGTAAAACCGGGAGTAATTTCGCTTGTCCTTCAAGTCTCGCGGGACCTGGCGCTTAAGCTCGCGCCGGAAGGCATGTCGCAAAGCCCGTGCCCATGCGCGAAAGCCAAGCGAAACCGTTCCGTCCCGCCAATTCCGCAAAATCGCCAAGGGCAGCAACGATGAAAAAGATCAGGGTTGAAAATCCCGTTGTCGAACTCGATGGCCGACGAAATGACGCGGATTATTTGGCATTATATACGCGACAAGCTCATTCATCCTTACCTCGACATCGAACTCGAATATTACGACCTTTCGATCGAAAACCGCGACGCAGACGAACGATCGAAGTAACGGTTCAGGCCGCCAACGCCATCAAAAAGCACGGCGCAGGCGTCAAATGCGCCACCATCACTCCGGACGAAGCCCGGGTCGAAGAGTTCAAACTGAAACAAATGTGGAAATCGCCGAACGGCACGATCCGCAATATTCTCGGCGGCGTGATCTTCCGCGAACCTATTATTTGCCAAAATGTGCCGCGTCTTGTACCCGGCTGGACCCGGCCGATCGTCATCGGCCGCCATGCTTTCGGCGACCAATACAGCGCGACCGATTTCAAGGTTCCCGGCAAAGGCCGCCTGGTCGGTTAATTCGAGGGCGACGATGGCACGATCATCGAACGAAAAGTGTACGACTATCCAGGTCCAGGCGTTTCCCTGGCGATGTATAACCTCGACGAGTCGATCCGCGATTTTGCCCGCGCTTCGATGAATTACGGCCTCATGCGCGACTATCCGGTCTATCTCTCGACGAAAAACACGATTTTGAAATCCTATGACGGGCGCTTCAAGGATCTATTCCAGGAGATTTACGAAACCGAATTCAAAGACAGGTTCGGCGAGGCCGGAAATCACCTACGAGCATCGCCTTATCGACGACATGGTCGCCTCTTCGCTCAAATGGTCCGGCGGCTATGTCTGGGCCTGCAAGAACTATGACGGCGATGTCCAGTCCGACATCGTCGCGCAGGGATTTGGATCGCTCGGCCTCATGACTTCGGTGCTGATGTCTCCGGATGGCAAAACGGTCGAAGCCGAGGCCGCGCATGGCACAGTGACCCGGCATTTCCGCGAACATCAAAAAGGCAAGGAGACATCGACCAATTCGATCGCCTCGATTTTTGCCTGGACACGCGCACTGTCGCACCGTGCTAAGCTCGACGGCAATGCCGAACTGGCGAATTTCGCGCCGGCTCTCGAAACGACGTGCGTCGCCACGGTGGAGGCCGGCTATATGACCAAGGACCTTGCCCTCCTAATCGGCGCCGACCAGCGGTGGCTCTCGACGACAGGTTTCCTCGACAAGATCAGCGAAAATCTGCGTGCCCGCATGAGCGAAGGATAGGACGCGCCGGCAATACGCCCGCCTGCCCGCAGGCCGGCCGCGCCAAGCTACGCCGGAAGCCAAAACTCCTCTCACCAAAGGGCGGGAAAAACCCGCGCTTCACCCGGGCGATCGCCGTCGCACGTCAAACGATTTGCCTTAACTTCGCCGATCCGTCCGGCGGGGGCAATGCGTGGAGCATTACAAGCGCGAAGGGCGACGACGAAGACCGTACGGGAAAACCCTCCGGCTTCACGATGTGCGAACAGTGACCGGCCCCACTGGCCGATGCGGCGTGCGCACGATCACGCGCGCGGAACAAATGACCGCCAGGCGTTATGACGGGAGCTTGCCGTCGGGGGTCACCTTGTCGATGGCGTGCGGCAGATGTTGCGCCAGCATATCGGCGATTTTGTCGGCGGGAAGGCCCATCTTGGCGGCCAGTGCCTTCACCGTGTCGGAGCCGAGCGCCTGATGAATCTGATCCGCCGTGATCGGCAAATTCGGTCCCTTCGAAATCCATGACTTCATGGTATCGCCCAAGCCAGCCTTATCGAATTGGCTGACGACGTTTTGCAAGCCGCCTTGCTTTTCGATGTAGCTGTCGAGGAGCTTCGTTGCGCTAGCGCCGATGATGCCGCCCAGAATTCCGTCGAGTATACCCATATGATCCTCCCAAGATCCCTCGCATAACCAGGCGTGAGCCCTCGCCCAGCATTCGCTCGATGACCAGATTTCGCTGAGATTACCGTCTTAAATAAGTCTTGGCAAGGCCAGGCCGTGATGCGCCGGCATACAAAAGCCGGGGACATCGGCGCGGCGCGCGCCGGACAACGCCGGGTTTGTGGGCATCAACACATGCCTCTCCCCTTGTCCCAACCGCGCGGCAAATTAGCGCGTTGTCCAAAGAATGGGGTTGAAATAGTTGCGGAGTGGCGGACAAGATCGCCCGGCAACCGCTTTGAATTGGCCGGATGCCGGGCTACAACTCCAGGCCAAGTTAGGATAGCCCCATGGCAATGATCGGTTCGATCCGCAGGCAGCTCACGCCCATCCATCCGGAGGGCTATATTTTTATCGCGGGCTTTGCCCTCGCCACCCTTGTCCTCGGCTCGTTGTTTGGCTCTCTCTTTTGGATTGGCGCGATCGCGACCGTCTGGTGCGCCTATTTCTTCCGCGACCCGGTCCGCCTCACCCCGCTCGATGAAACTCTGGTGATCTCGCCCGCCGACGGCGTCGTCTCCTCGGTTGGATATTTCGCACCGCCGCCAGAACTTGGCCTCGGGCCAGAGCCGATGCAGCGGGTTTCGATTTTCATGTCGGTGTTCGACTGCCATGTAAATCGCGCGCCTGTCACCGGCCGGGTGACGAAGATCGCCTATCGGCCAGGTCTTTTCGTTAATGCCGATCTCGACAAGGCGAGCGAGAAAAACGAGCGCAATGGCCTCGTCATCGAAGGCGGCGGCGGCCGCTTCGGCGTTGTGCAGATCGCCGGATTTGTCGCGCGCCGCATTGTCTGTTTTGTACGCCAGGGCGAAGTTATCGGGGCTGGCGACCGGTTCGGCCTGATTCGCTTCGGTTCGCGCGTCGATGTCTATATGCCCGGCGCGGCGAGACCCTTGGTGACGCTGGGGTCGAAGGCGGTCGCAGGCGAGACGGCGCTCGCCGAAATTCGCTCAAGCGCGCCGCGCCGGAATTTCAAATCCGGTTGAGCACGAGCCAAGCCAAAGCTGGCCGGGGACGGCGTCTTGCCAGGCTATCTCCGAAGGGGTTTACCGCTTCAATGCCCCTGCCGCGCCCCGCGCCTGTAGCCCAGCCGCGCCGGGTGTCCCGGTGCGCTGCTGGGCCTCCTCAATCTCGCGGGGCGGCGCAGAAATCTTCACGCCGCGCCGGATAAGTCCGCGGGCGCGGGGATAACGCCGGGAATAACGCAATACCGCCCAATCGTGACGTTTGCCGCGATGCGCACGAGATTGCCGATCCTCGTTTCCTCCCCGATGACCGTGTCGCCCACGGCACCGCGATCGATCGTCGAATTGGCGCCGATCTCGACGCCGTCCTGAATAATGACCCGGCCAATTCCTGGCGTCCAGGAAAGGCCGCGCGGGGCCACGCCAATGCCGGCATGGCCGGAATCGACACTTGACTGACCGATGCGCACCCCCGGATGCAAGATAACCCTGTCGCCGATCAGCGCATGGGTAATCGTTGCCTGCGGCCCGATCAGGCAATCGCGGCCGATGCGGACGTCCGAACCGATGACGCTGTTCGCGCCAACTATCGAACCGGAACCGATTTCCGCGCGGGGCCCGATGACCACCCCCGGATCGACGATCACATCTTGTTCGAGACGTGCCTCGGGATGAATCGAAGCGCCTGGATTGATCCCAGCCGTACCAACTAGGGATTGTGGCCGGATCGCCTGCGGAAACAGCCGCCGCATGGCGAGCGCGAAGCCGCGAGAGGGCTCGTCCATCACCAGCGCCATGGTCGACTTTGGCACAAGCGGCGCATCACTCTGAGTGACGAAGCAGGCGGTGGCGCGGCTCGTCTTCAATAGCATGGCGTTTTCCGGAGAATTCGAGAAAGGTGAGCTCGCCCGGCTCCGCCTCGTCGAGTGGCGCCACCCCGCTGACGATCGTCGATAGATCGGCGCCTTCAACGACCGCCGCGCCAGTGCAGGCAACAATATTGGCGAGCGACGTTTGGGCGGCGCGCGGGAAAAACACTGGTTCGCTCATGCGAGCCTCTCCTCGGTGGCCAAGTCCACGTCCCGCAATAGAAGATTTGCGATGCCTGAACTCGCGGTAGCCGATTGTGGCACGCGCCGCGAACATCGGCCCGGACGGGCGCTTTATCAGAAGGTGGTGCCGCCACTGAAGCGGAAAAACTAAGTCTGATCGAACTGGCTCTTGGTGATGGCTTTGGCGAAGTCGAAGCGGATCGGTCCCAGCGGCGACGACCAGATAATCGACGCGCCGGCGGACGTCCGCAGCATCGCCGAGTCGCCACCGACGGTGATGCAATTGCCTTGCGTGAAAAGCGGAGAAACATCGGAGGGGGTGCACACGCCGTTCGGACTGAAGTTAGTCCGTCCGGTAAAGCCGAACAATGTGCAGGCGTCGGCAAAGACCGCCCCCTTCAGGCCGAGATCCCTCGGCATACCGTAGATCGGAAACTGCGCTTCCAGGCTGCCGCCGAAATATTTGGTGCCGCCTAGTGGGTTGCCCTGGGGATCGCCGGACCCCACGTCGCGCGGGCCGATGCCAAA
This sequence comes from uncultured Alphaproteobacteria bacterium, assembly GCA_963722515.1. Classification (GTDB taxonomy): domain Bacteria; phylum Pseudomonadota; class Alphaproteobacteria; order Rhizobiales; family Beijerinckiaceae; genus Methylocapsa. Next base: position 348,805 of record CAVRMA010000002.1, on the reverse strand, counting down.
CGGAGCAAACCCGCGCACCAGGCTTGGCCCGAGATTGAAATTGTCGACGATGCGCAATTCGCTTCCGGCGAAACTCTGCAGATCGCCACCTTGCAGATGCACGATCCCGACGATCTGATCGTATAACTCGTGATAATAACGGAGGTCGGCGGTGGTGCGCACGAAGCGTTGATCGCCGCCCGCGCCTGCGACGTCCTGCCGCAATTCGGCGAAAACACCGCCGGTCGGATTTCTGTTATTGTCTAGCGCATTATAGCCAAGCGTGTAGCCGAACTCCGAAGTCAGGAACGGGCCCTGTGCTTCCTTGAGCGCCAACGAGGCCTCGCCGTTCGTCAAGCAGTTGAAAAAGTAAGTGGGCTCACCTACGCCCGTTCCCCCCCCTATGACCGGCGTGACCCCGTTGAGCGGGCTGTTGCAATCGTTGAAGGGTTGCGCGGTGGAATTGGGAATGGATATGTCGTTGCTGCTTATCGAGTAGCGTGGCGAAAAGGTCAGTTCCTCGGTCACCGGCAAGCCAAGGCGCAGCGTCGCACCGGTCGTGAAGTCATTGTAGAAAGAAAATTGAAAGGCGTCGCTTTTCTTCGCGTAGACATCGAAGCCCGCCGCGATCCGGTCGCCGAGGAAATAGGGTTCGGTGAAATTGAATTCGACGCCCCGGCTGTACTGCCCCTCGGAGACCGATAGGCGCACGTATTGGCCGCGGCCCATGAAATTGGTTTCGGTCACCGCGGCCTCGGCGATGAAACCTTGTGAGGTCGAATAACCACCGGATAATGACAAGGAGCCGGTCGGCTGATCCTCGACATCGACCACTACGATCACCCGGTCGGACGTCGAACCCGGTTCATTGGTGATCTTCACCTTCTTAAAATAGCCGAGATTGTTGAGCCTCCGTTCGGCCCGGTCGATGAGCACGCGATTATAGGCGTCACCTTCGCCGATTTCGAATTCGCGCCGGATCACATAGTCGCGCGTTCTGGTGTTGCCGCGCACGACGATGCGTTCGATATAAACACGCGGCCCCTCGTCGAGGACGAAGACGATGGTCACTGTATGCGCCGCCGGATCGCGGTCACCGCGCGGATGCACCTGCGTGAATGGGTAGCCGTGCTTGCCAACCTCCTTGGTCAGCGCGGTGACGGACTTTTCGACCATGTCGCCATTATAGATTTCTCCTTCCGAAAGCCGCACAAGCGGGCGCAGCGAAGCTCCGTCGAGGTCCGGCAAATGCAATTCCACATTGACCGCGGCGACGGTATATTGCACCCCCTCCTCGACCGTGATCGTGAGGATATAGCCGCCTTGCGCCGGATCGAATTGGGCGTCGGAGCCGACCACGTGAAAATCGGCATACCCGTTCTTGAGATAGAACCGGCGGATTAGTTCGAGGTCCGAGGCGATCCTGTCTGGATCGTAGACGTCCGACGTCTTGAAGAACGAGAGGTAATTCATCTCCGTCGTCTGCATGAGATCGCGCAGCTTGCCGGAAGAATATGCTTGGTTGCCGACGAATTCGATCGCTTTCACGCCGGTCTTTTCGCCTTCGTCGATGGTGAAGACGACATCGAGCCGCCCGTTTGGCAGATCGACGGTCCGGGCGGTGACCTTGGCCGCCGCGCGGCCGGAACGCCGGTAAACGTCCTTGATGCGCTCGATATCAGCATCGACCATCGCCTGACTATAAGGCCCGCGCGATTTCGATTTGACTTCGGCGGTCAACGTTTCGGTTTTGACCTTGCTGTTGCCTTCGAAGGCGACCCGGTTGATGACGTTATTCTCGGTTACGTTTATGACAACTTGGCCGCCAGCCCGGCTCACCTTGACGTCGGAAAACAATCCGGTTGCATAGAGATCCTTGACGCCTTTATTGATGGAAACCTGATCCGTGCCGCTGAAATACGCGGCAATCGTTTCGCTGTCGACACGCTTGTTGCCTTGCACCAAGACGTTTTCCGCGAACGCGGCGAAACTCCCGGCGCAGAGCCAAGCCAACGCGACGATTGTAACGGTGAACCGGCCTCGAAATATACGCGTAAATCGCATGGTAAGACCGGCCCCTGCTTCCACGAACGCTAACTCCATGCCTGGCGCCAATTGGTTCTGGCGCTAGTTGGTTGATGCAACTTGTTGTAATGGAATGGAAAAAGCTTCCTCCCGCTAGCCGCCAGGCGTCATTTTTACAAGGTGTGGTTTACAGGGTTTGGCATGTCCCGTAAATCACGTTTCGTTGCATTGTAGCGATTTCCCGGGAGCGTGGCAGGCAAGACACGCATCGCGGTGAACAATCCCTTTAGGAACATGGTTAACCCTTTGCGTCTATTTGGATAATGGCTGTTTTCGAACCAACCGCCGCCGGGCCTATCCGCGTGCGCTGGATCATCCCAAATGCATCCATTGACGGGTCAAGCGAAGAATGTCGTTGTAGGTGGCGAAAACCATCAAGCTTGTCACCAGCATGAGGCCAACCTTAAAGCCAAACTGTTGCACCTTGTCGTTCATGGCCTTGCCGCGAACCGCCTCCACCGCGTAATAGAGGAGATGACCGCCATCGAGGAGCGGAATCGGGAAGAGGTTTAGCATTCCCACCGAAATCGACAGAATTGCGGCAAGGTTGAGCAGCGCCGCAAGGCCGATCTTGGCCATCGCTCCCGACACCTCGGCGATCCGGATGGGACCAGACAGTTGATCGGGGGATTCCTGCCCGGCCACCAAGCCTTTGAGATAGCTGCCGGTGCGCGCCACGACATACCAGGTCTCCGACCCAGCGAGCTTAACCGAGCCGGCAAAACCATAGTGCTGGACATGCCAATTTTCCGGCTTGCTTTTGGATTGGACGCCAAGGACTCCAACACGCGTGGTGCCGAAAGGGGTTACCACGTCGCGCCGGCGCGGCGTCGCGGTGAGTTCCATCAATTTGCCGCCGCGATCGACGCCGAAAACCAGCTCCGTGTCGCTGGCGGTCTGTACGATACGCTGCATGTCCTCGAAGCTATCGACTTTTTTCCCGCCGACCGAGACAATCAGATCACCTAGCTGAAACCCGGCCGCTTCGGCTGCGCTTCCGGCGGAAATGCCATCCACCGTGGCAAGCAGGATGGCGCGCCCGTTCACGTAAAAGATCCCGGTGAAAATGACGATCGCCAGGAGGAAATTGGCGAGCGGACCCGCCGCGACAATCGCCGCCCGCTTCCAGACTTTCTGAGCAATGAAACTGACCGCCCGCTCGCCGGGCGGCATGGCCGCGAGGGCGGCCTCATCCGCCATAGAGGCCCCATTGGCGTCGCCGTGGAATTTGACATAGCCGCCAAGCGGGAAAGCCGCAACCCGCCAGTGGGTTCCATAGCGGTCGTTAAACCCGAAAAGTTCCGGTCCAAAGCCAAGTGAGAAGGTGTCGACCTTTACCCCGCACCAACGGCCGATCAGGAAATGGCCGAGCTCGTGAAAGAAAATCACCAGGCTCAAGACAAAAAGGAAACCCAATATTATATACCCGGCAGACGGCCAAATATTTGAAAGGATTGACATTTGAACTCCTAGCTGATTTTGACAACCTTTTCGGGATAAACTCCCCGGCTTCGCGGTTCTCGCGACGTGACCGTCCGGCAATCAAACATACAGAAAACCGGTAAACATCCAGAGAATCGGGTGTTTCCGTTGCGGCGATCCCGGCTTCGCCGAACCCGATCTCAAGAAAACCGCACGCGAAACGAACACGGCCCTTGCGGAATTACCTTGAGCCGCGCCACGACGGCTCGAGTAATCCTTGTTTCCTAGGCAAGACAAAACCTTGCTGAGACCAACGGCGGCGAGCGATGCCCAATAGGGCGGGCTCTCGAATTTTTGCCCGCCGCTTTGCAAAAACGTAACTTCGAGAGGAGCACCATGACCCCCTATCGGCTACCCAACATGGAATGACCTATCATAGCATTTAGTGTGCCACGGACAAATTCCCACGATATCATTCCTAATTCTTTGTCCATGGTCAAATGAGAACACTGCAAGGCGGACCGGGGAAATTTTAAAGCGGGATTAGCGGCCATCTGCAAACACAGGCTCGCCGCCCGGAGGGCGATGATCCGTGCTCACCGCACCCCGGCACGCGACGCCGTTTGCCGGGCGAGAACAAAATGCAATCTTTCGCGCACGGCACGGTCCATTGCAAGGGCGTCGGCAACCAATTCCGGCTCATGCGCGACCCCGTCGGCGAGCGCCGAGTTGCAAGCCTGTTCCACCATTTCGGCAATATCGTGAAACGCAATCAGCCGGTTCAAGAAAGCCTCGACCGCGACTTCATTAGCGGCATTCAAAACGGTTGGAAGGCCCCGCCCGGTGTGCAAGGCGCCGATGGCCACGCGCAAGGCAGGAAAGCGTTCGAAATCCGGACGCTCGAAGGTTAGGCAACCTACGGTTGTCGAGTCAAGCCGGCGCGCAGCGGTCGCGCTTCGCTTCGGATAAGCGAGACAATGGGCGATCGGAACCTTCATGTCGGGCGCGGCAAGTCCGGCCGTGACCGAGCCGTCGGTGAAGGCGACGAGACCATGCACCACCGACTGGGCATGCACGATGACGCCGAGCCGCGCGGCCTCGATCCCGAAAAGATAATGCGCCTCGATCACCTCCAGACCCTTGTTCATGAGACCGGCGCAGTCCACGGTGATTTTTGGCCCCATCGACCAATTCGGATGCGCCAATGCCTGTTCGGGAGTGGCCTTGGCTATAGCCTCGCTTGGCCATGTCCAAAACGGTCCGCCCGAGGCGGTCAGCGTGATCATCTCGATCGTATCGAGGCTTGCTTCGCCCATGGCCTGAAAAATCGCGTTATGTTCGCTGTCGACGGGAAGCAGCCGGGTGCCGGAAGCCGCGGCTTGGCGCATGAAGGGAGCCCCGGCGCAAACCAGACATTCCTTATTGGCGAGCGCGACGGTGCGTCCGGCGGAAAGCGCCGCGAAGGTCGGCTTGACCCCGGCGGTTCCCGCGATGGCGCCCATCACGATGTCGGCTGGACGGAGTGCCGCTTCGACGACCGCCTCCTCCCCTGCGGCGGACTCGATCGAGGTGCCGGCCAGGGCTTCTTTTAATTGGGCATAGCCACCTGGGTCGGCGAGGGCGGCGAATTTCGCGCCGAGTTCCCGGGCGAGCCGGGCCAAGGCTTGCGGATCCCGCCGCCGGCGACGGCCTCGACCCGGAAAGCACCACCTGCGCCGGTAATGATCTCGGCGGTCGATTTGCCGATCGATCCAGTCGCGCCGAGGATGACCACGCTGCGGACTTCGCGTTCCGCCGCAAGTCTTGGCCGCAATCGCATGACTTTCTCCATGCCGCCTCCTCAATTCAATCAAAGCGCAGGTCCGCGCGGGGTGGAGCAGGAATTCACGACAAAAAACGCGCCAAGAAGGTGTCGCAAGTCAAGCAGTACCACTTTGGCATCCGAAAAGATGCCTGCCACCCTAAAACCAATCGAACAGTCCAGCCGCGATTGAATCAAGTCCCCGCGTGGTTCCAAAAAGGGCGGCGAAAGCGGCGGCGGCGATAAATCCATCCAGCCGGTCCATGAAACCCCCGTGACCCGGAATCAAGCCGCTCGAAATCCTTTGTGCCGAAGCGCCGTTTGACCCAGGATTCGAAGATGTCGCCGCCTTGCGAAACGGCGGCGGCGGCAAGGCCAAGCGCGAAAAGTGGCAAGGCCCGCCACGGATCGCCAAGGCCATAAGCGCCGGTCACGGTGCCGAGAACGCGCCGGCAAATACGCCGGTAAGCGTGCCGGACCAGGTTTTCGAGGGCGAAATTTTTCGCCAGAGTTTGGCACCGCCAATCAGGCGGCCGCCGAAATAGGCGAAAATATCGGTGCCCCAGACGGTCGCGAACAACCACACGATCGATCTTGCCCCATATTCCGCCGAGCCATGCAGCGCGGCCGCGGAAACGAGCAGCAAACCCGCATAGACGATGCCGCCAAAAGCCCAAATCCTCCGCCCTTGGCCCGCGGCGAGAGCAAGGGCAAGCCCGCAACCGCCAAGGATCGCGCAGGCGGCCCCGAACGAGGCCTCGCCGGCAAAATACGCGCCAGCAACGACTCCCAAGGCAACGAGAAAACAGCGGAGGCGGCGGTTTGGGGCCGCTATCAGATTTTGCCATTCGCAGCCTACCGCCAGGGCGGCGCCGAGCCAGATCAGATCGAAAACGACGCCGCCCTGCCAGACGGAGACAAACGCCGCCGCCATCAAGACAATCGCCGAGAGAACGCGCGGGCCGAGATCGGCCAAGCGGCGCCGCCCGGAAAAATTGGGCGCCGGAGGGTTTTCGCCTGGCGCATCGGCGGCATCGTTCGGCATGGCAAGCAACGCAGGAGCCGGGGCGGCATGCATCATGTTTTCGCCGCACCGGCCAGCAACTTACCATTCCGGGGCTGCCCCGTCACCCCGCCGAACCGCCGATCGCGGCCTGAGAATTCCGCCAAGGCCTCCGAAAAAGCGTGCCGGTCGAAGTCTGGCCAGTGCATCGGCAGGAAAATGAATTCGGAATAGGCCGCTTGCCACATCAGGAAATTCGACAGCCGCTGTTCGCCGGACGTGCGGATGATGAGATCGGGATCGGGAATACCCGCCGTATCGAGATGGCGGGCGAGCAGCGTCTCGTCGATTTCGGACGCCTTGATGAGGCCCGCTGCCACCTGTTCCGCCAAAACCCGCGCCGCGGCGGCGATCTCCTGTCTGCTGCCATAGTTGAAGGCGACGATCAAGGTAAGACGGGAATTGGCCTTTGTCCGGTCCTCCGCCTCATTGAGCAAGGCACGTATGTCGGCGTTCAGATTAGCGCGCGCGCCAATCACCTTGACCTTGACGCCGGATTCGTTCAAGTCATTGAGATCGTTATGGATAAAGCGCTTAAGGAGGCCCATGAGGTCGGCGACCTCCTCGACGGGCCGGTTCCAATTTTCCAGGGAAAAGCTGTAAACCGTCAGATAGTCGAGTCCGAAATCGATCGCCGCGCGAACGGTTGCGCGAAGCGCTTCCAGTCCGCGCCGGTGCCCCTCGATCCGCGGCAGTCCCCGCCGCGCCGCCCAACGTCCGTTGCCATCCATGATCACGCCTACATGCAAAGGCGCGCCGGTCAGGCGATGCCGCGCGGGATGCGCTGTCTCATCCGTAACCATGGATGGCATTGTCATGTCCTGGGTCATGTCCTTGGCCGCCAGCTACCCGTGGCATCATCCCTTGGCGCCCTCTATCCTACGCAAGACATCCCCTCTGCCAACCAGCGCCTCTTTATAAAGAAGGCCGCCCCGCCGCAGGTCATCCGGCAGGCCCCGCAACACCGGACGGTTCGCGAAATTAAACACGCGGCCCCTCGCGGGTCCGGCGGCCCGCTTATAGCAGACCGGGGCGGCTTACACCTGCATGATTTCGGTTTCTTTCGCGTTCAGCGTGGAATCGATCTCGCCGACGAATTGATCTGTAAGATTCTGGACCTCGCTCTCGTGACGTTTCTCGTCGTCCTCGCCGATCGCCTTTTCCTTAAGCAGTTTTTTTAGCGTGTCGAGCCCATCGCGGCGGACATGGCGGACCGCGACGCGCGCCTCTTCGGCATATCTGTGCGCGACCTTCACCATTTCCTTGCGCCGTTGTTCGTTGAGTTCCGGGATCCGGATCCGCAAGACCTGACCTTCGACGGTCGGAGAAGTTCCAAATTGGCATTGCGGATAGCCTTGTCGACGGCGCCGGCCATTGCCTTGTCCCAGACGTGAACCGAAAGCATCCGCGGCTCCGGCACACTGATTGTCGCCAGTTGATTGAGTGCCATCGTTTGGCCATAGGCCTCGACATGGACGGGTTCGACGAGGCTCGCCGACGCGCGCCCGGTGCGCAAACCTCCCAATTCGTGCTTTAATGTCGCGACCGCGCCCTGCATGCGCCGGGCAAGGTCTGAAATATCAAATTCAGCGCTCATGTTGGAACCCTAAGGTGTTTTCACCCGGCCCGTCCATGGGCCATCAGATGATCGTCGAGCACTATGAAGGCGAAACCAGAGTGGCTTTGCCGCGTCCCTCGATGGCGGCGAGGATCGCGCCGGGCTGCCTTATCGAGAAGACGATTATGGGAATTCCGTTCTCGCGCGCAAGCGCGAACGCGGCGGTGTCCATGACCGCGAGAATTCCTGGCGATGGCCTCGTCATAAGTTCAAGCGATCGTAGCGAACAGCGGCCGGATCGCGCTTCGGGTCCGCCGAATAAACTCCATCGACCTGCGTCGCTTTCATAATGAGATCGCAGGACAGTTCGGCCCCGCGCAGTGCCGCTCCGGTATCGGTTGTAAAGAAGGGATTGCCGGTGCCGCCGGCGAGAACCACGATCCGGCCCTTGCCAAGATGATGAAGTGCCGCCTGGCGCGAATACGCCTCGCAAAGCGCGGGCATTGGCAAAGCCGACAGGGTTCGCGCCGCCTGGCCTTGCTTCTCGATTGCATATTCGAGGGCGAGCGCGTTCATCACCGTCGCAAGCATGCCGATCGAATCGGCGCGGGCCCGTTCGATGCCCTTGTTGGCGCCTTCAATGCCCCGGAAAAAATTGCCACCGCCGGCGACCACCGCGACCTCGACGCCGCGCGCCGCGACCTCCTTCAGATCCGCCGCGATCCGCGCCAGGGTGTCGTGGTCAAGACCGTGGCCGAGCGCGCCCATCAAGGCTTCGCCGGAGAGCTTAACGACAATCCGCCGCCACGCCGGAAATTTCGGCGGAAATTTGGTTTCGCCCGGTCCGGTCATTGGCTTGCAGCTGGTTCCTTGCCCGCCCCACGCTCGATTGCAAAAGCCCATTCCGCGCTTCGCCAGTCTATACCATAGAGTCGCGGATGACGGCCCATGGTGTTTTTCTCTAAAGATTTTTCGACAAAATCCTACCGTAAACCAAAGCGATTAAAGTTCGTGATCAATTCAACCGTCCTGTGGGGCCGCCCAGGCCCGTCTTCGCGCTGTATCATTCCGCCCACCACCCGGCCGTGCCGCCGGAGCCGGGCCAATCGTGCCGCGCTCCTGGCTCGCGGACACGGCCGCGGCCTGCCGCTGCATCGCCCCGTTTTGCAAAATCCCAAGAATTGGCCATATTCGATGACGGTGCTCGATTCTGAGGCGAGGAGGATGGTAGAATGCATGGTGTTGGCGAGCCGAAAGTGCATGATAATTTGACTCGCCCGCTTTACCGGCAGCGCCGCTGCGCGGCGGTTATCGCTGGACTGGGATGCTTTGCCTTAAGCGTGTCACTCTACTTCGACGTTCACGGGGCAGTCGTCAAGAATCAGTCGGTCCCTGTCATTCTTATCAATTTCTTCAGCTATTTCACGACCGAGACCGTTCTACTTATCACCCTCGCGCTCACGTTTTTTTGCACCCGGCCGCAAGCGGAGCAATTTCTGACCAGGCCAAGCGTCCAGTCGGCGCTTGTCGTCTATATTATAGTTGTCGGCGGAGTCTACTGGGTGCTGTTGCGGAGTTTATGGCATCCGCATGGGTTGCAGATTTTGACCAACTTCGTGCTGCATTATGCGATCCCAGTCCTCTATCCCATGTATTGGCTGGTGTTTTTACCCAAGGGCAGCTTGCGATGGAGCGCTCCCGCCTGGTGGCTCGTTTACCCCGTCCTGTATTTCCTCTATAGCATGCTGCGCGGCGCGGCCTTTGGAACCTATCTTTATCCTTTCATCGACGCCGAGAAGCTCGGGGTCGCCCAGGCCTGGCTGAACGGAATCCTTTTGCTGGCCGTCTTTTTTTGCCTTGGTCTCGTTTTGACCGCCATCGACCATGCTCTGGCGTCCGGCGAGAGCGAGCGGCGCGGCCTTGGCAACGCGGCCGAACTCTGACAAATAGGAGCGTTGACGGTTCACCCTCAGGCTCTAAGGAGACGCAATGGCGCAAGCGCCGGCCGGGACAACGCGCGACGGAAGCGGCGTCCTCTTTCCGTCCGGTGCGAGGGCTCTTCTGATCGACGGCAAGCGGGCGTCGGAGCAAGTGATCGCGCGGGTCACGGAAAATACCCGCGCGCTCGCCGCGCAAGGTTTTAGGCCGGGCCTCGCGGTCGTACTTGTTGGCGACGATCCCGCAAGTCAGGTCTATGTAAAATCCAAAAGCAAGGCCGCGCAAGCCTGCGGGTTTCATTCGGTCCAGCACGACCTTGCCGCGACGACAAGCGAGGCGGAGCTGCTCGCCCTGGTCGAACAGCTCAATGCCGATCCCGCCATTCACGCCATCCTGTTGCAATTGCCGTTGCCCGGCCGGCTCGATCCGGGCCGCGTGATCAACGCCATTTCCCCAGGCAAGGATGTCGATGGCCTGCACCCGGTCAACTCCGGTCTTCTCGCTAGCGGCGATATGGCACGCGCGCTCGTGCCGTGCACGCCCGCTGGCGGCATGGTCCTTCTCGATGCGGCCGCCGCGGCGCTCGGGGTCAATCTTTCGGGGGCCGAGGCCGTCGTCGCCGGCCGCTCCAATCTGGTCGGAAAGCCGATCGTCCAATTGCTGCTTGGCCGCAATGCGACCGTGACGGTCGCTCATTCGCGCACGCGCGATCTCGCGGCGACGGTGTCCCGAGCCGATGTTCTCGTCGCGGCCGTTGGCCGGCCGGAGATGATTCGCGGGAGCTGGATCAAGCAGGGCGCGATCGTCATCGACGTCGGCATCAACCGGGTCCCGCGCGACGGCCTAGACGCGGCCGGGCGGCCGAAGACGAAGCTTGTTGGCGATGTCGCATTTGCTGAAGCGATCGAGCGCGCCGGTGCGATTACGCCAGTGCCCGGCGGTGTCGGACCGATGACGATCGCGATGCTGATGCAAAACACGCTCCGCGCGGCGCTTTTGAGCACCGGACAAAAACCGACTTTTTGACCGCCGCTCCGGGGTTATCGCCGTCAACGCCAAGGCGATCAAGGATCGCGATTTCGCCGGGAAGCGGATCGCCGAAGTCAATGCGCTGCTCGCGCAGGCGGCGGCGACGGAATCCGTTTATCAGACGGCCAGAGCCAAGATCGGCTCGTAAATTTGCGGTATCGTGGCAACGGCGCCTCTTCGTAACTTCAATAAAACCAATCAGTTAGTTTGTAATATCGGCCGCGTGGCAAGGTTTCTGGCCGATAAGCCGTCAGCGCCAACTTTGCTTGGCGCCGCGGCTGGCCTGAACCCCCGCCGGACCTGTTTCCGAAGCAGCATTTGACTGGCTTCGTACTGCAATAGCGAAATCTTCTGCGACGTGAATTCCTCGACTCGCCGGATCGCCGCCGCGATTACGAGTTTCCGCGGGAGTTCGGTGAGAACCATCGCGCACCTCGTCAGACCAAGCTGGAGGCGACTTGTAAAGAAGTCGCGTTCAACCGCGTGCCGACCGACAGCGATAAGACCGGCGATCAGTTTGGAGGCGGGCTTCGGGCGCCCTATCTCGTCTGCTCGATCGTGCTTATTTGCACGGTCCGGCTGTTTGAACTAGGCTGCTCCGGCCCCCGCGGGGAGAGACGCCGATGGGTCAGAGCGAAATTGATGCAGTCCGCGCGTTACTGAACTCCAAGCCACGCCCCGTGGGCTGGGAAGAGCGTCGCCAGCGCTTGGACGAAGTCGGCTCGATCTGTCCCGTGGCCGATGACGTTAAGCTCGAAGTGGCCGAGTTCGACGGCGTGCCGGGGGAATGGTCAAGCGTTCCTGGTAGCGACGCCTCCCGCGTCCTGATGTTTTTCCATGGCGGTGGCTATTGCTCTGGTTCCATACTCAGCCATCGTCGCATGGCGACTGAGGCGGGCCGGGCGGCCGGAGTGCGAACACTGGCAGTCGGTTATCGGCTGGCGCCAGAGCATCCGTTCCCTGCGGCGCTCAATGACGCGCTGACAGCGTGGCGATTTGTGAGGAAGTGCCGCATTGCCGCTGACCACATCGCGATCGGCGGGGACAGCGCAGGGGGCGGGCTTACGGTGGCGCTAATCAATCAGCTGCGCGACGCCCAGGAGGAGCTTCCCGGTTGTGCTTGGCTGGTGTCGCCCTGGACGGACCTGACTTTGTCTGGCTCGACGCTCGCCACCAAGGACGCCGTAGACCCGATTATCCACAAAGCTTACCTGGGCGAATTGGCCGATGCGTACCTTCCATCCGGTATGGACAGGAAGGACCCGCGGGTCTCCGCGCTCTATGCCGATTTGAAAGGCCACCCGCCAACGCTCATCCAGGTGGGGTCGGCCGAAACACTTCTTGAGGACGCCACACGCTTCGCGGCCGCGGCCGGAGCCGCCGAGGTGCCCGTGACTCTGGAGATTTGGCCGCACATGATCCACGCATGGCATTTGTGGAACTCGCATCTTGAGCCCGGCCGCCGCGCCATCGCCAATGCCGGCGCATTCATCCGCGGCTGCCTTTAAGATCACGCGCGGCCGGGAATGAGGATGCACGGCAACTGTGCGTCGCTGCGCGATATCGTCGGCTGAAGAACTCCCCATGTGGGCGCCTTGCTACGCCGGCGAATGCAAACCGGGATTCCCCGGATGCTCCTGCCGAAGGGCCGTCTGCATCGCGAATTCCGGGCGGAATTCCAATAGTTGAGTGTGCTGGACGGAGCGTATGCGCCTCGGGCGGGCGGTGCGCATGGTCAGCGACCAATCCTTAATCGGCTCGGGTGTCGCAGCGTGCGCAGGAAATTGCAGAGGTTGTAAGCTTGGGCTACATCCGCCGGTGCGATAACGCCGGTGCCCGAAGGCGTCGGACCGATGACAATCGCGATGCTGATGCAGAATACGCTCCGCGCGGCGCTTTTGAGCACCGGACGAAAACCGACTTTTTGACCGCCGCTCCGGGGCTATCCCGTGGATGCCTGTGCGGAATTTTAAAAGTTAACTTCACTGAAACCATAACGGCGTCTTATCGCGCCGTTTGGATGGTGGAGGCGGCTTATGGACTGGCGGGAGTGGGACGCGCTGCGCACGACGCGTGCCCGCGAGTTGGATCTTGGCTTGGTTTGCAAAGCGGCCGCCGCCCCGAAACGGTGGTTGATCGGGTTGCCGCTCGCAGCTTTCGTTCTCACCGGCGTCGTACTTGGCCTTCAAACGCCGCAATATAGCGCCGAGACGCAGATTTTGACCGGCCCCCGGCAGTCGGGGTTAATCGGCTTGCGGTCGAGCGTTGCCCTTTTGGACGGCGCGGCTGGATTTGGCGCCGCCACTAGCCAGGCGCAGCTCATCGCGTCGCGCGATCTCGCCCGCCGGGCGATCGAGGATCTTGGGCTCGGGGACAATCCGGAATTCGATCCGGTGATAAGGGGCGTCGGAACCGGTTTGCGCGCCCTAATCTTTCTTGGGCTCCTGCGCGATCCGGCGCGAAAAAGCCCGGAGGAGCGGGTCCTCGAAGCCTATCAGGACCGCCTGCAGGTGAGCGCGCCGGGCGGGGGCGGTCTCGTCACGATCGCGTTTCAGTCCGGGGATCCCGAACTTGCCGCGAACGCCGCCAATCGCATCGCCGAACTCTACCTCGAAATGCGGGCCGGGGCCAAGCGTGATGCCGGTTTGCCACGCACGGACGCGCGCATCGTTTCGCGCGCCGTCGCGCCAAACCATCCGCTTTTTCCAAGGGAGGTCTTGCTGGTTTTGTCGGGCACCGCGATGCTTGTCATGGCTTTCGGCGCATTTGCGGCGATCGTGCTGCCACGCGGGCGTTTGCCGCTCCGCGGGGAGGCGCCTCCCGAACAGCCCCTCGCGCTCGGACAAGTTCGCGTGTTTGCCCGCTTCAAGGATGTGGCGGAGCTAACTCCGCGCTTAAACCCAATATTAGACCCGCCGCCGGCACTGGATGGGGAAACCGGCGGCGATGACCCAGGTAATGGGCAAGCCATGACAAAGATCGTTGCGCGTATACTGTCGGTGCCTGCGCGCTGTCCGCAGGGCGCACGGCAAGGCATTCGGATCGTCGCGACGGGCCTCCAGGCAATTGGCGCGGCGTCTTGCATGATGCTCGATCTTGCCCGAGGTCTCGCCCGCGAAGGTCGTTCGATCGTTATCGGCCTTGACGAATCCGGTCAACTGGATTTTGAGCGTTCCACCGCCGGCGCGCTGCATGGCCATCTGCCGGGTGCAGAACCCGCGCTCGGCGATCTTCTTGCCGGAACGGCCTCGTTCGCCGAAGTCATTCGCCGTGATCCGGCCTCGCGGCTGCATTTTCTGCCGGTTGGCCGCCACAGCGAGCTGGATCTTTACGAATTCGCAAATGTGCTCGATGCCTTGGCCGGGATCTATGATTTCATCGTGACGATCGCGCCGCCTCTCGACCGGAATGGCATTGCAGGAACCCTCGCCGCGAATGCCGATGTCGTCCTGCTGGCGGCGCCCGGAGAGCCGCGCGGCGGCGACGTAGCCGAAGCCGAGGCACGGTTGATCGAAAGCGGCGCGCGCGAGGTTTTGCTCATTGGCCTGCCGGCAGAGCCGCCGCGGAGCGTCGGCTTGAATGCGGCTTGATGCCGAAACCGGCGGACGACGTCACGTTCCCGGATCGGGCTTTTCCATCCATTCGATCAGCGTCATCACCGGCACGATCCCGGCCATGCCGAGGCCTGCATAGCACAATACCTTAACCAAAACGGCGGCATCTCGCACCGGGCGCGCTTGCGCCAGAGCCGTGGCAACCAGTGCATAGACCGGCACAAATCCGATGATCACGCGCGTGCCGGCGGATTTGGGCATTGCATCAGTCCGGAATACTGGTAGGCGATTTTGCCTTGCTAACTGGCGCGCCGCGGATATGTACAATTCGCGTTTTCAAGAATTGCCGTATGATTGTATTTTCACCGTTTAAGCGGTAGTGATCCCTATCAATAAAAAGTGCTCTCATCCATACCCTCAAAGCGCGTCGGCGTACCCTTACGGCACCCTCCAATTTGTGCCGTCGCAGGCCTAAGTGGTGATGCCGTCCTTGGCAGTTGGGGAGCCTTCGGGTGTAAATGATCATGCCTGGGATGGCGCCCTATCCAAGTGACCGGCCCCGCGGAGAACCGGCTTCCCCGGCGTCACCCCACCGCTTCGCTGTCCGGGTCTATTACGAGGACACGGATTTTTCCGGTGTCGTCTATCACGCCTCCTATCTTCGTTTCCTCGAACGCGGCCGCACCGAATTTTTGCGCGCGCGCGGCGTCGAGCACAGGGAAATCTTTGGAAACGGCGGGGCAGGGGGCTTTCATTTCGTCGTGCGCGCCATGACTGTCGAGTTTCTCAAGCCCGCACAGATGGATGACGAGCTTTGCGTCGAGACGCAGCCTTCCGTCACTGGGGGCGCCTCAATCGATATGATGCAGAAAATCCGGCGCGGCGGCGAAGTCCTTTTGACCGCGAAAGTCAGAATAGCCGTTGTCGTGGGCGGCAAGGCGAGGCGGATTCCCGCTGGAATTTTGGCGAAGCTCAAGGCGCCGGCGGTTGCGGGGCCCGACGTTTAAAATAGCCTTAAATCTTTATGCTTATGGTGTTTTACCTTTGCTCGAGGCTAACTTTCGCACCGTGTCCTTCGCGCTCGCGTTGGCGTCCGGCGCAGGCTGCGCGACAGGTCCGGGCGCGGGAAGCCCCAGAAATGACCGATTTCCCAGGCAAAAGATAACTGAAATGGGTTTTGACTCGGAGCACGAGCCGTGCCTAAATTTTTGGAAGGAATGATGTCATGAATCCTGCCGATATTGCCGCGTCCGGATTGGCGTCGCCCGCTATGGAGGTCTCTCTTCTCGGCATGTTCTGGTCGGCCCATTTCGTGGTTAAGCTCGTCATGCTGGGGTTGCTCGGGGCTTCGGTTTGGTGCTGGGCGATCATCGTCAACAAAATGCTGCTGTTTTCTAAAACCCGGCGCGCCATGGCACAGTTCGAGGAGGTTTTCTGGTCGGGCGCCTCGCTCGACGAACTTTATGCGACCTTGTCGTCGCGTCCGGCGTCGGGCATGGCGGCCTTGTTCGTCGCGGCGATGCGGGAATGGCGGCGTTCGGTGCAAGGCGCGGCCTCGTCCTTCATGGGCCTGCAGGCGCGCATCGAGAAAGTCCTCGACGTTTCGATCTCCCGCGAGGTTGAAAAGCTCGAATCCAGCCTTCTGGTTCTGGCGACGGTTGCCTCGGCCGGTCCCTTCATCGGCCTGTTCGGCACCGTCTGGGGTATCATGACAGCGTTTCGCTCGATCGCGGCGTCGCACAATACTTCGCTTGCGGTTGTAGCTCCTGGCATAGCGGAGGCGCTTTTCGCGACGGCGATCGGGCTCTTCGCGGCGATCCCGGCCCTGATCGCGTATAACAAATTCCAAGGCGACGTCGCCAAGAAACAGGCGCGGCTCGAGGGTTTCGCGGACGAGTTTTCCGCGATTCTGTCGCGCCAAATCGATCAGCACACTGTTCGGGACCGGGCGGCCTGAGCATTGTATACCAAAGAAACCGGCGTTTTCCTGCGCCGGGAATTTTGAAACCATGCGTTGGAGATTTTGAACATGGGCATGTCGGACATTGCGGTGCGCAACAAGGGCCGGCGCGGGCGGCGTGGCGTGCCACGCTATCGCGCCATGGCCGAGATCAATATGACGCCTTTCATCGACATCATCCTGGTCCTTTTGATCGTTTTCATGGTGGCCGCGCCACTGCTCGCGACAGGCGTTGCGATCGACCTGCCGCGGACGAAGGCGGCGGCGCTAAACATCGAGCAAAAACCGGTCTCGGTCGCCATCGATGACAAAGGTTTGGTCTATGTCATGGACCAGCCGGTGCAAATCAGCGAACTCGCGGACAAATTGAAGGTGGCGGCAGCCATGGGCGCCGACGAGCGGATCTATGTTCGCGGCGCAAATCAGGTGAATTACGGACGGATTGCCGAGGTCATGTCGGTCATCACCGCGGCTGGGTACAAAAAGGTCGCGCTGGTCACCAATCCCAACAAGAATTAAACCGCCATGCCTTTGCCCGAAAATCCTGGCTTCGCGGTCTCGGGCGGCGTGCATATCGGCTTGCTCGCCTTGGTGCTGTTTTCATTGTCACAGTCACCGCAATTCGACGAGGCACAGGAGAGCGTTCCGGTCGAAGTTCTCAGCACCCAACAATTCAGCCAGATCATGAAGGGCGAAAAGACAGCGGCCCAGGTGAACCCACGCCAACGGGCCGAAAAAATTGCCGAGCTCGCCGAACTAAATCCGCAATTGTCGCCAAGCGATGCGCCAAAGGAAGTCTCCGCGCCACCTCTCCCGCTGAAACGTCAAGCCGATCCAGGTCAAGCCGAGCCGCAAGAGGCGCCTAAGCCGCCGGAACACGGCATGGCCCCGCTGCCCCCGGCGCTGGAAACCGCGAAGCCCGTGCCGAAATCCGACCAAGTCAAGCAATCAGTTGCGTCGCCGCCGAAACCGCCGGTCGACGAAGCGGAAGAAACAGCGCCGCCGGAACTGGCCCAACCGAAGCCGGCCGCGCCGCCCAAAAAGCCCGCGCCAAAATTCAAGCCGGATCAATTAGCGAAACTGCTCGATCGGGAAAAGCAAAAGGAAAACCAAAAGCCGGCCGCCAAACCTAGGTCCGCCGAAGCGGCCGCCGAGCCGCAACAAAAATTCGATCCCGGCGACATAGCCAAGTTTCTCAACAAGGAGGCGCCGCAAGGAAAACAGGCGAGCGGGCACGACCTCAGTCAATTGGCCTCGCTCGGTTCGCCGACGGCAAGCGCGGCCAAAATGTCGCCATCTCTCTGGAACCAGCTTGACGGATTGTTGCAAGAGCAATATAAGCGGTGCTGGAGCTTTGCCGGGCTTGGCGGGCAGCAAAAATACATTCCCGAGATTCATGTCCAATATACCCAGGGCGGTTCGTTAATCGGCCAGCCCGTTCTGCTCAACCCGCCGTCCGACCCCAATTTGCGCGCTCTGGCCGAAAGCGCGATGCGAGCAGTGCGGCGCTGCGATCCGCTCCAGATACCTTCCCAATATCAAGCCTATTACGACCAATGGAAAGGCCGGATCGTTCGCTTCGATCCGGAGGAAATGCTGTGAAATTTTTCTTCTCCGTGCTTCGTTTACGCGTGCGGAGCAATCGCCGGTCCGTCGCCGGAGTGCCGGCTAAATTTCTGGCGGCCGCGATCTTGCTTAGCGGCTTGGGGCTCGCGCCGCCGGCCGATGCCCAGCAGGACCGCTATCTCGATGTGCACGGAGCGGGAGAATTTAAACCCATACCGATCGCGGTGACGGCATTTTCCGGCGATGCCGCGGCCAGCACCCAGTTGACTGCGATAGTCACCAATAATTTCAAGCGGTCCGTGTTTCTCGCCCCCATCGATCCGAAGACCTTCATTGAGACAATTGCCAATCCGGACCAGGCGCCGCAGATGGATTCATGGCGGATGATCAATGCCCAATTCGTGGTGACCGGCCGTGCCGGCCGGGCCTCGGACGGGAGGCTGCAAACCGAGTTCCGGCTCTGGGAGGTGGCGACCGGCAAGCAGATCGCCGGCAGCCAATATGTCACCGATCCGAACAATGCGCGCCGCGTCGCGCACATCGTCTCGGATGCGATCTTTTCGCGCATTACCGGTGAGCAAGGCTTTTTCGATACGCAGATTGCCTTTGTCGACGAGACTGGCCCGCCGGAGCGCCGCCGCAAACGGCTGGCGATCATGGATCAGGACGGTGCCAATCTGCGCTACATGACGCGGGGCGACGATCTCGTCGTGACGCCAAGGTTCTCGCCCTCGTCGCAAGATGTGACCTATATGTCGTTTGGCGCATCCGACCCGAAAGTCCTCTTGTTGAACATCGAGACCGGCCAGCGCGAGGTCGTCGGCAATTTCCCGGGCATGACCTTTTCGCCGCGGTTTTCGCCGGATGGGCAAAAGGTCGTGATGTCGCTTACGCAGGGGATGGCGTCGAACCTCTATACCATGGATTTGCGCTCGCGCACGACGACACGGCTCTCCAATTCTAACGCGATCGACACATCACCGTCCTATTCGCCCGACGGTACCCAAATCGTTTTGAATCGGACCGCGGCGGCACCCAGCAGATCTATGTCATGTCAGCAACCGGGGACGATCCTAAACGCATTTCGTTTGGCGAGGGGCGCTATTCGACGCCGGTATGGTCGCCGAAAGGCGACTATATCGCCTTTACCAAGCAAAAGGGCGGGTTATTCGCGATCGGTGTCATGCATCCCGATGGATCTGGCGAGCGGACCCTCACCGAAGGCTTTCACAACGAGGGGCCAACCTGGGCCCCGAACGGCCTCTATTTGATGTTCTTTCGCGATCCCGGCGGGCAGGACGGCGCGAAAATTTTCTTGACCGACGTGTTCGGACGCGCCGAGTTCCCGGTACCGACGCCGAATTACGGCTCGGATCCGTCCTGGAGCCGGCTTCTCAACTAGCGCCCGATTCCAAAAAATTGCCGCCCTTCTGGATGAGATCATCCAATAAAACAAAGACATAGAGACCATGAGCGATTCAACTTGAGGCGATCATCTCCGGTGTCCAGGCTGCACCCATGCCAAGGAAGAGACGTCGCGGAATTGCTCACATCGAGAAATCCGCGGATCTTGTCCACAGGCCCGCGCGTGAGCGTGCCTATATCTCGATATGCGGCTCATCGTGGAGAATGACATTCAACAATGAACTGTGGACTGCGATGTCGCCATTGTAGTCAATGAAGCCCAGTTTTCGAAATTTGTTCATGAACGAACTCACCCGCGGCCGGGTCGTGCCGATCATCTCCGCCAGCGTCTCCTGGCTGATTTTCGCGAGGATCGGCTCCGGTTTCTCTTCCTTGCCAAAGTTCGCCAACAGCAGGAGCAGCCGGGCAAGCCGTTTCTCACTCGAATTGAACAGCTGATCGACGAGGTCTGCCTCGACGCGGATGGCCCGGGCCAGAAGATGGCCAATGAACATCCCGGAGAACGCTGGCTCCTGATGAATCACCTGGACAATAGCCGCTTTTTCCAGCCGCACGATGACGAAGTCCGTCATCGCCGCCGCCGTCGCTATGCGCCGCGTCTGCCCGGCAAGACATCCTTCACCGAAGAAATCGTTCGTCCCAAGCATTGCGACGACGGCTTCCTTGCCTTGCTCCGAAACGACGGTGACCTTCACCTTGCCGCTCTGGATGTAGAAGACCGCATCCGCGGGGTCTCCCTGTGCGGCGACGATCGCGCCCTTGCGGTACTTCCCAATGCTGCGGCCCTCGCCAACCTTGGCGAGAAAGGATTTCGGATCGAACGGCGGCTGGCGTTTGGTTGCCATGGCACAGCCTCATGCACCATGAGTCTCTCAAGAGCGAACCCCAACTGTTGCCATATAATATCAAATTTTTGCAGCAGCAGTGAGCAAATTCGAACAGATCGTCGCTCATTTGTTTGTTTCTTGAGCTTTGAGACCAAACGAAGAGTTGAACTAGACTGTAGCCTGGTTCTCCCGTTGAAAGGCTTTGCTAGGGGTGAGAGTCAAGCGCTCCGGGCCCGTTATCACCCTGTGAATGCCCTGATTTCCTTTAGGTAGCTCCGCACTCTACCGTCTGATTTTCACCCCCATGCCTTCCCTGAAGCAGCCTTTCCGGTCTTGCCACGGAAGTGGCACGTGTTTGTGCGTGGCAATAAGATTATTGCGATAGCGGTGAGAAACTCCATCTTAGCCGTATTCTCGCCATGAACCATAGGTTAACCTTATCTCTGTTTGCTCAAATGCACCGCGTTCTGGTGAGCTTCGATCAAGGTTGATGGAACATTCCTTTAACGAAGGGCAGGTAGGACTACAAACTGCCCCGCGATCACAGAAGGAATATGGGATGAGGTTTCTTCAGCGCACCGGCGAACTCAAATTCGCTGTCGTGCTGGGCGCCGCCCTGGCGATCACCGCCTGCGCGAAGGCCCCCGACCCCCTCGCCGGACTAAATGGCGGGCGGGCAGCGCCTGGCAGCCCTCAGGATTTCGCCCTCACTGCCGGCGACCGGGTTTTCTTCGACAGCGATTTTAGCGAATTGAGTCAGACCGCGCAGGCGACCCTCGCACAGCAGGTGACCTGGCTGCAGAAATATGGCCGCTACAATTTGACCGTCGAGGGCCATGCCGACGAGCGTGGCACCCGCGAATATAATTTCGCGCTGGGCGCACGGCGGGCCGAAACCGCCAAGGACTATCTCGTGGCCCGCGGCATTCTGGCGGCAAGAATTCGCACCATTAGCTATGGCAAGGAGCGGCCCGTCGCGACCTGCAACGACATCTCCTGCTGGTCGCAAAACCGCCGCGCGGTTACCGTGTTGACGGGCGGCCAATCCTAACGAAGGTTTCGGCGAGCGGCCCTCCCCCGCCGCCGATATGTCCCGGACGGACACAAGACCCGTCTGTTCTTGATCCGATCCGGCACCGGCGACTTCCTCGTGAGCCGCCGGTTTTTTTTGGTCATGCCGAACCGCCGCAAATGCGGGTTCCGAAGTGCCGGAACCGGAGGAAGCTTCCCAAAAACCGGCCGAAGCGCAATTCACCATGCAGGCTGGAAAGGAGGCCGGCAAGGATAGCAAAACCCGGCGCCCAGGATTTATGGGAACGCAGCGCATGTCCTGGTTTTTTGATTCCGGCATGCTCCAAGTCCTTGGCTCCGGGCGATTCTTTTTCGGTCGTGGGATTCCAGGCGATCGAAAAGCGCGCTACGCCAAGGCGCGGAAGAACGGCAGCCGTGACAGCCAGCTTACCGGCCGCTTTCGTTGCCACGGCTTCATTGTTCCGGCGGCGTCTAGTTTCCTGATAATGGCACAAAGCCAGCGGGCGCAGATGCGCGGTAAATAATGAACAGGACTTCTCGATTGAAACGACCGGCGAACCTATGAGTAGAGAGTTCGGCCAATGCCGGACTGGAGATTGCCTGCACGTCGGCAACAAATGTTGATCTTAATCATAGTTCACTTCCAGCCAAGCTTTCATCGGGGCGAGTTAAGACTCTCAACGCTTTTATTGATTGTTATCCATTGTCAACAACCTAAATAGGTAAAATCTATCTCAACTATACGGTCATGCAGCACCAGTCGCCTGCTCGCTATCAATGTTTTTCATATCGCTCCACGCTATTAGCCTTTTATACATCCTTGATATTCTTCCACTCCTCACCCCCGCCGTGGCCCGTTTCGCGGTTGGCGGGAGGTCCAAAACAATTATGACGTCGTGGTGAAAATTATGTAAAGGGTGGAATCGCCGTAAAGGTTACCCGGAAAGATAGCGCATATTCCATGTTTTTTTGAGTACCGCCCGCCTTCGCGCCCAAACGCCACAAGCTTCGCGCAAGGTCGCGCGCCGGATACGTGATAAATATCCCACGTTCCCGTGGCCATTTCGGGCATCAAAATTTGTCCCCGAGCTTCGCAGCGGCTTATAACAACTCCGGACGGGCATCTCCGTGGTTCAGGTTTCATGACGCTCATGGATCGCAAGGCGCGGTTCCGGCGCGAATTATGACGGAGCCGGGCGCGGGCACTGGATCCTCGGCCAAAACTCCCCCTACTCTCCTGGCCGGGGACAGGCTATATTGCGTTGCAACAACCGGGTTCCGCCAATTGTACCGGCGCTTGACAGCGGAACTCGAGGGACATTCGAATGGGGCAACAATTCGCGCAAGAGCAAGGCCCGCCTGCCGCCCAGCGCGAGGCCTGCGATCCCGCGATCCCGCGAAAAACCGCGTTTGCCGCGATGGCGCTCGGGTCGCTTGGCGTCGTCTATGGCGACATCGGGACGAGCCCGCTCTATGCGTTGCGCGAATCGCTTCATCATATCAATGCCGCAGGAGTGACCGATACGGGGGTGATTGGAACCGTCTCCCTGCTCATCTGGGCACTGTTTTTTACGGTGACCGCGAAATACATCCTGTTTCTTATGTACGCCGGCAACAAGGGCGAAGGCGGCACTTTGTCCTTGATGGCGCTGGCCCAGTCAGCGCTCGGCCATGGCGTGGCGCCGGTTTTTTTCCTCGGCGTCGCCGGGGCGGCGTTGTTTTCGGGCGACGCGGTCATCACCCCGGCGATCTCGGTCCTTTCCGCGCTTGAAGGCCTCGAACTCGTCACGCCGGTTTTCTCGTCCTATATCCTGCCGCTCACCATCGTCATTCTAATTTCGATTTTTTGGACGCAAAGGCGCGGAACCGCGCGCGTCGCGGCGTTGTTCGGTCCGGTCATGGCGGTTTTTTTTCTCGTGATAGGCTGTCTCGGCGCGGCCCACATCGGCGACGCTCCCCGCATCCTTTTTGCCTTCAATCCGGTCCACGGCCTGAGGTTTCTGTTCGGCCACGGCATGCTTGGTTTTGTGGTGCTCGGTTCGGTCTTTCTTGCGGTGACCGGGGCGGAGGCGCTTTACGCGGACATGGGCCATTTCGGCCGCGCGCCCATTCAAGCGGCGTGGATGGTTTTCGTGCTGCCGGCGCTGACCTTGAATTATCTCGGCCAAGGGGCGCTCGTTCTCGCCGATCCGGCAGCGGTGGAAAATCCGTTTTTCCTGCTCGCGCCGCACTGGGCTCTTTTGCCGCTGGTCATCCTTGCCACGGTCGCCACGGTTATCGCGAGCCAGGCTGTCATCACTGGCGCGTTCTCCCTCGCCCGTCAGGCGATCCAGCTCGGGCTGCTGCCGCGGATGCTCATATTGCACACCTCGGAGACACATGAAGGCCAGATCTTCATTCCGCGCATCAACCGTCTGCTCTTGCTCGGGGTTCTCCTGCTGGTGCTGTTGTTCAAGAATTCGAGTTCGCTGGCATCGGCCTATGGCATCGCGGTAACCGGCACGATGGTGGTGACGACCGCGCTCGCTTTTGTGGTGGTGTGGAAATGCTGGCATTGGCCGATCTGGCTCGCCGCGCTGTTCGTGTCCGGATTCCTTGCGATCGATCTCGCTTTTCTTGCCGCCAATCTCATGAAGATCGTCGATGGCGGCTGGGTGCCTCTGCTGCTCGCGGGCTGTGCGATGGTCGTGATGTGGACCTGGGTCCGCGGCACGGCCCTTCTCACCCGCAAATTGCGCCGCGATTCGATCCCCGTTCCCGATCTCATCCGGATGCTGGAAAAATCGAAGCCGATGCGGGTTGCCGGAACCGCGGCTTTCCTGGCGAGTTCGCCCGAGATCGCGCCGTCCGCCTTGCTGCACAATCTCAAGCACAACAAGGTCCTGCACGAACGCATCTGGCTTTTGTCGGTATTGACCGAAGATACGCCCCGTGTTCCCGCCAACAAGCGCTATCAAATCGAAAAGCTCTCCGAGGATTTCACCCGCGTGATCCTGCATTACGGCTACATGGAAAGTCCGCGCGTTCCGGTGGCGCTGGCCTCGCTGCGCAAGGCCGGCTTGAAATTCGATATTATGACGACATCGTTCTTTCTCGGCCGCTGGTCGATCAAACCCGCCCCCAATTCGGGCATGCCTTTGTGGCAGGACCGGCTTTTTATCGCGCTGTCGCGGCAAGCGGCGAACGCAACCGATTTCTTCGCGATTCCCTCCGATCGCGTCGTCGAACTCGGCGCCCAGGTGACCATCTGATTTTTCCGGGCGCCGCATCAGGAGACCGCCAAAACCGCCGCCAGTGGATTGCATGGATTGCCGAGGCGGCGTGTTTCCCAAACCCCGCGCGAGGGTGCTAACCGGGGCGCCTCGACTTCGCCGCAAGCGGCTGCAAGATGCAAGCAGGCAGAGAAGCCGATTGAGTTGCTTGTCGCGATCGAGACGGGGGCGAAGGATGGATTTGCCGGACGGCCCGGAATTTTCCAGCCAGCGCCTGGGCGACGTGGTAACGCTCAACCTTGGCGGGCGTTGGACAGTGGATGCGTCGGCTGCGATCGAAGCCCGGGCGGACGCTCTTCTAGTGGAGAGCGACGGAGCGCGCCGGGTGGTTCTCGATCTTGGCCGGGTCGCGCGGCTCGATACGGCGGGGGCTTGGCTCATCGACCGGGCGCGTCAGACGCTCGATGCCAAGGGCGTCGATGCAACGCTTGAATCGGTCCGGCCGGAGTATGAAATCCTGCTCCGCGAAGCCCGGTACCGGGCTCTTCCCGCGCCAAAGCCGCCAAGCGGCTCACATATCGTCCGTCTTCTCGCCGATATTGGCGGGAGCGTGGTTTCCGCGGGCGTTGATCTCTACCGGGGCGTAGGCTTTCTCGGCGAAGTCGTGGCGGCCATTGGCATGAGCCTCGTGAGCCCGTCGCATTTTCGTGGAACCTCGCTGGTTGTCCAGATGGAAAGCATCGCCCTTCGCGGCGCTCCGATCATTGCCCTCATCAATTTTCTAGCTGGCGCGATCATCGCGCAACAAGGTATTTTCCAGTTGCGGCGGTTCGGCGCGACGATTTTCGTTGTCGATCTCATTGGTATTTTGGTCCTGCGCGAACTCGGCGTTTTGTTGACCGCGATCATGATCGCTGGGCGTTCCGGCTCGGCGATCACCGCCGAACTCGGCTCGATGAAGCTCCACGAGGAGATCGATGCTTTGACGGTGATGGGACTGCGGCCGGTCAATATACTGATAGTTCCGCGAGTCCTGGCGCTCGTGATCAGCCTTCCGCTATTGACGTTCCTGGCCGACATGGCGGGGATATTTGGGGGTCTGCTGGCGAGCTGGGCCTATGACGGGATTACCCCGGCGAGGTTTTTGACGACGTTGCAAACGGCGATCGGCCTCCACACTTTCCTAAGCGGCCTCATCAAGGCGCCCTTCATGGCGCTGGTCATCGGGCTCATTGCTTGCGTGGAAGGCCTGGCCGTCGCGGGCTCGGCCGAATCGCTCGGGCGGCAAGTTACCGCCTCGGTGGTTAAGTCGATCTTCACAGTCGTCGTGGTCGATGGGCTGTTTGCCATGTTCTTCGCGGGGATCGGATATTGAATAACGGGCGGGCCGCCGGAGATGGCGGGGCATTGCCGGAGCATTCCGCCGGGCGGGATGATCGGCGCGTGGCGCCGGGAACCGCCATAAAGGTGCGCGATCTTGTCGTGGGCTTTGGCGACAGGCTCGTCATGCAAGGCCTCGATCTCGATGTTTACCGGGGCGAGGTGTTGGGTTTCGTGGGCGGCTCCGGCACCGGCAAATCGGTTCTTACCCGGACGATTTTGAGGCTCGTCCGCAAACGCAGCGGGCTTGTCGAGATTTTTGGCGTCGATGTAGACTCCCTTTCGCCGCGCGAATACGCCGCAATCGAGCGGCGCATCGGCGTGATGTTTCAGCAAGGCGCGCTGTTTTCGGGTCTCACCGTCAAGCAGAACGTCGAGATGCCGATGCGCGAGCATTTGCGACTGTCGCCGCGTCTATCGGAAGAACTCGCGATGCTCAAGATCGAGCTCACCGGCCTCGACCTCGATGCCGCCAACAAGTACCCATCCGAATTATCCGGCGGCATGACCAAGCGGGCCGCCTTGGCCAGGGCTCTGGCGCTCGATCCGGAATTGGTGTTTCTTGACGAGCCGACGTCCGGCCTCGATCCGATCGGCGCGGCGGAATTCGACGAGTTGATCGCCACTTTGCAGCGCACGCTTGGGCTTACCGTCTTCATGGTGACCCATGACCTCGACAGTCTTTATTCGATCTGCGACAGGATCGCCGCCTTGGCGGATGGAAAAGTGGTCGCCGAGGGGCCGGTTTCGACGATGCTTGCCTCGCGCCATCCGTGGGTGCACGCCTATTTTCATGGTAAAAGGGCGCGTCTCACCGGTTCCGCGCTTACCGGGCGTTCCGGCACGCGCGGCATGATGCCGGAGAATGAAACAGCTGGCTTACCCGGCCAAACGTGACGCGGCTTTCGAAGACTGGAGAAAAAGGCGAGGTCAGATGGAAACCCGTGCGAATTATGCCTTGATCGGCGTGTTCACCTTGGCGGTCATCGCCGCGGCCTTCAGCTTTGTGCTTTGGTTTTCGGGGGCTGAAAAACCGGGTGGGCGCAAGACTTACAAAATCATTTTTACCGGCTCGGTTTCAGGGCTGTCGGAGGGAGGCTGGGTTCTGTTTAATGGCGTGCGGGTCGGCGGGGTCACCAAGATCGATCTGTTGCCGCAAGACCCGTCCCGCGTCTTTGCGCTGATCGACGTCGATGCGAAGGTGCCGGTGCGGGCCGACACCAAGGCGCGGCTGGAATATACCGGCTTTACCGGGGTTGCATCGGTTGCATTGATGGGCGGCGCCCTCGATGCGCCGCCGCTCCCGACCAGCCCGAAACAGCCTGGCGTCATTGTCGCCGAAGGCTCGGAGTTCCAGGATCTTATCGCAACGGCGCGGCGCGTCGCGGCAGAGGCCTCCGAGTTTTTCACGAAGACCAACCGTCTGATCGACGACAATTCGGCCGCCATCACGGCTTCGGTGAAGAATGCCGAAAAATTTTCCGGTGCGCTTGCCGCCAATTCAGACGACATCAAGGATTTCATGGGCACCATCAAGCCCTTGAGCGAAAAGCTCGACGCCCTCGCGGGCGACGCCGATAAAGTGGTGAAGGCAATCAATCCCGAAGACGTCAAGACAATTGTAACCCATGTCGCCTCGCTGTCGGCGAAATTCGACAAAATCGCCACCAACGTCAACCGCTTCAGCGGCAGTGGATTGCGCGAGTACGAGGCCTTGGCGGCGGACGGCCGTAAGACGCTTGAGGAATTCAATCAGGCAGTTCGCTCGCTCGAGAACAATCCCCAGCAATTCCTGTTCGGCAAGTCGCCGCAAATTCCGGAATACTCCGGCGCTCGTTAACGTGGCAGGCAGCGCGAACCGGCAATGCCAGCGCTTACCTTGACGCAAGCGTCCGGTGCTATAAGCGGAAGCCCGGGCGCCGAGCTGGTCTTGTGCTCCGTTTATGGGAATGGATTTTGAGATGGGGTATTTCGGCCTTGTCCGTGCCTTGATCTTGGACCGGTTCCGCCTCGCGCGCCGCCGCCTTTTCCCAGTCTTGCTCGCCGGGTTACCGTTCCTATTGCTCGCTGCTTGTTCATCCGCGCCCCTCGCCACCTACGATCTCACTCCGGCGGAGGGTTTTGCCGCGCGCGCCGGCCGCGGCCAGCTCGCCGTTCTTTTGCCGGATGCAACTCTCCCCGCAAACTCGGACCGGATAGTCGTGCGCGCTGATCCGCAATCCGTCGCTTATCTCTCCGGCGCGCAATGGGCCGATAAACTGCCGTCGCTTATTCAGAGCCGGCTCATCGAGAGCTTTCAAAACGCGCATCTGCTGCGCGCGGTCGGCCGGCCCGGCATGCTTGCGGATTTCAGTCTCCAAACCAGCATCCGGCGGTTCGAACTCGATGCGGCGCGGAGCGAGGCGGTCGTCGAAATCTCTGCCCAAATCATAGGTCCGAGCGGACGCATCGTTGGCGGCCGGATATTTGCCGCCAATGTTGCGGCGCTGCCAAACGACCCGGCGGCGGTCGCTGCAGCACTCGACGCTGCGCTTGCCAAAGTCATGCGCGAGATCGTCATTTGGACCGCGCCGAAAATTTGAGCCATGCCGCGAGGCCGCGCGAACGCCCCGCGAAAAAGGACACCCCCATCGTAAACCCCGGACCCATGCCCCGCGCGGTCTTCACCGAGGGGTCGACCATGCGCCACGTCATCGTCATGACGGCGGCGAGCTCGGTTGGGCTCATGGCGATTTTCGCCGTCGATCTGTTGTCGCTTCTTTGGGTATCGCGGCTCGGCGATCCAAAACTCACCGCCGCCGTCGGATTCGCGACGCAGGTTTTGTTTTTTTCAGTTTCGATTAGCATCGGTTTTGCGATCGCGATCGGCGCCCTTGTTTCGCGCGCGCTCGGCGCGGGCAATCGAGCCGCCGCAAGGCGGCTTGCCGCGTCGGGACTTGTCCATGTGTTTGTGATCGCGGCTGTGGTCAGCTGCGGCGCTTGGCTGTTCCGGCGGGAAATTCTCAGCCTCTTTGGTGCTCGCGGCTTAACCCTCGACGTCGCTTCGACCTATCTCGCGATCACGCTCCCGGCCACGGTTTTGCTCGGCCTCGGCATGGCGCTCGGGAGCATATTGCGCGCGGCTGGCGACGCACGGCGCGCGATGTATGTGACGCTCGCGGGAGCCATAGTCACGGCCATTCTCGATCCGGTGTTCATTTTCGGCTTCGGTCTTGGCGTCACTGGCGCGGCCATTGTCACCGTGATTTCACGCTTCGTTTTCGTGGCCGTTGGCATAAATGGCGCCGTTCGCAAGCATGATCTGGTAGCAAAGCCGAATCTCAAGGTGGCGGGATTGGATCTTGCGCCGATGATGACGATCGCCGTTCCGGCCGTCCTGACCAATCTGGCGACGCCGGCTGCCAATGCCTACACGATGCGGATATTTTCGCATTTCGGCGAAGCGGCCGTCGCGGCCTTTGCCATCGTTGACCGGCTCAATCCGATGGCCTTCGGCGTTCTTTTCGCTTTGTCTGGCTCGGTCGGTCCGATCATGGGGCAGAACCTCGGCGCAAAGCTGATCGCGCGGGTGCGCCGAGTGCTGACCGACTGCTTCATCTTTGCCGCGATCTATGTTTTCGTGGTGGCGGTTTTTCTGCGTTTGGCCGCGCCTTTGATCGTCGAACTCTTTCACGCGCAAGGCGAGACGGTCGGGTTGATAACTTTCGTATGCGCCTATGGCGGGGTGCTCTGGTTTTTCCTGGGCGCCATTTTCGTCGCCAACGCCGCCTTCAACAATCTTGGGTTCCCGGTTGTCTCGACGCTCTTCAATTGGGGGCGTGCCACGCTTGGCACACTGCCCTTCGTGACAATTGGCGCCGCGCGGTTTGGACCCGAGGGCGGCTATATTGGCCTGATCGCCGGTTCGGCTCTCTTCGGTATCGGGGCCGTGATCGCCGCCTATTTTGTTACGGGACGGCTCGCAAAACGTTTCAAGCTCTTGTAGCATCGTATGGTTTCTTGCTGGACATTGTTCTGTCGGCAAGCATCGCGCGGCAATCTTTGGAGGACTGCCAATGTTCAATCTTTACGAGATTTTACGAAATGCCCATGGCGGCCATGCGCTCGATAATCTGGCAACCCAATTCGGCATCACGACGGAAGAAGCGGACGCGGCGGTTAAGGCCGTCGTGCCTGTGCTGTCCGAGGGGCTCTTGAAGCAGGCGTCCGAACCGCAAGCGTTCGGCTCCTTCATTGGCGCTTTGGGGGAGGGCCAGCATTTGGCGGCTTTCAGCGATCCGGCCGCCGCGCAAGCGACCGCGACCGCGCAAAAGGGCGGCGATATTCTGAGCCAAATCCTTACCTCTCACAGCGCTCGCGAGGAGATCGCCCTGCGGGCTTCGAGCGGGACCGGCATCAACTCGGACATGCTGGCAAAAATGCTCCCTGTTATCGCTTCGATGATCTTCGGAGGCCTTGCGAAATCCATGGAAAATCAGGGGTTTGGCGGGATCCTCGGGCAACTCGGCAACGCCGCCGGACAAGGAGGTCTTGGCCCGGTGCTCGGCCAGATATTGGGCGGCGGGCAGGTTTCGGGCAACCCGCAGCAGCCGCTTCCCGCGCCGGGTGCCCCTGGAGGGCAGGGAGGACTCCTCGGCTCCATTCTCGGCCAGATATTGGGCGGCGGCCGCGGTCCAGCGGGTGCGGGGCAGCCGCCAGCCGCCTCGCCAGGTCCCGCCGGAGGGCAGGGCGGGCTTGGCGGTATTTTGGGTTCCATCTTGGGAAATCTTACCAGCCGCTCGGGGGCTGCCCCCGGGACCGGCCCGGCGGCAGGACCCGCCGCCCCTAGCGGAAGTCAGCAAGTGCCGGGTATCGATGCGGCCTCGATCCAGGCGGGTCTCGAAGCCCTCACCAAAATGCTGCAGCCCGGAACCCCGCCGCCCACGGGCCCACAGCAAAGCGGCATTAACGCTGAAATCGACCAGATCATGGGCGGCAAGCGCCACTAAAAGCGGCAGCCTCGCACCCCGCCGCCGGTCCTGGTGAGGCGCCCCGCTTGGGCGCATTGCGCTTGGGCGTGCCCCCGCCTATGTAGCGGCGCGCGGGGGTGCGGTGACTTGGCGGACATCCCGGCTACCTCTCGGCCGCGGACAGTTGGCGACGCGTCTTGCGACAGGCCGCAAAATTTGGCGCAAGCAAAAATTAAAGGGTGGCAATGCCTCGCGACGTCACGGATTCCACGCCCCTCACGTCGCGCGATGAACTGGTCGCCTGGATCGCGGGCGGCGCGAGGCCGCCGGGGCAATTCCGGATCGGCACCGAACATGAGAAAATTCCATTTTACCGCGCCGGCCGTTCACCCGTGCCCTATGAAGGCCTGCCCGCGGGGGGCCAAGGCGGCATCCGCGCGCTTTTGGAGGGAATGCAAAAGAGGCTCGGCTGGGCGCCGGTGAGCGACGGACCGAATATCATTGGACTATACGACGCGGCGAGCGGCGCCGGGATCTCGCTCGAACCCGGCGGTCAATTCGAACTTTCCGGCGCGCCGTTCGACTCAATCCATCAAACCAACGCCGAACTCGACGGCCATTTTTCGGCGCTCGAAGCCGTCGCCGCGCCATTAGGGATAGGCTTTCTGTCGCTCGGCATGAGCCCCAAATGGCGGCTCGGCGAAATTCCGTTGATGCCCAAGCAGCGCTACGCGATCATGGTGAAATATATGCCGAAGGTCGGCATCGCGCGGGCTCGAGATGATGTTTCGCACCGCCACCGTGCAGACCAATCTCGATTTTTCGAGCGAAGGCGATATGGTCAAAAAGCTTCGCGTTTCGCTGGCCTTGCAGCCGGTCGCGACGGCACTCTTCGCCAATTCGCCCTTCACGGAGGGCGGGCTCAACGGCTTTCTTTCGGCGCGCTCGGAGGTTTGGCGCCACACGGACCAGGCCCGCGCCGGCATGCTACCCTTTGCGTTCGAGCAAGGGATGTGCGTTCGAGCGCTACGTCGATTACGCGCTTTCGGTGCCAATGTATTTCGTCAAGCGCGGCGACATCTATCACGACGTGGCCGGCGCCGATTTTCGCGATTTTTTGAAGGCTAAGCTCGCACAGTTTCCAGGCGAGCAGGCGACGCTTGCCGATTGGGCCAATCACCTTACCACCATTTTTCCGGAAGTTCGACTGAAACGCTATCTCGAAATGCGCGGGGCGGACGCCGGACCCCGGCCGTTCCTTCCAGCACTTCCGGCGTTTTTCACCGGGCTCCTCTACGAGCCTTCCTCGCTGGATGCGGCCTGGGACATCGTGAAAACCTGGAGCACCGGGGCGCTTGAAAAATTGCGGGCGGACGTTCCGCGTCTCGGCCTTGCGGCGGCGATCCGCGGGCGGCCGCTGCGCGCGGTCGCGGCCGAAGTTCTGGGTATTGCCCGCATAGGTCTCGCGAAACGCAACCGGCGTGATGTGCGGGGTTTTGACGAGACCGGGTTTCTCGATCCCCTCGATGCGGTCCTCGCGGAGGCGAGTGAAGCCGAACGGCTAATCGAGAAGTTCAAGACGCAATGGGCCGGAAGTATTGAGCCGACCTTCGAGGAATGCGTTTATTGAGGCCGTAATCCTAACCTTGTTTCAAAGCGGCGGCATCAGGAGGATACGAGATGAAGGAGTTCGCCAGGAACTTGCTGCCGGCCGCGATCCTTGCGGGTTTTTGTGGCGGGGCCGCGATGGCCGCCGATCTCTCGACGGTTGGGCAATGGACCAACAAATATCCTTTCGACAAAATCGCCGGCGGCAAGTCGCTTTGGGATCAAACGGGCGTTCAGGCGGCGATGCGCGCGGCCATGGGCAAACGATTTTTCGCGCTCTCGCTAAAGGAAATGCATGGTCCCGAAGGGCCGGTGGCCGGCGATGGCAAGGGTCGCTTCGCCGCATGGTCGTGCAAGGCGCATGATTGCGGCGACAATCAGATGACGGTGTTTTTGGATTCCACCTCGGGCAGCGCGCAAGTTTGCTGGCGAAGCTCGGGCGGCAATTCCGGCGAGGCGCAAGATTTTTGGCTTGCCAATGGCAAGGCGCGCCCGCTTCCAGCCAACGCCTGCGGTTATGGCGAGAACGATCCTTTCGCGGCCCTGAACAAATTCGGCGGCGCGAGGTGACGGGAAGCTGACTTATGCTCTCGGGTTCCCAGACAGGGCGATAAATTCCCCTGGCCGGTAGCGCATGTTTGCAAAGCCGCAAGACTCGAAAGATAAACTCCATAGCAATATTTCGACTGATCTAAATCGTCACTTCCATCTCCAAGGTGATTGAGTGGAAACTGAGCGCTTTATTCAGCACCTTCGATCGGTTCAACGAAATGTTCCGATGTGGCGGCATCCGTTGCTTATCCGGAAACTTTCAGCTACTATATCCGGAACATTTTGAAGCGGCGGCTGCCATCCCTCGCTTTGCAATCCATTGGCCATGGGAGGCCGTCATGAGGAACCTATTTTTCGGCGCGATTCTTCTCGTGCTTTGCGCGGGGATGGCGCATCCAACCGCAGCGCAGGATCAATCCCAGCCTTTGGGCGCCGGCGCCACATCCCGGCCTTCAGCGATGCGCACGGGCATTTACCGCGGACATCCT
This sequence comes from uncultured Alphaproteobacteria bacterium, assembly GCA_963722515.1. GTDB lineage: Bacteria > Pseudomonadota > Alphaproteobacteria > Rhizobiales > Beijerinckiaceae > Methylocapsa. Next base: position 315,377 of record CAVRMA010000002.1, on the reverse strand, counting down.
GTCACTTATGCAATCATCAACGGCAAGCCGATTTTCGAAGGCGACATTGTCCTTGACCACGTCCAGGATATTGCGCCGAGTCAACCTCCCGCCAAAAAGTTCACGCCCGAAGCGGTGGGCATTGCCTACCCCCAGTATTTCTGGCCCAAGAATAGTATGGGCGTCGCGCAAATTCCCTACATCGGAACCTCGGGCGCGACGAATCTCGGCGCGGCCCTCAAACAATTCAACGCCACCTTTACTGGCATTATCCAGTTCGTTCCGCGGACCGCGCAAACCGATTACGTCAACTTCGATTTCGACTCGACCAATCACAGTGGCACGTGCGAATCCGCCGTCGGCCGCATCGGCGGCGAGCAAGTAACCGGCGGCTCGATCGATTGCAACCTCGGCACGCTCCTGCACGAGCTGGGCCATGTCGCCGGCCTGTTTCACGAACACTCGCGGCCGGACCGCAACAGCTATGTGACGATCAATTACGCCAATGTCATCAAGGGGTCGGAGGCGAATTTCGACCAGCTGATCGATAACTATCAAGATTTAGGGCTCTATGATTACGCCTCGGTGATGCATTACATCGCGTTCGCATTTTCGCGTAACGGCGGGCCGGTGATTGAATCGATGCCGGCCGGGATTCCGCTATCGAACCTCACAGGCTACACCGCGGCCGATATCGATGGCGTCAAGCGTCTCTACGGCGCCGCGCCGAAGAGCGTGACGATCGCCAGCAACCCGCCAGGCCTTACCGTCACCGTCGACGGAACCAGTTATACAACGCCGCAGACCTTCAACTGGGCGCTCTCTTCCACGCACACCTTGGCGGTTGCCGCCAACGCGCAGACCTTGGCGGGAGCGACCTACGTTTATGGGCGTTGGAATGACGCTAGCGCCGCCAGCCACACGATAAAAATCAACCCCGGCAACAAAACTCTTGCCTTGCCCGCGACGTCGCCGGCCATTACGGTTTACACCGCCAATTTCATCAAGCTGGCGGCGTATACCGCCACTGCTCTCCCCGCGAGCGCGGGGACAGTGAGCGCCAGCCCGCTGGCCAAGTCCTATACGGGGGCAAGCGGCGTTTTCTATGTTGAGCGGCAGCAGGTAACCCTGAGTGCGGCGGCCGCCGCAGGTTATTCTTTCCTTGAATGGGGCGGCATTAGTGAACCCTTGAGCGCGAATCCGAAAACGAATTTCGTGCCGGAGAATAGTGGCACCTACAACGTCACTGCAAATTTCTCGACGCAGCCGGTGACAACGATTACGACCAACCCGCCGGGGTTGGGCCTATACGTCGACGGTGTGTTTTGGTACGGGCCGCAGAGCTTTGCGTCCGATTATTTTTCGAACTGGACGGCGGGTTCCACTCACACCGTCTCCAGCTATACGCCGCAGCTTCCCTACAGCATTAATTCGCGCTATGCATTTTCATCCTGGAGCGACAGCGGCGCGCTGACGCATACCATCACAGCCACGGCGACAAACCAGACGGTTACGGCCAATTTCACGCCGCAATTCGTGCCGATTGCCTATGCCATACCGTCCTGTGCCGCGACCGTGACCCTGGCCCCGAGCTCTACGGACGGCTTTTACAGCAAGGGCACAAATGTAACGGTAACGGCGAATACCGCACTGGGTTGGGTCCTCACCGGCTGGCTCGATGATTTGGCGGGCACGGCAAATCCGCAAAATCTGATCGTCAATGACGAAGAACTGGCAGTCGCAAATTACGACACGACGGCGGCCACGCTAGCGATTACCAGCTTCACTCCGGCCAGCCTTACGTCTGGCTCCGCTGGCCAGACGCTTTCCATCATGGGCACGGCCTTCACGCCTTCGCCGCCTTCGAGCATCGTGTTCGTCAATAACGTCTTTCGAACATCGCAATTCGTCAGCGCCACCCAAATCAATGTCAACCTCACATCGGCGGATGTAGCAACAGCCGGGGCTTTCCCGGTAGGCGTCTCCAATTTCCCGTCAGGCGCGCCTTGCTCGGCCTATATCGCGCACGGATTCTTCGTCACGACCCCTTGATTAGGAACCACGGCTTTTCGATGCGCGCCCAAATCGAATCGGATCATGTGTGCCGGCGAGTTGCCCTGCCTCGTTCTCGCCGCTCTTTCCATGTTTACGATTGCGGCGACCATCGCGCCGGCTTCGTCCATGGGATAATGCAAGAAAATAAAGAGCGTAATCCGATTCCGGTTTAACGGATCATATTCCACTCGCTGGCCCCGTAGACTTCACCGGCGGTATTGATCGAATCCGGAATTCGCCGGCGGGAAGCCGGAGATGTCCCCGCGATGGCGTGCCATCGTCCAGGCGGACGGCGATGGGCGACGCTCCAGGCCGGCCGTGGCCGGGCAGGTCCGGTATGCGGGAGCCGAATTCGACGCGGACATGACCGTCAATCCGCTCGCAACTGGCGGTTTCCTCGATCCGCGCGCCGCTTGCCGTGCATCGCTCCGTCGCGCGCGAGGAGGTCTCGTTGCCAGATTGAAGCTCGTCCGCGTGCGCGGGTTTGCCAAAGCCAAAGCTCACAGCGGCGGCGCAGCAGCCGATGGAGACGAAAATATCGCGCAAATTCATTTGAATCCTAAATGATTCGTCGAGTTGTCACAGACGATTTTGTTGATCCTACAATGAGGCGATATAATGATACGTTAATCTTTATTCTCGCCAATCTCCCAGGGCAGACTGGACCAAGGCGAGAGCCGCGACGGCGGCCGTGTCGGCGCGCAAAATGCGCGGACCGAGCGGCAGCCGCAACACCCAAGACAAGCCAAGAAGCGCCGCGCGTTCCCGGGCGTCGAAGCCGCCTTCGGGGCCGATCAAAACGGCGAGCGCTTGTGGCCCTTTGGCATCGGCGCGGGAACGCAGCGCCGCCAAGGGATCGCCGGAAGGCGCGTCTTCATCGCAAAAGACGAGGAGGCGGTCTTTTTTCCAAGCGCCGAGAAGCGCGTCGAGTTGGATCGCGGGAGCGATTTCAGGAATCGACAGAATGCCGCATTGCTCAGCGGCTTCGATCGCATGGGCGTGCATCCGTTGCCTATTGATCCGGCTGGTCTGGGTCCGGCTGGTCAGCACCGGGCGCAAAAGCCCCGCCCCCATTTCCACCGCCTTTTCAACCATGTAATCCTGTCTCGCCTGTTTGAGCGGCGCGAACAAATAATGCAGATCGGGACGCGGCTCCTGCGGCCGTGTCAACTTGCCGACAGCGAGCGTGACATGTTTGCGATTAGAAGCGGCAACGCTCGTTTCCCATTCGCCGTCGCGGCCATTGAAAACAAGGATTTTCGCACCTTCGGACAGGCGCAACACATTGCGGACATAATTTACCTGTGCTTGATCGAGAGCGATTTGCGCCGCCTGCGCCAACGGTGGATTGACATAGAGGCGCCGCGTCGCGAAATCATAGCGGGACATGCGGCCGCTCGATACGGTCGAAGGCGCGCCGCGCCCTGCGAGAACTGGGGATGCTTGCACGCGCGGGGCGGGGTTTGCTATGAACAGACATGATTTCGCTGACCGCGATTTGGCCCCTGCCCTCGCGAGGGAAAACGCGGTTGCATCGAAACCTCACGGAAAGGCTCGCATCATGGTGCCACATAGGCGCATTGGCTCCCTGCGTAAAGCCGCGTTTGCCATCACGGCCTTGATCCCAATCGTGGGCGGCGGCACGGCTTATGCGACCGATTGCAACCAGGACATCGGCGCGCTCACCAAGAAGCGTCAGGGCGTTATCGATCAACTCAATAAACTCGCCCAGGGCGGCAAGAAACAGCTCGATCCGGTGGCCTCTTGTCCGAAACTGCGCGCGCTGGTCGCCGTCGAGCATGAGCTTCTCGCTTATTTAACGAAGAACAAGGAATGGTGCGCGGTCCCCGACGAGGCTTTCCAAAATATTTCGGCGAGCGCCGGCAAATCCAGCAAGGTCGCCGATCAAGCCTGCAAGGTTGCGGCGCAAATGAAGAAAGCGCAAGAGCAGCAGGCCTCCGGCGCCCTCAACGCACCCCAAACGAAGCTGCCCGCCGGGCCGCTGTGACGCAACGCCCGGCCGGGTCAGAAGCATCTGGCCCGCGCGACCCGTCCGCGCCGGCCACACTGCCAGATTCGGTCGCGGGGCAGCTCGTCCTCCGGCTCGCGCCAAAATCCTGGCATCCCTTGCTTCAGCTCGCGCGCCTCGATCGCCCGATCGGCTGGTGGCTGCTTCTGTTGCCTTGCTGGTGGGGAAGCGCGCTCGCGAGCATTTATCAAGGCGAACCGTTGCGCGTCCGCGACCTTGTTTTGTTTTTCGCCGGAGCCGTCGTCATGCGGGGCGCCGGCTCGACCTATAATGACATTATCGACCGCGACATAGATGCGAAGGTGGAGCGGACAAAATGGCGTCCCCTCGCCTCGGAACGCGTCAGCGCAACGGCCGCAGCCGTCTTTCTTGCCGCGCAATGTCTTGCCGGCCTTGCCGTGCTTTTAAGTTTCAACGGCTTTACGATCATTTTGGGATTTGCCTCGCTTGGCGTCGTTGGCCTCTATCCTTTCGTGAAGCGGTTCAGCTCCTGGCCGCAAGCAGTTCTGGGCGCGGCATTCGCCTGGGGTGCTTTAATTGGCTGGGCGGCAGCCTTGGGATCGCTCGCGGCAGCACCTCTATGGCTCTATCTCGGCGCGGTCTTCTGGACCATCGGTTATGACACGATCTATGCGGTGCAAGACATCGAGGACGATACGCTCGCGGGCATCGGCTCGACCGCGCGGGCATTTGGCGAGCGCCTTCGTTTAGGGATTGGATCTCTCTATGCGCTCGCGGTCGTCTGCATCGAAGCGGCCTTACTTGCCGCCGGCGCGGGCTTGCCGGCGCAAGGCGGCCTCGTTCTTTTCGCGCTGCATCTCGGCTGGCAGACGGCGCGGATCGATCCAAGAGATGGCGCTCTTGCGCTGCGCTTGTTTCGCTCGAACCGCGACGCGGGACTTATGCTGTTCGCAGGAACTCGCGGCGGATATTTTTCTCGCGCCGGAATGATTTGTTGCGGAGCTCATTCGGCCGCGCAGGTTTTATTCATCCCAAGCCAAGCATCCAAATCGCACGCCGCGCGCAGGCTGACAGCCGCTTTTCGGCTCAAGGGTTTTCCCCCGCCCCGCGATGGTTTGCCGCGCGGGTCTCCTTCAATTGGCGGGAAAAGCCCAAAATTAATATTCATCGGCTGAAACGAAGGCGGGCCGGCGTCGATGATCCCGATGTGTCCGCCGGTGATGTGGTTGATGAGAGCGCCAAGCGCGGTCGTCGGCGGGAGAGGCGTGAAAGCCTCGCCGGTTCGCTCCGCCGCCGCCATGCGGCCCGCGGCGAGCCCGATCGCGGCACTTTCGACATAGCCTTCGCAGCCGGTGATCTGGCCCGCGAACCGCAGCCTCGGATCGGCCCTGAGCCGCAAGGCGGCATCGAGCAATTTGGGCGAGTTGAGATAGGTGTTGCGGTGGATCCCGCCGAGGCGGGCGAAGGACGCATTTTCCAGGCCCGGAATGGTGCGGAAAATTTCAACCTGAGCGTGATGTTTCAGCTTTGTCTGGAAGCCGACCATATTGTAGAGCGTGCCGAGTGCATTGTCCTGGCGCAGTTGCACGACGGCATAGGGCTTTGTGCTGCCGGGATGCGGATTGGTCAGGCCGAATGGCTTCATTGGTCCGTGCCGAAGAGTCTCGCGGCCGCGTTCCGCCATGATTTCGATTGGCAGGCAGCCATTGAAGTAGGGCGCGTCTTCCTCCGCGAGCGTGTGGGGCATGGCTCGATCGGCGTCGGCGAGAGCGTCCACGAAAGCGAGATACTGATCTTGTGTCAGCGGGCAATTGATGTAATCGGCGCCGGTTCCGGCCGGCCCCGCCTTGTCGTAGCGCGACTGAAACCACGCCTTCTCCATATCGATCGACTCTCGATCCACGACTGGGGCGATCGCGTCGAAAAACGCAAGATCGCGCTCGCCGGTCAGCGCGCCGATCGCCGCGGCAAGGGAGGGCGATGTCAATGGTCCGCTCGCGATGATCACATTGTCCCAAGCTTTTGGCGGCAGATCGCGGATTTCCTCGCGAACGACCGTAATGCGCGCGCGCCCGCAAACCGCCTCCGTGACCGCCGCGGAAAATTGGCTGCGGTCGACCGCGAGCGCGCCGCCGGCTGGCAGCTTATGGGCATCGGCGGCGGCCAGGATGAGAGAATCGAGGCACCGCATTTCGCGGTGCAAAATGCCAATCGCGCTGGTTTGCGGATCGTCGGCGCGAAACGAATTCGAACAGACGAGTTCGGCGAGGTCTCCTGTCTGATGCGCTGGTGTCTTGCGCGACGGCCGCATCTCGTGAACCACGACGGGGACGTTTTGCCGCGCAATCTGCCACGCCGCCTCACTGCCGGCAAGACCGCCGCCGATCACATGGATAGGAGTTCAGGGGACTTGGGTCTGACATGGCCGGAAGTTTAGACCATCGTAACCGCCGCTGGAAATCCGTTTCGCTGCCATCATTGTCATGCCAACGGTCATTCCCCACGACCGTTGGCATAAGTTGCATACGTACCTAGCGGGCTGCAATGGTTCGTCTTCATCGAGCCAGGGCGGAACATCCGGAACGACTCCCGGACACCTGCCGAAGACGTATCATCGCGGCCGTTAAGAGCCTTTTCCGACGAGTTTTATCTTCATCGTTTTGTCCGCCAAACAATGCGTCCCGTCAGTGGGATCTTCCGTGCGGCGTGGCCGCTTTAGCCGGGCACTCCGTCGGATCGGCAGGGTTCTTCACGCCGTAGAAGGCATTGATGATCGCTTGTTCCTGCTCATGATTGAAGGCATTGGTTTGGCCAAACATCACATATTGGAATATCTGTGGCTGTGTTTTCGGCACGAAGGAAAAGTCATCCGACTCGGGGGGCAACTTCCCAGTCGCGCAACTTTGATAGGCTTCTGGTCTTGGATATTTTTTACCGGCGGGTGTGATTTGACCCGAAAGTGCGTGGGTATAACACGCCCTCGGTTTGCCCATCTGGCAGTAATAGTGGAGGGTAATATCGGACCAAAACGTTGGAGCAAAGCCGGTCGTAAGACAGCCAGTCATATTGTTATAGCCCTGGGCCGTATGCTTGGGCTGCCCGGGTGGACGACTCCCATAGGTATCCGCGCTATTATTCATGGCCGCCAATATCGCCACGCCAGGAAGGTCCAGATTCGCCGCTGGCGCGTCCGGCCGGTAGTCATTGTAGGGGAAGTTGGAATCATTGGCCGGATTGGCAACGAGCTGATCCAGCTCGTCCTGGGCCGGAACCGGCCTCCAGTCGATGACTGTGGTGACCTGAACCACCTGAGGCGCCGCAGCCACCTGAGCCACCTGAGGCGCCGGAGCACCGATTGCTAATTTCGCCTGAGTGGCACTATCAAGTGCTCCTGTCTCCGGCAGACCAGATTTTTTCTGAAATGCTTTGATAGCAGCGATGGTATGGCGGCCGAGAATCCCGTCCGTAGTCCCTGGATCGAAGCCCAATTGTGCAAGCTTTGACTGTGCTTTCTGTGTAAGCGGATCGTAACTAGCGGCTTGACTGGCTGGAGATATACTTACTCCAGCAGCGATCATCAGGGCGATGACGATATTAGGTTTAACCTTTTCCATGATATTATAACCTCCCCGCTAAGTCATCATTGACGATGACTTATAGTCTGTGTGCGCTACAATTATATTCCGTGGCGTTTTACGGTGCGCAAATTACGAATGCCGCTCCTCCTGGCTGATTAAGCTGTCATCAACCCGTTGACCGGATTTCTGAGCCGAGATTGCCGCTTTCGGTCGGTTTTGGCAATGCCCATGATCGGTCATCGGACAAGCGCGCCAATTCCGTTCATTGCCAGGTTTGCCAGCTTTGCCAGGTTTGCCAGGGCGGCTCGATCAGCTTTACGGCAGCTGACTCTTATGGCTAAGCCGCTCCAACCGCTCGGAAAGTTAGCGTGTCATCCGGGGAATGCGGACCACAGATGAAGCTTGCACGTTTCCGCCTCAAGGAGACAGTCACGTCGGAACGCGCCGCTCGAAGCCGGTAAGCGGCGGACAAACCCCGGACAAATGAAAGCGCCCGCCGGGGAGGATCGGCGGGCGCTTCTGGCCAGCGAGGGGGCTTGAGAGCAGCCAGAGCCCCGCCGGCGCAACCATATTGTGACGATTACATAATTTCTAACTGTGATCAAGCGTTGAACGACGGCCCAATTTAGTTATGAACCATGATTTAGCGCGCGCCGCGATCAATTGAAACCACTTGATCGGTAAGGACGCAGCTCAAAACCAAAGAGTTGGAGCATGCCGGAATCGAAAAAGTCGAGCAACTTCTTGCGGACCCGCTCTAGAGCAACCGAAACTTAAGTTTGACCAAACATTGTGTGACCTGGCATCGATGAAGCTCAACCCTTACCGGCTGTCAACCGAGCCTCGACCGTCACCAAGGTTCGACTATTACAACGTGTGGTCCACGCTTGATCCGCCACTAGGCCGGAAAATTTAATTGTCGCATCTCATTTGCCCGTCACTCGCCGGAGACTTGCATGTGGACCCTGGCGGTTTGTTTCGAACTCCGGGCCCCTTTTAGCCTCCGCGAAGAAACCAGCCATGTTGGATGAAAAGGTGCCTCGCTAAGTTTGCCCGGAGCTTGCGCCGCCACCAATAAACGCCGCGCGCAGGCGGAGGATCCTGATCGGGAAATAATTTATCCTGACGGAAACATCAGCCGCTTGGCCAGCCCGTGGATTGGTTGCGGGGCGAGCCGGCTGATTCGCTGGACGGCGCGATTGAGCATGTCGAACCGGCGGACTTCACGCGAAAAGCGAGGCTCTAGCGGCTCAATTTGCTTGGCGAAGCGGGCCGTCACCCATCCATACAACTCGATGTCGAATTGATTCCCTGCCTGCAAGCGTTTCCGTGTAGCCTCCGGCACGGCTTCGAGCTTGGGCCGGTTTGGGGTTTCGTTACGGATACGGAACAAGACCCGATGGAAAGGCCACCCATAAAGCCGTTTGAAGAACCACACGAGCGCAGCAAACTCTTCCAGCGGAGCCGCGGCGACAAATCGTTCCTTAATGTTGCGTTTGGCCATTTCGAGATGGCGCCGCTCCACCGGGGGAGTCGAAATTTTCCGGCCATCGAGATCAAAGGGCGCGTCCAGTTCAGGGCAGCCGCTCAGCATGCGCACCTGCTGGTTGTCGTGGTCTAGACCGATCCCGCTATCCAAGTATTGCTCAAGCGTCAGGTCCTTGATGAAGGGATAGCACGGCAAGTGGTTCGCGGTCCGAATGTGGAAAAAGTGGGAAATGACCCGATCCACGGGATGGCGCACGATGGTGAAAAACTTCGATGGCCGATCGAAGATAGTATCGACGTCCATGGCAACGTGAGCGCCAATTAAGCAACGAACCGCACGCTGCTTTTCACCCGGCAGCTGGTGGTACTTCTTGGCAATTCTTGCTGTAGATCGTATCAGAAGAGCAGTAGATCGTACAGGAAACGCAGTATCGTGAATCGGAAGATCCGCGTTGAAGTGTTTATCGGGGAAGCAGCGCTCAAAAATGCGCTCCATAGTCTGCCCGCCCGTTTTCGGGATATGAAAGAATATCAGAACTTCGGGCGGGGCGAGGCCGGGAATTCCGCCGCTCCGGGAACCGGACAACATTAAGGCATGCCCTCGATGCGAAACCTCGAAACTATCAAATAGTTAATCTTCGCAAGACTATCATGACGCTCATCACCAAGCAACACCGCGTTTATCATTGACGCCGGTTTCCATGCCATCCAACGCGGTCACTCAGCAGCCTCTGTGCCCTTCGCCAACGGCCGCCGTTCCAGAAACGCGTGCAAATAACGCCCAGTATAGCTTTTCCTCGCCCGCACGATCTCCTCGGGCGGACCGGCCGCGACGATCTCGCCGCCGGCGTCGCCGCCTTCGGGACCAAGATCGATGATCCAGTCGGCCGTTTTCACGACCTCGAGATTGTGTTCGATCACGATGACCGTATTGCCTTGGTCCACCAGTTCTTGCAGCACTTCAAGGAGTTTTGCGACATCGTGGAAATGCAGCCCTGTCGTCGGCTCGTCGAGAATGTAAAGCGTGCGGCCGGTCGAGCGCCTGGAAAGCTCCTTGGCGAGTTTGACCCGCTGCGCCTCGCCGCCGGACAGAGTGTTGGCCTGCTGGCCGACCTTCACGTAGCCGAGGCCGACGCGCGCGAGAGTCGCCAATTTCTCGCGGATCGCAGGAACCGCTTTGAACAGGACTGCTGCTTCCTCGACCGTCATGCCAAGCACGCCGGCGATCGATTGGCCGCGATATTTCACTTCGAGCGTCTCGCGCTCGTAGCGCTTGCCCTTGCAAACATCGCAAGTGACATAGACGTCGGGCAAAAAGTGCATCTCGATCTTGATCACCCCGTCGCCCTGGCAGGCCTCGCAGCGTCCCCCCTTTACGTTGAAGGAGAAGCGTCCTGGCTGATAGCCGCGCGCCTTCGCTTCCGGGAGACCCGCGAACCATTCCCGGACCGGCGTGAAGGCGCCAGTATAAGTCGCCGGATTCGAGCGCGGCGTGCGCCCGATCGGTGATTGGTCGATGTCGATGACCTTGTCGAGAAGTTCGAGACCGTCGATGCGCTCATGTGGCGCTGGATGTTCGAGCGCACCGTTGAGACGCCGCGCCGCGGCTTTGTAAAGCGTATCGATGATGAGGGTCGATTTGCCGCCGCCGGAGACGCCGGTAACGCAGGTGAAAACCCCGAGCGGGATCGAGGCGGAAATATTTTTGAGATTATTGCCGTGGGCGTTGACGATGGTGAGCTTGCGGCCGGGCTCGGGCCTGCGCCGGCGGCGCGGCACCGCGACTTCCCGCGCGCCAGTCAAATATTGGCCGGTCAGCGAATTCTTATCCGCCATGATCGCGGCGGCGGTGCCTTGCGCCACGATCTCGCCGCCATGAATGCCCGCGCCCGGGCCGAAATCGACGACATTATCGGCGGCAAGAATTGCGTCTTCGTCATGTTCGACAACAATGACCGTATTGCCGAGATCGCGCAGCCGCCGCAAGGTATCGAGAAGCCTCGCATTATCGCGCTGATGCAGGCCAATGGACGGTTCGTCCAGCACATAAAGCACGCCGGTCAGGCCCGACCCGATCTGCGAGGCTAGCCTAATGCGCTGGCTCTCGCCACCGGACAGCGTGCCGGAAGCGCGGGAAAGAGTGAGATAGTCGAGGCCGACATCGACAAGGAACGAGAGCCTATCGGAAATCTCTTTCAGAATGCGCTTGGCGATCTCGCGCCGTTTTGCATCGAGATTTTGGGCCAGCGTGCCGAACCACTCTCGCGCGGCGCGCACCGGTAGCGCGGTCAATTGACTGATGTGGCGGCCCTCGATCTTGACCGCGAGCGCCTCCGGACGCAGCCGCGTGCCTTCGCAGACGGCGCAAGGCGAAGCCGTCATGTAGCGGGCGATGTCCTCGCGCGCCCATTCGCTTTCGGTCTCGCGAAAACGCCGTTCGAGATTGCCGATGACACCTTCAAAGGGTTTTACGACGTCATAGGAGCGCAAACCATCTTCGTAGGTAAAACGCACGGCCTCCTCGCCCGAGCCATGCAGGATCACATCGCGGGCTTGTTGAGGCAGCGTCTCGAAACGCGTATCGAGACGGAACTTGAAATGCCTTGCGAGCGCTTCGAGGGTTTGCAGATAATAGGGCGAGCTGGAGCGTGCCCAGGGAGCTATGGCACCTCTGCGCAGGGTGAGCTTCGGATCGGGGACAATCAGCCCGGGATCGACGGTCTGCTCGATGCCGAGGCCGCCGCAATGCGGGCAGGCGCCAAATGGATTGTTGAAGGAGAACAGGCGCGGCTCGATTTCGGGGATGGTGAAGCCGGACACCGGGCAGGCGAATTTGGACGAAAAGACAATCCGCTTGGGAGAACCGTTTTCGTCCCTCTCGTCAGCATATTCGACGATCGCTATTCCATCCGCGAGTTCGAGCGCGGTCTCAAAACTTTCCGATAAGCGCGCCTCGACTCCGGGGCGCACCGCGATCCGGTCGACCACGACTTCGATGTCGTGCTTGAGTTTTTTGTCGAGCTGCGGCGCGTCGGCGATCTCATAAAATTGCCCGTCGATTTTTAGACGTTGAAAGCCGCGCTTCATGAATTCGGCGATTTCCTTGCGGTATTCGCCCTTGCGGCCCCGAATGACTGGCGCGATCAGATAGAGCCGCGTGCCCCCGGGAAGGGCGATCACGCGATCGGCCATCTGGCTCACCGTCTGGCTCTCGATAGGGAGTCCCGTCGCCGGCGAATAGGCAATCCCGATGCGGGCGAAGAGCAGCCGCATGTAATCGTAAATCTCGGTGACGGTGCCGACCGTCGAGCGGGGGTTTTTCGAAGTTGTCTTCTGCTCGATCGAGATCGCCGGCGACAGGCCGTCGATCTGATCGACATCGGGCTTTTGCATCATTTCCAAAAATTGGCGCGCGTAGGCCGAAAGCGATTCCACATAGCGCCGCTGGCCCTCGGCATAGATCGTGTCGAAGGCGAGCGAGGATTTCCCCGAGCCGGAAAGGCCGGTGAAGACGACGAGCTTGTCGCGCGGAAGGGTCAGATCGATGTTTTTGAGATTGTGCTCGCGCGCGCCGCGGATTTTTATCACGCGGCCTTCGAGCAAACTTTCCGGCGGCGCGGCGGCCGCCTGGCCGGAGCTTGCGTGCGGTTTTGGTTGCTTCATCGATCTTTTTGGGACGCGAAAACGAACAATGCCGGATCAGATACCACTTCCCGAATACAACGATCCTTGGACTCTGCTCGTCATGGCCGGGCTTGACCCGGCCATCCAAACATCAAAGACGAGAGTCTCGGATGCCCGGATCAAGTCCGGGCATGACGCGAGAATTGCGCTTAGAGCCTGTTTCAAAAACCTCGCCCTCATCCTAGGAGCAGGCGAAGCCTGCGTCTCCGAAGGATGCGCGCGGCGCTCCCGAGGCGCCCTCGCCCTTCGAGACGGCCTTTCAGGCCTCCTCAGGGTGAGGGCTTAGGCTCCGTGCAGGCTATTGAAACAGGCGCTCAACGGGACCGTATTAGAATTCCTGTCCCAATGTAGCGTGCCAGTTCGCATTTGCAACGAAGCCGGGTTCAAGAAAACCGGGATAAGTTTTACGGCCATGGCGTGTGAAAAATCGGACCAAAATGTTTCACGTGAAACTTTTTTGTCCGATTGGCGGGGCGAAGTACTCATGGCCTCTTACATCCGGCGGCTTGAGACCGGTGGGAATGCGCGGAAAAGCGGTGCGATTGCGCGGAAAAGCGTGACACGCCCCCGGTTGCGCGGCGCGGCGGCGCAAAATCCGGCCGGGCCGCTTCCAAGTGCGCCGGCTTCGGCCTTGTCAGGGGAGCGGGACGGAAGTATAATTAGGTTGAAACCGGCGGTCTGGAAAAATGCCGGAATAATTGGGGAGGAATGTTTGATGTATGGCAATAATAGTAACCACAGCGGCGTCGCATGGGCGCGGGGTTTTATGGCCCTCTTCGCCACCGCGCTGGCGATGGGGCTGGGCTTGATGGCCAGGCCTGCGGAAGCGCAGCCCTTCGCCTATGTCACGAATGACGGCGTCGCCAGCGTCTCGGTGATCGACACCGCCACCAACACGGTGGAGGCGGCCACGATAACGGTGGGGATTGAGCCCGAGGGCGTCGCCGTCACCCCGGACGGCAAACACGCCTATGTCACGAATTTCGGCTCCAACACCGTTTCGGTGATCGACACCGCCACCAACACGGTGGTGGCCACGGTCCCGGTGGGGACTTAGCCCTTTGGGGTCGCCGTCACCCCGGACGGGAAACACGCCTATGTCACGAATGAGGCCGACAACACTGTATCGGTGATCGACACGGCCACCAACACGGTGGTCGCCACGATCCCGGTAGGGAGTGGCCCCGAAGGGGTCGCCGTCACGCCGGATGGGAAACGCGCCTACGTCGGGAATCAGGGCACCAACAATGTCTCAGTGATCGACACGGCCACCAACACGGTAGAGGCGGCCACGATACCGGTGGGGAGTGTCCCCGCACTCATCGCCATCACCCCGGATGGCAAACACGCCTATGTCACGAATTTCGGCTCCGCCAGCGTCTCGGTGATCGACACGGCGACCAACACTGTTGTGGCTACAGTCATGGTGGGGGTTTCCCCCGAGGGCGTCGCCGTCACCCCGGACGGCAAACACGCCTATGTCACGAATGCGAACGACAACACCGTTTTCGTGATCGCCACAGCCACCAACACGGTGGTGGCCACGGTTCCGGTGGGGAAACAGCCCACTGAGGTCGCCGTCACCCCGGACGGCAAACACGCCTATGTCACGAATTTCGCCTCCGCCAGCGTCTCGGTGATCGACACCGCCACCATCACGGCGGAGGCGGCGACGCTCGCGGTGGGGAATAACCCCAGTAGCGTGGGCATCATTCCGCCGCCGCCGGGGGTGCCCTTCCTCGCCTTCAACGCCGTCCTCAATATCGCCTTCGGCACCGCTCCAAACACAGATGCCTTCACCCTTGGGACCGGTTTCACCTTGAGCAGCACCGCGCCCGTGATCAATCCTCTCACCCAGCCAATCACGCTCCAGATCGGCACCTTTGCCGTCACGATCCCGGCCGGCTCTTTCCACCAGACCGGAAAGGGGATTTTCAGCTTCGAGGGGGTGATCAATGGCGTGACCATGAAGGCGGTGATCAAGTCCACGGGCACCTTGCGATACAATTTCCAGGTGGGAGCACAGCTTGCCTCCCTGACCGGGACCCAGAACGCGGTGTATGTCACCCTGACCATTGGCGGCGGCAGCTTCAGCAACAGCAACAGCGGCGCCACCTCGGTCACGGCCGCGATTTCCGGCGCGGCGGCGGTCAAGGCCGCGATGTCCCGCTAAAACGGGTGCTTCCAGGCGTGTTCCGGTCCAATTGGACCGGAACACGCGCCAAAGCCCGGCGGGCGCGGCTCTCGCGGCCGGGCGAGGTGATGGCCATCGGCGATGACAGCGGCTTTTCTTTGCTTCGAGCTGCTCCTTTGCGCTTGAAAACGCCCAAATTCTTCCCAATTCGCGGAAAGGCGCCGCGCATCGTCGAGACTGGCCCGGCGCGTCAAGGATTGATGCCACGATAACTCATCCAGAGGCGCCGATGCCGGACCTTCCTCGATTGATCGCCTTCGACGCCGACGATCTCGCGGTGATCGCGGCAAATCTTCAAGATGCCTTGGTGCGTGTCGGCGAAATGGCCTTTTTGCCCCAATCGAAGCAATTCGCGATGGTCGCGGCGAGGTTCGATTGGGTGCGGGCCGCCGCGAAAAAACGCGGACGCCCTTGCTGCGAGCGCTGCCGGACGGGCTTGCATTTCGAGCGTGTTCTCAAGGTCTCGTGCCGGGGCTTTCATTGCCGAGACGAGGCGCTGGTTCTCAATCTTCTGGATATCGGCTTCAAGGAAACCGCGCCGCCGGAAGGTTATGTGGAGTTTATTTTCTCCGCCGGCCGGGAGCTGCGGCTTGAGGTCGAATGCCTCGAAGCCGAAATCCGCGATCTTGGGTTTCGCTGGCAAGCGAGGTCGGCGCCACATCATCCCTTCGACGGCGGCCCGGACCAAGCGTGATTGCCTTCGCTGTGGCACTTGGGCCACAGCGGACACGAACCTTTTGCCTATCACCACAAAGCCACGGGGCTCCGGCTTGCTCGACGCCGCAACTCATGCGATAAAGAGAAGTCGTTTTTTTCAAACATAATGGGCACTCAAAATGATTCTCCGGAAGTTAGGTGCGGCGGGTGTGTGCCTGGGCATGATGATATTGCCGGTTTCCTCGCAGGCGAGGCCGGTGGGGACCGTCGAGGGAATGCCTTTTTTCGGTCTCCCCTATCCCTTCGGATATGTCTATCACCGGCCTAGAATAGAGTGTTACGCCTTCCAACAGGTCGATACTTGGAGTGGTCCGCGGATCGAAGCAATTTGGATCTGCGGGGCTCCGGTTACGGCGAAATATTGAATCGCGCGATTCCGGCGGCACTTGAAACAGTGTTCGTCCAAGCGGACCCGTTCCGCCGTGGCGCCAGCCCTTGGAGCCGGATAACGCCGGACCCAGGGCAATGTTGCGTTGCCCATGGCGTTGCTGTCAAATAGGTTATCTTTCTTCCACTGCTTATACCAGTATCAGCCCAATTTTTGTTCCACACCCCAGCAGCTTGAACCGCGTCGACGGCCCCTCGCCTGGCGTCCTTGGATTGAGGGAAGCGATGGGTTACGCCATGACCTGCCAAAGGCGGATACGTGCTCATTGCGAGGCCCCGGCCAGGTCCGCGCATGCCTGGTTGCGGGCGGAACGGAGCGCGGCGGCGGTATCGTGAACCCGGCGGCGGGGAAAGACGGTGGCGGCATGGCCGTGCGGGCGGCAAATTGGTACGAAATCAATGATCGCGCGCGCAAATGGCAATAAACCGGACTCGCAACGGTGCCTGCGGCCCAAACCGCATTCTCGACGATGTTGGCTTCGTGCATCTGCATGTGCACAGCTCCTATTCGCTTCGCGAAGGGGCGATTCCGGTTGCCAAGCTCGCCAAGCTTGCCATCGCCGATGCGATGCCGGCGCTGGCGATTACCGATTCGAACAATCTCTTCGGCGCGCTTGAGTTTTCCGAAAAGCTGGCGAAAGAAGGGATGCAGCCGATCATCGGCCTGCAAATCGCCATTGACTTTCAAGACGGCACTGCAAGGGCGCCTCGCGGCGAGACGAGCGCTTGCCGCGCCTCCATCGTGCTCCTGGCCCAAGACGCCGCCGGCTATTCGAACTTGATGCATATTGCCTCGCGCGCGTGGCTCGATCCTGAACCGGGGGACACGCCGCATGATGACATCGTGGGTCTCGAAGGGCGAACCCAAGGGCTGATCGCGCTCACCTGCGGCCCAAGCGGTCCCCTCGACCGGGCCTTCGCCGATGACCGGGCGGAACTGGCGTTTACCCGCGCGGCGGCGCTTGAGAAGCTGTTTCCCGGCCGGCTCTATGTCGAAATCCAGCGCCACGGGCTTGCCTCCGAACGGGCGATCGAACCGCGTCTCCTCGATCTCGCCTATCGCGCCTCGCTCCCCCTTGTTGCGGCCAACGAAGTTTTTTTTGCCGCGCGCTCGGACTATGAAGCGCACGATGCCTTGATTTGTATCGCCGACGGAACCGTCGTCAGCGACGGCGCCCGCCGCCAGCTATCGCCCGAGCATCGATTCAAGACGCGCGCGGAAATGATCGAGGTTTTTGCCAGCCTTCCGGAGGCACTCCGCAACAGCGTCGAGATCGCGTTGCGGTGCGCCTTCCGGCCGCTGACACGCAAACCAGTTCTGCCGCGTTTTGCCGTGAATGGCGGGATCGAAGCGGAGGCGCAAGAACTCCGCGCCGGCGCGGCGGCTGGACTGGCGGCGCGTCTTGCCGCGCATGGCCCGGCTCCCGGCTTCACGGCCGGCGATTATCGCGCAAGGCTTGCCTTCGAACTCGACGTGATCGTCAAGATGAATTTTTCCGGCTATTTCCTGATCGTCGCGGATTTCATCAAATACGCAAAGTCCCAAGATATTCCGGTCGGGCCCGGACGCGGATCGGGGGCCGGGTCCCTCGTTGCCTATGCGTTCACGATCACCGATCTCGATCCGATCCGATTCGGTCTCTTGTTTGAGCGCTTCCTCAATCCGGAACGTGTTTCGATGCCGGATTTCGATATCGATTTCTGCCAGGAGAGGCGCGACGAAGTGATCGCTTATGTCCGGCGCTGCTATGGGGACAATAAAGTCGCGCAGATCATTACGTTCGGTTCCTTTCTGGCGCGTGGGGTCACGCGCAATGTTGGCCGCGTCCTCGAAATGCCGCTCGGCCAGGTGGATAGACTTGCCAAGATGGTGCCGCAGAATCCAGCGGCGCCGGTGAGCCTCAAACTAGCCATCGAATCGGAGCCGCGCCTCAAGGAAGCCGCCAAGACGGAACCCCGCGTGGCAAAAATGCTTCAGATCGCGCAGGCTCTTGAAGGACTTTATTCGAATGCGTCCACGCATGCGGCGGGCATTGTCATCTCCGGCCGGCCGCTGGAAGAACTCGTGCCGCTCTACCGCGATCCGAAGTCCGACATGCCGGCAACCCAGTTCAACATGAAATGGGTCGAGGCCGCTGGCCTCGTGAAGTTCGATTTTTTAGGCCTTAAAACGCTGACGATCATCGCCAACTGTCTCGAGCTGTTGAAAAGGCGCGGGATCGCGGTCGACCTTGAAAAAATTCCCCTGGACGACAAACAAACCTACGCGATGCTCGAACGCGGCGAAACGATGGGCATCTTCCAGCTTGAAAGCGCCGGCATGCGCAAGGCTCTGGCCGACATGCGAGCGGACCGCTTTGAGGACATCATCGCGCTTGTCGCGCTCTACCGGCCGGGCCCGATTGCGAATATCCCAGCCTATTGCGCGGTGAAGCGCGGCGAGGAAGCCCCAGACTACATCCATCCAAGGATCGAGTTCGATCCTTAAAGAGACCTTTGGCGTCATCATCTATCAGGAACAGGTGATGCAAATCGCCCAGGTTCTCGCCGGATTTTCGCTCGGCGAGGCGGATCTTTTGCGCCGCGCCATGGGCAAGAAGATCAAGGCCGAGATGGCTGCGCAGCGCGACCGTTTCGTCACCGGCGCGGCCGAACGCGGCCTCGATAAAGCGCGTGCGGATGAGATTTTCGACCTCCTCGCCAAATTCGCCGACTACGGTTTCAACAAGAGCCATGCGGCGGCCTATGCGCTGATCGCCTATCGGACCGCTTGGTTCAAAGCCAATTATCCGGTTGAATTTCTAAGCTCCTCGATGACGCTCGACAAATCCAACACCGACAAGCTCGCCGAATTCTGCAACGAGGCGCGCCGGTTGAAGATCGCGGTTTTGCCGCCATCGGTGCGGACATCGGGCGCCAATTTCGAACCCGCCGAATGCACTGGTGAACCGGCGATACGCTATGCCCTTTCGGCGATCAAGGGCGTCGGCGAGGCGCAGGCGCGGCGGCTTGCGGCGATCAATGGCAGTAGTGAAACAGCTCGCCCTTCGAGTGCCGCGTTTCACGATTTGACCGATTTCGCGGCGCGGGTTAATCCGCGCGACATCAACAAGCGCATGCTCGAAAGCCTGACGTCGGCCGGGGCCTTCGACGAACTCGAGCCCAACCGCGCGCGGGTTTTTGCCGGCGCCGAAGCCATTCTCGCCGCGGCGCAGCGGCACCAGGACGAGCAGCTTGCCGGGCAAAGCGTGCTGTTCGGGGCCGAAAATCTCGACCCCATCGTGTTGCCGAAGGTCGAGCCTTGGCCGCTCACCGAGCGGCTGCGGCACGAGTTCGAGTTGGTTGGATTTTTCTATCCGGCCATCCGCTCGACGCCTATGCCGCAATCCTCGCGCGGCTGCGGGTGCAGCGCTGGTCCGAGTTCGCCGGCGCGGTCAAGCAGGGCGCGTCCGCCGCGCGGCTTGCCGCGACCGTGCTTGAGCGGCACGAGCGCCGGACCAAATCCGGCGCGAAAATGGGGATCGTTAACCTCTCGGATCAATCCGGCCAATATGAAGCAATTTTGTTTCAGGAAGGCCTCAATCAATATCGCGATTCCTTGGAGAAAGGCGCCTCCGTGCTCGTTTGCTTGCAAGCTTCCCTTGAAGGCGAGGAGGTGCGGGCTCGCATCGTCTCGGTGGAGCCCTTGGATGCCGCGGCAAATCGGATCGGCAAGGGGCTGCGCGTTTTTTTGCGCGACAAAGATCCGCTTGGCGAGATCGCGCGGAGTTCTCAGCGCACGGGGCGACGGCGAAGTGTCGCTAGTTCTCCTCACGAGTAGCGGCGAGGTCGAAATAAAACTGCCGGGCAAATTTTCCGTTTCGCCGCAAGTCGCGGGCGCGCTCAAGGCGATCCCAGGCATCGTCGCGGTGGAGCATGTCTGAGGTTTTTAAACGTGACGGAGGTACAGATGATGAAACTCTATTGGGCTCCGCGCACGCGTTCGCTGCGCGCTCTTTGGGTGCTCGAAGAGGCGGGCGTTTCCTACGAGCGCGTCCGGCTCGATCTGTCGGCCGGCGAACAAAAAAGCGCGGACTATCGCGCGATCAATCCGATGGCGAAGGTTCCCGCGCTGACCGACGGGCCGGTTGCCATCGCGGAATCTGGCGCGATTTGCGCCTATGTCGCCGAAACTCATCCCGGCGGGGGGCTCGCTCCGCCTGTTGGGGATCCGGCCCGCGCGCGTTACCTGCAATGGCTGTTTTTCTCGCCTGGCTGTGTCGAGCAGGCCTTTCTCGCGAAGTCCGCCAATATTTCGATCAGACAAGAGGCAGCGGGATTTGGCGATTTTAATAGAGTTTTTGACGTGCTTGAAGCGGCGGTCGCCACGGGTCCTTGGCTGCTCGGCGAGCGGTTCTCGGCGGCCGATGTCATGATCGGCCTCGACCTCCATTTTGGTATCGATATTTTTAAACTTGTACCGTCGCGCCCGGTACTACGCGCTTATGTGGACCGCTGCCTTGCCCGCCCGGCGCTCCAGCGCGCCAAGGCGATCGAGGCCGCTGGCGTTTGATGGGTCAACTCGCACGCGTTCAAGACCATTCCGGGGATCGTGGCGCAGGTCATAGAGCGTTAAGATCGTCCATGATTTCGCGCGGAGAGCAATCGTGCGTTTCTGGTGTGCACGGCTTCGGGTAGGAAGCAACGGCGCATCAGGGGACGTCCAAACTCGCGTAAGCGGCAATTTGGAACGTGACATTCACCCGGCATCAGCAGAGGCGAGCCCGTGGGGGGTGACGACATGAAAATGCTATTTTTGGATGGCTCACTCGAACATGGATTGAATATCCACGCGACGAAACTGAGACGGGCATTGCGAGCAAACTCGCGCGCGCGTTCTCGGCGATTTGGCGCCGCTAGCGGCGCTTTTCGAGAAGGAGATGAGGTAAAATGGCGGCCTTTGACAAGCTCATTGAGGAAATCGGCTCGCAATACTCTCTCGGGCCCAAGGCGAGCCCGCTTGTTCATGAGACTCTCGGCCTGATCTCTGGACAGCCGGGCGGTATTGGCGGCTTCCTCGATAGGTTCAAGGCCGCCGGTTTCGCCGCCGAGGTTGCTTCCTGGTCGGGTGGAACCGAGGTTGTGCCCCTTTCGGGACAAGAGGTAGAGGATGCGCTAGGCTCCGGCGTTATTAGCGAGATTGCCAATAAAGTTGGCGTAAGCCAAAGCTTCGCTCGAACGGTTATGGGCTATGCAATACCCAAAATCGTCGTCCTGCTGGCACAAGGCGAAGCAGTCCCAGCAGCAATTCCTGCTTCGGCACCGAGTGTCCTCGACTTGGCCATCCCGCTTTCATCTTCCCCCGTCGAGGAAATTACACAGCCTGGAGCATTGCAAATTCGGCCGGGCAGAACGGAACACTTTGCCGCCGCTCCGCGAAAGGCGCCGCCGCGCTTCGAGCGGCTCTTCGCCTATGGTTCGCGCGCGGCCCTGGCAGCCTGTCTTTTTGGGTTCGCGTGGGCGGCGGGGTCGTTTTTTTCCGGTGGTCAGTTGCCGTTTTACGCCGTTACGCCGCCGCACGCCCGGCCTGCCGCGGCACAAGAAAGCGTGGCGCGTACAGAGACGCTCCGCACGCCGCAAGAAATGGCCGCGGACATCCAGGCCCTCAAAACCAACGTCGAGGCTTTGCGCGCCGCGCAGAGCCAGTCAGGGACGGATGCCACCGCGCTCGAAGGCCTGAATACGCGTCTCGATGCGGTGAAGGCCGAAACCGGCGCCGCGATCGCCGAACTTGCGGGTGAGGTCGAGAACATGCAGCGCGAACCCGCGGCGAAACTTTCCCAAGTTATCGAGCGGCTCGATCGCATTGAACACCAGATGGCGGCGGCACCCGCTACCGCAGCACTTGGCCCCGCCTCGGCGCCAGGTAAGGCGGCCGCCCGGCAACAGGCGCAAATTGCCGTTGCGCCGGCAAAGCCGCCGCTTGAAAACGCGAAAGGACAAAGAAAAATAGGCGGGCGCGGCGACGCATTCGATCCGTCCCAAAATCCCACCGCCCCGGGAGTTCCTCGCCCGCTCGGAAGCCTTGCACCGGCCGCGAGCACGCCGCAATTAATCACGAACTGGGTTGTCCGTGACGTTTACGACGGGATCGCTCTCGTCGAAAGTCCGCGCGGCTCGATCGAGGTCACGCCGGGAGAGATCATTCCCGGTGCCGGCATGGTGAAATCGATCGAAAGGCGCGGTGCCGGCTGGATCGTGATCACGAGCCGTGGTGTTGTCGATTCCGCGCGCGACCGTTTCCAGCCCTGATACCCACCGCGCTTTTTGCCTCGTTGACCTTCAGCCGCGGCTTTCCGCGCGAAGGACGAACCGCGTATGATGCGTATGACGAGCACACGTTCCGCAATGCGGCCAAGCTAAACGAAATGCACTATGTGGACAGACCATCACGCTAGCCTTATTCGTTCACGGCTCCGGTGATGTCGGCGATGAGCTTGTTGAAATCCATGATTCTGGCTCCAGTTTTGTCCATGAAATCATAAAACACCAGATTCAGACGGCGGTCAAAATCGAGCCGCAATAGACCGGCCGCAATCGACGCGAATCTTAAGAGCGAAGGCGCCGCCTATCTGGGTGACGTTCACAAGCTCGCCTAGGCGCCGCGAGGCGAACGGGCGCGTATTTCCGCCCCCGCTGCAACGCAGACGTAGTAAGAACTGACCACTACCGGGCGTTGGGCGCGTTAGGATGGAAGGCCCCAGTAGGCAAAAAAGACCCGAGCCAAAAGAAAGAGGGAGGCAAAGGCGAGCAAAACAACAGCTAACGAACGGGCCTGCTCATTGGACCGGCCGGGGAAATTCCCTTTGAAGCTGTCCCAATACCGGCGCCACCAAGACGTATTTGGCGGCGGATGATGAAGACGTAAAGGCGACATGAAAAGTGCTCCACTCACTGCCGACAGGCAAAACCGTCCATGACCCCCTCATCGGGGCCCAAGCCTCCTCATACCTTGGCGAGCCAGCGCACAACGCTATCTTCGAGCATCTCGAATGTCGCTCCGTAACGGGCGACGAACATAAAAGCAGCCGCCAACACAATCCCAACCGCGACCATTGCCCCGCCAGTCAACAAAACCCGGTCCATCGTCATTCCTCCTCACCATCGTGGTCGTCCCTTTAATTATCAAGGTAACTAACACGTCATTTGGCGATTGCGCGTCAACAGCCTGTTTCAAAAGTTTCGCCCTTCATCCTGGGGCGGGTTCGACGGGCCCGTCGCAAAAGATGAGGGTTTCGGTTCCGGTCTAGCCGGAAAGGAAAATTTTAAAAAATTACAGGGCCAAAGCTCGATACTATCGCATTATGTCGCTCGCTCCAAATCCCCGCGCCGCACTTCGCCGCCCCCTCACGAAAGTAGATTTGCCTAGACCGTCAATCCTATCGATGTTTCACGTAAAACTTTTGGTACGCGCGGCAACACACGGCTAAAACCTAGGAATATCCGAAAACGGCAGTTCGCCCCCATGCACATGCATCCGGCCCAGCTCCGCGCAGCGATGGAGCAGGGGAAACACTTTTCCGGGATTGAGCAGCCGCTTCTCGTCGAACGCGGATTTGACCGCGATTTGCTGGGCGAGATCGATGTCGTTGAACATTTCTGGCATTAGGTCGCGTTTCTCGACGCCGACGCCATGTTCGCCCGTCAATACGCCGCCGACCGCAACACATAGGCGGAGGATGTCCGCCCCGAATTGTTCGGCGCGTAAAAGTTCGCCAGGCTTGTTAGCGTCATAAAGAATTAGTGGATGTAAATTGCCGTCGCCGGCGTGAAAAACATTCGCAACGCGTAGCCCATGCCGTTGCGATAGCTCGCGCATGCCAGCAAGAACTTTTGGCAATTCCTTGCGCGGGATCGTGCCGTCCATGCAATAATAATCGGGCGAGAGGCGGCCAACCGCCGGGAACGCCGCCTTGCGTCCGGCCCAGAACGCGTGGCGTTCGGCCTCGGACGTGGAAATCCGGCAGTTTGAAGCGCCATGGGCGAGAGCGATCTTTTCGACGAGCGAAACGAGATGGTCGACCTCGACAGGGGGGCCGTCGAGCTCGACAATCAAAAGCGCCTCGGCCTCGCGGGGATAGCCCACGTGGACAAAATCCTCCGCCGCCTCGATCGCGAGCTTGTCCATCATTTCCATGCCGCCCGGAATAATGCCGGCCGCGATAATGCCGGCGACGCAGGCCCCCGCCGTTTCGCTGGAGTCGAACGCGATCAGCAACGCGCGGGCAGATTCCGGTTCCCGGAGAATCCGCACGGTGACCTCGGTCACGACGCCAAGCATTCCCTCGGAACCGATGACAAGAGCGAGGAGATCGTAGCCCGCTTGGTCGAGATGGCGGCCGCCGAGCCGGATGACCTCGCCGGTCATCAGCACCATCTCGCAGCCCAGGACATTGTTGGTGGTGAGGCCGTATTTGAGGCAATGCACGCCGCCCGAATTTTCCGCGACATTGCCGCCGATCGAGCAGGCGATTTGCGAGGAGGGATCGGGCGCGTAATAAAAACCTTGCGCCTCGACCGCGCGGGTGATCGCGAGATTGGTGACGCCAGGCTCGACGATCGCGAACCGGTTGGCGAAATCGATCTCCTTGATTTTGTTGAATTTCATCATGGAAATGAGAACGCCGTCTTCGAGCGGCAGGGCACCGCCCGAGAGCGAGGTTCCGGCGCCGCGCGGAACCACCTTCACGTTATTCTCGTGGCAATACGAGAGAACCCCGCGCACTTGTCCAACGCTGTCTGGCAGAACGACGACCATGGGCAAGGCCCGGTAGGCGGTGAGGCCGTCGCTTTCGTAAGGCCGCCGGCCGGTCTCTTGTTCGATGACGCCTTCGCCGGGCACAATGCTCCGCAAGGCGGCGACGATTTTTGCCCGCCGCGCGAGGATGGTTGCATCGACGTCCATCGGCTCCATTTCCGGTAAACCTCTTAAGTCCAAGTGCCGCGCCCGGCCCGGGGCGGCGACCGTCAATCCTAAATGGCCTGATATTACGGCCAAAAGTCAGTTTCGAGAAGCTTACGCCCGAGCCTTGCCTTCAGGCTCGCCCGGCCATATAAGCACCACCATTCCACACGCGGAACGCGCGGCCCTGCTGAAAGGGCCGCACCCGGTGGCCTCTCGATCCTTTTCAGGGCGAGAGGTCCATAACGATCCGCGGCGGCTTTAACCGGAGAACAAACGGCCATGGCTTTGCCTGAATTCACGATGCGCGGTCTCCTCGAATCCGGGGCTCATTTCGGGCATCAGTCGCACCGCTGGAACCCGAAAATGGCGCCCTATATTTTCGGGGCCCGCAACAATATCCATATCATCGATCTTGCCCAGACGGTGCCGCTGCTGCATCAGGCCTTGAAGGTGATCTCCGATACGGTCGCGAGGGGCGGCCGGGTGCTTTTCGTCGGTACCAAGCGGCAAGCCCAGGACGCGATCGCCGATGCCGCGAAAAAATCGGCGCAATATTACATCAATTCGCGCTGGCTTGGCGGCATGTTGACGAATTGGAAGACGATTTCAGCCTCGATCCAGCGCCTGCGCAAGGTGAACGAACTGCTTGTTGGCGGCGGCGCCGGACTGACCAAGAAAGAGCGCCTGATGATATCGCGCGAACGCGACAAGCTCGAAAAGGCGCTCGGCGGCATTAAGGACATGGGCGGCACCCCGGATCTCCTCTTTGTGATCGACACCAACAAGGAGCAATTGGCGATCAAGGAAGCCCAGCGGCTGCGTATTCCGGTGGTGGCGATACTCGACACCAATTCCAATCCGGACGGAATCACCTATCCGGTTCCAGGCAACGACGATGCAGGCCGGGCGATCGCCCTCTACTGCGATCTCGCCGCCCGCGCGGCGATCGACGGCATTTCGCATGCGCAAGGTTCGGCCGGCATCGATTTGGGCGAAATGGAACGCCCGGCCGCCGAGGAGCTGCCAGTCGCCGATGGCTTGGCGGACGACGGTCATGAGTCGCCAGGAGATGTTTTCGAGCTTCTTACCGCGCCGCGCGGCGCCCCCGACGATCTCGCCAAATTGCCGGGCATCGGGCCGCAAATCGTCAAGAAGCTCAACGATGCTGGTATTTACCATTATTGGCAGATCGCCGCCATGACGCCGGAAGACGCCGCCAAGATCGACCATGATCTCAAGCTCGCCGGCCGCATCGAACGCGACGGCTGGATCAATCTCGCGCGGGGTCTCGTCGCAGGCTGAGGCATCGGCTCTCGAGTTAGCCGGATGATGCCGTGACTCGCGGGCTTTCCGGACCCTCCCGGCGGTGAGCCAGCCGCCCGGAAGCGTCTGCCGGAAGATGAAGGAAGACGATATGGCGAACGTTACCGCGGCGATGGTGAAGGATCTTCGCGAGAAGACCGGCGCCGGCATGATGGATTGCAAAAATGCCCTCGGTGAGACCGGGGGCGAAATCGAAGCGGCGATCGACTGGCTGCGCAAGAAGGGGCTTTCCAAGGCGGCCAAGAAATCCGGCCGGATCGCCGCCGAGGAACTCGTCGCGGTTTTTGTCCGCGGCGTCGACGGGGTGGTTGTCGAGCTCAATTCCGAGACGGATTTCGTTGCCAGGAACCCGCAGTTTCAAGCGCTGGCGAGAAACATCGCGCGGGTTGCCGTCGAAACCGGCACGACCGATGTCGAGGCTTTGAAAGCCGCTGCCTATCCCGGCGTCGGGACGCTCGGCGACGCGATCGCCAACGCCGTCGCCACAATCGGCGAAAACATAAATTTGCGGCGCGCCGCCGCCGTGCATATTGGCCAAGGGTTCATTGGCCAATATGTCCATAATGCAGTTTCCGAAGGCCTTGGAAAGATCGGCGTTCTCGTTGCCCTTGAGTCGAACGGCGATCCGCAAGCGCTGGCGCCGCTCGGGCGCTTGATCGCTCTTCATATCGCGGCGGCAAATCCGCTCGCTCTCGACGAGGCGGGCCTCGATCCGGCCGCCGTCGCGCGCGAAAGAGCGGTGCTTGCCGGCAAGAATGCGGGCAAGCCCGCGCATGTGCTCGAAAAAATCGTCGAGTCGGGGTTGAAGTCATACTTCAAGGAAGTTTGCCTTCTCGATCAGCCCTCGATCCATCCCGAACATGCAGGCAAGACAATCGGCCAGGCCGTCCGGGAGGCGGAGAAGAGTGCAGGGGAGCCGGTTCACTTGAAAGCCTTTGTACGCTACGCTCTCGGCGAAGGAATCGAGAAGCAGGAAAGCGATTTCGCAGCGGAAGTCGCGGCCGCCAGAGGAGAGACGAAGCCGAGGGACGGTGACTGCTTGGTATGAGGCTGATTGCGTCAGGTTCGGGCAATTTCTCGACGTGTTTGCCTATTGTTTATATTTGACTTGCGGCCGGTTTCGCGGGAGGTTTGAGAATGCCCACGGCCGCATCGGCTCAATCCGCTTCTCGAGGGAGGATTTTTATGTTTGTTCGCCGTACTTTTTCCCTTGTCTACGTCTCTGCGGCGTCGATCTTGTTGGGCCTCGTGCCTATTGGACAATCTGCGGCCCAAGAACATGAATGCAGCGAAAAATATCAAGCCGCCAAGACAGCAGGCACGTTGAACGGCGACACTTGGCCGCAATTTTACAACAAATGCACGGCCGAGGCCAAGGCAAACTCGTCCGCGGCGGCTGCGGCAGCTGCGGCGCCTCTCGACGTACGCCACATTTGCAGCGGAAAATACCAGGACGCCAAGGCGGCGGGCACGTTGAACGGCGACACTTGGCCGCAATTTTACAGCAAGTGCACGGCTGACGCTAAGGCGAACGCGCCCACGTCCGCGGCGGCTGCGCCTCTCGACGTACACCACATTTGCGGCGGAAAATACCTGGACGCCAAGTCGGCAGACACCTTGAAAGGCGAATCCTGGCCGCAGTTTTATAGCCGTTGCGTTGCCGAAACCACGGCAAGCCCGCCCGTGGCCGAGGCAACTGCGGCTCCTGCGGCCGCCCCGCCAGCCCCGGCTGCTGTCGCCACGCCCGCGCCGGCCCCCGCCGCTGCCGCGCCACCGCCCGCGCCGGCTCCCGCCGCTGCCGCGCCACCGCCCGCGCCGGCTCCCGCCGCCGCTGCGCCACCACCCGCGCCGGCTCCCGTCGCCGCTGCGACAGAGGCACCGCCGGTTACGCCGCCCGCGGTCACTCCCCCTCCGGTCAATCCGAACAAGCAGCCGACGGTGGAGCCGAGGGGGCCGGCAATGGCGGCGGCACCCAGTACCGCCGTGTTTCCGTCCGCGATTTCATCGGCCCACGCCGGCGAAAAGCCGGATATAGCCCGCCGCAAAACGTGCCTCGACCAATTTAAGGCCAACAAAGCAACCAACGCCAACGGCGGCCTGAAATGGATCCAGAAGGTTGGCGGTTATTGGAAGGAATGCGACAAGCACCTGAAAGGGTGATGCCTGGAGACGCGAACTCTTGCGGCGGCGCGGCCGCAAGAGAACTACGCCACGGAAAAGAACTACGCCACGGAAACTTCGGGGAGAGGTTCCGAATCTCGATCTAGCCAATCTAGGCTCAGGGTGCGCCCGTAGTTCCTATTGCGCCGAGGGCGAGTGCGGCATACAAGGCCAACGTCGGCCCCGCACGATGATCGCGACGGTAGCCATTGCGATCGCCGCATGAAGAAACGCTACGGCTCTGTCCGCTCGGCTCTCGATGGAGATTTCCAATGTTTGTTCGTCGTTGTTTTTCGCTTGTCAGCATCTCCGCTGCGTCGATCTTGTTTGGTCTCGTGCCTTCTGGACGAACCGCAGCCCAAGACGTGCGCCACCTATGCAGCGAAAAATACCAGGCCGCCAAGGCGGCGGACACGTTGAACGGCGACACTTGGCCGCAATTTTACAGCAAGTGCGCGGCGGAAGCCAAGACGAACCCGCCCGCCGCCGAGGCGGCTCCGGCAAAAGCGGCGCCTCTCGACGTACGCCACATATGCAGCGAAAAATACCAGGCCGCCAAGGCGGCGGGAACATTGAACGGCGAAGCGTGGCCGCAATTTTACAGCCGGTGCACGGCCGAAACCAAGGCGAACCCGCCCCCGGCCGAGGCAGCAGCTCCGCCCGCGGCGCCTCCACCCCCCGCGCCCGCCGCCGCCGCGCCGCCGCCACCCCCGGCTCCGGCTCCCGTTGTCGAGGCGCCCCCGCCCCCGGCTCCGGCTCCCGTCGTTGAGGCGCCAGCGCCGCCTCCGGCCAATCCGCTCAAGAAACCCGCGATGAAGCCGGTGGCGCCGGCTCCCGTCGTTGCGGCGCCCAGCACCGCTGTCTTTCCCACCGCGATTGCACCGGCCCACGCCGGCGAAAAGCCGGGTAAGGCTCGCCAAAAAACGTGCCTCGACCAATATAACGCCAACAAGGCAACGAATGCCAATGGCGGCCTGAAATGGATTTCAGAAGGGCGGTGGCTATTACAGTGAATGCAACAAGCGTCTGAAAGGGTAGGCCGGGCGGCGAGAGTCTCTCGCGGTAGCGCGGCCGCGAGAGACCCGGAATCTCCGGGGTCCGGTTCCGAATTTTGATCTAGCCAATGTAGGCGTAGGCCGCGCCTGTAGCCCCTATCGCACCGAGCGCAAGGGCTGCATACCACGGCCAACGCTGGCCCCGCACGATTATTGCGATGGTCGCGATCGCTATCGCCACATGAAGAAGCGTTACGGCAACCGTCAAAATATGATGACGGTTTTCGTGCCTTTCGCTTTCCGTCAGCTTTTCCCCGGCTTGACGTTCAAGCGCCTGACCCTTGGCGAAAAGCTCCTGTTCGTCCACGCCGTATCTCTCCGCCTGTTTTTTGAAGTCGTCTGCCGCGGGGCCGGGGTTTGCCGCGGCGATGTCGTAAAGATTCTTCTTGATGCTCTTTGCCTGATAAAAATTCCACGTGTCGGTCGCTTTGTTCTGCAACAGCACCGCAGCGTTTTTGTCGCCTATGGCATCCGCGGTTTCGAGCGTCTCGAGACTGCCGACGGTCGCGGCGACGACGGCAAGGATCGCAATCGTGATTGATACTTGGGTGAGAAACGGATCGTCCAAAAGAGAAGCATGCCCGGCGTGTTCGGCTTGCTCGAAATGCTCAACTGGAGATTCGGACATGAACCAATTCCTCGCGCTTGAGACGTGGGTTTGTACCGCCGCGCCCGGATCAGCGCAATTGAAGGCCGGCGATATGCGAAAATCCGTTCGCATCGTCGCTGGCGCTCCACAAGCGCGCTTTTCACTCTCCGCAATTGTCCGGCGTTTTAATGGACAGAGGGAGCCGGGAAATCTATAAATAGGCCGCGCGGGGGCACGAATGCGCGAGGTCCCGCCGGAGAAAGGCCTTGGCAAGAAATCATGCAGGACACAAGCCTTGAAGACGCCGCCATCGCGGATCGCTTTGCTCAATCGGCGCTTCACCGCCGTACCATGGTCGATTGCCAGATCCGGACTTTCGACGTGACGGATCAACAGCTCTTGGCGCGCATGCTTGAAGTCCCCCGCGAGCATTTCCTTCCCGTTGAGCTGGCGCACCTCGCTTATTCCGATAGTGGGCTGCAACTCACGCCCGCCGAACCTCGCGGAGAACAACGCACGCTTTTGCCGCCGCTTGTTCTCGCGCGCCTCATTCAAGGTGCCGGCGTGGCATCGACTGACATTGTGCTCGATGTAGGGGCCGCAACGGGCTATTCACCGGCGCTCCTCGCCGGTCTCGCGGGGCGAGTCGTGGCGCTCGAATCGGAGCGCTCGTACTATGATGCGTTGCGCTCCAATCTCGATGCCTTCGGCTTGGCCAATGTTCAAACCATCCTCGCCCCGCTTGCGGACGGCGCGCCCGAGCAAGCGCCATTCGACGTGATTTTCATCAATGGCGCGGTCGAGACCAATCTCGAGGCGCTGTTTGCGCAACTGAAGGATGGCGGGCGTCTGCTCGCCCTCAAGCGCCTTCCCGGCGATCCCACCGGGCGGGCGGGCAAAGCCGTGCGCTTCGAGAAGATTGGCGGCGCAAAGGGTTATCGCGTGTTGTTTGACGCATTCGCCCCTGTCCTCGAAGCGTTCCGGCAGGACGCGCAGTTCACATTTTTTTGAGATAGCGGAACGCCGTAGCATCCGGCGATTTCCGAGGCCGGGCAAATGGAAAAAACGTGCGCGAGGTGTCGCATTTTACGACGGATTTAGGATTTCTTTTGCGCTGGGCCGCCCGGCAGACTGCGAACCGTCTTAAGTGCGTAAGGTCCCCTCGGTATGCCCAGCACCAAGTTTATGGTGGGCCAACCAGGGTCAAACTGGGCACTGGGAGATTAGACCTCTTGCATAACCATTTTTTAAGCACTGGGTGATTTGTTGCCGCCGAAGGGAGGAGCGGCGATGAGATTTGATTGGTCAAAGAGCTGAGAGGCGAAGCATTTCGCAGGCTTACGGGTGTTCAAAGGAGCACATTTGAAGCGATGGCGGCCTTGCTGCTTGCTGCCAAATGCAGGCAAAAAGCCGCCGGCGGCAAGCCCAACACCCTTGGCATCGAAGACCAGCTTTTGATGATGCTCGAATACTGGCGCGAATACCGGACGTATTTTCACATTGGGCAAGCCTACGGGATCAGCGAAAGCGCGGCATACCGTAACATCAAATGGTGCGAAAACACGCTGGCCAAAAGCAAAGTCTTTCGGTTGCCCGGCCGCAAGGCTGTTGCCGCAAGCGATCAGGTGTTCGATATCGTCCTGATCGACGCAACCGAAACACCCATCGAACGGCCCAAAAAAACAAAAGCGCTACTATTCGGGCAAGAAGAAGCGGCACACGCTGAAAACGCAGCTTGTCGTCGAAAAATCGACACGCCGCATTCTGTGCATCGCGCACGAAAAAGGACGGCGGCACGACTTCAGGCTGTTCAAGCGGTCGAAAGTGCGGCTGCACCCTGACACGAAAGCCGTTGCCGACAGCGGCTATCAAGGCTTGCAGAGAAGGCACGCGAAGACGAGCATGCCAAAAAAGCGCAGTAAAAAGAATCCCTTATCTTCAAGCGAAAAAGCCAGAAACCGCGCCATATCGAGCGAACGCGTGCCTTGCGAGAACGTCATCGCCATGCTCAAACGGTTCAAGATCATGGCCGACCGCTACAGAAACCGCCGCCGCAGATTTGGCCTGCGCTTCTTCCTCATCGCCGCAATCTATAACGTGGAACTGAAAGCCCCATGACGGTTATGCAAGAGGTCTATTTCCATTTTGCTGTCAGCTAAGACGACAGAAATCGCCGTCATGCGGGCAGTCCTGCGAGATAATTGGTAATGGCACGGACACCCGCCGGAAGGCCAGGCAGCGGCACGTCAAATCTTATTGCGTCTGAGTTTTGCTATGCATTTTCTGTTTCAACGACATCGATGAGCGCTTCAAAACGGCGCGATATGTGATCCGTGCAAAGAGCCCGCTTGACACGCTTGTCGTCGCGGAGCGCCTTCAGATCATCCCGGATGACCGGAGCCGCTTTCGAGATGATTTCCTTTATCAAAGGCGCGGCCGAATTGCTGTAGAATACGTGGCGGACGTTACCGTATCCGGTTCTTCCACCGGGCTCTCCGACATAGGTGAGAACGAGCCATTTCAGAATCGCTTGCCGGATTCCCTGCGGGCAGTTTTCAAGGCTACCGAAGTCTTTAAAAGAGCGGAGCAGGTCACCATGCTTATCGAAAGCGGTCCAATGCGTCCCCACCTTTTCCATGTTGGAAAAGACGTCCTCAAAGAATGACAGACGAGCAGACTGCCGCAGGTAGGGAAAAACACCTGCCGCCTGAGCGACTCGGGCCATCCGCGTATCGATCGTCCGTCCCGCTTTGTTTTGGAGGTAATCTCCAATCCTCGCCAATACGGCGGTCTGTGTAATTGGGCGCAGATAGGTAATGCAGGTGTAGGCATTTTGCTGGACCACGTCAGAAATGTTTTTGTCAATTGCCTGTGAAACGAGGAACTTCAAGATTTCTTCCTGGCGAGGCTGCGGAGCATTCTGAAAATCCTCCAGAAAAACGTGGTCCGGCACGACTGCGCCTGCCTGCTCGATCAGCTCCTTGAAATCGGTCACCCTCACGAGCTGTATGGGGTCCCGCGAAAGGATCACTTCGACGCAGGTCGTGAAAATATAGACGCAGTCCTCGACGCCCGCTTCGTATTCGTCGTCCTCGTGCTCGAGGTCCCGGCGTATCTCATAGCAGCGGCAAACGCGTCGCCATTCGGCGCGCGAGAGCAATCCCATCCTGTAGGCCAAGTCTATCAGCTTGGCAGTCGGATAGTTTTCAAAGTCCTCTGGGTTTGTGACGGGAGGAAGCTTGTATTGCTTGGCAGCGTCGGTGGCGATGTCAATCCCGGAGATCAGTATTTTTTCGCGGAGGTCGTGAATCGCGGCGTTGAGCAGCCGCTGACACGCGCTGCTTGGATCAACGTCGAGCAAGCGTCGGACACGATCAATTAGGGCCTTGGCCTGCCATTGAGGTCGGATACGTGCCAGCTGCGCAGGCACGTTGGATGCGCGGATCAGCTCCACGGACTGTCCAGCGTCAGCGCCTATGAGACAGATTGGGCGGGTTGAAGAAGGGAGGATTTCTGGCTCATCGTAGCCTTTCAAGGAGCGAAGATGAGACAGAAATCCGGGCCGGTGAAGGAACCGGCGGAAAAGGTCGTGAAAGACATCCGGCGGGCGACACGCCGGCAATTCTCGGCAGAAGAGAAGATCCGCATTGTGCTGGAGGGCCTGCGCGGCGAGGAGAGCATCGCCGAGCTGTGCCGTCGTGAAGGGATCGTCCAGAATTTGTATTACCGCTGGTCGAAAGACTTCCTTGAGGCCGGGAAGAAGCGGCTCGCCGGCGATACGGCCCGCGCAGCAACCTCGGACGAGGTAAAGGACCTGCGCCGCGAGGCCAGCGCACTGAAGGAGGTCGTCGCTGAACTGACGCTCGAAAACCGTCTGCTCAAAAAAAACGTGATCGGGGATGGGGAGGACGAGGCATGAGATACTCCGCATCCGAGAAAGCCGAGATTATCCGGCTGGTTCGGGCAATCGGCCCTGCCGGTCAAACGCACACTGGAGAAACTCGGCATCCCGAGGGCCACGTTCTATCGCTGGTGCGATGTCTATCAAAGCGGCGGGCCAGAGGCCCTGGACGATCGCTCGCCCCGGCCGGATCGCGTCTGGAACCGCATTCCGGACGATATCCGCGAGCGGATCGTGCAGCTGGCCCTGGACGAGCCCACCTTGTCGCCGCGCGAGTTGGCCGTGCGCTTCACCGATACGGAAAAGTATTTCGTGTCAGAGGCTTCGGTCTATCGCCTGCTGAAGGCACACGATCTTATCGCCAGCCCGGCTTTCATCGTGATGAAGGCAGCCGATGAGTTCAAGGACAAGACCGCGGCGCCCAACCAGCTTTGGCAGACCGACTTCACCTATCTGAAGGTCATCGGTTGGGGCTGGTTCTATCTTTCGACCATTCTCGACGACTTTTCACGCTACATCATCGCCTGGAAGCTGTGCACGACGATGAAGGTCGAAGATGTCACCGCCACGCTGGACTTGGCACTGAGGGCCTCGGGACTCGACCAGGCAAAGGCCATCCACCGGCCAAGGCTTCTCTCCGACAATGGCTCCAGCTACATCGCGGCGGACCTGGCGAAATGGCTCGATGGGCAGAACATGGAGCACGTCCGTGGCGCGCCCTATCACCCGATGACCCAAGGCAAGATCGAGCGCTGGCATCAGACGCTCAAGAACCGTATCCTGCTCGAAAACTATTACCTGCCGGGCGATCTCGAAGCCCAGATCGAGGCCTTCGTCGTTGACTACAATCACCTGCGCTATCACGAAAGCATCGGCAATCTGACGCCAGCCGACGTCTACTTCGGACGGGGCCAGACCATTCTGATCGAAAGAGAAAGGATCAAACGACACACAATCGCCAATCGCCGCTTGCTGCACCGTCGGCAGGCCGCATAATATTAAAAACCAGACGAGCCAGAGAACTCTCTTATTTTAAGCCGCTCCCTGTCCCAAAAACTCTGACGACGGACACTCCACGGACGGCGCAGGTACGAGATTATTGGCCATTTGGGGTCTCGCCTTTGTCCTTACGAAATTGGGTGGAGTTTCCGGTTGGAGGTCTCATTCCGGGGGAGCTGCAATTCCCCCGACGGAAGAGCCGAGTTTGTAATGTACATTCCAGCAATGGTGGGGGAGGTAGGACTTCGAACCTACGAAGGCTTAGCCAGCGGATTTACAGTCCGCCCCCTTTGCCGCTCGGGACACTCCCCCAACGCCCTAAAGGCAGGGGCGCACGCGCTTATGCGAACCGGGCTTGCCACTGTCAACCTGAAATCCTCGCCGGAAAATCTCGCCGTATCGATGCTTTGCGTTGCGCACCCGGAGTTGCCGTGCCAGGAACTAAGCTCATCCTGCAATTTTCTGGACTCGCAATTTGACGCGCGGCAAATCGAAACTTTCAAGGGCGGCGACGGGCGCGTCTGGGAAGCATCGCAAAATGCCAGATTCGCCGCCGCGCCAAACCGCCCCTGACAAAACCTGGCGCCCAGAGCTTCGTCCGGCCGTACCCGGCCAAAGCGCACAAAATTTCGACCGCGCGACGGCGCCGGTGTTCCGGCGCGCGGCGAGCGGCGCTGCTATTCTTTATGGCTTTCACGCGGTGCGCGAGGCCTTGCGTGGCAATCGGCGAAAACTCCTCGATATTTATGCCACGGAAGCCGCCGCCCGCCGGCTCGAATGCGAAATCGCGGGCGCTGGTCTCTGTCCCCACATTGTCATGGCCGAGGACCTTGCCCGCCACCTCGGCGCCGGCGCCGTGCATCAAGGCGTCATGCTCGAAGCCATGCCGCTCGAGCCCCTCGATCTCCCGGACATTGTATCGCGAAGCGGCATCGTGCTCGTGCTCGATCAGATCACCGATCCGCATAACGCTGGCGCGATTTGCGCACGGCGGCGGCCTTCGGCGTCGATGCCGTGGTTTTGACCCATCGTCACGCGCCGGAAATGGCGGGCGTCGTGGCTAAGGCGGCGTCCGGCGGACTCGAACATGTCGCGATCGTTAACGTCGTCAATCTCGCCCGCGCGCTCAAACGGTTGGGGGACAGCGGCTATCTGCGCCTCGGCCTCGACTCGGAAGCGGAGCTAAGTTTGGCGCAGACGCCTTTGCGGCGGCCGATTGCGCTCGTGCTCGGCGGCGAAGGCAAGGGGCTGCGGCGCCTCAGCCGGGAAAACTGCGATTTCCTCGTGCGCCTCGACATGCCCGGCGCGATCAAGAGCCTCAATGTCTCGAATGCGTGCGCCGTGGCGCTGACCCTCTTGCACGCGGGTTTGGCAGGCTAGCGAGGGATAATGAGGCAAGTCCCGTTGGTGGGCCAAATTATCAGGTCTTGAAACTAGATACATTTTCAGCTGACATGAAGTCGATTTAGACTACCATTGAAGTGTAATACCAACCGCCCTAAATCCTGACCTGCGGCCAATCTCTGGTTCCAATTGAGACGATGACCTCGGATTTGGCCATGAGGGCGTTCCAGGCATCGCAACACGCCTCGAGGATTGCCTCACAGGTGTCAAAGACGCAGTGGCCGAGAAAGTTGCTGCGCAGATAGTCCCATATGTCCTGAGCCTGTCGAATGGTCGACTGAGTTCAGCGCAGGCGCGCAGGGCGGCAGCGGCAGGAGCACGATGTTGTCTGGCTCGATGAGGTGTGGCGAACTGCGCCAGCCGGCACCGTCGAGGATCAAAAGGGCGATGGCACTGAAGCTGACGCATTGGCTGATTCCGGCCAGGTGTTTGTTCATGGCCTCGATGCCGACGGCCGGCATGACCAGGGCGGCGCCGGTGCCGCGTTCCGGGCAGATGGCGCCGAATAGGTAGGCCCAGGTAAACCGCCGGTCACGGCGGATGCGCGGACGGGTGCCGCGCTTGGCCCAGATGCGGGTCAGCCTGCCGTGGCTTTCCAACGCGGGCTTCATCCTGAAACCAGATTTCGGCCGGCCGCCCGGCAAGCTCCGGCGGGATTGCGGCGCGCGCCAGCCCGGCGAAGTTTCTTTAAAAGCCTGCTGTGCCTCAAGGCCGCTTTGCGGGTGCAGGGGACGCACCGGCAAGCTGCTGAAATTCAGCTTCTTCAGCAGCTTGCCGGCGCTGCGCTCATGCAGGTGAACATCGAATTTGGCGGCGATGCGGTCCCGCAAGCCGGCACAGCGCCAGCGCACCACGCCATCGGTCTTGAGGTCAGGGCCGTCTTCTACCCGCTTCGCCACTTCGCTCCGCTGGGCTTCGGCGAGACGCGGCCGGCGCCCAGGCCGGGGCCGGTCGGCTAGCCCCGCCAAGCCATCCGCGTTGTAGCGAATACCCTCCGCCAGCCATTCCAACTGGCTGCGCCAGCTGGAACCTTTGGCTGGCTTCGCCCAGTCGCGCAGCGTCTGACGCTCCATGCCACCGGCCTGCGCGGCCAACCGCCGCGAATGACCATCAAGCACCATGGCAATGGCCGTCCTTCGACGGGCTCAGGAGCCGCCGCGCCTGCTTGGCGCCGGCCGTCCGCGCCGCCGCCGCCCGCAACTGCAAAACGCTCAGATCTTTGCGGGTAATCTCGATTGCCGGCATGCTGCCCGCTCCGCGAATCAACGCCATTATGCATCGAGTCACACTTGCGGCTGTTTGGGAATCCCACCAAGGAGTCAGGTTCCCGGGCGGTTGGTATTACTCGGCGCGAGCTGGTTTCCTCAAAGATGCAGTTTCACGATCATACTCGAATTGAACGATTGAATGATCCTGAATCCGCTGCACGACCTCGTCGATTGCCAAGACAGGCGCCAGAAACCACCCGTGAGGTACCACCGGATTTCCAAACCGGTCTTTGATGCCGATGGCATGTTCGCGGCGAAACGTCTTGAAGTCGCGGGCGCCCGTGCAGTCCTCGAAGCGAGCGAGCGGCTTGCGTGCCGCGTCCAGCGCCGCTTCGCCCTTGCCGCGCGCTTCCTTCAGAAACCGCACGTAATCGCGTTAGATGCGCTCATTTTGCGGGTTGAGTTTCGACATAGAACTGATCCTTATCGAAGTCACTGTTTGCACTGGTATTCGCGCAATCATTCAATATCCACTTCTTACAGCGGGCTTGTAGTGGCGTTGGCAAAGTTGCCGGGCTCATAAATTTGCACCGTAAAGAAGAACCTTCCGGCCTGCGCCGGTGTCCCGCTCAGTACTCCCTTCGAGCTCAATGAAAGTCCGGGCGGAATGTAGGGGGCGGGACCTGTGGAGGCGGGCCCACGATCCAAAGATCGTCCGAAAAGTTCGCCGTAAACGTAAGCGAGTACGGCTTCCCCACCTGGCCATTCGGTGGCGGCCCCGAAGTAATTACCGGCGCCGCGTTCTGGATCGTAATGATTCCACCAAACCCGCCAGCGCCGCTGTTAGCACCTGCAGACGAAGCCGGCGAGCCGCCCGAAACGCCGGCCGCATCTACCGCGAGTTCCACAATATTCGAGGGCACTGTCACGTTCAATTGCCGCGTAATGCAGGCAACCACATCGATGTGGCTCGGCACATGGGTGCTGAAGATCACCAGCCCGTCCGGTCCGGTCGGGCTGTTCAGGACAGGATCGCCTATCTCCGCCGCGGGTGCGAACACGATAGAATTGCCTCCGCCGCCGCCTGCCGCATTCGCAGCTAAATTGTCGGCGTTGGTCACAGAAGGATCATCTCCCTCTATGCCCCCCTTGCCTCCGCCGAATCCTCCCCCGCCTCCGCCGCCTCCCCCCAATCTGTAAGATGCGGAGCCGAGCCGCCGTTACTGCCGCTCGCCGGCCGTTCGATACCCCCCGCACCGCCTTTAGGGGTGAAGCACGCCCGGGTCCTGATCTCGGGCAACCACCGTCCGCTCCGGCTAGAGAACGCTGCCGCGCGATGACCCGCGTTTTCAGCGAGCGCCCGCCCTCGCGCCCGGAGGCAGATTTTGTTTCAGTCACGCCGAGACCCAAGTGAGGCGCCAAACGTCAGCCATATAGCGCCGGCGAGCGCAAGTCCCGCGACGTTTTGGTAGAGGGAGAGGTCAAAATGTCCGGTTGGATCGCTTTTGCGCGGCCACGTTTGATGCAGAGCTGCCATTCGATGCCAATGGATGTGCGGCGCGAATCGCGTAAAGCGGCATTATGGAATGTTGTACCGCGCAAAAAGGAACCCTTCTGCGTGTTTCAATCTAGCCAGTCTTCCGGCTGCCGCCGCTTCCTCGAAACATAAACAGGCCTATTGGTCAGTTGGAGAATAAGCGCGACGGCTGCCGTGGTGTATTGGCCTCGCACGTCAACCACCACGTCGCCATAGCTTGGCGCAGCTTTCGTCAAGTTTTTGCAGAGGTCGCGGATGTCCTGCATGTCGAAAGACGCATGGATGTCGTGGGCAAAGCGGTTCCTGATGCGCCGGAGCGTCTCGCATTCCTTGAATTCCTCTTTCGAGATAAGACCAAGGGCAAAAGCCGCAGCGGTGCGGGTGCTGAACGTCCCCAAGGGGGCATTGAAGCCGTCCACCAGTTGCAGGCTGGTCTCCCTGTCGATAAAAAAACAGAGCAAGATGCGGCGAATGAGTTCGTCTAGATAGCTGCACGAAATCATTACTCGCCCCCGGTCGCTCTCCTTGTTGAGTTCGGGCAGGAAGCGGGAAAACTCCGCGAGATGCGGGTGGGACATTTCAAGCTGCAAGCGGTGGTCGTCGTCTGGCACTGTCATTTCAACCTTGAAGTCGTCGCGGCGCTGACATTGCAGCAGCGGCCAATCGAGCGCAAAGTTTCGCCTTCTTGATCGCAGCGCTTGATCGCCTCGCACTTCTGGTGATCGGTGAGTTTCGGCTTGCGTCCCATCTTCACGCCCCGCACCTTGGCGTCAGACCCACTACATTTGATATTACCGATTTATGGGCCAGCCAGTGCGCCGAAGGGCAGAGCCAAATGGCGCCACAAGCCGTTAGAAGCCTCTACAGAAATTCGAGTTTGGCGGGCACCAACACAAAGGAGGACACCCACCGCCAGAAAATTGGCAGAACCCGAAACATTCATGTGCTCTCTCCGCTTCGGGGCGCAAATAGAACGCTCTTATGTCTGAATACGACATATGCGGATAGTTATGTGGAAACCATTTAAAGGCGACACAATTGCTTCCCCGTTTCCGGGTTTCATAATAGTTGATCTTGTCCACTAAGACAGTTCGATATTCTTCGAATTCCTTTCTCTGGGTCAGGAACCAAAAAAAGCCCAGTACCCAGAATATCTGCGAAGCTCTCTCCGGATTTCTCCTTCTTGATGTGCTCCGCTACGTCTTTGGGTGTTTGGTCGCCCGATTTTCCATTGCAATTGCACATGCAAACCCTCCGATCTAGTGTTAAGCGTGGCATTAAGGGATTTACGCTGCCAGCCAAGCAATTGTCCAGCCGCTTATATTTATAGTTGATCCCGTCCACTAAGACAGTTGAATTTTCCATTTAAGGGATTCAAGCTGCCAGCCGCGCAATCGTCCAGCCGCTCACATTTGTAACTGCGGCCAATCTCCGCAAGCGTCTCCTCGCCATGATCGCGGCGCTTAAAGGCGTCCGGGTCGCGCCAATTCCGGCGCCGCTCAAACTTTATGGAGCAAGTGAAAATGAAAAACATGCTGATCACGGCGATGATGATCGCTATTTCAACGCCAGCCCTATCACAAGCGCAATATGTACCCCAGACATGCGCTTACGGCTATTATCTCAATGCGGAAAATGTTTGCGTCCGCAAGCCAACAGCGGTTCCGCATGAAGGTGCAACAGCGCTTTGTCGTGATGGCTTATATTCCTATGCGACACGCGGGCCGGATATTTGTGCGAACCACGGCGGCATTGCCGAGCTATTGAGGTAAAGTCATTAGGCGGCGATCACGCCGCGAGCCTCGAAATCGTCCAGCGGCTGACCTTGTAAAAACGCGCGATCTCGCCCAGTGTCTCCTGACGGCATTGAGGCGCTTGATCGCCTATTGTCGCTGATGATGGGCGAGCGCCGCTTGCTGCCAAGCCTGACGCCGTTCGCCACGGCGCGGGCGCGGGCAGCCAATTTGCCGCGCGGTCTGTTCAAATTCTATCGGCGCGGATGAGCTGGTTCAGCATGCCCTCGCGCAAACCCCGGTCGGCGATACGGACGCGATCGGCCGGGAATGCACGGCGGATCGCCTCGAGAATGGCGCAGCCGGCGAGAACGAGATCGGCGCGGCCATCCCCAATACAACCATTGGCGGCGCGCTCTTCGTAAGTCATCTCGCGCAAGCTCGCTACCGCACGATCCACTTGCCCGCTCGACATCCACAAACCGTCGACACGGCGGCGATCATACCGGGCGAGGCCCAGAAAAACCCCGGCGATCGTCGTCACTGTTCCGGAGGTGCCAAGCAAATGAAAATGCCGGCCGCGCCGCTCGCCGGCCGCCATCGTGACAAAGCTCTCGAGTTCCCGCGCGGCATGAGCGATCATCGCCTCGAACATCGCGCCGGAAACTTCCACGCCGCCGAATTTTTCCGCCAAGGTGACGACGCCGATCTTCAGGGAAACCCAAAAACGGATTCGCTCGGCGAGCGCCATATTGATCGATGGCGCGCAGGGGCGCGCGGCCCCGGCAAGCCAGACAAGTTCTGAAGACCCGCCCCCGATATCGAACAAAATCACGCCTTCGGCGGCGGAATCGGCAAGCGAGGCGAAGCCGGCGGCGGCCAGCCGCGCTTCGGTTTCATGATCCACGATCTCGAGTTCGAGCCCGGTCGCCGCGCGCACTTTGGCCACGAATTCGGCGCCGTTGCTTGCCGACCGGCAGGCCTCCGTCGCAATCAATCGCCTGCGGGTTACGCCGCGCGCCTGCATTTTGTTGCGGCATATTTCGAGCGCGCTAAGGGTGCGCTCGATCGCCGCCGCGCCGAGTTCGCCGGTTCGAGACAGGCCTTCGCCCAGCCTGACAATCCGGGAAAATAAGTCGATGACGCGAAAGCCGTCTTGGCTCCCGCCCGAGGGCGCCGCGCGGGCGATTAAGAGCCGGCAATTATTGGTGCCGAGATCAAGCGCGGCATAGGTGTGTTGTTGCCTGTGCCAGTCCGCATGGGCGCGAACCGGACTAGCCGCGGCAGCTTTCGCCGCGCCGTGTTCGTGTTTGTCCGCGCTTTGAGCGCCATCCGCTCCACCGGGCGGACTCGCCCCTCGCGCGCAAAACGCGAGGCCTCCGGTACTGCCGCCATCCACTGGTCCCACGCTACACCCAAAAGCCTCCGGCACGCGCTCGCCTTCAAGCGCGGGCGAAGCATACCAAGCCCAATCCTAAACACCAAACGCGGGGCGTGCCAAGCCGTCCCAGCAGCAAGGGTATTCCGGCAACCCCCCGGCCGCCGGCCGCAAAGCATCGGCCGCGTCAGGAGATCGCGCGCGCGACTTCGGCCCGCAAGGCCGCCAAAACCTCCTGCTCGAACCAGGGATTGCGTTTGATCCAGCCGCTGTTGCGCCAGGAGGGGTGCGGCAATGCGATGATTTTCGGCCTCTCGCCCGCGAATTCGCGCCAGCGGCGAACGATATCGTCAACCTTCAGGACTTTCGGCAATGGCCGTCCGGCCCTTGCGAAATGATAGTCTTGGGCGAAGCGCCCGATCGCGAGAATGCACTCGATTTGAGGCAGAATCGAAAACAATTCATCATGCCAAGTCTCGCGGCATTCGCGGCGCGGCGGCAGATCGCCCTTGTTGGCATCGTGGCCCGGAAAACAAAATCCCATCGGCACGATCGCGATCCTCGTCTCATCGTAAAACACGTCGCGGGAAACGCTCATCCATTGCCGCAGACGATCGCCGGAGGCATCGTTGAAAGGCAGCCCGCTGAGATGCACTTTCGTGCCAGGCGCCTGGCTGGCGATAAGCAGCCGCGCGGTCGAAGACAGCCGCAAAACGGGGCGCGGCTCGTGCGGGAGCTGCGGGCCACGCGGCGTCTCAACGCAGATACGGCAGGCCTTTATGCGCCCTGCCAGTGTTGCGAGCCCGGAAATCGCATGTCTGTCCGTCATGGCAATCGTTAGTCCCACCAGTTCCGTTCCGGGGCGCCGCGGTAGGCCAAACCGCTCAAGTGAGCGGCTACGGTCCGCTTCGCCAGGAAGCCGATGATACAAGGCTAATCGTTTGCTTTGCGCAAGCATCACGGGTCGTCTCGATCGGTTCTCGGTCAATTGCGAGCTGCTTGCTTCGCCGGTGCGTCCGTTAACGCACGTTGAGTTCTATCCCTGCGGATTGATGCCCGCCGCGTCTGTGAAATGCGCCGTGGTTCTGACCGTCAGGCCCAGACCAGTCTTATTTGCGAACAAATCGAATGATCGCTTGAGCGGCTTGTTAATTTTTTTTCGGCACCGTTGCCGCAACCTTTCGCGCGCCGCGAGAATTGAACGGGTCTTTCAAAGGATGACCGACGTCACTGCGGAAATAATTGCGCGCGGATGCGCTGGCGATCCGGCCGCCGCCACGCGCCGCGAACTTCTGGCCGCCGCTGTATGCGATATGCGCGAGAAGCTAACGTCGTCCGCATCGTCCCAGTGTGGCTTCGACGCCGAATTGCTTCGCCTTTTCGCGAAAGGACGCAGATCGTCGGGCCCCGCCATGGCCGTGCTAGGGGCGGTGGCCGCCGCGGTCGCCACCGAATGGGTCGCCATGGACGCAGTCCTGATTTGGCTCGCCCTCGATTTCGCGGCGCTCGGTGCGGCTTACCGGATTGCAGGCGAGTTCCTGGACGCCGGAGAAGCCATGGTCGATGCCAGGCCCTGGCGCCGCAAATTCGTCTTCGCCGAAGCGCTCCAGGGAATCGCATGGGCGGCGATCGTTTGGCTGGTTAGCCAGTCTGGTGACCCTGCCGCGAGCAGCTATGCCCTCGTCCTGCTTTTGCTCGTTGCCGCGATAAACGCGACGATCTCCGCCGCGATTCCCTCCGCGGTGGCCGGCGCCTTGACGCCGATGACCTTCGCAACGCTTAGTTTCCTGCAGTCCAGCGAGCCTTTCCGATGGAACCTTGCCGCTGATTGCGTTGGCATCTGTCACGCAGCTCTATTTCATGTTCGTTGCCAGGAAGCTGCATAGGGCTTCGGTCAAAGCGCTTTCGTTTCAAGCCGAAAAAGACGAGTTGATCGCCGAGCTCGAACAAGCCAAGGCAAACAGCGATCTGGCCCGCCGCCGCGCCGAGGCGGCAAATCTCGCCAAGTCCCGCTTCCTCGCCACGATGAGCCATGAATTGCGCACGCCGCTCAACGCCATTCTTGGGTTCTCCGAAGTCATGAAAGGCGAATTGTTCGGATCGCACGTCGTCGCTTCCTACAAGGAATATTCAAACGACATTCATGCAAGCGGGCAGCACCTTTTGATGCTGATCAATGAAATCCTCGATCTCTCTAGGATAGAGGCCGGACGTTTCGACCTCAAGGAAGAAGCAGTCGCGCTCCCTCATCTTGTCGAGGATTGCCGGCATCTAGTCGGGCTGCGCGCGAAAAAACGACAGATCACCGTCGAACAGGCCGTCGAGCCGGATTTGCCGCGGATTTGGGCCGACGAACGCGCTATTCGCCAAGTAATTTTGAACCTTCTGTCGAACGCGATCAAGTTTACTCCGCAAGGCGGAACGATCAAGATCAGGATCGGCTGGACCGCGAGCGGCGGTCAATATGTGGCTGTGCGCGACAGCGGTCCTGGAATTCCGGAAGACGAGATCCCGATTGTCATGTCCTCGTTTGGCCGTGGCACGCACGCACAAAAAAACGCCGAGGAAGGCTCCGGTCTCGGTCTGCCGATCGTGAAAGGCCTCGTCGAACTCCATGGCGGATCCTTCACCCTGAAATCCAAATTTAGCGAAGGCACCGAA
The DNA here is from genome assembly GCA_963722515.1 of uncultured Alphaproteobacteria bacterium. Classification (GTDB taxonomy): domain Bacteria; phylum Pseudomonadota; class Alphaproteobacteria; order Rhizobiales; family Beijerinckiaceae; genus Methylocapsa. Next base: position 270,413 of record CAVRMA010000002.1, on the reverse strand, counting down.
GTCATTGTGATCTTCCCGCCCGAACGGGTAATGGTTGCATTGCCCGCGGTGGCGGAGGAAAATGCCGGGTCCATGAACCGAAGCTGGCTCCGGCGCGAAACCAGCCCTGCGGCATGAGCGGAGGAGCGAGCTATCCTTATCTTCACCTGTCGATTTCTTCGGCGCCGAGGCCATTGGCCATGAGCGCTTCAGGTGAATCGCTCATGGTCTCTGTGTCTTTAGTTTTATCGGATTATCTTATCCAAAAAGCCGTCATCTTTTTAGGATCATGCTCTGAAACCCAGTAAAACTAGGCCCGGCGCGCCTTTTCGGATCGAATCAATCCACCCTGCGCAGCATGTAGAGATCCTGGACCGGATTCCCCTTCGCTCCTTCAGGAATGGCATCTACGATCTCGAATCCTTCAGCCAGCGTCTCGCGCACAAACGATTCCGGATGAAAGGACACACAGAGGTTTCCACCAGGGAATTGACCGAGCCGGACAACGGGCCGCCCTGAGTTGAAATCTTCCAGTTCCTTAGCGGTGAGACGCCCTTTGTAGGCGTTGCCATGGACCGTCAGAAGGAGAATTCCACGCGGCCTCAATATTCGGCGAAACTCGTCACGCCATGCCTTTTGTGCCTTGATGTCCAAGTGAGTGAAGACCGAAAACGCATATACCAAATCGAAACTCTGGTTGGCATAGTCGAGCTTGGCAGCCATCAAATTCTGGCTGATGCTCGCGAAAGGGACGCAGCGCCGACATGCTTCGACGAGATAGTCGTTTATGTCGGTTCCACAGATTCGCGTATCTGCGAAGCCATTCCAATACCGGATGACCCGCCCGCACCCGCACCCAAAATCGAGGACGTCCTTGAGACCTTCGACTGGCGTCCCGTTCCTTTTAAGCGTCTCGCGGATGCAATCGAATCCCCGCCGTCCCATTTCAAGAAAGCCAGGAATGTCGGCCGAACCGGCCACCAACAAGCGAGCCCAAACGCCCGGTATCGGAAGCGTCTCCTTGTTACCACCGAGCCAAAATTGGAAATTGTGGACTAACACCGTCGGAGACAAGGTTGCAGCAAGCATTCGAACTTTGTGGGCTTGCGGCAACAATCGAAGAGCCTGAAGCAAAGCAATGATTGTGCGTCTCAATGCGCCTCTATTCAACGGGATCCCCCAAATTGCCATCGATCACAGCGTCATGCTGCGGCATATTGGCTTGTCTGTCAACGCCGGAGAGATTTTGCAGCGGCCCACCGGTCCTGGCGCGATTTGGGTTGGAATTGCCGAGGCGGCTTCGGGCGGCATGATGGGATCTGATCAGGCGGCCAGCTCATGCTCCGAGTGGACGGCTTTTCAGCGCGGCGTTCCCAGCCATCCCCTTTTCGCGGGGCGATCTGGCCCGCGGCAAGCCGCGCCCAAATCAACTTGGCGGGGGTCTCCACGCAGGGCAAAACGGTCGGCGTGTTGATCCTCCGCTTGAACTCTTCATGCAATCGCGAGCCTGCCGAACCACGATCGCCGGCGATTTGCGGAGCTATTGCCCTTGGCCTTCCGGAAAGCGACGGCGTGCCATTTCAGGCGCCTTTTGCAAAGCAACGCCTTGCCCTTGGCCGCCCGCTCCGGCTTGCTTTCCGCATGGATCATGGCTTTGTAGGCGGTCGATATTTCTTCCCGCGGGCGCCGCGGCGCAGGGGCCAGCAGGTTGCGCTGCTTCTGCGCCGTGCCGCGTTGACCGGCGCTAGCGGACCCCGCCCGCGCCTTCGCAATGCCCGGCGCGCCGTCGACCCCTTCGGCGAACTCGGGCGCGCAAGTGCCCGGTCCAGGCGGCAAAGACGCCCTTTGCCTGGCGCCAGACTCCGCCAGCCACATCTCCTGAGCCCGCCGAAGCGGCCGACGGTTCCGGCAAAGGCGCGTGTCGGTTGCGGAAAGATAAGCACCAGCGATCCGCGCCTCGGCGGCCTGCCGCTGATCGGCCGGCAACGATTTGCTTGGCCATGCGCGGGTCTTCCCGTCCTCGCCCACAAGGCGCGCGCGGCGCGGAAATCTCCGTCTTGTCGAAGGTTCCCGTCGGCGTTCGTTGGCGATCGCCGCGCCGAGCGCCGACCGGCTTGCGGCGTCCGCAACGCGGACCCGGCAACGCCGCGTCAACCTAATCCTCTTACCTCCAGCATCTTCCAGCATCGCCTCGATAAACCCGCCCGCGGCGTCCTCGATCACTTCGGTCCAAGCTTCGAAACGCGATTTTCCCGGTGGCGACGCCCGCAACTTTCGTGTTATCCGGTTGCATGGCGGGGTCGCAAGTCCAGCGCTCCAACGCTCAACTCCTTCGGGTCGCGCAACCCGGAGACGACGCCAACCAATTTGCAACCCCTATCGCGACGGCATCGAGCCAGACTCTGCAAAATCTCCAGTGTTGACAATTAACCCAGTGTTGACAATTAACATTGTCCTAGGCGTTTTCGGTGTTGTTACATCCCATAATATCCCGCATTCCAGCGTCAGGGCGATGGGTATCCGCGAGGACGCCGTTTTGAGCCAAGCTAGACCTGGCGCGCCACTTTACTTGATGGGAGAGTATCATGAATGAGCGTCCAATCGAGGTTTCATTCCTTGTGTTCGCATTCATTGCATTGGCGTTTTCCGCCGCGGTCTTTTTCGCGGGCCAGGCCGCGGCGCAACCGGCCCAGGTCATAACCTACCACAACGACAATTTGCGAAGCGGCTGGAATGCTCAGGAAACAACGCTGACCGCGACAAGTTTCCCGCCGCACTTCGGAGTCCTTGCAACGGTAACCCTCGACGCTCAGGTCGATGCACAGCCGCTCGTCGTCCCAGGGATCCCAATCACAAGCGGTCCGTTTGCTGGTACTACCCACGACGTAGTTTATGTTGCGACGGAGGGCAACACGGTCTACGCGATTGACGCGTCAACGGGGGCCATTCTTCTCAGCACAAACTTGGGTGCCCCCGTTCCGTCGCCCCTTGGATGCGGCAACAACGCGCCGCCTGTGGGAATTACCGGCACGCCCGCCATCGACGTCTTCACGCAGGACTTATATGTTATCGCCTACGTCAACGGTTCCCCGCCAATCTATCAACTCCATGCCCTCAGCCTAAGCTCCTTGGCGGACACGGCTGGTTCTCCCGTCACTGTCGCCGCATCTCATATTTTGACGAACGGCTCGACCTTTACTTTCAATGCCACGTATCAGCGCCAAAGGCCAGGGCTGCTCGATTTAAACAACCATATCTACGCCGGGTTCGGCGGTTTCTGCGAGCCTGACAGCAATGAGCGCGGCTGGGTCTTGGGATGGGAAGCTACCACTCTATTGCCGCTCCAGACGAACCAGCTTAACGACACCCAAACGACCGATCCCGGCGTCAATCCCCCCATTTTCATGGACTCAATTTGGATGTCGGGCTACGGCATTTCCGCCCAAGGAACCGATCTGTTCTTCGCGACCGCAAATTCCGACTGCAATTTCAACTTACCCCCCGGACAACAATGCCCTTCGACCCCCACTTATGACGGCAAGACCAATATTCCGGAAAGCGTGGTGAGTATCAATTCAACTCTGACGGGCATTGTCGGCATTTTCAACCATCCCAATGAGGGCGTCCTAAACGCAGCCGATTTAGATCTTGGTTCCGGGGGAGTGCTCTTGGTAAACCCCCCGTTGAGCACCAATCCATTGTTGGCTGTGGCGGCGGGCAAAACGGGAGTTTTGTTTTTGCTCCAGCAATCAGCTTCTGGCGGCTTGTCGTTGGCTGATTGGCGCACCTTGGGCGCTTGCTGGTGCGGACCGTCTTATTTTATTGGTCCGGATGGGATTGGCCGGATCGTGACCAGCCAAGGATCGAGTCTTCAAACGTGGCAGGTTGGTTACACGCCGACGCCGCATCTGACCGTTGAAGGAACCGCCACTTTCCCCGCTAACAACTTGCAAGATCCGGGGTTCTTCACCTCGGTTTCGTCCAACGGCACCACAGCCGGGAGCGCCATACTATGGGCGGTTACACGTCCGGCCGATCCTACGACAACCCTTGTCACCCTTTATGCATTCGCGGCGCAAGTCTCAACCTCAGGTCGCTTCCAGCAACTCTTCTCCGCACCCGCGGGAGTTTGGCCATATACTGGGGTTAACGCGAATATTGTCCCGGTTGTCGCAAACGGCAAAGTCTATGTTGCTTCTTACCAACTGCTCGCGATCTTCGGCGACACTTCCAGCGCCGCCACCGCGAAACTCGCTGCCAACGCCGCAACAATCGCGCCTCGTCCAGCCGCATCGCCGGATAGCCCTCACGCCGTTAGCGGGACGCTCCTTGAAGTCAGCGGCTCAACGCTCACCTTAACAACGCGCACCGGCAAAACCACAAAGGTAGACGCTTCTCAGGCGATCAAGGACCAGAGAATCGGGGCTCCTCTCAAGCCAGGGCTCCATTTAACAGCGCTAGGACCATCGCTCAATGATGCCGGCGTGTTGAAGGCGACAGCGATTATACGGGCGAAGGGTGCTTCGGGCAGTTTTTGGCCGAAGGATCACTGAATATCCGCGAGCGGTTCTCACAACTGGCGGGATGCGGATCCGCCGCAGTCCGCCACTCCGCGGAGGGAAACAGTTGAATTAGGTCAGGTTCACGTGAACAATTCAAGACGATGGTGAAACATGGGATGGCGGGAGGCTCCCAGGCCGCAGGCGTGCCCGTTCGCTTAGAGCATGTCCCGAAGTGATTGTTCAACGTTTTCGATTCCAGCATTCTCCAACTCTTTGAGTTTGAGCTACGTCCGTATCGGTCAAACGAGTCCATTTAATCGGGACGTGCTGTAAGGGTTCTCTCGAGGTCTCGCGTGTTTTGCAACCATTTCTCTCTTGTGACAAAGGCGGCAAACTCGCCTTCAACTGGGTTGCACTCTGGCGGATGTCAGTTTACCGCAATGAAACGGCGTCCTTAGACCATGATCGCTTCAAATTGAATCGCTTATGGTCTAGTCACGACCCCAAGCGGCTGCTCGAATTCTCTATCTGAGGAAGGCACTGCCTGCACGTTTCAAGCCAAAATAAGCCAGGCCGGTACTAGGGCCTGTCGACATTCATTTCAACGCCATGACTGCTGCGGTTAGGTTGGTCATGGGGGTAAAGCTCTGATCTGTCTTGTCGTATCGTGTTGCGATACCGCGCCATTGCTTGAGCAGAGTTGTATTAAGGCTCCAGCAAGAGCAGTTTGGTGGAAAAGCCGGCGGAGCGTCGCAAAAGAAGTTTTCGATGAGGTAACTCATTGTCAAAGCCATTGCCGCCAATCCGCGCTGCGATCTCGATCGCCGCGATCAGCGGCGCCGCGCCGGCGCCGTCGTGGCGTTGTCCTGGCAACATCACAAAACGGGCCAGGTCGCCGGCCGCATCGACCAGCGCCACAATCTTGGTGGTCAAGCCAACCCGCATCCTTCGACTGGCCCGGCAACCATTGGTTTGAAGTGAGTTCGACGGGCTTTTTTGTGGTCCACGGTGTTTGTCTGGTCAGCACGGTGTTGGCGAAGATGAGGAGCTTTCTCGCGCAAGCGACAAGGGCAAGTTTGGGGTTTGCCAGCGATTTTCAGGCGCGCATACAATGCGGCCAAGGCTGGATTCCATTGGAAAGCTGCGGGCGAGACGGCGGCGTAGATATTTTTTCGGACGCGATCACGTCCGCCGGCGATATGGCGGCTTCCCTTGCGTTTGCCGCTGGCGCCGTCGAAAGGGGTAAGCCCAGCAAGAGCCGCCACTTTTTCACGCGAGAGGGTTTTGAGTTCTGGCATCCAAATGAGCAGGGCGATAGCGGTGCGCTCGGCCTTTGTCAGGCGCGCCCATCAGAAGATCGAGCCGCTTGGCGAGATCGGCATGGGCGAAGCATCGGAAATACCCGTCCGATGCGGAGGGGCGCAGGGTGGCGAGGAGGCGGTTGAGTTCGAGGGCGCGGCGCTTTTTGAGACGCGAGATTTCCGCTTCGGTTTCGGCCTGTTCGAGAGTTTGAAATCCCTCGCAGGCCTCGTCTTGCCGCGCGCGATATCCGCTTCAATCTGTTCGATAAAAGTGAGGTGCAAGGCGAGGGCGGCAAAGCGCGGGTCCGGTGGAGCGTGGAGCGTTTCAAACGCGGCGGTGCAAGCGGCGATGAGAGCGGCATCAATGATATCTCCTGAGCCTGCCGAAGGGCTTGGCCCTTTGCAGGCGAAACATGGCACGGCCACGCAGCTGCTTGCGCTGGAACAGGACGACCTCGAATCCTTGCGTCCGCAGATGAGCTGTAAAAGTCTGGATTTGATCCATCGGTCAATGTCGGATTTCGCCATTCATCGCACGGGCCAAGCATGATCGGCGAGGCGGAGTCGAATTCTGTCAAGGACGCGTCTACGGGTCAAAGCCCGGGGATCGCTCGCACCGGCAAAGCCAGTGCCATAGCCCGTTGCTTGCGACGGGCGTTGTTCCAAACACCCTATGGCATCCTTGACAAATCGATCCGCTCGCCACACTCGCCGCCAAAAGATGAATGGCAGGTTGTGATTTCCCGCGACAGTGACGGAAATCTCAAATCCCAATTTTTACAGATGAACGGCGATGGCGCGCTCGTAACCGCCGCTCGCCTCGGTGCCGATACGCCGGACCGCATGCTCGGCCTCGCCAAGCGACGAGAGCCGCATGGCCGTTGGGATCATTGTCAGCTTGGAGGCACCTGGCATGGCCATCGATCGCCACGTCGAGCTTGCTGTTTCCGCTATCGTCCTGAGCCTGGCGAAGGACCGGCGCAATTGAGAGGAGACTTTTTCATCTTCCACGACCCTGCCTTGGGAATGCGAACCTGATGTTCAGGCAACCACACGGGTCCGGCGAAGAGCTTCCTTCGGCGGGCTCAGGAGGCAATCTTGCCGAGCCACGGCCCACACGGCTACGGATGCGGCGATCCGGCCTTCGGCGTCCGGTCCGGGTGGCCATGAGGACCGGACGTTCTTCACAAAACAGGCAAACTCTACAGGGAACCGCTAATACAAGGAAGAGGGCCAATGGCCTGATTTTGAGTCCCCCTTTTGCGCCGGCGCCATGTTGATGGACGCGGATAATGGTTGCGTCGATCATGGCATTTTCGAAGTCTTTGTCCCCGGATGACAGCTTGAAAAGCTCTTCGAATACGCTCTGTTGCGCCCATCGCCGGAAGCGCTTGAAGACGGAGTTCCGGTTGCCGAATTTCTCTGGGAGGACGCGCCAACCCGCACCATCCACGGCACCGCCCGCAAAAACAGCCGAACCAATGCGGCCTCCTCAGCCGGGCAGCCTTAAATCAACCCTTCCGCAAAATGGGAATCCCCCTATGAACGTCAGCAGCCCCTAGTTGAATCGCAGCATTAGGTCCGTTTTGCGGCCGCCGCTCGCGCCGCCGATCATGTTGGCTTTGATAGGCGATGCCCGCGTGGCAGGCACAATATGGTCCGTGGCCCGGCAGTTTCTTGGCGCCGCAGAAACGAAATTCAGGCTGGGCCGGATCGCCGATCGGCCATCGGCACATCGACTCGCGCAATTCCGAAATGGTCACGGGTTCGGACATCGGCACCACAACGTCGCGCACCGTTTGGGGCGCGGGGGCTTCAATCACGAATGGGTGAAAAGCGAGGGCGGTATTGCCGGCGATTTGTGGACTTTCCGCATGCCGGTGGGGCGGGCGCCGCGGCGCCTTTTGGTGCGGCGGTGAGGCGGCCCCATTCCCCGAACGCGCATTAACACGGCCCGATAGCCTGAGCCGGAAGACCTTGCCGATCACTGCGTTACGGGTAATCCCGCAGGCGAGCTCGCCAGCAATGCGGCTGGCGCTCCATCCATCGAGCCAGAGTTTTTGCAACAACTCAATTCGTTCATTGGTCCAGGACATCGAGGCCTCCTAGAAGGTTGCCAATTTGAACTGAGAGTCAGATGGAACTTCGCTCATTTCGAAGTTCATTCGGATTGTCCCAATTGACCAGGCATCGCTATATTAAACATGAACACCGCGCCCGCCGGCACAATTCCCTGCGACACAGTTTCAAACTTCTCGCCGCACGAGATCTCACAGCTAACATCGGGCAAGCTATACTAGCGATTAAATCGTATGCAAGCCGCGCGTCACGCCACGGAATGTTTTCAACAAGAGCTTGCATCAAACACGCGGAGTTTATTCAGAAACCACCACGGGACGCGGCCAAAATGAGATGGTTCGCGCCGCGACCCTGCCGGAGACTTGAATGAGGACCGCGGCCGCAGGTGTGCTCGTGAAGCCAAACGCTGATTCATTGTTGTTTCGATCCTCTTCACGCCGCGGGCGAATTTTCATGCACGGGGATCGGCGGGCCAATTACCTCGTCCGGCTGAGGCTAGCCGTTCCATCGTATCGCGTGCGGTCCTCCGCGCGCATGCGGAGTGGCGCGCGGCCGGACACCGCATTGTTGCACCGGACAACGCATCGTCTCAAGGTAAGCTTGCGCCGGGCTGGCCGATCAATCGGCGAGACATCCGCGACGCCGCGCGCATTGTCTTGCCGGGCCGGATGGAAAGCGTGCCGGTGTCCGCGTTGGCCTAATCGTGCCGAGGATGTCGAGACCCTCTCGCTGATGATTACAGCGCCGCCGTCGATGCGCGTTTGTCGGCGCCGGACCCGCGCAACATTACCGAACAAGGGGTTTCTGGTTTTCGGGACAAAATGATATGCGATCAAAAACCTTGAAGAAGACCGAGTGGGTTTGCCCGCGCGGTCTTGCTTCAGGTCAAAAAGTCATGCGCATGCTGAGGATCCACGCATGATTATACATAGGTGTCAGCGGATCCGTTATGTGGTGATCGGGTACGACCGCGACTTGATAGGAGATGCCGAAGTTAAACTTCACACGGCCCGGGAGGTGAAAACGGCCAAACATAATGCCAGGGCTAACAAAGAGCTGGTTTCTGTCGGCCCGCTCGCCGCTCGTCCATTGCGTGTCGTTGAAGGCGAATTCCGGCCAGAAATATTCATCAATATGATATTGCAAGGTTGCGCTGGTGACGAGCGACGTGCCGACGTGGTTCTGCTCGTCAGTCGGGAGCGTATAGCCAATCGTTCCCTGGATATCAAAATCACCCCAGCCAATGCCACCCGCGATTGTGGGGGTGACAATCCAAGCCGGCCTGTTGGTAAAGGCGGTAATGCCGGTTGGCGCCTGAAATCCCAGAAAAGCAGTGAGAATATAGTTTCCATTTTCTTCGTTGGCGCTGAGCAGCCGCTGTTTGACGGTGACGAAGTTCCCATCGGCGAAACCGGTTGCGGGCTCATGGTTCGTGCGCTGTTCGAAGGCCGGCACATTGATCAGAATTTCATTGGTGGTGGTGGGAATCAGCTCCAGCCCCTTGCCGCCGAAATAATTGTTAATTTCCCCGCCATTTTGCAGGAATTGTTGAAATTGATCATATCTATACTCTTCCTCAAGGCGCGGGGTGACGGTCGTGATCGGGGTCATCCAATGCGGCTGGCTCGCCTGCGCCGCGTCGACGCGATCGAACCAGGTCGCGAAATAATCGGCGATAGGGTTGTCCGGGGCGACGGCCGGTTCGGGCTGCGGGTAAGGCATGTCCGCCGCAAAAGCTCCGCCCGGAAGGCCTGCGGCCAGGGAAGCGATTACATAAAGAGCTGGCAGATTGGCTGCACCATTCGCGAAGGTTATTCCTTTACGCGTCATTTCCGTAGCCTTGTTCGCGAGGATCAAGTCCAGAGCGTCGTTCCGGCGTCCAATTGGTAATAGGAATATATAACGAGGAGATGAGGACGCTCAAACATTATTGCCTGGGTTCCGGTCAAGCGCGTTGCAAAACCAGCGCGCGTGTCAAAATTGTCACATGGGACTGGTCCCCGTTGCCCCGCTCAACAAACGCCGCGCGTTGCCGCCGGTCGTCAACCTAGGTGCCCGCGGCCCGCGTGGTCCAAATTTGCCAAAGGATGACTCGCCACAACTGGTCCCGTGCGCGTCGTAGCAGGTCCGTGCGCCGGTTTGTGCCAATCGGGCCGGAACGGCGCCAAAAGACTCTGTCTTCGTCTTCGAGTTGACCCGTGGTGGACGGCCCGCGCGGGCCCCGTTGCGCAAGGCAATGCGTTCCTTTACAAGGGCGCGAAATCGAGGGCGCGCGATGGCAGGTGACGAGGAAGAACTTTCTAAGCCAATAGTCGAACCCGGCGCCGTGCCAGGATCGCTTGGCCATGAAATGCCGCAGAACGGCGGTCAACCCCAATCGGCGGACGAACTGGAAAACGCCGCAACGCAATGGCCCGAGGCGGAGCCGTCCGTAACCGCGCCACCGGAGTCAGAATCGCTTGCGGAACCGCAATTTTCCCTGGAATCGCAAGCGCTAGAAGTACCCACGCCGGAAACACCCGCTCCCGAGCCCGTGGACCCGGCGCCGGGGATGGTTGCGCCGCCACCGGGGTTGGCCGGCGAACAAACCAAGCCGCGCTCGCTCTTTCCCGCGCTTGCCGCGACCGCTGTCGCCGGCGCTCTTCTGGGCTTCGGTGGAACGTTGGGGCTGCGCTATTTCGGCGGCTCCCAGGTCAATGGATTTGCCTCCAGCGAGCGCGTTGCCGCGTTGAACGCACGAATTGATGTGATCGAGGGCAAGGAAGATGCCGCCTCCGCCGCCGCCCGCACCGCGCTGGCGGCGATCGAAACCCGCGTCGCGGCAACGGAAGGCGCCGCGGGCAAAGCCGAGGAGTTAGCAAATTCGGCGGAGGCCGAAGCGCAAAAGGCCTTGGCGTCACGGCCGGCGGAACAAGAGCCGGCGTCCAGTCCCCCGCCGGCGGTTCCCGATGTTGGGCCGCTCGAAGCGCGAATCGGAACCCTAGAGCAAAAGCTCGCTCCGCTCGAATTGGCGCTCGCCGCGCCCAAAGCGGACCTCCGCCCGCAACAAGATCGCGCGGATGCCGCGACCGGAGAAAGCTCCCGCGCCCAGGCGATCGCAGTTGTCGCCGAAAGCCTTTTGCTGAAACTGGATAGGGACGAACAATTTTCGGGCGAACTCGCGGCGCTTGAAAACCTCGGCGTTCCCCAGGCGTCTCTCGCGCCATTGCGCGCGGCCTCCGCATCGACCGTTTCGAGCGAGCGAAAATTGACCGCGCGATTTGCGGCTCTCGTCCCGGGTATTATCGCGAGCGAGTCCGCCAACCAAGCCAACGCGGATGAAGGCTTCCTCGACCGCTTAACCCGCAATGCCAAAGGCCTGGTGCATATCCGCCGTGTCGGCGATGGAGAAGCTGCCGGTGTTCAAGGCTTTGTCGCGCGGATCGAGAACGCGCTTGCGGACCACGATCTCGCAGCCGCGTATAAAACGTGGAAGGAATTGCCCGGCGCCGCCACAGCCAATTCGGAAGACTGGGGTGAAGCCGCGAAAGCGAGGCTTGATGCATTGAATGCCGCGAGAGCGATCGAGGCCGATGCCGTGGCGGTCCTTGGCAAGCCGAAGTCGTGATTTCCTCCCGCTGAGACTTCAATCGAATCCCTCGACGAGAAACACATGTTCCGGGTTCTCTTTTTCTTCATTTTTCTCCTTATCCTGGCGCTTGGTGATGTTTGGCTCGTCGAGCACCCGGGCCAAATCATGCTGAGTTGGCAAGGCTACCGGATCGAAACTTCGCTTTTGGTTGGGGCGGGGGTCCTGCTCGGTGCGGTCGCGGCGCTCGTGGTGACGTGGAACATTTTGAGAACTGTACTTCGATCTCCTTCCGCTATATCCACCGCCAACCGGGCGCGCCGCCGCGAAAAGGGCTATGCCGCCCTCTCGCGGGGCATCATTGCCGTCGGCACGGGCGATGCGCGGCTCGCCAGCAAGGCCGCCGCCGAAGCGCAGAGACTTTTGCCGGGCGAGCCATTGGCCTTGCTCTTAACGGCGGAGGCAGCGCAGCTTACGGGCGATCACCACGCCGTGGAGGCGGCGTTTAAGGAAATGACCCGGAGCGAGCGCACGCGCCTACTTGGCTTACGCGGCTTGCATGCGCACGCCCACCGGCGTGGTGAACTCGAATTGGCACATCACTTTGCGACCGCCGCGCATGATATCGCCGCCTTACCCTGGTCGGCGGCGGCGGTTCTTGAACGGCATGTCGCGGCGAAGGACTGGCAAAGTGCATTGGCGGTGCTAGAAAACAATGGAAACTTAATCGACCGGACGACCCGGGACAGGCAACGCGCGGTGCTGACAACGGCGATCGCGCTCGCCAAGGAACAAACGGCGCCGGACGAGGCGCTGCGTCTCGCTCGCTCGGCGATCAAACGCGCGCCGGACCTCGTGCCGGCGGTCGCGCTAACCGCGCGGCTCCTGATGCACAAAGACGGCGCGCGCAAGGCGGCGAAATTAATTGAGACAGCCTGGCCGCTGGCGCCGCATCCGGAACTCGCGAAGCTCTATCTCGATCTGCGACCGGGCAATTTAAACGCCGATCGTCTGGCAAGGGCGCGCGTCCTCGCCGAGCTTTCGCCACGCGATCCCGAAAGCCGGATGGCCCTGGCCGGCGCCGCGATCACCGCTTGCGACTATAAAAGCGCGCGTGAGGCCATGCTGCCGATGATCGAAGGGGATGAGCGGCCAACCGCCCGCATGTGCCTCCTGATGGCGGAAATCGAAGAGGCCGAGCATGGCGAAGCGGGATATGCTCGCGAATGGCTGGCCCGGGCGTCGCGGGCGCCGCGCGATGCATGCTGGATCGCCGGCGGTGTCATGTCGGAACAATGGTTGCCGGCCTCGCCGGTGACAGGCAAGCTTGATGCGTTCGTTTGGCAGAGGCCGGACGAACGCCCGAGTGCCGCCGGAGCGCCGGAAGAAGCGATTTTTAGACCGATTGCAGCCCCAGCCGAACCAACGCTCCTGATTGAAAAAACCCAACCGGTTGCAATTGCGCCGCCGGAGAACCAGGCCGGTCCCTAGCCGGCGCTCGCCGCCAATGCCTCTCGGGCGATGATAGGACACGGAGGCACCGGCGAGGCATCCCCCGGGGAGGACCGATGAGCAAGGCACCCGAGGTGCCGGTGCGCCCGCGCCTGGCCGCTAACGATTCGGGACCAGAACAAATGCCGGGACGCGGATTTATTCGTCCGTTCGTAAGGACGTTCATATTCACGCAGCGTATTTGCGTGAGGCCTTTCGAAAGAAGGAGACGAATTGTCGCGCGTCAGCATGCAGATTGCGCAGGGACGATTAAGATTGAAGGCATGGACCAATAACGCCAAACCGCTTTGCCGCTTCCCTCCGGCTCAGACAATCAACCATCGCCGCATCTCTTATCTTGGCATCAAGGTCCACTGTCATCTTCCTTCCAGCCCCTCAATGCCGGTCACGGTATCAAGGACGGCCGGGCAGGACGGACACACTATTGCGCCGCCTTTAAATCGCAGTGCCATGCCGGTTCAGCGGTACAATTTGCGCCCGCGATTTATCCCACGCGGCTATCGTACCCGGTGGCTCGGCCTGTTGCCCACAGTCTCCTGGCCCTGCGCCATCCGGGGAAGGTTGAGGACGATCCCGGCATACAACCACAGCAACTCGTTAACCTGGTACTCGAGGAGGGGATCCATCAAGCCGTTCACCGCCGCGCCGCAAAACCCCACCACGAGCGCGTTTGCCACCAACCTGATCTCCGGGTCGGGCGAGTGACGTGATTGCCGCCAGGCTAGAAACGTCACCCTGGCGAAGAATGCGACGAATAACAGCGCACCGAAGACGCCTATATCGGTTGCCAGGCTGAGATAGAAGTTGTGAGTGGGCTCCAAATAAAACTGGGTGTCCGGATCGTAAGGGTTGTACGTGACATTGACATATTTTGGCTTCTCTCTAGTGCCGTTGTTCAATCCCACCCCAAGAAACGGATTGTCGAGGATCATCTTCGCGGCCGACTCGTACTGAAGGTAACGCACGGACACCGAGTCCTCGCGAACCGTGAACTGCTCATAGAGCTTGGGACTCGCCGCGGCCAGCGCCGCCAGACTGAGCAGCACGATCAGGACCACCTCTTCGCGCTTCAACATGCGGTCTCGTACCATGATCAAAAACGCGAGTACGCACTGAACGGCTATTACGATATAGGCGACCCTGGTAAACGTGAGTACCAGGCCCACTAGCCCGAAGGCCGTCAGAGCCACAAACGCGAACTGCATTCTGAACATGGCGTTCCGGGCACAAAGAAACAGCGCAAACGGAATCACCATCATGCATAAGTGTGCGGTCGAACCCGGCGATTCCAAGGTCCCGAAGCCCCGCACCGCGGACGCCTCGTCGGAGCGGTCCACGGCTAAGTACTCCTCGATCTCCGACGCATCCTTAAAGGTATCGCCGAATGTAAAGAGAGTTTGGTACCCGGTCTCGTACCGCGTCACGATCATCCCCGCCTGGGTCACCAGGATTATCACCCCGACGACAGCGAGCACCCGGACGGCGCTTTTCGAATCCAGGCAGTTGACCGCGTACAGATACACAACGAAGTATTTGATCTGCTGCGATAATTCGACATAGCCGAGGTACGGAGACTTGGCCCTCACCGTGGACAGTAGGGCGATGCCAAGATATCCGACGGCCAGCCAAGTGACAGGTGGAAAGCGCACCCGTTTCCCATGGAACATACAGTCGTTGGCCCAGATCGCGAGAAGAACCAGGAGCGCCAAGTCGGTTAGGGTAATTTGAAACGTAAAATCTCTAATATCGTAGTCAATCTTCAACGCGTCGACCACCGCGAGACCATCGTTCAGGTTCTTGCTGATCGTGAACTGCAAGGTCAACAGGAAAATAGCGAACCAATACAGACGAAAATTTTTGACAAACGCCGTCGACAGCACCAACGCCAAAGCTAACGGCAGCAATCCCACGTAAGCCGTCTTCGTCACGTACAACGCAAGCGCGACCAGTGTACCGATGCCACCTCCGGCGCAGAGCATGACCAGGAACCGGCGCGAAAGAATTCGGTTCCCGGACAGGGTCCGTGGTGGATTGAACGCAGGCGGCAAATTAGTCATCGGCAGCCAACGAACGGGCGCCTGGCGCGAGGACGGACGCAGGATGAACCTGCGGCACGAACGGCCGCCCATCGGGGCCAGCCATGGCGTGACGCTTGCGCTCAAGCGCCTTTTTGAAGTACGCCAGATGTTGAGGCCGCGCCCAGACGCAACTTCTATTTGACGTCCCGGGCGGCAACGATGAAGTATGCACCTTGTTACGCCTCGTGTTGTTGCAGCGCTGCGATGACAGCCATATTACAATTACAACGTTGTTCGTAGTTCGCAGTTCGCGCGATCACCGAAGTTGAAACAATTGAGACGATGGCAACCGCGGGCGCTCATTCCAGCATCGATCTTCCCGGCGTTAATTTCTATAGTCCAGTTGGAGTTGTCAGCGGGCTTGGCACGGCGGGCCGCGGATACTTGGCTTCTCTGCGGGCCGCCGGGGTTCCGGTATCCGTTGTACCAGTTCACAAACTGTTCGTCCATCAGTCGAGCGTGGGGAGCGCCGAGCGCCGGCAACGGTGTCGTTGCCCAATCGCGCTCGTCCACATCAACGCCGATTCTGTTCGTCGTTTCCTGCATTTCCACGCGAACCTTTGCGCGCCGCAATACAAGATAGGGATATGGGTATGCGAGCTGCCCGCGCTTCGCGACGAGTAGTGGAGCGAGCTTCGTCACTTCGACGAGATCTGGGTGCCGTCGGCCTTTCGTCAGCGGGCGGTTCACGCAATGGCCGCAAAACCGGTGATGGTGATGCCACACGTGGTGTTGCCGAGCGAGGTGCCGCGGCCTGGATGGCGCGAGAAGCTGCAAATCGGTGGTGACGAGTTCGTGTTTCTCTATGTGTTCGACGCTTCGAGCATTGTCGCGCGGAAGAATCCGCATTGCCTCGTGGATGCCTGCGAATCCGCGTTCCCGGATCATGACCGGGTCCGTCTCGTGCTCAAGGTATCGAACGCCGGCAAGGACCCAGTGTTTTCCGGAAACTTAGATGCCTTGGCCGGGCGCAATGCCCGCTGTGTGGTGTTGCGCCAAACGAATGGAAACACACGAGCTTGCTGGGCTGATCCGCGCCTTTGATTGACGTGTTTCGCCGCATCGCGTGGAGGGCTTCGGGCTGACCGTGGCCGAGGCGATGGCACTTGGGGTGCCGGTGATTGCGACGGACTACGGTGGCACGGTCGACTTTGTGACGGAGGAGGCGGATTTCCCCTTCGCCATTGTTTGGTGGAAGTCGACGAGGACCACGGTCCCTATGCAAAGGGAGCGATATGGTCGTATCCGTTACGCGAGCACTTGCGGGAATTGCTGCGCAGCGTGGTCGCGAATCCGCGCGAGGCTGCGGCACGGGCGCAGCGGGCCCGCGCGCGCATGCTAGAGGGCTATTCGGCAGCCGCGGTGGGACGGCGTATTGGCGCACGGCTCGCGGCGATCGCACCGGGGTTGACGACAGCCGCCGGTAAGAGAACGACCTTTGAACATCCGCTCAGAGCTACGCCGCTTCGTCACGGTTTCCCGTAACTTTGGATTCGTCATCGCGATGAGAGTGGCGTACTCCAAGGTCCGTGGCAAGCTGTGCCCTGCGTTGGCGCTGCCTGATGCTCCGCTCTACAACACCAGGCACCGGGAGGTGAGCGTTCTTCTCACCACCTCTGGGCATGGCGCCGCCACATTGGATGCCGTTGTCGAAGTTCTCGCAGGGCGGGGCGAGTTGTACTGGGAGGTCTGCATCTGCGAGCGCTCTCCGGTGGAGCCGGAGATGGCGCGCGCGCTTGCACGGAGCGCAGCCGTGGATTCGCATCGTGACGGCGGATGAGTTTGTCGACGACGCGACGGCCGCTCGATGGACGGTGGAGCAGGCCATGGGCAGTTTGTCGCACTTGTGGCGCCGGGATACACGCCCGATGCCGGCGCAATCGCCAAGCTCCTCGCCCAGTTGCACGACGACTCCGGAATCGATGCCGCCGCGCTGGCCGGAGCGGACAGTGGTTCGGGGAGCCCCCCATCGCCGGTCCGATGGGCCGATTGCCGCCTGCTGCTGCAGAGGAAATCCGGATATTTGGCGGCCCTCCCAGGGCGCTGGCCACTCACCGCGCCGGTTCTAACCAAGAATTTGGATAAGGCGGGCGTGCCCACCGCGTACGTGGCGGCATGGAAGAGTGAAATGGCGGATTGAACCTGCGCGAACAATCGCGGGCGTTAAGAGACGGTTTGGGCCGTGGCCGTTGCGGTGTCCCGTCTTCCCAGACGGTCATCAGTCCTGACTGGATGGAAAACTCATCATGTCCTTGATCACTGCGGGAGAGAAGCCGGACAGGATTCTCAGCAGCACCGCGGTTACCGCCACGTAGAGCAACAGCAACCCAGCTGGACGTTCCACATCGAGCAACGCATAACAGACCGATCCCACCCCGACGCTGATCAACGCCGGTTTCAGGGCAAAACGGAACCAGTTCACCGCGGTCAATTCCCGACCGATCAAGAGATAGCGCAGAGTTGCTGAGGTGGCAACGCCGCCGACCCGCCCGATCGCGGCCCCAATCGTTCCCAGGGCCGGCAGCAGCACCAGGTTCAGCACGATGTTGGTCAGGGGATTGAAGGCCAGACGGCTGACGTCCTCGCGCTGTCTGTGCGCCGCCTGCAGGATGACGCTCATCAAGGTGTCGGCTGATTTCGATCACCATGTAGATCATCAGGATTTTGAGGATCCAGGACGCGTTCCCGAAGCCCGTTCCGAACAGAGTCTCCAGGATCAGCCCGGCGAATACCCACCCCCCGACGCATGCCGGCACGACGAACGCGAACAGGACTTGATACCAGGCGCCAAAGCGATTGGGATCGCGGTTACCTTGCGTGTTGAAGCTGTAGGAGATCCGGGTCATCAGGAGTTGGGCAAACAGATTGGGGATGATGAGACCGATTTCCATGATCTTCGTCGCCGCGGCGAAGTGGCCGACGGTCGCGATATCCACCCATGCGGACACCATGATCGTGTTGATGCGCATCGTCAGCATGGCGAGCATGTTGCCGATGCCGAAAGTGATAACTGTCCTCGCCGTTTTCATCAGGAAGCCGGGATTGAACGGCGGCAGCACTGGGAGCACCCGGCGGTATAGCAGAGTCACGGCGATGGATGCCGACGTGAACTTGGCGACAACAAGGGTGATTATCAGAGCGATCGCGCCGTGACCTGACAAGAGCAAGTATAGGCTGGCGGACATCACGATCGTGACCTCGACCAGCAGCGCCAGGAAAGTCAAATGCATCTTGCGCAGGGCCAGGAAGACCGAACGGCAGGAGCTGTTGAGGAAGGCCGGGATCAACGCCAGGCTGGCGATGGTAATGACCTGAACGAGGTATGTTGGGTACCCCAGCAATCGGACCGCCGTCAGCATCAGACAGATGGCCACGAACCCGCTTCCCAGTCCCAGCAACATCGCATGAACCACCTGTCCAGCGGCGTCCCGGCCGTGTCCGCCGACTTCGCGCATGAGGAACTCCGGAATCCCGAAGCTGCTCATACCCTGAAACAGCATCAGCCACGAGAAGGCGAGTGCGTATGTGCCGAGCAACTCTGGGCCGGACACGCGCGAGATGACGATGAACAGGACCCCGCTGGAAACCAGCGATAGGCCGGCTTCGCCGAGTATGAACGCCAGCTGGAGCCAAGGTTTCTGGGGCATCTCCAAACTCTTCCTTCTGAGAACTGTTCCCGTATTGCGACGCGCGGCCCAAGCATCCTGACCACGGCGGATGCGTCGCGGCCGATTGTTGGCCAGGCCCTTGTGGGCGAAACGATGTGCGCCGCCAGGTCTCTTGTCGCTGTCACGCCGCCATGTTTTGGGCAGCGCCTAGCATGAGACTCTGCATAACGGACGGGGCCTGTGGGCAGGATTGGGCAAGCGGCGCCTCACCAAGGCGGGCGCCGCGGAGAAAATTCCGGCAAGCTTCGACCGCCGCATCGCCCCTAGTTGCCCGCTGATGGCGAAACAATAACCCAGTTGTTCGGCTTCGTGCGCCGGAACTTCGGCAATCCCCCATACAGTTGGCGACTTCAATAGCACGAAGTTAGAGCTTGTGGAGCCAACGCCGCAAAAGTTGCAGGCCCTGTTCGGGAAAGACGCTAACCACGATGCGGCGGATACCGTGAAATCGAGAGATCGTGCTTACGCAAAGTCTTGCATATCCCTTGATGTACTGTGCGAGCACGTCCGGGCTGGCTCGCAGCGGACTGCGGTATGCAGCAAAGCCGGTTTTGACATCTTTGTTTTTGATACGGCCCGATTGTTCCAGCAAGTAATCCTCCAGGTACGAGAATTGATTCGCTTGGCCGCTCGCGGCGGGAACGAGTTGCCCTTCGCACAACAGGGGATCGGATCTCAACTTCATAAAAAAATCGTTCCATTCCTGCGAGTTCGACTCCCAAGGGAGCGCCCAGCTCAATGCGCGACCGGCCAATCGGTCATGAATCGCACCGAGATTCGTCGCCGCCACCGGCAATTCCTCGCGAAGGACGGCGCTCAGCGTGTAGCTGTAAGTCTCTGGCCATCGGGCCGGAAACCAAGCGATATGCGGGGAGAGATTCTCCAGCAGCCGGGGCAAGTCGTCGTCGTGGTATTTGCCGTGCACGGCCAACCGATCCCGCGTATGTGAGAGATGACGCCGCGGTTCGCCAACGAGGTGAAATTCGAGTGCCAGGTCTCTTCGAGAGGCGTCGATCGCGCACGCTTCAAGCAAATCCGCACCCTTTATTGCGCTCAGGTCACCAAGAACGACGATCCTTAGGGGTCCTGCCTGATGGCGCCAGACCGGATGAAGCGGAACTTTTGCCCCAATCGGTTCCGGATGAGGCGCGGAAATGATTGACGCATTCGGAAAATGGCGGCGAACTCTCCGTTCGACACTCGGCGAAGGAGTGAAAACCCGATCGGCGCCCTCCACGAACGCCCGATGTCTCGATCTCCAATGTTCGATGGATACATTCGCCGGGGCAGGTCGCATTTCCAAGCATTTGTTGCAACCCAGCTCGTTTGGCTCACCGCAATACAGGGCCGACTCCGTCGTGAGAAATATTTGCGGACAGAAGGAGTAGTAATCATGAACAGTGTAGTCATACGGTACGCCCAATATCTCCGGAAGTTTTAGGATCTCGCCCGCCAGCCACAGGGTATGGTGATAATGAATGCGTCCAATTGCGGCAGCCCGCAAAAAATTGACCAACCCGTCCAACTCCTGCGGCGATCTGAAATACAAGACCGGCCCAGTCTCCGGCACCAATCTAGACAGCCGCAGCAAGCCGCCGAGGTTTGGAGCAAGGAGAAAAAAATCCGCGCGCCACCGCATCAGCGCGACCAGATCCCTTACGTGTTTGTCAATCCCCCCTCCCAAACCAGGTTCGATCATAAGTACAGCCGGGCGGTTCCCGCCAAGTTCAGCCATTGGCTCGCCCACTGTTTCAGTACCCCAAATCATTTGTACCGGATTTGCAGGCGACGCTCATGTTGCAAAAGGCTTTCTAAGCACTCATTCGAGATGACCTTCGGAGAAGTCATTATCACACTTTTCCGCCAACTGAACTATTTCCGCGCCGCGCTTCCCCGCATTGGGGGTGAATCCGGGCCGGCCCGTGAAGATTTGGAACATCAGGTACTGCGGTTCAGCCGTTGTATTCACGCCTTGGCTGGGTCCGCTATAAGCGTTCGATACCGAGAGAATCACGAATGCCAGGAACAAGATGGACGCGCGAGACGCGTCCGCAACCCACTCGCCCTCACTTAGCGCCGAGACTGGCGCAGACCGCGAGCGTCGCTTCGGCCGCTTCGCGCCATGAGTACCGCTTCACCCGCTCGAGGGCCCTCGCGACTAGAGTGTCGCGCAAGGCTGTGTCGGTGAGGATCCGTTCCATGCTTCGGCTCATGTCGTCGGCATCGTACGGATCGAATGTGTCGGCGGCATCGCCCGCGATCTCGGGCATGGTGGTGGTGTTGGCCACCGTTACAGGCACCCCGGCTATCATCGCTTCATGGACCTGCAGGCCCCATCCTTCGTAGAACGAAGGATAGACGAAGAGGCCGGCCCCTTGGTAAAGCGCCAGCACGTCCTCGGACGGCACATAGCCGAGAACCCTGATGTCATCCGCGAATTGACTGCTCGCCACGCGGCGGTAGAACTCCGGGTACGGCCACAGGCTCCGCCCGGCGATGACAAGCTGATGAGGCAGACCGCTGCGGGACTTCAAACGTCCAAATGCCTCGACCAGACCCTCGACGTTTTTCCGAGGGTGGATATCGTTCAGAGAGAGAATGTACTGCGGCCCGATGCTGTACCGGGTGCGTACATCCGAGATCCTAGCCGCGGACAGACGCTCGGTGAATTCCGTGCGTACGCCGTGCGGCACCACGACTATTTTTTCGGAGGGGACATGCAGGATGCGCATGATCTCGCGCCGGGAGAATTCCGTCGTGGTGACAATTCGGTCGGCCCGCTTAACCGAGCTTCGCGTTGCGAGGGTCCTGGGTAATGCTAAATGAGGCGGCAGCCAGCCCGGATTCGCAAGCCAGAAGACGTCGGCAAGCATCAGGACCGTCTTGCAGGGCGCGTAGGCAGGCAGGGTGGAAAACGAGAGAAGAACATCGACCGGATGCCGTCCCAGCTCGATCGGATAGGCGATCAGGTTGCGCAGGAACGAGCTTCTCGCGTAGCGAGGCAGCGTGACGACTTGACAATTGGGCCGGCGATCGATGCCAAGTTCGCCGTCGAGGGCGTACACCTTGAACCGCCCCTGTGGCCAGCACTCCAGCATCTCTTTCAGGAGGTGCCTGGCATGCACGCCATGTCCGGAGCGGGAGCCGAAGCTATTGCCCTGCCACAGGAATTTGCCATCGTAGCCAACGGTCAGGGCCATGCCGGCGACACTTCGCTCTCCGCCGCGGATTCCGGCGGGACCGGCCACCGGTGGCGCTCGTTTCGCAGGGCAGTCGCCCGGCTCTCCATTGACGATCATCTCGAGATACCGTAGAATCCAGCAAGTGACAACTCATTTGAGTGAATAGGCTTTCGATCGTTTTGATCACAGTAGGTGCGCGCGGACGGCGGCGGGGCACCGCTCTTACGTGCCTGAGGTCTTACGTGTCTTAGGCGCGATGCCGGTTGCCGTCCGCCACAACGGTGCGCAAGTCGATGGATTTTGTGAAGCATGTGGATTCGGAGGCGGCATCGCGGAGAACGTGATTTGAGGGCACTGCGTTTGGCGTATCTCGGGAGGACGGACACCGGCGGTTCGGCCGCGTTTCCGCCAACTCGGTATTCCGTCGATGAAGCGCCGTTCGCGGCGAACGCAGCTTTTGAGACCTGCAGGAGTTTACGCGAATCTATTATATCATGACCGTCCTGCGGCAATCTTGTGACAACTTCTAGTATGGCCGAAGATCTCACTGTCCTCATTGCCAACCTCGGTCAGCTGGAAAACCTCCGTTCATGCCTCACGTCTCTCTTCGAGACCGCAAGCGGCGAAACCTCGTTACGGGTGATCGTCGGCTTCAATTTCCAGGGGGAGAGCGATATCCCGCGAGCGCTCGCCGGCGCCTTTCCCCAGGTGGAGCAGTTGAGGGCGCCGGGGAAGCTCGGATATTGCCGCGCGTACAATCAACTGATGGCGCGGAGCACCGGCCGCTACGCCCTGCTGCTGGACGACGACACCGTGCTCCGGGCCGGCACCATCGACGGTATGGTGCGTTTCATGGACGCGCACCCCGAAGTTGGGATCGCCGGATGCCGAACCGCCAACCCGGACGGCAGCTATCAGAAAACCACGGGCTTGATGTACACCATGGGAACGGAAATCACCAACGTTTTGCGCCCGGCCGCCTTCTCGCACGACGGCATCGATGAAACCCTAACCACTTGGAAGTCGGCCGGCTGGCTGAACGGTCATTTTCTCATGGCGCGGGCGCAGGTGATTGAAGAGGTCGGCGTGCTCGATGAGTATTTCTACACATTCCTATGCGAGGCCGATTGGTGCCTGCGCATTCGCCGGGCGGGCTGGAAGGTCGCTTACGTCCCCGGCGTCGAGGTCATGCACATCGGCGGGGCGCACAGCGTGACGTCGAAAGTGAAGAGCCTTAGTAATCTCATCAGGAGCCACATCAACCGTTACTACTTTATTCGCAAGCACTATGGCAACGCCGCCGTTCACGGGTTTCGACTCATCATGAGCGCCGGCGCCATGCTGCGTCTCTTGAACTACGCCGCCGTGTGGCTCGTCAGTCCAGACCGCCGGCCGGAAGCCGGGCCCAAGGTCGAGGCCTACTGGAGGATCGTGCTGCTGGGCGCCGCGGCCCACCCCGATGAGCTGCCGGACGATCTGCGGCGCGAGAATGCGGATTTCGATTCGTTCCGGCCGAGTATTCCAAGGTGAAGCTGGCCAGAGTTCCGATCGTCAGCCGGACCGGGTTCTACAGGACTTAAAAACTAGGCGTACAAATCGGCCGGGTGATGGAGACCAACATCAGCAAGCTAATCGTGCGTGGCAGAGATTGCCGGCACGCTGAGCGGCGCCTATTTCGAGCAGCGGCGTCAGCGCCACGAGCTAGTGGCCCAAACCGCCGCGCCCTCGGCCAACCGGAGAAACCTTTGACCCAGAGGCCGATGAGATCACTGTACCCTGATTCAGCCCGCTCGTGCCCGCAATGTGGCAACGGCTCCGGCCGGGACCGTTGCAATGTCCGTCAGCGTTGACATCCTGTGTGTGCGTTGGTATCTCTGGTTCAGAGTGGGACTTGGTATTAGAATCCGCGGCGAGTGCTGCCGCCTTTGCCGTGCCGTCGACCGGGCGGGACGGCGGGCTTCGGGTTTAGCGCGAAGCGCGATCCCGCGGCTGCAAAGGCGTTCTTTCGCAAAGTAGTCAAAAAGTCGGCCGCGCGCTCGGCTGACGATCCCGTTTGACGGCTATTCCGCCTCTCATCGCGCGTTGCTTGGCGCGTGAAGACACCGGTAGAGATGCAGGATAGCGTTAGCTCGTGCCGGCTATTTTCACCTAAGTCTTCGTGATAGTTATGGGTTGGTTTATGGATATTTTGTCTTCCAGGCGCGACGACCCCAGGTAACGTGTGATGTTAGGGGCAGGCACGCCAGGAAACTGGGATTGCGAACGGAGTAGCAAAGATGGAATTCTACCGCATTTGGCGGATTCTCGTTGGCCATAAATGGGTGATGATCTGGTTGCCAATCATCGCAACTTTCGCCGGCCTCGCGGTGACCTATGTGCTCCCTGAACAGTACGAGTCTGTCGCGTTGGTACTCGCCCGGCCGTTCGAAGACCTCAAATTCAACTCGAGCGGTGGCGACAGGAAGGAGGTCCGCGACTTTCCAGTAAGCCTGTCCGCACCCATCGACGCGCCCAGCAAGACTTACATGGAAGTAATAAAGAGCCCCGCGGTGGCGGTGAAGATCGTTGACGCCCTTCAACTGTACGTCAAGAAACCGAAGACGGATGAGAGTTTTTTCGAGTCCATCAAAGACGAACTGAAGACATGGGTCAAAAGCACGATCCGGACCTTGCGCAACTACGCCAAGTACGGACGAGACATTCCCGCGACTCCGTTTGAGCTAGCCGTCGAGGACATCGAGTCGAACCTCGTCGTTGCTGCGAGGAAGGATACTTACGCCTTCGACATCACGTATCGCTCCAGTGACCCGAAGGAGGCGGCGGCGGTTGCTAACATGGCCGCCGAGATCTTCCTCGAGCACAGTTCCGGGACGTATCGCGCCGAGTCGGCGCGCGCACGCGAGTTCTTCGAGATGCAGGTTGATGAGAGTCGCAAAGCACTCGATCAAGCCCGGGCCGCGATACTCGCGTACAAGAACTCAGGCGACACGTTCGAGCTGAAATCAGAATACGAGGCACAACTGAAGAACGTGTCGGATCTGGAGAACACGCTCGCGAAGACCGAGGGGAAGCTGGAAGGACAACGTGTCCTGGCCGAGCGCAGCCACCTCTCATATAATCCGGTCGTGGTCGCGGCCAAGGCGGAGATAGCGGACCTAAAGGAGAAGATCTCGACCTTGCGGGAACAGCTAGCCGCCTACCCTAAAAAAGAGGTACGAATGAACGACCTTCTTCTCACCGAGCGCGTCGCGGAGGAAAGCTATGAGTTCTTTCTCAAGAACTCCGAGGAGGCACGTGTTAAAGAGGCTGCTACCGCCACCGAAATTCGCATCGTCTCGCGCGCGTTGCCGGGTCTATACCCGGTCAAGCCAGTGAAGTATGTGTACGCGGGGCTGAGCTTCGCAATGGCCCTGGTTGTGGCGATCGGCTGGGTTCTGTTCTTCGATTCGCTTGATCCGCGCATCCGCACGATCCGCGACCTGGATGATGAACTCGGTGTGCCGGTGCTGGGCGCGATCCCGGCACTGAAAGCGCTCACGGTGATTCGAGCATCGGATTAAGCGCCGGGTGTTCTTCAAATGCCTTGTCCAACTCACCGTCACCGGCCCGGAAATGCCTTTGAATGCTCTCCACCTGTGCCATCACCCGGTTGATATCGCCGTGGCGCCGTTGAAAAGTCTCGATCTTCCGCGGTAAACCCCGCATCTGTTGTTGCAGGGCGGCGACATCGAACCCCGTTGGGGCGCCCACATTCTATTTACCCCCAACCTTCGAGTCGATGGTCGCCTCGATGGAATCGAGTTCTTGTTTCATCGCATCGAAACGCCCGTCATGCATATTTTCTTCAAGCCGCTTGATCTGGGGCTGGATCAGGCGCAGGTCACCGCCGGCACTTCGATAGCTCTCGATCCGGCCGGGCAGCGCCCGCATGAGAAGTCTGCAAAACGGTATCGCTCCTGCGGTAGGATTGGGCTAGCGGCGTCTCGTCAAGGCGGTCGCCGCGGAGGAACTTCCGATAGGCTTCGACCGCCTCATCGCCCTCGGTTGCCCGCCGAAACACATTTTCCTTGTCGCCGATGCCCCAGCCGAACACATTTGTCATAGCCGCGCCGTGATTGAACATGCGGGCGAGGTAGTCCTGCATGCCCTCGTCCGGGATTCGGGGTGGCCCTCCTGCGCGGATGTCGACATTGGTACCCTCGGCGGAGGCCCAGCGCGGGTTCCCATGGGCGTCCAGGGCCCTGTAGATATCGCCGAGAATGTCGGCATCGGGATAGGTGCTGAACCCCGGACGATGGGTCGCGCCGAATGCGACCGCAGGCGGTGTATACCTGACGCTCCGTGAGTAGGAACGGCCGTCTTTGCCTTGCCCCTTGTCAAACTGTTTTTGCGAGTCGAACTCGATGTGGGAGTAGATTTTGCCGCTCGGCACGCCGGCGTCGGCCAAGCCTTTCGACCAGGTTCCGATCCAGGTCCGAACCACGGATTCAAGCTCGCGGTCCGGGTTGCCCGGTGGCGCGTTCTCACTGAACCCGAGGTTCGTGAGGGCGCAGTAGCCGAGGTCCCGGCGCGAACTCGAAGTCCTGCCCAATGCCGGTCTCCCAGCCGACGATGACCCCGGCGAACAGTGCTTCGTCCCCCGTCTCGCGCAGCTTCGCGACCTGTCCGGCGATGGCAGGGCCGATCACCTCCCCGGCCAGCCGCCGGGCCTCGTTGAGCATCGCCTGGCTGTTGAAGCAGGCCTGGGGCGCAACCCTCCATGGCTGGCCCCAATTCAGGTATTGGCCGGTGTTCGGAGTTCCTTTCCAGTCAAGCCATTCGACATTGGCGGGATCGCTCCACAGGTCACGGCGGTTCATCCAGAACTTGGAATCGTCGATGTGCAAACCTACCGCGATTTTGTATTTTGACGCGATCGCGAAAGTTCGTTCGATGAGTGTGCGAATCTGAGCGTCGGTGTAGTCAAGCGCGAGCGGCCCCACTATGACCCCGAGGCGGTGGAGGCCGTCGCCACGCGCACCCACGAAGTCTAGGATTTTCTTCGAACTCGACGTCGAGAAACCCGGGGGCAGGCAGCTTCGAAATTGCCTGCTTCCCTGCCTCGGTGGTAAATCCTGGACCGGCCGTGAAGATTTGGAACATGAGGTACTGGGGTTCAGCCGCCGTATTCACGCCTTGGTTGGGTCCGCTGTGGGCGTTCGATATCGAGAGAAGCCCGAATGCCCCGAATGCCAGGAACCCCATGGATCGCGCGAGAACCATTCGCATCCCGCTCCTCCTCACTTAGCGCCGGGACTGGCGCAGACCGCGAGCGTCGCTCCGGCTACTTCGCGCCACGCGTACCGCTGCACCCACTCGAGGGCCCTCGCGGCCAGCGTGCCGCGCAAGGCTGTGCTGGCGAGGAACCGTTCCATGCTTCGGCTCGTGCCGCGGGCATCCTGCGGATCAAGGTGAAACCCAGATGACTTTTCAGCGCGTTGGCCAAACCCTCTCGCGCACCGAGCCGGCCCAACCCACCCTGATACCGGTCCGCCAGGGCCGCTCTGCTCCCACATCGTGCTCCATCGCAGAGCCATTGGCAACAAAAAAGGGCAACAAAAAAGCAGCTTGCGGATCTGCCTGTAGAGCATTCGCACCAACTTCGCGAAACTCCGGTATTATGGCGCAAACGCCACAAGCCTAAATCGTGGCGTTAAGTGAGCGTGGCTGCGCGGCGCGCGCTTATTGGAGTAGCAACACTTATTTTCTCAGTTGGCATATTTGCGCCAATCAAATGTTGGGCAAATCAATTTCAATCGATCAATGGAGATTGGTGTTCTATTTTTGTCGTCAAATATTTCATCGGCTCCAGAGAGATAAAGAGATTCGGCGGTTTGACGATAAGCGCCCCCCTCGGCTGGAGAATTCATATGCCAGACAGAAAAGCAAAAGGAGATGAGTTGGGAACAGGTCATTCGAATTGATAATTGGGCTAGTCAAACTGAGTGCCGGATTAGGCAGGTGGATTGGATGCGAGGGCATAGTCGCGGAAATCGACGGCGGCTATATGGGAAAACAAAACCAAATGATCACACAGGCCGCGCGGACGGCCGCTATGGCATCTGGGCAGCTTGTTCCAAGCGGCGGCGTCTTCGGCGCGATCGAAGCGGCCAGCCGCAAACTAGTTGACGCGGCGCAGCGCAGCGACGAACCAGCGGGTTCCGTCGTCGGCATTCGAATCGACAACGGCTGCATAACGGACGTACTCGCCAGCAATGGCGCCGTCCGGATAGAGAGGTAAAATGGAAGATCACATGTGTCCGGGGGACGTAGCCGCGCTCCAAAGCGCAAGTTCACTTGAACAGGCGCGCATTCGGCTGAGCCGCGCAGGATGTGGCGGCGAAGTAGAACCAGAGAGCCCTCTCCGGGGTAGTCGGGACGGTGCTCGTGCAGGCGATGACGTTAAAGGGAAGCGGGCAATCGGATTGAATGAAGGGCCGCAAGTCCTGACACAGCGAAAGTGGAACGGGCACCGTTGCCGCGAATGCAGGTACGACGGCAAAAGCTTAGGAGCCCCTGAACAAGTCCCTTGCATCGCCCATGGCGGGATGATTCTCTGTTAGGAAGGGAGGATGGGATGCTGCAGAGAAGTTTTGCGGAAGTTCGCGGTTTCCGGCGTCAGGAGAAGGTGACGCGGGCCAAGAGAAGTTTCTGGAGGAGATGGAGCGCGTGATGCCGTGGGGCGTCTGGAGGCGCGGATTGCGCCGGTGTATCCTGTGGCTGGAAACGGGCGGCGGCCTTATCCATTGGCGGCGATGCTGCGGATCCGTGTGATGCAGCAATGGTTCTTGTATTCGGGTCCAGCCATGCAAGATGCCTTGCACGAAACACCGCTGTTGCGGAAGATTGCGGGACTGGATGCCGGGGTTACCGGCATGTCCGGCGAGACGGCGATTTTGAAATTCCGTCATTTGCTGGAAGAACACCAGCTGGCCGAGGCGTTGTTTGGCGAGGGGGTGTCGCTGCTGACGGAGCGCGGGTTCATTCTGCGGCAAGGCACGATCGTGGACGCCACCCTGATTGCTGCTCCGTCCTCGACGAAAAACCAGGATCGCAAACGGGACCCGGACATGACGTCGAGCAAGATAGACAACGACTGGCGCTTCGGCATGAAGGCGCATACCGGCGTGGACACGGCGCATGGGCTTGTCCACACGGTGGAAGGCACGGCCGGGAAAATATCGGACTGCGCGATGGGCGATACGTTGCTGCACGGCGACGAGGAAACGGCGCACGGCGATCGCGGCTATCACGGCAAAACCCGCACAGCCGGCGCGCCGCGCGATGAAGAAGCGGCTGCTCCCCGCTGGTACGTTCCGTTCAAGCGCGCAAAAGGACAAGAGGTCACCGATGAAGAAAGGCGCATCAACCAGATTCTCACCGGCATCCGTGCGGTAGTCGAACATCCATTCCGGGTTTTGAAATGCCAGTTCGGCTATCGCAAGGTTCGTTATCGCGGCCTGTTCAAAAACGAACAGCACCTCTTCACCCTGTTCGCGCTGACCAACATCTATCAGGCCAGGCACCTGCTGATGCAGACAGGATAGATGCAGACAGGATCACTGCGCCTGAACCGGAAAAAACCGCAGAAAAATAACCCATAACGCCCCCGGCAAAAGGCACGCGCAGCCGGAAAATCCCTTCATGCCAACGGCATTGGCATGAAGAAGCAGCTTGTTCAGAGGTTCCCTAATCCAATCGTCGCCACCTCGCGCGCCGCTTCAAAGGCCCTGTGTTGGAATACCCGTCGGGTGGCGCACCGGCAGCTGACGATCGCCACGCGCCAGTGTGGCATCCGTTTCGAAGCCGCACCGGTTATCAATCGGGAAACCAAACTCCGCGCGTAAGATCGTAAAAAGTTGCTCCAATCCGAACGGCTTTTGCAGCACGGCGCGGCCCGCATGCCGCGCGGGCAGGCCCGCAATGGTGTACCCCGTCGTGAAAAAGAAGGGGCAAGCACGCGCGGCGAGAATGTCGGCGACAGGATCAATCCTTTGTGAGCCAAGGTTCACGTCGAGGATTGCGCCGTCGATCCGTTCGCGGCCGATCAACTCGAGGGCAGCGGAAACTTTCGCGGCGCAGCCGGCCACAACAAAGCCGAGTTCCAACAGCATCGCTTCCAGGGCGAGCGCAATGAACGGCTCGTCCTCGACGATCAAGATACGCTGCCTCTTAGGCGAGGCCTCTGTGTCTCCAACCATGATATTGCTGCTTGATCACTTGAAAGCGCAAATGTTTTGCCCCGTCCGGCTGTCAATGTCCAGAAAATTAATCATTCATCAATTTTTTGATCCGTCTTGCCGTCAGGAGATTGCCGCATGACGATCAGGGCCGCCACGGTCACAAAAGCCCAGCCAAAAATAAGAAGCGTTCCGCCGAGCGGGGCGGCCATGGGAAACAGTCGTGTCCCGGCGAGCGCGCGCGCCGAGAGATCGCCGCCAAACAGCAGGCTGCCGGACAGGAATAACCCCGCCGCGCCGAGAAACCAGATACCACATTGCGGCACGGCCAAGGCAAGCCCGCAAACGGCGAGCGTGGCAGCCGCGTGGAGCATCAAAAAATTGGCAGCCGTTTGCAACCTGGGATCGGGTACGCCATGCGCGGCGGCAGCCGCCAAAATTACGCCGCCCGCGCCGGTCAGTCCGGCCACCGCGGCCGCCGCGCATGCCCATTTACGCATCGTGCAAGACCTTTGGTTCACCGGTCGAAGCCGAAATCTTATTCCTTCGCGGCGGACCGCGATATAGTCTTCGCCCCCGCCCACGGTCCGGCGCGCCGTGCGCCGCGCCGCGGATGCGGCTTGAAAATCTCGAAAAGCGCGTTACCGGTTTCTTATTTTTTAGAGCTAAATATTCAAGCCTAACCAGGAGGGAGAAGTGCGAATGCGTCCACGGCTTGTTTGTTTGGCTGCCCTCCTGGCCTCGGCCGGCATCGGCGGAGAGACTCTTGCTCAAGAAAAGGGCACGCTCGAACCGGTGCTTCTGCCGCCGCTCGCTCATCCGGAGGATCCCTCAACTCCGGCGAAACAATTGTTCGGACGTCAAGTCGTGCCGGCGGCTTTGGCCGCGCGCACCATCGGATTTTATTCGCGTGGCTGCCTCGCGGGCGGCCAGGCGCTGCCGGTCAACGGTCCGGCTTGGGAGGTGATGCGGCTCTCGCGCAACCGCAATTGGGGGCATCCGGCACTGCTTGCGTTTCTCGAGCGTTTTGCGCGGAAAGTGCCGACCGTCAGCCATTGGCCTGGAATTCTCGTCGGCGACATGTCGCAGCCGCGCGGCGGGCCGATGCTCACCGGGCACGCCTCGCATCAGATCGGTCTCGACGCCGATATTTGGCTGACGCCGATGCCAAACCGCGACCTGTCGCGCTTGGAGCGTGAGGAAATGTCGGCGGTCAACATGGTGCGGCCAGACCGGCTTGACGTCGATCCTGCGAAATGGACGCCGGATCATCTCGCGGTCATCAAGGCGGCGGCGCAAGACCCGGAGGTGCAGCGCATTTTCGTCAACGCGGCGATCAAGAAGGCGCTGTGCCGCGACGCGACCGGCAATCGTTCATGGCTCGGCAAGGTCCGCCCTTACTACGGTCATGACTACCATTTTCATGTCCGCCTTGCTTGCCCGGCAGGGGAAGAGGCCTGCCGGAATCAGGATCCCGTTCCGCCGGGAGACGGCTGCGACGCCTCGCTCGCCTAGTGGTTTTCAGATGCGATCCTGCATCCGGGGCCGCCCCATCCCGGGAAACCGAAGCCGCCCCTGACGATGGCGCAATTGCCGCCCGAATGCGAAAGCGTCCTCACTGCGCGCTAAAAATTGGTTGGTTTCGCCGGTTGACTGGTGCCGTTTCGAACCCAAGACTAGACTAGAGCGTGTCCCGATCAAATGGAATCATTTGATCGACAAGGACTCGCTCGAAATCAAAGAGTTGGAGCATGTCCTGATCGAAAAAGTCGAGCAACTTTTTCGGGACATGTTCTAGAGCTAATTCTCCGCGGGGACCGGGGTTTCGACCAATTCCAGCGGCTTCATTTTTATGTGATGCAGCTTAGTCTTGTAATGCGCGCTAACGCTGCGACCCATGACGATGGGTGCCTGCGGCACGGCGTGCCTGGCGCTGACGGGCCCGCTCGCGGGAAGAGGGTGATCTCCCTTGCTGCCAGCCCCTTTGGGAACGCCCCCGGCGAGCGCGGCGCCAGTCGCGGCGAGGCTTGAAAAAATGAGGATTCCAAATATTCGTCCAAGTGTCATCACGTAACTCCAACAAGCGGGCATCCGTTCAGTGGATTACCGCATATTTCCTAACGCGCCAGATGCCAAAAATGTTGCGTTGATGGTTGCGCGCAGCCCGGTTTTCTGCCGGTTTATTTCAAAGCGATGTAATGCCTGCTCAAAGTGAAAATTTGATTGATCCCTTGCGTTTCCGCACTCATACCTCCTTGGAGGAGATCAGTCCCGGCTCGCCCGGTTCGTGCTCAACGGCTTTTGCGGCGCGATACCGGTGGGGCAAGAAACGCCAGTGCCGCCGAGGCCGCAATAGCCGCGCGGATTTTGCGCGAGATATTGCTGGTGATAAGCTTCGGCGTAATAAAAATCCGGCCGGTCCAGGATCTCCGTCGTGATAGGCCCCGAGCCCCGAGCCGCCAGCGCCGCGGCGAAGGCCGCCTTGCTTGCCTCGGCAGCTAAGCGCTGGGCCGCGTTTTCGACATAGATGGCGGAGCGGTATTGGGTGCCAACATCGTTTCCCTGCCGCATCCCTTGGGTCGGATCATGGTTCTCCCAAAACGTCTTTAACAGCGCTTCATAGGAAATCCTTGCAGGGTCGAAAGCGACCAACACGACTTCGTTATGGCCGGTCGCCCCGGAGCAGACTTCCTCGTAAGTGGGGTTCGGAGTAAGGCCGCCCGCGTATCCGGCGGCCGTCACATGGATACCGTCGCCGAGCTCCCAGAACTTGCGTTCCGCGCCCCAGAAACAGCCCATGCCGAACAACGCAGCCGCGATTCCCCGTGGGAAAGGAGGTTTCAATCCGTGCCCGGTTATGAAATGGGTTCCGGCGGTCAAGACCGGATCCGGCCGTCCGGGCAGTGCCTCGGCGGCGGTGGGCAGGGAAATGCGTTTGCGGAACGAAAACATGGGCCGCATCCTTCGCGCAGGGATTCCCGAAAATGAGCGTGGTGCAGCAAACATACAATAGGGTATCGATGCGAAAAAATGGGAAGCGGAATATCAACGGCTCGAAAAACCGAACTTTGGCGCCGGTTTCCTGCCAAGCCAGATGGCCAAGCATCCGATGGCGCCAAGGGCGAGCCATACCGGCAAGCGCATAAGATCGACCAAAACGGGGTCCCAAATGAACGGATGAACCTGAAGTTCGACGAAGGCCTGAGCCAAGGCCAACTTTCCGGGAGCGAGCGCTGCGAGCGTCTCGCGGAGTGGCGTAACGTATAGCCTCGCGCCCGCGACGGAGCGCGTGACGTCGCCAAGGAGAGTGACGAAAGCGGCCGCCAGCAAGCAAAGGCCTAAAAAACGCAAAAGCAGCCGGAACATGATTTAAGCGAAACTTCCTTTGCTAGCTTGGCCACGGTCGCAAACCCAGGGCCGGATGTGGACCCGCCGTTGGAACCCTAAAAGGCGGCGGCCGATACTTGCGGTCCAGAGACCGGCCCGGATTTGCCGCCGCGCCGT
This sequence comes from uncultured Alphaproteobacteria bacterium, assembly GCA_963722515.1. Classification (GTDB taxonomy): domain Bacteria; phylum Pseudomonadota; class Alphaproteobacteria; order Rhizobiales; family Beijerinckiaceae; genus Methylocapsa. The sequence goes on along the minus strand of CAVRMA010000002.1, from coordinate 236,821 downwards.
CTTCCTCCAGCGCAATTTTTCTCCGGCCACCACGGCGTTCGCATTGCGTTTGAGCATGCCCGCGCCTATATAATCCCGCGATTCCCTTTTCGGATGTTTAGTTTAGCTTCGCTGGTGATATCCGCGAACAACGCGGAGCTATCCGTGTCCAGTGCACAGGAGACATAGATGAGCAATGCGCCACTGATGCCCAAGGCCACCGCCGTCTGGCTGGTCGAGAATACCTCGCTCACATTCGAACAAATCGCCAATTTTTGCAAACTTCATCCGCTGGAAGTGAAAGGGATTGCGGACGGTGAGGTAGCCGCTGGGATCAAGGGACATGACCCTATCACGTCCGGCCAGTTGACCCGTGAGGAAATCGCGGCGGCCGAAGCACAGGAGAAGCACCAGCTGCGGCTCGCGGTATCGAAGGTGCGGCTGCCGGAGTCAAGCCGCAAGCGCGGCGCCCGCTACACGCCGCTGTCGCGGCGGCAGGATCGTCCGAATGCCATTCTCTGGCTGGTTCGCAATCATCCGGAGCTGAAGGATGCGCAGATCATGCGCCTCGCCGGTACCACGAAGACCACGCTGCAAGCAATCCGTGATAGGACGCATTGGAATTCGGCGGCGTTGACGCCGTCCGACCCTGTCACGCTCGGGCTCTGTTCGCAAATAGATCTCGACTCGGAGGTCAACCGCGCCGCCAAGGAGCGTCCGCCAGCCGAGGAAGACCGTGGTCAAACCCTCGTGCCCAGCGAAGTTACGACGCGCGAAACCCGTAACGAACCAATGACCGAGGCCGGTGTTTTTGGCAGTGCCGGCGCCGCAAAAGCCGAACCGGAACCAGGCATCGATGTTGCTTCCGTTTTCGCCAAGCTCAAGGACCACGACGTCACCGAATAGCAAGCTGGGCTTTGCGGTTTCCGCAAAAAGAATTACTAGATGTTGTGTATGAGGAATTTGGCTGGCCCGGGGTCAATTTGCAAGGCCCGGCCTTGCCCGAGTTTAGCGTCCCCCTTGGCTGAGCGATTGTGCAGCGAGCTTTCTTTGCCGGCAAGCCGTTTTTTCGAGGAGGCCGCCGGGCTGAGATGGCCAGCGCCTTCTGAAGCCTCCGGCGATTGTAAAAGCGAAAGCCAATCGATCGATCTCACACGATTGAGGTAGGGGCCGCTCGGGCGGCCGCATCCGTTCCTGGCCCAAGGAACAAGCCGACGTCACCGCCTCCGGTTTCATCGAATTTCTGAGACGCCCGATCGCCTTCGCCGGCCACGTATTCGCCAGGAAGAAACGCGTCGAAAGCGGCCCAAAAGAGCTCGCGCACATCATCCCGCTCCATCAGGATTTCATGACGGGAGTGCGCCAATGTGAGGCACTTGCCGGCCTTGAGGCAGCTCGCGAAACATTCCGTCGCGGCGGTATCGACAACGCGGTCGGCGCTGGCCGCGAGGATCAAAACCGGGGTCAAGATCAGGCGCGGGTACGCCACATCCTCGAAGCGCCGCATGAAGCGGAAGGCGGCATTGATCCAGCCGATCGTCGGATCGCCGATGGCAAGCTCGGGGGCCGCCTCGATGATCGCCGCCGCGCGGGCATGGCGGTTAGAATCGGACGTCAATAGATTGCCCTCGAAGCTCGCCGACATATAGGGCTTTGGACCGCCGCCGGGCACGAAACGGCGGCCCTGCCCGAGCAGCACGAGGGCCTTGGCGAGAATCCGCTTGCCGCGCTCGAAGCGCAGCCCATAAATGTCAATCATTGGCGCGGTCAGGACCATCCGCGCGAATGGCGAGCGGCCAACGCGCGCCTTTGCAAGGGCGAGCGCCGCGCCCATGGAATGGCCAAGCGCAAACCATGGGGGCCTGCAGAACGGTTCGAGGACCTGTTCCACCAAGGCGTCGAGATCGCGCTCAAACGCCCGGAAATCGCCAATATGGCCTTTGCGGGGATCATTGCGCAGCCGGCCAGAGAGGCCTTGCCCGCGCCAATCCAGGATCGCGACATCGAAGTTCCGGCTCAGCAATTCGCCGATGACCTCGAAATATTTTTCGATGAATTCCGCGCGTCCCGGCAATATCGCGATCGTTCCGGCGCAAGCTTGCCCGCAGCTCCAGCGCGCCGCCCGCAGGTTCCAATTGTCCCGCGCTGTGATGATCGAGACGACGGCGCCGGGGGGCGCCGGATTTTCCAAGATCGTGCAAAGTTCCATCGCGAAATTTCGCTGCTCCAGGACTAGCCCCCGCAGTGATTTTAACCGCCGGCGGCCGCTTATGCCGGAAGACATTACCGGCGGAATTTTTGCCTGTCTCGCCCCTCTTGCAATGGCAAACCCTATTCCCACATCAACGATGCGCGGGCCGCTTCAGGACGCGCAAGCGGAGGCGAACCTTACGCGCGGCGTGGAAGTCGCCGGCAAATTGTCTCGCGCTGCTTTGTGAAGGTAGATGGTGCAACAACTCTTGTCGCTTCATTCAAGGAGGATAGCGAGATGCGTCAGTTTGATCTTTCTCCCCTTTATCGCTCGACTATCGGGTTCGATCGCCTGTTCAACATGATCGATCAGGCCGCCGGGCTCGAAACCATGCCGGGCTACCCGCCCTATAATATCGAGCGCACCGGCGAAAACGCCTACCGGATATCGGTGGCGGTCGCGGGCTTTGGCGCAACGGATCTCTCGATCGAAACCAAGGAAAATACCCTAACCATTCATGGTTCGCGGGAACGCGAGGGCGGGAGCGAAACGGCGAAGCCGGAAGTTCTCTACCAGGGAATTGCCGCCCGCTCGTTCGAGCGCCGCTTCCAGCTTGCCGATCACGTCCAAGTGACCGGCGCAAGCCTTGAAAACGGCTTGCTCCACGTCGATTTGCTACGCGAACTCCCCGAGGCGCAGAAACCGCGCCAAATCCCTATCGCGGCCGAGGGCGCAAAACCGGCGATCGCGACACCAAGGGCAGCGTAACTTCGCGTGCTGGGCGGCTCCCTCCCGCGCCCAGCGCAGCGGTGGAAGGGCGTCTCGCGTGAGGCGCCCTTTTTTGCGTCGGGACCCAATTTTTCGACACCGCTTTATTTATCAGAGTTCATGGCCCTTCTTCTTCATTTCCTCGCGCACGCGGGTCATCATGCCGGTCGATATCTTACCTTGCCAGCCTTGCATCGCGGTAACGACCTCGGTCAAGAAGGCTGGTTGAGTCTCCACGTATTTTTTCCCCGCTGGACTCTCGAAGAAGGCCACCGCCGCCTTCAAATCCTGCTCGCTCATCTGTTTGACATAAATCTGCGCGGCGATATCGATCATTTCATCCGCTTGGCGGTCAAATTCGGGCTTGAGCCCGGTCAGCACCGCGTTGAGATCGTGGATAAGTTCCGGCCGCGTCTGGGTCAGCGACGAGCCGATCTGATCCATGAACTGGGGAATGATGATGCTAAAGGAGCGCGACATTCCACAGGCGATCACGAGCGCGCGGGCGGCGGCCAAATGCGACGGGCTGGGCGCGGCCGGAGCCGGTCCGGTTTGGCCCGGGGGGGTGCTGGGCGCGGCTTGTTGGGCCTTGCCTTCGCTCGCGGCAACCAAGGGAGCAAGCAGGAACGCAAGGCAAAAAACCAAATTCATGGCGTGTTTTTGAAATGCTAAGCGCAAGCGAAACCCTCCCAAAGGGGGCATAGGCCCCAAACCGTGGCGCAAGACGTAAGAAGCCCATGCTTCCTTGCGCGTCAATCGAGGTTGCCAAAAATCTCGACGCCAGCCGGACCGGCGCTGATCACCGCCTTGGCAATCCCAATGAACAGTCCGTGTTCGACGGCGCCCGGAATCGCGGCGAGCCGGTCCGCCAGATCCTCCGGGCGGGGAATGGCGCCAAAAAAGCAATCCACGATATAATGCCCGTTGTCGCTGACAAAGGCCTGGCCGCCAGGAGTTTTCCGCAGTCGGACCTCGCCATCGCAGCCGCAAGCCTTCGCAGCCGCCAAAATCATCCGGCGGGTCGCTTCGAGGCCAAACACATTGACTTCGACCGGCAGCGGGAATTTGCCGGGCACCGCTACCAATTTCGACGAATCGGCGATTACGATCATGCGCTTTGATGCCATGGCGACGATTTTTTCGCGCACGAGCGCGCCGCCGCCGCCCTTGATGAGACGCAATTTTGGGTCGAACTCGTCGGCGCCATCGACTGTCAGGTCGAGCTCTGGCGAAGCGTCGATCGTTGTCAGCGGAATGGCATAAAGCTCGGCCAGGGTGCGGGTGCGCTCGGAGGTGGGTACGCAGACGATGTTCAAGCCTCCGGCCACCCGCGCGGCAAGAAGTTCGACAAAATGCGCCGCCGTCGTGCCGGTGCCAAGGCCAAGCCGCATCCCAGGGCTAACGAGCTCCAGTGCTTTTCTGGCGGCAAGCCGCTTAGCGTCATCCTGAGAAAGATCTGGCATAAGGCGGCCGCGATGGCTCCAGCAAGGTCTGCCTGGGTTAGCCCCTCGGCTCCGGCCGCGTCAACCCCAGCGGAAGACGCCAGTTTTTTCCGGGTTGCTTTGCAGCTTGCGCATGACTGTATTGAACTTGCGCTTGACGCCGTCCTTGCCCGTGACCGCGCTGCGGCCAACAGGTCCGGCCGGCCGATTTTCCCCGCCAGCGCATAGGGATTGCGACCGGTTGAATTGGGAGAGATAGAACAGCGGCGGCGATCCATTCTGGCTTCCGGCAAACGGCCTGGTTTTTCACGCGGTAAGGTCAGGTCCACGACCAGCTATCAGGTGGTTCAAAACTTCGATGAAACCAGGGCCGGTGTCGCCGCCTTGTTCCTTGGGCCTGGCGCGCCGGGCGCTAGCCTTGCTCTCAATGGGCGGTGGATTTTATAACGCGCGGATGCGCAAAAGAAACACGGCAACCAAAATTCCGGCGGCTAAAACTTTGGACAGCGCCACTTCCGCGCCCGGAACGACGCCGAATACGCCACCAAAAAAAAACCCCGGGCAGACCACGAAACCGCAAGGTGCACGGCAAATACCGCCGGACCCGGCAAGGGTGGCCGAGATTTTTGGCCGCTTCGAAGCGGCCAATCCCCACCCAAAAGGCGAACTCGACTATGGGAACGCCTTCACCCTGCTTGTCGCGGTCGTGCTTTCGGCGCAAGCGACCGACCTAGGCGTCAACAAGGCCACGCCCGCACTTTTCGCGGCCGCCGACAGCCCAGAAAAAATGCTGACGCTCGGCGAGGAAAAGCTCCAGGACATGATCAAGACGATTGGCCTTTACCGCACCAAGGCAAAAAACGTGATCGCCTTGTCGCAGCGGCTCGTCAATGATTTCGGCGGCGAGGTGCCGCGCAGCCGCGAGGCGCTCGAAACGCTCCCCGGAGTAGGCCGCAAGTCCGCCAACGTGGTCTTGAATATTGCTTTCGGCGCGCCGGTGATCGCCGTCGACACGCATATTTTCCGCGTCGCCAACCGCATTCCCCTGGCGGCCGGCAAGACGCCACTTGAGGTCGAATGCGGGCTTGAGAAAATCATTCCCAGTGCGTTCAAGCCCCACGCGCATCATTGGCTGATCCTGCATGGCAGGTATATCTGCAAGGCCCGCCGCCCGGAATGCGAACGCTGCCTGATCTCCGATCTCTGCCAATGGCCGGACAAGCGGGCCTGATTTACCTCGGGCGCATAGCCCGGAGTGACATCGCGGCATTCGCGCGCGAAAAGCTGTCATACGACAATCGTCAGCCGCTCCGCAGCGCGGGTAATGCCGGTATAGAGCCAGCGGTTGCGGTGTTCGCGAAACGCGAAGCTTTCGTCGAACAAAACCACATGGTTCCATTGCGACCCCTGCGCCTTATGTACGGTGAGCGCATAGCCGTAATCGAACTCATCCGACGCCCGCCGGATTTCTGGGCTCAGACTTTCTTCCAGTCCTTGAAAGAATTCCGGCAGTACGCCGATGCGCAGCGGCTTGCGGGCCGGATCGTCCTCCGGCACAATTTTTAGCGCGAGCTTCTTCTTGCGCGGTTGCGTGGCGGTTTTAACGAACCAGATCCCGCCGTTCAAGAGACCCTTGGTCTTGTTGTTTTTGAGACAGACCAGCTTGTCGCCCGCTTGGGGAAAAACATCGGCGTGCCCGAATAGTTCGCGCATCCTTTTGTTGTACGAGTGGCGGGTGCGATTGAGGCCGACGAGCAGCTGATCGGCCGCGGTCACCGTGCCGGAATCGACGTCGCGCCGCTCTATGACGAGGCTCTCACCATAAGGCCCAAGGGAAAGCCTTCCGCCTTCGCGCACAAGCATGGACATTCTGATGATCGGATTGTCCACTGCTTGCCGATGCACCTCGGTCAGCATCACGTCGGGCGGCCCTTCGGTAAAGAACCCCCCGCCCTTGACGGGAGGCAATTGCGCCGGATCGCCAAGGACCAGCACCGGCTTGCCGAAGGACAAAAGATCGCGGCCGAGTTCTTGATCGACCATCGAACACTCGTCGATGATGACGAGGCTCGATTTCGTAACGGCGCTGTCTTCGTTGAGAACGAAGGTAAGCTCTTGCGTATCGGTCTCCCGCAGCCGGTAGATCAAGCTGTGGATCGTGCGCGCTTCCTTGCAGCCCTTGGAACGCAAAACGAGCGCAGCCTTGCCGGTGAACGCCGCGAAGGCGACGCCGCCGTCGCTATCCTCGGCGATTTTCTTGGCGAGCGTGGTCTTGCCGGTGCCGGCATAGCCGAAGAGCCGGAACAATTGCGGCTCGCCGCGTTTCAACCATTCCGCGACGGCTTTTAGCGCAGCCTCCTGCTGCGGCGGCCAAATCATGCCCATGCCGTTCCGGAGTTCATCGGATTTTGCTCATCTCTCGAGGTGCACCAATTGGCTTATACCGCCGCCATTAGCATTACCACTCCTCGCTGAAGGAGGGGCGCGGCACGGCAAACATCGACCTCATTCCGCGATGGTCAAAATCGGCGCCCGGCTCTGGGCAGCCCGAGACAAATACCTGGTCGTGTGGGAAACCAGCCAGCGCATAGGAGTTTGGTCACCCTCGCAGCCCCCGCGTCCTGCCACACCCGGCAAAATGCCATCCCCCCGCGAAGAAAACCCGCCCGTCAACCGACTCGGCCTTTCCGAGGACAACCTGTTGAGGCTCCACATCTGGTTTACGATCAAGCAGCGGGCGCAACGATGCCAGCGGGGCAAATGAAGCAAGCAGCGCTCAGGGCCATGCACGGAAAGTAGCGCTCGAAATCAGCGGAGCCGAAAAAGGCGGCTCGCGTTACGCCGCAAAAGAAGAATTTCGCGCCATTAGTGCCGTCTAATTCTAATATTAAGCTATGTCATACAACATTGATAAATCGATTAAGGACAATCGAGTTGAAATTGGCCGTTGCTCTTCCGGCGTTCTCTATGGTAAACATAAGGCCGCAAAGAGGACAAGTGGCCCTGACGAAGGCCACGGCGAAGCTCTAGTTAGTGCGCAGAAATCGTGCCGCCAAAAAGCGAAGTAAAAGACGTTGAGATTAAGGATCGAAATTCAAAAGACCTGCTGAAGCGAAACTCTGGCTTTTGGCATCAACAGGAATTAAAAAATCAAAAGGCGACAGGTGCCGCCTTGCTTGAGCAGGGGCTTTCCGATCGGCAAAGAACCGAAACAGAGTTAAACCACCTGAGGTAGCGTGAAACGAGAACGTGATGCTGAAGTTACCGGTTTTTGGATATGTGGTATAGCCCGTGGATCCGCCCGGTTCTCGCCCCTGCCCTCCTCATGCTCCCAATCCTGGGCCGCGTTGACACGCTTCTCAAGCGGCGAAATTTGATCTTGAGAATGCTCCCTCGTCTTTGGGCTGCGGCGGGGTGCAGCCGTTTCCCAAACCGCATTTTCTGCCGCCGGCCCAGGTGCCAACATGACGAATTGGTACTTACGGATCGTGCGGCTTGCTTCAAATCCTTGGATCACCGGCCGCACAGGCAGCATATGCCTGCGGTCAGCAGTTATGCGTTGCGAGGATATAGACCGGGCAACCTACGAGGCGCACGATGGCAGGCATAAAGGACGTGGCAAAGAGTATTAATGAAAAATATGAAATCCGCTATCGCGGGGGGCACCTCAAAAAATTGGCGAGCGGTTGCAGAAGAAGATTTGAGAGGTCATCGCGAGTTTATTAAGAAAAACTATAGTCCTGCGAGCTACTGGGAGACCGAGGGCGGGAAAATAGAACTGGAAGGGCGATCAATCGGCCGGGTGAACCGTGATCGTAAGACGTACATCCCCTGGATCAACTCATTTCTACCTCTGAAGGGGTGTCGTATTCTGGAACTTGGTACAGGAACAGGTTCTTCAACAGTGGCCCTCGCTGAACAGGGCGTAACGGTTATTGGAGTCGATATTCTTGAGCAAGCGATTAGAGTGGCAAAGGATAAATGTCGAAATCTTCGGTGTTTCGGCGGAGTTTGTGCTCACAAATGCTGTGGATTATATGACCACTTGCGACGAATGCTTTGATGCAATTATCTTTTTTGCTGTTCTTGAACATATGCTCCCAGATGAGAGGCTTGAGGCTTTGGCCCGTGCCTGGCATATAATTCGCCCTCGAGGTTATCTTATAATTTTAGAGGCCCCAAATAGACTTTGGTATTTTGATAGTCATACCGCGAAATTGCCATTTTTTAATTGGTTGCCGGAAAAACTGGCACTCCAATACGTACAATTTAGCCCTCGCGTAGAATTTGTTGAATTACTAACCCCTCCTTCCGAAGCGAATCTTTTGAAGCTTCGAAGGTGGGGCCTTGGAGTAAGCTTTCATGAGGTCGATTTATCGCTAGGGAAAGACATCCGGAATTTAGAACACCATTCACTTGGAGAGTTCTTGCGCCGCCGGAGCCCGCTTAGATATCTCGGATGGCATCTATCAGGTGACGCAAAATATGTACGTTTTCTCAAGCGCGCGGCGCCGGATGTGCCGGGAGGCTGGTTTGAGCCGTACCTAAATCTGGCGATCCAACACCCGTAATGGCAATGCCCGGCTGGCGGGACTGAACGCGGCATGGCAGCCTCTGCCGCGCCTGCTCTGATTGCGCCTGTAACTGCCACCGTTCGTTTCCAGGATATGGGCGTGATGGGGAAGCGGGGCGCGCCCGCAGGCTGCCCTGAATCGAAAACGCCGGTCCATTCGTCAAACGGCAAGTCCGACGTGCGCCGCCGGCGGTATTGCCTTGAACGCATGGCGAGGCTTATCTCGGGCGCGATCGCGGCAAATGCTTCATGCAAGTTAGGCGCCCTAGCGTGATCGCGCACGGCTGGAAGCCGAACGAGTCTCGCGTTAGGGGCCTGCTCTAGCGTGACGGTTTCATGATTCAACTTGAAAACCGAATGAAGCGGGTTACATGACGTTAACTTCCTCCCCACATGATCATTTGCGAAAACTCCCGGCGAGCCTGCATTGCCGCCCCCAACTTGGATTTATGGAAATGAACACCGATCAGAACGTTCCCCAAAAAACCGCCGCCTCAAACGGGCCCCGCGATCTCATTTCGAGGCTTTATCGCGAAATCGGGATTTCCGCGGTCGCCGCCGCGCTCGAGGCAACCGCGCGCAAGCCGCAAAAACCGCCCCAAAGCCGTATGGACATTCCCGCGGTGCTCAGGGATGACGAGGCGGCGTAGCCATCCCCGGAGCGGAGACCATCTGCCTTTTAATTTGATGGTTTTGCCGCTTTGCGGTATAGTAGACTTATGACCAGCATAAGCCGACGGCTTTTTTTGCGGGGTGCCGGGGGTTTTGCTTGGGCGACGGCCGGGCTTGGCACCTATGCGTTCGCGTTTGAACCCGGCCTGCGTCTCAATGTCACTTCTTATCGCGTTACCCCGCCCCGCTGGCCGGATGGATTGACCGTCAAGGCCGCATTGCTGGCGGACATCCATGCCTGCGAACCATGGATGCCCGCGAGCCGCGTCCGCGGGATCGCGAATCTCACCAACGATCTTGCGCCCGACATCGTTTTTCTGCTCGGTGATTTTTCAGGCGGCCACCGGTTCGTCACCGGCCCGGTGATGCCTGACGAATGGGGCGAGGCCCTCTCGGTTCTGAAAGCGCCGCTCGGCGTCTATTCGGTTCTCGGCAATCACGACTGGTGGCATGGCGCCCTGCCCGGAATGCCCGCTGACGGCGCCGAAGGCGTGCGCCGGGCCTTGCGTTCGGCCGGCATCAACGTTCTCGAAAACCATGCGCTGCGCGTCACGAAAAACGGCCAACCCTTCTGGGTTGCGGGCCTTGGCGATCAAATCGCCGAACTGAAAGGGGCAAAGCTTTTTATGGGCCGCGACGATCTTGCCGGGACCTTGGCGCAAATCGAAGATCCGGCGCCCATCATCTTGCTGGCGCATGAGCCCGCCATTTTCCGGCGAGTTCCAGACCGCGTTTCGCTCACGCTCTGCGGCCACACGCACGGAGGCCAAGTGAACCTCCCCATCTTCACCAAGGATTTCTTGCGCCACTACGGGCTCGATCTGATCTACGGCCATATCGTCCAAGGAAGCCGTCATCTCATCATCTCCGCTGGCCTTGGCACAACCCGCGCGCCGGTTCGCTTCATGCGCCCGCCGGAAGTGGTCGAGCTGACCATCGGGGGCGGGGTGCGGCCGCAATCCTGAGCTGGGCTCGCTCCTACCAAAATGTTTCGCATGAAGCATTTTGGTACGACGGAAGGTTTGTGCAATCGCACTTGCGCAAGGCCGGGCGGCCTCGCCGGCACGCTGAAATTTGCGCTGTTTTTCCGGAAGCAGAAATTTGAATTTTGGGTGGCATAAACCCGGGGCCGCGACAACCGGACAATGGATGATCCTGAAATTTGAAATCGCACATCATTGGCAAAATCCAGAACCAGAACCCTGACTTGCACCATCAATGAGTGCCACTCACCGCGCCAATGGGGCACGCCGTGGTTTCTGTCGTGCGAGAAGGTCGCGCGCGCCAGAACCGGCCAACGCTCGGCATCCCTAAGTCTGTTTTGTAGCCGTCCTTTTTGGATTCGTGAACCGGAAAATGTTTTCGTTCCGTTCCAATCCTGCCTCGTTCATGGCATAAGCAGCCGCCAACGCAAATCACCTCGAATCAGAAGGACAGACCGGCGCATGGCAAGGAATGGCGATCTTTTCGGCAATGTGGCGCGCAAGGAGCCGCCCGCGCGACCGGGCCGGCCAGCCGTGGCGCCGCAAAAAGGCGAGCCGCCAACCCACGAAGCGCCGGGCGAGCTTGGCTATACCGCCGCCTCGATCGAGGTGCTGGAGGGGCTGGAGCCGGTCCGGCGGCGGCCGGGCATGTATATCGGCGGCACCGGCGAGGCCGCGCTCCATCATCTTTTCGCGGAAGTCATCGACAATGCGATGGACGAAGCTGTTGCCGGCCACGCGTCCTTCATCGATGTCCGCTTCGAGGCCTCGGGTTTTCTCACCGTGATCGACAATGGGCGCGGCTTTCCGGTCGATCCGCATAAGAAATTTCCGAAGAAATCGGCGCTCGAAGTCGTCATGACCATGCTGCACGCGGGCGGCAAATTCGATCAGAACGCCTATCGGACATCCGGTGGCTTGCATGGGGTCGGCATTTCCGTCGTCAACGCGCTTTCGGAACGACTCGAAGTGGAAGTCGCGCGGGGCCAGACGCTCTACCGGCAGATCTTCGAGCGGGGTCATCCCAAGACGCCCCTTGAAAATCTCGGCAAGGTGCAAAACCGGCGCGGCTCGAGCGTGCGGTTCAAGCCGGACGAAAAGATTTTCGGCAAGGGCGCGAATTTCAAGCCGGAGCGCTTGTTCAAGATGGCCCGTGCGAAAGCCTATCTCTTCGGCGGAGTTGAGATTCGCTGGCATTGCGCGCCGGAATGGATCGGCCCTAATGCCGGGATACCGCCCGACGCGGTTTTCCGCTTTCCCGGCGGCCTCAAGGACTGCCTTCTCCAAGATATCGAGGGCAAGGATCTCGTCACCGGCCAGATTTTCGCGGGCAAGGTTGAAAAACAAGGCGGCCACGGCTCGCTCGAATGGGCGATGGCCTGGCTCGCCTTCGACGACGGCTTCGTGCATTCCTATTGCAACACCATTCCCACCCCCGACGGCGGCACCCATGAAGCGGGCCTTCGTGCCGCGCTGACGCGTGGCCTCAAGGATCACGCCGAGCGGCTTGGCCTCGCAAAACGCGCGGCCCCGGTGACCGGCGACGACATCATGGCGTCCTGCGCCGCGATGGTTTCAGTCTTCCTTCGCGAACCAGAGTTTCAGGGCCAAAACAAGGGCCGGCTTTTGACCAATGAAGCCGCGCGGATCGTCGAAGGAACGTTGCGCGATGCCTTCGATCATTGGCTCGCGGCCTCCCCTTCGCACGCCGGAAAGCTCCTCGACTGGACGATCGAGCGCGCCGAGGAAAGATTGCGCCGGCGCGCCGAGAAAGATGTCGCGCGCAAGACCGCGACGCGCAAGCTCAGGCTTCCGGGAAAACTCGCGGATTGCACGAATAATTCATCGCAAGGATCGGAACTTTTTATCGTCGAAGGCGATTCCGCCGGCGGCTCCGCCAAGCAGGCGCGCGATCGCGCGAACCAGGCGGTGCTGCCGCTGCGCGGCAAAATCCTGAACGTCGCCAGCGCCACCCGCGACAAGCTCGCCGGCAATCAGCAGCTCAACGATCTTGTCCAGGCGCTCGGGTGCGGCACCGGCGCGCATTACAAGGAACAAGACCTTCGCTACGAAAAGATCATCATTATGACCGACGCCGACGTCGATGGCGCCCATATAGCTTCCCTGCTCATCACTTTTTTCTTTCGCGAGATGCCGAAACTCGTCGAGGCCGGACATCTTTATCTGGCGGTTCCGCCGCTCTACCGGCTGACCCAGGGCGCCCAACAAGTCTACGCCCGCGACGATGCGCATCGCGATCACTTGATCGCCAAGACACTCACCGGCAAGGCCAAGATAGAAATTAGCCGTTTTAAAGGGTTGGGAGAAATGCTCCCGGCCCAACTTAAAGAAACGACGATGGATCCAAAAAGGCGCGGCCTGCTCCGCGTGGTCGTTCTTGCCGAAGACCGGGAGGGCACGTCGAACGCGGTTGAGCGTTTGATGGGCAACAGGCCGGAGGCGCGCTTCGCTTTCATCCAGGAGCGCGCCGCTTTTGCCACCGCCGCCGAACTCATCGTGGTTTGAAAGTCGCGAAGGTGGCCGGCGGCAAATGGCGTTTCGAGGAGGCCACTCCTATAACCATTTGCGCGCCGGCCAACCCTACGGACCCAGGAGATGCGGCGGACCCGAGCACTCCGCAGGGTATCTTAAGTTCATCGCCGAATACGCATCACGATACGCACAGCCACGGGCAAGGCTTTCTTTTAAAAGGCTTTCCTTTAAGGAGCCTGCTTCGCGCCGCAAGATAAAATCACGTCCGGCGCGGCTAATTAACCCGCGAACGCGCCAAATTGCAATCGGCTTCTTGACCTCCGGCGGCTAATTTTTCATGAACGCCCGTCGACACTCATTTTTGCGCCATCCCGCGCGCGGCGCCTGATCGGCGCTTTCCTCGACCAGATGAAGGAACTGCACGCCGCGCGCTTATCAAGGATCACGTCGCCGCACGGAAAACCGCCAGAAAAACCTCACGATCGCCCGGCTCAAGCGTCGGGCCGTGCGGCGCCGCGTACAAATCGACAAGAAGCTCGCCGCCATCGACGCCGGACGCAACTACCTCGTAAAAGCCGATTTTGGCCTAGCCAATGCCTCATCGAGAGCCAACGGAAATGGATCCCAAAATCAGCTTGATCAAAACGCATACTCTAGCTGGCACAAGGAGCAACGGCAGCTGGCACAAGGAGCAACGGCGGGGGCACCCCGCCTATACGGCAATCTTTCTGGCGCGCGGGTAATCCGTAAGCCGCGCCGCGAAAATCGCGCCTTGACCTTGCGCGATTCACCTTGAAGCGATCATGGTCTGGGGAGCAGGGCTCCCGCGACGGCTTCGGTAGCACACGAAAAATTTATCATCCAAATCTGTAACCAAACGGGCGCCCCCGCGAATATCAGCTCGTGGGCGCACTGCCGGGTCACGGATATGGCGCCCTTTCCAGGGAAAGATCGCACAAGGCCATGCAAACCCAATCACCCCAAATCCTTCGCCGTGCCTTACTTAGGGCAAGCACCGCCCTCGGGCTCTTTCTAACCGTGCTTGGCGTCGCCGTGGTGTTTCGTCTCGCGAGTTCCGGCCGAGGCCGGGCCTGCTACGCCGGTCAACCCGCCGTCCGCGGACGCAGCGGATTCCACCCCCAGCGGAACCGGCAGAGCGGTTTTTGCCGGCGGCTGTTTCTGGGGCGTTCAGGCGGTGTTCCAGCACACCAAGGGCGTGACGAGTGCGGTTTCGGGATATGCGGGCGGCACGCCGGCCGCCCCCAGCTACCAGCAGGTTAGCTCTGGCAGCACGGGGCACGCCGAATCTGTCGAAATCACCTACGATCCAAAACAGATCTCCTTTCGCCACCTGTTGCAGATCTATTTTTCTGTGGCGCACGACCCGACGCAATTGAACCGGCAGGACCCCGATGAAGGCACCCAGTACCGGTCCGAGATTTTTGCCACCAGTGGCGCGCAACAACAGGCCGCCGAGGCCGCTATCGCCAAACTCGACAAGGCGCATGTTTTTCCGCGCCCGATCGTAACCAAGGTGGAGCCGCTGCAGGCATTCTATCCCGCCGAATCCTATCATCAGGACTATGCCACGCTGCATCCCGGCAGCCTCTATATCGCGGCTTACGACCTGCCAAAAATCGCCAATTTGAAAAAGCTCTACCCGGAGTATTACCGCGAGCAGGCGGTGCTCGTGGGCGGCAACCACCCCTAAACCAGCAAAAAGGAGTCTCTAAAATGTTGCGGCGCGATTTATTGTCGATGTTTGCATTGACGGCGGTTGGCGGCTTCGTCTTCCCCACTTGGCTCCTCGCCGAAGCGGAGAAGCTGGAGGTGACGAAGTCCGACGAGGAATGGCGGCGCCTGCTCACGCCCGCTCAATATCGAGTGCTCCGGCATGAGGACACGGAGCCGGCCTTCAGCAGCCCGCTGGTTGACGAGCATCGCAAGGGGGTTTTCGCCTGCGCCGGCTGCGAATTGCCGCTCTTCAAGTCGGAGACCAAGTTCGAGAGCGGAACCGGCTGGCCGAGTTTCTGGAGTCCGGTCGACGGCGCGGTGGGCACCAAAACCGACCGGAGTTTTCTGATGGAACGCACCGAGGTGCATTGCCGGCGCTGCGGCGGGCATCTCGGCCACGTCTTTAACGACGGCCCGCCACCGACCGGCCTGCGCTACTGCATGAACGGCGTTGCCCTGAAATTTTTGCCCGAAGCGAGCTGAGGGTTCGACCTAATCGAGAGGAACACGGCATGGCTCTTTCGATTTTGGCCTGTCTGGCGGGTATTCTTACGATCCTCAGTCCGTGTATCTTGCCAGTGCTGCCCTTCGTTTTCTCCCGCGCCGATCAGCCGTTCTTGCGAACGGGACTTCCTCTGCTCCTTGGCATGGCCGTCGCATTCATGGGCGTCGCGACGCTTGCCTCCGCCGGCGGCGGCTGGGCGGTCGAGACGAACCAGTACGGCCGCCTCGCGGCATTGGCACTCCTTGCGCTGTTCGCCATGACTCTCTTGTCTGAACTCCCTTTCGAGAGGGATACCGGCAATGTGCGCAAGGCCGTCGCTCGTTTGAAAATTGGCTATCCTGTCGTCATCGACAATGATTACGCGATCTGGAAGGCGTTCGGTAATGAATATTGGCCAGCTGCCTATTTCGTCGATGCGGAAGGGCGCATCCGCCATCACCATTTCGGCGAGCATGACCGAGCATGACTACGAGAATTCAGAGCGCGTCATTCAGAAGCTCCTGATAGAGGCCGGCAATCGCAATGTGCCGAGTGGCTTCGTGACGGCAAGCAACGCCGCTCCCTTGACGTTATCCGTACCCAGCACGGATCCGCGCTATTGCATGAACAGCCTTGGCATGAAATTCATACCCGAAGGGAGCTGAGGGTTTGGCCTGAGCGGCCGGATCCCCTTGCGAGCTTCGGGCGCCGCCGTCCGGCTTCAGCCGCGCGTCGCGTGGCCCCAAGGTGCCGCCCCCGCAGTCAGCTCCGGGCGTTAAGTGAGAGTGCGCGCATCCCGGCGCCAACTATGAAGAGGAATAATGACCATGAAGAGGACATACGTAATCACCAGCTTTGCTGCTTTGGCCTTTGTTGTCGCAGGCTCGTTATTCACGGTTCCGGCGTTGGCCGAGGATGCCATGAAACCGGAAGGCATGAAGGCCGAACATATGAAAGCTGATCATATGAAGGCCGAGCATATGAAGGCGGAACACATGAGGGCGGAACACATGAAGGCCGAGCATATGAAGGCCGAGCATATGGGCGGCGCACCAAAATAAACCGGCGTGGCCGCGGGTCCGCTCCGCGCCTCGTGCCGGAGCGGATTCGCGGATGTGATACGGGCGAAGAAAGCTGGGAACAGGCCATGAGCGAAATTCAAACGGCGGGTTCGCGCACGCCGTACCGGCGCCCACGCCGGCTGCTCGTTCACCGGCATACGCGGATCACCCGGCTGACCCATTGGATCAATCTGCTCTGCGTGTCGGTGCTGCTGATGAGCGGTCTGCAGATTTTCAACGCCCATCCGGCGCTTTATTGGGGGCAGTCAGGCGCCGACGCTGACCGCCCGACATTCGAGATCGGGGCGGATGATTCAGGCGATGGCCCGCCAGTGGGTTTCACCCGGATCGGTTCATCGACCTTTGACACGACCGGAATCCTCGGCGTCTCCCGCGACGCCGGCGGCGAGGTCGTGCCGCGCGGTTTTCCGCGGTGGGTAACGCTGCCTAGCTGGCGCGATCTCGCCTTGGGACGCCGCTGGCATTTCTTTTTCGCTTGGCTGTTCGCCGCCAACCTCTTGCTGTATCTCATGGCCGGACTCGCTAGCGGGCATTTTTGGCGCGAACTTCTGCCCAGCAAACAGCAGGTGCGGCCGCGCGCGCTTCTCAAGGATCTCGCAAATCATTTGCGGCTGAAATTTCCGCGCGGCGAGGCAGCGCGGGGTTACAACCCCCTCCAGAAACTGACTTATCTGGGCGTGATCTTCGTGCTGTTGCCCCTGATGATCCTGACTGGCCTCACCATGTCGCCGGGGATGGACGCGATCGTGCCCTGGCTCGTCGACCTGTTTGGCGGCCGCCAATCCGCGCGGACGATCCATTTCATCGCGGCAAGCATGATTGTGCTGTTCGTGTTCGTTCATGTCGCGATGGTGCTTCTGGCCGGACCGGTGAACGAGCTCCGCGCGATGATCACCGGACGGTTTGCCCTTTCTCTTGAGGATGATCGTGAGTAACGTTTGGCTCCCTCGGCGCCGGTTTCTTGCGCTTGGCGCGGCAAGCCTGGGGGGCACGCTGCTCGCCGGCTGTGACCGGCTCTCTGGAGCCACGGATTTCCAGGAGTTTCTTGCCTCGGCCGAGTGGCTGACCTATCGCGTCCAGCGGCTGCTCGGCGGTGGGCATGCGCTCGCCCGCGAATTCACGGCCAGCGATGTGTCGCCGGTTTTCAAGGTGAATGGCACAGGGATGCCCGAGGGTGAGGAATATGCGGCCTTGCGGGAAGGCAATTTTGCCGATTGGCGGCTGCGTGTCGATGGGCTGGTCGCCAAGCCTCTGGAGTTTTCGCTCGCGGATCTACGGAGCTTGCCGCAGCGGACGCAGATCACCCGCCATGACTGCGTCGAGGGATGGAGCGCCATCGGCAAATGGCAGGGCGTGCCATTAGCTATTGTGCTCACGCGGGCCGCGCTTCTCCCGGCCGCCCGGTTCGTGGTCTTCCACTGCGCCGATATGTTGGAACAAACGCTTGACGGCACCGGGCAGTATTACGAAAGCATCGATTTGATCGACGCTTTCCATCCGCAAACCATTCTTGCCCACAGTCTCAACGATGCCCCGCTTTCGATCGGTCACGGCGCCCCGCTGCGGCTGCGGGTCGAACGGCAGCTCGGCTACAAGCACGCAAAATATGTGATGCGTATCGAGTTGACAGACCGGCTGGACGGGTTCGGGCGCGGCAAGGGCGGGTTTTGGGAAGATCGCGGTTACGAGTGGTATGCGGGGATATAAACGGCACGAGCGTGGAACATGTGACGCGCTCCCGCGTTCACCGCGAGGCGGCCTTACGCTCCAATCGTGATGCCGCATAACAGCCATAACTCTCCTGCATCGACGCAAGAGCCGACCGGTATCGGTAATTCACGCAAAAATGATTATTCTTGCCAGCGCGCCCAGGGGAGGATGACCTTGCCCGCCAAACCGAGGCGCCCATCGAAGTCCCGGCCGGAGGGGAGGCAAATATGGGGCGATTGTCTTCGGCCTTTCCGGCCGCGCCGCGCGAGCCTTGCTCTCTAAGCAAATATTTGTTCGAAACGAGGCGCCTTTCCTTGGATCTCGCCCGCCCGCTCGGCGCCGAGGATATGACCGTCCAGGCGATGGACGACGCCAGTCCAACCAAATGGCATCTTGCGCATACGACTTGGTTCTTCGAGACCTTCGTTCTCGCCAGCCATCTCAACGGCTATGAGCCGTTCGACGAGACATTCAACTATTGCTTCAATTCCTATTACGAATCCCAAGGCGCGCGCCAGCCGCGCGGAAAACGCGGGCTCCTCACGCGGCCGTCGAGCGATTGCATCTTCGCCTACCGCGCCCATGTGGACGCCGGGCTCGAAAAGCTTTTCGCGCGTGGAGTTGAAAACGGGTCGGAGCTGGCGCGCGTTATCGAGGTCGGCATCAATCACGAACAGCAGCATCAGGAGTTGATGCTGACCGACATTCTCGCGCTTTTCGCCGCAAATCCGCTGCGGCCGGCCTACTTGGCGCCGCGCCCGCGCGTGGATCGGCGTGAGCCGGAGCCTCTTCGCTGGATCGAATATTCCGGCGGGATCCATGAGATAGGTCACGGCGGCGCAGGCTTCGCGTGGGACAATGAGGCGCCGCGCCACGGCCAATTGATCCATCCGTTCCGTCTCGCCGACCGCCTCGTCACCAATGCGGAATGGCTCGCATTCATCGAGGAAGGCGGCTATCGAACCTACGCGCTTTGGCTTGCCGACGGCTGGGAGATCGTCAATCGCGAAGCCTGGCGGGCTCCGCTCTATTGGGAGGAGCGCGACGGGCAATGGCTCGCTATGTCGCTCGAAGGCATGCGGCCTATCGATCGCGCGGCTCCGGTCGCGCATGTGAGCTATTTCGAGGCGGATGCTTTCGCGCGCTGGGCGGGCCATCGGCTTCCAACCGAATTCGAATGGGAGGTTGCGGCACAGGGCGTCGATGCGGCAGGAAACGCGCTCGCCTCGAGGGCACTGCAAACTCTGCCAGCCGCTCCGTGCCCGGATGGGCGGCCCCGTCAAATGTTCGGCGACGTTTGGCAATGGACCCAGAGTGCTTATCTGCCTTATCCGGGCTACCGGGCACCGCCCGGAGCGCTTGGCGAATACAACGGCAAGTTCATGGTCGGCCAGCAGGTTTTGCGCGGCAGCTCCTGCGTGACGCCAGACGGACACGCGCGCGCGACGTATCGTAACTTCTTCTATCCCCACCAGCGCTGGCAGTTCATGGGGCTGCGCCTTGCCTCGGAGGTCGAATGATCGGGACGAACAACAAAGCCCTTCGCCTGCCCAATGTCATCGCCGGCCCGGACCGCGAGTTCGCCGCGAGTGTGATCGAGGGCCTGTCAATGCCGCGCAAAAGCCTGCCTTGCCGGTTCTTTTATGACGCGCGCGGCAGCGAGTTGTTCGAAGAAATAACCCGGCTGCCGGAATACTATCCAACGACGACCGAGATCGCGATTCTCGACGCACATGGCGGCGGAGATCGCGAGCCGCGTGGATGATGGTGCGGTTCTCGTCGAATTCGGATCGGGCTCAAGCCGCAAGACGGAGATTTTGCTCGGCTGCTTGCCGCACCTGCGCACCTACGTGCCTATCGACGTGTCCAAAAGCGCCCTTGCGGAGGCGAAGCGGCGGCTGATCAAGCGTTTTCCGGCGCTCGCCGTGCGCCCCATCGCCGGCGATTTCTCGCGGCTGCTCGCCTTGCCGCAGGATCTCGCCCAGCCACGAAAATTGGGTTTCTTTCCCGGCTCGACGATCGGCAATTTTTCTCCATTTGCCGCCGGAAAATTGCTTGGCGTCATGCGGCGCTTGCTGGCGCCGGGGGCCGGCTCATTGTCGGCGTGGACTTGAAGAAGGACGCCCGAACGCTGGTCCGCGCCTACGATGACGCGGCCGGCGTCACCGCGGCCTTCAATCTCAATCTTTTGGCACGGATCAACCGCGAGCTCGAAGGCTCGTTCGATCTCGATGGCTTCCGCCACGAGGCGATTTACGATCCCCGCGAGGGCCGCGTCGAGATGCACATTGTCAGCATGAGGAATCAAGCAGTGAGAATCCAGGACCTCTGGTTTCGATTTTCTGCCGGCGAAACCATCCATACCGAGAACTCCTACAAATATTCTATCGGCCAATTTCAAGATATCTCCGGCGCGGCGGGATGGCTGCCGGGCCGCGTTTGGACCGATCGCGGAAATCTCTTCAGCGTGCATGAATTGATCTCCAACAGCGCCGGAACGGCCGCGATTTAGCGCATTTTCTTAACGCGCGCCGGCCGCTGCCTCGTGGGGTTTGAACGCAGCCTCGCCGGTTTCGAATTGAAGTTTTGCCAACCGGGCATAAAGACCATCCTTGGCGACAAGGGTCTGATGGTTGCCTTCCTCGATCAACCGGCCGTT
The DNA here is from genome assembly GCA_963722515.1 of uncultured Alphaproteobacteria bacterium. Taxonomy (GTDB): domain Bacteria; phylum Pseudomonadota; class Alphaproteobacteria; order Rhizobiales; family Beijerinckiaceae; genus Methylocapsa. The sequence continues at coordinate 216,051 of CAVRMA010000002.1, read as the reverse complement.
GTCGAGAACAAGAATCCGGTCGGCCCGGAGGACTGTTGCCAGCCGGTGCGCGATGACAAGGGTCGTGCGTTCCGACATCACTTTTTCGAGCGCCGCCTGAACCATGACTTCGTTTTCGGAATCGAGCGCGGAAGTAGCTTCGTCGAGAAGCAGCACCGGCGCGTCCTGCAAAATCGCCCGCGCGATGGCGATCCGCTGGCGCTGCCCGCCCGACAAGGTCACGCCGCGTTCGCCGGCCAGCGTCGCGTAGCCATCCGGCAAGGCGCGGATGAAATCGTCAGCCGCCGCCCGCCGTGCCGCGTCGCGCACGGCTTCGTCGCTCGCGTCCGGCGCGCCATAGCGGATATTATCGGCGATCGAGGCGGCGAAGATCACCGCGTCTTGCGGCACGCTTTTGATTCGCCGCCGCAGCTCCGCCGGATCAGCGCTCTTGATGTCAATGCCATCGAGCAGGATGCGGCCCGAAGCCGGATCGTAGAACCGCGAGAGGAGCTGGAACAAGGTCGTCTTGCCTGCGCCGGAAGGTCCGACAATGGCGACTGTCTCCCCGGGCGCCACCTTGAACGAAAGGCCGTGCAAGGCGGAGTCTTGCGGTCTTGCCGGATAAGAAAAATCGACACGTTCGAAGGCGATTTCGCCCCGGCCCGGCAGGGGCAGCGCGGTGGCCGGAATCGGCGCCACGATCGCCGGCCGCAGGGCAAGAATCTCGGCGATCCGGCCGGCCGCGCCGCCGGCGGCGGCTATTTCGCCCCACACCTGGCTCAACTCGCTCAAGGCGCCCGCGGCCAAAATGGCGTAGAGCACGAACTGCGACAAGAGGCCGCCAGTCATGCGGCCAGCGAGAACGTCCCGAGCGCCAAACCAAAGCACGCCGACAATGCTCGCGAAGACAAGAAATATCACAACGATCGTGAGGCCCGCGCGCGCAAGGGCGGCATTGCGGGCGGCGGCATAGGCTTCCTCCACGGCGGCGCCGAAATGGCGGCCGGTGGTGGGCTCGGCGCCAAAGGCCTGCATCACGCGGACGGCGGCGAGATTTTCGGCGGCATAGGCACTTGCCCCGGCGAGCGTATCTTGCGCCGTGCGGGACCGCTTGCGGACCAGGCGGCCAGAGGCCACCAAAGGCAGGACGATGATGGGAATGGCAATCAGCACTGCGGCAGAAAGTTTTGGGCTCGAATAGACCATCATCGCCACCGCGCCGGCGAACAAGAAGAAATTGCGCAGCGCGACCGCCGTCGAGGAACCGAAGGTGGATTTCATCTGGGTCGTGTCGGCGGTGAGCCTGGACATAAGCTCGCCGGTTCGCGCGGTGTCGAAAAAACCCGCGTCGAGACGGCAAAGATGCTTGAACACATCCGTCCTGAGGTCGGCCACGACACGTTCGCCAAGCGTCGTCACGAAATAGAACCGCGATCCGGAGGCCAGCGCCAAAACCGCGGCGACGGCGACGAGGGCAAAAAAATACGAGTTGATCAAGCCGGCGCTTGCAGCCGAAAAGCCGAAATCGATCATCCGCCGGATCGCCAGCGGCACCGCCAAGGTCGCCGCGGCGGCCACTGTCACCGCGAGCAGCGCCGCGACAATGCGAGGCTTGTAGCGCAAAAGGTATGGCACGAGCTGCAAAAGCGCGCGCGGGGACGGCGTTTGCTCGGGAGGAGCAGATTTCGTCATGGAGGCGGCGCGTTCGTCCATTGCCCAACTATAGCAACATCTTCTGTTTGGGAACTCGAAATCATCCGTACCCCCCGGCCGCGACGGCGTCCACTTCAGCGAAGGTAAATAGATCGTGTGAAATCTGAATTATTTGTAATAACAAGCGCATTGCTGAGGCCACATGATTACGTGATAGTGTCGGCCCGGCGCGGCGCGTAACCCGGTTTTGGAAATTTGAGCGGAGGTTCGGCGGCGTGGCGGGGGACAAAGTGCTGGTCACGGGAGCTTCGGGCTTCGTCGGGTCCGCCGTGGCGCGTGCCTTGATCCGCTCCGGCTACCGCGTCCGCGCCTTGCTGCGGTCAACCAGCAAGCGAACAAATCTCGCCGGTCTCGACGTCGAGATCGTGGAAGGCGACATGCGCGACGCGGCCTCGGTCGCGCAGGCCATGGCGGGCGCGCGTTTTCTGTTCCATGTCGCCGCCGACTACCGCCTCTGGGCCCGCAATCCGCAAGAAATTATGTGGAACAACCGGGAGGGGACCAGACTTCTTATGCAAACGGCATTGGCGGCGGAAGTGGAGCGCATCGTCTATACGAGCAGCGCCGCAACCATCGCGCGCGCGGCGGATGGCGGACCGGCCGACGAAACGATGCGCCTAAGCGAATCCTGCGCGATCGGGGCCTATAAGCAAAGCAAGGTCGCCGCGGAACAGATCGTCGAAACGATGATCGCCCGCAATGATTTGCCCGCCATTATCGTGCATCCGACGGCGCCGATCGGACCGCACGACCAGAAGCCGACGCCAACCGGGCGGATCATCGTTGAAGCGGCGTCCGGCCATATTCCGGGTTTCGTCGACACCGGGCTCAACCTCGCGCATGTCGACGATGTCGCGAACGGGCATCTCGCCGCCCTGCTACATGCAAAGCCCGGCGAACATTTTATCCTCGGTGGCCAAAACGTGATGCTCGCGGAGTTCCTTGGCCAAATCGCAATCATGTGCGGCCGCCGTCCCCCCAGACTTCGGCTGCCACGCCCGCTAGTTTATCCCTTTGCGTTCGGCGCGGAAACCGTGGCACGTGTGACGCAGCGCGAGCCTTTCCTGACAATCGACGGACTGCGCATGTCGAAGCACCGGATGTTCTTTAGTTCCGCGAAGGCCGAACGCGACCTCGGCTACGAGGCGCGACCCTATCCCGAAGCTCTCAAGGAGGCCTTGGCATGGTTTCGCGACAATGGGCAACTGCGATGACGCCCGGCTTGCCGACGAGACCGTCGAAAACGCACGGGCAAGAAAATTTTCCCGTCGCCTCCATGCTCATCGCGCCAAGACATCGCGCCACAATTCTTGCCTATTACCGTTTCGCCCGCGGCGCCGACGACGTCGCCGACAGTCCTTCGCTCGCGCCGGACGTCAAGCTTGCCGGGCTCGACCTTTTCGAGGCAACATTGACTGGGCAGTGCGATACCATCGAAGCCGCGCTGCCGCTGCGCGCAGCTCTCGCCATGCGAAAGCTCTCGACGCGTCATGCGCTCGATCTGCTGCGCGCTTTCCGGATGGATGCCGTCAAACATCGCTACGCGAATTGGTCAGAATTGATGGATTATTGCGCCTATTCAGCGGCGCCGGTCGGGCGCTTTGTTCTCGATGTTCATGGCGAGAGCGAATCCACATGGCCCGCATCGGACGCGCTTTGCACGGCGCTGCAAATTATCAATCATTTGCAAGACTGCGGCGCCGACTATCGCAACCTCGATCGCGTCTATGTTCCGCTAGATGCGCTTGCCGCGCAAGGCGTTCGGCCGGACGCTCTCGGCGCCGCAAAAGCCTCGCCGGAGCTGCGCGCGGTGTTCCAAGGCGTGGCCCGCCGGACCACACCGCTGGTCGAGTTGGGATGCCGCCTTCCGGCCCAGGTCTGCGACTTCCGTCTATCCCTGGAGACCACCGTGATCGCGCACCTCGCCGGCAAGCTCAATGCCCTGCTGCTCGAACGGGATCCGTTGAGCGAACCGGTGCATTTGACGAAGTCCGGCGCTCTCGCTTGGTCGAGCATCGGTGTTGCCGATGCGCTGCGGGCCTTTTTTCGGCCACGACGGATCACGGCGGCGCCGGGCGGTGGCGCATGAGCGGCGCGTCCGGGGCCGCGGAGCCAGCCGGTGCGGCCCCGAGCGCGCGCGGCAGCTCCTTCAATGCGGCCATGCGCATTCTGCCACGTCCGCGCCGCGAGGCCATGTTTGAAATCTATTCCTTCTGCCGCGCCGTGGACGACATCGCGGACGAGGTGGGTCCGCGCCAAGTCCGCAGGCAAGCGCTCGCCAAATGGCGGCACGATATCGGCGCGCTCTATATAGGCGAGAGTGCCCCAACCCGCACGCGCGCAAGGTTGCGAGGTCTCGGCAAGGCAATCCATGCTTTCGGCTTGCGGCGGGAGGATTTTTACGCTGTGATCGATGGCATGGAGATGGATGTCGAGGCCGATATAAGGGCGCCCGATTTGGCCACGCTCGATCTTTATTGCGATCGCGTGGCGGGCGCGGTCGGACGCCTTTCCGCGCGGGCTTTCGGGATGCCGCAAGCGGAAGGTGGAGGCCTCGCTCATCATCTTGGCCGCGCGCTCCAGCTCACCAACATTTTGCGCGATCTCGACGAGGACGCGGCCCTCGGCCGGCTCTACCTGCCTCGCGAATATCTGCGCGCGGCGGGCATCGGCGAGGCGGAGCCGCGAGAGGTTCTCGCCCATCCGGCGCTGGGCCGGGCCTGCGCTCCAGTTATCGCCCGTGCAAAAACGCATTTTTGCGAGGCGGGGAGCATCATGGCAAGGTGTCCCCGCGCGAGCGTGCGTGCGCCAAGAATCATGGCGGACGTCTACAGGGCCATACTCGCCCGCTTGGAAAGACGCGGTTTCGCGGCGCCGCGCCAAAAGATTCGCACGCCCCGCCATCGCGTCGTCCTGGCGCTCCTGCGTTACAGCCTCCTTTAATGAATAAACCCTCCGTCCATGTCGTCGGCGCGGGGCTTGCCGGGCTCGCCGCGGCGGTGCGTCTTGCAGGAGGACCCCGCGAAATCGTGCTGCACGAGGCCGCGCGGCAGGCCGGCGGGCGCTGCCGCTCCTATTACGAACCGGCGCTCGGCATGACGATCGACAATGGCAATCACTTGCTTTTGTCGGGAAATCACGATGCGCGCAATTATTTGGCGGCGATCGGCGCGGGCGGCCAATTGGCGGGGCCGCCGGAAGCCGAGTTTGCTTTCGTCGATCTCGCCACCAAGGAGCGCTGGCGCTTACGCCCGAATGCGGGGCCGCTTCCCTGGTGGATTTTCTCAGCCTCCCGGCGGGTGCCGGGTGCGGGCGCGCGCGACTATCTTGGCCTCCTGCGGCTCCTTATTCCCGGCAAGGATGCGCCGATCGGCTCGGTCATGCACTGCGACGGATTGCTGTACGAGCGGCTGTGGCGGCCGTTTTTTCTCGCCGCCTTGAATACCGAGCCTGCCCAAGCTTCATCCCACCTCGCCGCCGCCGTGGTGCGGGAAACGCTCGCCAAGGGAAGGCGCGCCTGCCGTCCTCTCGTCACCACAAACGGCCTCTCCGCCGCGTTCATCGAGCCAGCGCTCGATTATCTCGCCAAACGTGGGGTAAAGATCCGGTTCGACCATAGGCTGCGGCGGATAGAGTTTGCAGACAGCCGCGCCGCCGCTCTCGATTTTGGCGGCGATGTTGTTCAACTCGAAGCAGCGGACAAAGCCGTTCTCGCGGTTCCGCCCTATGCCGCGCAGGACCTCGTGCCGGGCTTGCGGGCGCCCGGGGATTATCGCGCCATCGTCAATGCGCATTTCAAAATCGCCCCGCCAACGAACTCCCCTCCTATTCTGGGCATCGTCAACGGGACAATCGAATGGCTGTTTGCGTTTCCGGGCAGGTTGTCGGTCACCATTAGCAGTGCCGATCGCCTGCTCGATGTCCCACGCGAAAAACTCGCCGAAACCATTTGGGCGGAAATCGCGGAAGTGACGCGGATTGAAAAGCCGCTTCCGCCATGGCAGATCGTCAAGGAAAAGCGGGCGACGTTCGCCGCGACGGTTGCCGGAAACGCGCGCCGGCCCGGCGCGGGGACGGCCTATGCCAATCTGGTGCTCGCGGGAGATTGGACCGCGACGGGACTGCCCGCGACAATCGAAGGGGCGATCCGGTCTGGCCATCGGGCGGCCGGTCTGATCGCGGCATCGCACTAAGAAAGGGGCGGCATGGATGGAAGATATGGATGGCGTAACGGAAAGTGCGGTCACGGCGGGCCCGGACCTTGCGCATATCGAAGCGGCGGTTTTCCGGGCAACGCAAGGGCTGTTGGCCGCGCAGCGCGAGGATGGGCATTTCGTCTTCGAACTGGAAGCGGATGTTTCGATCTCCGCGGAATATATTCTTTTTAAGCATTATCTCGGCGAGCCGGCCGATGCCGCGCTGGAAGCCAAGATCGCGGCGTATCTCCGGCGCAAACAAGCGGCGCATGACGGCTGGCCGCTTTTCACCGATGGAGCCTTCAATATCAGCAGCAGCGTCAAGGCCTATTTTGCGCTGAAGGCGGCTGGCGATCCCCCCGAGGCGGACCATATGCAGCGCGCCCGCGCGGCGATCCTCGCACATGGCGGGGCGGCGAACGCGAACGTTTTCACGCGCGCGCTTCTGGCGCTGTTCGGCGCGCTGCCTTGGCGCGGCGTGCCGGTCATGCCGGTCGAGATCATGCTTTTGCCACGCTGGTTTCCTTTCCACATGACCAAGATCTCGTACTGGAGCCGCACGGTTCTCACGCCGCTCATGGTTGTGATTGCCCTGAACCCGCGGGCGATGAATCCGCACAATGTCACGATCGGCGAACTCTTCGTCGAGCCGCCGGACGAGGTTCGCGATTGGCCCGGCGGGCCGCATCAAAAATTTCCCTGGACCGCGCTTTTTGCTGGAGTGGACAAGGTTTTGCGCTGGTCGGAGCCCTATTTTCCCAAAACCTTGCGGCGGCGCGCGATCGGCAAGGCGGTCGCCTTCGTTGAGGAGCGATTGAACGGCGAGGATGGGCTTGGCGGGATCTTCCCCGCGATGACGTATTCGACGCTGATGTTTGTCGCGCTTGGGTATCGAAGGGACGATCCCAGGATGGTCCAGGTCCTGAATGCGATCGATAAGCTGCTCGTCGTCCATGAAGACGAGGCTTACTGCCAGCCTTGTGTCTCGCCGGTGTGGGACACCGGACTTGCCTGCCACGCGCTGATGGAAGCTGGCGGGGAAGCAATGGCGCCGCGTGTTCGCGCCGCGCTTGCCTGGCTCGAACCCCTGCAGGTCACCGAAATCGCGGGCGATTGGGTTGCGCAAAGACCCCATGTCCGGCCGGGCGGGTGGGCATTTCAATATGCCAACGCCTATTATCCCGATGTCGACGATACCGCGGTCGTGGCGATGGCGATGGACCGCGCGGCGGGTCACGGACCGGAGTACAAGGACGCGGTCGCGCGCGCGCGCGAATGGATCGAAGGCCTGCAAAGCGCCAATGGCGGCTGGGGAGCCTTCGATTCCGATAATGACAGGGAGTATCTGAATTACATTCCTTTCGCCGATCACGGCGCGTTGCTCGATCCGCCGACGGCGGATGTGACGGCGCGCTGTGTTTCCATGTTGGGCCAGCTCGGCGAGACCCCGGGGGCAATCCAGCGGTCGCGCGTGGCGTCGAATATCTCCTTAGCAACCAGGAAAAGGATGGCAGCTGGTTCGGCCGCTGGGGGATGAATTACATCTATGGAACTTGGTCGGCGCTTTGCGCGTTTAATGCCATCAAACGCGATCCGCGCAGCTTGGAGGTGCAACAAGCCGCCGCCTGGCTCAAAAGCATTCAGAACACGGACGGCGGCTGGGGCGAAGGGGGCGAGAGCTATGCGATGCATTATGCTGGCTACCGTCCGGCGCCGAGCACGCCGTCACAGACGGCATGGGGATTGCTTGGGCTGATGGCCGCCGGTATGGTAAATGACCCGGCGATCACAGCGGGGATACGGTATCTTGCACGCGCCCAGGGGGAGGATGGACTTTGGAAGGAAGAGCGTTTTACCGCGACCGGGTTTCCCCGGGTCTTTTTTCTGCGCTATCATGGCTATTCGAAATATTTCCCACTGTGGGCGATGGCGCGCTACCGCAATCTGAAGGAAGGCAAACCGCAACCGGTGCGCATGGGGATGTAAACGGCTCGCCCTGTCATTGCCGTTACTGGCCTCAAGACGGAAGCATGGATTGCCGCCGGTCCCCGAACCCTTACCCTTTCCGGCGGCGGCGACGCCTTGGCTCTCGCGCGCCGCTTGGAGGCGGCTGTCGCCAACAAGACTCTAGCGATCATCAGTTTTGGCCTCGCGGGTGGTCTGGCGCCGGGCCTTGCTCCGGGAACCGAGCTTGTCGCCGCGCGCGATCGTCACCGAGGCTGGCGCGCGCTATTGCGGCGATCCGGTGTGGTCGCACCGGCTTTGCAGCGCGCTTGGCGGTGCGATGATCGCCGACATCGTTGGAGTCGACGCTCCGGTGGCGGACCCCGCGGAAAAGCGCGCCCTGTATAGCAAAACCGGCGCGCATGCCGCCGATATGGAATCGCATATCGCCGCCCGCATCGCCGCCGCCCACAAACTGCCATTTGCCGCGTTTCGCGTCGTCGCCGACCCGGCGGACCGGCAATTGCCGCACGCGGCGCCTTGGTCGCGATAAAACCGGATGGCACGGTTGCTCTCGGCGCGATCGCCGCGCTCGCTGCTGCGAGATCCGCGCCAGATCCCGCAGTTGCTGCGGACCGCCCTTGATGCGCGCGCGGCCTTCGCGGCGCTATTCCGCGGCCGAAAGATGCTTGCCGGACCTCTCGGTTTCACTGATTTCCGCGAGTTTTTGCTCGACCTGCCGGCTGAAGACGTAACTCGGCGGGCCGCTGCAGGTCTAGCGGAATATCGGGCGCCATCGGACCCTCGCGTGCGAATGGCGCGTAAGGCCACGCCAAGAGCCCGCAAAGGATGGTTGAAGGCATCTTCGACGGCGGTCGCCTCGAAGCCGCAATGGACCATGCAGTCGGCGCATTTCTCGTAATTGCCGGTGCCATAGCGAGTCCCAGTTGGTTTCCTCCATCAGCTCCTTGAAATCTGGCCGCGTAGCCTTCGCCGAGCAGATAGCAGGGCCGCTGCCAGCCAAAGACCGTGCGGGTCGGATTGCCCCAGGGCGTGCACTTGTAGGTTCGGTTGCCGGCGAGAAAGTCGAGGAAAAGCTTCGACTGGAAGAAGGGCCACGCCTTGCCGCCTCTGCCCAGCGCGAAAATTTGCGCGGAATAGGGTCTTGGTCTTCTCGCGATTGAGGAAATGTTGTTGATCCGGCGCGCGCTCATAGGCGTAGCCGGGCGACACGGTGATGCCCTCGATGCCGAGCGCCGCCACGCTATCGAAAAACGCGGCGACCCGGGCGGAATCGGCATTGTTGAACAGCGTGCAATTGATGGTCACGCGAAATCCGCTTCTCCTTCGCGAGCTTCAAAGCCTCGAGGGCACGATCATAGACCCCGGCCTGACAGACCGAACGGTCGTGCATTTCCGCGTCGCCATCGAGGTGAATCGACCAGTTGAAATAGCGGTTAGGCGTGTAACGGTCGAGGTTTTTCGCAAGCAAAAGCGCGTTGGTGCAAACGGTGACGAATTTGTGTCTGGCGATCGCGCCCTTCGACAATTTCGGGAAGATCCTTGTGCAGCAAGGGCTCGCCGCCGGCGACCACGACGACAGGAGCGCCGCATTCGTCGATCGCCGCGAGGCAGTCGGCGAGCGGCAGCCGCTGGTTGAGAATCTCGTCTGGATAATCGATCTTGCCGCAGCCCGCGCAAGCGAGATTGCAGCGGAACAAAGGTTCGAGCATCAGGACGAGCGGAAACCGCTTGCGTCCGGCCAGGCGCTGGCGCACCACATAGGCGCCGATTTGCGCCATTTGCAGAATTGGTATCCCCATACTTACTCCGTGGAATTGGCGCCATTCGCTGGTAAGGCTGCGCGAGAATCGTCGAGTCCGGCCGGAAGCTTGAATTCTACATGTTCCGCGACGCTGGGCAAGGTTGTCAACGCGATCGGGTCGAGGCCCGTAAGGCTTCTATCAAATCCTCGACAAGAATCTCCGGCGCCGATGCAACAGCGGTAATGAGCACGAAATCCTTGTTTCGTCTTGTGTTCTGGAGGGAAATTAATTTTCCCTCACTGCAATCAAGAAGCCGACCTTCACAGCGGTGTCATCTTGCGCTTCTAAGGCCAAACTGCGGCACATAGACAGCTAAGATTCTCATAAAGGGAGAGAAGTCCAATGACGACACGAAGTCGGTTGCTTGGCAGCGCGTTTGGGGCGTGTGCGATTATTGCAGCGGCAAATATAATGCCCTCAGCAAGGGCCTTTGGTGCTACCGCTACCCCGATCAAACATGTTGTTGTGATTTTCCAGGAGAATGTGTCATTTGATCATTACTTTGCCACCTATCCAGTGTCGATGAATTCCCCCGAATGAGCCCGCATTCTGGGCGGAACCGAATACACCGGCGGTGAACGGGATTACCGCCGGGCTGCTAACCGCGAATACAAACGGATTTAACCCATTCAGGCTTGATCGCAGTCAGGCGGCAACATGCGATCAAGATCACGACTATATGCCCGAGCAGCAGGCGTTCGACTCTGGCTTGATGGACAAATTTCCGACGTTCACCGGAACGGGCGGGCCCGGCTGCCCAGACTATGGCTTTGGCCAGAATTTGGTCATGGGCTATTACGATGGGAACACAGTCACCGCGATGTGGAACTATGCGAAGCATTTCGCGATGAGCGATAATTTCTTCGGCACCACCTTTGGGCCATCCACGGTGGGCGCTATCAACCTGATCTCTGGCCAGACCAATGGGGCAAGCCCGGCCAATATGTCTGGGGATACCGTTCAAGGAACGATTATCGGCGATCCAAACCCTACAGGCGACACCTGTACGACGGGCGGCAGCGTACAGATGGTTGCCGGAAAAAACATCGGTGATCTACTGAATGCCAAAGGCATATCCTGGGGCTCCTTTCAAGGCGGATTTGATCTCACGATCACCAATCCGGATGGCAGCACCGGATGCAACCGGACTCACACTTCGATTGTGACCGGTACCAAGAAGGATGATTACATCCCCCATCACGAGCCATTCCAATATTACGCGTCGACCGCCAATCTGAACCACACCCGCCCAAGCTCGGTCGCGGCAATTGGCGGAAGTGATGCCACAGAATCATCAGTACGATATCCATGATTTCTTCGACGCGCTGGCCAGGGGAAATTTCCCCGCAGTCTCCATTCTTAAGGCGCCCGGCTTTCAGGACGGTCACCCAGGCTACTCTGACCCACTCGACGAGCAAAGCTTTGTAGTGTACACAATCAATACGCTTCAGAAGAGCCCGGATTGGAATTCCACCGTGGTCTTCATCGCCTGGGATGACTCTGACGGCTGGTACGATCATCAAATGAGTCCAATTTTAAATCAATCAGATACAACGGTTGATGCACTGACGGGCCCCGGTACCTGTGGACAAACTGCGACGACGGCCGTTCAGGGCCGCTGTGGCTACGGTCCACGGCAACCGTTGCTGGTGATTTCGCCATACGCCAAAGCCAACTTCGTTGATCACGGCGTGGGTGATCAGAGCTCCATTATCCGTTTCATTGAGGACAACTGGAGCCTCGGCCGCATCGGAAATGGCTCATTTGACGCAATCGCCGGGTCGCTGCAAAATATGTTCGACTTCAGAAACGCCTCGAATAATAGGCTCTGCCTCGATCCTTCATCGGGTGAGCCCACGGGTTGTTAATTGATGTGACCCGCACCGGCCGCAGCGCCCTTACAGACGCTGCGGCCTAATCTGCGCCAATCTTTAGAATGCCGCGTTTTGGACGCCAGCGGCTTTAAGCCGCAGCAATAGAAATTTCAGCAGGTCGGCAGCCCCCAAAATGTTTTACGTGACGCATTTTTGTCCGATTGGGGCCGCAAATCTGACATTGGGTTAACGCGTCTTGCGGCGCCCGCTTGCAACCTCGGCGCGGGCGGCGCAGCTCATCACGATGGAAAGCGCTGCCTCGAACGCCGCCTTGGCGTCTAGCGTGGTCGTATCGAGCATGATCGCATCTTTGGCCGCCCGCAGGGGCGCCGCGGCGCGGGTTATGTCGCGCGCGTCGCGCCTGAGCACGACCCCCTTCGGATCCCCAGTTCCGTCTGGTCCGCGATAAGAAAGGCTGGAATTTTGGCCTCTGCGCCGGTTTCGCGCAACCGGTTCGAATTCAAGCCGCTCTTGGCGCGGCCTGGCCGGTCACCGCGATCGATCTCCCTTGTTGCACATACCGCTCCCCTTGGTTATGAACTTGCGACACCAAAGGACATGTAGCATCGAGGACCGGCAGTCCAAACGCGGCGGCTTCGTCATCACCGGCATGGATAACGGCGTGCGTGCGGCCGCGCGGCACTTCCGGCATACCGGAACATTTTTCCCAGGGTTGGGTTCCGCCGGACACCCCTTACTCAATGTGTTAACGGAGCTTTGGCTGACTTTTCTTCCGATTGGCGGTAGCAGAGCATGGCAAAATCCACAAAAACTCCGATAATACCATCATTTGAGAAACCAATCGCTCCTGATCCCATCGCGAGATCCATCGTTGCGATCGTCGGGGCCTGCAGCCGTTTCCGATGGACCGTGCTTGCCTTGGCGCTCTTGGTGACCATTGCGTCTGGTTATTATACGGCTACCCATTTCGCTATAACCACGAATACGAATAACTTTATTTCCGAAAAGCTACAATGGCGGCAAAATCTTATCGCGTTGGATACGGCTTTCCCCCAGCGCGACGATCAAATTGTCGTGGTCATCGATGGCGCGACACCCGAGCTTGCCGAGGCGGCGGCGCAATCGCTGACCGATAGAATGAAGCGCCGTCCCGATCTCTATCAATCGGTGGTGCGCCCGGACGGCGGCGCTTATTTCAATCAAACCGCGCTTTTGTTCCAACCGGCCGCCGATCTTCAGCGCACGATCAAGGAACTTTCCCATGCCCGGCCGTTTCTGATGGCGCTCGCGTCCGATCCGAGCTTGCGCGGGATTGTAAAGGCTGTCTCTTTCATAAATCAGGGTGTCCACGCGCAAGCCGTGGCGCTCGACGATGTCGACCCCCAAATGGCTATGTTTGGCGATGCCTTCGAGCGCGTGCTTGCCGGCAAGCCGTTATTTTTTTCCTGGCGCGGTTTGGTGTCCGGGCAACCGGCCGACCCGCGTGAACTGCGCCGTTTCATCGAGGTCAAGCCGGTGCTCGATTACGCGGCGTTGATGCCGGGGGAGAGGGCGTCCGATTTCATCCGGGAAACCGCGCGCGAGCTTGGGATTGCCCCCGAATTGGGAGTGACCGTCAGATTGACCGGGCTCGTGCCGATGGCCGACGAGGAGTTCGGCAACATCGCGGATGGCGCCGGGCTTAACGCGGCTGGGACCGGTTTAACCGTTCTTTTTATTATTTGGTGCGCCCTGAAATCGCGCCGTATCGTTCTCGCGGTCGGCTTGAGTGTCATCGCCGGTCTCGCCGCCACGGCCGCCGTTGGACTCATGATGGTTGGCGCGTTTAATTTGATTTCGGTCGCCTTCGCGGTGTTGTTCGTCGGCATAGGAACCGATTTCGGCATTCAGTTCAGCGTCCGCTACCGCGCCGAACGCTATAGGGAACCACGGCTCGACAAGGCCCTCACCCAAGCGGCGGCCAAGGCCGGACGGCCGTTGGCACTTGCCGCCGCGGCGACCGCCGCCGGTTTCTACTCGTTTCTCCCGACCGATTACCGGGGCGTTTCCGAATTAGGCCTCATTGCCGGTACCGGCATGTTCATCGCTTTTTTTTCAGCAATCACGGTCCTGCCGGCCCTGCTCACCCTATTGCGCCCGCCGCCGGAACAAGAGCCGGTCGGCTATCTATTTTTGGCCCCCGCGGATCGATTCATGGCCAAGCACCGTTATGCGATCGTCATCGGGACATTGTTGGTGGCCTTGGCCGGAACGCCTCTGCTGGGCCACCTTCACTTCGATTTCAATCCGCTGAATTTGCGCAGCCCCAAAGTCGAATCCGTTGCAACATTGTTGGATTTGATGAAGGACCCGAACACCGACACCAATACGATTGACGTTCTCGCTCCTTCTCTCGCCGAGGCGCCGCCGCTCATGGCGCGTTTGCAACAATTGCCGGAGGTCGCCCGGGTGACGAGCCTCCTTAGCTTCATTCCTGAGGATCAAGACGAAAAGCTCGCGATCATCGCGCCTCTTGCCAAGTCCTTGACGCCCTTGCTCGATCCCGCGCGCGAGAAGGAGCCTCCGGCCGACGCGGAAGACGTGGAGGCCATGCAGCACGCCGCCGCTGCCTTCGACGCGACAGCCGCCGGAGTAACCGGCAAGGGCGCCGACGACGCTCGCCGGCTGGCCGGCCTCCTCCACAAAATGGCCGAGGCGCCGCCGCAAAAACGTGACGCGGCGCGCGAGGCCTTGATTCCGAGCCTGGATACGATGCTCGATTTGCTGCGGGCTTCGCTCACCGCGAGGAAGGTGAGCGTCGCTTCCATTCCTCCCGATTTGGCGCACAACTGGGTGAGCGCCGACGGGCGCGCCCGCATCGAGGTCGCGCCCTCGGGCGATGCGAACAATAACGACAACCTCCTCCGGTTTGCCAAGGCGGTGCGCACGATCGACCCCAACGCCATGGGCGAGCCCATCGCCGTTCAGGAATCCGGCAACACGGTTGTCAAAGCGTTCATCCAAGCCGGACTGTGGGCCCTGCTTTCGATCAGCCTGCTTCTCTTCATTGTATTGAGGCGGGTGACCGACGTGCTGCTGACGCTGGTTCCCTTGCTGCTTGCCGGCGCCGTCACGCTCGAAATCACGGTCCTGATCGGCATGCCGCTGAATTTTGCGAACATCATTGCGCTGCCTCTCCTGCTCGGTCTTGGGGTCGCCTTCAAGATTTATTTCGTGATGGCGTGGCGGGCGGGGACGACGAATCTTTTGCAATCGAGTCTTACGCGCGCCGTCTTTTTCAGCGCCATGACCACCGCGACCGCGTTCGGAAGCCTTTGGCTCTCCAAGCATCCGGGCACTTCCAGCATGGGCAAGCTGCTTGCCTTGTCGCTTGTCTGCACATTGGCGGCGGCGATTTTGTTCCAGCCGGCGCTGATGGGGCCGCCCCGGAAGGTCAATTTGTCGGGCGAGGATGCTTGAACGGTTCCTTACGGGCGGCAAGGTCACGTCCACCATTTCTCCGGCGGCGCGATCCTTGGCGCCGATTGCTCGATCACATGCGCCACCGAGAATAAGGTCTCTTCGTCAAACGCGCGGCCGATCACTTGCAGCCCCAAGGGCAAGCCCTCAGTGGAGATTCCGGCCGGAACCGCGATGCCCGGCAGTCCCGCCATGTTCACGGTGACGGTAAAGATATCGTTGAGATACATTTCGACCGGATCGGCCGAGCCTTTTTCGCCGAGACCGAAGGCGGCGGACGGCGTCGCCGGGGTCAGGATCGCATCGATGCCGTTTGCAAAGGCAAATTCGAAATCGCGCTTGATGAGGGTTCTGATCTTTTGCGCCCTTACATAATAGGCGTCGTAATAGCCAGCCGAAAGCACATAAGTGCCAATCATGATCCGCCTTCGCACCTCCTTGCCAAAGCCCGCCGCCCGCGTTCTTTCATACATGTCGGCGATGTCTTTGCCGGGCACGCGAAGCCCGTAGCGCACGCCATCGTAGCGGGCGAGATTCGACGAGGCCTCGGCCGGCGCCACGATATAATAAGCAGGCAAGGCATAACGCGTATGCGGCAGCGAGATATCGACGATAGTCGCACCGGCCGCCTTCACCCATTCGACGCCTTGCGCCCAGAGGTTTTCGATTTCGGCCGGCATGCCATCGCGGCGGTATTCTTTTGGAATTCCGATTTTTAAGCCTTTTATGCCGCGCCCCACCGCAGCCTCGAAATCCGGCACCGGAACATCGACGGACGTCGTGTCCTTCGGATCATGGCCCGCCATCGAGCGCAGCAGGATCGCCGCATCGCGCACCGTGCGTGCGATCGGACCTGCCTGATCGAGCGAGGACGCGAAGGCGACGATGCCGAAGCGCGAGCAACGCCCATAGGTCGGCTTGATGCCGGCGGTTCCGGTGAACGCCGCCGGCTGGCGGATCGAGCCGCCGGTGTCGGTCGCCGTCGCACCGAAACAGAGCCGCGCGGCGACGGCTGCCGCCGAGCCGCCCGACGAGCCGCCGGGTACCAGCGGGGTGGTCGAGCCCCGCCGCCGCCAGGGCGAAATCACCGGGCCGAAATAAGAGGTCTCGTTCGACGATCCCATCGCGAATTCGTCGAGATTGAGTTTGCCGAGCATCACTGCGCCGTCGCGCCAGAGATTGGCGGTGACGGTCGATTCATAAGGCGGCACAAAACCCTCGAGGATATGGCTGCCCGCGGTGGTCTGCACGCCCTCGGTGCAATAGAGATCCTTGATGCCGAGCGGAATGCCTTCGAGCGGCGCGGCTTCTCCCTTGGCGATCCGCGCGTCGGATTGGCGGGCCATGGCGAGCGCTTTCTCCGGCGTCTCGACAATAAAGGCGTTTAGCGCCCGCGCGTTTTCGATTGCGCCGATATGCGCGTGCGCGAGTTCGACGGCGGAAAATTCTTTTTGTTTGAGAGCGTCCCTCGCGCGGGCAAGCGTCAGCTCGGTGAGGCCGGTCATCTTCTCGCTCACTCCACCACCTTGGGGACGACAAAAAAATGATCGTCCGAGGCGGGCGCGTTGGCCACGATCTTGTCCGGGATAGAGCCGTCCGTCACGATATCGGCGCGCTTTTTCATCGGCATCGGCATGACCGAGGTCATCGGCTCGACGCCTTCCACATCGACGGTTCCCAATTCCTCGACGAAGGCCAAGATTGCATTGAGCTCGTCTTGCAGATGCGGCACGTCGGCCTCGCTGACCTTGATCCGCGCAAGATGCGCGATGCGCCGCACGGTCGCGGAATCGACGGACATGAACTCTCCTTTGGCGCTTGGGCTGAAACAGGCTGGCTATAGCACCGTGGCCTTGGCGCAAGCAATGCGCGAGGGCGGGCCAAAATTTTGGTACGAAATTTTCGCGCGATCGCACCAAAATGTTTCACGTGAAGCATTTTTGTACGATTGACGGTCTGGCCGAACATACATTTACCGCGTGTGGCATAGATACGAAACGGGGATTTGGAGCGAGCGGAAAATCGCGATAGGTCACTTTCCGCGTGGTTCGAAACGGCACCAACCACAGATTTAGGGCTTTTTAGACGATTTATTTGCTGCTATTGACGATCCAGCAATAAGATCAACTATAACCAGTCGAATATCAGCAATTGCAGAATCTATAAACTCTATTGTTTTTCAATCTGCACCAATTTCGATCATTTCTTGACGTTCTTTAATAAGATCGTCTCGTCTCCGTTTATTTTCGGATAAACTAATTCTCTGATTCCTCTTGGAATTAGCCGTGGCTCCAAAATTTATTATAAAATCTAATATTTGTCCAAACATATACCCCACGCCAGGTGACAAAATAGCGCCAAGTTGTTTCCAAGGGTCTTGGAAAGCTTGAACGTATAAAGCCCAAAAGCCAATCGCTGCGCCAGCGCACCATCGGGCAAATGGATGACTTGGTTCTGGTAAATTCTCGCCGCTAGCACTGCGCCTTGTCATGTCTTTGCACGCCGTTCGGCCAAATTTTGCTCTGCCTTGCTTAGTGCCGCTATCACCGTTGCCAGTTGGGGGTTTCCCCATCCTGTCGCAGCTTCAACAGCAGCACGATAGGCGGCAATTGCCTCCTCTAAACGCGCTGTCCCGCTCTCCCGCTCGCCAAGCGTTTCGAGGGCAGCGCCTAAATTCATCTGTGTCACGACCCATTGGAGCGGCGCGCGCTCGCGGGTATTTTCCTGCAAGGCTTCTCGATAGGCGGCAACGGCCTCCTCAAGCCGCACCGTCCCGCTCTCCTGCTCGCCCAAACTCCTGAGCACGTTGCCCAGGTTGTTTTGCGTAACTGCCCAGGCGACCGGGACCGAATCGCGCCTGTATACATCTAGCGCTGCGTGGTAAGCGGCTACCGCCTCCTCCAGACGCGCCGTCCGGCCCTCCCGCTCCCCCAAAGCTCTGAGCGCATTGCCGACGTTGTTCTGCGTTTGAGCCCAGTCCAGTGGCACGCGCTCGAACGTGCTCTCCTCCAGTGCTGCGCGGTAAGCGGTAACAGCCTCCTCCAGCCGCGCCGTCCCGCTCTCCCGCTCGCCGAGGCGAAAGAGCGCAGTGCCGAGATTCATCTGGGTCTTGGCCCAATCGAGTGGCACGCGCTCGCGGGTATTTTCCTGCAAGGCTTCTCTACAGGCGGCAACGGCTTCTTCGAGGTTCGCCGTCCCGCTCTCCCGCTCGCCAAGCGCCCTTAGCGCATTGCCGAGATTCATTTGGGTCGCGGCCCAATCGAGCGGCACGCGCTCGCGGGTCCTTTCCTGCAAGGCCTCGCGAAACGCGGCAACAGCATCCTCCAGCCGCGCCGTTCCGCTCTCCCGCTCGCCGAGCCTCGTGAGCGCGTCGCCGAGGTTGTCCTGGGTCATGGCCCATTCGAGCGGCACGCGCGCGCGGGTCAATTCCCGCAAGGCTTCGCGATAGGCGGAGACGGCCTCCTCGAGCCGCGCCGTCCCGCTCTCCCGCACGCCGAGCGCCCTGAGCGCGTTGCCGAGATTCATCTGGGTCCCGGCCCATTGGAGCGGCACTCGCGCGCGGGTATATTCCTGCAAGGCCTCGCGAAAGGCGGAAACGGCCTCCCCCAGCCGCGCCGTCCCGCTCTCCCGCTCGCCGAGCTTTGCGAGCGCATTGCCGAGATTATTCTGGGTCATGGCCCAATCGAGCGGCACGCGGTCGCGGGTCCATTCCTGCAAGGCTTCGCGATAAGCGGCAATCGCCTCGTCGAGCCGCGCCGTCTCGCTCTCCCGCTCGCCGAGCGTTTGGAGCGCGTTGCCGAGATTCACCTGGGTCCCGGCCCATTGGAGCGGCACGCGCGCGCGGGTCAATTCCTGCAAGGCCTCGCGAAAGGCGGAAACAGCCTCGTCGAGCCGCGCCGTCTCGACCTCCCGCTCGCCGCGCTTTGCGAGCGCGACGCCAAGATTCGCCTGGGCATGAGCCCATTGGAGCGGTCTTTCCGAGCGCGGCGCGAGAGCTAGGCACCGGCGGCAGATGTCAATCGCTTCGGCCAATGCGGCATTGTCGCCGAATTCGTTTCCCTGCTTAAAGAGTTCGCCTGACTGAGCGAGCAGGAAACGCCATTGCCGCTCTGTGTCGAAAGGCGCGACAAGTGCGGCAGCTTCCTCAAATTTCCCGGCGGCGGCACGGTAGGCGAGCTGCAGATCGTCGACCCGTGCCTCCAGCGCCAGCATTTCCGCAGACTCTCGGCTAGTGTCGATCTGCAGTCCAAGGGCGGCCTCGCGGCCACGCACCAATGTGTGACTCGCATCGTCGAACTCGCCCTTATCAATGAGTGCCTGAACCTCTTCCGCTATCGTCGCCAAAGCCGACGGCCCGCGCCGGAGTTGCTCGTTTTCCGCGCGGAGCTTGACGAGTTCATCGGCTTTCTCGTCGAGCCTTTTGGGAATATCCTCTTCCAGCACGCCCTTTTCGCCGAGATTGACGAGAACGGCACGCAGCGGTGCGATCTCGACGGCTTTGTCGCGGGCGAGCTGGGCCGCCAGCTGTTCAAGCGCGTCCCTCCTCAGCTGTTGGGCTGTGCGAAGCTCCTGTCCAATCCCCTTTTCGTCGAGTCGGATGGTCACCGGCGCAGTGATATCCCGGCCAGCTGCGACGCCGCCGTGATCGGCTTTGACACTCGGTGCCGAAGGGCCATTTTCGCGTTTCATGGCGAAGAAAGTGAAGGCAGCCCAAGCGCCTGCGGCGATTGTCGCCATCGCGGCGCCAATCAAGCCGAGAAGCGCCAAATTAGTCGGTTCCTTCAGAAATTGCCAAATGCTGCCAAGCATGCCGCGCCCCTCGGTGCCCAAAACGCCACCATTGTTATCATTTCTCAGAAAGGCGCAATGGCTTTGCCTTGAGGGCGCGATACGTGTTGCCACCTAGCCTAGCGGCGGCTCCCCCGTGTCGCCGTCGCTGCTTCCAGAGCCCGGCGTGTCACTGGGCTCCAGTTTGCGGCCCGCGAGTGGAAACTTGCGATAGGTATAAACTTTACTTTTCGAGATTTTCAAAAAAACTGTCTTCCCCGGCCGCAGCGGGGCGGCGAGAACGCGATGCTGCTATTATTTGCCTTTCGCCATGATGATGTTTTCGCTTAGGTGCCTGGCCTGCTTGATGTAGAAATCCGCCCCGGCCTTGCGAAATTCTTCGAGAGCCCTATCGACGGCTTCGAGCGCATCGTCGAGATGGTACGGCTGGTGATCCTTGTTGAAAAAAGCGCGATAGGCCAAGGCGAGATTGTGCTGGGTCGCGGCCCATTCGAGCGGCGCGCGCTGGCGGGTATTTTCCTGCAAGGCTTCGCGATAGGCGGAAACAGCCTCGTCGAGCCGCACTGTCCCGCTCTCCCGCTCGCCGAGCGTCAAGAGCGCATTGCCGAGATTCATCTGTGTCGCGGCCCAGTCGAGTGGCGCCCGCGCGCGGGTCCTTTCCTGCAAGGCTTCGCGGTACGCGGAAACAGCCTCGTCGAGCCGTGCCGTCCCGCGCTCGCGCTCGCCAAGGATTCCGCGGGCATTGCGGAGATTCACCTGGATCACGGCCCAATCGCGCGTCACGCGCGCACGGGTATATTCCTGCAAGGCCTCGCGACAGGCGGCGATGGCCTCGTCGATTCGCGCCGTCCCGCTCTCCCGCTCACCGAGCATTCGGAGCGCATTGCCGAGATTATTCTGGGCCGCGGCCCATTCCAGCGGCGCGCGCGCGCGGGTCCATTCTTGCAAGGCCTCGCGACAGGCCGCAACGGCCTCCTCGAGCCGCTCCGTCCCGCTCTCCCGCTCGCCGAGCGCTGTCAGCGCTAGCCCAAGATTGTTCTGGGCCGTGGCCCATTGGAGCGGCGTGCGCGCGGGGGTAAGTTCCTTCAATCCTTCGCGAAAGGCGGCGATGGCCTCGTTGAGTGACGCCGTCCCGCTCTCCCGCTCGCCGAGCGCCATGAATGCAATGCCGAGATTGTTCTGCGTCGCGGCCCAATCGAGCGCCACGCGCTCGCGGGTTCTTTCCTTCAAGGCTTCCCGGTAGGCGGCGATGGCCTCCGCGATCCGCGCCGACCCGCTCTCCCGCTCGCCGAGCGTCTGGAGCGCGACGCCGAGATTCATCTGGGTCGTGGCCCAGTCGAGTGGCGCTCGTTCACGGGTTAATTCTTGCAAGGCTTCGCGGTAGACGGCGACGGCCGCCTCCAGCCGCGCCGTTCCGCTCCCCCGCCCCCCGAGCCTTGTGAGCGCATTGCCAAGATTGTTCTGAATCCTGGGCCAATCGAATGGTCTTTCCGTACCCCGCGCGAGGGCGAGGCATCGACGATAGACGTCGATCGCCTCGTGCAGCGCGGCGGCGTCCCCGAATTCGTCCCCTTGTTTGTTCAGTTCACCGGCCTGAGTCGCTAACCAACGCCATTGCAGCTCTTTATCAAACGCAGCCACGAGACCCGCCGCCTCGGCGTATTTCGCGGCGGCGGGACGATAGGCGAGCTGCAGATCGTCGACCCGCGCCTCCTGAGCCAGGAAGGCCGCCTCGTAACGGCTCGCATCGACCCGCAGGGCGCGTGCAGCCTCGCGGCCACGCGCCAACGCGCGGCACGCATCGTCGAACTCGCCCTTATCGATGAGCGCCTGCACCTCTTCCGCAATCGCCGCCAAAGCCGACGGCCCGCGCCGGAGTTGCTCATTTTCCGCGCGGAGCTTGATCAGTTCATCCGCCGCCGAATCGAGCCGCTTCGGAATGTCCTCTTCCGGCACGCCATGTTCGCCGAGCTTAGCGAGAACGGCACGCACCGGCGCGATCTCGACGCCTTTGTCGCGGGCGATCTGGGCCGCCAGCCGTTCAAGCTCGTCCCTTCGCGGCTGTTGGGCGTTACGAAGCTCCTGACTGGCCTCCTTCTCATCGAGTCCGACGGTCACGGGCGCAGTAATATCCTTGCCAGCCGCGATGGTGCCATGATCGGCTTTGACGCTCGGCGCCGAAGGTCCTTTTTCGCCTTTCTTGGCAAAGAAGGTGAAGAAAGCCCACGCCGCTCCGGCAATGGCCGCGATCCCGGCACCAATGGCCGTGATCACGGCCAAATTGGCCGGGTCCCTCAGAAACTGCCAAAAGCTGCCAAGCATGGCGCGGCCCCTCCGGGCTCAAAACACCATCATTGTTATCGCTTTTCAGCCGGGCGCAATGGCTTTGCCTTGAGGGCGCGCAAAATGTTGCCGCCTAGACCCGTGGCGGTTCCCCCTTGCCGCCGTCGTTGCTTCCAGAGCCCGGCACATCCCAATCCTCCGCCTTGCGGCCTATGATCCGCTCCAGCCTCCGCATTTGCCAGCCGACCATCCAGCGGGCGGCAAGTATCGTAGCGCCGACGACAAGGAACGCGAAGATCCAGCCGATGCCGCCCAAGCGCATGGCCTCAAAACTCTGATCGCCGATATTTCCGAAAAAATCGCGCATGGCATTCCCTCAACTCCCCGCGCCTTTCATTTGAGGATGTTCGCGCCAAACGCAAGGCGTGGCGGTCAAAACGCCAAGGGTTCGCTGCGCGGCACCGCGACGTTGGCCGGACGGCCTTGCTTCGCGGCAAGGACCGCAACCGGCCTGATTCTTCCAGAATGGATAACGCTCTAGCTGCCCGCTTCCGCGGCTTCCACTGCGCAGGGTTCGGCCGGAGCCAGCTTTTCGGGCAACGGGAAGCTTGGGCACATGGGGGTTGGGATTTCGATCTCGACCTCGAGAGTCGAGACCACTTCGCCGCGCTCCATCTTGACCTTGATCCCGTCCTGATCGATAGGGAAGTGTTTGGCGATCACCGCCATGATCTCTTCTTGAAGTATGGCGATCAGATCGGACTTGCCGGAGACCGCGCGCTCATGCGCGAGCAGGATTTGCAACCGTTCTCTGGCGACCGGCGCGGTGCGTGGCCGTTTGAGAAAATCGATGAGTTTCATGCCGCCCTCCGCCCAAACAACATGCCAAACAGACCCTTCCTGTCGCTTGGAATCGTCATATCCAGGGCTTCGCCGTTGAGCCGTTTCGCCGCGTCGAAATAAGCACGCGCCGGCGCGCTCAAGGGATTGTTGAGGGTGACCGGCGAGCCGAGATTGGATGCACGCAGAACCTCAAAGCTTTCCGGGATGATTCCGAGCAGCGGGATGGAAAGGATCTCAAGCACATCCTCGACATTCAGCATTTCGCCGCGGCCCGCGCGGGCAGCGTCAAAGCGGGTAATCAGGAGGTGCTTTTCGACACGTTCGCCCTTCTCCGCCTTTTCCGTCTTGGAATCGAGAAGGCCGATAATTCGATCCGAGTCGCGAACCGAGGATACTTCGGGGTTGGTCACGACGATCGCGACATCGGCATGGCGCATGGCAAGCGTGGCGCCGCGCTCGATGCCGGCGGGGCTATCGCAGATCACCCAATCGAATTTCTCCTTCAACTCGGCGATGACGCGCGCAACGCCCTCATCCGTCAAGGCGTCCTTGTCGCGCGTTTGCGAGGCCGGAAGCAAGGACAGCGCCGGCACGCGCTTGTCGCGGATGAGCGCTTGCGCAAGCTTGGCGTCGCCTTGCACGACATTGATCAAGTCGTAGACCACGCGGCGCTCAGCCCCCATGACGAGATCGAGGTTGCGCAGCCCGACGTCGAAATCGACGAGCACGACCTTTTTGCCCGCCGTCGCAAGCGCCGCGCCCAACGCCGCGGTGGAGGTCGTCTTGCCGACGCCGCCCTTGCCCGATGTTACGACCAAAACCTTGGCCATGTTGCTGTCTCCCAATTTGACTCAGTCCTGAGTCATCATCATTGAATCACCGTCGAGCCAGACCTGAATCGGCTGGCCGCGCAGGTGCGCGGGCATATCATCGGCCACCATGTAAAGGCCGTCGATCGAAAGAAGTTCGGCTTCGAGCTTGCGGCAAAAAATCCGCGCGCGGGCGTTGCGTGAACCGGCGATCGCCCGGCCCCGCAGCGTTCCGTAGATATGGATCGAACCGCCGGCGATCACCTCGGCGGCCGAGGCCACGGATCCGACGACAATCACGTCGCCCTCGGGGTGCACGATGCACTGGCCGGAGCGGACCGAACTGTCCAGCAGCAAGGAATTTGGTTGCTGCGGTGGCGCGGCCACGGCGGGAGAGGAGCTAGCGTCGCCAGGCGGCGCAGGGACGTTGGGAAGCGCCGCCGCCGCATCCGGAATGGAATCGGAAAAAGGAGCGGGGGCAGGCGCCTCCGGGGCGGCGGGAGGGTTATCGCCGGGGATGACGCTGGTCTGCCGCCCACTCAAAAGCAGCGGCGGCATCGCGAAGTCGAGCCAGGACGGCTCGGCGCCTTCGATGCCCATCACCTTGATGTTGCGCCCGGCGAGGTTTTGCAAAAGCTCCGCGAGGCCCTGCTTGCTCCCAGGCTGAATAACCGCGACGTCGAGCACGACCGGCCGCCCGAAGAAAAACCCCGGCGAACGTTCGAGCCAGGTGTCTAGCTCGGCAAGCCAATTTGCCACGGGCGGCTCTGGCGCCAGCACCATGGCGTGATAGGAGCGGCCATGAAATCTTATGGAATGACGGGGGCTGGCAACTTCTGTCACGGGTGCGTCTCAAAATCGCTTTCCCTGATTTACGCAACGCATGGTTAACGCCTGGTTAAGGTCGCGGCCGTCCGTTGCAGTTTATGGGGAGTAGCGTTCGAGCTTGCCAATTGCTTTTAGAAACAGCGCTGAGCTAATACCAGATCATTGAAAGCTTGGCTCACGTAGCCGATTCCCAAAATCGGCCTTGGACAGCTAACTACTTGTTGCAGGGACACGAAGGATCCAATTGTGGACGATTGCCGTCTCCGGCCGGCGCTTAATATCAATGTTTCGTCGTTTACAATAATTGGGAAAGTGGGAAATGATGATCGGAGTACCCGACGTCGCGGCAAGCGCTGTGGACGAAAAAACAATCAGTGTACTGATTGAATCCAACTGCAGGTCGGCTTCGCGTGTCGCAGTGGCCGACAAGACGACCCTCTATGCGCAGGGTGAACCAGCGAGCGCGCTGTTTCTTATTCTGGACGGCTTCGTAAAGACATCGCACATCTGCGAAGACGGGACGGAGCTCGCAATGGATCTTCTGAAATGCGGCGAGATCGCTGGCGTATTTTCCAATCCCCAATTGCCGCTGGAATACGAGGAAACGGCTCGGGCAATCGGCGATGTGGTGGCGCAACGGGTGCTGGTAAACGACTTGCACGCCGCCATGGAAGTCAATCCGCGGTTGGCGATCTTCGTCGCTGAGCACCTGGCCGGATCTAAACGATGGGTTCAGCGGCGACTGTTGCGCGCAATGACACAATCCGTCGAATGGCGGGTGATCGAAACGCTGGTCGAACTCGCCGGAACCTTCGGCGCGCAGTGTCCGCACGGATTCTCGCTGGAAATAAGGCTTACACAGCAGGACATAGCCGACTTCGTCGGCGCTTCCCGTCAGGTCGTGAGCTCGATCCTCAGCGATCTTCGCAGGCGCGGGCTGTTAAATTATACTCGCGACATGATCTGCATAAACGATAGTGCACTTTCCCTCCTCGCACGGCCGCCGGATACCATCTCAAAGGCAGTGTCATCTATCTGACAGACAGGCGATGCGTCCCCATCTAGCGTTTGCGAGGAACATTGACGCCGGGAGCGCAGACATGAAGCCCATCTCACTCACCCTCCATGGTGCGATCGACTATCTTGCCGTCCTGATCTTTGCCGCAGCCCCGGCCGTTATCGGGCTGTCAGGTTGGCCTGCCGTGCTGTCCTATGCGCTCGCAGGCGTTCATTTGTTGATGACGCTCCTGACCGACTTCCCAGCCGGCGTCATCAAAGTAATCCCGATCGTTCTACACCAGTGGGTCGAGCGGATTGTCGGTCCAGTATTGATCATTTTGGCGTTCCTCCCGCTGATCGGGGTGACGCAGACCGCGCGGATCTTCTTCGGGATCATGGGCGTCGTCATTCTCGCCGTCGAGCGGCTGACGGCCTACCGTTCTATAACTGGCGCGAAATGACTCGAGCGTCGTCGGCATACCCGCGGCGATATCGTCCTCGGCCCGCATGAATCGCGGGTCATCAGAATTGCATTTTCTCTGCGGCCGACAGTGATGTATCGAGCGCTTTCGCCTGGAACAAGCTGATCGAGGGTGCCTTGGAATACATGTCCCCGGCATGCTCGAATGCCGAATGGGTCACAATCAACGAGACTTGGTATAATCCGGCTGCGTTTGCTAATAGCTCCTGCATTATTTGCCAAGACCTCACATGAGGCGGGGGCGGCGAAGATCGAGGGTCAGCGGAAAGTCGGCGCAACGCTCCTCGGGCGGCACGTCGAAAGCGCCCGGCGTGTGGCCATGGCCCTGGAAGCGCGAGAGGCGGCGTGCTTCCGCCTCGAAGCTGTTGACCGGAAAGGTCTCGTAGTGACGCCCGCCTGGATGCGCGACATGATAGACGCAGCCGCCGAGAGAACGTCCATTCCAGCCATCGGCGATATCGAAGGTCAAGGGGGCATGGACAGGAATTGTGGGATGCAGGCCATTGGGGGGCTGCCAGGCCTTGAAGCGCACGCCGGCGACCGCTTCGCCAGAAGTCCCAGTCGCCGTCAGAGGGACGCGGCGGCCATTGCAGGCGACGGCGTGGCGGCCTTGCACAAGGCCGCTCGCCCTGATTTGCAATCGTTCGACCGAGGAATCGACATAGCGCACGGTTGCGCCCGCCGCGCCCTGCTCGCCCATCACCTGCCAAGGCTCGAGCGCTTGGCGCACTTCGAGCTTGACCCCTCCATGCTCGACGGCGCCGAAGAACGGGAAACGGAATTCAAACTGTGCCCCGAACCAGGCGCAATCGAACGCATAGCCCGCCCGCCCGAGATCGCCGAGGACGCCCAAAAAATCCTCCCAGACGAAATGCGGCAGCATGAAACGATCGTGCAGCGCCGTGCCCCAACGCACCAAGCCGCCTTGCAGTGGTTGTTGCCAAAACCAGGCGACGAGCGCCCGCAGCAACAAGTTTTGCGCGAGGCTCATGCGTGCCTCTGGCGGCATTTCGAAGGCCCGGAATTCGACCAGTCCGAGCCGCCCTGCGGGACCCTCCGGCGAATAAAGTTTGTCGATGCAGATTTCCGCGCGATGCGTGTTGCCCGTCACGTCGACGAGCAAATTGCGAAACAAGCGGTCGGCAAGCCACAAGGGCGCCGGTTCGCCCGCGCGAGGCGTGCTAGCAAGCGCGATTTCGAGTTCGTAGAGCTGATCGTGCCGGGCCTCGTCGACGCGCGGCGCTTGGCTCGTCGGGCCGATGAAGAGCCCCGAGAAGAGATAGGACAGCGAAGGGTGACGCTGCCAATAGAGTATCAGGCTTTTGAGCAAGTCGGGCCGCCGGAGCACCGGCGAATCGGCGGCCGAGGCGCCGCCTAGCACGATATGATTGCCGCCGCCGGTGCCGGTGTGGCGTCCATCGGTCATGAATTTGTCGGCGCCGAGCCGGACCTGACGGGCGTCCTCGTAAAGGCCATTGGTGGATTCGACGAGCGCCCGCCAGCTTCCCGAGGGATGTATGTTGACCTCGATGACCCCGGGATCGGGCGTCACCTTGATTACGTTGATGCGCGGATCGGCGGGCGGAGGATAGCCTTCGATATGCACCGGCAGGCCTGCCGCTCCGGCGCTCGCCTCGACCGCCGCGAGAAGTTCGAGGTAATCCTCCAATGTCTTGACCGGCGGCATGAAAACGCAAAGGACACCGTCGCGCGGCTCGACCGACAGCGCCGTGCGCACCGCGCCTTCGATCGCCTCCTGTTCGATGCGTTCTTGCCATGCACTGGCCGGCGCCGCTGCGGCGTGCTCAAAATGCTGCGCGAACTCCTCGCGCTCCGGCAGCGCTTCGCGTTGTTCGATTAAGTCCCGTTCGACGATAAACGGATAGTCTGATGGCGCGACCTTCGGCAGCGATGGAAGGGGCAACCGGTAGCCGACCGCGGAATCGCCTGGAAAAAGAAAAAGGTTGCCGCGCCGCAGGGCCCATTTTTCACTTTGCCATCGCGGCCGCGCGGCGCTCACCGGGCCCGCTTGCGCGTTCCAGCGCTGAACTGGCATGACATAGCCGGCAGGCTTTGTCAGGCCGCGCGCGAAAGTCCGGATCATGCGGCTGCGCTCTTCGGGATCCTCGAGTTTCGGGTCGAGCGGATCGGTATTTTCCGGCAGATTGGCTTCCTTGACGAGCCACGCCGCGGGATCTTCATAGGCGGGCAAAATAAATCCCGCGTCGATTCCAAGCCTTGCGGCGATGCCGGTGGCGAGGGTTTCTGCTTGCGCCCTTTGTTCCTCGCCAAACGACGCCTTGGCCCGCGCCAGTGTTTCAGCGTCTCCCTGGTCCCCCGGAACGAGTTCCGCAATGATGGAGGGATTGTTCCAAACCGGCTTGCCGTCCTTGCGCCAATAGAGCGCAAAACTCCAGCGCGGCAGGCTTTCGCCGGGATACCATTTGCCTTGGCCATAATGCAGCATGCCTCCCGGCGCGAAACGCGCTTGCAAGCGGCGGATCAATTTGTCGGCAAGCACGCGTTTCGCCGGGCCGACGGCGGTGGTATTCCATTCTTCCGATTCGAAGTCGTCGATCGAGACAAAAGTCGGCTCGCCGCCCATCGTCAGGCGAACATCGTTGCGGGCGAGATCGGCATCGACCTTTTCGCCAAGCGCGTCGAGCTTCGCCCAGGCAAACTCCGAAAAAGGCAGCGTGATCCGGGGCGCCTCGCCCACGCGCGTAACCCGCATATCGAAATGGAAATCGACATTGGCTGGCTCGACCAGCCCGGAAATCGGCGCCGCGGAGCGATAATGCGGGGTCGCGGCAACCGGCAAATGCCCCTCGGCGCAAAACATTCCCGACGTTACGTCCATGCCGATCCAGCCGGCGCCGGGCAGATAAACCTCGGCCCAGGCGTGCAGATCGGTAAAATCCTTGTTCGTGCCTTTCGGCCCGTCGACCGGCTCGATGTCGGCGCGCAATTGGATGAGATAGCCTGAGACGAAGCGCGCGGCTAAGCCCTGATGGCGCAGGATCTGGACAAGCGCCCAGGCCGAATCGCGGCAGGAGCCGGAGCCAAGCTCAAAAGTTTCCTCCGGCGTCTGGACGCCTGGCTCCATCCGGATCAGATAGCGGATCGACTTCTGCAACGAGGTATTGAGATCGACGAGAAAATCGACAATGCGGATCGGGCCCTTGGGGAGGGCCGCGATATAGGCCGCCAGGCGTGGCCCCAACGGTTCGGCATCGAGATAAGGCGCGAGTTGCGCCTTCAATTCGGGCTCATAAGCGAAGGGAAATTGCTCGGCATAGGGCTCGATGAAAAAATCGAAAGGGTTGATCACCGCAAGTTCGGCGGTCAGATCGACCTCGATTCTAAACTCCGTCACTTTTTCCGGAAAGACGAACCGCGCTTGCCAATTGCCATGCGGGTCCTGCTGCCAGTTCACGAAATGCTCCGCCGGCGTCACTTTCAGCGAATAGGCGGGGATTTTGGTCCGGCAGTGCGGCGCCGGGCGCAGCCTAATGGTCTGCGGCTCAAGCACGACCGGCCGGTCGTATTTATAGTGGGTGACATGATGGATGGCGGCGGAAATCGTCATGTTCGATGGTCCGGGTGTCGAAATCGCCTGGCCAGTATTAATGGTGCGCCGCAAAACTGCAAGCCGCCGGTGAGCCGCCGCGCGCTCCGCTTGCGACATAGCGGCATAAGCCCTGCTTCTTTCCGCCGTCCCGCGCCACTCGCGCGCAGGTGACATGCGGTCTACGACGGTCGCCAGCTTGAAACCAGCAAGGACATTCCTTACTAAAAGGACATTCCGCGCGGGGTTCCATGATCACGAGCAAGCTCACCACCAAGGCGCAGACGACGATCCCGCAACCGGTTCGCGCCGCTCTCCGCCTAACGGAAGGCGACGAGCTCGCCTATGAAATCCTTGGCGATCTGGTCGTTCTCACCAAGGCCGGCGCCGGAGCGATCGACGATCCCTTCGCGGCCTTTGCGGAATGGGACGGCAAAGCCAACCGGGGGGGCTTATTGCAAGCTTTAGGCAGGGCGATGTCGTCCGCGTCCCATTTCCCTATACGGATCGATCGACACGGCAACACCGGCCGGCCCTTATTTTGTCCAAGGGCGGGATCGGCGAGGGGAATGGCCTGCTTTCGGTCGCGATGATCACGAACGCCGGAAACTGCGCATGGCCGGGCGATGTGCCGCTTGGCGAGCAGTATCGAGCGGCGGGACTGCCCGCGCCCACCGTCATCCGGCCTTGCAAGCTCGCCACGATCGAGGTCCGCCGCGCCGAACCGCTTGGGCGCATGGCACCGGCGTTGATGCGCGAAATGGAGGATGCGGTTCGGGGATATTTGGGTTTTCAATAGAAACGCCGCACGTCTATGGGTCTTGGAACGGATCGAACAGCGGCGCGAAAGCTTCGGCACGTTTGTTCCCCCGCCCCTTGCCGCTGCGCCTCCCTCTTGCTACATAGCAGCCCTTAACCTTGCTTCTTGCCGCCGGTCCCGCGCCGGACCGGTGATCTGGCGGCGGTTTGCCGCAATGGCGGCGAATGCGGGCGGACAAGAGGCGCAACGGGCGAAAACCCCGGCGCCCTCCGCGTTCGGGCGCTCAGGAGAACAAATGGTTTCCACAAACACCTATGCGCCGTCGCGCGAGGATTTCGCGGCGCTGCTCGACGAGAGCTATGGCCAGAACGAGGCCTTCGAAGGCACCGTCGTCAAGGGGCTTGTCGTCGCGATCGAGAAAGACGTCGCCGTCATCGATCTCGGTCTGAAGACGGAAGGCCGTGTTGCCCTCAAGGAATTTCAAGGGCCCGGGCGCGAAGGCAAGCTCACCGTCGGCGACGAGGTCGAGGTTTATCTTGAGCGGATCGAGAACGCGCTCGGCGAAGCTGTCATTTCGCGCGACAAGGCGCGGCGCGAGGAAAGCTGGGGCAAGCTCGAAAGGGCTTTCGAGAAACAAGAAAAAGTCGAAGGCATTATCTTCAACCAGGTCAAGGGCGGCTTCACCGTCGATCTCGACGGCGCCGTCGCGTTCTTGCCGCGCAGCCAAGTCGATATCCGCCCGGTCCGCGACGTGACGCCGCTGATGCAGACGCCGCAGCCCTTCCAAATCCTGAAAATGGACCGCCGCCGCGGCAATATCGTTGTCTCGCGCCGCACCGTGCTCGAAGAATCCCGCGCCGAGCAGCGCCATGAGATCGTTGCCAATCTCGCAGAAGGCCAGGTGATCGACGGGGTGGTGAAGAACATTACCGATTACGGCGCCTTTGTCGATCTTGGCGGCATCGACGGGCTCCTGCACGTGACCGATGTCGCCTGGCGGAGAGTCAATCATCCGACCGAGGTTTTGGCGATCGGCCAGACCGTGCGGGTAAAAATCATCAAGATCAATCACGAAACCCACCGCATCTCGCTCGGCATGAAGCAATTGCTCGAGGACCCCTGGCAAGGCATCGAGGCGAAATATCCGGCGAGCGCGCGGTTCCAGGGCCGGGTGACGAACATTACCGACTACGGTGCGTTCGTCGAGCTCGAACCGGGAATCGAGGGCCTGATCCATGTGTCGGAAATGTCCTGGACCAAGAAGAACGTGCATCCGGGCAAGATCGTCGCGACGAGCCAGGAGGTCGAGGTTCAGGTTCTCGAAGTTGATCCCGCCAAGCGCCGCATCTCGCTTGGCCTCAAGCAGACGCTCGGCAATCCTTGGGAAGCCTTCGCCGCGAAATATCCACCCGGCTCGGAGGTCGAGGGCGAGGTCAAGAACAAGACGGAATTCGGTCTTTTCATCGGCCTCGACGGGGATGTCGACGGCATGGTCCATCTCTCCGATCTCGATTGGAACAAGCCCGGCGAACAAATAATTGAGGAATTCAAGAAAGGCGATTCCGTCAAGGCCAAGGTGCTCGATGTCGATATCGAAAAAGAGCGGATCTCGCTCGGCATCAAGCAGCTCGGCCCCGATCCCTTCGCGGCAAAGCCGCAAGGCGACGCTGGCGCCAAGCCAGGCGAGGAGGCCGCCGCGGGCATCAAGAAGGGCTCGGTCGTCACTTGCGAGGTGCTCGCGGTGAAGGATGGCGGACTCGACGTGAAGATCGCCGGGACCGATTTCACCGCCTTCATCAAACGCACCGAACTCGCGCGGGACCGGGCCGCTCAAAGGGCGGACCGCTTCGCCATCGGCGAGAAGGTCGACGCCCGGGTCACCGTGTTCGACCGCCGCGCCCGCAAGGTTTCCGTCTCAATCAAGGCACTTGAAGTCGCCGAGGAGAAGGAAGCGATCGCCCAATATGGCTCGGCCGATTCCGGTGCGTCGCTTGGCGACATTCTCGGCGCCGCGTTAAAGGCGCGCGACGACACCCCCAGTAAGGGGACCAAGGGCACGGCGGAGGAATCGGAATAAATCGTAAAGCGCGAGGCCCGCACCCTGCCTGCCGGCGGAGCTTCCTGCTCGCGCACGGGTGTTTGTTGGCGCGAAAGACACTTGGGAAGCTGGTTTAGGACCCGGCGTGCGGGCATGAGGGAAGCTTTCGCTGATATGGCGGCAGCGGATCTTTCTCTTAAGGCGGCGATCCTTACGCGCCGGGCGATCCTGGCACTTTTTGGGGCTCTTTGGGAAGCGCCGGGTCCAGTCAGCCGACACCATTCCGGGTGCTGTCCTAATTCGTGGCCAGGTGTCCGAATTTGATTGCGAGGGTGTCCTAAGTTGGTGGTGGATTTTCTGGCGGCGCTTGGAATTTTACTGCCAGAGCACCAAGGCGGATTTCATCATCGCCACGATAGGCCCGGATTTTGATGAGGCCGTCTTGCTTCAACAAAAGTGAACCGCGGATTGGAATCAAAGCAGAATACATTCGATCCTCTCCCTCGGTGCCAGAAGCAAATTGCGCTGATCGCATGATTGCAACAGGCACATCAAGTGCAGCGACGGCGTCATCGCTACCAGGTAAAAACATTTTTATTTTCACAGGGGCGTCACTTTCGTTGGGACGTTCCCGATAAGTTGTTGCCGCCACAAATGTTGGAAGTAATATAGGGGGAGTCCCAAGAATGGTCATCTCATTCATATAGACGCCGATATAGATCAATTTACCATTTAATTCTTGGCGTATATCATCGCAAAAAACCGTGTATCCATAAGGCGTTGTGTTCGCGATCACTGTCATACGGCAACCATGCCATCAGAGCCTCCAGAGGTTTGACTGGCGTAATTGAAAAGCCGCTTAGCATCAAATGAAAAACAACCTTCCGGGACATTGACATTGAATGTCATGAACGGCTCTAACGGCTCTGTCTTGGTCAGCTCGGATTCCTGGTTCCATGGCGAGTTAGCGAAACTATTAACCTTTGCTGCTTTCGCCTGCGAAAGTCGTTCTGGGTCAAAGCTGCGTCGGCAAGTTTTTGAATTCGGAACCTCGCTGATATGCTGAAACCACTCTTCCCACTCTGGAATATCGATCAATAAAGGCAACTTAAATGCGGCCGCAACTTCTAGTAGCGTTTGGACTGACAACTTCCCATAGTCCGGGTCTTCGAGCCTAGAAACAACGCTCTGGGGCTTTCCCATTTCGCGCCCGAGTTCAGTCTGCGACCAATTCCTATCCGGCTGTTCCCGCAGCGCCCGGATTAGCGTGGCAATGCGCAAGCGAACTTGATCCGCCACGAATTCATCGCGGAATTCCTTGTCTGAAAGTTGATAAATGAACGTCTCACTGCAAGGCAAGCCATAGGGCATCGCTTCAATTCCTGTTTGCTAATATTTCGCTTTTCCGCTCAAGAGCCCTTCGGCAGGCGTCACGTGGAACGAACTTGTCTTCCTTTTCGACGGCCCAAAAGACGATTGTGAACTCCATTGGCCCTGAACGAAAACCAAGCGGTCTTTGCTGCACGTCATCTGCTTGGAAACGGATTTCTCCAAGCCCAATGCATTTGCCATGCAGCGTCTTGAATGAGGGCTCTCGCCATTCCAAAAACTCTAATTGAGCTAAAGTCGTAATACGTGAAAGGAATTTTGCTTTAAGCTTTTTGGAACCTGCGTCATATAAATCCTTCACGTCGCGGGTTCCATCCGGAGCGACATAATACCTGAAGGTCAATGGGCGTAGCAAGAGGAATTATTCCATTTTTGCTATTTTTGTCCTTGACGAGCCAATAGCAAAAATGCTATGTTTTTTAGATCGTTAGATGGCCCCCGGTAGTTTAGCGGTCTAGAACACGGAGCTTACTCCTCCGGGACACGGGGTCAGATCCCGTCCGGGGGACCATCAAGCGGAGCCGGTCGCTGCGGAAACAGCGGCCAGCTCCTCGACCAAGAACCCATGGATTGCCCCATGAAGCGATGATCGTGGACACCAATATAGCGATATCGGGGGACACTTTCTACCCCGTTTCAAGGGCAACCCGCATCATGGATTGCCCCTATGAACATTCTTTCTTCAGACCAGCAAATCGCCGTCATCAGCACATTGACCGAAGGCTGCTCGATCCGCGCGACTGAACGCCTGACCAACATCCATCGCGACACGATCATGCGCTTAGGCGTCCGCGTCGGGGACGGCTGCGCGGCTTTGCATGACCGCCTAATGCACGACCTGCATGTTAATCTACTTGAGTTTGACGAGGTGTGGTCATTCATCGGCAAAAAGCAAAAGCGGCTTGGCCCAAAGGACCTTCGAGAAAAAGGCGATTGCTATATCTTCACGGCGCTGTCGGCCACGCACAAAGCGATCGTCTCTTACCAAATCGGCAAGCGGAGCGGAGCGAACGCGAATGCCTTCGCGATGGACGTTCGCCGACGTATCCTCGGGCGTCCGCAAATCAGTTCCGATGGCTTTAACCCTTATGTAGATGCGATCGAGCTGGCCTTCGGCTCGGAAGTCGATTACGGGCAAATCGTCAAGGTATATGCGGGCGAGCCCGGGCCGGATACCGCGCGGCGCTATTCCCCTGGCGTTGTAGTAGACGTAAGGAAGGCGATCATCGCCGGCGGTCCCGATCGAAAGAAAATCAGCACGTCGTTTGTCGAGCGATCAGAATCTTACGATCAGAATGCAATGTCGCCGGTTCACACGGCTCACGAATGCCTTCAGCAAGAAGCTTGAGAACCATGCGGCGGCTGTGGCACTGTTCGTGGCGCACTATAATCTTTGCCGGGTCCACGAGACTTTGCGCGTTACACCGGCCATGGCGCTTGGCGTGACCGATCACATTTGGACGATCGGCGAGCTTATCGACGCCGCCACGACAGACCAGCCGTCCACGCCTCGCACTCGGCCACCATTTACGGTGATCAAGGGAGGGCGCGCCTAGCGCCCTTCGCGAGTGTCCTAATCTGAGAAATCGAATGTCCGAATTAGGACAGCACCCCATTCCGCCGGTTATTGCCATAGAGTCCCACGCCGGGAACCTTTCAAGTCGTTTATGCTGCCGCCGAAGCCACTCCGATCTACGCTATCAATACAGCCAATGGCAGCGTGTTGCTTAGCAAAAATCCCGGAACTCCGGTTCCCACTAAAGGATGAGGATATCCGTATCACTATGTGACCCCTCTTCAATTTCCGCAATATCTTTGTATAAATCGTCGAGAGCGTCTATACTATGCTTTCTATCTGGGTTGTGAAGATCAAAACATCCATCATAGTGAGCGATAGCAGATTTCAGGGCGCCAAAAGAACCTGCGCGCTTCATTCCATATGGCCAGAATTCAATATTCAAAGGAATGCGTGACTTGAGCAATTCCTTCCCACCTGATAGGCGAAACCTTCATAGCCCTGGATATCCATCCACAGCAGGCTGTCCGGGTAATCAACCGGCGGACACAAGCCGTCTAGTGTTTCCGATCGTAGATGGACTTTATTTTTCCGTTCTATGTCATCCTTCGTGTTTACCGGAATCCCATGGTCGCCGAGATTGCTCGCGTTTAGTTCAAGCGCAAGCTCAATATCCGTTGAAGCTCCAAGTGCACACTCATGCACTACTATGGAATTGGAAAGACCATTCAAAGCTATATTTGCTCTTAGCAGCCTGCAATTCAGGGGCTCCGGCTCGATCGCAACCGCTCGCTGCACGAAACCACGGGCTACGGCAGGGATGCAGATCGTCCCGATGTTAGCTCCGGCATCGATCAAGATGGTTGGTTTTTTTCTTCCGTCTAAATTCTTGTTGCAAAGATCGATGGTCAGTATGAATTTTTGAAAATCGTACTCACCAGTCGCAAATACAATCTTTCCAATTCCATTGTCTGCCGATTGAACCAAAAAATGTTCCGTCTGAACCTTGGAGTACACCACAGTATTTGTTGTTCGACCGATCGCAGTAAAATAAATTTTCGTATAAACTCACTTCTCGAGAGAAACGGCCGTATTAATATGAATGCCGCGAAGGCAAATGCTATCTGCCTCGTCGCCGAGTTCAGGAACATACGGAGTCTTGTTGCGAGCGACATGACGCTTCGGCCACTTCTTATTTCAAGGTTCTGGTCCAAGGAACGGAAGCAGTGCACATCTGATTCACGTCACAACTCCGAAATCCCTTGGCCTGATAACTCGCAAATTACCGGTGATGGAGTCGCGCAAGCGATTGCGGCTCTAAACCCGCATCCCCTTGTCGGCCCTATTGAGGCTGAATTTGTCAGTTTCAACGGATTTTAGCAATTCCTCGACATGTAGGCTCCCGTACGCGAACCCAATTTCATCGTCCAAGCAAGCAATTTTTTGGACACTCAATTGAGTTGGGTTGACCAGGCCGGCGAGCGTGTGAACGCGGGGCATGACCTCCTGCGCCGGACCGGATCCGCCGCTCATGAAAGTGACATGGTGCATGGAGGCGGCCGCCGTAGGTGGCGCGCGCCGAAAAGTTTATGGCTCGCGCACAGGCGCACGCGGAAGGCATCAACATCCAGTGCATAGACAGAGAGATCCGGCGGTCTCCGTTCGTCTTCGTCGCCAACCGCGACATCCCGCCGGCCAATACGTCTGCGGGCCGAACCCAGGGGGTAGCTTTACGTGCTTACACCGTGTTCCGGAAAAATGCCCAACAGTTTTCGCACCGATTAGGGCACCAAACTCTCCGCCCACATTCGCTCCGTCATCGCGACCGCTCGCCGCTGCGCGCGATCGGAGCGCTCGAAGACATCCGCCTCACAAAAGCGCAAAGTTCCGTTCCCCAATCATGCGTCAATTTCTTAGACTTTGGTATAAATCCATGGTATAAGATCTAGCACGGTGGTATAATGTCATGGTCTAGGAGTAAAGTCATGCAACGTTCCGCAATCGTAAGCTTGACGCTATTCGCGGCAATCGCCGTCCCGGCTGCCCCCGCCGCGGCCCTAAATCAGGTGGTTGCGACGTACCATTACGACAATCTGCGGACCGGCTGGAACCGCAATGAAACAACGCTGACCCCGGCAAATGTCGGAAGCACTTCGTTTGGCGTGCTCGCCCAGGTCGTGCTCGACGATCAAGTCGATGCGCAACCCCTCGTCGTTCCAATGCAACATATTACCGCCGGTCCCGGTCCTGCGCCGTTGCAAGGCTCGGGCGCCCCCCGGATCCTTTATGGCGCCACCGATCAAGTCGTTTATGTCGCCACCGAAGGCAATACGGTCTACGCGATCAGAGCGTCCGATGGCACCGTGCTGGTTAGCAGAAAACTCGGAACTCCGGTTTCCAACCCGACTAGTTGCGGCTCTAATACTCCGAATGCCGGAATTAAGGGTACTCCGGTCATCGATTTGGCGACGAAGACCTTATATGTCATCGCCTATATATCTGTGAGCGGGACACCAAACTATCAGCTTTTTGCCCTCAATCTGAACGATTTGACCGATAGAATTCCGCCGGTCACCATTGCCGCGTCGCATACGCTGAGCGATGGCACGACCTACAATTTCAACGCCGCCTATCAACGGCAGCGTCCAGCGCTGCTCGAGTTCATCCGGCATTATCCCATTGGGGCTCGGTTCATCCGGCGTTAGTCCATTGCGGCTCGGTTCATTCGGCATTATTTACGCCGCCTTTGGCAGTTTTTGCGATTACAGTGCCAACCTGTCGCGTGGCTGGGTTTTGGGATGGCAGGCCAGCACGCTGACGCCGCTTGCGGCGAACCGGCTGACCGACACGCAAGCAACCGACACGGGGAGCTTTTTCTTGTCTTCCATTTGGATGTCTGGCTATGGCATTGCCGCCAACCCCACGGGGAACTTGTTTTTTTCGACCGGAAACTCCGACCCCAGCCAGGACACCTACGATGGCAAGACCAATATTCAAGAGAGCGTGGTGAAGCTCGACCCGCAACTCGTCAATGTTCTCAGTATATTCACGCCATCGAACGAACATTTCTTGGACACAGTAGATGAAGACCTTTCGGGAGGGGGGGTGCTCCTCCTGCCCCCCCAGCCCGGCCCGTTTCCGAATCTGGCGGTGGCCGCCGGCAAAGCTGGAACGATGTATTTGCTCAATCGCGACAGCTTGGGCGGATTTACACCGGGCGGCCCCGACAACGTTCTCGACGAAGAAACAATCGGGCCTTGCTGGTGCGGGCCTTCCTATTTCACCGGTTCGGACGGGATCGGGCGTGTCGTAAGCAGCGGCGGCGGCGTGGACGGCGCCCAAATCGTCGTCTGGAAGATACAGACCTCGCCCACGGTTGCAATGGTCCAAGAAGGAGCGGTGTATCCCGGCGGCGGCGGCGGCGGCCTGCAAGACCCTGGAACCTTTACGACGGTTTCGTCGAACGGCACCCAAGCTGGAACAGGCATCATATGGTCGACCGAACGACCTGGCGACCCGACTACCTTTGCCATCAATCTTTATGCCTTCGCGGCGGCGCCTTCGGGTGGAACGCTCTCGTTGCTGTTTTCGTCGCAGGCCGGATGCTGGCCCTACACCGGTGCCAACGCCAATATCGTGCCGGTCGTGGCGAATGGAAAGGTCTATGTGGCGAGCAACAAGCAGTTGACGATTTTCGGCCTCGGCGGGCATCCGTTTGGCGCGTGCGCGGCCGCCGCGGCCCAGCCCGCGGTGGTCACTACCCATAAGTCGCCGCACCAAATCACCGGGGTTCTCGAACAGGCCAATGGACCGGGGCTCACGCTCCGGACCCGCACCGGCAACATCGCGCGGGTCGATGATTCGGAGGCTCTCCGCAGGGAGCAAACCAGTGTCCTGGTGCTTGGGTCTGCCTACACGGCGCAAGGAACCTATGATTCGACCGGCGCGCTGCATGCGGAGGCGGTCGCGCGGGCCAAGGGTTTACCGGCACTTTGGCCGCCGGATCGCTGACGCTCCACGCGGCCGGACACCAAAGCTTGGCGCGGAGACTTGGTGCCAGGGCTCGCGCCAAACACGCGATCTTTCCGGCCGCCCGCAATCACCCGTTCATTCTGCCCATGTCGGGCAAGAAGTCGAGGTCCATTACTGTTGGCATCCCTTCCATGGTCGCCGTGTTCGGCAGCAATACAGCGAGCAGCGCGCCGGCGGCCGAGTTGTCCACGTCGAGGCGGCGCCTGGCGTGATCATCGTGTTGGCTGCATGGATGCTGGATCCGGCCTCCTGTGCCGGCATGAAGATTGGCGCGCCGCGCGCCGATGTCGCTGCTCTGAGCGACTTGCATCGGCTCCTCGTCGAGCGCGGTTTTAGGCGAAGCTCCCTTGGCGATCCGAGAATCGCCAAGGGGGAGCAAAATGAGCAATTCGCCGAAGTCGGCTCCGACAACGCCGGCGCCGTCCGTGGTCCCGCGCCAGCTCAGCATCGTGTTCGATTCCATCCGGCTGAGGGGCATGAGTGCCTCGGAGCGCGCGAAAACGATCGTGTGTCTGGCAAACCTCTTGATGCAAGCGGCGGGCGTCGCGACGGGGGAGCGTGACGATGACGAACGCTGATCTCCTTCCAGCGGCGGTGCTGAAGCGCAAGGCGGTGGTCTATGTTCGGCAGTCCACTCAGGCGCAAGTTCAAACCAATCTCGAAAGCCAACGACGGCAGTACGAACTCGTCGACGAGGCGCGGCGCTGCGGCTTCCAAAATGTCGAGGTGATCGACGATGACCTTGGGCGTTCCGCCAGCGGAATGACGGCCAGGCCGGGTTTCGACCGGCTGGTCGCGTGGCTTTGCGCGGGAGAAGTTGGAGCCGTCTTGTGTTTCGACGCCTCCCGGCTCGCCCGTAACGGGCGTGACTGGCATCATCTGCTCGAGCTGTGCGGACTGGTCGAGGCGCGCGTGATCGACCTGGACGGCGTGTACGATCCATGCCGCCCCAACGATCGGCTGCTGCCGGGCATGAAAGGCAGCATCAGTGAGTTCGAGCTCGGCGTGCTGCGCGCCCGCATGCTTGACGCAGCCCGCGCCAAAGCGCGGCGCGGCGAGCTGCGCATCTCCGTGCCTGTCGGCTACATCTGGCATCGCGAGATCGGCCTTGGCCTCGATCCCGACCTGCGGCTGCAGGAGGCGGCCGCCGTCAGTGGCGCGCGCCGACAAGTCTATGGCTCGCGCAGCGGAGTACGGCGGGTACAGAGGGCCACGCCCTTTGGCGGGGCGTCAGGCGAGGTTGCATCGGAGGCCACGACATGCCCTTCTTGGCAGCCGCGGGCGCAGCCCTTCGCCGCGGATAAGAACAGGGCGGGCGCTTAGGATTCCAACTTCACTTTAACGCCTCGTCCTGTTCTATGGCTCGACTTCAGGTCTGGGTTGAAGGCCGCATCAAGCTCATCACTGTCCCGCTCAGCGTGCTTCCGCTCATGACCAGCGTGGCACCAAGTGCGAGCAACGCGACCAGGGTCAGGACTGTTACATCCATCCCCGCGACCGCGAGAATTCCGAGCACGATCGCGGCCAACCCGGCGAGCGCCTGAATGGCCGCGGAACCGGATGCCATCTCGCTTGCCAGAATTTCGCTTCCGACGAGCTGGGAATGGCTATCGGCTGTCGCCACCGCATGCTTGAGCACATGCAGATGCCACACCGAATTGCTGCTCAGCACCAAGGCGGTGCCGAACGCGATAACCGCGACCGACGTGAGCAGGTGATTAATGCCCAGCAAGGCCAGCAGGCCAAGGACAATACCGGCGGCACCGACCAGGAAAATGGCGGACAGGCTGTTGCCGCCGAAGTGGTCGACGGAAGCAGCTTTCGCGCCGGGTGGAAAAATTATCCGGGCGTACTCGGATAACATTGTCCCGCCTTGGATCAGCAAGGCCACGCCGAAGACGATGGTCGCAATTCCGATCATCATGGTCGGAGCAAGACCTGCCAACCCCAAGATAGCGAGGACAATAGTGGCAACGCCACCGATGGCATCCACGAATCCGCCCTTGGCGGAGTGCTCGTGGGATGTCATCTCCTCGTATGTTAGAGACATGAGTTTCTCCCTTTAGGGTTGTGGATTCTTTGAGAGCGCGCCATCACTGCGGATGCTGCAGCATCCGCTGGCAGGCCACTTGATAGAGGCGCGGCCTCAAGCCTAAATGTGGCCGTTCAGTATCTGATATCGTCTCATTTAGCAGTGGTTCCAGGAGCAGCGCTCGCGGCAAGCGTCAAATCGTCGTGATGAAACTTAAGCGGCGGCAGGGCCGGGCATGAAGGTAAGAGTTACACACAACGAGGTATGGCATAATGCATGGGTTGTGTAGCGGCCACGGGACGGCGCTGGCTGGCCCATTCGAAAGGAGATCGTTTGACGCGCAAGCCGGACTGGCGTTGAAGATAACGGAGGAAAACTGGAGATTGAACCGCCGATGGCGATAGCGAAGCGTCTGGCGCTATGCTTAGCCGCGAACGGCTATCTAAAATGGCGTGCGTGGTGATCCGTTATTCGGGATGAACCAGAGTCCTCTCGCGCGACGCGCGGGACGAGCCGGCATTTTTCGAGAAAGAGACGAGGTATGATGGCGCCTTCGAAAAAGGGAGGAGGGAAGATGGCGACTTTTGACAAGCTTACTTTTGACAGGCTCATTCAAGAAATCGGCGCGCGATACCATCTCGGAGCCAAGGGCCGTCTACTTGTTCAAGAGACCCTGGACCTGATCGCTGGAGCGCCGGGTGGTATTAGCGGCTTCCTGGATAGGTTCAAGGCCGCGGGTTTCGCCGCCGAGGTTGCTTCCTGGGTAGGAGGAACCGAGGCCGTGGCGCTGTCAGGACAAGAGGTAGAGAAGACGCTAGGCTCCGGCGTTATTAGCGAGATCGCTGGTAAAGCTGGCATCAGCCAACACTTCGCGAGAACGATTTTGGGCTATGCAATACCCAAAATCATCGGCCAGCTGGCACAAGGCAGAGCTATCCCGTCGGCAATTCCCGCTGTGGCATCGCGTTTCCCCGACTTTGCCATCCCGCTTTTAGCCTCCCACGCCGATGAAATTACGCTGCCTGGAGCAGATCAAATTCCGTCGAGCAGCATGGGAGGCGGCGGTGCCGCTCCCGGACTCGGCCGGTTGCTCGTTCCGGGCGCTTGTCTGCTGATTGTGGTCGGAGTTTTGGGATACTCGATTTTATTAGGAAGGACGGGCACTCATGCGGACGTAAAGTCCGCGCCCGTCACGGCGCAAATTGCGCCGGTAGCAATCCCGTCTGCGCCTTCGGCCCCAACGCGCTTGCCGCTTAACAAGCCGCTGGCGTCCCCGCCTGCACCTTCAATTCCGGCGAGCTTGGCGCTTAGCAATGTGAACGGCCTCATTGTCTACTCCGGCACTGTCGGCGACGACGCGGCTCGCACCGCAATCACCGACTCGCTCAAGACGGTGTTCGGAGCCGATAAAATCACCGGCGATCTCGCCGTGGACCAGCATGCCGGCCAGGCGAGCTGGACAAAGGATCTCAAGGCAGCGCTCGATAATTTCAAGACCCCTGGGTCGCAGGCGGTGTTTGAAGGAAATGCCGTTAGTGTCGGGGGAACGATCCGTGATGTGGAGCGCGACGGGATCATAAGTTCGGTGAAATCCGTTCTCGGGCCCCAATTCGCGGTTACTACAATTGAGGGTAGCGGCGCAACTAAAACGGCGGCGGCGCCCTCGGCGCTCAAATCGGGTTTCAGCGGCAAAAACCCCGGCGGCACTCCGAATCAGCAGCCCTTCATCAGCCGGCCATTTATTTCGCTGCCAATAGCGCCGGGGTTCCGTCGAGGAGCGAGGCACTCTTGCGGCAGGCGGCCGGTCTGATGAAGCAATTGCCTGCTGGAACAGTGGTTCAGATCAGCGGCTACGCCGATAGCGCCGGTAATCCAACCGTCAATACGGAACTCTCGCAACGGCGCGCCAATGCCGTGCGCCAAGTCCTCGTCGATGCCGGGGTCAACCCCGCCATGCTGAGCGCGAAAGGCTACGGGAGTTCCAATTCCTTGGCCGACAACGGGACAACGGAAGGCCGCAGCAACGGTAGGATGAAAAATGCCGGCGCAACGACCGGCGCGTCGAATTCAGCATAGTTCAACAATAGCGCCGGTTGCCGCTCTATGTGGATTATTCGTCGTCGTTCATCGGTTCGAGAGCGGGGCTGCGCGCACTGACCGCGCGGGGTTCCGGCAGCGGCAGCACTTGCGGGAGGGGGGCCGGTGAAGCCTCGCTCGCGACCGGTCCAAAACCGTCGCGCTGATAAATATCCTCGCGGAACTCGGCGAGACCCTCGGGCGTGGCCCAGGCTGTGATATATACCCAATACACCGGAACCGGGGTCGCGAGCTTGGCATCCACGCGCTCGCCGGAGCGGATCGCTTCGTCAATATGTTCACGATCCCAACCCGGTGTGTCTTTGAGCAACCAGGTCACATAGTCGCGAACGTTTTGGACCCGGATGCAACCGGAAGACACAAACCGGTCATCGTCGCCGAAAATGCCTTTCTCGGGGGTGTCGTGCATATAGACACCATAGGGATTGTTGATGTTGATGCGCACGACTCCAA
This sequence comes from uncultured Alphaproteobacteria bacterium, assembly GCA_963722515.1. Lineage (GTDB taxonomy): Bacteria > Pseudomonadota > Alphaproteobacteria > Rhizobiales > Beijerinckiaceae > Methylocapsa. The sequence continues at coordinate 172,180 of CAVRMA010000002.1, read as the reverse complement.
GCGAATTGAGATCGCCGCCCGGATCCTGGCGGAACTTGTAATTGACCGCGTCGAGCGAATTCCAATTGATCTGATCGGATTGAAGCTCCTGACCGTCCTTGTCGAATATCCGGATCTTGTGATCGGCCAGATAGTTTCGATCCTTTTGCATGCGCGGGATCAAATCCTTGCGGATGATCGAGGCGGGCACGGTCCAATACGGATTGAAATTAATGTCGATCGCCTTCGTCATCATGACTGGCGATTGGCGGTCGATCTTGCCGACGCCCGCCGCGTGATGCGTCACGACCACGCCGTTCTCGACCGTCTCGACCGCCATCGCCGGGATGTTCGCCATGACGAAACGTTCGCCAAGGTTGCCGGAATAGGAGCGTAACCGGACAAGGTTCACCTCGAGCTGATGCAGCCGGACATCCGCCGGGATATTGAGCGCGATAAAGGTTTCCTTTGAAACCACGCCGCTTTGAAGCAGCCCGTGGCGGGCCTGAAAATGTTTCACCGCGGCATCGACGTAGGAATTGAAGACCGGCGAAGCCCCGGCCGAGGGATCGAGATCGCCTGACGCCGCGAGCCGTTTCCGCAAGGCGGTCACGGCCTGCCCGTTCACGCCCAATTTCAGCGTCTGCCCCGCGGGAACCGCGGCCCAGCCGCCATTGGCGACGATCTGGCGGTAGGTTTCGATCGCCTGTTCGGTCGCCGTGAAAGTTTCCACCGCGAGAACCGGCGTGTTCGAGCGGCTGACCGATAGGCGCGGGTCGGCGTCGTAACGTTGCGCCCACTCAGCCTGCTCGCCGAACGATGCGTCGCCCGGCCCCGCGGCCGCGCCAGCGGCATTGGTCAACCCAAATGCGGCGGCAACAACCGCCGCCACGCGCCCGATATGGTAAATATGACGATACGGCAGGCGCAACAAATCTTTTTTCGTCAGGGATCCCAATGCCTCGACCTCCAATACCACGACCTTCCAATACCCATCCGGCGGCGTAGCGGCAATCAAACGCTCGCGCGGACCGCATCTCGGTCTCGGACGATCCGGCGCGGCCAGTCGCAGGCGTTGGTTTGGAAGTGCGTCTTTACGACCTATTGCGCACCCAAACGCAAGACGGCGCGTGACTGACTAAACTTTTGAGATGGCGCCGGTCTTTTGAGCTGGCGCCGAGGTGCGACAAAGGCACAAACAGGACGGCGAATTTGTGGCGCTTAAATTCGAAATATTACCACGTCCAAAAATAACCCGGGGCAAGGACTTCGCGCGGTCACGCTTAAATTTTCGCTTTGCATCGCTCCCGCGCGTCACAGCCTGTACCTTATCTGGTCTGTCCAGAAACGTTCGAGCCGGACCAGCGATTGGTTGAGTCTCGTGAACTCGCCGGAGCTGATCCCGCCGATTTGCTCCACCGTGGCGGCATGCTTGTCATAGAGCCCGGAGACGATGGTGTGGACGTCCCTGCCCTTATCGGTCAGGCTGATTCGCACGGCGCGGCGGTCGATGCGCGAGCGGGCGTGATGCAGATAGCCGGATTCGACCAGTTTCTTGACATTGTAAGAGACGTTCGAACCGAGGTAATAGCCGCGCGTGCGCAATTCGCCGGCGGTCAATTCCTTGTCGCTGATATTATAAAGCAGCAGGGCTTGCACGGAATTGACGTCGCTGCGGCCGCGCCGGTCGAATTCGTCCTTGATCACGTCGAGAAGGCGGCGATGCAGCCTCTCCACCAGCGTCAAAGCCTCGAGATAGGGCGGCCGGACCTCGGCAAACCCGGCGCGCGGCTGTGCGGCCTCGCTTTTCTGGACACTCATCATAGGATTAACCTCGTCTTTTGCGTCGCGGCGGCAGCCTGCCGGCCCGTCCATGCAACCAAAATACGCGCCACAAATGAAAACCAGTTTAAACAACGCGCTAAATCCAAGCTTTATATGAATCAGTAAATCAAATATGAAGTAAAGACAATTTTTACGATTTGAAATTGTTAATATTACGTTAGACTATTAATTAATTTATTGCAAGTATTGGCACGAGCATCCACCCAAGGACGTTTGCGCAGGCAGATATTAATTCATTGGAAATAGTCGCGGCCATCGTTTCAGCCTGGCGCGAACGGGCCGCCGGGCCGTCACTTTTTCCGTCCTCGCTTGGGTTTGGCGGCGGCGGTAGCTCGTGCTCCTTGAGGCCCGGAAAATAATCGAGCGCCTGCCGTCGCGCGGGCGTCAGGCTGCGTCCCGCGGACTTTTGCTCGACGAGAAGTTTGCCTTTCCAAAAAAGATCGAGATAGCCGCGCTTTTTATCGGGCAGGTTCACGCCATGCTCGAAGCTTGCGACGCGCCGCCTGGTGACGCCGAATAGTTGGAAAACTCGTTGTAAAAAGTTTGCGTTTCGCCCCGCTCGGACCGTATAGCGTCCCTTCCCCGATTGTGACGGCACGATCCATGCGGCGCCCTTTCGGATGATATTGGCCGTCGCCGCGATCTCAAGACCGCGCTGCTGGCGGGGTCGGAAATGTCAGCCATAGCGTTACCCTCTATGTACCCATTGGATATATATCTAGAAGGTAAGCAAGTCAATACCTGATCATCGCATAGTTGCGGTATATTCTCTTTGGTGATATACGGCATGATCATGCCTAAGGTCCAGATTTGGGGTTATCGTTGTGAGCGATGCGGGCACGAATGGGTCCCTCGCGAAAAGGGCCACCCGAAAGTGTGCCCGAAATGCAAAAGTCCTTATTGGGACACGCCTCGACAAGCGGCAGCGCAGAAAAAACGGTCAAAGGCCGCGGTTCGAAATGGCTAAGAAATATGCCAAAAACCAGGATGGGAGCCAACTGAACTTGCTTCCAAAGCTGCCCAAACCGACGGAGACCGAAGTCGAGGCATATGCATTTATCCGACACCAGTTGTGCGATCTTGGCTGGATCGTGAAAGATCCAAGTAAGGGCGGCAATGGACAGGTATGGACTCAAAACCAGTGTCTTGCAGACCCACATATGAAAGCGGCGTTTGGTCAGGTGCGTCCTGAAAATGTAGTGAAGCTCTCCGAAAAATTCGTTTGGGTGATTGAAGCGAAGGCGGCACGGAAGGAACTTAACAAGGCACTCTCGGAGGCAACTGATTTTTACTGCGATAAGATCAATGGGACGAAAGGGCAATATAAGGCGCTTCTAGCAACGGGCGTCGCCGGCAACGAAGATGCTGGATATTTAATGCGAACGGCCATCCGCCTTGATGGCACATGGCAGACTGTCACGATCAATAAGCAGGAAGCCACGGGCCTTCTTTCGCCGGACGACGTTGGCACTCTTCTTAAGGAAGGCGGTTCAGATGTTCATGAATTTGCGCCCCCTCAGTGGTTATTTGTTTCTTCTGCCGAGCGCATAAACGAAATTCTACATTCTGGTGGCATCAACAAAAACGATCGCGCCAAAACAATGGCCGCGTTGTTGCTGTCTGTCATTCACGAACCACCCAATCTCGAAACAAGTCTGCCCGTCCTCATCGGCGAAATTAACGCGCGCAGCGAGACGGAATTGAAGGCCAACGGAAAACCTGATTTTGCGCCGTTCGTGAAAATTCTCGCCTCTACAAGCAACACGAACCACGTTAAATTCAAAAACGCGCTGGTCAAGACAATCCTTGAGCTTCAAAATCTGAATATCCGCTCCGCAATGAATTCAAGCACAGACGTTCTCGGCCAGTTTTATGAAGTGTTTCTAAAATATGGCAATGGCGCAAAAGAAATCGGCATTGTGCTCACGCCGCGCCATGTAACTCGCTTCGCCGTAGAGGCAGCTGGTGTCGGGCCGACCGATATTGTGCTGGACCCAGCGTGCGGGACGGGCGGGTTCTTGGTGGCCGCCTTCGATTATGTCCGAAAAAGCAGCACTAAGTCGCAGCTAGAGCGGTTCAAAAAATATAACCTTTTTGGCATCGAGCAGGAATCCTACGTGGCCGTTCTAGCGATTGTGAATATGATCTTTCGAGGCGATGGCAAACACAACATTGCCGAGGGAAATTGTTTTACTACCCAGATGGCGATGCGTTCGATTAACGGTCATGCATCGGCACGATTTACGAGGAATGCCGTGCCGGATAGCGAGCCCGTAACGCGCGTACTCATGAACCCGCCATTTGCGCTTCGGGATAGCGTGGAAAAGGAATACAGATTTGTTTCGCGTGCGCTCGATCTGATGGCAGATGGAGGTATACTTTTCAGTCTGCTGCCGCTGGATGCCATGTTTGGGGCAAGAGACGAGAAGGTCTGGCGACAGGATGATTTGCTCAAGAAGCATACGTTGCTGGGAGTTGTGAGCTTGCCGCACGATTTGTTCGTCCCGGCGGCATTGAAGCAGGTTGTTGGCGTGATCGTAAAAAAGGGCATTCCACATCCGGAAAAACAGGCCGTGTTTTGGGCGCGAATCGAGAGCGACGGATATATGGTGCTTAAGAAAAAGCGGTTGCCGGGGGAGGACATGCGGCCACTGTCCAGCGTCAGCGCCTATGAGACAGATTGGGCGGGTTGAAGAAGGGAGGATTTCTGGCTCATCGTAGCCTTTCAAGGAGCGAAGATGAGACAGAAATCCGGGCCGGTGAAGGAACCGGCGGAAAAGGTCGTGAAAGACATCCGGCGGGCGACACGCCGGCAATTCTCGGCAGAAGAGAAGATCCGCATTGTGCTGGAGGGCCTGCGCGGCGAGGAGAGCATCGCCGAGCTGTGCCGTCGTGAAGGGATCGTCCAGAATCTGTATTACCGCTGGTCGAAAGACTTCCTTGAGGCCGGGAAGAAGCGGCTCGCCGGCGATACGGCCCGCGCAGCAACCTCGGACGAGGTAAAGGACCTGCGCCGCGAGGCCAGCGCACTGAAGGAGGTCGTCGCTGAACTGACGCTCGAAAACCGTCTGCTCAAAAAAAACGTGATCGGGGATGGGGAGGACGAGGCATGAGATACTCCGCATCCGAGAAAGCCGAGATTATCCGGCTGGTCGGGCAATCGGCCCTGCCGGTCAAACGCACACTGGAGAAACTCGGCATCCCGAGGGCCACGTTCTATCGCTGGTGCGATGTCTATCAAAGCGGCGGGCCAGAGGCCCTGGACGATCGCTCGCCCCGGCCGGATCGCGTCTGGAACCGCATTCCGGACGATATCCGCGAGCGGATCGTGCAGCTGGCCCTGGACGAGCCCACCTTGTCGCCGCGCGAGTTGGCCGTGCGCTTCACCGATACGGAAAAGTATTTCGTGTCAGAGGCTTCGGTCTATCGCCTGCTGAAGGCACACGATCTTATCGCCAGCCCGGCTTTCATCGTGATGAAGGCAGCCGATGAGTTCAAGGACAAGACCGCGGCGCCCAACCAGCTTTGGCAGACCGACTTCACCTATCTGAAGGTCATCGGTTGGGGCTGGTTCTATCTTTCGACCATTCTCGACGACTTTTCACGCTACATCATCGCCTGGAAGCTGTGCACGACGATGAAGGTCGAAGATGTCACCGCCACGCTGGACTTGGCACTGAGGGCCTCGGGACTCGACCAGGCAAAGGCCATCCACCGGCCAAGGCTTCTCTCCGACAATGGCTCCAGCTACATCGCGGCGGACCTGGCGAAATGGCTCGATGGGCAGAACATGGAGCACGTCCGTGGCGCGCCCTATCACCCGATGACCCAAGGCAAGATCGAGCGCTGGCATCAGACGCTCAAGAACCGTATCCTGCTCGAAAACTATTACCTGCCGGGCGATCTCGAAGCCCAGATCGAGGCCTTCGTCGTTGACTACAATCACCTGCGCTATCACGAAAGCATCGGCAATCTGACGCCAGCCGACGTCTACTTCGGACGGGGCCAGACCATTCTGATCGAAAGAGAAAGGATCAAACGACACACAATCGCCAATCGCCGCTTGCTGCACCGTCGGCAGGCCGCATAATATTAAAAACCAGACGAGCCAGAGACTCTCTTATTTTAAGCCGCTCCCTGTCCCAAAAACTCTGACGACGGACAGCGGCCACCTCGTAATGTCCCCAATGATATTCCAAAAATTCTGCCATCGCTTCGCAACTTCATCTCCAATCCAGGATCGGTGACCGTGGCTGTACCGATGCTGTGCAAGACAGCCCCCATTGACTTCGATGACCCTTTGTTAGAACTGCTTCCAGAGGCTTATATCGACAGCAAGCCATATACGGATGCGGCCGTGCATCAAGCGATGGACGATCTTGCAAGAGAAATGGCTTGTTACCTGATCCGCCACAGGAAGGAATCGATAGCGGGAGCGTTAGATGCCGCAGATTGATGATCTGTTCACGCCACATACTGCGCGATCTACTGGATTCGAGCGATACGCACCAGGCGACGTTGCTTACGTTACGAATGGCTTTCGGGACAATGGAGTCCTCGGATTTATTAAGCCTAAGCCGGGAGATAAGATATTCAAATTTCTCGGGCTTGCCGTCTCGGCATTTTGTGAAGCCACTGTCCAAATTCCCCCTTTCATCGCGCGTGGAAATGGCGGAAGCGGACTTTTGGTGCTTGAACCGAAGGTACCTTTGACTGCGGACCAATTGGCGTTCTATGCGGCTTACATCAATACCTTCATCCGGTGGCGCTTCTCTTGGTATCGCCAGCTGAGCGTAAAGCGCATCCATCGGCTACAAATTCCCAAGCCCGAAGCAGCGACGGGCAAGTTTCCTGTGAAGGAATTGCTGCCAGCAAAGTTCACCGCGTAAGGTTATGACGGTTCATCTTTTGCTTCGTGTGCCGCTTATGACCCGCGTTGAAGGGCGCGCTTTCAACACCATTGAGGCTCATAATCAGGTGGTGGAGAAAATAGGACGGGTATCATTGGCCAAGTTTGGCAGCCCTGGAACGCTCGCCAGAAGTGAAGAACTCAAGGCGCAAATCTATGAAGGCATCGAAACACTTTTGATCTTGGCGGCAAAGCGCGATGACCGTTTCCTAGGATATCAGTCTCGTCTAACAGCAGTCCACTATGGAAAGCCAGACAAGACCATTCTCGGCATATCGCCTCCGTATTATGCCAAACTTGGCTCACCTGCCGATCTTTGGTTTACGGTGATCTCCCCATTTGTTACGGCCGCCCTCAAGGACTTCCGCCTTGCAACGAACCGAAGGCCTGTGCTGGAAGTAATGAGCGAGTGCAGAACGTCATCCATGCTGGTCGAAAGAGGTTCGTAGCTTTTGTGCAGCCATCGGGTTTTTGAGCAGGAGCCGGTTGTTGTGCAAAGCCCCCCGCTCGTAATGGGCGCCGTTCCAATCCTCGGCGAATTTCGCCGCGCGGGCCTTTATGTCGTTCCAGTCGAGGCGCATGGGCTAAGCCAAATCGTGGACACTCCGCCCATCCTAAGGTGCTTGGGGTCCTCGCGGCGAACAAATTTTCGGCGATGGTTTCGAAAATCCCGCAAGACCGAAACGCCCGCCGGAGCCCTGTTACTTCGATGACGACCAGTGTAAGCGGGTATAATGGCCGAATTGATCAACATCGACCTAGGCAGGCGCTCGCGGCGGCTCCGCGTCGATACGCTCGTCACGTTGCGCTGGCTGGCTCTGCTCGGGCAGGCTATCGCGCTTCTCGTTACCTATTTCGGGCTCGGGTTTTCGCTTCCGCTTGGCCCTTGTCTTCTTGTCATCGCGGCATCGGCCGGGCTCAACACCGGCCTGCGGCTGCGCTTCGGCCCCATCGAACGGTTGGAGGATGTGCCGGCCGCATTGATGCTGGCTTACGATATCCTTCAGTTGACGGTTCTTCTCTATCTGACCGGAGGGATCGAAAATCCCTTTTCGATGCTTTACCTGGCGCCGATCATGATCTCCGCGGTGTCGCTGTCGGGCCGCATCACTTTGATCCTGACCCTGCTGATGATTGGCGCGGCATCGGCCCTAACCTTCCGGCATTATCCGCTGCCTTGGTTTCCGGGAGAGCATCTGCAGCTTCCCATGATCTACAACACAGGGATTTGGGTCGCGATCGTACTTGGTGCGGCGTTCATCGCGATCTATGCCTCGCGCGTTGCCGTGGAGGCGCGAAAACTGGCCGACGCCTTGGCCGCGACCGAACTCGTGATCGCGCGCGAGCAGCATTTAACGCAGCTCGACGGGCTGGCGGCGGCGGCGGCGCATGAACTCGGCACGCCCCTGGCCACGATCACGCTCATCGTCAAGGATCTCCAAAAGCAACTTCCCGCCAGCGATCCCCTCGAAGAGGATATCACCCTGCTCGCGCAAGAGACTTGCCGCTGCCGCGCCATCCTAGGCAAGCTCGCCTCGCTTGGCGGCGATGCTGGCAATATTCTCGATGAAATGAGTTTGAGTCTGCTCATCGAGGAGGTAGCCAGTCCGCACCGCGATTTCGGAGTTCACATTTCGATTGTCGAGGACGGGCAAGGGCCGGAACCGGCCTGCCTGCGAAACCCGGGGATATTGTACGGGCTCGGCAATCTGATCGAAAACGCGATAGACTTCGCCGCTTCGAAAGTCCGGATCGGGGTGAAATGGAATGCGGCACGGGTTATGATAGTAATCGAAGACGACGGCCCCGGTTTTTCTCCCGATATCGTTGGCCGGGTGGGAGAGCCTTATGTCACAACCAAGAACGACAGGCGTGCTAAAACGGAAGAAGGTGCGGGTCTGGGCCTTGGCTTATTTATCGCCAAGACCCTGCTGGAACGCTCCGGCGCGATCGTTAAGACCGAGAATCGTGCGCCCCCCGCGACCGGCGCAGTGGTTACGATTTTGTGGGAAAGGGCGGCATTCGAGCGCGGGGCCAAACGATTACCCCCGAGCGGTACCGCGGCCAAATCCGGGGCCGAACTCCGGCCGCGCTCTTAAGACAAGGCCGGGGCATTTTCACGGCTAAGGAAAACGCGAAAGATTTGTCAATTCTCTCTTGCTTTGTCGTGTTTTGTCCTGGAAATGGTTCAAGCGAGGCGATTGGCAATGAAAAACGCGCCCCCCGAGCCTGTCAAGGCGAGAAACCCGAGCGAAGATCAAGACGGGCAAAGCGGTTTCGCGCCAGATCGCTCGCTCTTGATCGTCGACGACGATAATACCTTCCTGACGCGCCTTTGCCGCAGCATGGAAATGCGCGGCTTCACCGTAATCGCCGCGCATTCGGTCGCCGAAGGTCTCGCAGCAATCGACGCAAGCGCTCCCGCCTTCGCGGTCATCGACATGCGGCTTGCCGACGGCAACGGGCTCGATGTGATCCGCGAACTAAAGTCGAAGCGCCCGGACGCGCGGGGCATCATCCTGACCGGCTACGGCAATATCGTAACCGCCGTGACCGCGGTGAAGCTCGGGGCTTTCGATTATCTGGCCAAGCCAGTCGATGCCGACGAAATTTTCAATGCTCTCATGGCCACCCGCCACGACAAGGCTGAACTCCCGGAAAATCCAATGTCGGCCGACCGGGTGCGGTGGGAGCATATTCAAAGGATTTACGAGCTTTGCGGCCGCAATGTCTCGGAAACGGCGCGCCGTCTCAACATGCACCGGCGCACGCTGCAGCGCATTTTGGCGAAAAAGGCGCCGCGCTAAAGCAGACCGTTTTCAAGAGTTGCCGGTCTTTTCCCACAATGACCAGTTCCAACTTTTTGATATTCCGCGATTCCTGTTCGATCGCGGGAATTGTTTCCTTACATGCGCCTGTCGCGGCCATTGCTTCGCGCCGTAAAATACGTTTAATGCGCGCTTCCCGGTGTTATGCCAAGGGTCATGCGAAATGACCGTTTGGCCGGCCTCTGAATTTTTCTCTTTGGGTTGAATGGCGGATATTCGAGAGGGCCCGCGGCGCAAGCTAGGGCGCGGCCTCGATCGAGGCCTGCCGGGGCCGGTAGCTCAACGGTTAGAGCCGGCCGCTCATAACGGTCTGGTTGCAGGTTCGAGTCCTGCCCGGCCCACCATCCCCACTCTATCCAATTCCGCGACGATGCGGCCGATTGCCGCCGAACGCGCGGTCTCATGCGGTTCAAGCTCCATAAGGGCGCCCTCAACGGGAAGATTTTCATCGCGTTCGTGCGGCGTCTCATCAAGGACGCAAAACAGAAGGTCTTCCCGATCGCCGATAACCTGCGCGTCCACCATCTGAAGGCGGTGTTGGAGCGGCTGGCGCAATACGTCCAAGAGATCGAAATTTTCTATCTCCCGGCCTACCCGCCGGAACAAAACCCGGACGAATGTTTCGACAACGATCTGAAGCAGACGATCTGGAACAAGCCGGGGCAGCCTTAGGAACCCCTTCGAAGCTCGATGGCGTCCCGCACATACGGATCGGAATTTTTCTGGGTTTATGACCGCGCGGAACAACGAGCCCGAATAGGCAGAACCTGAAGCGGATTCCCAAACCGGCGGGAAAGGAGGCCGGCGTGGATGGCAGACCGTACCCGCGGGATTTACGGGAACGCAGCGTACGTCGCCGAAAACGTTGCCCGGCTTTTTCGATTCCGGCATGCTCCAACTGTCTGATTCTGAGCGGCGTACTTGTCGATCAAATGGTTCCATTTGATTGGGACGAACAGTCTGCCGCCTTGGCTTCCGCGGCGGCCTAAAGGCATCGCCGGAGTACGTCGAGATGGGCAATCTCGCCGCGTTGCGCTGCTGGAGCCAATATTCATTATTCAGCCTGCAACGCCACGATGCCGCGCCAGCGTTGGGAATTCCCTCGCTGTTCCGTCTTGGAGCAACTCGATTCAGATTTTCCCTGCCGGGCGTTTATTGGATATGCTCCAATTTTAAAACGCTCCGCGGGCCTGGGCCAAATCGAGTTCTCCGGACCGCGGCCGTTAGGGAACCCCTGAACAAATCCCTTGCATCGCCCATGGCGGCATAATTCTCTTTGAACAACGGAGGATGAGATGCAGCGGAGAAGTTTTGCGGAAGTTGGTGGTTTCCGGCGTCAGGAAAAAGTGACGCGGGCCAAAAGAGGTTTCTGGAGGAGATGGAGCGCGTGATGCCGTGGAAGCGGCTGGAGGCGCGGATTGCGCCGGTGTATCCGGTGGCCGGAAACGGGCGGCGGCCTTATCCATTGGGCGCGATGCCGCGGAACCATGTGTTGCTGCGATGGTTCCTGTATTCGGATCCGGCCACGCAAGATGCCTTGCATGAAACACCGCTGTTGCGGAAGATTGCGGGACTGGATGCCGGGGTTACCGGCATGCCCGGCGAGACGGCGATTTTGAACTTCCGTCAATTGCTGGAACAACACCAGCTGGCAGAGGCGTTGTTTGGAGAGGTGGTATCGCTGCTGACGGAGCGCGGGTTCATTCTGCGGCAAGGCACGATCGTGGACGCCACGCTGATTGCTGCTCCGCCCTCGACGAAAAACCAGGATCGCAAACCGGACAAGGACAAGACGTCGAGCAAGATAGACAACGACTGGCATTTTGGCATGAAGGCGCATACCGGCGTGGACACGGCGCATGGGCTTGTCCACACGGTGGAAGGCACGGCCGGGAAAATATCGGACTGCGCGATGGGCGATACGTTGCTGCACGGCGACGAGGAAACGGCGCACGGCGATCGCGGCTATCACGGCAAAACCCGCACAGCCGGCGCGCCGCGCGATGAAGAAGCGGCGTCTCCCCGCTGGTACGTTCCGTTCAAGCGCGCAAAAGGACAAGAGGTCACCGATGAAGAAAAACGCATCAACCGGATGCTCGCCAGCATCCGCGCCGCAGCCGAACATCCCTTCCGGGTTTTGAAATGCCAGTTCGGCTATCGCAAGGTTCGCTTTCGCGGCCTGTTCAAAAACGAACAGCACCTCTTCACCCTGTTCGCGCTGACCAACATCTATCAGGCCAGGCGCCTGCTGATGCAGACAGGATAAATGCAGACAGGATCACTGCGCCTGAACCGGAAAAAACCGCAGAAAAATAACCCATAACGCCCCCGGCAAAAGGCACGCGCAGCCGGAAAATCCCTTCATGCCAACGGCGTTGGCATGAAAAAGCAGCTTGTTCAGAGGTTCCCTAGAAGTAGTGTTGACGCAAGCGATTTCCTGATCATGTCTAATCCTTTGTTTTGATGTGAAGTGCCAAAACCAAGCCTAGCCGGCGACTGGCCATAGACAACTCATAGAAAGAGCGCCCGCCGCGAGGGAGCAGCGGGCACTTCCGGCGTGGAGCCCAGCCGGTGCAATTGATTGTCAGCACTAATCGTGAGAATTGCATAACTTTAAACAGTTATCAACCATTAATTTTGCATCGCCCCTATGTCAAAATACCATCGCGTTCTCAAACCAATGCGACTCACTTTTGGTTATGTCGGCAAAGCCCAAATCCGCGCGCCCAAATGCTTCTCCATCCCGTCAACTGGCCCGCGCCGGGATTGCTGGCGAAGCGCATGAATGAGACGCCCAGCTACCGCCTTGGCGAGCACTTTGTCGCCGGTATCGAGGTCCTTTGCGGCATAACCCTCAAGGCAAGCTGACGCGTATCGAGGGGGCCGCCGGCGAGCGCTTCCTTGCATTGGTTGATGGCCTCGCCGCGTTTGAAACTGCGATGAATATCCACATAAGGCGGCAATTCCTCGACATCGCCAGAGGGTTCAAAAATCGTGATGGCCGCCGTTATGAGTGCAAGATCGGCGCGGGCTTGCGCGAGCCTCTTTTCATAGTTTGCGATTGAGGCTATGATTTCCGCGCAACCGGGTACTTCATCGTAGCACACCGTCAAGTCTTGTCCGTGCCGAAGGGCGACCGCCCCGGCCGGTCCGCTGGGACGCGGCAGCGGCGGCAAATGAGCGAACTCGCTGGCAGCTCCGCTTGCCAAACCCAGGGCAGGGGCCGATAACCCTCCCATTGCCACTCTGCCTGGTCCAACGACGGGGCAGATTGCCATCGCGCTGTAATTTTTTAATCGTAGGATGGAATGAATTAGCCTGACACGGTCTGGTCAAAGATGAGGCTGGACTTTGAGGCTGGGCTTATTCAAGGATTGCTTCATGGAAGCCCTGACATATCACACGACGGCCGGATTGATCAGCAAACCGCGGGGCGTGCAACGTCTCAGCGCGCTGGCGCGCATGGTATCGGACACGCCAGAGCTGCGAGAGGCTTATGAGGCAATCCTCGGCGGCCTGCGGCTAAGTCCAGCCTTCAATTCCGGCAATTCGATTCTAGTCACGAGCACACAGCCCAATGAAGGCAAGACGACGGTCGCCTCGTGCCTGGCGATTACCGCCTCGCTTGCCGGTTATTCAGTCCTCCTGGTCGACGGTGATCTCCGGCGGCCGTGGTTGGCCTCGGCTGCCGGAATCGCCAGCGCCGCCGGTCTCGGCGAAGTTCTGGAAGGCAGGGTGGAGCCCACTGAAGCCATTCATCTCGTCAACCTGTTCGCGGACTCCCGGGAGGCGGGGCCGCTCACGGTGATGTCCGCGGGCAGGAGACCGCCGGCTTTTCTCCCGGCGGTCGATTGGTCCAAGGCGCGCACGGTGTTTCAGGTCATTTCGAGGCGGTTCGGCTTCGTGATATTTGATTCGTCTCCGATCCTGGCGGCAAATGATGCGCTCCTGCTTGCCGGGATCGCGGAAGGTGTCCTCCTGGTTGTCGGCGCCGGATGCGCACACCGGGACGAAGTGCGCAAGGTAAAGGAGCAGTTACGCCAGATCGGCACGCCGCTCATCGGCGCCGTGCTAAACAAGTTCGATCCGAGAATCCATGGCCGCCCGAGCCAGCCATATCAGAGCCATTACCGCGGCTTGCTTCCGTGAGCGAAGGAATGGAATTCACCACGGAGCGGAAATCCGCCGGCGATGGCGGAGAAGCGGCCGCTATCACGCTGTCCGTGATCATCGCATCCTTCAACACGCGCGAGCTTCTCGCGAACTGCTTGCAGTCGATTTACCGGAACCCGCCGGGCGAACCATTTGAGATCATCGTCGTCGACGACGCCTCCACGGACGGGACAAGCGAGATGGTGCGCGCCCGGTTTCCCGGAGTCCGCCTGTTGCGGAACGAGATCAACCGCCACTATGCGTTCTCTATGCATTTTCGAACAACCGGGCAATCGACCAAGCCCGAGGGCAATACCTGCTGCTGCTGAACAGCGACACGCTGGTCCTGCCGCAGTCGCTCGACCGCATGATTGCCCATTTAAGGACTTACCCCGAGGCCGGAGTTGTCGGCTGCAGGCTGCTCAATGAGGACGGGACGATCCAGTGGTCGGTCAAGTCACTGCCTAACCCGGGCTCCGCGCTGTTCGGCGCCCGTTCGTTCATGTCCCGGATATTTCCGGGCAACCGCTTTACGCGCAAGCATCTGCTGCACCTTGGCCGGGACATGACCACCCCGTTTATCACCGTCGACGGCTACGTTTCCAGTGCCTCGGTCGATGATGCCCCGCAAGGCCGTCGACGCGGCCGGATACCTCGACACAAGCTTAGGCCTACCATGTCGATGCCGACTACTGTAAGAGAATTACTGATGCCGGGTACCAGTGCTGGTATCTTCCGGAAGCGACTATGATTCATCTGAACCACAAGGGCGGCACCACGGCCAGCACGCGGGCGCGGTTTCGCTGGCTGATGATGTTCGAAGCCCACAGCTACAGGTATTATCGCAAGCATCTCCAGCGATCGATGTGGAGCCCCATGCGGATCCTTGTTCCGCTTGGCCTATTTGGCCACTTTTTGATCTTGATCGCGGCTCAGGCTTGCGCCGAACTCGCCGGCGTCCTGCGATCGCTCGCGCAGCCAAAAAAGTCCGCGGCGCCTTAACGCACGTCCCGATCAAATGGAGCTCTCGACAATCGTCCACGCCGACGAGATCCTCGACCTCTTGGAGGATAAGTGGAAGCGTTGAGCTGTTAGCCAAAGATTTGCCAAATGTTCAGGTTGAACGCTCATAACTCGGCAAATTTGAGGAATAGCATCAACTGCCTCCGAAATAGTTGCGGAGTGGTGAACAAGATCGCCCGGCAGCCACTTTGAAATTGGGCCGGACTTCAGGCTAAAACTCCCGGCGAGATAGGACAGCCCCATGGCGATGATCGATTCGATCCGCAGGCAGCTGACGCCCATCCATCCGCAGGGCTATTTTTGTCGCGGGCTTTGCCGTTGCCAGCCTTGTTCTTGGCTCGTTTGTTGGGTCTCTCGGCTGGATTGGCGCGCCTCGTCGCGCATCCAGGCGAGGAAACCTCAAATCGACCAGTCGGAGGCGAGATCGTCGATGTGGTCGATGAGGCCGCGCGTGGTGAGCAGCGCAACGATTTGCGCTGCTGCCTGCCCGGCGGTCTGGTTGTCTAGCCCGACGATAAGCTCGGGGGCTTCCGGTGGCTCATAGGTCTGATCGATGCCGGTAAAATTCTTGATCTCTCCGGCCATCGCCTTTTTGTAGAGGCCCTTCGGATCGCGCGCGATGCAATCCTCAAGCGGGGTAGCGACGTAAATCTCGATGAATTCATGTCTGTCGAGCAATTCACGCACCATCTGCCGCTCGGCCCGGAAGGGCGAAATAAAGGAGCAAAGCACGATGAGCCCAGCCTGTGTCATGAGCTTTGCCACTTCGCCGACGCGGCGGATGTTTTCGACCCTGTCGGCCTCGGAGAAACTCAAATCCTTGTTGAGCCCATGCCGCACATTGTCGCCATCGAGCATGATCGTGTGGACGCCACGCGCGCAGAGCCGGGATTCGACGAGATTGGCAATAGTCGATTTGCCCGAGCCGGAGAGGCCGGTGAACCACAAAACGGCGGGTTGGTGGTGCTTGATCCGGGCATGATCTTGCTTGGCGACGGCGAGGCCCTGGAGATGAATGTTGCTCGCGCGGCGAAGCCCGAAAGCGATCAACCCCGCCGCGGCCGTGGCGTTGGTCATGCGATCGATCAGAATAAAAGCGCCCGTAGTATGATTTTCCTTGTAAGGGTCGAAGGCGACCGGCGTGGTCGTGGCGAGATCGCAAAAGCCGACTTCGTTGAGACTCAAGGTTTTCGCCGCGAGTTCGCCGAGCGTATTGACATCCAGACGATGCTTGAGCTCGGTCACCGAGACGGGAACGGTCCTGGTGCCCGTTTTCATGAGATAGGAGCGGCCAGGCAAGAGCTTGCCATCGCTCATCCAAATGAGATGCGCGGCGAACTGGTCGGAGACCTCCGGCCGGTTTTCCGGATCGCACAAAATATCGCCGCGCGCGATATCGAGCTCATCGGCCAGAGTGAGGGTGACCGCATCGCCAGCCGTGGCACTTTGAAGGTCGCCATCGGCGGTGACGATGCGCGCGACTCGCGAGAGGCGGCCGGAACCAGCGACGGCGATTTCGTCGCCAGCACGTAGCGTTCCACTCGCGACGGTCCCGGAAAAACCACGAAAATCGGAATGCGGGCGATTGACCAATTGGACGGCGAAGCGAAATGGCCGGGTGGCCCCGTCTTCCACGACATCGATGGTTTCAAGATAATCGAGCAGGGCCGGGCCGCGGTACCAAGGCGTATTGGCGCTCTTTCTTGAAATATTGTCGCCATGGCGCGCCGAAACCGGAATGGGCGCGATCGTCTTGAAATCGAGCGCGGCGGCGAACCTCCTGAAACCGGCCGCGATCTTGGCGAAGCCCGCCTCGTCGAAGCCGGTCAAATCGATCTTGTTGACGGCAAGCACCACATGCCTAATGCCGGTCAGCGACACGATCGCGGCATGCCGGCAGGTTTGGGTCAAGAGGCCCTTGCGCGCGTCGACGAGCAGAACCGCGAGACCAGCGCCGGACGCGCCGGTTGCCATGTTGCGGGTATATTGCTCATGGCCAGGCGTGTCGGCGACGATGAAGGAACGTTTCGCGGTCGAAAAATAACGATAAGCGACATCGATCGTGATTCCCTGTTCGCGCTCGGCCTCGAGCCCGTCCACGAGCAGTGCGAAGTCGATATTGTCGCCATCGGTGCCGTGTTTCCGGGAGTCGCGCGCGAGCGCTTCCAGCTGATCGTCGAGAATAAGGCTTTGCTCGTAGAGCAGGCGGCCGATCAGCGTCGATTTGCCGTCATCGACAGAGCCGCAAGTGAGCAATCTGAGGGTCGGACGCGCGGCCGTATCTTGAAGAAAGCGCGTGGTCAACTGCGGCGCATCGAGCATCAAAAATAGCCCTCGCGCTTTTTCTTTTCCATCGAGCCGGATTCGTCGTGATCGATCAGACGGCCCTCCCGCTCCGATGTTCTTGAGGCGCGCATTTCGGCGATCATTTCCGGCAGCGTCGCGGCTTGCGAGCGGATCGCCCCGGTCAGCGGGTAGCAGCCGAGCGTGCGAAAACGAATCCGCTCCATCCGCGGAACTTCGCCGGGGCGCAGCGGCAGCCGTTCGTCGTCGACCATGATCAGCGCGCCGTCGCGCTCGACGACCGGGCGCTCCTTGGCAAGATAGAGCGGCACGACGGCAATGTCTTCCGCCAGGATATAGTCCCAGACATCGAGCTCGGTCCAGCTGGACAGCGGAAACACCCGCATCGATTCGCCTTGTTTGATCCTCGTGTTGAACAGCTGCCAAAGTTCGGGCCGTTGGTTGCGCGGGTCCCAGGCATGGGCGGCGGAGCGGTGCGAAAATATCCTTTCCTTGGCCCGGCTTTTTTCCTCGTCGCGCCTGGCGCCGCCAAACGCCGCGTCGAAATGCCAAAGATCGAGAGCCTGGCGCAGCCCTTCGGTCTTCATCACCTGGGTATGCACGGACGACCCCGAGGCGACCGGCGAAATACCGCGCCGCAGGCCATCCTTGTTGATGTGGACGAGAAGTTCCATCCCGGCCCGTTTCGCGGCCTGGTCGCGAAAAGCGATCATTTCGCGAAATTTCCAGGTGGTATCGACATGAAGCAACGGAAACGGCGGTTTCGACGGAAAGAAGGCTTTTTGCGCAAGATGCAGCATCGCGCTCGAATCCTTGCCAATGGAATAGAGCATCACCGGGCGCTCGAACTCCGCCGCCACCTCGCGCATGATGAAGATAGCCTCCGATTCGAGCCGGCGCAAATGGGCGGAGAGGGAATATTTCACATAATTGCCCTGTCATACACTTAATTTCACGTAGTTTTTAATGTTATTATGCCGCCGCCGGATTTGCAAGGCTGCCACCCTTTGGGTAGGGTTTCAGTATGCATTCCTACTTCAGCCCCTTTGCGGAAGATTACGTCAGAATTCTCGATGACGGGAGTTGAAACGATGCGGACATTTCAGCGGGACCGATGGGATTATGATGCGCCTAGGTGTCGTTCTGGAACAGGGCCAAGCTTTGCCGTTCGTCCCAACCGCGGGATCAATGATGGTTCGACAAGATCACCATGAGGGCACCATCGCCCCGGATTTCATCCGGGGGTCCATTGCTCCCGCGGGCTTGCAAAGGATTGGGAAAATCCGAAACTCGAAGCGCTTGCCTTCCGCCGTCTCGCCTCCTTCAGGCTGACGTTGCGAAAACTTCGCATTTCTTCATAATGTTCCCCGACGGACTCTAAGCGAGAGAGGAATACTCGCCCGATAGCGTGGTATCGTGATCCGGTGGCGTGGGCCCGAGAATGAGCCACGCGCTCAGCAGGATTAACGCCGCGCACCCGAGAAGCAAAAAGGTGTTGCGCACGCTCTGCACGATAGTTACGAGCTCAAGATCGGAGTCCGGCGCTCGCGTGCGCATAAAGTATGTGAGCAAACCCGCGATGCCAATCACCGCGGGCACCGTCTTCAAGAAGCTCATCACGTCCATGTCGAACCTCACGAACAGACCGCCTTGCCGCACTTTTTTATATTGGCGACCTTGGCTTCCAATTCGTCGTAGCCCACGGCGCCGACGGCGACGTCCTCGCCGATCACATAGGTGGGCGTCCCGGTCACTTGCAGCGATTTAGCGAGTTTGCCGGATTCCTCGATGCCCGAGGTTATATCCGGCGCGGCGGCGTCCTTGGCCAATTTGTCCATATCGGCGCCAAGATCCTTGGCAACGGCGAGGGCTTCGTCCTTGCCGACGGGACCGTGCGAGCCGAGAAGTTTTTGGTGAAATTCCCAGAATTTTTCGCCTTGGAATTGACGCAGGAATGCGTTGGCAATCTTCGCGGCCTCGACGGAACCCGGCGAGAGAATCGGAAGATCGCGCAAGACGACGCGAAGATCTGGGTTATCCTTCATGAGCCGCGCAAGATCGCTCAAGGCACGTTTACAATAGCCGCAGTTATAATCGAAAAACTCGATCAGAGTGATCTTACCCTCCGGGTTGCCGATTACCGCCTGATTGGCCGCCCTAAAGAGCGGACCGGAAGGGTCCGACACGATTTCCTGGCGCGCCTTTGTCTCGGCAACTTTATCGCGCACCTCGAGCACATCGATCGCTTCGCGCAAAATTTCAGGTTTTTGTAATAAATAATCCTTGATAATCGCCTCTATCTCGGCTTTTTGGCCCGATGAAAAGCTTTCCGCGCGCGCTGGAGAGAGAGCCGGCGCGAGAAAGGCAAGCGCCAGCGCCGCCAAGCCGGCCCTACGATTGCCGCCGTGACGGCAAACGCCGTGGCAAAAACGGCCAACGCGCAGGCCCGAAACCGCGTGACTTCGCCAAAACATGAATCATCCTCCTCAATCGAAGTCCGGCATCTTAGTGCACTGCCGGTGAAATGGGAACAGCCGGGCGCTTGAAACCAACGCCCGCCGGGTCTTATGGGCCGCCAATTCGCAATTACAGGGAGCTTTGCAACGCGGCGGTAATGTGGCCCGGCGCGGCCGGAAAGACCGGGACAATGACAAAAGACGCAACGATGGTGGACCTGCCGCTGGCGAGGATCCCTCTGTCCCTCAGATCCAATGTCGCGCCTTTCATGGCCTTGGATGTGCTTGCCGGCGCCACCCGCCGGGAGCGCAACGGGCAAGACATTGTTCATCTCGAAATCGGCGAGCCAGGCGCACCGCCGCCGCGTCTCGTGCGGGAAGCCGCCATCGCCGCGCTCGATGGGCGCCGGGTCGGCTATACCGAGGCGCTCGGCCGCCCAAGCCTGCGCGCCCGGATCGCGCGGCATTACCGCGACCGCCATGGCGTCGAGGTGGCGCCTGAGCGAATAGCCGTCACGACCGGTTCGTCGGGCGGCTTCGCGCTGGCGTTCCTCACGCTTTTCGATGCGCGCGCGCGCGTGGCAGTCGCCGCGCCGGGCTATCCGGCGTATCGCAACATTCTGGAAGCCTTTGGCATCGAGACTGTAACGGTTGAGACGGCGCGAGAACATCGCTTCACCGTGACCCCGGAAATGATCGAGGCCGGGCATTTAAAAAAGAGGCTCGACGGAATCTTGCTGATGAGTCCGGCCAATCCGACCGGGGCGATGATGCGCCCCGAAGCCTTGCGAGACATTTGCGAGACCTGTGACCGGCTTGGCATCACGTTCATTTCCGACGAGGTTTATCATGGCCTGACTTATGGCGAGGCAGCGGAGACGGCGCTCAAATTTTCGCCGAACGCTGTTGTCGCAAACTCCTTCTCCAAATATTTCTGCATGACCGGCTGGCGCATCGGCTGGCTGGTGCTGCCCGAGCATCTAATTCGCCCAATCGAACGCTTGCAGCAAAGTTTGTCCATCTCGGTGCCTTTCCTGAGCCAGATCGGCGCGGAAGTTGTTTTCGACGCACAAGAGGAACTCGAGGCCGTGCGCGCGGGCTATGCCAGAAACCGCGAAATCCTTCTGAACGAATTGCCCGGCATGGGGTTTGAGTTTTTGCCCGCCGATGGCGCCTTTTATCTCTACGCCGATATTTCGCGCTTTAGCGATGATTCGCTCGATTTTTGCGAAAGACTGCTTGACGCGACGGGGGTCGGGACGACGCCAGGCTTGGATTTCGACCGGGTTCGCGGCAAATCGGCGATACGGCTCTCCTTTGCCGGACCGGAGCGCGATATCGTCGAGGCGATGCGGCGCCTAAAATCCTGGCTGCGCTGAACAAGCGGCCGTGATCCAAAGCGAAGACGGCGCGGGGTTTTTCTTTCAGGCAAGTTCTTTTGTGCGATCCAGGAACGGGCGGCTTGTTGCGTTGCGCGGCGTCCGCGCGCTGCTCAAAAGAGGACGAGCTATGCCAGTCAAATCACGAAATCCTGGCTCGCGCCATGAACGTGGTGCATTTAACTCGCCGCGCCGGATGGCTTGACGAATCAACCCGGAAAGAACGTACCGTCCTGGTGCCGGATGGGAAAGCGTGAAGCCGCGTACCCCGGCGCGTGCACTCTGAGTGCCGGACGGCGGCGGGAGCCCCGCGAAAAGACGGCAAAAGCCCTTTCCATGGATGACGCCACCATGCGTTATTGGCCCGACCTGGAGCCCAGCCATTTGAGAATCTGAAACTTAAATTATTTCCGCATCGTCACCCCAAAAATCGGCTCGAATTTTTCGCGCAGTGCTACGTCGACCTCGCTCATGCTCGCCGGTAGACCGAGATCGCGAAGGCTAGTCACCCCAAACTGCGCGGCCGAAATGCCGCAAGGTACGATTCCGGAAAAATGCGTCAGATCCGGCGCGACGTTGAGCGCGATTCCGTGGAATGACACCCAGCGCCGGACCCTGATCCCAATCGCGGCGATCTTGTCTTCGGCGATCTCGCCGTTTTTCCCGCGCGGCTTTTCGGGCCGCGCAACCCAGACCCCGATCCGGTCCGCGCGCTGCTCGCCTTTGACATCAAAAGTGCTTAGCACCGCGATGATCCAGTCTTCCAACGCGCCCACGAAAGCGCGCAGATCCGGGTTCCGGCGATCGAGATCGAGCATCGCATAAATAACCCGCTGGCCCGGCCCATGGTACGTGAATTGCCCGCCCCGGCCGCTCTTGTGCACGGGGAAACGGGCGTGCAAGAGATCCGCCGCCCGCGCGGATGTCCCGGCCGTATAGAGCGGCGGATGTTCGAGAAGCCAGATGAGTTCCGGCGCGTCGCCGGCGGCGATCCGCGCGACCCGAGCCTCCATGAAGGCCACGGCGTCCGCGTAGGGCACGAGCGCGTCAGAAATCCGCCATTCGACGGGAGCGGCGGCGCGGGAAGGCATGAGGGGTGCCGGTTTATCAATTCGCATGCGCCAGGATAGTGGCTGGTCCGGAAACTTGCACGCCGCCACGGAGGATTTGGGTAGCCGCCTTGCCACATTGGCGCCGATTTGTTAGACGACCCGCCTGCCCGTGCGACGCTCTGGCGCGCCTGGCGCGAAGAGTCGCGGCCATGGCGGAAGTGGTAGACGCGCTAGCTTGAGGTGCTAGTTGGGCAACCAGTGGAGGTTCGAGTCCTCTTGGCCGCACCATTTCTTGGTGGTTATTTTGGCGCAGGGTTGGCCGCCGGCCCGCTTGACTCCGGCCCCGCGCCGGCCGGACCGCGTGCCTTGGCCGCACGCGCCTTGGCAAAAACACCGGAGATGATTTTTTCTGTCTCCGATGTCCAGCCTTCCGGGGCCGCGCGGGTTGGGGCCGGGTTCGTGCCGGGTACGATATTGACGATTTTATAGCCGCGCTTTTTGAGTTCTTGCAGGAGATCTGGCAGCATGGCGGCCGTCTGCTGCTTGGTATCGTGAAGGAGCAAGATTCCGCGCTGTTCCTTTTCGAGCCGCGAAAGGATCAAGGCGAGCTCGACCTGCGGCGTCATGGTCGCCCAGTCCGAGGCCCAAAAGTCGGCGCCGAAAACCGCGATATTTTTGTCTGAAAGCCAGGTCACGAGCGCCGGCGTATCGGCAAACCCCGGAAACCGGAAAAACCGCACTTTTGGCGCGCCGATGGCCGTGCCATAGGCGGCCTTGTCGTCCGCTTCGAAGCCGCGCAGAATCTCGTCTTGTGCCGCGCTTTCGCTTAAATTCCGCAAAGTCGCGGCGGGATGCGAAAATGTATGGTGGCCGACGGTATGTCCTTCCGCGATTTCCCGCTTGACCAAAGCGGGCAAGGCCTCCGCATTCCGGCCGACGAGGAAAAATGTCGCCTTCACGCATTCCTTGGCGAGCGCGTCGAGCACCCTCGGTGTGGTTTGCGCGGAGGGCCCATCATCGAAGGTGAGCACGATTTCACGATCGTCGAGCGCCAGGCTTCGCGGATAGGTTTTCAGCCCTACTTGCAGGCCGCCGGACGTCCCTACCTCCAAGGTGCGGGCAACGCCGAGCGCCTCGGGTGGGCAAGCCGCCGCCACCGGGGCAAGGAAAAAGACCCCTGCGGAGGCCAGCGGGTGGACGCAAATAGAGCGGAACGAGAGTAGCTTCATGATTTGCTCGATCATGACACCATTCCATGAACCTTTGATCCGAAGCGGCAGGCAAAAAAGCGCGCAGGACGGGGATTGAAGACCGCTCCGGCGCACGGGCTGCGCGGCGATCCCGGCCGCGCCGGACATTTTCGTGCCGGCGGATTTGTCAAAACTCAAAAGGCCGATGTCCATATCCCTCTTTGAGTTCCTTCTTGCGGAAGCCGCGCTTCGCGGAGCGTCTGAAGAGCAGCGTCGTAAGCGAGCAGGCAAACCGCCCATGACGAGCTTAACAAACTGCCTGCGAAATGCCATCGATTTGATTGGCGGAGCATGATCCGGTCGGATTTCATGCGCTAAAATATCCGGCAAACGGCTTTTCCGTACTTTGGGAATGAGGGCGTGAACGGCGAATCTGGTTTTATTGCTTCGCCCGGCGCCGCGCTAGTGACCGGCGCGGCAAAGGGGATCGGGCTGAAAATCGCTGAGCGCCTTGCTCTGGCCCGCTATTCCGTCGTGCTGCATTGCAGCTTGGCCTCGCGCGCAAGTGCCGAGGCGGCGGCGGCGAGCATCAAGGAGCAAGGCGGCAAGGCAGGCGTGGTGGCTTGCGATCTCCGCGAGCCCGCCGCCCTCGCCCGGCTCGCCTCGGATGCCGCCGCGATCTTGGGGCCGCTCACCCTGCTCGTCAACAATGCCGCTATTTTCGAGGTGGATGAGGCGGCCTCCTTCGATCTCGAACGGTGGGAGAAGCATTTTTCGGTGAACTTAAGGGCGCCTCTCGTCCTTTCGCGCGATTTTGCCGGGCAATTGCCGGACGCGACCGAAGGCGCGATCGTCAACATCATCGATCAGCGGGTGTTTCGTCCGACGCCGCAGTTTTTCACCTATAGTTTGAGCAAATCGGCGCTTTGGGCCGCGACCCGGACGATGGCGCAAGCCTTCGCGCCGAAGGGCATCAGAGTCAACGCGGTCGGGCCTGGCCCCGTCTCGCCGAACTTCACCCAGGGCGAGGCGGGCTTCGCGCGAGAGGTGCGGGGCTTGCCGCTGGCCCGCTCGGTCTCGCCCGCAGATGTCGCCGGCGCGGTTCTTTATCTTGCCACCGCGCGCAGCGTGACCGGACAGATGATCGCGGTCGACGCCGGCCAGCATCTCGCCTGGCAAACGGCCGATGTCGTGCTGTAAAACAGGCTTGAGCATGTTTCGGAAAAGTGGCCGGCTTTTTCGATCTTTAGACATCGGATATATCCGATGTCTCATGGGAACATGCTCCAACGCATTGATTTTGACCGGCGTCCTTGTCGATCTAATGGTTCCATTTGATCGGGAAGCGCTCTAAGGCGATGATTGCGAGATGGATAGCCTTTTTTCAGTTGAGCGCGTCTTCGCCCGAGTCCCGTCACCGCTATCGTTCCCTCTTGACGGTAAGGCGCTTGATTTGCAAGCGGTTCTACCACGGGACGATCTCATGTTGGACGAACCAAGCGTCACGGCCGCGCTTTCTACCGGCATGCAAAGGGCTGCGGTCCTCGCTGGCTTAGCCGCCTATCCCGGCGAAGTAAGGCTCGTTCTCACGGAAGGGACGATGGCCCTGCGGGTTCATTCCAGACAGATTGCCTTTCCTGGAGGCAAGATCGAGGCGCGGGACAAGAGCCCCGCCGCCCTACGCGAGGGGCAGAAGGAAATCAGCCTCGATGCGGGCCACGCCGAGCCCCTCGGCTATCTCGATCCTGGTCCGGGCGGACCCGGCTTTTCGATCGTTCACCTGGCAGCTGCAGGCCGCCGCGCCGGTCGCGTTCAAGATCAATCCGGACAAGGCGATAGAGGCCTTCGAGGCGCCCTTCGCGTTGCTCATAAATGCTGCCATTCACGCGCCCCGCCACGAGGGCGCGCGGAACTTTTTGGGCGTGACAACGGGTATTTTACCCAAACTCCACGAAAGGCTCTATTCCTGATGTGGCGCGCCATCCTCGAACCTGCTCTGCTGTTCGCCTTGCCCTTCGCCGCGTACACGCTCTATCTCGTTTTGCGCCAAAACTATCCCTTCGCGATGGAACATTGGACGAAAGGCGCGGTCTCGACGCTGACTTTGGCTGGCCTTGCGATCGCCGTCATCGGCATGCTTGCCTTCGGTATTTTCGCCCCGCGCCACGCGGGCCCCTATGTCCCGGCCCACATCGAAAACGGGAAGCTTGTACCGGGGCGCATGCAATGAGCCAAGCGGAGGCCAAGAGCATCGAGGCGCCGCATGCCCTCGCCGCGCTATTCGGCGACAAAACCTTGCTAGGCGTTTTTGCGGCGCTCGCTAAGGAGGGCGAGGAAACCCGCATTGTCGGCGGCGCCTTGCGCAACGCGCTCTTGGGCCGGCCGGTGCATGAAATCGATCTCGCGACTACCCTTTTGCCCGAGGCGGTCATGGCGCGGGCAACGGCCGGAGGCTTGCGCGCCCTCCCGACCGGCGTCGCGCACGGCACGGTTACGGTGCTCGCCGGGGAGAGGACTTTCGAAGTAACAACCTTGCGCGAGGACATCGCGACCGATGGCCGCCATGCGAAAGTCCTTTTCGGCCGCGATTTCGAGACAGATGCCTTGCGCCGCGATTTTACAATGAACGGGCTGTCTATGAACCGCGCGGAAAGACTGTTCGATTACACCGGCGGCCTCGCCGATATTGCGGCGCGCAAAGTGCGCTTCATCGGCGAGCCCGCCCGGCGCATCGCCGAGGACTATCTGCGCATCCTGCGCTTCTTCCGCTTTTCCGCTGATTTCGGCGAAGGGCCGCTCGATTCCGCTGGGCGTTTGGCGGCCCTGCGTCAAAGAGAGGGCCTCGCCTGCCTCTCGCGCGAAAGAATCCACGCCGAGCTTCTGAAGCTTCTTTGCGCGCGCAGAGCCGCGGACGTTTGCGCGGAAATCTGCGCCGATGGGCTGCTTCATCCGCTGATCGCCTTGGCGCCAAAACCGGCGCGGCTGCGGCGCGCCGTGGCAATCGTCCCGCCACAAGATCCGCTCCTGCGTCTTGCCGCGCTTTGTGTCTATTTACCCGAGGACGCGGCGCGGCTGCGCGGACACCTGCGCCTTTCAAACGCGGAAGCGGAGCGTCTCGAAGGTGCCGCGCTGGCGCTGACTGGACTGCATGGGCTTAACGAGCCGCCAGGACCCGATGAATTGCGAGGCTTGCTCTTCCGCCACGGCCGCCAGGCGGCGAGCGACGCAATCATTTTGGCGGAAGCCGATGCTCGCCCGGGGCACGATGACGAATGGGAGCGGGCGCGAAAATTTCTGCACGAAACCGAAGAACCGCGCCTGCCGTTCTCGGGCGCCGATGTTATCGCGCGCGGCATCACCGAGGGACGGGCCATCGGCGAGGCTTTGCGTGAGCTGCAAGCGCGCTGGATTGATGCTGGCTTTCCAACCGACCCGGCAAGCCTCGCGCGGTTGCTTGACGAGACGCTGCGGGGGACGACATGATCGCGGTGCTAGATCGAGTTCGGCGGCGCCGGATTTTAAGACATGCCGGCGCCCAGAACTTGACTGGCATCGAGGTTTGCCCGGACGGTGGCTTCGCTCCCCGCGATCACGGTTTTGCGCGGCGGGTTTCGCCGCTACGATAGGATCCTTCGCGGGTTTTCCCCATGAGCGCCGACAAAAATGAACGCTGAACAAAAAACACCGGCGGACATCGCGCGCGGTCTCGCCAAACGGTCGCGGACGCAAGCGGCGTCCGACGCGGGCGCTTGGCGGCGCGAGACTTATACGCTCAAACGCGGCGAGGCACGGATCAAAGCGCACGCCTATTTCGCGAAGTTCCCGAAGGCGGCCTACATGACGGAAATCGAATCCTGGCGCGAACTCTCCGGCGGCCGCATCGAATTCACGATCCGCCGCCTGCCGAGCGCGGATTGATCGCGCGCGCTCGAATACGAAGGCCTCGCCTTCGTAGCAGCGCGGATGACGTGCGATCACCTCCGCGCCGCATGAGATCACCACCTCATGGACGTAACCGCGCACGAGCACATCGCGGTGACCGTAGCTCGTCGGCACAGAGTAGTCGTTGAGCCGATCGCGCGCCAGCGAGGAGACACGCATCGCGAACTTCTCGCAGGCGTCGTAAGGCGCAGACGGATGCGTCTGGAAGGCGGCAAGATCGCACTCCAACCTCTCGCCGATCGTCCAGTCATGGCCGCGCAAGCGGTCTGCCATCCGGCGGCGGCGGCATTCCAGAAGATGGGCGTTCAATGCCTCGAAGCTCTCATCAATGCTTTGCACAAAATGTAAGTACCGAACAGGCGGTGCGGGGCTCGACCGGAGAAATCGATCATGACAAAACTCAGCGATGACGATAGGCTATATCTCGATGATCTGCACGTCGGACAGCGCTTCACGAGCGGAACCCAGGTTGTCGACGAGGAGCAGATCAAAGCTTTTGCCCGTCAGTTCGATCCTCAGCCCTTCCATCTTGATAACGAGGTTGCCAAGGATACCCTGTTTTCTGGCTTGGTGGGAAGTGGTTGGCACACTGCTGCGATCACAATGCGCCTTCTGGTTGAGGGCGGTTTGCCGCTCGCTGGCGGTATCATCGGGGCTGGCGGTGAACTTGATTGGCCTAATCCGACCCGGCCCGGTGACATTCTGAAAGTTGAAAGTGAGGTCTTGGACATAAGACCCTCGCAATCCCGGCCAGATCGAGGAGTCGCTAGGGTGAGAAGCCTGACGCGCAATCAGCGAAACGAGGTGGTGCAGCGTCTGACGGCCAAGTTGATCGTCCCTCGTCGCGTCTGAATCACGACCGGCGTGTGTTGTGTGGCGCTTGGGTCGCTATTATTGGGCGCAAGGAGCACGAAGGCTTTGTCACATTGCCAAACGGATCACGAAGCAAATTTCTTGGCAGGCCGGGCTCAAGCCGCGGCGACGACTTCGCGCCATATGCGCCATATTTGCATGGCCGAGGCCAGGAAGGTTCGGTGTGTTCTTGCCGAGGTGAGATGACGTTGGAGGTTGAAAGTGCCGTTGACTGCCGCATGCGCCGGGAATGGACATTCGTGAGTGATGTTCGACGGTCTTAACCGAGGAGTAAGTATTTAGAATTCGAACTCGATAAGCTGCCACCGCGTCCTCATTCCATTCCAAGCCGACGCCAGGTGCGTCTGGAATGTTCAGCAGGCCATCCACGATTTTATATGGCTGTTGCAAAACAGGGTTGGCCCAGTCCTGCCATTCGAGCCAATGCGCGGTCTCCGTGACTCGCATGACGTGAGCGGCGACCTCGGGGTAAAGGTGAGTAGACATAGGAACGCCCGCTGCTCCGGCGATCGCGGCCGCCCTGAGCCAGCCGGTGACGCCGCCGATGCGCATGAAGTCCGGCATCACTAAATCGCACGATTTCATCTGAAGCGCCCGATGAAGATCGCGGGCTCCATAGAAATTCTCGCCAATTTGAATCGGCGTCTTCAATTCGGCAGAAAGCCGCGCGAAGCCGTCAAAATTGTCGTAAACGATCGGCTCCTCGATCCACTCGAGACCCAAATCATCGATCGCATGGCAGCGGTGCAATGCTTCGGAGAGATCGAGGCCCTGGTTGAAATCAACCATCAAACGAAACGCATCGCCGACCGAGACCCGCACAGCGTGGATGGCTCCGAGATCATCCCGCGCATTCTCCCGCCCAAGCCGAAGTTTGAGAGCGGTGAAACCTCCCTCATTGCGCAGTTCAATCGCCTCTTCGGCGACCTGGTCCGGGTCCCTGAGCCAAAGCCCATTGCTGTTGTAGGCCTTCACGGGTCCGACCGTGCTCCCTAGAAGCACGCAGAGTGGAAGGCCGGCCGCCTTCGCAAGGGCGTCCCAAGCAGCCATATCGAGTCCCGAGACTGCGATCATGGCAAGGCCTTGATAGCCCACGAAATGAAGAGACTTTCGTGCAATTTCATGGAATTCGACTGGCGCCACGCGACGGCCTTTGAGCAAGTCGCCAAAATCGTGAAGCGCGGGGATCAGATATCGCATCGCCTTAGCCGTGTATGGCTCAAGGTAGCTTCGCCCGACGACGCCTTCCTCCGTCAACAGGTCAATCAGAATTATCGGCCAGTTGGGGATGGTCGCTATGCGCGCAACAACCGGGCGTTTTAACTTGAGCAGCACTGCTCGCGCCCGGATCGATCGGAGCGTCAATGATTCAAGTCGCATTGCAGGCGATCCACTTCAGCGCTCTAGGCGAGGTCATGGGCGCCACCAATTATCCGGCTAGTCCGCGTATTAGGCGATCCCACTCCCGAACGACCAATTCTCTTTCTGCACCTCAATGAGATTGATCAATACTCGAACCACAACCCGAGCTGTTTGTTTTTGCCATCGGTGTACGGCGGAAGGAGGTGGTCGATGGCCACGTCGGGTGACGCGATGAGCATTGACTTGGCATGGGTCAGCATGTCGAAGCCGTACTTACCGTAGTAGTGGCCGATGCCTGCCGGGCCTGTTCCGCCGAACGGCATCGACTCGATGAACAGGTGGATATTGACCTGATTCACCGCGCCGCCGCCGTAGGAGAGCTCGCCGATGAATTTGTCGATGGTCTTCTCAGAGCGGCTGAAGACGAATCCAGCGAGCGGATGCGGTGTTGCAGCGATGCGGGCTAGAGCTTCGTCGAGCGTTTTGTAGGTGAGGATCGGCAGAATTGGACCGAACACCTCGTCTTCCATGATCGGATCGTCCCATGTGACGGGATAGACGATCGTCGGATCGAGGTATCGCGCCTGAGGGTCGGACCGGCCGCCTGAGACAACCTTCCCGGGGTCTATAAGCCCCGCCAATCGCGAGACTTCCCGTGCGCTGATCACCCGCGAATAGTCCGGATTGGTCTTCGGGTCCTTCCCGTAGAGTTCGACCACCGCCTTCCTGGCCTCGGCGACGAAAGCGTCGGCGACAGACTCATTGACATAGGCGTAGCCCGGCGACGTGCACCATTGCCCGCCCCAGGCCATGGCGCCCCAGACGATCTTCTTGGCCGCATCAGGGATATTGGCGGTCTCATCCACCAGCGCCGGATTTTGGCCCCCGAGTTCGAGCAGCACCGGCGTCAGGTTCTCCGCCGCCGCCTTCATGACGATCTTGCCAACCTTGGTGCTGCCTGTGAAAAAGATGAAGTCGAAGGGGAGTTTCAGGAGCTCGGTCACCTCCTCCCGGTGGCCCATCACGGCGGTCACCGCGCGCGGATCGAAATAGCGCGGCACGAGCTCCATCAGCAGCGCGGAGGTCGCGCTGAGCTGCTCTGAGAGCTTGAGGATGCAGGTGTTGCCAGCCGCAAGTGCGGTGAGCGCCGGTCGGATCAGCAGCAGTAGCGGGCCGTTGAACGGCCCCATGATGAGCGTCACGCCAAAAGGATCGCGATAGACGAAGCCCTTGTGGCCGGTCTCGGCGAGGAATTTCGGCACTGGCGCCTCCACCGGTTCCATCCAGGCCTTAAGTTGGCTCTTCTGGAACTGCGTTTCGCCCAGCGGGGCCGCTGTCTCAAATATATATTCCTGGCTGGCGGTCTTGAAATCCGCGGCCACCGCCTTTTGGAGCGCTGCCTCGTTCTCGGCGAGCAGCCCGGCCATCCGATCGAGTTGCTCGACGCGCCATTCGTAGGAGCGCGTGACGCCTGTCGCGAAAAAGGCCTTCTGTGCGTCAAAGATGTCCTGGAACGGATTCATTGGTGCCTCGCATTAAAGGATCGGATTGCCCTCGAATTGGGTCGCGCCGGTCACTGGGCTGACCCAGGGCCTGCGACGCCCGACGAACATCTCCAGGACGGGTTGGAACCACTCGTTGGAGTTGATGCCCCCGGCCTTGACGAACATGACGTCGGGCGTCAGGTCGGGCTCGGTGGTGAGCGGCGAACCGCAGCGGGGGCAGTAGCGGCGCAAGACTTTGAGCCCGCTCGAACCGACGTCCTCGAAGACAGCCGTCGCACCGCTGATCGTTACCGCGCTGCGGTGCACGAAGATGACCGTCGAGAAGGCGCTCCCGGACTGCGGCCGGCAGCGGTTGCAATGGCAAAGGCCGCTAGCAATCGGCTTTTCCGCGATGGAGTAGCGGACGGCGCCGCACATGCAGCCGCCGGTCAACGTTTCGGGTGGTTGTGGGAGGTCGTCGCTCATTTCACTCATCGAACGGCGCAGCTGACATCAATTGTGATGCCGTCGGTATGGGGTGATCATGCAAGGTGCACCCGGCGGTGCGCGCGACGTCATCGGTCCAGGTCAGGATCTGTGCGGCCGGATTACGCCGACAATGCTCTATCAAGAGATCGCGGAACGCCGACTTGAAGTTCAGTCGCGGATAATTTGTCAGGATCTCCTCAACCATCTGCGGCGGGATTTGATCGAGGCCGAGACCTAACAGTTCGAGCCCAGCACCCAAATGCACCAATGCAATTTCGGCCGCCATCCGCGGAGCGATGCCCGGCGATGTGTGCAAGGCGATCGCTTCCCATACTCGGTCAGCGCGCTCGGCCGACACTTGGTGCTTCAAACAAAACTCGCGAGCAGCCTCAGCACCGTCCACTTCAAAGCGGTTTTCACCAGCATAAGCGGGAACGAGCCCAAGGTCGTGCAGAAGAGCACCACAAAAGGAAATTTCCTCGTCGATGATTGCGCGGCCAACGCTCTTAACAGCGAGGCTCCCGAAGACAAAAGTCCGAAGACAGTGGTTGCAGAGAAACTGGGGCGAAGTCACCTCTAACAACTCGACTGCAGAGTTACACAGCGCCGTATCCGGGATCCGGACGCCGGCTACTGACGCCAAACGCGTAATGGCCATCCTTGAAGTCCATCCTCTTGTCATATAAAGATACAGGCAGCTAAGGTGCATATCTCAAGACTTATGCAAGAAGATTGGCCACCTCATGCTTCGCGGTTGTGGGAACGTGGCCTCACGCCATGGTGAGAACCATCCTGAAGCGCGCCTTGCCGGTCATCATCTTCGCGTAGGCCTCCGGGGCCCGTTCGAGCGGCATTGTCTCGATCATGGCGGTGATGCCGCTAAGGGAGCTGAACCTGAGTGTCGCGTCTCCCGTCGCCGGGTTGCCCGTGAGCGCACCCTCGATTTTGCGGCTGCTGAACAGCAAGTCCGTACCCGCGACCTCAATTGGCTCGGGACCCGCGCCAAGGACAATTGCGACGCCGCCCGGTCGCAGGCCCTTGATGGTGTCCGAGACCGTCTTTCCCCCGGAGCTCGTCATCAGAACGACCGTCGCTCCGCCGAGCGCCTGTAACGCGTCGGCCGGGTTACCCGCGCTACTGTCGATGTAGTGATGCGCACCAAGCTTCTTGGCTAACTCCGCCTTGTCAGACCCTCGTCCGATTGCGGCAACCTCGAAGCCCATATGGCGAGCATATTGCAATCCAAGATGGCCAAGGCCGCCGATGCCGAGGACCGCGACAAGGTCGCCCGCTTTCGCGGGCGCGTTGCGCAGCGCGCTGAAGGTCGTCAAGCCAGCGCACAGTAGCGGCGCCGCGTCGACGGATGAGAGATCGTCCGGCACGGACACCAGGCCGCTGGCCTTGGCGATCATCACCTCAGCATAGCCACCGTCGTGGTGGATACCCGTGAATGCCTGATTCTGGCAGCTCACGAGGTCGCCGTTGCGGCAGGGCCCACAATGCCCGCAGTTACCGCCGAGAAATCCTACGCCGACGCGTTTGCCGACTTTCCAGCCCTCCACACCCGCGCCGACCGCGTCGATGCGACCCACCGCCTCGTGACCGGGGACACGCGGCCACTCGATTGGAAACACTCCTTCGACGGTGCCGGCGTCCGAATGGCAGACCCCGCAAGCCTCAACGCGAATGCGGACATGGCCGGGGTTCGGATCCAGCAATGGCTTCTCTGTCAGTTCGAGCTTGCCCGGGGTGACCGCTTGTACAGCACGATATGTCGATCCGGCCTGCGCCATCGTAACCTCCACCGGCGTAGTTGGACGGAGTTAAGCGGCCAATTGCTGTTTCTAGCGCAGGCCGCTCAACGTCCTTCCAAAAGACGCGCGGCTTTAGGCCGCGTCTTCAATTTGGTCGAGCAATTGAATTAAGCGGATCACTTGTTGCAGCAAGATACCACCGACGCCGAGAGCAAACCAGACGCCAGTGACGAATCCCCAGTGGATCGGCGCCGCGAAAAATTCCTCCCGGAACCAGAAAGTGTGTCCCCATTCGTTGAATCCAACGCTGACGAAGATCATGAACGGACCGATGACGGCCAAAGTCAGCGGCAACGAAATGCCCTTGGCATAGAGCGGCAGCCTTGTCCTCGCATAGAGCCAGGCGGAACCGCCCATGAGCACGTAGAACGGGAAGTTGAAATAGAACTCGATAATATGATTGGCGGTAAACGGCGTGTCCCGAATGGCGACCTGATGCCAGGAATTGTCCTGCTCGGCAAAGTAACTGCCCGCCCAGTAGACCGCAAAGGTGTAGATGCTGATCCACATGGTCAGGGTGAAATAACGGGTGATCTCCTCTTTCGGCGTGATTGCGTCGAGATTGCGATCGCGGGTGAACCACAGATATCCCCAAAGCGTCGGGAACACGATAGCGAGAAAAATCGCCTCAATATACAGCAACCTCATCCAGTGCGTGGCGAACGCCGGTTGGGTAGAGTCAAGACCAGCCGAAACGCCAAAGGCGCCCTGATAGATCCGAAACCCCACATACATGACCGTCATTCCGGCGAAGGTCAGCAGATATTTATAGAGGTCCCTGAGATACCAGGGCAGGAGGAATGCGTATTGCGCTCTTTTGGGCGAAATGGCTTGTGATGTGGCGGTCATGAGGGTTTCCATTCGAGTTCAGTTTTGCGGGCGTTTTTGGTGCTGCGAGTGGGGTGTCAGTAACCGGCGTCAGTAGAACTTCGGAATGACGGCGGTTGCGACAGTGGCAATGTAACGTTTGCCGGTTGAGTTCATAGAAAAACAGGAGACCACCCAATCTGCTATCGGCGTCACGGATAAGGCCGTCCAGCCACTCGTTCCGCCAAAGCACGTCGGTTGCCGTGATGCGTAACGTCCGGGTCTCTCTAGGCTTAATGGGATCGGCGGAGTTGACACTTAGGCCCTCACGGGCGACCACTTCGGCGTCGCCTGAGGCAGGTTGGCTCGCGGCAGGATTGATGAACCGCACATTGGCGGTCGCAAACTCCCCGACCTGGACCGGCTGGTCCGATGCATTATAGATCTGCGCGAAGATAGTCATCGAGCGGGCGGGAACGCGGTATTCCGTCCGCTGAACCTTGATCTGGACCAAACCTCCGTTGACGGCGGGCGGCAGCGGCTCGATTTGATCCATCCCGGCTTGGAGCGGGATTGCGTTGGGGTATTGACTATCCGTCATCGCGTTAGCGCCAAGAACGAAAAGGGGCACTCCCAACAAGATGCCCATGGCGATTTTCCTGTCGAGCGGCGTGATTAACCACTTCTCTTGGCCGGACTGAAGCATCTTGTAACGAGGAATGAACAGCGGCCGCCGGACCCACCAGAGCAACCAGGCCGAGCCGAGCGCGAACCAGAACGCGTGCCATCCGATGCCGTTGGCAAGGCCATATGTTTCCATGTCGATCACATTGCCGTCGAGCGTTTTTACCTGGTTGGTAAAAGCTGCCGGATCGCCGGTGACTTCAAACCAGTGCCCAGGTCCCATGACGGCGCCGGCGTCGTGCAAGTTGAAAAATGGATGGAGATGATATCGGCCTGGCAGGCGGGCCTTCAGGACGATCTTGAAGTCGTAATCGCCGCCCAGCTTCAGGGCCGCGGAACTGACCGAGGCCTGCCCGTTCAGATACCGCTCGGTGCGGACAAACACCGGTCCGGGTGACGACACGTTGAGGTAGGCAGCATCCGGTTTGGGCACGCCGCGCGGCCAGTCCTCGGCGACATGGAACTTGCCGGTAATGACCAACTCGTCGTTGACGTTTAGTTTCTCTTGCGACCATTGCACGTCGTACCATTGGATGGTGCGCATGCGGATGAACGGCTCGAGCGCCTTTTCTCCGTGAGCGGCGGCGCCGTTCGGTGCAAGAGTTAGGCCGCACAGCCCCAGGCAGAAGATACCAAGCAATGTCTTCGTGGGTTTCAACATGGCTGAGCTCTCCGTTCAAATGGATTTAACGAATTTTGTCGTCGCAAACGCCTTGCCCATATACCACCAGAGTGGGTACATCAAAGTACACAGGACGGCCGAACAGAAAGCCGACAGCGGCGTGGCGTATTGGCCGTAAGTCCGCAGCGTGCCTCTCTCGATAATCCTCAGATACTCGGGCGAGCCGGCGCGGATGTATTGGAAGCCGAACAAATCGGCGATGGTCAGCTGGGCGGCGCCATATTCAACCGGGGAATGAAACATGCCGAAAATCGGCCAATTGCTAGGATAGAACAGCAAAGCGAACGCAATTCCCCCGAAGATGCTGGTGATGGTCAAGCTGTTGCTCAGCATCAAGATGACGTCCAGAACCAAAGCGCTCGGCAGCATGGTCGCCGGCAGGACTTCGTTGATCGGGAAATAGTTCCAGAGGTGATACGCGAAGTACCGCGCAACCCATGTGCCGATCAGGAGGCACGAAATGCAAAGCGTCGCGCCCAGCGGCAAGCGGAAGTTTGACCAAAGCACGGCCTGGACGGCGGCTGGGAAGGTGATCATCATCAACGGGGTGACGAGGGGCCACCATTGCCGGTCCTTCCAGTCCTGCCAGAAGTCCCAGTCTCCCACCGTCAGGGCCACGTGTAGGTGGAATGCACCTATGAACAAGAACAGGGCCAGCACCAGGATGAGATAATCATAGGCTCGGGAAAGCCGCGCCTTTTCGCCGGTATAGGGTAGTGGTGGAGTTTCGAGAGCCTTGGCCGTCATAGGATTCTCCTCACCTGACCGGACGTCCGCCGGCGTGCAGTGCAAATGTCGTGTCGCCCCAAGCCTTGACAGTCGCGGCTTGGCGTGAACGTGACCATGCGTGACGATCACACCAATCTAGGCGCCCATGGGCATCGTGTGAAATGATGAGATTTAATGGCGCTATGAAAGAAAATCACAGGCTGGGCGATCGCGTTTTGATCGGCCAGCCGGTCCTTCCCCGGGAACAAAAACGTCATCCAAGCGGTGGTCAAGAGATGTCGGAGTTACGCAATTTCGATCTGAATTTGCTGGTTGCCTTCGACCTGCTCATGCAAGAGCAGAATGTCTCGCGCGCGGCGGAACGCATGTTCGTCGGCCAGTCGGCGATGAGCCACATCTTGCAGAGACTGCGTCAGCAACTGGATGATCCGTTGCTGGTCAAGACTTCCCTCCGGCATGAAACCAACGGATCGGGCGCTGGCTCTGATCGATCCTGTCAGGGCCGTCCTTCGCGACGTCAAGCGCCTGATCAGCGCCCGCGAAGAATTCGACCCGGCGAAGAGCCTGCGGCGCTTTGTCATCGCGGCGACTGACTATATGGAGCTCCTCGTGATTCCCATGCTCGTCGAGCGCATCGCGCGATACGCGCCAGGCGTCGACATTCACATTAAACGAACGGAAACTCCATTTCCGGATAGGGAGCTCGAATACAATGATCTCGATGTCGTGCTGGGGTTCGAGGCGATCCTGAAGCCACCGGCCTATTTGATCGTCGAGAAGCTGTTCGACGATCGAATGACCTGTCTGGTCAGTCTAAATCATCCAGCAAACAGTGGCGATCGTCTGACGCTAGACGAATATGTCTCGATGAAGCACATGCTGATATCGCGCGAGGGAACCCGTATCGGCGTTATAGATGAATGGTTGGCCGAGAAGGGACTTGAACGCCGCATCGCGCTCGTCGTGCCGCATTTCCTCTCCGCGCCATTCATCGTCGCCAAGACGGAAATGCTGCTGTCCTTGCCCCAAAGAATCGCCAGGAGATTCGTTGGCTTGGCGCCGCTCAGGATATTGCCCGTCCCCATGAATCTTCCGGACTATAGACTTGTCATGATTTGGCACCCGTTATTGGAGAAAGATCCCGCTCATCGCTGGCTGCGAGAGCAGATCTTGGGGGTTTGCCAAAGCGTCCTGGACGAGCCTTCCAACGCTTGAGTCACCGCCCAGGCAGTCCGGCGGCCAGAGCATTGACCTCGATCAGAAGGTATGGCGGCTTGGACAGCGCTTCGCCGCCATTCAAGGCGGCCGACCGGTGCAGTTGATTGACCACGGCGTAGAGCTTGCCTTCCGGCCCAAAGCTCAAGGAATCGACCCAAGACAGCTCTGGGCTTTGCGCGAGCCTTATATAGCTTCGATCCGGCTTGATGACGCCAATCGCGTTTTCCGCCAGATCGCCCAGATAAATATTGTTGTCCTTGTCGATGCTGATTCCGTCGCAGATGGGTTTGGCACTATAGCGCTCCACCTTTTGACCGAGCGTTTTCGCGTCCAGTCCTTCATCGGCCAAATCAGCGGCCTTGATGCGATAAAGACTCGATCCATGCATGGGACCAAAATACACCCATTCGTTCTGCAAATCCTCGGTGACGGGGTCGACGCCGATGCGCGGCCGGACCAGATGGCCGGCGGCGTCTTTCACCTGAATGGGTCGTCCGTCGATAATGAGATCGACTTTCTCGGGAACAACGCTGGGATGCCCCTCTAACACTCGCCGGGCGGCGCCCGTCTCCAGATCCACCACGATAAACGCTGCATTCGCGCCGCCTGCCGGATCAACAATGAAGATCCGGTTGTGCCGGCTATCGACCGTAAAATCATTGACGAAGGCATCCTTGGGGGCGATCGGGGCGGGCAAATAGATGACGCGGTGCAGCTTGTCGGACTTCGTATCCCAGCCTACAAGTTTCGGCGTGACGCCGCTGCGCATTCCATCGTCGAGCATCCAGACGACTCCATTGACGTCGGTGCGGATGCCCAGAACCGAATCCAGCGTCAGGCCGGAATGGCTTTGCCGATCGTTCAGCTCCTTGTTCGGAAAAGGAGTTCAGGGAACCATCGCCCTGGCGCTCTACGACCGAGTAATCGGGCTCGTAGAACTGGTGCTGGCTCATTATGATTTTGCCGCTTCCGGTGATTGTCACGTTTCCTGGAGCTTGAGACAATCTTGCGACGATTTCATAATTGGATCCCGTCTCGGCGAACGCATGCACTGTGAGTGCGAAGAACACTATCACGACATTGAAGCCTCTTTGCACGGCGGTCTCCGAGATCCGGGGCGGTTGCGGTTGACCTTCACCCTATGCTGTCGAGACCATGCGGATAAATGGCGTTTTTTCATGCCCGTATTAATCCGCTTAATATCGGAGACTCCGCGTCCGGCGCGCCGGTGAAGTGCGATACGTCGCCGCTTGCAATCATCGCTGGGTAACGATTTCAGCCCAAGTTGTCCTTGCAGGCAATGGCGGGCCGCCGCGATTTTGCAATTCGAAGAGGTCACGATGCTATCGAAACGGCGCTTCGATCCGGCACGACAAAAAAGGCATATAAAAAACGCAACGTCATCGAGCGCTGCTTCAGAAGGCGTAAGGACTTCCGCCGCACTGCCACGCGCTATGCCAAGCTCGACTGGGGGAAGTTTTCGGTCGCACTCGCGCTCGGACTCTGGAACGATGATCGGCTGGAAACGCATCGTGATCACAGTCGCCGCAAAGACCGGCAGACAAATTATGACCTATGGTCAGGCGCCGCCGCCGAAATTGTCGCCATGGGGACAATCGGCGCCGCCGGCAGTTTTGGCCTGCCGGTTTCGACGACACATGTGCCTTCGTCGGGCGTCACGGGCACGATGGCCGCGAATGGCTCAGGTGTACAAATGTTTATGTTGCGCAGTTTTGTGCTGGCACGGGTGCTAACCCTACCTTGCGCAATCGGTCTGTCAGCGTTCCTCGTCTTTGTGTTTCGCCATCTGTTTTATGGTGCTTTCCTTTGGTTACGCGCAAATTTGCTGCGCGGTCGCAGCGATAATCAGAAATATTGCATGTTTTTAATTGATGCGGTCATGAACCCGTCAGGTGATACCGCCGGCTCATGGTTCACATTCGCGCATCCGTGGTCACCTCCGATGACCCGATTTTCTCGCCCGGTAAAATCGACAACGCGCTCGGATTGACAACACTGGGCGGCGAGATACTCGCCGTACTGGCCGACGTCCCGTGGCTAATCGTGGAGCTTCGCCCACTGCCAGTTGTTTCGTCAGCGTGAGGCGGAGCGCATTCCCGCATCCGCTCACACCCATGCTAGGCCAGTCTCGATACGGCCACAGGCGCAGCAGGTCACGAGGCGCTGGCCGCTCGGCACCTGAGGTACCGTGCACTCAATGAAGGTTGAGATTTATTGTTTTGCACCACCCGATACCCTCTTGCGTCTAACTTATGGTGCGTCCCTGGAACGGCAGCACATTGGAAGAACTGGCAAGATGGAAATTTGCGTCTCGATATTTCGTGGAAGTTGCCATTGCTATCATCCGTCGACTGCGGCAATCTTGGGCTCCACAAAGGTCGTCACCTGTTGGAATTCGCGTAAAAAGAGCTTCCAAAATGGACCGGTCGCGCGGCGCGGCAAGAACCAGGGTTACCTCGCCTACACCTCGCGTTGAACCCGTCGAGCTGCCTGCGGGCCGCGAGTTGGAAGTTAAATTCAAGACTGATGCGGCAGGCTTGAAGCTCGCGCTCCGCTCGGAGTTGCTCGCGATAGAAACCGCGGATGCACCGAGACGAACCCTACGATCCGTCTATTTTGATACGCCGGCGGGCGATCTTCGCAAACAACGAATTATTCTTCGGGTACGGAAGGTGCGCAGCACTCACATTATGGGTCTCAAGGGAGCAAGGCCGCTTGCGGGCGCACCGTTTTCCCGCAGCGAGACGGAGGTTCGCGTGCCGCGCCCCGATCCCGACATTAACTTGTTCGGCGAGGAGATTTCTGCCGAGCTAAACCGCGTCATCGATGGACACCCGCTCGAGGCAGAAGTTTGAGACGCAGATCAAGCGGCGTCTGCGTTGCCTCAATCTCGAACGATCCCTGATCGAGGTGGCTTTCGACGAAGGGTTCGTTGTTGTCGGCGATCGCAGACAACCGCTGACGGAAGTGGAACTGGAACTGAAGGCCGGCGAAGAGGCGGCGCTCTATGACTTGGCGGTTCGCGTCGCGGACGCTTTGCCTGTGCGGCTTGAAATAATGAGCAAGGCCGACCGCGGCTTCATGCTGACGGCAGATGACCACCCAATGCCAGTCCGGGCAGAAGCCTTGAAGTTTCCCGCAGACGCGACACTCGATCAGGCAGTCGAAATTGTTATAAGCGATGCTCTCGGACAATTTGTGGCGAATTGGCCAGCGTTGACGGAAACGCACGACCGGGAATCGATCCACCAAATGCGGGTCGCGCTACGGCGCTTGCGCACGGCTCTGGCATTCGTCAACCGTGCTCTGCCCTGCCCCGAATTCGAAATCTTCCGGGCGGAGGCGAAGCAGATCGCTTCCGTCCTCGCCCCGGCACGGAATTGGGACGCGTTCAAATCATTGGTCGAAGTTGGTCCGCTCGCACATTATGCGCGCGACAAAGGCTTCGAAGCGCTTTTGACCGCGACCGAAGAGCGTCGTTTGGCCGCTTACGCGACCGCTCAAGAGGTGATCGAGGATCCGTCGACGACGCGATTTGTTCTGAAGTTACGCGCTTTTTTGGCCCACCGAGCCTGGCGAAGCGCCCTGTCAGGTGCTGAATTGTCGCGGCTGACCGAACCAGCCAAGGTCTTCGCCGGCGAGACTTTGGAGCGGCTTCACAAGCGCGCTCTCAAACGCGGCCGGCGGTCTTCGCGGAAGCGCCCCGAGAAGCGACACGAAGTCCGCATAGCGCTCAAGAAAATTCGCTACGCGGCGGAATTCTTCCACTTTTTTTTCAGCGGTGCCCGGCCTTACGTCCGAGCGGTCGCCCAGCTTCAGGAGGGGCTCGGCGCCTTTAACGACGAAGCGAGCGCGACACATCTGCTGCGGGATATCGAGGCAGCCGCCGGTCCACAGGCCGCTAAGGCCGCGGGCATCGTTCTCGGATGGTGCGAACGTGGCACAGTGATCGCAGAAGAAAATTTACGCAAATCATGGAAGTCATTTAAGCGAACCCGCCCGTTTTGGCGCTGAGCGAATTGTCCCGTGCAAGCTATTTCACACGTATTGCGTAAGCGGGCGGAGAGTGAAACATTGTCTCACTCCGATGGGGGACGCACCGACGGCGCGCTTTGATCGGCCTCTAGAGGTGCTAAAGAAGGGACTGGACCTCTGCCGTAAATGAGGAGATAACGATGCCCAACGCACGTGAGCCACTTCTCAATCCCGTGCCGATCACGGAACTTCGCCCGACACAGATCACGGTCGGCCTGCGGGAAGTGAAGGCCAAACGAAAGCACTGGCGCGAGCAAGCTGACGCGAAAGGCGCCGAATTCCTAGGTAAGCATATGATCCCCGTAATTCTCGGACCGAAGCAGCGCCATTATGTCATCGATCATCACCATCTTGCCCTCGCGCTTCACGAAGAGGGTGTCAAGGATATACTCGTCACGGTTGTGGCAAACCTGAGCAAGCTGGAAAAGGACGCATTTTGGGTTGTGCTCGATAACCGCAGCTGGATGCATCCGTTTGACGATCAGGGCCGCCGACGTGATTACGCCGATATTCCAAAAGCTGTCACCGACCTCGTCGACGATCCGTTCCGTAGTTTGGCCGGCGAACTCAGGCTTGCCGGTGGATACGCCAAGGATACGACCCCCTTCAGCGAATTTCTCTGGGCGGATTTCTTGCGTCGGCGGATGAAGCGCCAAAATGTCGAAAAGAATTTCGACGGCGCTTTGGAGGAGGCCTTGAAATTGGCCAAGGGGACGGACTCCAATTACCTTCCGGGCTGGTGTGGCCGCGCCACCGACGATTGAGCGTCTCGCCGCATTCTAACCTGTTTCCCATGATTGCTGATTGATCTGCCGGGTGAGGACATCCGACATCTGGCGGGGAAGGGCGCCGCGCGCGCTAAATAGGTCCCCCTGAAAAACCAGCGATGATTGGTGCTCGTCTCGTTCTAGCAGACACCGCAGCGGCGTGTTCGAGACGATACCGCCTTCCCAATAATATTCCCCCTCAATCTTGGCCGCCGGAAGCGCCGGGGGAAGTACGCCAGAGGCCATCATGTGTTCAGGCCCGATCCTTTGTTTCCCGGTATCGAAATAAATGAAATTGCCGGTTCGTACATTGACCGCGCCGACGCTGAGCCGCTTGCGGCCGTCATTTAATAGATCGAAATCGATAAGCCGTTCGAGCGTGTCTCTCAATGCGCCGGAGTCGTTATAACTTGTGACGCCCTGCGCGCCTGGCGGTTGCAGCCAGGGACTGGTCGCGCGCGGCTGAAAAACCCGGGTTGCCCAAAGAGCGGCGTCATCAGCGAGCTTGTCTGATTACGAGAATCGCGGAAAATGTCGCCTTCGGGCGTAACAAACGCGTTCGGAATTGAGGCAGGCCGCAGGATCGCGCTTCAACCGCCCCAACGGGAGAATTAACTCATGCGGTATGAACTCCCCGATCATGAATAGGCCGCCGTTTAGGCCGGTGCCACCGAATAAGCCGCGCGGCGTGCCGCGTGGTGATAACCGCCGTGTCCTGAATGGCGTCTTTTGGGTTTTGCGCTCGTGTCAGAATCCTTTGGCAGATGAGAAATAAAAACCAAAACCTCGGCGGTTCACGCGCTCGCCGCTGGTACGCGTATCTCTGGCACGAATGGACTGTCGAAAGCCGGGCGTCCAATTGCTCCAGCTTTTGCTCGGCCAAATCCGGCGGAGTGGAGTGATAACCGGATAACCGTGGCATGGCTCGGCCACGCAACGGTGTTAATCAATTTTTTCGGGATAAAAATTCTCACCGATCCTGTACTTTTTCCCCGGATCGGAATCCGGTTGCCCGGTCTTACACTCGGGCCCAAACGCCTGACCGCGCCCGCGCTGACCGTTCGCGACCTCCCCAAGATCGATATCGTGCTACTTTCCCATGCGCATTTCGATCATTTCGACATGCGCACGCTCCATCGATTTCATCGTTCGACCACGGTGATCACGGCCCAGCGGACAAGTGATCTGCTTCGTTTGACGCGGTTCCGCGACGTGAGCGAACTGGGTTGGAAAGAAAGAAAGTCTGTAACAACCTTTGCCGGCAAGATCGATATCGTCGCGTTCCGCGTAAAACATTGGGGCGCGCGGACGCGGCGCGACACC
Source organism: uncultured Alphaproteobacteria bacterium (assembly GCA_963722515.1). Classification (GTDB taxonomy): domain Bacteria; phylum Pseudomonadota; class Alphaproteobacteria; order Rhizobiales; family Beijerinckiaceae; genus Methylocapsa. The sequence goes on along the minus strand of CAVRMA010000002.1, from coordinate 128,833 downwards.
TATCGCGGTTACAACGGCTACGTTCTCGAGAGAAATGACCGTCGCATCCTTTTCGGGGGCTTGGACTTGCCCTTGTTTGGTGGAGAGCCATTGTTCCTTGCTTGGTTCCGTGTTCGAAATTTATTGGCCTTTTGCAACCGGGAGCCGGATGCCCGCGCACGGGATTATAGAATCCGCCGGTATATCTGGCGATGGCATTTTTGGCTTGAAAGCGTGATTGGAAGCTGGTGCGCCAGATCCGTTCAGATTTGATCGTTTTGAACAAAGTTTCTACCATGGCATTGTCATAGCAATTGCCCTTGCCACTCATCGAAATGATGAAACCGTGCCGGCCGGGGATTCGCAGGTGATCATAGGAGCAATGCTGGCTGCCGCGATCAGAATGATGCAAAATACCCGTCTTTGGCCGGCGCAAGACCAAGGGCCCTCTGCAAGGCAGAAAGCGCCAGATCTTTTTTCGGCCGGTCACTGACCGCCCATCCGATGATGCGGCGTGAGAAAAAATCGGGGGCAATGGCGAGATAAAGCCAGCCCTCAGTGGTCCAGATATCACTGATACCGGCGGCCCATTTCTGATCTGGTGCCGTGGCGGCAAAATCCTGATCAAGATGATTGGGTGCAACCGGCCCGCCATGGCCGCCGCCGGCGGTCTTTTTGAAACGGCGTTTCTGACGCGCTTTCAAATTATTATCACGCATCGGCCTGGCAATCCTGTGGCGTCTGGCGATGATACCGTCCTCAATGAGATCAGCGTGCATGCGCGGGCTTCCATAAGTCTCCCGCGAAAGGCAAAAACGCTCCCGGATATGAGCAAGCAGCGCCATGTTCTTGCACTGGCGTTCACCAGCGGGGCGGCTTTTCCAGGCGAAATAGCCACTCTGGCTGACTTCGAGAGTTTCGCAAAGGCGCGCGGCTGGGAATTCGGCTTTCTTCGCATCGATGAATGAAAATCTCATCGGCTTCCCTCCTTGGCGGAAAAAGCGGCGGCCTTCTTCAGGATCTCGGGTTCCTGCCGAAGGATCTCATTCTCCTTGCGCAGGCGGGTGAGCTCCTTGCCAACATCCTCGTGCGGGCCTTCAGGAAAATCGCTTTTCCCGTGCCCGGAACGCCCCCGGCTCAACGCCGGTTTGGCAATGCCGGGATCATTTGCAACCCGCTCGACGCTGCGTCCGCTGGTCATCGTCAGCCGCACCGCTTCCCGTTTGAACTCATTCGTAAATCGTCTTTGTTTGTTCCTGCTCATCGCCACCTCCGCTATCTTTCATAGGGGATGGCTCTCCACTTTTGCAGGGTAAGGCCAAACGACTTCGAGCCCGAGATTGCGGAGTTCATGCACCAGCCATGGCGTCATCGCTCCGGTCTCTATCCCTATGCGGGTGTCATCCCCCGCATGCAGACGGACCAAAACGGTGATTTATTCTGGAACCGTGGGGCACTGACCCCGCCAAAGTCTGCGGCCGGCATTGTCGATAACGCAAATGGCCGTTATCTTCTGCGAAACGTCCAATCCAACGAAATGAGTTATCGATCAACCTCCGGCAGTGCGAATCACCGGGCGACGCCGCCCGGACCGCGGCACTATCGGCGGATCACGCGCCGACCGCGATTACCGGATGTCCACATATGGAAACCGGACGTATAAGGCCGACCCCGCGAATTGCTGAATTTGCGCCAACTTTGCCGCCAACGCGGCCTTGTCGCTTGTTCGCCAGCGCACTCCTCCGGGGTCGTCTCCTATAAGCGCGGCAGCTTGCCCTTCACCAAGGTGAATAGGTCCATGGCGATCCATAGTAACCCTGGGATCGATTGTAATAAGGAACGCCAAATGAGCGTCCGACACCGCGCGGACTTGTCTGATCCCTAGCGACATTATATTCGCCGCCCGGGCTAACGCCGGTCACCACTACCCGCGTATTCTCCAGGCCATTCTCCTTCACCAGCGCATAAAGAGTGGCGGCATTCCTAGGCGAGATACGCACGCAGCCATGCGAGACAGGTCTGCCAAGATTCTTTACGTCTAAGCTGCCGTGGATGGCATGACCGTCCCTTATAAAGAAAATGGCATGGGGCATGGGGGCGTTGTCCCACTGTTTGCTATACCAAATTTTGTTCATAGATGTGGCAGTATAGGTTCCCGATGGAGTTGAATATCCTGCTCGGCCAGTTGATACCGGCCATTCATATGTTTCTACCCCATTCAAGGAAACTGTCATTTGTTGATTTGTTTTGTCGATGTCGACGAGGACGGCGACCGCCTTCGCTCTGGCCACACCCGCGTCAGTCGCTCTGCGGAAGCCGGAGCCCGCATGAGCCGTCACCGGAAAGAGGACCAATGCCGCGTCAATGGCGGTCAACAAAAGCGCAATTCTCATCAATTGATTTAAGGAAGTGCACATATGCCCCCCGAGGCTGCGGAAATGAGCATATGCCCCGCCGCTTCCTAGCACGTTAGCCGGAATCCGTCACATGAACGCCGAACCGGCGCAGATGGTTCCTGCTTCCGGTTGGACCGGAGGCCGCATGCTGGGAGTGGATAGAGAGTTTATCAAGTGGTTGCAGGCGAGGTCCTGCAGCCACTCCCTAAAGAATCCATGTTCGGGCTTCGTCGATGATGCCCTTTAGCGAGCACGGGGGGCTGGCTTTGTCACACTGGCGGGCTTTACGTGCTTATACTGCCTTCCCGGAGAAAGCCGGGCTACGCGATTCCAATGCCTCAGCCCCACCTCGCCACGATCCAAAACGGCCTCTATTTGCTCAATGTGACAATGCGATCAGTAATAATAGCGGCGACGGACACGACGCCAATGACGGCGATTAACACGGCGCCAATGACGTCGATTAACGCGACGCCAATGACCATACCATGCTTTCTCGACTTGCACGCGCTCCATGTCTTTCGAGGTGGCGACACCCGGCTGCGGTGCCAAATCCGGATCATGGCTCGGCTGGGCGAGCGGCATGAATGAAGTGAGAGCCTCCGCGGGCGCCCCAGCTGCCACCACACCTGCTCCAATACAGAGCAGTTTCAAGAATGCGCGTCTTTCCATCGAAGTCTCCCGAAATTTTGCAGAGATACTATCAAAACTCGAACCGGGAGCAAAGGTTCCGAGCGAACTTTTAAGCCTTGCTGTCGAATATTTGCCTCACGACACTACGCGTGCTTGGCAAAAGCTGTTTTAATTATAAACGCAAAATCCCGCGCCGCGAGCGAGCGCGCCCTCAAGGAGGGCTGCGGCGAACGGATGATGCTTTCAAGCACTGCGGCCGGGTGGGGTCTCGGCCGCGGCTCGTTGTTCGATGGATCTCTTATTGCACGAACCCTCGCGCGTGGCCACCGGGGACCCTGCAGGAACAGCCAGTTCCAAGCCAACCCGGCTCACGAAGTAAGCACGTCTTCACGGAAGTCGCGCAATAATCTCCGGGGCCCGCCACGCCGCCCGACACTGGGGAGACCGCCACGCTTCGGCCGGTCATCAAAGGCGCAGTCTCATCGGCAGCCAATGCCTAGGAGTGGTCGCGTAACCAGGATACTCCGCCACGCTTCGGCCCGTCATCAGGGGCGGGATCAGGTCGGGGGACGCATACGAGTATCCAGGATAATACACGCAGGCATGCCAGCCGCCGTTGTACCAGCAACTTACTTCAGCTGCTGAAGCCGGGCCGCTCGCTACCAGGGCAGAACCAAACACGGTGGCCAACAAGGTGGCCAACAATGCGCCAGAGCGTTTCATAGTACTCTCCTTTTCGACGCTCTCTTCTGCGGGCGGCGCCCGAACAATTCGAGCGCCAATACCCGTATTAGGTGAAACGCCAGTCGCCGGAAAATGTTCCATGGTCAACCCCGCCTGCCACGCCCGCAAACCAATTCCCTTTAGTCAGGTTTCTTCTCTGGCTTTTGAATCCAAAGCGTCTGCTGGAAATCTCCAACCTTACCACCCATTTCTGCGGCAGCCGATATTGACGGTACGGTTAAGCGCCTTCGAGCACCTGGATATGCTCAGTAGTCTGGATGCTTTAAGGGGCGGCTGCAGGCGAGGGCCTGCAGCCGCCCGGCACTCGTTTTGTGACCTGCCGCGCCCGGCGGCAAAGATCTTCGCGGTTCAGTAGCCGTGGCGGCGGGCTGTCCGGCGAACCGTGCGGCGCGCCGCACGACGGGCATAAAGCGCTTTCTCCACTACGCTGTCGGACGCCACAACTTCCGTGCAGGCTCGCGCATAGTTTGCGGGGGCAAAAGCTTGAGCGCGCGTGCTGAGTCCTATTGCTAGCGCCGCTCCCAATGCCACGGTAGCGATTCCAAAAACGATCATCCTCATTGCAAAACTCCTCCCTATAAACCGGCGCCCTTACATCATTAGCGCTGGCGAGTTTAAGATTGCTCGCTTTAGCTTCTGTTACAACGTAGAGCACTCACTACCAGATGGACGCGCCATCAGCGCCGCCATTATGCCTCCATACGGTTTTTTAAGCAAGGCGACGTCACTGGCTTGAATGCACGAGAGCTCCGTGCGAGGAATTGGCATTGCCAAAATCTGTCGAAAGTGGCAATCTCGGCGCCAACAAGCCGTCATCCGGTAGACGCACGGAACAATTGTGTCGAAGAATTCCCCCGTCCTTGACGCGCGTCGACATTCTTGCGCTATGCAGGGCCACGGGAGAAGGGAATCAAGGGCTGAAAAGGGCGCGCGCCGGCCCGCGCGGCATCATCTTTACCGCCGACACTCATGCCTTATCGCTTCTTTGTTGTCCTAGGCGGGGCCAAGGGGGAATCGATTTTCATGCGAGGCACATCATTTCAGACCTGGAATTAAAACAAGTAGCCGATCCTGACTTGAGTTTTGAATGTGTACGCGGGAAACTCCTTAATGATCGGGATGCCGAATTCCGCCGATATTACCGTATGCTCAGTGGGCTTCCAGCCGACCATGAAGTTGAGAGGCAAGAACAACCGGCCGGTCTGGCCAGGTACCGGGGTTCCATAATTCCAGCGAATATCCGGACTCGGATAGAACGTCAAAAATAGCTCGTGAGGGAGATTGATGTTGAGGGTCGGCTGGAGGCGGAGCTGCCGCAACAAGGGTCCTTCGTCGTTGCCGCCAAAATCGACGCCGTAGCGGACCTGGGGCGCGAAGTAGCTGCCCTCGCTCAGTTCCGGGAGCATCACGCGGACCACCGTGCCGGGGACCTCTTCCCATGCGTCGGACGCAACGCCGTTGGTCGCGGTCGGGGCGATGACTTGCACGCTGGCCGCGACCGCCCAGCGCGGGTTGATCTCGTAAGTGAACCAGCTTTGGGTGAACACGTTGCCGAAGCCGGTGATCACTTGTCCGCTGGGATTTTGCGGCGTCACCGGATTTGTCCACACGACGGGGATCTCAACCCTGAAAGCCAATTCCCACTGCGGCGCGATTTGGAACGGGGTCTCGATCCGTGCGAACAGTGTATTGGTGTCGACCTGTTTGGTCGTGCCCTCGGCCGTGCCCGGCCCCGGCGCTGTTGTGAAGCGATCGAGCAGTTCGATCTTTCCCAGAGGGTGCGTCGGATCGTCGCCGGTCTGGTTCGCCAAATTCTCGTCGTCCGAGCCGGCGAAAACCGGACTTGTGGCGCAAAGTGCTCCGGCAATCGAGGCGTACCGTGCAAAATCGAAGATCGACTGTCTGACTGGCCGGGTACAAACCCGCGCGAGTTTGAAGATCGGCTTCGCCATGATTTCGCAGCTCACCTCATCGTGGCGAGGTTTCTCCAGAAGTTCTCGAAGGCACGCGCGTGCGTCTAGGTAAGAAATACTGCTCGCTTTAGCTTCTGTTACAACGTAGAGCACTCACTGCCAGATGGACGCGCCATTACCGCTGCCAAATATGGCTCAATCAAGGCCGAGATGAAGCTGCGGATACTGTTTTGAGCGAATAGGACTACGGTCACTTCAAGCCTCGGGGCCAAACGGTAGTATGCTCTACGACGTGCGCCCCCACGCTTGCGCATCGATCTTCCACTCCTGGCCATGCTTTGAAAATGTATATGCGAGGGTGCCGGTCCGAACGACGGTTTGGCCCTTAATCGTTACCGTAAGAGTCCCCGCTAGGACCGCGTAAGCATAGGAGCCCTCGACGTTCCAGAACCCCATCTCGTACGACAGGTGCTCGTAGGAAACCCCAAGGTTCTCACGCCACTTCTCTACGTCAGCAAGCCAATTGGCCGCAGCATTTGGGTTCAACCAGCGATAGGGTGGGATGCCGTCAATGATGATCGCGGTGTCCCCAAAAATACCGAGGAAAAGCTCAGTATTCTGGGTGTTGAAACCGTTGATGTGATTCTCGATAAGAGTTTGGATTTCACTCGGTAGTTTGCTGGTCAAGGTCATCCTCCAGTCATACGACGGTAGCAATGGACATCTCTCGCATCTTTCGGAAGGCAACCAGCCTAGTATCTTTTGCCACAACCTCTAAATGATCGGCAATTCGACGGACGGTATCGGCATTCGATGGCACCTCGGTAAAGAGTTGCCATCTTATTTTGCGCCCTAAGACGCTATCAGCTCTGTCCCCTAGGCGACTGAGCCTAACATAGGGATACCTCTTCCAAAAGCCGTAAGAAAGCGATCTTCACCTTCACGGTCGTGCGTGTCAGCAAAATCACGATACCGCTTCGCTGTCCAAAGCATTGCATCTTGAAGCATTTGCGGGCATGGTTAGTGCCGTGCTCGCCATCGGTGTTCAAAATTCTCTCAGATGAAAAGCATGAGAAAGCTTGGAGCTTTATTGGCGGTTGGAACGGGCATTTGCAGCGGGGCTGGCGGCCCAGCCGCGGCGTTTGGCGTTACTCCAATGCAGTGTTCTACTTTTACGGGTAGGTGGGCTAAGTGCCAGTTCCGGAATTACGCCGCCGGCGTTATTCTGAAGGCACACCGGACCGCGGCGAGCCCCTCGAACCAACTTCGGTCATCACAATCCTAGCTAGCGCTAGAATGCAAAGGAGGAAGTTATGTCTGACACATCGAGGCAAGACGACTGGACGAAGCCCGCGGCCCTGGCGATCCCGAAAGGGGGGTTCTTCAAAGATAAAATGCAACAGGGAAGATACGGCCCGATCTTTCCCAAGACTCCGGCTTGCTACGGCTTCTCCATCATCGCGAAGATCATCCCCGGACGGGAGCCGGTCTTCTATGAGTACGCCGATAACATCGAGAAGGCCGTGGCTGGTCAGTCTGACGTCCTCGCCGTGCTCAAGCTGCATTATCTCCGATGGAACCTTTTCGACATCAAGGGGGAAACCTACTTCCAATACATGGGCATTTTCGACACCGACTTCGACAAATATGTCGAGGATGCGGTTGGCATCTTTGCGGCCTCCGGTCTCGTCACGGTTTTCGAAAATCTGGAGGGCTTTCCGAAAGATTGGAAAACGAACGCCCCGGCATTCATCAAGTTCGTCCGTGACCATCATCGCCCGAGCTTCCTTGAATATGGCGAATATCCGTTCGTGAGTGCGGACGAGATCAAGAAGGCCCTGCAGCTCAAGTCGGCCTTTTCGAACATGCTCGACCAGATGCAGTGATCCACCGCAGGACGCGTCGCAGCCAATGAAGCAAATTCGGCCATCACAATCCTAACTAGGGCTAGAATGGAAGGAGGAAGTTATGTCTGACACATCGAGGCAAGGCGACTGGACGAAGCCCGCCGCCATGGCGATCCCCGAGGGGGGATTTTTCAAGGACAAGGTGGAGCAAGGCAGGTACGGCCCGATCTTTCCCAAGACTCCGGCGTGCTACGGCTTCTCCGTCATTGCAAAGGTCATCCCCGGAAGGGAACAGGTCATACACAACCATGCCAAGGCCGTGGAGAAAGCAATCGCACATGATCCGGACGCGCTCGCTATACTCAAGGCACACTACTTGAGGTGGCTGATGTTCACCATCAAGGGGGAGACCTACTTTATGTACCAGGGCATCTTCGATACCGATTTCGATAAATACTGCGAAGATGCCTCTGTCCTCTTCGGGAAGACGGGCATCCAGTCGGCCTTTCGAGGCCCTAGAGGGATTGCCGAGCGGATTACGCGAACAATCCTTCGTCCATAGTCAAGTTTTTCCGCGAGCACCAATCGCCCAGCACCCTCGAATACAGCGAGCATCCCTACGTGAGTTGTGAGGAAATCAAGAAAGCACTGAAGCTGAAAGCGGCCTTCTCAACTGCACTCGACCAGATGCAGTGATCCACCGCAGGACGCGCAATGCTTGAAAACGAAGACATTCAGCACATCCTGCTGACGCGCACGCCCGCGCTCACTGGGCGATACGAATTTCTTTCGTTTCGCAACGCCGCGGGCGGACGGGCTTGGCTGTCGGCGATTCGTGAAAAGGCGCAGTCGGCCGCGGAAGTGATGGCTTCGGTCGAAACGGACAAGCGCTGGGTAACGATGGCCTTCACCTGGAACGGCTTGCGCGCACTGGGCGTGGATGAGGGTTCGCTCGCCACCTTCCCCGAAGAGTTCAGACAGGGCATGGTTGCCCGCGCGGAGATCCTCGGCGATACCGGGGAGAACCATCCCGACAACTGGGTGGGTGGCCTTGCCAGCCCGGACCTCCACGCAATCGCCATCCTGTTCGCCCGCGACGCCCCTGAGCGCGGGCGCTGCCTAACCGAGCACGACAAGCTCGTCGCACAATGCGAAGGCGTTGAGGTGCTTTCCACGCTGGACCTAGAGGCGGCCCCGCCGTTCGACTACGCGCACGACCATTTCGGCTACCGCGACCGGCTCTCGCAGCCGGTCATCGAGGGCACTGGCGAAGTGCCAACGCCCGGCACCGGCGCGCCGCTCAAGCCGGGCGAATTCATCCTCGGGTACCCGGACGAAGACGGGCCGCCCGCCAATCTGCCACGACCTGAAATTCTGTCCCGCAATGGCAGCTACATGGCCTATCGCCGCCTGGAAGAGCATGTCGGCAAGTTCCGTGACTTCCTGCGCGAGCATGGCAAGACGCCCGAAGAACAGGAGCTGATTGCGGCAAAGTTGATGGGCCGCTGGCGCAGCGGCGCACCATTGGTGCTGACACCCGACAAGGACGATCCGGCGCTCGGTGCCGATCCGCAGCGCAACAACGACTTCAACTATAAGCAGATGGATCCGCATGGCTATGCGGTACCGCTCGGCTCGCACATGCGGCGAATGAATCCCCGCGACACGGCGCACAATATGAACCGCCGCCGCATGATCCGCCGCGGCGCCACCTACGGCCCACATTTGCCGGAGGGAGCGCCGGAGGACGGCGTGGAACGCGGCATCGCTGCCTTCGTGATCTGCGCGAGCCTCATCCGCCAGTTCGAGTTCGCGCAAAACGTCTGGGCAAACGACCGGAACTTTCACGAGCTTGGCAACGAACGCGACCCGATCATTGGCGCTCAGGACGGCACGCTCGAATACAAAATCCCCCAACGCCCGATCCGCAAAAAAATCACCGGCCTGCCGGCCTTCACCACCGTGAGAGGCGGTGCCTACTTCTTCCTCCCTGGCATCAAGGCGCTTCGATACCTCGCGACATTGGATGATGTCCATTGAAACGGGATAGATCTCTTCATCGTCGGGGTAACCGAAGATGATTGACACCATCGTTATTGGCGCTGGACCGGCGGGCGTACTCGCCGCCCTGCGTGCTGCGGATCTGGGCGCGCGCACCGTGCTGGTAACTCGCGCCGAGTTTGGCGGCATGGCCGCGAACGACGGACCAATTCCGGTGCGGACCCTAGCCCATGCGGCCCGGCTGATTCGTGAAGCCCGACAGTTGGGTCAATACGGTATCGGCGTGGGCGAGCCGGTACTGGATTACCCCCGGCTGCTCGCGCGCGTGCGCGAGGTCGTCGACGATGTGTGTGCGCATTCTTCCTTGCGCCGGCAGATCGACTCCCTGGGAGTGATAGTCCACGAGCACGCCGGCGTTGCGCGCTTCGCCGACCAGCACACCGTCGAGACCGAAGACGGCCTACGGCTTCAGGCTGAAAAGATCATCATTTGCACGGGCGGTGTGAGCCGGCGGCTCTCAGTTCCCGGCTTCGAGTTGACAAGCACCCATAGCGACGCCTGGGAGTTGACCTCCGTCCCTTCGTCGATTCTGGTCATTGGCGCCGGAGCAACGGGGGTGCAGGTCGCCTCGATTTTCAACGCTTTTGGCTCACGAATCCAAATCTTCGAGACTGGCCCACGCATCCTGCCGGGTGAGGATGAAGATGTATCGGCAGCAGTTGCGGCGGCGTTCCGGAAGTCGGGCATCGTGGTGCATGAGAACTTCGGCGCCATCGAGTCTTTCGAGAAGACCCCGACGGGGGTGCGAATGATCTTCTCCAGGAACGGCAACCGGGAGAGCGCCGAGGCGGCACTAGCGGTCGTGGCGGTAGGCTGGGTCGCCGATACTGCCGGGCTGAGGCTCGCTACGGCGGGCGTCGAGACCGATCATCGGGGATTCGTGCAGGTTGATGGGTATCTGCGGACTTCCACGCCCCATATCTTCGCCGCTGGGGACGTTACCGGTCGCCAGATGCTGGTCCCTCAGGCAATACAGGAGGGCTTCGTGGCCGCTACCAACGCCGTGCGCGGCCCGACTATGAAGATTGGGGACCCGGTGTGTCCTATCGGCAGCTTCACGGACCCGGAGTATGCCCAGGTTGGTCTCACTGAAGCAAAGGCCCGTGAAAACCACGATGTCGTGACCACGATTGTACGCTTCGACTCGACTACGCGCACAATCATTGATGGGCGCACGATGGGCTTTTGCAAATTGATCGTCGACCGCACGACCTGCAGGATTTTGGGCTGCCACGTTGTTGGCGAGCGGGCAGTGGAGATCACCCAGTTGGCGGCGATAGCCATCGCCGCCAGGATGGGGGTGAACGACTTGGCTCATATTCCGCTCTCGTTTCCTACCTATGCAGGAATATTGGCTCGCGTGGCGGCCAGCGCGACACGCGAACTCAATCTGAAAGTGAGTTGGCAAGCAAACCAAGCAGAGAGCACCTGGCATCAGCTCTGAGGGAACGAAAGGGATAAGGGAACAGCCATGAACACTCTAGCGCCGGCACGCACCTACAACCAAAACCACATTGCTCGCAAATACACGGCGGGCAAACGCCGCCTGAGTATCTACTGGACGTGGAGCTACCCGTGGGAAGCCCAGCGCGATCCCGCGGCAATGGAGAACCGCTTCTCCACGATGACCGAAGTCCGCACCGTGGTGTGGCCGGCCTACGAGACGCCGGAGTGGAGCGCCGCGCAATTCCTCCAGGGGATCGCCGGTACGTTGGAGCTTTTTCACCGCTCCACGCTCAGCTTCCAGCAAATAGCTGGTGAAGCCACCGGCCACCCAGTCGCCGTTTTCCAGCGCATCGACCAGGCCGGCTACAAACTGCCGATTGACGAACGGATTTTAGCCGACGCCGATACCCTCCTGGTTTTCGGATTGGACCACCTTCTTTCCGAACAGGAAGCCACACCGGAGGAAATCGCCGCCATTCGCGAGTGGCTCAAGCGCGAAGGCACCTGTCTGCTGCTCGCGCCGCATCACGATGTCGGCTTCACCAGCGACTTGAAGCAACGGCAGATGGAATACCTCCATCACGGCGACGCGCTCGTGCCGCGCCAGCAGCGCTTCGGGCAATATACCCGCTCGCTGATGAAGGCGCTCGATGTTCCGGTGCATAACCTGTGGGGTCTCCGGCCAGCGGTCGTCAAAGGCACAAAGGAGATCGCGCCGCTTACGGCTTTCCGGGATATCGACAAGCTGGGTCTCCTCAACAACGTCCCTACACTGAATTTCCATCCGCACCTGCCACACTATGAGCTTACGTCTAAGGACACCAAGTCGGTGCATGTGCTCGCGCGCCAGCCCATTGATCTTGATCGTCCACACCCTTTCACCGCAGCCGGCAATACGGAGTTCAATTGCCTGCTCTGGATGCCCTCAAACAAGCAGCGCGCCGGCGACATCGTGCTCGTGGACTTAACCAATTTCACCACGCTCTTCGGAGGCATGGAGAGTCTGCAAAACTTCTGGCGGAATTTTGCCCTGATGAAATGAACGCCGGCAACTGTGGACGCCAGGAGCGGCTTCTGGAAGAGCCTTGGGGCGGCGAAGGGGCATAACCTAATCGCCGGCAGGCGCATGAGCCCTTAAATCCCGATACGGGAGACATCGATACTGATGGAACTGTTGAGCAAGGCTGCGACGGTCGCCATGCTGAGCATTTTCGTGTCGAGCATGCTCGCGATAGGTGCAGGTCTCGCGTTCTCTCAGATCTCCGAGCCGCTACGCAATGCCCGGCTGGTCTTGCTTGCGCTGCTGGCCAATTTCGTCTTGATGCCCCTTGGCGCGCTCGCCCTGGCGAAGGTGCTCTGGCTCGATAACCCCTTTGCAGTTGGACTGCAGGTGCTCGGGTGCGCAGCCGGCGCGCCAGTTCTTGCCGAAGCTTGCCGAACTTGCCAAGGGCAACCTCGCATTTGCCGTTATGCGGCACACCCGCGAAACATTCTCGATGATGTGCGCGCGCGACTGAGGATGTTGCGCCCGCCGCGTAATCGCGACTTCGCTCGTGGAGGTCGTCGCCGTAATACGTGAATGCCAGCATCTCCTGGATGTTTGCATTCTTGGATGGACCTTCCCTGACAGGATAAACGCGCCGCCCTGGTTCCGGCGTCCTTGGCCGGGTTAAAGATGTTGAGCTTCCGTTCCCAGAGGGAGATCGGTGATCGTCTTGGCTTAACTCACGGTGAATATGCTAGTATCACTCAATTGCTCGGGCTGATGATGCGCAATAAGCGCAACTGCCATCCAGGGTTCAGAACGTCCGCGATCCGGTTCGGTCAAAATATGAGAAACGCAGACGAATTCGATTCGCGCCGCCGGCTATGGCGAAACCCAATTTTCACCGCCAGACGTCGCACTGCTGTTCCGCTTTCCGAACGTGGTGATGCGATCGCACTCGGTCTCCGGAATGCGCGCTTTTTCCTCGATGAGCCGGGGGCGATTTCCACCGAACAAGAGCTAGCGCTCGTTCGCGAAGCCAAAAGCCTTGGCGTCAGCCGAGGCGGCGTCCTGCCAAACGCGCAGTACCTGTCGCTTTCGGGAGGCGGAGACAAGGGCGCCTTTGGCGCTGGACTGCTCGTCGGTTGGACCGCGCATGGCGACCGTCCGAAATTTAAGCTCGTCACCGGAGTGAGCACCGGCGCTCTGACCGCGCCGTTCGCTTTCCTGGGCCCTGAATATGATGCGGCTCTCACTGACGTTTATACTAACATCGACCCATCGAGGGTCTTTAAGAAGAGGTTCCTGCCCCTCGCCGCACTTATGCAGGACGCGATGGCCGACACGAGTCCGTTGTTTGGAACGATTTCACATTATATCAACGAAGAGATGCTCGCGAAGATCGCCGCGGAATACGAGAAAGGACGACTGCTGCTGATCCAGACCACCGATCTCGATGCCGGTCTGCCAGTCCTGTGGAACATCGGAGCGATCGCCTCAAGCGGCCATCCAAGCGCGGCTGATCTCATCTGTCAATCTTGCTTGCGTCCTCATCCATACCAGCGGCGTTCCCACCGGTGTTGTTCGACGTCACTGCTAATGGCAAATCCTATCAGGAAATGCATGTCGATGGCGGCGCCGTCAGCCAAGCGTTTCTTGCTCCGCCTAGTCTCGACGTGCGCATAGCCCAAGAAAAAACCGGGTTCCGCAGAGAGGGCTACGTCGCTTATATCATTCGCAATTCCCGCCTGACAACCGAATGGAGCGATGTGCAGAGGGCAACCCTTCCGATTGCCGGCAAGGCCGTCTCGATAATGATCAACTATATCGGCCTTGGCGATCTCTATCGGATTTATCTGACGATGCAACGCGCTGGCGCGGGCTTCAATGTCGCTTATATCGGCGACGACTTTCAGTCAGAGCACAAGGAGCAATTCGACCCCGAATACATGCGCGCTTTGTATCGCTTCGGCTACGAGAAGGCAGCGAGGGGTTACCCGTGGGAGCATGCGCCACCGGGGTTTCAAGCCGAGGACCGGTGACGACGTTGGATCAATAAGAGCTGGTCTACGACGTTATCGCGGCGCGAGTGAAAGAGTACGTCCTCTGACGCTCCCTTATCCTCCTTCGGTTGACCCTAAATTATTCGAGCCACGAAGATTATCGATCAGGATGTAGACGCTTACCAACAAAACCCATGCAGGAAAAATGAACAGGGCCCAGTCAAGATAACCGCTACCAATAAGAAGGAACAGAGCAGACGCGTATCCCAGATAGGCAATCCAACGTGCGACAAGTTGGGTTTTTATGGCTAGCGTAGACGTCGAGATCATAAAAACCGCAGCCATCTTGAATGCGTAAATCTGCATGGCGTCAAAAGCGAATGCGCGGCCGAAAGAAAATGAAGGAGAGCCGACTAGCTCGCCGGTTGCAACTGAATAGGTATGGATGAGACCTCCCATCGCCGAAGCCGCAACGAATATCATTCCAAGGAACAAGAGACCGCTTCCCAAGAATACAGTCGCAAAAAACTGGTCTTCCTTCTCCCCCAGGCGATCACGCAAGACGCCGAGAAACCACAGAAAAGCAACTCCTGCAAATGGAATGAGGTTCAATGCAAGAGACACTCTTTCCGAACTCGTCTTTAGCCATGAACCGGTCTCGCGTGGGCTAACGGGCACTGACTGCCAAAATAACCAAAGGCTGCAAATGAGTAGGAGAGAAAAAAGGATACCGGCGATGGCAGCCGCTCGCGGCGTTTTCAGCCCGGGATGAATTAGGGGCGGTTTAGGATCAACCAGCTCGGGGGATCGATTTCGCATTGTGTCACACTCCCAGCATTTCAGCCTCCGGCAATTGTGCCAAAGGATGCGTTATCATGCTCCAGTCTCCACCGGATGAGGGGCCATCTCAACCAGCCACTCAAAAATCCCCACACCGGTGAAGGATGGATCGACACCGGAAACGACCGACGTTACCGCATTCCCCGCCCCCGCAGAACCCGTGAAAGTGGAACTCGATGCGTGGCATGGCAGGCCCTGAAGAAGCGGGCAACGTGATCGTCTCTGAATGGCTGCCATGATATAGATTTTGACAGCTTCGCCATGCAATCAAGTAAGAGTTTATTAAGTTTCTGTTCGGGATCAAGGGGCATCTCGGAGATGCCTGCCTAGCCTTTCAAAAGCGAGCATCAAGTCATGAGCAAGCCAAAGATCGCGATTGCCTGCCAGGGCGGCGGAAGCCAAACGGCTTTTACTGCGGGCGTATTGAAAGCAATTTTCGACAGCGGCATTCACCACGAGAGGGAGATTATCGCATTAACCGGCACCTCAGGGGGCGCGCTCAATGCGGCGCTCGCCTGGTATGGCCTATTAAAAGCCGCCAAGGGCGATACTACGCCGATCAGCAAAGGAATAATGGATTTTTGGGAAGATTTGGCGGCGACACATCCGCTGGAAGCCTTTCTGGACTATACCGTGACTGATACTTTGCGAAGGGTGAGCGAGGGAATTTGGCCCCTGTTCGAAATCAGTCCCTCCTCGACCGTCAGCCAATGGACGCAATCAGCCATCTCGACAATTCTTCCTCGTGAACGATTTACGAATTTCAAGGGGTTGCTTGAAGACCACATCAAATTCGATGAAATTCAAAATTTATTGGAGCCAGACAGTCCGATTCTACTTATCGCGGCAGCAAATGTTAAAAAAGGTAACCTGAAAATCTTCAATTCACGAAACGGTGAATTCTGTGTGGAAGCCATTCTAGCCTCAGCCGCGATCCCAAATATTTTTCCTGCCGTCCAGATCGGTGAAGATTATTATTGGGATGGGCTGTTTTCCGCTAACCCCCCATTGGACGAACTGATCCAGCCTAGGATGATGGGTTATGGAAATTTCCCCGAAACCATCTGGGTTATCCTTATCAACCCAATCACTTGCAAAACCGTGCCGACAAGGCCGAACGAAATCGTCGACCGGCGCAATCAAATGATAGGCAATGTTTCCTTATTGCAAGACCTGGAGACTCTCGCCATGTTGGGGAGGCTGCATCGGCACGAAGGTTTCAGCGAACACTTTCTGAAAGAGATAGGTTGGACCAACCCGGAGTGGGTCAAGGTCAAATTCGTTCAAATGTCCGCGGAAGTGCAGAGCGGCTTGGACTATCCAAGCAAGCTTTCAAGAAGCTCAGAGCTTATACATAAACTTATAGAGCACGGAGAAACGCAGGCGCTAGAAATAATAGCGCGTCTTCATGAACCTGCCTATACGATTGAAGAAGCAACTCGCATATTGGAGGGTGAAAATTAACACTACTTTGGCAGAACTATTTCCATTGAAGCGCGATGCTCTGTCAACGGCGGAGTAAAACTCGGCCATTGGGGCGGAGTAAAACCGAGCCAATATGCCTCGTGGGGGTGGAGCTCGACGCACCGCGCCCGGCCGGCCGAGATAACCGGGGTTTCACAGCTGGGCGGGCGCGGCTTTCAAGAAGCGGGGATGATGCCGCTGGTTTCTGGATCGGCAGCTGCGGCGGCCGCGCCGGAGGGGCGGGGGTCACCGCCGCTCACTAGCACATCGCGACGCTTGATGCCGTAGCAATTCTTCGACGCTTTGTCTTGATCTGTTTGTCGAAAGTGGTCCGTGCTCATGTGTCTCCACTATTGAACCTTGATAAACTACGTGACATCAGAAGGGCGGCTCGGCTTGTTTCCAGAATGCAGCAACGAGAGTTTTGCGACGCTGGGTGCGCCTGAGCTTGGCGCGGGCGAAAGCGCTGAGCTCGGCGAAATCCTTGGGACAGAAGTTCGGCAGTTCGTGTTGTTTCCAATGCGCCCAGAGGTATTCGACGGGATTGAGCTCGGGGGCATAGGGCGGCAGGAATTCCAGCTGAACCTCACCGCCTTGGGCTTCGACCCAGTCGCGCACCAAACGGCTGCGATGGGCTTGCAGACGATCCCAGATGATCAGCAACTTACGGCCGGCCAGATGCCGCCGCAGGTTGGTGAGGAAGGCGATGACCTCGGGGGCGCGGATGCTCCCCTTTACCAGTTTGAAGTAGATGCTCCAGAAGGTGACGCCCGCCCCTGCCGGGAGCTGGTTCCAGGTGAAGCTGTATTGCAGGTTCGGGGTCTGTCCTCTGGGCGCCCAGGTTCTTACCCGGTGAGGCCGTTCGCTGATCCCGGATTTGTCTATGAAGATGATGGTTCGGCGTTGCCTGGCGCAGTTTTTTTTAGCGCCGGCCAACGCTTCTTCTTCCAGCGCCGGATGGCGTCCTCATCGCGCTTTGTGGCGCGCCCGGCCGGTCGCTGGCAGGAAAAGTTCAGCGCTCTGAGCAACCGCCAGACGCCCGGTTCCGAGTACTGCTCGCCGCTGATCTTTTCGATCAGCCCGTGCCCGCCGTAATGTCCACAAGCCGGTGGAATACCCTTGCGCCAAGGCGCCCGCTTCCAGCGCGGCAACCAAACGCTTCTTCTCCACTTCACTCAGCGCCGGCGGCCGTCCGGTGCGGGGCGCCTTGCGCAGCGCGCGCACGCCATTCGCCGCGAGCGTGCTAGCCAACGGCCAACCGAAGTCCGGCTAACTCCGGCCCGCCGCGCAACTTCCGCCGGACGCACCCCGCGCTGCAGCAATCGCGCGCCCTGCAGGCGCCGCGCTTCCAGCTCCACGCGATCTCGCTTCGTCCTCATGTCCCCACCCATGCCAGCAAACATCCATGCCAGCAATGTGGGGATTGTAACTGTGTTTATCAAAGGTCAATAATTCAGATCCAGTAGGCTAAGGTAGCGGCGAAGCAGAAGGCCGAAAAGAAGTTTTGAGCGAGCTTGTCGTATCGGGTTGCGATCCGCCGGAAATCCTTGAGCCTGCAGAAGCAGCGCTCGACGGCGTTGCGGTTTCTATAAGCCTTTTTGTCGTGGCGGATTTTCTTTTGCGGTTGGATTTGCCTGGGATGATGGGCTTTATGTCGCGCGATGCCGCGCGCCTTGAGGAAAGCCCGGATCGCATCGGTATCATAGCCCTTGCCGGCGAGGAGTTGTTTGATGCCGGGGATGAGACTGACGCATTCTTCGGCCATCACACAATCGGCGGTATTGCCAGGTGTGAGAATCAACGCCCAGGGCCGGCAGAACTTGTCCGCGATCGCATGGATCTTGCTGTTGCGGCCGCTTTTCGTAAGCCCGATCGCCTGAAAATCCGCCCCCCTTTTCCACCGTTGGCGCAGCGGTGGACTTTCACATGGTTACTATCCAATGCGGCTTGTTCCGGTGGCTCGGAAGGACCCGCCACACACTCGAATATCTTTTGCCAAACCCCCTTCTCGCTCCAGCGGGAGAAGCGATTGTACACGGTCTTGTGCGGGCCATATTCGCGTGGGCAATCTCGCCAGCGGCCCCCGGCCTTAAGAACATGCATGATCGCGCTCAGAATCCGCCGGTGATCCTTGCGCCCGGGTCCGGGTTGGTTCATCGGCAAATGCGGCTCGATCTTCGCCCATTGCTCGTCGTTGAACCAAAACAAATTCGCATCCATGGACTTGGCCTCCAAAACAGTCGACCAAGCCTTTCAATCAAAACATGGTTAATCAGGTCTTAACCCTAGCACATCTCGACGCTTGATGCCGCAGCAATTCTTCGACGCATTGTCTTGATCCGTTTGTCGAAAGTGGTCCGTGCTCATGGGTCTCTCCCAAATGCGAGCTTGAGACTCCAATCAAATCGCTAGCGACTTACACGGCGTTGCATCTGCAAACGAAGTTCTAGCCAATTCAATCCAATTTTTTTCGCCTCCTGTTCATCGTGTTGGAAGAGTCACAGGCCGGCGAATTTGTTAAAGACCCTTTGGACCAGCTCCGCAATGGGATACTTGAACATAAGTAGCGGCAACATCGGCAGCAGCGCAGCGATCACGACAGTTACTAACAGACGCGTGCTCACCGGGACCCAGCGCATATTGCGCACGATCCCGACGCTGTTGGACAGATCAGCTAGTGACTGCAAATCGGCGGTGCCCAACAAAGGATCCGCCGGGATAGCGGACGCGTTCAGCCATTTCTTCTCGAAGTCGTTCACGTAACGCGCCGCGAACACCATGTAGTCGCTCAATCCTTTCTCCTGGCAGGCCCTGAGCCTGAAGGCGAAGACGCACGGGGGCAAAAATATCAGCGCCAGTTCCACGATAAGAGTGAGCGCAAACGCGGGGTAAATCACCTCGAAGACCGTCTTGCCCGAGGAAATTTCTTCGGCGAACGATGCGGACACAACGATTGAGATCGCCAGCACCAAGGCGGTGAAATGGGTCTGCACAATTTCCAGATATCCGAGCCCCGCGGCACCGTCAGGATGAATCGGCACGAGGTGGAGATCCAGTTTCTCCAAGCGCCAGAGGAAGCGGCACCAGAGGGCAATTCGCCAAATCCAGCGAAACATCAGGAAGCGAAAGAGTGGCAGGCAAACGATCCAATACCACAGACCGGCGAAGGGAACATCGCTTAGGGATCGGGTCGAATCGAGCGCCGCCGTTTTTCCCGACAAGTGTAGCTGCGCCGCAAACAACGATAATATTGTAGCAGCCAACAGGCACATTGCCTCCGGCAGCCAAGCGTCTTTCCATCGGACTATGCGTGCGATTTCGGATTCCAGGGCCGGCAGCGCGATGCTGGGCACGACCCCGGAACGCACGATCGTGCTGACAAAGTCCCTCAACCGAGGGTCCAACGACGATTCGCACAAGAAGAACAGCGGAATGACCACCAGCAAGCGAACATCCGCGGCGATCGCCGAAAGCGAAAACAACTTGTCACAGACACCCCCGATGGACGCTAACGCAAGCAAAATTGACCACGGGAGCAAACCCAGAGCTAGCCCCAACGCGACCGTGTTCGTTTCCCCGCGGACGAGGCCCAGGCGCCGCCCAAGCCGGTGAAGCGGGCCGCCGAGGAGGGAGAATTTCTCAAATTTTCCCCGATCTTCCATACTTCGTGAACTCGATTGCGAACGAACTCATGTTTTGCCTTCGCGCCTTGACGCAGCGCTCAAAATTCGCTTCCGTCATATGAACGATTTCCCGCCAGTGATAAAGGATATCCTGCCGGAGGCGTCTCCACATTGGTCTTCAACCGCGACGGCAAGCCACCGCCCCTGATTGGCTTCCGCTGCCTTCGGCAAAATCGAGTGTCCGCGCCACCAAGATAACGCGCGTAGGGGCCTCGCCTCCAATAATCCCGCACTGGGGACGATGATGACTGGCTGCGCCTAAACGGATAAAGATTTAACTCGTGGAACCTTCGCACCCGTTTCCAGTTTTGCATCGGGTATCCCGGCTAAATTTTGGGAGGTTTCGATGGAACGGCGCGCATTCTTGAAACTGCTCTGTTTTGGAGCGGGCGTGGTGGCAACTGCGGCGCCCGCGGAGGCTTTCACCTCATTCGTGCCGCTCGCCGCGCCGGACCATGATCCGGATTTGGCACCGCAGCCGGGCGTCGCCACCTCGAAGGACATGGAGCGCGCGCAAGTCGAGAAAGCATGGTATGGTCATTGGCGTCGCGTTAATCGGCGTCATTGGCGCCGGGTCCGTCGGCGCTATTATTACTGATCTGCCCGCCACACGCCCGTTGACGCGCCATAGAAGCCGGTTCGATCATCATTTTGTTAAGTCGATCGAAATTGACGGTATGGAAAAACTGCTGGCGTCAGCGCCAGTCGGCGCGTGACGCGGCCCCGGGACGTTGAACCTCCATTCATGGAGGGCGTCTTCCTAACGTCTTTGGCACGCAAATGGCGCAGTGCGTGAGTGCGTCCACCGCCCGAACAGGACTGTATCGAAGCTTGATATGTTTTTCGCTGGCACCTTGGCCTGCTTTTCGTCCGGCACGCCCCAGTCCAAATCGCCGGAGGGCCCTACAAAATACCCGTCAGCCGTGACCCAATTAATCATCATGATCCGTCGCATTGTTCATCCTCTAACCCCGCCAGCAGAAAGGTGAACTCGCGCCGCCTGGTGTGATTTGTCATCCGGTCCTTCCAGCGCAGTTGCACGTGAGGAGAAGGACCGTATCACGCCTCGACGTGACTGTTCGCGACCTACTTCGCGTTCTAGAGGCGCTCACGACGACCTCTGATGCTAGGATTTGTTGCCGCTGCTCACGGCCCATTTTGGCGCTCTGCGTAATTGGCGGGGCGCCGCCCAATTTCCGGAGTTCGAAGGACAAGCCGCCCCGCCGAAACAAACTCCGGCACGGGCTAATTGACCTATTGCGGTCCTTCGCCGAACTTAGTCGGAGCGTCAATGAACGGCTCAAAGCGGTCGTCTGCGATGCTACAGTCATCTGCGGCCGGAGAACCGTCGCAGCCATCCGAACAGATGGAGTTGGTGCTGCCACGCCTGCCCCTTGAAAAACAGCTATCTATTCCGTCTTGCCGCTACGGTGTCCGGACGGCCCACGCCGCAAACGAAGCCCTATGGCTTCTCTTCGGGCTTAGTAGTCTCCGCTTCCGACCAAAGGATGGATGCCGCCGCCGCTGCGGCTGTGACGATGAGAGTGCGGGCGATTGCGCTTCACTACATGTACTATTGGGCTCCCTTTCAACACCGAAAGCGAATTGGGTCTGACCGTTGGCAGAGCAGACGCCGCGGGCATACCAACCGCGCAAACGAATATCGCAGCAAGAACGTAACGCATTTGGTCACTCCCTTCGTGCCGATAGGCCCTTGGCCCTGAGCTCCGGCGGATGTTTAGCACAGTTTGTCCCCGCTTGGGAGGAAGAGCTCTGTTTTTCGCGCCCCGTGTGCGTCTTGGCCCGCGAAGTCCGTTTTTGTGCAGGTTTCTCGGAAGTAGCGCCTGCCGCGAGCGGCGGCTGCTTACGGGTCCCAAGCGGACTCAGTAAAGCTGTCCAAGCCACGCCGTGGACACGCTTCGGGTTCACCTCAACAAGACCATGGACGAATATCTGAAACCGGCAGGCTATCAGCTCGATAAGGCTCAAGCCGATTACGACCGTCTGATGCAAGGCAAGGACATGTTTGATCGTGGTGAGTTGGAAGCGCTCACCCGCTGCGACAACAATAACGAGCGCTTCAACCGCCTCAAAGCCATCGCCGAAAACTTGATCCCGAATTTTGATGATATCGGAAGCGTCTATTGCGAAATCCGCCGGAGGCTCCATAGCGTCGCCGCCGCAGCGCGGGCGACGGAAGCGAAGCCCATTGTGGTTGAGGGCGTCGAGTTCCAGGGCATTGCGGGAAAACGTGTCGTGGAGCAGGCGGTCAAGATATTGTCGGACCTCCGCTATGTCGATGTCGATGGCACCGTTCAGACGCTTGTCGAGCTTTACAGAGGGGAGCACGACTGGGATGCCCGTAAGCAAATCGTCGACACGGTGAAAACGCCGGCGTCATACATGTCCAGCGTCAGCACCTATGAGACAGATTTGGCGGGTTGAAGAAGGGAGGATTTCTGGCTCATCGTAGCCTTGCAGAGAGCGAAGATGAGACAGAAATCCGGGCCGGTGAAGGAATTGGCGGAAAAGGTCGTGAAGGACACCGCCGCGCGACGCGGCGGCATTTTTCAGCGCAGGACATGAAGCAGAAGACAGGATCCGCATCGTGGTGGAGGGCCTGCGCGGCGAGCACAGCATCGCGGAGCTCTGCCGTCGTGAGGGGATCGTCCAGAACCTCTATTATCGCTGGTCGAAGGACTTTCTCGAAGCCGGCAAGAAGCGGCTGGCTGGCGACACGGCGCGGGCCGCGACTTCGAACGAGGTCAAGGACCTTCGCCGTGAGGCGTCGGCTCTGAAGGAGGTCGTGACCGAACTGACCCTCGAAAACCGTCTGCTCAAAAAAAGCATGACGGCGAATGGGCGCAGCAATCGCGGTAAGCGATTGCGGAGGGAGGACGCCGCATGAGGTATCCGGCTTGCGAAAAGCTGGCGATCATCCAGCTCGTCGAGCACTCCCATTTGCCGGTGTGCCGCACACGGGTGAAACTCGGCATTCCCAGGGCGACTTTCTATCGCTGGTATGATCTGTATCGCACCGGCGGGCCCGATGCCTTAGGCGATCGCTCGCCCCGGCCGGATCGCGTCTGGAACCAGATTCCAGACATGGTGCGCCAGCGGATCATCAGTCTCGCGGTCGACACGCCGGCGCTCTCGCCGCGCGAACTCGCCGTGCGCTTCACCGGCACGGAAAGCTATTTCGTGTCAGAGGCTTCGGTCTATCGCCCGTTGAAAGACCACGACCTGATCGCCAGTCCCGCCTACATCGTCATGAAGGCCGCCGATGAGTTCAAGGACAAGACGACGGCGCCGAACCAGCTTTGGCAGACCGACTTCACTGTGCCGCAGCAAGCGGCGTGAGAGATGAGGGTAGGCCCCTCGCCATCAGCTTGCAGGAGCGGGTGGCAAACCACCGTATGCGGCGTGGATCAAAAGTCCGGGTCGCGAGCGATACGGAAAAGGCGTCACAAGGCGTCAGGTAGGGAACAGGAAGGCGAACACACGTGAACTGCCGTTCAAGTGTCGAAAGTTGTCAGATGGCACCAAAACCGGCGAGTGAAGTTGCTCCGCGATCAATCTGGACGAGACCTGCTTACGGGCCAGATGGTGTCCGGCATAGAGGCAGCGCCAGCCTGCTCCTGGCTCTTATGTTGAACTGCGGGAACCTTCGATGGCGATGTGAAGCGAAAGGCACAAGCCCGAAAGGCGAGGCCGACAGTAGCAATGCGCCGTCAAGGGACGGAGCCGCTCGTAGCAGTGATGAAGCCGCTGGAATGGCGGCAGAGCAAAGGGGCGGCGTCATCCTGGGCGCATGCAACGCCAACTGCGTAAGCGGGAGGAGCCTTGCATGACACCCAAGCCATTGGACATTCCCAAAGCTCTCGTAGGGGAGGCATTTCGGAATGTGAAGGACAATGGCGGTGCGGCGGGCATCGATCAGCGAACGATTGAACAATTCGAAGAACGCTTGGGTGACAACCTGTACAAGCTTTGGAACCGGATGTGCTCCGGCAGCTATTGTCCGCCGCCAGTCAAAGCCGTTCCGATTCCGAAGAAGACAGGAGGCGTTCGTGTGCTGGGCGTGCCGACGGTAGCGGACCGCGTGGCGCAGACGGTCGTCAAGTTTTGGCTGGATCCGAAGCTCGATCCTCTGTTTCACGCGGACTCCTGCGGCTATCGGCCCGGCCGGTCAGCGCATGACGCGATCGCCGTCACCAAACGCCGGTGCTGGGAGTTTGATTGGGTTGTCGAACTCGACATCAAAGGCTTGTTCGACAATATCGATCACGATCTCCTGATGCGGGCAGTGAGGAAGCATTGCCAGACGCCCTGGGTCTTGCTGTATGTAGAACGCTGGCTGAAAGCGCCGTTGCAGACCACGGATGGTGAGGTCAGGGCGAGAGTGAGAGGCACGCCGCAAGGCGGCGTCGTTTCGCCACTTCTGGCAAATCTGTTCCTGCACTATGCTTTTGACGTCTGGGTCGAACGCACGCTGTCTGGCGTGCGGTTCTGCCGCTACGCCGATGATGCGGTCATCCACTGCAAGAGTTAGGCACAGGCGCAATTCGTGTTGCGGCGAATTGACGAATGCTTCCAAGAATGCGGCCTCGAATCGCATCCGGACAAGACACGGATCGTGTACCGCAAGGATATCAATCGCCAGCAGGATCATCCCGAAATCGAGTTCACTTTCCTGGGATACACGTTCAGGCCCCGCAAGGCGCTGGACAAATATGGCCGGGTTTACGTGAACTTCTCCCCGGCGGTCAGCGGCGTGGCTCGCAAGTCCATGCGGCAGACCATCCGAGGATGGCATCTGCAATTGAAGTGCGACAAGGAACTGGCCGGTCTTTTGACCATGTTCGATCCGATCCTCAAGGGATGGCCTCAATATTATGGCCGCTTTTATGGATCGGCAATATCGACGATCTGGAAGCATGTGAACGCTTATCTGGTGCGCTGGCTGATGCGCAAATACAAACGTCTTGCCCGGCGTAAGCTCCGAGCGCGACGTGCCCTTGGCCGATTGGCGCAACAGTTCCCGCGAGCCTTTGTCCATTGGAGAGTGGGACATGCGCCAACGGCTGGATGATGGGAGCCGGATGATCTGAGAAGATCACGTCCGGTTCTGCGAGGGGCCGAGGGTGCAACTCCCTCGGTCTACTCACCCCTATCTCAAGGTCGTCGGCTGGGGCTGGTTTTACCTTGGCACGGTATTGGACGACTTCTCGCGCTACATCCTCGCCTGGAAGCTCTGTCCAACCATGAAGGCCGAGGATGTCACCGCCACGCTGGACTTGGCGCTGAAGGCCTCGGGGCTCGACAAGGCGAAGGTCATCCACCGGCCAAGGCTTCTCTCCGACAACGGCTCCACCAGCTACATCGCGGCGGACTTGGCCAAATGGCTCAACAGCCAGAACATGGAGCATGTCCGTGGCGCGCCTTATCATCCCATGACCCAAGGAAAGATCGCGCGCTGGCATCAGACGCTCAAGAACCGTATCCTGCTCGAAAACCATTACCTGCCGGGCGATCTCGAAGCCCAGATCGCGGCCTTCGTCGCCGGCTACAATCACCAGCGATATCACGAGAGCATCGCCAACCTGACGCCGTCGGCGTCTACTTCGGCTGCGGTCAGACCATTCTGATCGAAAGGGAAAGGATCAAACGACAGACAATCGCCAATCGCCGCTTGCTGCACCGTCGGCAAGCCGCATAATATTACAAACCAGAGGAACCAGAGAACTCTCTTATTTTAAGCCACCGCCTGTCCCAAAAACTCTGACGACGGACACGCCAGCTGATCCGCGCCATGAGCCCTTCCAACCCGCTGTGGGGCGCTCCCCGCATCCATGGTGAACTCCTCAAGCTCGGCATCGAAATTGGTCAAACCTCGCTCGCCAAATACATGGCAAGACACAGGAAACCCCCATCTCGAAATCTGGTGGTCACCATCACGAGTGGCATGGGCTCGCTCACCAGCAACACGTCTGGCGTCTCCATTGCCTATCGCAGCTCCAAGGCAGCGTTGACATGGTGATGCGAAGCGCTGCGATCGATTTGGCGCCGCGCGGCATCACTTGTGTTTTGGTCAACTATCCATGGTGAACGGAGTGCGGCGCAGTCTGAAGCCCCAGATACGCGGACACGCTTCCAGAGTTGCGCCCGGCACGCCGATGGGCGCCGTCAGAACCGGTCTCCGCCATGCCGAATTGGAAATTGGAAAATAGCACGCAGAGACTGGCGCCCGCCAGGCTAACGCACGGAAATGCCGGCGATTCGCCCCCACCCAGAAGTGACACCCCCAAGACTGGACTACCTGGCTAGAACGGAAAGATTCGAACTTTTGAATCCAGAGACGCGTGGCAAACGCTGGGCGACTGGCGCGTAATTTTCATCGCAGAAAGGAGTGGACTTTTGCGGCGAAGAGAGCGTCACTGTCGCCGTGCCGAGATAAGGGCCGGTGGCCTAATCCGGATCCTGCCCCGCTGGCGATGGTGCCACTGCGGGGCTTCGGCGGTGACGGCGCCCAGTGCCGTTGCAACCGAAAAGGATCCTCAAATGCCGCACGGCAAAACCCCCACAAAGACCGGGATTGCACGCGCAAAAAGCCGCACGAAGAGGCCCGCAAATCCTAGGACCATTCCCTCGGGCTCAACCCGCGGCGGGACCAAGCAGCAGGCCGTCCTCGCCCTGCTCAGACAGCCCAAGGGGCAACGATCGCCGCCATCATGAAGGCGACGGGCTGGCAGCAGCACTCGGTCCGCGGCTTCTTTGCGGGTGTGGTGCGCAAGAAGCCCGGCTTGACACTGATATTGAAGAAGGCCGGGGCCGAACGCGTTTATCGTGTGCCAGCCGGCCAAATCGAAGCCGAAGATCGCCATATCACCGGCCGCTTAGCCATGGCTTCGGTGGACACAAGAGCGATCGAGGGCGAGATCAATCGCATTCGTTCGCTCGGCCTCGAGGACTTGCGGCGCGAATGGCGGCGGCTCGACCACGCTGAACTGCCGCGGATCAGTCGCGACCTGCTTGTCCTTGCGCTCGGTTACAGACTTCAGGAATTCGCGCATGGCGGGCTCGGCAAGGCGACCCGGCGCAAGCTGCAAACGATGGCAAGGGGCCTGCGGACAACGGGCCGCGTTGGCCCCCCGCTGTGCCTCAGCCTGAAGCCCGGCGCGCGTCTGGTTCGGGAATGGCGCGGCCGCACGCACACCGTCACGGTCACGGAAGATGGGTTCGCGTATGCCGGGAAAAACTATCCGTCGCTGACCAAGATTGCCAGAAAAATCACCGGAGCGCACTGGTCGGGGCCGCGCTTCTTTGGGCTATTAGCGGCGGGTCCCGAGCGCCCGAGCAATGGGGCGCGCGACGGCTGAGTTGGACAAGACGCCGCGGCGCTCCGCCAAAAAGGCGCGCTGCGCGATTTGCACTCGAAAATCATCGGAGGAAGGGCTGGAGCAGGCCTTCAACTCGCTCGACGCCCAGCGGGAAGCCTGCGCCGCCTTCATTCTCCCGCAAAAGCACGAAGGCTGGACGGTGGTGCCAACGCTTTATGATGATGGCGGGTTTTCCGGCGGCACGATGGAGCGGCCAGCCCTGAAACGGCTGATCGCCGATATCGAGGCAGGCCAGATCGATGTGGTCGTCGTCTATAAGGTCGACCGGCTGACGCGCGCGCTCGCCGAACTTGCCAAGCTCGTCGAGGTCTTCGACCGCCGCGGCGTCTCGTTTGTGTCGATCACCCAGCAATTCAACACCACCACCAGCATGGGACGGCTGACACTGAATGTGCTTTTGTCGTTCGCCCAGTTCGAGCGGGAAGTCACCGGCGAACGCATCCGCGACAAGATCGCCGCCTGCAAGAAAAAGGGCATGTGGATTGGCGGCATGCCGCCATTGGGTTATGACGTGAAAAACCGCAAGCTCGTCGTCAACGACGCCGAGGCCCGCATCGTTGTCGATATTTATCGGCGCTATCTCGCGCGCAAGTCGGTGCACGCGCTGCGGGACGCGCTTGCCGACGACGGGATCAAGAGCAAGCGCCGCATGCGGCCCCGCGGCGCCGAATATGGGGGCCAGAAGTTTTCCCGGGGCGCGCTTTATCTGATCCTTCAGAACTGGCTTTACCGCGGCGAGATATCCCACAAAGGCAATTCCTATGCCGGAGAACACCCGGCGATCGTCGACAAGCCTTTGTGGGACGATGTCCAGGCCGTGCTGGCCGCGAACCGCGTGGAACGGGCAACGGGTGCGCGCCGAAGGCATCCCAACCTGCTAACAGGCATGGTGTTTGACGAGGCCGGCGAACGCCCGACGCCAACCCATGCGGTCAAGAAGGGAAGGCGCTACCGGTACTATGTTTCGACCTCCCTCGTTACCGGGGCGGGAAGGAATCGTTCAAGCGGCCGGCGGATACCGGCGGGCAATTTGGAAGGCCTGGAGATCAGCAGGCTTCGCACATTTCTCGCCGACCCCGGAGCGATCCTCGACGCCCTCGACAATGATTCGCACGGTGGTCCAGGGCGGAGCCAGCTGATCGAGTGTGGCCGTCAGCTCGCGGAGGAACTCGGAGCCCACGCACCTGACAAAGTCAAAGCGACGCTCAGGGCACTGTTTTGCCGGGTGGAAATCAGATCCGGTCGCGTCGACATCACGCTCTCTCGATGCCGCTTGACCCAGCTGCTCGCCGGGTCGCTTGATCGGAAGATGCAGCATCAAGCGCCCAAGCTGACCGTGCATGATATTGCTCGCGAAGAGCAGGTGTCGGCAGCCTACCTCTTTACCCTCCTGCGTCTTCCCTGGCTGGCCCCCGGCATCACCACGGCCATCATCAATGGCCGAAAACCGCCGCAACTCACCACAAAGACATTGATGCGTCTGACGCCGCGGCTGCCAGCCGGCCGGGCTGAACAGCGAAAGCTCCTCGGCTTTCGCCGAGACCAAATCATCGATTGTGCGAGTTCCCGCCTCCAATCACTTGGGCATCGCCTGACGTCAGCTGCTCCGCTTGCAAAAAAGTCAACCACGAAATGGCGCCGGAGAGATTTTCATGACGGCCGTAGCCGAAATTGCGCGTAAAACCGTCTCTGCCGCAAATCGCTTCAAACGCGAGACCGGTAACTCCCGCAAACTCGCGAGAAAATGAGCTCACTAGAAAGACAATAACATTTGTAATATCAATTACTTAATAACTGGCGGAGAGGGGGGATTCGAACCCCCGATAGGCTTGCGCCTATGCCGCATTTCGAGTGCGGTGCTTTCAACCGCTCAGCCACCTCTCCGCAGCCTCAAGACCATGATCGATTCAAGTTGGATTGCTCATGGTCTCAATATCTTTGTTTGATCGCACGATCTTATCCAAAAAGCCTGCAACTTTTTTAAGATCATGCTCAAACAGGTGCGGCGCAGATACCATGGGCGCGCCTGGCTTTACAAGCGCGGACCGGCGCCCCGCTATCCCGGCGCGCTTTCCGCCTTCAAGCTGTCTGGATGCGGAAAGAGAACGATGTTGTAGCCGGCGTCCACGCAATGGATTTCGCCGGTGACGCCGCTCGAAAGATGGGACAGAAGATAAAGCGCCGCGCCGCCGATGTCGGAAAGATCGAGGCCGCGGCGCAGTGGCGAATGTGCCTTCTGGAAATTGTACATCACCCGCCCATCGGCGATTCCGGCCCCGGCCAAGGTGCGGATCAATCCGGCCGAAATCGCGTTCACCCGGATGCCTTGCGGGCCGTAATCGGCGGCGAGATAGCGCACGCTCGCTTCCAGCGCCGCCTTGGCGACGCCCATCACGTTGTAATGGGGCATCACCCGGCTCGCGCCGTAAAAGGTCAGGGTCAAAAGCGCGCCGCCCGGCTGCATGAGGGCGGCCGCGCGCTTAGCGATTTCGGTAAAGGAGAACGCGGAAATCAGCATCGTGCGGGAGAAATTTTCCCGCGTCGTATCGGCATAGCGCCCCTTCAATTCGGCGCGATCGGAATAGGCGATACAATGGACCGCGAAATCGAGGCCGCCCCACTTCTTCCCGATCGCCGAGAAAACCGCGTCGATCGAGGCGGCGTCCTCGACGTCGCAAGGCAAAATGAGCGCCGCGCCGAGGCTTTCGGCCAGCGGCCGGACGCGCTTGCCGAGCGCCTCGCCCTGATAGGTGAAGGCGAGTTCCGCGCCTTGTTCGTAAATGGCGTTGGCGATGCCCCAGGCAATCGAATGATCGTTCGCGACGCCCATGACGAGGCCACGCTTGCCGCGCATCAATCCGCCGGTGTCCGCCACCCCCGCCTCAGGCATCGACATGTTTCAAAACGAGGCTGGCGTTGGTGCCGCCGAAGCCGAAGGAATTCGACAAGACGGTCCCCAATCGCACGCCGTCGCGGCGCTCGCGCACAATGTCCATATCCGCGAAAGCCGGATCAAGTTCCTCGATATTCGCGCTTTCGCAAATGAATCCATTTTGCATCATCAACAGCGAGTAGATTGCTTCGTGCACCCCGGTGGCGCCGAGGGAATGGCCAGTCAATGATTTTGTCGCGGCGATCGGCGGACACTTTTCGGCCGTTCCGAAAACGGTTCGTATCGCCTCGATTTCCTTTAGATCGCCAATTTCCGTCGAAGTCGCATGTGGATTGATGTAATCAACCGGCGTTCGCACATTTTCGAGCGCCATGCGCATGCAGCGCACCGCTCCTTCGCCGGAAGGCGCGACCATGTCATAGCCATCTGAGGTCAAGCCGTATCCGGCGATCTCCGCGTAAATTTTCGCACCCCGCGCGCGGGCATGCTCCAATTCCTCCAGCACCAATACCCCCGCTCCGCCAGCGATGACGAATCCGTCCCGGTTCTTATCATAGGCGCGGGAGGCGCTCGCGGGACGGTCGTTGAATCCCGAGGACATCGCGCCCATCGCGTCGAACAGAACCGAGAGGGTCCAATCGAGCTCCTCGCAGCCGCCCGCGAACACGATGTCCTGCTTGCCGTATTGGATCATCTCATAGGCATTGCCGATGCAGTGGTTGGAAGTCGCGCAGGCCGACGAGATCGAGTAATTGACGCCCTTGATCTTGAACCAGGTGGCGAGCGTCGCCGAGGCGGTCGAGGACATGGATTTCGGAACGGCGAAAGGACCGACCTTTTTCGGTCCCTTGGTGCGCGCGATATCCGCGGCCTCGATGAGAGTTCGCGTAGAAGGGCCGCCCGAACCCATGATGATGCCGGTACGCTCGTGCGATATTTCATTGGGCGCGAGTCCCGCGTCCAGGATCGCCTGATCCATCGCAACATGGTTCCAGGCGGTGCCAACGGCATGGAAACGCATCGCGCGGCGATCGACGATGCCGCTGGGGTCGAGCGCAGGCGCGCCGTGAACCTGGCTGCGAAAGCCGAGTTCGGCGTATTTGTCCGCCTTGACGATGCCGGATTTGGCCTCCCGCAACGAAGCGAGCACCTCCTGGCTGTTGTTCCCGATCGAGGAGACAATCCCCATTCCGGTGACGGCGACGCGTCTCATTTTGCAAAACTCCTGCTTAACATCGCGGCCCCGGAGCCCGAATCCGGGGGCGGCCTTTGGTCAAAATCAAACGAAGGCCCCGCCCGAACGTTCAGGCCGCGGATGGAGTTGCGGCCTTGAACAAGCCCACCCTTATGTCCTTGGCCTCATATATGCGTGTCCCATCGGCCTCGAGCCAGCCGTCGGCGATGCCGAGCACCAGTCTGGCCCTGAACACGCGTTTCAGATCAACGCCGTAAACGATATGTTTGACGGTGGGCAAGACCTGATCGGCAAATTTGACCTCGCCCACGCCGAGCGCCCGGCCGCGTCCGGTGAGGCCAAGCCAGCCGAGATAAAAACCAAGCAGCTGCCAAAGCGCGTCGAGTCCGAGGCAGCCGGGCATCACCGGATCGCCCTTGAAATGGCAGCCGAAAAACCAGAGGTCAGGCTTGACCGAGAATTCGGCCAAGATCACACCCTTGCCATTGGCGCCGCCTTGTTCTGAAACATCCGCGATTCGATCAAACATCAAAAGCGGCGGCAACGGCAATTGCGGATTGCCTGGCCCAAACAATTCTCCCCGCCCGCAGGCGATCAGGTCCTCATATTCGAAATTTGAGCGCCGCTCGTTCATGTCCGTTTCACTCTCGCGTCCCCACACGGCAGCCCACGCGGGGTTTCTCCGGCGAAGTTCGCGCGCCTTCTAACACACGGATCGGCCGGCCGGAAGCCGCCGCCGCCTTCCGCGTTCCTCGAACGCAACTTCCTTTGCGCTCTTTCTTGTTTGCCTCGCACAATTGCTGGGGCGGGCCTGGGTCCGCTTAACGTGAGGACAGAACCCATGGCGTTTCGCCACATACCCGTGATTCAGATCTTGCCGCGACGCTTGCGCTCGGCTTTACCTGGGACGGTTTCGCCCGCGTGGTCGGCGGCTTCTCGTTTGACACCCGTTGCGCGCGCACGTTTTGCGCGTCTACGGCGGCATGTACCGTACGTTCCAGCATGGCGCGCCGCCGCATGGCGGGATCGCGCCTGGCCGCGACCGCATCGTTATGCTGCTCGGGCGAGGACATTTTGCGCCTGTTGCACCTCAGGCTCAATGCTTGACACCAAGTGTTGAAAACTCGATGGACCGGTGCACCGCGGCGCGCCGGATTGGTAGAATCGGACGACAAACTGATTCGCGGAGCCACCCTCGTGATCGACAATCTGGATCAAACCGGCCGCCTCCTTTGCAAACTAGAGGAGTCTTTGCCGCTCCCCGCGCTCGCAACCCCCGCCTTGGCGGCGAACATCCGTGAGCAATCCGGCGACATCGAAGTCTCCCCGTCTTGCCGGGTCACTAAGGTTCATTATTTGGGCGATGAAGGTGGCATCCTATGTCACCTCGCATTCGATGCGGATGTTGGGCCGAGGGCGTTTATCGTGTCGATCACGCATCTCCTGTTTGATCGCAGGCTCCCGCGAGATCGCGAGTTATCAGAAACACCGCATCAAGCGCCTGCATCGCGAATACGCGACCGGCGGCGAAGCTATGCATCGCTGACTTCGAACGCGCGGACGGCTTGATGCTCGACGACCGCAGGGTGGGCGTGTTCTCGGATGCCGCAGGAACCAAGCGCGTAATCTCGCGCAATGCCCCAATATGGAACCGCGCGTGGATCGAAGGTTGGCGGCGACGAGGTCAGTTGATAAAGACATGCGTTTGCGGCAGCGATCATTCCACTTGCTGGGGGGCTGCTTTAACGAATCAAATTACCTTGCACCAAGAGTCTGAGACAGGATTCGCGCGCTCCGGCCGATGGAAGGTAGACCATGCAAGTCGTGATGCTGCTTTATCCCCGGTTCCAGCAGCTCGATCTCACCGGGCCATTCGAGGTATTCGCAAGGTTCGAGGAATTGAACCTTCATCTCGTCTGGAAAACGCTTGATCCCGTCACCGATGTGAACGGCCTGCGAATCCTGCCGACTTATACTCTCGCCGGGAGCCCACAGGCGGACATTCTTTTCGTCCCCGGCGGACCGGGGCAAATCTCGCTCATGGAAGATGCCGGGTTGCTGGACTTCCTGCGGAGGCAGGCGGGCGGCGCCCGCTACGTGACCTCGGTTTGCACAGGATCCCTTGTTCTGGCCGCCGCCGGGCTCCTCACCGGCTACCGGGCGGCATGCCATTGGCTCTCGCTCGATCAGCTCGCCTATTTCGGTGCGGTGCCTGTGAGCGAGCGCGTCGTGATAGACCGTAACCGTGTGACCGGCGCGGGCGTGACATCTGGAATCGACTTGGCTCTAACCCTAGCGGCGTGCCTTTTCGGCGAGGAACGCGCAAAACGCGCGCAGCTTGCCATGGAATACGATCCAAAGCCGCCTTTTGTTGGGGGAACGCCCGCAAGCTCAGCGCCGGAGCTAGTCGCCAGCCTGCGCGCGGCGAACGCGGCATTCCAGAAAGAGCGCGAGGCGGTCGCGCGCCGCGCCGCAGCGGCTTTGCACATCGCTTGAGACCAGCGTCCAAGGACATTAAGCCGGATTGTATCGAAGCCCCGCCCCCCTTTAGAAATTACCTTGGGTGAGCCGCGCTGCTTGCTGGACGCCGCTTTTCCATTCTCGCGGCCGCGGAGCCAAAATGGACCGGCCTTTGCGGCGCTCGGGGATTCTCCCGGCGGTCCTTTTTAGCCATGAACAGAGGTATGCTTAACCCATCGGCGCTGGGCGTGGCCTTGGTCTTTACGCCGGTCCCCGTCTTCCGGGAATGACAATGCTCGCTTTTGTCCGGGCGGCGGTTTTGCGGCACTGGCCGCGCGGGCGTTTCGACCCGCCGCGGCGGGGGTGGTGGCGGAGCGCCGCGCCGGTCAAGCATCGGCAAGTTTAGGCGCGTCAGCTTTTCGATGTTGCGCAACAGCGCCCGCTCGGCGCCGTCGCAGAGAGAAATCGCGATACCCGCGGCACCAGCCCGCGCGGTGCGGCCGATCCGGTGAACATAGGCTTCCGCCACTTCGGGAAGCTCGAAATTGACGACATGCGTGACACCGTCGATGTCGAGGCCGCGCGCCGCGATGTCGGTTGCGACGAGGGCGCGGACGCGGCCGCCGCGAAACGCTTCGAGCGAGCGTTCCCGCTGGCTCTGGCTCTTGTTGCCGTGAATCGCGCAAGCCGCGATCCCGCTGTCATCAAGGTGCTGGGTGACCTTGTCGGCCCCGCGTTTCGTCCTTGTGAAGACGAGCGTCCTGGTCATTCGCGCATCGCCGAAAAGCTCGACGAGAAGATCGCGCTTGCGGCTTGTTTCAACGAGCACGACCTGGTGGTTGACGCGGCCGGCGGGTGTCGC
Organism: uncultured Alphaproteobacteria bacterium; assembly: GCA_963722515.1. Classification (GTDB taxonomy): domain Bacteria; phylum Pseudomonadota; class Alphaproteobacteria; order Rhizobiales; family Beijerinckiaceae; genus Methylocapsa. Next base: position 94,029 of record CAVRMA010000002.1, on the reverse strand, counting down.
AACGGGGGTCACGGCCACTTCGACCGGATCGACAAGAAGGTCGCCCGCGAGCGTGGCGATTTCGTTTGGCATCGTCGCCGAGAAAAACAGGTTCTGCCGGCGTTTTGGAAGGGTGCCGATGATCCGGCGGATAGCCTTGACGAAACCGAGATCGAGCATGCGATCGGCCTCGTCGAGGACGAAGAATTCGGTTTCGCCGAGGCGTGCCGCGCGGGCATCGAGGTGATCCTCGAGGCGGCCTGGGGTCGCGACCAGAATGTCGAGGCCGCGCGCGAGCGCCTTGATCTGCGCGCCATGCGGCACTCCGCCGAAGATGACGCCGATCGACAAGGGAAGGCCCGCGCCAAGGCACCGGAAGCTCTCGGCGATCTGGCTCGCCAATTCGCGCGTCGGGCTCAACACCAGCACGCGGCAGCCATGTCGTGGAGCAGCGCGTCCGTGCGTTGCGAGATAATGCAGGATGGGAAGGGCGAAGGCCGCTGTCTTGCCGGTGCCGGTCTGGGCTATGCCGATGAGATCGCGGCCCGCCATGATCGGCGGAATTGCTTGGGCCTGGATTGGCGTTGGATGCGAGTAACCTTGTTTGGTCAGAGCATGCAGAAGCGGCGCGGCGAGGCCGAGCCGGGAGAAATCAGTCAATTGTTGGTCTTTCTTTGAACCGGCGCGTGCGCCGGGAAATCCAGCACGGCGGCAACGGAATTTTGAGGCGACGCCCCGCGTGGCCTGGGCGATCGAAGGAAATCAGGTTGCACGAAAGGCAAGGAGACCCTTGCGGGTTCATTACGCGGCCAAAACGTCAACATCCACATCAAAGCAGATGATTTTACATGGTGCCTTTGACGCCGGAAGTCAAGCGATATGCCCGGCCGGAGCAGGATCGCGGGCGACCGCAGCGGCCAACAAGGTAAAAATTGCGCGTCCCGAAACACCGAATCGTAACGGCCTACTGGCATAGTATCTTGGTATCTTGCAAAGAGCGGGAGAGGCCGCAATGTCAGCGCCGGAAGATCGAACGATGGAAAAGCTGGCGCAAGAGCATCGAAACGTAGCGCGCCGTCGCGTTCTCAAAACGGCGCGCATCGCTTTCAAAGGTCACGGGGCGACGATCGATTGTGTGGTCCGCAACCTGTCGGACGGGGGCGCCTGCCTCAATGTGGAAAGTTCCGTCGGAATTCCGGACACTTTTGATCTTTTGCTTGACCACGCTTCCGTCCGCAATTGCCGCGTGGCTTGGCGGAAGGCCACGCAAATCGGCGTCGAGTTCGCCTAGGCGATTATTCCGGCTCCCCCTCGATCGAGCTTTGTTCGATCCGGCAACCGTTTAAGCGTCGTTAATCCTGGTTCGGAGCCCTGGACAGGCCAGCCGCCGGCTCAACCGGCCAACAAGATAAAACTTGCGCATTCCGGATCATCGAAACGCAACGGCCGCGTGACACATTTGCGGGGAGAATCAGGCGGAAATTGCCGGAGACCGGCGCTCGCCCGATCTATTGTCGAAACAATTTTCCCGAACCCGGCGTGTGGCGGCGCCGGAACCACGATCCGGACCGAACTAAGGACGAACGATGCTGCGCGCATATGCCTTTCTTGCCGGACAATATGATCTCTGGCTCGTCTTCCTCGCCGGATTGATCTGCGTTTGCACGTGCTTGATATCCACGAATCTTTTCGTTCGTGCCAACGACGCGGAGAGGAACCGGCCGCTTCCATGGTTGTTCGTGGCGGCCGCGATCTTCGGCGCGGGCGTGTGGGCGACCCATTTCATTTCCGAGTTGGCCTATGAGCCGGGTTTTCCCATCAGCTACGATGCCGGTTTGACCGCGATTTCGTTCCTGGCCGCGATAGGAGCCGCCTGGCTCGGGATGTTTGTCGCGCACCGGTTTGCGGCTCCAGTTCTCGGCGGCGCCTTGATCGGGGCGGGCGTCGCCATAATGCACTATATTGGGATAGCCGCGTTGCGGGCGCCCGCCCAAGTGCACTGGGACGCCGGCTATATCCCGGTGTCGATCGTAGTTGCCATGACCGGCGCCGCCACTGCGATGCGTATCTTGGCACGAGAACCGGCCTTGTGGGGCCGCCTCATGGCCGTGGTGCTGCTCGTCCTGGCGATATGTGGACTTTATTTCACGGCCATGGCGGCCGTCACTTTTGTGCCAGATCCGCATATCGCGGTGCCCGGCCATGCCGTCGCCGCAACCGTCCTCGCCATCACGATCGCCACGGTAATGGCTCTCATCGCCGGGCTCGGCCTTCTGGGCGTGACCGTGGATAACTATTTGGCAGAGCGGCTCCGGCGCAGCGCGGACCATTTGGCGCGCGCTCAGCGGATCGCCCATACCGGCAGCATCGAACAGGATTTACGGACTGGCACCATCGAGTGGTCCGCCGAAACCTACCGGATCTTCGGTCTCGATCCGAATCTGCCCGCGCCCGCCGGGGAAGCTTTCCTTGCACTCTTTCATCTCGGCGATCGCGCCGCGTGTGAAACACAGGGACCCGCTCACCAAGCCGCTGCCGCGGGCCAGCTTCATGCCGTGCCGCGCGTTGACCTCCGGTTTCGTATCGTCCAGCCTGGCGGCGCAGTGAAACGGGTTCATCACGAATCTGAATTGGTTTTCGATCAATATGGTGAGGCGGTCCGCTGGATCGGGACATACAAGGACGTGACCGAGGCTTATGAGGCGGAAGAATCGCTCAAATTGGTGTTCGAGGACAATCCGGTTCCGATGTGGCTCTTCGATTCCGAAACCCTGAAATTCGTGGCCGTGAACGACGCGGCGGCCGTTCACTACGGTTATGATAGAGAGTCGTTCTTGAAGCCGACCTTGCTCGACATGGTGCCGCAAAAGGACAGGGACGCCGTCGAGCAAGCGATTCGAAACAATCCCGGTGCGAGCGGAAGCCCCAGCCACGTTTGGCAACATGTCAAAGCGGAGGGGGCGGAAATCGACGTCCTCACTTTTTGGCGCCACACCATGTTTTGCGACCGGCCCGCGCAGCTTGTCGCGATCGTGGATGTGACGGCGAAGCGCGAGGCCGAGGCGCGCATCGCCCATATGGCGCATCACGACGCGCTGACCGGTTTGCCGAACCGGGTGTTGTTTCACAAATGCCTGGACGATGCGCTGTTGCGCGTGCGCCGGGATCGGGAAAAGTTCGCCGTTCTTTATCTTGATCTCGACCAATTCAAGAGCGTCAACGACACCTTGGGGCACCCCGCCGGCGACAGGCTTTTGGTGGCGGTGGCGGAGCGTCTCCGCGCGTGCTTGCGCGCCTACGACATGGTCGCGAGATTCGGCGGCGACGAATTCGCGGTCCTGCAAATGGGGCTCGCCGGACCGAACGAGGCGAGCGCCTTGGCCGAACGCATCGTGACGCGCTTGAGCGAGCCTTACGATATCGAGGGTCAACAGGGCGTAATCGGAGCCAGCGTCGGCATCGCGCTTGCGCCAGCCGATGGCGAGACCGCCGAAAAGCTTCTGGCGAATGCCGACATGGCGCTCTATCAGGCCAAGAACGAGGGCCGGCGCACCTTCTGCTTTTTCCGCCCCGGCATGGGCGCCAACCTTCGAGCCAACCACTCGCTGGGACTCGATTTGCGCAGAGCGCTCGCGGCGGGCGAATTAGAGGTCTATTATCAACCTCTCATAACGCTTGAGACCGGCGTCATTTCTGGCTTCGAGGCACTGCTTCGCTGGCACCATCCCTTGCGCGGGATGGTGGCTCCGATGAAGTTCATTCCGGTCGCCGAGGAGACCGGCTTGATTGTCCCGATTGGTGAATGGGTGCTGCGTCAAGCCTGCGCCGAAGCGGCGACATGGCCGGACGATTTGAAAGTCGCGGTGAATCTTTCGCCGGTTCAGTTCAAGAAAGGCAACTTGCCTCAGGTGGTTTTCGCGACGCTCGCGAGCGCGGGACTGCCGGCGGCGCGCCTCGAACTCGAGATCACGGAATCCATTCTTCTGGCGGATAGCGAAACCAACCTCGCCACCTTGCGCAGCTTGCGCGCGCTTGGCGTCGGCATTTCGATGGATGATTTCGGCACTGGCTATTCCGGCCTGAGCTATCTGCGCGCGTTTCCTTTCGACAAGATCAAGATCGACCGGTCATTCATTTCCGAGCTTGGCGAGAGCGGAGATTGCTTGGCAATTATCCAGGCGATCATCAATCTTGGATCGAACCTCGGCATTCCCACCCTGGCGGAAGGCGTCGAGACGAAAAAACAGCTCGAATGGTTGCGCCAGACGGGTTGCACGGAAATGCAGGGCCATTTGTTCAGCCGGCCGGTTCCCGCTAGCGAAATCGCCGGATTGTTGAGTTCGCGCCGCATCGGCCGGCAGGCCAATCAATATCTTCTCTCCGCATAGAGCGGACCCTTCAGATCGCCGGAAGACAGCAGTCACATCTGTCTTGCGCCGGAGCGAGTCACAATTTCACCAGAGCAAATCGTTGCCGCGCCTCGAACCAAAATGCGGCTTTTCCGTTTATGGGAAATTCAGGCGTACGAATGCAAGGTGAGTTAATGACAAGCGCCCCTAAGGCCCTAGCCTTGAAGGCCCCGGCGCGGCAACGCCAAGGAGATTTAAGATGACCAGCATGTTGAGGAAGGCCGCCATAAGCACCATCGCCGCTCTGACCCTGGGCGCTGGCATCACCGCGACCGCGACGCCGTCCATGGCGGGTGGCTGGCACGGCCACGGTTGGCATGGCGGCGGCTGGCACGGGGGAGGCTGGCATGGCGGCTATTGGCACGGCGGCGGCTGGGGCTGGGGCGGACCGGTCGCGGCGGGTGTCCTCGGCGGCCTCGCGCTCGGCGCGCTCGCCGGATCGGCCTATGCTTACGGGCCGGGCTATGCTTACGGGCCGGGCTATTATGGCCGGTGCTATGTGCAAAATCAGCCGGCCTATGACGGCTGGGGCAATTTTGTGGGCTATCAACCGGTCCAGGCCTGCTATTGATGCTGGGCCGGTGATCCAACGCCCCGCTCAAAGGCGGGGCATTAACTTTTTTTCAATTTCTATCTGAACCAGCGAAACCTTTTCAGGCGGCCGGCGTTTTAGCATTTGAGCAATGGCAAGCACCGGCCGGATTTTATTCGAAGATGATGCCCCCGCCGGCGCAAAGCTCACCAGGGGGAGGGAACGGAACTCATGATGATCGATTCGCGCAATGCTATCGGAAGGCAAGCTTTCAAATATGCAATGGTGGGAATTGCGGTTTCTTGTCTCGGAGCGGCGGTGTTCGCGGCCCCGATGACGATCACTCCGAAAGCGAAGGTTTTCGGTCCCGCGCAGCGGACGAGCGAAACGAAGACAGTCTATGCGCCCCTTGGTAAAGGTCCGGCGTTTCAACTTGGCCACGCGGCGGCAGGCGAGGACGAGGATTGCGTCAGGGTCACCCGCATTGTTGGTCCCGATGGGCGGGTCTACGTGATGCGTGGTCTGATCTGTCAGAATTAGGTCCCAACAAAACTCCCAACCGGCTCTTCTTGTATCGCCCGGGGCCTGCTTCCGCTGCGAGACGGATGTTTGAGATTGGCGCCCGAGGAGTTCCGCGTGAATCTGTTCGCCCGGCTCCTCGGCCAGCTAGGCTTCTTGCCGAGGCGCGTCGGCAAGCGACGTCTGAAGACGGATTTTTTTCTGGAAACACCCGATTCCGGATGCGGCTTGTGGCTTGACGCCGCCTGATCTCCGCCTTTTTGCCTGGATCGATGGGAGGGAGGCTAAACCCCGCCCCGCGGATCGCGCGCCTTTTTGTCAATTATGCTATTGTAAACATATGATATCGTGGATTCTTTAAGGCTCTGCGCGGGTTCGGCTTGGGCTCGGCGGCACCGGGCGCCGCGTCGAGAGCCGCATCAAGAAGAGCGGCCTGTTCGCGAAAAACCGGACATTACAGCGAGGGGTCCGGATCCTGCCTTATTTCAGCCGTGCATTTTTCCTGATATGGGAAGCAAGGTTATCCGCTCCAACCCGAAGTAGAGCCGTGCGTAACCGTTCGCGAAAGGACCGGCCTCTCCAGCACTCGCCGCGCCGAGCGATGGGTGCGGCGCTCGTGGCCCTTAGGGAACCATGGTGTTTTCTTTGTTGTCCCGGAGGAAAACTGAATTCGGCCCTTCCACCGCACGTTACGGGGCAGCGGCCAAGCCTCTAACGAAGCGCCGCCGCAATTCGCTGCGGCAGGCATGAATCCTCCGGTGACGGGTCAAGGGATTTTCTGCCGAGCCCATCGAGACTTTGGTCGTGGCGCTCAATTTCGAAATTAGGACCGTTCATGCCAACGATTGCCCTAGTCGATGACGACCGCAACATCCTCGATACCGTGGCGATTGCCCTGGAAAGCGAAGGCTATCGCGTGCAGACTTACACGGATGGATCGACGGCGCTCGACGATTTGAAGAGCAATCCTCCCGATCTTGCGATTTTTGATATCAAGATGCCACGGATGGACGGCATGGAATTGCTCCGCAAGTTTCGTCAGAAATCAGACGTGCCGGTGATATTTTTAACCTCGAAGGATGAGGAAATCGACGAATTGTTCGGGCTAAAAATGGGCGCCGACGATTTTATCCGCAAACCCTTCTCGGGACGGCTTCTCGTCGAGCGTGTCAAGGCCATTTTGCGCCGCGCCAATCCCAAGGAACCCGGAAGTCAAAAGGAATCCGAAGCGAAAATCCTCGAACGCGGTCTTTTGAAGATGGACCCGGAGCGCCATGCCTGCACCTGGAAGAATGACGCCGTGACCTTGACGGTCACCGAATTCTTGATCCTCCAGGCGCTCGCGACAAGACCCGGAATCGTCAAGAGCCGCAATGCCTTGATGGATGCGGCCTATGACGATCAGGTCTACGTCGACGACCGCACGATCGATAGCCATATTAAGCGATTGCGCAAGAAATTCAAGGCCGTCGATGATGACTTCGAAATGATCGAGACGCTTTATGGCGTCGGCTACCGCTTTAAGGAATGATCTTGCCCCCGCCATAAGTCAATCGCTTTATGCTGGCGGACGAGGGCGCATCCGTCGCGACCGGCACCGGAGTTCAGAGTATGATGGGAAAGACTGGAAGCCAGTTTCGCGATAAATTGCGCCAAGGCAAGAAATTTAGAGCGCTTCAAGATTTTCGCCCAAACTTTTCGCCAAAGACCGTGGCGGGCGATTCGCCTCTATGCCCGGTGTAACCGCGATATAAAGCACCGGTGTTTCTGGTACCGATCCGAATCGGGACGGGATCCGGTCGCCATTTCGGACTCAGGCATGACACTTTGCGCGTCAGGGAGGGGGATCGCCGGACAATGAGTGTCGACGCACGCGAGGGCTTCGAACGAGCGCCCCGCACGGGGCGGCGGGCCAAGCGCATGCGCCGAAACGTTGGCCTGCGCCTGCGCGGGTTTGCGCGCGCCGCGGGCGCCCGTTTTGCGTCCCCGTTAACCCGCCGCATCGTGATTTTGAACCTTGGCGGTCTCGCGGCTCTCCTCATCGGCTTCCTATATCTCAATCAGTTCCGCGAAGGATTGATCGAGGCCAAAGTGCAGAGTTTGCAGATCCAGGCCGAGATCATTGCCGCGGCGATCGCGGCGTCGGCCACCGTCGAAACCGACTCGATTGCCATCGATCCGGAAAAGCTGCTTCAGCTTGCTCCTGGTGAGAGCTACGGGCTTGCCGACGACACCGCGCCGTCGCTGGAATTTTCGATCAATCCAGAACGCGTTGGGCCGGTCCTTCACAGGCTCGCTTCGCCTACGCGGACGCGGGCGCGAATCTATGATCGCGACGGCTATTTGCTGCTCGATTCGCAGTCGCTGACGAGCCGGTCCAATATCATGCGTTATGACCTGCCGCCGCCCGCGCGCCAGGAGCCGTCCTCCCTGTGGACACGCATCGGCGATGGCCTGAAGAGGCTTACCGGCCAGTCCAGCTCGTCCCTATTTGAAGATCCCGGCGCCGGCAATGGCAAGAGCTATCCGGAAGTGGCGCGGGCGCTGAGCGGCGGCGTGCAATCGGTCGTGCGTGTCGACGCAAAGGGAGAGACCAATGTTTTGGTCGCCGTGCCAATTCAACGTTTCCGGGCCGTGCGCGGCGCCTTGCTCTTGTCCACGCAAGGCGACGACATCGACAAGATCATTGCCTCGGAACGCTGGGCCATTGTCCGGATCTTTCTGGTGTCCTCGGTCATTATGTTCCTCCTTTCTCTATTCATCGCCGGAACGATCGCCGAGCCCATAAGGCGCCTGGCGGGGGCGGCGGAACGCGTGCGGCGAGGTACAAAGGCACGCCGGGAAATCCCCGATTTCACCGGCCGTTCGGATGAGATCGGCCATTTGTCCGGTGCTCTGCGCGATATGACCAAGGCCCTCTACGATCGCATCGAGGCGATTGAACGCTTCGCCGCCGATGTCGCGCACGAACTGAAAAACCCTCTCACCTCCTTGCGCAGCGCGGTCGAGACCCTGCCGGTTGCCCGCTCGCCGGAATCGCGCCAGCGGCTGTTGGCGATTATCGCGCACGACGTTCGCCGGCTCGATAGGCTGATCAGCGACATATCCGACGCATCCAGGCTCGATGCCGAAATGGCGCGCGACGACGTGGATCTCGTCGATCTGAAGCGCCTGCTCGAAACCGTTGCAGCCATGGCGAACCTGGTCACGGATACCGGCGCGATCCGTGTCGAATTCACCATCTCCCCCCCTGGGCCCTTGGAGGATAGCCGCAGGCGGGCTTTCCTGGTTCTTGGGCACGATTCGCGGCTTGGTCAGGTGTTCAACAATCTCATCGACAATGCGCGATCGTTTTCGGCCGCTGACGGAAGCGTTCGCGTGCTGTTGCGTCCAACCAAGGACTACGCGGCCCATGGCCACATGCGCGACGGTTTCGAGATTATTATCGACGATGACGGCCCCGGCATTCCGGCCAACGCATACGAGCGGATTTTCGAAAGGTTTTATACCGACCGCCCCGGCCAAGGTTTCGGGCAAAACTCGGGCCTTGGGCTTTCCATCTCGCGCCAAATTATCGAGGCACATGGCGGGCGCATATCGGCGCTCAACCGGATCGGTCGCCCCGGCGCCGACGGCTTGGGACCGGTGCTCGGCGCCCGCTTCCTGATATTTTTGCCAAAGGCGCAATAAGCCTTGTCCACGAGACGGGATCGACCGGCCGCGAATGCGGAAAAATCCCATCTCCATGCAAGCGCCGTCGTGATCGGGGAAGCCGGCGTGCTCATTTTCGGGCCGTCCGGCGCCGGCAAAAGCAGCCTGGCATTCGCCTTGATCGCGGCCGCCGGAGACGCGGGCCTTTTCGCAAGGCTTGTGGGCGATGACCGCATTGGGATTGAATCCCGAGGCGGCCGCCTGATCGCCTATGGCCATCCCATGATCCTGGGAAAGATCGAGAGGCGCGGCCAGGGAATCTTCGAAATGCCGTTTTTGCCCGCGGCAGTTGTCCGGCTTGTGATCGGGCTTGCCGACGAGGATGCAGCACTGCCGCGGTATCCGGAGCCAGACCACGATCACATCGAGCTTGCGGGCGTCACATTGCCGTTCTTCTCCATGCGGCAAGATGCCGCGCCTGCCGGGCTTGCCCTCGCGGTATTGGCCGATCCGCGCTTGCGGCGAAAACTCCTGTAGGTCTTGCCGATGCCGTGCCGCCGTACCTCGAACGGGCCAGGCCTTTGGGTTCGAGCCGCCCTTTCCGGGCGAGCTTCACGTCATTTTGCTTGCCAATTTCATTGCACCGCACAAAATGCCACGCACATGTTCTTGACCCGTGCATTTTCGGGCAAGGCTCATAAGCGAGGTCTGCCACTTGTGATCTTGAATTTTTGCCCTATCACGAAGACCCTCGCGAAAGGCGCGGCGAGTAGCTTTCGCCGGTCCTTGATATTAAACCGGTTTACCCAGGGGAAGCCGCCAGGCTGGGTTGCGGCGGATTTCGCCTTAAGTCCGTGGATGGTTCTTGTCTTGACGAACACCTCGCGCCGTGCCGGTCAGGCACGAAGTTCCCGATGAACAGGACCGTTCGATGATTGGAATCGTCCTCGTGACCCATGGCCGGCTCGCGGCGGAATTTCGCGCCGCATTGGAACATGTGGTTGGTCCGCAAAAGCAGATCGAATCGGTTTCCATCGGGGCCGATGACGATATCGAACAGCGGCGCCAGGATATTGTTTCCGCCGCCGCCAAAGTCGACAGCGGCGCGGGCGTAGTCGTGCTCACAGATATGTTTGGCGGCACTCCGTCTAATCTTGCGATTTCGATTATGGATGGCTCCAATATCGAAGTCATCGCGGGGATCAATCTGCCGATGCTAATTAAACTCGCCTCGGTACGCGAAAGCTGCAGTCTCGACCAGGCGGTGATCCAGGCCCAGGATGCGGGCCGCAAATATATCTATGTCGCGAGCCGGGTATTGAGCGGTACATGATCGAGGACCATGCCATCCCATTTGAGGCCGGCGATGATTGTCCGGATTTCGAACCACCCGGGGATGCCCTTGTACGCACCCTTGAAATCGTCAATCGCAAGGGGCTGCACGCGCGCGCGACGGCGAAACTCGTGCAATGTATCGAGGGGTTCGATGTCACTGTCACGGTCAGCCGTTGCGGGGAAACCGTCGGCGGGGCCTCGATCATGGGCATTTTGACCCTGGGCGCCGGGCCGGGAATGACCATCACTGTTACCACGGCCGGCGCTGAGGCGGCAGTGGCAATGGAGGCAATCGCGGCGCTCGTAGCCAATCGCTTCGGCGAGGATGAATGAGCGGGGCCCAGGCGTTGCGCGCGGTGGCGGTGTTGGTCATGGTCTCGTTCGTCGCGAAGGTTTTCGAGCAGACGACGAAAAGCGTGGTTTCGAGCGGCACAAGCTTCAAGGTGTCGCCGTGATCGGCGCCATCGACGTTGGCGACAGTGTGCAATCTCAGATGGCCCGCGACAAAAGGCGCAAGCGCGCGAACGGCCATCGCAAGACCGAGGTCCGAGCCGCCAATGCCGATGTTTACGATATCCATAGAGCACGCGCCGCTTCATTTATGCGGTGCTTCGAGAAATTGAATAGGAGGCCGTCGCGTTCGACATGAAAATGCTCCAACTTGCGCGGATCGCCGCGAAAAAATCCGCGATTGTTTGCCCTGCCATGGATCACTTGTGCGCTTCCAGCGCGGCCAATGCTTTTTCGATTCCATGAGGAGTTATGCGTCACCTCAAGTAATAATTGGACGCAAGCGAGCCGCTTCAAAATAGGCAAAATAACGCAGTGAATGGCCGCCCCAACCTGCCGGACAAAGACCGGCATTGCGATGCAGCCGCGGGGACGGCGCGCCAACCGGAGCAGATGCTCACCATGGGCCGCACGCGGCCCATGGTTTCCATTGCATTTTCGTCTTTTTTGGGAGCCGGTCCGCCCGGCGCTTGGAGCTAAGCGCCAGGCAGGCCGACGATCGTCATTGGTTATACGCGCGCTCGCCGTGATCGGTAATGTCGAGGCCTTCGAGTTCGGATTGCTTCGTTGCCCTGAGGCCGATGGTAAGATCGACGAGCTTGTAAAGGATTGCCGAACCGAAACCCGACCAGAACAGGGTGAACAGCACGTTCTTCGTCTGGATCCACACCTGCGGCAGCATGCTGTAATCCCCGGCCGAGGCAAAGCCAGGTTTAATCGTATAGTCGGTGAGGCCTGTGCCGCCGAGGTAGGGCGCGACCAGAATGCCGGTGCCGATCGCCCCGATGATGCCGCCGATGCAATGCACGCCGAACACATCGAGGGAATCATCGTACCCGACTTTCGGCTTCACAAACGCGCACATGCAGAAGCAAACCGAACCGGCGACCAATCCAAGAACGATCGATCCCATTGGTCCGGCAAAGCCGGATGCCGGCGTCACCGCGACAAGGCCCGCAACCGCGCCCGAGACCATACCAAGCAGCGAAGGCTTGCCCTTGAGTGCCCATTCCGTGAACATCCAGCCAAGCGCCGCAGCCGCCGTCGCCACCATGGTGTTCACAAAAGCGAGCGAAGCCATTCCAGTTGCCTCGAGGTTCGAACCGGCGTTGAAGCCGAACCAGCCAACCCAAAGAAGCGAGGAGCCGATCATCGACATCATGACGGAGTGCGGCGGCTCGATATCGTGCGGATATCCAATCCGCTTTCCGATCATCAAGCAACCGACCATGCCAGCGATACCCGCGTTGATATGGACCACGGTGCCGCCGGCGAAATCGAGCGCCCCCAATTTATTAAAATAACCGGCATTGTTGAGAACCGCATCGAGGGCCGCCTGCGCCTCTGCCTTGGTGGCATCGTCGGGGGCATCGGCAAGGGCCTTCGCGGCATCGCCGATCGCATCCGGACCCGCCCAGTACCAAACGCCATGCGCGATGGGGAAATAAACGAAGGTCACCCAAAGCAGGATAAAAACAAAGACCGCCGAAAACTTCATGCGTTCGGCGAAGGAGCCGACAATCAAGGCGGGGGTAATCATGGCGAAGGTCATCTGAAACACCATATAGGTATATTCGGGAATAACGACGCCGTTGGAAAAGGTCGCGACGTTCGAATCAGGGGTAATTCCTTTAAGAAATGCCCGGTCAAACCCGCCGACGAGATTGTTCCATTGATAGCCTTCGAGAAAGGAAAGCCCGCCTGCGGCGCCCGGCACCAAAGCGTGGCTGCCTTCGGTAAAGGCGAGCGAATAGCCGTAAAGGCACCAAACGACCCCAACCATCGCCACGATCGCGAACACCTGAGCGGCCAACGAAGCCGCGTTTTTTGGACGCGCCATTCCGGCGTAGAAGAGCGCGAGGCCGGGAATCGACATCATCAGGACGAGCGCCGACGAGGTCAGCATCCAGGCGTTATCGCCTTTATTGGGCACGGGGGCAGCGGTATCCGCGAAGGCTAGCCCGGCCGCGCCCGCGGCCAGAAAGAGCCCTAAGCCGATCGCTCGGGGAGCGATCCTTGGTAGCAAATTAAGGTTCATGTCCGACTCCTGCGAAACTTCAAAAATGGAGGGAAGGGAGCGTTAGATGGCTTCTTGATCGCGTTCTCCGGTACGGATCCGGACCGCTTGATCGAGCGCGGTGACGAAAATCTTGCCGTCGCCAATCTCGCCGGTTCGAGCCGCCGTGGTGATGGCATCGATTGTCTGATTGACGAGATCGCCAGGTACGGCAACCTCGACTTTCAGCTTGGGAAGAAAGCTGACCGCATATTCCGCCCCACGGTAGATTTCCGTGTGGCCCTTTTGGCGGCCGTAACCTTTGACTTCGGTCACAGTCATTCCGTGCGCGCCAAGCGCTGTCAGCGCGTCACGGACCTCGTCCAGCTTGAACGGCTTAATGATCGCAGTAACTATTTTCATGTTGCTTTTCCTGCTTTCTCTACCTGGGAACTTTGGAAACTGCGTGCGAACCGGCTCATCGCCGTAGAGCCGGGCGCGGGACATCGCGGCCATGCTTGAGTTACTCTTAGCAAGCCACGCGCCACTTGCCAATTCGGGGCCAGATGTGCCGCCGTGAATCTCAAAGTGCCGGGGCGCTTATTTGGGTAGAGAAAAGACCAGGCGGAAATCTGGAATGCCGCGGGAATCAGGTATTTGTTAATAATAAGTTGGGGCGGCGGCCGAAAATTGGTTTGTCCACGGTCTTTGCTGATCACGAATTCGTGATCGCAGGATAGCAAGTTGAGTGCTGACGATTTTAGGTATTACGTCAGAAAAAACGCATAGACCCGCGCTCAAAGCAAAGCTCCCCGGCCATTTAACTTCCGACGGATCAATCCTTCCTGGACCACCGAGGCAACGAGGCGGCCGTCCCGGGAGAAGAGGAGTCCGCGCGCCAAACCGCGCGCGCCGCAAGAGTTTGGGCTGTCTTGCGCGTAGAGGAGCCAATCGTCGGCGCGAAATGGCCGGTGAAACCACAAGGCATGATCGAGGCTCGCGACCTGGAAGCCGGTATCCAATACCGAATGACCATGCGCGCCGAGCACGGCGTCTAGGAGAGTCATGTCGGAGAGATAAGCGAGCACCGCGCGATGGATGGCCGGATCGGCGGGTAGCGGCCCCGCGCGCATCCAGACCTGCTGTTCGAGGGCGCCGGCTTCGTGCCTGTCATAACGGGACAGATCGACGGGACGGGCTTCGATGTGGGTGAACCAGCGGCGCATGGCTTCCGGCATGGCCGCACCATAGCGCCGCAGCATTTCGGATTCGGCCGGCAGGCTTTCTGGCAACGGAACCTTGGGCATTAAAACAGCGTGTTCGAGCCCGGACTCCTCAATCTGGAACGATGCCGACAGCGAGAAAATCGCGCGTCCATGTTGGATCGCGTTGCAGCGCCGTGTCGTAAAACTCTTCCCGTCCCGGATCCGGTCGACTTCATAGATGATCGGCACGGCCGGGTCGCCAGGCAAAATAAAATAGCCGTGCAACGAATGCGGCGTGCGTTCTTCGACGGTGCGGGCTGCCGCGACGAGGGCTTGCGCGACCACAAGCCCGCCGAACACGCGTTGCCAGCCAACTTGCGGGCTGCGCCCGCGAAAAATATTCTCCTCGATCCGTTCGAGATCGAGAATAGTCAAAAGCTCTGCTACAGCATGCGACATGGCCCGCGCGACGTCCTTTCCGGAAGCCTGACGTGAGCCGCGCGGCGGCTCCAGTCAAGCCTTAACTGGAATTGCCATCGGCACCGCTCGCGAACACAGGTTTTCCTGCTTCACCAGACCCACGGAATGAGCCTGTAGCGGACCCGTTGCGCATAGTCCGCATAGCCGTCGAGCCTCCGGTGGAGTTCGCGGTCTTCCAAAGCCGTGCGGAGGATCAGCAGGCTAGCGAGCAGGAGCGTCGACGCCAGGCCAAGCCAAGAGCCTAGCATGAGCGCGGCCGAGGGAAGAAGGACCAAAGTCGCGGCATAAAACGGATGCCGGACAACGCCATAGGGGCCCTTTGTCACAACCTTGTGACCGCGCTCGGTCTGGATTTTTACGACAATCGCGAGAAAGGGATTTGCCTGGTGGGTCCGGGACCAAATCCACATGGAGACAAGGATACCAGCGGCGCCGAGCCATTGCGGCCCAGCCGGCATCGCGGACCACCGGAACCTTCCAGCATCGAGACCCATCAGGACCAGCCAGCCGGCGGAGAGGACGACAAAGCTCGCCATGATCATCTTGTCCCAAAGCGGCTGGCCCTTCTGGATCAAGGCCTTCATCCGCTCGTCGAGCAACGCCGGTTCGTCACGGGCAAGGGCTCGGGTGATCAACAGAACCCCCCCGAAGAAAAGGAAGAGGAGAGCCCAGGCGGCCGGGCCGGCCAGGCAAGCGTCCCCGCCGGTCCGAACAAAAGAACCGCGCATACCAAGAAATTCGCCCCAAGCTTAATCCAGACCTTGGGCTTCATTCCGGCCGTTCCTCGGTCATGGTTCGCGGCGGTCGTTTCCGGCCGCCGCTCTATCCATCCAGCGGGCGCGCTTCTTCCGGAAGCATGATCGGGATGCCGTCGCGGATCGGATAGGCAAGTTTCGCCGCGCGGGAAATGAGTTCCTGATTTTGCGCGTCGTATTCGAGGGTCGTCTTGGTGCGCGGACACACCAGGATTTCAAGCAGCCGCGGATCGATCCTGGAAGGTTCGGAGCTTCTTGCTTGGAACCTGATTTTTTATCTTTGCCCACCACCGGTGCATCCTCCCGCATATGTGGTTCCCTTGGAACTTCGCACGGGACCAGCCATCCCGCGCGGTCTAAGCATCGTTTCCGGAAAGCGATTGCCGGATTCCGGGTGATAGCGATGCTGAAACGAAGATTTTCCTCGATTGCCTTGCCAAGCCAACCCATCTTGCTTAGTGCAAGGGCGTCGACGCGCTTCTCCCGCGCGCGAGTTCGATTTCCGTAATCGCGACAAGCACATCCGCCCGGCCTTTCAGGTCGCGCGCCTCGAGTAGCGCCTGCTTTTCCTTGGGGCTGCACGGGCCCATCATGGACAGCGCATCGACGAGCGCCTCGTTTGGCGCGTCGTGGATGCTGTTCCAGTCGATTTGGAGATGGTTGGTCTCGGCGAAGTCGCGCAAAGTGCGCAAGACGCCGTCGCGATCGACCTGATCCTCACCCGCGCGGGGACTGAAATCGACGGAAAACGGGCTGAAGTCCGCCCGGCATTGCCGGTAGGGCGTCACGGCGGCGATTTCCTCGACGATCTTGAACCGCGCGATGCCGGTCAGCGTAACGAAGTAGCGCCCGTCGCCAGTTTCGGCGAGCTGGGTAATGCGTCCCGCGCACCCAACGGAACACAGGGCTGGCACCGCAGCTCCCGCTCCTGCCTCGGGGTCGGGTTGGATCATGCCGACGATGCGCGGGCCTCTCATGGCATCGTCCACCATGGCGAGATAGCGTTGCTCAAAGACATTGAGAGGCAATTCGCCGCGCGGCAACAACAAAGCGCCCGCAAGCGAAAAATCGGAAACACCGCCGGCATTTCGTCCGGGTTGCGATAGGCGCGGTTGATGCTCATTTTCTACCCCTCAGCTTATCGCTGCATACGCCAGCCTCACCCGGAGCCAGGAGCCGGGCCACGACTTCATAATTTAATCTCAATATGCGCTGTGGCCTATTTGTTTGCGCGCACTCCATTGTTACGCTCTTTAGGCGAATGCACATAATTTAGGCATTATGGGGCCGGCGAACTGAGTGCGCCTGGTCCCGGTTTTGGTGGCGGCCTGCGCCATCATGCTAAAGCATTTACGGAGCTAGTGATCCAGCCGGCTTAAGGTATCCTATCCCTTGCCCATCGTGATGCAAGAGTGTCACGGCGTGGGTGCGGCATTTATGTTTTGCATTCGCCATGGGTTGCGCGGACAGGCCGGCTCATGATCCGCTCAGCGCTTAAGCCGTCGGCGTTCATAGCTTTACCTAATTACACATTATCGAAACTTTTTTAATCGTGCGTTTAGCACGGATGTAAGAGACGCCGTTGTAATTACCGGGAGGATTATCGTCATCTGGGCGGAAAATGTTTTTCAAAAAAATCTCCTTGCCCTTGCCTTTGCTAGGTAATAACCAGAGCCGGAAATTCATTTTCCCCTCGGGCGTGGCGCGCTTGGCGCTTTCTGTGTCCGATCGGTGTCCTGGAAAACGGGAATGGAAAAGCGCCCGAGTTGCCCCGGGCGCCTGGATCCGCGCAAGCCCCTCACGTCGATCCTGGGCGGCGCCGACGGTACAAAAACATCTTCGGTTGACTAGTCGGCGTACCGGCCATCGCCAATGCCGGTTTCCATCAAACTCAAGCGAGCCACTGGAATTATGCCGTCTTCAAGGGAAACGGGGAATGCGCGATCTTTGTGCACTTCGAGGATAAAGCCGGTTTGGTGATGTGTATTGGCGTCGGTTGGGTATGTGTAGTCGATACACCCCACGACATAAAGCCATATCTGTTTTTTATCGGCACTTGCAGCCGCGCCTTTTTCAATATCCTCCCGGCTCGCATGCGTTTCAAGTCTCCAATCGCCGATGCCGATGTTGCTCGGGAAAAATTCACCGGGGAAAAGTGTAAACCCATTGGCAAATGTTTGAGCAAATGGTTGATTGCGGATCTCGCCGCATCGCCTCTGCTGCTCTTGCCATGGGAACGGGCCACCACTTTTGAGGACGACAAGCCACGCCTGAGGGGAAATATTTATGGCTGGGCTGTTTCCAATGTTGGTTATTTTGAACGAGACAGAGACTTCTAGCTCCATTCATATCGATAGCGAGTCCGCCCCCGCCAAAACCTATCTGATCTATTCGCACCCAAGCTCTCTGGCTGGCAATCAATGTCTGTCTGGCCACATCGGCGGACCGTTTGGCGGCATTGGCGAGTGTCTTGTTAGTTTCGATCACAATTTCGTTCTGCTTGCCCGTTGATTTCATTTCATTTAATTGCCCTTGCATGACCGACAATTGATTGTTGAAAATACAAGCTCCGATTACACCCGCGGCGGCGATGACCGCCGTCAAACAAATCATCAATATCTCGGAGTTAGTCATGGGAGTCCAGCAAAGTGGATCTATTTATTTTCGAGGATATCGGGCAAATACTGCTAAAGAAGCATGCGCCGCAGAAACTGGCCGGGCGCGAGCAAATCCAGTGGAACCGGAGCACGCCGGGGCAGCACGCGTTTTTAGTGAAAAATCTGGGCCGTGACCGAGGTGGCGCCGCTGTCGCCGCCGATGGCCAGGGTTACATACACCGTGTTCTGGGTCCCGGTAAAACTCGCGCCCACCGCTTCGGCCTGGAACGCGTAGCGCAGGGTGCCTGTGGGCTTGATCAGCGCCTTCATGGTCACGCCGTTGATCACTCCTGTGAAGATAAAGTCGCCTAGGTGGTTCTTCTGGAAAGAGCCGGGCGGGATCGTGACGCCGAAGGTGCCGGCCTGGAGCGTGACCGGATCGGTAAGGGGATTGATCACCGGCGCGGTGCTGCCCACAGTGAAACTGGTCCCAAGGGTGAAGGCATCCTGGTTGGGAGCGGTGCCGAAGTGGATGTCGAGCCCGGCGTAGAAGGCGAGGAAGGGGACGCCCGGCGGCGGCGGCACAATGCCCACGCCAACGGGTGCAGTCCCCGCCCCGATCGTGGCCGCCTCCACCGTGTTGGTGGCCGTGTCGATCACCGAAACGTTGTTGGAGTTAGAATTCGCGACATAGACGTGTTTCCCGTCCGGGGTGATGGCGATCCCTTGGGGGCTACTCCCCTCCCCCCCCCCACCCCGATCGTGGCCGCCTCCACCGTGTTCGTGGCGGTGTCGATCACCGAGACAGTGCCTGGGGTGGCACCAATCGTGACGTAGGCGTGTTTCCCCGTCCGGGGTGACGGCGACCCCAAGGGGCTGACCCCCCACCCCGATCGTGGCCGCCTCCACCGTGTTGGTGGCCGTGTCGACCACCGAAACGTTGTTGGAGTTAGAATTCGCGACATAGACGTGTTTCCCATCCGGCGTGACGCCGACCGCAAAGGGTGCAGTCCCCACCGTGATGACCATGGGCTCCGCCGTGTTCGTGGCGGTGTCGATCACCGAAACGTTGTTAAGGCCGTTATTCGCGACATAGACGTGTTTCCCGTCCGGCGTGATGGCGACCCCAAGGGGGCGAAAACCTACCCCGACCGTGGTCTCCACCGTGTTGCTGGCAGCATCGATCACCGAGACAGTGTTCGCGCCCACATTCGCGACGTAGACGCGGGTCCCATCTGGGGTGACGGCGACCCCCACGGGCTGAGTCCCCACGGTGACCGTGGCCGCCACGGACGGCGGGTTCGTGGTTGTGTCGATCACCGAAACGGTGGTGGAGTTTTCATTCGCGACGTAAACGTATTTCCCGTCCGGGGAGACGGCGATCCCTACGGGGGAATTCCCCACCACGACCGTGGCCACCACCATGTTGCTGGCCGTGTCGATCACCGAGACAATGTCGGAGCCTAAATTCGCGACATAGGCGAAGGGCGCCGCCTCCGCCGGGCAGGCCATCAAGCCCAGCCCCATCGCCAGCATGATGGCGAAGAGGGCCACAAAAACCCGACGCCCAAGCGGCGCGGTTTTCAATACGATTGTTGCTATTCATAAGTTATATCCCCCCAATATATTCCGGCATTTTTCCAGACCGCCAGTTTCACCCTCAGCGTACTTCCTTTCCGTTCTCCGAACAAGGCGAAGCCAGGGTCCATCGAACAGCTAATGTCATTTCCTTTCGATTTTCGCGGGGGCCGCGGCTCGCCGGAACGGGAAGCGAGCCAGGAATGTCACAGGTTGATTATGCCAGCGCTGCCGCAAGACCGTTGTCCGCTCAGTCGCGAGCAGGCATCAGTGGCTGTTCAACCTCGACGGACGGAAATCGAACCGAGAGGACGATCGCGTCGCTGGCTGCCTCCCAGGAGTGCACGGCATCGGGTCCAAAAACAACATAGTCCCCTGGCGTCCGCAGCGTGACAACCTGCTGCGTCCCACCCGCGTCGAAGGTCACATGCAAGGCACCTTGGATCAGGACGGAAATCGTGGTGGCGTTTCCGTTCGCCCACGGATGAGATCGCTTTTCGCCATCCGGGTGTATGCCCCATTTCAACTCAACGCCAGTTTGATGCCGCAGTCCTTGCTCGGCCGGAACGAACTGGCCGACAAACCAGCCTGTGTTACGCACCTGATCCACGGCAGCGTTACCAAAGTAGAACGAGGGTGTGCTGGGTACTCTTGCACTCTCCATGGAAGACAACGCCTCTCCATTCATCGAGGGTCACGTCCCTGTCCGGCCGGCTTCGCGGATGCACGATATACGAACAAGGCCACGATGTCATCGCCGCCGTTCGATTTGCCCCCGGTCAGCAATTTTCGGTGAGCTGGGTTAAAGTGGAGGTGAAAGTGACTGTGCCATTTCCCCGCGTCGCGCGCGGGTCCGCGAAATGGCCATGAAGCCGAAGGTCTGATTTTGCGGCGGCTTCGCGTATGCGCGTATGTATGTGCACAAAATATGACTGGTGAGATCGCGAGCGGCCGCCAGCTGGGCGATGGCCGTATGCATAGACCTTCGTCAAATCGACGCGGAATACATCAGGATCATCGGTGATCAGCCACACTTCGCCGGCAAATTGCGCAGAATCCTTGTCAAGGATCCGGCTTAAGCAATTCGACCCAATGTCGTGCGGAGGCACAAGATATTTATTATCAATTTGTCATGCTATGCCGCTATGCCTAAAATCGCAATGGGAATTTTCCGGTCCTTGAAAACCGGCGTTATGATTCGTGCGAAGGCTGTCGCCTCATCCCATCTTTTAAGCGATCACCTGACGTACGCCGCATCCTCAACCGGCTTGGCGCCCCCCTCAGCGCGGCAAGGGCGTTGTGTTATCGCCAATTATAACTCAGTGTTTCTGCAACGGCGCCGGAGTTTTCCGGAATATTGGTACGCGCACGGCAAAGTACGGGTTCCGGCATAAGCAGGCTACACCTATATAAACAGGGATGATAATGCAAGTTGAACCACAATCGCAATTCTCCCGCTACACTGAGCACAGCTTTTGGCTTCTTCCGGCCGAACCACTCAAAGGGCAGTTGCGCGCAATTGTCCAACAATTGGCGAAGAAATATGATGCCATCGATTTTGAGCCGCATGTTACCGTATCCAGCGGACCTTCCGATGACGATCAAACCCACGCCATAGCGCGTGGAGTGGCAAGCCTGCATTTACCTGTAGAATTAATACCGGTGAAAATTGAGTACACTAGCGTGTACACGAAAACTCTGTTCATCCAATTTCAGGAAATCCGCCATCGTCCGCCACATGTCCGATGCCATAAAAGATCGTAGTGCCCGGCCCCTGAATTACGTCTTGAATCCGCATTTGAAGTCTTCTTTACAAGACGATGCCTCTTGCGATGCTAGCTAGAATTTGCCAGACGTTGGATATGCCAAAAGGGCCTTGCGTCTTTGACCGGTTGCGTGCAATCGAAACCGAAATTCCGGTTACCGGGCCCGATCAAATCAAAAGATGGCGGACGGTGTTTGAGTGCCCGCTTGGGCAACCGT
>CAVRMA010000002.1:0-70000 GCA_963722515.1 uncultured Alphaproteobacteria bacterium | reverse complement strand
TCCGACGAACTCAACGCCCTATTCAGAACTCGCTTTCGCTGCGCCTACACCTATCGGCTTAAGCTTGCTCGTCAGATTAAGTCGCTGACCCATTATACAAAAGGTACGCCGTCACCCAGAACGAATCTTGGGCTCCGGCTGTTTGTAGGTATCCGGTTTCAGGGACTGTTTCACTCCCCTCGTCGGGGTGCTTTTCACCTTTCCCTCACGGTACTAGTTCGCTATCGGTCGCTGAGGAGTACTTAGGCTTGGAGAGTGGTCTCCCCATGTTCAGACAGGATTTCACGTGTCCCGCCCTACTCGAGTCTTCCAGCATTCGAAATCCGTACGGGGCTGTCACCCGCTAAGGCCCGGCTTTCCAATCGGTTCCGGTTAGAAATTGCAAAAGCACTGGCCTGGTCCGCGTTCGCTCGCCACTACTAACGGAGTCTCGTTGATGTCCTTTCCTCCGGGTACTTAGATGTTTCAGTTCCCCGGGTTCGCCTTTGTTCCCTATGTATTCGGGAAACAAATACCTTCTTTTGATATCTGCAAGTCCGAACCCTGACACAAGCTGCAACTCGCGTTGCAAAATCGCCAGAATTCAGAATTACAGATATCGAAGGTGGGTTTCCCCATTCGGAAATTCACGGATCAAAGCTTGTTCGCGGCTCCCCATGACTTATCGCAGCGTACCACGTCCTTCATCGCCTCTCAGCGCCAAGGCATCCACCGGATACCCTTAAGACACTTGATCGCTCTCATTATCGATGCCCACCGCTCGGCGGCGGAAGGCTTGCGCTCCGTTCGGGAAGGAAAGCCAAAGGGCTCGATCATAAAAGACCAGTTTGCTTCAAACACACCCGAGGACGTCGCGGTCAAGCTACGCCCACTGACTGATGCGCTTGCCCGGCGAAAACAACGCCGGAGCAATCGGATGTGTTTCCTCTTTACGATGTTAGATAACCCGCTTTCGCGTGCGCACAAGGCAAAGACCCATGCGCGCCCGAAAGCGAAACTTGTTTTAGGACGACGCCACGCGTCGAACAGCGCAGGCTTGACGGCCGCCGTCTGGTGGAGCCAGACGGGATCGAACCGACGACCTCATGCTTGCAAAGCACGCGCTCTCCCAACTGAGCTATGGCCCCTTTCCAGGAGGTAAGCCGGAGCAAGCCAAAAGGTCAAATCCGCGAATGCCCTCGGTTGCGCCCCGGTCATTGGAGGCCAATATGGTGGGCCTGGGAAGACTTGAACTTCCGACCTCACGCTTATCAAGCGCGCGCTCTAACCAACTGAGCTACAAGCCCGAACCTGAGCAAGCCATTGCGCCACACCTCCACCGCCGCCTGAACCTCTTGTGGCGGAAGGCCGCGCGGCCACAGGAACATTCGCCCAAACGCCGGCAAGACCGCGCGGGCTCGTCCTGGAAGAAAGAGAAACGAAGGCGGCGAAGTCCCGCATATTCGGCCATGACCGGCCGGTTGTTCCAAGCGATCCGATAGGCGGCAAACATAGACAGCCAAATCCGGTATACCGGATCTTGCAAAATAAAGCCTGCCAGCCTGAAGGATCATCCTTAGAAAGGAGGTGATCCAGCCGCAGGTTCCCCTACGGCTACCTTGTTACGACTTCACCCCAGTCGCTGACCCTACCGTGGTCGCCTGCCTCCTTGCGGTTAGCAAAACGCCTTCGGGTAGAACCAACTCCCATGGTGTGACGGGCGGTGTGTACAAGGCCCGGGAACGTATTCACCGTAGCGTTCTGATCTACGATTACTAGCGATTCCACCTTCATGCACTCGAGTTGCAGAGTGCAATCCGAACTGAGACGGCTTTTTGAGATTTGCTCGGGGTCGCCCCTTTGCATCCCATTGTCACCGCCATTGTAGCACGTGTGTAGCCCAGCCCGTAAGGGCCATGAGGACTTGACGTCATCCCCACCTTCCTCTCGGCTTATCACCGGCAGTCCCCCTAGAGTGCCCAACTGAATGATGGCAACTAAGGGCGAGGGTTGCGCTCGTTGCGGGACTTAACCCAACATCTCACGACACGAGCTGACGACAGCCATGCAGCACCTGTGTTCCCGCCAGCCGAACTGAAGGAAACCGTCTCTGGTACCCATACGAGACATGTCAAGAGCTGGTAAGGTTCTTCGCGTTGCTTCGAATTAAACCACATGCTCCACCGCTTGTGCGGGCCCCCGTCAATTCCTTTGAGTTTTAATCTTGCGACCGTACTCCCCAGGCGGGATGCTTAAAGCGTTAACTGCGCCACTAAACAGCAAGCTGCCTAACGGCTAGCATCCATCGTTTACGGCGTGGACTACCAGGGTATCTAATCCTGTTTGCTCCCCACGCTTTCGCACCTCAGCGTCAGTACCGGGCCAGTGAGCCGCCTTCGCCACTGGTGTTCTTGCGAATATCTACGAATTTCACCTCTACACTCGCAGTTCCGCTCACCTCTCCCGGACTCGATATCCCCAGTATCAAAGGCAGTTCCGAGGTTGAGCCTCGGGATTTCACCCCTGACTTAAGAATCCGCCTACGTGCGCTTTACGCCCAGTAATTCCGAACAACGCTAGCCCCCTTCGTATTACCGCGGCTGCTGGCACGAAGTTAGCCGGGGCTTATTCTCCCGGTACCGTCATTATCTTCCCGGGTAAAAGAGCTTTACAACCCTAAGGCCTTCATCACTCACGCGGCATGGCTGGATCAGGCTTTCGCCCATTGTCCAATATTCCCCACTGCTGCCTCCCGTAGGAGTTTGGGCCGTGTCTCAGTCCCAATGTGGCTGATCATCCTCTCAGACCAGCTACTGATCGTCGCCTTGGTGGGCCGTTACCTCACCAACTAGCTAATCAGACGCGGGCCAATCCTTCGGCGATAAATCTTTCTCCGCGTTAGCTCGGACGTATCCGGTATTAGCTCAAGTTTCCCTGAGCTATTCCGAACCGAAGGGTATGTTCCCACGCGTTACTCACCCGTCTGCCACTCCGTATTGCTACGGCGTTCGACTTGCATGTGTTAGGCCTGCCGCCAGCGTTCGTTCTGAGCCAGGATCAAACTCTCAAGTTGAATGAGAATTTGGTTCCGGCTGGTCACTATCTCTATGACGAGTCCCAAGCACACCTGCCTGCGAACCATAGGTTCGCAAACTTGGTGAACTTAAGTTACGTGACCGCCAGAGTATCTCATCGACCGTAAACATTATATGGACTAATAATGATCGGCCCGCAAGGACTCCGCCGTCCACGTTTCTCTTTCTTCCTATTTAATTGTCAAACAGCAAAGTCTCGTCAAACAGAATAGCCTGCTTAACCAGAAAAGTCCGATTAACCCGGCAACGCGCTCGCGCCCGGCACCGGAACGCTCTCTCCCCGGTTTTTGTAACCAGGTGGCTTTTAGGCCCGAGGAACTCGAGAGAAGACGATCCGCACCGGCCGCCCAAGGCAGCGTTGGAAGCGCGGCGCATTTTATAGGTCGAGCCCGCTCCCACTGTCAACCTGCGATTTCAAAAAACGTCCAAATTGCTCCGCCACGGCTGCCCAGTTGCGGCGAATTTACCCACTTCTCCAGTTACTTACGCCAGTTACCTAATTACCCGCTCAACCATTTGGCGCTGCGGACATCCGGTCTTTTGGGCGAGCCCGCGCAAGAAAACTTCCTCACGGGGGACGTCAGACATCGTTGCAAACATGGAAAGTGCAAGGGGGCCCGCGAAAAAGAACAAAAATAAAGACAGCAAGGCGTCGATGCGGGCGGCAAGCTTGAACCTTTACCTCGCGCGGGGCGACAGCCCCCACCCCCGCCGTTCGGCATCCGGCATAAAAGCGGCGGGCGGCACCCGTCTAGCTTGATCATATGATTGCACCGCATTAGGTTCTCGGGGTTGACCGGCGCCATTTTTCTAACCAATCGCGTAGAGCGGAATATGTCCATAACGGTCAACTGATTGCGTTACGAAACCAAACCTCGGCGCTCAGCGGGCCGGCATTGTTCGACCCGGAGGGTCCAAACGGGAGACGAAAATGTCCGGAACGATCGTTAGCTTCATTATCCAACTTATCGCTGGCGCGGTCGGCGGAAACGCGGCTGGCGGCCTTTTGAAAAATATCAGCCTCGGCCCCCTCGGCAATACGATCGCCAGGCGCCGCCGGCGGGGGCATTGGCGGTTCAATCCTATCGGGACTTATACCTGCCCTGGGCAGCGCGGCGAGCGGCGCGGGCGGCTTCGATATTGGCGCGATGGCCGGGCAATTGGCGGGCGGCGGCATCACCGGGGCTATCGTCACGGCGGTGGTCGGCCTCATCAAAAATGCCTTGATCAAAAAAGCCTGACGGAGCCCGGCGATCCCGGCGGAAGGTTTGCAGCTATCCGCATGTGATCGCGGCGTAAAACCGGCCGGCGTGCCAAAAAAGCGCGCCACCGAAAGTTGAAATGGACGGGCGCAGCGGGACCGCGTGGCCACCGCCTAAGGAGCCACGGCTTCCGCGATCGCCCCCGCCGGTAGAGGTTCTGCTTCGATCTTGACGCGATCGGCTTCCGCCGCGACAGTCAGCGTCATGTTCGCGGCCTTGGCGACGAGGCCCGCGTAATAAGCCTGAATGTCCTGCGCGCCGGCCGGAGGATATTCTGGTGTTCCGGCGAGGAGAAGCGGCAGGTGGCCCGCAAGCTTTGCATTCGTGCCCTTGGCCGCGACCGTGATCCGCGCCGTTTCCCCCGTACCGCTCAGTGTAACCTCAATTACGCCGCCGCGCGGGATTGCCGCGGCGGCTATGAGACACAAATTCAGGATGAGCTTAACATTGTTCTTCGGCATTCGAAGAGACGGAACATTCCATTCGAGTTCCGTCCGCTCGCTAGCAAAGAGGCCGCGCGCAACCGCCGCCGCATCGCTGGTATCGATCGAAGCTCCGGCCGAACCGGCGGCCCCGAACGCCAACCGGCAAAATTGCAGACGCGCCGAGGCCTGTCCGGCGCTTTTCTTGATGAGATCGAGGGCAAAGCCGCGCATTTCCGCGTCTTGCTCCTCGTCGAGCATCTCAAGACCATTGATTATGGCGCCAACTGGGCCGATCACATCATGACAGACGCGGGAGCAAAGCAGCGCGGCGAGGTCGAGGGGGTCGAGGGCAAACACCGTCATGATTCATCCATTCAAGGATAAAGCCCCTCCAAGCAGAGGAGACTAGGCTCCTCGCTCCAGAATTGCACCAATTGCAATGCTGGGAGCTTTTGCCACGGCAAGAAGTGCTAGGCTCCCCGGCGGCGGGGGCGCTAAACTCACACGAAGCGGCACACTTCGAAGTGAAGCGCTGCCGCGTCCCCGCGTCAAGGCCGACAATTCCAATCTGCGAATTATAGATTAACAAATCGTGGCAACACGCGGGATTCGGGCGGCCCGCTCAAGCAACCCGCAACGGGTTTGGATCTCGCCGCGGTCATTGCAACTTGCGCGGGGCCGCGGGACAGTCGTTTCAGGCGCGCCTTTCCGGGCCGTCCAAATCCGTGAAACGGAGCGGAACTTTCGTGAAAGACAATAAATTCAATATAGCCCCGGAGATCGATTGCGACGCCATAGCGGATATTTTCGCCGGAATCGCGCTCGAAGCCGCCGTCGCGGTGATGGCCGTCTATGCGGGCGACAGCCGCGCCAGGCGCAAGCTGGATGGAAGTCCCGTCTGCGACGCCGACGAAGCGGCCGAAGCCATAATCTTGGCGCGCCTCGCGATGCGGTTGCCTAATCTTCCGGTACTCGCCGAGGAGGCGGCTTCAAGGGGCGCGAAGATGGTTGCGGGACAGGCTTTCATCCTGGTCGACCCGCTCGATGGGACGCGCGAATTTTTGAGCCATAATAGCGAGTTCACTGTCAATCTAGGCCTGATTATCGACGGGGAGCCACGCGCGGGCGCGGTTTACGCTCCGGCGTCCGGACAACTCTGGATCGGCGGCGCCACCGCCAGTGCCTGCGAGGCCGCGCCGGGCGCAGAGTTGCCGCCGCCGAAAGAGCGACGGGCCATTCATGCGCGGCCAGCGCCACGGCAAGGATTGACAGCCCTCGTGAGCCGCTCCCACGCCGATCCGGCGACCGGGGCTTTTCTCGCAAATCTCCCCATCAAGGAGCGGCGAAGCGCGGGCTCGTCGCTAAAATTTTGTCTGATCGCCGAAGGCCAAGCCGATGTCTATCCGCGTTTCGGCCAAACCATGGAGTGGGACACGGCGGCGGGGGACGCGGTTTTGCGCGCGGCGGGCGGGATCGTTTGCGATAGCGCGGGACGCCCAATGCGGTACGGAAAAGCGGAAGCGCAATTCAGAAACGGGCCTTTCGTCGCCTGGGGCGATCCAAAGGCGGCCATTTTTTGAGGAACGTAAAGCGACAGCAGGATTTGTCTAGGCAAAGGGGCACGGCATCGCCTTGAAAAAACCACGATAAAACCCCGGCGCGCGTCAATCCTTCGTTAATGCTATTCCTTCAAAGCTCGAAATCAATGCCCGGTTCGCGGAAGATTGAGCGGAGGACTTGACCATGCAAACGCGAAGGGAAATGACGTTGACGCTGGCGGCTCTCGCCGCTGGCATCCCGGTTCTCCGGGCGAGCACTGTTTTGGCGGACCCTGGTGCCCCGGACGGCCGGCCGGGCGAATACTCCTCGAACGAGTTGGTCGCCAACGGCCATCGTTTCTTTGGATCGGCCTCGCGCGGACTTGCCGAGATTGTCGAGGCCGCGACAAAACGCTGGGGCAAGCCCAATGGCTATGTGCTGGGCCAGGAGGCTGGCGGCGCCTTCATCGGCGGCCTGCGCTATGGCGAAGGCGTAATGTACACGCGCAACGCGGGCGACCTCAAGGTTTTTTGGCAAGGCCCCTCGCTGGGCTTCGATGCCGGAGCCGACGGCGACCGCACCATGATGCTTGTCTATAATCTGCCTTCGACGGGCGCGATCTTTCGCCGCTTCGGAGGGGTTGATGGCTCGGCCTATCTCATCGGCGGTTTTGGCATGACGGCGCTCGCCAACGACGACGTTTATGTGGTTCCGATCCGCACCGGGGTTGGCGCACGTCTCGGTTTCAATGTCAGCTATCTGAAATTCACCCAAAGCTCGACCTGGAATCCGTTCTGAATTTGCACGCCAAGCGCGGGCAGTCAGCCAGACGACATGAACATGCGCCGGCCCTTGACTGCGGCGGGATCCTTTAACCTGCCCACGCGCGCTTGCGAGCGTCAGGCGGGTGCCCCAACGGCCAAACGGGCGAACCGTGGCTGGCTGGCGAGGGCGAGGTAGCCCCGAAAGAACTCTAATCCCGCGCCAGAAGGCCGCGCGCGGCCAAAAAATGCTCGCCGTTACGATTGGCTCTTTGCCGCGCATCATGGCAACCTGCATATGGAATGAGCGGCGCGCGCGATTTTTTTTGTGTCGAGTAATTTTGGCCGCTTATATCCGGCGGCTTGAGACAAGTGCGATTGCGCGGAAAACCGGCGCGATTGCGCGGGGCCGTGGAGCAATCGCTCGGTTTTTTTGGCCTGGAAACTCGAAGTCGATTGGCCGAAGCCGAGACCGAGGCGTGCTGCCAGCAATCGGCGCTCTCTGTAACGATGCAATGACGCCGGGTGAAGTCATGTCTCCGCACGATTTTCACGAATCCGTGTCCAGACCGCATTCGATTGGGCGCATGACGGTCGCGTTCGCCGCTACGGCGCTCGTCGCAGCGGGAACGCTCTTTGCAACGGGTGCACTCCTTTTGATCGTAGCGCTTATCTCTCTGGGAATAAATTCCGCACGGAGCATCGACTTCCATGCCCTGGCGAGGCAAATATCTTGGAACGCCGGGACGACGATTGCCGCCATCACGATCTTTGCAGGAACTTATCTGTTCATCGCCATCGGCAAGCTGCCCGGCTATCAGCTCGACCGCGCTGGCGCGGCGTTGCTCGGCGCAGAGTCTCATGGTCGGACTAGGCGTCGTCTCGCTCGATCAGGCTTACCGCGCGATCGATTTCGACACGATCACCCTCTTGCTCGGCATGATGATTCTCGTCGCCAATCTGCGCATCTCGGGCTTCTTCCGGCTGGTAAGCAACTGGATCGTGGCGCGCGCCCACCATCCGCTCGTCTTGCTTATGGCAATCGTGCTGGTGGCCGGCGCACTCTCTGCCTTTCTCGTCAACGACACGATCTGCCTAGCCATGACGCCGCTCGTGCTCGATCTCGTCACCCGGCTCAAGCGCGATCCGGTTCCATATCTATTGGCGATCCCGATGGCCTCCAACGTCGGCAGCACGGCGACGATTACCGGCAACCCGCAAAACATGATCATCGGCAGCCTCTCGCATATTCCCTACGGGACTTTCGCCGCGGCATTGTGGCCGGTGGCCGCCGTCGGCGTCGTCCTGACGGCGCTGCTCATCGCCCTCGTCTACCGTCGCGAATTTCTGACCAGTGAGCGTCTCCCGGCTGTTGCGACGAGTTCCGGCGGTTCATCATAGGTCTTTGGTCATCAAGTCGGTTCTCGTGGCGGTCGCGATGATGGTCTTGTTCTTCGCCGGCCAACCGGTCGCCAAGGTGGCGATCGTCGGAGGCGCGTTGCTGCTTGTCACCCGGAGAGTCAAGGCCGGCAAGGTCTATCGCGAGATAGATTGGCCGCTCCTCCTTATGTTCGTCGGGCTTTTCGTCGTTGTCACCGGATTGGAATCGGCCGTGCTGTCACCGGAGCTCATCGCGGGGGTCGGCAAGCTCCATCTCCAAAGCGTGCCCGTCCTCTCAGCGGTCACGGCCTTGCTGTCGAATCTCGTCAGCAATGTTCCCGCTGTTCTTGTTTTGAAGCCCTTCATCAACAGCGTGTCCGATCCGCAACGGGCGTGGCTCGTCGTCGCCATGGCCTCGACGCTTGCCGGCAATTTCACTTTGGTCGGATCGGCCGCCAATCTGATCGTCGCGCAGCGTGCCGAGGCGCGCGGTGTCGCCATTAAATTCTGGACTTATTTTAAGGTCGGCGCGCCGCTAACGGTCCTGACGATCTTGTTCGGTGTCTGGTGGCTATGAACCGGAATCAATCACACAAGCGAGCAGGAGCGGTCTCATGAGCCCAATATGGTTTACCCCGTTTATCATCGTCGCTGGGGCGCTACAGGCGTTCGGTGCCGTGATGAGCGCACAATTGCGAAGTCTCGCTCTCAAATCCCTGGCTCGCCTTAACCGTTCTCTTCACGCTGAATGCCTTCTTCTTTGCTGGCCTCTTCGCCGTTTCACCCCGCCCGCTACCAACGATGGAGGGAGTTAGCACCATGCCGTGGTGGGCGCCGCTTGCTGGGCTTACCGGCGCGGTCGCGGTCTTCGCCGGGCTCGCCCTCATCGACAAAATCGGCGCCGGACCGGTTAACGGGCTGATTATCACAGCGAACCTTCTCGCTTCGCTCGCCATCGACCACTTTGGCTTGATGAACATGCCGGTGCACGCCCTAAACGTCTGGCGCATCATCGGCGGTGTTCTTATGGCGGCCGGAATTATCCTCGTCTCTCGGTTCTGATGCCGAATCAAGATGGGAGAAAGAGGCGCGGGCTCTGAAGCGATCAGCAAAATCGCAGATAGTGCCCCCGGCTAAGGCGTCATGCCGCGGGCTTCCGCGAGATGATCAAAACGCCGGCGATAATGGCCAAGCCCCATTGTGTCGGACCGGAGTTCAATGATGAAATCATGCAACTCGGCGGCCGGCACAAGGGCCTCGACGTCGTCCCAGCCAGGCCAGCCTGGCCGCTCCGCATAGCCGAGGATCTGGCCCCTTCGTCCGGTCAGCAAGCGTTGCGCCGCGGCAGTAAAGATGTTCGGCACGCTCGCCGTGACGTGCTCGATCGGCTCGAGCAACACTGGCTCCGCCTTGGCGAGACCCTCGCTGATCCCCAAGCGGGTCGCGGTTCGAAAAGCCATGTCGGAGCTATCCACGGCATGAAAGGTGCCATCGACCAGGGTCACCCCGACATCGACGACGGGATAGCCGAATGGTCCCTTTTGCATGGCCTCCTCGGCCGCTTCGCGGACCGCCGGAATATATTGTCTCGGCACCGCGCCTCCCACGACTTTATCGGTGAACAGAAAGCCCTCGCCACGGCCGCGCGGCTCGATCTCCAGCTTGACGTCGGCGAATTGGCCATGACCGCCGGTTTGGCGTTTAAGCCTCGAATGCTGGGCCACCCGGCGCTTGATCGTTTCCTTGAACGCAACTTTCGGCGGGGCCGTGGCAATCTGGAGATTGTAAGTCGAAGCAAGCCGTTCGAGGGCCGCGTTGAGATGAATTTCGCCCTGCCCCTTCAAGAGCGTCTCGGCGGTTTCCAGGGCGTGCTCGACGCTGAGGGCTGGATCCTCCGAAACGAGCTTATGCAACGCGCCGGAAAGCTTGACATCGTCCTTGCGGTCTTTTGCCGTTATCGCGAGCGTAAAGACCGGAGGCGAAGGCGTTGGAAAGGGCAATGACGCAGTCGCGCCAAGGGTTCCAAGGATTGCCCCGGTCGCGACCCCATCGAGCCGGCCGAGCGCGACCAGCTCCCCGGCATCGGCTTCCGGCACCCTGACCGGTTCGCCGCTCACATAACGGTGAATGCCGCCGACCCGCGCGCCGTCGAATGTGGCGCTGTCGCGCAGCACGCCACGCCATACCCGGCCATAGGAGAGCTTGCCCGTCTGGACCGTCTTGAAGATTTGGACGAGCGACTCTCCCGCAGGTGCGACGCCGCGATGGGCGGCGGTTTCGGTGGCGTCCGGCACGTCATGCCGCATCGTTTTCCAAAGCGGCAAGATGCCCTGCCCGCGCGCGGCCGATCCCAGCAGGACCTCGACGATCGTGCCGCTGGCCTGGTCCTTGCGCAATTGCTGGTAGATCTCCGCCGATGTCGGCGCGACTTCCTCAATCAGTTTTTCCAAGAGCGCATCGTCCTGGTCGGCCAGCACCTCGGCCAGTCCGTCGAGCGCCTGTTTCTCGGGATCGCGAAGTTGCGGAGGAATCTCGATTGGCTCCGCGCCTTGGTTCGTGGCGTACCGGTAGGCCCGTCCGCTCACGACATCGATGTAGCCTATCACCGCATCGCCCTCGCGGATCGGCAATTGGCGTGGTGCTAGGGGATATTTGGAATACGCCTGGAGCGCCGCGAGCGTGTCGTCGAAGGAGCCCGCAAGCGTGTCGATCTTATTGACAAAGATAAGGTGCGGGAGCCGGTATTCCTCAAGCGCCTTCAACAAGAGCGGCACGCTGGACGCCCGGCCGGCCGTGGGCTCGCAGACCACAATGGCGAGATCGACCGCCGCGAGCGCTCCTTCCATCTCATAGGCGAATTCGACCGAACCGGGGCAATCCAGGATCGACCAGCGATCGGCCAGAAAGGAACAATGTCCAAGTCTCACCTCGGTCGTCACGACCCGCTTGCGAATATCGCCGGGGCGTTTAAGCGGCGCACCGGCCGCGGCCATCAAAGCGTCGAACAAGGTGGACTTGCCGCTGCCATAAGGGCCGATCAGGGCGACCGAACGAGGTCCAGCCACGGCGGCCTTCGCGGGAGAAGCTATCATGATGGCGCTTCCTTCTTGCCATTCCGGCTATCGTTGTCTCCATCGTAGGCCAAAGTGGGCTCCGGCGCAAAGGCTGGAGGAACGGGCAATATGCGGAGCCGGTGAAACGTCTGATTCACGCAAACCCACAAGCCAGCGCTCGTCCCCGTTGGCGCGGATCGTACCAAAAACCTTCCAAGACCCAAGACCGCCCTCTTGGCCCAGGTAAGAACGATCGGTGTTTTGATACGCAGCGACGTGGGCGGCGGCGGGCGATTGGGAGCAACGCCAAGAACCCGTCTGCTGGTGCGTTCGTCACGGCCGCCTGATAACTCAGAAAGTTCGGCTAAACTCGATTCCGGATGATCCAGAATTTGCGACGAGTGTCTGGGGACAGCCGGACCTGTGTAAGCTCACGCTTTCCGCATTGACAAAAAGGCGTCTTGCACTAACTCTTAAAACGTCAGAACATAAGACCCCAGCGGAAGGGACTGGCTCGTGCGTGATGCGCCGAGCTGGCGCCGAAGGCGCAACCGCCCCGGAAACGCTCAGGCCCACGGACCGCTCGGGGATGACACTCTGGAAAGCGATTTTCCACGTCTAAATGGAAAATCCACCGAAGGAGGTAACGTCGCGCGAAAACTCTTGCCGCGCGACGGAAATCTTTCAGGTTCCGGGACAGAGGGGGCAATGCGCGGCCGAGTTAACGCAGGCGCGCATGCCATTACTTTGTCCGGCCAGGAATTTCGATGTCCAGTAGCCAAACCGCCGCCGCCGCCGTCGTGCACGATCTCGCCCGCACGCCGCTTTACGACTTGCATCGCGCGCTCGGCGCCCGCATGACCGGTTTTGCCGGCTATGCCATGCCCGTGCAATATCCCGCTGGAATCATCAGCGAACATCTTTTCACGCGCGCGAGAGCTGGGCTGTTCGATGTTTCGCACATGGGTCAAGCGATTCTCGCTGGGTCGCATGCCGCGCGGCGCCTGGAGACGCTGGTGCCGGGGGATATCACCGCCCTTGCGCCAGGGCGGATGCGCTATACGCAATTGCTCGATGGCCATGGCCATATTCTCGATGATTTGATGGTGACGCGGCTCAATGACGAAGCCGGGCGCGAGCAGCTCTTTCTCGTCGTCAACGCCGCTACCAAAAGCGCCGATTTTGCTCATATTGCCGCTGAGCTGCCGGATTGCACGCTGACCGTTCTCGATGACCGCGCCTTGCTCGCCTTGCAAGGGCCAAAAGCCGCGGAAGTCTTGCGCCGGCACGTTTCGCCCGCCGCTTCGGAGAGCGTTTCGGCGATGGCCTTCTTGTCGGCCAAAAGCTTTGCGCGGGGTGGCGCCGTTCTCAACATTTCGCGCTCCGGCTACACCGGCGAGGACGGTTTCGAGATTTCGATTCCGGCGGCGGCGGCGCCTGACTTTGCCCAAGAATTGCTCGACGAGGCGGACGTTCGCCCGATCGGCCTCGGCGCGAGGGATTCGCTCCGGCTTGAGGCAGGCCTCTGCCTTTACGGGCATGACATCGATCGCACAACCGGCCCTGTCGAGGCGGGACTCTCATGGTCGATCCCGAAACGCCGGCGCGAGGCGGGCGGATTTTTTGGATTTGAGCATGTGAAGCGGGCGATCGATCATGGTCCGTCGCGCTCGCGCGTGGGGTTCTTGCTGGAAGGTCAGGCACCGGCGCGCGAAGGTTCAGAGATCGCGACGTTTGCGGGTCAATCCATCGGCCGCATTACTTCGGGGGGCTTCGCGCCGAGCCTCGGGCGGCCGGTCGCGATGGGCTATGCCGATGCCGCGCACGCCGCGCCCGGCACGCAAGTTTGCTTGATCGCGCGCGGCAAACCGCTTGCCGCAAAAATCGTGTCCCTGCCCTTTGTACCGCACCACTACTTTAGGGGAGCTTGATGACCACGCGTTACACCAAAAGCCATGAATATGTCCGAGTCGAAGGCGGCACGGGCGTCGTCGGGATCACCGATTATGCGCAATCCCAATTGGGCGACGTTGTTTTTATCGAACTCCCGCCAATTGGCCAGAGCTTGGCGAAGGGCGCCGGGGCCGCCACCGTCGAAAGCGTCAAGGCAGCAAGCGAAGTCAATGCGCCGGTGTCGGGCACGGTAGTCGAAGTCAACAACGAGCTTGCCGATTCGCCTGGACTGGTCAACGAGGACCCTTCCGGCAAGGGCTGGTTTCTCAAAATTAAGCTCGCCGATGCCGCCGAGCTCGAAAGCCTGATGGATGAAGATGCCTATCGCGAGTTTCTGAAGGCCGTTTCTTAGCGTCGACAGTTTGAACTTGAATCGCGGGCGGTCCAACCGAAGTTCGTGCCTTATGCGGGCGCCGCGTCGCACCACGATCGAGAGAAGCAAAAATGCGTTATCTGCCTTTAAACGACGAGGACCGCGCCGATATGCTTGCGCGCATCGGCGTGAGCGGGATCGGCGCGCTTTTCGCCGGTATTCCGGCGGCCAAGCGGCTCGAGCAGGATCTCGATCTGCCCTCGCGAAAAACCGAGATGGAGGTAGAGCGCTTGCTCTCTGGGCTCGCGGCAAAAAATGTCGCGGCGGGCTCCGTGCCGTTTTTTGTTGGAGCCGGGGCCTACAAGCATCATGTTCCGGCAAGCGTCGATCATCTGATCCAACGCTCCGAATTTCTCACGAGCTACACGCCCTATCAGCCGGAGATCGCGCAAGGCACGTTGCAAACCATTTTCGAGTTCCAGACCCAGGTCGCGGGTTTGACCGCGATGGATGCAGCCAATGCCTCGATGTATGACGGATCGACGGCGACAGTCGAGGCGGTGGCCATGGCTCGCCGGATCACCAAACGCCGCAAGGCCGTATTATCGGGAGGTCTTCATCCGCATTATGCCGAGGCCGTGCGCACCTATTCGGCAATGAGCGGGGACGATGCTTCGGTGCTTCCGCCCGATATCTTCGCGGCGGAGAATCTGGGCGAGGTTGTCGATGATGAAACCGCCTGCATCGTAGTACAAAACCCGGATTTTTTCGGTAATCTACGCGATCTTTCCGGCGCCGCCGCCATCTGTCATGCGAAGGGCGCGCTTTTGATCGCGGTTTTCACCGAGGTTGTCTCGCTCGGTCTCATCAAGCCGCCGGGCGCGATGGGCGCCGATATTGTCGCGGGCGAGGGTCAGTCGATCGGCAACCGCTTGAATTTCGGCGGCCCCTATGTCGGGCTCTTCGCCTCCAAAGACAAATATCTGCGCCAGATGCCGGGGCGCCTCTGCGGCGAAACCGTCGACGCCTCGGGACGGCGCGGCTACGTCTTGACCCTTTCGACCCGCGAGCAGCATATCAGGCGCGACAAGGCAACTTCCAATATCTGCACCAACTCCGGTCTCGCCAGCCTTGCCTTCACGATTCATATGACCCTGCTTGGCGATGCGGGCCTGCGGCGCCTCGCCCGGATCAATCACGCCAATGCGGTCGCTCTCGCGGACCGGCTCGCGGCGGTGCGAGGCGTCGAGGTCCTGAACGAGACATTTTTCAACGAATTCACGATCAAGATTCCTGGCGACGCCGCGCGGACGGTCGAGCGGATGGCGGAAATGGGCGTGCTCGGCGGGGTCCCGGTCTCCCGGCTTTTGCCGGACAGGGGATTGGACGATCTCATTCTCGCCGCCTCCACGGAAGTCAACACGGCCGCCGATCGCGCGGCCTACGTGAAAACCTTGCAGGGAGCGCTGTCATGCTGATGCGGCAAGTGTTTGGCCCACAAGCGGCCGGGACCGAGGTGCCGGAGGCGAAAACCTTCACCGGCAATCGTGGCCTCGAAATCGAGGAAGGGCTTATCTTCGAGATTGGGCGGCCGGAAAATACCGGCGTCGATCTCAACGAGCCCGCTCCCTTCGAACACAGGCTCGGCTCTATCGAGCGGCAAGAACCGGCTGGTCTTCCAGGCTTGAGCGAGCCGGAGACGATGCGCCATTACGTGCGGCTGTCGCGGCTGAATTACGCGATTGATGCTGGGATTTATCCGCTCGGCTCCTGCACGATGAAGCATAATCCCCGCCTCAACGAAGCGATGGCGCGGCTGCCCGGCTTTGCCGATATTCATCCCTTGCAACCGCAATCTACCGTGCAAGGCGCGCTTGAACTTATCGCCGAGCTCGCCCGCTGGCTGATGGTCATGACCGGGATGGACGCCGTCGCCATGCCGCCGAGAGCAGGCGCGCATGGCGAGGCTTGCGGCATGATGGCGATCAAGGCCGCCATAGCGGCCAAGGGAGAGGGAGAAGCCCGCAAAATCGTTCTTGTGCCGGAGTTGGCGCATGGCACCAATCCGGCCTCGGCGGCGGGCGCGGGGTTCGAAGTCCGTCCGGTTCCCGCGCGCAGTGATGGCACCCTTGACCCAGCCGAGGTCAAGCGCAGGCTCGGGCCAGATGCCGCCGCGATCATGCTGACCAATCCCAACACCTGCGGACTGTTCGAGAAGGATGTGGTTGAAATCGCCACCCTAATTCATGAGGCCGGGGCCTATTTCTATTGCGACGGGGCGAATTTCAACGCGATCATGGGCAAGACGCGACCGGGCGATCTCGGCGTCGATGCGATGCATATCAATCTCCACAAGACCTTCTCGACTCCGCATGGCGGCGGCGGACCGGGCGCCGGTCCGGTCGTCCTGTCGTCGCGGCTTGCGCCTTTCGCGCCTGTGCCGTTCCTGCGCCGGGACGAGGCTGGATGGCGTCTCATCGAGCATCTTGGCGAGGCGCCCGGCGCATTTGGCCGGATCGCGGCCTTCCATGGCCAGATGGGCATGTTCGTGCGCGCCTGGGCCTATATGCTGTCGCATGGCGCCGATGGCTTGCGGCAGGCCGCCGAGGACGCCGTGCTGAATGCGAATTATATCCGGGCGAGCCTCAAGGATCTTATGTCCGGACCTTTCGGGGACAAGTCCTGCATGCACGAGGTATTGTTCGACGAGGCATGGCTGAAGCCAACTGGTCTCACAGCGCTCGATTTCGCAAAGGCGATGATCGACGAAGGCTTTCACCCGATGACGATTTATTTTCCCCTCGTGGCGCATGGCGCGATGCTGATCGAGCCGACCGAGTCGGAATTGAAGGCCTCGCTCGATCTTTTCATCGCGGCCTTGCGCGATCTGGCACTGGCCGCAATGCGCGGCGACACCGGGCGGTTTACCGGCGCACCCCATTATGCGCCCCGCCGCCGCCTCGACGAGACCCGCGCGGCGCGATACCCCATTCTGAAATGGACCAAGGCAAGCGCGTGAAGAGAGGGGTTTTGCGAATATTCACCTTGGGAACATTCACATAAAGACTTGCTTATATCTTTATTGCCTTTTGCGCGAGAGCCTGTTATAGACCCGGAAAGTCTTTTATTCCGGAGCGCCAGGAGCCCATGACCCACACGCCGCAGGATTACGCCATCGCCAACATCGGGCTTGCCGCCTGGGGCCGCAAGGAAATCGCCATCGCGGAAACCGAAATGCCGGGTTTGATGGCGGTTCGCGCCGAATATGGCGCGAGCCAGCCGCTCGCGGGCGCGCGGATCGCCGGTTCGCTCCATATGACAATCCAGACCGCCGTGCTGATCGAGACGTTGAAGGCGCTCGGCGCCGATGTCCGCTGGGCCTCCTGCAACATCTATTCGACCCAGGATCATGCCGCCGCCGCGATCGCCGCGACCGGCACGCCGGTGTTCGCCATCAAGGGCGAGAGCCTCGTCGATTATTGGGATTACACCCATAAGATCTTCGAGTGGAGCGACGGTGGCACGCCGAATCTCATTTTGGACGACGGCGGCGACGCCACGATGCTCGTTCATCTCGGGATGCGCGCCGAGGCAGGCGACACGGCTTTTCTCGACAAACCGGGCAACGAGGAAGAAGAGGTTCTTTTCGCGGCGATCAAAAAGCGGCTCGCCGACATTCCCGGCTGGTACGCTAAACGCGGCCATGCCATCAAGGGCGTCAGCGAGGAGACGACGACCGGCGTCCACAGGCTTTATTTGATGGAGCGCGACGGCAAGCTCCTTTGGCCCGCGATCAACGTCAATGATTCGGTCACCAAGTCGAAGTTCGACAACCTCTACGGCTGCCGGGAATTGCTTGTCGACGGCATCCGGCGCGGCACCGATGTGATGATGGCCGGCAAGGTCGCGATGATCGCGGGCTTCGGCGACGTCGGGAAAGGTTCGGCGGCCTCGCTGCGCAACGCGGGCTGCCGCGTGATGGTTTCCGAGGTCGATCCGATCTGCGCCTTGCAGGCGGCGATGGAAGGATACCAGGTCACAACGATGGAGGATGCGGCCCCCCGCGCCAATATTTTCGTGACCTGCACCGGCGATGTCGACGTCATCACGGTCGACCACATGCGCGCGATGAAGGACCGCGCGATCGTTTGCAACATCGGTCACTTCGATTCCGAGATTCAGATCGCGGGCTTGCGCAATTTCAAATGGCACAATGTCAAGCCGCAGGTCGACGAGATAGAATTTCCGGATGGCAAGCGGATCATTCTTCTGTCGGAAGGCCGCCTCGTCAATCTCGGCAATGCGACGGGACACCCCTCCTTCGTGATGTCAGCTTCGTTTACCAATCAGACCTTGGCGCAAATCGACCTTTGGACCAAGCAAGGCCAATACGATCGCAAGGTCTATACCTTGCCCAAGCATCTCGATGAAAAAGTCGCGGCCCTCCACCTCGATAAGATCGGCGCTAAGCTGACCAAGCTCACACCCGCCCAGGCGGCCTATCTCGGGCTGCCGCGGACTGGCCCATTCAAGCCAGATCATTACCGCTATTAATGCGCCTGCCTATGGCTGCCATCGTTGCCCTATCCGGGCAGGGCTTAAAGGATGCCGGCGGAGAAGCTGTATCCCGGAGGAAGCGCGGACAAACTGGTTTTTAAGGAAATAATAAAAAAGGGCGATTTTTCGAGGCTAGAACAGACTGGAAGCATGATAATATTTTCAAAATGGTGGTCCTAGAGCGTGTCCCGGAAAAGTTGCCCGGCTTTTTTGATTCCGGCACGCTCCAACTCTTTGATTTTGAGCGGTACCCTGTCGTTCAAGTGATTCCCCTGATTTGGAAACGCTCTAGGAACCAGCAAGTTGGATATAATAGGCTGATTGCTTGCGTCGAAGGATCGTTCACCGATGGCACGGAAACATTTTGGCACCGACGGCATTAGGGGCATCGCCAATGCCGCGATCACGCCTGAACTCGCCATGAAAGTCGCCCAGGCGACCGGAGTCATGTTTCAACGCGGCGACTATCGCCATCGGGCGGTGATCGGTAAGGACACAAGGCTTTCCGGCTATATGATCGAAAATGCCTTGGTCGCGGGATTCACCTCGATCGGTGTCGACGTCTTGTTGCTCGGGCCGATGCCAACGCCCGCCGTTGCCATGCTCACCCGTTCGATGCGGGCAGATGTCGGCGTCATGATTTCGGCCTCGCATAATCCCTACGAGGACAATGGAATCAAGTTGTTCGGCCCGGACGGATATAAATTGCCGGACGCAGTAGAAGCGAAAATAGAGGCGATGCTGGATCAGCCGTCCTCACTCAAATTATCGAAACCCTCGGATCTCGGCCGCGCCATGCGGGTTGAGGGCGCTCGCGGCCGCTACATCGAATTCGCCAAGCGTACCTTGACACGCAATCTTACGCTCGATGGTTTGCGAATTGTCGTCGATTGCGCCAATGGCGCTGCCTACAAGGTCGCGCCCGAAGCCTTGTGGGAATTGGGTGCCGACGTCGTTTCTATCGGCGTCGAGCCGGATGGTTTCAACATCAACCGGGATGCCGGTTCCACCGCGCCAGGAGCGCTTGTCAAGAAAGTCCGCGAAGTGCGGGCGGATATCGGGATCGCGCTCGACGGCGACGCCGACCGGGTGCTTATCGTCGACGAGGCCGGGCAACTAGTCGATGGCGACCAAATGATGGCCGCAATCGCGCAGAGCTGGAAGGAAGACGGAAGATTGTCGCGGCCAGGCGTTGTCGCGACGCTCATGTCGAACCTCGGCCTCGAACGCTATCTCGAAGGGCACGGGTTGTCGCTCGCGCGCACCGCGATCGGCGATCGCTATGTGCTCGAACACATGCGGCGGGAAGGGTTTAATCTCGGCGGCGAACAATCCGGCCATATTATCCTCTTGGATCATTGCACGACCGGCGACGGACTCGTTGCCGCTTTGCAAGTCCTGGCAATTGTCAAGAGCCAAGATAAACCGGTGAGCCAAGTCTGCCGTCGATTTGATCCGGTGCCGCAACTGTTGCGGAATGTGCGATTCAAGGCCGGACAGCCTTTGGCTGATGCGGGGGTCACCCGCGTCATCGAGGATGGCCGCGAGAAGCTCGGCAAAAGCGGCCGCCTCGTCGTGCGCGCATCTGGAACCGAACCAGTCATCAGGGTCATGGGCGAAGGCGACAAGCTCGATCTTGTCGAGAGAGTCGTCAATGACGTTTGCGCGGCGCTCACGGCCTTGGCGGAGGCGGCATGACCGGAAACAGATGGCCGGCTCAGGGCCCGGCGCGATGGCGAGGAGAGGGCGCGAACAATGCGCGGCACGCTGGGCTGAGCTTGGCTTTCTGGCGCGCCATGCAACTGGCTACGAGTGCCTCGTCGGGAATCTCATCGGGGCAGAGACGGTAAGCATCATCCTCACATGCCGCCTGTTGCTGTGCCCGCAGATCGGATTGGCAGAGAGCGGGACCCGTCATGGACAGCGAGAAGACAACCAGCGCGAGCGCGGATTTCGTTTGCATTGCGGCAGACCTTTACTCTTGAAAGATGCGGGTGACGGCAGCGACCTGCATTGAACTTGATCCGATTTAATTAAATCTGATCAAGTTCAAATGTTTGTTTTTAGAGAAGTCTTTATCGAGTGGTTCATGTGGTAGGCGGGAAACCCCGCAGTATTTACGGCCGGCGAAAGGGGGCTCGAAGGAGCCCGGTCTCCGGCGCTGGTTCCTTCGCGATCATAGCGCTTGTTTAAGAACTCCGCCACTGGGTGGTGCCGTTGCGAACATTAGAAATCCCGGCATGGTGACATCGCTGATGTAACGGTCATTTCGCCGATGCGGCGCCGCAGGTGCCCGATCCAAGCTTAACTCAAGGTCCGGCAATTTGCCTTGATCGAAACGCCAATGAGGCCGATGCAATGACGTCGCATCACCCCTCGATTTGCGGAGCGCCATGCCGATGTCCCTTGCCTACCCGAGTATCGATCCAGTGCTGATCGCCATCGGCCCCTTGCCGATCCGCTGGTATGCCTTGGCCTATATCGCCGGGCTCGTGCTCGGCTGGGCCTATGCGCGGGCATTGGTGAAGCAAAAGGTCTTTTGGGGTGGCACGGCGCCGCTAGATCCCTTGGACATTGACGATCTTCTCGTCTATGCGGCGATGGGGGTCATTCTCGGCGGAAGGCTCGGCTATGTGCTATTCTACAACGCGGGATTTTATCTTGCACATCCGGCCGAGCTTTTCGCCGTTTGGAAAGGCGGTATGTCGTTTCACGGCGGACTAGCCGGAACCGCTCTTGCGATTTATATTCTCGCCACGCGCAAGAGAATTCCGGTGCTGAGTCTTGCCGATGTTTGCGCCGCCGCGGCTCCGATCGGGCTCTTTCTCGGCCGTATCGCGAATTTCATCAAACCGGAGCTTTGGGGACGCCCCACCGACGTCCCTTGGGCGATGGTTTTTCCCGGTGCCGGGCCGAGCTCGCGCCATCCGAGCCAGCTCTACGAGGCAGGCCTCGAAGGGTTTGTCCTATTCTTTGTGCTGCATATCGCGGTTCATTTGGGCGCGCTGCGGCGGCCGGGCCTTGTCACCGGGGTTTTTGCCGCCGGTTACGGCATCGCGCGAATCGCCTGCGAGTTTTTTCGCGAACCGGACCCGCAGCTAGGCTTTCTGTTCGGCGGCGCGACCATGGGCATGCTTTTGTCGCTGCCGTTGATCGCGGCGGGCTTTGTCTTTATCGTCCGCGCTTGCCAGCGGCCGGCCGCGGCACGAATAGGCCCGCATGAACCCGCTCGAAAATCTCATCCGCGAGACGATCGCCGAAAATGGGCCGATGAGCCTTGAGACCTACATGACTCTTGCACTGGCGCATCCGGTGCACGGCTATTACGCTTCAAAAATGCCACTGGGAGAGAGCGGCGATTTCATCACCGCGCCGGAGATCAGCCAGATGTTCGGCGAGTTAATTGGCCTGTGGTGTGTCGCGGTCTGGCGCGCCATGGGCGCACCGCGGCCCTTTCTGTTCGTGGAATTGGGGCCAGGGCGCGGCAGTTTGATGGCTGACGCCTTACGTGCGGCACGGATTGCGCCGGATTTTCTTGCGGCGCTGGATTTGAATCTCATTGAGACAAGCGAGGCCTTGCAGCAAAGGCAGCGCGGGGCGCTGAAAAATTCGCGGGTTGCGGCGAGGTGGCGTAAAACCGTGGAGGAGCTACCCAGAGTCCCTGCGATCATCGTCGCCAATGAATTTTTCGATTGCCTGCCGGTACGCCATTTCGTCCGTGGCAAGGATGGCTGGCACGAAAGGCTCGTCGGACTAGATGGCGAAGGGCGGTTGTGCTTTG
This sequence comes from uncultured Alphaproteobacteria bacterium, assembly GCA_963722515.1. Lineage (GTDB taxonomy): Bacteria > Pseudomonadota > Alphaproteobacteria > Rhizobiales > Beijerinckiaceae > Methylocapsa. Next base: position 47,902 of record CAVRMA010000002.1, on the reverse strand, counting down.
GCCTTGCGCCGGAGGCCGAACCAGGCCTTTCCGCACCGGGCGAAGCTGGGCAACTGATCGAGGCTGGTCATGCGGGGGCCAATTTAATGACGCGGCTTGCGGCGCGCATTGCCGCTGAGGGCGGCGCACTCCTCGTCATCGACTACGGCTACGACAAGCCCGGGCGTGGCGAAACCTTGCAGGCGGTGAAGCGGCATCGTTTCGCCAATCCCTTGCGCGATCCCGGCGAAGCCGATCTCACCGCGCACGTCGATTTTTGCGGCCTTTCCCGGGCCGCGCGGGCAGCGGGCGCTAGAGCCCATGGCCCCGTGCCGCAAGGCGAATGGCTGGCCCGTCTCGGCATCCATGAACGCGCCGCGAAGTTGCGCGCACACGCCGGCGCGGGCCAACGCGCGGCAATCGATTCCGCCGTCCTGCGTCTCGCGGGCGGAAGCCGCGGCTCCGGCGCAACGGACATGGCGCGGCTTTTTAAGGCGCTCGCCGTGACAGCACCCGGTTTTGCCGCCCCGCCAGGTTTCGAGACGCCTGCGGCATGACGCAAAAAACTGCACTACCGCTGCGCGCGACCGTCCTCGACGCGCCGGGCCTAACCCACGGATTTTTCACCCGGCTGGGCGGCGTCTCGACCGGAGTTTACGCATCGCTCAATGGCGGTGTGGGTTCGCAAGACGATCCGCGCTCGGTTGCTGAAAACCGGCGCCGAATGGCGGCGCACCTTTGCGTCGATCCGGCGGATTTCCTCGTGCCTTACCAGATTCATTCGTCTAAGGCGCTGATCGTGACGCAAGCTTTTGTCGAGCGCCCGCATTGCGATTCCCTGGCGACTTCCGTGCGAGGTCTAGGACTAGGCGTCACCGGCGCCGATTGCGGCATGATCCTGTTCGCCGACCGGGGGGCGCGGGTGATCGCGGCCGCGCATGCCGGCTGGAAAGGGGCCCTCGGTGGCGTGCTTGAAGCGACTCTCGAAGCGATGGAAACGCTTGGCGCGCGCCGGGCGTCGACGGTCGCGGCGCTGGGCCCAACGATCTCGCGGAATAGTTATGAGGTCGACACCGAATTTGCCGATCGATTCATCGCGGCCTCGACCGGCCACGCGAGCTTTTTTTCGGCTTCGGCGCGCGATGGGCATTTCATGTTCGATCTGCCAGGCTTTATCGCGACGCGGCTGCGGCTTGCGGGCATCGGCTTATTTGAGGATTTGGCGCGCGACACCTATGCCGAGCCCGAGATCTTTTATTCCTATCGCCGCTCGGTGCATCGAAACGATCCCGACTACGGCCGCCAGATCGCGGCGATCGCGCTTCTCTGACTCATTTTAGGCTGCCGCTTTTTCAACGATCCGTTCCGCCATCCCCTTGGGTTCCGCGGGCGCGCCAACCCATTCGGAATGGGCGGGAATTTGCTCGCCCTTCATCACGAGGGTCAGGGGTCCCAGCCGGGCATAATCGGAAACGCGCGTGTCGTAAAGCACAGTCGAGCCCGCGCCGACGGTGACGCCGTTGCCGACGAAGACCCTGCCGACCTTCATGACCCGGTCCTCGTAGAGATGCGTTTGCAGCGCACACAGATCGTTCAAAGCCGCGTAATCGCCGACGCTCACGCAGTCGAATTCAGTGATGTCGGTCATGTCCATGAAAACGCCGCGTCCGAATTTCGCGCCGAAGAGGCGCATGAGCCAAGGCAGGAAAGGCGTCCCGCGCAAATGATCGAGCAAAACCTTGCCAGCTAGGCCCCAATAGATGACGGCAACCGCCTCGGTCCGCATAGCCCACCAGGACCACATCGGTTTGACCATCGGCTCGTAGCGTCCCATCGTGATCCATTTCAAGGCGATAACGACCAGGGTCAGGGCTAGGCAGATGGCGGCCGAGGCAAGCATGAACTGCCATAGCACCTCGAAATATTTGCCTTCGAGAACGCCTGTGCTGAACCATTCCACCGCCCAGGTTCCAAAGGTAATGAACAGCGTGGTCGGCAGGGAAATCGTCACCGCCTCGAAGCAGGCGCGCGCGAATTTTTTCCAGCGCGGCGGCTCGTAAGTCCAATTCGCGCCACCGCCATCGAATGTCTGGCGGACCGGCAGTTTAATCGGCGGGGAGCCGAACCAGGTATCGCCCGGGCGCATCAAATGGTTCGCGGGCGGCTTCGACTTGATGCCGATCAGCGCGCCTCCTGGAATTTCGGCCCCGGCGGGCACCACGGCGCTATTTCCGACAAAAACGCGCGGACCCGTTTTGACGCGCTTCAAATATATCCAGCCGTTGCGGATCTCTTCGTCGCCAAGGATGACTTCATCGGCGATGAAGCATTTCTCGCCGATCTCGACGAGATCGTAGCGGCCGGACAGATTCGTCGAAATTTCCGCGTCCTTGCCGATCTTGGCGCCCATCAGGCGATACCAGGCGCGCATATAGACCGTCGCGAACAAGGACGACAATGTTTCGAGTGTCACCTCGGTTGCGAGCGTCACCGCCCATTTGCGGAAATAGAACCAGGAATGAACCGAATAAGTCCCTTCGCGCACCTGCGGCAGGATGATCCAGCGGCAAGCCGCGATGAAGCCGACGGTGACGAGCACCATGACGAAGGCGGTGGGAAAGGCCATGATGGGGATCGAGAGCATGTAAAGCGTGCGGTCGAAATCGGCGGTGCCGATCAGATCGTCGATCCGGTCGAATACCCAAAAGGCCGGGAAAATCGGCAACAGGCCGAGCGGGGGTATCGCCAAAAGCAGGACCCCATACATGATTGCCATGATGCCCCGGCGCGCGCGGGAAGCCGTGGGCGGCCTGTCCAGCGCGACGCGATCCACAAAGCCAACTTTGCGCCCCGGCGAGCCATCCCAAACGTCCCAGGAGCCAATGCGGCAGCCCGCGCCGATGGCGGTCAGATCGCCGAGCTCGGCCCCCTCTTCGATGACGACATTTTCCTCGATGACGCAGGACGATCCGATATAGGCCTCGGCGCCGATCTCGATCGTGCCGATAATAAGTTCGTTTCCCTCGACCCGCGCATTGGCGAAATTGGCGTTTGATCCAATGCTCGCGCCGGCGCCGATCGAGATTAGATCGGCCGCGCCAGGCTCGATCTGGCCGATGAGCGCGTCCTTGCCGATTTGCGCCCCAAGCGCCCTAAGATAGAACCGCATGATGGGGGAGTTTTCGAACCATTTGATATGAACCAGTCCAAAAAAACGCTTCACCAGCCACCAGCGGAAATAATAAACACCCCACAGAGGATAGCGCCCAGGTTTGGTTTTGCCGATCAGCAGCCATTTCGCGGCGATGACGATGGCCACGGTAGCTACGTTGATGCACATGTAGACGCCGACGAGCGAGACGGCTTCCTCGAAAAAGCTCGCATCGGCGCTGGTCAGCAGCATGTAGCTCACGAACACGCCGAGCCATTGCGCGGTCACGAGCGCAAGGATGACAGGAAGCGCGACGGCCTGCGCGCAGCCGCAGAGGAAGCGGCGCAACAAGGGCGGCGGCACGAAGGACAGATCCTCGACCTTTGATCCTTGTGCCCATTTGCGGTCGAGGAGTTCGGCGATCGCGCGGAGCGAACGCGCGGTGTAGACGTCTTGCAAGGTGATCCTCGCCAACGCGGGCGTTTCGCGCACGGCCGAGATGAAACGCGCCGCAAGAAGCGAATGACCGCCAAGATCTGTGAAGAAATCGGCATCGAACGGAATGGCCTGCGGCGGCAGCGTGCGTTTGGCGGCGTCGAGGAGTGTTGCCTCGGTCTCGTTGCGTGGCTCTTCCTGCGCCTCGATTGTATCGGCTGGGACGAGTTCAATCTGCTTCAGGCCCTTGCGGTCGATCTTGCCGGAGGCGAGTTTCGGCAGGCTTTGGACGAACTCGAACCGTTCCGGAACCATGTAGGCAGGCAGGCTTTGCCGCAGTTCGTTGCGCAACAGTCGCGCATCGATTTCGGGATCCAAGGAGGGAACCACGAACCCGACGAGCTGTTCGATTTCGTTATCGTTACGCAAGACGACGGCGGCATGCGCAACGCCAGGGAGATCGGCGAGCTTTGCTTCGATTTCGCCCAATTCGACGCGAAAGCCGCGAACCTTGACCTGATCGTCGATTCGGCCACGGAACACGATTTCGCCGTTCGTGGCGATCTCCACCGCATCGCCGGACCGGTACAAAACCGGATCGGGTGCGTCGTCCGAGAAAGGATTGGCCAAGAAAGGATTGGCAATGAACTTCTCGCGGGTCAGCCGGTCACGGCGCAAATAGCCTTTCGCCACGCCTGGCCCGCCGATGAGAAGCTCGCCTTCGACGCCGGGCGGGAGAAGGTCGAGGCGCTCGCCCGCCACATAGCAAGAGTAATTCGCAATCGGCCGGCCGATCGTGACCTGGACGCCCGGCCGCACTTCCGCGACCGTCGCGACGACCGTCGTCTCGGTCGGGCCATAGGAGTTGAAGATCTTGCGCAAAGGCCTGCCCCAGCGATTGGCAATCGACGGCGGGCAGGCTTCGCCGCCAAGGATAATGAGCCGCAGGGTTGCGACATCGCGCGGCAGGAGGGCTAAAAGGGTTGGCACCGTGTCCAGCACCGTCACGCGATTTGCTTCCAGAAGACCGGGAAGCTTGTCGGCCTCGCCGATCATCTCGGCGGTCGCCACGAAAAGGCTCGCGCCGGCAAGGTAGGCAAGCCAGATTTCCTCCATCGACAGATCGAAGGCAACGGAAGCGCCCTGGAAAACGACATCGCTCGCTTCAACCCCGTAGATTTCGTTGGCGGCGCGCAAATAATGGCAAATATTGCGCCCTGAAATCACGATTCCCTTGGGTGTCCCGGTCGAACCGGAGGTGTAAATGAGATAGGCGGGGTCCTCCGGGCGCGCGCCGAACTCCCGCGCGTCGACTCTGCGCGAGGCCGGCGGCGTCCGGGGAATCGGCCAAAAGACCGGCGCAAGTCCAAGCCGGGCAAGGCGCCGCGAGCTTCGCGGCGAAAGCGGAGGTGGTCAGGAGGCCCCTGGCTCCGGCGTCCGTGAGACAAACGGCGATGCGCTCGGGAGGGGCGTCCGCGTCGAACGGAAGCCAGGCGGCCCCGGTTTTTGCGATTGCGATTTGCGCAATCAGAACTTCGTGGCCGCGCGGCATCCAAAGGCCAACCGTCCGGCCCGGACGAACCCCTTTTTGCAAAAGTCCGCGGGCGAGAGCCTCCGCTTTCGCATCGGCCTCGGCATAGGTAAGATTGCCATCCACCGTGATCATGGCGATGGCGGCAGGACGGCTGGCCGCGGTTGCGGCAAAAATCTCGCAGAGCAATTCGTCGCGGATCAAATCCGGCCGCGCGGGGCCGCGCAAAACCGCGCCGGAGGGAAGCGCGAAACGATCGACATCGTCCCGGGAAGCTTGGGCGGTTGCCAGACTATGCAGCATAATTTATCCAGTTCGAAACTAGAGCCCTAAGCTAGAGCCCTAAGCTTATGTGTCATTGCCGGGACAAAAGGACCAGACCAAGGCGGCATTGCCAGATTAAAAACTTAGGCCGTGCCGCCAAGGCTTGGAGCTTGCCTATGGGCGCTGGCCAGGCCCGGATAATATATCCGCTTCGGAATCGGACCAGAACATTACCATGGAAGCGTTCCATTGATTCTTAACGGCGTATTGGCTGGTCCCTGGCCCGATGTGCAAGCTGGTCACGCGGCTAAAAATCCACAGCCGCAGCGTGCTACAACAAATTAGTCGTTGTTGCTCTACTTTATCTCGACCGGGCCACGCCCGGCGTTGCTCCGCCGCGATCACGGCGCACGCTCTATCTTTTGGCTTGCCAGACTGAACGGGCGGTGAACGTCTTAATCCTTGCCCACAACCGCGATGTCCGGCGCGGCGGGATTTTTCATGCCGACGACATGGTAGCCGGCGTCCACATGAAGGATTTCGCCGGTGATGCCCCGCGCCATCGGCGAAAGAAGAAAAGCGGCGGCCTCGCCGACCTCCTCGATTGTCACCGTGCGCCGCAACGGGGAGTTATATTCGTTCCATTTGAGAATATAGCGGAAATCGCCGATGCCGGAGGACGCCAATGTCTTGATTGGCCCGGCCGAGATCGCATTGACCCTGATGTTTTGCTCGCCGAGATCGGCGGCGAGATAGCGCACGCTCAATTCGAGCGCGGCCTTAGCGAGCCCCATGACATTATAATGGGGCATCCATTTTTCAGCCCCGTAATAGGTGAGGGTCAACAAGGCGCCGCCATTTTGCATCAGCTTTTCGGCGCGCTGGGCCACCGCGGTGAACGAATAGCAAGAAACTACCAATGAATTTACAAAGTTCTCTGTGGTCGTGTCGATATACCGGCCCGTCAACTGATCTTTGTCGGAAAAAGCAACGCAATGCACGACGAAGTCGAGATTTCCCCAAATGCGCTCGATTTCCTTAAATACAACGTTCAGGGCCGCCGTGTCGGTGACATCGCAATCGCCCAGAACTTTCGCGCCGAGTTCCTGTGCTAGTGGCCGCACCCGCTTTTCGATCGATTCGCCTTGGTAGGTGAAGGCGAGTTCGGCGCCCGCCTCGCTGGCGGCCTTGGCGATCCCCCAGGCAATCGACCGGCTGTTGGCGACCCCCAGGACCAAGCCGCGCTTTCCGGCTAGAATTCCCGAGGCGTGCAGTCCAGGCGTTATGATTTCCGGTTGCGTCATGCGTGATCCGGACCAGAGAACTAAGGAGGCCGCGCTTTGGAACGGCCGAGGCGTCCGCTGCGTTTAAGGGCTGCGCGGGTTTAGCGCAAGACCGCCCGCCGGGGAAACGCCCGCGCGGATGCTTATTTTGCCCATGGTCAGGGCGCCGCGCAGGCGGTAATATCAACGATCTGGACGGTGCCGCACAAAGACAGCGCCGGCAGGGGAGCGCGAAGGTGGCCTTGCGGGACGATTTGAATTCATGCGCGCCGCGGCTATGCCGTTATGCGCGCGCGCTCGTGACCGGTCAGCCGGGGCCTAGCGAAATCGCCGACGATCTTGTGCACGCGGTTTTGCTGCGAACATGGGAAGCTGGACCCGCCTTGCGGCTGGCCGGACGCGATCTCCATCTCCACGTTTATACGCTGCTCACGGAATGGCACCGCGAAAGGTTGGTGGCCGGAATCATGGGCGGCAGGGCTCATATCGAGAAGGAGAATTTCTCCGCGGGCAGGCCGCGCGCCGCCGGGACGGTGATGGTTCCGGCGTCGCCTCGCGACAAATTCGCGGCTGCGCTGTTGGCTCTCGCGCTCGAAGAGAGGGAGGCTTTGCTGCTTGTCGTGCTTGAAGGGTTCAGTCATGCGCAAGCCGCGCAAATCCTGAAGATTTCACGAACTGTTCTCGTAATGCGTTTGGCATGCGCGCGCGCCGCGCTGAGCGAAATTCCGCCGCCCGAAATGCCATCGCGTCCGGCCAAGACCCGCCCCCCCTATCTGCGCGTGGTCAAATGAGAGCATCATGCGCGGATGCGGCCCCCCTGTAAGCGAAGAGGAATTGCACGGCTTTGCCGATGGCGACATCGATCGCGGCCGGCGTGAGGCCGTTGAGGCTTTTCTTGCAGCTTCGCCGGGGGATGCAGCTCAGGTCGAAACATGGCGGCGGCAGAATGAAACCATTCGGGCCGCTTTCGCACCGGTCGAAACCGGGCCGCTGCCTTGGTTCTTGCCGCTTGCTCCCGGCGCCGGGGGAGCGGCGGCGACGGGACACGCCTCCGCAGGACACGCCGAAGCGAGCGGCTCCCATGCGTGGCGCGCGCGCTGGTTCGCGCCGCTGATTGCGCTTTCCTTCGCAAGCGGAGCGCTGCTGGCGGCCGGCGCGGCTTATCTTGCCGGTTTTGTGAACGCGCCGGAAACCGCGCTGTCTTCCCCGGAGGGCCCTCCGCCGGCTGAGATGAACGATACCTTCGTCACGCGGGCAAAGTCGGCGCTCCGGGAATTTGAGCCGCCACTCGGCGCGGTGCGTCTTCCGCCAAATAGCGATGGGCCAGGGCAAGACACGGCGGCGCCGATCTTGCCGAATCTCCCGGCGGAAGGTCTAAAGCTTGCCGGCGTTCGCGCCATGCCCGGCGAACAGGGCCAAATGTCATGCCTGTTTTACGAGAGACCAGACGAGGCGAACATCGCGCTTTGCGTCGAAAAAGCTGGTGATCCGGGCGAGACCGTCCCCCACGTGTCCGGTAATTATCCCTCGGCCACCATCTATTGGCGTCAGAAGGGAGCCAATTACGCCCTCGTTGGCCCTCTGCCAGAAGACGGACTTCGAAGTTTGGCGGATCGGGTCCGTGCGGAAGTCGAGGCCTTCGACGCGCGGTAGGGCACGAAATCAACAGCCTGGAGCTGTCACCCTCGACCAGCGCCGATTTCCCGGCACACCCTGATCATTAAGAAAAATTGTGGGCACGACTGGAATTGAACCTGTGACTTCTGCCTGTGAACGCAGTGCTCTTCCGCTGAACTACGCGCCCCGCCCTTGTGTGCCGGCGCACGCGACAGCACCCGTTCATTGTCCTTGGCGAACAAATCGTGTATGAAAAACCACTCGCAAAAGGCGGCCCCCGGTGCCAGCAAGCCCTCAACTCGTTACCCCCGAAAAGCGCGACGGTGACACGGAGAGGTCGCTCCGCCCGTTGGCCCTTTCGGATTTCACCGGTCAGGAGGCGACGCGGAAAAATCTAAAAGTCTTCATCGAGGCGGCAAGAACGCGGCGCGAGGCGCTCGATCATGTGCTCTTTGTCGGGCCTCCCGGGCTCGGCAAGACGACGCTTGCCCAGATCGTCGCCCGCGAACTCGGAGTGACGTTCCATTCGACCTCTGGACCGGTCATCGCTAAGGCGGGCGATCTCGCAGCGCAGCTCACCGCGCTCGAAGAACGCGATGTGCTTTTCATCGACGAAATTCATCGTCTCAATCCGGCGATCGAGGAAATCCTCTATCCGGCGATGGAGGATTATGAGCTCGATCTCATGATCGGCGAGGGGCCGGGCGCCCGCTCGGTCAAGCTCCCCCTCAAGCAATTCACCCTGGTTGGAGCAACGACCCGCGCCGGTCTTTTGACGACGCCGCTGCGCGACCGGTTCGGCATTCCTCTGAGACTCGAATTCTACACGGTCGAGGAACTGGAACAAATCGTGCGGCGCAACGCGCGGGTGCTCGCGATCGCCATCTCCGATGACGGCGCCAATGAAATCGCCAAGCGCGCGCGCGGGACTCCACGCATAGCCGGGCGCCTGCTGCGCAGGGTTCGCGACTTCGCCATCGTCGGCAACGAACCGGAAATCACCCGCGGCGTCGCCGATAAAGCGCTGCGTCTCCTCGACGTCGATGCGATCGGGCTCGATACTATGGACCGCCGCTATCTTGAGACGATCGCCGTCTCGTTCGGCGGCGGCCCGGCCGGGATCGAGACGATCGCTGCTAGCCTGTCCGAGCCGCGCGATGGGATCGAGGACATTATCGAACCCTTCCTTATCCAGCGTGGCTTCGTGCAACGCACCCCGCGCGGTAGGATGCTGACGTCGCACGCCTTCCGCCATCTTGGTCTTCCGGAACCCGCGGGGGAGCGGCCGCAACCGCAGCTATTTCCGGAGGAAGATGGCGAAACGCAGGGCTAGCTGTCGTGTCTCAATAGGTTGTTCACGGGGAGAATTTGAGGTTTGTGGGGTTTGCGAAGCGCCACAAGCTCAGGAGACCCACCCGTGAACATTCATAACAATGCCAGGACGACGCCGAACATGCGAGCTCTGATTGCCGGGCGCCGCCAAGCGGGCGAAACGCCGCGCTCCATCAGCCGGCGCCGTAGGTGTTTCGCCCGCGGCCGTAAGGAAATGGCTCCGGCGCCACGCAAGCGAAGGCGCCGCTGGCCTCCAAGACCGGACCAGCCGGCCGCATCGCCTGCGGACACGGATCACATCCGAGCAGATCCTGCAGTCGGCCCCACTTTGGAATTAACGGAAAATCCCCAATCTCAAGAATTCCAGGCAATAACCTATCGAGACGCGACACCTAGAGCAGGGGGCGAAATCGCCGTCCAGTTTTTTTCACTAAGGACTAGCTCCAACTTATTGATATTGAGAGGTATTTCCCTTCCAATCACGGGATTCCAAGTGATCGGCAACCACCGTAAGCCGGTTTCCCCACGAAAACCAGTTTTCCCCATAACTTTCGATCGCTTCCGCCAATTCCAGCCGAAAATCGGCCAAGCCAGGAAGAAGTGGCTTAAGTTGCGATGGCGAATCAGAGATCGATGGTATTCTCGAACTGGCTCCCGAATTTTTTGGCAAGCCATATCCTGGCGGGTTTGGCGGCAAGGCCGGACCCAATCGTGCGTCGGCTTCGATACAGCGAGCCAGCTTCGAGAAAGATTGTGTGGGCCGCTTGACGGAGCGCGATGGTTGGGGTTCCGTCATGTCAAGCTCGTTTAAATAAAGCGAGCCGGCGGCAGAGTACGCGCCGGCATGCGGTCGCGCTAAAATCAATGGAGGCAAAGCGGATGACGAACACAGGTAAAAAAGCCACGCCCGGCAAGGGCACCCCCGAAAAGGACAAGACATCGAAAGCACCCGAGGCAGAAAAGGCCAAGCCCGTGGCAAGTGCCTTTACCAAGCCGTTGCAGCCTTCGAAGGAACTCGCGGCCGTGGTCGGGCCGGACCCTTTGCCGCGTACCGAGGTCGTGAGCAAAATTTGGGAGTACATCAAGAAGCACAAGCTGCAAAATGAAGCGAACAAGCGGGAAATTCTCGCCGATGAAAAGTTGGCCGCGGTGTTCGGCAAGAACAAAGTGACAATGTTCGAGATGAACAAGTTTCTCGCCCAGCATCTCAAGTAAGACATTGGATGCCGGGCGGCCTTGGAGCACGTGCAATTCCGAATTGCCTGGACCCCTCGGGAGGCATATGCACGCGATCGAGGGATTCTGGCGGGCGGAGGGGGTGCAGTTGGGCAGGAGGCTTGTCCTGCGGTGCACCGCGCGCGCGGTGCTCGCCAGGACAATGCCCGCGTCATCGATACCGTGACGTAATCGCGTGCAAACAGGGCGTCTTGTTCGCAGCCGGTGGCGGGAGGTCCCGGACGAGCCCGGGGACGTAGCATGCGCGGAATTTGCCTTCCCCTTATGAGCTTGATCTTGGGAGCTTCGCCTTGAAATACCGTCAGCTTGGCACTAGCGATCTACGGGTTTCGGCCGTTTCGCTTGGCTCCTGGCTGACTTTTTCGGGCGGCGTCGAAAAGCGCCAGGCGCTTGCTTGCGTCCACAAGGCGCTCGACCTTGGGATCAATTTCATCGACACCGCGAATGTTTATGGCCGCGGCGCCGCGGAGAGCGTGCTCGGCGATGCGCTGGCAGGAATTGCGCGGGGGTCCTACATCCTGGCGACCAAGGTTTATGGCACGATGAGCGACACGGACAGAGGGCTGTCCCGCGCGCAGATCGCAAAGCAGCTCGACGCTTCGCTGAGACGTCTAAGGACGGACTATATCGATCTCTATCAATGCCATCGCTACGACGAGGAAGCTCCGCTCGGCGAAACGATGGAGGCTTTGACCGCGGCCGTCAGCCAGGGCAAGGTTCGCTATATTGGTTTTAGCGAATGGCCACTCGACAAGATCGAGGCGGCGGCGAACATGCCCGGCGTCGCGCGTTTCGTGTCGAGTCAGCCACAATATTCGATGCTTTGGCCCTCCCCCCAAGACGAGATTTTTCCACGCTGCGCGGAGCTCGGCATCGGCCAGATCGTCTGGTCGCCGCTCGCCCAGGGCGTGCTGACGGGCAAATACGCGCCGGATGCACCGCCGCCGGCGGGGTCCAGGGCCAGCCATGCGTCAATGGGTACGATGCTGCCGAAACAATGGCTGCGGGCTTCCGTGCTGACTGCCGTACACCAGGTGAAGCTTATGGCCGAAACAGAAACAGGCTTGAGTTTATCTCAATTCGCACTTGCTTGGGTTTTGCGCAGGCAGGAGGTGTCCTCGGCAATCATCGGAGCAAGCCGTCCCGAACAAGTGACAGAAAATGCCGCGGCGGCGGATTGCGAGGTGGCGCCGGAGCTTTTCGCGCGGGCCGAGGAAATCCTGGCGCCGTTCCGCCAGTCCCCTTCCACAGTCTATTCGCAGATTCGAAAACATGTTCCAAAACCAGCCGTCCGGGCATTCCGGAAGCTGCTGACGACACTTTTCCCTAAAAAGTTTAGAGAGTTTTAAAGTCTACCCTGTTCGCGGTGGAACCCGGAAATCCTTGGGGTTGATGACTTTGAGGTTGCCGGTCGCCAAAGCACGCCATCTTGGCCAATTCCGGGGGGGCCTTGCGGTGCAAGACATCGCGCGTGGCGTCCGCCAAATGTCCGCATGTGGCATGGCATCTATTTGGCGTAACGTGTCTGTGCATGAGGCCCCATAACCGTTCGATGGGGTTCTTTATTCGGCAAGCTCATGAGCGGGCTAGAACCTGTGCCAAACCTCTGATTCCAATTGAGGTGATGGCCTCGGATTTGGCCATAGGGCGTTCCAGGCATCGCAACACGCATCGAGGATCGCCTCGTAGCTGTCAGAGACGCGGTGGCTGAGAAGGTTGCGGCGAAGATAGGCTCCGGCGCGTAGGGCGGAAGCGGCATGAGCACGTTATTCTCTGGCACGATGAGCTGTGGCGAACCGTGCCAACCAGCACCGTCGAAGATCGGCAGAGCGCTTATCCCGAGGGTCCGCGTCGAACTCACGAGCCCCGCCCCAGCCGGTGACGTTATGAAAAAGTTCCCAGAGGCGCGGAACATTACCTGGTTCGCGCGAGGCGGGGTCGCACTTCGCTTTTACCCGAGCCGTGCCTAACTGGCCAGGCACCCCGCATCATCCACGACAGCAGCGTTGCCGGCACGGCCACCGTCGATGTCACCGGGACCTGGACACACCGCCCCGGCGTCTGCTGAGCCTGCGGCAAAAAGAAGAAGTAGCGGCGCACGGGAACTGATCGGCACATTTCGGCGGCGCTGAACGGCCGGTCGATCTTAGCGAATTCCAAGTGGCGGGCGTGGTGGAGCCAGGCGGAATTCGAACCGCCGACCTCTTCAATGCCATTGAAGCGCTCTCCCAACTGAGCTATGACCCCGGCCTATCCGAAATGGGGCGCATCCCCGCAAAGTCCGCTTGGGTTGGACGCTTGCCAGCGGCGGTCCCGCTAGGAGCGGAATGCGCGGCGGCTGTATAACCTCAACCGCCGCGCTTCACAAGCCAACCATCAGTGTTCTTCTTCGTCCCCGATCTCGCCATCGATGAGATCGCCGACGTCGTCAGCATCCTCTTCCTCTTCCTCGAGGAACGTATCGTCGACGGCTTCGATCTCGGTATCGTCGTCCACCACGGCTACGACCTTGTCCTCCACGGCATCGGCTTCCTCGAGCGGAACCAGCACGGTGCCCGCGCCAGCCGGCGTGTCTTCGTCAGCGGCCACCGCCGCGTGATGGGTCACGCGCGAAAGTGGCGCGGCATGAAAGATCGTCCCGCATTTCGGGCATGTGATGGGGGATTTGTTCAGATCGAAGAAACGCGCGCCGCAGTTCTGGCACTGATGCTTATTACCGAGTTCGGGTTTGGCCACGGAACCTACCTCTGGAAGGGGCGGAAGCCTGCCGGTGCCGGGGCCGCCGCCGCGAAACTCTGCGGTCCGGTTAGTGCTGCAAGGCCCGCCTGTCAAATGCAAGTTGAACCTGGGGCGGTTTGACGACAGGCTGCCCGCCGCTATGTTACCAGCGATGCGAAAGCGCGTTGCCAATTCAAGGGCCGGATTTCACGCTTATCCACCGGGGAGGCTTCGATGGAGACGCTAGAGGCCGCGCTCGCCACGGGTGCCGGGGAGCCATTGCGCGGCCGGGTGAAGCCCCCGGGCGACAAGTCGATTTCGCACCGGGCTCTAATTCTCGGCCTCCTCTGCGTGGGCGAAACCGAAATCGAGGGCCTGCTCGAAGGCGGCGACGTTCTGCACACCGCTGAAGCATGTGCCGCGCTCGGCGCAAAAGTGGAGCGGCGGGCTGAAGGCCGCTGGAGCGTCCGGGGCTGCGGGATAGGCTCGCTCCTCGCGCCGCGCGAAACGCTCGATTTCGGCAATTCGGGAACCGGCATGCGATTGATGATGGGCGTTGCCGGCGGCCACGCGATAACCGCCTGTTTCGACGGCGATGCCTCCTTGCGAAAGCGCCCGATGCAGCGGATTCTCGATCCGCTTTGCCTGATGGGAACCGAGGTATTGTCGCAATCGCCGGGAGGGCGCTGCCCGATCCTGCTCAAAGGGACCAGCGAGCCCGTTCCCATCGCGTTTTCTCCGCCGGTCGCCTCGGCGCAAATCAAATCGGCGGTGCTCCTTGCCAGTCTCAATTCGCCCGGCCGCACGACCGTGATCGAGCCCGAGGCCACCCGCGACCACACCGAAAAAATGCTAAAATATTTTGGCGCCTCCATTAAGGTCGAGCCCTATGGAACACACGGCCAAAAGATTACGCTCGATGGCCGCCCGGACTTACGCCCGGCGCGGGTGATCGTGCCCTCCGACCCTTCCTCCGCCGCTTTTCCTCTGGTCGCCGCGACGATCGTGCCGGGTTCCGATATTGTTATCGAGGGAATGATGATGAACCCCTTGCGCGCCGGCCTTCTCACGACCTTGCTCGAAATGGGCGCTTGCATCGACATCCTCGACCGCCGCGCCGAAGGCGGCGAAGAAGTGGCGGATTTGCGGGTGCGCGGGGCGGTACTCAAGGGCGTAGAGGTGCCCGCTGCCCGCGCGCCTTCGATGATCGACGAATATCCCATTCTCGCGGTTGCCGCCGCGTATGCCTCGGGCGAGACACGAATGCGCGGCCTTGCTGAATTAAGGGTCAAGGAATCCGACCGGCTCCGCGCGGTGGCGGATGGCTTGCGCCAGGCGGGGGTCGCGTATCAAATTGCCGGCGATGATTTGATCGTCGAGGGCGGCGGCGGCGATGTCGCGGGGGGCGGCATGGTCGCAACCCATCTCGACCATCGCATCGCGATGAGTTTCCTTTGTCTTGGCCTCGCCTCGCGCAGACCAATGGCGATCGACGATTCTCGCATGATCGCGACGAGCTTTCCGGGGTTTCAGGCGCTGATGGAACAGTTGGGGGCA
Organism: uncultured Alphaproteobacteria bacterium; assembly: GCA_963722515.1. Classification (GTDB taxonomy): domain Bacteria; phylum Pseudomonadota; class Alphaproteobacteria; order Rhizobiales; family Beijerinckiaceae; genus Methylocapsa. The sequence goes on along the minus strand of CAVRMA010000002.1, from coordinate 32,799 downwards.
CGGTTCCAATGATCATCGCCATCGACGGACCGGCTGCCTCCGGCAAGGGCACGCTTGCGCGCAATCTTGCGCGGCATTTTGGCCTTCCCCATCTCGACACTGGGCTGCTTTACCGCGCAACCGCGCGGGCATTGATGGATGCGGGCCATGACCTTTCCAGCAAGGATGCCGCGATTGCCGCCGCGCGGGGATTGGCGCTTGCAAGTTTCGACGAAACTTTGTTGCGCGGCCGCGAGATGGCAGAAGCGGCGTCGCTAGTCGCCGCTATCCCAGAAGTCCGCGCGGCGCTCGTCGAACTCCAGCGCGGTTTTGCGCGGAGGCCCGGCGGCGCCGTGCTCGACGGCCGCGACATCGGCACGGTGATTTGTCCCGAGGCGTGCCCAAAAATATTCGTGACCGCGAGCGCCGAAGTGCGGGCAATGCGCCGTGCCTTGGAGCTGCGGGGGCAAGGCGAAGCGGCCGGTTACGCCGCCGTGCTCGCCGACATCGTCAGGCGCGACGAGCGCGACAAAAGCCGCGCCTCGGCGCCCTTGCTGGCGGCTGCAGACGCCATCGTGCTCGATGCGACCACGCTCGACGCCGGGGCGGCATTTCAGGCCGCGCTCGCGATTGTGATGGGCTGCAGCGCAAGCCGCTCCCCTCATCCTGAGGAGTGCGCGTAGCTCGCATCTCGAAGGATGCGCGAGGAGGCGAAACCCTGCGAAATCGTACCAAAATGTTTCACGTGAAGCATTTTGGTGCGATTGACGGTTTGGCAAAGATACATTTGCGAGGCGTGGCGAGATACGAAAGGGGATAGATTTGGTACGATCGGCCCTCCGGGCTTGCCGAATCTCGGGCGAGCGGCCATGCTGAATGCGGCGATGGTTTTGGCGGGAGGGGCGGCTGGCCGAGATAAACAACGACGAGGAATTGAAGGCGTGGCTGGAAAAGCAGCCGCGCGAGGTTTCGGTCGCTTTCGCCGCGCGCGCGGCCTTGCGCGTTTTCCCCTCCTACAGGGCGCGCGAGGCGGTGGCTTCAAAGGCAATTTCTTCGCTGACAACGTGCTGCCAGGTTTCCGCGCTACAGGTGTCGCCTGGGCATAAGCCAAATATCCGGACCAGACAACGCGGATTGAAGCCACTCGTGCTGCCGAAGCCGCATACGCCGCACTCCGCAAAGCCCCCACCGCCGTAATCCTCTTAAGCGCCGCATACGCCGCCGACCGCACCGCCCCCGACCTCCGCACTGCCTCTGCGGCCCGTGTCGCCCGCAGCGCCTTCACTTCTTCCTATTTCTCTTTTTCTTCCGCCGCCAAAAACGCCCGCGCCGCCGCCGCCCGCGCCTATGCAAAATCCAAATACGCATTTTGGTCCGCTGTTTCGAACGACGCGACACGTGTGGAAAAAGCAGTGGCGGCTTCCGTCATCGCCGGGTCACCGCTGTGGCATCAGCCGCAAGGTCAACCGGACCAACTCCAATCCTTGTGGCAGGAAATGAAAGCCGCGCTCATCGCAGAAAAGCAGGACTGGGAGGTGTGGACCAATTGGTACGAAGACCGGCTCGCTGGCCGCGCCAGGGACGAGGCACGCGAACTCGCCTATGTCCGCATCGAGGAAGCCCTATGGAAGCAAGGCCCGGCAATCGTCAACGCCGAGATCAAACGGCGCATCGAGGACCTTGAGCCGAACCCGCCAGCAATTGAGACCATGCCTGAACAAGAGCCCGTAGCGACGAGATTTGTCGTCAATTCCCAAGGGCTGATTGACGTTGTTCCAGATCCTCCCGCGCAGGGAACCGCCACCGGCGCCTTACAGCGGGAGCTTTATGGCGAGACTCGCGTCAAAGCGCAGTCGCTTGTTAATCTTGGTCCAAATCAACTCGGCGAGTTAAACGATCCGGCCAAACGCTTTCGTGCCAGTCTGAAGGAACGCATCGAAGACGTTTCGATTACCAGCATGTGGTCGCGCGGCAACACTTTGCGCAGCCGCTTCAAGGCCCATGATCTTTCGATGAGCAACGCGGAACCAGACCCCGCGCGCTTACCTCCTTTAGTCGCGGAAACGCTGCGCGATGTAGTCCATACGTGGAATATCTTTATAGTCGGCGATCCGAAAGGGCGCGAGCTTGATGAAATTCGCCTCGGGCCTCAGGAGGTCGAGGGGGCGAAACAGGTGATTGCTGCCGCCGCTCCTGCCGTTGAGGCTCTGCAACATTCGGAAAATGTTGCGACGCCAACGGCGATAGCGGCCGTTGCCGAACAGGCCGAGACCGCGAAAACCGCGCCCGCCGGGGTCGATGGCGACCAAGCCATCGCCTTATCACGAAAGACGACCGGCAATTTCGTGGTCGAAACACTACGCAACGCTTATTCATGGTGCCGTGACGAAAGCACGTTCGCGTGGAAAGAGATTCGGGCCGGTATTTACAGGGCTCCGGGAACCGTCGTGTTTACAAGTGTTGTGGGCGCAGCTGCCGTGGAATGGCCTAAAGTCGTGTCCTTCGTCACCGAAAATGCTGACGCACTGAAAGCCTATGTGACCGCCGCTTGACACAATCCCACGCTCGTCGATATTATCGATTTTATTGTGCGAGCATGGCGATAGCAATCGCTTACTAAGGTGCTCAGTCGCCAGCACGGCGGCAGGAGAGCGCGAATGGGTTTTGAACTCACGGACATCCCTCACGGCCGCCCATCGGCGGGTGTAGGATCATTCGCCTTAGTCTTTCGAAACAATAATTGACTGCCGAATATTGTAAATCATTAATTAATTACTGAATAACTACCGGCTGGCGCCGGTAGGTTCGTGCTCGCGAAGATACTGAAGTATGACGTCGTCCGTGATGTTGCCGCTGGTGGTGGAGAAGTAGCCGCGCGCCCAGAAATGCCGCCCCCAGTAGCGCTTGCGCAAGTCCGGAAACTCCATCTGCACGCGATGCGATGAGCGTCCCTTGACGCGCCGTACGAAGTCGCTGACCGCGATATGGGGCGGGATTTCCACGAACATATGGACATGTTCCCGCGACAACACGCCGGAGACGATCTGGACGCCCAGTTCTTTGCACGCCTGCCGGATAATTGTTCGTATCCGCTCCCGCACCGCGCCTTCCAGCACCTTGTAGCGATACTTCGTGATCCAGACGATGTGGTAGCGATGGTGAAAAACCGTGTGACTCCCGCTTGTGTAGCTCATAGACCAACTCCTTAAAATGGGCGTTTCCCCCACGCGGGGCGCCCATTTTAAGGAGTCAGTCTATGAACAAAAAACGGCTCAAGCCTCTTCCCGTCTGAAGACGGGGGTTTAAATCCAAACAACGGACAATAAATGTGCCAAACATTCGAAGCAGTAAAATTTCTGGAGGCGTTTAGATGAAAAGTTTTGGCCTGCTGCTAGCGATGATCCCAGCGATGATCATAGCCACTCTATTTTCCGTGCCGGCGCAAGCCCAAGCAACGAGGACCTGGGTCTCAGGGGTCGGCGACGATGCCAATCCCTGCAGCCGCACGGCGCCTTGCAAGACCTTCGCTGGCGCGATCTCGAAGACTATGACCGGCGGCGAAATCAATGTCCTCGACCCCGGTGGTTTCGGTGCCGTGACCATTACAAAGTCGATTCAAATCCGCTCGGAGGAAGTCGAGGCCGAAGTCCTGGTGTCCGGAACGAATGGCATTGTCGTCAACGTCGCGTCGACCGACAAGGTCTTGCTTGAAGGGCTCGATATCGAAGGGTTGGGGACGGGTCTAGATGGGGTCAAGATGATCGGGACGGGAAAGCTTTTCATTCGCAACTGCTCCGTCAGGAATTTCACGGGAAACGGGGTCAATGTCGCAGGAACTGCGAGCGCCCGCGTCTTTGTTGAAGGGTCGCTGATCACCGGCAACAATGTTGGCGTCAATGTGATGGGCATCGGGGGCGTGCCCAATTCGGCGGGCGTCGAGCACAGCGTTATCGATAACAATACGACTGCCGCGGTGCAGGTCGATGGCGCCGGCAACGCTGTGATTTTGAACGCATCGACGCTTACCGGAAGTCCCTCCAGCATCATTGCAACCGACGGCGGCTCCGTCATTTCATACGGAAACAACGTGTTTCGGGGTGCCGGAACGCCGACGCAAACTGTGCCGCTGCAGTAAATACAGGCGTTTGCAGGTGGCGGCGGCCGGACGTAAAAGTCGCCTGTCAAGGAGTGACAGGCGTCTGAATAATCACCCGTGACGAACGTTGCTCAAGCGATGAGTGCAGGTCGCTGCGGGCGTGTATCGCGACCACGGCTGCGCCGGCCGAGGGAGTTGGCCCGGCTGGCCAGGTTCCACGAGACGTCTCGAAGGACGATGCGTAGGGCGATTTAAGCGATGAGAAGGCGGCCAGCGCGAAGCGATCCGCAGCCGAAGTCGAGCACGGAGTGGTGTTCGCGCAAGCCCAGAATCGTTCGGCCGGCGGTACTGTGTGGCGCCCATAAAATCGAATTGGCCAGGCGGCCCAACCTAGGCTCGATAATGGCGCGGTCCGCCGGCCAGGGCCAATGCACCTTTCCGGCTGAGCACAAGGGTGTGGTCCTCATCCCTCATCATGTTGTTTCCGGACCAATAATTACTGGACCTGATCGAATTAACCCGTCTTGTTCATTGGGCTTCCGAATTTGCCTGGCGGTTTCTTCGCGCAATCTCGAGCGTTTCCGAGGATTCAGCTTTATGGTAGTCGATCAAATATCAAATATCAACGATAGAGCTTTTGTGGAACGGTTAAGCTTTTGGTGCCAAACCGCGAAAATCCGCCGCCGCCGGAAAAATTATGCGGTCGTGTATCTAGATTAAGAGCATCACCTCCCGGCTGACAAGCGCTTGGGCGCCGACTATATAGTTCGCGAACGAAGTGTCTCGTCCGGAAGCCTCGAAACGAAACGCGGTGGCTACTTAGGCGTCGGAGCGCAACATGGCTCGCCCGCAAGCATCCGGTTTGAGCCTGGAGGCCCGGCAACGCCGGATTCTGTTCCGTTCCTGGCATCGCGGAATACGCGAGATGGATCTTATTCTTGGCCGTTTCGCCGACGCCGAAATCGCCGGCCTTTGCGAGAGCGAACTCGACGATTACGAACGCTTGCTCGAAGCGCCGGACCGCGACGTTTTCAGCTGGCTTACCTTTGAAGCGGAAATACCTAGCTTATACGATACTCCCGTTTTACGGAAAATCCGTGCGTTCCACAACCATGCCGGTCCAATCCATACATAAATCCCGAATTGACGTTGTATCGTGACTGATCTCAAACGCGTGGTGGCCGAACTCGTCAAGGGGAGCTCGCTCACGCTCTCCTCCGTGGCCGATGGATTCGATGCTTTTTGCATCGCCGATCTAACCCGCGCGCTTGCCAAAGACGCGGAAAGCCGGGCCGTCGCGCTCGTCCATGTCGCGCGTGATGGCCAGCGCGCCCGCGCCTTCGGCGAGACGCTAACTTTCGCCGCGCCGGATATCGAGCTTCTCGATTTTCCCGCCTGGGATTGCCAGCCCTACGACCGTGTGTCCCCAGACACCGCGATTTCGGCACGCCGCATCGTGGTCCTCTCGCGGCTTGCCCGATCGCGCTCCGCATTGGAGCGTCCGCGCATCCTGTCCACCACGGTGAATGCCCTGGTCCAACGGGTGGCGCCTCTTAGCAAGATCGCGGCCGGCACGTTTTCCGCCGCGCCGGGCAATGTGGTCGATCGCGACGCGCTTGTGACCTGGCTCGAAACCAATGGCTTCGCGAGGGCATCGAGCGTGCGCGACACTGGTGAATATGCCGTGCGCGGTGGCATCCTCGATCTTTTTCCGCCCGGAATGCCGCAACCGTTACGGCTCGATTTTTTCGGCGATGCGCTCGAATCGATCCGCGCCTTCGATCCCGAGACGCAACGCACGACCGGCCAGTTGCGCGCGCTCGATCTCGTGCCGATGAGCGAAGTGCAATTGACGAGCGAAACGATGCGAAGGTTCCGCCAGGCCTATGTCGCGCATTTCGGCGCGCAGACGCGCGGCGACGCTCTCTACGAAGCCGTCAGCGAAGGCCGCCGCCATCAAGGTTTCGAACATTGGCTGCCGTTGTTTTACGAAAAGCTCGACACGCTGTTCGACTATTGCGCTGGCGCTCCTTTGATTTTCGATCCCCTTGCCGAGGCGGCGGCGAGCGAGCGCTTCGCGCAGATCGCGGATTACTTTGGCGCGCGCAAGAACGCGCATGACGCCGATCCCAGCCATTCGACCTATAAGCCGCTGCCGCCCAGCGCCCTCTATCTCGCGGAGCCCGAGTGGCGCGCGCGCCGCGTGGGAAGTGTCGTATCTCTGTCGCCCTTCGCGCAACCGGAAACTGGCACAGGCCTCGCCGTCGATTGCGGCTCAAAACCCGGCCGTACGTTCGCCGCCGAGCGCGCCGATCCAGACGCCAATGTCTTCGGCGCCGCCATCGGCCATATGCGTGCGCTACAAGCAGGCGGCACACGGGTTGTCCTCGCCGCGTGGTCGGACGGCTCGCGCGAGCGGCTCGCCCATGTCCTCGCCGGCCACGGCTTTACCAGGATGGCGCCGGTGTCCTCGCTTGCGCAAGCCCTCGCGCTTTCGCCAGCCACATTGGCCCTGGCGGTCATCGGCATCGAGCGCGGTTTCGAGGCGCAAGGTCTGGCACTTATCGGCGAACAGGATATCTTGGGCGACCGGCTGGCCGGTGGGCGCCGCAAGCCCCGCCGCGCCCAGGATTTTTTGACCGAAGCGGGTGCGCTCACGGTGGGCGACATTGTCGTCCATGTTGATCATGGGATTGCGCGTTTCGCCGGTCTGAAGGCGATCGAAGCTGCCGGCGCGCCGCATGATTGCCTCGAATTGCATTACGCCGAGGGCGCCAAGCTGTTTCTGCCGGTCGAAAATCTCGAGCTTTTGTCGCGCTATGGCTCGGAGGAGACAGAAGTTGAACTCGACAGATTGGGCGGCGTTGGATGGCAGAAGCGCAAGGCGCGCATGCGCAAGCGCGTTCTCGAAATGGCGGCGGATCTGATCAAAATCGCCGCAGCGCGGCAGACCAAGGCGGCCCCGAAACTCGTGCCGCCGGAAAATCTTTATGCCGAATTTTGCGCGGGCTTTCCCTACGAGGAAACCGATGATCAGCAGGCCGCGATCGACGCGGTTTTGGACGACATGGCTTCCGGCCGGCCGATGGACCGCCTCGTCTGCGGCGATGTCGGTTTCGGCAAAACCGAGGTGGCCTTGCGTGCGGCCTTCGCTGCTTCGATCGAAGGCAAGCAAGTGGCCGTCGTCGTGCCGACGACGCTTCTCGCGCGGCAGCATTACAAGAATTTCGCCGCGCGCTTCGCGCATCTGCCCGTCAAGATCGCGCAAATGTCGCGGATGGTTGGCGCCGCCGGTCTTAAATCCGCCAAGCTTGGCGCCGCCTCGGGAGAATTCGATATCATCGTCGGCACCCATGCTGTGCTAGGCCGAGGGGTGAGCTTCAAAGATCTCGGTCTCGTCGTCGTCGACGAAGAGCAGCATTTCGGCGTCAAGCACAAGGAGCGGCTCAAGGAACTGCGCGCCGAAGTCCACGTCCTGACCTTGTCGGCGACGCCTATACCGCGCACCCTTCAGCTTGCACTGACCGGTGTGCGCGAGCTCTCGATCATCGCGACGGCGCCAGTCGACCGGCTGGCGGTCCGGACCTTTATATCGCCGTTTGACGAATTGCTCGTGCGGGAGGCGCTGCTGCGCGAGAGATATCGCGGCGGCCAGAGCTTTTATGTTTGTCCGCGCATCGACGATATCGAGGAAGCAAGCGCTTTCCTGCGTCAGAACGTTGCGGAAGTAAAATTCGTGGTCGCGCATGGCCAGTTGGCGGCGAGCGAACTCGAAGCCAGGATGGCGGCGTTCTACGACGGCCAATACGATGTGCTGCTGTCGACGGCGATCGTCGAATCCGGCCTCGATATTCCGGCCGCGAATACGCTCATCGTGCATCGTGCCGACATGTTCGGTCTCGCCCAGCTCTATCAATTGCGTGGCCGCGTCGGGCGCGCGAAAATCCGCGCCTATGCCCTGTTCACGGTGCCTCAGAACCGCACCATGACGGTGCAAGCCGAACGGCGTCTCAAGTTGCTGCATTCGCTTGACACGCTCGGCGCCGGGTTCGAACTTGCGAGCCACGATCTCGATATTCGCGGCGCCGGAAATCTGCTCGGCGACGAACAGTCGGGTCATATCAGGGAAGTTGGCTACGAACTCTATCAAGAGATGCTGCGCGAGGCGGTCGAAGCCTTGCGGGCGGGTATCGCGGAACCCGGCGAGGAGACGTGGTCGCCTTCGATCACGCTTGGCACGCCGGTGACTATTCCCGAGAATTATGTCCCGGATCTGCATCTGCGTCTTAGCCTCTACCGCCGACTCGCGACGCTTGAGTCCGATGCGGAAATCGAGAGTTTTGCCGCAGAAATGATCGACCGTTTTGGGCCACTGCCTGGCGAAGCCGAGGAATTGATGCAATTGGTCGCGATCAAGGTTTTGTGCCGTCAGGCGCATGTCGAAAAGGTCGAAGCTGGTCCAAAGGGCGTCATTATCGCATTCCGCGAAAATTCCTTCTCTAACCCGCAAGGCCTAGTGCGCTATGTCGCGGAACAAGGCCCGCAAGCCAAGGTGCGGCCGGACATGAAAATCGTGTTCGTCCGCGATTTCGAGACGAAAGCCGCCAGATTGGCTGGCACGCGGCAAATTTTGCGCACGCTCGCCGCCATCGCGGCGAAAAAGGCCGCGTGAGCCAAAGGCGTGGATGCCACAATCCGGCAAGCTTGGAGCGGCGAACCGGAGGAATTGCCGGCGCTTGATAAGAAGGCCCTCAACAATCGGCATTCCCATGCTATATAAGGATCACCCGATCACGTTGATCACCCGGACTTTTTGGAGGGACGCATGGCGAACCCGCAACTCGCGGTCCTGTCTTTGACCGAAGCTGCCGCGGCGCGTGCGCGAAAACTCATCGCGTCCGCCGGACGGCCCATCGCGGGGCTACGGGTCGGGGTCCGGAGTGGCGGCTGCGCCGGCATGACCTACACTATGGATCTTGCCGATGAAGTTCGGCCCGCCGACGAGATCATCGAGGACCAGGGTGTGAAAATCCTCATCGCGCCGAAGGATTTGATGTTCCTGCTCGGCACCAGGTTGGATTTCGAGGCCGATAGATTGCAGGCGAGTTTCACCTTTCAGAACCCGAACCAGACGGGGGCGTGCGGCTGCGGCGAATCGGTTTCGATCACGCCTGCGAACGATGCCCGGGAAAAGGCCGTCTAATTCGGACACTCCTCATCCTGCCTCATCACTTGACCACGTCGAATGGAGACCGGAACATGGTGAGCGAACGATTGCATCGCCTGAAAACGGGAGCCATCGACGAAACCAAAGAATTATTCTGGATATTTCTTTATCTTTGGGTTCTGTTGAGTTTGTTTTCCCTTCATAAAGCGCTTGTTTTGAATGAAGAGAGCCTGATTTACCATCAAGGCTTTGCTCTTATCAATGCATTGGCCTTGGCAAAGGTCGTGCTGGTCGCAGAATTTTTTCATGTCGGAGACAATTTAAAAAATAGGCCGCTCATCTATCCAATCGTTTTCAAGTCTGCCGTTTTTGCCGTGATACTGATGTGCTTCCACATAATCGAAGAAGCGCTTTTAGGAGTATTGCATGGCAAGCCGCTTTTTCAAAGCATTCCCGATATCGGCGGCGGAACACTGCAGGGAATACTCATGGTTGGAATCATCATGTTCGTCGTGTTGATGCCGTTTTTCGCCTTCAGGGAGCTCGACCGGGCTATCGGGACGCAACAGTTACGCTCGCTCCTATTCGGAGGCAAAACCAAGGCCGACGCAGCCCCGCCAATTATGCCGGGGTCAGCGATGGCGGAAAACGATAAAAATAATCATTATAATTTACAACGTTTTGTTGATGCCCAAAGCCCTGTGTTCGAGGAAGTATGCTTAGAACTACAGGAAGGCCGCAAAAAAGGACATTGGATGTGGTTTATCTTCCCGCAGATTGAAGGTCTAGGCTACAGCCAGCTAGCACGGAAATTCGCGATTTCTTCTCGTGAGGAAGCTGAAGCGTATTTGAATCACCCAATTCTTGGGCCAAGACTGCGACAGTGTACTCGTCTCATCACCCTCGTAGAAGGACGTTCGATTGACCAGATTTTGGGCGACCCCGACGATCTCAAATTTCATTCCGCTATGACATTGTTTGCCAATGCCACATCCGATAATCAGGTGTTTAGGGATGCCTTGCACAAGTATTTTGGAGGCGAACCGGATCGCTTGACAGTTGAGCGACTGTGATCGTTGAATGTTCGAGTTGGGTTGATACCGTTGAAAAACTCCTCGCGGGCGAGCGGGGAGGTTTCGTTACGGTCATGCTCGTCCCGGCTGTGAGGGATTTTAGTTTAAGCCTTTCGTAATTTACCCCATTCGGGTGTTCTTACCCGGATCGTCGTTATCCTCGGGCGCTTTTTCGAGCTTGGCCCTGGCAGGCCGCAGCATAAACATCGGTACGTGGTCGCCCATGCCAACGACCAGTGAATCGTCCTCGCCACGACGCCGGCGCTCCGGCGCGGCGGCGGGCGCCACGGCGGAGGGTTTCGGAGCGGGCTCCCCGCCGAAGGGACGGTCTTCGTCCCGCTGTTGGGGACGGCTTGGCTTGGCGGCTGCGGGTGCACTAATAGCTTGTTGCCGGGACGAACTCGCGCGGGCACGCGTGCCGCCGGACGTGGTCCGACGCGATCTCGCGGCGCGCGCGCCGCGTAGCGCTGGCTGGCTGGTTTCGCTGTCCGCGGGAAGATTGGCGAGGCTTTCGCCCGCGAGCCAATCGATTTTCCGGGCGATCAGCCGCTCGATTTCGAGAATGTATTTTCGATCGGCAGCGGTAACGATCGAGAGTGCGACGCCGGTTTTGCCCGCGCGTCCGGTGCGGCCGATGCGATGGACATAATCCTCGGCATGGGTTGGGACATCAAAATTGAACACATGGCTTACGTCTGGAATGTCGAGGCCGCGCGCCGCGACGTCCGAGCAGACGATAAGGTCGACGCCGCCGGTCTTGAAAGCATCCAGGGAAACCATGCGGGCGCGCTGATCCATGTCGCCGTGCAAGACGCCGGCATTGAATCCATGTTTTTGCAAGGATTTATGGAGGATCGCAACATCCCGCTTGCGATTGCAAAAAATGATTGCGTTCTTGAAATCGGCGGCGCCATGGATCAAGCGGCGCAAGGTTTCGCGCTTGGCCGGGCCGCTTGCCGAAGCAACCAAGCCTTGCGATGTGGTGATCAACGTGGACGCGGCGCGGGTCACCTCGATGCGCACCGGATTATGGAGAAAAGCTTCGGTGAGCCTCGTGATCTCCGGCGGCATGGTCGCCGAAAAGAACAAGGTCTGGCGGGTGAATGGCACCAGCTTGCAGATGCGCTCGATGTCCGGAATGAAACCCATGTCAAGCATCCGGTCGGCTTCGTCGATGACAAGAATTTCAATTCCCGTTAGCAGCAGCTTGCCGCGCTCGGAGAAATCCAGCAGCCGGCCGGGCGTCGCGATCAGAACGTCGGCGCCCCGCATGATCTTGGTTTCCTGATCGCCGAAGGAAACGCCGCCAATCAAAAGCGCGACATTGATCTTATGGTTGACACCGTACCGCACGAAACTTTCCTCGACCTGCGCGGCGAGCTCGCGGGTCGGCTCCAGGATCAGCGTGCGGGGCATTCGGGCTCGGGCACGGCCTTTTTCCAGCCGCGATAACATCGGAAGCGTAAAGGCCGCTGTCTTGCCGGTGCCTGTCTGGGCAATGCCGAGCACGTCGCGTCCGGCAAGCACTTGAGGAATCGCTTCCGCTTGAATGGGAGTCGGTGTGAGGTAACCAGAGGCCTCGACTGCCTGGAGAACCTTCTCGCTGAGACCGAGTTTGCTGAATGTCATTCTGTTCCCAAAAACGGGTTGTGATCGAACCGGTATTGCATTGAACCAGTTATGCGAGGATCGCCGCGTTTTAACGCGCGAGCTTTCGCCTTGTCATTGGAACGCCTGTCCAAGGTCGCGGAATTTCCCGCGCGACGAACGCGGCGGCACGTACCTTGAATGCCCGGCTTAACTGGCTCTTAAACGCGGACAGCTGAAGAACTCAGCCAGCGATTCAGGCGATGACCCATCTCCTTATCGCTTATCTCGTCCAAACGCAATGAACTTACATGCTTCACTTGCGGGTTCGCCAGCAAAAACACCGATTCCGTGTGCGCTGAATTGCCGCGCCTCGTACCCAATTCGAACTCGATGCGCGCTTGCCTTCTTCCTCGTTGTCAATTGGTGGCAAGCTTGCGTCTTTGCCCCGCCGGCGCCCCCAACAGCTTCATGGCACCGAAGATTGTTCCGAGCGTCGCGAGATAGACCACAAGCTGCAGCTCCGTGGGTTTGCCGCTGTAACCCAGAAGTGTGTGAAGGACGCGGCCCGCGATGCTGTTATCGGCCAACACCGAGGATGTGTTCCAAACGGAATCGCCGAGTGCGGTTGCAATATCGGCCTGTTCGAGAAAAGCGACGCTTTGCGCCGCCATTCCCGCCGCCATGAAGGCGATCAGAACGCTGGTCACCCTAAAGAGATGACGCGGGGGGATGACCGCAAGGCCTGTGTAGGTAAGGGCGCTGATCAGGGCGCCGAACAAAAGCCCGAGCAAACCGCCTAGCACGAGGCTAAGCCCCGATTCGCCGCTCGAAATAACCACGCCATAGAGAAACAGAACAACTTCGGACCCTTCCCGGAGCACTGCCACGGCGACGACAATGGCGAGCGCCGTCAGGGATCGCGAACCGATAAGGACGTCGCGCCCAAGCCGGCGCATATCCTCGCCGATCTGGCGCCCGTGCCGCGCCATCCAGATATTGTGCCAGCCAAGCATGATGACCGCGATGCCCAGAATGGCGGCGTTGAAAAGTTCCTGGCCGGCGCCCGCGAGCGCATTGGACAGGGCGCCTGCGGAAGCCGCGACCAACGCGGCGCCCAGAAGTCCGGCGAAAATACCCGCCGCGATATAGAGCCCGCGCGATGGCAAGGTCCGGGTCGCGGCCAGTACGATGCCGACGATCAATCCAGCTTCGATGACCTCCCGCAGGACGATGATAAGGGCGCCGACCATGCGAATACCTTCGAGTCCCCGGGATTGGCAAGGCATCGAAGCTTGGCCGATGCTTGCTTCAAGACACCGGCGGCAGCGCCGCGGTGCACTAGCGGATAGTTCAGCTCAATATGTCTGAGCTATTATACCGTGATCGTTCACATATCAACGAAATTACTTTTGATTGGAATTATTAAAAACTATAATCGTGGCAGGTTCATTTTGACCGTTATTTCCTTTGCTCAAGCTCTGCTAAATATTGTATCGCGTGACATGCCAATATGTATGGAAGAACTCCCCCAGGGTTGCGGAGAAGATCGCGAAGCACGGAAACAATAACCGCGCCTGACCGCGGACTTGCCGCAACGGGCACAAGGTTCGATCGAGCGAGTGGAGCCCCATTTCGACCCCGCCGGAGCAATCCGCTGCCGGGAGCTTCCAGATCACAAAGAATCGTTTGACCGGCAAGGCGCTCAATATCCCTATCGATGGCGCGGCTGAAAAGCGGCCTCCGGCTGGTGAACTTGGCATTAACCTTCTTGTTCGCCGTAACGAACAGTTGCGGCCGGCAGAAACCATTCCCATTTGAGAGCGAGAGACCCTTAGCTTGTGACCCTATGACCATGATCGACCGCCGCTTCCCACCAGACGAAGAGCATCGTTCCGAGCCAGAGATTATCCCCCCAGGCCGCGCTGACCTCAGCGAGCAGGAAAGCAGGTTCTGGGTGCGGGACGTCGAGCGCGGCAGCCACCGCATCTATGTCACCAAGATCGGACGGTTTGGCCTCCTGCCCTACTTCTTGCTGGGTGGGATTATTTTGATCGCGCTGCTCATTTTTGTGTTGGGCGCTTTTCTAATTTTGATTCCCGTCGCAGGCGTTGTCTTCGCCGCCGCCATCGTCGCCGGTTTGCTGCGCGGTTATCAGCGCTGGCCGCGCTGATCTCTCCGCTTATGTTCAAGCCAGTTCGAACCGCTTGATCGCGCTGATCTGCTGCGAGGTCTTGGCCAGGATTCTGTCGCGCGCGACGCGCAAAGGCTCGCTTGCGACCAGCATATGATGGGCATTGGCGTGCAGCAGCGTGGTCTCATTGCGCATGATGCCGGCGTGCCCGCGCCAAAACACGAGGTCGCCGCGCCGCAAGCCCGCAAGGTCCGGGCCTGCGGCAATTGGCAATCCCAGCGCGTGTTCTTGCAAATCGGTGTCGCGCGGCGCGTCAATCCCGGCCGCGTTGAGCGAAATCTGCACGAGGCCAGAGCAATCAATGCCAAGGCTCGTTTTGCCGCCCCAGAGATAGGGCGCATGCAAAAGCCGCTCGGCCACGGCGACAAAGTCTGTTTGGCTCTCGTCGCGCGCCAGCAGATGATCCGCGAAGATGAAAGCTGCGTCGCCGATTTGGGCGAACCCGACTTTCGTAGCAAAGACGCGAACAGAGGCGCCGAGCGGCAGGGCGTCGCGCGCGGAAGATTTCAGGTCCGGCCCTGGATAAACGAAGGTCCGGTTGACTATTACGCGGTGGCTCGGCGTTATCTGTCCCTCCGCGAGCGCGGCCATGGACATATAGCCGACGTAACCGTCGCGCGCCAGCTGAACCCAGCCAAACCCTTCGTGATCCTCGTAAAGCATCACCTCTTCGCCAAACAGCGCCTGGGTGTCGAGCGGCGCATCGGGGGCCGGCGCATGGCGTACATCGGCGGTGCCGGCGCAGACATGCCACGCGCGGCCCTCGACGTAAGCTTCGGCGGCGATTTTGCCGCGCAACTGTGCCGCCGCAAGATCGGGCCGGGCGGGGGTTAGGCGGGGATCGAATTTTCTCATCTCCCTGTAATAACTGGTTGTGGGGCAGATTGAAATTGGTCTGGCTTTGCGGCAAAAGGGGACCTACTGCAATGGCCGGTTTTGCGAGATTCAAGACTTTTGCATGAGAGCCGCGCCCGTGGTTTTTCAAGGGCTTGTGCTATGCAAAAGATACTTGCAAAAGTGAGGCGCTTTGTTACCCATCCGGCATGGCAATTTTCGGCTATGCGCGGGTAAGCACGCACGGGCAGACGCTCGACTCTCAGCTGGCGGCGTTGAAGGCCGCCGGAGCCGTGCGCGTGTTCCACGAAACGGCGAGCAGGACCAATACCGCCCGGCGCGAATTGGCGCGCGCGCTCAAATCTCTGGGCGAAGGCGATAATCTGCTGGTGGCGCGCCTTGATCGGCTGGCGCGCTCGACCCGCGATCTCTTGAACACGATTGAGACGATTGCGAAGGCCGGAGCCGCGTTCCGTTCCATTGGCGACACACGGGTGGACACGACGACCGCGCACGGGCGCTTGATGTTGACCGTGCTCGGCGGGCTTGCCGAGTTCGAGCGCGAATTGATCCGCGCCCGCACCGGCGAAGGCCGCGCACGCGCCAAGGCGAACGGCGTCCGGCTTGGCCGCAAGCCCACCCTCACCCATCACCAGCAGCTCGAGGCGATCAAGCGCCTTAAGGCGGGCAAAGAGACGCAAGGCGAGATTGCCCGCTCCTACAATGTCAGCCGGTGGACGATTTCGAGGCTTAGGGCATAACCATGATTTGTCGGTAGTTATCGCCGCCATTTCCGGAATTCCGCCAGCAATGCTCGCAGCGCCGAAATCAGGGTTATGAGCTCCTTAATGAATTCAAATAGGTTTGTTGGGTCGAACATTGTTGGGCTCTCGATTCGAGTTAGCCCTGTGTATTCATCCCATGCACCGCCCGCGCGCAACGCACCGCGCGTGGGTATAGCACCGAGGAAAAGCCCGCCCTTTGGGGCTGAAAAAAAGGCTTGCAAAAATGTGCCAATTTTGGCACATTTACCCTTGAATGATCGACCGCACTAAGAAACTGCCCGCGCGGTTCTATCTCAACGCGGCGGGGCGCAATCCGGTGCGCGAGTGGATTTTGGAATTACCCGCCGCCGACCGGCACACGGTCGGCACGGATATTCAGAAGGTCGAATTCGGCTGGCCGATTGGACGACCGCATTGCGCTCCCCTCGGCAAGGGTTTGTGGGAGGTGCGCAGTTCGCTCGACAGCAACCGGATTGCGCGGGTGCTTTTCTGCATGGGCGACGGCTGCATGATCTTGCTGCACGGCTTCATCAAGAAGACGCAGAAGACACCACAGGCGGACATTGACCTTGCCCTGAAACGCAAACGAGAGGTGACGTGATGGCCAAGAAACGGAAAGGCAGCGTGAGCGAAGAGACCTTTGACGACTTCCTTGCCGATCAAGGCATGCTGGGAGCGTGCGAGGATCACGCCATCAAGGAAATCATCGCCGAGCAGCTTGCCGCCGCGATGGACGAGCAAGGCATCACCAAAGTCGCCATGGCGGCGCGGATGAAAACCAGCCGCCGCCAACTCGACCGGCTTCTTGACCCTGCCATCCCTTCCGTCACGCTCGACACCTTGCGCCGCGCCGCAAGCGCGGTTGGCCGCACCTTGCGCGTCGAATTGACCTGATGAATTACGGCTATGCGCGTGTTTCGACCGGCGGCCAGAGCGTTGACGCTCAGGTGAAGCGGCTTCGCGCCGCAGGAACCGGGAAGGTCTTTCGAGAGACAGCAAGCGGCGCGCGGGCCGGCCGCGCCAATTGCGCCGCGCTATCGGGCAGCTTGAGAAGGGCGACGTGCTTGTGGTTACGCGACTTGATCGTCTGGCGCGCTCGACCCGCGACCTTCTCAACACGCTTGCGGCAATCGCTGACAAGGGCGCAGGCTTTCGTTCCCTTGCCGACGCATGGGCGGACACCACGACCGCGCACGGGGCGGCTCATGCTCACAATGTTGGGCGGGCTTGCCGAGTTCGAGCGCGACCTGATACGCGCCCGCACGACGGAAGGCCGCGAACGCGCCAAGGCAGACGGCGCGAAAATGGGAAGGCCGTCGAAACTCACGGCGCACCAGAAGAAAGAGGCCATCCACCGCCGCAACCACGGCGACGAAACGCTTGCGGAGATTGGCCGCAGCTACAACGTCAGCGCGGCGACGATTTCGAGGTTGAGCTAATGCCCGCTCGTTCCCCATAGGTCACTATAAGGGGTCACCACACGATTTGTTATGCTCTCCGGAAGAATTGTCGCCTTGAACCGGAGAACATGTTAGATTTGCGCTCGGTGACATTTGTTCATTTGGGGACACCTAATGCCGAATACGCTTGGGCTGGATGACGATCTGGATGCCGTTGAGGTTCTTTGCGACCTTGAACGCATTTTCGACGTTAAGGTATCAGACGAGGAAGCCGTGCGCGTCCTCACAGTCGGCGAGTTCCACGATTTGCTACTAAGTAAGATTTCAGCAAACGAAGCCGAAAGAAAGTGCCCGAGTGCTATGACCTTTTACAGGATAAGAAGTGCGCTAAGACGCCTCGGTTATGGGCAAGATTTGATTCCAGCATCCGATATGCGCATTCTTGAGCGTGGTTGGACTAAGTCGAACTTGGAGAGACTTGAAGAGGAGTTTGGCCTTCATTTGCCCGTGGCGCAGCTCACACGGGGCGGCTGCGTGGCTTCTCTGTGTTTCTTTTTTGTGGCACTGGCCGGAGTGTATTCTCTTCAGCCCGGTATTCCCTCAGTGCTATTGGGTAGCCTCTTTGGATTAGTAGCGAGCGTTATTATCATGTACATCGACCCGGGGAAGTTGCCGATAAACTGTACAACTCTTGCTGACTTCACAAAGGAGACGACTGCCCTAAATTATGGCTTCCTCATAAAGATGGGAGCGCGCCATAGCAGCGAAGACATTTGGGAGAATTTGGTGACGGTGCTATCTCGATACGCATATCCATTGCCAAAGTCTGAAATTACCCGCGAAACCTACTTCCTACAGAGCCGGGAAAGAAAAATGCTGCGGCTTGATTCCTTCCTTCCCTCGTTCAGAGGTTGACGTCGGTGTCCAGCTTTTTTGGGCAGAACCTAACGCTAAAACGATATGGCTATAGCGTAGGCATAGTGCTCATCATCATCATCATCATCATCGTCGGTGGTGACCCCATTAGGATTGTGCGGCCAAAGCGCCCCGTTCCATAATGCCGCCTACGCGATTAGGGGCAGAAGGCCCTTTATTGCGAAAAAACACGTTAGCGTATTGCACGCAATGTTGATTCCCGGGATCGGCGGGGTCATGTCGCATTATTGCAGGTGACCAGCTCCATCAAGGACAAGAGCGCGATCTCACGCACCGGCTCGCCGGCGTCGCGGCGTTTGATTGCTTCGCGGTGAGCTTCGGCCTGCGTCCCAACTTCACGTCCGACGCCTCAATCGCGGCTGGAATCATTCAGATCCTGCGCCACATGCTCGATCCGCTGCGCCGCCTCGGCGAGCGACACTGCCACTTGCTCGGCCCAGTCAGGGGCGGGAGCCGAAGAAGCCTTCAGCCGCGCGAGTTCGGCTTCGAGCTCGCGGACGCGGCTGTTCGCCTCCGCCCATTCGTCGGCAAGCGTTATCGCCGTCATGATTATGAGACGCTGGTTGCCGATTTCGCCGAACCGCTGCCGCAGTGCGGCAATCTTGGCATCGACCAATTGGGCGAGGTCGCCGAGACGGACTTCGTCGCCTTCGTCGCAGGCCACCCGGTAGACCCGGCCGTCGATCGTAACCGCTAACTCCGCCATCATGCCCTCTCAAACAGGAAGCTCTTAAGGTCCCGCGGCTCCGTTAGCCGCCACAGGCAGCGTGTCCTTCAAAAAAGTCGCATTCTGTTCCTTTCATGCTAGCATGCGTCTTGGAGAACGGCCATGACGCAAGCTGCATCCGTGACGGCGGCGCTCCTCGTCATCGGCGACGAGATCCTTTCCGGTCGCACCAAGGACCAGAACATTGGTTATATCGCGGATTACCTTGCCAAGATTGGCATCGATCTGCGCGAGGTCCGCGTCATTCCGGATGTCGCGGCCGAGATTGTCGCGGCGGTCAATGCGCTGCGTGCGCGATATGATTATCTCTTCACGACCGGGGGCATCGGCCCGACGCATGACGACATCACCGCCGCTGCGGTGGCCGCCGCGCTCGGTGTTGGCATTTCGGAAGATCCGCGTGCGATAAAAATTTTGCTCGAACGGATCAAGCCGGAGGATCTTAACGAAGCGCGCCGCCGGATGGCCCGCATCCCGCACGGTGCACGGCTTATCGAGAACAAAATATCGAAGGCGCCGGGGTTTTGGATCGACAATGTCATCGTTATGGCAGGGGTTCCCGCGATCATGCAGGCCATGCTCGACGAAGTCGCGCCGAAGCTTGCGACCGGCACTCCGGTAATCGCCGAGACAATTCCAGCGGCGGGCCTGTTCGAGGGAGCCTATGCGGCGGCCCTCGGCGAACTCGCCGCCGCCAACCCGGAGCTTTCGATCGGCTCCTATCCCGCTTTCCGCGACGGCGGCTTTCACAATGAGATCGTGGTTCGCGGAAAGGACGCGGCAATGGTCGCCGCGGCTGCGGCGGCGATCGGCGCCATGGTGGCCCGGCTCGCTAAAGAGCGGGCCTGAACCCCGATGCCCGGCGCGCCCTTTCCAAAAAACGCCGTTGCTGAAAAGGCCTTTCGTGTCTCCCGGAATTGGTTTCATCGGCTTACGATGTTAGTCTTGCTGCGCGGCCCTAAACGGCGCTTGTCCGCCGGGGCTTGCGCCGCTAAAGCCCATGGCGGCGAGCGGACGTGGCGAAACTGGTAGACGCAAGGGACTTAAAAGCAGCTACGACTAAACATTCTTAACCTATAACCTTAAACAAAATTAATTAGTTAACATGACAATTGACCTCTTCAAACAGCTCAGATACTATTACACACATCTTACGCATCTTACACATCTTACACAAAAACGCCCATTTTGGGCACCCACCCACATGATCGAAAGCGTGAGCGGTGTGGCAACCATGCAAGCGATTGCGAACGAGATCGCTATGGCACACCACGTTCTTACGGGAGGAAAACTCCACCTCTACTAGCGTGAAAACAGTCGACATTGGCAATACTCGACTTACCTCGCTGTGGAGAACCGGCGGGTAACCACGAAGGAAGAAAGCCCCGTTCAGGCGAAGGACTTCGCCGAAGATTGGTTCCTTGAGCTGAAGGGCAAACATAGGCGCTGCGAGGTCAAGGCGGAAAGACCTTCCGCCAAGCCGCCGACCAGTTTGTCCGCGAATACGAGATCATCACCGAGGACCAGCGTAACCCGCAATGTGTAGAAGGCCGCGGGCGCAGACTAAAGCTTCACCTTCTACCGTTCTTCGGCCACATGGCCCTGGCTGAGATCACGCCGGGCCAGCGTACAGGAATACCGGATTCACCGCCGCGAAAAGGCGATGGAGGAACACGGGAAGCCGCCGGAGCGCGAACACGATGCACCAGGAAATCGTGACCCTGCGTCAAATGCTGAAAAACGCCATTCACGACGGATGGCTGTCAATATCTGCCCGGCCTGCTCGGAGCCTTACAAGACGGTCTGGCAAATTCGTCGCATCGCGCGTGATTTTCCCCAGAAGAATACAAGAAGCTTTATGAGGCGACGCGGCGACAGGTGCAAAACCCGAGACGCAAGCGTTATGCGCTGGCAATATGCGCAGCTTCACGACTATGTGCTCTTCGTGGCCAACACCGGCCTGCGTCCCAGCGAGACGGCCCGCCTCGAATATCGGGACGTGACCATCGTCGATGACGCCGCGACCGGTGAGACCATTCTTGAAATCGAAGTGCGTGGAAAACGTCGGCGTCGGTTGTTGCAAAAGCACGAGTGGTGCAGTCATACCCTTCGAGCGTCTGAAGAAGCGCAATAATCCGAAGCCGACAGACCTTCTCTTTCCCAAAGAGCCACCACGAACTTTTCAATATACATCCTTGACGAAGAAGGGACTGAAATTCGATCGCGAAGGCAAGCGGCGCACTGCCTACAGCCTTCGGCACACCTACATATGCCTCCGGCTGATGGAAGGGTGCGGACATCTTTCAGATCGCCAAGAATTGCCGCACCAACGTCGAGATGATCGAGAAATATTACGCTTCCCACATCAAAACGAGCTTCGACGCCGCTGCGATCAATGTTCGCAGACCCAAGCCAATCCCGAAAAAGAAGGGCGTGAGGACTGACAAAGACCAATCCGAGAATATTTCTTCTTGGTCTAATTCGAGGCCAAGCCTATAAGTACTGAAGTTTATGCGGGCGTGGCGAAATGGTAGACGCAACGGACTTGAACACAATTTGAGTGCTCTCCGGGAAACCGGAGAAGTAGAACTGCTCAAAGTCGGGGAAACCTCGCAATGGCAATCCCGAGCCAAGCCAGCCGGCGAACGTCCGGCGGGAAGGTGTAGAGACTAGACGGGCAGCACCTAAAGCGGACGCCTTCACCGGGCGAACGCCAAGGTGAAGGGATAGTCCAGACCACGAACTCGTCTCGGGTGAACGCGCGAGGCGCGGCGGCGAAAGCCGTAGATGGTAAGAAAATCCGTAGGGCCGAAAGGCCTGTGCCGGTTCGACTCCGGCCGCCCGCACCAAGCATTAGCCAAGGCTACCTTTATTTTTGAGAGTATTAACCAACCATAGATGATACCATTTCCAGCAACGGCGCGTCGTTTCCGTTGACATGAAAAGTGGCGAAGAGGCGGATGGTGAGTTCCAGCATGAGCAGGGAATGCGTTACGACGGCACATCGGCGTTTGAAGCGGGCAAACCAGTGACGTTGGCGGCTATTGTTTTGCTCGATATGATAAGTCTGATCCTTGCCGATGTAATGCCGCCCGGCCAGCAAAGCGCTGTCGTAAGGCTGATAATCGTCAGTGCGATAGAGCAGGATTTTCCAGGACTTCAATCGCTCGAGCAGACGGTCTAACGTGGCCCGGTCACGATCCCCGCATTCCCAGTCAATGAGCTGTCCCGTATCTGGACAATAAGCCTTCCATATCCAGATTTTGCAGGCCTTTTTTTAAGAAAATGCCACATTTCGTCGAGCTCGACGACCGCAGCTCCTTCTCCGGTTGGGACTGGCTTGGGCGCGTTCTTGAAGGCAACCGTCTTGATCCATTTAAGGACAGCGGGGGGTGAAACGCCAAAAAGCCGCGCTATGCGCCGCTGCGATAAGCCGCTGAGGTAGAGCCAAACGGCAAGAGCCAGAACCGGCTGGCTGTGTCCGCGCCGGGGCTTGCCGATAAAGTTGCAGCGGCATTCTTTGCACTTGTAGCGCTGCTGCCCCTGCATAAAGCCGTTCTTCACGCACCGTTCACAGCCGCATTGATAGCATATAATCACCTCCGCCTCCCCTTTGGGTCAGAAAGGCAAAGCGTAAGAAGGGAATTATCTATGATTGACTGACACTCTCAAATCAAACTGGCCCACAACCCGGGACCTTTGCCTGACCAGCACCAGGTGCGCCGCGGAACACGTTTGGCTCTCCACGGTCGTGATTAGGTATTTATCGGCCGTTAATGAATTGGTCAATTCCATCCCAAAATGTTTTCCCTTGGAAAAAACCCCAACCGCGCCTTGGTCGATGAATTTTTCCGCGTAAAGCAAGAGCGCTTCGAGCGGCGCCAACGCCCGCGCGCTCACCGCGTCGATTTTCTCGTCGAGGCCGGGCAGGACCTTTTCGAGTTTGCCGCAATGGACGATCGCGGGCGCCGATGTTTCGCGTATGACATTTTGCAGAAAGGCGCATTTGCGATGATTCGCCTCGACGAGATGGACAAGCGCGCCCGGCTCATCCGCATATTTGATCGCCGTCACAAGCCCCGGAAATCCGGCGCCCGAGCCGAGATCGAGCCAACGCCGCGCTGCCGGCTCCGCTTGCGAAATCTGAAGCGAATTGGCGAAATGCCTAACCCAGAGATCGTCCAGGCTCGATTTGCTGGCGAGATTGATGACGCGCTGCCATTTTTCGAGGAGATTTGCGTAGATTCTTAAGCGCCGCAGCGTCTCCTCCGGCAGGCCGGCGAGGAGGGGGTGCGCAAGGGAGGGGGGACGCATCGCAACGTTCAAGGTCCAGCACCCGCGCGGCGAAGCTTTGCGGCCAAAAGGGTCATGGCGGCGGGTGTCATTCCTTCGATTTCGTCCGGCCTGCCCCATGGTGCGCGGCCGGATGAGGCCGAGCCGCGCCCGTATCTCGTTGGAAATGCCAGGCAGCACAGCATAATCGACGTCATCAGGGATGGTTAGCGCCTCGTCGCGGCGGAAGGCTTCGATGTCCTTCGTCTGGCGATCAAGATAGACCGCGTATTTGGCATCGATTTCGATTTGCGCGGCGGCTTTTGGCGCGATCCCGCCAAGCTCCGGCCAGATCGCCCGCAGACTCCCGATCGAAACGCCAGGCAAGGCCAGGAGGCCGAAAGCGGTCCGGCGGGTTCCATCGCAATTGACCTTGAGCCCATGCCGCGCCGCCGCGGTCGGAGTGAGGCTCAAGCTTTCGAGCAGCGCCCGCGCGCAGGAGAGGGCAGCCTCCTTCATAGCATAGGCCCGCCGCCGCTCCGCGCAGACGCAGCCGAGGGCGATGCCTCGCGTGGTCAACCGTTGATCGGCGTTGTCCGCACGCAGCGACAAGCGATATTCGGCGCGCGAGGTGAACATGCGGTAGGGCTCGCTCACCCCCTTCATCACCAAATCGTCGATCATGACGCCGGTATAAGCGTCGAGCGGCTGAAGGTGATCGGGTCCTGGCCCCGGCGCGAAGCGCGGCATTGAGCCCCGCGACAAGGCCTTGCGCGCCCGCCTCCTCGTAGCCCGTGGTGCCGTTGATCTGCCCGGCGAGGAAAAGCCCGTGAATTTTCTTTGTCTCCAGGCTCGGGCGCAAGGCGCGCGGCTCGATGAAATCATATTCGATCGCATACCCTGGCCGCAGCATCCGGGCCCTGGAGAGACCGGGAATGGTGTGGAGGAATTGTTCCTGAATCTCCTCCGGCAGGGACGTTGAAATGCCATTTGGATAGACGGTGGTGTCGTCCAGTCCCTCCGGTTCGAGGAAAATCTGATGCGCCTCGCGCTCCTTGAAGCGCACCACCTTGTCTTCGATCGATGGGCAATAGCGTGGCCCCCGGCCGGCAATCGCGCCGGAATAGACCGGCGAGCGCCTGAGATTTTTTTCGATGATTGCGTGACCCTCTGGGGTCGTGTGGGTGATGAAGCAATCGACCTGCGGCGTGAGGATCGCCCCGGTCAAAAAGGAAAACGGCTCTGGCTCGGCATCGCCGCTCTGGCGTTCGAGCATGTCGAACTCGATCGTGCCGCCATCGAGCCTTGGCGGCGTTCCGGTCTTGAGACGCCCGAGACCAAGACCTAGCTCTTGTAGCCTTTCGCCTAGCCGGATCGCCGGGTTTTCCCCCATGCGCCCCGCCGGAAAGGTCTTTGCGCCGATATGGATGACGCCGCGCAAAAAAGTCCCCGTCGTCAGGACGAGCGCGCCGCAGTGGATCGTTTCGCCATCCGCGGTCTCGATTCCTTCGACGCGGCCGTTCTCCAAAAGGATATCTGCGGCCTCGGCTTCGAGCACGCTGACATTTGCGATGTCCCGGATTGCCGCCTGCATCGCCTCCCGGTAGAGTTTGCGGTCGGCTTGCGCCCTCGGGCCGCGCACGGCAGGGCCTTTGGTCCGGTTCAGTACGCGAAACTGGATGCCGGCCTTGTCCGCGATGCGTCCCATGAGTTCGTCGAGGGCGTCGATTTCGCGCACGAGATGGCCTTTGCCGAGCCCGCCGATGGCGGGATTGCAGGACATTGTGCCGATCGTGGCAAATGAATGCGTGACGAGCGCGGTCCTTGCGCCCATGCGCGCGGACGCCGCCGCGGCCTCGCAGCCGGCATGGCCGCCGCCCACCACGATCACATCAAAAGCGCCTGGCATCCTGTCACCTCTGGGATAGTAAATTAGAACTAATCTAAAAATGTTTCACGTGAAACATTTTGGCCCGTGCTCATTTCCCGATACAAAAGCGCGCGAAAATCTCGCCCAAAATATCTTCGACGTCCACCACGCCGGTTAGTCTTTGCAGCGAAACCATCGCCACGCGCAAGTCTTCCGCCAGCAATTCCGCCGGGGCGCCGGGATCGTCCAAAATCCGGCCGAGCGCAAACGCGGCTGTCTCGAAGGCCTTACGGTGGCGCTCCCGGGCAATCAAGCCCGCATGGCCGTCGCTCACAGCCGCGCGTGCAAACTCTTCCATTTTTTTGAGCAGGCAATCGAGATTTTCGCCGCTCTCCGCGCTGATGTAAAGCCCTTGGGGCAAGCTTTGCCTCTCGGCAGGGAGCAAAAGATCGCTTTTGGTGAAGACCGGCCAGACCTCTCCGCCTTGAACGCCGGGTGGGACGGGGGCGCACGCCTCAGAGAGCCACAGAACAAGATCGGCCGCCTCGGCTTTATCTCTCGCGCGGAAGATGCCGATCTCTTCGACTGCATCGAAACTCTTCCGTATGCCCGCCGTGTCGATCAAACTGACCGGGCATCCGCCGAGATCCAGATGTACTTCAATTATATCACGAGTTGTGCCTGGCAAAAGGGGAAACGATCGCCACGTCGCGGCGTGCGAGCGCGTTCAGAAGTGTCGATTTTCCCGCGTTAGGCGGCCCGGCGATGACGATGATAGCGCCCTCACGTAGCCGTTCCCCGGCGCGCCCGGCGGCAAGCTCGGATTTCAACCCGGCAAGGACGGGGGCGAGGATTTCGCCCGCCCGCCGCCCGGAAAACCCCGGCACGCCCTCTTCCTCGGGGAAATCGATCTCGGCTTCGAGGAGCGCCGCCGCCTCCAGGAGCGCGCCCCGCCAGATCGCGGCCTGACGCCCGAGCACGCCTTCCGCCTGGCGCAAGGCGGCGCGTCGCTGCCATTCGGTTTCCGCGTCGATGAGATCGGCGAGGCCTTCGACCTCCGCCAGATCCATCTTGCAGTTTAACAGGGCGCGGCGGGTGAATTCCCCTGGTTCGGCGGGCCGGGTGCCCGCGATGCCGCCGATGGCCTTGACCATGGCTGCGACGACGGCGCGGCCGCCGTGAACATGGAATTCGGCATAGTCCTCGCCCGTATACGTTTTTGGCGCGGAGAAGAAAATAACAAACCCTTTGTCGACGGCCTCGCCCGTGGCGGGATCGCGAAAAGTTTTTAGCGCCGCAAAACGGTGTTCGGGTAGCGACCCCGCAACGCTTTCGACCGCGAGCCGTGTTGCCGGGCCGGAGAGACGCAGAACGGCAATCGCCGCGCGCGCCGCGCCCGAAGCAATGGCGAAGATCGTGTCGTTGCCCATTTGGGTAATATTGGTTTTTATTGTTTCATTTTGGCACAGTTTGCCGGGCGACGCGCCGGGGTCAACCCCCAATGTCGTCCCTCGGATGGGGGATGTGTTGAAGAAAGATGTGGCCTATAACGCGTAAAAAACGCGAATAGTAGCTCATGCTTTTCAGTACAATTTTTGTCGCATTGTTAGCGCTTATATTCAGTTTGGCATTTGGGTGAAGATCATGACACACTTCCGGCTCGATCCGCCACGGATCAAGAAAGATGATAGGAAACAACGTAGTTCATACTGCCATGAGTGCCTTGAACGGTTCGCAGCAGACGATGTGCGTTGTAGCTACGGCACGCGATATTTTCACAAAGAGTGTTATAAGCGGTGGCAGCAAAAGAAAATGTTTCAGTGGTTTCAGTGTGCATAGGTCTTTGAGCAGCGAGCTTATTGAGCGCTGATAATGTTGTCGCGGATTACGGTGGCTCCGCATCGCCGGAGCGTATCGAACAGAAGCGCGTTCATGACGGCACTATGAGACGCGGCGGTGCAAAAGTCCAATGGCGCGCGGTTGTTCGGCAGACGGCTGGTTTCGCCGCCCGGCGGGCGCCGCGTTTGTTCCGCGCGCAAACGTTGGCTACCCATATCCCCTGACGCTGACGCTGTTCGCAAGTAGTTCGCGATACGCCTGCTCTTGACTCGGGGGGCGACCTCGCGACGGCTACCCGGAAGCAAAGGCGTTTAAATCCACCAGGATATCACGCAGCCCCTGATCAACCTGGTCCGCAGCCATTTGCCGAATGATCTGCGCGGGAGTTACCGAAATGTGGAACGTTGCCTGAAGCTCGCGATTGAGAGCCGTGAGAATCTGCTTTCCTGACACAATCGCCAACCGCCGTCTGACGTCCGCCCAATCTGAGTCAAGGTTTCGGAGCGTTTCCGCAACTACGGTCGCTTGATCACGCGAATCGCGGCCGTTGAAGAACATCGACCTATGCGCAATGACCTGCGCGCTGACATCCGCCTTCACCTCATCAGTGCATCTCAAGAGAATACTTTCGATGCAGGTGTCCGAAACTGCGTCCATCTCGATTTTGCCTGTGGCACGCTCTCGAAGCCTATCCCGAGCCGCGCGGGAAATTGCGCCCGGCACTAGCAAATAGTTCTCGATCTCTTTTGCTTGGAGGATGTGAAATCGCGGGACCGTTACTCGCATATTAGCGACCAAGGCGTCGATTTCCTCGTTACAGCGGTAGTCACGGTCAAGAAGAGCCGCGATAGCAATCTCGGCTCTCAACACCTTCTCAAAAATCCACGCGGCATCCTCAATTCGTTGGCGTTGTGTAAAGCCGCCAAGTGGGATCACGGTTAACTTGACATCGTCGGATAACGCAGGGAGCCCTACCCGTGCAGCAAATCGTTTCAGCAGCTTGTAATCTCGGCCTTCTAAGAAAAGTATCTTTTTTCCTTGAGATAGCTTTGCAAGATGTATGTTTTGGGCAGAACCAATGCTAAAAAGTGCCTCCTGAAGACCTTCGATATCTCCCACTCGCTTTGCGCTACGTCGAAAACGATTCACGAGAACGACGTCATCATGTTCGGCCTCATTTATGATCTCAACGGAATGTGTCGCTAATACTACCTGCTTTTCGGAGCTTCGCAGAAGTGCAAAAAGCCTATGCTGAAGATCTGGGTGCAGGTAAATCTCTGGTTCATCAACTATCAACGTTGTTGCGGATGTTGCGCCAATGAGGTGAGTGAGAATTTGGAGCCAGACCTGGAAGCCAAATCCTGCCCAAGACAATTCACGTGCCATGCGATTTTCTTCGCAAAACATAGTCAGTTTTGCAGGCGCAAAACCGTGCCGCTCTGGGGGTAGTATCGACATCCCAGGCCAGGTTTTCTCGACGAGCGTCTTGAAGTCACCAAATTGGTCTGACTGTCTATACCAAATATTTCTGAACATTCTGTGCGTCAGCCTTGAGCCGCGCCAGCGTTCAACGTACTCATCCGTCAGTAAAGTTTCTTCCTCTTCAAGGGGCCCTAATGTCGGGATCGAAGCTATTGTAACTGGAAAAGCCCTTCGAAACTGACCTATGTTGCGAACAACTGGTAAACTCTCTTCAACCGTAAGAATAGCCCGAGAGTTTTCGTAAAATGAAAGTCGAAGTGTACGACCGCTTGTAAGCGTGAAAGTAAGAGTTGTTTCGAGGTCATCCTGATAGTCAGAATGAATGTTTGCGAGCGATATGGGAATTTGAGCCCAAGGGACATCCCAAGCTGTTACAAGACGGCCCCGAACCGAAAGGGGGCATGGATTGCGACGACCTGCATATTTCACGGCTGCGGAAAGCGCACGGAAACTATCAAGGACCGTCGATTTGCCCGCGTTGTTTGGCCCCACTAGAACATTCATTTTTCTGAGGGTGACAGTGTATTCCTTTAAGCCCTTGAAATTATCGAACCGAACGCTTTTGAACATTTTCAGTCAACCGCCCTTTTGAGCACTATTGTTCATGAATCTTCCAAATCAAGGCGCCCAATTGTGTAGCTCTTGAACGATGAGTTGGCCAGTGGGCAGAGTCTACGATGCCCCTGGCAAACTCAGTCGAGAAAATCCGCTCCTTCCCCACGACGCCGAAGAAATTCGCTTTGTCGCACTACCCACAGTTCGATTGCCTCACACGCGCCGGGCCGCCGCTACCAACGGCGAACTGAACCTGGGACGGCGAGCAATGCCGGCGGCAGCAGCAAAACCGGGGAAGGCCCAAATTTATCTGGGGTACGACTCCAGGACCAAAATATTTAGGTAATGGTGTACAAAACCAAAAAGGCCGTGAAGGCTAAAGCTTCCAAATATAAGCGGAACTATAAATATAATTACATAGAACATGGATTTAGATTTATTGTATAAAACTATATATGGCAGCAAGTAAGAAAAAAACGCTAAAACCCAAGGGGATCGTTGAATAGGCCAAAGCTTACTCTTTGGGGATTTGTAATACTCTCCAAGGATCAATGAGAATAAGAAAAAAAAAGTGGCTCAAAAAGCTGACGACAGTCAGCGCGGAACATATGAAAACGCTCTCTCGGGGGTGCGCGGAATGAATGGGAAAGGTTTCTCCGGGTTCATTGGCTCGCCAGCCGCTCGCGCGCCGTTTGCTGGCTTTGTCATCGGACGTTCCCCTCTTTATCGAGACCCGCCGGGCTTCGTGCCCAATCGGTATGCCGTATATTAAAGCCTCAAGGTGGGGGAAGGTAAAGAGCGCTGTTGCCGTGACGCCGGGTTTGCATGACGTTTTTCTAAATCGACCCCGCGCGGTGACGCCGGTGCCCGTACAGCCGGCCGGATTTATCACGATATTTGGCAACTGCCATGCGGCAAGCCGCGGGGCTTAAACTCGATGCCCGCAGGCTTTGAGTTGCAAGCTCTCCGTGCCTCAATGCCCGCGAATCAAACCTGTCGGGTCTTCGCTATTGCCAGGTGCCGGGACAGGGCTTCCGGTACGCGCCAAGTCCAGCTTATTTCTTGCCCGAGGCAGCGTCGCCGGCGAGTTGCATCTTGACGATTTTGTCGGGAGCGGTCACCGCGCCGTTGTCCTCCTTGGCGCCCTTCTTGATCTTATCGACAACATCCATGCCGGAAATCACCTGGCCGACCACGGGTATATTTGTTGTTCAGGAACGGGGCGCGGCAAAGGAGATAAAGAACTGCGAATTGGCCGAATCGGGATCTTGCGAGCGGGCCATGCCGACGGTGCCGCGCGGAATGGCTCGGCGGAAAATTCGGCCTTGATGTTGGGCAGATCCGAATGGCCCATCCCGGTCCGGTCGGATCGCCGGTCTGCGCCATAAACCCGTCGATGACGCGATGGAAGACGAGGCCGTTGTAGAAGCCGCGCTTCGTCAAGGTCTCGATCTGCGCGACGTGCTTTGGCGCGAGATCGGGCCGAGCAGGATCTGATACGGCCGTCCTTGGTGTCGAGATAGATCGTGTCCTTGAGGTTTTGTCGCGCGGCCTAGCGCGGCATTGCGCGCGCATGACACCGTGGCGAGCGCCAGGCAAAAACAGAAAATCATGCGATGAAGCGTCATATGAGTTGGTTCCCTTCCTGAATTCTTCGGCGACTTATTTGATGCCCGCCGTTTCGCCGTCGAGCACGGCGCGACCGCCCCGGGCACGAATGCCGAGACGTCCCCGCCGATCGCCGCGATCTGGCGCACCAATGTCGCGGGTAATGTGGCCGACGGGGCGAGGCGGCGAAAAATACGGTTTTGATCTCCGGCGCCATCGCGGCGTTCATGCCGGCCATCTGCATTTCATAATCGAGATCGGAGCCATTGCGCAGGCCGCGCACGATGAATCCTCGCGCCGGCCGCGCGCGCCGCCTCGACCGCGAGCCCGGCGAAGGTCCGGACCGCTAGCTTGCAGGCGCGGGCCGCGACGAGCTCGGGGCAGCGTCCTCGATAAGGCGGCGCGCGCCTCGACGGCGAGCAGCGGCGTCTTGCCGGGATGCGCGCCGATCCCGATGACGAGCTCGTCGCAGATCCGCGCGGCGCTTTCGATCACGTCGACATGGCCGTTCGTCAACGGATCGAAGGAGCCGGGATAGAGCGCGACGCGGATCATGGTCTTTCCTTCGAGGCAGTCCGGCGGCGCGGATTCAGATTGCACGCCGAGCTTCTTTTGCAGGCTCGACGAGGAGGTCGTGTATTGGAACGTCAGCCGCTTGTCCGGATAGACGTAGCGGTGAATTCGCTGCGCCGCCAGCGCGCCCTCGTGGAAACCGCACAGGATCAGTTTCAGCTTGCCCGGATAAGTGATTGATGTCGCCGATCGCGAAAATGCCCGGCACATTGGTCTCGAATTTGCTCGGTGTCGACCGGAACGAGGTTCTCATGGAGGTTGAGGCCCCAGTCGGCGACCGGACCGAGCTTCATGGTGAGGCCGAAAAAGGAATCGAGCGCTTCGCAGGCGATCTCCTCGACGCCGCCGTCCGCGCCCTTGACAGCTGCACGGCGGAAGAGTTGGCCTTCCTCGCCGGTAAGCGAGGCGATCTGGCCAATGCGCAGATCGATTTGCCGTCCGGCGGCGAGCTCGCGCATGGCCTTCACCGAATGCGGCGCGGCGCGGAAATCGTCGCGGCGGTGGACCAAGGTCGAGCTGCTTGGCGATCGGCTGCAGATCGAGGTCCAATCGAGCGCCGAATCGCCGCCGCCGACGATCACGACATGTTTGCCGCGAAACTCCTCCATCTTGCGCACGGCGTAGAACACCGATTTGCCCTCATAGGCCTCGATGCCCTCGATCGGCGGCTTCTTCGGCTGGAACGAGCCGCCGCCCGCGGCGACGATGACGCCTTGCACCAAAACTTTGCCCGCCGCTGGTGCGATGCGAAACATGGTGCTTCGGCGCTTCCAACACCTCCAGCGCCTCGACCATTCGCCGATAATGGAAGGTCGGATGAAACGGCTCGATCTGCTTCAGCAGATGATCGACGAGGCCTTGGCCCGCACTTTTGTAAAGCCAGGAATATCGTAGATCGGCTTTTCGGGATAAAGTTCGCTGCATTGGCCGCCGGCCTTCGGCAAGATGTCGACGAGATGGCATTCGATGTCCAGGAGCCCCAGCTCGAACACCGCGAAAAGGCCGGCGGGTCCGCGCCGACGATGACCACGTCGGTTTTTATCTTTTCCTCATTCCTTGCTCCGGAATCATTCGAAAAAATACGGTCGCATGGCGCCGCTGGCTTGGCTTCGCGCTGTGCTGTTCGCGGCCGGGAGCCACATGGGCTCGCACGAACCCAGCTCCGGCAAAAAAGCCACTCGACTATGATCGCTTCAAGTTGAATCGCGCACGGCCTCACTGTCTGTGTTTGATGGCTGATCTTATCGAAAAAGTCTGCAACTTTTTGGGACCATGCTCTAGCCCTGCCGGTCCGGGGTGGTGACAATGAGCCCGTCGAGCTCCGGCGTGACCTTGATCTGACAACTAAGCCGCGAGTTGGGCTGAACCTTATAAGCAAAATCCAGCATATCTTCTTCCTGGTCCGACGCCTGGCCGGTGAGGCCCACCCATTTTTCGCCGACATCGACGTGCACGTTGCGCAGGCACAGCCGCCGCCGCATTCGGCGGTGATTTCGGGGATGGCGTTGCGGATCGCAATCTTCCATGACCGTGACCTTTGCGCCTCGATAGTCCGGGCTTCTCCAAAGGAGTCGATATCGGTGATTTTGACCATGGATCCTGCATGTTCGTTCGCGCGGGCAAACGAAGGCTTTTTCTGTGATGGGAAGGCCCAAGTCTATATTGATGGATGCTTTTATAATCAAGTGCCTGCGCGATGAACAGCGGCGCCCCGGCTGGGTCTCGAGGGTGTGTCGCGAAAGGTGACCGTATCGAGCGCCAGCGCGGGCGTTGTTGCAAGCCGGATTTTTGCGGGTTTTTGCCGCGTTAGCACGTTGGCTGC
>CAVRMA010000001.1:0-574247 GCA_963722515.1 uncultured Alphaproteobacteria bacterium | reverse complement strand
AATTCGCCCCCCGGTTCAGCTCGCCCCTGCGCGCCCCAGTAATGCCCGGCAGGCACCTCGACCGGCCCGGAACCGTCGGTCTCGATCCGCGTCTTGTTAACGTTCATCGGTGCAATTCTCCAGCTTCGCTCGCGGAGGCATTTGAAGCGCGGCGCGGCGTGAGGACGCAATCCGGCGATACCGGGTTCATTCGCCGCCGCCGCCGCGCACATAGCGCTGACCTGCGGCCGTGGAATTGATCGTCGGCCACTCGCCATCATGTCCGAATTCCGTACCAGAAGTGATCGACAACATCTCGGCGAGACGGCTTCTGGCGCGATTGACGCGGCTTTTCATGGTCCCGATCGCGCAGCCGCAAATCCCCGCCGCTTCTTCGTAGGACAGGCCGGAGGCGCCGATCAGAATCAAGGCTTCGCGCTGATCGCTCGGCAGTTGTTGGAGCGCGGCGCGAAAGTCGAGCAGGTCCATATGGCCGCTCTGCGCAGGGGCCGTCGCGAGCTTGGCGGCAAAGGTGCCGTCAGGATCGGCGACTTCGCGCCGCCGCTTGCGATATTCCGAATAATAAATATTGCGCAAAATCGTAAACAGCCAGGCGCGAAGATTCGTCCCTTCGACGAAAGAGCCGATGTTGCTCCAGGCCTTCACCAAGGTTTCCTGGACGAGATCGTCGGCGCGATCGAGATTGCCGCATAAAGACACCGCGAAAGCGCGCAAATTGGGGATGACCGAAACGAGGTCGGCGGTGATTTGCGAGCTTGCCGCGCGTTCCCGCGGGGGCTCGTTTACCGCCGGGATTTTCGCCTTTTCCTTATACCCGGCCGTCACATGCCGTCCTTGCTTAACCGGGAGCTTGAGGCGCTTTCGAGCTGCCGTAAAAGTTCAAGAAAACGCCCTGGCACAGGTTGCGCTAAGACGTCGTCGTAGACGCTGCGTAAATGCAGACCAATTTGATCGGCGATCCCCGACTTCGCTGCTGCTTTCCTCGCGCAGGGCACGTCAACAATATCTTTGGCCTGCCCGGGCACCCCAGCTCGCGCCGCATGCCGGAGGACTCGGGGATTTTTAAGCCTCCCACCTTGATTGGTGGGGTTCTCGGTTTTGCCGGTTTTGTCACTGAAGCACCCTCGCAACGGCGATTTTCATTCGTTTGTCCCTCACTGACGATTCCCCCGATGCCGGGGATTATTTTTGTTGATTAAGCGGCGCACCTGGCCCGCATGCACGCGCGGTTTGCCGCCGAATCGGAATATGACTGATCCCTGTTGTGAAGCTTGGCTCGCGCGGGAAACCGGTTATAACCGGCATCGTTGAACGCTTGATAAGCGAGATGGTTCCGCGTGCGGGAACGTTTCCCGGATATCTGGAATTTATCCGTCTGGCAGGATTGATCGCGAAATATCACGCGCAACAAAAGGTGTTTCCATGGCAATATCCCAGGCAATTTCCTCCCATATCCCCTATTTGCGCCGGTTTTCACGGGCTTTGACTGGGACGCAGGCCGGGGGAGATGCTTATGTGCTCGCCACGCTGGAGGCGATCGTCGCCGACCCGGCCGAGTTTTCGAAATGCGCCGATCCGAGGACGGCGCTTTACCGCCTGTTCCTCAAGGTCTGGGGGACGGTGCCGGTCAACGATCATGTCGATCAAGCGTCGTTCACCGGCGACGAAGCGGGGGCGCAACGCAATCTTGAAGCGATGACATTGCGTCCGCGGATCGCGTTCCTTCTCAGTTCGCTCGAAGGCTTCGATACCGCCGAAGTCGCGGGCGCGCTCGATTGCTCGATTGACGACGCGGCTTCTCTCATCGACGCCGCGGGCAAGGAAATCGCCGGCCAAATTCGCACCGATGTCTTGATCATCGAGGACGAGCCCTTCATTGCGCTCGACCTTCAGTCCCTCGTCGAGGAGCAAGGGCACCGCGTCGTCAATGTCGCGCGCACCCACCGGGAGGCGGTCGAGGCGGTTATACGCGAACGGCCAGGTCTCATCCTCGCGGACATTCAGCTCGCCGATGGAAGCTCGGGTCTCGAAGCTGTCAATCAGATCCTCGAAACCATTTCCGTGCCGGTGATCTTCATTACCGCCTATCCGGAGCGTTTTTTGACAGGGACGCCGCCGGAGCCCGCGTTTCTTATAACCAAGCCGTTCGGCATCGACAGCCTGAAGGCGGTCATTAGTCAAGCGCTATTTTTCGATCGCAAGTCTCATCGCAAGGACGAACCTGAGAAAAGCAGCAGCCTCGTTTGATAGGGCGTTTCACCTGATTTATATCAGCGGTCTGCGGCGTTGCTTCAGGATCCAGCCAAAGACGACGCCCGCGGTAAGCGCCAAGGCGACCGCCGAAAACGGATGCAATTTTTTTGCGATCTCCATGCCGGCCTCAAGAGCGAGGCGTTCGCGCTCGAGACCGGCTTCGCGCAAAATATCGAGGACGGGCGCAATGGCCTCATCCATATTGCTCGCAAACGCAAGCTTTTGCGTTGGAGAATTTCCTTTAGTTTCGGTTATTGGGTCGGACTCAGCCGCGGCAGGCGTGGCCTGGTCCGCCTTGTCGCGCGACGCAACGACGAAGCAAATTCCTGCGACGCCGAGGTAAAGACTGCCGGTCCCGAGGGCCGCGACCGTGGTTCCAACCAATGGTTGGACGAAAATAAAAAGAGCGATTGTAAGAAATATCGAGCAGACGAACAGACAGCCGATCGCCACCAATGAGAGCACGGCCTTTTTGAAAAGGCGCGCACTCATTTGTTCGACCGGAGCCGTGGCATCGTTTATCAGCCGGCTGAATCAGCGCATTCATTTGCGGCTTAGCGACCCTCCAACTATGCCTACAAATATGCCGGCAACCATCGCGATAAGCACCGCCGCCGCAGGATTGCGCTCGATCGTCGTTTCGAGATCCCTGCTCGCTCCGGCCACACGATCTTGCGCATTGCTCGCCGTAACTGAAACCTTCTGTCGCGCATTATCGACCGCATCGAAGACGGTATTTGTCGTCGCGGCGGTCTGTGTGCGAATAAATTCGGACACCGACGAAGTCAATTTCGTGACGTCGTGGCGCAGGGCCGCAAGTTCAGCGGCGAAATCTTCAGGTTTACTGCCCGTCATATGTGTTCTCCAGTTTTGAGGGGTAAGATCATTCACGGATACACTCGGGATGACGCCATCGGCTTTTGACGGATCCCCAAGTTCGCCTCCATCACTGCATGTTGTAACGCTGAACTTGGGAACAAGTTGCTCCGCTCATGCCGGTTTTCCTCGCTGGACCAGGCGGGCATAGGTGGCCTTGAGCGCTGGGTTTTATCGTGTAGCGGGTAGAGCCGCCATGTAAATGGCCTTGCGAATGTCAATTCTCCCGCCGCCGGTCATGCGGTGGCGGCGCCATGTCCCGAAGTGGCAAATTTTCCTAGCTTTTTGGCCCGCGGCGAGGCCATAGACCGCGCCAGTGCACCGATGCGCTCGGCGAACAGGGCGATCTCCGGTGCACCGATAGCGCCGGTTTTTGCGAGACTTCAGGGCGCGCGAGCGAAATCCCTGATCTGGTGTGGATCGACCAAGCCGGGGACCGGCAGGCGCGAGCAAGCGCCGCGACCCGATCGTAAAGTCATGGACACTAGACGGGAATCTTCTTCAACGCTGAGCTCACTTGAAGATCACGAATGTTGGGGATCGCAAAGCAGGCCGCACAAGGCGGCAACGCTTGACGCTCCGCGCAATCTTGCGGCGAATTCCTTGTCGCGCAGGTGTCTCGAGACGGCGGCGAGCGCGGCGAGGTGCTCGCCCTGGGCGGTCGCCGGAGTTAAGGAGGAGAAAAACGAGATCCACGGGCTTGGCATCGACCGAGTCGAAATGGACCGGCCGCTTGAGCCGCGCGAACATCCCAAAGAAACGATCGAGTCCTTCGATACGGGCGTGCGGCAGGGCAAACCCTTCGCCAAGTCCGGTGGAACCCAGTTCCTCGCGGGCCCACAAGGCATTGAAGATTGGTTTCGGATCGAGGTTGAGCGACGCCGCGGCCCGAGAGGCGAGATCGAGGAGCAATTGCTCCTTGTTGTTGGCGCGGGCACCGAAAACAACGCGGCTCGGGTCGACAAGGCTGGCGAGATCCATGGCTGTCCCCCTGCAAGGATTTCGAGTTTGATTTAGCGGTTTTCCGGCGAAATGGGAATGGATGCGTGGGATTTAGTCCGGCTCGCGCAGCCGGTAACCGACGCCTGTCTCGGTGAGAATATGGCAAGGCCGCTCAGCGTCCGCCTCGATCTTTTGTCGCAACGAGCGCACGTAGATGCGCAAATATTGCACGTCAGAGTCGTTTCCCCAAATCTCCCGCAGCATGAAACGATGGGTTAGGACCTTGCCCGCATGCGCCACCATGAGGCGCAGAACCTCGTATTCGCGTGGCGAAAGCTTGATTTCCTTGTCGCGCACAGTGACGATCCGGCGCACGAGATCGACGCTAAGATCGCCGGCATGGAACAAAGGCTTTTCGCCTTCCTGCTGGAGGCGATGGCGCTGCGCTGCGCGGATGCGCGCCAGAAGCTCATCGACCCCGAACGGCTTGGTCAGGTAATCGTCGGCGCCGCGATCGAGCGCTTCGACCTTGGCGCTTTCCTTTTCCCGGCTCGAAAGAATAATGATCGGTAGAGCCGCGCCGCTCTCCCTTATGCGTTTGACGACGTCGAGACCATCCATGTCCGGCAGACCGAGGTCGAGGACAAGGAGATCGGCGGCGCCTCTGCGAACCATGTCGAGCGCAGTGCGCGCATCGCCCGCGCTCGAGACGAGATAGCCCTGGCTTTCCAGGCTCGCGCTAAGAAAGCGAACGATCGCCGGCTCGTCGTCGACGATGAGAACGCGAAGCGGTCCCGCCCGAGGCGTCATGGCAGAGTCCCTGGCGGCGGCGGCGAGCCGGTCGCCGGAAGCGTGATCGTAAAAACCGCCCCTTTCCGGGCTGCCCGGTTCGCGGCGGTAATCTTGCCTCCCATGGCTTCGATGAAACCACGGCAGATCGCAAGGCCGAGCCCAGTGCCGGCACGCTGGCGGTCGGCGTGGCGGACCCGGTAGAACTTGTCGAAAATCCTCTCAAGATCGGCTTCCGGGATTCCGTCGCCTTCATCGAGAAGGCGAACGGCCACAAAACCGTTCTCCCGTGCCGCCGAGAGTTCGATGCGCGAACCGGTCGGCGCGTATTTTGCCGCATTGTCAAAAAGATTGAACAGCACCTGTTCCGTCAGCACCATATCGGCCTCGACCATCGGCAATCCCAATTCGAGATCAATTTCGACTTGGTGGTTTCGCAGGATCTTGGACGCTCTTTGGACGGTCGCGCCGATAATATCGGAAAGGTCGACGGGTCCGTTTTGGGGAGTAAGCGCACCGGACTCAAGGCGCGTCATGTCGAGGAGATTGCCGATAAACCTGTTTAGCCGTTCCGCCTCCTCTTGAATGATGCGCAGGAGGCTCGCTTGAGTGGCATTATCGAGCTCGCATCCATGGCTTATCAAACTCGTCGCTGAGCCGAGAATCGAGGCGAGCGGCGTCCGCAAATCATGCGAAATCGAGGTAAGCAAGGCCGAGCGCAACCGATCAGTCTCCTCGACGAGACGGGCGCGGTCGATTTCGGCCGCAAGATTTACCCGATCGATCGCGAGAGCCGCCTGGTCCGACAAGGCGTCAAGGAGGCGGGATTCTTCCGGCGTCAGCAGAAGTCCCGGCTTGTCGCTGTCGATCCCGGCGACCCCCACCGCGCCGCGCCCGGTGCGCAACGGCATGAAGCGGCGTTTCGCGCCGGGCAGCGTATCGGCGCCGCGCCCGGTCGCTTGGTTTTTTTCAAAACACCATCGCGCCGCCGCGAGATCCGCTTCGTCGAGCATGTCTTCCGGTGGAAATCCGGCCTTGACGGCGAGGCCGCCGTTTTCGGGCAGGAGCAGGACGACACGGACTTTCAGCATCAAGGCGATTTGATGCGCGGTGGCCCAGAGCAAATCATCGAGCGTCGCGGTGCCGGCGAGCTTGCGGCTGAAAAGATAGAGTTCCTCGGTGATGCGTGCCCGCTCCCGCGCCGTGACCGCCTGGGTACGGACGCGCGCGGCGAGATTGCTCGCGATGAGTGCCACGATCGTGAAAAAGAACAAGGCGACGACATTTTCGGGATCGGCGATGGTGAATGTGTAGAGAGGCGGAAGGAAGAAAAAATTATATGCAAGAACGCTGACCAGACAGGCGAATAGCGAGGCCCATAGCCCATAGGTCGCGGCGCTCGCCAGGACGGCGATCAGGAAAACTTGCGCGACGTTCGAAACGCCAAGGGTTTGCCGCAGCAGAGCGCCGGCGGAGGTCGCGGCCGCGACAAAGGCAACGCTCGAGATATACGCCTTGACCCCCATCCGGCGCGGCTTTCGCGTTTTGCTTTCGCGGCCAGCGGGATTGCGCGGCGGGTCTTTCGCGCGCGGGACGATATGAACGCTCGCATCGCCCGCGGCGCGGATCAGCCTTTGCGTGAGCGATTCACTGACGAAATCCCGCCAGCGTGGACGCTCGGATTTGGCGGCGATGATATGGGCGAAATAATTGGCTTGCGCATATTCGGCGACAGTCAACGCTTCATCCTGTCCAGGAATGGAAATCGCTGTCGCCCCAAGCCGTTGCGCGAGGCGCAATGTTTGCGCGATCTTGTCGCGCTCGGCCTCGTTCGCGCGAGCGGCGGCGGGCGTTTCGACATGGATCGCCGTCCATTGCGCGCGCAGGCGATCGGCCATCCGTTTGGCGTGGCGCACCACGGTGTTGCCGCCTTGCGCGGAATTAACCAAAACAAGCACGCGCTCGCTCGCGGGCCACGACCCTTCGATGCGATGGGCGCGCATATAATCGACCATCTGGGCGTCCACCCTCTGCGCCGTCCGACGCAGCGCGAGCTCCCGCAAGGCCGTAAGATTTCCGGGCGAGAAATAATGCTTGATGGCACGCTCCGCTTGATCCGGCACATAGACCTTGCCCTCGTTCAGCCGCGGGATCAGATCCTCGGGAGTAAGGTCGACCAATTCGATGTCGTCGGCGCGATCGACGATCGAATCGGGCACAGTCTCGCGGACTCTGATATTGGTGATCCTGGCAACGATGTCGTTGAGGCTTTCGACATGCTGAATGTTGAGCGTCGAATAGACGTCGATCCCGGCGGCGAGCAACTCCTCGACATCCAGTAGCGCTTGGGATGCCGGCTTTCCGGCGCATTGGTATGCGCAAGCTCATCGACTAGAACGAGGCTCGGCCGCCGTGGCGAGAATTGCGTCGAGATCCATCTCGCTGAGTGCATGATCCCTGTAGGAAATCGTCCGGCGCGGGACGATTTCGAGCCCCTGGAGAGCGCCTCTGTCTCCTTGCGGCCATGCGTCTCGACGATGCCGATGACGACATCGGCGCCCTCGCGCCGTTTTTGCCCGGGCCGTGGTCAGCATTTCATAGGTCTTGCCGACGCCCGGCGCGGCGCCGAGAAAAATCTTCAGGCGGCCCGTGTTCGGCGTGTTGCGCTTCCCGCAAGAGAGCCTCGGGCGAAGGGCGCCGTTCGGCGTTATTGCGATTGTCCATGCCCCGCGGTGCTCGATTTTCAGCGGCCGTACAATGCGCGCGCGCGTCAGCTCCTTCTAGCGCAGCTTGTCGAGCGCGAGATTGAGCTTCAGCACATTGACGTGCGGCTCGCCGATGATGCCGAGGAGGCGCCCCGTCGTATTGTCCTCGACGAGGGCGCGGAGTTGCGGCCTCCGGCAAGCCGCGCGCCTTGGCGACGCGCGGCACCTGGAACAGAGCCGCGGCCGGGCGTGATGTCGGGATCGAGGCCGCTTGCCGATGTCGTGACGAGATCGACCGGAATCGGCGCGCAGGGATTCGTCGGCCTGCAAGCTTGGCGGCATCGGCCTTCGACCCGGTCGATCAGCGCCTTCGAGGTCGGGCCATATTCGAGCCGCCGAATTGCTCGGCGTCGTAGGGCGCCGGCATGGTCTTCGTCGGATCCTTGGGATCGGTGTCGGTCGTCGCCGAGGGACGGCCGTGGAAATATCTGTCGCTCGTGAAATTCTGCCCGATCAATTCGGAGCCGATCACCTTGCCGTCCCGCTCGATCAGGCTGCCATTGGCCTGATAGCGGAAAGAGGCGGCTGAGCGATGCCGGTCATCGCCGAGCGGATAGGCGAGGCCGGTGATGAGCCGTCATCAGGACGATCATCACGATGGCGGGCGCAGATCTTGATCATTGATTTCCTAATCCAGGCGTTTGTCCTCAAGCGAGGCCGATGGCGGCGACCACAAGGTCGATCAGCTTGATGCCGATGAACGGCACGATGATGCCGCCGAGCGCCGTAGATCAAGCAGATTGCGCCGCAAGATGCTTGCCGCGCCGACGGGGCGGTATGCTGACGCCGCGCAGCGCCAGCGGAATCAGCGCGACGATGATCAGCGCGTTGAAGATGATCGCCGACAGGATCGCGCTCTGCGGCGTGCGCAGATGCATGACGTTCAGCGCCTGCAGTTGCGGATAGAAGGCGACGAACATCGCCGGGATGATGGCGAAATATTTCGCGACGTCGTTGGCGATGGAGAAGGTCGTCAGCGCGCCGCGCGTCATCAGCAGCTGCTTGCCGATCTCGACGATCTCGATGAGCTTGGTCGGATCGCTGTCGAGGTCGACCATGTTGCCGGCTTCGCGCGCGGCCATCGTGCCGGTGTTCATGGCGACGCCGACATCGGCCTGCGCCAGCGCCGGCGCATCGTTGGTGCCGTCGCCGCACATGGCGACGAGCTTGCCCTGCGCCTGCTCGTCGCGGATGAGCTTCAGCTTCGTCTCCGGCGTCGCCTGGGCGAGGAAATCGTCGACGCCGGATTCGGCCGCGATGGCCGCCGCCGTCAGCGGATTGTCGCCGGTGATCATCACCGTGCGGATGCCCATCTTGCGCAGCTCCGCGAAGCGCTCGCGGATGCCGCCCTTGACGATGTCCTTCAGGTGAATGACGCCGAGCAGCTTGCCGTCCTTGGCGACGGCGAGCGGCGTGCCGCCGGACTTGGCGATGCGTTCGGCGATCGGCGTGAATTGTCGCGTCGGACACCGGGCGCGATCGCGACGTGCCGTCCGCCGCCGCCGGGTACGGCGGCGGCCGACATAGCCGAGCACGCGCGTCGACCGCGCCCTTGCGGATCGACGAGCCGTCGAGATCGACGCCGCTGATCCGCGTCTGCGCCGAGAACGGAATGAACTTCGCCTTGAGCGGCGCCATGTCGCGGCCGCGAATGCCATATTTCTCCTTCGCCAGCACGACGATCGAGCGGCCTTCCGGCGTCTCGTCCGACAGCGAGGCGAGCTGCGCCGCGTCGGCGAGTTCCGTCTCGCTCACGCCGGTGAGCGGAATGAACTCCGTCGCCTGGCGGTTGCCGAGCGTGATCGTGCCGGTCTTGTCGAGCAGCAGCGTGTCGACGTCGCCCGCGGCCTCGACCGCGCGGCCCGACATGGCGAGCACGTTGAAGCGCACGAGCCGGTCCATGCCGGCGATGCCGATGGCCGACAGCAGCGCGCCGATCGTGGTCGGGATGAGGGTGACGAACAGCGCCACCAGCACGAGCACGCGTGATCTTGCCGCCGGCGTAATTGCGCAAAGCTCGGAATGGTCGCGACCGCGAAGACGAAGATGATCGTCATGCCGGCGAGCAGGATGTTGAGCGCGATCTCGTTCGGCGTCTTCTGCCGCTCCGCGCCTTCGACCAGCGCGATCATGCGGTCGAGGAAGGTCGAGCCCTGCGCCGCGGTGATCCGCACCTTGATCCAGTCGGAGATGACCGTCGTGCCGCCGGTGACGGCCGAGCGATCGCCGCCGCTCTCGCGGATGACCGGCGCGGATTCGCCGGTGATCGCCGCTTCGTCGACCGAGGCGACGCCTTCGATCACGTCGCCGTCGCTGGGGATGAGGTCGCCGGCCTCGACGAGAACGACGTCGCCCGGCTTCAGCTCGAGTGCGCGACACGCCTTCGACGACGTCCTTCATGCCGCCTTCCTGAGGATCGATGAGCCGCTTCGCCGTCGTGTCGGTGCGCGCCTTGCGCAAGGTCGCGGCCTGCGCCTTGCCGCGCCCTTCGGCGACCGCTTCGGCGAAATTCGCGAAGAGCACGGTGAACCAGAGCCAG
This sequence comes from uncultured Alphaproteobacteria bacterium, assembly GCA_963722515.1. GTDB lineage: Bacteria > Pseudomonadota > Alphaproteobacteria > Rhizobiales > Beijerinckiaceae > Methylocapsa. The sequence continues at coordinate 564,083 of CAVRMA010000001.1, read as the reverse complement.
AGATTGATCTGGAACGCGAAGCCGACGCGGCCGCGCGCCTGTGACGAGATCGCGCAGGAAGAGAATCGTGGTCAGCGTCGCCACGATCTCGACCACGAACATGACCGGATTGCGCATCATGTGCCGCGGATCGAGCTTGCGGAACGCGTCGCCGATCGCCGGCGATGAAGATCGCCGGATCGAGTCAGCGTCGATGCCGACGTGCGCCGTTCGCGGACTGTTTCGGACTTAGTCTTGATGTACCATGGCGAGCTTCCATGCTCTTCGGATGTTCGTCAGTAAGAAGGCTGCCGGCGCGCATCGCGAAATGCTCGACGATCGGGCCGAGCGAGAGCGCCGGGAAGTAGGTGAGGCCGCCGACGATCAGGATGACGCCGATCGACCAGGCCGACGAAAAGCCCGCCATCGCGTCGGGAACGTTCCGGCCGAGGCCGGCACGATCTTCTTGGCGGCCAGCGAGCCGGCGACCGCCAGCATCGGCACGATCATCAGGAAGCGGCCGATGAACATCGCGAGGCCAAGCGTCGTGTTGTAGAACGGCGTGTTGGCGCTGAGGCCGCAAAGGCGCTGCCGTTGTTGCCGGTCGCCGAGGTGTAGGCATAGAGCATTTCGCTGAAGCCGTGCGGGCCGGCATTGTCGAGGCCCGCGAGTCCCGGCGGGCAGCACCGACGCCAGCGCCGTGAAGCCGAGGATCGAAAGCGGCAGGATCAGGATGGCGAGCATCGCCATCTTCACCTCTTTCGCCTCGATCTTCTTGCCGAGATATTCCGGGCGTGCGGCCGACCATCAGCCCGGCGACGAACACCGCGACGATCGCGAACAGCAGCATGCCGTAAAGGCCGGAGCCGACGCCGCCGAAGATGATCTCGCCCAGCATGATATTGACCATCGGCACCATGCCGCCGAGCGGCATGAAGCTGTCGTGCATGTTGTTGACGGCGCCGCAGGACGCGTCCGTCGTGACGGTGGTGAACAGGGCCGAATTGGCGATGCCGAAGCGGACCTCCTTGCCCTCCATATTGCCGCCGGCCTGCAGCGCGCTTGGCGCGTCTGATCGACATGCAGCGCGGCGAAGGCCGGATTGCCGTGCGCTTCGGCCGGATAGACGGCGAACACGCCGGCGAGAAACAGAACGCCCATGACCGCGAAGATCGCCCAGCCCTGGCGCTGGTCGCCGACCATGCGGCCGAAGACATTGGTCAGCGCCGCGCCGATCGAGAAGATCAGCACCATCTGGACGAGATTGGTGAGCGCGTTCGGGATTTTCGAAGGGATGCGCGGAATTGGCGTTGAAGAAGCCGCCGCCATTGGTGCCCATCATCTTGATGACTTCCTGGCGACGCGACCGGTCCCTGCGCGATCATCTGCTTGGCGCCTTCGAGCGTCGTCGCGTTCGGTATAGGCACGCAGGTTCTGCGGCATGCCCTGCCAGACGAAGAACAGTCCGACGACGATGGACGAGCGGCAGCAGCACGTAGAGCGTGCAGCGGGTCATATCGACCCAGAAATTGCCGACGCCTTCGGCCGAGCGCCGGGCAAAGCCGCGGATCAGCGCGACGGCCAGCGCGATGCCGGTCGCGGCCGAGAGGAAATTGTGCACGGTGAGCCCGGCCATCTGCGTCGAGATAGCTCATCGTGGTTTCGGGCGTGTAGGACTGCCAGTTGGTGTTGGTGACGAAGCTGATCGACGTGTTGAAGGCGAGATCGGTCGCCGACCGCGTCGAGATGCTGCGGATTGAAGGGCAGGACAGCCTGCAAGCGCTGCAAGCGCATAAAGCGAGAGGAAGCCGCGAGGCTGAAAACCAGCATGGCGATGGCGTAGCTCGTCCAGTGCTGCTCCTCATCTTCCTTGACGCCACTTAGACGCATAGATTGCCCGCTCAAGCGGCCGCAGCGGCGGCGACAGAAAAGTGCGCTCGCCGTTGAAGACGCGGGTCATATAGCCGCCGAGCGGCTTCACGAGAAGGATGACGACAACGCAAAAAAGCGCGATCTGAACCCAACCATTGACGGTCATGGCGTTTCTTTCTCAAAAGCGCTCGGGGCGGATCAATGCGATGACGAGATAAATCATGACGACCGCGGTCACGATCGCGCCAAGCAAGTTGTCGAATGTCATGGCTCTTCCCTCACAAGCGGGCGCAGGCGTTCAGATAGAGCGCCGTGGCGGCGAAGGCCGCCACTCCAATGGCAACAAAAACAAAGTCGAGAGCGAAGCTCATCATCGAATCTCCTTTCCGGCAGGCCACTGGCCACGCGCATCAGTGCTTTCACAAGCATCAGGCAGGCACCCTGTTATTTTGGCCCGTCGCGATTTCAAGGCGAACCGATACCTGCTTCGCCTGAAAATGCTCCAGGCTGGCAATGCGGGTTCGAATATCGCGAACGGCACGTATAAATTCGAGGCTGGTCAGCGGCGCTGGAAATAAAAATTCCGTATAACCCGCATTCCCCGGATGACGCCCTCATTTGCCGCGCGGCTGGCGCGATTCAACTTTAATTATCAGCAAATTGCATATTGCTAATCGCGGCGGCCATGGCGAACCCGGCGGCGGACCAGCATGGCGAGGTTCTCAAGTTCAACTCCGTGCGCCGCCACGTTGTTCAGTGTCGTGGACCGGGATGCACCCCCGGCGCGGGACTGCTCGCCCCTCGTCCAAACACCGGGATCCTTCCGCCGTTCGCCGATCGTCGGATGGATCTTCTCGCGGATGGCGATGCGGTGCAACGAGTTGAATATGGTCTTGTGATACTTCTCGACGGTGCCCGTGATTTGCGAGGCCAGTTCTCTATAGAACCAACGACCCAGACAGCCAATCGCAGACCTCAGTGACGCGGCTTGCATTTGGGCTTGTGGCGCAAAGTAGAAATCCAACCCAAGGCACTGCAGGCCAAGCAGGTTAGCTGTTCTTCAAATAGTCGTGCACCACCTCGCCGAGGCCAAGCGTCAGGTCGGTGACGAAGTGGCTGGCGGAAACCACGCCGCGGACGGGCAGGCGGGCGACGTCGCACATCGAATGCTCGAAAAGCTCGATTGCCGCGGGCCCGGACCACGCGCCCTTAAGCGTGACGTTCTCCAAATAATACCGCACAAGCTCGCAAATCCTCGGGGTGCAATCCACGTGCGGGATGATCTTGATCATGAAACTGGGCTTTGCCAGGCTTTTCAGTAAAGGCGCCGGGTCAAGCTCGCGATGTTTGTAGCCCATGGTGGCGGACACGCAGAGCACCGAGCCATAGTGCAAGGTGCAGACCAAGGTCTCGCTTTCATGCGAGATTTTTGGCCTGGCGAGCTTTTTCGGGAAACCCCAGATCTCGCGCCCGCCGGCGATCGGCGAATTATCGTCGAGATACATGGCATGCACATAGCTGCCCTCTTGGACCTTCCCATCGGTGGCGCGAAACCGCACCGGAATCACCTGGCCGGTCTCCGTATAATCGCCAAAACCCGTGGATCAGGCATGCGGATGAACTCGTAGTTGACCGTATCGCCCGCCACCTCCAGGGGTTCGGGGACTACCTCGCGCAAGGCGTCGGGATCTGAACGATAGCTGATCACCACGAATTCGCGATTGTAGAATTTGTACGGCCCGCGCGGGTAGGCCGGGTCGGTCAGCGGCATGGCGAAAGCGTTCTTGGCGACATCGGCAAGCTTCATCGTTGGTCTCCATATCGAGTGTCGGCGGGTACGACCTGGCGCGCCTGCTATTCCCTGCCGTCTCGCGCGAGGTCGAATGTGAAAACGCCATCGTGATTTTCGGGGCGCTGCAAAACCTCGGGATGGCGCAGGGTCCGCACCGCGTCGTTGTAGCCGGCCTGCCAATGCTCCTCCATCGTTCGTCTGGAAAACTCGTAGTCTTGCGACACACCCTCGTAATTTTTGGTGTGGTAGATGAGATTGATGATATTGTAGACTTTTTCGTCGGCCTCGCCGGCGAGAAGGTTTGCTTGCGGCAGTTGCCGCAACTCTTCGGGAAGCCGTTCGAGGAGGTGGTGGGTCGCCCTGCGTAAGAGTTGCGCTCTCTTGAATTGATTGATGGCCGCCCGCGTGCGGCTCGAAAACCGGATGTCCTTCTGGCGTGCGTCGGCCTCCAGCAAATTACCCGGTAACCTGCCGCTCGCGCTGAACAGATCGATTTGAAATGCAAGCGTATCCTGGCGCGGCGCGCCCGAGAGCACCCGTTCCAGCGGCGTGTTGGAAACGAGGCCGCCATCCCAATAATGTTCGCCCTGGATTTCCGTCGCAGGCAAACCGGGCGGCAAGGAGCCGCTCGCCATTACATGTTCCGGGCAAATCTCATGCGTGGCGTTGTCGAAATAGACGAAGTTGCCGGTGCGCACATTCACCGCGCCGACGCTGAAACGGGTGATCGCACTGTTGATAAGGTTAAAATCCACTAGGCGCTCGAGTGTCGCTTTCAAAGGGCGGCATCATAATAGCTGAGAACATCCGGTTTTCCGGGTGTAAAAGGGAAGGGAGGCGGCACGCGGGGTTCGAAGAATCCCGGCGCGCCGCAGAGCAAAGTGCCGAGCGAGCTCAGCTGATTTTGCCATCCATGGGTGAAATCGTCCTTGATCTCGATTGACGGGACGCAGCCGGCACCAAAGGGAGCCGTGCTGACGGTCTCCCAGAATTCCCTCAACCGCTCGACGCGCTTCTCTGGCGGATTGCCGGCAACCAGTGCCGCATTAACGGCGCCGATTGAAATGCCGGCCACCCAATCGGGATGCAGATCGGCTTCCGCCAGAGCCTGGTAGACGCCGCCCTGATAGGCACCAAGGGCGCCGCCGCCTTGCAGGACAAGGGCAATACGTTCAAAAGGAGGACGCCGCTTGATCCGATGCGTTTTGCTTATAGTCACGCGCGGACCCGTATTGTCCGATGCGGTCATCAGAGTAATCCCTGTCAAACGTCCGGTTCCGTGCCTTGTGCTAGCGTCTCGTACTTGGCGCGCCTGTGCATCGCCGCACCCCCGAATGGGGTCAACTTACCCACGCGGCTTGGCGGACTTTCCGGGCGCGTCCGCCTCGGGCCGCTTTTCCCTGCGCCCCTCTTCCGCCGCCGCGTGATATTTACGCCTTATATCGGTGAGATCAACCGTTGGCTTGGGAAACGCCATGCCAAGCTCTTCCATCGAATCTGCGACAATACGCGATACCGCCAAATTACGAAACCATTTATGATTGGCCGGGATCACATACCACGGCGCCTCGCGCGTGCTGGTCGCGGCGAGGGCGTCCTCGAATGCTTCCATGTAATCATCCCAAAGCGCGCGCTCGGCATAGTCGGATTCGCTAATTTTCCAATTGCGGGCCGGATCGTCAAGCCGCTGCGCGAACCGCGCGAGCTGCTCCTTCTTGCTGATATGCAGGAAGAATTTTACAATCGTGGTTCCGCTCTCCCTAAGCCCCAACTCGAAGCTGCGGATCCGGTCGTAGCGCGCGGTCCATGTGGACTTGTCCACCAGTTTGTGGACCCGCGTCACCAATACATCTTCATAATGAGAGCGGTTGAAGATCGCCACCCATCCCTTTGGCGGGGCATGCGGATGGACGCGCCATAGGAAGTCGTGATCGAGCTCGATTGGCGTCGGCTGCTTGAAAACGGCCACGGATGTTCCTTGCGGGTTAAACGCGGCAAATACGTGGTTGACTGTGCCGTCCTTGCCGCCGGCGTCCAAGGCCTGGAGGACAATCAGAACGGAGTGCTTTTTCTCCGCATATAACAAGGCTTGCAGTTGGCCAAGCTTCTGCTGGTATCTTTCTAACTCCTGCGCCGCCAACTCATGTGTCTCGTGGCCACCCTTGAAGGCGGGATCGACGTCCTTCAGACGGAGCTTTTGACCCGGATTGACGAACATCTGTTTGCGATAGTCCATGGAAGTCACCTCCTCTCGGGCATCTACCCAATATGCTTTCGCGGCTCCAGGTGAAGATCGCGCCTCGGCCCAAAGCAATCCTTTTGTTCGCCCACATCAAGCGAGCCGCAAGCCTACCCTGCGGCCTCGCCCAGATACGGCTGCAGGGATTTGTTGACTGCCGCGATGCTTTTGAGGTTGCGTTCCATTCGATGGGTGGCGAAGCGCTCGATCATCAACCTAATGCCGCCAAGCAAGAACATCCAGATGAGATTATAGGCCCACACCGCAACGATCAGCTTCCAGGGAATGGCCGGGACCAACCAACCGAAGCCGCACATCAGCACCGCGAGGATCTGGGTAAGGACGATCGCCACGGCGAGCGCCTTTGCAGGATATGGTGGACTAAGAAACCAGTGCTCCGTTCGGGTGACGAACAACAGTAGATGTCCCCCGGCCACGAGCTGCAGAAACATCACCGTCCGCAGCTGGGCCTGTGTCGCGAGCCCGAAATACTCCCGCAAGTCGGCGTGTGACAGCGCCCTCACGCCGACCAGCAGAAGACCGAAGGACTCGACCACAAGGAACAGGCCGAGGACAACCGCGACGCCCAACAGTTGCGGCATACGCCAGCGGATTGGTTTCTCGCTCACCGGCGTGTTGTCATAGGCGATGGTCATGATCGGCACGTCGTCCAGCAGGGACATGACCACGATCATGACCGCGGTTAGCGGCGTAAACTTAAGAAAAATGGTGGACAGCACGACCACGAACATAATGTCCATGGTGAGCGCCACCCTATAAAGCGTGTAGCTGGTCAGCCGGCTGAAAATCCGCCGCGCTTCATCGATCGCGTTATTGATGACGGAGAGACCAGGCGCGGTGAGAATTATCGCCGCCGCGCCGCGGGCGGCATCGGTCGCCCCCGAAACGGCGATGCCGCAGTCCGCCTGCTTCAGCGCCGGCGCGTCGTTGACGCCGTCACCAGTCATCGCCACCAAATGACCGCGCGCCTGCAGCGCCTTGACAATGGCGTATTTGTGCTCTGGGAACACCCGAGCGAACCCGTCCGCCCGCTCGATCGCTTCGGCGATTGCCAAGGGCACGTTGTTGGGGTCCATGTCCTTCGGGAAAGCATCAGCCGCCGGAATGATATGGGTGCCGAGGCCGAGCTGGCGCGCGGTTTCGATGGCGATCGCGGTGTCATCGCCGGTTACCATCTTGACCCGTACGCCTTTCTCGTTGGCCTTTACTATCGTCGCTTTAGAATCGTCGCGGGGAGGATCGAACATGGGCAAGATCCCAAGCAACGACCACGTCGCCCCGCCGTCTTCGGAACGCGCGACGCCGAGGGAGCGCGAACCCTTGGACGCGAGCTCGTCGACCGTCTGATTGACACGTCCCACAACGTCGGCCGCCGGCTTGGAGAGCTCAACAATCACCTGCGGCGCGCCCTTCGTGACGATGAGGGTGTGGCCCAATGAATTGATTACAGTAGCTTCGGTTCGCTTGGTCACAGGATCAAAAGGGACGAACTTCGTCAGCCTGTAGGTCTGCAGCACAGTCTGGTGGCGTAGCGCCGTGATCACTGCGGTATCGATGGCATCGTTGTCTTCCAACTTCGAGGCAAGCGCGGCCGCGAGGATACAATCCTGCGGGTCCCTGCTCGCGAACAGAATAGGCACGCCCAGCGTAAGCTGATTCTTCGTCAACGTCCCGGTTTTGTCGGAACACAGAATATCGACCCCAGCCATTTCCTCGATCGCCGAAAGCTTGGAGACGATCGCCTTTTCCTTGGAGAGGGCGAGCGCCCCAAGCGCCATAGTGATGGAAAAAACCGCCGGCATCGCCACCGGAATGGAAGCCACCAGGAGAACCAGCACAAATTGCAAAATGTTGAGTGCGTCGGTGACGTCCCAATCATCACGAACGGTCATCGTGTCATAGAACTCTGACCACGACCATGATCATCGCCAGGGCGACCGCCATGACGATCAAGAAATTGCCGATCTGGAACATCGCCTTCTGGGCGTGGCTGACGGCTCCCGCTCCGGCCACGAGCTTCGCGGTGCGGCCGAAAAACGTGCTGGATCCCGTTGCGATGACAACGCCCACCATCTCGCCTTGCTTGACGATGCTGCCGGAGTAGGCTTCATCGCCGGCCTTCTTCATCGCCGGAAGGGATTCCCCGGTCAGCGCAGCCTGGTCGACCGAGACGTAATCCCCGCTCACGAGACGCAGATCTGCGGGTACGATCGTGCCGAGGCGTATCTTGACAATATCGCCCGGCACGAGGCCCGACGCTTGCAGGGTCTGCCATTCTTCATCGCGTAGAGCGGTTGCTTCTGGCGCTAGTCCCTTTTTCAAGGCCGCAAGGGCACTCGACGCCTTGCGGTCCTGCCAGAATTCAAGCGCGGCATTGAACAAGAGTAGACTGGTGATGATAGCAAAATCTTCCCAATGTCCGATCAAGGCCGAAACGATCGCTGCCGCTTCGATCATGTAGGCAATGGGCCCGGTGAAATGCTCAAGGATCTGGGTGGCGAACTCTTTTCCGTTTCGACCAACGCGTTGGGGCCGTCTTTGGCCAGCCGCTTTTGCGCCTCGGCGCTCGCAAGCCCCCGCGCCGCCGTGACGGCGAGAGCCGAGAGGACCCGCTCAATCGGGATCTTTCCTAGATCATCGGCGTTGCTGGCGGCCGTCACGCGGGGCGCTGAAACGTCCATGGGCATTCTCATAGATTTGCAGGCAGACGATCCATGTGGACCGGCGACGATCCCCTCGGACGAATTGCGAAACCGCGCAATAACACCGAGCTGTAACGCCTGGTCCGGATTTCAGTTCTCCCCGGCTCCCGGCGGCTTCTCGCCTGGAGATAGCTTCATCCATCCCGAAGTCAACTAGGCCGCGCGCCAATACCGGGAGCTTCGTTCGAGAGACAATGAAATCTGAAGATCACGTGGCTCGCAAGTAGCAGCCATCGCCCAAGTGTCCATCGAACAGCGCACCTATGCCCAGGGCCGCCAGCTTTCTTGTGGTGGCTTAATCCTTTTTTCTTTCTCCTATGAGGGAATGATCCGCGCGAAGTCTGACAATAGCAATCTTGTTGGGAGGCCGGACGTCATTTAGAATTGCCGGAGGCAGTCACCAACGAGCTGCATCGTCAACAGGAAGCGCAGCGGCGCCGGCGAGAGCGTCGTAGCCCTCAGCTTTCCGCCTCGCCAGCGTCCTTGGCCGCGAGCTGACCGATTGCGGACCAGTCGAGCTTGTCGCCGTCATGAGCAAGCAATGTCAGGAACCGGTCACGCAGGAGGCTCGCGAGCGGCATGGGCACGCGGAGATCTTCCGCTGCCGCGAGCGTCAGGCGGATGTCTTTCTGGCCAAGCGGCGCTGCAAACCCGGCTGGTTCGAATTTTCTATCGGCGATCAGCCCACCATAGGTCTTGTAGACGGCGGCGTCGAACAGCGTCGAGGTCAAGAAGTCGAGATATTGCCTCCGGTCGACACCGGCTTTGCCAATCAGGGCCATGACCTCTCCGACCGATTCGATGACCGATGCGATCAGAAAATTGCCGCTGAGTTTCACGAGATTGGCAGCTTTTGGCACATCGGAGACGACGAAGGTTTTCTGCCCGATCGCATCGAAGAGCGGCGCCGCAGCTTCGACCGCATCCGGCGCACCGGCGGCAACGACGAAGAGCCGACCCGTGGCGGCGACATCGGGGCGGCCGAACACCGGCGCGGCCACGAAACGCTGCCCGGCTTTCGCGTGGGCCGCCTCAAGCCTCTCCGATAGGGCGACACTGATGGTGCTCGAGGAAATATGGATCGCTCCCGTGGACAGGCTACCGATGATGCCACCGCCACCGTATACGGCCATCTCAACAGCATCGTCGTCCGCCAGCATGGTAATCACGGCGTCGCCGTGGCAGGCGTCCGACACGCTGGCGGCGGCTTTGGCTCCCTGCGCAACAAGCGCTTCGACCTTCGTGGGTGTCCGGTTGTAGACGGTCACAACATGGCGTGCCTTCAAGAGGTTCGCCGCCATGCCGGCGCCCATGTGCCCCAATCCGATGAATCCGACTTTCATGGCAACACCTTTTACCTGTGCGATTAACGCCTGACGCACTTAGTTTAAGACGTCCGAGCCACAACAAAAACGCCGCCGGCCGTCCTGTCCCTCGATCGCCTCGGCTACACGCTCCGTGACGCGCCACCTCTCCTGCGAAGGCTAAGAGCTTCGCAAGGACAATGGCGCGGTGGCTCACAGGTTCCATGCTGTTTACATCAACGCCCGATCCTATTATCTTGCCGGAATCTCTCTTTCTCGCTCCATTTTCCAGTAAAGTGAGTCCCACATGCGCGCAGAAGCCGAAGCGCTTGTCCAATCAATCAAGCAATCGATGGGATTGCTGAGGAGGCATCTTTGACGTCGATTCCGCCACCCGCCGCCTTGCCGAGCTGAACGCCAAGGCGGAAGATCCGAATCTTTGGAATGATGCCGAAGCCGCGCAAAACATCATGCGCGAGCGCACCGCACTTGAGGATAGGCTTGGTTCGCTCAATCATTTCGAAAACGAACTTCTGGATGCGATCACGCTTGTCGAGCTTGCCGAGGCGGAAGGCGACGAGGCTTCCGCTCAGGAAGGGCTCGGCCAGCTGAACGCCCTGAAGGCGGACGCCGGGCGCCGCCAGATCGAGGCGCTGTTGTCCGGCGAGGCCGATGCCAACGACACCTATATCGAGGTTCACGCCGGCGCCGGCGGCACCGAGAGCTGCGATTGGGCGCGCATGCTGTTTCGCATGTATGCGCGGTGGGCCGAGCGGCACAAATATAAGGTCGAGATCATCGAGGAGACGGCGGGCGACGAAGCGGGCCTCAAATCCGGCACCTTGCTCGTCAAGGGCCACAATGCGCATGGCTGGGCCAAAACCAAATCCGGGGTGCATCGCCTGGTGCGCATCTCGCCGTTCGAATTCCAACGCCCGCCGCCATACGAGCTTTGCTTCGGTCTGGGTCTATCCGGTGATCGACGACAGGGTCGAGATCGACGTGAAGGAATCGGATTGCCGCATCGATACCTACCGTTCGTCGGGGGCCGGCGGCCAGCACGTCAATACGACGGATTCGGCGGTGCGCATCACCCATATCCCATCAGGGATCGTGGTTGCATGCCAGGGCGAGCGTTCGCAGCACAAGAACCGGGCAACCGCGTGGAACATGCTGCGCGCGCGGCTCTACGACCGGGAGATCGAAAAGCGGGAGGCGGCGGCCAATGCGACGGAGGCAGCCAAGACCGAGATCGGCTGGGGTCATCAAATCCGCTCCTATGTGCTGCAGCCCTACCAGCTCGTGAAGGATCTTCGCACCGGCGCGACATCCGGCACGCCAAACGAGGTTCTCGACGGCGAGCTCGACAGTTTCATGGAGGCGGCGCTGGCCCAAAGGCTTTCTGGCGGCGGCCCGGCCGTGGTCGAGGATGTGGAGTGAGGGGGTGCCTTGGCTTAAGCCTTTTAAATGCGATGCGGCCATGCCGTGGCAGCGATTGGAATTCATGCTAATTTAGGCCACAGGAGGGGTGATGACCGAAAAGCCCGGCCAAGCGCCAAATCATTGGCCGCCGCCTGATTTTCTGCGCGCGATGTCGGCGCTCCTTGTGCTGTCCGGGCATACCCGCGCCCAGTTTTTTTTCAAGCCTTATATGCCCGAGCAACCAGGCTTTTTCTCGAAACTGTTTTATTTCATGACCGGTCTGCAACACGAGGCCGTCGTCATATTTTTTGTCCTAAGCGGTTTCCTGATAGGGGGAAGTCTCGTCGATTCCATGCAACGGGGCAGTTTTGATCTCGTGCGTTATCTCATTGCGAGGTTTGTCCGGATCTATATTGTCTTCATCCCGGCACTGGTGATCACCGAGGCAGTATTTTTGTTTCATTCAATCCTGTTAAGCGATCCCGGAGCCGGACATATCCGGCCGCTGTTTAGCGAACAACCAATGGATATCGGGGGTGTTTCGGGGGCGATTTGCCATCTCGCCGGATTGCAGGGATTTAGTTGCCACGCGTGGGACCACAATCGTGCCCTGTGGTCGCTCGGTTACGAATGGGCGCTGTATCTAATTGCCCCCGCGATCATCGGACTTATAGTGTGGGAGGCTTCTCCCGGTCTTCGCCTGATAGCTATTGCGCTGGTCTGCGTGATCGCGGCGACGCTCTGCGGCGGTCCCGAAAATCCCAACGATCCCATGGGGGGGTGTTTTGGTTCGTCGCTTGGTTCCTCGGCTTCGCCTCCTACCGCATTCTGCGTGCTGGGCTCGTCCCGCTCCCGGCGGGGACTCCTGGGTGCTGGCGTGATTATCGCCGGGATGGCCATCGCGCGGTTCAAGATCGCAAGTGTGCTGGAGACCGATATGATTGTTGCGGCCGGCACCGCCATCGCGATCGCTTGCCGCCCCCTGGTTGAATTTCCCTTTGCGCCGCGTCTCTTCGGTTGGGCGGCAGGGTTTTCATACACGCTTTACGCCATCCATTTTCCGCTTGTATACTTCATCGCCGACATATTTCAAAACATCGGATTTCCACGGGACCAAGTTCCACCGAGTCCGCGGGCCTTTATGGAATTTGGGGTCACAATCGCGATTTGTCTTTTGGCCGCCTTCCTCGTCTCGCTTGTTACCGAGCGAAAAACCGGGCGAGTCCGTGCCGCCATGTTGAGAATGTGTCCACTCCGGCCGCATCGGAAAGCGGAGTATACGGGGTAAAGGCGGCTCTTCGAAGTCCATTCGCCATGAGGCCGCTCAACGGGGCGTTTATTCAAACTTCGCCGGATCCGCCTTCTCCGGGATGGAACAAGTTCTCAATATGCGCGGTCGCCAAGAGAGAATTTTCAACCTGCCGCCAGTGATCCTTTGGATCGTGGTGCTTTTGGCCGCGATCGAGGGCCTCTCGCAACTCCTCTCGCCCGAAGCCTATCTTGAAATTCTCCGGCGCTTCGCCTTTGTGCCGGGGCGGTTTACTTTCGCATTCGATCCGGACCGCGTGTCCCTGGCCGTCAATTCGATCGCGGACGACGCCGCGTTGCGCGCCCAGGCGGCGGCCTTTTTCCTGGGCGACGGGAAGCCGCAATGGTGGACGCCACTTACCTACGCGTTTTTGCATGGTAGCTGGCTGCATGTGGGGGTGAACTGTCTTTGGTTCGCGGCCTTCGGCTCGCCGGTTGCGCGCCGTTTTGGTGCGCCACGCTTTTTGTTTTTTTGCGCGGCCGCGGCAATTGCCGGAGCTTTGATGCACTACGTCACCCACATGACAGATATGCAGCCGGTCGTGGGTGCCTCGGCCGCGGTCTCCGGCGTCATGGCGGCGGCGGTGCGTTTCGTGTTTCAACCGGGGGCGCCGCTTGGCGAATCGCTCGGCTTCGCGCAGCCGCGCGGATGAGGGAATGGCTTATCGCCAGCCGGCACTGCCTTTGCAGAAAATTCTGTCCAATCGCAGCGCGATCAGTTTTCTCTTGTTTTGGTTCGTCGCCAATTTTCTTTTTGGCGCCATTCCGGTACCGCTCGGCGTCACCGATGCGACGGTCGCCTGGGAGGCCCATATCGGCGGCTTTCTCATCGGGCTTTTGGCATTTCGCTGGTTCGACCCGCCAGCGCCGCGCTTCACCATCCCGCTGTAGACCATGATCGCTTCAAGTTGAACCGCTCGTGGTCTCTATGTCTTTGTTTTATCGTATGATCTTATCCAAAAAGTCTGCAACTTTTTGGGACCATGCTCTGGCCTCAGCCAAGCAACCGCCGGTTCTTTCGTGGGCCTTGCGTTCCGCGCCGGAAGCCCGCGACGATTTCGACATGCGGCGTATGGCGAAACTGATCGACCGGCTCAACCCGCGTCATTTCATAGCCGCCGGCGCATAGGATCGCGGCATCGCACGCAAAGGTTTGGGCATTGCAGGATACGGCGACGACAAGCGGCACGGAGGACGCACTTAGTGCAAGGGCTTGCTTTTTGGCACCCGCGCGGGGCGGATCGAAGACGACCGCGTCATATCGTTCGAGCTCCGGCGGGCCGAGCGGGCGCCGGAAAAGATCGCGCGCCGAAACCGCGACCTGATGCAAACCTTTGACGCGCGCGGCTTTTGCCAAGGCCGAAAGCGCGGCTTCATCAAGATCGAACGCATCGACGGTCGTGAACTCCGCCATCCGGAGGGCAAATGTCCCGACGCCAGAAAAAAGATCGGCGATCCGTCTTGCCTCCGCGACATGCGCGGAAACTTTTGTCGCGAGCGCTTCCTCGCCGGCCTCGGTCGCTTGCAAAAAAACTCCCGGCGGCGGCGCTACCATCGCATTGCCCATGGCGAGCACCGGCGTCCGCCGCGAGACCACGATCGTGCCATGGTTCGAAAGGCGGGCGAGATCGTGGACCATGGCAATCCGCACAAGGTCTTGCGTGATGGCTTCGGTAAGGGGGCCATGGCCTTTGACATCGGCATCGAGACCGGACGCCGTCGCGGTGACGAGAATGTCGAGTGGCTTGCCGGAGGCGGCGAGGGCCCGCGCAATCGCGCGGGCAGCGGGCAACGCCCCGTCCATCGAAGCGGCGAGCACCGGGCAGGTGCCGATTTCAACGATTTCATGCGCGCGCGCCTGCATGAAGCCCACGGCTGGCCGCCCCTGCGCGAAGCGCGCGTGAAACGTAGCGCGGCGGCGCCCCGCGCCATGCGCATCGGCGAGGTCCAAGACCTCGTTTGCAAGCCCCGCCCGCCGCAGGGCGCTTGTGACAAGATCGCGTTTCCATCGCGCATAGGGCCCCGCCGCGAGTGTTTGCACCGCGCAGCCGCCGCAGTGCGCGAAATAGCGGCAGAACGGCGCGATCCGCTCCGGGCTTGGGGTCAAAACCTCGACCAATGTGCCGCGCGAACCATCGACTTCGGCGGCGATTGTTTCACCGGCCAAGGCATAGGCGACAAAAATCGTGCCCTCCGGGCCTTGCGCGACGCCTTCGCCTCGCGCGCCAAGCCGGTCGATGGTGAGCCGGGCGTTGAAGCTTATCATTTGAGAGCACGATCCCAAAAAATTGGGGTATTATGGCACAACTGCCACAACCATTGTGCTAAACGGCGGCTTCTATCAGAATGGCCGCTATGCTCGACGATCCCCGAAAGCCAAATTCAACGAAATCAAAATTGCAGGTTGCGCGCGCGGTATGTACTGACGCTGCGCTCGCTCTTTTCGCAACTGTGGCCATTGGACTTATTACCGCGTCATTGGCTGCGGCTGGGGTCATTACTATGAACCTCGCTTATACGCCATTAGTGCTAGCTTGGGCTGTGGTGCTTATCGGATCGTTCTTTGTGACATGGCCTATTTCAAATACACACCGTACAATATTTGCAGCCTTTTTTGCATTCATGTTATTCTTGCTAGGATATTACGAGACAAAGAATTATGAAAAACCATTATCAGCAAAAGAAATCGTAACTGAAGTATTAAATGGCTCACATGACATAATGGCCGTACTTCCACCAACCACTGGGTCACAAGCACCTGTTCCAGCGTTGCCCGTTCCACCAGCGAATCGATCACTATCAACAATTAGCAAAACATTATATCGTTGTCATAGAGTCTACCCTGCAATACTGGACAAAAGCGCAGACAAAAAACAGATGAGTGAGATGCGAGAACGGTTACAAATCGTTGGGGATACGCTAGGTATGTCAATAACTCTGGCCAATATATCCCATGGGTTAAGAATGGAATTTGAGCCAAAATCCCGAGAAGGTCAAATTCGGATGGCCGGAGTTCAGAAGACAACATTTGAATTTAAGAGAATTGGTGACGATGTTTTCGTTTCTGTTTTGACACCTCTTCCAGGAATTCTCGGGATTCGGGAACTATCCGGTTGACATACCAAGAAACATGATGTAGGATTGCCTCAAGTTGAAAGGCATCCATCATGGCACGCAAAAAACTCGATCTCCGAGACCCCATTTTCCACGATGAAGACAAGGCGCGCGAGCACCTAGAAGCGCTGCTGTGGCCGGATGGCCCCATCTGTCCGCATTGCGGTGTGATGGAGGATCGGATTACCAAACTGCAAGGCAAGAGCACGCGCCCAGGCCTCTACAAGTGCAAGGACTGCCGCAAGCCGTTTAGTGTCACGGTCAAAACAGTGATGGAACGATCGCATGTTCCATTGTCGAAATGGGTGCTCGCCGCGCAATTGATGACGTCGAGCAAGAAAGGCTTTAGCGCGCTCCAACTGCAACGGATGATCGACACAAACTACGAGACGGCATGGTTTATGTTTCATCGGCTTCGCGAGTGTGCGAACGATCCAGCATCAGGACCGCTAGGCGGCCAAACAAAGGTTGTCGAGGCCGATGAGAGCTACGTCGGCGGAAAGGCGAAAAACAAGGCTTATGGACCGCCTCCGAAAAAGATGGCCGTGTTCTCACTCGTTGAACGCGGCGGAAAAGTGCGTTCGCGATGTGTTGCGGACGTAACCGCGAAGACGCTCCGCCACGCGATCGTGACGCAAGTTGATCGCAAATCGTATTTGATGACCGATGAGGCGCCAGCTTACGTCAAGACTGGAAAGGAATTTTCCGCCCACGGAACCGTCAATCATTCGGCGGATGAGTACGTGCGGCACGGCGGCTTTACGCATACCAATACGATTGAGTTGTTTTTCGCGATCATGAAACGCGGCGTGTACGGCAACTTCCACAGCGTTTCGGAAGCCCATTTGCCCCGCTATTTGTCCGAGTTTGATTTCAAATATAACCATCGCTCCGCGCTCGGCTATGACGATGCGGACCGCGCCGACGCCCTGTTACGCGGCGCCAAGGGAAAGAGGCTTCTCTACCAATGGCCTGACGAAGCCACGCACACTTAAACAGAGAGCGCGCGCCTTCATGCGCTGGCGTAAGAACAAAGCATGAGCTTACCCAAAGATTTGTCCCATTGGACAAACGAAGGCACATTTAGAATAACGCCGAAGCTTCTGGCGGGATCTTTGTTTTGTGAACTTTGGTTCAGAGAAATCAATCTCGGACCCTACAATCTCCCCGAAACTGCCGCCAGGAGCATTTTGGAAGGAAAGCACGATCAAGAGCTAGGTTTCAAAGCATCCGCGCTTGGCGTCCCGTTAGACCCGGATAAATGGAATGGCCTTAGGTAATCCAAAAGCCCGTGGGCTAACAGCCCGTAAGCTAAGAGAATCGCGCTTCGAATATCAATCAGATAGTCGATAGTTTCATTTTGTGTTTCAATGCCGATAACAAATTTGGCCCCCCCCTCGTGTCTCGGACATACCGAGACAACGGTGGCTTTCTGGCATGTAACCATCATGACGCGGATTTAATGCGCTGACGCGCTTTTTGTGAGTAAGCTTCACCTTATCACGCACTCTTTTCGGGCGCGGCTGAGGCGGGGTCTTGAGGAGCCGGAGCAAGAATGCATCACGGCGCCGGGCGACGTTTTCTTGCTTTGTCAATACGGCACACACCATTGTCCCCATAATCCACAGGAAGACTCTGAAAAATCTATATATTTTGGTCGATTTGACTCGCTTTTTAGGGGAGTAGCCAACAAACGTTTCGGCTCCAGGACGACGGAGAGGGCCGGGCGCCGCTGTGGTAAGCCGCCCGGCCCTCCTTTACCACCTCGGCAAAGCCTGGATGGCAGGAGTGCTTGAGCCCGATCCGTCGCGGGCCTCATCCCGATGACTCACCGGAACAAACTGTTCCGATAAATCTTGGGATTATGCAACCAAAAAACAAAAAACGCATCGTCGGCCTGTCACGCTATAGCCTGTCTACGCCTAGCGCCTTGGTATGTCAACCGTATATATCCCCGGGATTCTTGGCAATCTAATGCCGATACCCTTAGGAACTGATCAAGAAAAGATATTATCAAGCCAGATCGAGAAAATGATCTGCGTAGCAGAAGGTGAGTGTCATCTAATATAATGGTTTAGATATCCTCCAACCTTGCACTATCAAGCTCCAACGCCGCTAGGCAAGCAAGAAAAAAACTGCAAATGTCCCGCTCGCCAGTTTTTCGGTCATGGACGTTTCCAAAAAATTGTCGGCTATTTTGATACGATCATGCGAGAAAACAAATAGATAGAGACCATGAGCGTCCCAAACTGAAACGACCATGTTTCCGCGTTGCGCAGGCGAAATTCCCGGCTGGCGTCGCCGTTTCCGATCGGCGAGGGCAGGGCAGCAGGGAGGCGAGGCTGCGATAGGGCTTGGGGGCGCCCGCTTCCGGCGCTTTGCGGAGGAACTTGCCGTCAACGCGCGCACGACGGACCGCGATGGCCTTCCGGGCCTTGGCGCGGATCGCGAAAAAATGCGTTCGGCCTAGCGCAGTGTCGGAAGTATAATCATTCAAGCGATCATGCTCTTTCTCGCATCGCGGACTCGGCCAAGCGTCGCGAGCACCTTGGCGGCGATGCCTTTGGCGTCGAGGCCCGCGCCCGCATAGAGTTTCTCCGGCTTGTCATGATCGAGGAAACGGTCCGGCAGCACCATCGACCGGAATTTTAGGCCGCGCGAGCCTATGCCGTCGAACGCGCCATCCTCGGCGAGCGTTTGCATCACGAAGGAGCCGAAGCCGCCAATTGACCCTTCCTCGATCGTGATCAGGACTTCGTGGTCCGCCGCGAGGCGGAAGAGAAGCTCTTGATCGAGCGGTTTGGCGAAGCGCGCGTCGGCGACCGTCGTCGAGACGCCATAGGTGGAGAGATCCTCCGCCGCCTTCAATGCCTCGGCCAAGCGCGTGCCAAGCGACAGAATGGCGACCTTGTTGCCTTCGCGCAAAATCCGGCCGCAGCCGATTTCTAGGATTTTCCCCCTCGCGGGCAGGTCGACGCCTACGCCGTCGCCGCGCGGGTACCGGAAAGCGATAGGTCCTTCGTCATAGGCCGCGGCGGTTGCCACCATATGTACAAGCTCGGCTTCGTCGGCCGCCGCCATAACCACCATGCCAGGAAGGATCCCGAGGAAGGAAACGTCGAAAGAGCCGGCGTGGGTCGGGCCATCGGCGCCAACGAGGCCCGCCCGGTCGATGGCGAAGCGCACCGGCAAATTCTGAATCGCCACGTCATGGACGACCTGATCGTAGCCGCGCTGGAGGAAGGTCGAATAAATCGCGCAAAACGGCTTAAAACCTTCGGTCGCGAGGCCGGCCGCGAACGTGACCGCATGTTGTTCCGCGATCCCTACGTCGAAGCTGCGCTCGGGGAAGACTTTTTGGAAAATATCGAGGCCCGTGCCGCCCGGCATCGCAGCGGTAATCGCAACGATCTTGTCGTCCTCTCGCGCCTCGGCGATCAAGGCGTCAGCGAAGACCCGCGTATAGGAAGGCGCATTCGCCTTGGGTTTCACCTGAACGCCGGTAACGACATCGAATGTATTGACGCCATGATATTTGTCGCTTGAGGCTTCCGCGGGAGCGTAACCTTTACCTTTTTGGGTGACGACATGGACCAATATCGGCCCCAAGTCGACATCGCGTACGTTTTTCAACACCGGGAGCAAATGGTCGAGATTGTGACCGTCGATCGGTCCGACATAATAAATGCCAAGCTCCTCGAACAGTGTTCCGCCGGCCCAGAAGTTGCGGGCGAATTCCTCGGTTTTGCGGGCCCTGTCATAGATGAATTTGGGCAGGTGGCGGCCGAGCTGCTTCGCCGTTTCGCGCACGGAGCGGTAGGTGCCGCCGGAGACGAGCCGCGCGAGGTACGCGGACAAGGCGCCGGCCGGCGGCGCAATTGACATATCATTGTCGTTGAGAATGATGATCAGGCGCGAATGCATGGCGCCGGCATTGTTCATCGCCTCGTAGGCCATGCCGGCGGACATCGCGCCATCGCCGATCACGGCGATGACGTGGGTTTTCTTTGCCGATAGCGTGTTGGCCACCGCCATTCCGAGCCCAGCCGAGATCGACGTCGAGGCATGCGCCGCGCCAAAAGGGTCGTATTCGCTCTCGGTGCGTTTGGTGAAGCCGGATAAGCCGCCGCCACGGCGCAAAGTTCGGATCCGGTCGCGCCGCCCGGTGAGAATTTTATGCGGGTAGGCTTGGTGGCCAACGTCCCAAACCAAGCGGTCATCCGGCGTATCGAAAACATAATGAAGGGCAACCGTAAGCTCGACCACGCCAAGCCCTGCGCCAAGATGGCCACCCGTCACCGAGACCGCATCGATCGTCTCGCCGCGCAGTTCGTCCGCGACTTGGGCGAGATCGGACTCCTTCAGGCGCCGCAAGTCCAAAGGTGAAGCGATCGTGTCGAGAAGCGGAGTCTTCGAAGATGCCGTCACGGGCGCCTCTTTGAAAACAAGACCCGGATGAAAACAAGATGCGGATCCTGGGGTCGCGAAAACCGCGAAACGCTGCAGGACTATAACGAGATAAGGTTTTGCCTAGCTGGCCTGTCTAGATGGTGAATAGCGAACAAAACCATAACCCGCAACGCCATCGGATAAAAAGCAAGGCTCACGCGAGAATTTCCTGCGCCGCCGCGACTTTTTGATCACAGTTGAACAACAATTTACCCGGGTCTAACCAAACTGTGCTTTTCCGCAAGACAACGAATGAAAATTGGAAGAAGCGCAGCTTCGCACAAGCAGACCGGGCGGCAAAAAAGGCGAACATGTCCGCGGCAACAAGGGTTGGAACCAGAGAGGCACCGGGCTGGTTGAAGCCTAAGGGAAGGATCAAATTGATGTCATATTCGGTCAAAACCGGTCCGTTTCCGGAGCCACCGGAAAATTTGCGAAGAGTGATCGAAAGCCTTAGGCCTCGCTGGCGCTGGATCGTCGCTTTGGGCGTCTTGATCGCCGGCATGGGGGTTGCCGCACTTGTCCTCGTCGTTTCGGCGACCATCGCCTCGGTTTATACGATCGCGGTTTTTATGATCGTCGCCGGCGCCGCCGAGATCGCCACCGGGCTTGGCGCCAAGACATGGCGACGGTTCGTGGTTTGGATTATTGCCGGACTTGCCTACATCGTCGTCGCGGCTTTTGCGCTTGCTCAGCCCTTGATCGCGGCGGCCTTCTTTACTTTGCTGCTGGGCGCGGGAATGATAGCGACCGGAGTTGTCCGGATCTACCTCGGGGTACATCTCGGTGCTCCGCTGCGAGGCCCTGTTCTGCTCGCGGGGGTGCTCACGGCGCTGGTTGGGGGTTTGATCGTCGCGGGCTGGCCCGCCAATAGTTTCGTGATCCTCGGCATTCTCCTCGGCCTCGATCTCGCGTTTTGGGGTGCGGCGTGGATTGGGTTCGGGTTGCGCTTGCGGCGCTATAGAACCGGCGATGAATGAGCCGCCGGTGCGATGGGCAATGAAATGAGACGGTTGCGGCGGGGATTCGCGAACCGGCCGGTTTGATCGCATCGCGGCAAGTAAATCCCGCGAGGTTTTCGCGCGCGCCAGAAGGATCACGATGGCAAAATGGGTCTATTCTTTCGGTCAGGGCAAGGCCGAAGACGAAAGCGGTCTGCGCGACCTTCTGGGCGGCAAAGGCGCTGGTCTCGCCGAAATGGCAAGGCTTGGGCTGCCGGTTCCGCCAGGCTTCACGATCACCACCGAAGTCTGCGCTTACTATTACAACAACGGAAAACAATTTCCACCAAGCCTTGCCGCCGAGGTCGAGACCGCGCTCGGCTCGGTTGGCCAGTTTACCGGCCGCTGCTTTGGCGACGTGAAGAATCTGCTCCTCGTCTCTGCCCGGTCCGGGGCAAGGGCGTCGATGCCAGGCATGCTGGATACCGTCTTGAACCTCGGGCTAAACGGCATCACCGTCGAGGCGTTGGCGGAAAGCTCGGGCGATCCGCGTTTTGCCTATGATTCCTACCGCCGTTTCGTCCAAATGTATGCGAGCGTCGTGTTGGGCATCGAACATCACATATTCGAAGAGATCTTGGAATATTATAAAGAAAACAAAGGCGTAACTCTCGATACGGAGCTTGCGGCCGAGGATTGGCGGAAGCTGATCGCCGATTTCACGGCAAGGGTCGAACGAACCTTGGGCAAGCCGTTTCCGCAAGATCCGCGTGAACAGCTCTGGGGCGCCATCGGCGCCGTGTTCGAAGTCCTGGATGAATCCGCGCGCGGTGGCCTACCGGCGGCTGCACGAAATTCCGGCGAGTCTTGGCACCGCGGTCACGATTCAGGCCATGGTTTTTGGCAACATGGGCGAAACGTCGGCGACGGGCGTCGCCTTCACCCGCAATCCTGCGACCGGGGTGAAAGAACTTTACGGCGAGTACCTGCTCAATGCCCAAGGCGAGGACGTGGTCGCGGGCTTGAGAACGCCGCAAAACATCACCGAGGCGGCGCGCATTGCCGCGGGTGCCCAAGAGCCTTCAATGGAAGCCGCATTGCCTGGGGTTTTCGCCGAATTCGCGTGCGCGGCGGGTCTTCTCGAACAGTACTACGGCGACATGCAGGACATGGAGTTCACCGTCGAGCGCGGCAAACTGTGGATGTTGCAGACACGTAACGGCAAGCGCACCGCCAAAGCCGCGCTCCGCATCGCCGTCGATATGGCGAATGAAGGATCGATTGACAAGGCAGAGGCGATCGTGCGCGTCGATCCGTCTGCGCTCGAGCAACTCTTGCATCCAGCGCTCGATCCAACCGCTCCCCGCGAGGTCGTCGCCACCGGCCTGCCGGCATCGCCGGGGGCGGCCAGCGGCGAGATCGTGTTCGACGCCAGCGACGCCGAGCAAATGAAGAACGCCGGCCGCAAGGTCATTCTGGTGCGCATCGAGACAAGTCCCGAGGATATTTTGGGGATGCACGCGGCGGAAGGAATTCTGACGACGCGCGGCGGCATGACGTCCCACGCCGCGGTTGTCGCGCGCGGAATGGGCAAGCCATGCGTCTCCAGGAGCCGGCACGATCCGGGTCAATTATGCCAACGCGACGATGACGGCAGCGGGCCTCACCTTTAAAAGGGGGGACTTGCTGACCATCGATGGCGCCACCGGACAAGTGATCAAGGGTGCCGTGAAAATGCGCCAGCCCGAGCTTTCGGATGAATTCACAATCCTGATGGGATGGGCCGATGCGGTCCGCCGCATGGGGGTGCGGGCCAATGCCGACACGCCAAGGGACGCCCGCGTGGCGCAAAAGTTCGGCGCGGAAGGGATTGGCCTTTGCCGTACCGAGCACATGTTTTTCGAAGGCGAGCGGATTGTTGCATTCCGCGAAATGATCCTTGCAGGAGATGAAGCCGGCAGGCGTGCCGCGCTCGCCAAGCTATTGCCATTCCAGCGCGCCGATTTCACCGGGCTTTTCGAGATCATGCCGGGTCTGCCGGTGACGATCCGCCTGCTCGATCCACCGCTGCACGAGTTTTTGCCGCGCGCCGAGGCGGAAATCGCGGCGGTCGCAAAAGCCATGGGCATTTTGCCAGTAAGGCTCGCCCAGCGCGCCGCCGAATTACAAGAATATAACCCTATGCTGGGTTTTCGCGGCTGCCGGATCGCAATCGCCTTTCCCGAAATAGCGGAAATGCAGGCCCGCGCCATTTTCGAGGGCGCGGCCGCAGCCAAACGCAAGACCGGCGCGGCGGCGCGGCCGGAAATCATGATACCGCTTGTCATCGCCAAGGCCGAGTTCGATTTTATCAAGGCGCGGATCGATGCCGTGGCGAACGCCGTCACCGCCGAAACCGTAGAGGTCATGGACTACTCGGTTGGCACGATGATCGAGACCCCCCGCGCGAGCTTGCGGGCGGGCGAACTCGCGAAGACCGCCGAGTTCTTTTCGTTTGGCACCAACGACCTGACCCAGACCTGCCTAGCGCTTTCACGCGACGATGCCGGATCGTTCCTTGGCGACTATACGACCAAGGGAATTCTCCCCGCCAGCCCGTTCGCCACTATCGACCAGGAGGGCGTGGGCGAGCTCATCGAAATCGCCGCCGCGCGGGGCCGGAAGACGCGGCCGGACATCGAACTCGGAATCTGCGGCGAACACGCGGGCGATCCCGCCTCGATCGACTTTTTCGAGCGAGCTGGCCTGACTTACGTCTCCTGTTCTCCGTTCCGGGTGCCGGTCGCGCGGCTCGCGGCGGCGCAGGCGGCGCTGCGGAGAAAGCCGGCGGGTCAGGCGTGATGGCGGGTGAAACGTTCACACATCGTTGTAACTTGGTTGGCACCATTGGTGATAGTGGTACGCCAGAGATGGTGGTGGGGAGACCGGCTCATCCTGGGGCGAGCAAGCCCATTCCTCAGCTTGGTTCCCCGTCCCCCTCCATGTATTAGCGATTCCCTGTAGAGTTTGCCTGTTCCGTGAAGAACGTGCGGTCCTCGTCGCCACCCGGACCGGAGCACCGCATCCGTAGCCGTGTGGGCCGTGGCTCGGCAAGATTGCCTCCTGAGCCAGCCGAAGGGAGTTCTTCGCCGGACCCGTGTGGTTGCCTGAACATAAGGTTCGCATTCTCAAGGCAGGGTCGTGGAAGATGAAAAAGTCTCCACTCGATTTGCGCCGGTCCTTCGCCAAGCTCAGGACGATACCGGAAAGCTGTCGTAGCTTGAATTTGATCTTACAGGGGGTGCCTTTTTGGAGGTGGCCAGGCAGCGATCATTTTCGCCTTCGCAATGGGGTATGGTGTCAAGGAAGGTTTGCGCCGGCGTCTTGCCGAAACACCAGCGGCCTTGATGCGGCCGTTCCTCATTGTAACTTCTGATCCATTCGTCGAGAGCGTCCTGCAAGTCCGCGGGCGAGGGATAGAGCTTCTTGCGCAAGGCGATGCGGTAGAATTGATTTAACGTGGTCTTTTGCAAGCGCTCACCGATGCCATTCGTTTGCGGACTCTTCGTCTTGGTCCGCGAATGGTCAATGTCCTCCACCGCGAGACAGAGCTCGTATTCGTGATGCTCGGGATTGCCGCAATATTTTGTGCCGCGATCGGTCAGAACAATTGAGAGCTTCACCTCCTTTTCGCCGAAGAAGGGCACAACCCGGTCATTCAAGAGATCGGCCGCGGTGATCGGCGTCTTGCGATCCCTCGGGTCGCGGCTTTGCCGCGCCCAAGGACAGGCTCCAAGTTTGGCAAACGCCACCTTCGAAGTGGTGTCGACGAAGGTCTGCTGATAGATGCGGCCGACGCCCTTCATGTTGCCGGCGTAGAATGTATCCTGGGCGCCGCAGTAGCCCGGGCATTCGCTCTCGAACTTGGCCCGTGCTCCTCCTTTTCGGTTTTGGCTTTCTCCAAGGCCATGACCTGCGCCTCGGTCAGGATCAGGCCTTGCCTCGGCGACCTTCGCTTCCAAGGCCTTCAGCCGCTTCTTCATCGTCTCGAGATCATGGCGCTGCCGGACGCCGCGCACCCCGTCCTTCGACAGGCTCCGCTTGGACTTGCCCTTGTTTAGTGGAGAGCCATTGTTCCTTGCTTAGTTCCGTGTTCGAAATTTATTGGCCTTTTGTAACCGGGAGCCGGATGCCCGCGCACGGGATTATAGAATCCGCCGGTATATCTGGCGATGGCATTTTTGGCTTGAAAGCGTGATTGGAAGCTGGTGCGCCAGATCCGTTCAGATTTGATCGTTTTGAACAAAGTTTCTACCATGGCATTGTCATAGCAATTGCCCTTGCCACTCATCGAAATGATGAAACCGTGCCGGCCGGGGATTCGCAGGTGATCATAGGAGCAATGCTGGCTGCCGCGATCAGAATGATGCAAAATACCCGTCTTTGGCCGGCGCAAGACGAGGGCCCTCTGCAAGGCAGAAAGCGCCAGATCTTTTTTCGGCCGGTCACTGACCGCCCATCCGATGATGCGGCGTGAGAAAAAATCGGGGGCAATGGCGAGATAAAGCCAGCCCTCAGTGGTCCAGATATCACTGATACCGGCGGCCCATTTCTGATCTGGTGCCGTGGCGGCAAAATCCTGACCAAGATGATTGGGTGCAACCGGCCAGCCATGGCCGCTGCCGGCGGTCTTTTTGAAACGGCGTTTCTGACGCGCTTTCAAATTATTATCACGCATCAGCCTGGCAATCCTGTGGCGTCCGGCGATGATACCGTCCTCAGTGAGATCAGCGTGCATGCGCGGGCTTCCATAAGTCTCCCGCGAAAGGCTAAAACGCTCCCGGATATGAGCAAGCAGCACCATGCCCTTGCACTGGCGTTCACCAGAGCATGTCCTTAAAAAAGTTGCTCGGCTTTTTCGATATTTAGACATCGGATATATCCGATGTCTCATGAGGACATGCTCCAACTCTTTGATTTTGAGTGAGTCCTTATCGATCAAAAGATTCCATTTGATCGGGACTCCCTCTAGCGGGGCGGCTTTTCCAAGCGAACTAGCCACTCTGGCTAACTTCGAGAGTTTCGCAAAGGCGCGCGGCTGGGAATTCGGCTTTCTTCGCATCGATGAATGAAAATCTCATCGGCTTCCCTCCTTGGCGGAAAAAGCGGCGGCCTTCTTCAGGATCTCGGGTTCCTGCCGAAGGATCTCATTCTCCTTGCGCAGGCGGGTGAGCTCCTTGCCAACATCCTCGTGCGGGCCTTCAGGAAAATCGCTTTTCCCGTGCCCGGAACGCCACCGGCTCAACGCCGGTTTGGCAATGCCGGGATCATTTGCAACCCGCTCGACGCTGCGTCCGCTGGTCATCGTCAGCCGCACCGCTTCCCGTTTGAACTCATTCGTAAATCGTCTTTGTTTGTTCCTGCTCATCGCCGCCTCCGCTATCTTTCATAGGGGATGGCTCTCCACTTTTGCAGGGTAAGTGCAAACGTATGGTGTGCGTTAACAGGGAGAGCCAAAGAGCTCGGGTCTTGGAAACTGTCGATGGCTTTGCGCGGAGTGGCGACCGGGCGGTATTGAAAAGTTAGTCGAGTTGACGTACATATTTCGCCGGAGGTGAGCATGGCCATGACAGCAAAGCGGGATCAGCGGATTTGGGCCGAGCGGCTCGGTTTCCGCGTCGACGAGTCGACCAAGGCACTGATCGAACGGGCTGCCCAGCTCGAGCGGCGCAAGGTGACGGATTTCTGCGTGACGGCGCTGACCGACGCCGCGAGGCGGACGATCGCGGAACATGAGACGCTTGTCCTGTCCGACCGGGACCGGGTCACCCTCTTCGACGCCCTGATCAATCCGCCGACGCCGAGCAAACGGCTGCAGCGCGCGTTCGTGGAACATAAGCGCCGGGTAATGCCGTGAATGGCGAAGCGTCCATCCGCCGATCTTCAAATCGTGTTGCTCAACGAGCAGCACGACCGGGCGAGGTTCACTTGTGGGGTGGAGAGCCTGGATCGCTACATCAAGACACAGGCCGGTCAGGATATCCGCCGAAAGGCAAACGCCGTGTTCGTATTGAGTGAGCAAGACGCGCCAGCGCACATCCTAGGCTATTACACCCTTTGCGCGATGGCGGTCTCCCAGGGCGATGTGCCAGAGGCAGCCCGCAAGCACATCCCGCGCTATCCACTGGTGAGCGCCACCTTGATCGGCCGCCTGGCCGTCGCAAAGGACCGACAGGGTCAGCGGCTGGGTGCGGTCCTTCTCGCCGACGCATTGCAACGCGCGTTCGAGAGCGCTGGCACGGTTGGCTCCTCGATCGTCGTGGTCGATGCGCTCGACGAAGGTGCGGCTGGCTTCTACGCCGCGCACGGGTTCGTGCGATTGCCCGACTCGCTCCGGCTTGTGCTGCCGATGCGCCTTGCGGACGGGAGGGCTGAACGATGAGCCTCGTGTCCGCCTTGCGATGGGAGCCGGGGAAGCACCCGGGGAAGCAAAGAGGGGCTTGCTCCTAGGTTCGGGGAAGCACGGCGCCGACCAGAGTCGCCCTTGGTAGCGGCGATC
The DNA here is from genome assembly GCA_963722515.1 of uncultured Alphaproteobacteria bacterium. GTDB lineage: Bacteria > Pseudomonadota > Alphaproteobacteria > Rhizobiales > Beijerinckiaceae > Methylocapsa. Next base: position 536,402 of record CAVRMA010000001.1, on the reverse strand, counting down.
GGCGACCTCTATTTCGGCCCGTCGCGCGGACGGGAAACCGTGGTTTCGGGACACGACCCATGCCGAAGGCCGCCCAAAGCCCGCTACATTGCGCTTTCTGCTGCTTCCCCCCTGCTTCCCAGTTTCGTGTCAGGGGCGGGGAAGCAAAAAACGGCCACGAAGGACCATTCTAAGCATCTGATTTTGCTGAGAAAATTTGGAGCGGGCGAAGGGATTCGAACCCTCGACCCCAACCTTGGCAAGGTTGTGCTCTACCCCTGAGCTACACCCGCATCCATGCCGGATCCAGCAGACTAGACTGGCGGCTCGCCTATATGCCGCGAACATCGCTTGAATGCAACACAATGGTTGTAGACCGTGCCGGCAAACGGACCCACGCAAAAAGGCGGCGTCAAAGCTAGGGGGTTGATCGCCTACGCGAAGCGGATTTTTCGATCCTGCCCGCCGCACTGCGGAATCGCCGCGCCACGGCCGTATCGCGTGGATGTGCCCCTGTAATGGCGAAGGCGAAGCCGTTCAACATTGTTAACGACGTTGCAAGCGGCTGAAAATTTGATCGCGTTGTTCGTCAAAGGTGCTTCGCGAATTGCAAATCCTGTGGCACACTCGTGCATCTATGTGGACCTTGATAAGGAGCTCTGCATGTCACGTGAGACCCATTTGGCCGCGCTCGGACAGCGTCACGATGCGCTCGACAAGGAAATTGCGAAGGAATTAGTGTATCCCGCCACGGACGAGTTGAAATTGGCCGAAATGAAACGGCGAAAGCTGCAGCTCAAGGATGAAATCGCCAAATTGCAGAGCGACCGTCCTTTCCCTAGTATGCATTGAAGTTCGCGGCCGCCTGACCGCGGGCACTGTATTTGGCTTGCGGTCAGGAGCTGCCGTCCGGCCACCCCCACGTGGCGCTTATTTCCGAGCCTAGCCGGGCTAGCGCGGGCGGCAATGAACCGCAACTCTCCATGCGGTGAAGTCTCATTGCCGCCGTGGCGCCGTTTGGCGGCACGGGCACGTGGCGTGCGCCGCCAACGTCGGCCGGGATCGCGCTGTTTGTTTGGAAGCACCCGTAGCTCAGCTGGATAGAGCGCTGCCCTCCGAAGGCAGAGGCCAGGGGTTCGAATCCCTTCGGGTGCGCCAGATCACAATCTTGGATTAAGCAAATCCACAGGGCGCACCGGTGTCGGGGCGGTGAATTTTCCGGGCATGTGGGAAAACGAGGGGCTTATTCGAAACGGCGCACAAGCTGCCGCTGTTTGACGAAACTTTCGTCCGGTGACGCGGCCATGAGGACACCTCCGCCCGCCATCTTCGACCGCCGCCTGGTAAGGCGGAGGCTTGCCCGCGCGGCCGCCGCCGGAGCGCAGGAATTTCTCCTAGTCCATGCCAGCGAAGAGGTCTGCGACCGGCTTTCCTCGATCAAGCGGGAATTTTCCGCGGTCCTGGATGCGGGCACGCCTTCGCCTTGGCTTGCTGTGCGGCTCGCGGACCGGCTCCGGCCGGGCCTTCTGGTCCGCATGGCGCCGTTGGCGGAAACGGCGGGCGATGGCTTGCTCCTGCGCGTTTTGGGCGATGAGGAAAGTTTGCCGCTTGCGCCAAAATGCTTCGATTTGGCCGTATCGGCGCTCTGCCTGCAAAATCTCAACGATCTTCCCGGAGCACTCGTTCAACTTCGCCGCGTTTTGAAGCCCGATGGGCTTTTTCTCGGTTGCCTGCTTGGCGGCCAGACCTTGCACGAGTTGCGTACCGCCCTGGCCGTGGCCGAGACGGAGATTTATGGCGGGATCAGCCCGCGCGTCGCGCCATTCGCGGATGTGCGCGACATGGGCGGGCTTCTCCAAAGAGCCGGGTTCGCCTTGCCGGTTGCCGACAGTGAGCCCGTCACCGTGCGCTACGCCGGGTTATTTGGCCTAATGGCGGACCTGCGCGCGATGGGCGCGACCAACGCGCTTGCGGCGCGGCTGCGTAAACCCTCGACGAGGAGCCTTTTCTTGCGCGCCGCAAACATCTATGCGGAACGTTTCGCCGATCCGGACGGACGCGTGCGCGCGACTTTCGAGATGATCTTCGTCTCCGGCTGGGCGCCGCACGAGAGCCAGCAAAAGCCGTTGCCGCCAGGCTCGGCCAAGATGCGGCTCGCCGACGCGCTTGGGATTAAACCGGCTCCCGAAAGCTGATCCTGCATTACTGGGCGAGTTCCCAGGTGACCTGGACTTCCGTTCGCAGAACTTCGCTGCCGGGCTCGACCGGAACGGCGGCGGCTTCGCGCTTGCCAGCGGGCTGCATATTCCCCGCCATCGGACCGGCGAAGGGGGAAGGCGCCTGGGTGGCAATTTCCAGGACCCGGCCCAGCTTAAGGCCAAGCCCGTTCACGTAGCTGTTGGCCTTGCGCAATGCGTCGCGAACGGCGTCGCCGCGCAAGGCATCGTATTTAGCCTCTTTTTGGGTATAATCGAATGCGATGCCCTCAAAACTGTTGGCACCCTTATCCATCAATTGCCCGGCCAGGACACCTGCTTTTTCGATGTCCCTGATTTGCACGCTCAACGAATTGTGGGCCATGTAGCCGCGCGATGTCCGCTTGGTGACATAGCCGTTGGCGTTCTGGACCTCATCGTAAGCCGGCGAGAGTGTGATAGACAGTGTCTTGATGTCCTTCGCCTCGATGCCTTGCGCCTTGATCTCGCCGACGATCGCCTGGGCGGCTCGGGCGTTGTCGCGCGCGGCGTCGGCAGCGTGCGGCCGCTCGGTGTCAACGCCGAGCGAGATCGTCGCGATATCGGGCACGACTTCCGCACTTGCGAGGCCGTTCGTCGTGATGGTTGGCACCGAGTTTTTCAAGGGCAGGAATTGTTGGGCATGCGCTATATTCAGTTGCGTCCAAATGCTGGCCGGAAGCGCGGCGATGAAAGCGAGGTGGGCAAGCGGAAGAGGAAAGCGCAAGGTTGGCATGAGAAATCTTTCAGCGGGAGGAAGGATACTTAGACTTACCGGAGGACTCCTGGAGAAATCCAGGCCGCTATGCTAAAAGCGCACCCCAATCATGTCCACGCTCGCCGAACCTCTTGCAGAGCTTGATGATCCGGGCCATCGCGGCCTGGTTTCGCTTGCCGGCGCCACAAGGCGCGAGCTTGCCGGGGCGCTTGCCGAGGCAGGTGTGCCGGAGCGTGAAATCCGCATGCGCGTCGCGCAGCTCTGGCACTGGATCTACCACGCTGGCGCAACGTCCTTCGATGCGATGGGCAATGTCAGCAAGGTTCTGCGCGCCGTCTTGGCCGAGCGGTATACCCTTGCCCGCCCGCAAATCGTCGCCGAACAAATTTCCCGCGACGGCACAAGGAAATGGCTTCTAAGGTTTGACTCGAAGGACGCGCGCGGCAAGGGCGCCGAGGTCGAATGCGTCTATATCCCCGAGAGCGATCGCGGCACGCTTTGCGTTTCGAGCCAGGTTGGCTGCACGCTGAGCTGCACCTTTTGCCGCACCGGAACGCAAAAGCTAGTCCGCAATTTGACCGCGCGCGAAATCATTTGCCAAGTTTTGATCGCGCGGGAACGGCTTGGGGATTTTCCAGGACTGACGCCTCCAGGCGACGGCCTCGTGCCAGGCAAGGGTCTTCGCGCGGTATCGAACATCGTATTCATGGGCATGGGCGAACCGCTCTATAATTTCGCCAATGCGCGCGATGCCGTGGCGGTGTTTTCCGATGGCGACGGCCTCGCGCTTTCGAAGCGCCGGATCACGGTTTCGACGGCGGGTGTGGTGCCGAGGATGGAAGAACTCGGCCGCGAGACAGGCGCAATGCTGGCCATTTCGCTCCACGCGGTGCGCGACGAGTTGCGCGACAAACTCGTGCCGCTCAACAAGAAATATCCGATTGCGGACCTGCTTGCCGCCTGCCGGGCCTATCCTGGCGCCTCCAACGCGCGGCGCATCACCTTCGAATATGTGATGCTGAAGGACATCAACGATTCGCCCATGGATGCGCGCGAACTGGTGCGGTTGCTGAAAGGCATTCCGGCAAAAATCAATCTCATACCGTTCAATCCTTGGCCCGGCGCGCCGTATGAATGTTCGGATTGGGGGCGGATCGAAAAGTTTTCCGAAATCGTGTTCAGTGCCGGCTATGCGAGTCCGGTGCGCACCCCGCGCGGGCGCGATATACTTGCCGCCTGCGGGCAGTTGAAGAGCGAAACAGAGAAGCTGCGGGCGCGGGCAAGGCTCGTGGTGGGAGAATGATCCTACGAAGCGATTTCCGCCGCTAGGGATTCTTCAGCATTCCGTGAAGCTTATTGATGTCATCCTTGTTGCCATCCATTCGATGAAGCATTCGATGACAGTTCGCGCAGACCGTCACCAAGTCATCAAGAGACGTCTGGACTTCGCCTTTCAATGTAGCAAGTGGCACAATGTGGTGGGCTTCCGCGAAATCCTTTCCAAGTGGCCCATATTTTTCTCCGAAATGGAAGTTGCAAACCTGACATTTATACTCGTCTCGCTCCTTGCGCCTCCGAGCTAACTCCGGACGGCGTTCAGTTCTAATATGCCAGGCAACAAACTTTCTATTCTCAAAAGCTGAATAGTCGTCTGATAGTTCGGGCAACGATTGGATAACGGACTCGATGAACGTCGTCGCCTTTCCCACGTCGAACGGCTTATTTTGACGACCATAAATGCCGAATCCATTGGATCCGCGGGTATACTCTTGAATTCGGAAATTGCAATTCTGCGTCAGTCGGCCGACTTTTTTTCTTCAGGCAAGAAATCCCTCCGCGCGCCTCCCAATCATCATTTTGAAGAGTCCTGCTCGGGCGCTCCACAGTGGAGCAGTCTGAAACAATCTCTTTCACCGGTTTACGTGTTGTTGCACCGAAGCCTGCCCAAAAGGCTAGTCTTTCGCCATCGAGCCATTTGTCGAACCAGACCGCTACAATGAGGCCTCTGCCAGCAAACTTTGCTACAATAATGGCAGAGCCGCCTGTAGTAGTGTCCTCGGGCTCTTCGACGCCGATCTGTAGCAGTTCTCCAAGCCCAGTTTTCCTGAGTGCGGCCGCCAGATCGTCTGCTGCCTCTTTTACCTTTTTCTTCGTCTCGTCCGACATTCTGCAAATTCCTCTGCTTCAGCTACAGCCTTTTCGCGACACGCCAACTGATGCGATTGCCGCCAATCCCGCCGAAATGATCGCGTTCCAGCCCGCGAGCGACAGGCCAAGAATGCGCAGGGCAGGGGCATCGCAACCCACCACCTTGACGCTTTGCAATTGTTTCAGGAAATCGGTGGTCGAACGTGCGTGATCGAGCGGGCCAGTGCACTCCGTTGGCCCCGGCCATAACCCCCATTCGATTCCGGCGTGATAGGCGCCAAAAATCGCGCTTGCCGCGAAAATCAGGGCAAGTATGCACAAGGCCGCGTGCAACAAATTTCTTGGACCCCGCGCGGCGAAGAAAACCGCGAGACCCGCCACCGGAATAGCCGCATAATAGGGAATACGCTCCTTAAGGCAGAGCTCGCACGGCGCATAGCCTAGGGCCTCGAAAACGAAGGCTCCCGCGATTGACAATACAGCGATCGCCAGAATCACGAGTGCAATGCAAAAAGGACTTCTGACGCGCATCGCGGCGGTCATATCACGCGTGCGGCGATCCAAAAGCCCGCCACGATGGCAACCGCGAGGATTGCCAAAAACCAGCCAAAATATTTGTCGAGCAGGGCATTGACCGGTTCGCCATAGCGCTTGAGGAGCACCGCGATGAAGAAAAAGCGCGCGCCGCGCGTGAGGAAAGACAACAGAACGAAGAGCGGCAGACTATAAGCCAGAAGCCCGCTCGTGATCGTCACGATCTTGAACGGAATTGGCGTGAAACCTTTTAGGAGAATAACCGCCCACCCCCATTGCGCATAGAGCGCGCGCATTTGATCGACGCGCGCGCCGTAGCCGTAAAGATTGATCAGCCATTTTCCAACTGTTTCGTAAAGAAGAGCGCCAATCGCATAGCCGAGCAGGGCGCCCGCGACCGATCCGCCCGTGCAGATCAGCGCATAGACCCATGCGCGCTTCGGCTTGGCGAGCGACATCGGGATCAAGATCGTATCCGGCGGCAAGGGGAAAAACGAGCTTTCCGCGAAGGCGATAGCGCCAAGCGCCCAAGGCGCGTGCGGGCTCTTGGCAAGGCTGAGCGTCCAACGATAAAGCTTTTGGAACATGGTTTTCGCTTGGCAAGAGAGGGCCGCGCCTTGATGCTGGACGCAGCGGAAGATGGGGAAGGCGCGTCTCTTGCTTATATCCCGGGAGCGCGCCATTAAAACTGGTAAGTCCTTGACAGGCGGCGCGCAAGACCAGTGCATTTTTAGTCCATGCGAGCGGAAGCGTTAGATCGAGGATTTTGTGCTATGAAGTTTCCGGTGTTCGTTCGCCACCGCCCCGCGAAATGCCTTATGGAAACGCCGGCATGCGCTGTCGCTGGATTGGAACAATAGTGACATTGAGCCTTTGCGCCTCCGCGATTTCTGCCGACCCCGCCCTCCGGCGGACCGGCGCGCCGTGGCCGGACACTTTGCTCGCGCGCGTCGAGGCCCTCGCCTTGATCGAAACCCTGAACGCCCGCCTCCTTTGCGCCTCCTGTACCGCGACCGAAGTTCTCACCAAATGGTGCGCCGATCACAAACTGGCGAGTGAACCCGTGGTCCACGCAAGGCGGATTACCGGGGCGGACAAACCTGTCTCGCCGGAGCAGCGGCAAAGACTTCAAGCCGGCCCCGAAGAGGAGGTCACCTACCGGCACGTCGATCTTACCTGCGGCGACCACGTCCTAGCCGAAGCTGACAATTGGTATGTGCCAAGCCGCGTCGGGCCGGAAATCAACCGTGTGCTGACAACAACCGATACACCTTTTGGCCGGGCGGTGCGGGGTTTGATGCCCGTCCGGGAGAATTTATCGGTCGAAATGCTATGGAAACCACTTCCCGACGGATGGGAACTGGTGCCGCCTCCGGCTGACAGACCAGGGGAGGCATTGGCGATGCCCTGGCGGCTTTTCCAGCATCGCGCTGTCATTTATAATGATAAACATGAGCCTTTTTCAGAAGTCAGAGAAATTTTTACGCGCGAAGTCTTAGCCTTTGGACCGCCGTAAAGGGGAGCCGCGATGGCCGCCGCGCAGCCTGCTTTGCAGGCTCTCTCCAACTTGCTACGAAATGCCGCCCTGGACCGGGCGTTGCCGCTTTTGCGCGGCGTCGCCCGCGCGGCGGCGGACACAGTGTTCCCCCCCGCGTGTCTCAATTGCCGCCAATCCACTGTCGCCATGGGATCGCTCTGTGCCGCCTGTTGGGCGCAGGTTCGTTTTGTCGAGCGTCCGTTTTGCGAGCGTCTGGGCACGCCGTTCGCCGTGGATCTTGGCAGCGAAGGGCTTCTATCGCCCGAGGCGGTCGCTAATCCGCCTGTGTTCGCCCGCGCCCGGGCGGTTGCCCATTTCGAGGATGGGCCGGTGCGAAACTTGGTGCACCGGCTGAAATACAGCGACCGGATGGAACTCGCCAAACCGCTCGGGGCTTGGATGGCCCGCGCCGGCAACGAACTGCTCGTCGAGGCCGATCTCCTCGTACCGGTCCCCTTGCATCGCCGCAGGCTTGCCGCCCGCCGGTTCAACCAAGCGCACGCCTTGGCGCAAGCCGTCTCGGCCCGATGCGGCGTCCCGGTTGATCCTTTCGCCCTCGCGCGGGTTAAGGCGACGCCGTCCCAGGTCGGACTTTCGCGTTCGCAGCGGGCTCTCAATATGCAAGGCGCGTTTCGCGTGGCCGAAGGGATGGCGGCGCGGGTCGAGGCCCGCGCGATTGTCCTTGTCGACGATGTCATGACCTCGGGCGCAACCGTCAATGCGGCGGCGCGCGCGCTGCTGCGCGGCGGCGCCAAACGCGTCGATGTCTTGGTTTTCGCCCGGGCCGTTTAGAAGCGGGCGCCGTCTAGTCTGCTCGAACTCGATCTCAGGTCGCCACCGGTTCCGCGCGCCAATTCCGGCTTGACTCATTCATAACCAGCGAGTTATGGATTAATATATGCCCACCGCACCCGGCGCCCTCTTCAAGACTCTTGCCGATCCGACTCGCCGGGCGATCTTCGAGCGGCTGAGCCGCGACGGCGAACAGACCGTGCGGGCATTGACGGCTCAGTCCGGGGTCTCGCAACCGGCCGTGTCAAAGCATCTCGGCGTTCTGAAGCAGGCCGGGCTGGTACGCGACCGCCATGATGGACGCCAGACCCATTATAGCGCGCAGCTCGGCGCGCTTGCCCCCCTGATCGACTGGACAAGCCAGATGGCCAGGTTCTGGCAGAGCCGGTTCGACCACCTCGAAGACCTGCTGAAAAGGATGGACCAATGAACGAAACGTCGACCGAAACGCTCTCCGTCGTTATCGAACGTGAGATACCTCATCCGCCGGAAAAGATCTGGCGCGCGCTTACGCAACCATACCTGATCGAGGAGTGGCTCATGAAGAACGACTTCAAACCTGTCGTGGGCCACAGTTTCAATCTTCGCGCAGACTGGGGCGTTGTCGACTGTCAGGTCCTGGCAGTCGAGCCGAACAAAACGCTGTCTTACACGTGGGGTGCCTATGATCTCAAGAGTGTCGTCACTTGGACTCTCACCCCTACGAGCACGGGGATCCATCTGCGCATGGAGCAGTCGGGCTTCCGGCCGGATCAGCCGCAGTACTACCAGGGCGCCAAGGGCGGCTGGCAGAAGTTCGTCGGCGGCCTCGAACGGGTTGCCGCCAAGCTGGACTGACACCAGTTTGGTGCCCTCCACATCCCCCCGTCGCGTTCCGTCATAGAAGTAGAGTCGCCATTTACGGAAACCGGATTGCAAGCCGCTTGTCATCGGAAACGTTAGCCGACGGAATCGCGCAAGGTTTCAAGCCACCTTGGTCTTGAGGTCCGGCGCGACCTCAAAACTCGCCTCAGTGTTCGCCTTGATTTCGGCGATCGTGACGCCATCGGCGAGTTCGATGAGGGTCATGCCCGTGCCCCCCGCCTTGTCGATCGAAAAAACCGCGAGGTCTGTGATCACGAGGTTGATGACCGCCGTGCCGGTCAGCGGCAACGTGCATTTGTGCAGGAGTTTTGGCTGGCCCTTCGCGGTGTGTTCCATGACCACCACGACCCGCTTGACGCCGGCGACGAGGTCCATGGCCCCGCCCATGCCTTTCACCATCTTGCCGGGGATCATCCAATTGGCGAGATCGCCGCGCTCGGAAACTTCCATCGCGCCGAGGATCGCAAGATCGATATGGCCGCCGCGAATCATGCCGAAACTATCGGCGGAAGAAAAATAGCTTGTCGTCGGGAGTTCGGTGACCGTCTGCTTGCCGGCATTGATGAGGTCGGCGTCTTCCTCCCCCTCGAAGGGAAACGGTCCCATGCCGAGCATGCCGTTCTCGCTCTGCAATTGCACATTCATGCCGGGCGGGATGAAATTCGACACGAGCGTTGGAATGCCAATCCCGAGATTGACATAAAATCCGTCGCGCAATTCCTGGGCGGCGCGCGCGGCCATCTGATCCCTGGTCCAGACCATTGCGAGTGTCTCCTTAAGCGGCGTTGCGTGGGCGAGTGGTACGCTTTTCGATCCGCTTGCCGGCGTTCGGCGTATGCACGATGCGTTGGACGAAAATGCCTGGCGTATGGATTTCATCGGGAGCGATGTCTCCCGCCGCGACGAGATGCTCGACCTCCGCGACCGTCACCTTGCCGGCGGTCGCCATCATCGGATTGAAATTGCGCGCCGTCTTGCGATAGATGAGATTGCCTTCGCTATCGCCCTTATAGGCGTGAATGATTGAGACATCGGCGACGAGTCCGCGCTCCATGACATAGGTCGCGCCGTCGAAGTCGCGCAGCTCCTTCCCATCGGCAATGATGGTTCCAACGCCGGTTTTGGTGAAAAACGCCGGGATGCCGGCGCCGCCTGCCCTGATTCGCTCGGCAAGCGTGCCTTGCGGATTGAATTCGAGTTCGAGTTCGTGGTCAAGATACTGCCGCTCGAAAAGCTTGTTCTCGCCGACATAAGACGAGATCATCTTTTTGATTTGCCGGGTCTCGAGGAGGAGCCCCAGGCCCGCGCCATCGACGCCCGCGTTGTTCGAGATCACGGTCAAATCCTTGACCTTGAGGTCGCGAATGGCCTCGATCAGGATTTGTGGGATGCCACAAAGCCCAAATCCCCCGGCCATGAGGGTCATCCCGTCCCTGAGAATGCCAGACAACGCCGCGTGCGCATCGGGAAAAATCTTGTTCATGCGTTGACCTCGGCTGCGGGCATTCGGCTTTCTTGCACGGCGTCCGGCTTGCCACGGCGCGCGTCCGGTGGGGCATGGAAGGAGTGTCGGCCCATGTTTGATTAGCGCGCATTGGCTAGAACTGGAAAAAGTTTTTTTGCGAAGCAATAATTTTGCGAGACGCGAGCCAGGCCGGTTTTTCCTCATGCCGCCAGCTTGGGGCCTCCCGGTGAAGGCCGGGTTCCTCGACCTCCCCGGCTTCGATAAGGCTCACGATGACAGCGATTCCTTCCGCTCGCCAACCGCTCGCCGACGGCCGTGTGGCGCGAACGCCAAGCGAACGCTGCGCAAACGGGCGCTGGGGGCATGATGGACAACGCTGCCGCGTAGCCCACATGCCCCCAGCAAAAACAAAAGCCGCGGCATCTTGCTGCATGATAACAAGGGAACGGTGCCGCAGCTTTTCCACTTTTATAAGTCAGGACACTGGTTCACTTCGAAGGGTCTAGATCATAACCTTGATTCCTAACCCAACGTTATCGGTTTATGACTCCTCCATTAGAGGTTGTATACGTAGATGCGGCCTCCAGGGGGTTTAGTGGATCGCAAAGCGGGGTTCCGTTGGGTTGAATTAAAGTGTTAATGCTACCTGTGCAGGACGACTGAGTACCGTTGTTCGCTTCGGTAATGTTCGTGAGGGTAATGACTGAACAAACTCCTGCTTGGCAACCGGAAGAAGCAAAGAGGTTCCCGTGGATGGTGCTATTGTTAATGGTGAGCATTCCGCCACCACTTGCTTGAATGTTATGACTCCAAATATCGCTTCCTTGGACATTAATGACGGAAGCCGGTCCAACGGGATCTAATTCTCCCCACTGTAACGTGGAGTTAGTTACAGTCACATTGCCAGCGATAACTCCAATCTCGTTTATGGCGGAGTTAGAAATTTGTGCATTGACGGGAGCCGGACCACTGCCAATGTAGATCTGCCAGGCAAGCGGACCGAGGTTTACATTATTAAGCGTTAACTGCGGCTGACTGCTCCAGGGGAACGTGAAAGAATACGGCGTGCCGGCTCCTACGATCCCTAGTGGAAGTTGGCTCAGCGTCACGAGACCAGTGGGGGCCGTGGCTGGGTCTAAATTAAGTGAAATTGTGGCTTCCTTTTGTCCAATGTTGGCTCCGGTGATGGTCCAATTGGAGCCGGCATGGGATTCAATTGTAATGGCAGGTTGAGCATTTGTCACCGTGAGATTCCATGCGACGTTCAATCCTGTAGAGCTGCCGGCAGACCAATTATAATTCGTCAACGTATTGGGAAGGGTGAGGGATCCGGAGGTGCCTGAACCCAAAGCTAAGTGGAGAGCCTGCTGGGTTTGAGGCCCTGTTATGCTCACCGAATTTTGCCCGTTTAAGTAGATCTCATTGGGAACGGTCGAATTGGTACTGGTGACACTCGAACTGCCGCTCAATTTTGCTAACAACCAGTTGGTATTCGAATTCAGGGTGGCATTTACGACCTGCAAATTAGCACTGCCAGACGCATATAAGATCGATGTCAGATTGTGCGTTCCCAAAGCGTTCGTAGTTACGTTTCCATTGAGCATGGATATATTAGCATTGTTGGCCGCATTGATACTGTACTCAAGATTGAACTGGTTGGCCAGCGCAAGTGTTCCACCATTCACGCTCAACACCCCAGAGCCTGACAAAATGACATTGCCCACCACGGTCAGCACGATAGATGATCCGATGTTTAGCTGTGAGGCATTGGTTCCAGTCCCTCCGATGACCAAATTACCATTTACGGTACAACTTTGTTGCAAATCATTCATTGACCCATCCGTCAAAGTTAAACCGCTAAACCCGCCACTGGGGCAGGCCAGTGGCGTAAGTGTCGTTGCCGTGACTGTAATAGTTGTCGACTGGCCCCCCGTTCCACCCGTGCCGGTGCAGGTGATGGAGTAGGTTTGTGGGGCAGTCGGAGAGACGGTCGCAGTACCTGATGTCCCTCCTGCGGTGAAGCCGGTGCCTGTACATGATGTGGCGCTGGTGCTGCTCCACATGAGAGTTGAGGAGCCGCCGGAGGTTATTGAGGGTGGGGTTGCAGTAAGGGTGACGGTGGGGATGGGATTCACCGCGGCTAGGTAGTCTTGGATGCTCCACCCATCTGCGCCAACGTCATAGTCGATATTCCACCAGACGAAATTGTTGGCGGTGACGGGACCGCCGATGACGGTACCATAGGAACCGACAGCTTCCTGACCGAGAATTGTTCCTGAGGTTGAGGGTGTTGCATAGACGTTGAGATTGGCAGTGGTTATGACACGGCCGCCGATTGCAAAAGCTGGAGGGGTGAGAGTCACGGTAATAGTGATGCTCAACGAATTATTCGACTTGTTGCTCTCAGTAATACGGTTGAGAGGGTCAACATACGCCAGTAAGGTGTGGCTTCCTGCGCTAGCGAGCCATGTCGAAGGTCCGGATGCACCGCCAGGACCCAGGTTTGCGGTGAGAGTGACAGATGCCCCTGGTGCGAGTGAAATTATGTTATTGTCCGAGGTGCTTACCGGATTTCCGTCAACGAAGAAGTTGACGCCGATGCTGACGCCGCTCGGTGTGGCGGCTATTCCTTGATTCATGATTGTAGCAGTGAAGGTGACTGCTTGGCCGCTTGTTGGATTTGCGGGACTTGTCGAGATGTTGGTGACAATAAGATCGGGTAGATTAGGTGGCGGTGCAGACACTGTAATAGTTGTCGACTGGCTCCCCGTTCCACCCGCGCCGGTGCAGGTGATGGAGTAGGCTTGTGAGGCAGTCGGAGAGACGGTCGCAGTACCTGATGTCCCTCCTGCGGTGAAGCCGGTGCCTGTACATGATGTGGCGCTGGTGCTGCTCCACATGAGAGTTGAGGAGCCGCCGGAGGTTATTGAGAATGGGGTTGCAGTAAGGGTAACGGTGGGGATGGGACTCGCCGTGGCTTGGTAGTCTTGGATGCTCCACCCATCTGCGCCAATGTCATAGTTGATATTCCACCAGATGAAATTGTTGGCGGTGATGGGACCGCCGATGACGGTACCAAGGGAACCGACAGCTTGCTGACCGAGAATTGTTCCTGAGGTTGAGGGTGTTGCATAGACGTTGAGATTGGCAGTGGTTATGACACGGCCGCCGATTACAAAAGCTGGAGGGGTGAAAGTCACCGTAATAGTGATGCTCAACGAATTATTCGACTTGTTGCTCTCAGTAATACGGTTGAGAGGGTCAACAAACGCTAGTACTGTGTGGCTTCCTGCGCTAGCGAGCCATGTCGAAGGTCGTCCGGTTGCACCGCCGGGACCCAGGTTTGCGGTGAGAGCGACAGATGCTCCTGGTGCGAGTGAAATTATGTTATTGTCGGAGGTGCTTACCGGATTTCCGTCAACGAAGAAGTTGACGCCGATGCTGACGCCGCTCGGTGTGGCGGCTATTCCTTGATTCATGACTGTAGCAGTGAAGGTGACTGCTTGGCCGCTTGTTGGATTTACGGGAACTCGTCGAGATGTTGGTGACAATAAGATCGGGTAGATTAGGCCCCGCGGCAGCGGGCGCGGCGGAAAGACCGAAGGCGAGCAGAGCTGCGGCAATGGATAATAATGCGATCTTGATCACGGAAATACCTCGTGTTTAGCCGCTACGCGGCCACGCGGAATAGCGTTGCCGTGGCCCGTCAATGCATAGCGAGCGGGGTTAGAGCGCCGGAATTGTCATTCGTGTTACTATTAACGTCGATGTTGCATAGCTTTAGATTCCTCATCTAATAATTTTTATCATATAATTACTTATGGATGATTATCATATATCATACAATTTTCATCACACAAGCGAATTAGAACGTTGGGGTCTGTTCCGATACGTCTTAGAATCACCAATGATTATTTTGATTCAAGGACTTCTTAAACCGAAAGAATCTTTTGTGATTCAAGGCAAGGTGGCCTGATTCGAGGAGGGTCACCGATGTGGACGAAAGAAAACCGCGGGCGTTATGACCGGAGCCAACAGAGATACCCGAGCGCCTTGACGGCCGAGGAATGGCGGCTAGTGGAACCGCTGATCCCTCCGGCGAAGCGCGGTGGCGGCAAACGCCGCGTCGACAAGCGCGAAGGAAGGCCGAATGAGCCGGCTGTGCCCGGCGGCCGCCGTCGAGACCGTAGCGGTCTCCAACCCGCGATCTCGCCGTCGAGCCAATCACCCGCGCGCGGGCGCGCCATGGTCGCCAAGCGAGCGCCAGCGGGCAGATCAATCCAATGAATTTTGGGGCGCATGCTTGCTCTAACGAACGCCGCTGCGGCGCAAACAAGCAATCTTACCAAAAAGCTTCACGTGAAACATTTTGGTGCGATTTAGAGGCTGAACCTTACAAGGCCTCATACATCTGGCGGGCTATAGACCGGTAGGTTCGCGCGGAAAATATGTATTTTCGGCGGTATTCATGCGCTATGCTATCCTCGTTGGTTAACGGCGGGGGCGAAGCATGCTTATTCTGTTAGGTGGGATCGTTGTTTTTCTTGGCGTGCATAGTCTCACGTCCTTTCGCGAGACGCGGACGGGTCTGATTGAGCGGTTTGGCCGGGGACCATTCAAGGGCATCTATTCGTTGGTGGCCATCGCTGGATTCGCCCTCATCGTCTGGGGCTTCTCCCGCTATCGGGCGGAGGGGCTGATCATCTTGTGGACGCCGCCCGCATGGACCCGGCATTTGACCATAAGCCTGATGTGGTTCTCCTTTGTGGCGCTGGCTTGCATGAATCCCGCGCCCGGGAGGATCAGGGGATGGCTGCGCCATCCCATGCTGGTTGCCATAAAAATCTGGGCGCTGGCGCATCTTCTGGCCAATGGCGATGCGGGTGGCATGCTCCTGTTCGGGTCGTTTCTCGCCTGGGCGGTCTTTGACCGCATCGCGGTGAAAAAACGCGGCGACGTGGGTGCGATGCGGATAGAAGTCATTCACACGCGCCGATGCGACCGCGCTCGGGGTTGGAACGCTGGCCTATGTGGCGATGATCTTTCTGCATCCAATCCTCATCGGGGTGCCCGTTTTCGGCGGGTGAGCCACCCGAACGCCACTGCGGCGCAAACAGTCAATCGTATACCTTGCCGTCGCGCTCGCCGCCGCGGGGAGACATCTGAAATGGCGGACGCCTTCGGCGCCATTAGCGTGGCGCTCGACGTTACAAAAAGAAATACCGGTGCCTTCGTTGGCGCGCTTTCGGGCAAGACCTTCGTCGTGAAGGAGAACATCGATGTCGCCGGATATGTCTCGCGTAACGGCAATCCGTCTTGGGCGGCAAGCCACTCGCCCGCCGCGCTCGACGCCCCTGCGGTCGATCGGCTGCTCGCGGCCGGCGCGCGGCTCGTCGGCAAGACGCAAATGGACGAGATGGCCTATAGCCTCCTGGGCGCCAATCATCATTATGGAACGCCGGTCAACCCGGCGGCGAAAGACCGGTATCCGGGCGGGTCGTCGTCCGGCTCGGCGGTCGCCGTCGCCGCTGGACTCGCCGATTTCGCGCTCGGCACCGACGCCGCCGGCTCTTGCCGCGCGCCCGCGGCCTTCTGCGGCGTATATGGCTTTCGGCCGTCGTATGGCGCCGTGCCGTCGAACGGCGTCATCGTGCTCGCGCCGACGCACGACGTCATCGGCTGGCTCGCGCGCGACATCGAAATGCTGACGACGGTCGCCGATATCTTGTTGCCGGCGGATATCGAGCGCCCATCCGTCGCGGGCGCGATCTGCCTGACCGAAGCCTTCGCGTACGCCGAGCCGGCCTTGGCCGACGCCGCCGAGCCGGCGCTAGCGGCTCTGCGCCGAAACTTTGCCATGCGGCAAGAGAGGTTGGGCGAAGACTTCTGGGCCGCCGCACTAACCCATTTTCGCAATTTGCACGCATTCGAAGCCTGGGAAACGCATGGCGACTGGATCAGGGCAACGGATCCAGAATTCGGTCCAGGGATAAGAGAGCGATTTCAATTCGCCGCGGCCGTCAGCCTCGAATTGAAACAAGAGGCGGTCGCGTTCAGACGGGAGGCGTGCGAGAAGATCGACAATCTCCTTGGCGCCTCGGAGTGCTTCGTTGTCCCCACGACGCCTTTCCCGGCGCCTTTTCTGAACGCGGACGCAGCCGAATTGGAAACCAAACGCCAGCAAATGGTGCGAATATTCCTGCTCGCGAGCTTCTTCGGCCTGCCGCAGATCAGCATTCCCCTGAAGACCTCTGGCGCCCCGTTGGCCTTGTCGCTCGTCGGGCGGCGCTGGTCGGATAGAAGCTTGCTCGAAGTCGCGCGGCGGCTCGCGGCGGCACCGGAACCTGGCTCTAGCGAGGACGCCAATGAGTTGTTCTTAGCATAGCACATCACCACGCGCCGCTTCTCCGCGCTCATTTTCGTGCCAATCGTACAAAACGTTTCGCGTGGAACATTTTGCTACGATTGGGGCCAAAAAACCGTACAAGGCCTCTATACTGGGGCTGCCATTGAATGAGTGGGATCGCGCGGAAAGTTGGTGCTTTTGGCTGCTATCAAGGCTTATAGCTTATTCTTCAGGTCGCGAATGAACTGTTCCACTGCTGCTTGGTCGCCATCGCGAATGCCGCCGCCCAAATCGAGGTATTTCTGAAAATCGGCAATGGCGGCTTTGGCGCTGGCCGGGTCGCCCTTGGCGCGCAGCGCAACGCCCCGGTTGTAGTAGGCGTCAGCATAATCGGGCTTGAGGCGGATCGCTTCGGCGAAGTCCTTCAAGGCGCCATCGAAGTTGCCTTTTTCGGCGCGCGCATTGCCCCGGTTGTTGTAGGCCTCGGCATAATCGGGCTTGAGGCGGATCGCCTCAGTGCAATCCTTCACGGCGCCATCGAGGTCGCCCTTGGCGGCGCGCGCTTTGCCCCGGCTGATGTAGGCCTCGGCATAATCGGGCTTGAGGCGGATCGCCTCAGTGTAATCCTTCAAGGCGCCATCGAGGTCGCCCTTGGCGCGCGCGCATCGCCCCGGTTGTTGTAGGCCTCGGCAAAATCGGGCTTGAGGCGGATCGCCTCGGTGTAATCCTTCAAGGCGCCATCGAGGTCGCCCTTGGCGGCCGCACTTTGCCCCGGTTGTTGTAGGCCCCGGCATAATCGGGCTTGAGGCGGATCGCCTCGGTGCAATCCTTCAAGGCGCCATCGGGGTCGCCCTTGGCGGCGCGCGCAACGCCCCGGTTGTTGTAGGCCTCGGCTAAATCGGGCTTGAGGCGGATCGCCTCAGTGTAATCCTTCAAGGCGCCATCGAGGTCGCCCTTGGTCGCGCCGCGCATTGCCCCGGTTGTTGTAGGCGTCGGCATAGTCGGGCTTGAGGCGGATCGCTTCGGTGTAACACCGGATTTTTTCATCAAGATCGGCAGCATTGAAGCCTTTCTCGAACCATGTTTGCGCCGTCAATTCCTCTTGGCCGTACCGCGGGAGCCGCGCCCGCCGCGGCCTGCTGGGTTTCGGCGGCCCGCCGCGCAGGAGCGGAAAGAGAGGCCGGGTGTGGAACAGACTCTAGCGGCACATTCAGGAAGTCCCCGCGCAGCCTGTCCATGGCCGCCTCGAAATACTCTGCGTAGACACGCAGCGCTTGTAGTCCTTAAGCGCCGATAGCTGGCCCGTCAGCCGGCTCTCGTTCGAGGGTTCCTCGAAGTCGAAGCCATCCAGCATGACAGGGACGATGTTGCGCCGGGATTCCATTGCCGTCTCGATCTCGCGCCTCAGCCAGTCCTTGGATCGCCGCAGTGTTCGAGCGCCGAGGGCGTGAGCAAGACGAGAAAATGCGCCCTGGCGCGGATGTTTTCCAGGATGACTGCGCTCAAAGCCCCCGCTGGCGATGCCTTGAAAGTCGATGAACGCGTCATAGCCGTGATGGTTCAAGTATTGGTAGACGGCCAGCGCCCAGGGGGCTTGGTGCGCCGGTAACTGATGAACACGGTTTTCTCGATGCGGCTCATGTCGCGCACTTAGTTTGAACGTGAAATTTGACCATCTAAGACAAAATCGCTCACCGCGAAAACTGCTTATATTTTAGCCGGTGCGGGATGACGCTGTCGATGCCGAGGCGGCGCTTTTTGTCTTCCTCGTAAGCGGCGAAATTGCCCTCGAACCATTCGACATGGCTGTCGCCTTCGAAGGCGAGCATATGCGTCGCGATGCGATCTAAAAAGAAGCGATCATGCGAGATGATGACCGCGCAGCCCGCAAAATCTTGCAGGGCCTCTTCCAGAGCACGAAAGTGTCGACGTCGAGATCGTTGGTCGGCTCGTCGAGCAGAAGAACGTTGGCGCCCAATTTCAGCATTTTGGCGAGATGCACGCGGTTGCGCTCGCCGCCGGACAATTGGGCAACTTTCTTTTGCTGATCCGGGCCCTTGAAATTGAAGGCGGAAGTATAAGCACGCGAATTGATGTCGCGCTTGCCGAGGTAGATCAGCTCTTCGCCGCCAGAAATCTCTTCCCACACGGTTTTGTTGGCCTCCAGCGCGTCGCGCGATTGATCGACATAGCCAAGGTATACCGATTTGCCGATTTCGATTTTGCCGGAATCTGGCTTTTCCTGACCAGTGATCATCCGGAACAAAGTGGTTTTGCCGGCCCCGTTTGGGCCGATCACGCCAACGATGCCGCCGGGCGGCAATTTGAACGAGAGATCGTCGATGAGCAGCGTGCCGCCAAAACCCTTCGAGACGTGCGAAAACTCGATGACATGATTGCCGAGCCGCTCGGCCACCGGAATGACGATTTGCGCCGCCGCCGCCGCCTTGTCGTTCTGCTTGGCGAAGAGATCCTCATAGCGCTGGATACGGGCCTTGGATTTGGCCTGGCGCGCCTTGGGGACTCGCCGCGATCCATTCGGACTCGGCCTCTAACTGCCGCCGGCGCGCCTCTTCCTCGCGGCCTTCCTGGGCGAGGCGCTTCTGCTTTTGTTTCAACCAGGCGGAATAATTGCCCTCGTAGGGGATGCCGCGGCCGCGATCGAGCTCGAGAATCCACCCCGTGACATTGTCGAGAAAATAGCGGTCGTGGGTGACGATCAGGATCGCGCCAGGATAAGCACGCAGGTGGCCCTCCAACCAGTTCACGGTTTCCGCGTCCAGATGATTTGTTGGCTCGTCGAGCAGCAAAAGTTCTGGCTGTTCGAGCAGCAACTTGCAGAGCGCGACGCGGCGGCGCTCGCCCCCGGAAAGCGTGTCAACCGCAAAATCGCCGGGCGGACACCCTAGCGCATCCATCGCCTGATCGACCCGCGCATCGAGGTCCCAAAGGCCCTTGGCCTCGATCTCGTCCTGCAATCTCGCCATTTCGCCGGCAGTCTCGTCCGCATAGTTCATCGCGAGCTCATTGTAGCGGTCGAGGATCGCCTGTTTCCCGGCGACGCCTTCAATCACGTTGCCGCGCACGTCGAGGCCCTTGTCGAGCGCCGGCTCCTGCGGCAGATAGCCGGCGCGGGCGCCTTCGGCGACGAAACCCTCGCCCGAAAACTCCTTGTCGATCCCGGCCATGATCCGCAAAAGGGTCGATTTGCCTGCCCCGTTGACGCCGAGGACGCCGATTTTCGCGTCGGGATAGAAGGAAAGATTGATATTTTCCAGGACCTTTTTTCCGCCTGGGTAGGTCTTTGTCAGGCCCTGCATGTGGTAGATGAATTGCCGCGCCATGGAGTTTTAGTCTTTCCGCCGGAGGACATAGTTGCGCAGGGTTTAGCCGCGTAGCCGAGGGCGGTCCAGGCCGCTGATTGGAATGCGGCGTCCTCATGCAAGAAAAGATTGCGGCCTCAATGGCGGCTTAGTGGGCTGCCTATTTGCAACCTGAAACGCGTGGGAAAATGTTGCCCGTTCGAGCCAAGGCCAGGCGTTCGCGAAAAGAATAGGACTGTGGCCGATAGCGGAGTGCACGCTCCCGGTGCGGTGGTTCCTAGCGCCGGGCAGTGTCTCAGTTTGAAATTTGTTTTTTCGGTTCCCGCTTGACTCCTTGACGCCAAGCATTAACTATAAGTCATGTCGCGATGTGGTGCAGCTCTACAGCGTGCGGCATTAGGAGACATGGCTCGCACCCGCCACACAGCCCCGGTCATCTGCCGGGGCTTCGGTATTTTTGAGGTGCGTCATGCCAAGGCGTCCAAACGGCCGCTCGTGCGGCCCCAATTTCCCATGCAATGCTTGGCGCAATGCAAGGGAAGCCGGGGATGATTTTCACCATAGAATTTTTCCGCATTAGGCCGAACGATGACGCACACGCTACGCTAGATCGGCTTTCTGTGATCGTCGATGATCTTGATGCCGAAAGTGAGCGAGATCGCTTTTCGAGAAATCGGAGATGGCCCAGCAGCCGGACGGACTGCGCATCTTAGATGAGAGTGGATGTGAACTGTTTTTCTGGAACCAAGGGAAAGACGGAACCTAGAGGGCAGTTAGAGAAGCCGTTGACAATCGCTCGCTCGGCTCCAACTTCCGTGTTATGCTTTGCGCCAAGCATCAAGAGGCACACGGATGGTATATGACCTTTCCTTTTTAAGAAGCGGGAGTGGCAAAAGCATAGCAATTAACCCGCAACTCGTTCGTTTTGTTATTGAAATTGATGATAAAAAGGTCGCGATCGTCTTCGACAAAGAACATCAGATTATGGTCGATGGCACCGTGGCATCGGTTTCTGAGCATCTCCGAAAGGCCGTGAGGTAAGCGAGCTATGCCCACTGGGCCAAGGCGAACGCCTTGCGGTAGACTAATCGGCAACGCCGTCCATTTCATGCGCGTGCTGACCGGCGAGATAAAGGACACTATCCCTGACGACGGGAAGGACCCGGCTGCAAAGGCGCTTGGCAAGAAGGGCGGCGCGGCACGGGCTAAGGCCATGACGCCAGAGCGGCGTTCGCCCTCATCGCCTTGAACGGGGTCTGATTGACCTCGTGCGCGAACCGCCAATCAGCGGCCCCCCTTCGCACGCCCGCCGATATGGTTTTGATCCGCGCTCGCAGGAGGCGCCAAAAAGGCGTCGAACCGCGCCTGAACGATCGCGTAGCATTCGCACACGGCCTTTTCCAGACCGGGACGTTCGGTGATTTGTATGTTCCCCCGTTGGTAGTCGATGAGTTCGGCGGCCTGCATTGCTTGCGCGGCAAGCGTCACCGTTTTCCGGTCGGCACCTAACATGTGCGCCAAGAATTCGTGCGTGTATGTCAGGTTCTCGCGTCCGGCGCGATCATGCATCATGAGGAGCCAGCGGCACAATCTCTGTTCGATCGTATGCCTGGCATTGCACGCGGCGGTCTGCTGAACCTGCGAAAGCAGCGTCTCCGAATAACTTACCAGGCATTCGCATGTGTTCGCTCCGCTCGAACTCCCCTAGCACAACCTCGATGGGAACGCGCACCAAAGCGACCTTCCAATTGCACGAGGCATCGATTGTAGGAGACCCGGCTATACATGGCCGCGAATAGGCCAAAGGCGCCTTCGTTCCCAATGTTCGCTGTCTCGATGTGCGTGCCGTTCTCCAAACTCGTCAACAGCGAGAGAACGGCGCCCATCGGGAAGTAGACCTGTTCCAGGAAGCCGCCCGCCTTGCAGACAATGTCACCAAGCTTGAGGATGACCCGTTTGATGTGAGGCTCGATCCGCGCGCGGCTGGCGGTCTCAAAGGCCCCGAGCAAACGATTAGGGACTTCGTATGGGTCGACCATTGGTTTAAACCGGGACCGGCGGATACCTTGTTAAACCACGGGTCGCGCGTAGCACAGGATGCTTTTGTGGTCAATAGGACATGGGCACGGTCCCTGGCATTTCCACAAAATAGAGGCCGCTCGATCGCGCCAGCGGCGATTCGCTGCCACAACTAGAAGTTGTATAATTTGATCCATTTTTTTGTGGTGTAGACCACAGACATGGGCTATTATGAAAAAAGTTTGATGAATTGTCCCAAATCGTCAGGAGGAAAAAATGGCTGGACAGAGCGCGCGGCAAACGGCACTCGCATCAATGGCGCGATCTATCGTGGCCGGGTGGATAATGGCGCGATCACCGAAATGACCGCGACAACCGCCGCCATCCTCGCTTTTTCTCTCTCGATCGCGCAAATGTCGAGGCAATCGCTTGAGCGCACGACCCGGCACATCGAAAGGCTTCGCAAATCGCATAGCAAGGAAGAGGTTGCGTCGATCCAGGCGGATTTCGTGGAAGTATTCTCGGAACATGCGGTCCAACACGCAAGAACGTTTGTCCAAATGCTGGCGACGTTCCCGCCCGGGGTGGAGCAACCGGTAAACGCGGCGGTAGTCGCGACCGAGGCAGCCAGGCGCGCCGCCGCGGCGAGTGTCGCGCGCCTTTCCGAATTTGCCCGTATGGATTAAGGTTCTGGCGTGCCGCGCTGTTGGGCCTCTCGCGTGCCGCCGCTCTGTGCCTTCAGCCTTCATTATGCCAATTTTTCATATTATTGTAATGTCAAATGTCACTTGAATTTCGTGAATGAACTTATCACTATACCCATTTGGGGGAAGCGTGCGGCGTAAAAGAGAATGATAATGAGGCTGGCTGATACGAGGGATCCGAAAATCATGCGCGCTTTCATCGACATTAAAGAAAAGTATAACCGTCACCAAACTCATTTGGGGGAAGCGCCGGGCCCCAACGAAGATCATAGTCCCGCAGTTGCGCGACGGGATGATCAAGACATGCGAACCGAAAGAGAACCCGCTGAACGGGAACCCACCGAAAAAGAAGCCAAGGGAAAGGATACTCGCCGCCTGATTGTCGAGGTGGCTGAGCGGTTTTTCCGGCAACTCGGCTACCAAAAGACGACGGTCGCCGATATCGCCCGCGAGCTGCGCATGTCTCCGGCGAATGTCTATCGCTTCTTCGGGGCGAAATCCGAAATCAACGCGGCCGTCTGCATGGAACTTCTCGGCAAGATCGAAGCCGAGGCGGGAAAAATCGCCGTGTCTCGCGGCACCGCCCTGCAAAGAATGCGCAACTTGATCGTGTCCGTCGAAAAGGCACATTACAAACAGTACATGTTAGACCGCAAGCTGCACGAGTTGATCGAAGCAGCCATGATCGAAAACTGGGCGATCATGCGCGAGCACAACCACCGCATGACCGAGCTGCTTGAACATGTCATCGCTGGCGGCATGGCGGCAGCGAGTTCCATCCGGCAGATGCGGCGCTCGCGGCACGCCTTGTCAACACCGCTTGCATCCGCTTTTGTCATCCGCGCCTTATGGCAGAATATGAGCAGGAGCCGGAACCCGCTCTCGACAATATGCTCGATTTTTGCCAGGCCGCGCTCGTCCGGGAGCACGTTTGAACCGGCCGCCGCCCTCCCGCTTTCGCGCCCGGCCGGTGTGACGGACAATGTCGTTCGAAGACGCCGTTCTTGCGCCGGAGCGCCCCGGCATTCACTGCGGATATCGAGCGGACGTCCACCTAACTGCTCCCGCATTGCTGCCTCTCCTCTGGTCCCTCGCGGCTGTGCCGGGCCCTTGATGCCAAGTCTCATTGTTCGTGTCTCTCGTCGTCATGTCCGTGCATGACGGCAGGGGCCGATGGGTTGTTCTCTTCGAGACTTGGTATAAGGAAGGCATTCGCTGGATCGCTGTCCGGAGAGAAGCCTGAGACTTGGAAACGCCGATCAAGCAAAGCCATCGTCGGGTGCCAGCGCCAAACAAAGGCAGCGCAAGCTCGCCCTCGGCATTGAGCGCATCGGCCTTGTCTCGCTCCGCATTCCCCTCGCTGTCGCCCTTGTCGCGGCCGGTTTAGCGATTGCCGCGGGTTTCGGCGTCGCAAGACTGAAGGTCGACGATTTGCTCAGCCAATTGTTCCGTTCGGACACCCCGGAATTCAGGCAATACGAGGAGGTGACGCGGCGGTTTCCGTCGAGCGAGTTCGATGTGCTCGTCGTCATTGAAGGAAAGAAACTGCTTGCGCGCGAATCGGTCGAGAGGCTGCGCGATCTCGTCACCGACCTTCAGCTGATCGATGGCACGCGCGGCATCATCTCGATTTTCTCGGCGCGTCAGCCGCCGG
Organism: uncultured Alphaproteobacteria bacterium; assembly: GCA_963722515.1. Taxonomy (GTDB): domain Bacteria; phylum Pseudomonadota; class Alphaproteobacteria; order Rhizobiales; family Beijerinckiaceae; genus Methylocapsa. The sequence goes on along the minus strand of CAVRMA010000001.1, from coordinate 512,085 downwards.
AAACCGGCGCGATTCCAGCGCCCCTGTTCATGGATCAGCTTCCTGAAGGCGCCGCATACGAGGCATAGGTCCGTCGCGTGTTGGCCAATGAGATCATCCGCGGCAAGCTTTTGTCGAACGATGGCGAGCTTACCTTGGTCGTCCTCGCGCTCGATCCAGCCACCGTCGAGAGCAACCGGCTGCGTGATACCGTCGGCGAAATCCGCGCGAGGATGGCCGAGGATCTCGCCGGTTCGGGACTTAAGGCGGAGCTTTCCGGCGTTCCGGTCATGCAGCTCGAGATCCGTAATGCGGTCGAACGCGACAGGATAGTCTACAATACGATCGGGTTCGCCGCCGGCTGTCTCATCGCGATCCTTTTTTTCCGCCGCGTTTCCTTCATGATCGTCGCGGCGGGTCCGCCACTGATCGCGATATTATTGGCGCTCGGCGCGCTCGGCTGGCTCGATTTCCGCCTCAATATGTTCCTCAACGTGATGACCCCACTCATCATGGTGATCAGCTTCTCCGCCAGTATGCAGCTTACTTTCGCCGCGCGCGACCGGCTGCTCGCAGGCGAAACCAAATTTGAGGCCTTGCACAATGCGATTTTGATCGTCGGGCCGGCTTGCGTTCTCACCCATGCGACGGCGGCTGTGTCGTTCGTGGCCTTGCAGTTTTCCAGCTCGGACCTGATACGAAGCTTTGGCGAGGCGGGCTTCATCGCGACGATCATTGCGCTGGCCGCTGTCCTCGTATCATGCCGCTCCTAGGTGTCCTCTTGTTGCGCGGCGAGAGCGCGTTTGCAGCCCAAATCGCCGCCTCGGATTTCGGACTTGAGGCGCTGCGACGATTTTGTGGCCAACGGCCATGTTCCTGCTTAGGCTCGCCCGCCGCGCCGAATCATGGCGCGACAACCAACGGGTGGCCAGGAGATAGAGGCTTTATCCTTGCGCAAAGAGATCGCGCGACTACCCCGCACCGCTAGTATGTCGGGAAATATTTCCCGACACACCACGGGTCACTTGGGCCGCAGTCTTGTTGACAGTAACGATTCGCTAGACTTTACTGCACAAACCCTCGCGCGGCCGCCGGAGACCCTGCAGGAACAGCCAGTCCCAAGCCAACCCGGCTCATAGAGCAAGCACGTCTTCACGGAAGTCGCGCAATAATTTCCGGAGCCCGCCACGCCGGTGACCGCCACGGATCGACCGCCGCGCTTCGGCCGGTCATCAGTGGCGCGGTCTCGACTGCCACGCTGCGGCCGGTCATCAGAGGCGCGGTCGGGGGGGCGTATCGGTGGCTAGTGCTAGAGGCGCGTGGCGAAGGCCCGAAGTCCAGAGCCGTAGGGGTACTCATACGAATTGGTGTAACCAGGATACCACGAATAGGTGTAACCAGGATACCAGATGCAGCTATGCAAGCCGCCGTTATACCAGCAACTTACTTCAGCTGCTGAAGCCGGGCCGCTCGTTCCCAGCGCACCGCCAAACACGGCGAAGGCCAGCAATATGCCGAAGCGTTTCATGGTACTCTCCTTTTCGACGCTCCCTTTTGCGGGCGGCGCCCGAGCGATTTCGAGGCCAGCGCCCTTAAACGCCCTCCGCCAGAGAATGTTCCATGGTCTCATTCCTGGCTCTTCCAGGCCGATACCAAGTCATGACGCTAAGGTGGGTTGCCGGGAAAAGCTGGAAGACCGGCAAAGCCCAGTTAACGCGTTGGCCTCGAGCGACGGGCTTCGCGGCCAGCGTGCATCCCCTCCCGCGAACCCTGCGGACGCAAGCTACCGCAACCAGCGTCGACCGAGGCAGGGACTGCCACGCGCCCACTTTTTTGTCTTATATACTTAAGTTGATGCGCTGGTGTTCCTGCGCCGCCTTTCCCGCTATGCGGCCTCATGGCGCGAAAGGCTGCGCGTGTCCGAGAGATAGCGGGCCTGAGAGCCTTATACTTTGCGCAACGAGATCGACACGGCAGACACCTCGGTGCCGCCTTGTGGCCTTATCGTGACCGACTGCCTTTCACCTTGGGTCCGCATATCCAGCCGGGCCGTGAAGCCTGCGGCAGCCACATTGGCCACGATCTCCGCACCGCTGGCGCGGCCGGAAATATTTCCCGACACACCGCGAGTACCTCGGCCCAGGAGCCAGAAAGCGAACCGCCTTCGGAAATGACATTGCTGCTGATTTCCACCTTGTAGGTGTCGCTCGCGCAACGCAGAGTTTGCTGAAGCGCCTTGCCGGTGGGATTAACCGTATAGGCCGCCTTGCAGCGAAGCCGTTCGGTGGCGCCATTCGTCAAGGTGACGGTGCCGGCACCCGACCAGTGCCCGGACAAGCCGAGGAACGGTCCCCCTGAACCGGGCTCCGCTTGGGCCTGCGCCGAAACAAGCAAAATTGCGGTCGCGAACAGTACCGCTGTGAGGCCGTTCGCGGAAGGTTTCAAAAAGTAGCGCGCCATGATTTTCGCTTTCTAAAATGGCGAATGTGTCGGGCGAGCATAGGTTGGTTTGCCAACCCAATCGCGCAAGGGTCATCCATCGATTGAGCGCCGGTATTTTTGGTTTTGTTGCAGTTCGACGCCGAATATCCGTGAGTATCATCGATACTCCTCAAAAATTCGCCCTGGGTTTTCGCAATGCGTTACGACGCAACCCTGCCTCTCGATTGGATAAGCCCGGCCCCGAAAATGGTCGCCGACAGCAAGGCGATCGCCGCGCCCGAGAGGCCAGCATTGACGAAAGCAAGGTTCATAAGTGTGACAAGGCAGGCTCCCGCCGCCGCCGCGTAGAACCAGTCGCGGCCACGGCGTGAAGCGCCGTGCAGCAGCACGAACACCGCGAATAACGCCGCCAAGGTGGAAATCCAAAGCGCCGCCTTGCCCATCTCGATCGAAATCTTTGCCGCCGCTGTAACGGCGCCGGCGGCGCTGGAACTGGAGTTGCTGGCCTGATAGATCGGCAATAATGCGCCGGAATTGCCGGCCCCGTCACCGAAAAAAGGTGCATCGCTCAGGAGGCGCTGAGTAAGTTCGATGGCGGCCGGGTCTGTTTTAACGAAGGCGAACCGCAGGTCCGGGCCGCTCGCCGCCACCGTCGCCACGGCAGCGGCGATGACGGCCGCCGTGACGCCAATCGCGGCGGCGCCCACACGCCCGAGAACCCAGCGGCGAATCGTGACAGCGGCGCAGAACGTCAGGAACCCGGAAGCCGCCGCGAAGATCAGGGAGCCGGATCGTGCCGCGGCGACCGCGCCCGCGCAGATTAAGAAAGCGGCCAAGCAGGCCAGCCCCGCAAGCAGAAATTTCTTTTGGGTTTGGCCGGGTTTGGACCGGCGTGTTTCGTAACGCTCAAGGGCCAGGAGGGCGCAGGCGGCCGCAAGGGTTACGCCAAGACAAGCGCAATCTAGCGCTTCTTCACGCATCGCGAGGAAGCTGAAATCGGATAGATCATCGAAAAGGGCAGCAAAAGATATCAGGACGGTAGCCGCCGCGGTGCAAATCAAAACCAACTCGGCCCGGTCGCGGTTGATCGCGACCGCGGCTGCGAGCAATATCGCACCGACAGCCGAAAGATAGCGCGCCAAGGCGATCGCCGTGGCGCCAATGTCAATACTAATGCTTCCGGCAACTCCATGCGGGAAGCCGGCGCTCACGCTCGTCCAGACGGGGTTTGCCAGAAACGGCAGCGGCAACATCTGCATGATCATCAAAACCGCCGGGACAGCGGCGCCGATGAGGACGGGCCTGGAAAACACCGTGGCCATATGCTGGGCCTCGCCCGGCGGCAGTTTGAACGCAACGAGAATAAGTCCCGCTGCGAGCAGCAATGGAATGAGACAAGGAATTACAGGTCCATCCACGGCAACGATCGCGGGACAAAGGCTGAGAAGACCAAGGAGGATGGCAAGCGCGGCGGACATCGGATTTGCTTTTGTCTGGTAAGGGTTTGAAACTGGCGTAATACCGGCTTGATACAGCAACGGGATTCCTTAGTCACGGCGCGTTCGCCGGAACGCGCTCGAATAGAGCGATGTTTTATGGGGTTGAGGTTCGCTTGTTTGGGTCCGCGCGCTCCTTCTCCGCTTGTGGGAGAGGGATAGCGACGAAGCCCGATGAGGGGGCTCACCCCGCTCGACTTTAGCGGATATCGTATGACCAGATTCAATGGAACCGGATCACGCCGGGAAAGCACGCGTATTTATGGGTTAATGAGGGCAGTGACCGAGGTGGCGCCGCTGTCGCCGCCGATGGCCAGGGTCACGTACACCGTGTTCGTGGTTCCGGTCAAATTCGCGCCCTTTGCCCCCGCGTCGAACGTGTAGCGCAGCGTGCCCGTGGGCTTGATCAGCACCCCCAGATCCACGCCGCCGACGCTCCCCACGAAGACGAACGAACGGCCAGACCGCTTAAAGGACCCGGCCGGGATGGTGGTGGAAAAGGTACCGATTTGGAGTGTGACCGGCTCGATAAGGGGATTGATCGCGGGCGCTGTACTGCTCAACGTAAAGCCGGAACCGAGTCCAAAGGCATCCAGGTTTGGCTTGCTGCCGAACTGGATCTGGAGGTGGGCGTTGAAGGCGAGGAAGGGCACGCCCGGCGGCGGCGGCATAATGCCCACGCCACTGGGGTGCGTCCCCACCGGGACCGTGGCCGCCACGGTACTGGTGGCCGTGTCGATCACCGAGACACTCCCGGGGGAGGCCTCATTGAGATTCGTCACATAGGCGTGTTTCCCATCCGGGGTGACGGCTACCCCAAAGGGTTCCTCCCCGCCGGGACAGTGGCCACCACGGTGTTGGTGGCCGTGTCGATCACCGAGGCCCTGTTCGGGACAATCACTCGCGACGTAAGCGTGTTTCCCATCCGGGTAATAGCGACCCCAACAGTTGGCCCTGTCCCCACCGTGATACCGTGGCCACCACTGTGTTGGTGGCCGATGTCGATCACCGAGACACTGTGTTGGAGCCATTAAATTCGTCACATAGGCGTGTTGCCCATCCGGGGTAATGGCAACACCAATGGGGAAACCTCCCCACCGTGACCGTGGCCACCACGACAGTTGGTGACCGTGTCGATCACCGAAACATCGTTGGAGCCCTGTATTTCCTGACATAGGCATGTGCCCCATCCGGCGTAACGGCGACCGCCAACTGGGAAGAATCCCCACCGGGATCGTGGCCGTACCGTTGGTGGCCGTCGTGTCGATCACCGAGACCGTGCCGGAGTCCGTATCATTCGCGACATAGGCGTGTTTCCCATCCGGGGTGACGGCGATCCCAAAGGGGAAAGTCCCCACCGGGATCGTGTCCACCTCCACCGTGTTGGTGGCTGTGTCGATCACCAAAACGCTGTTGCAACTATCACTCGTGACATAGGCGTGTTTCCCGTCCGGGGCGACGGCGACCCCAAGGGCTTCATACAACACGGGGACTGTCGCCACCACCTTGTTGGTCGCCGTGTCGATCACCGAAACGTTGCCTCCGAGGAAATTCGGGGCATAGGCGAAGGGCGCCGCCTCCGCCGGTCGGGACATCAAGCCCAGCCCCATCGCCAGCACGGCGAAGAGGGCCACAAATCCGCGCGCCGATGCGGTGCAGCTTCCGTTACGATTGTTGCTAGACATAAAACATTCCTCCCCACTTATTCCGGCATTTTTCCAGCCGGTTTCACCCTCAGCGTACTTACTTTCTGCTATCCCGACAAGGCCAAGCCGCTGCGCTCGCAGGGGCGATCGGGTGAAACATTCCCTCATCCTGAGGAGCGCCCGACGGGCGCGTCTCGAAGGACGAGGGAACCGCAAATGGCGTATCTGGCCCCCGCCGCGTGCTTCGAGACGGCGGCTTCGCCGCCTCCTCAGCACGAGGGCGGGGAGTGAGGTCCTTCACCCGATCGCCCTGCGCGCGCTTAGAACCGGACCCGGCGTCCGGAGCGACCGCCGCGAAACTGGAACACTGGCCGGAAATCAAGCCTTATTATACGGGCGTGCTAAAAAGGCTCGCCGCCCTTCACATGAACCGCTTCCCAAAGGACAAGCGCGTGACTTCGCCTGGTGCGCGGATTGGCCGATCTCGCGAGCGGATATGATATAATCCTCAGCGACGTCTGGGGCGTCGTCCACAATGGACTCTAGGGCCTTCGAGAAAGCCGCCGCGGCGCTTGGCCGCTTCCGGGCGGGCGGCGGCACGGTCGTGCTCATGACGAACTCGCCCAACCCCAGCCGGATCGTGGAGGCGCAGCTAGACCGGCTTGGCGTTACGCGAAAAGCCTACGATGCGATCGTCTCGTCCGGCGACGTTACCGTTTCGCTGCTCGCCGAGCGTGCCAGCGGGGGCCTGTTTCACATCGGCCCGCCAGACGAAACCGCCCTTTTCGAGGAAGTCTTGGGGTTGTGCGGGGAGGCGCCACATCTCGTGCCGCTGAAACAAGCGAACTTCGTTCTGTGCACCGGCCTTGCCGATCCATGGCACGAAACGCCCGCCGATTACGACGCGATCCTTGCCGCCATGCACGCGCGGAACCTGGAGCTCATTTGCGCCAATCCCGATATCGTGGTGGAGGACGGCGGCAAGCTGTTTTATTGTGCCGGCGCGATCGCGGAACGCTATGCCGGGGCGGGCGGCAAGGTGATCCAGGCAGGCAAGCCTTTTGCCCCAATTTTTACGCGCGCGCTCGAACTCGCGGAGAGGCCGGACGCCAAGACCATCGATCGCGCCCGCGCACTCGTGATTGGCGACGCCATGCGAACCGATATCAAAGGTGCGCACGATCAGGGCTTTGATAGTCTCTTTGTGACCTCCGGCATCCATCGCAAAGAGCTGCATGGCGGCGCAGCGGGCGCGGCGCTCGACGCTGCGGCCTTCCGGCAGTTCTTGGAAGCGGCGGATTTCGCGCCCACGGCGGCAATCCCGGAACTGGTGTGGTAGGAAGGGAGATGGCGTCTTACGATTTGGGTTGTCTTGGCCGATCCTTCCGCGTCCAAAAAATTAATCGTCGCCATCGATCCGGCCGTACCGCCGCCCGGACTTGCGGGCGCGGTGGTCGCGATCGGCAATTTCGATGGCGTTCATCGCGGTCACGTCGCGGTCATCGAACGCGCCGGAGCGCTGGCCCAGGAACTTAACCATCCCTGCGCGGTGCTTACCTTCGAACCGCATCCGGCCGATTTTTTCAACGGTCCCAACACGATCTTCCGCCTCACGCCATCCGGCGCCAAGGCGAGGGCGCTGGAACAGCTCGGCATCGACGGCATGATCGTCATCACCTTCGACAAGGTTTTGGCGAGCCTCCCGGCCGAGGGTTTTATCGCTGAAATCCTGGTCCGCCGTCTGAACGTCCGCGCCGTCGTCGCGGGCTACGATTTTCATTTCGGCGCGGGCCGCTTCGGCTCGCCCGCCGTTCTCAAGGAAGCGGGCAAACGGCATGGCTTTGCCGTCGAGATCGTGGAGCGGGTTTTGGCGGGCACCGTGGACATCGACGAGGCCGCCTCCTCGACGGCCGCGCGCGCCGCGCTTGAGGCGGGCGAAGTAGAACGCGCAACGCGTTTGCTCGGCCACCCCTTTGCCATCACGGGCAAAGTCATCCACGGCCAAGAACTCGGCCGGACATTGGGATTTCCGACGGCCAATCTTTTGCCGGATCCAAGTTGCCGGTTGCGCCACGGCATCTATGCCGTCCGCGTCGTTGCCGGGACCAAAACCTATGACGGCGTGGCGAGCTACGGCCGCCGCCCGACGTTCGATAATGGCCAGGCGCTTTTGGAGGCATTTCTGTTCGATTTTTCTGGCGATCTTTACGGCGAGACGATCGAGGTTTTGTTCATCAGCTGGATCCGGGCGGAGGAAAAATTCGCTTCGGCCGAGGCGCTCATAGCGCAAATGAAGCGGGATGAAAAGCGGGCACGAGAGATCCTGCAGGCGGTGCCTGCGAATTGAACCGCGGCGGTGAGCGGCTCCGCCCAACTTTGGCCGCAAAACTTAAAAGGTATGGCACCTCGGCTGGTGCATCGCTCGTCGCGCCGTCAGGACTAAAGGACAACAATGGTCCGCACCTTTGCCCGCGCGATCCTTCTCGCCCTCTTGAATGGATCTCCGGCTCTTGCCTTCAATAACCCGCTTAGCGGCGTGCAGCTGGCTGATTTTAATCCGCTTAACCGCGGGCCGCTGGCCGACTTTCTTAACGTTTTCCGGGAACAGGCCATACCGCGCCAGGTCGTCGCTTGGCACGGCGGCCATGCGCCGGGCACGGTCGTCATCTCGACGAGCGAACGCCGCCTCTATTATGTCCTCGGGAATGGCGAAGCGATCCGGTATGGCGTCGGCGTTGGCCGGCAGGGTTTTACGTGGTCCGGCACGAAAACAGTCACGATGAAACGCGAATGGCCGGAATGGACGCCGCCGCCGCAAATGCTCAAGCGCCGCCCCGACCTGCCACGCCATATGGCTGGCGGAATGGACAATCCGCTCGGCGCGCGCGCGATTTATCTTGGCTCCAGCCTCTATCGCATTCATGGCTCGAACGAGCCAGACACAATAGGTGCCGCCGTGTCGTCGGGCTGCATCCGGATGACCAACCAGGATGTCGTTGATCTTTCCGATCGGGTCAAGGTGGGCACGAAAGTTGTCGTGATCCGGTAACACGGCGCGTAAGCGAAAACACCTGGGGGTGCGGCCAAGCCGGTTGCGGGTGCCGCTGATTGCGCGGACGAAAACGCATTCGAAAAAGGGATCTGTCGACGTTCGGACTTGACTTCGCAATGTCCGTGGTGGCATCATACCTGGGATGGTTCCCTTCGGGGATCAAAAGGGAACGCGGTGCGGCCTTATCGCCAATACCGTGGCTGCCCCCGCAACTGTAAGCGGCGAGCCGCGCGCCAATCATGCCACTGGGCAACCGGGAAGGCGGCGCAAGGCAGTGACCCGCGAGTCAGGAGACCTGCCATCGGCCGTGGTCACGCGCGAACACATTGGGCGGGGTGTCTCAGTGGGGACTAGGATTCTCGCCTGACTTGGCGGCGCCTGGACTTTGGTTCGCAGTGACGTGTCACGTCGCTGCGAGACCATCATGCTATCCTCCTTTCCATCAAACGAGCGCTTGCGCGCCCTCATTCCGTATGTTTGCCTCATCGCCTTTTCCCTCGGCACCTCCCAGGCCTATGCCCAGGATGCATCGGCCCCGCCCGTCGAGCTTCCCGAGGTCGTCGTCGGCGCGACCCGCCTGCCAACGCCCGGAGTCCGAACTTGGGACCAGCGTCACCGTGATCACCAGCGACGAGATCGCCGCCAAGCAGGAACGCATGCTGCCTGACGCGCTTCTCGACGTGCCGGGCCTGAACGTGGTGCAAACCGGCGGCCCCGGCGGCCTCACCTCGGTTTTTATACGCGGCACCAATTCGAACCACACCAAGGTTTTCCTAGACGGCATCGACGTCAGCGATCCGAGTTCCCCGAATGGCGCCTTCGACTTCTCCCAATTCCTCACCTTTAACCTCGGCAGCATCGAGGTTTTGCGCGGGCCACAAAGCGGACTCTACGGTTCAGACGCCATCGGCGGCGTCATCAATATCATTACCGATAAGGGCCAAGGGCCGATGAGAGCGTCCGTCAGTCTTGAAGGCGGCTCGTTCGGAACCTTCAATCAGTTCGGCAAAATCTCCGGCTCGGAGGATTGGCTGAGCTATTTTTTCGGCTTTGGGCATTTCTCAAGCGAGGATACGCCCGTGACGCCGGCAAACCTCGTTCCGCCCGGCCGAGCTATCAACCCAAACATTTATGACAACCGCACATTTTCTTTGCGTCTCGGCGCAACCCTTGGCGATCAATTCGATGTCGGATTAAGCAGCCAATATATCCAATCTACGCTCTATTCGACGAGCGATGATTTCCTCGGTCCTGAATCCATGTTAAGCTGCAATGGCAACAACGAGTTCTTCACCCGGGGCTTCGCGCATATGACGCTCTTCGACGGGCGTTTCGATCAGACCCTCGGTCTCGCCTACACGGATTACAACCGGATCTTTGCCGATCCGAATGTTGTCCCCATCGTGCCGAGCCTTTATAATGGCCAGCGCGTAAAACTCGATTATCAGGGCAATCTCCGCGTCGTCGAAGGCGAGGTTTTGACCTTTGGCGCCGAGCGCGAGGAAGATTACCTCGTCAACAGCAATCCTTTATCCGCACAAAATGGCGATACGGCAGGCTTCGCGCAGCTCCAATCCAGCATTGGCGGGCGACTTTTCAACGCGGCAAGCGTGCGCTACGATGCCAATGACCAGTTCGGCCGCGCCACGACCTTTCGCATTGCGCCCGCTTTTCTCATTCCGGAAACGGGAACCAAATTCAAAGGAAGCATTGGCACGGGCTTCAAGGCACCAACCCTCGACGAACTCTACGACAATTATCCAGCCTACGGATTCTTCGCCAATCCTAACCTAAAGCCGGAAACGAGCACTGGCTTCGACGGCGGAATCGAACAAACCCTGCTGCCAGGCCGCATTTCGATCGGCGCGACCTATTTCGCCAATAAGATCACGAACCTCATCGACTTCAATGATACTTTTACGTCCTACGTAAACATTGGCCAAGCCAGGACGTATGGACTCGAAAGCTTCATGAGCCTCACTCCATGGAATGGCTTTTCCGTTCGCGCCGATTATACCTACACCGTCGCCAAGGACGAACTCACGCAGCTCGATCTTTTGCGACGGCCCCGCGACAAATTTAGCATCAGCGCAACGCTCCAGGCAACGCCCACCCTGCTGCTGTCCGCAACCTTTATCTATACCGGGCCATGGGTAGACACGAATTGCGACGGAAGTGCCACAAATCTTCCCGTGAGTGGCTACACGCTGCTCAATCTTGCCGCGACTTATGATTTCGGACACGGCATATCTGGCTTTGGGCGTATAAATAATGCTTTTAACGTCCACTACCAAAATCCCTTGGGCTTTGAACAGCCGGGACTTGGCATTTACGGTGGCGTCAAAGTCGCCTTTGGTCCGGACGGCTTCCTGTGACAGTCGAAACGGTTTCCGCATCCCAGCTAAAGCATCGGCCGCGCCGTGTGATTGAAGTCGATGGCGCGACTCTCGACATCTTCGATCTGCCCGCAAACGAAGAGACGCTCAAATCCCTGTTCCGCGATCTGTTCGAGAACCATTGGCGTGAGATCGTCTTCGGCCCCATCATTCAGGGCGCGGCCTTCGAGTTCCACCCACCGTCGCCGCCGACCTATATCGGAACGATGGACGGCTACCTCACAATTGCTTTCGGCGTGTCGCATTTTCATCTTTGCATCGGCGCGCATAGAGGCGCGGCGCCAGAGTTGGCGCGGCATCGCCGGACCGCGCGCGCCGAGCTTTACCGCCGTCTTGATCGGTCCGGCGCACCGGTCTCGTGGGGCCTGCGCCTTTTCAACGGCGAAGGCGAGCAACAGATCACAGTGCTTCTGCCCAATCCGTTTCTGGACCCCAAGACCGACAAGCCTCGGAAGGCGCCCGATTGGGAACAGCTTGGCCTTTGGGACAACCTCCGGGTACGCTGGCTTGGTCTCGGCGAGCCGGATCCGATCGATCGATCCGGCCATCGCTTCCACCACGACTAGAGTAGAAATGCTACCTACTTCTACAAGGATAACGCTGATGCAAACTCAATCCTTCGCACTGAGCGCAGGCTGGCGTCGCCCAATCTGGATCGCGTTGCTGGTCGCCGCCAGCATTGCGTTCAGTCTCGGCTTTGCCTGCGCGACGCCGCTTGCGGCTTTCGCCGCCATCGCCGCCCTCTCCATGCCCCGCAAGGACGCGTTACTACTGATTGGCCTGGTCTGGTTGGCCAACCAAGCCGTAGGTTTCAGCGTGCTGCATTATCCGTTGACTCCGAATTGTTTTGCCTGGGGCGCCGGCGTTGGCATAGTCGCTGTTCTGGCGACTTTAGGCGCTGAATGGACAGCCGGGCGCTTCAACCCGTTGGGACGTCTCGCTTCGGCCTTGGCGTTCCTAGCTGCCTTCGCGATTTATGAAGTCCCGTTCGTTTCTCACCTCGATCATCGTCCAAAGTGGTGTCGAGGATTATACCGCGGCGATTGTAGGGCGGATCTTCGCCATCAACGCTGTCGCCTTCATTGGACTCTTCGTGGTGAACAGAATAGGCGTGTCCGCTGGCCTCGCCCTCGAGCCAAGCCGTCAGCTTGTCGCGACAGCAAGGCGCCGTTGACGCCGGGCGGCGTTCGGCTCCGCGCGAACGAGATGAATTGGTCCACGTCTGGTTCCGCTAACGGATCATGAGGATCACAACCCTTATGTCCGCAATGTTTCAGCACCAGCATCGTGGCGGAAACTGCCACCTAATCGAAACCATGCCGCCGCCCTAATGTCCCCCAAATGACATTAGCGTTCTGACCGGCACGCCGAGGGCCTTGATCTTTTTGGCGCCGCCGAGATCCGGCAGATCGATCACGAAACAGGCGGCGACGACATCGGCGCCGATCTTTTTCAAAAGCCCGACCGCGCCCTCCGCCGTGCCGCCGGTGGCGATGAGATCGTCGACGAGGATCACCCTCTCGCCGGCGACGACGGCGTCCTCGTGCATTTCCATCTCGTCGAGCCCATATTCGAGCGAATAGGCGATCGACACTTTGGTGTGCGGCAGCTTGCCCTTCTTGCGGATCGGCACGAAGCCGGCCGAGAGCTGATGCGCAACCGCGCCGCCGAGGATAAACCCGCGCGCCTCGATGCCGGCGACCTTGTCGATCTTGGTGCCGGCACCAGGGCTGCACCAATTCGTCGATGGCGCGGCGGAAGGCGCGGGCGTCGCCGAGCAGCGTCGTGATGTCGCGAAACATGATGCCGGGCTTCGGATAATCCGGAATCGTGCGGATCGCGTCCTTGAGGTCGAAGTCGTCTTGACTCCGATGTCATGATCGATTGATCCGCTGCATGATCGCCTCCAGTTTCTTCATGAGAGCCGGGTCGCGCGCCGCCGGCGCGGTCAGGAGCGCGTTGTCGAGCGCGCGGTCGGAGCCGACCGGGCAGGGCTCGTGCTCCGCCGGAAAATCACGCAACAGCCGAGCCAGCAGCCGCGCCGCGGCTGCCGGCATTGGCGTCAGACGACCTTGATGACCGAGGCGACATCGACGTCGTCGTGCTCGGGATGCCAGCAATCGATAATCGGTGACCATCGCGACCGTCGCGTAGGAAATCTCCGCCTCGCGCGGCGAGCTTGGCCTCGGGCATCGCGGTCATGCCGATCACGTCGCAACCAGCGGCCTTGTAGGCGAGCGATTCGGCGAGCGAGGAGAATTGCGGCCCTTCCATGCAGACATAGGTCCCGCCCGTTGACGACAGGCGATGCTTTCGGCCTGCCGCCGCCGCGCGCGATGCGCGCCTGCAGCAGCAGGCGCGACCGGATGCGCCATCGAGACATGGGCGACGCAGCCATTGCCGAAAAACGAGCTTTGCCGCGCGAATGTGCGGTCGACGAACTGATCGATCGAGCACGAAAAGCCCCGGATAAAGCTCCGCCTTGAACGAGCCGCAGGCCGAAACCGAGACGATGTCGGTGACGCCGGCGCGTTTCAGCGCGTCGATATTGGCGCGATAATTGATGCCCGACGGCGACAGCTCGTGGCCGCGCCCGTGGCGCGGCAGGAACACGGCCTCGGTCGCGCCGATCCGGCCGAAGCGCAGCGCGTCCGAGGGCTCGCCCCACGGCGTCGCGACCCATTCCTCGCGGACGTCCTCGAGCCCCGGCAATTCATAGACGCCCGATCCGCCGATGATGCCCACGATTGCTTTTGTCATAAAAACTCCGCTTTCTTGAGCGCCACAATTTCGACTTATTGTGGCCAGTCCGCAATTGAAAGGACCGCTAGCGGCTGCGCGTTCCCATCCGGACTGCCGCGGCCTCGCGATTTGCATTAGGCGCGGCGCGCCATAATTGCCCGCTGCCGTCTGACAAAATGGCTTGCGCGCTCGTGTTACGCGAGGGAGGAGCCGGATTGCTAGGTTAAACCGGCGGCTTTCGGCTGAAGCTTCGAACGAGGTCACCCCGTTCGGGCGCCTGACTGACCGTTTGAACGCGAAAGATGAAAACTTCGCTTCGAAGTCCGGCATTGGCAGAGAGACATGTTGGGAGGCCATAATTCCTCTGCAGGCGCCCATCGGCTCTCGCGGACCCAGTTTGCCTTGGATCATTTGATCGAGGTGCCCAGCAGTAGAAAAATCCGGCCCGGTCACGCTGCTCGTTTGACCGCTCTCCGCGCTAGCGCCGCAGGCATCAAGGCGCAATCCGTTGGCGATACGCTTATCAATATAGGGAAGCGGCCAATATGCCGCTTCCCATTTCTGGCCGCCACCAATGCGGCCAACGTCCCTCCGAGCGTTACTGCACCGCTGGAAGAGACGTCGGGGTACCCGTCGCCGGGTTGACCACTGGGTTTTTGAAGCACGTCGGGTGGCCGAACCCGCTGCCGCTTATCCCTGTGCCTCCGCTGGGATTGGGTGCGATGTCGTAAATAATATTGTCGGGATGGGTCGTGTCGCCCGCGAAAGCTTTCGCCGGCCCGCCGACGCCCGCCGTCAATAGCAGATCGAGGTTCAAAGCATGGCGAAGCTGCCAAGCGACCATGTGATCGGTGCAGGACGTATCGCCACTGACGCCAACACCGCCCAATCTCCCGCTACTGCCGTACAGAGCGAGCCCGCCGCCGAAGGTGTTTATGCCGCCGATGACCTGACCGACCATCGGATCGGTGAGTGTGCCATAGGTTGTGGTGTTGGAAGGGCCTGTAGTATCCCCATAAGCTCCCGCGGCGGCGACAGGATTGCTATCCGACAAGCCGTAGAGGCTGCCCCCGGGCTGCACGGCCGAGTAGAGATTGGCCGTGGACAACGCAGTTTTGCCATGGGAGCTGGCGCCGGAGACCGTGCCCAAGCTCAGGCCGTTCGCCGCGAAAGCCTTTTGTGCGGATATCACTCGGCTGGCCAGCCACTGGTCCGTTAAGCTGTTGCCCGAGAAGGCGACGGCACAAACCGTGCCGTCCTGGGCGACGATTGTCCCCCACTGATTGAAGCCGAGGCCTCCGTTGCCAGTGGCCTGAACTGCTAATTTAAGCTGGGCTTGGAATGTCGCGTAATCAGCCGAAGACAGGCCACCAGCAGAACAGCTGAGCGGAACTGTAATCAATGGCGCAGGCGCGGCCAGAGCGGCTGTCGAGCACAGGCACGCCACCGCGCCTGTCGTCAGTAGTCGTTTCAACATGAACACTTCCCCTTAGTTTAGAAGGCGCTTCTTGAGATTAACGTCTGCGGCGTTGCTTCTAGCAATTGAGTAGGAAAATGCGGCGCTTAAGCAAACGCTAGGCTGTCGCTACCATTTAGTAAGGGCGATTGCAAATCGGGGACTACTAGCTCAAAACTCGCGGGTGATCCCGGAAGCTTCCGAAACAGGCAGCGGATTCGCCGGCACCGCACCGGGCGTAGGTAGAGCCAAGGTCACGGTCTGGCCATTTTTCTCGACGGTCATCGTCCGCGAATCGACGGCGCGCAAAATCCACCCCGAGACTGCCTCGCCGACATGGAGACGAACGAGCGTTTTTGTGGTGCGGTCGAGCACGACCGCGACATTTTTGGGCCTGCCGATCGCCGTTCCGACGAGCGTGAGAAGCGGATGCTCGGGTTCGACGGGCTTGGGCGGAGGCGGGGCCGCGACCACCCGCTGGGCCACGACCGGCGGCATTGGCGGCCGCCGGGACGCCGAAAAAACCGGCCGTTCGCGAGTGGCGTCGAGCGCGCTGATTGGAATCCCCCATAGCGGATTGCCACCCGGCGGGGGCTGTTGCGCGCCCGCATCCTTGGCGGGGGCAGGGAGTTGCTCCGTGTTTGGACTAGTCTGACCCGCGGCCATTTCCCGCAGAGTTGCGCCGGCCGCCTGGCCGATGGCTTCGGTCACGGAAAAAGCGCCCACTGCCACGATCACGCAAGCGCAAAGCCTTATCATTTGGTCACCTGCCATTGCCCCGAGACATCGATTTGCACGCGCATCCGCGCGGTTTCCGTCTCAACGCCTGCTCCGCCACCCGATTGCGGCAATTGTACCACGAGTTGGTCAATAAACAAAAATGGCATTCCCGCTTCCAGATCATAAAGCAACTGCTGCAAGGCGCCCTGGCCGACCTCACAGTTTGCCGAAAGGCTGATGTAGCCTTGTTTAGCTTGCGACCCTTGCAAATCGACCTGTGAGGACAGCACATTCCCGCCCGCATCTTTGACGGCGGCAACGACTCGCTGTTGCAGCGCGGCGCCAGCGACAGTCACGGTCCGCCCTTCCAGAAACGGCGAGCCGGCCGGGCCGGACCCGAAGCCGGACGCCTCGGTGGAGGGCTTGCGGCCTTCGAGCCGGTCGAGCAAATCCGCGGCGGCCGCGTAATCCGCGTAATCGCCGGCAAGGCTTGCAAGCGCGAGCCAGGTAATAACGGCCAAACCCATGATAAGCGCGGCATAACCCAAAAGCGGCAGAGCGTGCGCGCGGGTAAAAAGCTTTCGGATCGGATGGGTGCGGAGCATGGGGCTGATCATAGGCCTGGCGTGTAAACTGGCTCGATGTGAGCCTCGATGGAGAAACGCTCGCCCGACTCCGATGGCGATCGCGTTGTCGGGGCAAAAAAGGTCGCGCGGCTAAAATGCGAAGTCTGTTCGATGAGGCGGATCAAGGATGGGGCATTGCGCGTCACGCCGACGATCTGCAATTTGTCGCCAAGAATTCTGAGCTCGGTCAGATAAGTATCGTCCGGCAGCACCCGCGATAAGGCTTCGATGACAATGACGCTCGATGGCGTTTCATGCTTGTGCCGTTGCAAATCGAGCGCCGCCTCGTTGGTTCCGTCGTGACCCGGTTGCATCGCGGCGCGGCGCTCCGCGATGCGGCGCGTCAAATCGTCTCGTTGCCCCTCGATGACGCCGCCGATGACGGCGCTCGCCGCAACCGACACCGCGCTAAAAGCGCCTGCGCCAACAAGCAGCAAGATCAGAATGCGCCGGATGCGGCGCTGGTCGGCCGCCTGTCCGGTCTTCTGTTCGCATATCTTAATGGCCGCGATGTCTGGCTGGGGGTGTTGCAATGCCGCCAATACAACGATCGTGTCGGCGCCAAGACTAGCTATCGCGCTTATGAAAGGCGCGAGCAGCGTGCGCGCCGTCGCGGCGATTGTGACCTCCATCCGGTCGTTGGCGGTTTCGGTCGAAGGATACCAGCCGAAGGCCGCATCGGCGGCACTCCACGGCGTCAGGCGGTCGATCTGGGCGCGGATAATTCCTTCGAGGAAATCCGAGGCACGGCGAGGTAATTCAAGCAGCCTGAACATGAAACGATCGGGTTGCAGCACGAGTTCGACTTGGGCGCCGCGCAATATTTCGGCCAGTTTGGCCGAACCGGAAGCATCGATATGCCCGTCGACGATGTGAACAACTGCCCCAGCCGGGTCCAAAGCGTTCCCTTGCGAGGTCCCTTGCAGCACGAAATCGCCGTCCAGCTGCTCGACGAGCTGGTAGCGACGCCTTGAACGCAAGGATTCACGGCCTTCGACGATCGTCGTTGCGACACGGTCGATCCAGCGGGACGACGCTTCGACAACTGCGCGATAGGAATTCATTCGATCTCCGTTTCCGGTCTTTACTCAGATGGGGCCGTCAAAATCGTCGTGCCAGGCGAGGATGCGAAAGGGCTCGGGGCTACTAATCCCAGCAATGAGGAGGACGGCATCGGCGTTCACCTTGCGGCCAGTGTCAAGGGTGATGTAAACGGCGGCCCGTGTCGCCTTGCGCCCGCCAACCGCGACACTGGAAGCCGCCGCGCCAAGCAGACGCAAAACCGCTTGCGGATTTTGTGGATCGCGTTGCTTGAGAATTGCTTCGACTAGGTCCGGTCTCATGCCGGGCAAGGCAGCGACCACCTCTGGCGCGGCCTCGTTGACATCGATTTCCGCGCGGCCATTGAAAACCGTCACAAAGCTTAGGGCATTGTCCACGAGCGCCGCCGGCAATCCCCGCACAAGCCGCAATTCGGCAACATTTTGAAAAGGGGCCTGCCGCGGCCCGTAGCTTAAGCCAGCGGACTTATACGCCTCGACTTCCGGGTTTTGATTGCCCGGCCCCGGTTTTGACCGCCAGGCAATGATGTTATCGGCATAGGAATCCGCGTCCTCGGGCTTTGCACCGAGCACTACGCACAAGCCGGAAAGCAAACCCTTGGGTGCGAAGTTGAGGTCGATTCGCGCCCCCTCGGAGCGAAACGCCACGCCAACATGGGATCGTCCGAGTTGGAAGTCGAAGGCGCCCGAAGTTGGGCGCGAAGCGTCGTCGAACCCAATCAACCGGTAGGTGGTGAGTTCGAGACCCGCGGCAATCAGAGCTTCGGTTTGAAGCCGGGAGTTGTACATGCGCACGGCTATCGCCGTGTTGGCGGCATACACCGCGTAGACCGAGGCGAGCGTCGCCAGGGCGGCCAGAATCCAGAGCACCGCGACGATAATAAATCCGTCCGCGGCGGGAGCATTCTTAAGGTCCGGTCGGGGCATAGAAAGGCTCAGTTTCACTTTGCCGCATGTTCTTGACTCGAACCGGCATCCACTTGGAAAATCCGGCCAAAAAACCTTGCACGAGTTGAGCTGCCAGGGCCGCTTGGGGCGGAGCTGGCTTATTGGGGCGGCGGTCCCGGCCCGGGCTGGGTCATCCCGGGCTGGAACGGCGCGGGTCCATTTGGGATCGCTGCTCCGCCATTTTGGCCGCCGCAAGCGCCTCCCGTGCTCCACACGCATTCGGCCGGCGCATTCACATTGAGCAAGGCCGCCGTCGAGACCGGCAAGATCTGGTCTGTCACGGCATTGCGAACAGTCACGCGGACGGCATTTGGTAATTGCGCGGGATCATGCCAAGTTTCTTGCCAGACGCGGTCGCGGCCGGCGAAGGCGAAGGAAACTTGAAACGGTGGGCGTACCAGCACGATTGGATTGGTGAACTCGAAATCATCGGAGTTGATGACCTGGGCCGTGACGGCCGGCGTAAATGGCGCCCGCTTGCGGACCAGCACGAGGCCGCGCTCGTCGTCCGTTTCGGCAAGGCGCACAATTTCGAGCCCGGCCGAAGCATTTGGGCCAATCGCGGAGCGCACGAAAGTTACCGACGATGGCGTGCCGTCGAAAAGAGGTTGCGCGTTCGCGCCGCCCGGCGACACGAATTCCGCCGCGGCAACATCGGCGGCGATCCGGTCGAGTCCGAGACCAAGCAGATCGTCCCTCTGCACGCGGTCGAAGCCCGCCTTCCAGCCCGGCATCCACTGCGCCGTGACCGTCGATAGTATCGCGAGGAGCACGCCCATCAGGGCGACCGCGACAAGGGCTTCGAGAAGGGTGAACCCGCCCTCGCCGGACTCCAGGTGGGGGACGGGGTCGCGCCAGCCTGTCATTGCGTGCTGGTCCTCCTGCCAAGCCTTAAGGTCTCGATCTGAAGCACCGCTCCGGACGGCGATTGCACCTTGATGACAATTGTTTGAGGTATCCAGAATTGGACCGCCCGCGGGTTAACATAATCGCCCGGAAAAGGCGCGATATCGACGGACCAAGCTTGGTCATGCATTTCGCCGGAGAGAGTGCCTGCGAAAGGCTCGTTCGATCGGGAAGGCCGGTCTCGACTGCTCGCAGCGTTTCGGCGAGCCCGAGATGCTGCTCGATCCTTCCGGAACCGCGAATATTTCCTGCCATGAGCAGCCCGATGGCAGCTAAGGAGACGGCCGCGACGGCGAGCGCAACCAGTGCCTCGATGAGGGTGAACCCCGCGCTGGAGTCATGGTCCTCGCCGGGGCGCTCAAAAGGTATTGCTTGGAACAATTTCGACCCCCCCCGTCAGCCAAGTGACGCGGACTTCGAGGGTTGTCCCAAGCCGCGTGAGAAAAATCGTGCCGCCGCAGGACATTCCAGAGGGAAGGAACTGGATTGTTGTCCCCGCGGCTTGCTGGCCGCATTGCGCCGCAAGGATTGCATTAAACCCGACATCCTTGGGCAATAGCAACAAATGCCCGGTCGCGCCGGAACGGATCGTCCGGGATATCGAGCTAAGGTCCGTGGCGACGGCGGCGCCGCGCCGGATGGCGGCATTGCGATCGGCCTTGAGCAAGGCCGCCGTCTCCAGCGCGTAGGCTTCGAGCATTGTCCGCGAGGTTCCACGTGGAAACTCCGGCAAGGCGATCGCCGCGAGCATCGCGATGATGGCGAGCACGCAAATCGATCTCGAGCAAGGTAAAACCGCCCTCGCCGGAATGCCGCGTCATCGCTGCTCCCAGCTCTTGATAGCGGCCGCCGTGCCGGTCCCGCCTTCCTTGCCGGTCGATCCGAGGGAGACGATCTCATAGGGGCCGTGTTCGCTGGGCGAACGATAGATATAGGGATGCCCCCAAGGATCGTTCGGAACGTAGCCGCCCTTCAAATAAGGGCCGTTCCATCCGGTTCGCCCGCCCGGACGTTTGACCAAGGCGGCAAGACCTTCGGCGGTCGAGGGATAGCGTCCGAGATCGAGATAGTAAAGATCGAGCGAGCTCGCCGAAGCTCTGGACCTGGATGGCTCGCGGCCTTCACCTTGGACTGGCTGAGATAATTGAGGACCCGCGGGCCGACCAGGCCCATGATCAGGCCAATGATTGTGATTACGACCAGGATTTCGACCAACGTAAAGCCGCTTTCGCCGCGTCACGCAAACCGCGTTGCAAGCTTCGCTCTGGCCGCCGGATACCCCGTGGCCACATGCTGTAAATATTCATCGCGATCAATCCTCATTCATCCGACGACACTGGCTGACTGACATAAGCGCGGTCATGACCGAAACGATCAGGCCGCCGACGATGATGCTGATGACGATGATCGCCAGGGGGCCGACGATCCCGACCAGCCGATCGAGGCTGCGTTGAAGCTTGGCTTCGTAAAACTCCGCGATCCGTTGCCGCGAGCATGGGCAGTTGGCCCGATCTCTTCGCCGAGCCGCAAGGTCCGGATGGCCATCGCCGGAATCACCCCTGTCTTGGCGAGCGCGTCGGAAAGCTTGCCGCCGTGGCGGACAAGATCGACGGTCCTGTTCCAGGCGGCGGAGCGTCCCGTCGTCGCCATCAAATCAGCGAGAATTCGCAGCGTCGCGGTCAGCGGGACCCCGCTCGCGAGAAGGACACCGAGATTCCGGCAGAAGATGGCGGTTCGATGAAAATCCAAAACCTTGCTGACGAAAGGCAAATGCCCGAGCGCCTCCATGATCGTGCCGCGCACCTTGGGACGGCGCAACAAAAACCAGCCACCACCGATGATGACGATGATCGTCGCAGCCAGCGCCGCGGTGTGCGCCGCGCAGGAAATCCGAAAGCGTAAGGAAGCCGAGCACGATTGGATCGAGTTTGGCATTGAAGTCGCGCAGCACCGCGCCAAATTGCGGCAGCACGAAAGTGAGGAAAAAGACCAGCACGGCGCTTGCCGCGACCAAGACGAAGGCGGGATACCGCAAGGCGTCGCCGAAGCGCCGGCGCAACGCCTCGGCCCGGACCCGCTCGGCACCGAGCACCTCGAGGATAGTGACCAGAGTGCCGGAGGCCTCGCCAACCCGCACCAGCACGACATACATCGGTGGAAATAAAGCCGGGTGGTGGGCCAGCGCATCGGCGAAACTTTCGCCGCGCGAGAATGGCCGCGGTGATCTTGGCGACCGCCGGCCGCAACCGGCCGATGTCCGAGTCGTCCGATAAGAATTCGAGGGCATCGTTGATGCGGGCGCCAGTTTGCAACAGCAGCGCAAGATCGCCGGTGAAAATCGTCACGTCCTCGGGACGCGGACGCGACAGGATATTGAAGTCGAAGTGCGGGCCGGGCCTCGCGCCATCGTCGTAAACGGTTTCGATCGGAATGAGGCCGAGATATTCGATGCGCTGCGGCGACCTCCGCGGCGGTGGGCGCCGCGATCGAGCCGCTCACCATTTCGCCATTCTGGGTCAGGGCCCGGTAGCGGAAACTCGGCATATCTCACCGCACGGTCGTGACGCGAAGAACTTCGGCGGCGGAGGTGACGCCGGCGCGGCATTTGGCGACGGCGTCCTCGACCATGGTCGTCATGCCGGAACGCCTTGCGGCGAGATCGATCGCGCGCGCATCGGCGTGCGGCCCGACCAGGTCGTACACCTCGTCCTTCAATTCGAGCACTTCGAATACCCCGTTGCGGCCGCGATAGCCGGTGCCGCCGCAGCGCTCGCAGCCGGCCGGTTCGTGAACGCATCGCCGGTCCGCAAGCCAAGCGCGTCCAAGCGGGGATCGGCGGCGATATCTTCGGCCGTGAGAATGCGTTTACGCCTGCAGCGGTCGCAAAGCATGCGAACCAGCCGTTGCGCGATCACCGCCCGCAGCGTCGATTTGAGCAAGAAGCCCTCGACGCCAAGATCGAGCAGGCGCGGAACCGCCGCCGCGGCAGTTTCCGTGTGCAGCGTGGTCAGCACGAGATGGCCGGTCAGCGCCGCGTGAATGGCGATATGCGCGGTCTCGGCGTCGCGCACTTCGCCGACCATGATGACGTCGGGATCCTGGCGGACGAAAGCTCGCATCGCGGTGGCGAAAGTCAGCCCGATCGCCGGTTTCACCTGCGACTGATTGACGCCTTGAATCTCATATTCGACCGGATCCTCGATCGTGAGAATCTTGCGCGATGGATCGTTGAGGATCGAAAGCATGGTCGCAAGCGTCGTCGTCTTGCCGCTGCCGGTCGGCCCGGTGATGACGATCATGCCGTGCGGGCAGCGCCAGCAGCCGGCGCATGATTTTCTCGTCGGCGATCGACAAGCCGAGCTTCGCGACTTCAAGCAAGCCGCGATCGCGCGGCAGCAGGCGGATGACGGCCGATTCGCCGTGCTGGGTCGGCATCGTGGCGACGCGAATGTCGATTTCCGAGCGCGCGACGCTCTGCCGTGCCGCGCCGTCCTGCGGCAGCCGCCGTTCGGCGATGTTGAGGCCGGCGAGAATCTTGATGCGCGAGATCAGCGCCTGCGGCAGGCATTGGCGGGCGCCGCAACGGCGCGCAGCAACCCATCGACCCGCATGCGCACCACCAGGCCGTTCCGGAACGGTTCGATGTGAATGTCGCTGGCGCGCAGCTCCATGGCTTTTTCGAGCAGATCGTTGACCGCGCGCACGACCGGCGCGCCGCTGGCGAGATCGCGCAGACTCTCGATATCGTCCTCGGCGCGGGCGCCCAGGGCCTCACTATCCCCAGCCGATGTTTCCTCGCCGCCAAGCTGCTCGCCGAGAACAGTCGCGATATCCTCGAACGAGGCGATCTCGACCAAAACCGGTCCGCCAAGGACGATTTCGGCGGCACGCACTGCGGCGGCGTCGCTCGGATCGGCGACGGCAAGCTTGTATTGACCCTTCGGCATTTCAAAGGGGAAGACCGCAGTGTCGCGCAAGAAGCGCGGCGAAAAGCGTTCGGTCAAACCCGGCGCGGCAACGAGCTCTGGCAAGGTGAGCCGCTTCAAGCCATAAAATAGGGCGACTTCGTCGGCAAATCCATTTGCGGTGAGCTCGGTCGACTCCCAAAGTTTGCGAAGGGATCGTTCCGCGTTGGACGCGCTAGAGGACACGGGCTCAAGTTTAAGGTCCGATAGCAGATAATTTTTGTTCGCCAAATATTTTGCGAAGTCTTCAACTGCAACTAGATTCATTTGCATGTCTCAAACTATTCACAATCACGCCAGGCTTAGCCCGTGCATGGGCAGCACACCCGATAATGATTCGGTCGCAGCCCGTCCACCCCCTTTATCCGCGCAAGCTTGCCTCGCCATGACCGAGAATACGACATTGGCGGGCTCCTTTCCAGCCATTTCGACAAAAAAGCTAGCTCGTGCCTTCGATGACGGGCAACCAACTTGTGACCGTCCACCCATTCCCCCGCGCCGGTCATGACCGCCCTCTGACGCTGCCCGGACAGACTCAATTCTGTACTTCTCAACCACCAGTTGAGAGCGCCCTTGAAACGGCTGCGAGTCGGCGCGATTGATCCTATTGTTGGATCAATCGCGCGGTTCGCTTAGATAAACGAGGACTGGGTGTTATTTTGTACCTTAGAAACTGTATTCCCCGACTGGAAACGAATTTGAACCCAAATCATTCGAGTATATCCCTCCCATTTGGAGAGTCGATCCCACCTGCGACACATTTCCGTTGTAATCCTGGGACCACGTTGCGCCAATATTCAGGAAGTGAATGCGGCCACTGTATGGGCAGTAGTAACCCACAATGGGAGAGCCATAAATACTCCCCGTGAGCTGTTGACAATCGCCAATACTTTGAGCGGTAATGCTGAGCGTGGTACCAGACTGATTTGTCCACATTGACCAGTTTCCCACGACACTCACCGGCCACCCGTCCGCCTTGGCGGTATTGGCGCCAAACGCCATCGAGGCGAATAACACGCTAAATAGCAGCTTTTTCATAATCATCTCCTTTTTGTATGAGGACTGGTTGTTATTGTGTACCTGAGAAATTGTATTCCCCAAAACCACCCAAATCGGACGCGAATACTCCCCCCATGTGAAGGTGAAATGGCGCTCCATCGTATTGCGATACATTTGCGGTGTAATCCTGGATTGTAGTTGCGCCGGTATTGCGCAGGAAGTGGATGCGGCCACTGAGTGGGCAGTAGAAACCCACAATAGGATTACCAAAAATAGTCCCCGCGATATTTCGACAGTTGCCAGTAGTACCTTGAGTGGTAATGCTGAGCGTGCCGGGACTCTGATTTGCCAACACGGACCAGTTTCCCAGAACACTCGCCTGCCACCCGTCCGCCATGGCGGCATGGGCGCCGAACGCCATTGACGCGAACACCGCGCCAAACAACAGCTTTTTCATCATCGTCTCCTTTTTGAGAGCTAAATGGACGCCGTCTTGATCGACTTCGGCCATGGAACCCTCTGTCAGGTTCCGAAGGAGACTTCACCACAACATCCGGCCCCTCGCGCCGTCTGTTCAGACGGTGCGGGCGGTGGTATAATGTGCACGGCGGCTTCGGAGGGAGATTCCGATGGGGACGGTCGAGCATCTCAAAACCCTGTGCTGCCTTGGGCTCAAGCCCGAGAGCGCGATGATCGCTGTGACGCCCGTGCTGCACGAGATCCTGCCGCATGGCTGGTCCCGCATGGTTCTCTTGAAGCCCGATGCCACCATCGGCAGCTCCTATTCCGAAAACCCGGCAGCGGCGGCGATTTTCCGTGAGCGTTTGTGGCGGTGGTTCATTGATGACCCATCGAGCCCCATGTCCCTTTGGACGCCTGGCTTCCATGCGGTTTCGATCGGCTGGATGTTGCATATGCAAGGCCGGGGCTGGTTGGAAAGCGGCTGGTATCGGGAAATAGAGGCTCCACTCGATTCCTGCTGGCTTCTGGACGCGATGATCGGAGATGCCGGCCGGAATTTTTCGTTCGCGCACCTGATTCTGACGCGTCCGCGCGGCGGCCGCCGCTTCACCGTGGACGATATGCAGCGTCTCGACCGGCTACGTCCCTGGCTCGCGCATGCGTTTCGTCCGCAAGCGTCCGGTGACGCGACCTCGGAGGATGAGGAGCTAGCAGGCGTGGCAGGAGCGCCGGTGCGCAGCGGTCAGATGATCTTGACGTCTGACGCAAACGTTGTCTTTCAGACAGCCGGGCGTCGAATCCCTTCTCAGAATTCTCGCGGGAGAGCCGGGCAATTACACACACTATGTGCCGGTCCGCGACAGGCTGCCCGCGCCGGTTCTGAAGCTTCTCCAGTGGATTACCGTCGCCGCGAACGGAACTTCCGGCACGCCGCCTCGCATGCAGGTTTCAACCGCCTATGGCGTTTTCACGCTCGAAGCCAAATGGCTCGTGCCGGCGGGCACCCTTCCGGAAGACGCCGCCAAGGATCCGAAATCCTGCCTCATAGCGGTGACGATCGAACTGCGCGAGCACCCCATTGCCCATGCCGCCCGGATCTTGCGGGAAAGCGGGGTCACGCCTGCCCAGACCGAAAATCGGCATTCAACTTGCCCTTGGCAAACTGAAACCTGTGATCGCGGACGAACTTGGAATCCAACTCACCTCGGTCGCGGATCTGACCAGAAAGCTCTATCAAACTCTCGATGTTCACAATTCCGCCGAGCTAGCCACAAAAATTTGGCTGGGCCAAAGGCAAATCGAGGCGCGCCAAATTTTGCGGCGCGCCGGGTAAGCCGCGCGCTTGCCCCTCCCGGCCAATGCCGCGAAAATCGCTCCGGTCCATACTTCTTCATGATACCCGTTAATCGCTTGTCAAACGTCGGGGTCTTGCTAACTTGGCGCGGCATTCTTCACAAACTGCGGAATTGCGCCTGCGGGTTCGAACCGATGCCGATTGCTTGAGCCTTGCCGATGTTTGGATGGCGAGCTGGCGGGAGGCCATGCCGGACATCGATTTTGCGGCGCGGCGGCCGTGGTTTCTCGATCACCTGCGGGCGCTCGAAGCCGACGGTGCGATCACAATCTGTGCTTTCGACGGGTCAAACCGGCTCCTCGGCTTCGTGACCTTCGATCCGGCAACGGCCTATCTCGATCAGCTCGCCGTCGCGCCCGAGGCGAAAGGAACCGGCGCGGCAAAGCTCCTCGTTGCCGAGGCACGCCGGCTTTCGCCGAACGGTCTCGTTCTCGATGTCAACCAGGCCAATGCGCGCGCGTTAGCGTTTTACGAGCGCGAAGGATTTGCCAAGACCGCGGAAGGCGTGAACCCACGCTCCGGTTTAAAAACATGGCGGCTGCGCTGGCCGGGAAACGCTTGAGTTTTTTGCTGGGGCCCGGATTTTCTCTTGAATCTGATGCTTTTTGCTTAAGTGGTCCCCAGGCCCCGCAAATTTGAAACGGATATGGCCATCGTCGTCACGATACCGCATAACGAGTACCCAGTAGCCCCGGTCTGGCCACGGTTCGTAATCATAGCCGGGAAGCAGAACGGATAATTTCCATGCCGCCGCGCAGGCCGCGTCGCGGGATCTAAACCGGGATCTGACCCGGGGTTTAAACATTGTAATCATGATCTTCTCTTGCAACCTCGCATCTGGCCGTTCCGGGCGCCGCTACCTCCGTCACTCGCGCGGAACTGGAAACACGCCCCCGTTGCCAGCCCTGGAGACCGGCTGGCAACGGGGAAAAATTGTTTGCTGCTCCAAATGCAGCGATTTTACGTCGTTCATTTGGCTCCCGCATCCCCTGATCAGGGGGTGTTGAGCTCCTGAAATCTGCTTGGTGGCTCCGTGTTCCAGGCTGTCACCCGGGCAGTAGATAGCGATAGATGACGCCTGTCGTGAAGCATGATTTGTCACTTCTTTTTTTGATGAGGTGAACCGCTATTGCCGCTAGTCCGATTTAGAACAAACGTCCGATGCGGCGCGGCAACAGTGCTGCGATAATCAGGAATTCGATCACACATGCCGCTACCCCGCGCCCCCTGATCAGGGATGAGTTTGTTGGTATCCTCGCGGCACCGCGGCGGCTTCGGAGGGGGAATCCGATGAGGGCGGTCGAGCATCTCAAAACCCTGTGCTGCCTTGGGCTGCCACCCGAGAGCGCGATGGTTGCCGTCGTGCCGGTGTTGCACGAGATCATTCCGCACGGCTGGGCGCGCCTTGCGCTTGTCGCGCCCGATTCCACGATCACCGAGGCCTACGCCGAACACCCAGGAACGGGAGCGTTGTTCCGCGAACGTATGTGGCGGTTCGTGGATGATCCCACGGCTCCTGCTTCTCTGTGGTTCCCTTGCTTCCGCGCGAATGGGATCGGCTGGACTTTGCATTTCCAGGGGAGGGGCTGGCTGGAGAGCGGATGGTACCGGGAAATCGAGGCCCCACTCGATTCCTGCTGGATTTTGGACGCAATGATCGGCGATGGCGGCCGGACTCTTGCTTTCGCGCACCTGATGCTGACGCGGCCACGCAGTGCCCGCCCCTTCACGGTGGACGACGTGCAGCGTCTTGACCAGCTCCGGCCCTGGCTCGCGCATGCGTTCCGGCGGCCTCCGCCCGTTGATGTGCGCGAGGCGGACGAGGCTCCGGCAAGCGCATCGGGAGCAACGTTGCTGAGCGGTCAGTTGATCGCGACTTTCGACGCGAGGCTTGTCCACCAGACCGCCGGTCTCCAATTCCTGCTTCGAATTCTCGCGGGCGAACCTGCCAATTACCTGAAGCCCATGCCCGAGCGCGACAGGCTGCCCGTGCCTGTTCTAAACCTTCTCAGGCAGATCGCCGGCGCCGCGAACGGCATTTCCAACACACCGCCGCGCAGGCAGATTTCGACCGCCTATGGTGTTCTCACGCTCGAAGCGAAATGGCTCGTGCCGGTGGACACGCTTCCGGCGGATGCCGCCAGGGATCCAAAATCCTGTCTCATCGCGGTGACAATCGAACTCCACGAACATGCCGTTGCCCATGCCGCTCGCGTGCTGCGCTGCAGCGGCGCGACGCCGGCGCAGACGAAAGTCGGAATTCACCTTGCCCTTGGCAAGCCGAGGCCGGTGATCGCGGACGAACTCGGCATCCAACGCTCCTCGGTCGCGGATCATTCCAAGAAGCTCTATCAGACGCTCGATGTTCACAATTCCACCGAGCTCGGCACGAAAATTTGGCTGAACCAAAAACAACACGAGGCGCGCCAAGGTTTGCGGCGGGCGAATTGAGTTTTTCCGGCGCCGTCCCCAACACCGGAATTTGTTCGAGACGAGCCGCCCTATCGCTCTTAATGCCATCGCCACCAAGCGCCAGGATGAAGCGGCGGCGGCGGGGCCGCCGTCCGGAATGCCCAGTGGCAATGGCGCGGCTTGACTTGGCGAGCGGCTGAAACCTTCTGTCAATTTCGAATTGATCAGGAATTCCTCTTGGCCGGGAAAAGCTTTAGAAGCGGGAAGCGAGAATCACCAGGGGCGCGCAAAACGCGTTTCGTTCCGCTCAAGCCAGGCGCATTTTTGGGACCGCGATGAAATTCACCCTCTCCTGGCTCAAGGATCATATCGAGACCGATGCTCCTCTCGACCAGATCGTGGCGGCGTTGACCAAAATCGGCCTCGAGGTCGAGCACGCCGATGACAGGGCTTTTGCGCTAAAAGATTTCGTCATCGCCCGAGTTGTCGAGGCGAAGCCGCACCCCAATGCCGGCCGTCTGCGGGTTTGTCTCGTCGATGCCGGGGGCGCCGCCCTGGTGCAGGTCGTCTGCGGCGCGCCCAACGCGAGGGCCGGCATGAAGGCGGTTTTCGCCGCGCCAGGTGCTCATATTCCGGGCAAGAAGATTACGCTGAGTAAGGGTGTTATCCGAGGCGTCGACTTCGAACGGCATGCTTTGTTCGGGCGCCGAGCTCGAAGTGTCCGATGACCATGACGGCATTCTCGATCTGCCGGACGCGGCCCCCGTCGGCGCGGCTTATGCGCGATGGGCATCGCTCGATGACCCGCTCATCGAAATCGATCTCTTGCCCAACCGCCCCGATGCCGCGGGTATTAACGGAATTGCCCGCGACCTCGCGGCGGCAGGGCTCGGCAGGCTGAAGACCGCGGCGGTGGCGCCGGTCGAGGGCGGGTTTGCTTGTCCGGTCGCGGTCCGGCTCGATTTCGTGGCCCAGGACACGCATCTCGCGCCCGCCTTCGCACTGCGCCTCGTGCAAGGCGTCCGCAATGGGCAAAGTCCCGATTGGATGCAAAGACGGCTCAAGGCAATCGGGCTGCGGCCGATCAATGCGCTCGTCGATATCACCAATTATCTCACCTTCGACCGGGCCCGGCCGTTGCACGTCTTCGATGCGCAAAAAGTCAAGGGAAACATTACTGTCCGCCGCGCGACGCAGGGCGAGGAACTGATCGCGCTTGACGGGCGGACCTACAGGCTCGACGCGGACAATGTGGTCATCGCCGATGACGCGGGCGTCGAATCCCTGGCCGGAATCATGGGCGGCCAAGCCTCCGGCTGCGACGCGGCGACGACGGACGTGTTGATCGAATCGGCCCTTTGGGATCCCGCGAATATCGCGCGCAGCGGACGCAGGCTCGGCATCCATTCCGACGCGCGCTACCGGTTCGAACGCGGCGTCGATCCGGCATTTTGCCTTCCCGGGCTCGAACTTGCGACGCGGATGGTGGTTGAACAGTGCGGCGGGGCTGTCTCGCAAATCACCCTAGCCGGGCGGATTCCGCAACCCGCCAAGCGCATCGTATTTCCCTGGAGCGAGGTGAAGCGGCTGACTGGGCTCGAACTCGACAGTCCGGAAATGGCCGGCATTCTCGAAAGCCTCGGGTTCGAGCTCGCCAATTTTGCCGGCAACGCCGGCGAGGTGGCCGTGAAAGTGCCCTCGTTCCGGCCCGACGTTGAAGGCACGGCCGATCTCGTCGAGGAAATTGTCCGGATCGCGGGGCTCGACCGCGTTGTGTCCACGCCACTGCCGCGCGCGTCCGCGCCACATGCCGGCGCACCAGTGCTGACGCCGCTGCAAAAAAGGGTGAGGAGCGCCAAACGGGCGCTTGCCGCCAACGGCCTTGTCGAAGCGGTGACTTGGTCTTTTGTCTCGCACCAGCGCGCGCAAATGTTTGGCGGCGGCGCTTCTTCTCTTTCGCTCGCCAATCCGATTGCCCCGGAGCTTTCGGACATGCGGCCGAGTCTGCTGCCGGGTCTGATTGCGGCGGCGCAACGCAACGCCGACCGGGGCCACGGCGATGTCGCGCTTTTCGAGGTCGGGCAAATTTTCTTAAGCGACGGCGAAGCGGGTCAAAAGATCGCGGCCAGCGCGATCCGGCGCGGCATGGCGAAAGAAAGAGGAACTGGGAGACATTGGTCGATGCCGTCCGCCGGCGCCGATCTCTTTGATGCCAAGGCCGACGCTTTCGCTCTTCTTTCGGCGCTCGGCGTGCCGCCCCGCGGATTGCAGCTCATCTCCGGCGGACCGGCATGGTTTCACCCTGGCCGCTCGGCCACCCTCCAATTGGGGCCAAAAAATGTCATTGGCGCGTTTGGCGAGATCCATCCGCGCCACCTCGAAGCCCTTGGCGCAGAGGGGCCGGTCGCCGGTTTCGAGTTGCTCCTCAATGACATACCGGCGCCGAAATCGCGGTCCACAAAGACTAAACCGAAGCTCGAACTTCCAGAGTTCATGCCCGTGCAACGCGACTTTGCCTTCTTAGCCGATCGAACCGTGAAGGCGGCCGACATCGTGAAGGCGGCCGCGGCGGCTGAACGCGCGCTCGTCGCGGACGCCGGCGTTTTCGATGTCTATGAAGGCAAGGGCATACCTGAAGGAAAGAAATCTGTCGCCATATCCGTCACTTTGCAACCGCGCGATAAAACCCTGACCGACGCTGAGATCGACGCTGCCGCTGGCAAGATCGTCGCCGAGGTCGCGAAGAAAACCGGCGCGAGCCTGAGAGGATAAAGCCTTGCGAACCATTATTGTGACCGCTGTTTTCGTAGCCGCCGCGCTGGCCGCGCTCCCCGCTCATTTAAGAGCCGCTCCGCGCACCATCGACGACTGTGAAAAAATTCAGGCTGCGGACGCCTACAATCAGTGCCTGGCGTTGTTCGGCCCGGTTCCCCGCGGCCACGGCGCCGCTGGAGACGGCATGGCCGCGGATAGGCAGGACGCCGAGGCCGCGACCGGAAACGCCCATTCCGATGTGGTCTCGGTGAGGGATTCGCATCACGGCCGCCACTACGCAAGCAAGCATGGTTGGACGCGACACAGCTGGACGCGACACAGCTGGGCGAGACATGGCCATTGGCACGGAGCTGCGGCGTACCGGCATGGCAAGACCGCAGCCATTGCGTTCAGCGTCGCGTCGGCTCCCACGCGGCTCAGCTAGGGTCGCGATTTCGCCGATGGGGTCTTCTTGTCTTTCCGGCGATTGCGGTAGCGGGACGAATCGGCGCCGCGTCCGGACTCGGCCAAACCGGCAACCCTGCGTGGCGATCCGTGACCTTGGCATGCCGCCAGGCTTCGAGCCGCGCGAATGTCATATGAGGTTTGCGGTACTGTTGGATTTGTACGCGTGATCGAACCGGGCTGACTGGAGACCGGGGTTAAGCGTCGTCGCCATGCGCGGCCTCGTTGATATTGATGGTTTTCATGTTGGAAAAGTCGATCGCGATGGGTCGTTTGTCTCTCGCGGCCATAATCTGCAACGTTTTTATCACATGCTCAAGCCTGCGGTAGACTTCCTTGTACTCCTCCGTCGTGGTGGATAAAGCGAGGGGTTTCAGGCAATATTCTATAATTTCGCGGGGCCGGTCGAGTTTGTTCACCTTCATCGCTCCTTTGCATTCCGCGCTTTCGTCCTAGCATAATTGGGTAATGAAAATTAGCAAAAAAAAACGCCGCCACTTCCTGCGATCGTTGCGGCGCCGCACGAATCTTGCGTAAACAGAAATGGACTCGGTTTTTGGGACTAGCGGGGAAATGGAAAATGGCCGCTTGGTTGGCGAAACGGCGCCAGCGAAGGCCGTCGCTGTGATGGCCAACGCCGCGGGGTTGACTCCATCTTTCCGCCGGCCATTTTAGCAAGCGTCGCTTGACGGAACCCTTCGCCAGCCCCCCGCACGCGGCAGCGCAAGACAAAACCCTTGGCGGCATGATATGAAAAGGATTCGGAGCGGCCGGGTATGCGCTCAAAAACCGGTTCAAGCGGTCTCGTGACGCCGGTCCGCTTCGCTTTGCACCATCGTTCGCTTCGTTGCGTTGAATCCGAGAATCCGCACTGCAGTTCCTGACCGGACGTTTCCAATAAGATGATAATTGATTCGCGATCAATTGATAATTTAACTTCATTCCAAACTGATCTCTGCATTATCGGTGCCGGAGCGGCAGGAATCTCCATAGCTCTCGAATTTTTATCAAAGCCGTACAATGTCATTCTTTTAGAAAGCGGGGGCATCCGTTCGGATCCCATGACGCAGTCCCTGTATGACGGCAAGAATGTGGGTCTATCCTACGACAGACTAGACGAAGCCCGGAGCCGGTATTTCGGGGGCAGCACCAATTGCTGGGGCGGCCATTGCCGGCCGCTCGATTCGCTAGATTTCAAAATACGCGAGGGCGTTCCTAACAGCGGATGGCCGTTCGGCAAGGAAGAATTGCATCGCTACTACGAACGCAGTCATCCGTTGTTGAAGCTCGGGCCATTTGAATATGATGCGGGCAAATGGTCGCAACAAATGGCGAAGGACGATTTATTCCTCTTCCCGCTCGACCGGCGGAGCCTAACCAATGTCATCAGCCAACTCAGTCCGCCAGCCAGATTCGGAGATATTTACCGGGCACAGCTGAGCGAAGCAGGCAACATAAAGGTCATGCTGTTCTCAAATGCGACCGAAATCCAAACCAACGATACGGCAACGGCGGTAACCGGAGTCCAGGTGAAGACGCTTAGCGGAAAGAGTTTTACAATATCCGCAAGAATTGTTGTGTTGGCCGCCGGCGGCGTCGAGAATGCGCGCCTGCTGTTGCTTTCGAACCGGATTCAAAAGATGGGACTAGGAAATGGGCGTGATCTCGTTGGACGCTATTTCATGGACCATCCGCGCATCCGCTCAGGCGTAGTGCGCATCAACGCCCAGCAGCGTCACCGGCGGCTCTACGATGCCACAATGGTTCTCTCTCACGCTGGGTATTTTTCTGGGGCGGCTCGCATTTCGGCGCATGTCGCGCCGACATCCGAGTGCCAACAGAAGTTATCAATACCAAATTCCAGAACCTACCTCGCCGCGCGCTATACGAGTGGCATGTCCAAGGCGTATTTGGCCTTAAGAGCAATTTCGAAGCAGGTGAAAGGCCGCGCGCGGTTCGGATATCCATTTGGAGATATGGCGCGAGCGATTATCCGGGCGGTGCCGGCCATCGCGGGAAATGCGCACCAAGCGATTATCGGCGTTCTCGATGTGCGGTTGAATCCAGGCTTCGTGAAACGGGATTTCGAACTTGAAACAGTTATCGAGCCGATCCCAAACTACGACAGTCGCATCACCCTCTCGCCCGCACGCGACCGGCTTGGACTCAATAAAGTTGAGGTGGATTGGCGCTTAACCGAGACAGATAAGCTGCATTACAGCTCGCTCCGTAAACTGCTTACCGCGGAATTGACAAGGCAAGGTGTGCTTCAGTTCGCCGGAGAACCAGTGGATTTGGCGGAAATCTGGCCAAAAAACATCGTGGGCTGCTGGCATCACATGGGCACGACGCGGATGGACCCAAATCCGGCGAAAGGTGTGGTCGATTCGAATTGCAGGGTGCACGGAATTTCCAATCTTTTCATTGCGGGGAGTTCGGTTTTTCCCACGGTGGGCAGCGACATGCCAACGATTACAATTGTGGCCCTGGCGTTGCGCCTGGCTGGCGAGCTTGAAGCATCCTTGACTCACGCGCGGGGGGACCAATGAAATGGCGTTGTTGCACGGATGCGGCGGCGTCTGGCGTTTGGGTGGGTGGACGCGCAGGAGAAGGCTGGTTCGGGAAGCGGCTCTGCGGGGTTTCCTTCCGGTGCCAGACGAGCACACCGCCGGTCGCAGGCGTCATTCCGGAACGATCAAATTCAAGGTCAGGAATTGGGCTTCGCATGAAGCCGGCCGCGCCTGCGTCACCTCATGCCATGGATTTTGCTGAACTTGACGCACACCACTGGCGCGGCACGGCGATTTTCACTTGCGGCGATGCCGGATAGACGATTTTCATCGTGGAGTGCCGTCCGGATAGGGAAGTTCAGATCTGCTTGACCGGCGGAGCGTCGCGGGCCAGCATGAGCCTTGCTAGCGGCATCGCAAGCGCCGTGCTGACCACCGCCATCAGGATCAGCGCCGCAAAAACGTTGGCGGAAATAATCCCGGCATCCAATAGGATCGTCAGCACGATCACTTCCATCAGGCCTTTGGTCTGCAGCAGGGCGCCAAGCCCCAAGGCGAAGGGCCACGACGCGCCGAAGAGGCGGGCGGCCACCGCGGTTCCACCAACGACGCCAACCACGGCGGCCGCCGTGGCTATGAAAAAGACTTCCAGGAAGGCCGGCGAGCCGAGGTCGATCAGGGTGCGCATGCCGGTCAAGGCAAAGAAAAACGGCATCAACAGCGTCACCGTCAGCACCTGCAGCCGGTCGAGGATCGGCTTGCGCAAATTCGCCGGCATCACGGCACCGGCGACAAAGGCCCCGATGATGTAATGCAATCCCATGATCTCGGTGGCCAGGGCGGAGGCGATGGTCACGGCGCCCACCACCGCCAGGGCGCGCTCATCGGCCATTCCGTTGTGCATCCTTGCCCCCACCATGCGGCCGAGCAGCGGCCGCGCGACCCGCGCCATGAAGATCAAATAGGGCGGAACCAGCAGGAGGGTGGCGAGACCCATTGGTCCTCCGGCCGCCTGCCCCACCCTCGCCGTCAAGAGCACGCTCAGAAGTGTCCAAAGCGCCGCATCGTTGATCCCGGCGATCCCAAGCGCGAGATGGCCGATCCGGCTGCCCAGCAAATCCATTTCGCGCAGGACCGCCCCGAGGACCGGAAGCGCCGTCATGCCAGTGCAGATCCCAACCGCCACCGCGAACTCAACGGAACTGATCCCCGGCGGGAGCTCGCCTGGATGGCGGGCGAGGATCCAAAACCCGGCGAGACAGCCCATCGCAGCCGGAACCATCACATTCGCGGCGGCCACGGCGGCGAACATCCGCCCGTTGCCGCGCAAGATGCCGGGTTCCAGATGCAGGCCGGTAATCAGACCGAAAATCAGAACCGCGATCGCGCCGATGCCGGAAAGCGACGCCAGCGATGCCGGATTGATGAACGTCTGAAACAAGCCGGGGGCCAGGCGGCCGAACACCGATGGCCCCAGGGCGATGCCCACCATGATCTGAACGACGACCAGCGGCACCAGCCCCCGCAACCCCGAAAAGCGCAACACCACCACCGGCAGCACAACGACGGCAAGCGCCAGCACGAGGAAGATCAAGCTGGGGGTCATGCTTTGATGCTCAAGTGCTTTGATGCTCAAGGTGCTCTCAGAACGCGCCGTGGCGCATCAGGACGCGCTTCAAGGTCAACAGGATAATTTTCAGGTCCAGCCCGACGCTCCTTGTGCGGACGTAGAGCATGTCAAAGGCGAGCGTCTCGCCCCAATTCAAAAGCCCGCGGCCGTTGATCTGCGCCAGGCCGGTGATCCCCGGCTTGCAGGTGAACTTGTACATCTCTTCCGGGGTATAATATTGCAACACCTCGGGCGCCTCCGGCCGCGGCCCGGCCAGCCGCAAATCGCCCACCAGCACCGACCACAGGTTCGGCAGCTCGTCGACCGAGGTCATCCGCAAAATCCGTCCGGCCCTTGTGACGCGGGGATCGTGCCGGATCGTCGGATACTGAAGGCGGAACTCGCCGGGCGTAAATTTGTAAGCGTAGAACTGGGGAAACCTTGTCCTTGCATCGACGTGCATCGTGCGGAACTTCACCAGCGTGAAATAACTCGGCACGTAATACCAGCGGTCCGCCTCGAAGCCGCCCAGCGGCGGGTGCAAATCCGTCCGGCCCTTGAGATCGCGTCCGCGCACGGCGATCGAGCGCCCCGGGCGCTGGTGAAAAAACAGCACCGGCCCGGGCGAGTCGCAACGGATTGCGGCCGCCGCGAGCAGCATCAGCGGCAGCCCGGCCAAAAGGCCGGTCAAGGCGGCCAGGATCTCGAAGCCGCGATAGGCCGCCTCCGCCAGCCAGTGGGACGACGCGGCCACGTCGCGCACCGGCACGGCGTGCAGCCGGCCAAAGCTGCGCGCGGCCCCGGCAACCGGCGAAAGCCTCTGGTCAACCGCGAGGCCGGCGCTCGCGAGGGCATCCGGCGGAGGGTTCATGGGCGGCTTTCCTCCAAGGATTAGGATGGCAAGCCACTCCCTTAATCTAGCGCAGTGTCTCCGGCAAAGCCACGCACAAAACGCAGCGATAATAAAGATTCGCAGATCAATGGAGTAAGCAAATTACAAATATTTGCGTGAGACACTGCTTTCGTTATTGCCGCCATTCCGCCAGCGAGGCCGACCATTTGTTGAAATACGCCCGGCTGAGGTCGGACAGCGGCAGCCCAATCGGCAGCCGCGATTTGCCGTATTTGGAGAACTCCAGATAGTGCTTGATCGTCTTGAGATCCTCGTCCGAGGTCAGCGCGAGGCCCTCGTTGACGAAGTGGAAGATCATCCCCTTCTTGAGCGCCGTCTCGAGCATGCGATTGCGCTCCGGCTCCTCTTCCGGCAAGGCAAAGATGCTGTACATGACGACGTTGACGTTGCGGTGCTCGACGATATGCCACAACGTCGGCAGATGCAGCATGTCCTCGAGATCGAACAGCTCCAGATCGGCGGTGAGACCATGCTTCTGGCTGTAATCCAACAGCATGTAGCGCTGCAGGTGCACCGGGATCGGATAGGTCGCCGAGGTGTTGTTGGCGACGTAGAAGATGTTGTTTTTGCCGTTGTTGAACGACACCTCCTTGGCCGGCTTTTGCGCCAGCTCGTCTTCTTCCTCTTCCGTTGCGGGGATGAGGTGGGAATAGCCGGCCGGGATCTTCCGCCCGAGCAGATCGCCATACATGCCCTCGGCGAGCCGGAAATCCATGCTGACCCGCGTCTTGCCGGTGGTGTTGGGCCTTCCGGAGCCGTGGATGTTTTCCTGCGTGAAGGCGCAGAAGCTGCCGGGCTTCGCCTTGATCTGATGGCTCTCCTTGCCGAAGAGGTCCGTCATCTCCTCCATGCTGAGCCGCTTGTCGATCGCGTATTTGATCAGCTCGCGCGACCGTTTAATGCCGATGATCTGCATCGACCGGCTGCGGTCCTCGTCCGCCGTCACGTCGACGAACGGAAGCCACAGGCTGCGCGAGGCGATGCCGTGGCCGTAGAGCAAGCCGGTGTGGAACGGGAAGAACAAATCCGGCGTGGTCGGCAGCATGATGCGCACGTTCATATAGCGCTGTACCGCGACCGGCGTCCGCAATTTGCCCTTCGGGATCACGATCTCGCGGACGAAGCGGTTAACCATCCGCTGGAACTCCGGCAAATTGGTATCGGCGCAGAGCTGCTTGGTGACCTTGAAGACTTCCGGCTGGGGGACCACCGCGTGCAAATTGTCCAGTTTGTCCAGCGCATATCCCATCCCGCGAACCCGGTTCAAGATCCATTCGTTGAAGGGAAACCGCTCGTTCGGGTAGGTCATGATTTGCGCATCCCACTCCGTCGTCAGGCTGCGCTCCAGCTCCGCGTCGATGTCGTTGGCTTGAATGGGATTAAATTCCATCTTCGCCGTGGCCAAGGCTTGAACCGTCATGTAAATGCTCCTTACTGTCTAAAGTTGCTTAATGCTGCTGTTGAATGCTGC
Organism: uncultured Alphaproteobacteria bacterium; assembly: GCA_963722515.1. Classification (GTDB taxonomy): domain Bacteria; phylum Pseudomonadota; class Alphaproteobacteria; order Rhizobiales; family Beijerinckiaceae; genus Methylocapsa. The sequence continues at coordinate 473,701 of CAVRMA010000001.1, read as the reverse complement.
TTGACTGCTGTTGAACGCTGCTTGATGCCACCGCCGTTGAACGCCTGATCGCGGACCCTTGATTGGCGGCTCTGGCGTCACGGCGAGGCGCCGGCACCAAACCCGCCCCAAGAAGTTCTCGATTTTCCCGATATTTCGTCGTGACGGCGATGCGAACGCGATGGCGATTTAACCCGCCGCGTTTGCAATGTAAATAGGTATAAATACCCGGCACTCAATTTCGCCACGATTAACCGGATTTGCGCAGCTGACAACAAAAGTTATTTATCATTTTAAGTCACATAGCAAATCGATCTTTCGGGAACCTCCGCCGATGCCGGAACCCCAAAATCCCTCGCGCCGATGATCCGGCAATCACCAGCGAGGGAGCGCGGCAGCGGTTCCAGCTCGCGGCGCCGCCGCGCCGCCGCGCCAACACGACCAGCTTGGCCCGCGATCTTTCTTGCCCGGAAAGCCGCCTTGAATCATGCGTGCAACTGAATCCGCGCAACCGGAAAACGCTAGAAATTTCTCCCGCCTCTTTACTGACTGGGGGTATAATCGCGCCCAAACAGCCGGCTTGAAGAGATATTGTTGGGCGTTGCCTAAGGTGAGGTAAACCGATGTATCGCGCCCATCCAAATGACGGCATTGCGTGGGTCACTGGAGCAAGTTCCGGGATTGGCCGCGCGGTGGCGCTCGAACTTGCCCAACGCGGCTTTGCGGTCGCGGCGACGGCGCGCCGGGCTGCCGAACTTGAAGCCGTGGCTGCGGAATCCCACAACATTTTCAGCTTTCCCGGCGATACGACGGACCGCGCGGCGATGGCCGCCATGGTCTCCGGTATCGAGGCCGCGCATGGACCAATCGCGCTGGCCTTCCTTAACGCGGGCGTCTTTTTCATCGCCGAACGCGACGGATTTTCGGCCGGCCTTGTCTGGCGCACTTTCGAGATCAATGTCGGCGGGACGGTCAATTGTCTCGATCCCGTACTCGCCGCGATGAAGCGACGCGGAAAAGGTCAGATCGCTCTCACCTCGTCCCTGGCGGGTTACGGTGGAATCGCAGGGTCTTCCGGCTATGGTTCGGCCAAAGCGGCCCTGATTTACATGGCGGAAGCATTAAGAACTCTCCTATGAACAGGAGGGTCTTACCATCCAGGTCGTCAATCCGGGTTTTGTCCACACCGCGATGACGGCGCAAAATGATTTTGAAATGCCTTTCATCATGGGCGCGGATCGTGCGGCCAAGATTATTTGTGACGGTTTCGAAAAAAGCGGCTTTGAGATCATGTTTCCGCGGCGGCTTGCCTACACTTTCAAGGCGATGTGTCTATTGCCCTATGCGCTTTTTTTCCCGCTCATGCGGCGCGCGGCGGAACGGGCGCGGCGGTAAGTTGGGACGCGTTTGTTCCAATAGAAACCCCTAGAGCGAGTTCCGATCAAATTGAATCATTTGATCGATAAGGACTCACTCAAAATCAAAGAGTTGGAGCATGTCCCGATCGAAAAAGTCGAGCAACTTTTTCGGGACATGCTCTAATAGCCAGGATTAGAGTTCGCGTTCGTAAACGCGGAATGTACGAGTATGATGAGCGGGCAGGCTTCGCGCGAGATTGAGCATTGCGCGATTGGTTTCGAGGATCCAGCTGATCTCGGTTTCCTCGATCCCGGCCCTGCGCGCCTTGGTGATCGCTTCGGCGAGAAGCAGCGAAACAGCCATCGAACCGATCCGGGTTCCCTGCCAGCGGCTGGCGATGCCGATCATCGGAATCCGCGTCATCCGCGTGCCTTGGCCATGGATGCGCCACAGCAAGCGCGCCCAGCCGGACGGCCACAGCTTCCCGCCGAGCCCAACGAGCGCTTCATTGACGTCTGGTATTTGCGCGACAACCGCGATGTCCTCGCCCCGCCATTGGGCAATTCTGATCCAGGATGGCTTGGCGACGGGCAGGGTAAGATCCGCGATCAGTCTGGCCTCCGCGTTGCTGACTGGAATCGAACTCCAATTGTTCTTCCAGGCGTCGTTGTAGAGCCGCAACACCCGGGAAAATTCCGCTGGCCAGCGCGTCAGGGACAAACCATAGGTTCGGATCTCCTTGGCGGCATCGAACCGATTTGCGGCTTTGGCTACGCGCCCGGGAAAATCCGACTCCGCTATTCGGCAGACATAAGCGAATAAATCCATGGCTTTGCGAAAACCGAGCGCCTCGATGTGGCGCCCGTAATAAGGCGGAGCATGGTTGGTGCGCACGACATGCGGCTGGTCAAACCCTTTGACGAGAAGTCCGGCTTCGTGATTGATCGACAGACTGAAAGGACCGCGCATGTGGCGCAGCCCGCGCGCGCGTAAAAAACCGGCGGCATGTTGAAGCAGGGCGGCGAACACGTCGCGATCATCGATCGCGTCGATCGCGCCAAAATGTCCGCAGGAATCGCGGTATTTTTCGAGATGCGCCTGGTTAACAACCGCCACGATCCGCCCGGCCGGCTGGCCATCGCGGAAAGCGACAAAAGGCTGAATTTCATTTTCACGCATCAAGGGCGACCGCCTCTTGTCGAACACCTTGAGCGTCTCGTCGCGAAGCGGTTCGATCCAGCGCGAATTGCTGCTCTGAGCGCATTTCCCAGCCGCGATGAAAGCTTCGACGTCGGCTTGGCTTTGAACCTCCCGCACCAGCAGTGCAGTCATGCCGGACCGCCTTGCGCAAATCCCGGTATGCTGCGCAGGGAGGGGTTCGCGTTGACTTCCTTCATTGTCTCCTCGATCGCTTGAATTGTTTCATCTATCTGTTCGGCGCGATGCTCGGAGGTAAGGAAGAAACGCAGCCGCGCGGCACGCTCGGGAACCGCGGGATGAATGATGGGCTGCACATTAATGCCGCGCTCAAAAAGTCCTTGGCTTACGGCTACGGCAAAAACCGAGTTGCCAGCCATAATTGGGATAATCGCGAAACCGGCGCTCGTTCCCGTATTCCATCCGCGCGCCCTGGCGGCATCGAAAAACAACCGGCTGACACGGCGCAATCTTTCGACCCGGCCGGGTTCGCGATGCAGGATGGCGAGGGCCGCCGAGGCGGCGGCCGCCAGCGGCGGTGAAAGGCCGACCGAGTAGACGAACCCGCCCGACATGCATTTCAGATATTCCACGAGCGCGGTGGGACCGGCAATGAAACCGCCACATCCGGCAAGCGTCTTCGAAAGCGTCCCCATCCAGATGTCCACATCGCGCGGGTCCGTGCCGGAATGCTCGAACAATCCGTACCCCTTTGGGCCAAGCACACCGAGACCATGCGCGTCGTCAACCATCAGCCAGGCGTTATGCCGCCGCTTTATCTCAACGAGCACCGGCAAGTCGGGAACATCGCCGTCCATGCTGTACAGGCCTTCAACGGCAATCAACACGCGCTCGAACCGCCGCCGGATCGACGTCAGCAGCGAATCTAGCGCCATGAAATCACGGTGCGGAAACGAACGCCGTCCAGCGCGGGACAGGATCGCGCCGGCAAGGATGCTGTTGTGGGCAAGGCTTTCGTGGACGATCAAATCCCTCGGCCCGAGAATGGCGCCGATGGTCGAAACATTGGTCGCGTGGCCGCTGACGAAAACGACGCAATCTTGCTGCCCATAATGTTGCGCCAAGGCCCCCTCGAGTATCCGGTGTCCCGGCCGTTCGCCAGCAACCAGCGGGCTTGCGGACGCCGATGTGCCGAATGCGTCGACGGCGGCATGCGCGGCTTCGCGGACCTCCGGATGATGGTTGAGGCCGAGATAATCATATGACGAATAATTGATGAATCGGCGCCCGCCTATGAGGGTCGTCGCGCCGGCGGCGGTTTCATGGAGGCGAAAATAGGGATTGTCGAGGCCGGCCACGGCCGCCATCGATCGTTGCAGTTTAAGTTTGCGATACCCTGGCAGATTTTGAAAGTCCAACATGCCGTCCGGAGATGGCGGGACCGGCGCCGGCGCAATTTGCCTCACGGCACCGGCTGTTTGGGCGTCAAGGCGGTTTTGAACCATTTCTTCGAGGAGCCGCCGGTCCTCTTCATCCAACCCAGCTCGATTTTGCGGCGTCATGCAAATTTCCTCGGGGTTGGGCGGCAGCCCGGGCGAAACGGTCGATTCATTCGTGAACGGACGTGGGAGAAGCTTGGTTATTTCAGACAATATGTCAACGCCGTATGTCAACGCCATCCTCGGCCGGCTTCCGCGGGGTTCCGCGCTTGCCGTTGGCGGACGCGGCTCAAAACGTTCAGCACCGGCACCGCGTTTGTAAGGCGGTACCCAACAATTACTGCACCAATGCGGCGGCATTGGCGAGATAGGATAATCACACTCCTGGGGGAATAGTTTACCGCTGATATTGAGGGTGGCCATCCCGGCGCCGCTGAACGTGATCGCGTTGGGGTTGGCCGGTGTAGCAAGCTCGCGGCGCAACATAAAACCGGCAGCCGCCGTTGCCGCGGCCTCATCCGTTCGGCCGCCCTCATCGAGCCATCCGTCCGGAACGGCGCGGGTTTGATGGAAAAGACACATGCAAGCAAATTCGACATCCGATTCCCCTGCGCCAAAACGGCGCCCCTGTTGCGGCGGAGGCGGACTGGTTCTACTCTGACAGGATGTTCGAATGTCTCTATCAATCCTTCGAGGATCGGGCGGATCCCTCGCAACGCGCAATCAGGATCGCGGCTTTGCGGGCAGAGTTCGCCCGCCTCGGACTCGATGGCTTCCTCGTTCCTCGCGCGGATCAACACCAAAATGAATACGTTGCCCCGTGCGAAGAGCGCCTTGCCTGGCTTTCCGGTTTCACCGGTTCGGCGGGGCTTGCCATTGTGCTCAAAGGAAGCGCCGCGATCTTTGTCGATGGCCGCTATAGCCTGGCGGTCAAGGATCAAGTCGATCTTTCGATCTTCAAACCGGTGGCATGGAGCGAGACGAGTCCTTCGGATTGGCTCGAAACCAATCTACGCCCGGGGACTCGGCTCGGCTACGATCCCTGGCTGCACACGCCTTCCCAGGCGAAACGCCTCGGTAAAGCAACGCAAGCCGCTGGCGGCGAACTCGTTGCCGTGGAACCAAACCCGATCGACGCGATCTGGACGGACCACCCGGCGCCGCCGCTTGGCAAAATCACCTTGCATGGGATTAGATTTGCCGGCGAGAACGCGAAACGGAAACTCGCCCGCGCCGCCACCGCGCTCGGGGCCAAGGATGCGTTGCTGGTCAGCGATCCGCACGCGGTTGCCTGGCTCTTTAACATACGCGGCCATGACGTCGCGCATACCCCGCTGCCGCTTAGCTATGCGTTGATCTTGAAGGAAGCCAAGCCGCGCCTTTACGTCGATGCGCGCAAGATTGACAATCATACCCGCGACAAGCTTTCCGGCCTCGCCGGTATCGAAGAGCCGGAACGTCTCGCCCGCGATCTCCAGGTTCTTGGCGAACAAGGCAAGAAAGTCTTGTTCGATGCCGCCACGGCGCCTGCCAAGCTCGCCGCGATCCTGAAAAAGGCCGGCGGCGCCTGCGAGTTGGGCCAAGATCCGGTTGTCTCGATGAAGGCGCGCAAGAACGCGGCCGAACTCGAAGGCGCGCGGAATGCGCATTTGCGGGACGGCGCCGCGATGGTCCGCTTTCTGCATTGGTTTTCGATCAATGCGCCGGGCGGAAAGCTCAGCGAGATCGATGCGGCGCAAGCGCTCGAAACATTCCGCCGCGACACCGGCAAGCTGAAAGACATTTCGTTTCCGTCAATCGCCGCCGCGGGCGCCAATGCCGCCATTCCGCATTATCGGGTGACCGTCAAGACCAACGCGAAGATCCGCAAAGGGATATTTTTGATTGATTCGGGCGGTCAATATGAGGACGGCACGACCGACATCACACGCACCCTCGCGGTGGGCAAACCAACCGCTTTGATGCGCGACCGGTTCACCCGCGTCCTCAAGGGCCACATCGCCATTGCCCGCGCGGTTTTCCCCAAGGGCACCACGGGCGCGCAAATAGATGCGTTCGCACGAGCGCCCTTGTGGCGGGCGGCTCTCGATTTCGACCACGGCACCGGCCACGGCGTCGGCTCTTATTTATCCGTTCACGAAGGGCCACAGCGGATTTCGAAGCTCGGGTCCGCCGCGCTCGAACCCGGTATGATCGTCTCGAACGAGCCGGGCTTTTATCATGCTGGGCATTGGGGCATCAGGATCGAAAATCTGGTCGTAGTCGAGCGCCGGGAGATCGCGGGCGCCGATCGCGAGATGCTTGGTTTCGAGACGCTGACGCTCGCGCCGATCGATCTTGCGCTCATCGAGCCAAAACTCCTCGACGGCGATGAAATTGCTTGGCTCGACGCCTATCATGCGCGGGTCCGGCGGGAAATTTCGCCGCTGGTCGAGCCAAAGTTGCGCCGTTGGCTGCGCGGCGCGACGCGACGGATCGGCGCGCGGCGCTAGAACAATCGAATTTTTGCGGATACGCCATTCCATGCCAACACCTTACGCGATCATCATGACAACATGCGGCGACAAGGCGAACGCGGAGATGATCGCGACGCGTCTCGTCGAGGAGCGTCTTTCTGCCTGCGTCCAGATGTTTCCAATCGAAAGCGTTTACCGGTGGGAAGGCACCGTGCAACACGCAAATGAATGGATGCTGTTTTGCAAGATCATGTCGAGCGGCTACGCGGCTGTCGAAGCAGCCATTCGCGCGGCGCATACTTATTCCAATCCCGAGATCGTCGAGGTGGGAATCGAGAACGGCGCAAACGCCTATCTGGACTGGATCGCGTCCGCCACGCGGGACAAGTAGCGTTTCGCCGCGTCTCGACATCTCCGCGCTTGCGTGCCAAAAGCCGCTCAACGCCTCGCCTGGGTCACCAAAACATGCTGGACCTCAACACTCTTCAAGCGCAAATTCTTGGGCAAATCGCCGCCGCGCAAGACGAAGCCTCGCTCGAAGCCGAGCGGGTCGCGGCGCTTGGAAAAAAGGGCACGATTTCGGCCCTGCTCGCGGGTCTTGGAAAGATGGCGCCGGACGAGCGCAAGGGGCAGGGCGCCGCGATCAACGCGCTCAAGGACGAAGTGACGCAGGCGCTCGCGGCACGGCGCGCGGTTTTGAAGGAAGCGGCGCTCGAAGCCCGCCTCAAGGCGGAGATCGCCGATGTCACCTTGCCTGTCGCCCCGCACGGGATCGAGGCCGGGCGCATCCATCCGGTGAGCCAAGTGATGGACGAGCTCGCGGTCATTTTCGCCGGCATGGGGTTTGCCATCGCCGAAGGGCCGGACATCGAGACCGACGATTATAATTTCACGAAACTGAATTTTCCGCCGGACCATCCGGCGCGCGACATGCACGACACCTTCTTTTTCAATGCCGGCCCGGACGGCGCGCGCAAGTTGCTACGCACGCACACGAGCCCGGTGCAGGTGCGCACGATGCTGACGCAAAAGCCGCCGATCCGAATCATTTGTCCAGGGCGCACCTACCGTTGCGATTCCGACCAGACGCATACCCCGATGTTTCATCAGGTCGAGGGCCTCGTCATCGACCGCTCCGCGCATCTTGGCCATCTGAAATGGATTCTCGAAGAATCCTGCAAAGCGTTTTTCGAAGTTCCGGACGTCAAGATGCGGTTCCGGCCGAGTTATTTTCCGTTCACCGAGCCGTCGATGGAGGTCGATATTCAATGCTCCCGGAAAGGCGGCGAGATGCGCTTTGGCGAGGGCGAGGATTGGCTCGAAATTCTGGGCTGCGGCATGGTGCATCCGAATGTCTTGCGAAATTGCGGCCTCGATCCCGGCATTTATCAAGGGTTCGCCTGGGGCATGGGCATCGACCGCATCGCCATGCTGAAATACGGCATGCCGGATTTGCGCGCTTTCTTCGAGGCCGACATCCGCTGGCTCAATCACTACGGTTTCCGCCCGCTCGATATCCCGAGGCTCCTTGGCGGGTTGAGCGGGGGATGAAGCGACGGCACATCATGTCGCCGTGACCGCGCCCGGCGGAGCGCGGCTTTCAAACCATGTCCAGCCGTGGTGTTGCTTCGCCGGCGGCGGCCGTGTGGCCACCGCCTCGATGATCACTTGCGCCTGGGCGAGCGGATATTCATCGGTCAGCGTCACGTGGATAAAGACCCGGTGGCCCGGCGGCGTGAGGGCGGCAAGCCGGGCCGCCGCACCGCCCGTGAGGCACAATGTGGGCTTGCCGGACGCTAGATTGACCACTCCCATGTCACGCCAGGCGATGCCAGCGCGAAGCCCAGTGCCGAGCGCCTTGGCGCAGGCTTCCTTGGCGGCGAAACGCTTCGCGTAAGAGGCGGCCCGGCCCGCCCGCGCATCCGATTTACGCCGCTCGATCTCGGTAAAACAGCGCTGGACAAACCGCTCGCCAAAGCGCGCGAGGGAATTCTCGATGCGCCTTATATCGCAAAGATCGTTGCCGAAGCCGATGATCATCTTGTCACGCTTGGCCCTCTGCCAGCCGCCGCCCCTCGTCCATCGCCGCGCGCATCTTCCTGATCGCCGCGTTAAGACCAATGAAGACCGCCTCGCCGATCAGAAAGTGACCGATATTGAGTTCGACGATTTCGGGCAAGCCCGCGACGATTTTTGCGGTGGCGAAATCGAGGCCGTGACCGGCATGACATTCGAGCTCTTGGCCGCTCGCAAATTCCGCCGCCGCCTTGATGCGCGCGAATTCATCTCCGGCCCGCCCGGCCTCTCCATGCGCGAGCGCATCGCACCAGGCGCCGGTATGAAATTCGATCACCGGCGCGCCGATGGAGCGCGACGCCCGCACCGCCTCCAAGGACGGCTCGATGAACAAGGAGACGCGCACGCCGGCCTTGAGCAGTTCGGCGGTGACGATTTTCAAGTGATCATGGCCGCCAAGGACGTCGAGGCCGCCTTCGGTGGTGCGCTCGCTGCGCTTTTCCGGGACAAGACAACAGGCATGAGGTCGCGTATCGAGGGCGATGGCCACCATGTCGCCGGTTGCCGCCATCTCGAAGTTCAGAGGTTTCGAAATCTCCCGCTTTAGCCGCGCCATGTCCTCGTCGCGAATATGGCGCCGGTCCTCGCGCAAATGGGCGGTAATTCCGTCGGCGCCCGCTTCGATGGCAAGAAGCGCCGCCCGCACCGGATCGGGGAATGCGCCACCCCGCGCGTTGCGCAATGTCGCGACGTGATCGACATTGACGCCGAGGCGCAAGTAAGGCAATTGCGGCATGGACGATCACTATCTTAACAATACTTTGATCTGGTGTTCCTGACATTCCTTATGCAGTTCGGCCTGACCGTTGTAAGCTTGTAGAGTATCATCACGCCCGATGCATACTAGCCGGTACATGAGGTGCCGCAAGAACGGCGCGTCAAAATACCCTCCATGGACATTAGGGTTCCCTTTCCAAGTATAAAGCAAGAGAAGCCAAAAATGTTTGTACCACCGCAATTTATTTTTGTGGCCAGGCTTTGCAAGCGTGAGCATGCCTCTCACGCCCATGCCTGGTTCGGGTTCATCAACGCCGTCGGTGCAATCAAAATACGAGAACTGCTTTGGAAGCTTGTCTTGTAAGTGTTGCGAACCCAACTTACCCAATTCGCCATAGATATCTTGGATGGTCATGTACCCGATACGCAAGTTGTGAAGATCCACTCCCGTGGTGATGCCATAATCCTCACGCACACCGACATTCCCCAGTCGATAACCAAAATTCCTGCTCCGTGTCGGAAACGAAAAATAATTAGCGGTCGCAGATATCTGTCTGAGAACTTCATCACCCTCATTGCTAAAAAGAAAAGCCTCCTGGAAACGGTGCAATGACGCGGCAAGAAAGTTGGCTCGGTTCGAGATCAACGCTTCCGCAGGAATATCCGGCGATACGAGGACGAGCCGCATCAAGCGGAAGACGTTGCCAATCTTGGGTGACACAGTTGGCTCATCTGCGGGCGCACCGGAGGACGCAATGCCCACGTTCAGATTAGGCGTTATGGAATTTGGTGAGAAAACATCTGAAAGGATCCTCACCACGCCAGTTACTACATAGGCCCCCATGCTGTGAGCAATGAACGATAATTCCACCCGGTTTCGCCGTTCATCATTTTCCGGTAACTTGGCTAACTCTGCTAGATTTGATAACTTTTGGTCGATTTGCCTGATTATTTCTACTAAGTCAGGAACGCCGTAGGAGATCGCCCGGTATCCATCTCGAAAGTAAACAATAATACGGAGCAGAATGGCCGTGAGCGAAATTGCCACAACAAATGCGCCAAAACTGATGATCCCGGTTTTTAACCAAAAGTCGGCCGAGAAAATCGCAGCCAGAGCGGGTATTAGAAGTAACCCCCAAACCAACAAGCCGATAAGGAACCAAGGTGCGGCCCTGAGCGCCGTAGAAAATGGGGCACCCATAGCTTCGGAAGGCCAGCGGTAGCCAATACACACGACGTCACGACCGTTAATGGCAGGATCGTTATTTAGAGATTCAAACGAATTCAAATAACCTTGCAATATAATATTCCGCGGATTATTGAAACCATGGACATTAACGACGAGCTTTGGGTTTTTAAATGCCATAAGACGATGAACGATTCTGTCAATTGCGACAACCGCACTTATTTGCTCTGTATCAGTTGGAACTATTTGGCACGTAGCAGGGTCATCGATATTATTGGGAGCGGTGCTCTCGATCAAATATGCCGGGATTTTAGCTCCTGGTACTTGTACCTCATATGCAGAGAACAGATCGGTCATGTTTGCCTCCCTTGTAGCGACACGATGTATTCTGCACGACGGCGCCGCTTTTTTAATTGTGCGCATTGGTATTTAGAGCGTATCTGAACGGCGGCTGACATAGAATATTTCCGCCCACCTTTTGATAGCAAGAGCGTCTTGATAGCCTGCGGCCGCTCCGCCTATCCGTTCACCCGCTCGACCTTGCTGACCACCGGCCGCGCCCGCAAATGCGAGATGATCGTGTTCAAATGCTTCAAATCATTGACCTCGATATCGATCGTCATTTCCCGGAAATCGGCCGAAAGAGGTTTGATGACGATGTTGTCGATATTGGCCGCATGATCGCCGATCACGGTCGCGATCGTCCCCAAGGTGCCCGGCTCGTTGATCGCGGTGATGAGAAGCCGCGCCGGGAACAACTCATGCCGGCTCTCCTCGATGTCCCAGCGCACATCGAGCCAGCGTTCCGGTTCTTCATCGAAAGCGATAAGATCGGGAGATTGGATCGGATAGATGGTGATTCCCTCGCCAGGAGTCAGAATGCCGACGATACGATCGCCGGGCACCGCGCCACCGTTCGGGGCGAAGCGGACCGGCAAATCGCCGTGCGAGCCCTGAATGGGGATTGCGTTCTGGTTTTGCTTGCCGCCACCGGGGATCTTGAAGACCAAACTCGCCGCCTTCTTCATGCCAAACCAGCCGGCTTCCCCGCGCGCTCGAGGGACAACCGGCTTGCGCTCTTCCATGAATTCCGGATAGACCGCTCTGACGGCATCGCCGGAAAACATCTCGCCGCGGCCGACGGCGGCAAGCACATCCTCGATCGTTGTCCGCGCGAGCCTCGGCAGCGCGCTTTTCAACTTGTCTTCCGTAAAAGCCTTGCCCGCCCGCTCGAAAGCGCGGGTGACGATCTGGCGTCCGAGGGCGGCATATTGCGCGCGAACGGCATCGCGGGTCGCACGCCTTATGGCCGCGCGCGCCTTGCCGGTCATGACAAGGCCTTCCCACGCGGCCGGCGGCGTCTGGCCTTCGGCGCGCGCAATCTCGACCTCGTCGCCGTTTTGCAATTCAGACAACAGCGGAGCATGGCGGCCGTTGATCTTGGCGCCAACTGCGGAATGACCCACATCGGTGTGAACCGCATAGGCGAAATCGACCGGCGTCGCCCCGCGCGGCAGCGCGATCAGCCGGCCGTTCGGCGTGAAGCAGAACACCTGGTCGTGAAAGAGTTCAAGTTTTGTATGTTCCAGAAATTCCTCCGGCGTGGCGCCCTCGGCGAGCAAGGCGACAGTGCGGCGCAGCCATTGGCAGGAGCGGCTCTCGCTCGTTAGACTTTCCTTGCCTTCGATGCGCCCATCCTTGTAGAGGGCGTGCGCGGCAATGCCGTTACGGGCAATATCGTGCATGAGTGCCGTGCGCACCTGGAGTTCGGCACGCTGCCGGCCGGGACCAACGACGGTCGTATGGATTGATTGATAGTCGTTTTGCTTCGGGGTCGAAATATAATCCTTGAAGCGGCCCGGAACGACAGCCCATTTGGTATGCACGACGCCGATGACGCGATAGCAATCATCAATGTCCTCAACGATAACGCGGAAGCCGAAAATGTCGGACAGCTGCTCGAAAGCGATCGATTTCCGCTCCATCTTGCGCCACACAGAATAAGGCTGTTTCTGCCGCCCTTCGACTTTGGCGTCGATGCCTCTTGCGGCGAGTTCGGAGGTCAGCTCCTTCTCGATCGTGACAATGATTTTCCCATTCTTCCGGTGCAGATCGTCGAGCCGCGCCGCGATCATCGCGCAGGCATCGGGCATGAGATGGCGAAACGCCAAATCGTCGAGTTCGTCGCGCATCCTCTGCATGCCCATGCGGCCGGCGAGCGGCGCATAGATATCGAGGGTTTCCTCGGCGATCCGCGCCCGCTTGTCCGGCGCCACGAAATGCAGCGTGCGCATATTATGCAGGCGGTCGGCGAGCTTGACGAGAAGCACGCGAACGTCCTCAGCCACGGCCAGGAGCAGCTTACGGAAATTTTCCGCTTGCGCGGCGCGCTTCGAGACAAGGTCGAGCTTCTTGAGCTTGGTCAGCCCATCGACAAGACGGCCGATATCGCTGCCGAAAAGCTTGTCGATTTCCTCGCGCGTCGAATCGGTGTCCTCGATCGTATCATGCAAGACCGCCGCGACGATCGTCGCATCGTCGACCTTCATGTCGGTAAGAATGGCGGCGACTTCGAGGGGATGCGAAAAATAGGGATCGCCGGAAGCGCGTGTTTGCGCTCCATGCGCCTTCATCGCATAGACATAGGCGCGGTTGAGCGCCACTTCGTCGGCTTGCGGGTTATAGCGCCGGACCCGGTCCACGAGTTCATATTGCCGCATCATAATTAGGCAAGCCCGCGACAGCGCGTGTCAGGTCATGCTCCGGTGTGAATTCGGCCGGATCCTGCTCCTTGGTCTCTTTAATTTTTTTCGCAAGATCCGGCCCGAAAAGTCCGCGACTTGCCGGATCGGGTCTTGGTTAGGCGGGTCATGCTGCCGCCATAGCTCTGGTTCAGTCGCCGTCGTCCTCGGTGTCGGCGGGCGGGACGAGATCCTCGAGCCCTCGCAACAGATCTTCCTCGGTCATCCGGTCGAACTCCCCCACGGAATTGGATCCATCGAGCGCCGGGGATAGTGCCGGCACGGTTTCGGCCTCGGGTTCATCCACCTCGACCTGTTTTTGCAGGGATTGAATAAAATCTTCTTTGAGATCCTCCGGCACCAAGGCGGAATTCCGCGATCTCGCGCAGAGCGATCACCGGGTTTTTATCGTTGTCGCGGTCAACCGTTGCCAGCATGCCGGCGGCGATCATGCGCGCCCGGTGACTCGCGATCAGAACGAGTTCAAACCGGTTTTCGACCTTGTCTACACAATCTTCAACGGTGACGCGGGCCATGCCATGCGTACTCCTTGTGAATGAGACTTTTTTGGATTAAACCCTAGTTATACTTTGTGCAATCGCCCTGGCAACTCTAAAATCAGGCATGGGCCGCGGTGGATGCCGGGGCGAAGCAATAAATTCCTGCGGCGTGGCCATTTGCCTTAATATTATCATTTTGATGCTGAACCTAAGCGTATAGTTTCCCCTTGACGCAAGGGCGAGGCGGGAGCACATAATGTCGTTCAAATCCACGCCAGAAGCGAAGTTATTCGCCAAATGCGAGGGGGCGCTGGCACAGGGGTTATTGTTCTCGCTCCTTGCTAGGTAAATAATGACGAAGAACATCACAAGATAACTTTTTGAGACACGTTTATGGCTGACCAAGAGCGAATAGCGCTATTCATCGATGGTGCGAATTTATATGCGACGGCTAAGTCGCTGGGTTTCGATATCGATTATAAGCGGCTGCTCAAGGAATTTCAAAGCCGGGGAAAATTGATCCGGGCATTCTACTATACTGCCCTGGTGGAGGATCAGGAATACTCGTCGATCCGGCCGCTCGTGGATTGGCTGGATTATAATGGCTTCGCCGTGGTGACCAAGCCGACAAAGGAATTCGTGGATTCCCTCGGCCGGCGCAAGGTCAAGGGAAATATGGACATCGAACTGGCCGTGGACGCCATGGAAATGGCCGACCACATCGACCATCTCGTCCTTTTCTCCGGCGATGGCGACTTCCGCTCCCTGGTCGAGGCGGTGCAGCGTAAGGGCGTCCGCGTTTCCGTAGTTTCAACGAATGCGACGCAACCCTCCATGGTTGCCGATGAATTGCGCCGCCAGGCGGACGAATTCATCGACATTACTCATCTCGCCTCGAAAATCGGCCGCGATCCCCTCGACCGGCCCGAACGCGCGCAAAAGCCGCAAGACCGCCGCCCCGCGCCGGTGGGCAATTTCGATCCAGCTCTGCTGGCCGAGGATCACTCGTAAAATCGTTCCGCGCGAAGGCAATTGAGAGGTGAGCGGGCAAACGTTAGTGGCGGCGTCCGAGCAACGCCCACTCGCCCGCGAGCCTGACCCGGACTGTTCGTTTTGCCCGCGCCTCGCAACATTTCGCGCTTCCCTCAGGGTGGCGCAGCCAACATGGCACAATGCGCCGGTTCCGGATTTCGGAGCGGTTGACGCGCGTCTGCTGGTGGTTGGCCTTGCGCCTGGCCTGCGCGGTGCCAACCGCACGGGGCGCCCCTTTACCGGCGATTCCGCCGGCAATCTTCTCTATGAGACCTTGATCGAATTCGGCTTTGCCACGGGCGCTTACGGCGCGTCTGTCGACGATGGCCTGCGACTCGTCTCATGCGTGATCGCCAATGCCGTGCGCTGCGTGCCGCCGCAAAACAAGCCGATGCCGTCGGAAATCAAGAGCTGCCGTTCCTTTCTCGCGGCAACGATCGCGGCCCTGCCGGACCTTTGCGCGATCGTCGCCCTCGGCCGGATTGCCCATGAGTTCGGCCGTTCGCGCCTTCGGCCTGAAGCCGGCCGCGTTTCCCTTCGCGCATGGAGCCGAACACGTCTTGGTTGCGGGCGAAACTGCCCGGCATCGCTTTCCCGCGGGCGCGCGGGCGATTTTGCTCGCCGACAGTTATCACTGCTCTCGGCTCAACACCAATACCGGCGTGCTGACGCAAGCCATGTTCCGCGCTGTTTTCGGCAAGGTTCGCGCAAGGCTTTGAGGTTTGTATCTCCGCGAAGCGGACGAGCCGAGTCTTCGCCAAGCCGCAGCGATTTGTAAAGGCAGCCTTTGAGCACGGACTCCGAACCTGAGGGTAGCAGCAAGTGGCGAAGTCTTGCCCCCGATTGCGGCGATCGATTTTCCGGATCGGCGCCAAAGCTGGCAGCCGCCGTGCGGAATCGCCGCTGTCGCCTTGCCAAAATTACGGTGGCCTCGGTGTTTGCGCATGGATGTCTATTGCTCGTGTTCATCCTTCTTGACGTGCCCCCTAATCCTTCTGGACAGGCGCGCGAAATTCCGGTCGAAGTGGTGAGCGAACCCGCGCCGCTAGAGAAAATTCCGGCGGCAGCGGGAGAAGCGACGCAGGCTTCCCGCAGCGAGCCCCGGCAAACGCCGGAGGCAAATCCGAAGCTTGCGAACGAGGGGATGTCCGGCCCAAATTCCACCCCAAGGCCCGCCGCACCGCAACCGTTTGGGACGGACGGGCCACGGGCGCTTGCCACCCCGGCACCCAAGGATATGGCGCGTAAACAGCTAGCGCGCGACTTCCGCCCGGCGGCAAGGCTGGCTGGAGGGCCGCGCCAGGAAGTGGGAGGGAAACACCTGCGGCAAGTGCAAACCGGCTTTGCGCTGCCTTTCGATACGGGGCCAGATAGTTTTCGTGCCGTCGCGGTGCCTTTGCCGGCCACAACCGGCGGCGAAGCGACGAGCTATAGGGTCATTGTCGGCGGGCTGCTGGAACGGGTGAAACATTATCCAGAGACCGCCCGCCAACGCAGCGCCAAGGGGATTGCGACAATCGGGTTTGTTCTCGATGAATTGGGCCGGATCGCGTCGGTTTCCCTACTGCGGTCGAGCGGCGAAGCCGATCTCGACCGCGAAAGCGTGGCCCTGGTCAACCGTGCCGCTCCCTTCCCGCCACCGCCGCCCGGCGCGCAGAGATTCCTTTGCGATCGAAGTCGCCTTCGGCATGGGAAGTTGAGTTCCGTGTTTTGCGAGCACCTGTTCGACGGAGGCCCTGAACCACTCGCCATTGATCGGGCCGTCGCGCACGAAGGGCGCGGACAGCTGGTCGCAGCGCGGCCCGGCGGTGAAGGAGGTGGTCTTCCTATGACCATGGGGCGCGGCCCCACCCAGACGCTCGCCGCGTGCAGCGCGTTCGTAGCGGCGCGCCATGTTGGTCGAAGCCCAAATCTCGTCGATGAAGACGCACCGCGCTGGGTTCAGACAGGGCTGCCGCTCGCGTCATGAGAGCCCAGAACGTAAAGAACCTGAAACGCAAACGGAGCTTCGCCGCGGCGGGCGGCATCACGGTGACTCCCACGGTCGAACAAGGCGGGCTCTACGTGCCCGATTGGGCCAGTATACTTCACAAGATCAACCCGGACAGAGCGGCGCCCTGATATGGAGCCATCCTATCTCCTACGATACCGGACTCTCTAGTTTCGCTCTCTCGTTCGAGCCCGGCCATCGGCGCCATGGACGATATCGTGCTGGGCGACCGTTTCCCCGGCGGCCGGGTGTTCGCAGTGAACCGGACGACCGGGAACCTGATCTAGGAGACGCAGGTCGAAGCCAACCCAGAGGCCTTGATCGGCAGCTCGGGGGTCATCTCGGGAGCCCCTGAACAAGTCCCCTGAATTGCCATTGGCGGCATAATTCTCTTTGAACAACGGAGGATGAGATGCAGCGGAGAAGTTTTGCGGAAGTGGGTGGTTTCCGGCGTCAGGAAAAAGTGACGCGGGCCAAGAGAAGTTTCTGGAGGAGATGGAGCGCGTGATGCCGTGGGGCGTCTGGAGGCGCGGATTGCGCCGGTGTATCCGGTGGCTGGAAACGGGCGGCGGCCTTATCCATTGGCGGCGATTCTGCGGATCCGTGTGATGCTGCGATGGTTCCTGTATTCGGATCCGGCCATGCAAGATGCCTTGCATGAAACACCGCTGTGCGGAAGATTGCGGGACTGGATACCGGGGTTACCGGCATGCCCGGCGAGACGGCGATTTTGAATTTCTGTCATTTGCTGGAAGAACACCAGCTGGCAGAGGCGTTGTTTGGAGAGGTGGTATCGTTGCTGACGGAGCGCGGCCTCATTTTGCGCCAGGGCACGATTGTGGATGCCACGCTGATTGCTGCTCCGTCCTCGACGAAAAACCAGGATCGCAAACGGGACCCGGACATGACGTCGAGCAAGATAGACAACGACTGGCGCTTCGGCATGAAGGCGCATACCGGCGTGGACACGGCGCATGGACTTGTCCATACGGTGGAAGGCACGAGGGTAAAAATATCAGACTACGTCATGAGTGATACGCTGTTGCACGGCGACGAGGAAACGGCGCACGGCGATCGCGGCTATCACGGCAAAACCCGCACGGCCGGCGCGCCGCGCGATGAGGAATTGGCTGCTCCCCGCTGGTGCGTTCCGTTCAAGCGCGCAAAAGGACAAAAGATCACTGATGAAGAAAAACGCATCAACCAGATTCTCGCCGGCATCCGTGCGGTAGTCGAGCATCCCTTCCGGGTTTTGAAATGCCAGTTCGGTTATCGCAAGGTTCGTTATCGCGGCCTGTTCAAAAACGAACAGCACATCTTCACTCTGTTCGCGCTGACCAACATCTATCAGGCCTGGCGCCTGCTGACGGAAACCGGATAACGGGCGAGCAGCACGGCACCATCATTGCGTCTGCAATCAAAAAAACCTCAAAAAATACCCGAAATCTTCCCCCAAAAGCCCTCGCCACTCAATCCGGCACCAGTTTATCTCCTCAATGCATCAAAACTTGAACTTGTTCATGGGTTCCCTAGGAGAATCGGGCACGCAATCTTGATCGCGGGCCCTCAACGTGGAATGGACTGGGCTATTGTTGCGGCGATTGGCTGATTGGAAATCCGAGATCGATCCGTTGCAATCCCCTTTATCTCATCATCATCGGCACAGAGAGACATCAGCGATCTGGCGGCCATAATTCGCCTGAAGAGCCCTTCGCCCGGACAATCGTTGTCGCCTGTAGCGCGCCATTTCCATCGACCAATGATCCTTGCACAATATAAGGCACCCCTACGATCAGAGGCGCACCAACTTGCTTGTTGCGAAGCGCTAGAGCGTCGTCGATCTTCACGCTCTTGCCCGCGCGCGTTTGGAGGGTGAGGGTTGATCCGTTGACCGCTAGGAGTTTCCCGGTAAGTAAGTGCGGACTGCTTGGCGAAACCATCGCCAATTCGATGGGACTAGGCTGCAACGCAATTCGTGCAGTTGGGACGGGGAGAATGCCGAAGACCGTGACCTCTTTGTAGCCGGCGACGTAGACCTGTCCGTTGGCGACGACCGGCACGATATTCGCGTCGCTGTTGGGGTTTAACCAGCCTGCCGCCGGCAAGGTGAAGAGCTGGTTCAATGTCGCGCTTGAGGCTGTCGCCTGAAATGCGTAAAGGTTGACAAGGTGTGGGGCGGCGGGGGTAGGACGTCCGACCGCCCATATTATACCGGTATTAGCTACGGTGCCGTTGCTCGAAACCACGGTGAAGAATCCGGGATCTTGCCCAGAAGCAGTAATGGTAGCTGTTCCCTCGAGGACAAGCTTTGGCGAGGGCGATAACGGAACTCGCCAAGTGCTAACAGAAGAGCCCTGGCTAGTCACCACGCGTCCAATATTATCCGAGCCCGTGAAAAATGACGGTCCGCACCAGCAACCACCTATGTCGTGCGAGTCGAGGACTTGGTCTGGGCCGCCCGGCGTGAAGCCGCCCAAGCTCGCGCCATTGAGCAAAAACAATCTTCCGTATTTGCCCGCCGTCACCGCGAGAGTCGGAATACTTCCGCTCTGCGGCGGTAACACGAGCACTCCTCCCGATCCAAGATCCATATCCCCTTGATCCAGGGCCGCCACATTCGACGGCGTGAAAATACTGAGAAGTTCTGTCAGATCTCCCGAGAGCTCCACGACGCTCTCCTGAATATCGGTTATACCGTCATAGGTCGTGGCTGGGGAACATACTTCGGGGCTAACATAGAAATTGCAGTCGGAGTTTGCTGTCGTGAAGTACAAATTCGCTCCCGAGGCGGCAATCCCATAGCCTGCCATCCAGATTGATGACAAGAAAATATTCGTGGGCGAAGTCGCTTGCGTGTCGTTAAGCTGGTTCGCCGCGAGCGGCAATAGGCTGCCCGTGTTCCATCCCAAAAGCCAACCTCGCGAAAGGCCGCCATAAAGATCGCAGAAACTCCCAAATCCGGCGTAAATATTGCCGTTTGCTTCGAGTAGCGCCGGCCGTTGTCGTTGATACAGGCCGTTGAAGGTAAATACGGCGCCACTGACCAATGTGTGCGATGCGGCGACCGTGACGGGAGCAACCTTGTCCGTCAAGTCGCTCAGGTTGAGAGCATGGAGCTGATAAGTCGGGACTGGGGGAGGGCCGTTTTCGTAGGAGATAACGTATAACGTTTGTGCGGCCAAATCGATGACGGGGGTGCTGGAAATCCCGACGTGGGGCCCATTGTTCATGCATGCAAGCGGCCAACGAACGGGAGGTCCAAGATTTCTGCTAAGCAGCACGGCGCCATTGGCCGCGTTGAACGCGTAGATCGTATTGTTTTCCGTAGCAACATAAACGACTTGATACGTTCCCGGCGTAGGGCCGGCGATTGTTTGATTTGGAACGACGAGCGGTTGCGCATCGACCTGATCGTCGACCTTTACCGTGAAAAGTATGCCGAATGTGGTCTGGTTGACATTTGCAGGGGTCAGCGTTGTTTCCTGATTGTTCCAGCCGGTTCGCAAATTGTCGTAGTGGTACGTCGTGACCGCCACAGACGATTGTGCCGCGACCGAACCCGCAACAACGACCGACGCGAAAAACACTAACCCAACTAAAAACACTAACCCATTTAATGGGGACTTTTTCATAATCACCTCCCGAAAAAATTAACGTATCGGGCTTAGCCTGAAGCCTAACGGACGTCAATATTGATGCCACATAAAACCAGGGCAATCGGGTGAACAATCTCGCGAGCTACTAGGCCACCCGAATTTGCGACGCGGACCCTGAAGTGGACCCCGTCGTGAGGACCAGCGGCTAAGTTGGAATACGACCGTTCCGTCATGATAGACGGAGCGAACCATGACCAAGAAGACGAGACGCAAGATTGACGCTGGCATGAAGGCGAAGATCGCCTTGGAGGCTTTGCGTGAGCAGGCAACGGCGGCCGGTTTGGCGCTGCGCCATGAGGTCCACCCGAACCAGATTTACGCCTGGAAGAAGCAGCTTCTGAAGAACGCGGCGCGCGCTTTCGATCGCCTCCGCGGGGCGCGACGCCGAGACGGCGCGCGAGCGCGAGGTCGAGAAGCTGCACGCCAAGATCGGGCAGCTCACGGTGGAGCGAGATTTTTTAGCCAGGAGGTCCGGAAGATGAGCACGCCGGATCGTCGAGAGATGCTCGGCCGCGACGATGGAACACTGCCGGTCCGGCGTCAATGCGCATTGCTTTCGCTGGCGCGCCCGGTTGTCTGCCGGCCGTCGAGTCCGGTGAGCGACAACGATCTCATGCTCATGGCGCGGATCGACGAATTGTTCACGGCCCATCCCTTTTATGGTTCGCGGCGGATGACGCTGCAACTGCGCTCGGAGGCCCGCAAAATCAACCGCAAGCGTGTGCAACGGCTCATGCGAACCATGGGCATTGTGGCGCTCGGCCCGAAGCCGAATGCGTCGAAACCCGCGCCGGGACACAAGATTTATCCCTATCTCCTGCGCGGCCTGAAGATCGAACGGCCCAATCACGTGTGGTGCGCCGGCATCACTTGCATTCCGACCGGCCGGGGTTTCCTCCATCTCGTGGCGATCATGGATTGGGCGAGCCGCGCAGTGCTGCCGTGGCGGCTGTCGAACACGATGGACGCCTCGTTTTGCGCCGGGGCGCTGGAGGAAGCGCTGGTGAAATACGGCAAGCCGGAGATTTTCAACACCGGTCAGGGCAGCCAGTTCACCGGCGGGGACTTCACCGGCGTGCTGCTCGAAGCTGGAATCCGAATTTCGATGGACGGACGCGGACGCTGGATGGATAATGTCTTCATCGAGCGCCTGTGGCGTTCCTTGAAATACGAGGACATCTATCTGAAGCACTTATCTGAAGCACTATGCCGACGGGCGCGAAGCCAAGGCCGGCATTTTTGCGTGGGCCGGCTTTTACAACACGAAGCGCTTTCATCGGGCGCTGGGCAACCGGACGCCGATGGCGGTCTGGCGCGATGGCGCCGCCGCAGTGGTTGACGCGGGCTGTGGATATGGGGACAACGCTGACGCGTTGCCCACAGACCCACAGCAACAGCAGCAGACGCAGCCTCTGGCTGCCTGATCGGGAGAAAAAGGAACGGTTCGAATATCCAACTAAGAATCACCCGCTGCTGGTCCTCACGACGGGGTCCACCTCACACCGTGCCGGCATTCTTTGTTCCGCCCTCTGTCGTCGCCCCGTAGAGATTGCCGTTGCCGAGCGGAGCCAGGTTGCCTCTGGGCTCTTGTCCGTCGGGGCAAATCCCATTGGAGATCGTACTACAGAAGGAGTAGAGCACCGTCTCAGTCCCGGAAGGTGAGTAGAGAGAACACGACACCGCCCTTATTGCTGGCGCCGCCGCCCAGTGCCGTGCCGTAGAGGTTGCCGCCGCCATCCAGGATTACGCCGCCATCGGGATTAGATCCGTCCGCGCAAGAAGCCAGCCTGCAGAAATTGTAGAGCACGGCATAATTGCACCCATCCGGCGCGATCTTGAACACGGTGCCGGCAGCATTTGCGCCGCCTAACTCAGTCGTCCCGTAGAGGTTGCCGGAGGGATCGGCGGAAAGGCCGGCGAAGGGGTACGCCCCGTCGCTGGTGCCGCCCGTAAAGGAGCGGAGAATGGTATAGTTGGTCCCATCCGCATGGATCTTGAATACTACGCCGCATCCGTACTCGCATGCGGACGTGTCGCCGCCCTGATAGGTGGTCCCGTAGAGATTGCCGTTTGCGTCGCCGATGAGGCCAGGCAGCGGGAGATCCCCCGTCGGTACAGGTGAACAAGTTGCAGAAGGTATGAAGCGTTGTCAGCGTGCCGCCCGGCGACAGCTTGAAGATTGTGCCGGCAAGGTTGGCGCCGCACATACTTGTCGTCCCGTAAAGGTTGCCGGCGCCGTCGGCAATCAGGCCGCCTATGGGACCACACCCGTCGGTGGCCGCAAACACGTGCCGCAGGCTATACACCCCGCTCGCCGAGCGCTTAACGACCGTGCCTCACTGGTATATGTTGCCTTCCGAGGTCGTCCCATAGAAATTGCCGCTCTTGTCCAAAAAGAGGGGCGCTTTGGGAACAGCCCCATCCATGGAACCCCCTTGGAATTGATGAAGGACCCCGCTGCCGCCCGTCACCGACACGAAGAACGCCACGCCAAGGTGGTTATTGTTCCCCCCGTTCGTCGTCGTGCCATAAAGACCGCCTTGGTTGGTGGCAATAAGGCCCGAGCGGGGGAATTTCCCATCAGCGCAGTCCGGCTGCTGGCAGAAGGAGTAGGGCACCGTCTCGGAAGCAGCCCAGGCGCTGCCTGCGCTCAATCCCGCCGCGCCAAGCAACGATCCAAGCGCTAAAATAGCCTTGGCCACGAAATTTATGTGAATTTTTCTGTCATTGTAAGTCATGATTCGATCTCCCTGCACGCACATCAAAAACACCCGCCTGTCGCATTCGCTAATCCGTCGCGCGATGTCGATGCTGTCAGCCGCCCCAACCAAATGCAACTCGATTGTATTTAAGACGCGGTAGAACTAGGATCAGGTCAGGAACAAAGGAGCAATCCATGTCACCGTCGCAGTCATCGGCCAATTCCAACGTGTCAGCCGCTCTGGCCAAATCAATGCACGACCATTGGCGCCTATATCTGGGCGAGGGGATCGTTTTAATCCTGCTCGGGTTTGCCGCGATCATCTTTCCGTTCATTGCGGGCATCGTCGCCACTGTCTTCCTGGGATGGCTGTTCCTCATCGCGGGGATCGTGGGCCTCGTCTCCACTTTCAGAGGGCGGCAGGCTCCGGGATTTGGGTCGTCGCTGCTTTCGGCGCTGGTGGCCTTGATGGCCGGCACCGTATTGCTTTGGAACCCGCTTCAAAGTCTGGTCACCCTACCTAGTGGTCTGGTCATCCTTACCTATGTGCTGATCGCTTATTTTATTGTCGACGGTATTTTGATGATCATCCTCGCCATCGCCCATCGCCGTGAGCTGTCGAGCAAGTGGGAGTGGATTCTGGTTAACGGTGTCATCGATTTGATCCTCGCGGGTCTCATCATCTCCGGCTTGCCAGGGACGCTCTTCTGGGCGCTCGGCCTGCTCGTCGGGATCGACATGGTGTTCGGCGGTGCCTCGCTCATCGCCATCGCGTTGGAGGCGCGCAAGGAGGCGGCTTTCACGTGACAATGACCGCTTCCGGTCAACTCCCCCCAGCGCGCGACTGTTCGGAAGGTAAGAAGAGGGAAGGCCTGCGTCAAGCCGCGCGGCCTGCCGGGTCGTGTCCCAGCTTGAATTTCAGGAATGGGCGGGAAACAGACGCTATCGCGTGGACGCTTCAGAGGCCGTTGTCCCAGGTTTGGCGTCGACTGTTTCTTGAACGTGCGAACCTGTTGTCAAGATAATTGGCTATGGTAAGCTAATCTTTCCGGCAAAGGACCGGGTGCATTGTTGGCAATGCGTTCGTGACGCCCAAATCGTTGGGCGTACACAACGCTCGCCGGGGGTGGGTCTTTGAGCCGTGTCGCCCCCTTCCTAAGTTCGATTCGGAAGTACCGATATCGATGCTGGTAAGTATATATATACCCTTTTCCGATTTTCGGTTTTTATTCGCCGACGGTTTTTCCCGTCTTGAACGTCCCAGATGGCCGTTCCCGGAGGCTGGTCGCTGGCACGTACGCGGAATCGGCAGCATTCGCAACAGGCCGAAGCAAGGCTTCGAAGGTTGGGTCGGTGAAGATCGACTGGCCATTGGTGTTTCCGCTATCGCTTTGCAGTTACCGGAGCGGGCGGATTTAGCGGGCTTGACCAGCATCCGGCTAATTAGGAAGGCCTGTTTTTTTGATGGCCTGCTTAATGGCAGAGTGGAGATGCTCTTTGCTATCGCAGCGACAGTTCAAAATCGCGAACGTGCACTATCCGCTGCGAAGTTCCTCTTAGATGTGCCAACGCGTGTTGATCGACACGGCTTCAACGGTACGTTGCGAACAGTAGCGCGTAGCGTAGGTAAACTGTGGGCAGAAAGCACCGTTAAACATGGCTACAAGACATATGTGGATTTAGTACGCGTTGGTCGGCCGATTTGCATTGTAGAGAACTATAGTAATTTAGCTGACGAGCACTCAAAAAGAGTAGATTCTCCTCTCGATCACCCGCATATAGAGTTAACTGTTCTTTCTGGACAAACTCAATCTGAGATTATGTTGATATACCCGAGCAATTGCAATTCGTTAGATATCCACGACTATCGAGGCTCTGCGTTTAGAATGCAGTCTCGCTTTCTTCGTACCTACACTCTTAGATTATTGCAAAACTTGGAAGGGCTGTCTCTGTTGTGTGGAATGCAAGCTCCTAATATATCTGATGATCGGATTCAGAATTTGCTTAATGAATACACGAGACAAATTAACAGATCTAGACAGAGACTTGAAGCATATGCTGCGTCAAATACTATTGAGTATTGCTATTCATCGTTTTCACGTGTATATCCAGGACGCATCGAAGCCTTGCGCGTCACGTTACAAAACAGCAATATAAGGCCAAATATTGTCAGAAAGGTGCTTGAGCTACTTGATATTTCTCAATTATCTAATATAAGCGTGGCAGGTGATTTTAACATGGAGAAAATCATGGGCGACAAATTTGAACATATTGACGTATCGGGTCAAGGCACTGCCATTGGGCGCGGAGCTTCGGCTTCTGTTACGCAAAGCAACAATGCGCCGACGAATGTGGAAACGTTGTCGAAAGCCTTGAGCTCGTTAGCGGAGCACATTCGAAACCAGACAGGGAAAGAAGATAACGAGGTTGAGGCAACATTGATTGACGCGGCAGCAAAGAAAGCCGAGAGCGGAGACGAAGCAGGTGCCGCCGCGATTTTAAGGAAGTCCGCAGGTTGGGTGCTGGACGTGGCAAAATCGGCTGGGAGCGCCGTGCTTGTCACGTTCTTGAAATCGCAACTTGGCATTGGGTGATTGATGGGGCGGCCGTATCACCCTCGCGTCATCCGCCGCCGGTGCTTCAGCATCGCGCCATCGACTTCGAGACGAAAGAAAACCGGCAACGCGTCCAGGAAAGTACGCTAGAGCAGCGCTAGGTCCGTCGGCGCACAAGGTCAGCTCGGAACTCCCGTCGTTGAGAACGCTGAGCCGAACTTCCGCAAAGGGCAGAAATTCAAACTGGGACACTATCGGCCGCCGGCCCGCTACGAAACGCGCATCACTCGGCAGCAAGATTCTGGCTGTCCAGCACCTCTAGCGCCGCGTCCAAATCGGCGATGAGATCGCCGGCGTCTTCGAGCCCGGCCGAGAGGCGCAAAAGCCCATCCGTAACCCCCAGCGCGGCCCGCGCCTCCGGCGTCAGCCTTTGATGCGTCGTCGTCGCCGGATGGGTGAGGAGGCTCTTCGCATCACCCAGATTATTTGCAATGGAGACGAGGGAAAGCCGATTGCCGAAAGCAAACGCGGCCTCTTTGCCGCCGCGAACCTCAAACGAGACTAGGGTGCCGCCGCCAGACATCTGCCGCTTGACGAGTTCGGCCTGGGGATGATCCGCCCGGCCAGGGTAGCGGACGTTGAAAACATGGCGGTGGCCGCTCAAGAATTCCGCGATCCGTTCGGCGTTTTGCGCCTGCTGGCGGACGCGCAAGGCAAGGGTCTCCAGCGATTTCAGGAAAACCCAGGCGTTGAAAGGCGAAAGGCACGGACCGGTTTGTTTATAAAAAGGATGTATCTCGTTTTCGATAATATCGCGGCCGCCGAGAATAATGCCACCGAGACAGCGGCCATGCCCGTCGATATGTTTTGTCGCCGAATAGACGACGCAATCGGCCCCAAGCTTCAGCGGCTTTTGCAAAATCGGCGTCGCGAAAACATTGTCGACGACAAGGCGCGCGCCATGTTCATGCGCGATGGCCGCGATCGCCGCGATATCGTAGACTTCAAGACAGGGATTGGTCGGTGTTTCGAGAAACAAGAGCTTTGTCTCCGGCCGCATCGCCGCGCGCCATTGGGAAAGATCCGCGCCATCGACAAGGGTCGAGGGAACGCCGAACCGTGGCAGCATATCCTCGACCACATAAAGACAGGCACCGAACATGGCGCGGGCGGCGACCACATGATCCCCTGCCCGGAGCTGCGCCATCAGCGCCGTCGTGACCGCGGCCATGCCGCTCGCCGTGGCGCGCGCCGCCTCCGCCCCTTCGAGCAAGGCCATCCGCTGCTGGAACATATCGACGGTCGGATTGGAATAGCGCGAATAGACATAGCCGGGCTCGGCGCCCTTCATCCGCGCCTCGGCCGTTTCCATGTCCGGGTAAGCATAGGCCTGGGTGAGGTACAGGGCCTCGGAGACCTCGCCAAACTGCGAGCGATTGGTGCCGCCATGGACGAGCTGAGTCGCCGTATGCAGGGTTTTCATGTCGGGCTTTTGCCCGCGAGCGTTCATCCCGGTCTCCTTGTCGGGCGGGCAGGGCAGGGGGCCGCGTGACAATCGGCAACCGCGCCGCCCCGTTGCGGCCTTTAACCCATCGGGCCACCGGTTGTTTAACCCACAGTGAAAAATATCTCAACCGGTGGACAGCGGGGATTTTAGAAGAAGCATCGCGACGGGTGCATCTTTTCGTCCTAAGACGCCACTGCAACCTCCTTTCGAGCGAGGCGTTCGAAAACGATCGTGACCGCCCAGCCATTCTCCCTTTTCGCCAAGCCGGGGCACGACAGCGGTGCCGCGCCGCTCCTCGGCGCCAATGAATTTGGCACCCAGTTCGGCGTGCTTCCGCGCGAAAAAATCGAGCTGATGGCGCGGCGCAAGATGATTCAAGCCGAAGTCGAGATCGAGAGCGAGCAGTTTCAGCCGGCGAGCCTCGATCTGCGCTTGGGCGCGCGGGCCTACAGGGTGCGGGCCAGCTTCCTGCCGGGCCAAGACCATGGGGTGGAAGAACGGCTGCGCGCCCTCCAAAGCGATGACGAAGCGATTAGTCTCGAAGGTAATGGCGCCGTGCTCGAACGCCGCTGCGTCTATGTGATCCCGCTCATCGAGCATTTGAATCTGCCGGACAGTATTTCGGCGATCGCCAACCCCAAAAGCTCGACCGGCCGCCTCGATATTTTCACCCGCCTCATTACCGACAAGTGCGACGTGTTCGATCGTGTGACGCGAGGCTATAAAGGGCGGCTTTACGCCGAAGTCTCGCCGCGCAGTTTTAGCGTGCGGGTGCGCAAGGGCTCGAAACTCAATCAGATCCGTTTCCGCAGACTGAACTCGCAACAGCTCTGGCGCACCGGTTTCGGGATCGAGGAAAAGGAGCTGCGCGAACGTCACAAAAGAATGCCCCTTGTGGACCCCGATTTGGAGTTGCGGCGCAACGGGCTTGTTCTCCGGATTAGCCTGAGCGCGGAGCCGGCCGGTGTCGTGATCGGCTACCGGGCGCAGAAACATGCCGATATTCTCGATGTAGACCGGGTCAGAGCATATCAGGTGGCCGATTATTGGGACCCGGTCAGGGCGCGGCCGGACAAAAGGCTGATCCTCGACCCGGACGAATTTACATCCTGGCGTCGCGCGAACGGTTGCAAATCCCTCCCGATCTCGCCGCCGAAATGGTCCCAATCGACGCCGCGATGGGGGCATTCCGGGTGCATTACGCAGGCTTTTTCGATCCCGGCTTCGGCGCTTCGCGGGACAATCGGCCGGGCGCCCGCGCGGTTCTCGAAGTCCGCAGTTACGAGGTTCCCTTCTTTCTGGAGGACGGGCAAATGATTGGCCGCCTCGTTTATGAGAAAATGGCCGAGCCGCCGCACCTCCTTTACGGCGCGAGCGCCGTCTCGAATTACCAGGGCCAAGGGCTGAAACTGGCGAAGCATTTCGCGATGGAGTGAGGACTTCGCCGGTGCACGGCCCGCGCCGGGCCGCCCCTTTCGCGACAGGGGACGTTAAACCCAGAGTTGCGGCCCCGGCTTCAATTACGGCGGCGTCCAGGGGAATTGCATTTGAAGTCTTGATCGTGGATTGAAGGGGCTAGGCGGTTTGGTTGATATGGACTCTACCTGGTTGCGAGGCAATCGCGACCGGGGAGGATGTTTTGGCGAAATTTGTCGCGTGCTGGGACGGGTTGGATGATCCGCGTAAAGGGAACGCCGCGCGGCACGGCTTACCTGAGATTTTGATCATCGCCGTGCGCGGTTCGGTGCGGCGGCCAGGGCTCCCATGGCACTGAATGTCGTGCAAAAGGTGAAACCGGACGGCCGCTCCGCTTACTGTGGCGAAACCGCGCCCGGGGGCGGGTTCGCGGAGGGGCTGGATGGCACGGCTAATGGCGCGAGCGGGACGGCTATGATTTTTGAATCGACCGGTTTTTCGCCAAGCACCGCCTGGACGTTGGCATCCTGCTGTCTCTGTTCGGTGAGTTGCGCGCCAATGGTTCGCACCGCCTGGGGTGCGTCTGCGTAGGTGCCGTGCCCGATCAGACCAGTCGACTCGCGCGAAAGATCGTAGGCCTTGACGCCAAGGTCTTCGAGCGCCGCACGGTCGCTAGGATTATTGGGGTCGAGCGCGCCGAGACGCTGCCGGTCGCCCGCGAGCGTGCGCGATAGCGAAAGCGCGCGATCGTTGGAGGCGATAAGAATGAACACATGCGATGGATCGAGCCGCGCCAATTGCTGACGGAAGACGTTCAAGTCGATGTCGGGAGCGGCGAGCATGACATCGCCGAGCTTGCCGTTGAGGTCGGGACTGCCGGAAATGGCATTTTCCCGCAACGCTTCCATGGCGAGCCAGGCGCCCATCGAATGCGCGAGAATATGCACGCGGCCTACGTCCGGCAGTTCGGAAAGCCGGTGAATGAGTTTGCTCAAGGCGTCGCGGGCAATGGTCGCGCTTTCCTTGGCCGCGCCGTAGTCGAGGAGGCTGCCTGCGGCGGGCCATGTATAGAGCACCGCAACGCCGCCGAAGCGCCCGTCATCCGCGATTTGCGCGAGCCGGAAACGCGCCTCGTCGTAGCTCGTGTTAAAGCCATGAACGTAGAGCAGAACATCGCGGTTCGATCCGATGCGTCCAGAAATATGGCTAGCGAGCTCGGCGAAAAAAGCGGTCTCGTCGAGGCTGCGCCGGCTCCTCGCGATAAAGTGTTTTTGCGGATCTTCCGAACCGAAGGCGGGCCGCTCCACCTTGCCTGGCGCATGAGACGGCGGCACGCCAATCGATTGCAAGGAGAACCGCGCCCCGCTCCCGACGGCGGCTTCGCTCGCCATGCCCTCTTCGCCCTTGCGGGTCGAGACCACGAAGATCGAGACGGAACGAGGCTCCGCGATAGTCTCGTCCGCCCCGGATAGGCCGATCGACGCGCAGCCGGCGACAAGGATCAAGACGCAACCCGCGAGCAGGCAACAAAGGCGCCTGGCGGTATTTGGTCCACGCGCGAGCAGCAACCGGCCCACGCGAGGCATGCCAACTCTTGCTATCGCGCTTTGGTTCAAATTATGGTCTCGGATGAACGTATCGAATTTTGCCAAAAACCTAACGAGGCCGCACCCAGCGAAATGCCCTTATGAGCCTCCATTTCTCGCCGCCAAATGCGCCGGGAATACGGCATTTTCGTAAGAGGCCAATTGTTCGAGGCCGCGCGGACGTAGACAAGCGGCGGATCGCCGCGCCAATTACTGACCGAACGCGTTAAAGCCGATGCCGGTCGACGCGCGCACGAGATCGCCGAGTTTGACTCTAGTGGCCTGCAGCCATATGGTTTTGCATAAAGGTACAATTGAGATTTGAAATTCCGGTTTTTGGAGTCGCCCCGATTATGCGAATGCGATGGACTACCCTGCTGTGCATAATCACAGCTTCCGCATCGATCTTTGTAGCGGTGCCAGCGAGTTCTAACGCTCAGGAACTCAGGGCCACCTCCAGCGCGGCCCCTGTGCCGGCAGTCGCCAACCCTTGCCCGCGTCCGCCCGCCGGCAGTGTGGTGCGTAACCCGGTCGCGCTTTTCAGCTCCAAAGGGGTGCTGAACGTCCGCTTCTCGTACGAGCACCGGATCGATTCCAGCGGCAGGGAATTGTTCTGCTTCATGACGCCAGATGGTCTGCAGAACCCGACGCTGCATGTCAATCCGGGCGACCGATTGATCATCACCGTTACCAATAACACGCCCGTTGGAACAAGCGGAATGACGATCGATCCGCCGAACTGCGGCAACAGGACGATGAACACTTCGTCCGTGAACATTCACTATCATGGAACGAACACGGCGCCGAAGTGCCGCCAGGATGAAGTCATCAAGACGCTCGTCAACTCCGGCGAAACCTTCCAATACAACGTGCTCTTTCCTTTAAACGAGCCACCCGGACTTTACTGGTACCACCCTCACGTCCACGGCATTGCCGAGGCCGCCGTGCAAGGCGGCGCCGCCGGGGCGCTCGTTTTGGACGGCATCAACAATGTGCAGCCGGCCGTCAGCGGACTGCGCCATCGCATCTTGTTGGTCCGCGATCAGCATGTGCCGGGAAACCCAAACCCAACCGGCAACATCCCTTCGTGGGACGTCACCTTGAACTATGTCCCAATTACCTCGCCCACCGATCCGAACTCCAACAACTTCGATCCGGCCATACTCCACATGGCGCCTGGAGAAAAGCAGTTTTGGCGTGTTTCCAACTCCAGTGCCGACACCATCCTGGACCTCCAATACGTGTTCGACGGAGTACCGCAGAAGATTCAGGTAGTCGCCATTGACGGCGTCGCGGTCAACTCCCAGGACGGCACCAAGCCCGCCCACACGATTCCGGCGACTTACTTCACGCTTCCGCCGGCTGCGCGCGCGGAGTTCATTGTGCCGGCGCCGCCAGCTGCGGTACGGCTCGCTCAACTCATCACGCTCGGTATCAACACCGGTCCGTTAGGCGATAACGACCCGCAGCGGCCCCTGGCGACGATCAAGCTAGTAAGTCCTGGCGATGACCAGGACGTCTCCAACGACGACAATGCCGGGACGTTTGCGGAATTGGATACCAGGCATCCGCGTTTCGCGGGCCTCGGGTCGGCGCCCATCGCCGTCCGGCGCACGGTATACTTCGACGAAATCCAGCCGACGACGTTTTTCATGGCTGTGGAAGGGAAGCCGGAACATGTGTTCGATCCCAACGCTCCCCCCGACATCGTGGCGACCCAGGGCACGGTCGAAGAATGGACTGTCCAAAACCGCACTGGCGAAAACCACGAATTCCACTTCCATCAGCTGCATTTCCTTGTGGAATCGCAGAATAATTTCGAGCTAAATGGATCCCAACAGGCGCAGGCTATCACCGGCCAGTACCTCGACATGATCCAGGTTCCATTCTGGGACGGAAAAGGCGGCGACCCGTATCCGAGCGTTACGCTCCGTATCGACTTCCGTGGCCATGACATTGGCGACTTCGTTTTCCACTGTCACATCCTAGGCCACGAGGATCTGGGCATGATGAACATCATCCGGGTTCAGGCTCCGTAATTGCTCGCGTCCCCTTTTTGGCACGGTCCGGGGTTGACCCCGCGCTGTGCATGCCCTAGCTCCAAACCATGGACCCGGTCACGACGGCATTTTGGCTCCCGCTTCTCGAGATTATCTGGATTAATATTCTTCTCTCGGGCGACAATGCCGTGGTCATTGCGCTTGCCTGCCGTTCGCTGCCCAAGAGACAACGGACGTTGGGCGTCATGCTCGGCTCCGGCGCGGCGGTCGCCTTGCGCGTCGTCTTCACCGTTCTTGTCGTTGAATTGCTTGGCCTGCCTTTCGTGAAGATCGCGGGCGGGGTTCTCCTGCTGTGGGTCGCGGTCAGTCTCGCCTACGCGGAGCAGCCTGAAAAAGAGATCAAGCCGGCCAACACCTTGTGGTCCGCCATCCGGATCGTCGCCGTGGCCGACGCGGTGATGTCGCTCGACAATATGATGGCGGTCGCCGCCGCGGCGAAAGGATCGAAGCTATTGATCCTTCTCGGTCTCGCCCTGTCGATCCCCCTCCTCGTCTTTGGCTCCACGCTGGTGCTCGCGCTGCTCAACCGTTTTCCCATCCTCGTTTGGGCTGGCGCGGGGTTGCTCGGCTGGATCGCTGGAAACCTCATCGGCTCCGATCCCGATCTTGCCGCCTGGCTGCGCGTGCGCTGGCCCGGCTTCGACACCTGGGACGGACCGGCGGGCGCCGCTATTGTGGCGGTCATCGCGTGGCTGTGCCGCCGGCATAAAGCCGCGATGCGGCAAGCGTAGAGCCTGCAGCATACACGTATTTCAATGCTCTCCCCTGCCCGCGACCTTGGCTTCCGCGAACGTCGCCATGCCGGTGTGGCAGGCCACCGCCGCCTTGATGATCCCGAATGCCAAGGCAGCGCCGGTGCCTTCGCCGAGCCTGAGCCCAAGATCGAACAGCGGCTTCTTGTGCAGCCGCCGCAGCACTTCAGCATGCCCGCCTTCCGCCGAAACATGGCCCGCCATGCAATGGTCGAGTGCTCGGGGATCGAGCGCATGAAGAATGGCGGCGGCGGAACAAACCACATATCCATCGAGGATCACCGGAATGCGCTCCATGCGCGCTGCGATGATCGCGCCGGCGATCGCCGCGATCTCGCGCCCGCCGAGACGGCGCATCACCTCCAGCGGATCGGCGAGATGCTCCCTATGGCGCGCGACGGCCGCCTCCACCGCCGCGATCTTTCGCGCTAAGCCGCGATCGTCGATCCCCGTGCCGCGCCCAACCCAATCGGCCGCCGCGCCGCCGTAAAGCGCACGATAGATGGCGGCGGCGATAGTTGTATTGCCAATGCCCATTTCGCCGAGGCACAAAAGATCGATTTTTCCGGCGATGGCTTCCATCCCGAAAGCGAACGTCGCGGCGGCCTCCTTTTCCTCCAGGGCCGGGGCCTCGGTAATGTCGCCTGTCGGAATGTCGAGCGCCAAGTCAAACACCTTTAGGCCGAGCCCATGGGCCGCGCAGATCTGGTTGATCGCGGCGCCTCCGGCGCGAAAATTGTCCACCATGGCGCGCGTGACCGAGGCCGGATAGGCCGACACGCCTTTTTCCACGACACCATGATTGCCAGCAAACACCGCGACGAGAGGCCGGTCGATCGACGGCTTCGGCTTGCCCTGCCAAGCGGCCAAGAATGCGACAATTTCCTCGAGCCGCCCGAGCGACCCCGGCGGTTTGGTCAACTCCGCCTGGCGCGCGCGGACCGCATGCCGGGACGCCTCCGAGGCCTCGGGCATGGAGGCAATGAGATCGCGGATCGAGTCAAACGGCGGTTTTGAGGCGGACATCGCGACCTGGGGGAGCACCAAAGGGTGTCTTTTAATCCAGCGCGGCCGAAGCCGGAAGTGGCATGCGGCAACACGTCTCGCTCTTTGCTGCAGGCGCCGCGCGCCGCATCTATTGCTACAACGGGACGAAAAGCGAGCAAGGCAGCTTGGTAGTGTCGCAGTTTGAATTTCCGAATCCGACCCGTTGCGGAAGTCCGGCTCAGAGGTCTCGATGACGGAAGATGACCCAAAGCGGTCCTCGCCGCAGTTCCGGTGGTATATGTGATACCAAGATTTTTGCAATGAGCAGGTTGCTGCTCTGAAACGGCTGGTTACATATTGGGGCTACTGCGGCTGAGGTGCGAAATTCAATGTTGCCGGCCATCTTGGCTGTCTAAGGACTTCGGCCCCTGAAAAAGGAGACTAATACTCGAATGAAGCTGCCGAACTGGTTCAGGATTTTTGGTGGTTTTTGCTGACAGCGGGCTTAACCTGGGTGCTCTATAAGAGATATCCAGACTTGGTTGCAGGGCACACGGCCGCGGCGGATGTTTTCGTTTTTGCCGTCTGGGTTGCCTTGACGCTAGTGCCCCTGTTCCACGAAGTGAATTTCGTGGGCTTCAAGTTCCGGAGGAAACGTGGTGCGTCGTTAAGAATTAATTCCGAAGCACCCAACTTTACCGCGGAAACTACCCAAGGCACCATCAACTTCCATCAATGGATTGGCTATGACTGGGCTATCCTTTTTTCGCATCCGAAGGATTTCACGCCCGTCTGCACCACGGAGCTCGGCGACATGGCCCGGTTGAAGCCGGAATTCGACAAACGCGACTGCAAGATCATCGGGATGAGTGTCGATCCGGTATCGCAGCACGGCCGGTGGGCAAAGGACATCGAGGAGACCCAGGGCTATGCGGTGAATTACCCGATGATCGGCGATCCGGAGCTGAAGGTGGCGAAACTCTATGACATGCTGCCTGCCGAAGCCGGAGACACGTCCGACGGCCGGTTGGAAGCCGACAACGCCACGGTGCGCTCGGTGTTCATCATCGGACCGGACAAGCAGATCAAGGCAATGCTGACCTACCCGATGACCAGCGGGCGCAATTTCGACGAGGTGCTGCGGCTCCTCGACTCCTGCCAGCTTTCGGCGAAGCATCCGGTCGCCACCCCCGTGAACTGGAAGCAAGGCGAGGACGTGATCATCGTCACCTCGGTGACCGATGATCAAGCTAAGGCGCGTTTCCCAAAAGGCTTCCGCTCTTTGAAGCCGTATCTCCGCTTTACCCAGCAGCTCGTTGCGATCATGTTCACGGACATGGTGGGCTACAGCGCGATGGCGCAGCGCGACGAGGGGTTGGCGCTGGAGTTGCTCGATGAACACCACTCTCTCTTGCGGCCCGCTTTCCTCAAACATCAAGGACAGGAGGTAAAATCAATGGGCGACGGCTTTCTGGTTGAGTTCGCCAGCGCGGTGGCCGCGGTGAAATGCGCGATCGAACTCCAGGAGGCACTGGCCCAACGCAACTTAGGCGCGCAGGCAGACAGACAGTTGCAGGTTCGAATTGGCATTCACCTGGGCGATGTCCTGCGCCGCGGGGACGACATTGTGGGCGATGGCGTGAACATCGCTGCGCGGGTCGAGCCACTGGCCGTTTCGGGTGGGATCGCAATCACACAGCAAGTGTTCGATCAGGTGTACAACAAAATCCCGGAGACCTTGGCGCGCCTCGGCAAGGTCGAATTGAAGAACATCCAGCGGCCGGTGGAGGTGTATAGCATCATACTCGGGTCAAGCAAGGAGGCGGATTATTGCGTCTAGGCTATCAATTGCTGACGTCCATGATTTGGATAATGTCGATTTCGGGGTCAATGTGAGTGTTCGCCGCCACACGCAGCCCTTCGATCACGAGCTCTGAATTGCTGAATGTGTTGACTGACACCCCTTGAACGAACCGAAACTATTCTCGACAGGGCGATTATCCGGTACTTGACTTCTTTAGGCATTTGTGCCAGTGTCCTTGCATGGCCGGAAGGAACCACGTCATTGCACGCAAACAGCCCAAGCCAATCCATCAACTCACAGTTGCCCAATTCGAACGGATGTTCCCGGACGAAGATGCATGTTGCGCATATCTCGTCGGCCGCCGTTGGCCAGAAGGTGTTCGTTGCCCGCGCTGCGGCGCAGAGAACCCTCATAAATTGCCTAACCGGCCATGGAGCTGGCAGTGCTATGAGTGCGCTCCCGACACCAGCTATCGCTTTTCTCATATTGCTGGAACAATATTCGAGAATAGCAACAAGCCGCTGCGGGATTGGTATCGCGTTATCCACTTGATGCTGACCAGCAAAAAGGGCATGAGCGCGTTGCAGATCAAGCGCTATATGGGCTTCGGCTCGTATGAAACAGCGTGGTCCATGTGTCATAAGGTCCGCGTGGCCTTCATGGAAGACATCGGAAAACTCGGCGGGATCGCCGAAGTCGACGAAACTTTCGTCGGCGGCTTTGCCAAAAACAGGCATTGGGATAAGCGCGGGGGCGGTGGTGGAACCGGCGGCATCGGTTCCGGCAAAACGCCAATCGTCGGTGCGGTAAGCCGCAAGGGAAATGTGGTCGCGCGGGTAGTCGCGAACGTGAATTCCGCCACTCTCACCGCTTTCGTCCGCGAAGCCGTCTCTCATAAAGTCAGCTTGCTCTGCACCGCTCAATATCCTGGCTACAATCCTCTCGACAGAGATTATCCGCACACGACTGTTGACTGTCCGTCGTCAGAGTTTTTGGGACAGGGAGCGGCTTAAAATAAGAGAATCTCTGGCTCGTCTGGTTTTTAATATTATGCGGCCTGCCGACGGTGCAGCAAGCGGCGATTGGCGATTGTGTGTCGTTTGATCCTTTCTCTTTCGATCAGAATGGTCTGGCCCCGTCCGAAGTAGACGTCGGCTGGCGTCAGATTGCCGATGCTTTCGTGATAGCGCAGGTGATTGTAGTCAACGACGAAGGCCTCGATCTGGGCTTCGAGATCGCCCGGCAGGTAATAGTTTTCGAGCAGGATACGGTTCTTGAGCGTCTGATGCCAGCGCTCGATCTTGCCTTGGGTCATCGGGTGATAGGGCGCGCCACGGACGTGCTCCATGTTCTGCCCATCGAGCCATTTCGCCAGGTCCGCCGCGATGTAGCTGGAGCCATTGTCGGAGAGAAGCCTTGGCCGGTGGATGGCCTTTGCCTGGTCGAGTCCCGAGGCCCTCAGTGCCAAGTCCAGCGTGGCGGTGACATCTTCGACCTTCATCGTCGTGCACAGCTTCCAGGCGATGATGTAGCGTGAAAAGTCGTCGAGAATGGTCGAAAGATAGAACCAGCCCCAACCGATGACCTTCAGATAGGTGAAGTCGGTCTGCCAAAGCTGGTTGGGCGCCGCGGTCTTGTCCTTGAACTCATCGGCTGCCTTCATCACGATGAAAGCCGGGCTGGCGATAAGATCGTGTGCCTTCAGCAGGCGATAGACCGAAGCCTCTGACACGAAATACTTTTCCGTATCGGTGAAGCGCACGGCCAACTCGCGCGGCGACAAGGTGGGCTCGTCCAGGGCCAGCTGCACGATCCGCTCGCGGATATCGTCCGGAATGCGGTTCCAGACGCGATCCGGCCGGGGCGAGCGATCGTCCAGGGCCTCTGGCCCGCCGCTTTGATAGACATCGCACCAGCGATAGAACGTGGCCCTCGGGATGCCGAGTTTCTCCAGTGTGCGTTTGACCGGCAGGGCCGATTGCCCGACCAGCCGGATAATCTCGGCTTTCTCGGATGCGGAGTATCTCATGCCTCGTCCTCCCCATCCCCGATCACGTTTTTTTTGAGCAGACGGTTTTCGAGCGTCAGTTCAGCGACGACCTCCTTCAGTGCGCTGGCCTCGCGGCGCAGGTCCTTTACCTCGTCCGAGGTTGCTGCGCGGGCCGTATCGCCGGCGAGCCGCTTCTTCCCGGCCTCAAGGAAGTCTTTCGACCAGCGGTAATACAGATTCTGGACGATCCCTTCACGACGGCACAGCTCGGCGATGCTCTCCTCGCCGCGCAGGCCCTCCAGCACAATGCGGATCTTCTCTTCTGCCGAGAATTGCCGGCGTGTCGCCCGCCGGATGTCTTTCACGACCTTTTCCGCCGGTTCCTTCACCGGCCCGGATTTCTGTCTCATCTTCGCTCCTTGAAAGGCTACGATGAGCCAGAAATCCTCCCTTCTTCAACCCGCCCAATCTGTCTCATAGGCGCTGACGCTGGACAAATGATGCTTCGAAAACCCACGCGCAAAGCAACGTAAGAGTGCCAACAAGCCACCAAGCAAGAGAAAGATGGGGGATCATATTGATAATCTCCCATTGATCTGGATTTTTTGGACGCCATAATTCGTCGCGAACAAAGATGAAAAAACAGGCCAGTTGGTAAGACACTCCAAGCCATTTGGTCCAAACTCCCTCTTTCCAAAGGACACCGAAGTGCTCCCATCTCGAAGAAATTGAATTACCCATGCGGCTCGCTCTGACGGGAAATTATTATCGACAGGTTCAATGCCATCGCTTCCCCTGAAAGTCAAGTGCCGGATAATCGCCCTCGACAGGGTATTGGACGACCAACTCGGGATGCGAATGACCGCTTCCCAGGCATTGCAGAAATTCAGACTGCGACACTTCCGGCAGCTTGTACTGTTTGCCCGACCGCACCCCACATTGGCAAACGGAGATCCCGGCACCTGGTTCGCGCCTGGGCAATCGCGCATATCCGGCGGCGCCATTCCGTGGCTCTCGACAAAACCCGCGCAGTCGCGGATGAGAAGTGATGCGCCCCGGCTCGTCGATTCTCGCCGATTTTTATTTTTGTCTCGGGTTTTGCACGCGGCTGCCCCTTCCCTTGATGGCATCGAGGAGCGAACCGCATTCGCTCGTAACTTTTTCGTGCGCGGTCTGCATGCTGCCGGTGGCGGGCGGTCTCGTCGGAGCTTTGGCCGCGATCGCGATGGCGGCGGTCTCCCTTCATTGGATTCCCCCGCTCGTCGCCGCGCCGCTCGCAACTTAAGCTAAATATCTGGTTCGATCAGCGGACCGCTTGATACGAGAAATGGATTGATGTATGTGAACAATTGTACGGTTGTCATATCTGGTTGGGCGTAGTTCAAGCTAAAGCTCGATCACAATCGGAGGTCGATATATATATGTACGAGGCAATCAGTGGCTCACGCCAAGACAATAGTCCCGCGGATATTAGGCAGCACGGCCAGACAAGGCGGGCCAAAAAAGAGGACACTTATCAGCTAATTGCCGAGGTGGCGGAACGCCTGTACCGGCATTTCGGATTCCAGAAAACGACGGTTGGCGATATTGCTCGGGAATTGCGTATGTCTCCGGCCAACGTCTATCGCTTCTTCGCGAATAAATCGGATGTCAACGAGGCAGTCTGCATGAGCCTCCTTCGCAAGATCGAGGCCGAGGCGGAACGAATTGCTGTGTCTAGAGACACCGCTGCTCAAAGAATACGCAACTTGATCGGTGCCGTCGAATTGACACACCTCACACAATACATGCGCGACCGCAAGTTGTACGATTTGATCGAAGCATCGATAACCAACAAATGGGCGAGCGGACGGCGGCACACTGAACGCATGACTGAGATTTTGGAGCAAATCATCGCCAGTGGCATGGCGTCAGGCGAGTTTTCGCAAGGAAACGCCACATTCGTGACGCGCCTCATCAACACCGCTTGCATCCGGTTCCGTGATCCGCGCCTGATCGTGGAACATGAAAACGAGCCTGAGCCGACTCTCGACCAAATGATTGGTTTTTGTATTGCGGCGATTACCAGGCACCCTGTCTGAACGCGTAGCTCATGACCCCGCCGCCGTATTGGACTTACGCCCCGGAGGGGCCGAAGGTTCAACGGCAACAGGGACCGGAATTGACCTGAACTGCTTGGTTACAACAAACAATTTGGCTTTAGAGCAGTTATTTGCAGGCGAGTAGGTGAATGTCCGCTTCTGTGCAGGTTTCTGGGGCGCCTGCATCACAAAACCGTCCATGCGCGCTCACGACAGGCGTCCGAGAAGCGCCAAGGCACGAAATCGCGGTCCGGAAGGGGCTCGTTTCGGCGCCGCGATCTATGGGGATTCGAGGCGTGCGAGCATCTATTTTCGAGAGGTGGGAACTAAGGACACATTGGACTTTGACGGGTTGATTGGCCGAGGGGAGCGTGCGCCGCCGGCATTGGGTTCAGGTTCGGTGTGGCGGCGGCGATCGCACGGCGTTGGCGCGGTATCGTCGAGCGAGCGCCGTCGGCGCTGGCTGACGGTCAGCGGCAAGAACGGCAAGAACGTATGGCATTGCGTCGCGGTAGATAATGCAATCTCGCTCATGACGTATCGATCCTGATCACGAGGGGTACGGCGGCCGGCCGGTACCTCGGCTCGCATCCCCGTGCGAACGTCTCGATGATGAGCATGCGGCCGCCGCAGCATGGGCATGGACGTGAGAGCGTCGGCGGCTCGCCTGCGTCAGCAGATTTGGGATCGTCCGGGATCACGGCCGGCTTCGGAACGTTCAGCAACGCGCGCGCTTTGGCGACGTTGTCAGCGCGGCTGCCGTTGGCCAGGAGCCCGCAGTGGCGGATGCGCTGGAAGCCTTTCGGCAAGATGTGCATCAGGAAGCGGCGGATGAACTCGTCTGTCGCAAGTGTCATGAGCTTGTACCGCTCGGGACCTTCGATCCTGTCGTCCTTGTATGTGAACGTGACGCCCATCGCGTCAGCTGCAATCAGGCGGCGATTGGAGATGGCGGCGCGATGCGTGTAGCGCGCGAGGTGCGCGAGAACGGCTTCGGGTCCGCCGAATGGCTTCTTCGAATAGACCACCCATTCCGATCGCCGGAGCGGGACGAGGAAGGCGGCGAACGCTTTGGCATCAGCGAGCGCTGCGCGCGCGCCGGAGAACTAGAGTCGGCCGGCCTCGCGGGCTGCGATCAACATCTGCAAGACCAGGCGCCGGAACAGCCGTGACAACACCCGGACGGCCAAGAAGAAGTTCGGTCGACAGGCGATCCACCTCGCGCCATCCTCTGACAGCCCGCCGCCCGGTACGATCATGTGTACGTGCGGGTGATGCGTCATTGCCAAACCCCAGGCGTGCAGCACGGAGGTTATGCCAATCTGTGCGCCCAGGTGTTTTGGATCCGCCGCGATCGTGATCATCGTCTCGGCCGATGCCTTGAACAGGATATCGTAGATGACCGCCTTGTTCTGATACGCGGTGTCCGCGATCGGGCCTGGCAGCGTGTAGACGACGTGGACGTATGGCGCCGGGAGCAACTCGGCTTCCGGCTCTTCCAGTCGCTCCCTCGCCGCCACGCCGCCCCGTGGTCGCGGAAGATATCCGCGACCTCTAGAGCTGGACGGGAGATGGCCGCAGGCCGCTCAGGCCGGCTGCGGCGCCTTGCCTCTCTTCCTGGGTGTCCTGCGCGGCTCGCACAGCAAGTCGAGTGGGCTCTCGATGACAGAGATCATGCCGGTGGCTGCCCGTGTGTAGCGCACTGCCGTGTCGAGCTTGTCACGACCGAGGAGAGCCTGAATGATACGGATATCGGTCCCACGTCCGAGCAGGTGGGTCGCAAAACCGTGGCGCAGCGCATGCAGCGTCACCGCCTTCTTGATGCCGGCCGCGTCAGCCGTATCGTGAAACAGACGATTGAGCTGCCGGGTCGTCATCGGCCTTGCGGGCTTGCGGCCAGAGAACAACCAGCGCTGCTCTTGCGGCACGCTTGTATCGCAGCGAGTTGGCCGCACCTTCCACCATTGCCGCAGCAGGTCGAGCGTCTCTGGCGACAGCATGACGTGGCGGTCTTTGCGTCCCTTGGTCTGCACGATGCGGATGATGTTTTGGCGGATGATGTTTTGCGCGCTGTCGATATCGCCAACCCTGAGCCGGACCACCTCGCCCGCGCGCAACCCTGCGCCGTAGCCGAGAGCGAGCAATACGTGAAATTTGAGAGTCCCCGCCATGGCCAACAGGCGCTTGGCCTCGTCCGGGCTCATCACCAACGGAATTCTTCTGGGGTTCTTTGATGTGAAAGATCTCGGTGGCAAGGTCCAATCGCCGCAGCGTCACGCGAAACAAGAACCGGAGCCCGGTCATGATGCGGTTGCGATTGCAGATGCTCGCCCCTGTCTCAGTCAGGTGCAGCTGGAACAGGCGGATCTCGTCGGCCGTGGCCGTGTCGGGCGAGCGCTTCAAGTACGCGGCGAACCGCTTGCAGCTGTCGATGTGGCTTCTCTGCGTGTGCGGGTTGAGCTTGCGCGCGTTCATGTCCTCGATCATGCGCTGGCGCAGCGGGCTGATGGCATAGGTCCTCATGGGAACTCTCCTGAGTGAGATTAACGACACCTCGATCCTCAGAAAACGGCCCACGGGCCAACACCATTGTTCTCTCAAATGCTCACCGCGCTCGCAGAAGAGCCGCCCGCCTCAGCGGGCTGTCGCGGCAGCGATTTAGTGCCCTGACACACTGGCGTCATTCAGGCTGCTTGAGCGAAAGGCCGCTTGCCACCCATTGCCGAAATTCATATGTGGACGGCCTTCTCCCTGCAAGGCCTGAGCAGCATTTGATCGGATCGCTTGCGATCATATGTCCGGCCTTTGTTGGTGCGATCGCACGGGATCGCTGGCCAGGATGGGTTCCGCGGCGCGAGTTCCAAACAAACTGGCGGCCTCAAGGGCCGTTGAATTTCGCGGAGTGTTTCGCGTCTCGGATCGATCGATCACACCATCTGCTCTTTTCTTGCAAGTTCACGCACCGGCGCAGCACGGCAGCTTTGATCCTCTGCTCACCGTGGCAGGCCGATCTCATGCCGCATGGGCCAGAGCTGGCAATGCAGCGTTGTCCCGATAGGCTTGGCCGCTGGCCATCATCTTCCAGGCAATGCGGGCAATCTTGTTGGCTAGCGCTACGGCAGCAAGCTTCGGCGGTTTACGCTTGAGAAGCGCGACAAGCCAGGGCGACGTGTTCCTGCCGCGTCCCTTCCGAACCTGCTGGATGAGTGGCACCGGCCACGAGCGTGCTCCGTAACGCGGCATCGCCGGCGCGCGTGATGACCCCGAGCCGGGCCTTGCCCGCGGCCGAAGGATCCTTGGGCGTCAAGCCAAGCCAAGCGGCAAAATGCCGGCCAGACCGGAACAGCTCGGGCGCTGGCGTCTTCATCATCAAAAGCGATGCACCGATCGGGCCGACACCAGGGATCTGCGCTAGGCGCCGGCCGCATTC
The DNA here is from genome assembly GCA_963722515.1 of uncultured Alphaproteobacteria bacterium. Lineage (GTDB taxonomy): Bacteria > Pseudomonadota > Alphaproteobacteria > Rhizobiales > Beijerinckiaceae > Methylocapsa. The sequence continues at coordinate 430,543 of CAVRMA010000001.1, read as the reverse complement.
GCCGGCGCGGTGCCACGCCATCAGCCTGGCCTCGGCCTGCTCGATTTCCGGCCGTGGTTGCGCATATTCGCTGGCATGAAGCGCAAACAGGTCGCGCGCCAGAGCAGGCAGCGACTCATCCGCCGCGATCCGCTCGAGCAGTGGCCCGATGTGCCGCATTCCCTTGGCCGCCGCCAGCCCGAACTCAGCCGCATGACCGCGGATCGCATTGGCAAGCTGGGTGCGATTGCGGACCAGCCGGTCGCGCATGCCGGCCAACATGAGGGCTGCCTGCTGCCGCGCGCTCTTCACCGGCACGAAGCGCATCGCCGCCGGCTCACCGCCTCGCACAGCGCCTCGGCATCGGCCGCGTCGCTCTTGCCGCGCTTGACATATGGCTTCACATATTGCGGCGCGAGCATCTTCACCTCATGCCCCAATGATTGCAGCTGCCGTGCCCAGTGATGCGAGCCGCCGCACGCTTCAATCGCCACCACCGCCGGCGGCAGCTTCTCGAAAAACGCCGCCACCTCCTTGCGCCGCAACTTCTTGCGTAAAACCGGTTCCTCGCCGGCATTGACTCCATGGAGCTGAAAGACATGCTTTGACGTGTCCATTCCAATGCGCGTAATCTCTTCCACGGACGGTCTCCTTTGCTTGAGATCTGCAACGACCTCATTCTGGCACAATCGATGCCGTCGGGGGCCGTCCACCCCAACAAACTGAGACACTAGCAAAATTTCCCTTCGCGCCGAATCTTCGCTATAATGTTTAACTCTACGTCGTAGCCCATCTGCCGCGATGATTTGCGGCTCCCGGCATCGGCAGGAGGGATCCATGCCCCGTTTGTTCACGGGCCTCGAAATCCCTACCGATCTCGCGATGGATCTTTCCATGTTGCGCGGCGGCATTTGCGGCGCGCGCTGGATCGAAGCCGAAAACTACCATCTGACCTTGCGTTTCATCGGCGACATCGACGATTCGACCGCACGCGACATCCATACGACCCTCGAAACAATCCGGCGGCCGCCTTTCACCGTGACAATCGAGGAGCTCTGTTCCTTCGGCGGCGCCAAGCCCAGGGCCCTCGTCGCCAGGGCCAAGCCAGCTGCTCCCTTGGTCGAACTTCAGGCCCAACAAGAAAGGCTCATGCGGCGCATCGGCATTGCGCCTGAGCCGCGCAAATTCACGCCCCACGTCACGCTCGCGCGGCTGCGCGCGGCTTCCTGCGCCGGCGTCGCACAATATCTTTCCGCGCGGGGGTATTTTTTGTCGCGCCGGTTCGAGGCGAAGCGTTTCGTCTTGTTCTCGTCGCGGGCATCGACCGGCGGCGGCCCTTATGTCGTCGAGGCGGCTTATCCGCTCGGATGAACGCCGGCCTCCACCACCGGGACGGAGAAGGGGTTTCCCCGCCGCCGCAAGATCATCGGCAGACCGCCTTCGGGCCGCAAGGTGATATGCTGCACTGGCATCGCGACATGGTTTTTCTTAAGTTCAAAGGAAAACGATCGCATGATATGGGCGAGGACGATCGCCGCCTCCTGCAGCGAGAAGGACGCGCCGATGCAGACGCGCGGACCGGCGCCGAAGGGCAGATAGGCAAAGCGATCGATTTTTTCGCGCGAACCTGGGAGAAACCGGCGCGGATCGAAACAATCTGGATTCTCCCAAAGCAAGCGATGACGGTGCAAAACCCATTGCGACACCACGACCAAGCTGCTTTTCCGGATACGCTTGCCGGCGAGATCGTCGGGGCCGATTGCCTGCCGGCTCATGCTGGCGACCGGCGGATAGAGACGCATCGCTTCCTCGATCACGGCCTTCGTCTCGACGAGCCGCGCGGCATAATCCTCGATTGGACCGGACAGAACCGCGCTGGCCTCGTGCGCGAGCCTCGCCCGCCATTCCTCCGATAGGGTGAGAAGAAACAGGGACCAGGTCAAGGCATTCGCGGTGGTCTCGTGCCCGGCCCCGATAAAGGTCAGGATATTGGCCTTGACTTCGGTGTCGCTCAATCCAGCGCCGGTTTGCGGATCCTGCGCTTCGAGGAGAAGGGTGAGGATATCGCGTGGCGCGTCGGCCTTGTCCTTGGCGAGGAGCCGCTTGCGCCTGGCGATGAGCGTTTCGACAACGGAGGCAAAAAATTTCTGCGCGGAACTGCTCCCAAGCTTGGTCAAACGCGGCAGCCATTCGGGAAAATCGAGAAGATCGAAGGGATCGAGCCGGCGAACGGTCGCGAAATAGCGGTTGATCGCGGCCGCGAACCGGTCCAAGTCCCGCCCGAGCCCGTCCGAAAAGATCGTGCGCCCGAGAATGTCCAGCGTCACCCGCGCCATTTCCGTCTGAATGTCGATGATCCGCCCCTCGCTCAGCCGCAACCAGCGCGCGACGAGGTCTTCCGCCGCGGCGTTGATGGCGCGTGCGAAAGAGTTCGACGGTCTTTGGCGTAAACAAAGGCGCCAAGGTGCGCCTTTGCACGCGCCACTCGTTCCCTTCGGCTTCCAGCAGCCCTTCGCTCAAGCCCGGCCCGAGAACGCGTCTTTGCAAATCGTCCTTGCGATAATTGGCAGCGTTGTCGACAAACACATGGCGGATCGCGGCGGGATCGTTGACCACCGCGATCGTGCCGAGGATGGTTGGACCAACAAGAATTGGCAATTCGAAATGCGCCTTGGTCCAGGTTTCGATGGGGTTCCGGCGCAAGACTTCGCATCGTTGAAAAAGCGCCGAGCGGCAGATCGTGTGGCCGGGGCGCAGGCGGACGCGGCAGTTCGGCGAGGCGATCTGTCATGAATCTTATACCTATCGCCGGTGTTGCCGCATGGAAAGCCGGGAAGCCTGACGTGGCGCCGGTAAGTCCAAAATGCTGCGTCGCGGGGTTGCCTGGCGCGATTGCATGGGCAACTGGAAGCGCGCGAGCTTGCGGCTCCACCCGCCGCGATATAGAACCCGGTTCGACTGCTATAGGCTCCCTTCGTCTAGCGGTCCAGGACGTCGCCCTCTCACGGCGAAAACAGGGGTTCGAGTCCCCTAGGGAGCGCCAAGGAAATCAATAAATTAGATGCTTTCCTTACTCCGGCTTGCCGTCTGGACGGAAAATATTCGGAAAACCTGCTGGCGAATTAGCGCTCGTGGTCGAGCTTCCATTCTCCGCTGAAGCGCGCGCGTTGCCGCTGCCCCGTCTGTCGCCCCTCGCCATTCAACCCTCCGCCCCGCCTTGTTCGGCGTTCGGTTCAAAGTGCTGCTCCAACTGCACCTGTTCATGCCGGACTTGTCGTGCCGGAAGTAAATCGGAGCAATCCCTTGCGGCCGGGGGGACAAAACGGGCCGGACAATCAATTCTGTGGGTGGCACCCGGGCCAAGGTCGCATATATGGTTGATCAACGAATTCAAAATGAATCAAAATTTGGCATGATTCGCCGGACGCTAAATAAGCTGCCTCCCGTCCCAATCCATTCCCGCTTGGAACCCGGCGACCATGAGCGGCTTACGACGTTAGCGGATCAACAAGATAGTTCAGTCGCGCGGATAGTGAAACTCGCGGTCATCGAGTTCCTGGAACGGCATGCGCCGGCCGGCGTGCCAACCTCAGACGGGCCCAATCGGGCAAGCAGAGGGGCCTAGGAATTATGGCGAGCAAGAGCGGGGACGTGGTAACGTTCTCAACGGCGAGTTCCGAGCCGGCAGAAAATAGGGCCGCGGACGTGCGACAGGACGTGTACAAACAGACCGGCGTCGATACCGCCGAAGCGGATGCGGGGCTAGACCACATCATCAGGCGCGTTCAGGGCACGTGGCCTAAGCACGGAACGGGCCGGGTCCTGCTCCCGATTGGCTTTTTTGCAAATGTCATTGAGATGGATGGTGTTGGCATCGCTCTATGCACGGACGGCGTCGGGTCCAAGACGATGATCGCGAACGAAATGAGGAAGTACGACACGATCGGAATTGATTGCGTCGCTATGAACGTAAACGACATGATCTGCGTCGGTGCAAAGCCCGTCTCGTTCGTTGATTACATTGCTATCGAACACGCAGAAGCGACAATGCTCGATGCCATCGGTGCCGGCCTCTGCAAAGGTGCTGGCATGGCCGGGATTTCAATTTCGGGGGGTGAGATTGCGCAGCTGAAAGATATCGTGAAGGGCTTTGATTTGGTGGGAATGGCGGTTGGCCGGGTGGACCTCGACAAAGTCATTTCCGGCAAGGGTGTTGCCGAGGGGGACGTGATCATAGGTGTGCGAAGCAGCGGTGTTCATAGCAACGGCCTCTCTTTAGCGCGCAAGGCTTTTTTTGAAAATCATAGCTACACCATTGATCAACCGTTCGACGAACTTGGGGCAACTCTCGGCGAAGAGCTGTTGCGCCCAACGGACATCTATGTTCGCGAAGCCATGGAAATTTTACATCGGGTCAAAGGTGTGAAAGCACTCATAAATATCACGAGCGATGGTCTACTCAACTTAAGCCGAGTCGAGGCCAAAATGGGTTTCGTAATTGACCACCTTATCGAGCCCCACCCAATCTTCGCGCTCATTCAGCAGCATGCGAAAGTGGATGACGGCGAAATGTTTGAAGTTTTTAACATGGGCATTGGATTTGCTATGTGGTTGATCCAGACGACGCAGCACTCACGATCTCGATCCTGGAAAGCTACGGCCGCAAAGCGCAGCGTATCGGATACGCCGTGCCCGATCCTGAGCAACACGTGCATATTCGCGAACGCAAGCTAGTCGGACATCACAAGACGTTTCGGAATGAGGACAGATCAGTCCGCAGGGCCGGCTGATAAGCTAGTGACCCTCCCCCGAAATGGTGGACACCTCTGATAAGCTCCTGAGGGAGTGGGAAGGTGTTTGAAGTGGACCCCGTCGTGAGGACCAGCGGCTAAGTTGGAATACGGCCGTTCCGTCATGATAGACGGAGCGAACCATGACCAGGAAGACGAGACGCAAGATTGACGCTGGCATGAAGGCGAAGATCGCCTTGGAGGCTTTGCGTGAGCAGGCAACGGCGGCCGGTTTGGCGCTGCGCCGTGAGGTCCACCCGAACCAGATTTACGCCTGGAAGAAGCAGCTTCTGGAGAACGCGGCGCGCGCTTTCGATCGCCTCCGCGGGGCGCGACGCCGAGACGGCGCGCGAGCGCGAGGTCGAGAAGCTGCACGCCAAGATCGGGCAGCTCACGGTGGAGCGAGATTTTTTAGCCAGGAGGTCCGGAAGATGAGCACGCCGGATCGCCGAGAGATGCTCGGCCGCGACGATGGAACACTGCCGGTCCGGCGTCAATGCGCATTGCTTTCGCTGGCGCGCCCGGTTGTCTGCCGGCCGTCGAGTTCGGTGAGCGACAACGATCTCATGCTCATGGCGCGGATCGACGAATTGTTCACGGCCCATCCCTTTTATGGTTCGCGGCGGATGACGCTGCAACTGCGCTCGGAGGCCCGCAAAATCAACCGCAAGCGTGTGCAACGGCTCATGCGAACCATGGGCATTGTGGCGCTCGGCCCGAAGCCGAATGCGTCGAAACCCGCGCCGGGACACAAGATTTATCCCTATCTCCTGCGCGGCCTGAAGATCGAACGGCCCAATCACGTGTGGTGCGCCGGCATCACTTGCATTCCGACCGGCCGGGGTTTCCTCCATCTCGTGGCGATCATGGATTGGGCGAGCCGCGCAGTGCTGCCGTGGCGGCTGTCGAACACGATGGACGCCCCGTTTTGCGCCGGGGCGCTGGAGGAAGCGCTGGTGAAATACGGCAAGCCGGAGATTTTCAACACCGGTCAGGGCAGCCAGTTCACCGGCGGGGACTTCACCGGCGTGCTGCTCGAAGCTGGAATCCGAATTTCGATGGACGGACGCGGACGCTGGATGGATAATGTCTTCATCGAGCGCCTGTGGCGTTCCTTGAAATACGAGGACATCTATCTGAAGCACTTATCTGAAGCACTATGCCGACGGGCGCGAAGCCAAGGCCGGCATTTTTGCGTGGGCCGGCTTTTACAACACGAAGCGCTTTCATCGGGCGCTGGGCAACCGGACGCCGATGGCGGTCTGGCGCGATGGCGCCGCCGCAGTGGTTGACGCGGGCCGTGGATATGGGGACAACGCTGACGCGTTGCCCACAGACCCACAGCAACAGCAGCAGACGCAGCCTCTGGCTGCCTGATCGGGAGAAAAAGGAACGGTTCGAATATCCAACTAAGAATCACCCGCTGCTGGTCCTCACGACGGGGTCCGCCTTAAGGCGGCCTGTGGATATGATGGATAAGGCTCCCGCCTTGCCCACATCCCCACAGGCCGAACAGCAACAAAAACCTTCAACATGAATAAGGTTTTGGCAGCATGATCAGCAACCGGAATACACCTTAACTTCGCTGCCAACCTGTCCAAACAACCAGGACCAGCCCTCATCACGAGGTCGCCAGCAGCAAGCGTGGGCACAAGCACCTTCTCGACATAAGTTTTGAAGCATTCGCTATTGATCGGACCGTCGATCACAAAGGGCGCCTCGATGCGGTCATGCCGAAGGGCGGCCACGAAGGTCATGGTTTTCCAGTGGCCGTGCGGAACTTTGGCCGCGAGCCTTGCGCCGCGCGGCGCCCATCCCTTGAATGGCGCCATGTTCGTCTTGGTCCATGTCTCATCGATGAAGACCAGGCGCTCCGGCGCGATCCGGCTTTGATGCTCCATCCACTGGGCGCGCCGCCGTGCGATGTCAGGGCGATCCCGTTCGCTGGCGATGACGGTTTTATGGAATGGCCCGCCCCTCCTTCTGGCGTTATGGGTTCGCCGGAAGTTCAACTGGAGAGGTGGATCATGAAGATTGCAGTGCCCGGCATCGATCTGGGCAAGAATGTTTGCAGCCTGGCCGGCCTTGACCACGCCGGCGTGGTTATCGTGCGCCGGCGAGCCAGAAGAGACACGCTGATCGATTTCGTTAGCAAATTACCGGCGTGCATCGCCGGGATGGAGGCTTGTTGCGGCGCGCATCATCTCGGCCGGCATATTCGCGGCTCAAGGACACGGCGTCCGGCTGTCGCCCGAATATGTGCGGCCCTATGTGAAGGCGCAGAAGAACGATGACCGCGACGCTGAGGGGATCGCCGAAGCCGCGGCGCGCCCAACCATGCGGTTTGTCGAGTTGAAAAGCCAAGAGCAGCTCGACATGCAGACGCTGCATCGTTCGCGGGATCGTCTGGTTGGCGAGCAGACGGCTCTGATCAACCAGTTGCGGGCCATCCTTTTGGAGCGCGGGATCGTCGTACCAAAAGGCAAACGCAGCCTCGAACAACGCCTTGCCGGCTTGCCGGAAGGAGAGGAAAGCCTGAGCCCGCGGATGCGCTTGGCTCTCGAGGACATTCGCGCCCAATGGCTCGAGTTGGATAAACGAATCGCCGCCTTCGACGCGGAGTTTGTGGCCTTCGCGAAACAGGACGAAGACGCGCGGCGCCTGGCGGCAATCCCCGGCACCGGCGCCTTGAACGCAACGGCTCTTACCGCGGCGATCGGGAAAGGGCACGCCTTCGAGCACGGCCGCGATCTGGCGGCATGGCTGGGCTTGGTTCCGCGCCAATCGGCGACCGGCGGCAAGCCGATGCTCCTCGGCATCAGCAAACGGGGCAACAAATATCTGCGCAAGTTGCTGATCCACGGAGCACGGGCAGCATTGCCTCATATCGCGGAGCGCGACACCGCTCTCGGCCGATGGGCGAAGGGATTGCCCGCTCGCGTCCACCAGAATGCCGCCGTCGTCGCGTTGGCCAACAAGCTCGCCCGGATCGTCTGGGCGGTTCTGCGATACGGCGGGAAATTTGCCGCCAAGGAGGCGCCCATGGCGGCATAGCCATCGGCCCGGCGGCGCGCTCGATGCGTTGACGGACCAACGATGTTTGCGAGTGGTGGAAGCGAGATGGCCTGACAGTCGAACGGCGTTCTGGAAACCTGATTTAAAAAATGGCGCTCGACGCCGAGAGTTTTATGAGGACCGGGACGCGCGGATCTCCATCTTGGCCGGGGACAAGAGCCCGAGGCCGGATACGTTGAAGCGGACTAGAAAAGGCGTACGCGGCAAAATCGCTTGCAAACGGGGCGGGCCATACGTTTTTAAAAACCCGCCCGATGGTGTTGTCGCTGGCATGATCGACAATGTTGAGTTCAACAACCTTGTTCTCCAGCAGTCGCAGTGTCCAACCCTTCCGTCCTGCAGGCGGCGGTGAGCAGGCCAGAGCGATGAGCTTTGCTTCCTTCTCGCCATCGAAAATGCGCGGCGCCGGCGGCGTTGCCCTCTGCTTGCGGCTCAAGACGGCTTCAAGCCCTTCTTTCCGCCATTGCCGACGAACCCGCGCGCACATGATCGGATACGTGCCAAGAGCTTTGGAAATTTGCGGGTCGTTCCATGCCGCTCCTTTTTTGCTGGTGCCGGCTTGCAACAGTATCCGCGCCTTAAGCTGTTTCTTGGCCGGACTTTTTCCCTTTCGAATTACGTCCTCAAGCCGTGACCGTTCTTTCCCGCTAAGTTTGACAATGTATTGTTGTTTCCTCATCTTCGCCTCCGTCGTTCAAGGGACGACAACAGCGAATCATTCATTCCCTGCAATTTAGTTAACGCGGGCCGCTAGGATGACCAGCCGCTTGATCGCCGCCTTGAATGCAGCGTGGCGGGGTGTGCGGCGCGCACAACGGGCGGGCCCGCCGTTTTTAGTGCAAACAGGGCAAACGGCCGGCGCCGCGAAGGCGCGCAAAGTGGCATCGTTCTGGGATGAGAATGCCGGGAGACATTGCGAGCCGTTCGCGCACTGGGAGAGCCCAGCGCCGATCCAGCACGCCCTTAACAAGCTCGTCACTGGCGACATTTCGATCCATCCGCCTGGCTGGTTCATGCGGCATTATGGTCCGTTCGCTCATGTCGCCGAACTCGGCTGCGGCATTGGGATTCTGGTTCACGTTCTACTTGACGGGGATCCTGGCCTGACAGTGGACGCCTACGACATTTCGACGGCATCGCTAGCCCGCACGGCGGAGCGAATCAAGACCCATTACGGCACAACCGAGAGGTGCCGTTTTTTGCCGATCGACCTCAACAAAGAGATCCTGCCAGAAGCTGCCTACGATGCCGTGCTGACCAATGGCACAATGCACCACGTCGAGAACCTCGACTTCTGCTTCAAAAGCATCGCGCGTTCGCTGCGGCCTGGCGGGTATCTGTGGCTGAACGACTATGCCGGGCCAGAGCGCTTCCAGTGGTCCGATACGCAGATGCGTCTGGCCGATGAGCTGCTGGCGCAAGTGCCGAAGACATGGCGCCTGCGTGACAGGGTCGCCCGCTGCGACGCGCGCGCTCTCCGCGCCATGGATCCCTCCGAAGCGGTCGCCCCCCAGCACATCGAGGCGGCGCTGGCCGCGCATTTCGAGATCGTCCAGAAATGGCCGCGCGGCGGCACCTTGCTCGCGCCGATTTTCGGTAGCGGTTGCCTCGACGCCGCGATGGCCAATAGTTCCGAAGGATTGGCGATCCTCGCCGCCATGTTCGAGGCCGAGCAAGACCTGATCCGCGACGGCGCCCTGCCGTCGGACAGCTACGTTTACATAGCCAAGCCGCGGCCCGCCGCCGATAGCCTCGTGCGCGAGGCCTTCGAACGCCATGCGGGACCGGTGGCCGAGGGCCGCCCGTTTGGGAATCCGGGGCAGCCTTGACGCGTGGCTGCGGTTGAACGAGGTCACCGGATGCCAGCCGGTCCGCGCGCGGGACTTGATAGCGCCGCTCTCGCCGGCGGCGCTGATCCATCGCACGTCTGGGCCGCGGCATCGACCAGCACTTCGCGGCGCTGGCGCGATTGTGAGGGCCTTGGCGGCAGCGAGCCGGAAGCCGTTGTCCGGTTATCGCGATCTGCTCGTTTTCGGGATTGGAGCAGGCCGCTGCCCTTCGCGGATGCGGGTTTCAATGCGGTAGCCGGCAATTCCGTCTTCACCACCATGAACGGGCGGAACCAATTTTTCTATCCCGGCGTGTTCCGGCGCGCGACGCGTGCTGGAGCGATGTTGTTCCCGGCCGTTTCCGGCGCACGCGTTTTGGAGCGGGCCGAGAGCGGCTCGATCATCGCCGCGATGCTTGCCTCGCCGACGAGTGGTCTCGCCGCGGCGCGCGCGGCGCTCGATGCCGGACCCGGCTTTTGCTTCTTGCGCCAGCACGGCGATCCGGCTTCGAGCCGGTCCAACTACGGGGTCACGTCCATTTCGCAGGCTTGCATCGCCCGCAACTGGTCGAGATATTTCGAGCTTCAGGACGTCGTGCGCGGCGCGATCCACAATTTCCAGGATATCGTGGGGCTCAGGCGCCGCGATGATTCCGCGGTGCCTGAGCCAATCCGGCGGCATCGCCCTTCAATTCGACGAAGAATTAACCGTTTTCGGCGTTTTCGCCGAGGTCTTCGATGAAGGCTGCTTTCAAACCGGGCGGCCCGGCGAACGCGGGAGAGACTGCACTTCAAAGGCTTAGAGCCTGTCTCAAAAGGGGGTTGCACGCGGGATGGTTGCATGATTTACCGCGTCAGTTGCAACTGATGCGGTGATTCGCGATGTGGGCGAAAGAGCAGCGAGCGATCTATTGGCGTGACGAGGATCGCTATCCGGGCAATTTGACGGATGCGGAATGGAAGCAGCTGAAACCATTGATCCCAGAAGCTTTGCCTGCGGGCGGCCACGCAAGACCGATATGCGGGCGGCGATGAACGCGATCTTCTTTCTGCTTCGCACTGGCTGCCCTTGGCGCTACCTGCCGCGCGACGAATTTCCGCCGCGCTCGACGGTCTACAACATCTTTCGCAAGTTTCAGAAGGACGGTGTGTGGGAGGCTATCTTGGAAGAGCTGCACGCGGCTTTGCGCGAGCAACTCGGGCGGGAGGCAAGCCCCACGGCGGCCGTCATCGACAGCCAGACGCTGAAGGCGGCGGAAAAGGGGGCGGTTTTGATGGCGAGGCAGGCTATGACGCCGGAAAGAAGGTCAAGGGGCGCAAGATTTACGCCCTTGCCGACACCGAAGGCCTGCCGCTGCGGGCCGTCGTTCATTCCGCAGGCATCCAGGACCGCGACGGTGCGGCCCTTGTCCTTGACAAGATCCACAACCGCTTTCCCTGGCTCGAACTGGTCCCCGGAATTATTGGTCCGCGAAACGTGCTTTGAGGCGCTTTTGATGGACTTTGGATTTGGTCCAGGCGAAGGCCTTGGCATTTTCGTTATAGGTCTCGATGAAGGCATCGATGTGCTCCTTGAGTTGTTTGACCGAGGTGAATGACGCGTCCTTTAGCGAGTTGCCTTGCAGGATCGAGAACCAGATCTCGACTTGATTGAGCCAGGAAGCACGGGTCGGGGTGAAGTGGAAATGTACGTTGGGATGACGCTTGAGCCAGCGGTCGTTTTTCGGCTTATGGGTGTTGAGATTGTCGAGGACGACATGGATGGCTGTATCCGGATAAGCGGCGGCGATCTCATTCATGAAGTCGAGGAACTCGATGCGTCGACGGCGGCGCTTGTGGGCAGTCATGACTTTACCGGTCGCCACTTCGAGCGCGGCGAACAGAGTCGAGGTGCCGTGCCGCTTGTAATCGTGGCTCTGCCCGCTGAGCGCGCGGCCATTGGGAAACTTCAGATAACCCTGTGCCCGCTCCAGCGCCTGGATCGAGGGCTTTTCGTCGACACAAATCACGATGGCGTTCTCCGGCGGCGCCAAATAGAGCCCGACGATCTCGGCGGCCTTAGCGGCAAAATCGGGATCATCGCTTTTGCACCACGACTTGCGCGCCAAAAGATCGATCTTGTGAGCGCGCAGCCCTTCGGCAAGCTCAGGAGCGCCAGACATACTGCACATCGACGTCACCCAATGCCGCCGCGATCAGGGGACCAGTCCAACGCGCGTACCCCGCAGGAACCGGCCCATCCAGCACGGCCAGGATGCGCTTATCCGTCTCGGCCGTGTATTTCGGTTCCGCTCCGCGATTGCCGGTCTCATCAAGGCCGGCCCGTCGATTGGCGGCGTAGCGCACGCGCCATTTCGATGCCGTGCCGGTCGTGCAGCCAACCGCTCGGCCAATCGCACGGCTGGCCACGCCCTCGGCCGCCACCAGCACAATCCGTGCCCGCTGGCGCAGCCGGTATTCGGTCTTAGTGGAACGCGCCAACGCTTCCAGCTCGGTGCGTTCCGCTTCCGTCAGTATGATCGGGGTCGCTTCAGGAATGCCATGCATGTATCCTTGAATCACGACTCACCGTTTAGGAATAGTCGGTACTAGTCTGGGCGGACAATGGCACCAACGCGTGGCAAGTCAAAGCCGCGGTTGCCAAAGTTCCGGGCTGCGCCTCGAAATCGTCAAGCGCAGTGACGACCTGAAGGGGTTTGCCGTCCTGCCGCGCCGCTGGGTCGTCGAGCGGACTTTCCCCTGGTCCGGCCGCAATCGCCGCATCGCCAAGGATTACGAAAATCCCGGCCTAATCCCCGCCGCCTTCGTCACCCTGGCCTGCATCCAAATCGCCGTCAGACGACTCGCGCGATAGTTGTCTTTTGAGTTAAGCTCTAAGCTCGGTCTGCCTGACGCTTGTGGCCTGCGACCGGTACATGGAGGAGCGCTACCTACTGCGTCGGGACACGGTCACCTCCTGCGCCGGCGATGCGGTCGCTTCGAATTCGGCAGTCCAAATCCCCACTCCCTGGCCGCGCTTTTCGGACAACCCGAATATCGCATTCGATGGGGAAAAAAACAGCCTCGCTGTTAAGCGCTACAGGGAGGACAAGGAGTTCCTTCCACGAGAACCAGAGTGGCACAAGGAGACTCAGGAGATTGGGCCTGGTACGGATTCGGGGGCTGGCGCGGCGACGGGAGCTGGCGCGGCGGCTGGGCCGCCGCCTGGGCAAGGATATGGGGCCTGCGCGGCGGCAGGGCCGTAAGGCTATTGAGGCTGAACGCGCGACGGCCGGGGGCATAATTGAACTGGGCCGAGGCGGTTGCGGCGCTAGTACGCGTTTGTTGTCAGCCAAGACGATCGAGGAGCGCCGGGATCAAGGGCGCGTCGGCCGGCGGCATCGGATAGGCGCAGAGATCCCGTGGCCGCACCCATTTCAGCGTCTGGTTTTCGCGCGCGGTGACGAAACCGGTCCAGCGCCGGCAAATATAGAGCGGCATGAGAAGGTGGAAATCTGGGTAGGCAAAACTCGCGAAAGTGAGCGGCGCGAGGCAAGCCTCCTCGACCGCGATGCCCAGTTCCTCGCGCAGTTCCCGGATCAAGGCAGCTTCAGGCCGCTCATTACCTTCCAACTTGCCGCCGGGAAATTCCCACAGGCCTGCGAAAGACTTGCCTTGCGGGCGCTGCGCGATCAGCACCCGGCGATCCGAGTTGATAAGCGCCACGGTGGCGGCGAGCAGGAGTTTCACAAAACAGGCTCGCCGCTCACGAGCGGTAATCGCCATTGATCGCGACATAGTCCTTGGTCAGATCGCAGGTCCATACTTTTGCCGCGCCGTTGCCCATGCCCAAATCCACGCGAATTTTTATTTCTGCGCCGCGCATGAGCTCGGAGACCCCGGCCTCGTCATAGGCGGGATCGCGCTGGCCCTTGTGGGCGGCACGAACATCGTTGAACCAGATCGAAAGTCTATCGCGTTCGGCCGGTACGCCAGCCTTGCCAACGGCCATCACGACGCGGCCCCAATTGGCATCCTCGCCCGCGATTGCCGTTTTGACCAGTGGCGAATTGGCGATCGAGAAAGCAATTTTTTTGGCGGCGGCGGCGGTTGCCGCGCTTGTCACCTTCACCTCGACGAATTTGTGCGCGCCTTCCCCGTCCCGCACGACCTGATGCGCGAGATCAAGGAGGAGACGGTCGAGCGCTTGTTTGAACGGAGCGAGGCGGCGGTCGTTGGCGGCAACGATTTTTGGCGCGCCGCGTTTGCCGGCGGCCCCTGTCGCAAACAGCATCAAGGTGTCGGAGGTCGAGGTGTCGCTGTCGACGGTGATTGCGTTGAACGACCGTTCCACGCTTTTGGCCAGCATGGATTGCAAGACCGGCGAGGCAATCGGCGCGTCGCTAAACACGAATGCCAGCATGGTCGCCATGTCGGGGGCGATCATGCCCGCGCCCTTGGCCATGCCTGAGAGGATCACCTCGACGCCGCCGAGCGGCGCGCGCGCGGTTGCGACTTTCGGATAGGTGTCGGTCGTCATGATCGCCTCGGCGGCCGCAAGGAGACCGTCCGGGGCCGCGCGTGCAGCAAGCGTATCGAGCACGCCCTCAAATTTCGACGCGTCGAGCGGCTCGCCAATGACGCCCGTGGAGGCGAGAAAAACTTCCGTTGCCGACGCGCCAATTGCCTTGGCGGCAAGCGCGGCGGTGAGCTTGACCACCCGCACTCCAGCCTTACCGGTGAACGCATTGGCGTTGCCGGAGTTGACGACAAGCGCGCGGGCCTTGCCTGCTTTGAGCCTCGCGCGGCACCAATCGACCGGCGCCGACGGACATTTGGATTTGGTAAAGACACCTGCCGCCTGCGTGCCCTTGTCGAAGAAGGCCAGCATCACATCGGTGCGATCCTTGTACCGGATCCCGGCCGACCCCGCCGCAAAGCGCACGCCCTCGATTTCTGGCAGGACAGGAAACGACGTTGGCGCGAGCGGCGAGAGAGCTGCGGCCATGGTGTTGAGTTCCTTGGAGATAGTCGGTTCGCGCGCGATTTTGGTTGATTTGCAGGAACTAGGCGGCCTGCGTCAAGTACGCGGCGAATTGCGGGTCTGTCCGGGTTTGGCCCGGATGTGCCGTTATCGGACACTCGCGCAGGGCTTCTGCGCAGACTGAACTAACGAATAAGACACAAGGAAAAGATGTCAAATTTCGTTCCAATAGTAATATTTCTATAAAACGTGAGTAGAAGGCGCATTTCTCTATTAGACCTCTTGCATAACCGTCATGGGGCTTTCAGTTCCACGTTATAGATTGCGGCGATGAGGAAGAAGCGCAGGCCAAATCTGCGGCGGCGGTTTCTGTAGCGGTCGGCCATGATCTTGAACCGTTTGAGCATGGCGATGACGTTCTCGCAAGGCACGCGTTCGCTCGATATGGCGCGGTTTCTGGCTTTTTCGCTTGAAGATAAGGGATCTTTTTACTGCGCTTTTTTGGCATGCTCGTCTTCGCGTGCCTTCTCTGCAAGCCTTGATAGCCGCTGTCGGCAACGGCTTTCGTGTCAGGGTGCAGCCGCACTTTCGACCGCTTGAACAGCCTGAAGTCGTGCCGCCGTCCTTTTTCGTGCGCGATGCATAGAATGCGGCGTGTCGATTTTTCGACGACAAGCTGCGTTTTCAGCGTGTGCCGCTTCTTCTTGCCCGAATAGCAGCGCTTTTGTTTTTTTGGGCCGTTCGATGGGTGTTTCGGTTGCGTCGATCAGGACGATATCGAACACCTGATCGCTTGCGGCAACAGCCTTGCGGCCGGGCAACCGAAAGACTTTGCTTTTGGCCAGCGTGTTTTCGCACCATTTGATGTTACGGTATGCCGCGCTTTCGCTGATCCCGTAGGCTTGCCCAATGTGAAAATACGTCCGGTATTCGCGCCAGTATTCGAGCATCATCAAAAGCTGGTCTTCGATGCCAAGGGTGTTGGGCTTGCCGCCGGCGGCTTTTTGCCTGCATTTGGCAGCAAGCAGCAAGGCCGCCATCGCTTCAAATGTGCTCCTTTGAACACCCGTAAGCCTGCGAAATGCTTCGCCTCTCAGCTCTTTGACCGAATCAAATCTCATCGCCGCTCCTCCCTTCGGCGGCAACGAATCACCCAGTGCTTAAAAAATGGTTATGCAAGAGGTCTATTCAAATTGAACGACAATGACAAGTGCCAAAAAGAGAATACTTCGATAAAACCTGACCTGGAACGCTGCGCTGCGCGTTTTATCGTCGATCTGGTATGAATAATCGAATTGAGCTGTCAGCGGCTAGCCTGCCTGCTTGTTCGTGCAGCGAACGAGCATCGGTGTTTCAGGAAAAATGAATCGACTCAAGAGGAGTTCCTGTGGGGTACCTATGTCCGCGTTGGTCACCATGCGAATTTTGATTTCTGCCTTCGTTGGAACAATGGTGCTTGCATGCTTGTAGTAAAGCGCTTTTGCAAGCTTGGTTGCATAGGTTTCTAAATACTTATGAAGCCGTTCTCCGATATTCGTAACTGTCCAGCCATTCGGCCTATGCAATCGAGCCTGAACGCCCCTAGGCAAAACCAATCCCGATAGGCGCTCTGGGCCAAAAAGTTCCTCGAACGCCTCCGGATTATTGTACGCAAATCCCGCGAATAATTTGTCGAGTTCTTTAGCGTCGTCCTCGGTCATGTTGGGAGCGATGCGCGCGATGGCGGAGATCACAAGCTCCTCGATTCGCGAACCGGTCTGACACTCGTTACAAGAGGGAAATTCGTAATCGAGTGGCCCATCCCGTTTCAGGACGAATGCTCTATTAGGGACATGATTAATTGCTGAGGCGGCAGCCATACTCCGCAAAAGCCGCACGTAGGATGCACGGCTAAAAGTTTTGAGTTTTCGTTTGTTTGATCTTGGCCCGACCCATGGCAGCGACCTCCGCGATTTGGTAGGCCCTCCTAGAAATCACCTTTCCGAGCGTTTCAACGCACAGTGTCGGTCCAAATGACACGCCCTCCAAATTTGACCGGCGTGGATTTTTTCGCCGGCTGAGAGCATAGAGAGAAGAAAGCGGGGATCCCCGCAGCCGCGCCTCGGTTCGGATCGAGACACGGCTGAGGCTCAAGAGATACGTAACGCGGCGATCTGCTGAGGTAAGCTTTCGCCGTTATTTCTTGCCGGGAGCGGGCGCAGCCTGGCGCTGGGCTTGTTGGTGCGGGCTTATCGGCTTTGGGGGGTTCCGGAGGCTCGGTTTTTTCGATCTTCGCGGTCTTGCGCAAGTCGGAGACGAGCGCGGATTGCGCCTTTTGCACCACATATCGGTTGATCTGGTCCTTGACCTGATCGAACGGCGGGAAGGTTTTCTGCCGCTTGTCCATGACCTCGATGATATGCCAGCCGAACTGGCTTTTCACCGGGTCGGAAACCTGCCCCACCTCCAGCTTGAACGCGGCATCGGCGAACTCCGGCACCATCCGGTCCTTGGTGAACCAGCCGAGATCTCCGCCTTCCGAGCCCGGGTCTTTCGAGACTTCCTTGGCGATCGTGGCGAATTCCTCGCCCCCCATCAGCCGTTTCAGCGCCGCCTTGGCTTCTTCCTCGGTTGCAACAAGAATATGCCGCGCGTGGATTTCGGTCTCGGGCTTTTGCGCCTTGGCCGCCTCGTCATAGGTCGCTTTGATCGCCGCGTCGGTGGCCGCCGTCTTCGCGACCTGCTCGAGCACGCTCTCCATCAGCAGTTTCTGACGGCAATAGGCGAGCTTCTTGGCAAATTCCGGGGTTTGGTCGACCTTTTCGGCGAGAGCCTTTTGTGCCACCAATTCGCCATCGATCAAAAAGTCGAGCAGATAGCTGTCGCGGGCCTTGCCTTCGAGCTTAGGCGGGAGGCTCCCGTGGAGGTCGCCGGCGGCGATATTCAAATCGTCGTCGGTAATTTGCTTGCCATTGACCGTGGCGAGCACCTTGGCCGCCGCCGGCAAGGCGGGTACAATCGCAAGCGAGGCCATGGTCAGCATGCACGCCAGACCGGCGGTTTTGTTACGCGCGTGTTTCGTCAAGATCATGAATCCGGGCTCCGGGCTAAATTGCGAAGATCGCACCGCGGCTTTCGCGGCGCGTTGCTCAAAAAAGGGCGTTTGCCGCGTGACCATGCACGGAGCGGCGGATTTGACAAGCCCCGGCCCCAATCTTATCTGTCGAACAGGTCTCCGCGGATGATTTTTCCGGTTATCGCGGGAGCCCTTCGCCGGCGCTTCGTGTTTGGGCCTCCCGCGTCTATCGCGCTGCCGCACGAGCTTTTCTCGAACGAGATGCGCGATCTCCGCCGGAACACCGGCTTTTGCCGGACGGCCGGGGAGACGGGATTTCAGTCAGGAACGCGAGTATTTGGTGCCCCGGAAATCTTGGAATGCTATGCCACACTCCGGCGGTCCGCCGCCGCGCGGGAATTCAAACCCGGACCGCGCCTTGCGCAAACGCCGCAAGGATCGCGCAAATTCTAAACTGAAAAGCTAGTGGCTAAAGCTAGGGGCTAAAGCCGATGGCCGAAGAATGCTCCGGCCGTTCTCAAGATAAGGTCGTTTCGTAATGTTGGGCTCCTTCGCGAAAAAGATTTTCGGCTCCTCGAACGATCGCCGGCTCAAGGGCTACCGGCCGAGGGTCGCGGCGATCAACGCGCTTGAGCCCGGAATGCTGAAGCTCTCCGATGTGGAACTCGCCGGCCGGACCCAGACGTTCCGGGAGGAATTCGCCGCTGGCAAGAGCCTTGACGATCTGCTCGTGCCAGCTTTCGCCGCGGTGCGCGAGGCGGCGCGGCGGGTCATCGGCCAGCGCCATTTCGATGTCCAGCTCGTGGGCGGCATGGTGCTGCATGAAGGCGCGATCGCCGAGATGCGCACCGGCGAAGGAAAGACCCTTGTCGCGACGCTCGCCTGTTATCTCAACGCGCTTGCCGGCAAGGGCGTCCATGTCGTCACCGTCAACGATTATCTCGCCCGCCGCGACTCCGAATGGATGGGCAGCATCTATGATTTTCTCGGCCTTTCGACCGGGGTCATCGTGCATGGCCTCGATGACGACGAACGCCGCCGTGCCTATGCCGCCGACATCACCTATGGCACCAACAATGAGTTCGGGTTCGACTATCTCCGCGACAACATGAAATACGAGCTTGCCCAGATGGCTCAGCGCGGCCATCATTATGCGATCGTCGACGAGGTCGATTCCATCCTCGTCGATGAGGCCCGGACGCCGTTGATCATTTCGGGGGCTTCCGACGACAGGTCCGACCTCTATACCGCGATCGACAAAGTCCTCCCGAGCCTCACCGAGGAGGATATCGAACTCGACGAAAAGCAGCGTACGACGAATCTGACCGAGGCCGGAAATGAACATATGGAGGCCTTGCTGGGCGAGGTCGGGGTGCTCACCGATGGCTCGCTCTACGAGGCGGCCAATGTCACCATTGTGCATCACGTCAACCAGGCCTTGCGGGCGCACAAATTGTTCAAGCGCGACAAGGATTACATCGTGCGCAAGGGCGAAGTCGTCATTATCGACGAGTTCACCGGAAGGATGATGCCGGGCCGCCGCTACTCTGAAGGACTCCATCAGGCACTCGAAGCCAAGGAACATGTCGCGATCCAGCCCGAGAACGTGACCCTCGCCTCGATCACCTTCCAGAATTATTTCCGTCTCTACGGTAAACTCGCCGGGATGACCGGAACGGCGGCGACCGAGGCGGATGAATTCGCCGATATCTATAAGCTCGATGTCGTCGAGATACCGACCAACAAGCCAGTCAGGCGTCTCGACGAGGACGATGAAGTCTATCGCACGGCGGAAGAAAAACTGCGGGCTATCATTCGCGAGATCGAGGCCGCCAACGCGAAGTTCCAGCCGATGCTCGTCGGCACGACGTCGATCGAGAAGTCCGAGCAACTTGCGGAGGCGCTGAAAAAGCAGGGCTATAAACAGATCGATTTTTTGGAGCCCGAAGCCTTGCAAAAACTTTACGCGGGGGCGCGGTCGGAGAAGCCCTCAAAACTTTTCGCGGTGCTGAACGCGCGCTTCCACGAGCAGGAGGCCTATATCGTCGCCGAAGCGGGCGTGCCAGGCGCCATCACGGTCGCGACCAACATGGCCGGGCGCGGCGTCGACATTCAGCTCGGCGGCAATGTCGAAATGCGGGTCGCGCAGGAATGCGCCGAACTGCCGCCGGGCCCCGAGCGCGAGGCGAAGGAAACCGAGATCCGGGCCGAGGTCGAAGCTTTCCGCGAGAAAACGATCGCCGCCGGCGGCCTCTACATCATCGGCACCGAACGCCACGAGAGCCGCCGGATCGACAACCAGCTACGCGGCCGCTCCGGGCGCCAAGGCGATCCGGGACGCTCGAAGTTCTTCCTGTCGCTGAAGGACGATCTGATGCGGATTTTTGGGTCCGACCGGATGGAGTCCATGCTCGTCAAGCTCGGCCTCCAGGAGGACGAGGCGATTGTCCACCCTTGGATCAACAAGGCCTTGGAAAAGGCCCAGCAAAAAGTCGAAGCGCGCAATTTCGATATGCGCAAGAACGTTCTGAAGTACGACAACGTGATGAACGATCAGCGCAAGGTCGTCTTCGAGCAGCGCCGCGAGATGATGGCGCAAGAGTCGCTCGAAGACATGGTTTCGGACATGCGCCAGGGTGTCGTCGACGATCTTATCGCCAAACATATTCCCCGCGATGCCTATCCCGAGGCCTGGGACATCGAGGGCTTGAAGCAAGCCGTCCTGGCCTCGTTCAATCTCACGCTTCCGCTGGCTGATTGGGCCAAGGAAGAAGGCATCGCCGAGGAGGACATGCACGAGAGGCTGAGGAAAGCGGCGGGCGAGGCTTATGCCGCGCGCGTGGAGCGCAACGGCGCGGAGGTTACCCGCTATGTCGAAAAGCAGATCGTTCTACAGGCGCTCGATCATCTGTGGCGTGAGCATCTCGTGACGCTCGATCATCTGCGTCAGGTTGTCGGCTGGCGAGGCATGGCCCAGCGCGATCCGCTGAACGAATACAAATCCGAAGCCTTCGAGCTGTTCAGCGAACTCATTACCCATCTGCGGGAAATGACGACGGCGCAGTTGAGCCGCGTCGAGGTCGCCTTCGAGCCGCCGCCGCCGATGGAGGCGCTGGAGGTTTCCGATGCCGATGCATCGGCTTATCCGGACCGCGCGATCAACGCCGCGTTTGGCCCCGCGAGCGCCGTCCCCGCCGTTTCCCGAGCCGCCAAGCCGGTTTTCGGCGCGTCCGGAGCGGATGCCGCCGAAACGCTTGTCCGCGAGCCGCCGGAGCAGCGGGCGGTCTATGGCAAGGTGGGGCGCAACCAGCCTTGTCCCTGCGGCTCGGGTAAGAAATACAAGCATTGTCATGGCGCGGCCACGTGACGACAGCATGCCGTGCGATCAATTGCCTTGCATCAAGGTGCGCGAAAAACCTCCATTATTCCGTTGCCGCCTTCGTCTCCGTCCTGCCCGGATGATTCGACAACGCCGCGTGGAGCGTGCGCGCTCGAGTTCGTCTTCCCGCTAGAACACGGCAAGGGTCGCGACGCCGTTGTCGCGGACGTGGAAAAGGCGCGGCATTCCCCATGAGTTTGCCGATCCGCATCTCGCGCCACGCATGGCCGCGAGCGCGCTATTCCATCGCCGCGGCCTTCAGAATGCAGACCATTGTCGCGGAGGCCGGCTTTTGTGAAATGTTGCGGATCGTGTGCGGACGATCGGAGCGATAGCGCAATGTCTCGCCGGCCTTGGCCCGCCCGGTCGCGCCGCCCACTTCGACCTCGAGCTCCCCTTCGCTCACCGACAGGCTTTCCACGGAGCCGCGCTGATGCGCCTCCAATTCCAGCACGCCGCCGGGATCGGCCGAGAAATCATACCATTGCAGCCATTCGACCGTCTTGATCCAGCCGATGATGGCGAGCCTGCACTTGCCGTCGCCGGAAACCAGGATCGGCGTGTCGCCGCGTGAGGATTTTTCCAGAAAGGGCTCGTCGTCGGCCGCCCGCAGCACCCGCTCGATCGAGACATCGAGTGCCTGCGAGAGGCGCCAGATCGTGGCGAGCGTCGGGTTGGTCTCGTTGCGCTCGATCTGGCTAATGATCGACTTCGCGACGCCCGATTGTTCGGACAGTTCCGACAGCGAAAGATTATAGGCCTTGCGCAGCCGCTGGACTGTCTTGCCGAGCTGATTCGACACGGCAGCGGCGCCGGTATCCAGCGTCTTGACCTTGTCACGCCCTTCGACACCCATGCGGGGCCTCTGTCATTCAACTGCCATACGAATCTGCTTTCCCTTGGACCAGCTTCAGGAAGGTAGCCCAGTTTATGCCGGTGAGCCAAGAGGGGGAACCAGAGCCTACCATTTACCGCACCCTCTTCCTTTCCGATGTCCACCTCGGCTCGCGCGGCTGCCAGGCCGGGCTTTTGCTGGATTTCCTAAAAAATAACGACGCCGCGACGATCTACCTCGTCGGCGACATGATCGACGGTTGGCAGCTGAAGCGCGGATGGTATTGGCCGCAGGCGCACAACGATGTCGTGCAAAAGCTGCTGCGCAAGGCGCGCAAGGGTGTCCGGGTGATTTATGTGCCGGGCAATCATGACGAGTTCGCGCGCGGCTATATCGGGTCGGTTTTCGGCGGCATCGAAGTCGCCGGTCATGCCTATCACATGACGGCCGATAACAAGCGCCTGCTCGTTATCCATGGCGACCAGTTCGATATCGTGGTAAAGCACGCGCGCTGGCTCGCCGTTTTCGGTGATAAGGCCTACGATTTGGCGCTGTGGCTAAACCTTTGGTTCAACAAGATCCGCCGCAGGCTCCGGTTTCCCTATTGGTCGCTCTCGGCGTGGGCCAAACTCAAGGTGAAGAACGCGGTGAAGTTTATAGGCGACTACGAGGCGGCCTTGGCCGAGGCGGCGAGGCGCCACCAGGCCGACGGTGTCGTCTGCGGGCATATCCACCACGCCGCGATCCGCGACATCGGCGGCATCACTTACGTCAACACAGGCGATTTCGTCGAATCCTGCACCGCCGTCGCCGAGCATGACGACGGAAGGTTCGAGATTTTGCGCTGGCAAAAGATGGCGGACTTAAAACTACTCACATTACCTCCGACAGATTTATTGGGGTTAGATGCTGAAAAAGAACTAGCATCGACGACAACGATCTAGGTTTCGCCTCAGTCAATTTGCTTTCCAAATGCCGTATCCTTTTCATAATCAATTCCGGTTAAGGCTTTATCGCTATCCCTTCTCCAGGACGACATGACGCGCCCTATCAGAACCAATTCCTCAATATCGGCTCTAACCAGACACTGGCTACAAAGGTCCCAATGAGCGTGGTATCAGCAAAAAAGGCAAGCGTCCGCACTCGACGAGTACGGAGGTCGTCGTGCTGGCTAATGGCTGCTCGCAATCCCGGGGTGCGCCACTTAAAGAGATGCCATTGATATTCGATGTAGTATCGCGGAAGGGAAATAAAAAAAATCCCGAAAATTGTAAGTGCGACTTTAGTCGCAAGAACATTCTCTTGCGCGACCGCAAGCGGCGATGCAGACCAGATGTAAAAATTTATCATGTAGGCGACAATTAGGAGCTTGGCGCATATATACACCGTTACGAATGTTCCCATCTTTAGTCTAATCGACTCAAACTCAAGATCCGACAACTCTGCGTATGAAAGAGCATCGCCCACGGAAATGCTCACCAGAAACATCGAACAGAAACACCCAAGGAACGTTAATGTTGCGACCAGAAGGCAGAAGTTCAGTAGAATATAGTAAAAAAACACAAAACCAAGCCGCAGGTCGCCTTTAGGTGATTGTTCGATAAACCAATACACTTTCCCTACTCTATCGATGTCGCTTACAGCCAAAGCGTACTTGCAAATAAATAGAGCTGATAGTGAAAGAATGATGAAAATGCCTAAGGGTATATGAATTTGAAATTTCGTTGTGACATTAGATGACACCGAGCACGCAAGAGCTTGTATTTTCCCATACCCCTGCACGACGGCAGTGACTAAAGCTGCCCCCAATCCCACATAGCATGGGCATACCAATGCGTACAAAATGATGTTATAAACATCCTGCGAAAAATACATTCGGGACGGATCGATACCCGACAGTGTTCCGTTCCAATATGTCAAACCAACTGTGCCGACGAAGGAGAATAGGAATGTCATTAATGCCGCGGTTAGACCTGCAGCGACTGCGGATGCACCTACAAGATCGGCAGATAGATCTGCTGGGATTGTGGGCGAGATAATGCCGAGGAGGTATTGAATCGTGCGCCGCACCGGAGCAGGGGTTAGTTTATCGTATGCACAATAGAAATAAGAGTAATACCTTATTTTTTCGTCTTCTGGTGGAGGTGGGCTATCGCAAGGCGACATTTGAGATCCAGTCAACCGCACTTCGAAAACTTGTCGAGTCGACATCTGAAGCACGGGTCATGCGGAGCCGTCAAACTTCCGGGCACCGCCCCTACAAAACTGCCGCTTACACGAAATACTGCCCGCGGTCTCGAAAAAAATGTCGAGGCCTTTTTGGCGTTGGACTTGCCGGGCTCGAAACTGGTCGCCGGCGATGGCCCCTCGCGCCGGGCGCTGGAGGCGAGCTATCCGCAAGCGCATTTCCTCGGCACGCAGGGAAGCGAGGCGCTTGCCGTTCATTATGCCTCGGCGGATGTGTTGGTGTTTCCGAGCCGCACCGATACGTTCGGCATGGTCCTGCTCGAAGCGCTCGCCTGCGGGCTGCCGGTGGCAGCACTGCCGGTGCCGGGGCCGCTCGATGTCATCGGCACGAGCGGCGCCGGCGTGCTCGACATGGATCTGCGCGCCGCTTGTCTCGCGGCACTTGAAATTCCGCGCGACAAAGCAAGAGCGCACGCGCTTACCTTCACCTGGGCGAAAAGCGCGCGCCAGTTTCTCGACAATATTTTGCTCGCCAAATCCTCCACGCCGTGCCCTTTGGCCGTGCGCCCCGGTCTCTGAGCAGTGTGGTGGTCTGGCTGCATTCTCGCGCGAGCCAGGCATCGACCAGCGGCCGGATGGACGTACGGTTCGGCGTCGAAGGCCGCTCGTTGTCGCCCGGTGTCAGCCTAATTTCCGTGGCACAAGAAACGCGACTTGCAGGCAGCGCGGTCAATCGCTTCGCACCGATGCGGGTCGCCACACAGGAAACAAACTTGACGAAGATCTGCACGTCGCGAACTGTTATCAACTCGCAAATGCTTATCCCATCAAGTTCAAAAGAGTGTGGGGCCTATGCAGGGAGAGATCATCGGTCGCTTCGTAATCGTCCTTGCAGCTGTCGTTTTTCCCTCCGCAACCCTCGCCTATTTCTATTTTCATGTCCAACTCAGCTTCAGATTAATAGTAATACTTATTTTCACTAGATCATTGATTGGTGAAAATTGGCTTATCGTTAACTTATTTACGAGGAATAAGATAGGTCTGTTACTTTATGTAAACTTAATATTCCTATTATTTGCTGCTGTATTTCGTCTATTTAGTTTCACACAGACTGAATGCGTGATTTTGGGGACGCAAGTCGCCACAAATCTACTCTTGCTCCGGAGATGACGTGGATCGCGAGGGCCTCTTGATCGAAAATTTTGTCCTTGCCGGTAACCTCACGATCGTTCATGCCTTCGACGAATTCGGATTTAATTGTCCGGCCGGGAGACACAAAGCGGCGCCGCGTTCATCGACAGGGTTTGGCGCATCGCACGCCGCCTCGATTCGTGCGCTCTTCCCGAGTGGCATTTTCGACATATTCGGCGTGCCGTTCAAATTCATGATTCCTCTGAACTTCGAATCCTCGGGTTCTGGAAGACCGCTATTGGCCTTGCACGGCTATGGCGCTTCCCTGTTTTCCTGGCGCTACCTGCCTCTCGCCTTGCCCGATCGCAGGGTCATCCGCATCGATTTCCCCGGGCATGGCCGATCGCCCCCGCGCCTGGATAATCGTTACCGCTTGGCCGATCTCGCGCAGGCGGCGCTCGAATTCATCGAAAGCCAGGGCCTTGAGGACTTCGATCTGGTGGGGCATTCGATGGGCGGTGGCGTCGCGCTCATGATCGCCGTCGATTTCATGCAACGACGGCGAAACTCTATCAGGTCGTTGACGCTGGTCGATAGTCTGGCCCTGGCTCAGCGAATCCCGTGGCTCCTCCGGCCAGCGTTCTCGCCGCACCTAGGACCTTTCTTGACGTCGCTCCTGCCACCGCGATTGATCGTGAGAGCCATGCTGCGTTTCGCTTTTTATGATCGCCGCCGTATCACCGAGGAGATGGTGCGAACCTATGCGAAAAACCTCGAGTCCGAGGAAGGCCGCCATGCGTTGCTGAAAACGGCGCGTCGAATGGTTCCCGATGATTTGGCGGGGACGATCGAAAAATACATACAATTGACTCTTCCGGCCCTCTTGATATGGGGCCGCCGAGACAGGATCGTTCCGCCCGCGATCGGAATCGCGCTGAACGCGCTCATTCAGGGCTCGACACTGATTCTCATCGACGACTGTGGCCACGTCCCCCAAGAGGAACGGCCGGACGTCACGCTGCCCGCCATTGCCGAGTTCCTGTCGCGGGTGTCGCCGATCGCGCGGTGAGGGTCGGTTCAAGAATATGAAATCTTGACGATGGACGCCACCAGCTCCTGCCCATGTGATGCCAACAATGGCAAGAAGGCCACGATGGCGGCGCTGATGCTCGGCCAGGGCGTGAATCCGAGATCGTCGGCGAATCGTTGCGCCGGAGCGGCGTTCGCCGGCGCGCGATCCTGCGCGGACGCCTCTGTCGTCTCGGCCAGTCGATTACCGGCAAGCGCGGCGAGGAACGCCCGGCGATCCAGGCGTAAGGCGGCGAGCGCTGGTCCCAGCGCCGCGATCAAAGCCAATGTGCAGGAAGCTCCAAACATCAAATTCAACGCCTCGCCGATCGGAGCAATGGCCTTTTGCTGCAAATTGGAGAGAAGGGATGTCGGCCATTCGATGAGGATCTTGCTACAGAGGACAGAGACGACCAGAACCGCGGCCCCCAACGCGAGCACGATTCGCATGATCTCGCGGCGCAACAGCAATTCCTCGTGACGCGACAGCAATTCCTCGTAAGTTGGCGCATTTGGCGGATTTTCCGGCCGGACCGAAGCACTGGCCAGGGCCGCGAGAAGCAT
The DNA here is from genome assembly GCA_963722515.1 of uncultured Alphaproteobacteria bacterium. Classification (GTDB taxonomy): domain Bacteria; phylum Pseudomonadota; class Alphaproteobacteria; order Rhizobiales; family Beijerinckiaceae; genus Methylocapsa. The sequence continues at coordinate 403,689 of CAVRMA010000001.1, read as the reverse complement.
TCCGACCGCGATGAGGCCGATCATGGAATTCAGGCGCACGAGACCGGTCACCGCCGGATCGCCAAACTGGTCGACGCGGAACAAGCCCCCGACGAATTGATTGAACAATGAATGATCCCAGTCGCCACTTGCCAGAGAGTTCATGGGTGGTCCCAGCTGTTTGGCAGCCGCTAGGACGTTCTCGACCACCAGCGGCCGCAATAGGTCGAAAGCCGCGGGGGTCGAGGCGACGAAGTATCCGAGAAAGACGAAGCAGAGCATAGCCCAGAATGCGAGCCGCGCTCCGTTGCGGCGGCCGACGACCAACAATCCAAATCCAATCGCCGCCGCCGAGGCGAGGTACAAGAAAGCGCTGGCGACCGCGAATGAGGCTCGGCCGCGCAGGTCCTTTGCTAGGAAGGTCACGGCGAAGTCCTGTTCGTTCTTCTCGTCGATCTGCTTGACCTCGGCCTCGCTGGCAGCGCGCGGCGGGTAGGTCTCCAAAAGAAATTCGTAGCGCCGCGGGAGCCCCTCGGCTCGATGCATCAACATGGACGCTGTCAGATCCAGCGCGACGAAACCCAGCAATAAGGGCGCGACGACACAACACGCTGACCACCCGCGAGCGTAAAGCCAATTTCGAACCGCGCGCCAATCCATGTGTCCCTCCCACATCGCAATTGGTCGATCTTGCATCTAGAAAGCGGCGATGTCGAGGGGCGCCATTCGCTTGGCGGCGGCGCTTGACATGGATCTGCGCGCCGCGCCGGTCTCCGAGCGTCGTTGCGGTCTGGCTGCTCCTCAAAACTTGCATCCGGCGCGGCTCGCGCGGCCTCTTAAATACCCGGCCATCGGTCCCATATCATTGAGCATGGACGAAAATATTCGTGGACCACGCAATTTTTCCCTTTCCCTCATGCTCGATGACGCGGAAGCCGGTCCTGGCTCGCCCGCCGATTCCCGCATGAATACGCTTGAAGATCACTCACTCGAAGGTCATCCGCGCGGCGACACCGCGCTCCTCGACGCCTATTCGAAAGCGGTGACAAGGGTCGTCGAGCGGGTTGGCCCTAGCGTCGTGCGGCTCGATATCCGCCACGGCGGCCGTGGCCGAGCCGGATCGGGCTCCGGCGTCATCCTATCGCCGGACGGGCTCGTTCTCACCAATAGCCATGTCGTGCAAGGCGCCACGCGGGCCGAGGTTACGGCGCTCGATGGACGCACGCTCTCCGGCCGTGTCCTCGGCGATGATCCCGGCACCGATCTTGCCCTTGTCCGGATCGACGAGGACGCGACGCTTCCGCCAGCAAAGCTCGGCAATTCGAAAAGCCTGAGGCCGGGCGAGATCGCCATCGCGATCGGCAATCCCCTCGGCTTTGACGCCAGCGTCACGGCGGGAGTAATATCTGCGCTCGGGCGCTCGTTGCGGTCGAAAAGCGGGCTTCTGATCGACGATGTGATTCAGACCGACGCGGCGCTCAACCCCGGCAATTCGGGTGGCCCTCTGGTCTCGTCGCAAGGCGAGGTGATCGGCATCAACACCGCGATCATCGCGGGCGCGCAGGGCATTTGCTTCGCGGTGGCTTCCAATACGGCAAGTTTCGTGCTGGGAGAACTTGTCGCGCATGGTAGGGTTCGCCGCGCCTTTCTCGGCATCGGCGCTAGCACGGTTCAAGTGCCGCGCAGAATCGCGCTGCGCCTCGGCCTCGCGCGAAGGACGGGCGCCATGGTGAGCGCGGTCGAAGCGGGAAGCCCGGCCGATCACGCGGGCCTTCTCACCGGCGATATTTTGCTGGCCCTCGACGGCGCCGCCATCACCGGCGCCGATGATCTCGTGCGCCTGCTCGACGCGGAGAAAATCGATCGCGCGATTCCACTTGACGTTCTGCGCCGCTCGGACCGGCGCCGGTTCTGGGCGGCCCTGCGCGAACGAAAATAACTTTCACGCCCCAGCCGCGCCGCCGGTCAAGAATTCCTGCAAAACCGTCGCGTTATTGCGCAGGTTATCCTTGGCCGCGAACAGCAACGTTAGCGTTTTGCTTTTCGCGGCCTTGTCTTGCAGCTCAATGACCGCCGGATTGTGCTTCAACTCCGCAATATAACGCGCCCGGAACTCGGGCCATTTTTCGGGATCGTGGGAATACCAGCGGCGCAGCGTATCACTAGGCGCGACATCTTTGATCCAGGCATCGAGGCTTGCCTCGTCGCGCGCGACCCCGCGCGGCCATAGCCGGTCCACCAAAATCCGGGTGCCGTCCGATCGCGCGGGCGCCTCGTAAACCCGTTTTATGTGAATCTTCTTCAACGAAGCACTCTTCAGACACGCGCCAAGCGCAGCCAACGCACGCAAACGAATAGTGAGGCCCGCCGGTTCCTGGACGTCCCCCGAAACGCGGGGCCGGGCTCGCCGAATGCCAGCTTGAGCCCGAGCTTCGACATTATCATAAGCGCATTGTTTGCTTCGCGATCGGCCCCTTGCTAAAATCCCGAGCCAAACGATGCCACCCAGGTCTTAAGTCCTTGGGAGCGAGCGAAGCTCATGTCTCCAAGCCGAGGGCAGAGATTTTAACGCGGCTAGGACCAATACAATGGAAAAATTCACGTCTGTCACCGGGGTCGCGGCGCCGCTCGACATCACAAATGTCGATACCGACATGATCATCCCAAAACAATATCTCAAGACGATCAAGCGCACCGGCTTGGGCAGCGGGCTTTTCGCCGAACTCCGTTACAGGGACGATGGAACCGAAAATCCCGAGTTTGTCTTAAACAAGCCCGCCTATCGCGAAGCCAAAATTCTTGTGGTGGAAGCCAACTTTGGGTGCGGTTCCTCGCGCGAGCATGCTCCCTGGGCGCTCCTCGACTTTGGAATCCGCTGCGTCATCTCGACGAGTTTTGCCGATATTTTCTATAACAACTGCTTCAAGAATGGCATTCTTCCGGTCATTGTTTCGCCGGAAGACCTCGCCAAGCTCATGGATGACGCCAAGCGCGGCGCTAATGCGACACTCTCGGTGGATCTCGAAGCCCAGGAAATTCGCGGCCCCGACGGCGGGGTGATCCGCTTCGATATCGACCCTTTCCGCAAACATTGCCTCTTAAACGGTCTCGACGACATCGGCCTGACCCTGCAGAAGGCTGCGAAAATCGAAGCTTTCGAGGCCAAGGTGGCGGCAGAACGCGGTTGGCTCTGAGCCCTTGAAAAAAGCATGGCGCCACGCCGCGGCCGATGCTAGATACAGGATTAGGGCGGTCGCGATGACTGTTCCGGTTAAGGCAACGTTTGGGCCTAGCCCAGCTAATCGCAACATTGAGATGGAGGCAGAGGCTGACATGACTTGGACAACTCCCGTTATCACCGAGATCTGCATTGGCATGGAAGTGACGAGCTATCTTTCCGCCGAGATTTGAAGGCCTCGGCCCGGCACTTCGTTGAAATTTAATGATCGGCGCGCGCCTTGCGCATTCTCGTCTTGGGTTCGGCGGCCGGCGGCGGCTTTCCACAATGGAACTGTCTCTGCCCGGTCTGCCAGCTCGCCTGGAGTGGCGACAAGCGCGTCAAGCCGCGCAGCCAATCAAGTCTCGCCGTCAGTGCCGATGGCGAACAGTGGTTGCTATTGAACGCGTCGCCTGATCTCCGCCAGCAAATCATCGCTTCGCCGTGCCTGCACCCGCGCGGTTCGAAGCGGCATTCGCCAATCGGGGCCGTCTTCGTCACCAATGCCGACGCCGATCATCTCGCTGGGCTCTTCGACTCTCCGCGAGCAACAAAGATTCGCGCTGTTTGGAAGCCAGGCCACCTTGGCGGAAGCCACCAAGGGAATTTTTGGCGTTTTGAACAAAGATCTAGTCAGCATGCGCGCGGTCGCGCTCGATACGCCCGTGGACACCGGCCTCGGTATTTGGGTCACGCCGTTCGCGGTACCGGGAAAAGTTCCTCTCTATCTCGAAGGTGTGAACGTCGCGATCGGCACCGAAAGCGAGGCGACCGTCGGGGTCGAGCTTAGCGACGGCGCCAAGAGCTTTTTCTACGTGCCGGGCTGCGCCGAGGTCAACGAAGGCGTCATAAAGAGGCTCGCCGGGGCCGCGCTCGTTTTCTTCGACGGCACCACTTTCACGGACGGCGAGATGGTAAATCTGGGCCTGTCCAAGAAAACCGCCTGGCGCATGGGCCATGTCGCGATGAGCGGCGAAAAAGGCTCGCTCGCACGGCTCGCGTCTTGCGCGATCGGCCGCAAGATTTATGTTCATATCAACAATACAAACCCGGTTCTGATTGAGGATTCGCCGCAACGCGCCGCCGTCGAGCGTGCCGGTTGGGACGTCGCCTATGATGGCATGGAGATCTGTCTGTGAGCAGCCCAAAACCGGTTCTGACCAGTGCGGAACTCGAAGCCCGTTTGCGCCAAACCGGGGTGGAGCGCTATCATAATCTGCACCGGTTTCACCGCCGTCTGCACAACGGTCAGTGCACATATGAGGAAGTGCAGGCCTGGGCGTTAAACCGCTACTTTTACCAGGCGATGATCCCGATTAAGGATGCGACGATCCTGACCAAGATGTCAGATGTCCGGGACCGCCGGCACTGGCGCAAGCGCATCGAGGATCATGACGGCCGCGAAGAAGGCGACGGTGGCATCGAGCGCTGGCTGAAGCTCACCGATAGCCTGGGCATTTCGCGCGATTATGTGACCTCGACGCAAGGCATATTGCCGGGTACGCGTTTCGCCGTCGAGGCCTATGTCGAATTCTGCCGCGCGCGGAGCCTGCTTGAGGCGATCGCCTCGTCCCTCACGGAGTTGTTTTCGCCCGCCATCATTAACGAGCGGGTCGCGGGCATGCTTGCCCATTATGATTTCGTCAGCACGGAAACGCTCGCGTATTTTTCGCAGCGCCCGGTGCAAGCCAAGCGCGACGGCGAATTCGCCCTCGATTACGTGAAGCAAAACGCCACGACTCGCGCGGAGCAGGATGCCGTCCTCGCCGCCCTCGAATTCAAATGCTCGGTGCTTTGGGCGCAGCTCGATGCCCTTTGGGCCGCTTATGTCGATCGCGCCATCCCGCCTGGAGCCTGGATGCCGGGATCCGGGGCCGCCCATGGTCAAGCGGCATGACGGAAACAAGCCCCACAGAGATCGTTTGGAAACCGCGCCTGGTGCGCGGCGTTAGGTTGAAATACGACGAGACGCGGGGCGAATGGCTGCTGCTTGCGCCCGAACGCGTGATCAAGACCGATGCCATCGCGGTCGAGATTTTGAAACGCTGCGACGGAACCGCCACCTTCGCGGCGATTGTCGATGATCTCGCGGCCCAATTTTCGGCCGGCCGCGCAAGGATCGAGACGGATGTGCGAGGGTTGCTGGAAGAGCTCGCGGCCAAGCGAATGGTGGATTTATGACCGCCGTGCCAGGGAAATATGCCGCACCTGTCGCGCTTCTCGCCGAGCTGACACACCGCTGTCCTCTCGGCTGCCCCTATTGTTCCAATTCGCTCGCGCTCGACGCGCGGGGGGACGAACTCGGCATTTCTGATTGGAACCGTGTTTTTTCGCAAGCCGCGGCCCTTGGCGTTCTGCACGTGCATCTTTCCGGCGGCGAACCGGCGGCCCGGCACGATCTCGCCCCGATCGTCGCGCATTGCGCGAAAGTGGGCCTTTACACCAATCTCATCACCTCCGGGATCGGCCTCACGGAGGATCGTATCAAGGAACTCGCTAGAGCCGGGCTCGACCATGCACAGCTTTCGATTCAGGATTCCGACGCGCCATCGGCCGACATGATCGCGGGCTACAAGGGCGCCTTCGCCCGTAAACAGGCGGTCGCGGAATGGATCACGCAAGCGGGCCTGCCGCTGACCGTGAACGCCGTCATTCACCGCGCCAATATTTGTCGCGCCGGCAAAATGGTGGAGCTTGCCGTCCGGCTCGGCGCCCGGCGCGTCGAGATCGCGCATACCCAATATTACGGCTGGGCGCTTGCCAATCGCGCCGCGCTCATGCCTGCGCGGGCCGCGGCGGAAGCGGCTATCGCGGAGGTCGAAGCGCTCAAAACGACGCTTGCCGGGGTTATCGTCATCGACCATGTGATCCCCGATTATCACGCACGCTACCCGAAGGCCTGCATGGGCGGGTGGGCCAAACGCGGGTTAAATATTACCCCCTCGGGCAAAGCGCTGCCTTGCCACGCGGCGGAATCCATTCCAGATATGGTTTTCTGGAACGTGCGCGATCGTTCAATCGAGGACATCTGGACAAATTCGCCCGCTTTCAATGCGTTCCGTGGGACGGATTGGATGCGGGAGCCTTGCCGCTCCTGCGCGCGAAAAACGATCGATTATGGCGGCTGCCGCTGCCAGGCGCTTGCGCTGACCGGCGACGCGCGGGAGGCGGACCCCGTATGTCACCTTTCGCCGCATCATGATAAGGTCCTGCAAGTCGCCGTGCTCGCGGCGCAAGGCGAAGATGGCGCGGCCGCCTATAGCTACAGGCGGATGAAAGCACGCGAGCCGGCGTAAGGGGTCTTTTCGCTTGCGCGTTGAGCCCGGATAAGGCCGTTCTCTAGTGGAAAAGCCAGTCAATCCTTGGAAATCGGGCATCAACCGCCTATATTCACGGAGTTGCGGCGGCGGACGCCGCATCGCTGGGCGCAAGCGTCCGGCAGGAGACGCAAGCGATGACGGACGCGTTGATCGGTCCGGTCGACCTCCCCCAGGACCTGAACTCCACTTCGCTCGACGACAAGTACGATCTGACGAAGCGGCGAATCTTCGTCTCCGGTCCGCAGGCGATCGTTCGGCTGCTGCTCATGCAGAAGGAGCTCGACCGGCGCGACGGGCTTGCCACGGCCGGCTTCATCTCCGGCTATCGCGGCTCGCCGCTAGGCGGTCTCGACCTGCAATTTCTTGCGCGCCAAGACGCCCGCTCGATGCCGCACGACATCGTCTTTCAGCCGGGCCTCAACGAAGATCTCGCCGCGACCGCCATATGGGGCGCGCAGCAGGCCGAGATGCGCGGCGAAGGCCAGCTACGACGGCGTCTTCGCGCTCTGGTACGGCAAGGGTCCGGGTGTTGACCGTAGCGGCGATGTCTTCCGCCACGCCAATCTCGCCGGCACCTCGAAATATGGCGGCGTGCTTGCCCTCATGGGCGACGATCACACCGCCGAATCCTCGACGACCGCGCATCAATCCGAGTTCAACTTCGTCGATGTGATGATGCCGATCCTATCGCCGGCGGGCGTGCAGGAGATCATCGATTACGGGCTTTACGGCTATGCGATGAGCCGCTTCACCGGCAGCTGGGTCGGCCTTAAATGCGTGAAGGATACTGTTGAATCGACGGCCTCGATCGACGTCTCGCTCGATCGCGTGAGCGCCGATCGTTCCGGCCGATTTCGTCATGCCGCCTGGCGGCCTCAACATTCGCGCGCGACGACCCTGTCCTCGATGCAGGAAAAGCGGCTGCAGAATTTCAAGCGCGACGCCATGCTCGCCTGGCTGCGCGCCAATCGGCTTGAACAAGATCATCACGTCCGGCGGCTCCAACCCGAAAATCGGCATCATCACGGCCGGCAAATCCTATCTCGATGTACGCCAGGCGCTGGACGACCTCGGTATCGACGAGATCGCGCGCCAACGAGCTCGGCCTGCGGCTCTACAAGACTCGCTTGCCCCTGGCCGCTCGAGCCGCAGGGCCTGCGCGATTTCGCGCGCGGGCTCGAATTGATCATCGTCGTCGAGGAAAAACGTTCGCTGATCGAAGTCCAGCTGCGCGAAGAGCTCTACGGCTCGCCGAACCAGCCGGTCTGCGTCGGCAAGAAGGACGAAAACGGCGAACTGGCTCTTTCCGGTCACCGGCGCGCTCGACGCCAACGACATCGCGATCGCGATCGGCCGCCGGCTTGCTGCGAGTATCGCCAGCGGCGAAGACTCGCACAGCGCGTGCGCAAGCTCGAACGCGCGCAGGCCGCGCTCGCCGCCGCCGAGGATTTGCGGCGTCCGCACCCCTTATTTCTGCTCCGGCTGCCCGCACAACACCTCGACCAAAGTGCCCGAGGGCATGCGCGCCTATGCCGGAATCGGCTGCCATTACATGGTCCAGTGGATGGACCGCGCCACCGAGGGCTTTACCCAGATGGGCGGCGAGGGCGCGAACTGGATTGGCGAGGCGCCTTTCTCGAAGCGCGGCGCATGTTTTTCAAAACCTCGGCGACGGCACCTACGATCATTCCGGCATCCTCGCGATGCGCTTCGCCGTCGCCGCCGGCGTCAACATCACCTTCAAGATTCTGTTCAACGACGCCGTTGCGATGACCGGCGGCCAGCGCCTCGAGGGCGACCTCACCGTCGACATGATCGCGCGTCAAGTTGCCGCCGAAAGCGTGCAACGCGTCGTCGTCGTCACCGACGAGCCGGACAAATATCCGGCCGCCACGCGATGGCCAGATGGGCTCGCCATCAGACGACCGCGCATGATCTCGACAGCGTGCAGCGCGAGCTCGCCGCAATTCCTGGCATGACGGTGCTCATCTACGATCAGACTTGCGCGGCGGAAAAACGCCGCCGCCGCAAGCGCGGAGACTTTGCCGATCCCGACAAGCGCGTCTTCATCAACGAGCTTGTCTGCGAAGGCTGCGGCGATTGCGGCGTGAAGTCCGAATTGCGTTTCGGTGCAGCCGCTCGAAACCGAATTCGGCCGCAAGCGGCGTGATCGATCAATCGAGCTGCAACAAGGATTTTTCCTGCCTCGATGGCTTCTGTCCGGCTTTTGTCACGGTGCATGGCGCCCAGCCGAAGGAAGGCCGAGCGTCGAAGCCAGCGGCACGACGATTTCCCTGCCGCTGCCTCGGCCCGTGATCCGCGGAAATCGGCGACGAAGCCCTACGGCATTCTGGTTACCGGCGTCGGCGGCACGGGCGTCGTCACGATCGGCGCCATTCTCGGCATGGCGGCGCATCTCGAAGGCAAGGGCTGCGGCTCGATCGATATGGCCGGCCTCGCGCAAAAGGGCGGCGCCGTCTACAGCCATGTCAAGATCGCGCGCCAAGCCCGAGCGATATTCACGCGATCCGCGTCGCCGCCGGCGAAGCCGATCTGGTGCTCGGCTGCGATCTCGTCGTCTCCGGCACGAAGAAGGTGCTCGCCGCGGTGCGCCAGGACGAGACCGGCGTTGTCGTCAACACGGCCGAAATCTATCCCGGCGATTTCACCCGCGATCCTGATTTTACGCTGCCGTCCGGAGGGCATCAAACGGGCGATACGGCCATGCCGCCGGGGAAAACGTCGACTTTATCGACGCCACCGGCATCGCGACCGCGCTTCTCGGCAATTCGATTGCCGCGAATATGTTCATGCTCGGCTATGCCTGGCAAAAAGGCCTCGTGCCGCTCGACGATGCGTCGCTCCTCCATGCCATCGTCCTCAATGGGGAAGCCGTTGAGATGAACCAAGCGGCGTTTTTATGGGGCCGCCGCGAAGCCGCCAATTCCGCCACGGTGGAAGCTATTGCCGCGCCTTTGCGCCGGAGCACCGCGACGCAACGGCAATCGCGATCCCTCGAGGAGTTGATTGAGAGGCGCGTCTTCTTCCTTACGGCGTATCAAGATGAAACCTATGCGATGCGCTATTTGACTTATGTGAAGCACGTCGGCGAAGTCGAGCGGGCGAGGGTGCCGGGCAGGCATGAACTCACTGAAGCCACCGCGCGCTATTACTTCAAACTGCTCGCGATCAAGGACGAATATGAGGTTGCGAGGCTTTATAGCGACGGATCGTTCGCAAAACAGATCGGTGCGTCGTTTGAGGGCAATCCGCGCCTCGAATTTCACCTCGCTCCGCCTTTTCTTGGCCGCAAGAACGCGCAGGGCGAGGCCGTCAAATCCAGTTTCGGGCCGTGGATCATGCCGGTTTTCCGTTTGCTCGCCGCGCTGAAAGGGCTGCGCGGAACGCTTTTCGATGTGTTCGGTTTTACGAAGGAACGCCGCAACGAGCGGAGGCTGATCACGGACTATGAAATTTTAATGGAGGAAATCTTGGCGCATCTATCGCCGGACAATCATGCGATAGCGGTCGCGCTTGCCTCGATTCCGGAAAAAATCCGCGGCTATGGCCATGTGAAAGCAAAGCATATGAAGGCCGCCAAAGCCGAGGAGCAGGATCTGCTGGAGCAGTTCCGCGCGGGACCGGCGCCGGTGAAACTCGCGGCGGAATAAACGATGTCCAAACCAGCGTTCCGCCCGGGGTGCCGCTGGACTTGACGCTCGAAGTCGTGGCAGATAGGCGCGATTAAGAGCCGCAAAAGAGTGGCGCCGCAGCTTCGATTGCGAAGAACTCGCGGCTTCATGCGGGCGTGGCGGAACTGGTAGACGCGCTGGACTCAAAATCCAGTTCTGGCGACAGAGTGCCGGTTCGATTCCGGCCGCCCGCACCAACACATTCTCAAGAGCAAACGCAACCTGCGTGCGGAGAGCGCATGCTCCCCGGCGAGAGCGTCATCGCCGGGCGGCAGCGAGCGACATTTGGACAAAATATCCGGTTCACGTGGGGTCAGGGAAACTATCAGCGAACATCGGATTTCCGCTTTTGGACTGCAGCCGCGTCGCTTCGTCCTGAATGACATCCCAGTGCTCGACGAGCATTCCGTCCTTGATGCGCAGGATGTCCGCCGCAATCCAATTCACGGGCAGCGCCGAAGCCCGAGAATCGCCCGTGAACTATCACAAGATCGCCTTCCGCCACGATCATCCCCGGCTCATATTTCAGCGTGGCCGGGATGCTCTTGACGAGATTGAACAGGCCGTCGCGGCCAGGCTGCGATATGAGCGCTGTGCTGGATGTAGCTCGGGCGACCAATAGCGCTCAGCCGTTACGTAGTCACGTTTATTGAACAGTGTGTCGAACGCGTCAAGGACAAGCGCTTTGTTTTTCAATTCAGAGCGCGGACTGGGGATGGCCGACGCTCGAGCGATGGCCCGCGTGTAGGCGGCTGTCAAAATAAAACGGAGAATCATGAAATTGGGGACAAAATGGATCAGACAACAAGCCATCACGTTGCTGGTCATAAAACGGATAGTCGGTGTAGCCGTGAAAATCGAAAGTGTAGAAAGTCGCGCGATCGTACGCGTTGAGGGGCAGCCCGAGTTTGATACGCTTCGGCAAGTCTGGATTCGCGAGGAAATGACGCCCGAACGCAACCAGGTCTGCGTCTCCCTTTTCGACGATTGCCTCGGCGCTATCGGGGTCAAATCCACCTGCCGCGATGATCTTGCCTTTGAAAATCTTCCGCAGTTGCTCCGCTGCGATGGGAGCCTGCCCCTCGGCGACGAGCACGTTGCCCTTGACGCGCGGCTCGACGATGTGGAGATAGGCAAGTCCAAACTGGTTCAACTGTTCGGCAACGTAATCGAACAGCGCCTCGGATTGCTGTCCGACATTCCATTCCATCTTCCGCCCGGCCCGATCCGCACAGCGACGCGGTTGCCGCCCCACACGGACGCCATTGCTTCCACTACTTCCAGCAGGAAGCGTGAGCGGTTTTCGATGGAGCCACCATAGGCGTCGGTCCGCTTGTTGCTGCCATCTTGCAGGAATTGATCGGGCAAATAGCCGTTGGCGGCGTGAAATTCGACTCCGTCAAAGCCCGCGGCTTTGGCGCGCTCGGCGGCCTTTCGATAGTCCTCGACCATGCCCGGGATTTCGTTGACGTCGAGCGCCCGATGTGGCGATGGCTTGGCCCAGCCGCTGGGCGTGGAAACGCTGGGCTTAGCATCGAGCCAGTAGTCCGGAACGACGGAAGGCGCCACGGGCATCGCGCCGTTGGTCATATCGACGTGCGACGAACGGCCGACATGCCAGAGTTGCGAGAACATGCGGCCGCCCTTCGCGTGGACGGCAGTTGTGATTTTCTTCCAGCCGGCGACCTGCTCGTCTGAGTACATTCCAGGTGCCCCGAACCATCCGCGGCCGGCCATCGAAATCGAAGTTGCTTCGGAGATGATAAGGCCACCATCCGAAGCGCGCTGCGTGTAATATTCGAGCATGAGGTTTCCGGGGATATCGCCAGGCTGCTCAGACCGCGAACGCGTGAGGGGTGCCATTACCACGCGATGCAATAGGGTGACCGCCCCGACCTGAACCGGCGTGAAGAGTTTAGGATCTGTATATCCCGTCATGTTGAACTCCTAAACGAAGCATGTTCTTTGTCGCGTGGGGTAAACCCAGCGCGGCTTCTCGATTAGCGGCCGGGGACCGTCCTGGTTGCCACGATTTTTAGAAATTCTGGCTTTACGTGCGGATGACCAACACCGAACATTTGGCATGCCGCACGATCGTTTTGGCGTTGGAGCCGATCAGATAGGTCGACATGGAGGGCCTATGCGATCCGACTACGATTAGATCGGCGCCCCAATCATCGGCTTCGGCCAGGATCTCGACATAAATACCGCCAAACCTGACGGTATGCGACATGCTCTCCTTTGGAACAGCAAGGCCGCCGCTGATATCTTCAAGCGCACGCGCGGCGCGCTCTTCTTGCGATTTGTCGAATTCGGGCGGAACATATTCCATGAAACTCGCGGGCAGCAGTGTTTCGATGGTGATAAGCCGCAAGGCGCCCTTCGACTGAAGTGCGAGCTCCACCGCAGCATCGAGGGCTGGTTTCGCGATCGTCAATTCGGTCAGGTCGATTGGGATTAATATCTTTTTGAACATCGAATTTGGCCTACGCGCCGTGGTAACGAACTCTCCACCGCCGGGGGGCAGGTTGGTGGATCCTTGCCCGGCGCGCCCTCTCGGTCAGGCCGCGCTTCCGGTTTGCCGCAGCAGGTTGCCAACTGCCGCGAGCGCGGCGTCCGCGGCGGCGCTATGCGGTCCGCCCGCTTGAGCCATGTCGCGGCGGCCGCCGCCGCCCTTGCCGCCAAGTTTGGCAGCCGCAGGACGTACCAATTGGACGGCGTCGAAGCGCTCTGTCAAATCGGGTGTGACCCCGACCACGATACCGGCCTTCCCATCGCTGTCGACGCTGACGATCGCGACAACCCCGGAACCGACGCTTAGCTTCGCTTCGTCGGCGAGCGATTTGAGATCGTTCATCGCGATGCCAGATACCACGCGAGAGAAGAATTTAACGCCGCCTATTTCCTCCAACGGTTGCGAGCTTCCCGAGACAGTTCCGCCCATCGCCAGTTTTCTCCCCGCCTCACGCAACTCGCGGTCAAGTTTCCGGCTCTCCTCGATGAGGCTCGCTAAGCGTTTGGCCGCGTCCTCTTCGGGAGCCTTCAGAAGCATGGCTACGTCATGCAGCTGCCGAGCCCTCGTGTTGAGATGACGGCGAGCCTCGGTCGCCGTCTTGGCTTCGATGCGCCGGACGCCGGCCGCGACCGCGGTTTCCGTGACGATCGTGATGATCCCGATATCGCCGGTGCGGGAAACATGCGTGCCGCCGCAAAGCTCGGTTGAAAAAGCCAGTGTCGAGGAGTTTGGCTTACCTTCCTCATGAGTGTCCGCAACGCCCATCGACACGACGCGAACCTCGTCGCCATATTTCTCGCCGAAAAGCGCGCGGGCACCGGTTCCAATGGCCTCGTCGATGCTCATCAGGCGGGTCACGACAGGAGTGTTGCTGAGCACGGCGCGATTGGCGATGTCCTCGACGCGGGCGAGCTCATCCAAGCTGATCGGCTTTTGATGGGTAAAATCGAAACGAGCCGCCCGGAGCAACGAGCGACCCTTTTTGCGCCACGTGTCCGCCGAGCACCTGGCGGAGTGCCTCGTGCAGAAGATGCGTCGCCGAATGATTGGCGCGCAACGCCTGCCGGCGTTCGTGACCGACAACGAGCTCAAGGGCAAGTCCGGGGCGCACCCCGCCTTCCTCAACCAATCCTTCGTGAACAAGCAGATTACCGAGTTTCTTCTGGGTATTGTCGACACGGAAGCGAACGCCGCATGCACGCATGACGCCGGTGTCGCCGTTGGCCGCCGGATTCGCCATAGAAGGGCGTTTGATTGAGGATGACGGACCGGTTTCGCCCGGGCCGAGCATCTCGACTTCCTTACCGTCCTTGAGGATCGCGGCGACAAGCCCCTCCGCGCGCTCCATGTCGTAGCCCAAAAATTCCGTCGCTCCGGTTTTCTCCTTGACGGCGAACCATAAAGCCTGGTCGCCAATTCGCCGGAACCGGCCCAGGACTTGCGCGCCTCGCGGCGCTGGCGCGCCATCGCGGCCTCGAATCCTTCGACGTCCACATGAAGCGCGCGCGCGCGCAAGGCGTCCTGCGTGAGATCGAGCGGAAAACCGTAAGTGTCGTAGAGTTTGAACGCGACGCCTCCAGGCAGGGTGCCGTCTTGCGGGAGATCGCGGGTTGCGTCATCAAGGATCGACAGGCCACGCGCAAGCGTGTCCAGGAACCGGGTCTCTTCGAGGCGAAGGGTTTCGATGAGGAGCGGCTCGGCGCGCAAAAGTTCGGGGTAAGCCAGGCCCATTTCCCGCGAAAGGACCGGCACGAGACGCCACATCAAGGGTTCCTTCGCGCCGAGCATTTGGGCGTGGCGCATGGCTCGCCGCATGATTCGACGTAGCACGTAGCCGCGGCCCTCGTTCGATGGCAAGACGCCGTCCGCGACAAGGAACGCTGCCGCGCGCAGATGGTCGGCGATGACCCTGTGGCTCGCCTTTTGGGGGCCGTCCGGATCGACACCGGTCACCGCAGCGACCGCGAGGATCAAGGTGCGCATGAGGTCTATGTCGTAATTGGACGTAACACCTTGCAGGAGCGCGGCGATACGTTCAAGCCCCATGCCGGTATCGATCGATGGCCGCGGCAAATGATGCGCAGGTCAGGCGAGACCTGCTCAAATTGCATAAAGACAAGGTTCCAAAATTCAAGAAAACGGTCGCCGTCCGCGTTCGAGCTGCCCGGCGGACCGCCTTGGAAGTTTGTCGCCCTGATCGTAAAAAATCTCGGAGCAGGGACCGCAGGGACCCCTGTCGCCCATGGCCCAAAAATTATCCGTGTCCGCGATACGGATGATCTTGGAGTCCGGAAACCCAGCGATCTTCTTCCACAACGCATAGGCTTCATCGTCGTCGTGGTAAACCGTGACGAGAAGACGATCTTTTTGCAGACCAAATTCGCGGGTCAGCAATTTCCAGGCGAGTTCGATGGCGAGCGGCTTAAAATAGTCGCCGAAGGAAAAATTGCCCAGCATTTCAAAAAAAGTGTGGTGGCGCGCCGTATAACCTACATTGTCGAGATCATTGTGTTTTCCGCCGGCCGGACGCATTTCTGCGCGGTTGCTGCACGCGTATAGGCGCGCTTTTCGAGGCCGGTAAAAAGGTTCTTGAACTGAACCATTCCGGCGTTGGTGAACATGAGGGTTGGGTCATTTTGCGGCACGAGCGGCGAAGAAGCCACGATCTCGTGTCCTTGCTTTTTGAAAAAATCGAGAAACGTCGACCGGATCTCGCTGACGCCGTTCATTTCGTCACACCCGTAGTCTCAATCCTGATCGATGGCGAGCGCACGGCAATGTCTTCCACGCAAAAAGGGCAGCGGAGCGCGTAGCCCGCGACGGGTCAATTCGCGCATAGCCTACGATACGAGCGCAAGCTCCGGCGTTGCTGCCGAAGGATCACGAGGTGTCCCTTAAAGCATTTTCCGATCGAGAGGAAAAGTCCACCTTGATGTATTTATCCGCTTAGCGGATCATAATAGACCACGTTCCTATGTTGGGCGTCGCGCGCTCCTACAAGGTGTTTTCCGGAGGCCGTGCTCGCAGACATATTATCGGCGGATTCCGCCCCCCCGGAAAACCAATGCAACGCTGCCCGACGGACACTGGCCAAGCGCGAAGAACATCATGACCAACACCAACGCAAATCAGCTCGGCTCAAAGCTTAACTTCCGGTCTCCTCGGCCGGGCCGCTCATGCTGGATTGATCGAGAAGGCGGTCGGCGATAAGCCCGGAGTTTTCGCGAATATCTTGCTCGATCCGTTCGGCAATCCGCGGATTGGCTTTGAGGAAATTCTTGGCATTTTCCCGGCCTTGGCCGAGCCGCTGACTATCGTAGGAGAACCACGCCCCGGATTTTTCGACGACGCCAGCCTTGACGCCAAGATCGATAAGCTCGCCCGTCTTGGATATGCCCTCGCCGTACATGATATCGAATTCGACTTGCTTAAACGGCGGCGCGAGCTTGTTCTTCACGACCTTGACGCGCGTTTGATTTCCGGTGACTTCGTCGTGGTCCTTGATTGATCCAATCCTCCGGATGTCGAGCCGGATGGAAGCATAAAATTTTAACGCATTGCCACCGGTCGTGGTCTCCGGGCTGCCATACATCACGCCGATCTTCATCCGGATTTGATTGATGAAGATGACCGTCGTTTGCGAGCGTGAGATCGAGGCGGTGAGCTTGCGCAGTGCCTGGCTCATGAGCCGTGCCTGGAGACCTGGCTGGCTATCGCCCATTTCGCCTTCGATTTCCGCGCGGGGCGTGAGAGCTGCAACGGAATCGATGACGAGAACATCGACCGCGCCGGAACGCACCAGCGTATCCGTGATTTCAAGCGCCTGTTCGCCGGTATCTGGTTGCGAGATCAGGAGATCCTCGAGATTAATCCCGAGTTTTCGCGCATAGATGGTATCGAGCGCATGCTCCGCGTCGATGAAAGCGCAGACACCGCCCTTTTTCTGGGCCTCGGCGATGACATGCAAGGTCAGAGTGGTCTTGCCCGAGGATTTCGGACCGTAAATCTCGACTACTCTCCCGCGCGGGAGGCCGCCGACCCCCAAAGCGATGTCGAGCCCGAGCGAACCTGTCGGCACGGTTTCGATTTCGACCGCTTTCTGGTTTTTCCCGAGGCGCATGATCGAGCCCTTCCCAAAAGCCCGTTCAATCTGCGACAGCGCGGCGTCGAGCGCCTTGGTCTTGTCCACGGACGTCCCTTCCACGAGACGGAGGTTTGCTTGAGTCACGGCGATGTTTCCTTCTGGCATGAGCGGGGCCTATGCGCAAATTTTGCTGCGATGTATCAATTGTACATGGTTTGTTCTCATTTGCAAGTGTTTTTTGCCCCCGATTATGCACTTGACTGATATGGTGTTTTTCTCTTGACGCCGCGGCGTCATCGTGAGTCTATGATCACTGGCGATTGGTGCGCCCGTCGCCTTGTTATGCCCTACTCCTCAGCGGCAAGCATCAGGTAGGATAGGAACGGTAATGAGAGCGAACGCTCTCCCACCGTCCAAACCGAAACCGCATGTAAGCATTTACATGAATGGCTTTCGGCCACGAACAAACGACCTTCACAGTCGCGTCTCCAAAGGGGCGCTAGGCGAAAGCCTAGCTCTCCGGGAGCGCCTCATTGCGCCCCGCGTCCCTTCAGGGAGCTAGAGGCGTTGGAGGTGGCGACGGGCGCAAAAGCCTTGTCGCATAGACCGTAACTGCCGTCAATGGCGTCGTAACTCGGTCACCGTTCATTTTTTTGTTGGGTAGCGTGTTGAAACAGTTGCGGCTGTTTTAGAAAAATGTATATTGGCCGAATGCAGGTCACAGACACCCCGACAAGAGCTCCTTTGCCTTACTATGGGACGTATGTCCTGTTCTCGCGGCTGATTGGTTATCTTAAAGAAAATGGCATCCCTAGATGGATGGACAAACGCTCTTTGGCAAAAGGCGTCGGAGAAGATGCGACACGAATTGTTAGCGGATTTAGTGCCCTTGGTTGGATCGATGAGGATGGCGCAGCAAGCCCTGATTTTCGTGAGCTAGTTGCGGTCTATGGGACTGATTCTTGGAGAGTGACATTTAGGAATGTGCTCGTCAAAACATATACTTTCGTGCCAGGGGACTGGTCTGAATTGTCGCCAACCAAGTTGCATGAGGCGTTTGTCGCTTTTACTCGGCGCGATATTGGACGTGCGTAGTGCCGAGACATTTTTCTTAGTCGCTGCGACAGAAGCCGGGATCGTTCTATCCCCAGCTTTTTTAAATCGGACGGCCACAGCTCGCCCACGAATAGGGGGTAAAAAAACCCCCTTCTCAAATAACCAAACCGAGGACGATTCGGTCTCATCTCACGATTCGGCCCCTGTTGAGCAACCGCGTAGCCAGAACGTCGCGAATGATCAGATTTGGGACCAATTATTGGCCCTCATCGACGATCCTGAAATGACAGATAAGGAAAAAGTATCGCTCATGACCATTCTTTCCTACCTAAGACGCAAGGCAAGAGCGGGTAAAAAATAGAATGCAGCCTGACTCGCAAAAGCGAGGTTCGAGCCACGAGTCGGCGCGAAGTGTGATCGCACGTATCAAGTGTCTAGGGCGAGCCCCAGGGGGCGACCCCTAAATCCCTCCTTGATAAGGCGTGAGGTTTGAAACCTCACCGCGCCACCATATCAAAATTTGCCGTGCGCCGCCACTCGAAATAAGTCGCACGGTAAAAACCTTGTGGAATCAGGCTTATGGCCGATAAGCCATTGAAAAATAAGCACTTCCGGACGCGGAAATCGCGGCTCGCATGGACCTGGCTCTTCGCCGGTCCCTGCAAATGCCTCCCAAACTTCACAAAACTCCCGGAAGCCTCGCCACCGTAAGGCAAAAACGGCCGCCGCAAAACCCGAAACTCCTTCCGAGTGAGCCCCCCTAGCGGCGTCGCGCCCGTCAAGGCTGCGATATGTTAGCCTTTTTCCCAGTCGCGCCCTTGATAGCGAGCGTAGTCCGCTCACAATCTTCAATGCCGAGCTTAGACCGGTTTGAATATCTAAAATCGAATTCGTGCAGATACCGATGTAAATGTTGCTCACCACAATGTTGATACACGCCAACCATGCCTCTTTTGAATATAGAGAAAAATCCTTCGACACTGTTTGTTGAAACTTCACCTCTTTTATATTCTCCCTTTTTATGACTAACATATTCATGCTTAGAAAATTCTTTTCCTATCTTCTTATACTGTTGCGCCTCGTCTGTGTTTAACGTACTATCTAGAGCAACATTTTCACACACGACATTTTTAATGTCTTCGTGGTCAAATCTTTGACCTTGACACTTCTTGCCCGTCCGCCCCGCTCAACAAGCGAGACGATTTTCCGTTTGCTGACAGTTCCTCTCTTTTGTAGCCAGCCCTTGTTATTGTGGAATACGTAATCGGCTGGGCCTTGAAATGTTTCGTCAACCTCGACCACCTTATCCTTGCCACCAAGCGGCGCTGGGTCATGATCAGCCATCGCTTCTCTGATCCGGTGTGCGACAAACCATGCTGTCTTATATTGCACGTTCAATGTCCGGCTCAATTGATGCGCCAAAATCCCTTTTTTGACGAAGCCATAAGCCGAAAAGCCAACAACCATTTATGAAGCGGAAGGTGCGACCGTTCATAGATGGCGCCCATCCTAACCGTGAACTTATCTTTACAGGATGTGCAATAATACCAGCCCGGCCCCATGGAGTCGCCTAGAAGTGGCCTGATGCCTTCTTTGATGACGCCACAGTGCGGGCATATCGGACCATCGGGCCACCTGACCACCTCAAGGTGCGCCCGTGCGGCATCTTCGTCATGATAAATTGGGTTGCTGAACTGGACGGGTGTCATGGTCAATCTCTTGGCCGTGACTATGGCATATCAGGCGCTATCAGTCAAGTGCATAATCGCGTTTTTGCCGGGGTCGGGACATCGCCGATGAATAGCGGCCTGGCTCGAAAAAAAATCCTGTCCGGTGATGAAAATAGCCCTCGGTGAACGATCTGGGCCGCGCGCCCCGGGGTGAAAGCGTTAACGCCGGCGGCGGGGGACTAAGTGCCAGTTGGGCCGGGCGGATTGACGCCGTTTGGCCCATACATATCCGCGAGCGCTGGGCATTTGCGGCTGATAGTTCGCCAACTGCCCCCCGGTAGCTCGGCGGGATACAACGTTGCAGCCCGTCTTCTCCCGCCGGTTCCGGTGCTGGCCCGCGGCGGACGGACGCAGGAGGATTTGCCGGTTCCGCGCAGCGGCGAAGGGCTGCGTTCTTTATCTTCGGAGGGACGATATAGCGGGCAGCAGCGCCGACGGGGATTGGCTGCGGCGCACAGGGACTGAGAGTTTGTCCGGAAACATCAAGTGGGATTTGACCTTCCCCCGATCTAGGGGACACTGGATTAAGCGGCTTGGCGCTGTGCCTGTCCGGGGGTGATATCCAAGAGGGCAGGCCGCTGACGATTGTGGTATCCTTCGATATCGGCGAACAAGTCGTGCCGGGCGGCGTCCCGGGTATTGTCGCAAGCCTAGTGCACGAGTTCGGTTTTCAGAGTGCCGAAGCTACTTTCCACCGGTGCGTTGTCCCAACTTTCCCTTCGGGCGCATGGATTGGATCATCCCGGCCGCGTCGTGAACCTTGCGGTAACCGGCGGCGGCGTGTTGGCGGCCGCGACCGGAATGGTGAGTGAGGCCAGGACGCGGCTTTTGCCGCTTTATGGCCATGGTCAGGGCCGCGATGGTCAATTCCGCCTGCATGTGGACACGCATCATCCAGCCGAAGATTTTGCGGGTGAAGAGATAGCGCACGGCGGCCAGATAGAGCCATCCTCCCCGGTTGGCACGCAGGTGATGCGGGCCGAGCCAAACCTGATTGGGCCGCCCGGCGGCGAATTTCTGGCCGAGCCGGTTGGGGGCGATCGGCAAATCGTGATGGCTGGCGCATGCAAGGAACCGGCGTGGCGTTTTTTTTTCAAATCTCCGGCTCCATGCGCGAGCGCTCGTTCTCACCGCCTCCCGCTTAAATTCATCCGTGAATTGGCGCCGCGCGGTACCCATCAAACTGAGGCGGACCCCGTCGTGAGGACCAGCAGCGGGTGATTCTTAGTTGGATATTCGAACCGTTCCTTTTTCTCCCGATCAGGCAGCCAGAGGCTGCGTCTGCTGCTGTTGCTGTGGGTCTGTGGGCAACGCGTCAGCGTTGTCCCCATATCCACAGCCCGCGTCAACCACTGCGGCGGCGCCATCGCGCCAGACCGCCATCGGCGTCCGGTTGCCCAGCGCCCGATGAAAGCGCTTCGTGTTGTAAAAGCCGGCCCACGCAAAAATGCCGGCCTTGGCTTCGCGCCCGTCGGCATAGTGCTTCAGATAGATGCCCTCGTATTTCAAGGAACGCCACAGGCGCTCGATGAAGACATTATCCATCCAGCGTCCGCGTCCGTCCATCGAAATTCGGATTCCAGCTTCGAGCAGCACGCCGGTGAAGTCCCCGCCGGTGAACTGGCTGCCCTGACCGGTGTTGAAAATCTCCGGCTTGCCGTATTTCACCAGCGCTTCCTCCAGCGCCCCGGCGCAAAACGAGGCGTCCATCGTGTTCGACAGCCGCCACGGCAGCACTGCGCGGCTCGCCCAATCCATGATCGCCACGAGATGGAGGAAACCCCGGCCGGTCGGAATGTAAGTGATGCCGGCGCACCACACGTGATTGGGCCGTTCGATCTTCAGGCCGCGCAGGAGATAGGGATAAATCTTGTGTCCCGGCGCGGGTTTCGACGCATTCGGCTTCGGGCCGAGCGCCACAATGCCCATGGTTCGCATGAGCCGTTGCACACGCTTGCGGTTGATTTTGCGGGCCTCCGAGCGCAGTTGCAGCGTCATCCGCCGCGAACCATAAAAGGGATGGGCCGTGAACAATTCGTCGATCCGCGCCATGAGCATGAGATCGTTGTCGCTCACCGGACTCGACGGCCGGCAGACAACCGGGCGCGCCAGCGAAAGCAATGCGCATTGACGCCGGACCGGCAGTGTTCCATCGTCGCGGCCGAGCATCTCTCGACGATCCGGCGTGCTCATCTTCCGGACCTCCTGGCTAAAAAATCTCGCTCCACCGTGAGCTGCCCGATCTTGGCGTGCAGCTTCTCGACCTCGCGCTCGCGCGCCGTCTCGGCGTCGCGCCCCGCGGAGGCGATCGAAAGCGCGCGCCGCGTTCTCCAGAAGCTGCTTCTTCCAGGCGTAAATCTGGTTCGGGTGGACCTCATGGCGCAGCGCCAAACCGGCCGCCGTTGCCTGCTCACGCAAAGCCTCCAAGGCGATCTTCGCCTTCATGCCAGCGTCAATCTTGCGTCTCGTCTTCCTGGTCATGGTTCGCTCCGTCTATCATGACGGAACGGCCGTATTCCAACTTAACCGCTGGTCCTCACGACGGGGTCCACTTCACGAATAGGGCGGCAGATAAAACAGCCGCAGCTTTCCCTTCATGGTTTCGACAAAAGTTCTTGTTTTCTTCGCGATTTGTGCGGGTCCACGATCGGCGATCAAAAAGATCTCGTGCTTGGCGCCGGCGATCAATCGTTTCAGGAATTCGATAAACACCGCAGCGTTGACGCCGCCTTGTTGTTGGATCATGAAGCGCATGTGACCGCGCGAGGAGATCGCTGAAATCAGACTTATACTGCGACGGGCGCCCGCCGCCTCGACCATCGGCGTTGCCCCTTTTTTACCCCAGGTGCGCCCGCCATGGTGACCGGAGCGGATGCGGGCGGCATCGCCAAAATAGATGTCAGCGCCTTGTTTCTGCGCCATTTTTTTGAATTCCCGGGTATTCTTTCTTGAGCCACTGCTGCACGAGGGCTTCGTCACGTTCCCGTGCCCGATGCAACGGCTTCCGGCAAGTGATGCCGAGCTGAGCCAAAAGCCGTCCCACGGACGCCGCGCTCAACGTCACATGGAACTTATCCTTAAATCAGCTTCGCCACCATCGCGCGCGTCCACAGCGCAAACTCGAACTTCAGTTGCAAGGGTTCTTCCGCGTCACCGTGCCGTAAACCCGCTGCAATGCCCGGCCATTGAGTTTCGGCGGACGTCCAGGAACTGGCTTGGCTTTCAGGGCGCCCCAGCCACCCGCCGGTACTGCGCCAGCCATCTGCACATGGCGGTCCGCCCCGCACCAAAAATCCGGGCAACCGCCTCGGGGCTTTCGCCGTGTTGCATACGCCTTACCACACGTTCGCGCATCGCTTCCAGCGTCTTGTGATCAAGTTTCCGCGCGTCATCTTTTCTCATGCCAGCATGAAATCATTCGCGACTCATCAGGTCAAGAAAAATGTGCTCTTATTTATGAACTGCTTTATAGACGTTCACGCGACGCCTTCCCTTCGTTCGCCAATAGCCATTGATCGCGCTTGTCCCTCCAGGGCCTAATCTTCGGAACCGGTTGCGCCTCTCGCGCGCAGCGGAACTCGATCCCCTCCGGTCGGAGACCTTTCCCTACGGCCTTCCGTGCCATTCTCAGCTCGCGGCAGATCGCCTTAATCGGCTTGCTCTGGCCAAAAAATGCGCCGCGGATCTTCGCCATCATCTCCACGATCAGCATCCAAACTCGGCTTCCAAGAAGTATGGAAGCCACTGTGGATCCTCAACCCCGGGGTCCCGACTGGATGCCGATTACCCCGAAAACGGGGTCCTTATTCCATGCCGGTTCACACCCGGACGCGCTCCTGCTTGGTCACTCGCTCCGCCCTTGGTTCGTCAGCGTTCAACGGCGTCTTGGCGTTGACCGCGGCGGTCGTGATTTTGCGCCGGGGATGGCGCGTTCGATTTGGCGCTTCCCTTCTTGGGTGCGGCGCTCTTGGGGTTCCGGCACTTCGCGATGGAAAGGTTCGACATGGTATTGGGCTCCATTGGTTCGCGGCGTCGGAATTAGCGCTCGCACGACCCAAAGCCCCGCACGTCGCGGGGCGAGCCCTACGCGTGTCGGCGGGCGAGCAGGTCAATTGGCCGACACCCATAGCAATGGGTCCTTTGTGGCAGAAGTCCAGACGAATTCGAGGCCACAGCGCGTTTGAGATGCCTCAGTCAAGGAGGTGTCGGCGGCGGAGCAATTTTCCCCAGAAACGCAGTTGAATATTCCCCAGTTTTCATGCTCCAGCGTCAACTCTCCGATCTTGGCGTGCAAGGTCTTCAAATCGGTGCTCGAAGCGGTCGCTTCGCTCTTGTCTCGACCAAAAACTCCCGCCGCGCCCTCGAGAAGCCAGCCTTTCCATTGGGCGATCTGGTTGGGGGGAACGCCGAACTGCTGCGCCAGTTCGGAAAGCGTCTTCTCGCCCTTGATGGCCGCCAAGGCCACTTTCGCCTTGAATGCCGGCGTGTAATTCCGACGCAGCCGTTTTGTCATGATAGCTCCCGATACGCTGCGAATCCTCGCCGCCTTCAGGCAGAAAATCCATTTATCGTCCCGTTCAAATTTGCGAGGCCAGCTCAGCGGCCAACGAAATGAAACGCCGCGATGAGGCGTGATCTTGTGAACTTCGTTACAATTTGCGGGTCAGAGCGGCCAATTCTGCGGCAGGCGGAAATGATGGGGCTCACGAGAGATTCGATTTCGGAATATGTCGCGCGCGCTCGTTCCAGTAATCACATCGCTTGGCACACTCCGCCTCGATCAGGCCGAAGACAAATACTCGCTAGAAAACGGGTTCGCCGAACGGCTCGAGCCATGCTTCACGCGAGATTCCGGCCATGGCCTTCTGCAAACCCGGAGGCCGTTGGTATTACCCCTATAGGTGGAGACGTGGAGGTTTGGACGCCCCCCACGCTACGCCGCCTTAGCCCTTGATGCCGTTGCCAACTTTCGTGCATAGCTTCTTCAATGCATTCGGGAGGAAATCTCCATCCGACCACATTTTGTTATCGTAACAATGCATCTTTTATCGGACCATACCATTCGATCAGTGCGGGGCACACCCGCCTTGTCGACGAGCGCGCGGGCCCTCGAGGTTGATAGCCAAAGTCCGCCTTCGACAGCGGTAGGGGTCCAGAGGTGGGTCAAACGCGCGATCGATATTGTTCTTGCTTCGGTGGCGATCGTCCTTGCGGCACCGCTGCTTGTTATTTTTGCGATTGCAATCAAACTCGACAGCGCCGGCCCAGTCATATTCCGGCAGAGACGGAACGGGTTTAACGGAATTCCATTCGTTATCTTCAAGTTTCGTACTATGGCGGTCCTCGAAGATGGGCCGACAATTACTCAGGTGCGGCAGGGCGACCATCGGGTGACACGAGTTGGGCAATTGCTGCGTCGCTCAAGCATTGACGAGCTGCCGCAGCTCTTCAACGTTCTAAAGGGTGATATGTCTTTGGTTGGACCGCGGCCACATGCGCTTGCGCATGACAATGAATATCACGCGCTGATCGCCAAATATGTATTTCGCTATCACGTCAAGCCCGGAATAACCGGTTGGGCGCAAGTTAATGGATTGCGCGGCGAAACCCGTTGCCTTGAGCAAATGGCCGAGCGGGTTACGCACGATCTTTGGTATATCGACAATTGGTCGCTGGGCCTGGACGGCTATATCCTCTTGAGAACTTGCTTTGAGGTTATCCAACACCGTGCGTATTGACTCATTTCGCACGCCTTGCCGTCCTTCAAGCCGGAAAGGGATCAGGGCAAAATACTGATTTGTTAACGTGTGAGCAATTCGGTCCTGACCATCCCCCGATTTAGTGGACACTGGATTAAGCGGCTTGGGGCTCTGCCTGTTCGAGGGTGATATACCTGAGGGCGGAATGACGCCGCTGACGATTGTATTAATTAGTCCATTAGTAGGTGCACATTCAGGCGGCGTATTGGAGAGATGGCTTTTGGTAGAAGGAGAGGATTTTTTTTGGGTCATTTTGTGGGCGGCTTATCCCGATAAATCAGGTAAACCTAAATGTTGATCGGCGATGAGGTAGCACTGCGGGGGGCAATGCCACCTCAGACGCTTTCCCGCCTCGCTTTGGTGAGAATTTCTTTGACGAAGGCGGTCTTGGCGTCGGTGTAGGCTTCCCGGCCGGCGCGATGCACTATGGCAAGATCCCGCTTGAGGCGCGGGTAGTGTTGCGCTTCGCCGGGACGGGCTCTGAGATAGTCCCGGAACGGCAAGTTCAGCCACTTCTCCTCAGTTGGCTCGGTGATATGGATATGGTGGGTCCGGCGCACTCCGTAGGGCGGCATGCCTTTAACGAAGAACATCCGATCCGTCTTCGGATTATCTGCCCAGAACAGGTAGCCGAGCCGCTGAAGCGGTTCTATGACTGTGCCCCGCACCTCGGCAAGCGACCGGACTGCGACAAGAATGTCGTTGATCGGCTTCGCGGACATGCCGGGGATGGCAGTGCTGCCGAAATGTTCCAGGCCGGCCACGAGATCTGGGTCCCGCGCGACACGCTAGAGTGCCGCCTCCTCGGCGAACAGCTCGGGTGAGCACGGGTCGTACTCGACGATCTCGATCTCATCCACGAGCAAATCCTGTCATGACGGTGAGGATCAGACATGCTTCTCGACAAAATCTCGGTATGACGCGTGAGGCAATCGTACCGAGAGGCCAAGCAGCGTGCCGAACGAGACGCGCATGTGGCGGCGCCGGTTCCAGCGATAGACGAACTCGTCGAGATACCGGCGCAGGTGCTTTCGGCGGACGCCGTGATAGGTCCCGAGCACCCACTGCTTGAAGTTCGAGAAGACGCGGTGAATCCAAGGCAGCAGGATATGTGCCGCCACCGGGCCGACGACCTTGGCCCGATGGGTGTAATCCTTCAGGCTGCAATACGACGCGACGCCGTCGCTGACCACGGTCGCGCCGTGCTCGACGGCCCGGCCGACGAAGCCGGTGATGCTCGCCGCCGTGAAGTCGCGCAGCGGTTCAAGCCTGATCCGGCGCGGATTCCCTTCCTCGAACAACTCGATGGCGCCGATGACCAGGAGCTTGCCGATGTGGCTGCGGCCCCGTCCGCCCGCCACAGCGGTTCTATGGGATCATCCTTCGTGCGATAGGGATCTCGGTCTCGTCCACCTCGGCCAGAACAAGCAACAGCGTGCGATCCGGATCGACCATTGCGCGGCGCAGTTTGTGGAGCAGGAGCCATGCCGTCTTGTAGCTGCCGAGGCCGAGTTGAGCTTGAAGCTGCAGCGCCGAGATGCCGTTCGAGTGTCTGCTGACCAGATGGACTGCCATGAACCAGAGCGTCAACGGCAGCTTCGAGCGGGGCATGACCGTCCCGGCCGCGGCCGAGGTCTGCCGATCGCGGGAGCCGCATTCCCAGGTGAACCTCTTGCCCGAAAGCCTCCAAGCATTCACGCCGCTGCAGGGGGGACAGACGAAGCCGCCAGGCCAGCGCTTCTCGAACAGATACTTGGCGCAGGCGGCATCGTTCGGGAAACGCTGCGCAAAGGCGGCTCGGGACATCGGGCGGTCATGCTTCCAGCGGCCCGGCATGAGAACATAATAGCAACACTGCCGCCGCCGGTCAACCCGATGAACGGCAGTCTGCCACCACCTATTCAGCGGCCGGAGCCAACGGGATAAGCCGCTTAAATAAAAGCCGATAAGGTTGGTCGGATGGCAGTCAGCGGCAAGGACGACTTCAAACGCAAGGTTCGTTTGTCGATGCGACAACTGCAAAATGACCCCAAAAAAAGCCTTACCTTCTACCAAAAGCCATTTCTACGAGTAAGCCGCCTGAATGTGCACCTACTAATGGATTGATTAATAGATGCCCGCAAGATAATATATGCCCGCAAGAAAGGTCAGTCGCCGGATGAATCAATGTGCTGCTGGAGAGGAAGCCGGCCGCCCGCCTCTTCTCGATGGCGGTGGCCAATAAGCCGGCGATGATCACCCGCGGCTGTGAGAAGCAACGCCGTTTGGGCAGCGCTCCCACTTCGTCGCGGTGTACATCAACGGACGATTTCTCGCGGGCGATAAACGAATATGGCCTCGATAGACCTAATCGTGGCGCGCGGCAGCGACATGACTGCTCAGCGGCCTCCTTTTAGCGAGTTTAAAGCCAATTTCCTCGCGGACAATTTCAACGACGAACGAAGGAGCAATGACAAGATACCTGCGCCACAGCCGACGGGGTTCGCTTAGCAATCGATGCAGCCATTCGAAACCGGACTTTTGCATCCATTTAGGCGCCCTTGTAACGGCGCCGCTGTGGAAATCGAACGCCGCTCCGACGCCGATCAATGTGGCGCCATTGATTTGGCCCACATGGTCGCGCGTCCAGAATTCCTGGTTGGGCGTACTGAGCCCAATCCACACGACCTGCGCGCCAGATTTATTGATGGCGTCGACGATGGCGGCATCCTCTTCTTCGGTAAGGCTGCGAAATGGCGGCGCATAGAAACCCGCGACGACAAGATCGGGATATTTCGCCTTGAGATTGCGGATCATCAACTCAGCAATGCCCGGCTTGCCACCGTAAAAATAATGGCGAAGACCGCTGCTCTGTCCGTCGTTACACAAAGCGTCCACGAGATCCGCGCCGCACACGCGCTTTACCGGAAGCTTGGAGCGCCATTTCGAGATCCAAACGAGTGGCATGCCATCGGGGGTGACCATTCCAGCCGCGTGATGAACGTCCATCAACGCCGGATTCCGCAACGATATCATCACTCCGTGAACATCTCGAACGCAGACATATTTCGCGACACGATTCTGGGTCCACAGGAGAATTGTTCTGACTGCCGTCTTTAAATCGACAAGGCTAATTGGAACGCTCAAAATCAATTGGTTCGGTGGGTTTTGGGCAGCTTGAAGACGCGCCGGCGCATCGGCTTCGATGGTCGAACTCGGGTAATTGAACGGGAAAGGAAAGCCCTCGCACCCCGTTTGTTTTAGCGACGGCTTGATGGAAGCTTGTCTTCGCGTCGAACGGCATGCAGACCTCCTGAATGGATTTCTGCATATGTTATGTTGCCGTCAACGACGTCGTAATACCTCAATGAGTATATATAACGCGATGATGCATCTATGCCCTTACGTCGAACTTGCCTACATAAGGCTAAGTAGTGCTTTATGGGTATGAAGCTGCTACCGTAACAACGTTTAACCCTCGTAGTACCAAAGTGGCTCGTCCGATCCCCCTTGGCGCTCCTGCGTGCGATGATCCCAGAGTATCCGTCTTGATCAAGCTGATTTTTGGGTCCATTTCCGGTGGTCCTTGAGGAGGGCGTTGGCGAGGACGATGAGTTTGCGCATGATGGCAGTTATGGCGACCTTGGCGGGCATTCCGGCGGCGATAAGCGATTGGTATTTGGCCTTGAGACCGGCGTTGAAGCGGATCGCGACGAGGGCCGGCATGGCACCGCGCGTTCGCGCAACGCTTCCAAAGCCGCATGATCCAACTTGCGGGCGGTCATCTTCGACCTTCATCCTCCACAGCTCAGGCGAGATTGCGAAGTCGTCGAGAAAAATGTTCTCTTACCGATCGCCTTCTGATAGACATTGAAGTGTCTGTGGTTCGGACCAGATTTTGCGGCGGATTATTCCAACCACGAAGAGAACCGTGACCCGGGGCGGCGACAAGAAAATTCACGACAGAGGCGCGATTAAGAACGTCCCTCGGCATGGGTTTCTCCGAGCGTTTGCGCGATATGGCCGGGCGTAGTCATACGCAGCCATGCCGACCCGTTATATCATGTCAGCAGTCCGAGCTTGCGGGACGTCGAACTTATTTGGGCACAGCGAGGCACGTTCGTCTTTTGCGAAACAGTTTGGCGACAACTTTGCTCATGGTCCGGATTTTCATCCGCATCCCGGGGGGAACTTGCTTATCTGCGGCGCGTGGTGGATTGGCATGACTGTCTCCGCTCTCACGGCCGGCCCGGCGCCCGCCGCAAGTAGTGCTCGACCATCATCTGCGGCAATTAGGAAGAGTTTGAGCCGGGCTGCAAGAAGGTTTGTCGCAATGCGCATCCTCATCGCTCATAATCGCTATCAGCAACGCGGTGGCGAAGACGTGGTCGTGGAGAATGAGACCCTGCTTCTTCGCAAGCTTGGCCATAACGTTGAAAACTTCATTGTGACCAACGACGAAATCGTTGGTTTTTGGAACAAGGCTGCAGCTGCGATCCAGGTCCTCGACAACCCCGCGGTCACCCGAGCCTTCGATCACAGCATTGCGGCCTTCGATCCCCACATTGTTCATTTCCACAATTATTTTCCGCGCCTCACTCCCGGCGCTGTCGAGAAATCCCTGATCCGTGGCATCCCGACCCTGCAAACGCTGCATAATTTTCGTCTCATCTGCGCTGCAGGCACATTTCTTCGGGACGAAAATATCTGCGAGGATTGCCTGGACACTGATTGGCGTCTGCCTGCCGTCCGCCACGCTTGTTATCGTGGTTCGCGAGCCGGATCTTTCTTCGTTGGCCGAGTGGGCCGAGCCTATCGGCAGTTGTATACGCGCTACCAACGCCATCTCACTCTCATTGCGCTGACCGAGTTCGCGCGCGCGCAGATGAGTAGGGATGGCTATGATCCTTCTCGGATCGTAGTCAAGGGTAACTCCGCGCCCGATGTCGGTCTGGGACATCGCTGCCGCGATCGGCGCATCGTTTTCGTGGGGAGGCTGACCAAGGAAAAAGGCGCCGATTTCCTTCTGCGCGTCGCCCGTCGGATTGATGCGGAATTCGAGATCATTGGGGATGGACCTGAGCGCGAGCGCCTTTGTGCGACGGCGCCGCCGAATGTCTCCATTCGGGGCTGGCTCGAGCACGATAGCGTGATTGAAAGGATCAAGGGTGCAACAGCCGTTGCAATGCCGTCTCGATGGTACGAGGGTTTCCCCATGGTGCTTGCCGAGACGTTCTCGGCGGGCGTTCCGGTTCTCGCGTCTCGCCTCGGTGCCTTGGCCGAGATTATCGAAGACGGGCGATCCGGAATGACGCTGCCAGTCGATGATGAGACATCATGGTCGGCCGCCCTACGACGTATTCTCGATGATTACGCGTGGAGTGCTCAACTCCGTGAAGGCGCTAGGCGAACTTATGATGAAAAATACAATGAGCGGGTGAATGGCGAAAAACTAATTGGAATTTACGAGAAGGCAATCGATCGGGCAACCACGCCCGGGCCGAGTGGAGGCAACTACGCATAACCAAGGGCAACTCCACCTTTGATGCGCAACGTGGCGCTCAACTCGTGCTCAGGTTAGGGCTGCCAAAATGATCGCAACTTGCGGCAACGGTCCTGGGAGCCGCCACATATGCCGGCATCGTCCATCCCTTGGAACATACAATCCGCAGCGCCATTGCTCACCGCTTGATACGCAATCCAGAACCGCCGTGGCAATGTGATATCAATTAGCAGTAATACGTGACCCAATTTAGTGGTTGGATCTCCTCGATTAGCTTACGCCAATTGATCCATTGCCAAAATCCAGAAGTCAGGAGAGACTTAGCGCTCGTAGCCGTGCCGAAGACGAGGGATGCACTGGAATGAGCCTTTCCATGAAAGCAGTTGTTTTGTTTCTTATGGTTTTTGTGATTGCGCCGTTTGCCATGGCTAACGCCCAGGCAGCCACGTGCACCCAAGCCGTGCAAAATGCAAACAACCTTTCGGCCACTATTGCTTCGTCCGGGACTAGCTATTGGACGCACTGGCAAAATTTTGTCGACTACTCCTACGGTAAGAAGCACAGCGTCGCCAACTGGAAAGCGCTTGCAGCCACCGAGCTCGGTTCAGGGGCCACACTGCGTTCCCCCATGCCAAACTCATTGGCGAGCTTTCAGGCCGCCACCGCTACGGTGCAGGCCATGAATTGCATGTCGGCCGCCGCATTGCAGTCGTTGATAGAATTGACCACCACCAACGCCAGGCGTATCAACTTCGGTCGATTCCCGGTGAGCGAAGACTAGTAGAGCGGCAGTTTTGATTGATTTTTGATGCTGTGTTCGCTGGCGTCAGCGGCGCGGTTTGCCGGGAGGCAACAATGAGAATTTGGTTTGCGGCTTGTTTTTGGATGGCCCTGGGTGCGAGCGGAGCATTCGCGCAAAACGCGATCGTCACTGAAAATCTACTACCGGGCACCCCCCAGAGCACGTGGGATCTGAGCCAGCCCGGATCGCAGACTATCGAGGGTTTCACCGATAACATCAGCGTCAATCATGGCTCCACCATCAACTTCAAGGTCAAAACCGCCACAAACCATTGGAAGATAGATATCTACCGCTTGGGCTACTACCAGGGCAATGGCGCCCGGCTGATTACCACGATCACTAAGACCGCGGCTCAAACTCAGCCGGCTCCGATATATGATGCAACAACCGGTCAGTACGACGCAGGCAATTGGGCCGTGACGGCCTCGTGGGCTGTCCCAGCCTCCGCCGTGTCCGGCGTCTACCTTGCCAAACTCACGGACCTGAATACGACTACAAACCAGAATCAAATTCCGTTCATTGTCCGCGCCGACGAATCCACAAGCGACATAGTCTTCCAGACATCAGACACGACTTGGCACGCCTATAATGGCTGGTATGGCGGCGACTGCACCACCATTGACGGCCCCGACTTATACGGCGGCACCTGCCCAAGCGCCACCACGTGCGGCCCTGGAGGCGACTCCGCTCCCGGCCGTGCCTACAAGGTCAGCTATAACCGGCCGATAGCCACCCGTAACTATTGCGGCACCTACGCCGACACCACGGACTTTCTCTTTGGTGCCGAATACGCCGCACTAAACTGGCTCGAACAGAACGGATACAACGTTTCCTACATCGCCGAAGTGGACACTTCACGTTCTGGCGCTTTGTTGCTTAACCATAAGATATTCATCTCCGCTGGCCATGACGAATATTGGGACACCGTTGCGCGCGCCAATGTCTTGGCGGCGCGCAAAGCCGGCGTCAACCTTGCCTTCCTGAGCGGCAACGAAGTGGCTTGGAAGACCCGCTGGGAGCCGAGTATCGATGGCACCTCAACCCCCTATCGTGCGCTCGTCTGCTACAAGGAGACACGTCACAACGCCCCGCTTGACCCACTGGATGCAAGCCCGACCTGGGAGTGGACCGGATCCTGGGACGACCCGAAATTCAGTCCCCCCGCCGACGGAGGACAGCCCGAAAACGCACTGACCGGCGAATACTGGCTGGTGGATGCTTTCCGGACCGACGCGATCACGGTTCCCTATCCCATGACCCTGTTGCGCTTCTGGCGCAACACGGCCGTTGCCGCGACGGCATCCGGCCAGACCGCAACGCTCACTCAGAACATTCTTGGCTATGAATGGGACGCGGCTCCGGATAATGGCTTCTCTCCGCCCGGTCTGATCGACCTATCGTCCACGACGCTGGCCATTTCACAGGATTATATGCGCGATTACGGTTCGACGGACGGCAGTGGCACAGCCACACATAATCTCACTTACTACAAAGATCCGTCCTCGGGTGCCCTCGTGTTCGGGGCGGGAACCGTTTTCTGGTCATGGGGGCTAAGCTCAGTGCATGACGGGACGCCGACGCCAACAGATCGGAACATACAGCAAGTGACGGTCAATGTGTTCGCGGACATGGGCGTCCAGCCAGCGACATTGCAGGCTGGTCTCGTGGCCGCGGTCAAGTCCACGGACACCACGCCTCCCGTGTCCGGAATCTCGTCACCCCTCAATGGCGCAAGCTACACGGCAGGGCAACCGGTCCTAATCAGCGGCACTGCAAGCGACATCGGCGGAAAGGTCGCCGGCGTGGAGGTGTCGGTTGACGGTGGCGTAACATGGCACAGGGCATCTGGTACAACGAGCTGGACCTACACTTGGGTCGGCCCGGCAGGGTCCTATACAGTCGCGTCCCGCGCCACGGACGACAGCCTCAACACGGAAACTCCGTTGACGTCGGGGCCCAGTTTCAGCGTCACCCCGACGGGGGGGACGACTATATTCTCGGGGGTCAGTGTCCCTAATAGCCAAACCACGGACGACCCGAATCCGATCGAAATCGGCGTCAAGTTTTCTTCTTCGACCGCAGCAAGCGTCACGGGCTTCCTTTTCTACAAAAACTCCATAGACATCGCTCCCCACACCGCGGAGCTGTGGACTTCGTCGGGAACGATGCTCGCGACCGCGACTTTTGCCAACGAGTTGTTTAGCGGCTGGCAACAAGTCAATCTCGCGACGCCGGTCGCGATCGCCGCCAACACGACTTACGTTGTCTCCTCTCACACCGGCGGCTTTTATTCCGCGACCGGCAATTATTTCACCGCGCCGGTTACCAACGGATCTTTGACCGCTACGGCCGGTGTCTATACTTATGGCACCGGTATAAGTTTCCCGACTAGCAGCTTCAACGCCTCCAACTACTGGGTCGACGTCGTGGTCGCTGCGACCGCCGCCGCGCCCGCCATTACCAGCGCATTGACCGCCAGCGGCACGGTTGGCACATCGTTCAGTTACCCGATCACCGCGACCAATAATCCGACGAGCTTCAATGCGGTGGGATTGCCCGCCGGGCTTTCGGTCAACACAACGACCGGTGTCATCGCCGGAACGCCCACGGCAGCTGGAACATCCAGCGTCACGTTGAGTGCCACCAATGCTACAGGAACAGGGTCCGCGACATTGGCGTTGAACGTCATCGCTGCGGGAAGCTCCGGGTTCTCGGCGAGCTCTGTCCCGGCTACCGTGACCGTAAATGATCCGAATCCGATCGAGCTCGGCGTCAAGTTTTCTGCCTCGACCACCGGGAGCATCACGGCCTTGCGTTTCTACAAGGGTCCGCAGAACACCGGCACGCATACTGGAAATCTGTGGGGCCCCACGGGGACGCTGCTCGCCAGCGCGCCCTTCACCAACGAGACGGCGAGTGGCTGGCAACAGGTCAATCTCCCGACACCAGTCAGTATCGCGGCCAACACGACCTACATGGCCTCCTATCACACCAACGGCTTTTATTCCGCGAGCGGCAACTATTTCGCCACGGCGGTTACCAACGTGCCCCTGACCTTTCCGGCGAGCGGCTCGAGTGGCGGTAACGGTGTCTATACCTACGGCAGCACAAGCACTCTCCCGTCCAGTACCTACAACGCCACCAACTACTATGTCGACGTCGTGTTCTCTGCGTCGTCTGGAACCGCCGTGCCCGCTATTACCAGCACATTGACCGCCAGCGGCACGGTTGGCACATCGTTCAGTTATACGATCGCCGCGACCAATAATCCGACGAGCTTCAATGCAACGGGATTGCCCGCCGGGCTTTCGGTCAACACAACGACTGGTGTCATCTCCGGAACGCCCACGGTGGCTGGAACGTCCAGCGTCGCGTTGAGCGCCACCAATGCTGCAGGAACAAATTCCGCGACATTGGCTTTGACGATAAACGCAGCGGGCGGGTCGAGCTTGTTCCCGACGAGCGATGTCCCGGCTACCGTGAACGTAAACGACCCAAACTCAGTCGAACTCGGTGTCAACTTTAGTTCCTCAAGCGCAGGCAACATCACGGCCTTGCGTTTCTACAAGAGTTCGCAGGACACCGGCACGCATACTGCGGAGCTTTGGAGTGCGACGGGAACCATGCTCGCCAGCGCGACCTTCACAAACGAGACGGCGAGCGGCTGGCAACAAGTCAATCTTACGACTCCGGTCGCGATCACCGCCAACACGGCCTACATTGCCTCCTATCACAGCAGTGGCTTCTATTCGGCGACCGGCAACTATTTCGCCGCGGACTACACTAATGGCCCGCTGACCGCTCCCGCTAGCGCTTCGATCGGCGGTAACGGCGTCTATGCCTACGGCAGCACGGTCAGTTTCCCTTCAAATTCCTACAACGCCACCAACTACTGGGTCGACGTGATCTTGCAATGAGCCGGGACGGTTTCGTCCCTCCGGGGGAAAACAAAACGTTGCTAAAGAGGATAGTTCCACAGCGCGCGAAGCGAGGGCTTCATCGGCTGTTACAGAAAATGCTTGTGCCTGCATCTGCGCACGTGATGCAGATCGCGAATTTCTATCCGCATCAGCCAGAATAGGATTCTTTTACCCTTCCGGCCTATCCTGTGGTCGGCATGGCGCAACCGACTTCGCCTCCTGTCCCCCCATCCAGCTTGTGGGTGAACTACGGAACTTCGGATCAAGAATATCTTGAGAGTGGACGAGAAGACATCGCGAAAATGCGTCAAATACTCGAGCAGGCCGCCAGCCGGATCGAGACGGTAGAACGCATCTTGGAGTTTGGCTGCGCAGCAGGCCGCTTGATCCGCTGGCTCGACGATCTCGCTACTTCTCGTGAAATATGGGGCGTGGACATCTGGGCGAGCGCCATACTTTGGTGCAAGAAATACCTTAGCCCGCCATTCCATTTTGCGACGACAAGTGTCTCTCCACATCTCCCATTCGAGGATCGCTACTTCGACTTCATTTATGCTGGATCAGTCTTTACTCACTTAGAAGATATGACGGATGCGTGGTTTCTCGAATTAAGACGGATTTTACGGCCGGGTGGGAAGCTTTATTTTACTCTCAACGACCGCCGCGCCATCGCCGTTTTCGAGGGTAAGAGAACCGCGGAGAAGCTTGAAGCATATTACAAACGAGTGGGGGGGAAGAAGAGTTGGGATCGCTTTGTTGATGGCTATTTGCGATCAAGTCCCGGATATTAAAAGTTCAAGCGCAAGCAAGCCGATATGGTGACAATTGGTAGATCGACGACCTCTAATGTCATGTGGGATGCAGAGTTTTTGTGCAAGAGGCAGGAGCCTTTCTATCGCGTGCTTTCAATAACTGAGAAAGCATACGGCCACCAAACTGCCGTCTTGTGTGAACGCGTTTAGCGTGACAGATGCGCGTCATCGGCAGTGCCAGGTCAGAGCGCAGTGGCGCCTTTTGCGGGCCGCGATTTTCCAGAAGACCGGTTTTGCGCCGAATGAAAGAAGCCAGAGCAGTTGCCTTGCACCGGCTCTCGATTTCCCTGTCGGCGGTTGTCAGTGCAGTCACGCAAGGCATAGCTGTAGTAGCTTGTATTTGACCTGACAGATAGTGCCTTGGAGTGGTCTGGTTCTGTGCACGACGATGAAGGTCGAAGATGTCACCGCCACGCTGGACTTGGCACTGAGGGCCTCGGGACTCGACCAGGCAAAGGCCATCCACCGGCCAAGGCTTCTCTCCGACAATGGCTCCAGCTACATCGCGGCGGACCTGGCGAAATGGCTCGATGGGCAGAACATGGAGCACGTCCGTGGCGCGCCCTATCACCCGATGACCCAAGGCAAGATCGAGCGCTGGCATCAGACGCTCAAGAACCGTATCCTGCTCGAAAACTATTACCTGCCGGGCGATCTCGAAGCCCAGATCGAGGCCTTCGTCGTTGACTACAATCACCTGCGCTATCACGAAAGCATCGGCAATCTGACGCCAGCCGACGTCTACTTCGGACGGGGCCAGACCATTCTGATCGAAAGAGAAAGGATCAAACGACACACAATCGCCAATCGCCGCTTGCTGCACCGTCGGCAGGCCGCATAATATTAAAAACCAGACGAGCCAGAGACTCTCTTATTTTAAGCCGCTCCCTGTCCCAAAAACTCTGACGACGGACAGTCTGGTTTGTTGTCTGATCCGTGATTAGGCGGCGATCATTTTTTCCTTCGCGATCGGGATAGCGTCAAGGGTGGTTTGCATTGGCGTTTTGCCAAAGCACCAGCGCCCTCGATGTGGCCTATCATCATTGTAACTTCTGATCCATAGAAGGGGCGATGGTTTCCCGCGTCCTGTAACGGGAGTGCTGCACGGCCCCTTCGTCGTTTTGCTCTAGGAGGATGGCCTCTCTCAAGCGTGTGATGGCGTCTTCGTTAGAAGATGCCGACGACCTCGGTTCGGCGTTTGAACTCGCCGTTCAGCCCCTCCAGGCCGTTCGTCGAATAGATTTTCTGCCAGTGATGCGTTGGAAAGGTCATGTAGGCGAGAACGTCGGCCTCGGCCATGAAGGCGGCGAGCTTTGGGAGCGTGGCGCGTAGCTGACCGGCGACCTTTCGCCACTGGGCCTTGGGGCTCCGCATCGTCCTGGGCGAAGGCAGTGGCGATGAATAACCAAATGGGTCATGTAAAATTTAAATAAACAATGTACAGTTTTGAAATCGTTCTGTATAAGGACGAGGGATGTTAACAGTGGGATTTGATTATCTATAGAAAAATAGTCAAATGGGCGCATCCCTCCGTTTTGACTGATTAATAATGTTATTTATTATCAAAGAGAGAAGTTATGAATACGCACAAAGTTGTAGGGGGATATCCGGCGTTAGATATAGAGTCGCTCGGCGTCGCCGGGAATTTGGCCGCCAAGGGGAACGGTGGGGAAGGCGCAAGCACGGATGTCGCAACCAAAAGGCGGCCTAGCCAATCTGCCCCTTTTAGAAAGGCCGAAGGAGGCCGCCCAACGACAGTTATCATCGAGCCGCGGATTCTGAATTCGGGACTGTCTCGCCAGATGCCTGGATGGCGGGAGCAAAAATACGGTCATCCGATCCTTTTCAACTGTGGAGGAATGGTTGAAGGAGTGGCCCCAGGTGTCGCCTAGTCCGGTGGCCGTCCTATGCTCCGGGGAACGGACCGTAGCCGAAGTTGAGCGCGACGTCGCGCAGATCGCGCAGGCCTCTGCCGACATTTCAGTCATCATCCTTTCGGATCGCGAGGACGCCAGCAGCGTCCTCGGCGCTCTGGACAAGGGGGTCTGCGGCTATCTAACGACGAACATGGCACTCGCCGTCGCCGTCCAGGCCATTCGCCTTGTCCGCGCTGGAGGCACCTTCGTGCCAGCGCAGACCCTCATCGCATCGAGAGACTCGATCAAGAAGTCGCCTTCGAGCTCCGAGATTTCCCGGAGTAGCCTTTTCACCGCCCGGCAATCGAACGTGGTTGAGGGGCTGCGACTAGGCAAACCCAATAAAATCATCGCCTACGAACTGAACATGTGCGAAAGCACCGTCAAGGTACATGTGCGCAACATCATGAAGAAGCTACGCGCGAAAAATCGCACCGAGGTCGTCTTTCTGATGAACGAAATCGAGAACAATGCCTCAGGTTGATTTGGGATAAGCGAAAGGCTCGTTCTAAAAAGAGGCGGAGAACCGCGTTTCCGGCGCCTTGAAAGCAGTCGATGCTTCTCGTCAGCAAATTCCAAACGATTTTCAGGATCTTGAGAGTGAACGCCATGAGAGAAAAGATATTGTGCGCCGCGTTATTGGCCATTGGCCAGTCGATGCCATTGCGGGAAATCCGGTGGCACTCCGCGGAAGGGTGATTGAAAGGCACGATAAATCTTCAGGCCCAAATCGACCTTCGGCGATCCTTTTCAGTACCCAATCGCGCCTTGCCGTAGGCGTGCAACAAAGCCGCGTAGCGGTTGAGACTCTCTTTACCAAAAGCCACTCGCCTTGACGCCATCCGAGACCGGAAGTTGTAGCTGCTAAAGAGGTGCTCTCCATAACCATAGTATCTCCACATACACCTAATGAGGTCGACGACATGATGCTCATTGCATGTATTACGCCTATGCGCTGAGGCTGGTCGCGATTGTCCGGCCAGGACGCAAATGGTATTTTCTAGCAATCGAAAATTCAGCCAGACGTCTTCGCTTAATTTTCGCTTAATAAGTGTTTTTTTAATCACAATCTCGAGGGCCGCCATGCCTCTTTCCAATGTAATAATGGGCTCCGACGTCAAGATACTGTACCCGGATCTCGCAAATATATATGGATGTTCGATCGGCGCCGGAACACGGGTCGGTCCATTCGTCGAAATACAGAAAAATGCGCACGTCGGTGCCCGATGCAAGATCTCGTCGCACAGTTTCATCTGTGAGGGAGTGACGATCGAGGACGAAGTCTTCATCGGACATGGCGTCATGTTCACGAATGGCATCTATCCTCGCGCGACGACGGAAAGTGGCGCCTTGCAAACGGATGACGACTGGGAGTTGACGACAACACGCGTCCGGCGTCGCGCCTCCATCGGCTCGAACGCCACCATCCTGGCCGGCACCGAAATCGGCGAAGGCGCGATCGTCGGCGCGGGCGCTGTCGTGACGAAGAACGTTCCCGAATATGCGATCGTCGCCGGCAACCCCGCACGCGTCATCGGAGATGCGCGTCTGCGCGAGAAGCAGATCTCTGGTCACGTTCATCAAGCCCGCGGATCCCGGCTGGCCGCGGGAGAACGGAAATGATCTCTATCGGCATTATCGGATACGGCTATTGGGGCCCTAATTTGTCGCGCTGCGTCGCCGACGCGGAGGGCTGCTTCGTCGCGGCAATCGGTGATCTTTCGCCGAAGGCGCTGGCCAAGGCAGGCAAGCGCCATCCCGCTGCACGGTTGGAAACCGATTGGAAGCAAGTGATCAATGATCCGACGATCGATGCGGTGATGGTCGCAACGCCTGTCGAATTGCATTTTCCCATCGCGCTGGCGGCGCTGCGGGCCGGCAAACATGTGCTGGTCGAAAAGCCTATCACACCGACATCGCGCGAAGCGGAGATTCTCATCGCCGAGGCGAAGGCGCGCGGTTTGGTCTTGATGGTCGATCATACCTACGTCTACACAGCCGCCGTCCGCAAGATACGCGATCTCGTCGTCGCAGGAGAAGTCGGCGATATTTATTACTACGACTCGACGCGAGTGAATCTCGGATTATTTCAGCATGACGTAAACGTCATATGGGATCTCGCCGTGCACGACCTCGCGATCCTGGACTTTCTGTTAAATGAACTGCCAACCGCGGTTTCGGCCAATGGCGCAAACCATCTGACCGGCGGTCCTGACAACATGGCCTATATCACGCTCTACTTCGAGAGCGGCACGATCGCCCATGTCAACGTCAATTGGCTAGCGCCGGTCAAAATGAGACAGACGCTGATCGGCGGTAGCCGGCGCATGATCGTGTACGATGACTTGCAGCCGAGCGAGAAGGTGAAAGTCTATGATCGCGGCGTCAATCTCACCGCCGACGAGAACGACCGTCATAAGATGCTCGTGTCGTATCGCATGGGCGATATGTGGGGTCCTGAACTCTCCATCAAGGAGGCGCTTCT
This sequence comes from uncultured Alphaproteobacteria bacterium, assembly GCA_963722515.1. GTDB lineage: Bacteria > Pseudomonadota > Alphaproteobacteria > Rhizobiales > Beijerinckiaceae > Methylocapsa. The sequence goes on along the minus strand of CAVRMA010000001.1, from coordinate 362,920 downwards.
GACCGAAATCGAGCATTTCGTTGCCTGCGTTCGTCGAGAGGCGGCGCCCGTGACTAGCGGCGAATGCGGTCTGCGGGTCGTCAAGGCTCTCGAGGCCGCAACGATCTCCTTGCGCAAGCACGGTCACCCGGTCGAGCTGATCAACTTCAGGGAAGCTTCATGATTCCGTTTCTTGATCTCAAAGCGCAATACAAGTCGATCGGCCCAGAACTTGAGGCTGCGGTTCTCGAGGTACTTCGGCGCGGCGACTATGTGATGGGCGAAAGCGTCTCGCAGTTCGAGACGGATTTCGCCGCATTTTGTGGCGCGCGTGAAGCTGTCGCGGTGAATACGGGCACGTCGGCCTTGCATTTGGCGCTTCTAGCCGTTGGGGTCGGACCCGGCGACGAGGTAGTGACCGTATCCTCGACATTCGTGGCGACCGTCGCGGCTATCCTTTACACAGGCGCAACACCTGTGTTCGTCGACATCGACCCAGTCACCTGGACACTTGACCCCGGACTTGTGGAACGGGCGCTGACGCCGCGGACGAAGGCGATTTTGCCTGTTCATCTCCATGGCCGGATGGCCGACATGGAGCGCATCGGAGCCATAGCGCGGCGCCATGGACTGCGTCTTATCGAAGACGCTGCGCAGGCGCATGGAGCCGCGCGCGATGGGCGGCCGGCGGGAACTTTCGGCGACATAGGCTGCTTTAGTTTTTATCCCGGCAAAAATCTCGGCGCCTGCGGCGAAGGCGGCGGCATCATCACCAACAACCCGGATTTTGCAGCGACTATCCGCTCGCTGCGGGATTGGGGTCAGGCCGGCAAATATAATCATGTGCAGCACGGCTTTAATTACCGGTTGGATACTCTGCAAGCGGCGGCGCTCGCCGTGAAGCTGCGTCGACTTGCGGAGTGGACGGCCGCTCGCCAACGTGTCGCGGCCCTATATGACCAGTTGCTTGAGGGTTCCGCGGTCGGGCGGCCAGCTCCGGCCGGCCAGGACCATGCCTATCATGTCTATGCGGTTCGCGTGCCGGATCGGGATCAAGTGCAAGCCGAGCTTAAGGAAGCTGGCGTTGCAACCAATATTCATTATCCGCGGCCCGTTCATCTCCAGACGGCCTATGCCGGACTGGGTTATGGGCCGGGCCAACTCCCTGTCTCCGAGGCGCTTGCGCGCGAAACCCTATCGCTGCCAATCTACCCGGAATTGACGGTAGAGCAGGCGACGAAGGTAGCAGCGGCGCTTTGCCGCTGTTTGGAATTGCGAGACGCCTGCGCCGCATAGCGTCAGCAGCTTCGAAACAGGCGACAGGGCGGGCGGAACAAGTCGCGTCAGGAGTTGGAACATTGTCGGATTTTAAAAAAGCATCTGAGGTTTTCGCCGGCAAACGCGTACTTGTGACCGGCGGGGCGGGCTTTGTTGGCTCTCATATCATCGACCTTTTGGCGGAAGCCGGATGCGGCGAGATCATCGCCATCGATAACATGGTGCGTGGACGTCCTCAGAATCTGGCGCGCGCGATGACCCATGGAAACGTCCGCCTGATCGAGGGCGACATTTGCGACCGCGAGCTAATGTCGAGCCTTGTTGCGGATACCGATACGGTCTTTCATCAGGCGGCCTTGCGCATCACCCAATGCGCTGCGGAGCCTCGGGCCGCAATGAAGGTCATGGTCGATGCAACGTTCGATTTACTCGAACTCTGTGTCGCAAACCGTGTGCGCAAGGTGGTGATGGCTTCGTCGGCCTCCGTCTATGGGATGGCGGACGAGTTTCCAATCACGGAGAAATGCCCGCCCTATGCCAACCGCACCATTTATGGCGCAGCCAAGGCGTTCGCCGAGGGCCTGCTTCGGTCCTTCAACGATATGAAGGGCCTTGACTACATCTCGCTCCGTTACTTCAACGTCTACGGCACGCGCATGGACATTCACGGGCGCTATACCGAGGTTATGATCCGTTGGATGGAGCAGCTTGCTTCCGGTCTGCCGCCAATCGTCTTCGGCGACGGCCTCCAGACGATGGACATGATCAATGTGAAGGACGTCGCCCGAGCGAATGTGCTCGCTGCGGTCTCGAACGCCTCCGACGTCGTCTTGAACATCGGAAGTGGCGCGGAAACCTCTCTGCTTGAGGTTGCACGCCTGCTCGCTGAAGCGATGGGCCGGGCGAACGTGGCGACCGTTCACGAAGAGGAGCGCGCCGTCAATCCGGTACCGCGGCGGCTTGCCGATATTTCCGCGGCGCGCCGGCTTATTGGGTTCGAGCCCACAGTTCCCCTGAAATCGGGCATCGCCGAACTGGTTGACTGGTGGTTACGCGAACGGGCTGCCGACGCTGCTTCGCAGGCCGCTGAATGATACCCATTGCGCGGCCCGTTATCGGAAAGCCCGAGGCCGATGCGGCGGCATCAGTGATTTTATCCGGCTGGCTTACGCAGGGCCCTCAGGTGGCCGCTTTCGAAGAGGAATTCGCGGCCCTTGTCGGTGCGCCGCATGCTTGCGCCGTTGCAAACTGTACCGCGGCCCTTCATCTCTCCTTACTCGCCATCGGCGTCGGCCAGGACGACGAAGTCATCACGGTCAGCCACACCTTTATCGCAACGGCCAACGCGATCCGCCAATGTGGCGCCGTCCCGGTCTTCATCGATATCGACGCAACGACGTACAACATGGCGCCGCACCTGATCAAGGCCGCACTCACGCCGCGCACAAAAGCCATTCTCTGCGTCCATCAGATTGGCATGCCGTGCGACCTCAACGCGATCCTGCCGATTGCGCGCGCCTATGGACTACCTGTTATCGAGGATGCGGCCTGCGCGATCGGCTCGGAGATTCGCGTCAATGCCGCTTTCGAGCGCATCGGCAAATCCCATGCGGACATTGCGTGTTTCTCGCTGCATCCGCGCAAAATTCTGACCGTAGGCGACGGTGGGATGATTACCACACAGAATTCCGAATGGGACCAGCACTTCCGGCTCTTGCGCCAGCACGGGATGGATGTCTCCGATGCGGTCCGTCACGGCAGCCGCCGTGTGGTCATTGAGCAGTATTCCATTCGCGGCTATAATTATCGGCTGACGGACATGCAAGCGGCGGTTGGACGCGAACAACTGAAGCGTCTTCCCGACATCGTGGCGCGGCGCCGTAAGCTCGCCGACGAATACCGATTGCTATTGTCGGCCATTCCCGGCGTTGTGGCCCCTAAAGAGCCGGAGTGGGCGAAATCAAATTGGCAAAGCTACTGCGTTCGCCTGCCGCCGGGCGCGAGCCAAATCAAAGTGATGCAGCACATGCTCGATCACGATGTCTCAACGCGGCGGGGCATCATGTGTGTCCATCTGGAGCTCGCTTACGTGCAAAAGCCTCTGCATGCGCCACTGCCAGAGTCAGAGAGGGCGCGGGGCGAGTGTATCCTGCTTCCTCTCTTTCCGGAGATGACAGCTGAAATGCAGCTCCAGGTCGTCGAGGCTCTTGGCCAGGCTTTACGGCTATGACGACCAAGCGGCAGGTGGCTACGAAAGGCGATTCCACGTCACCGATGGATGCAGAGCAGGGTCATTTTGAAAGCGCGCCGGCTTTTTCTCAGCCAGCATTTGCGCCGGCGCAACTGTTGGAAATCATGCGCGCCGCCCTGGTCAGAACCGGGCTCGATCTTTCCGGATTGACTATTCTTACCGAAGCCGCGACCGGCGCTTATTGTGTTACGCCCGTCATTGCCGCACTCGCCAATGCCGTCCGGGTATATGCACTAACTCGGCCGAGCCGCCATGGTTCGATTACCGAGGTCAAAGCCTGCACAATCGAGCTCGCTACGTTCGCCGGAGTTGCTGACCGGATAGAGATCATCGAGACGATCGACAACGAGGTGCTGGCACGCGCCGATATTGTGACCAATAGCGGGCATCTTCGCCCGCTTTCCCGGTCAATCATTTCCAAATTGAAGCAACATTGTGTTATTGCACTGATGTTCGAAACCTGGGAGTTTCGAACATCCGACATCGACCTCGCGGCCGCCCGCGAGTACTCCATTTCGATCGCCGGCGTCAACGAGCGCCACCCCGCTGTTGATGTTTTCTCCTATCTCGGTCCGCTTTGCGTGAATATGCTGCACGAGGCCGGCGTCCCCGTTTACGGAAGCCGCATAGCACTCCTGTGTGATAATGATTTCGGTCCATTCATTGCGCGTAGCCTTACCAGCCTTGGTGCGGATATTCGCACATTTTCCGATGTGGCTACGCTCGAGCCCGGCCATTGGGACGCCATCGTTCTTGCTTTGCGGCCGACGGCCGGCCCACGCGTCGATGCCTTGGGTGCCGCCCACATCGCGCGGGTCGCGCCGACCGCGATCCTGGTTCAGCTGTGGGGCGATGCCGATCGCGCGGCGATAGCAGCGACGGGAGTGAGCGTCTGGCCGCCGCAAGCTCCGGCGCCGGGCCATATGGGCGTTCTGTTGTCTGCCATTGGGCCGGAGCCGATCATACGTCTCCAGACTGGCGGCTTGAGGGCCGCCGAATGGGTTCGTCGCGGCAAAGCGATCGAGGCTGGCGGCATCGCGGAAATTCTTTAGAGTCCCCGATAGGGGATCTGTAAATCCCTCGCCCTTAGGCGACCGGGACGCGATCCTGCCGCAACCGCAATTTTCCGCCAGGGTTTCAACGAACACTTTCGTCTTCTTCGCGCGATGCGCCGGGCCGCGATCAAAACTAAGAAAGATCGTGCGCTTGGTGCCGGCGATTAGGCGCTTCAAGAACTCAATGGAGACAGAGGCGTTGACGCGCCTTTTTTCCTTGATCATGAACCGCATGTGCCCGCGCGGCGTGATCGCGGAAATCAGACTCAGGGCATGACCGGCTCCACTGGCTTGGACTATTGGCGTTTCTTCTTTTTTTGCCCCAGGTGCGCCCGGCGTGGCGATCGGAACGTATGTGAACGACGTCGCCGAAATAGATCCCGCTCCCTCGCGTTGAGCCAAGGCCTCGATTTTTCGATATTCTTTTTTAAGCCACTGCCGCACCAGGGCTTCGTCGCATTCGAGCGCGCGATGTAACTGCTTCTGGCAGGTGATGCCGCGTTGCGCCAGCAGACGGCCCACCGAATTGGCGCTCAATGCCGAATTTATCCGCGATGCGCTTGGCCACCATCTCGCGGGTCCACAACGCGAACTCGAACCTCAATTGCAATGGGTTCTTCTGGGTCACTGTGTTCGGGCGCGAGCAGCAACCGAAGCAGAGGCCGGAGCGATTGGTCTTCATCGACGAGGCCTGGGTGACGACAAACATGGCGCGTCGTTACGGCCGCCGTCTTACCAACCGAATGCGCCAATTATCTTGCCAATGACGGTTAAGTTCCTTCCAAATAGGAAACACGCTAGAACTCGGACGTCCTGTCTGCGCGTGTATCGCCTAATATCCGTTCGCTCGGGATATAGTTAGCGGCAACCAAAATCCGTACAATAAAGCCGCGCAGCTCCCCGAGCAGCGGGTGAGCGGTTAGCGCCAATCCGACGAACCAGCCGGCAGCCGCGCCGGTGATTGCCACGGCCATCTCGGTGATAGACAGGTCAAACCGGAAACCGCCAAATGCTACGGTGGTGGCGGGAGAGAATGCTGTGCAAAGGGTGACCAGCGCGCTTTTGCGAGTTGCAATTGCGATATCGATCCATGCAAATCGAATATAGCGACGCACATAGAAGAGCGCGACCCATAGCTGGAACGGTGCGGTCACCAGCATGCTCGAGGCGACAGCTTGGAGCCCCATAAAAGAACACGCCGAGACGATCGCGGCCGAGATCGGCAAGCTAACTAGGCTCAGGGTCAGAGTATCCCGCACGCGCCCGATCGAAACGAGCATCGGATAGGTGAGGGCGGCGGGAGCGAGAAACAGCCAACCGATCGCCATGATCCGTACCAGCGGAGCGGCCGCCGACCATTGCGGTCCGAGCAAGACTGCAACGATTGGGTCGGCTAACAGAGCGAGGCAGATCAGTCCTGGCCACAGGATCACTGTCAAATGGCCAACCCACAGCAAATAGATTTCCCGCAGATCGCCACCTCGTCGCGCTTGTGCGGCCAGGGCGGGCAGGAGCAGCGGCTGAAGCGCGCCGACGATCGCCTTGTCAGGCAGCTGGCAGATTACAACCGCTCGGCTGTAGATGCCGACCGCGTCGAGCGACAAGATTTGTCCGAGCACCAATTGAGGCAGCAGCTGGAAGGTCACGTTCACGAGCGCGCTGGCGCTTGAATACCCGCCGAAAGCGACGACTTTCCGCCACGCCTGGAGTGACGGGCGGAATATCCAGAATTGGCGCCGCAATACATTCGCCACGATCGCAACCGTTATGCTGGATGCGAGCGCACCCCATGCGAGACTTAAATATCCGGCCCCAATGACCGCCAGCGTAAGCGTACCGACGAAATTGGCGATGGCACCCGAGACATTTATCAGGGCGACGGACCCAAACGACAGGTCTCGACGGAGCAGCGACACATTCGGGGCGACGAACGGCCCGAACAGAAAGCTGAACGCGGTGATATGGAGAACCGGTACAATTCTTAGATCTCCGTAAAATCGCGCGACAGGACCAGCCAGCAGATAGATCCCAATCGCGAAAATCAGCGAGAGAATCAGCGTGGCCGTAAAAGCCGTGCGCACCCCCCCTTCTGTGATCTCTTGCACCTGGATGAGATAGGCGCTGACGCCGAAATCGCGCAGCGACTCCATCAAAACGACGACCGCCGCCCCGATGACGAAAACGCCGATCTCATCGGGCGTCATCAGGCGTGCGACGATCATGGTCATCAAGAGATTGATGACGATCACCGAATATCGGTCAATAAAGGAGAAAACGATCGGACGGTGCAATCCGGTCATAAAAATCTCTCGTGCGGCCAGTCCCCAGTCGCTTGCGACTCCAGGCCGCGTGACTACATATCAGCGGCGACGCGCACGCAAGGACTAATTGGAACCTTGGTGCATGTGTGAATTAAATCCGGTTCAATGTGCTTCCTTTTCCGTTCGTTTTGTCTGCCCCGCATGGAGGCCAGCATGTCAACGCCGGCCGTGGGATTCAAGGCGGCGCGGCCGACCTTTGTCCCCGGTCCTTTCATTGGATAGAAACCTGGTGCAAAAGGCCAGCCAGTGCGCCCGCTATTTGTGATCGCCGCGACGCCATAGACTTGTTCCGGGGAGATTCTCGGGCCGCCGCTCCGGCGGCTCGGCGACGAATGATCATAAGAATCTCAATGCCGCGCAGGCCGGCATTTGAGCGAACACCAAGCCAGCCTTGTTTCATTAGTCAGATCGGACTATGCCACCTGACCGCCACGCCTGCCGGCCGCCAGAGGCGCCCATGCCGCCACTCTCAGTATCGCTTGCCGTGAGCGGGAGCCTTCTGAGCGCGAAGCAATTTTTCGCTCCGCGCTCGTCCGAAGAGATAGGCGAACCTTACACCTGGCCTCAATATAATCTCATCCGCCACGATCTGTGCGGCAGAGAACACCGATTCCGCTATTAACCATCTGCGTTACTGGCAGAGCGTCGCTCTAATCGGCGCGTTGGGGGTGAAGTTGCTCGATGTCAAATTGTCTACCTTCAGCTGAGAAGCTGACCATACGACGTTCCCTGGGTTGCATAGATTGTAGTACGAGCCGGACATGTTCAAGTTGCCAGCCACGGCGGCCGGATCGATCGTGTATGCTAGACCGTTCGACGACGGAGTTCCGCGCGCTCCTGTGCAGAATGTATTTGCACAGTTGGCATTCGTGTAAGTCACGTTTGCAGATCCGCTATAGATCGCGAAACACCCGTTACTCTGTCCGATTGCCGATACGTTCGAGACGCTGATGGTGTTGCTCGAAGATTTCGACCATGACGCCGTCGCCAGACGGAGAGTTGGCGTTCTGACTGCCCGACACAAGGCCGTTCGATATGGTGATGCCCGATGACTCGTAGACGTTGATGTTGTCTTCTGGCCACGATGTCGCCGTGAGCTCGTCGGAGAAGTTAGTCAAGGTGCCTGGACCGGAGGCGTTCCATTGAACGGCCTGCCCGCGCGGGAATGGTCCCCTTTGGTCGTGCACCTCGACGTACGAGAGGTTGTTGTTCGGGCAACTCTGCAGATAGATCCCGGAAGATCCGCTGGTCAACCTGACGTTAGAGACAGTCAACCCAGAGGAGGAACTGCACGAGATGTTCATCATGTTAGACGACGACGCCGCACCAGATGCGGGGGCGCCCGTGTTGAGAATATCCGCGTAAGATATCGAGACGTTGGAACCGCCGTTGACATAGATGCCTGGGTTCGGACCACTGTGGTCGATGACCACGTCCTTGATCTGAACGCCGTTGTGGCCATTAGTGTTGATACCGGGTGCGCTCGTCGTCGTAATGTTCAGATGCGAGATAACCTGATTATCGCTCTGGACGACGACCGGCCCGGACGCGGTATATGCGATATTGCAAGAGGACGCTTTCACGGTGAGCGACACTGTTGCAGACGCCGTGAGACCGGCGCTGTCGCTGATGGTGTATAAGAAGCTGGCCGGGCCGGTATAACCCGTAGCTGGCGTGAATGTGATAAAGTTCCCACTGAGCGACACCGTCCCGTTCGTCGCGGTACCGACGCCCGTCACGGTCAGCGGGAGCCCATTCGGATCGGTGTCGTTTGCGAGCAGCGCGGACGTCTGGATCTGCAGCGGCGTGTTCTGGGTCGCCATGAAGCCGCTGTCGTTTTTGGCAATGGGAGGAGCCAGCGCCTGGACTGTCAAGGAGACAGTAGCGGACGCCGTGCCACCAGCCGTGTCTTGGATCGTGTAGGTAAAGGAGGCAGGTCCGACGTAGCCGGAGGTCGGTGTGAAGGTCACGGTGGACGCGCTGGTGAGCACCACTGCCCCGTTCGACGGGCCGCTGACGCCGACGACGGACAGCGGTAGGCTGTTCGGATCCGTATCGTTGGCCAGCAGAGAGGAGGTCTGGATCGCGAGCGGGACGTTCGTCGCCGTGACGAAACCGCTGTCGTTTTTCGCCACCGGCGGGAGGACCGCGGTCGCGGCGAAGGCGACGTCTACCCAGTAGTTGGACGAGAGCCACGTGCTAGTCGGGAAAGCTGGTGTACTTCCGTAGGCATAGACACCGTTGCCGCCACTCGATGAGCTCGACGGAGCGGTCAGCGGAGCTGCGACGTACGCCCGGGTAAAATAATTGTTATTCGCGGAATAATAGCCGTTGCTGTGATAGGAGACGACATAGGTGGTGCCGGCCGCGATCCCGATTGGCGTCGCCAGGTTGACCTGTTGCCAGCCACTCGCAGTCTCGTTGGTGAACGTCGCGCTGGCGAGCAGCGTCCCCGTGGCGCTCCAAAGATGAGCGGTGTGCGTGCCGGTGTTCTGCGGGCCCTTGTAGAAAAGCAAGCCCGTGATCCTGCCGGCGGTCGAGGCAGAAAACTTGACGCCGAGCTCCACAGGATTCGGATCATTCGCGGTCACGATAGCCGGGACATCGCTCGCCAAGAACAGGCTTGCCGCGGTTGCAGATCCCGAGCCCATGACGAGGAAGCCGATGATCAGGGCGGACATTGAGATTTCCGTCGGGCGAAATTTACGCGCGCCGTTTATTTCCATTGTTATGGATCTCCATTTCATGGTAGTGTACAGGGTTGGGATTTGGAAGTCAGATAGAGTTGCGGATGGGGACGTGTTGATTGAAACACAAGCGTCCACCTCTCTCGGGCGGGGTTAATCGAGGCCTCGACCGGGTCTTAAAGAGCGAGAGATGTTCGCGTCATGCGAAGATCGACGAAGTCGACATTTGAATGAGCATGCATGGTGAAGGTGAATGATCATGCATGGTGAAGGGCGAGCACGGCTTGGGTTGACAGGTTTTACTACCGGCTATGCACTTCTAAGCGCCACCCGACAGTGTCTGTCATTATCGGTCGCGCGGTCTCAGCCGGGATACCCCTGAATTTTGTCCTGAAAGCATCATTGCATTCGGATCTCCTTGTCTCCGCGGGTTGTTCTCCGCGGGTTGTTTGTGATGATAATCATTTAATGGCATATGTAAACAGTTATTTCTCAGAATGTCCGTAGGCCTCCAAAAGAGTACCCTAAACTTGACAATATGATGGCGTACAGACGGTGTATCTGAGGTGATTTTGTAACTACCTATTTTAGCCGCTATCGTACTCCTTTTGATGAGTATGTTGAGCTACGACTTTCGGTAGCATCGGTAAGCGCTCTTGAGAAATCCAATCTCGCGCGACACATTCGTCAATTTGTCTATATAGACACCCTACGTATGTTTGTGTGATAAAGGCAGGGTTCAGCGTTCGGCTTTTTGGCACTTACGCCATCATCGAGCGCTGAAGGGCAGCACGCATTCCTCGATTGGCTTGTTTGAGCGAAGGCGGGGGGCGACTTTGCCCAATACCAATGCTGCGCCTTTCCGGCGAACTTCTCTGGCGCTGTCAGATGCTCAAGCAGCGATACCATTTACTTAGTTTTGTCGTGCGCAGCGCAATTGAAATCGATTTGTGCGCGTAGTGAAAACGGCGTCTTTCATTGAAAGCCTCAAATGTATCCGTTGAATCCAACTCGATTGCGCTTGAACGACAAGATTGGCTTGGAGCGCGCGGATCAATCCAAAGAGGGATCCCATCCCTCCATCAATATTTCGCAGATCATCTCGGTCATGCGGAGGCAGGCGATACCCTTTTTCGCCTTCTGCCTCTTCGGACTGGCATCGGGAATCGCATACGTCATTACCGCAAAGCCGCTTTACACGGCGACAGTGCCTATCGGTCTCGATAATCGTCAAGTTCGCGCGCTTAATAGCGTTGCGATGCTCCCCGACGCGCCGCCCGCAGATAGCGCCGAGATTGAGGGTCAAATCGAAGTTCTTCGCTCGGAAAAGCTCGGCCTGACCGTCGTCAAACGATTGAACTTGTCCCAAAATCCCGCTTTCGCTGGGTTGCCTTCGACCTGGAGGAACTGGACGGAAGAGACCTGGAAATCCGTCCTGGCAACGTTCGGCATAGCCCCTCAGAACCGGGCAACCGACGCGGATCCAGACCTCGCGCGGCAATTGACAACATTGACGAAGCTGGAGGGCGCCGTGACCATCAGTCGGATTGGACGCAGCTCTGTCCTGCAGATAGCCTGCACGGGACTTGATCCGGTTGGGGCGGCCGAAATCGCGAATACATACGCGGACGCCTATATGTCCGATCAACTGAACTCCCGCATCGAAGGTACACGCCGCGCGCGAAGCTGGCTCAAACAACGATCCGAAGAGCTTCGCGAATTGTCGATTAACGCCGATCTAGCTGCGCAGAAGTTCAAGGCCGACAACAATCTGCTCTCGACCAAAGGAACGCTGATTTCCGAACAGCAATTCAATGAGATGACGACCCAACTCGTCAACGAGCAGGTACGGACCGCACAGGCGGAAGCACAATATCGCCGAATCAAAAAAAATTATCGACGACCATGAAACCGATGCGGCGGTGAGCGAATCCCTCGCTGACTCCGTGATCAATGATCTGCGCACCAAATATCTCGACGCCGCCAAACGCGTTAGTGATTTCGAGGAACGAAAGCTCGACCCCACGCACAACGCGGTGGTAATTCTTAAGAATTCGATGGCTGAATACAGCAGGCTTCTCTTTGAAGAGCTCGGCCGCGTGGCGCAGAGCTATCGCAATGACTATGAGGTCGCAGCGGCGCGCAGTAAGGTTTTGGCTGATAATTTGGCGCGCCAGCAGCGCGTCGCGATCGCAGCGAACGACGCGCAGGCCCAACTGCGCCAACTCGAGCAGAAGGCTGAAAGCTACAACTCACTCTATCAGACCTATATGCAGCGTTATCAGGAGGCGGCGCAGCAGGAATACTTTCCGATGACGGATTTGCACATCATCAGTCCTGCGAGCCCGCCTCTAACCCCAAGCCATCCGCGAAAGACTATCGCGCTTGCCGTCTCACTAGCGCTCGGAGCATTAGCCGGACTTGGTTTCGGGGTCATCCGGGAGTTGCTGGATTGGGTTTTCCGAACGGCCCAGCAGGCGCGCAATGAACTTGGCGTCGACGTGCTCGGTTTGATACCCGTCATTGATCAATCCTTCTTGCCGAAGGCCGGATGCTACACCATGGCGCCAATGATGCGCTATGTCATCGATGATCGCTTTTCGGCCTTTGCCGAAACCTTACGGTCCGCGAAAGTTGCGGCCGACCTGGCCTTGCATGACCGGCCTACAAAACTAATCGGATTTGTTTCGCTCCTGCCAGACGAGGGCAAATCGACCCTAGCGAAGAACTACGCGAGCCTGCTCGCCTTGCAAGGCGCGAAGACACTTCTGATTGATGCGGATACGCGAAACCCTGGCCTGACGAGGGCCATTGGCTGCGATCGAAAACCCTATTCACCGGAGAAATCCGCCGCGCTGCCGCGCTTGACCGAACTCCTTCAGGAAGAACCGGATACCGGCCTTCAGATCTTGCCTAGCTTCTTAGCCGAGGGCGATGCACGCGTCGCCGATGGGCATTCCGCCGCGACGATCCGGGGTCTGTTGGCAGGGAGCGCTCAAACCTTCGAGTATGTCATTATAGATCTTCCGCCTATTGGACCATTGGTCAATGCTCGTAGCTTGGCCTCAGCTATCGACGCCTTTATCTTCGTAATCGAATGGGGAGAGACGTCTCGAGGAGCCGTGCGGACCGTATTGGCCAATGAACCTCGGATAAGGGACAAGCTCCTTGGTGTTATTTTGAATAAGGTCGACATGAAGAAACTGAAGGTCTACGAATTTTTCGATTTCAGATGGCTATTATCATCCTAGCTATGATGGCCGTTACAAAAGGCAATCATAGCGTACAGATCCAATGTACGGCCTGTTCTCGCGGTGGAGAACTTAATCTTGTGTCGCAGACATTAATAGCCACTAGCGGCTGCCGCCGCCTACTTCGGCTATTAGGGTCTGTGACGAGCTACAGCGCGGCCGCAAAATCATCCACACTCTCTTGTCTCGAGAGTGTTGCCATGGCCGCAGGATGCGAATGGGAGCGTCAAGTGGCCAGTATCGATATAGTCGTGCCTTGCTATCAGTACGCGCGATTCCTGCGCGATTGTGTCACGAGCGTCCTAACTCAGGATATCCAAAATCTCCGTGTTCTCGTGATCGACGACGCCTCCGGTGACAACAGCGCCGAGATCGCCGCCCAGCTGGCTTCCGAAGACCCAAGAGTTCGAGGTGAGCATCCATCGATCCAATCGCGGCCATATTGCCACATACAACGAGGGAATTGATTGGGTCTCGTCCGACTATTTTCTGTTGCTCAGCGCCGATGATCTCTTGCCGCCGGGGAGTTTTCTGCGCGCGATCTCGGTCATGGAGCGGCACCGCGATATTAGTTTTGTCCATGGCGGCGAGGTTACTCTGTGTGCCGGACAGCCTCTGCCTGAAATCAGTGTAGGCGCGCAAAAGCCTCAATGGCGCATCTCGACGGGCCGAGAGTTCATCGAAGAATTGTGCCGCACGGTCTCGAATCCGGTTTCTACATCCACGGCGGTCGTGCGGACTACGGCGCAGAAATCGGTAGGCCACTACTGCCCTAAGCTTCCTCATAGCGGCGATATGGACATGTGGCTGCGTCTGGCCATGATTGGACGGGTCGGAACAACCGCTGCGGCGCAAGGGATCCGCCGGACGCATGAGTTGAACATGTCAGCGTCCCAGCGCAGCGGGAAAATGCGTGATCGCCAGGATTTTCTCCAGCGCGAAGCCGCGTTCAGAAGCTTTTTCTCCGGCGCAGGGAGGGCGTTGCCGGACGCGAGCCAGTTAGGAAGAAGAACTTTGCGCAACCTCGCGGATCAAGCCTTTTGGTCCGGCGTCGCGCAGATTTGCCTCGGCTATGCGAGGCTCGGCTTCAACCTTCTCAAGTTCTCCTTCAAGCTCGCTCCGATCAATGCTTGCCTGCCGCCTGTAAGCTATTTGCTCCGCACGGATCGCGTTCTCCATAAGATCGGCGTTTTCGTCGCCGAGGCCGCAAAGCTGATGGGAAAAGGGAGCGACCACGCCGCAACTGCTGAAACTGACCGCGGGCGTCATTGGACGCCGGGCGATTGAGCAGCAGCGCTGGAAATCGGAAAGGCGATAATCCGACGCAATCGATCATCGGAAAGGTGTTCACGTCAATTCCGGCAGCGCCGGGCTTCGTTGCCTTTCAATAACCACAAGTTTTAATCCGAAAATGACTGCCAACTTAAAATCGGTCAGACGAGACAATCCCCTCCGCACGACCATGTTTTGCGGCGGGGGATCGGGGTCGATCGGCGCCGTCAAATGCAAACCTTGCGCTGACCTTTACTGTCGATTGCAATGCAGGGTAGCATCGGGTATCGGTAAGTGTCTGTCCCGAAACATGATAACTCACGTTCATAATTCAAGGGAAGCGGGCTCGAATCACAAGAGGGGCCGCCGATGTGGACGGATGAGAACCGCGCGAGATACAACCGCAATCTTTTGAAATACCCTAGCGATATGACGGGTGATTATTGGGCGCATGTCGAACCGCGCGATCTTCCCGCCGCATGCGGCGGCGGCCCGCGGGGTGTCACCATACGCGCCGCCGCGAACGGCGAGATGTATTTTTGGAGCACGGGCTGCCAATAACGTTATCGTCCCAACGACTTTCTCTCGCGCGGCAGCGGAAATCATTACGGTTGCCTGTGGAATTGGGAATGGACGATCGATCGTCTGCGTCAAGCGTCCAGGATTCCTCACGTAGCGCTCAGCTTCGCCACCGTGCACGAAAATCCTATGCTGAAAAATATCAATAACAACAGAATGGCACACAACTCATGAGCATTTACGAATTGGCTATTGCTTACGTCGATACAACCTGGCATCACGACATGAAAAACATCTATTTATATGTTAAATACTTACAACGAATTCAGCAATGCCATTAAGGGGCCCCTAATGAGTGTCAAGAATTCACAATACCTTGATCTATTCGTCCTAATTCTTTCAATGTCCCTGCTTTCCATCCATTCTCCTGCCGGGCTTGCGGGGACACTATTTCCTATTGCAAAAATTAACTTTTCCAAATTTAAAATGCTCATACCAATCATACTATTATTGATATTTAAAATAATTATGCCCATATTTTCACCACTCGGTCAATATTCAACATATAATTTTAATTATATTTTTCTAATTCGAGAAAGTTTTACTATTTTACTATTTTATATATGGTTTATAATCGGTTTATATATTTATAACTTTTCATTCTTTGCGTCAATGAAATGGACGTCTGTGACTATTGCACTCTTGTTGCTCCCTATTGTTCAAGTTTATTCGTCGGGCGCGCCGATCATGGCCACCATTGACGCATCTCAAGCAATATTTTTTCTTCTTATATTTGTAGTTTTTTTTGAAAGAAACCACGGCATATATTTAAAATTACTTACGCTAGGTATTTTATTATCTACCTCATTTGCTCTAAAAAGTTCATTTACAACAATATGCGGAGTTATGCTCTTGTTCTTGTTTTTCATACAGTCAACTTTCATATCTCGCATCATGGTCCCCTGGCGAATCACCGTGGTAGTCGCGATCGTATTTTTAACCTTTGCATCAACGTTCGCCGACAGTGTAAACCTAAAAGATAACGCGAACAGTGGTGGAAATAACGGAGAAACTAGGGAGGCTTTTGCTGGATATGCATTATCCATATTTTGTGATTTTCCCGTTTTCGGCACTCCCATGGGCAGAGGCATTATTCCAATAGGAATTGTAAAGGAGATGGGATGGAATCAGTATTTTGACCCCGACGTAGCGCAAGTATTTACTGAAACATACGGCTTTCAATCGTTCGATATCTATGCACTTTCATTTCATAATGGCTTTCTATATTTGTTAACTCGGTTTGGTCTCTTTTCGCTCCTATTGTTGTATTTGATAATCCGTGAGGTGCCGCTACGCGCCCCGCTGCCATTGGTTTTGTTCTCAACAGTCATGTTGCTTTCCATTTCCGCCAACGTCGTCATCGAAAGCATTCGTGCTGGGCCAGGAGTAGCTCTTGTCCTAGGTGCCTTGTTTAGTTTTCAACAGAAACCGCAAGCTACCCCGCATTGAACAAATCCGCTACGTGGGAGCAGCTACGGGGTTCTGAGCTGAAGCATTCATGCCCGCCGCCACATGTACCAATCGTCGGCTCCATTGGCATGAGGTTTCGCCAGTGCATCGGGGCGTAGCGTGACGCGCCCGGCGAGCGACCATACCCCGAGGACAGCAAGCACCAGCACAATCTTCTCAAGCATGGTGTCAAATGAGCGAAAGGCGATCAGGACGGCGGTGACCGGGTTGCCAAGGCCGGTCCCGGCGAGGTTTTGTGCCGCATCAGGAGCCAGCGTCGGGGCAGGATCAGGCATCAGCAGCACGACGGCCGCAAGGGCCGCCGTGACGATGACGCAAAAAGCGCCCGCCACAAGACGCAGCGGCGCGCTGGGTTGTTCGTCGGCTGCGGCTCTCTCGGCTTCCCGCAGGCGCGCGGCGGTGCCAATGAGCAGCACACCAGTCACGCCGCTGCCGATGGCCGCCTCCGTCAGCGCCACATCGACCGCAAAAAGACGAACCCAGACGATCGATAGCAGCAGTCCATAGGCGGCATAGCCCACGACCGCGGCGAAGGCTTCGCGCGCGGCGATGGTCCAAACGGCGACGGCCAGAACCAGGGCCGCAAGACCGAAATCGAGAGCTTCAAGAACGCTCATGCAGCCGGCCCCTTGCGCCGCGCGGCGCGCGCAATGAGCTGCGCAGCCGTCGCGCCGGCCAATTGGATGAGCACCCAAATTGCAATGAGTTTTAGTGAGGCGAGCAGGCCTCCCGTGCGTGGCAGCAAACCGAGCACCACGAGGCCAAGACCGAGATTGTCGGCCTTTGTCAGCGCATGCAGACGGGTCAGTGCGTCAGGAAACCGCAGCAACCCCACTGTGCCAGCGAAAAAGAAAAAGGCGCCGGCGCAGATCACGATGATGCTGAGGATGTCGAGCATGAGGCTCATCCCCCGTCCGCCCGCTGGAGGTCATCCGCCTCTGGAGGCGCGGCGCTGTTCACGAAGGCGGCGGAAGCGAAGGCGGCGAGGAGGGCAAGCCCCAGGGCGACGTCGTCCACTCCGCGCACGCCCGTCGCCGAAGCGACCAGCAGGAGCGAAGTGATTCCGCCAGTGCCGAGGAGCTGCGCCGCCATCAAGCGATCGGCGTTCGAAGGTCCACCGAGGATGCGGACGAGACCTACAGCCACTGTGAACAGAATAGACCTCTTGCATAACCATTTTTTAAGCACTGGGTGATTTGTTGCCGCCGAAGGGAGGAGCGGCGATGAGATTTGATTGGTCAAAGAGCTGAGAGGCGAATCATTTCGCAGGCTTACGGGTGTTCAAAGGAGCACATTTGAAGCGATGGCGGCCTTGCTGCTTGCTGCCAAATGCAGGCAAAAAGCCGCCGGCGGCAAGCCCAACACCCTTGGCATCGAAGACCAGCTTTTGATGATGCTCGAATACTGGCGCGAATACCGGACGTATTTTCACATTGGGCAAGCCTACGGGATCAGCGAAAGCGCGGCATACCGTAACATCAAATGGTGCGAAAACACGCTGGCCAAAAGCAAAGTCTTTCGGTTGCCCGGCCGCAAGGCTGTTGCCGCAAGCGATCAGGTGTTCGATATCGTCCTGATCGACGCAACCGAAACACCCATCGAACGGCCCAAAAAAACAAAAGCGCTGCTATTCGGGCAAGAAGAAGCGGCACACGCTGAAAACGCAGCTTGTCGTCGAAAAATCGACACGCCGCATTCTATGCATCGCGCACGAAAAAGGACGGCGGCACGACTTCAGGCTGTTCAAGCGGTCGAAAGTGCGGCTGCACCCTGACACGAAAGCCGTTGCCGACAGCGGCTATCAAGGCTTGCAGAGAAGGCACGCGAAGACGAGCATGCCAAAAAAGCGCAGTAAAAAGAATCCCTTATCTTCAAGCGAAAAAGCCAGAAACCGCGCCATATCGAGCGAACGCGTGCCTTGCGAGAACGTCATCGCCATGCTCAAACGGTTCAAGATCATGGCCGACCGCTACAGAAACCGCCGCCGCAGATTTGGCCTGCGCTTCTTCCTCATCGCCGCAATCTATAACGTGGAACTGAAAGCCCCATGACGGTTATGCAAGAGGTCTAATGAAGCCTGCGGCTGTGAGCAGAAAGTCAGTCATGGCCGAGCGCCCGGATGAACACACTCATCCCGCGCTCGTATTTGAACTCGGTCATGTCGCTACGGACAACCTTGCGCACCGTTGCGCGCGACACCGACAGCGTGCGCGCGATCTCCTTGATCGGCCAATGCTGCTCAAAATAGGCGCGCCGTATCTCGCCAATCATGTCCACGCCAATCATCCCCATAAATCCTTCCCGGCCGATCAAGGCCAAACGGAAGGATGCCGACACGAGTTGTCAGAATGGGCCGGAATTGGACGCGAAAAGCCCCCTCAGGGGGTCAATATTGCAAGCACGTTTACACTCACAGTGCGAATGCGGGAGAAAGAATTAATGGAACTCATCCTCGTCGACAGCGGATCGGTGAACAAGGCCGGGCATCAAGCTCCTCACGCGAAAATAGGCGTCCAGCAGGCTTTGAAGCTTGGCCTTTGAATTGGCTCGCTCAGTCGCGATGCCGAGAGCTTTCATTTATGTGGTTGCGGGTTCGCTTGTTTGGGTCCGCGCAAACCAGCGATAGACCTCGTTAACGCCCTCTTCAAGGCTTGTTTTTGGCCGCCAGCCGAGAGCGGCCAAGCGGCTCGAATCCATCAGTTTTCGTGGCGTGCCATCGGGCTTCTCGGTATCGAAGACGAGCTTTCCTTCGAACCCGGCGACGCGGCCAATCATCTCTGCCAGCTGGCGGATGCTTACGTCGGAACCGGTGCCGCAATTGATCGGCTCGCCGCAGTCGTAGCGATCCATCAGAAACACCACCGCATCGGCCAAATCATCAACATAGAGAAACTCCCGCAACGGCGTTCCGGTACCCCAAACGACAACCTCAGGCTCGCCGGCGGTCTTCGCAGCATGGAATTTGCGGACAAGGGCGGGCAAGACATGGCTCGTCGAGAGGTCGAAATTGTCGTTTTGGCCATAGAGATTGCTTGGCATGACCGAAATATAGCTCCGCCCATATTGGCGCCGGTACGCCTGACACATCTTGATGCCGACGATTTTCGCAATCGCATACCATTCGTTGGTCGGCTCCAGCGGTCCGGTCAACAGCGCTTCTTCCTTGATCGGTTGCCGCGCGAATTTCGGATAAATGCAGGACGATCCAAGAAAGACCAGCCGCTCGACATTGGCCAGATGCGCGGCCTGGATGACATTCGTCTCAATCGCGAGATTATCGAACAGGAAATCCGCTGGACAAGAGTCGTTGGCGAGGATTCCGCCGACCTTGGCGGCGGCCAGAATGATAACATCTGGCTTCGCCCGCGCCACCCATTGCCGGACGGCGTCCTGCATCGCGCAGATCGACATCGCGGCGGTCCACCGTCAGGATTTCCACGTCTTCCTTGGCGAGGCGGCGCAGGATCGCCGAGCCAACCATGCCGCGATGGCCAGCGACCCAGATTCGCCGCTTGATCCGGGCCCCGCCGGAAGATGATTTCATGCAACGGTCCTCACACCCGGCCGCGTTTCTTCATCACGACCAAGTCACTCGCGACCATTTCCGACACAAGCCGCGGGAACGGTGACTGCATGCTTCCAACCGAGTTTTTTCAACGCCTTCCCCGGATCGCCGAGAAGGTGATCGACCTCCGTCGGACGAAAATAACGCGGATCGATCTCGACAAAGTCCGTTGCTATTTTTGGCGAACCCTTGTTCGTCGACGCCCTATCCCCTCCAGCCGATCTCGATGCCAATTTCGGCAAATGCGCGTTCGACGAATTCGCGCACCGCATGGGTTTCCCCGGTTGCCAACACATAATCGTCCGGCTCCGGCTGCTGCAGAATGCGCCACATTCCCTCGACGTAATCGCGCGCGTGTCCCCAGTCGCGCTTGGCATCGAGATTGCCCAGATAGAGCTTGTCCTGGAAACCCAAATGGATTGCCGCAACCGCGCGGGTGATTTTGCGCGTCACAAAAGTCTCGCCGCGGGTCGGCCCTTCATGGTTGAACAGGATGCCGTTGGAGGCATGCATCCCATAGGCTTCGCGGTAATTGACCGTGATCCAGTAGGCATAGAGCTTGGCGGCGGCGTAGGGCGAGCGCGGATAGAATGGCGTCGTCTCGTTTTGCGGAACCGCCTGCACCTTGCCGTACAGCTCCGATGTAGAAGCCTGGTAGAAACGGGTCTTTGGTAAGCCCCAGGATGCGGATCGCCTCCAGAAGGCGCAGCGTTCCGAGCGCGTCGGCATTCGCCGTATATTCCGGCGTCTCGAAACTGACCTGGACATGGCTTTGCGCGGCGAGATTGTAAATTTCGTCGGGCTGGACCTCCTGCACGATGCGGATGAGGTTCGTCGAATCGGTGAGGTCGCCATAATGCAGGAAAAAATTAACGCCGGCCTCATGCGGGTCATGATATAAATGATCGAGACGGTCGGTGTTGATCAACGACGACCGCCGCTTCACGCCGTGAACTTTATAGTCTTTTGAAAGGAGGAGTTCGGCGAGTAGAGCACCATCCTGCCCGGTGATGCCGGTGATCAAAGCTACTTTTTTTGAAGCCATGCGAGACAAAAACCTCAATCACGCGCCCAGGCGGGAGCGGACATTGAAATGTTGTATATGACAATCCAAGCGGAGTCGAACGTGCTATTGGGACAAAGACGTATCCTGGTCACCGGTGGCGCAGGCTTTCTCGGCTCGGCCAGAGCCACGAGGTTATTTGCGTCGAAAATTTCTCCACTGGAATCCGACGCAACATCGACGATCTTCTCGGCAACGAGCGTTTCGACGTTCTCCGCCACAATGTGACCTTTCCGCTTTTAGTCGAAGTGGACGAAATCTACAACCTTGCCTGCCCCGCCTCGCCGGTTCATAGAGCTGGCTCTGGTTGTCTGAACAGATTCCCGCGAGGGATAAGGGGAGTCCTGCCGGGTTTCTCTTAATGCGGGGTTTCGCGCGCTGGGCGTGACGCAGGGAGGGCGTAGCCCGGCCGAAGTCACGTCCAGCGCGCGGCGGAAAAGTCACGCCGCCGCCGGTAAGGGCGCCGGACCGAAGCAGGCCTCATCCGGCGTGTGCCGGTCAAGGCTCGAATGCGGCCTTCGCCGATTGTAAAAGTCCAGATAGCGGCCGATCGAGGCGCGCGCTTCGCCGGCGCTCTCGCAGGCCTTCAGATACACCTCCTCGTATTTCACCGGTTTCCACAGCCGCTCGACGAACACATTATCGCGCCACGAGCGCTTGCCGTCCATGCTGATCGCAATGCCGTTCTTGATCAGCATGCCGGTGAACGCCTCGCTGGTGAACTGCGAGCCCTGATCCGTGTTGAAAACCCCCGGCCTGCCGTGTTTCGCCAGGGCCTCCTCCAGCGCCTCGATGCAAAAATCCGCCTCCATGCTGATCGGCACGCGATGCGGCAGAACGCGCCGGCTGCCCAGCCGGCGATCGCCGCGAGATAGACGAAACCGCGCGCCATCGGGATACAGGTGATGTCCACCGCCCAGACCTGGTTGGGCTTTTCGATCTTCAGCCCGCGCAAGAGATAGGGGTAAATCTTGTGTCCCGGCGCAGGCTTGCTGGTGTCCGGGCGGCGATAGACCGCCTCGATCCCCATGCGCTTCATCGGCGTCGCGGCATGGCGGCGGCCAATCGAAACGCCCGCGCGGTTCAGCATGTCGCGCAGCATCCTTGCGCCCATGAACGGATGCTCCAGATGCAGCTCGTCGAGCCGGCGCATGATCTTCAAGTCCTGCGCCGGGACTGGCCGGGGTTTGCAATAGACGGCGCCCCGGCTGATGTTCAGGGCCTTCGCCTGCCGGGCGATGGGAAAATCGTGGGTGCGGCCGATCATCGCTTTGCGCTCAGCATGCCGGCCTTGCTGAGCGCGCCTTCCAAAAAATCATTCTCCAGCGTCAGCTCTCCGATCTTGGCGTGCAGCGCCTTCAAATCCACCCCCGGCGCGCCCGCCTCGCTCTTGCCGGAGCCGGACACCCCCGCCGCGCCGTCGAGAAGCTGGCCTTTCCATAGCGTGATCTGGTTGGGGTGAACGTCGAACTGCTGCGCCAGTCCGGCCAGCGTCTTCTCGCCCTTGATGGCCGCCAGGGCCACTTTCGCCTTGCAGGCCGGCGTGTGGTTCCGCCGTGTGCGTTCCGTCATGACATCTCCTGATTCGCGGCGATAATCCTCGCCGCCGTCAGGCAGAAAATCCACTTATCTCACTGTTCAGATTTGCGAGGCCAGCTCTGACCTCGCCGGGGCGCGCGTCATTCTTTACACGAACCCCGATGTTGACGCCCTTCTTCAGCGTCAGATCATACCGGAGATTTTCAAAGTCCATTGGGACGAGGTGAAAGCCCACCATCCAACGGACGAGAATGAACGCCTCAAATACGAGGCCTTCCATTATGTATTAAGCGGTTCATAAATATAAGAACATTCAAGCGGCGTAAGTGAGCGAAGGTTTCCGGAAAAAGGAGATAATTTTCCAGGGGTGATTTTGCAGGTGGCGCATCGATGATCGAACCTTACGCTTGAAGTCGTCCCTGCTGATCACAACCATGCGGCCGATGGTGTCCGTTTTCAGATGCTTCCACACCAGCTCGCCGGGATTGCGGTCCGGCGGATAGGGCGGCAGATAAAATAGCCGCAGCTTTCCCTTCAGAATTTCGACAAAAGTTCTTGTTTTCTTCGCGATGTGTGCGGGTCCACGATCGACGATCAAAAAGATCTCGTGCTTGGCGCCGGCGATCAATCGTTTCAGGAATTCGATAAACACCGCAGCGTTGACGCCGCCTTGTTGTTGGATCATGAAGCGCATGTGACCGCGCGAGGAGATCGCTGAAATCAGACTTATACTGCGACGGGCGCCCGCCGCCTCGACCATCGGCGTTGCCCCTTTTTTACCCCAGGTGCGCCCGCCATGGTGACCGGAGCGGATGCGGGCGGCATCGCCAAAATAGATGTCAGCGCCTTGTTTTTGCGCCATTTTCTGATTCCCGGGTATTCTTTCTTGAGCCACTGCTGCACAAGGGCTTCGTCACGTTCCCGTGCCCGATGCAACGGCTTCCGGCAAGTGATGCCGAGCTGAGCCAAGGGCCGTCCCACGGACGCCGCGCTCAACATCACATGGAACTTATCCTTAAATCAGCTTCGCCGCCATCGCGCGCGTCCACAGCGCAAACTCGAACTTCAGTTGCAAGGGGTTCTTCCGGGTCACCGTGCCGTAAACCCGCTGCAACGCCCGGCCATTGAGTTCCGGCGGACGTCCAGAAACTGGCTTGGCTTTCAGGGCGCCCCAGCCACCGCGCCGGTACTGCGCCAGCCATCTGCACATGGCGGTCCGCCCCGCACCAAAAATCCGGGCAACCACCTCGGGGCTTTCGCCGTCTTGCACACGCCTTACCGCACGTTCGCGCATCGCTTCCAGCGTCTTGTGATCAAGTTTCCGCGCGTCATCTTTTCTCACGCCAGCATGAAATCATTCGCGACTTATCAGGTCAAGAAAAATGTGCTCTTATTTATGAACTGCTTTATACATGGCATCGGATTGGCCAAGCTGATGGGAATCGTGACCAACGCGGATGGCGGCTCTGCGATCCTGGCGCGGCTGGCGGAGGACAAGCAGGTCCAGGCCATGTTGTTGTTGCATGGGCTGCATCCTGATGACTTTGAGACGCGCGTTCGCTGGGCGGTCGATCGGCTGCGGTCGCATATTGGGGTTCACGGCCTCCGTTTTGACGTTGTGGAGATTGCGAGTGGCATTGTTCGACTGCGGTTGCATGGAAGTGGCGCCGCCACGATCAAGGCGCCCTCAATGTGGAGGTTGCCAGGCGAAATCGAGGATGCCGTGCTGGAAGCGGCGCCCGATGCCGAAAGAATTTCTGATCGATGGTTTGGACCTCCAGGAGGCTGGTGCAGCGGTCCGCGCGGCCGTGTGACCCGCATCCTTTTGGATAGCTAGAGACGCCGCAGCGAACAGTTCGGGAGCCGGCCGCATGACGGGAGTTCGAGCGCATGGCCTTAAGCACACGGCCGGGAAATTGGGTGACCAATGTGCAGCGGTTCCTGCGTCCGCGGAAGGTTGCGGAGGAACAGTGCGAGCTATGCTATGCTCCGATCGCCGCCGATCACCGCCATTTGGTCGAACCCGCCAGGCACCGTCAGCTCTGTGTCTGCAGGGCGTGCGCGACCTTGCTCGGCAATCGCGATGACAACCGGTATCGCGAGGTGCCAGAAACCGTGCGGCGGCTCGAGAATTTCCGCATGACCGATGCCGAGTGGGAGGCCTTCGGCATCCCAATCGGGCTTGCGTTCTTCGTTCGCAGCACGCCCGACAAGCGTATCGTTGCTTTTTATCCAGGACCTGCTGGGCCTACGGAATTGCTGCTGGACTTGCAGGCGTGGGCGCAACTCGTCGCCAGCAACCCCCTCCTTGCTGAACTTGCGCCTGATAGCGAGGCCTTGCTTTTCAATCGCGTGCGCAATGCGCGCGAGTATTTCCGGGCGCCGATAGATCGCTGCTACGCGCTGGTTGGACTCATCCGCACCAAATGGCGCGGCCTTTCTGGCAGCGATGAGGCTTGGACGGCAATCGACGGCTTCTTCGCCGAGCTGCGCGGGCATCGCGCGTGCGCAGGAGCGTATCGCCATGGTTGAACTCAACTTCGCGGTCGAAGGCGCCGTGGTCGACCGCTATGCGGCGGCGCCATCTCTTCTCTTCAAGTTGTGCGTCGCCAACGAGACCCCGGACGTCAGGGTGGAGAATGTGCTGTTGCACCGTCAGATTCGCATCGAGGCAACGCGCCGGACTTATGCGCCGGAGGACCGCGAACGTCTCATCGAGCTCTTTGGCGTCACCCATCGCTGGAAGGATACGCTGCAAGCATGCTTTGGACGCACACGAACGTCCGGGTGCCGGCCTTTCGACGGCCAGCGCATCGTCGAACTGCCGGTCCCATGCAGCTTCGATTTCAATGTTGCGGCAACCAAGAATTTCTTCGGCCTTGAAAGAGGCGAAGTGCCGTTGGTATTCTTGTTCAGTGGCACCGTCTTCTATCTGGATGCCGGTGGCTTCCTGCAGATGGATCTGATCTCCTGGAGCAAGGAAGCAAGCTACCGGCTCCCGGTACGAATCTGGCGGGAGCTGATGGATTTCTACTATCCCAACACGGCGTCGCTGCCGCGGTCGACGAGGCGGTCAAGGCCGTCGAGCGGCTTGCCGGAGATTTGCTGCTTGAGCAACGGAGTCTCGAAATCGAGAGCGCATATGCAGACGGAGAAGGATGATGAGCGGATGGGCGATTTTTTTATCATAGTCGCGGTGCTGATCGTGGTTGGAATTCTGATGAATCTGCGCGACCTCATGCGCTATTTTAGAATTCGCAGCATGTGATGGCGGCGGTGCCCGTTGCCACGGACATTCTGCCGGCGGAAGGGCGGGCGATCCGCGTCCGCGGGCTTGTGCAGGGCGTTGGCTTTCGCCCGACGGTCTGGCGCTTGGCGCGTGATTGCGGGCTCGCCGGCGAAGTGTGGAACGATGCCGAAGGCGTTATGATCCGGGCATGGGACCGGCGTGTAGACCTTGACTGGTTTCTCATGCGGCTCGAAGATCAGCCGCCGCCGCTTGCCCGCATCGATGCCGTTGAATGGGGGCTCTCCGGAGATAGCCCGGCCGATGGCGGCTTCCATATAGTGTCAAGCCGCGCTGGCGAGGTGCACACGGGCGTGGGCCGGATGCCGCGGCCTGCCCGGCGTGTCTTTTCGAGACGCTCGATCCTTCCGATCGCCGTTATCGTTACCCGTTTGCGAATTGCACGCATTGCGGGCCGCGGCTCTCGATCGTGCGGGCGGTACCCTACGACCGGCCCAACACCAGCATGGCGGGGTTCGCGCTTTGTCCGGCATGCTGGGCCGAGTATGAAGATCCGGAAGATCGCCGTTTCCATGCCCGGCCGACGGCCTGCCCGTCTTGCGGACCACACGCATGGCTTGAGCGCCTCGCCGATGGCGGAACCGAGCCGCGGCACCTCACCGGCTGCGATGCGGTCGAGACGGCGAGGGATTTGCTGCAGGGCGGGTCGATCATCGCGATCAAGGGACTGGGTGGCTTCCATCTCGCCTGCGACGCCTGCAATGAGGATGCGGTTGCCAGGCTTCGAGGCCGCAAACGGCGCTACGAAAAACCCTTCGCGCTGATGGCACGAGACCTACATGTCATCCACCAGTATTGCGCCGTTGACAGTCAGGAGAAGGCGCTGCTCAAAAGTGCGGCTGCCCCGATTGTGATTCTGCCCGCGACCGGTCCCGATCGCGTGGCCGAGGCGGTGGCTCCGGGCTATGCGACTCTCGGCTTCATGCTCCCCAATACGCCCTTGCACCATCTGTTGCTGCGCGACCTCGACCGGCCGGTTGTCATGACCAGCGGCAATCTGTCGCAAGAACCTCAATGCACGGACAATGAGGACGCAAGGCGCCGTCTGATCCACGATTGCCGATTATGGGCTCTTCCATAATCGCGACATCGTGAACCGGCTGGACAATTCCCTGGCGCGGGTCATGCTCGGCAAGCCGCGCCTCGTCCGCCGCGCCCGCGGTTATGCCCCGGCGCCGGTCAGACTGCCTTCGGGTTTCGAGCATGCCGGTCCGCTGCTCGCTCTTGGCGGAGAACTCAAGAGCACCTTCTGCTTGCTGAAAGACGGGCAGGCGATCCTCTCCCAGCACATTGGCGACTTGGAGGACGCGGCCACTTTCGCAGACTACCAAAAAGCCCTGTCGCTTTATCTGGCGCTGTACGATCACACGCCAGAGATGATCGCGGTCGATTTGCACCATGATTATCTCTCTTCCAAACTCGGCCGCGAGCGGGCGCTTGTGGAGGGATGCCGGATTGAGGAGGTCCAGCACCACCGCGCCCATATCGCGAGCTGCTTGGCGGAGAATGCCATACCGCGCGACACGCGCCCCGTTCTCGGCATTGCGCTTGACGGGCTCGGGCTCGGTTTGGACGGCACACTGTGGGGTGGCGAGTTCCTGCTCGCCGACTACAAGACGTTCGAGCGGGTTGGATGCCTCCCGCCGGTGGCGATGCCGGGCGGCGCTCAGGCCGTGCACCAACCCTGGCGAAACACTTTTGCCCATATTGAAGCTGCGATTGGCTGGGAGCACTGCAAGCAGGAGCATGCGGGGCTCGAGCTTGTGCGATACCTCGACACCAAGCCGCTTGAGACGCTCGGCGCGACGATGCGCAAAGGGATCAACTCTCCCCGGTCCAGTTCGTGCGGACGGCTGTTCGATGCGGCCGCTGCCGCGGTTGGACTCTGCCGGGACGGCGTGAGCTACGAAGGAGAGGCCGCCATCGCGCTGGAGAGCATCGCCGATGCACGGACCCTGGCGCGGGAAGATGGCTATCCCATCCTGATTCGCGTGCAAGCCCCGGCTTTGGGCGGCCTGCCGACGATGGATTTTTCTCCGCTGTGGCGGGCGATCCTAGACGATCTCGAAGGCGCTACGCCGGCAAGTGTGATGGCGGCGCGATTCCATCGCGGACTTGTGCGCGCAATCGTCGCGATGGCATCGCGGAACCGGCTGCGCGGAAAGGTGATATCATGTGCATAGGCATTCCCGGACAGATTATCGCGATTTCGGATCCTGAGAACGTGCTCGGAATCGTCGATGTGTCGGGCGTCCGGCGCGAGATTAATTTGGTGTGCGTCGTCAGCGACGATCATCCGATCGAAGCGTGGGTCGGCGATTGGGTGCTTGTTCATGTCGGCTTCGCCATGAGCCGCATCGGCGAGCAGGAGGCCGCCGCAACACTGAGAATTCTCGAAGAGCTAGGTGAGGTTGAGCCGGAGCTTGATGCGATGCGAATGGCCGGTCGCGCCTGATCCAACCAGCACCTGCTCGCAAGAGGCACCAATGTCACATGACGAAGGTTTGCAAGAGCTCTACCCGTTTCTGCATGGCAGGAAGCCGGATGCGCACGACATGAACGCAGCGCTTGTCGAGTTGGTCCGGCAGAAGGCACAGCATCATCAGGAGGTATTTGCAGACTTTTTCGCCACGAACGGCCAGTACGTGGTGGACGCTGCCCGGACAATCGCCGATGTCTACCGGCGCGACGGGCGCCTGTTCTCGATGGGCAATGGCGGCTCAAACTGCGATGCCGCCCACGTCGCGATCTATCACATTCTTTGGGACCTCGTGCACACGCTGCTGGCCGGCGAGCGGGGCAATCTGCAAATTCGCGCGCCTCTATCCTGAGAAGGAGATTGTGTTCTTTGGGCTCGGATTCGAAACCACGATGCCATCGACGGCGCTCACGATTCTCCAGGCGGAGCGCGAGGGCATTCGCAATTTTCCGCTGTCTTGCAACCACATCACCATCATCCCGGCCATCAAGGCCATTCTCGACAGTCCCGAGCTTGAAATCGGCGAATTTCTGGGACCAGGGTATGTAAGCATGGTGATCGGCACGCGGCCATATCAATTCATGGCCGAGCACTACAGGCGGCCTTTGGTGATCGCTAAAGCAGATCGCCGAAGGCCGCTGCGCGATAGAGAACCAATACAACCGTGTCGTTCCCGAGGATGCCAACCGGAAAGCGCTCGCCGCCGTGAACCTTGTCTACGAGCTGCGGGAATTTTTCGAATGGCGCGGGCTTGGCTCGATAGACCACTCGGGCGTCAGGTTGCGCGCGGCCTACGCGCGCTACGACGCGGAGCGCAAATCAGTGTGCCCGCGCTCCGCATCGCCGATCCCAAATCCTGCCGGTGCGGCGAGGTCCTGAAGGGCGTCATCAAGCCTTGGGAGTGCAAAGTCTTCGGCAGAGCCTGCACGCCGGAGGCGCCGCTCGGCGCCCTTATGATGTCTTCGGAAGGCGCCTGCGCCGCCTATTATCAGTTCGGCGCCATCTCGCGTCAGAAAAAGGGGACGAACGCGGCATGACGGCGTTGCTGAACACCCTCGGCATTGCCGTCCCCGTCCGGCACCGCGGCAGCATCAGCGTGCCAACGGTCACACTGGCCCATGGCGGCGGCGGCTCGGCGATGCGTAATCTCATCGACGGCGTGTTCGTTTCGGTGTTTGATAATCCGGCCCTTGCGCCGCGCGACGACCAGGCGCGGTCCCCGCTCGCCCGCCTTGCGAGGCTTGGCGACATGGCGCTCTCGACAAAGATCGAGAGTGATTGCGCCGCATTGCACGCACGGGCTCATTGCCGAGTTGCTCACTGCTGCTCCCTCCACCCGTTTCATTCGCGATGCGACCCGCGGTGGAACTCGCCACGGTGTTCAATGAGGCGGCCAGGGCGTCGGCGCCAGCATAGAAGTTTCCGAGATCGCGATCCCGATGCGCGAGGAAGTCAAGGCCTTATGCGAGATCCTGGGGCTCGATCCGCTCTACCTTGCCAATGAGGGCAAAATAGTTTGCGTGGTTCCGAAGAACGAGGAAGCCGCCGCTCTTTTGGCCCTGCGCGGCCATCCGCTCGACCGCAGGGCAGAGATCGCCGGTCGCGTTACGGCCGAGTCGGCCAGGCCGCGTCGTGATGAACACAGTGTTTGGCGGTCAGCGCATCGTCGACATGCTGGTCGGCGATCAGTTGCCGAAGATTTGTTGAGATGCACGAGCTGGCGTTGACACAGAGCGTCGTCGAAATGGTGACCGGGCACGCGCAAGGCCGTTGCGTCCGGCGCGTCGCGCTCGAAATCGGCAAGCTCACCTGTGTCACGCCCGATGTCGTCCGGTTTTGCTTCGATGTTGCGGCGGCCGGGACGCCACTCGAAGGCGCGAGCCAGGAGATCATTGAAATCGAAGCACAGGCGCGTTGCGGTGTCTGTGGTAAGACATTTGTGCGGGAGACTCTCTGGGCGCCGTGCCGTTGCGGATCACACGAAAACAAACGGATTTCGGGCGAAGAATTGCGGGTCAAGGAGTACGAGGTGGACGCCGCCGCCGCCGCGTGACTGCGAAATGAACCAACCACAAAGTGTAGGAGGTCAGACGATGTGTGAGATCTGTGGCTGCTCGGATGGCGCGGAAGTGAGGGTTGTCAATCTTGAGACTGGCGAGACACTGGACCTCGCCTCAAAGCACCGTCACGGCGAATCGCATCGGCACGCTCACTCCCATGATGGCGATCATGACCACGACCATAGCCTAGCGGCGGCCATGGTCATCATCACGACAATGCCCATCATGGCCCTGCCTCGACAGTCCTTCTTGAGCGGGACGTGCTGGCGAAGAACGCCGCGCTCGCGGCGCGCAACCGGGCATGGTTTGCCGGGCGCGAGATCCTGGCTCTCAACCTCGTCAGCGGTCCTGGTGCGGGCAAGACGACGCTGCTTGAGCGTACGGTGCGGGATTGGCGGCACAAACAACCCTTTTTCGTCATCGAAGGCGACCAAGCCACGACCAATGACAGTCTGAAATCAAAGCTGCAGGCGCCCCCGTCGTCCAGATCAATACAGGCAGCGGGTGTCATTTGGACGCCGATATGGTTGCGCGCGGGCTCGGCGAGCTGAAACCGGCGTTTGGTTCGGTCCTCATGATCGAGAATGTCGGCAATCTCGTTTGCCCGGCCTTGTTGATCTCGGCGAAAGCGCGAAAGTCGCGATCTTGTAGGTGGCGGAATTCCGAGGCGAAAGCAAAGCGGCCGGGACCATCCGCCGGGAAAGCTTGGATCCGGCCGTTTCGACCCGCCGCTCCCAGGTGATTATGGCGAACCTGATGCTCTGACCGTGACATCGTTCGCGTTGTCGTTCACCACCGCCAAAAAATTAGCGGTCCCCTCGGTGAATGTCGCAATACCAAACGCTCCACCTTGATTCTGATGGGCCTTGTATTCACCGATCAATCGGCCGGTCTTCGTGAATTCCACGATTTCGTTCGGGTGGGCAGGATCAGGGTTGAGCGCGTCGCCATTGCTGGTCAGCGGATCGCCGTTCGGTGCGAGAGCCAGCGCCAAGGGACCATGCAGGTGAGAGTCAGTGAAGACGAGTTTGCCGGTTCCCGAGGATGGACCAATGGTGCCGGCATACGGGACCTTGAAAATCTTATTGTCGCCTGTCGGGGCGACGTAGAGAACATTCGCCCCCACGTCATACAAGAGGCCAGTGGGTCCCGACACGAGCGCAGCGGGGTACCGTCCGGTGTTGGTATCCGAGGCGATCTGAGTGGTGCCAGTCACCTTGACGGTCTCGCTGTCCGGCAGGGACAGGTAAATCCAAGATCACGGTGCCATCCAATACATTCGATACGAAGACCTTGGCATGGTCGAAACCGTCTACAAGGGCCAAGCCCCAAGGACCATCAAGACTTGCAGTAAAGCTCTTTACCAATTTTCCGTTCTGGTCAATGAACAGAAGCGGACCTGCCGCGACCGTAGCAGAAGTGCCGTCGATGGTCGTGACGTTGCCGGCGATGACAAATCCTCGCGTCCAGCACGCCAAGTGCCAGGGTGAAGCCGAGCGGTGGGGTTCCTTGGAAGAAGACGGACGCTTGCATGTCCGGCGCCGCACCGCTTGTAGGCGTGAGTTGGATGATCGTCGTCCCGGTCCCTTGGAGATTACTGCTGTTATTGAAGATTGAAACCAGGACATCGCCCGGCTTCACGAGCCCACCTGCCGGAAATCCCGGGGGCACAAAGGGATACGATAGGGATTGAGATCGCCGGTCGCCGGGATCGCCGACGAAACAATGATCTGGGGAAGGAAGCGGGAAATCGGCCCATGATTGCAACGGGCCCAATGCTATTGCCGCTCCAAACAGGATGTAGCACGCGATTCGCTTAAAATTGCCTTTTCGTTCCGGAGTGGGGTAAATTGCCTTATCGAGGCATTCGAGCTCTCTTCAGTTTCATTTTTTCCTCCGTTGGCGCTTGGCGCTGCCTTCGTGGTGGAATACATCGCTTTGCCGGATGAGGCGCCTCGCGTGCAAGGACGCAACACGGCATCGTTAATCGCATTACAGGCGCAATATGACGGCGCAATGATAACTAATGCGGCGTGGTTGAACAAATGCCGCTAAAGCTCGTAGCGCGCGTGAAAGCTTTGGCATGATCGATTACCCTGATCAAGCCGAGCAGTTTCAAGAATTGTTTGTCGAATTT
Organism: uncultured Alphaproteobacteria bacterium; assembly: GCA_963722515.1. Classification (GTDB taxonomy): domain Bacteria; phylum Pseudomonadota; class Alphaproteobacteria; order Rhizobiales; family Beijerinckiaceae; genus Methylocapsa. The sequence goes on along the minus strand of CAVRMA010000001.1, from coordinate 330,627 downwards.
GCGAGCGTTCAGCTGATGTTATTTATCAAGTTTAACCGCAGTTGCCATTAGGACCTGCAACTTGGAGCCGCGTTACATTCTCCTCATCCTATTATTCAATAACAACAGCGCGAGGCAGGGCTCCGGCAAAGCGATTGGCGGCGGCGCCGTTTCCGTGATCGTTCCAAACCTCTTGCTTTCAAGTGGGCTCGCGCCATTTTCATATTGCGGACCCGCGCCGCGAGCATTAGCCAGCCTTACAAAACTTTCATGCAGCCGAAATGGCGGTGTAAGCTGGGCGTCCCCATATCGGTGGCCGAAGACGGTGCGCCGTCCTTAATTTTGCAATGGAGTAGTCAATGCCTAATGTCTCGCCTCCCCGGCCGGGTTCTCTGATTTCGCCGCCTTTGATCGTGCGCCGCCGCCACGAGATCCGCGCCGCGCTGCTTACGGCGGTGGCCGCCCTGGCCCTGGCTTGCGTGAACGATGCCGGTTCTGGTCAGGCCCTTGCCGCCGCGAACGCGAATACGGGCGAAGTGTCTCCGGTTGTTTCTCCGGTCTCTTTCGCCGATGTGGTCGACCACGTGCGCGGCGCGGTCGTGTCCGTCAAGGTGCAGACCACCGAGACGGCCAATTCTAGCGACGAGCTCGAAATCCCGCATATTGCACCGGGCGATCCGCTCGAGCGCTTCTTTAAACATTTCGGCGAGGAAGGAACGCCGCGCGATCATCACGTCAAGCCGCACCTCACCCAAGCGCAAGGCTCTGGGTTCATTATCTCGGCCGATGGCTATGTCGTCACGAACCACCACGTCGTCGAGAACGCCACCGAGGTCAACGTGACCCTGGACGACGGCAAAACCGTGCCTGCAACCATCGTCGGAACCGACAAGAAAACCGATCTCGCTCTCTTGAAGATCAAGCAGGGCGGCCCTTATCAGCATGTTGACTTCGCCACCGCCACTCCACGGGTGGGCGACTGGGTGATCGCGGTCGGCAATCCCTTCGGACTGGGTGGAACGGTTACGGCGGGCATCGTTTCGGCGCGTGGGCGCGACATTGGCGCCGGGCCCTACGATGACTTCCTGCAAATTGATGCGCCGGTCAACCGGGGCAATTCGGGCGGTCCCACTTTCAATACCCAAGGTCAAGTGGTCGGCGTCAATACGGCAATTTTCTCGCCCTCGGGCGGAAGTGTTGGCATCGGTTTTGCCATTCCCGCCGAAACCGTGAAAACCGTCATTGCCGCTCTGCAAGACAAGGGTGTGGTCGCGCGGGGTTGGATTGGCGTCCAGATTCAGCCAGTCACCGCGGAAATCGCCGATAGTCTCGGTCTGAAGTCCAACAAAGGGGCTCTCGTCGCTGAAGCTCAGCCGAATTCTCCAGCAAGCGCGGCCGGAATTAAATCGGGCGATGTGATCCTCGGGATCGACGGTGAACGGATCGACGGTCCGCGCGACCTCGCCAAGAGGGTGGCAGCCCTCGGCCCGGGGAAAAAGACCGATTTGATCTATTGGCACGACGGGTCGGAGAAAACCGCGCAGGTAAAGCTCGGTTCCTTGCCGGACGACAAGGAGGCCCGGGCACAGCCGGGCATGGGCCAGGACAATAACGCGTTGAGCGGCCTCGGCCTCACGCTCGCTCCCGCCGCCAGCGTCGAGGGCGCGGGAAGCCACGGCGTGGTCGTATCCGATATCGATCCCGATGGCATCGCCGCCCAGAAGGGCTTGCAAGTCGGTGACGTCATTCTCGAGGCGGGCGGTCATGCGGTCAACAAGCCAGCGGACGTTGGCGCCGCGCTAGCCGAGGCCAAGAAGGACAATCGCAAGGCCGTCCTTTTGCGGGTCAAGGGCACCGATGGCACCCATTTCGTCGCGATCGCGGTCAATCCGGCTTCCTGAGCCTCACGTCCCCGAGGCTTTGTGGGCCGGTACCGCCCCCCGCCCATTGCGGCGCCGGCTCCAGGAGGCGACAGGCCGGAAGGCAACTTCCGGCCTGCTGCTTTGCAAAAGGATGAGCTATATGCCGGTTATGCGCATTCTCATCATCGAAGACGATTTCGAAGCCGCCAATTACATGGTCAAGGCGTTTCGCGAGGCCGGTCATGTCGCCGATTATGTCGGCGACGGCATTGACGGCTACGCCCGTGCCCGCGACGAAACCTACGATGTTTTGATTGTCGATCGTATGCTGCCGAAACTCGACGGCCTCTCGCTCATCGGCGACCTGCGCGCGCAGAAAATCCTGACGCCCGTACTTATCCTGTCCGCGCTCGGACAGGTCGACGATCGCGTCAAGGGGCTGCGCGCGGGCGGTGACGATTATCTCGCCAAGCCTTACGCATTTTCAGAGCTTCTGGCGCGGGTCGAGGTGCTCGCCCGGCGAAACCGGCCGGGTCTCGGCGAGGAAACCGTCTTTCGCGTGAACGGCCTAGAACTCGACCGTCTTGCCCACAAGCTTACGCGCGACGGCAAGGAAATTCAGTCTGCAGCCGCGTGAATTCCGCTTGCTCGAATATTTGATGAAACATGCGGGCCAAGTGGTCACCCGGACGATGCTGCTTGAAAACGTATGGGACTATCATTTCGATCCGCAAACCAATGTCATTGACGTTCACATTTCGCGGCTGCGCGCCAAGATCGACAAAGGTTTCGACCCTCCGCTCCTTCAGACGATACGCGGTGCCGGATACATGATCCGCGATGGCTCTCGGTAAGCTCTTCCGCACCACGGTGTTCAAGATATCGCTCGCCTATTTGGCGATTTCCGCGATCGGCGCCGGGCTTGTCCTCGGCGCTGTCGGCTGGAACATGGAGCTCCTGATCAACGAGCGGATCGCGCAGACCATCGACACCGATATTACCGGGCTTTCCGAGCAATATGCACAAGGCGGCATAGGCCGCCTTGTCACTATCATCCAAAAGCGGACCCGCCGGCCTGGCGCGCGGCTTTACTTGGTCACAACCGCCGCCGGAGAACCAATCGCCGGCAATATCGTGAGCCTGCCTCCGGATATTCTGACCCGTCCTGGACTTGTCGAGACGGCCTACCAGCCTCCGGGCGATACCGGTGGAAAACACCGGGCGCTCGCCCGCAATTTTCGTCTTGGCGGGCGGGTTCCACTTGCTCGTCGGGCACGACCTCGCGGAAGACGAAAGCTTGCGCCATATTCTCGGCGAAGCACTGCTCACTTCGCTCCTTTGGCTCGTGGTGATCGGAACGCTTGGCGGGCTCTGGGTTGCAAGGCGCGTACTCAATCGCGTCGATGCAATCAACGCCAATGCCCAGGCAATCGTCGCCGGCGATCTCTCCGGCCGGTTGCGTTTGGCCGGGACCGGCGACGAACTCGACCGGCTCGTGCAAAATTTCAACGCCATGCTGGAGCGGATCGCTAAATTGATGGCGGGGTTGAAAGAGGTTACCGGCAATATCGCACACGATCTCAAGACTCCCTTGACCCGTCTGCGGGGCGGCGTGGAACAAGCATTACGCAGCGCCAAAGGCCCGGAGGATTATCGCGGCGCGCTCGAAAAAGCGCTCGACGAATCCGACCGTTTGATCCAAATCTTCGATGCGCTGTTAAGCATCGCCCGCGCGGAGGCGGGCGCTGGGCGCGAGGGCATGATCGATTTCGATGCCGCGTCCGTCGCGCGAGACGTCGGCGAACTCTACGAGCCGGTGGCGGAGGAACGCGGCATCGTGCTTGCGATTTCCGCCGGGGCGGGGCTCACTGTGCATGGAAGCCGGGAGCTTGCGGGTCAGGCCGTCGCCAATCTCGTCGACAATGCGTTGAAATACGGGTGCCCGGAGGCGGCGGGGCCGGGGCAGGACCCCGCGCCCGCGCAAGGTCCCAATGGCACCGTCGAACTCTCGGCGCGGCGGAGTGCCGGCAATGTCGAATTCGTCGTCGCGGATCGCGGTCCGGGCATCGCAGAGAACGATCGCCTGCGCGTGCTCGATCGATTCGTCCGGCTCGAAAACGCGCGCTCGCGGCCTGGCTCCGGCCTCGGCCTTTCGCTCGCCGCGGCGGTGGCGCGGCTCCACAATGGAAGCTTGCGGATCGAGGATAATGAGCCGGGCCTTCGTGTCGTGATTCGTCTGCCAGTGGCTCCTGTCCGGCGCGAACCGCGGGTGCAACCTGCCCGGCCGCAACCGGACAAGGCGGCATGAGCGATGCTCCTCCACAGGACAACTTGGACCTTCCGCTTTGGCGGCGCCTGCGCACCGCCCCGCGACTTTACGACGCGCGCCGAGCCGAGTCCCGGCTCGAAGAATTTCTGGCAGCGCCCGGGGGCACGGAGTTGCAAAGCCTCGCCAATGAGCCCGGCGTGCGCGCCTTGCTTCTGGCGCTTGCCGATCATTCGCCATTTCTCTGGCAGCTCGCGATGGCGAACGCCTCCCGGCTCAAGCGATGTTTTGAAACCGCTCCCGAGGCCAGCCTTGAGACGTGCCTGGCGAGGCTCGGCGAAGCCTGCGTCGAGGCCGCCAGCGAGGCCGCGATCATGCGCGCACTGCGGCTTGCGAAGCAGGAAACGGCCCTTCTCATTGGGCTCGCCGATCTAGGCGGCGTCTTCGATGTGATCGCGGCGACGGAGGCGCTGTCGCGCGCCGCCGATGTCTTTCTGTCGGAGGCGCTGCGCTTTCTGTTGCGCGATGCCGCGCGTGCGGACCGGCTGCGGCTTTCCGACGGCGCGAACCCCGAACAAGGATGCGGTCTCGTCATCCTGGCGCTTGGCAAGCTCGGCGCGCGCGAACTCAATTATTCGAGCGATGCCGATATCGTGGTCTTCTTCGATCCCAATAGCGATTCGATCGCTTTGGCGGTAGAGCCCGCGACTCTCTTTGCGCGCATTACGAAGGGACTTGTCCGGCTTCTCCAGGAGCGGACGCGTGACGGTTATGTCTTGCGCATCGATTTGCGGTTGCGTCCCGATCCCGGTTCGACGGCGGTCGCGATCGCGCTGCCCGCCGCCTATTCCTATTACGAAAGTCTTGGCCAGAACTGGGAGCGCGCGGCCTTGATCAAGGCGCGGCCGGCCGCCGGCGACAAAGCGCTGGGCGAGACTTTTCTCGCCAAACTCACGCCCTTCATCTGGCGAAAATATTTCGATTATGCCGCGATCGCGGACATTGCCGCGATGAAACGCCAGATCCACGTGGTCCGGGGACATGCCGAGATCGCGGTCGCCGGCCACGACGTGAAACTGGGACGCGGCGGTATTCGCGAAATCGAATTTTTCGTGCAGACCCAGCAGTTGATCTTTGGCGGCAAGAGGACTCGCCTGCGGGGCGCGCGCACCCTCGACATGCTGGATGAACTCGGCAAGGAAGGCTGGGTCACGCGCGAGGCGGTCACGGACTTGCGCGCGTCCTATCTCTTCCTGCGCGAAATCGAACACCGGCTGCAGATGGTCGCCGATGAACAAACGCAGCGTCTGCCGCAAGACCCGGAAATCCTTGGGCGCTTCGCCAGATTTTGCGGCTACGCGCGGACAAGCCGCTTTTGCAGCGATGTCACCCACCGCCTGCGGCTCGTCTCGTATCATTATGGGCGGCTGTTCGAACATTCGCCGCGGCTCGATGCGGCGGCGGGCAGTCTCGTATTCACGGGCGCCGGCGACGATCCGGAAACGCTCGAGACATTGTCGCGGCTGGGCTTCAAGAACGCCTCGCTTGCCGCCGAGACGATTCGTGGCTGGCATTTCGGCCGCCGCACCGCCGTGCGCACCCCTCGCGCGCGGGAAGTCCTCACCGAATTGATGCCGTTGCTTTTACAGGCGTTCGCGCACGCAGGCGATCCCGATGCCGCGCTCGCCGGATTCGATTCCGCGCTGACCGGCATGCCCGCGGCGGCCGAACTTTTTTCGGTACTGAAATCCAATCCGCCAGTCTGTGAATTGTTCGGCGAAATACTTGGCGGCGCACCAAGACTTGCGCGCACCATCATAAGGCGTCCGCATTTGCTTGACGCTGCGATCGATCCGGAAGTCCTCGAGGCTCCCCTCGATGAAAATGCGGTCAGGCAACGCGCCGGGCAAATCCTGCAACATAAACTCGAGACCGAGGAATTCCTCGATGCGCTGCGCGATTTCGCGAACGAGGAACTCTTTCCCATCGGCCTGCGGCTGTGGTCCGCGACGATCGAACCTTCCGCGGCGGCGCTCGCCTATTCGGCGCTGGCGGCGAGCATCGTCGAGGCTTGCCTCGTTCACGTGGAGCGCGTCTTCGCGGGCGAGCATGGGCGCGTGCTGGGAGGCAGGTCGATCGTTTTGGCGCTTGGCAAGCTCGGCTCGCGCGAAATGACCGCGGCCTCCGATCTCGATCTTATGCTCATCTATGATTTCGATCCTGCGCGGCCCGAGTCCGACGGTTCCCGGCCGCTTCACGCGGTGCACTATTACACTCGGCTAGCGCAACGTCTGATCTCCGCCTTGACCGTCGCGACGCGGCGGGGCCGGCTTTACGAGGTCGATATGCGGTTGCGGCCTTCCGGCCGGCAGGGACCGCTCGCGACCCAATTTACGAGTTTCGTCGATTATCAAACCACGGAAGCGGAAACCTGGGAGCATATGGCGTTGACGCGCGCGAGACCAATCGCGGGCGAGCTTCAGCTCGGCGCACAAGTCAGCGATGCGATCCGCGCCGTGCTCATGCGGAGTCGCGGCGGCGCGCTGCGCCAAGATGTCTATGAAATGCGGCGCCTCATCGCGCAAGCGAAGGGAGACCGTGACCCCTGGGATCTGAAACTTGTGGCGGGCGGGCTTATCGACATCGAATTCTTGGCCCAATATCTTTTGCTGCGCCACGCCGGCGCCGAGCCAAGCCTCGTGCGCGTTTCGGCCGTGGCCGTGATCGAGACCGCGGCGGCGCGCGGACTGCTCGCCGCGGAGTGCGCGCGCGTTTTGGTGAATGCGCATCGCCTCTTTTCGAATGTTATACAAATCTTGCGCCTGACCTTGGATCCGGGCACCGATCCACGCACCGCGAACGAAGCGGTCAAGCGGCGCCTTGCGAAAGTGGCCGGGCAGCCGGGCATTGGCGGGCTCGAAAGCTGCCTTTCCGACATGCGCGCCGAGGTGCGCCGTGTTTTCGATGGGGTTTTGTCACCCCGCTGAGGCGCGCAGCTGTGGCTGCGCAGGCCGGCGCAAGGCGCCTGCCGCCATAAGCAGCTTTTGCCGCGGCACGTCGCGCAACTGGGGCAAATGGACGAGGACGATTGTTCCATTGCCAACCGATGACCGGATGCGTATCGAGCCGCCATGCAAATCGACGAGCGAACGCGCGATCGCGAGGCCAAGGCCCGAACCCTTCATGCCGTTGTCGAGCGTTCCGTCCAATTGCTCGAACGGCCGGCCAAGCCGTGCCAAGGGCGCCGGTGGAATGCCCATTCCGGTATCTTCGACATAGATGTTTAGAGCACCCTGAACCATCCGTGAGCGGACGTTGACGCGACCATGATTTGGGGTGAATTTAACGGCGTTGCGCAAAAGAATCGTGAGAATTTTTTCAATCGCGGCGCGGTCGGCATGGATTTGCGTGTCCGGCAAGGTTTCGGCGAGAAGGCTGATTTCCTTTTCGTTGGCGATTGTTGCAACCGCCGCAACCGCCGCGCCGACCGCGGCATCGATCTCGAAATCGGTCTTCTGAAGCCGCACCCGGCCGGATTCGAGGCGCGACATGTCGAGGACATCCGAAATCACGCCGAGCAGATATTGGCCGCTTTGCCTTATGTCGCTGCAATAACCAGCATATTTCGGCGATCCGAAGGCGCCGAATGTTTCTTGGTGCATTAGCTCAGCAAAGCCGATGATGGCGTTGAGCGGCGTCCGCAGTTCGTGGCTCATATTGGCGAGAAATTCGGACTTGGCCAGGTTCGCGGTCTCGGCCTCGGCCTTCTGCTCCAAATATTTCTCGGCAAGATCGGCGAGCTGCTGTGCTTGCACTTCCAGGGTTTGGCGCGATTTGCGCAAGTCGGCGACGGTCGCCATGAGGCGGCGTTCCGACTCCATCAATTGTTCCTCGTGGCGCTTCAGCGCGGTGATGTCGGTGCCGACCGAAACATAGCCGCCGTCCTTGGTGCGCCTCTCGTTGATTTGCAGCCAGCGGCCATCGCCGAGACGCGCCTCGTAGGTGCGCGCGCCTGCAAGCGGGCGCTCGCCAAGCGCGATTTGAGTCTGGATCAGGGGCGGAGTCCCTTTCCCCATCACCTGCGCATAAGGCATTCCGGCGACGATCGCGTCGCTCGCCAGATTGTGGAATTTCTGGAATTTGGAATTGCACATGACGAGCCGGTTGTCGGCGTCCCACAGAACAAAAGCTTCCGATACGGTCTCGATTGCGTCGCGAAGGCGTATGTCGGCCGTGGCGGTGCGCTCGGCGAGGGCCTTTTGTTCGGTGACGTCGACGGCGATGCCGACGAGGTGCGGGGGTTCGCCCGCCCGCTCCCGCACCAGCTCGGCCCGCGCACGCAGCCAGATCCACTCGCCGGTCACCGTTTGCATCCGGAAAGCGTGATCGATCGAATCGGCTTGCGAGGAGGTCAGCAACTCGGCCATCGCCGCGAGATCGCCATCCTGCGGATGAACCAGCGCGTTGATGTCGCCGAAGGAAATGAATTGGCCGGCGGGCGTCATGCCAAGGATCTCGTACATCGAATCCGACCAGTAGATGCGCCCGCGCGCGAGATCCCAATCCCAGAGGCCGCAGCGGCCACGGCCAAGCGCGGTGTCGACCCGGTTCGCGCATGCTCTCGCACAATCTGGCAGGCCTCGCGTGCGCGCGAGGCCTGCCAGAAATAGGCGATGGCCAGGGCAATCAGCACAAGGACCGTGCAGAGCAAGGATGGCGGCGCGAAACGCCGCCGCTTGCCATTCGGCGAGGACCGCCACCATGGGATGAACGATTGCGACTTGGCCGAACGGCGGATCGCAGCGTGCGCACGGCCGCCAAGGCATCCGTGCCGTCCGCCAGATTGATACGCAACACGCCGGCTTTTTCCGCGAAAATCGTCAGGGGCTGCGAGGGCCCCAAATAATCGGTGAGCGTGACGTTGGAGCCAGATAGCTCGGGAGCGGCCGCGACAATATTGCCCGCGGCATCGGTCACGGCCAGCTGCTGCCCGCGCGCGACGGCGCGCGACGGCGCCGCCCGCGCCAGAGCCGCCGCCGGATCGGTCTTGAGCGTTTCCCTAAGCGGGCCATTGAGATCGCCGGTGACGACGCCGGCGGTCAATTCGATGTCGGTGAAAGCATCCGTTACGGCGCGATCATACGCCTCGCGAGTCATAACGGCTGTGATCGCGACAAGCGCGCCCGCAAACACCGCCACCATGGCGGGGACCGCGCGCCGCACCCAAATTTCGCGCTGGGCCAAACGTAGAGCAGCGGGTTGCGCCGCCGTACAGGCAAGACCCCGCATTGCCTCCGGTCGCACGGATGCATGCGCAGAATTTGCACGCGCCATATCAGGCCCCCTCGAAACTGACCGGAGCGATGTGCCGCATCTCTCCGAGTTGGTTTCATCAAAGTCTCGACTTTTTTTTTGTCCAGAGATTAATTAAAAATGAATGTAAATTTGACGCCACGGAAAAGATGGCCGCCACGGGCCGCCGGGCAGACGAGCGGCGACCCAAGTTCGGGCCTCGACGCTAAACGGTGACGAGTACGATGGCGAAACCGTCGTAGCCCTTGGATCCGACCGTTTGGATCGCCGTGGCGCTGACGCGCGGCTCGCGGGCGAGCATTTCATTGAATTGGCGTATGCCCTGAATATCGGGATCAGGCTCGCGGCATCGATTACCCTGCCGTTGCGCACAACGTTATCGACGATGATGAGACCGCCGCGCCGGGATAGTTCGAGCGCGAAACCTGAAATAGGCGGGGATATTTGCTTGTCGGCGTCGATGAAGATGAGATCGAATGCGCCGCCGCCCTCCGCGGAAATTTGCGGCAGCGTCTCAAGCGCGAGGCCAACCCGCAGATCCATCATGGCATCCAAGCCCGCGCGCGAAATATTTTTCCGCGGGCGACGTCGGCGTGCCTTCGGGTCGGCTTCGAGCGTGATCAGGCGGCCATCGGCGGGCAGCGCCCGCGCGAGCCAGATGGTGCTGTAGCCGCCGAGCGTTCCGATTTCCAGAATTCTGCGCGCGCCTTGGAGGCGCGCCAGCAGCTGCAGAGCTTGCCCTGGTTTGGCGCGACCTGGATCGCCGGCAGGCCCGCGGCTGCGCTCGCCCCTAGCGCCGCGTCGAACGCCGGATCGGGCGGCACCAGCAGGTCCGTGATATACTGGTCGACGGCGGTCCAGAGCGCTCGCTCATGGATGATCCTCAAGTTTTGTGGCGGCGATAGTCAAGCGAGCGAGCGTTCGGCGATGTCCTTGACGTCTGGCAGAAAGTCCGCTGCGGCAGCGGCGACGTGGCGCAGCGCCGCCTTGGCGAGGTCTGCGCCTTTTGGGCTCCATCGTCCGCCAGCTCTTGAACGCCGAAAGCAGCCGCGCCGCGACCTGCGGGTTTTTCGCGTCGAGATCGAGGACGATGTTCGCGACGAAATCATAGCCGCTGCCATCCTCCGCGTTGAACTGGGTCTGATTGCCGGCGGCGAACGACGCCGATGAGCGAGCGCACCCGGTTCGGGTTGTCAAGCGAAAAGGCCGGTGGTCCATGAGGGCCTGACCCGGCCGAGCGTACCGTCTTCCGGCGATCGTCGCCTGCAGCGCAAACCATTTGTCGATGACCAGCGGTTCGCCTGGCATGGCGCGCGTAGAAGGCTTCGAGCGCGTCTTCGCGCTCAGTGCCAGCAGTCCGCGCGAGCACGCCGAGCGCGGCGATCTCATCCGTCATGGTGTCGGCCGTCTTCGAACTGGCGCGCGGCGAGCAGCGCCGCCCTCGATGCGCATCGCCGGCGGCGATAAAGATCGAGCGCGGCGTTGCGCAGAGCGCGCCGCCCGGCGGCCGCGGCGTCCGGTGAATAAGGTCCGTTCGGGGCAAGCCGCGCGTAGGCCGCGAGCAGTACTTCGCTGAGGTCCTTGCCGATAGCGCGTGCGCAGAGCTTCGCGCGCGAGATGGATCGCGTCGGGATCGACGTCCTCGCCGATCTCGCGGGCGATGTCGGCCTCGCTCGGCAAGGTGATCGCCTGCGCCGTGTAAGCCGGATCGGCGCTTTCCTCGATGACGGTCGCGAGCGCGTCGATAAACTCCTTGTCCCGATCTGGCCTTCCGCCGGCGCGGATGCTGGTCGACCGAGCGCAGCAGCAGACGGGCTGGCGTAGGTCTGCGCCGCCTGCCAGCGATTGAAGCTGTCGCTGTCGTGCGAAATAAGTGTGATGAGATCGGCTTCGCTCGCCGCGTAATCGAGCCGCACCGGCGCCGAAAACCCACGGAGCAGCGAGGCAACCGGGCGGCTCGGCACATCGCGGAAGACGATTTTCCGCCGCGCGGTCGAGAGTTCGATCACGCCCGCGCGACAGTTCCGCCGCGCTCGCGCCGTCGTTGGCCGCCGGTGCGCAGTGCGATGTCGCCCCGGCCGGGCGCGACAAGACCGAGTGCGATTGGAATGACAAAAGGCTCCTTGTGTTCTTGGCCGGGTGTTGGCTTGCAGGTTTGGGAAAAATCGAGCGTGAAGGTTCGCGCCGCTTCGTCATAGGACGCCGCGGCCTCGACGAGAGCGGCGTGCCCGCTTGGTTGTACCAGCGCGAAAATTGCGGTCAAGTCGCGCCCCGACGTTTCGGCGAAGCAGGAAATGAAATCCTCGATCGTCGCGGCCGTCCCGTCGTACCGATCGAAATAAAGATCCATGCCCTTGGCGAAAGGCATCGTCGCCGATGAGCACTTTCAGCATGCGGATGATTTCGGCGCCTTTTTCATAGATCGTCGCCGTGTAGAAATTATTGATCTCAAGGTAAGTGTCCGGCCGCACATTATGCGCGAGAGGCCCTGCGTCCTCGGGAAATTGTGCGGCGCGCAAGGCGCGCACATTGGCGATGCGGTGCACCGGGGCGCGAGCGCATGTCGGCCGAAAACTCATGGTCGCGGAAAACTGTCAGGCCTTCCTTGAGGCAGAGCTGAAACCAATCGCGGCAGGTGATGCGGTTGCCGGTCCAATTGTGAAAATATTCATGCGCGATCACCGCCTCGATCTGGGCATAATCGGTGTCGGTCGCGGTCGAAGGCGAGGCGAGAACATATTTGTCGTTGAAGATATTGAGGCCCTTGTTCTCCATCGCGCCCATGTTGAAATCGGAGACGGCGACGATATTGAAGACGTCGAGATCGTATTCGCGGCCGAAGACCTCTTCGTCCCAGGCCATGGACCGTTTCAAGGCATCCATCGCATAGGCGCCATCGGTTCCTTGCCATGTTCGACGTGAATGCCGAGCGCGACCTTGCGTCCCGGACGGCGTGATGAATTCATCGTGAATCGAGCCGAGATCGCCGCCGACGAGCGCGAACAGATAGCAGGGCTTTGGAAAAGGATCGTGCCAAACCGCGAAATGACGCGGCGTTCCCTCGATTTTGCCCGAGGCGATTTTGTTGCCGTTCGAGAGCAGCAGCGGCGCCTCGGAAATATCCGCCTCCAGCCGCACCGTGTAGACGCTGAGCACGTCGGGACGGTCGAGAAAATAGGTGATGCGGCGAAATCCTTCCGCCTCGCATTGCGTGCAATAGGCGCGAGCCGGAGCGATAGAGGCCCATCAGGCGGCGTGTTCGCCGAGGGGTCGATTTCGGTCTCGATTTCCAGCGTGAACGGGCGTTTGGCGGCGGCGTTCGATCGTGAGTCTGGTCCGGGGTCACGATACCGTTCCACGCCTCCGTCCCGCGCGAATCGAGGTCGCCGGCCGTCGAGCGCGATCTTCGTCGGCGATAAGTCCGTCGCCGTCGAGGACGAGCGCGGCACCGGCCCGCCCCAGCGGATTTGGGCGGATGGCGAGACGGCGCGAGGACTCGCGTCGCCGCCGGCGTGAGCTTGACATCGAGATCGACCTTGTCGATCAGATAATCAGGAACCCGATAGTCTTTCAGGCGAACGGGTTCGGCGATGTCGGTACGCATCAAAACCTCTATCCAAAAAGGGCGGGGGCACGCGCGCGGGGACAAATCGTGGCGATCATAGGGTCTAAGCACTGCGAGGCGCAAAGCGGAGATGAATGCCGCTCGGGTAGCGCGGGCAGCAAATCGCGAGCCGGACAGCCGGTCCGCAAGATGGCAGGCAATGACACAAAGGAAATATAGGAATGGCCGGAACTATTGAAAAGTTTTTACTGCGGTCGCTTTCTTCGGAATCGGCTCTCCCGGGCGGGCATGGGCGCATGGGCCGTCGCGGCAGAAAATCACCGAAACCATCGAAATCAACGCGCCCGCGGACAAGGTGTGGGCGACGATCGCGCGATTTCCACGACATGAGCTGGCTTCCCGGCGTCAAGCCGACCACCGGCGAAGGCGGCAACGAACCCGATGTCGCAAAGCGCCATCTCGACCCTCGACAGCGGCGCTTCGCTCGACGAAAGCCTCTACAAATATGACGCGGCGACAATGCAGCTATTCCTATCGACATTCCGACAACGTCGATGTGAAGGTCTTGCCGGTCAACAATTACTCCTCGACCATCGACGTCGCTACCGGCCGAGGGCGGCAAGACAGCACCGTCGAATGGCACGGCGCCTTTTACCGCGGCTATCCCAACAATGATCCGCCGCCGGAACTCAACGACGAGGCGGCGATGAAGGCTGTCGGCAAAGTGTATCAGCGCCGGGCTCGACAATCTGAAGAAAAAGATCGAGGCGACGAATTGAAGGGCGCGCGGGTAACCGTGTGCCTTGCCTGTATCGCAGCGCTCGGCCTTTCTCGGCTGTGCCCCGGCGAGCGGGGCCGAAGCCTTCATCACCGATCAAACGGCGACGAGGTGAGCGTGCTCGATCTTTCGGATCGCAGCAAATCGTGGCGCGCATTCGCGGTTTGCGGCAAGCCGGCCGGGATCGCCATGGCCCGCGATGGGCAGCACCGCCTTGTCACCAGCACAGAGGGCAAATTTGTCTCGGTGATCGACACCGCGTCGCGCAAGATCAAGGCTCAAAAATCGCGATTCCCGATACGCCGCTCGGCATCGCCGCCGATCCGTCGAGCCGCCTTCATCTACGTCTCCGGGTTTTATAAGCCGCGCATCTATAAGATCGATCGTCGCAACCGGCGCCATCGCCGCGACGGTCGAGGTTGGCGCGTCGCCGTCCGGCGTAGCGGTGTCGCCCGATGGCACGCTGATCGTGACGCCGATCGTGACGACAATCACAATCTCTATCATCGACGCGAAGACCTTTGCCCGCAAAAGCATCGTCAAGGTCGGCGCGCATCCGTTTGGCGTGACTATCGATGCGCGGGGCGAGCGCGTCGTATGCCGCGAATGTCGAAAGCAACAACGTTTCCGTCGTCGATCTCGCGGCTGGAAAGCTGCTTGGAACCGTGGCGGTCGGTAAGCGGCCTTATGCCGTTGCGCTGGCGAATGGACGCGGCTTTTCCAGCGACCAATATGGCGGAACGGTTTCGGTTTTCGATCTTGCGACGCTCCAGCCGGTCGGAGCGAATATTCGTCGGCGACTATCCCGGAGGGAATCGAAACCAGCGCCGACGGCGCACCGTCTACGTCGTCAACTGGTTCTCGAACGAAGTTTGGGCGATCGATGCGGAAACGCTGACGGTGACCGCGAAAATGCCGGCCGGCGACGGCCCCCGCGCGTTCGGAACTTTTTTGCGCGAAACGATGTGAATTTTCCGGAGCGGGTCCTCTCGGATTTGGTGTGCGTTGCGCCATGAGGGAAGAGAGTTGTGGCCCGAACCCTTGGATGTTCAAATAGCCTGGAAGTGCTCCAAGTCAGCGAGGGCGGGGTCGCTTATCCTTTTGCGGAGTTCTGTCGGTTGTGCTTGTTTGCAAATATTCGATCGCTCTAGCCGATTCGACAGTGGGAACCCCCTATGACAAGGCAACGAAAAAGAGGAAAAGTGAACCAAGATCACATAAAAGATAAGAGGTTCGAAGACCGCAACATCTCAACTTTGGAAGGCCACCAACGTGCTGGCAAGACCCTCAAGTCGCCTTTCTCACAAATACCTGTCCTTATCACTTGGCGATCCTGGTACGACGAATGCTTACCAAATATTCTGTGGGCCTGCATCCTATCCTCATTTCTCGACCGCGATCGCTACCTCGAATTGTTCAGGCGTCTTATAAGCGACACACGGGAGAAGATCGAGCGGCGCAAAGAAACTTTCGTAACTCATAACTACCTAGCGACTATGACGGAGAACGAGTTTGACACGATGTTCTCAGCAGTTCTCGCTAACGAAGAGGCCAAACAGCACCTATCGGCGCTAAGGCTCATCGGTTGCTTGCCAGACCGCGCGCATTGGGCTCGACATCTACCGGATCCGGATCCTGAAAAAGATTGGCCAATCCTAGCCCGCGCCGTGCATGACACCTTCGACCACCACTCGCAACGCGCCACGGACATTCGTTGGCTTAAGGTCATGCATCACATCTTTGCCCGGGAAGACTTGTCCCTCGGACCTCAGCAAGCGGAAATCATCGAAGAATTCCGGCTCTATCCAAATAAGGGGGATATGAATACCGTTCGCCCCAGGATACGTTCCATAGAGTTGGCAACGCGAGGGCTCGGATTAGGGGAAGAGTTTACGCACGAGGCTGGGGCTATGAACTCTTTGCCTTTAGCGTACGTGGAAGCGTTTTGGTCCGAGATGAAGACGGAAACCAGGTGCATTGGTTCAAGAGAATTCAAAAATCCGGAAATCGCCCCGGCTGAGCTGCGCGACGAGCTTCGCGAAGTCTATCAGAAACTTGGCAAACATTTTCACGCTACGACCATAACAACTACCCCCGATTCTCGTCATGACGGCGCTTTTGGTCTGACGCTATACGCGCTCACTCTGCTCATCGACGCCGAGGTCACTTACAGCCATAACCTTGTCGAAGGACGCATTATACTGCGATCGATCATGGAATCGTTCGTGACGCTTCATTATCTCTCCGAAAAGGACAATCCGCAGACTTGGCTACAATATCGTAACTACGGGTCCGGCCAGGTGAAACTCGCATTCTTAAAGAACTTGCGGGAAGCATCGGTCCCAAACTTCGTCGATCTCGCGCTTATGGAGCGATTGGCGAACGAAGACATGTGGATGGAGTTTCAAGATATAAAACTAGGCAATTGGGCGGAATTAAACTTACGAAAGATGGCTGAAGACGCTGAAGTTAAAGACGTTTACGACAAATACTACGACTGGGCGTCAGGTTACGCTCATGGACAATGGATCTGCGTACGCGACACAGTCCTCGTGACCTGCCTCAATCCCCTGCATCGCTTTCACAGAATCCCCGCGCCGTCCAAGTCTTATATGCCTTCCATCCTGCCGGACGCGTGCAAGCTTGTGAATCGGATGCTCGATGATTTGAACCACCTCTACCCGAGCTTTAAGCAACGACTCAAATGGCACAACAATGATGATTTGCTGAAAGATTTACCGGCCGCAAAAAGCGGATAAGGTCAACTAATCACGCCGCACTTTGCGCCGCGGACTTGCGCACATAAAAGGCCGCGCCGAGGTTCAAAACCCCGAGAGCGGCGAGCAACACCGGCTCGGTCACGCCCACACGTGAACTCTGCAGCCCAGCGGTCGCGAGCACCCCCAAAACAATAAAAGCGGAGTTCAAAATATTCACGCCGCCGACAATCCTGGCGCGCCGGTCCTTCGGCGCATCGGCTTGGATCGCGGTAAACAACGGCACGACAAAGAGCCCGCCCGCGCAGGCGAGGCCCGCGACATCGCAGGCGATACGGATACCGGCCACTGACGAGAAGAATTCGGCAAGCCCCACTTCCGCCGTCGCGACCGGCAAAAAGAACGTCGCGGCGCCGAGGTCGATCAAAAAAGCCGCCATGCCAAGCGCGGCGAAAGGAACCGGCTTTAAGTAAATCCGCCCGCGCGCGATCACCGCCGCGGCAAGCGAGCCGGTTCCGATGCCGAGCGCGAACAGCGCGCTGACCGCCGTCTCGACCTCGATGCCGCCGCCCGTTTTGTTGCGGACGACCACCGGCACCAGCGAGAGGGCCACCGCGCCGCTCATCCAAAACCAGGAGACCGCCATGCTCCGTGTCCAAAGGGTTGCGTCTTGCGCGATCTCACGCAGGAGCGCCCATGTCGAGGCGAAGACATTGACGTTGGCGCGAAGACCGGGCGCCGCGCGCCCTGCCGCAGGTATAAAGAGGCTGGCGGCGAAACAGGCGATGGCAATCGCCATGAGCTGCAAAACGGTGCCTGCCGCCGTGCGTCCGGTGACCGACAGGCCGCCCGCGATCAGGCCTAAAAAAATGGCGATAAAAGTCGCCGCCTCGACGAGGGCATTGCCGGCCAGGAGTTCCTGTTTCGCCAGAAGGTTGGGAAGGATGCCATATTTGACCGGGCCGAACAAAGCCGAGATGACGCCGAGCCCAAACAGCGCGGTATAAAGCAGCGGCAACGAGGTGAGAGCGAGACCCGCAGCCGCGACGGCCTGGACCAATATTTCCGCGAATTTGAGACGGCGCGCAAGCCACGCCTTGTCCCGCGCATCCGCCATTTCGCCGCCAAGCCCGGAGAGAAGCAACGAGGGAGCCATGAAAGTGCCAACCGCGAGCGTGATCAACGGGCCCGCTGCCGTTTCGCCGAGCCGGAACAGGATTAGCATGGCGAGCATGTTGCGCACGAAATTGTCGTTGAAGACGGAAAAAAACTGGCACCAGAATAAACCCGCGAACCGGCGTGCCCGCAACAAGGAGGCGAGCATGACAATTGGCGGGAGCGAAGCGGGGGGATCTTCGCTCATGCGCGCAACGGTTCGGCGTGGCCGACAATTCTGACGATGCCGGGGAAGGCGGCGCGCATTTTCCGGTCGAGCTCGTCGACATGTCCGTGCACTTCGTCGACGCTGAGGTAAGGGCTAACCAGGCAATGGTAATTGACGACCAAACCGTCCGGCGTTGTCCTCACCAGGACGCCGTGCACATCGCGAATTGGTCCCGTTCCGGATACCAATTTCGCGAGGGCATGGGCGATCTCCGCGCGTGCCGCTGGCGCCGCATCCTGACCATGCATTGGGCGAGGCTCTAGCGGCTCGATGTGGGTCTCGACTTCAATGCTGGGGCCGAGTTCGCGGCCGATCTCGCTCTCGAGTCCGGAGACGATCTCATGTGCATTGCCAAGCGTCATGCGGCCGTCGAGTTCGACGTCGAAACTGATCGCGGTCCGCCCCTCGATTTCCTGCATGGTCACGTGATGAACCGGAACGCGGCGTTTCGCCGCGATCAAAAGAACGCGTTCGAGCATTGTTTCGTCGTCGAGGGCGATCGGCTGCACCGCGACCGTGACGGCGACTTCGGGATGCTGGGCCGCAATCGCGGCCGCGACACTCGCCTCGATCGCGGCGGCTTTTTCAAGCGGCAAAGTCCGCGACACGGTGAACGCAATGTCGCCGAACACCTCGGCTCCGGCCGGACGCAGCCTGATCGTCTCGACCTTGACCACTCCGGGAACGGTTTGCGCGATTGATCTGATATGCGAGGCAAGGCCCTTCGGCGCCGCGTCAACGAGCGTATTGACGGTGCGCCGGCCGATCTGAAAGCCCGCCACCGCAATGAAAAGTGCGAGCCCCAAGGCCGCCAGGGCGTCGCCTTGCGGATAGCCGTAATGCGCGGCGGCGATCCCGCAGAGCGCCAGGGAGGAGCTGACAATGTCGCTTGAAAAATGCAGCGCGTCGGCGGCGAGCGCGTCGCTTTTCGTCGCCGCGGCGATCCGCCTCAGCGACCGCCAACGCACCAAATCCACGAGGATCGAGGTAATCAAAACACCGAAGGCGAAAGAATTGGCCTCGATAAATGTGTCGCGGCCGGCAAGCCGTGTGATCGCTTCGATCAATATATAGACGGCGAGCGCGAACAAGAACCCGGTTTCGACGAGGGCGGCCAATGCCTCGACCTTGGCATGGCCGAATTGATGCTCCTCGTCGGCGGGCTTGTTCGCGATCCGTATCGCGAAATAGGTGAGGGCGGTGGTTGCCACATCGGCGAGATTATGGCCCGCCTCGGAGAGGACCGCGAGCGAACCCGAGGCAAGCCCGGCGGCGAATTTTGCCGCCGTCAGCAGCGCGCTCACCGCGATCGAGGCAAGCGCCGCCCGCTCTTTCAGCCGGTTGGCCCCATTCAATGTTGCTTCCCGTTCCTCCGGCATGGATGGCGCGCGCATCGGACCTTCGACTAAATGGTAAGAGGCGGCGCGGCAAGCCCGCGCGTCAATGCTATATAACATTGCGAACAGATGTTTGGCTTTTGATTGCCCCCGGCCACCTGGTTGGGCCAAGCGGAGAAAAATCATGGAATATCTGCATACCATGGTCCGCGTCGCGGATCTTGACCAAGCGCTCGATTTCTACGTCGATAAGCTCGGGCTCGTCGAAACGCGGCGGACAGAGAACGATGCCGGCCGTTACACCCTGGTGTTTCTCGCTGCGCCGGGCGACGTGGATCGCGCCACGGAATTCAAGGCGCCGCTCATTGAGCTCACCCATAATTGGGACAAGGAACTCTACACTGGCGGCCGCAATTTTGGTCATTTGGCGTACGCCGTCGAGGATATTTACGCGGCATGTGACAAGCTGATGAAAGCGGGCGTCACCATTAACCGGCCGCCACGTGACGGACACATGGCTTTCATTCGCTCGCCTGACAATATTTCGATCGAGCTTTTGCAACAGGGCGCGCCCTTGCCGAAGCGCGAGCCTTGGGCGTCCATGCCCAACACCGGGGTTTGGTAGGGTTTGGCCTCCATGCAGCCTGGCGAGCGTACGAGCGGAGCTGCATCGGCATTTGCCGCGCCATGAAGCCAGGCCACTTTCATGACGGCGGCAGGCGGGTTTCCCTCATTCCACAGCGGTTACCTTGCATGAATGGACTGGGAACAAAACCGGAGTGGCCGACGCTTTGTCGTACTCCGCATAAAACCCGAACTTGAGATCGCCGCCCGTCCTTTTGAGCGCGCACGCTCTTTAGCGTCTGCCCGTTCACGATGACCGCGATTGTCCCGTTCTTGACGACCGCTCGCACGGAGTTCACATCCGTGGGGCCGGTCTTGACGAGATTATTATTCGGCGGTGTTTGCCAAATCGTGGACCACTGGTTGTTGGCCAGCTTGTTGAGCTTGACCTTGCCGTCGGCAAAAACGTCCGCTAGCCATACAGGCGCATAGTCAGTGGCCAGGAACTCGACGCCGATAGCCGCGTCTAATTGCGCCGCTTCGGGGGGAAAGACATTTCCGCACAGAAATCTCCTTGCGTGGCGGTGAAGGTCTGATTGAGAGACGCTTTTGCGTAACCCCGATCGGACGCGGGGAGCGTGACTGTGGCTCCGGGCGCCTTGAGGACGAGGCCGGAGTCCTCGCCAAAGGTCCACCCTCCCGAATTGTCGGTGAACTTATCCTCGAAAATCACCTTGCCGGTCTGGCCGTCGCAGGCGGACGCCGACGGTAGGCACAACGCGAGCGCCACAATCCCGAAAAGAATGCGCAACATAAAATTTCCCCGTTCGCCGATTGGAAAATCTCTGCAAACTTCGCATTTTGGACAAAACAAGCGTTTAATTAGTCACCCTGCAAATTGCGAGCGATCCTGGCTGCATCAAACCAGTCTTCCATGCGGCCGCAAGCCTCAAGCGTTGCGGGCGGAGCTTCACCAGATTTTGGCGGCACGATTGAATTCCCCGATACCCGATCACTCCGTTGCCGCGCTTTTGGCAAGCGCGGCGGGCGGTGTGCGCGTTTCCTGGATTTTGTGTTAAGAGACTGCTTCAAACGCTTTTGCAGATCTCAAACCCTCATGCTGAGGAGGGTCCGAAGGACCCGTCTCGAAGCGCGAGGGCGCCTTGGGACCCGCGGGCGGCGGCACCCTTCGAGACGCCCATTTCGCGGGTTCCTCAGGATGAAGGGGCTCTTGCACCAGGCTCTAAGCGTCTACCTTGCTTATTCGACCGGCGCACTACAGGCTTAAGCCATGACCCCCAGAGACAAAGCCATCATACGTTACCTCAAAAGCCGCCAAGGCATCATCGGCATTAGTCTCGGCTTGACGGTTGGCGGCATCGTTTTCATTCTTCTAACGGGCCGCTATGAGCTCAGCTGGTTCGTTGCCCTTGCCATTTTACCTTGGGTCGAACATTGGTTTCGGCGCAACAAAAAATGACCCGCGCCAGCGATAAATTGGCGGCTTCTATTCCGGCACTCCCTTTTGCAGGTAGCCGAGCCTATCGTTCAGCTCGTCAATGAGCCGCGCCGCCGCTTCCGGAATCGCCGTGCCCGGGGGAAAAATCGCCGCCACCCCGGCCTCGCGCAGCGCGTCGAAATCTTGCGCCGGAATGACGCCGCCCACGACAATCACGATGTTCGCGCCGCCTTCGCGTAACAGCGCCGCGCGCAGTTGCGGCACGAAAGTCAGATGCCCGGCGGCGAGCGACGAAACACCAATAATGTGGACATTCTTTTTAATCGCTTGCCGCGCGGCTTCCCCGGGCGTCGCGAATAGAGGCCCAATTTCGACATCGAAGCCAAAATCGTTTAGCGCGGAGGCGATGACTTTTTGGCCGCGATCATGCCCGTCCTGGCCGATTTTCGCGACAAGGATGCGTGGACGCCGCCCTTCGTTTTCGACGAACGCCTCAACCAAATCCTTGACGCGCATGATGGCCTGCGAGCTGGCGCCCGATTCCCTCGCATAGACGCCGGAAACTGCCGCGACCCCCGCGCGATGGCGGCCAAACACTTTTTCGAGCGCGAAGGATATTTCGCCGACCGTCACCTTGACCCGCGCGGCCTCGACGGCAAGCTCAAGGAGATTTGCGTTTCCGTTCGCTCCTTCCGTTAAGGCGTCGAGCGCACGCTGAACTCGGCAGGGGTCCCGCTCGGCCTTCAAATGTTCGAGCTTGGCGATCTGCCGCGCGCGAACGGCGGCCGTATCGACTTTCAAAATCTGAATGTCTTCCGCGACCTCGGGTTTGAACCTGTTGACCCCGATCACAGCTTCGACCCGGCTGTCGATGCGCGCCTGGGTCTTTGTGGCCGCTTCCTCGATGCGGAGCTTCGGGATGCCCGCCTCGATCGCCTTCGCCATGCCGCCGATCGCTTCGATCTCCTCGATATGCGCAAAAGCCCTGCTGGCGAGGGCGGCGGTGAGCCTCTCGACGTAGTAGGAGCCGCCCCACGGATCTATGGTCCGCGTGGTGCCGCTTTCCTGTTGCAGGAAAAGCTGGGTATTGCGCGCGATGCGGGCCGAGAAATCGCTTGGCAGCGCCAACGCTTCGTCGAGCGCGTTGGTGTGCAAGGATTGGGTTTGACCTTGCGTCGCCGCCATCGCCTCGATCTGCGTGCGCACGATATTGTTGAAAACATCCAGCGCCGCGAGCGACCAGCCAGATGTTTGCGTGTGCGTGCGCAGGACGAGGGATTTTTCGTTAGCCGGATGAAAGCCTTGCATGAGCTTCGCCCAAAGGAGGCGGGCGGCGCGCAGCTTCGCCACCTCCATGAAGAAATTCATCGAAACGCCGAAGAAAAACGACAGCCTCGGCGCGAAGCGATCGATCTTAAGACCGCCCGTGAGTCCGGCACGGACATATTCGAGCCCGTCGGCCAGCGTGTAACCGAGTTCGAGATCGGCGGTCGCGCCCGCCTCCTGCATGTGATAGCCGGAGATCGAGATCGAATTGAATTTCGGCATGTGCCGCGCCGTAAAGGCAAGAATGTCGGAAACGATCCGCAGCGATGGTCCCGGCGGATAGATGTACGTATTGCGGACCATGAATTCCTTGAGGATATCGTTCTGAATTGTCCCGGCAAGTTTTGCGGGCGGCACGCCTTGCTCCTCGGCCGCCACGACATAGAGAGCGAGCACCGGCAACACCGCGCCGCTCATCGTCATTGACACCGAGATCTCATCGAGTGGTATCCCCGAAAAAAGGCTCCGCATGTCGTAAATCGAATCGATCGCGACGCCGGCCATGCCGACGTCCGCAGCGACGCGCGGATGATCCGAATCGTAGCCACGATGGGTTGGGAGGTCGAACGCGACCGAAAGCCCCTTTTGCCCGGCGGCGAGATTGCGGCGGTAGAAGGCATTAGACTCTTCGGCGCTCGAGTAGCCCGCATATTGCCGGATGGTCCAAGGCCGCCCGGCATACATGGCGGGGTAGGGGCCTCGCACATAAGGCGCAATGCCGGGGAAACCATCGAGGCAATCGAGCCCGGCAATGTCGCTCGCGCGGTAGACCGGCGCGACGCGTATGCCCTCGGGCGTCAACCAGGGTTCCGCGCGGACATCCTCGAATTGGATCGGCGCCAAGGCAAACGGCGTTTTAGAAAAATCGGGAACGCGGCTCATGGCGCAGACTTCGGGGCGCTAGGGATACCCCCTTGTTGTAGCTTGGCCCGCGCGAAACGACCACTTTTCTCGCCAAAGCCGCTCGACTTTGGCGGCCTCAGCCTTGCCTTGTGGCCCGCCACGAACCGGCGCATTGCATCGTCGTTGACGACCACGTGCCCGAGCCAGACCCCATCCCGAGCTTTCCTGTAACCGTGGCGACCTGGCCGAAGCGCTGGAATGCCAAGTGCACGCTGCCGCCCCGGCTAATCTGGCCGGATGCTTCCATCGGTGTATCCCAGGCCGAGCTGACACGCCCGCCGGATACGGCAATCATCCAACGATAGTTCCTGTCGCAACTGCCTTGCCGCGTGACGATATGGACAGCGTAGATACCGTCGTGATTATGCCGCAGAGCCGATCCGGCCTTGCTCCGCGCGTTTGCCGCGTTGATCGTGGCCGCGCCGATGAGCGTGGCGGCGAAAAGACAAGAATATTTTGCCGGAGTTATCCTGCTGTCCCTTCGTTGACTTTAGTACCCTCTAGCTCCATCGTTCACCAGCAACACGGCGAGCGCTTCTTCCAGAATAGCCAGAGCATCGCAATAACCGCAAATAAATTCGGCGACCCCCGCCTCCCGCAAAGCCGGTTCCGTCTCTCCCGGATCACGTCCCGCGAGATAAATGCGCGTCGCTCCGGCGGCGAGCAGCCGCGTGGCGGCGTCGATTAGAGCGTGCGTAGAAACCGTCCCCGGCGCGCAAATACAAATGATCGTACAGCCGCAAGCGCGCAACGCCTCGGCCGCCTCTTGCGCCGTCTCGAAGCCCTCGTTGCTCACAGCTTCAATCCCCGCCGCCGCGAAAAAATTCACGGCGAAAGCGGCAGCTGCCGCGAAGCCTTGCCGCCGCCCGAGATTGGCGAGAAATATTTTTGGCCGCTCCCCGGATTTGCGGAAATGCTCATCCGAAGCCGCCCGCAAGATCTCATAAGGCTCCGCGTCGCGCCGCGAGGGCAGGAAAACGCAGTCTCCCGCCGGTGGACGCTCATTGGTCCCGGCGGGCGTTGGTTCGAGCACGTTGACCGGCGCCTCGCCAAGAAGAGGAAATGCGCTCGTCCCGGTGATCGCAAGGGTGCGATGCGCGACGGCCGCGTGCCGCGCCGCCGCCGCCGTGGCGATTTCTCTTTGCGGCACGCCCGCGCGAAGAGAAGCGATCATGCCGCCTTGCGCCTCGAAATTCTGGAACAACCGCCACGCGCGCTTGCAAAGCTCGTCCGTCAGAGCTTCGAAACTTCCTGCGCCGGCAGCGGGATCGGCGACTCTCGCAAGTTTTGCCTCATGGATCAAAATAAGCTGCATATTGCGCGCGATGCGCCGCGCAAATTCGTCGGGCAGCCCCAGCGCCAGCGTGAAAGGCAAGACGGCGACCGCATCCGCACCGCCCACGCCAGCGCAAAATACGCCCATCGCCGTGCGCAATATATTTACCCACGGATCATATTTCGTCATCATCCGGAAAGCGGTCTCGGCATGGAGGCACATCGGTTTCGGCGTCAGGCCGCAGGCTGACTCAACGCGCGCCCAGAGAAGCCGCAAGGCGCGGAATTTGGCGAGCGACAAAAATTCATCGGCGTCGGCGGCGAGAAGAAACGCGATCTCGTCCCGCGCCTCTTCAAGCGAAAGACCATTAGCTTCAAGCAGCCGGAGATACTCGACTCCCGTGGCGATCACGCACCCAAGTTCTTGGGCTTCTCCCGCGCCTGCTTCGTGATAAGGCCGCCCATCGGCGAGAAAGAGATGCCCGGCAAACCCCGCGCCTCGCAAGAGTTTGTGCATTTCCGCTACGCCGCGCCCGGGGGGCAAAATGCCCGTCCGCGCGAGATGCCCAACCGGATCGTGGCCGAAATCAACGTCGAGCGAAGCCGAAGTCAAACTGCGGTTTCTGGCAATTGCGGCGAAAGGAGGCGCGAGGTCGGCCGCCCGCGCGCCCGCATCGATACGTAGCGATATGAGATCGAGGTCGATCCCGGCTAACGCGGCATCGAGGTCCCGCTCGCCGCCGATCCGCACGCCAAAGCCCCGCGCGGCATGCGCTTGCGAAACGGTGAGGGTGAGTGCATCGGCGCCCCCAATGAGGTCCGCGCGGGCCATTTGGTTCGCGGTCTTGGGCTCGGGATGATCCATCCGTTGCGAGATTTTCCACGCGCCCGGCTTTTGACGCAGTACGCGGGCGCCTTCAACGGTTGCGCGCGGATAAAGCGGCGCGATCTTCAGCCCTTCGAATGTTGTCGAGACAAGGGAGTCGAAAAGGCCGGCCCTCGAGCACGCGCTCTACAAGCTGCCGCCACTCCGCCTCGCCGGCGGGCGGGAAAGTGTCAGCAATCCCAGCCATGCGCGCTACCAGCCCTTTTTGGCATGCGGGCAAGAGGGAGGCTAGACGCTACGGCGCCAGCTCTCCAATCTGCCCATTGAACGAGCAACATCTTTTTTCCAGATGGCGTTTTCTGGAAAGAGCTTTGTTAGCTCTGCCTGGCGCAATGCATTCATAGTCATAATAATCCAATGGCAACGCCGCTCGTCGTCTCGATCACCCCAAAACCGTCCTGGAAAAAAGAAAATTCGAATTCAGGCGCGTCTGTCGGACGCCCGCCGTGGTGGCGTATCGTCTCGATAATGGGGGTCGGGTCGGCTCGAATTCGTTCTTCGAACAGCGCGAGCGTCCTCATTATATGCCCGGAGCTGATCGACGCATTGTCAGAAGTCCCAGCCGCAGAGATTCCACCTGCTGGCGCAAAAAAACGACCATTGATCTTAACAAATGGGGCCGACAGGCCAGCCGAACGCAACTTTGCTCTTTCTTCGTCAGTATATGACTTCGGGCCATCGAGAATGCCCTTCTCTTCATAGATGACGCCTTCGTCGGGCCATTCCGTAGCCAACACTTCAAGGATGCGATCGCGGGTCCAATCTCCATGTTTCATGATGTCGATCAGGTAGGCTACCTGCGGCTTGAACACCGCGAACAAGAGCGGGCCGTCTCGTTTGACGAACCCGTTCGGCTCAAACTGAGTTGAAATGTGGAGATGATGAACGCCCCATTCATTGAGCATCAAATCGAGATGGCGATGCTTATTGAGATTTTTCGTGGCCCGCACATGCGGCAGATCGAACCCTATTGTCACCTGACTGCTGAGGTATCTGGTCAAATCGCGCCCTTGTTCAATATCGTCAACGATCTGCGTGATTGCCGCCGAACGCTCATGTACGATCGGGTTGGTGTCGAAGGCAGGAGATCGCAATACCTGGCGCGGTGCAGGCGGGATTTGCCGCTCTCTCCAATTGAGGTAGAGCACCAAGAGATCTGCGAGGCTTTTGGCCTGCAGGACGGCATCAACCTTCGGGTCGTTCCGATCATAGGGGAGGGTTTTAAGCACGTATTGGCGGGCACTCTCTGTTAGGTTCACCAAGGCCTCCATAGATATGATAGAAGACATTATTCATATACAAGAGCTTCTGCGCGATTGCTGTCCCGCTTTGTGCTTGTCGTGAATGGCTCGCCCTTACCTGGAGCGCGAAGCCTTAGGACTTGGTGCCGCCATCCATGCACGTCATGTCTTACGTCCCAGCATAAGCACGCGCAACTGTCCAGCGTCAGCGCCTATGAGACAGATTGGGCGGGTTGAAGAAGGGAGGATTTCTGGCTCATCGTAGCCTTTCAAGGAGCGAAGATGAGACAGAAATCCGGGCCGGTGAAGGAACCGGCGGAAAAGGTCGTGAAAGACATCCGGCGGGCGACACGCCGGCAATTCTCGGCAGAAGAGAAGATCCGCATTGTGCTGGAGGGCCTGCGCGGCGAGGAGAGCATCGCCGAGCTGTGCCGTCGTGAAGGGATCGTCCAGAATCTGTATTACCGCTGGTCGAAAGACTTCCTTGAGGCCGGGAAGAAGCGGCTCGCCGGCGATACGGCCCGCGCAGCAACCTCGGACGAGGTAAAGGACCTGCGCCGCGAGGCCAGCGCACTGAAGGAGGTCGTCGCTGAACTGACGCTCGAAAACCGTCTGCTCAAAAAAAACGTGATCGGGGATGGGGAGGACGAGGCATGAGATACTCCGCATCCGAGAAAGCCGAGATTATCCGGCTGGTCGGGCAATCGGCCCTGCCGGTCAAACGCACACTGGAGAAACTCGGCATCCCGAGGGCCACGTTCTATCGCTGGTGCGATGTCTATCAAAGCGGCGGGCCAGAGGCCCTGGACGATCGCTCGCCCCGGCCGGATCGCGTCTGGAACCGCATTCCGGACGATATCCGCGAGCGGATCGTGCAGCTGGCCCTGGACGAGCCCACCTTGTCGCCGCGCGAGTTGGCCGTGCGCTTCACCGATACGGAAAAGTATTTCGTGTCAGAGGCTTCGGTCTATCGCCTGCTGAAGGCACACGATCTTATCGCCAGCCCGGCTTTCATCGTGATGAAGGCAGCCGATGAGTTCAAGGACAAGACCGCGGCGCCCAACCAGCTTTGGCAGACCGACTTCACCTATCTGAAGGTCATCGGTTGGGGCTGGTTCTATCTTTCGACCATTCTCGACGACTTTTCACGCTACATCATCGCCTGGAAGCTGTGCACGACGATGAAGGTCGAAGATGTCACCGCCACGCTGGACTTGGCACTGAGGGCCTCGGAACTCGACCAGGCAAAGGCCATCCACCGGCCAAGGCTTCTCTCCGACAATGGCTCCAGCTACATCGCGGCGGACCTGGCGAAATGGCTCGATGGGCAGAACATGGAGCACGTCCGTGGCGCGCCCTATCACCCGATGACCCAAGGCAAGATCGAGCGCTGGCATCAGACGCTCAAGAACCGTATCCTGCTCGAAAACTATTACCTGCCGGGCGATCTCGAAGCCCAGATCGAGGCCTTCGTCGTTGACTACAATCACCTGCGCTATCACGAAAGCATCGGCAATCTGACGCCAGCCGACGTCTACTTCGGACGGGGCCAGACCATTCTGATCGAAAGAGAAAGGATCAAACGACACACAATCGCCAATCGCCGCTTGCTGCACCGTCGGCAGGCCGCATAATATTAAAAACCAGACGAGCCAGAGATTCTCTTATTTTAAGCCGCTCCCTGTCCCAAAAACTCTGACGACGGACACACGCGCAACACACATCCCGCGCCGTGCAACGCCGTGTCGACCGAGGCGAGCGGCACGCCACGGCGCCGCGCCGCCGCTTAGATGATTTTTTCAATGCGCCGGTCGGGAATAAACCACATGAGCGCGACGGCAATATAGAGCGCGATCGCGATCCACGGCTGAACGAAGGCAAGCCCCATCGCCACTGCGTAGGCCGCGAGGGAAAGCTTCTCTTTCAAATCGCTTCCGACGGCGCGGGCCAACCTCGAATCCGCGCCGTTAATTGCGATCAGCATCCGCTCCAGCAAAAGATAGCCTATCGCGGCCATCGCAAGAACAAATCCATAGGCCGCGGTCGGCAGCGCGGCGAAACCGGTCTCCTCCATCCAACGGATCACGAACGGCACCAGAGAAAGCCAAAACAACAAGAACATGTTTGCCCACAGCGACCGTCCATCGACCCGCTCGCTGACCTGCAGCATGTGGTGGTGGTTGTTCCAAAAGATGGCAATATTGGCGTAGCTCAGCGCATAGGTGATGAACACCGGCAGGGTTGATGCGAGCGCGGCAAAGTCAGCGCCAGGCGGTGCCTTCATCTCCAACACCATAATGGTGATGATGACGGCAATCACCCCATCGGTGAAGGCTTCTAGCCGGCCTTTGTGCATTACAGACCTTTCTGGCAATGGCAGACGTTGCGCCGGCCGGGGCAATAGAATGGCAGGCTCGCCTCCATTAAATCCGCCGGAGTTGAAAGTTTGCCGGCGTATCGGCGATAGAGCGCTTCGTCATCGTGTCCGCAGATTTATTTATCGAGAGCCGCCAGCATTTTCACGATGACCGGGCGCAAAGCGGGGAGATGGACCGTCGCGATTTCCCACATGTCGCGCGAGTTGATCCGGTAATATTCGTGCCGCAGCAGATTACCGACGCCGATGATCGGCTGCCAGTGTGCGTCCGGATATTTGTTGCGCAGCTCCAAGGGGAGTTCCTTGGCGGCTTCCGAAATGATTTGGACAGCCCGTTCGACCGCGCGCTCGTAGAGGAAGTTGTTTGTCCAGCGTCAGCGCCTATGAGACAGATTGGGCGGGTTGAAGAAGGGAGGATTTCTGGCTCATCGTAGCCTTTCAAGGAGCGAAGATGAGACAGAAATCCGGGCCGGTGAAGGAACCGGCGGAAAAGGTCGTGAAAGACATCCGGCGGGCGACACGCCGGCAATTCTCGGCAGAAGAGAAGATCCGCATTGTGCTGGAGGGCCTGCGCGGCGAGGAGAGCATCGCCGAGCTGTGCCGTCGTGAAGGGATCGTCCAGAATTTGTATTACCGCTGGTCGAAAGACTTCCTTGAGGCCGGGAAGAAGCGGCTCGCCGGCGATACGGCCCGCGCAGCAACCTCGGACGAGGTAAAGGACCTGCGCCGCGAGGCCAGCGCACTGAAGGAGGTCGTCGCTGAACTGACGCTCGAAAACCGTCTGCTCAAAAAAAACGTGATCGGGGATGGGGAGGACGAGGCATGAGATACTCCGCATCCGAGAAAGCCGAGATTATCCGGCTGGTCGGGCAATCGGCCCTGCCGGTCAAACGCACACTGGAGAAACTCGGCATCCCGAGGGCCACGTTCTATCGCTGGTGCGATGTCTATCAAAGCGGCGGGCCAGAGGCCCTGGACGATCGCTCGCCCCGGCCGGATCGCGTCTGGAACCGCATTCCGGACGATATCCGCGAGCGGATCGTGCAGCTGGCCCTGGACGAGCCCACCTTGTCGCCGCGCGAGTTGGCCGTGCGCTTCACCGATACGGAAAAGTATTTCGTGTCAGAGGCTTCGGTCTATCGCCTGCTGAAGGCACACGATCTTATCGCCAGCCCGGCTTTCATCGTGATGAAGGCAGCCGATGAGTTCAAGGACAAGACCGCGGCGCCCAACCAGCTTTGGCAGACCGACTTCACCTATCTGAAGGTCATCGGTTGGGGCTGGTTCTATCTTTCGACCATTCTCGACGACTTTTCACGCTACATCATCGCCTGGAAGCTGTGCACGACGATGAAGGTCGAAGATGTCACCGCCACGCTGGACTTGGCACTGAGGGCCTCGGAACTCGACCAGGCAAAGGCCATCCACCGGCCAAGGCTTCTCTCCGACAATGGCTCCAGCTACATCGCGGCGGACCTGGCGAAATGGCTCGATGGGCAGAACATGGAGCACGTCCGTGGCGCGCCCTATCACCCGATGACCCAAGGCAAGATCGAGCGCTGGCATCAGACGCTCAAGAACCGTATCCTGCTCGAAAACTATTACCTGCCGGGCGATCTCGAAGCCCAGATCGAGGCCTTCGTCGTTGACTACAATCACCTGCGCTATCACGAAAGCATCGGCAATCTGACGCCAGCCGACGTCTACTTCGGACGGGGCCAGACCATTCTGATCGAAAGAGAAAGGATCAAACGACACACAATCGCCAATCGCCGCTTGCTGCACCGTCGGCAGGCCGCATAATATTAAAAACCAGACGAGCCAGAGACTCTCTTATTTTAAGCCGCTCCCTGTCCCAAAAACTCTGACGACGGACAGAAGTTGTTGTCCACCTGCGTGAAGGCGAGGCCTTGCGTGGCGGTTGTGATGCCGTCGATCTGCTCCAGGATGTGTTGAAGCCGGGCTTGCGGCAGTTTCGCTGAAGCCATCAGAAGACCCGGATCGCGCCGTCCTCGATATAGGGACGGTAGCAAGGAACAATGCTGTCGCGGGTGCTGTAGCCGAGTTCGATGCCGGGAAAGGTCTGCTGCAAGACCGTGAGAAGTCTCCATGAAGGGCGTGAGTCCGAAGGCGTTCTCGTCGGCCGGATCGACGAAGACGTCCAGGTCGGAACCGGCCCGCGCTTCGTCGCGGGCGTGGGAGCCGAACAGGTACAGCGCCGCCACCCCGCACTGGCGCAGGACAGGTTCGACAGTCTTGAGGCGGGCGATGACTTCGGTACGGGTCATGTTCCGATCATACCCGATGCGGCGGGCGCCTGCTACGACTCGATTTTAGAGTCTATAATCTCCACACTAGACGATCATCACTCCAACCCCGAAGATGAGCATTCAATCGAGCGTCTCGCGGAAGAACCAAACCGCGATCATGATGGCCGCCAGCGCGAAGAGCGCGATCGGCCAGAGTTCGGGGAGGATTTCCGGCAGGCGATTTCCCTTGAGCAGCAGACCGCGCGTGATCCGCATGGCGTGCGTCGCGGGGATGATTTCGCCGGCCCATTGCGCCCAGACCGGCATGCCCTTGAACGGGAACATGAAGCCCGAAATTAGAATTGACGGCAGAAAAGTAAACATTGCAAACTGGATCGCCTGCATCTGGTTTGCCGCCACTGTCGAAAACGTGATCCCAAGCGCGAGATTGCTGGCGATGAACAGGCCCAAAGCGACAAGGAGCAACGCCACCGAGCTTCGAACCGGCAACTGGAAGAACAGCGCGGAGACGGTGAGGATGAGCACCACCTGGATGTAGCCAACGAAGATATAGGGCACGATCTTGGCGAACATGACCTCGATTGGGCGCACATGCATGGCGAGCAGGTTCTCCTTCGTGCCGCGTTCGCGCTCACGGGTGATCGGGAGCGCCGTAACCAACAGCGTCGATATCAGCAA
Source organism: uncultured Alphaproteobacteria bacterium (assembly GCA_963722515.1). Taxonomy (GTDB): domain Bacteria; phylum Pseudomonadota; class Alphaproteobacteria; order Rhizobiales; family Beijerinckiaceae; genus Methylocapsa. The sequence continues at coordinate 298,447 of CAVRMA010000001.1, read as the reverse complement.
AATAACGCAGATCAGCCCCGGCACGATATTGAGCACCGTCAGTTGCTCTGGGTTATAGCGGGCGTGCAGCACGAACTGGAACGGCGGCGCCAAGGCCCGCAGCTGGCGAACCGGCGGCAAGTCCCGGTCGAGGGCCGTCGATAAGGCCGCGAGCGCCGCCGCCGCATCGCCGATGGCTGTGGGATCGGTGGCGTCGGCGTCGACGGGGATCGCTGGCGGTTCGCCCCGGTCGACGGAGCGGTCGAAGCTCGGGGGAATATTGATGACGAATAGAAGCTTGCCCTGTGCCAGACCGCGTTCGGCCTCGGCTTCCGAGACAAGCATCGAAATGTCGTGGTGCCCGGTGTTGCGAAGCGCGGCGGCGAGCGTGCGCTCGTATTTCGAATGCTCCACGGAAAGGAGGCCGGCCGGAAGGTGCTTGGAGTTGGTTTTGATCGCGTAGCCGAACAAAGACAGCTGTTTCATCGGTAGCGCGATGATGAAACGCAAGGTTATCGCATTGCGCCGCATTTGCAGCCACTCCTTGCGCAGGAGAGCCGTGAAGCGCCAGGGGGAGAATCCCTTCACGATCCTTCTCCTTTCACGCTCAGCATGTGGATGAACACGTCTTCGAGGCGAGGCTCTGCTTCGTGCCAGGAGGGGACGGCGCCACCGCTAGACCGGATGGCGTTTTCAAGCACGGCGCGGTTCGTCCCAGCGATACGCAGGGCGCGCCCGAACGCGGCGGCCGCCTCGACACCGGGCGTGTGCCGCAACCGCCGGGATTCCGCGTCCAAATCCCCGCCCGTTGTCTCGAAAATGACGAGTCCTGAATGAGCGGAGACCTCCGCCGCCGCCCCCTGCACGACGATGCGTCCGTCGGCAAGATAGACGATGCGTTGGCATCGTTCCGCCTCGTACATGTAGTGGGTCGAGACGAGGACGGTCAGCCCCTCGCCGGCCATGTCGTGGATCAAGTCCCAGAACTCGCGGCGGGCCTTGGCATCAACTCCAGCCGCCGGCTCGTCGAGCAGCAGCAGCATCGGCTGGTGCAGTACACAGGCGGCGAGTGCGAGCCGCTGCTTCCAGCCGCCCGAGAGCTGTCCGGCAAGCTGGCCGCGGCGATCGGCGAGCTGCATGCGGTCTATGATGCTGGCGACAGATTCACACCGGTTCGGCACGCCGTACACCCTCGCGACGAGGTCGAAGTTTTCAAAAACCGTCAGGTCCTCGTAGAAGCTGAACTTCTGCGTCATGTAGCTGGCCTCGCGGCGGATCAGCGAGGCTTCGCGGATGATGTCATGTCCAAGGCAAGTCCCGCTTCCGCCATCGGGGACGAGAAGTCCGCACAGCATCCTTATGGTGGTGGTTTTGCCGCTGCCGTTGGCGCCAAGAAAGCCGCAGATCTCGCCCCTTCCCACTTGCAAAGTGAGCCCATCGACGACTTTGCGGGCGCCAAAACTCTTTCTCAAGTCACGGACGTCGAAGGTGAAGTCTGTCGCGGCGAGCCACCCTTCGCGATCGGCCGCACCGCGACCGGCTGGCCAGGGTTGAGCACGGGGGATTGTTGCAAGGGAGGCCGCGCCTCGACCTTGTAGACAAGCTTCGCGCGGCTCGACTCGGTGTAGATGACCGGCGGGGTGTATTCGGCTTGGGGCGAGATGAAGGAGATCGTCGCGGCGAGCTCAGCCGGGCAGCTATCGCAAACGAGCGCGAATTGGTCGCCAAGATGGGCCGTGGCCAGCATCGGCTCGGGGACGAAGAACCGGACGAAGATATTTTCGGGCGGAAGCAACGACAAGACCGGCGCGCCCGCCGGGATGCTCTCGCCGGGGCAGGCAAGGACGTCGTTGACGGTGCCAGCCACTGGCGCGGCAACGCGGCGCTGGTCGAGCCGCCACTTTGCCATGGCCACCGCCGCGCTCGCCGCATCGACCGCTGCGCGTTGCGCGGCAATCTCGGTATCCCGGCCAAGCGGCGTCCGCACCTGCGCGAGGGCCGCTTGGAACCCGCGAACCTTGGCTTCCGCCGAGCGGTAATCGGCCCGAAGTTGATCGACATTCTAGATGGAAACTGCACGAAGGCGCACGAGTGGTTCGCTTCGTTGGAGATCGGCCTGGGCCCGGGCGAGCGTCGCCTGGGCCTCTGCCAGGTTTGCTTCCGCCTGTTCAATCTCGGTCGCTTGCCGCCAGCCTGGAGTTTCGCCAGCTGCGCTTCGGTTTGGGCCAATTGCCGCGCGGCTTGGTCTACGGCCGCCCGGCCGGCAGTGTCGTCCTGCTCAAAGAGCGGCGCGCCGGCAGCAACCGTGGTGCCCCGCGTGACGAAGACGGAGGTGAGGAGACCTTGCTGGGTTGGGCCGATCTTCACGAAATCGACCTCGGCATAGCCTTGCCACTCGGCCGGCGGAGGAATGCGGGTCCGCGCCCACCACCAACCGGCGCCCGCCGTCACGGCGAGCACGATCGCAAGTATGAGGCGCCGCATCACGGGCCTCCGCGCGCATAGGCGCGCCGCGAGTTCGGATTACTGATCTGCGCCGTGAAGAATTCAAAGAAGCGATAGGAGGCGCGCGCGCCGCACGCTGCGACAAGGGGAACAAGTACGATCGATAAAAGGGACGAGCTGGTTCATTTCTTGCTCTTCCACCATGCTTTGACGCGGCGAAACAGCTCCTTCAAGTCGAGGCTCAGACCCATGAAAGTGGGTTTGAGCGTTAGCATCTCTTTCGGTTGAGGTGGCGAGCTGGTCTCGCCCGTGGTCGAGTCCTTCGATGGGGCTGGCGAAGACATTCCCGCGCCGGCTTGAGATGCCTGCACCACCCGGCCGCTCAAGATGTCTTCCGAAGAGGCCTCTGGCGCTTCCCCAAAATATTTCTCGACGAGGTGATTTGCGTGCCGTTCCAAAAAGTGGTGCGCTTCACCTTCTGTGCGTGGTACAAACTCCTCAACGACGCCATCATGGCCAGCGGCGACTTCAAACCACGCTCCGGCACGTGTCTGATAGAGGCGCCACCAAGCTTGCGACGGCTCGTCACCGTAGTCACAGTCGGCCACCAAAGTGGCGGTGTCGGTATCATAAGCCTTGCCGCCGATTATTTTTCTCACGATTAAGCTCGCTTCGTATAGATATTATCATATACATCATCGTGTGTGCGATTGCTTTCTTGCCTTGTGTCTTTTGTGAGAGGCTTGCCCTTGCGAGAAGGCGAAGCCTTAGGACTTGCCGCCGCTATCCATACAAGTCATGTCTTACGTCTCAGCAGGGGCACGCCCAACGCACGTCTCGCGCCGCGCAACTACTTGTCGAGAGAGGCAAGCAGCACGCCGCGGCGCCGCTCCAGCTCCCCATTGCAGTTCGCTGCCCTGCATGGTACGTGCCGCCATGCTCGAAGTCCTGCCCCCAAATGGCGCCGCGCATGTGATGCGTCTTTCCTGCGGCGAGGCGGCGGCGCGCAGGATCGCGAACATCATTGTCGAGACTTTTGATCCGGCCACGACCGTCGCCGCGGCCTTCGAGGAGGCCCCCGACTCGGGCGGCTCGAAAAACGCTCCCTGGGTCGTCGAGGCCTATTTTGGCGACCCGCCGGACGAAGCAAATGTCCGTGCCCTCGTCGCCGCCGCCGCGGGCACCACCACTGCCCGCGCGGCAACCTTCGGCCGCGTCGATGAGCGCGACTGGGTTGCCGCTTCCCTCGAAGGGCTGAAGCCGGTAAGGGCGGGACGGTTCCTCATTCATGGCGCGCATGGACGCGGTGCGGTCAGGGCCAACGACATCGCAATCGAGATCGAGGCAGCGCTTGCCTTTGGCACCGGCCACCATGGTTCGACGCGCGGCTGTCTCCACATGCTGGATCTCGTGGCACGCAAGCGGCGGCCCCGCGCCATCCTCGATCTTGGCACCGGCTCCGGTGTCCTTGCCATTGCGGCGGCCAAATTGTTCAAGCGCACAATTCACGCCGGAGATATCGACAGTGTTTGCGTGATAGCGGCCGGCGCCAACGCAAAACGCAATCGCGTCGCACGTTTTGTGCGTCCGGTCCTGGCCAAAGGCGTCGCGCACCAAGTGTTGCGGGCAGGGGCGCCATACGATCTGGTGCTTGCGAATATTCTCGCGTGTCCGCTGCGCGATCTCGCACCGGAAATAACGAGACTTACGGTGCCCGGCGCGGACATTATTCTCTCGGGCCTCATCGCCCGCGATGTTCCCGGTGTTGCCGCCGCCTATGGGATGCAAGGCACCGCCCTGACGCGGCGGATCGACATCGACGGCTGGGCGACATTGCTCATGCGACGCGGCGGCGGGCGCGAACACCTATAGCATGATCCCAAAAAGTTGCAGACTTTTTGGATCAGATCGTGCGATCAAACAAAGACATAGAGACCATGAGCGATTCCACTTGAAGCGATCATGGTCTAGAGCATCTTCGTCCGCGCAACCGTTAGGCGCAGACGCGCGATCGTGAGGCCGCGCAACCCGGCAACATCGAACCCCAACACGACGGCAGCGTAGACAGCTACGCCGGTGGCAATCTGTTCGGCGAGGGTCGCAAGTCCTGGTTCTTGGCCGCGCATCGGCAGAACGATCGCGGACATCAAGGCATTAGCGAAAACCGTGACGGCGAGATCGCGTGGACTCGGCCATTGCCGTTTCGCCCGGCTCGCAAAACCGATCAGCACAATGAGCGCGGCCAGCATCGCTCCGGCCTGGGCGATGGCGAGGTTAGAGGCTCCGCCGCCGCGGGGCAAAACCAGGAGCAACAGAGGATCGGCTGCACAAGCCGCCAAGGCCGCGACAAGCAAAGGCGCGGTTTTTTTCTCGATCTGGAAAACCGGATTTATGGCGTATTGAATAATAGCCATGCAGAAGAGGCCGGTCATCATCAATGGCAAGAGCAAGTCGAAATGGCCCCGGAATGCCTCCGGCACGGCCAATTGCTCAATCGAGGGAAGGATCAGCCAAAGCCCCGTACATGCCGGCAAAACCATCGCGATAACGATTGTCATGTTGCGGGCGATCTGCCGCCTCGCCCGCGCCGGACCGTGCAATTCGTGCGTCGCGACTGCGATCTGAAACAACACAATATCGAGGGCCGAGCCGATCGCCTGGATCGCCTTGGTTCCGAAATCATAGGCCAAGGAAAATTGTCCGGTTTCGGAAAATCCGTCAAGGATCGCGAGGATCGAGCGATTGGCAAGAGGGATCGCAAGGTAAAGAAGATTGGCGCCGACGATGGGCAGGCTATAGGCCATCAGCGAACGGGCAATGGAAAGGCGCGCGAGATGAGGTTGCGAGGCCCGATCGTGCAACGCCGCGCGCGCGGTGACAACCGATCCGGCGAGACTGACGATTGTGCCAATTAGGGTCATCTTGGCGGAGCCAAACAGGAAGGCTCCGCCGCCCATGAGAGCGAAAGCCACGATGTTCTTGACGAGAACGAGCCGGGTAAAAAGACGGTCGTCGAAGCGGGCGCGAACCAGCGCCGTATGATAATCGAAAAGCCCATTGGCGGCGGCGGCGGCGAGCGCCAGCGCGATCAAACCATAAGATAATGTAAACCTGATGCCGGTGAATAGGAGAAGGTTCGCGCCGGCCGCAAGCCCGACGGCGATAATCGCAAAGCCAAAATCGAGCGTCGCCCGCAGCGCTGGCTCCTCGTCACGTGTCCGTTCGGAATAAAACCGCGTGGCGCCAAACCGGATCCAATCAAAAAAGCCGGTCTGCACGAAGATCGCGGTCGCGTAGGCGAGGGCAAACCGGCCGTATTCCTCGGGCCCAAGGAATTTCGCGACGAGAAGCCCGATCGCGAAATTGAACAGGATATTGCACAGAGAGACCAGGATAACCGTCATCGAAGGAGCGCGCCCAGCCGTTGCGCGGCCGCACTTGCGCTGGCGCGGACCAGGGCATCATTGGGTGCCAAAAGCCGTGCGGCGTCGATGGGCATCGAAGCAAGATTATTTATCTCCGCCATGAATTTCTCCTGAACCGAATCGGAAATTTTATCCTCACAAACTATAAAATCTCACGTTAATTTTACGAAACCCGCCGAAGTGCCCGTGCTTCCGAGAAACCTTGGCGCTTTTCCCTTATCCCAGAACAAGCTAGAAGGGCGGATGACGCATGATGTCACGCTTCCCGCCGCCGCGCTTGCAGGTCTACTATCATTCCTAAGCCCCTGTGTGCTGCCGCTGGTTCCACCCTATCTTACGTTTATTGCCGGAACGACGATCGAGGAGGTCGCCACCCGCCGCGAAGCCCGCGCGCGGCGCGGCATTCTCTTCGCGGCGGTGCTTTTCATCTTTGGTTTTTCCACTGTTTTCGTTGGCCTCGGCGCGACAGCCTCGGCCTTCGGTCAGGTGCTGCACGAATATTTTTCAACGCTTTCGCTCCTCGCAGGGGTCGCGATCATCGTGATGGGCTTGCATTTTTTGGGCGTTTTCCGGTTCGCCCTTTTATATCGCGAGGCCAGGGCCTCCGTGCAAAAGCCGGCCGGAATTTGGGGCGCCTACATCATGGGGCTGGCGTTCGGCTTCGGCTGGACCCCTTGCATTGGTCCAATCCTCACAGCGATTCTCGCGGTCGCCGCGTCGGAGGAGACAGTCGGCAAGGGTGTAGCGCTGCTGGCCGCCTATTCGGCCGGGCTCGGCCTGCCGTTTTTGCTGGCGGCGCTGGCGATCGAACGCTTTCTCCGCGTTATCAAGCGTTGCCGTCCCTATTTCGGCGCGATCGAGCGCGTTATTGGCGTTCTTCTCGTGGCAACGGGTATAGTTTTCCTGAACGGATCGATAACGGGTGCTTCCTCATGGCTGTTGCAGACATTTCCAGGCCTCGCCAACCTCGCTGAGCCGCAATGGCTGCGAGACTACCTATCGAGCTCAAAATAGCTGATGCGGCCGTCTGGGCCTTTCCGCCAAACACAGAGCATGTTCCGGAAAAGTTTGCCGACCGGAGTGCAGGATCTGCGCCAGGGCCGGCCTCGCGGCCAATCGCGATGAGGGTCATGGATTGCGCCGGGCGTGACCGCGTTGATCCCGTGCCGCAGGTACGGAACGTTCTTCGCGGCCGCGGACGGCAAGTGAAAACAGTTCCGCTAACGGGGAGCGCGATTGGCACATTTTGTTTATTACACTATGTTTACAATTTAGGAAACGGCTCGCCGCGCTAGGCATGTCCCGGAAAAGTTGCTCAACTCTTTCGATTGGGACATGCTCCAACTCTTTAGATTTTCAGCTGCGTCATTACCGATCACATGAGTCGATTTGGCCGGGTCGCGCTCTGGTCTGCGAAAAGATGGTTACGAGGAAGATGGAACTTGGTGAGTCTATGGCCAAACCCAAGAACGGACGCATGGAAACTCGTGCCGTGTCAGGTCACGGCCTCGATCCGGCGCGGTTTCGCGACGCGATGAGCCGTGTCGCGGCCGCTGTTCATATTGTCACCACCGACGGGCGGGCGGGACTTGCCGGAATTACGGCGACTTCCGTCGCCTCGATCACGGACGAACCCCCGATGATGTTGTTTTGCATCAACAAAACTTCGCCTTCGGCGGCGAGGATGATCGAGAACGGCGTATTTTGCATCAATACCCTTGCCCCGCCGCAGGCGGCGCTTGCCGATATTTTCGCCGGCCGTACCGGACACTATCTCGACGAAAGATTCGCCGCCGGCGAATGGACCAAGCTCGTAACCGGCGCGCCGGTATTTAGACGCGCGGCCGCGGCGTTCGACTGCCGTCTTGTCGAGGCAAAGAGTGTCATCACGCATTTTGTTATGATTGGCGCCGTCGAAGCGTCGGACATTGGTCCGGAAGGCGGCAACCTCAGCTATGCCCACCGCCAATACGGAACAGTGTGAGGCGGGCCGGAACGGACATTTATTCAGCTTTTTTTCCTGCCTGACGTCTTTTTCTTCACGCCCGTTTTCGTGCCGGGCCGCTTCTTTTGGACCGTCCTTGCGGTTGGCTTTTTCGCTGCGGCCTTTTTCGTTGGCGCTTTCGTTTTGAGTTGCTTGGGGGGTGCTTTTTTCGTTGGTGCTTTCTTCGCAGAAGCTTTTTTCGCCGCCGTCTTTTTCCTTGACGCTTTTTTCGCCGGAGCCTTTTTCGCGGCCGCCTTTTTCGCCGGAGCCCTCGGGCGGGGAGGGGGCCTGACCGCGGTGGATTCAGCAGCGGTTAGGAAATCGACGGCCGCCTTAATAAAATTCTCTGTATCCTCGATATTCGACAAATGCGAGGCTTCCAGAGTGACGAATTTAGCGCCTTCGATGGAATTCGCGACCAAGGCGCCCATACCAGGCGGTGTCGACAGATCGTGCCGTCCGGCGATCACCAAAACCGTGTTCGTGATGCTTCGAATGGCTTCGCGCTGATCCATGTCGCGGATGGCGGCGCAAGCGGCCAAATAGCCGTGCAGAGGTGTCGCCCGGACCATCTCCATCACGGCTTCCACTTTTTCCGGATTGGCGTCGCGGAAAGTCTTTGTGAACCAACGCTCGGCGGCCGCCATGGCAACGCCATGCATGCCGGTATCCCTAGCCGATTGAATGCGGTTGTTCCACAGATCGGGACCCGGTATTTGCGCCGCCGCGCTGGCAAGCACGGCCCGGTCAATGCGCTCGCGCGCATGGACGAGGAGCCATATGCCGACGACGCTGCCCATCGAAAGGCCCAACCAATGGGCTCTTTCGATGCCGAGCGCATTCATGATTGCGAGCGCGTCGCGGCCAAGGCCCTCGACTGAATAGGGCCCCTGATTGGCCACGCTTGCGCCATGCCCGCGCGAATCGTAGCGCACGATCCGGAAATGTTTCGCCAAAACGGGAATTTGAGAGTCCCAGAAGTGAAGATTGGTGGCCATCGGATTAGAGAGCATCAAGCTTTCTTTGTTCTCGCTGCCCTCGATTAAAACGTTGAAGGTCTCGCCAGCGATGGTGATACCAGTCATGCTTTAGCTCCCAATACGACTGAATTCCCGCGCGAGACCGCATCGCCGCGGCGCCGGAACATATTTTTGAACTGGCGGCGGGCGGTCCCGCGATTGCGACCGGCATCGACACAATGGAGAATCCGCGCATGCTTCACGGCGTTCGACCTGCATGAGACCAAGAGGCAACACTGGGGGAATTTTTTTCCGGCACGGGGCTTGCGTAAGCTCCTGGCGCAACTCTGTATTAATGTAGCGCGTATTGAATGGACACCGCAAAAGAATCGCGCGAAGCAATAAGTTGGGGCAGGTCACAATCGCACAAGCGCGTCAACGCTTTAGGACCCGCTCTGGCTAAGATACCGGCACGGAGGTTAAGGCCATGGCCGCAACCAAAAGGATCGAGACAAATAAGGCGTCACCCGATTTTATCAAGCAGCTGGCGGGATATGGGCTTGCCACCGCGCGTATTCTCTATCATTTGCCGGATCATCCACGTCTGTTGCAGACCTATATCTGGCAAGACTACGACCTCGCGCCGGAGTTTCCGGTCCTGATCAAATTTTTGGGATTCTGGCGGGAAAAGCTGGACGGGCCGCTGCATAGCGTGGTGGTGGGACATTCGAAGCTCATCAAGCCAGCCGAGATTAGAACGCTCGACGGTGAATTTTGGCTGCATTGAGTGCGCGTACCGGATAAGTTGCCCGGCTTTTGAGATTGGGACATGCTTCAACTGTTTGATTTTGTGCGGCGTTCTTATCGATCAAATGATTCCGTTTGACGGGAACGCGCGCTAGCTTGCCAGGCTCGCCCCAGCGCCCGCCGCAATAGGCTTCCAAACGTCCACCCCGCCCTGTAGTCATGGGCCATGACCACTATTTTTCCTGAGTTTCCCGCTTCCCCGGGCGTCACTCGCGTCACCGCCCGCGCGCTGCTTCTCGGCGACCGCATCGAGGCGGCTGGGCTCGAACGGTCTGACATGATCTCTTCGACGCCGCTCGCCTTTCATGCCGGTGCGCATGGCTTCGTCGCGCTTTATCGTTTCGGCGTCGCGGTCATGGTTGGGCTGTCACCGCTCGAAGAAGACGGTGTGCTCAAACAAGTCAAATTGCGTGTCTCGGGACCGCATGAACATATCGACGACGAATCCGCCATTCTCGAAATCTCGCCGGACCTTGACGACAAGGTTCCGCCAGGCGGTGCGATCGCCATGAAGGATCTTTCGGCGCAGCGACTTCTCGTTGTCGCCGACGCGCTCGCCAAAAGCGTCTCGCTCGGCCGCGACGAACGCGAAGTCAATGCCGTCTTCGATATTATAGAGCCCTTCGCGACAGAACTTGCGCGCAACGGCCGGCCGCCCTGGAAGCGCCGCTCGATGCTGAGATTGATCGGTCAGACGCTCCTTGTCCAACATCGCGTGTCGGGCCGTGTCGCCGTCGAAGAAAAGCCCGACGTGTTGTGGGACCGGCCCGATTTGGAGCGGCTCTATGCCCGCCTCGAGGATGAATACGAACTCAAGGAGCGCGCGGGAACCCTAAAGCGCAAGCTCGATACGATCGTCGAAACCGCGCGCACGCTCACCGATATGATCGACGCCAACCGGGCGACAAGGCTCGAATGGACGGTGATAATCTTGATCACGGCCGAAATTGTGCTTACCGTCTGTCAGATTATTTTCTGGCGGCATTGAGGCCGGAGCATTTCGCCAAGGCGCTTGTCTCCGCCTCTTGCGCGGTAAGCCATCGAAACGAAGCGAGTTGATGCCGCGCGAACGTCAATTGCCGTTTGGCGTAGCGGCAGGTGTCGAGCTTGGCCCCGCTTGCCGCCTCAGTAAGCGACAATTCGCCGTTAAGATGCGCGATGAGATGCGGCACGCCGTGCGCGCGCATGACCGGCAGCGCGCGGTCGAGATGACGCTCGCGCAGCCGTGCTGCCTCTTGCAACGCGCCGGCTTGGAGCATGACCTCGAAACGCGCATTAATCCGCGCTTTCAGCTCTTCTCTTTCGGTTGCGAGGAAGACCGCAAAAACATCTTTGGCATTGAGGAGCGGCGGCGCGCGTGTAGCATGGAAGGATACGAGACTTTTCCCGGTCGCCTCAAAGACTTCGAACGCGCGCAATATGCGTTGCGGATCGGTCGGCCGCAATCGCACCGCGGTTGCCGGATCGCGGCGCATGAGGCTGGCATGGAGGTCAGCGGCGGGAACGCCCGCCGAGCGGGAACGCACCGTCGCGCGCACCTCTTCCGGCACCGGCGGGATCGCGGACATCCCTTGCGTCAGGGCCTTGAAGTAAAGCCCTGTGCCGCCAACGAAAATAGGCAAGCGCCCCTCGCGCCTTGCCTCGTGGAGCGCGACGGACGCATTGGCCAGCCAAAGCCCGGCCGAATAATTGACCGCGCCATCGACGTGGCCAAACAACCGGTGTGGCGCTTTGGCCTCATCTTCGCGATTGGGGCGCGCCGTCAGCACGCGCAGGTCGCGGTAGACCTGCATCGAATCGGCGTTGATCACCACGCCGCCGAGGGCACGGGCGAGACGAAACGCCATGGCCGACTTGCCACTCGCTGTCGGCCCCGCAATGAGGATCGCTGAAACTTGTGTCAAAAGGGTCGTGACGTTGGAGCAAGGCGCCTTCGCTATCGCAACGAAAGCGCCGCGCTAACTCTCATTTGCCATCGCCTGGCGCAATTCGCGCGGGAGCGGGAAAAATACGCTTTCGTCCGCCGTCGATACCGTCTCGACGTGCATTTCAAAGCGCATTGCAAAAGCGTCCATAATTTCCTCGACGAGAATTTCCGGCGCCGAGGCGCCGGCCGTAATTCCGAGCGAGGAAATATTGTTGAACAAATCCCATTCGACGTCCTCGGCGCGCAAGACGAGACGGGCGAGCTTGCATCCCGCGCGTTCGGCGACTTCCTTCAATCGCTGCGAATTCGACGAATTGGAAGAGCCGACGACGAGCAAGGCATCGACGAGCCGGCGCCACCCGCTTCACGGCCTCCTGCCGGTTGGTCGTCGCGTAGCAAATATCCTCGCGATGCGGTCCAACGATATTGGGAAACCGCCGGGTCAGGGCTGCGACCATCGCGCGCGTGTCGTCGATCGAGAGCGTCGTCTGGGTAACATAGGCGAGATTATTCACGTCCCTCGGCCGTAGAGTTTCGACGTCGTCCGGCGTCTGAACCAAAACGATGGAATCGCTTGGCAATTGCCCCAAGGTGCCGACGACCTCGGGATGTCCGGCATGGCCAACGAGGAGGACTTGGCGGCCATGGCGATGATGCAGTTCGGCCTCGCGATGGACCTTGGTCACCAGCGGGCAGGTGGCGTCGATCGCGAAGATTTTGCGCGTTCCGGCGTCTTCCAAAATCACCTTCGGCACACCATGCGCGGAAAAAATCACCGGCTGTTCCGTATCTGGCACCTCGTCGAGCTCCTCGACGAATATCGCACCCTTGGCCTTCAGCCCTTCGACGACATATTTGTTATGCACGATCTCGTGCCGGACATAGACTGGCGCGCCATGGATCCGGAGGGCTTCCTCCACCGCATCAATGGCGCGCACGACTCCGGCGCAGAAACCGCGCGGCGCGCAGAGAAAGACATTTAGCTTTGGCTTGAGGGTCATGCGGCGATGGGCCCAGGTTCCCACTCGTTTAGGTGTTGGTCCATTTGGCTGTCAAGTGCGCCACTTGAAGTACCTTTGCTATATTACTCCGTCCGTAGGTAGGTTCATATTCGCTCGGCGTCTAGTTTCCGGACTTACCGGGCTGCAACTCGGCGGGCGACACGCTCGATGAGGCCATGTTGAACGCCGCCGAGGCTTTTGAAGTCTGGGCGGAGGCGATGATCGAAGGCGGCCGAAGAATTCCGCCACCCTGAACTCTGACCGATCTCAAGGCAAATTCGGAAGTCACCCCTGATTTGGCGAACCTCATGGTCGCGCTCATCCCGTTCCGTCAGGGCTTACGCCAACACGTCGCCGAGGAGCCCAAACTCAGCAGGAAAAATATCGTCGCCTCAACGCTCACGCATATTGCGCGATGCCGTTGCCAAACGACCAATTCTCCTTTGGGACTTCCAAGAAATTCACAAGAATGTTTTCCGGCCTGATGCCGGGGTTCTTGGCCAGAAGCTCCGCGATGCGCGCGTAGAGTGCTTTCTTCTTTTCGGGGCCGCGCGTGTTGTTGACGGTGATTTGAACGATTACGAGATCGTCGTCGCGCGCGATCCCCAGATAATTTTCGTCATAGAGAAAATTGCTTTTGTCGTATTCTTCGATGAGCATGAAGCGGTCGTCTTCCGGCACGCCGAAGACCTCGCGCATCGCCTGATAAAGACCGTCCAGAATAGCCTTGCGATATTCCGGCGGCTTGCCTTTCAATAGGGAAACGCGGGTGAGCGGCATTGTTGCCGATGCTCCTGTTAGGGTGGCGGTAAATTGGCGCCGCCGTGTCTATGTCCGCCCGAATGTGTGGCCGGCCGTGCCTCCGGCTCGGACGCATTCTGATTGATGTCGGCATCGGCCGTCCAGTAACAATCAAGCCCCCCCGTGGGACGCACGCAGAAAAGCTTGGCGTCCTTGGTGTCAATTGTCACGGCCATGCCTTTCGAAATGGATAGGCAATCGCCCTTAGCGAGTTTTGGCGCACTGAATTTGTCCAGTCCCGCTTTGTCGTTCTTGCCGAGAAAATCGAGAACCTTTCTCGAAATCCGCCTCGTCCTTACAGGCGACGATCGGCTTGATGACGCTCGCGGCTTCCGCAATTGACGGCAAAAGAAGCGCGAGAACCGCGAGACACCGGCAACTGTTCATGAGCCACACCGCTGTTGACAAACGCTTATGTGACGCGGCCCCGCTCTGGCTGCACAAGTCGATCATAGCACCTTGCCGGGGTTTAAAATATTATTTGGATCGAGGGTTTGCTTGATCGCGCGCATGACCTCCATCGCCACCTTGTCTTTCACCTTCGGCAAGAGATCGCGCTTCAACTGGCCGATCCCATGCTCGGCCGAAATTGAACCTTTGCGGGCGACAACCAATCCGTGGACGATAGCGTTGATCTCGTCCCAGCGGGCCAAGAAAGCCTCTTTGCTTGCGCCGATAGGCTGCGAGACATTGCAGTGAATATTGCCGTCGCCGAGGTGGCCGAAGGCGACGAGCCGCGCGCCCGGGATCGCTGCCATAACAGCACGTGTGGCTTCGTCCAGAAAAGCCGGGATATCCGCGATGGGAATGCTGATGTCATGTTTGATCGAGCCGCCTTCATGGCGCTGCGCGTCGGGCAAAAGCTCGCGCAGCTTCCAGAAATTTTCGCGCTGATCGAGCGAGGCGGCGAGCGACGCGTCCTCGACGACGTGCTTTTCGTTCGCTGCTTCGAGAAGCGCGAGCAATCGCGCGGCAAGCCCTTCGGGGTTTTGTGAACTCAATTCGAGCAGCACATACCACGGGTGCCTGCCAGACAGAACTTCGCGCACAGCCCCAAAATGCGCGAGGACAAAATCCAGTCCGATGCGCGGAATAAGTTCGAAGCTCGTGATTTCGCCGCCCGCCATGTCGCGCGCGAGATCGAGTAGGGCGAGCGCCGCGCGGGGCGAGGCAAGGCCGATGAACGCGGTCTCGAGCGCGCGGGGCTTTGGATAGAGTTTTAGGACCGCCGCGGTGATGATCCCAAGCGTGCCTTCCGAGCCGATGAAAAGATTTTTTAGATCGTAGCCCATGTTGTTCTTTCTCAGCTTCGACAAATCCGAGAAAATCCGCCCGTCGGCGAGCACGGCTTCGAGTCCAAGCACGAGATCCCGCGCGTTGCCATAGGCGATCACATTCGTGCCGCCCGCATTTGTCGCGAGATTGCCGCCGATGGTGCATGAGCCTTCCGCCGCCAGCGACAACGGAAATAACCGTCCCGCCCTCGCGGCTTCTTCCTGCACGCGGGAAAGGATCATGCCGGCTTCCACGGTCATCGTGTTCGAGCTAAGATCGATCTCGCGCAACGCCGTCATGCGGCCAAGCGAAAGCACAATTTGATTGCCGGGGCCGAGCGGAATCTGGCCGCCCGCGAGTCCGGTATTCCCGCCTTGCGGGACCACCGGGGTAGAGGTTTCACGGCAAAGTTTGAGCACTTCCGCGACTTCTCGCGTCGAGCCGGGTTGCACGACGCATAGCGCCTTGCCATGAAAGCGATCGCGCGGCTCGCGCAAAAATGCTTCCATGCCGGGCGCATCGGCGATGACGTGCCTGGCGCCGGAAATCGCTTCGAGGCGATCAAGGATTTTTCGCAAGGCCGCGTTTAGGCCCGAAGCACTTTCCACGCCGAAACTCATGCCTCGTCTTCTTAACAATCCCGCAAAGAATAGGGCCGCGCGCAATTTCGTAAAGCGGAAGTTTCATCAGGCGGACGGCGGCTTTTCCGCGCGGGAACTTGCAATTATTGGCTTGATCGGAGATTGAGACAACATAAACCCTCAATAGCTGATACAATCCAGCCGTCCGCCAAACGGCTTGAGGCCCTGAGGAATTGCCGCATCGCTTGCATGACCGGCAGAATTTGCGAGGAGATCAAATGGCCGCGCTCGACACGGTTTTGGCGAAGATCGATGGAAACCTCGATTCGGCTCTTGCGAGGCTCTTCAAGCTGATTGAAATCCCCTCGGTTTCGACCGATCCCGCCTATGCGCGCGATTGCGCAAAAGCCGCCGAATGGCTCGCCGGCGAGCTGAAGAGCCTTGGCTTCGAGGCGTCCGTACGCAAGACGGCAGGCCACCCGATTGTTGTCGGACAAGCCAAGGCCGCGCGTCCCGACGTGCCGCATGTGCTGTTTTACGGCCATTACGATGTGCCAGCCGGCAGACCCGCTCGATTTGTGGGAGAACCCGCCTTTCGAGCCGCGTATCGTCGAGGCTGCAACCGGCAAGCGGATTGTTGCGCGCGGCGTTTCCGACGACAAGGGTCAGCTCATGACTTTCGTCGAAGCCTGCCGCGCCTTCACGGAAACCGGCGGCTTGCCCTGCCACATCACCTTCCTCATCGAAGGCGAGGAGGAGACCGGCTCGCCGTCGCTTCCGGCTTTTCTTGCTGAAGCCAAGACCGAGCTCAAAGCCGACATGGCACTTGTCTGCGACACTGGATTGTGGGACCGCGAGACACCCGCGATCACCATCATGCTGCGCGGCCTCGTGCTTGAGGAGGTCGTGATCCATGCCGCGAACCGCGATTTGCATTCGGGCGTGTTCGGCGGCGCCGCGATCAATCCGATCCATGTGCTCGCCCGCATTGTTGCCGATTTGCATGATGAGAAGGGGCGTGTCACGCTTCCGGGTTTCTATAATGGTGTAGCGGAGCTGCCGGAGGATGTCGCCGGGCACTGGCGCGAATTGCATTTTCGCGGGAGCGATTTTTTGGGTGGTGTCGGCCTTTCAATTCCGGCCGGCGAACAAGGCCGGGATATTCTCGAAATGGTTTGGTCGCGGCCAACCTGCGACCTCAACGGCATCGTCGGAGGCTATACCGGCAAAGGGTCGAAAACCGTGCTTGCCGGCGCAAGCGAGCGCCAAATTCTCGTTCCGGCTCGTTGGATCGCAAGACCCGGTCAAAATCGCGGAAACCTTCCGGGCTTTCGTCAAGGAGCGGCTGCCCGCCGATTGCCGCGCCGAATTTGCCTCGCATGGCGCGTCTGGTGCGGTGCAGCTGCCGTTCAGTTCGGAGGCATTGTCGCGGGCGGGCAGGGCATTGCAGGCCGAATGGGGCAAGGAGCCGGTGCTGGCCGGGTGCGGCGGCTCGATCCCGGTCGTCGGCGCCTTCAAGCGCGATCTGCGAATGGACACATTGATGATTGGGTTTGGCCTCGAGGACGATCGCATTCACTCGCCGAACGAGAAATACGAGCTTTCCTCGTTTCACAAGGGAACCCGAAGCTGGGCGCGGGTTTTAAATGCGTTGGCCCTGTGACCGGTGCATCGCGAGCTTCACATTGGCGATCCGCAAGCCTCCGGTCAAAACGAGCGTATAGAGAAACGCGCCGGTAAGTCCGAGTACCAAAAGTTCAGACACATTGGCGAAACGGCCGAGGTCCGCCGTCATGCGGTGAGCAGGCGCGGCGGCAACGAGCGCGAAAACCGCCAGAATGAAGGAAGCCGTGGTGACCGTGGTGGCCGTCTTCCACAAAAAGAGATCAACCTTCATGGCGCCGCGCCGGATCGCCAAAAAGCACAAAAGCAAGAAATTGATCCATGCGCCGCCCGCCGTCGCGGCGGCAAGCCCTGGCGCGCCAAAAGGCTTGAACAGCACGATTTTCAAACCGACATTGATCGCCGACGGCAGCGAGCGCGATCACATCGGCGTTCTCGTATCGCCCTTTGCTTGGAAGCTCGCCACCGCGGAACGCAACAAGACGATCGCGACAAGCCCAAAACCATAGGCCGTGAGCACCGCAGCGGAAGCGCTTGGCCGCCTGCGCGGTAAAGGCGCCGCGCAGAAATACCCCGCGCATGATGGCGCCGGGGATCATGAGGAAGGCGATGCAAAAAGGCGCCGTCAACGCCAGCGACAGCGCCATGGTTCGATTTTGCGCATGCAGCGCCGCGCCCCCGTTGCCGCGCCGCGAAGAGCGGCTCATCTCCGGCAGCAGCACGGTGCCCGCCGCTATGCCAATGACGCCAAGCGGCAATTGATAGATGCGGTCGGCGTAGTAGATCGACGACACACCGCCGGTCGGCAGCATCGAGCCGATGATGGTGTCGGCGAATAGCGCGATCTGTTGCCGGCCGAACCGATCACCGCCGGACCCAAGGTCACAAGGAAGCGCTTGACGTGTTTCGTCATCACCGGGCGCGCGAAGCGCTCGAAAATTCTGGCGCGATGGGCGGCTGCCGAGGTGAGCGCAAGTTGCAGCACGCCCGACACGGTAAGCCCCCAACTCGCCGCCAAGCCGGGATTGGGAAATAGAAAAGCCACGCCAAGGAAAACAATCATCGACAAATTCATCACGACCGGGGCGAAGGCCGCGGCGGCGAAGCGGCCATGCGCGTTCAAGGTGCCAGATTGCAGCGTGACAAGCGTGACAAACAAAAGATAGGGAAAGGTGATCCGCGTCAGCGTGACAGTGAGCGCGAATTTTTGCGGATCCGCGCGGAAACCCGGCGCCAGAACGTCGATGAGATAGGGGGTGAAGGCGAACGCGAGTGCGACCAACAGGATTTGGGACGCGAGAAGGCCGAGAAAAATCTGGCCGGAAAACAGCCGCGCGCGGGCAAGACCTTCGGATTGAAGCACCCGCGCGTACCCTGGGACATAGGCGGAATTGAAAGCGCCCTCGCCGAAAATAGTGCGAAAATGATTGGGCAGGCGCTGGGCCACGACGAAAGCGTCGGCAAGCTGACCCGCGCCGAGGGTCGCGCCAAGCAGAACATCGCGCAGAAAAGCCGGCCCCGCGCGAGAGCAAGGTCAAGCCGCCGACGGAAATAAGGCTTTTGTACATGAATGTTTTCGATTTACTCCGGCCGCGGCTCGGCCATGGTATCCTCCTCGGCGCGCGCGCCAATGCCCACGCGCTCGTCGATCAGATAGAGCGGCCGCCGTTTTACTTCGGCGAAGATGCGGCCAATGTATGCGCCGATGATGCCAAGCGAAAGCAATTGAATGCCGGCAAAAAACGTAATCGACACAATCAACGAGGCATAGCCTGGAACATCCACGCCGAAAATGAGCGTGCGACTCAAATAGAAAGTCGCTAATGTCAGCGCCAGGAGCGATGTGGCCGAGCCGATATAGCTCCACACCTTGAGAGGCATTGTCGAAAACGACATAAGTCCGTCGACCGCCAAATGGGCCAATTTGCGATAGCTAAATTTGGACCTGCCATGGGCGCGCGCCTCGGCGTCGAAAGGAACGCCAATCGACTTGAACCCGATCCAGGCATAAAGTCCTTTGGAAAACCGGGCGTGCTCGCGCAATGTGCGAAGCGCCGCGGCGGCCCGCGCATCGAGGAGTCGAAAATCGCCAGCACCTTCGGGGAGGCGGGTGTCTCCGACAGAGCCGAAGAGCTTATAAAATCGATGTGTTAAAATCCGCCGCAAAGGACTATAGATGCTTTGATCGACACGCTGGGCGAAGACATTTTTGTAGCCCTCGCGCCAGCGCGCGATAAAGGTCTCGATCAGCTCCGGGGGATGTTGCAAATCGGCGTCCATGATGACGATCGCGGCCCCCGCCGCATGGTCGAGGCCCGCCGCAATAGCTACTTCCTTGCCAAAATTCCGGCTGAGCGAAAGCGCGCGGATGCGAGGGTCGCCATGATGGGTGGCGCGCAGACATGCGAGCGTATCGTCGGTAGAGCCGTCGTCGACAAAAATGATTTCGAACGAGGCCGCGCAACGCTCCAGCACCGGCACTAGCCGCGCCAGCAGAGCCTCTATGTTGTTCAATTCATTATAGACCGGCGTGATCACGGAAATCTCCGCGCCGTTCGCGCCCGCCGGCGCCGTGCCGGATCTTGTCATTTTTGGAGGCCTCATGAATTGCAACCGCGGTCATGCCGGGGTTAATGAAATCCCCGCTTAGGCCTTTGCATGGCGTTGGGCAAGATTGCTTTTATATTTGCCTGAAGCCGGACTATCCCTCACGGGAGCGTCCGGACATCTTGCCGCAACGCGAGGGTTGATCACTGTGGGCACGGCCGGAGCGTATTTTTCGTTTTGCCTCTGCGCCGATGATTACGCGCTGTCGCCGGGCGTCAGCCGAGGCATTCTGGAAGCGCTTGGCGCCGGCCGGTTGAGCGCGGCAAGCGTGATGACAACGCGGCCATTCTGGCCAAAGGGCGCGCAAGAATTGCGCCAATTCAAGGCCAAGGCTGACATCGGGCTCCACCTCAATCTCACGCTTGGCAGCCCGCTTGGAGATATGCCGGCTTTCGCGGCCACAGGGCGTTTGCCTGAGATAAGTCACGTGCTTAAGGCCGCGCGGAGAAACGAGTTGCCGCAAGCCGAGATCCGCCAGGAATTCTCGCGCCAGCTCGACGGTTTTTGCGCGCATTTCGACGCTGCTCCCGCCTTTGTGGATGGGCATCAGCATGTCCAGGTGTTGCCGCAAATACGCGCGGCGCTTTTTGCGTGCCTCGAGGAAAAAGGATTTTTGGGCAAGGTCTGGCTCCGCGATAGCTCCGACCGTCCGTGGCGCATTGCGCGGCGCGGCGCGGAGTTGACCAAAGCGCTGGGGATCGCCTGGCTCGGGAGAGGCTTTGCAACGGAGGCCGCGTGGCGGGGTTTCATCACCAACGATGGGTTCGCTGGCTTTTCGGCCTTCGACCCAGTCCATGATTACGCCGCCGGTTTCGCCCACTATCTGCGTGCGCCGGGAAGACGCCACCTTATCATGTGTCATCCGGGCTATTGCGACGCAGAACTCGTGGCGGCCGATCCGGTCACGCTTAGCCGCGAACGCGAGCTCAACTTTCTTCTATCCCCCGCATTCAGGGCGTTGCTCGATCGCAAACGCGCGCGGCTGGCGCGGCTCTCCGATCCCATTTGGAACGGAATCGCCGCCGCATGATATTGCCTTGGTCCGGGGTTGGCCGGGCACCCCGGTTTCCGGCGTCACGAGACTCCTGGCAACCCGCCGCCGGCGCGGGCGGCGCCACGCTGGTCACAAGTAACTTCCGTTCGATGAATGGACTTGCATATTCAGCTCGGAACGGCTCGCCGGTGCGTTACTCGACAGGTTCACCCATCATGTCCACATCCTGGAGATGAAAGGTGATAGCTGCCGGCTCGCCACCAGCAAGAAGGCGGAGCGGCGATCAGCTCAGGGGCAAAGCCAAAACCCGAAGACGCCAAGCGAAGCAGACCCCGCAACCGAAATATAAATCGGCACCAAAGCACTAAAATATACCGGGGCTTCACAGCCCTTTCCTCCTAACCCAATTGGCCCACTTTCACGCCGCCATCTGCCACAAACTGCCATTGACACCGGGCTTTTTTTTTTCGGCGGGGACGGCTACTGGGCGGCCTATGGCGCCGACCCCCAGACCGGCGATCCGATCACCATTCCCGCGAGGATGCGGTTGCCAGGCTTCGAGGCCGCAGACGGCGCTACGGAAAACCCTTCGCGCCGATGGCGCGAGACCTACACGTCATCCGCCGGTATTGTGCCGTAGATACTCAGGAGGAGGCGCTGCTCAAAAGTCATGCGGGGCTCGAGCTTGTGCGATTCCTCGACACCAAGCCGCTCGGCGCGCTCGGCGCGATGATGCGCAAAGGGATCAACTCTCCCCGGTCCAGTTCGTGCGGACGGCTGTTCGATGCGGCCGCCGCCGCGGTTGAACTTTGCCGGGACGGCGTGTACACGGCGTAGCAAAAGCAGGCCACGGAGCGGCGGCATTTTGCGGCTGCGTGGCGGAGCAAAACCCGGCCACTTTTGAGGCTGACCTTTTCCGAACATTGATTTGGAGGGCGGCCGGGGGTGTTTGCAGTGGAGACGTACGAAGCGGTTCGACGGTTTGTATTCGTCGCGGGAAGAGCCGGCGCGAGGCGGCGCGGATCGTTGGGCTGAGCCGGGCACGATTGCCAAATGTGCCGCAGCCCGCCGCCGCCGATCCTCGCCGCATCCGAGCGCGAGCATCGCGCGATCTCCTCGCTAGCTTGCGCTACAAAGCCGCTTCAAAGTCCGAGCAAAGCGGAACAGGAGAAGAAATGGCAAACCTTTCAAAACCTGATCGTCATGTCGAATCAGACAAATGCCGATTTGGGCGTCGGCGTTAAGACGAAGACGCCATCGCAGCGGCCCCGAAATTCTACTGAACCAGGTTCAAATTCTACCGGATTATCGCGCCACTTTCTGTATGCATGGAGATGACGAGAACCCGACCTGTCCCCCTAAAGAGCCGACGTCAGCGATGCGGTCGATCAACGGGGCGCAACGATAGACCATCGCCGCACGGTTATCCACGTCCAGCTTAGCGAAAATTCGACGGAGATACGTCGCAACCGTCCACTCGCTGATTTGCAGCCTGTAGGCGATGTTTTTGGTGGCGTATCCCTGCGAAACCAGCACCGCGACCTCCAGCTCGCGGCCCGTGAGCCGGGCTGTGAGATCGTCCGCGGCCTCGATCGCATTCAGGCGGCGCTGGTCCCTCGCTTCAAAAACAATAAGATTTAGACCAACGACTTCAAAACGAGATATTTCCTCGTGCATGGATTGATACGGCAATCCTGACGCCAGAGCGACGATAAAAACGCGCTCCCCTAATACAATGCGTCCGACTTCGCCGTCGCCTTGCGCATCGCCTTTGTTCCGACTAGCTAGCTTAGCGGTGGTATTGGGCCGCTCCGGCATTTTTGTCGAGCTCCGCCTTTTTTTACGAGAGCGACAATTATCAACTGTTATCTTCGCATATGTTGATTGTTCAAAGCAGTGTATCCTTGACGGACGATTGTCACTATACCACTTCCTCCGCATCCTCTGTTTAGGGGTTGACAACCGCGCGCGGCGGCGCCTGAGGGGTTCCAACAGGGGCGGGCAAACACGTAACGCCTTAACGATCTCCCGCCCATTTTATCTTAATCTTTCGCTCAAGCTGGCAATCGTCCCGGTCCGAAGGCGTGATGGCAATGCCCGCTGGCTGCGAGCGGCGAGCGGCGTACGAGCGTGCGGCGGAATGAAATCGCGGCGCTGATAGAGGAATGCGATGTTCGCGCCGCTGTCGCGGACCGGCCGCAGGCACGACGCAGGTCCGGTGAGCAGCACCGTCACGCCGGGGCCGTGGGCGCTGACGGTGCTGTCGCTGTGGACGACGACGCCGATCGTCACGCGACCGCTGCGCCAGGCGGCCCCGAAGCGCGTATCGCTGTCTAACACAGCGACGAGATCGCCGAAGCGCAGCGTTTCCAGGCAGTGGCGGTGACGCGTTGGCGTGTCGAACAACTGGATGTCGAAGTCCCCGCGCCAGACGGTGTTTTTGCCGAGGCCGGAACCGATGATGGCGGCGGGCAGTGTGTGGGTCACGGGCACTTCCAGCGTGCCGCCGCCCGGGCGCGGCGCCCAGCGCCGCAGCAGGCCGGGCGCGCAGTTCGTCACGGTGACCAGCGGGAAGTCCGGCAGCTGTAGGCCCAGCCCGCAGGCATAGATTTGCACGCGGTCGCCAATGTTCAGGCGGAGCAGCGTCTTGGCGTCGAAATCGACCAGCACGTGATTGACGCCGCCGTGCTTGCCGGTGACCATGCCGATCGCGCCAGCCGCGGGCCCGGTCGCCACGCGGGCCCGATTGCCGACGCATGCGCTGGTCAACAGGGCCAGGTTGGGGCCGTCGCGGGCGCCGATGATTTCGCGCCCGTTGTTGTGCAGCGCAACGCCAGGCTCGACATGATCGGCGGCGAGGCCGACGCAGGGGTCGCCGATGCGGCGGTTGATCGTGATGCCGCCAGTGCCCGGCAGCACGCGCGGCACGCCGTCCTGGCCGATGCGATAGGGATTGGCACGACCCACCGGATGGGCGATCTGCCCCATCACCGCCTGTATCACCAACTCGTCCGAATTGAGCCGCAACCGCGCACGGTTATCGTCCAGCATAGGGGTCCTCCGCTGCCAGGTCGTACCAGAAGGCCCGCGCGTCTTCCCATGCGCCTTTGACTAGGCGGGGCTCCGCCTCGGCCAGGAAGTCCAGCTCCTCGCCGGCACCCGCAATGCCGTGGCCGAGCGGGAGCCGGAAGTGGCCGGGGACGACAAGATGCACCACAGCCAGCCCCAGCCCGCCCCACAGGAATCCAGCAAGCCCAGCCTCGACCAGCAGGTGCAGCAGCAGACCGCGTTCCAGCGCGACGAGGTCGTCGCCGATTTCGAGGCGCCGGCACGGCAGGCGCCAAGCCTGCAGATGGCGGCAAAGCGGCGGCAGATCGGGCGCGGCCGGCTCGCGCAGGCTGAGGAGCACCGCGCCAGGCAGCACGGCGCCCAGCGCCGCGGCGTCGCGCATGGCGGCGGCCACCGGGCCGTCGGCGGCCTCGCTCGCGCTCGACAAGCATTCATCCAGGGCCTCCGCCATCGCCTCCCAGCGCGGCACCACCGACTCCTCCATTCCGGCCGGCAGACAACTTTCCCGCAGCGCATCACGAACCCAGCACAGCCGTCCGCCGCCATGCCCAGCCTCGTCGCGCAGCCTTAGCCAGATGCGCAACGCGTGGCGAATCTCGTCCGGTGCATGGCGGCCGCCCAGGGATTGTGTGAGCAGGCCGGGATTCTGGTCGTACAGCGTCCAGCCGTCGAGGATGTTGAGAAATTCCGGCCCTAGCCAGACCTCGGCATGCGACACCAATCCGCGTACGAAGGCCGCCCCCTCATTCGAGAGGCACAGAAGCGGATCAGGCACGCAGCGCCAGCGCCGGCGGCTGATCTGCACCGACAGGTCGGGCCAAAGCTCCCGGCCCATTTCAGCTCTCCGCGTTAGAGATCCGCCAGCGCCGGCTCGGCTTCGCGTCTGCTCCGGGCCCCGAGCACGTCCTTCAATGCGGGCGTCACGCCGACGAAGCCGCGGCCCTCTCGGGTCATGCGATAGGCGGCAATCCAGGCTTCCGCGTGCGGACCCATGGGCCGCATCTCCGACTGGAACAGCAGCGGGTCGATGCTGGTCTTGAAGTCATGGTCGGCGACGAACTGCAGGATGCGCCGGCCGCTCTCGGCCATCTTGGCACGCTGGGAGATCTCCGCCATGCCGCCGAGATAGCGCTGCGAGACGATCTCCACGACATTCCACCGCGTGTTGGCGTCGAACGCCTTCTTGATGTCGGGCGCGTTGAGCAGGTTGAGGACCTGCTTGAGATAGTGCCCGGTCTCCATCGCGAGGGCGTAGATATTGCCATAGGTGGCGCGGTCGAGCGCATAGCGCAGGTCCAGCCCGAGCCGCTGGATCGTGGCGACGCTGCCGAACGGGCGCTGCTCGATGAGCTGCCCGCCGCGGATGACTTCGCCGATCAGCAGATCGCGGAAATACTGCGCCACCGACACCATGAAGCCGACCATTTGGCGGTGGAAGTTGCGGTTGACGACCGCCCCCGCCGGCGGCGGATTCATCCCATAATTGAACGCGCGGCGATAGGCCGTCTCGCGATGGCGCAGCGGGTAGCGCAGCGGCTGCCACTTCTCCAGAAGATACAGTCCGCGCGCACCCGGACCGCGCTGGATGCGCATGCGGCCGTGATGGAACAGGCGCACGAGCACGTCCGCCACCTGGAACACCTTCGCCCGTTCGTACTGGTATATAAAGTAGAGTTCGGCCGCGGCGTGCAGCTGGCTCGGCACCACGCTGTCGTCGAAATCCGGCTGAATGAAGGGGTATCCCATCTCCTCGAAGGCGACCGGGCCCTTGCCGCCGAAGCCGATGAGGTCGAGGAAGCCGTCGCCGCCGGACGGCGCGTCGGCGCCCTTCTGCAGCAGCTCGGCGAAACGATCCTCGAACTGCTGTTCGTAGGCGCGGCGCTCCTCGGGCGCAATCCCGGCGAGCTGGTCGCGGCTGAAGCGTTCCCAGAGTCGCTGGATCGTTTCCGTATGCTGGGTGGTCATCGATCGGCTCCTCAGCTCAAAAGTTCGGACGCGTAGCTAAGCTCATGCTATTTTTTTGCTCTGGGCAATGCTGCCTCACACATCTCTAGCCGCGCGGCAAGCAGCTCTATCTCCGCCGCCAGCTTGCCGCAGGGTTCGCGACATTCTTTCTCGATCAGGCCCAACACCTCTTCGCGCAGCTCCCGCACCTGGCAGGTGAGTTTATCGATTTTTTCGTCCGCCGCCTTGAGGTGAGTGTGCAGTTCGTCGAGCTGTAACTTGACCGTGTCAGCAAGCCCTTTGCCGGCTGCTGATCTGTGCAAGATACCCCACGGCCTGGTACAGCAGCCGCGCCTTCATTGCGGAGACGCCGAGCAAGGTATTGATGTCCTTGCTCTCCACATTCAGCGCGTCAAGCTCGTTCTGTGACATCAGGGGGACAAGGGGTCTGGCGCGGCGGGTGGCGTCGCCGGGGTCGCGCTGACGGTGGGGGTCGCCGGGCTCATCAGAATACACTCGCTATCGTTGCTAGGCTCTGCTCGTACTGCGGCGGCAGCGCCGTCGGCTCGCGCGGTGGGGGCTGGATGCCGCCAACAGTGAATGGCAGGTGGTAGGCATCGTAAACGGCCTGATCGATCACCAGCTTGAGCAGCCGGAACACCGATTCCCGGTCGCCGGCCTCGGGCGCCACGGTGCGCACGAGGACCTGCCAGCGCTTTTCGAGGCTCCCCTGCACGCGCAGTTCCTCGGCCACCGCGTTCAGGTAAGCAAAATCCAAGCGCTCCGGCAGCACCGGCACCTTTGTTGCTTTCAGGTCTCCGTACTGAGTTAACGCTCGCTGTAACCCTGGAATCCCAGTCTTGGCGGCCGTGTAGGTCGCAAAGATATTTGCCAGCTCGGCCACGAAAGGCGGGTGGGCGAGCAGGAAGGCCCCAATCGGGCTGGCGGGCGGGGGGAACGCCCCGCCGACGGCACCACCGTCGCCGGGGGGAATGTAACTCCCGTTTAGCAGGTTCTGGATCACTTGCACGATCAGCCAATAGGCGAGGGCACGCCGCTCGGTCGGCCCCTTCTCTTTCGGATTCGCGCCCAGCGCCAGCAGGTCGATGCCGCGATCGAGCTCCAGCAGCAGCATGTCGAGCAGCACCTGCGGCTCTACCTCGTCGGCGTCCGAGCCGGGGAACAGGCTAGTCGAAAATGGTCGCCAGATTGCCGCGGACCATGATCAGCTCAACCAGTTCGCGGTCATCCTCCAGCAGGTTCGGGTTGTAAATGCCATAGAACAGGATCGGCGGCCGGGCGATGCGCAGCAGCCGCAGCCCGCCGGCCGGCCTGAACGTCTCGGCGAACAGCACCAGCGCCTGCAGATACGATTCGAGCGGCGGCGAGCGGTCGAAAAACCCGTCCGAACGGGTCATCGCCCCCGGTGCCACGATCGCCATGCGGCGGAAGCGCTCGATATCGAGCTGGGCCGTCACCCCGAGCGCGCGCAGCCCCTCGGGCGTGCCGTTCTGGGCGCGGGTGATCAGCGCATCCATCGTCTGGGCGATCTCGTTCTCCAGCAGCAGCGAGCGCAGGTCGCCCTGGCCCTGGTCCTCGAGCCATTGGTACAGCCGCCGATAGGCGTCGATGCCGCGCGGCCAGTCGTCGGGGCCATACGCTTCCTGCGCGCCGCCCATAAAATTGCGCAGCGCGAAGACCACCGCGTCGCGCCGCTGCTGCACCTCGGCGAGCGGCACCTGCAGCAGATAATACCCGGCCGCGAAGCCGACACTGGCCAGCGACTCGCCCAGCATGACCAGCAGCACCGCTGACATTTCGTCCATCGCCTGGCCGAGCCGGCGGAAATTCTGCGTCATCCCTGGCGAGAGCGAGCCGACGAAGCGCGCCATCCGGCCGTACTCGCCGAGCTGGCGCCGCACCGCGATCACCATGTCGCGCTGGGTAGGGTCGAGCCCCAACCGGGCCGCGGTGTGGCCTTGCACGATCGCGCCGCGGATCGAGTCCCCCCAGCCCTGCATTTCCGGTGTGATGTCGTTGGTCAACGGGTTGTTGGCGAGGTCTTGCAGGGCCTTCTCGACGTCGCCGTTGGCGATGTGGAACTCCGCGTCCGAGGAGGTGGGCTGCGGCGGCGGCAGGGCCGGCATCGCCGGGGCCTGCAGGAACGGCAAGCCTAGCGCCTCCTGCTTGATCCCGGCCGCCTGCGGCAAGTCCTGGTAGTATGCCAGCAACCCCTCGGCGATCTGCTTTGCATTGCGGGGATCGCTCACCTTGAGCTGATTACGCAGCATGTTGTCGAGCGCCAGGCTGGCCGTGGGGCCTGAGCCGGGCCGGGAAACGCCGGGCCGAGGAGAGTTGCCGCGTGGTGAATTGGTATAACCTGCACCGCTGGCGAAACCGTTTGGGGGGAAGGACATAGGCTACCTCGTCTCTCGTCTCGCTGGAGGCTGGGGTCAGGCGGCCAGCGCCGCCTGGGCGGCGCTGATCGTGGGAGGGGCCGGCGGGTGGTCGCTTGCCAGGCGGGCCACCACGCGCCCGGAGAGCGTCCGAGGCCGGATCTGCCCGGAGCCAAGGGCGTAGCTGGCGGCGCTGACCAAATGGCGTGGCGGCAGCGCCGCATCGGGCATGCCCCCCTCGATCAGCCGCCGCGTCCCCGCCTGGATCGCTTCCTCGTCCTCGCGGCGGAAGCGAATGACATCCGCCAGCGCGTGGTGCGCGAGGTTGCGGCGCGTCTGGAAGGCGATCTCATCAACCACTTGCGGCAGCAGCGCGCCGGCGGAACTGAGCAGGCGCTGCGGCAGACGATGGAAGCGGCGCGTATCGTACAAGCGGCGCCACACCCTGTCCAGCTGCGCCGCCTGGGCGCCGAAGCCCATCCGGCGCAGCATTTCCGCCAGGATGAGTACACGCAGGAATCCGGTCGGGTGGACGCCACCGTGCCGGTAGGTCAGCGCTCGCGGCGCGGGGTGGGCCAGGAACAGCGCCATGCCCCAAGCCGCCGCCGGGCCGCCCAACAGCAGCGCCGCCAGGTCGGCGAAAATCTCCTTGTGCCAGCGGCCATAGACGGCACCCAGCACCGGGTCGCCGGAGGCGGTTAGCACCCGCTTGGCGACGGCCGTCCGGTTCTCCTGCCAGATAGTCATGTCGGCCTGCAGATTGTGCGCGACCTCGTGGAGGAACACCGCCTGCCACGGATTGTCGCGGTCCCAGGGGATGCGGATCATCGGAAACGGGTTGGTCTCACCGAGCAAGCGGGCCAGCACGGTGCCGCGCCGCTTCGTCGCCGGCGAGTAGCCGTGCTCCAGGTAGGTGATCGGCGCCAGCGCCTTGCGGCCGAGCAGGCGCGGCAATCCTTGGCGCACGGCGTCGTAGCAGTCGTTGGCAATGACGTCGTGCGCCGCCAGCACCGGGGCAAACGAGGTGCCGCGCTGGCCAAACACTTCGAAGAACATGCCGAACGCGCGGCGGGCACGATCAACCTCGCGCTCGACCAGGGCGATGTCGGTCAGCACCCGCTGAAGCCCGATATGCGTCCATTCCCGCTCGAGCGTCTCCAGGCGGCGGGCGATATCCCGGTCGATTGAAGCCAGCCGGTCGTTGGCCGCCTGAAAATGCGCGGGGGACGGCGCGTAGGGCAGATCCTGCGGCCGGATGCCGACCGAGGCGTAGTCGATCCGCGCCAGGCGCCGGGCGCGGGAGGCGAGCCCGATGATCCTGGCCCGCAGGAACGTTCTGGCTTCCGTGACCGAATGTGGTTTCATGACCGAATGTCCTGCTTCCCCCGCGGTGCGCCGCGCGGCCTTTCGACGGATAGACCGGAGCGAAGGGACTTGCCGGCCAACATGCCCGCTTGCCCCCGCGCACCCAACCCGTTCAGTGCCCCTGGATGGTCAGCGTGATCGGGCCTCTCAGCCGATAGATGCGGCGCTGGCAGGTTGGGCAGTGCGCCCCCGCTCCGCCAAGAGACACTTTGCCGCCCCGAGACACTCTGCCGCCAACAGAAACCCCGCCGGCGCGGGACTTGCCACCGGCACCGTACCCGCCGACGCCATACCCACCGGCACCATACCCGCCGGCGCCATACCCACCGGCACCATACCCGCCGGCGCCATACCGGCTGACGCCATACCGGGTTCGGCCCGGCCTGCGGACGCCACCGACGCCACCCGCGCGATATCCCATACGCCCAGTGCGCAACCGCGCACCGGTGCTGGCGAACTTGCGGAGCACACGCGGCGACCGCAGCGCCAGCCGCGCGCCGCGCGCGACCAGCTGCGGCAGGTGTTTGGCTGGTAGCCCCTTCCGCACCGCGACGTTGTGAGCATGACGCACGATCCCGGGCACTGCAACTAGGGCGCGTGGGCCGTGCTTGCGGGCAATGTGCTTTGCCACGGCTGAGACCGTCTTGACCAGCTGGCGTCGTTGCACACGCGGAATTTGCGCGGCCTTGTGCTTCAGCGCCCCGCGGATCGCCACACCGGCAATTGCCGGTGCGAGCGGGTCGAACCCATCTTCTTCGTCGGCGAAGTCCGCGAGCTCGTCCAGAGCGTCCATCTCATCACCCTCGTCGGCCAACACCTTGCCGACCAGATCGGCGGCACCGCCGATGAGCTGCGCCTGCGGGATCGGAATATATTTGGCGTACTTTGCGACCGCGCGCGCGCCTTTACCCACCTTCCTAAGAATGTTTTTGAAGCCGCCCCAGAACTCGTCGGCATCCTCCGCCTCCAGGGCGTCGGTCACCGCCTCCTCCAGCTCGTCCAGCGGGTCGTCCGCCGGGTCGTCCAGCGGGTCATCCAACTCGTCCGCCGGGTCGTCCAGCGGGTCATCCAGCTCATCCGCCGGGTCGTCCAGCGGGTCATCCAGCTCATCCGCCGGGTCGTCCAGCGGGTCCAACGGGTCGTCGGCACTGTAGCCGCTGCGCCCCTCAGGCTCAGCCATCAGGTCTTCCATCAGATCGTCCTCATACCTGTCGCTCATCGTGGGTCTCCTGGTGATCGGGCGATGCGCCCGGGTCAGCGCGTGTGGAACGTGAACTCCAGCTGGCCTTGGGTTACGTTGCGATACGGCGGGGAAGATCCGACATCCCATGCAACATTCGATCGTGTTCTCTCCCCTCAGGCGGCCTGTTTAACGCCCGGCCGAGGGAAGGGTTGGCGGCGATCCGGGCCGCGACGCGACGCATCGTGGTGGCGATCTCGGCCGCGGGTTCGCCGCGCCCTGCCGTCCTGCGCGCCAAGTGTCTTGCCGTCGGCAACAACCGCCGTAGCCCATCACAACCGCGCGCGGCGGCAACTGCCCGCGCCGCGTCGAGCCAAGCCGCGAGCAGCGCCTCGCCATCAGCCATGCCGATGACACCCTCCGTGCGCAGCAGCGCTCGCGCCACTGTTCTAGCAGCGAGTGCGGCGCAGATCGTGGCCGCAGCGGAAGGTTTCGCCTCCTCGACGGCGACAGCTATGGCAACAGCAACAAGCCGCTCCAACGCTGCTCCTTCATCAAACGTGGGAGTGCCTCCGCGATGAAGGCTGCGGCGTGCGGCGGGGAAAATGTCTGCGTCGATGGCGCGGCCGAGAATAAGCAGGAATATAGCTAAGTCGCCGGTCATCGCAGCCGCAACGGACGACAGGGTGGAGTTGGTAGATGCGCCTGTATGATCGTCCGGCGCGGCTACGAACATCTTGGGTCCGCCCTCGTTCCCGGTATCCGCGCTGTTGTCGGCGTGACAGCGTGCGGCCAAGCCGGCTGCTTCCTCGGCCCCGGCGTCAAAATGCGCGGGCTCGCTCGTGGGATCATCTCGGCCCGGCAGCGGTTCAACCGTTGGTTCTTGCCCCATTGTGATCCTCCTAGGACTGCGAGGGGCCGACACAGCCGCCCTCTCGTTTCTGGCCAGAATGAGACACAAAACGTCGGCTCAGGAAAAGTCACACGATTCTGGTCGCTCGGACGGTGTAGCTGGTCTGAGCGACAGCCTTTAACACCGTCGTGCGATGTCGATGGCGCACGAAAATATGGCGAAGTAAATTCCCGGCTATCGCGACTTCGAAGGATACGTTCTACGCCGGCAACATGTTGGACTTGCCCTTGTTTGGTGGAGAGCCATTGTTCCTTGCTTGGTTCCGTGTTCGAAATTTATTGGGTGTCCAGCGTCAGCGCCTATGAGACAGATTGGGCGGGTTGAAGAAGGGAGGATTTCTGGCTCATCGTAGCCTTTCAAGGAGCGAAGATGAGACAGAAATCCGGGCCGGTGAAGGAACCGGCGGAAAAGGTCGTGAAAGACATCCGGCGGGCGACACGCCGGCAATTCTCGGCAGAAGAGAAGATCCGCATTGTGCTGGAGGGCCTGCGCGGCGAGGAGAGCATCGCCGAGCTGTGCCGTCGTGAAGGGATCGTCCAGAATTTGTATTACCGCTGGTCGAAAGACTTCCTTGAGGCCGGGAAGAAGCGGCTCGCCGGCGATACGGCCCGCGCAGCAACCTCGGACGAGGTAAAGGACCTGCGCCGCGAGGCCAGCGCACTGAAGGAGGTCGTCGCTGAACTGACGCTCGAAAACCGTCTGCTCAAAAAAAACGTGATCGGGGATGGGGAGGACGAGGCATGAGATACTCCGCATCCGAGAAAGCCGAGATTATCCGGCTGGTCGGGCAATCGGCCCTGCCGGTCAAACGCACACTGGAGAAACTCGGCATCCCGAGGGCCACGTTCTATCGCTGGTGCGATGTCTATCAAAGCGGCGGGCCAGAGGCCCTGGACGATCGCTCGCCCCGGCCGGATCGCGTCTGGAACCGCATTCCGGACGATATCCGCGAGCGGATCGTGCAGCTGGCCCTGGACGAGCCCACCTTGTCGCCGCGCGAGTTGGCCGTGCGCTTCACCGATACGGAAAAGTATTTCGTGTCAGAGGCTTCGGTCTATCGCCTGCTGAAGGCACACGATCTTATCGCCAGCCCGGCTTTCATCGTGATGAAGGCAGCCGATGAGTTCAAGGACAAGACCGCGGCGCCCAACCAGCTTTGGCAGACCGACTTCACCTATCTGAAGGTCATCGGTTGGGGCTGGTTCTATCTTTCGACCATTCTCGACGACTTTTCACGCTACATCATCGCCTGGAAGCTGTGCACGACGATGAAGGTCGAAGATGTCACCGCCACGCTGGACTTGGCACTGAGGGCCTCGGGACTCGACCAGGCAAAGGCCATCCACCGGCCAAGGCTTCTCTCCGACAATGGCTCCAGCTACATCGCGGCGGACCTGGCGAAATGGCTCGATGGGCAGAACATGGAGCACGTCCGTGGCGCGCCCTATCACCCGATGACCCAAGGCAAGATCGAGCGCTGGCATCAGACGCTCAAGAACCGTATCCTGCTCGAAAACTATTACCTGCCGGGCGATCTCGAAGCCCAGATCGAGGCCTTCGTCGTTGACTACAATCACCTGCGCTATCACGAAAGCATCGGCAATCTGACGCCAGCCGACGTCTACTTCGGACGGGGCCAGACCATTCTGATCGAAAGAGAAAGGATCAAACGACACACAATCGCCAATCGCCGCTTGCTGCACCGTCGGCAGGCCGCATAATATTAAAAACCAGACGAGCCAGAGACTCTCTTATTTTAAGCCGCTCCCTGTCCCAAAAACTCTGACGACGGACAGGCGGGTTGTCGCGAAACGCCGCATCTTTGATGAGATGCCACATCACGTCGACCCGGAATCCATCGACCCCTCGCCGCAGCCAGAAACGCAGTGATTCATGCATCGTGGCGCGCACGTCCAGATTTCGCCAATTCAGATCCGGCTGCTCAGCAAGATAAGCGTGGTAGTAGTATTGACCGGTGGGTTCATCCCATGTCCAGGCGCTGCCGCCAAAGTTGCTGATCCAATTATTCGGGGGGCCGCCATCTGGAGCCGCATCCCGCCAGATATACCAGTCGCGTTTTGGATCGGCGCGTGACCGACGGCTGGCGATGAACCAAGGATGCTCGATCGACGTGTGATTCGGAACAAAGTCGAGGATGACTTTGAGTTGCTTTGTATGCGCTTCATCAATGACGAGATCGAAACTTTCGAGGGAGCCGAAGATCGGATCAATCCCGCAGTAATCCGTGACATCGTAACCGAAGTCACGCATGGGCGAAGGATAGACCGGTGAAATCCAGATCGCATCGACTCCGAGCCAAACGAGATAATCAAGCCGCTGCCGGATACCATCGAGATCGCCTATGCCATCCCCGTTCGAATCCTGAAAGGACCGCGGGTAGACTTGATAGATTGTGCCGACCTGCCACCACATATGAGGCATGATGCAACTCGTTCAGCGACTATAGCAGTCTCGACCATCCCAGATTGCCCCCCAATCGAGGGGTTATCTCAATCACGTTTTTACAGCAATTCGCTAATGGGCGAATTCATAGGGGTGAGCTTACGATCGGCCCTTTGTTCACGCATTTATTCTTCTAGCGGGCTATCTCGTGCTGGCCGCGAACCAATCCGAGTCATCAAAAATGTGGTTCGGCCGAATGCTTCCCCTCTGGGATTGTTACGGTGCGCGATCGTCACTTTCAACGAGGGCGACATCGGCGAGCTTAATGCAGTTGACCGGGGCCATCCTGAGACGAACGATCGCGTCTGTGGTAAGTCAGCTTTTCATTCAGCCCCTGAAGAATCCGCGCCCTGCCAGCACCACAGCCTTGCGCCACAAGTCGACATCTGCACCTGATATCTGCACAGCCTAATTGGTTGATCTGGCAGGCACAAATTCTCTGCGTAAAAATTTTGCAGACCGCGTGGAAACAATTCGCAGTCGCACAATGACGATCGTTATTAAGCTGTTCATAAATAAGAGCACATTTTTCTTGACCTGATGAGTTGCGAATGATTTCATGCTGGCATGAGAAAAGATGCCGCGCGGAAACTTGATCGCAAGACGCTGGAAGCGATGCGCGAACGTGCGGTAAGGCGCGTGCAAGACGGCGAAAGCCCCGAGGTGGTTGCCCGGATTTTTGGTGCGGGGCGGACCGCCATGTACAGATGGCTGGCGCAGTACCGGCGCGGTGGCTGGGGCGCCCTGAAAGCCAAGCCAGTTTCTGGACGTCCGCCGGAACTCAATGGCCGGGCGTTGCAGCGGGTTTACGGCACGGTGACACGGAAGAACCCCTTGCAACTGAAGTTCGAGTTTGCGCTGTGGACGCGCGCGATGGTGGCGAAGCTGATTAAGGATAAGTTCCATGTGATGTTGAGCGCGGCGTCCGTGGGACGGCTTTTGGCTCAACTCGGCATCACTTGCCGGAAGCCGTTGCATCGGGCACGGGAACGTGACGAAGCCCTTGTGCAGCAGTGGCTCAAGAAAGAATACCCGGGAATCAAGAAAATGGCGCAAAAACAAGGCGCTGACATCTATTTTAGCGATGCCGCCCGCATCCGCTCCGGTCACCATGGCGG
Organism: uncultured Alphaproteobacteria bacterium; assembly: GCA_963722515.1. Taxonomy (GTDB): domain Bacteria; phylum Pseudomonadota; class Alphaproteobacteria; order Rhizobiales; family Beijerinckiaceae; genus Methylocapsa. Next base: position 263,591 of record CAVRMA010000001.1, on the reverse strand, counting down.
GCGCACCTGGGGTAAAAAAGGGGCAACGCCGATGGTCGAGGCGGCGGGCGCCCGTCACGGTATAAGTCTGATTTCAGCGATCTCCTCGCGCGGTCACATGCGCTTCATGATCCAACAACAAGGCGGCGTCAACGCTGCGGTGTTTATCGAATTCCTGAAACGATTGATCGCCGGCGCCAAGCACGAGATCTTTTTGATCGTCGATCGTGGACCCGCACACATCGCGAAGAAAACAAGAACTTTTGTCGAAATTCTGAAGGGAAAGCTGCGGCTATTTTATCTGCCGCCCTATCCGCCGGACCGCAATCCCGGCGAGCTGGTGTGGAAGCATCTGAAAACGGACACCATCGGCCGCATGGTTGTGATCAGCAGGGACGACTTCAAGCGTAAGGTTCGGTCATCGATGCGCCACCTGCAAAATCACCCCTGGAAAATTATCTCCTTTTTCCGGAAACCTTCGCTCACTTACGCCGCTTGAATGTTCCTATATTTATGAACCGCTTAATACATCTACGGCTATCTCAACCGGGTTCAATCGAGCCGGCTGCTGGAGCGCGAAGCTGGACGCAATGTCGAGGTGATGTGGCTGACGGGGCGCCTCTCTTCAGATCACATGACGATTGCCGATTTCCGCAAGAACAACAGTCGCGCCATTCGCCACGCCTGCACCCGTTTTGTCGCGCGATGCCGCAAGATGGGCCTACTCATCCAAGCCAGCGTCGCGATCGACGGCAGCAAATTCAAGGCGGTCAACAATCGCGACAGGAACTTTACGCGCGCCAAAATGGAGCGGCGCATGACGCAGATCGAGGAGAGCGTCGCGCGCTATTTGCGGCAGTTCGACAGCGCCGACCGTCGGGAACCATCCGATGCGCTCCAGACCGAGACGAGCCACCTGAAAGAGAAAAGCGGGAAGCTGAAGGGAGAGATGGGGCGTCTGGATAGCCTCAAGGCGCAAATGCTCGCCACGCCGGACCAGCAGATTTCGTTGATGGATCCTGATGCCCTTTCAATGGCGAGCAGGTGGACTTACCGTGCAAAAGTGGAGAGCCATCCCCTATGAAAGATAGCGGAGGTGGCGATGAGCAGGAACAAACAAAGACGATTTACGAATGAGTTTAAACGGCAGCGGTGCGGCTGGCGATGACCAGCGGACGCAGCGTCGAGCGGGTTGCAAATGATCCCGGCATTGCCAAACCGGCGTTGAGCCGGTGGCGTTCCGGGCACGGGAAAAGCGATTTTCCTGAAGGCCCGCACGAGGATGTTGGCAAGTGTCCGTCGTCAGAGTTTTTGGGACAGGGAGCGGCTTAAAATAAGAGAGTCTCTGGCTCGTCTGGTTTTTAATATTATGCGGCCTGCCGACGGTGCAGCAAGCGGCGATTGGCGATTGTGTGTCGTTTGATCCTTTCTCTTTCGATCAGAATGGTCTGGCCCCGTCCGAAGTAGACGTCGGCTGGCGTCAGATTGCCGATGCTTTCGTGATAGCGCAGGTGATTGTAGTCAACGACGAAGGCCTCGATCTGGGCTTCGAGATCGCCCGGCAGGTAATAGTTTTCGAGCAGGATACGGTTCTTGAGCGTCTGATGCCAGCGCTCGATCTTGCCTTGGGTCATCGGGTGATAGGGCGCGCCACGGACGTGCTCCATGTTCTGCCCATCGAGCCATTTCGCCAGGTCCGCCGCGATGTAGCTGGAGCCATTGTCGGAGAGAAGCCTTGGCCGGTGGATGGCCTTTGCCTGGTCGAGTCCCGAGGCCCTCAGTGCCAAGTCCAGCGTGGCGGTGACATCTTCGACCTTCATCGTCGTGCACAGCTTCCAGGCGATGATGTAGCGTGAAAAGTCGTCGAGAATGGTCGAAAGATAGAACCAGCCCCAACCGATGACCTTCAGATAGGTGAAGTCGGTCTGCCAAAGCTGGTTGGGCGCCGCGGTCTTGTCCTTGAACTCATCGGCTGCCTTCATCACGATGAAAGCCGGGCTGGCGATAAGATCGTGTGCCTTCAGCAGGCGATAGACCGAAGCCTCTGACACGAAATACTTTTCCGTATCGGTGAAGCGCACGGCCAACTCGCGCGGCGACAAGGTGGGCTCGTCCAGGGCCAGCTGCACGATCCGCTCGCGGATATCGTCCGGAATGCGGTTCCAGACGCGATCCGGCCGGGGCGAGCGATCGTCCAGGGCCTCTGGCCCGCCGCTTTGATAGACATCGCACCAGCGATAGAACGTGGCCCTCGGGATGCCGAGTTTCTCCAGTGTGCGTTTGACCGGCAGGGCCGATTGCCCGACCAGCCGGATAATCTCGGCTTTCTCGGATGCGGAGTATCTCATGCCTCGTCCTCCCCATCCCCGATCACGTTTTTTTTGAGCAGACGGTTTTCGAGCGTCAGTTCAGCGACGACCTCCTTCAGTGCGCTGGCCTCGCGGCGCAGGTCCTTTACCTCGTCCGAGGTTGCTGCGCGGGCCGTATCGCCGGCGAGCCGCTTCTTCCCGGCCTCAAGGAAGTCTTTCGACCAGCGGTAATACAGATTCTGGACGATCCCTTCACGACGGCACAGCTCGGCGATGCTCTCCTCGCCGCGCAGGCCCTCCAGCACAATGCGGATCTTCTCTTCTGCCGAGAATTGCCGGCGTGTCGCCCGCCGGATGTCTTTCACGACCTTTTCCGCCGGTTCCTTCACCGGCCCGGATTTCTGTCTCATCTTCGCTCCTTGAAAGGCTACGATGAGCCAGAAATCCTCCCTTCTTCAACCCGCCCAATCTGTCTCATAGGCGCTGACGCTGGACAGTTGGCAAGGAGCTCACCCGCCTGCGCAAGGAGAATGAGATCCTTCGGCAGGAACCCGAGATCCTGAAGAAGGCCGCCGCTTTTTCCGCCAAGGAGGGAAGCCGATGAGATTTTCATTCATCGATGCGAAGAAAGCCGAATTCCCAGCCGCGCGCCTTTGCGAAACTCTCGAAGTTAGCCAGAGTGGCTAGTTCGCCTGGAAAAGCCGCCCCGCTAGAGGGAGTCCCGATCAAATGGAATCTTTTGATCGATAAGGACTCACTCAAAATCAAAGAGTTGGAGCATGTCCTCATGAGACATCGGATATATCCGATGTCTAAATATCGAAAAAGCCGAGCAACTTTTTTAAGGACATGCTCTGGTGAACGCCAGTGCAAGGGCATGGTGCTGCTTGCTCATATCCGGGAGCGTTTTAGCCTTTCGCGGGAGACTTATGGAAGCCCGCGCATGCACGCTGATCTCACTGAGGACGGTATCATCGCCGGACGCCACAGGATTGCCAGGCTGATGCGTGATAATAATTTGAAAGCGCGTCAGAAACGCCGTTTCAAAAAGACCGCCGGCAGCGGCCATGGCTGGCCGGTTGCACCCAATCATCTTGGTCAGGATTTTGCCGCCACGGCACCAGATCAGAAATGGGCCGCCGGTATCAGTGATATCTGGACCACTGAGGGCTGGCTTTATCTCGCCATTGCCCCCGATTTTTTCTCACGCCGCATCATCGGATGGGCGGTCAGTGACCGGCCGAAAAAAGATCTGGCGCTTTCTGCCTTGCAGAGGGCCCTCGTCTTGCGCCGGCCAAAGACGGGTATTTTGCATCATTCTGATCGCGGCAGCCAGCATTGCTCCTATGATCACCTGCGAATCCCCGGCCGGCACGGTTTCATCATTTCGATGAGTGGCAAGGGCAATTGCTATGACAATGCCATGGTAGAAACTTTGTTCAAAACGATCAAATCTGAACGGATCTGGCGCACCGGCTTCCAATCACGCTTTCAAGCCAAAAATGCCATCGCCAGATATACCGGCGGATTCTATAATCCCGTGCGCCAGCATCCGGCTCCCGGTTGCAAAAGCCCAATAAATTTCGAACACGGAACTAAGCACGGAACAATAACTCTCCACTAAACAAGGGCAAGTCATCAACGGCTCCATCGTCGACCAATTCCTGCGCACCACCTCCGACGCACGGACCGAAGAAAGAGTACGTCGGCTCCCGGGAGAACCGCTTGCGGTTTCTTACGGAACTCCTTGCCGCCGTCGCGACCGAGGTCGGGGCGGATCGGACGGCCATCCGACTGGCGCCGTTTCTGACGGCGCGTGGGATCGCTTGCCCGTTGATGCGCGGTGTCCGCGGTCACGCCGATGGTGCGCCCGTCGAAAGTATGATCAGGCGAGTGTGTTTCGAAGAAGCATCAACGTCGCGATGGTTCGACAGGGCACCCGCATACGCACATCGCCGCGCGTCACGCCGAAGTGCCCCTTGAACGACTGCTGTGCTTCGCGCGCAGGATCGCCGCGTTTAATTCGCCGCCGAAGATGAATATCGAGGCAATCATGTAGAGAAACACAAGCGCGATCATCACCGAGGCGAGGCCCGCGTAGGTCGTGACATAATTGCGCGCGAATTCGGCGAGGTAGGAACCGAAGGCAATACCCGCGGCGATCCACATTGCGAACGTAAGCAAAATTCCCGGTGCAATTTCGCGCAGCGATCTTCGCCCGGCTGGCAGAAACTTATGCGCGAGGACCAGGGAAAGCAAAAGCACCAAACTCGCGATCGCTAAGCGGCTGAGGGTGATTAGGTGATTAAGCGGCTGAAGGCCAGGCGCGAAGTGAAGCACTGCCGCCCAGATCAAAGGCGCAAGAACCACAAGGAAAGCAAGCGACAGAAGCGCAAATGCACCAACGAAAACATAGGCGATGGATTCAAGACGCAACAACCACCACGGCCGGGAAGTCCCGGATGTCGTAGGCGCGATTGAGCCCGATCCGGACTGCTTCGACGCCGTTCGACGAAAAATAGATCGCCAGAATGACGCCTATCGTGAGGAGGCCGCTTCGTGTTTGCGTCAGGACATTGTGGATCTCGTTCGCAATGGGTGCTGCTACCTGCTGCGGCCAAGTCTGCAATAGAATGTGTGCCACGTCATCGGCCAGGCTTTTCGAGCCAAATAAGCCCGCGAGCGCGGTCACGAAGATCAGGAACGGGAACATGGACGTCAGAATCGACAAAGCGATGTGGCTCGCGATGGCCCAACCGTCATCCTGCGAAAAGCGCATGATGGCATCGTAGAAAACGCGAAATATAAGGCGCATGCGTTGGGTGCCTCTTGCGTGCCAGGGTGCGAGAAACGTGCGGAACGCTGGCTCGCTGTTTGTGATAGAACTTGACGCAGTAACCACAAAATAAAGGAAATTTCCCGGCTTTTGTGCCGGTTCAAGGATGGTCGACTGCCAGACGCCCCCTTGGCGCCAGTCCGGTCGTGGGTCAGTTTGAAATTAGCGGGCCTTGATCCGGCCTCGCCCTCCCCGTTTCATTCTTGTATGCTTGGCGGGAAGCATGGAGGAGTTGATGCCCGGAAGGGTTGACGCGTTGCTCATTTCGGCGTCGTCGGCAAGTATGGAAGTCCTGTTTCCATTTGGCATTATCTGGTGAGAGGTTTGTCAAACGCAACATAATTCTCAGGCCTTGCCGCAAAGTGTCGAGGGCCTTCGCTTTGTCGACAGATTGGCGAAATACCGACGCAAGCTAATCGCAGGTCTGCTTAGAAGGTCCGCATGAGGCTGTCAGCAAGGAGTTGCTGCGGAGCATGTCGCGGATTCGGATCCGGCGCCAATAATCCTCGGCCCAGGGCGCTGCGCCGCTCACGACGATATTCGGCCCGAAGCGGCCGATCGGGATCGGCACCGCGAGCCGGATGTTGAGGCCCGCTAGCGATGCCAGGGACCCTAACAGAACCGGGCATCCGTCGGGAAAATTCACCGTCTGCCCAGCTGTGGCGAAGGCCGGATCGATTTTCCGGCCGGTGGTGTCCGCTAAATAGACCAGCTTGCAGGACAGGCCGAGCGCAGCGCTGATCCAAGCGTCCGCCGCCGCACCCGCCGCCACGGCGCCGACCGTGTCGCGCCGAACCGCCACATCGAGCGTTTCGGCATCCGGGGCGGGGAAGGGTAGTTTGCGCAGGCCCGCTGCGACCATCGGCCCAAAATGGTTCACGCGGCGCCGGACGGTCTCATAGGAGACCATGATTCCGCGTTCCGCCAACAAATCTTCGACGTCGCGGAAGCCCAGCGTGAACCGGAGATAGAGCCAGATCGCGCGCTGGATGATTTCGGGCGGAAAGCGACAGGCGCTATAGCTGACTGTGATCATCTCGGATGGTACGGCTATAGGTCAGTGACGGCAAGTCCGCTGCCAGATGCCGGTGCGGGCGCCATCCACACCATCACGCCGGCGGCGGGCTAGCCGTCAGCGGGCAGAACTAGCCGCTCCCGACGGCGGGAATCGATTTTGACAAGAGACGCCGGGGCTGATTCAAGCTCTGGATGAAACATGAAGCGCTTGAATCGCTGAACAAGGAAACGCTGATCCGCCTGATTCTGGTGCAGGGACAGGTAAACTAAGAGGGAAAATTCCAAGAGTTTTGTATGGGGTAACGCCAAGGTAGCAAAGCGACCCGGCGCGCCGTCCGGCCATGCATGGCGCATGGCCGCGATCATACGCATGCAGACGCAGATCGCGGCCGTGCCGGTGTTACGTCACTCCAGCGTGACATTGCCGCGTTCTGGTGCAGGCACGGGCAATGCCGCTCAATACCAAACATCGATTTTTAATTTCGCCCGAACTCGGGAATCAATTTATCGGCTCTGTCACGTTGCCAAATATAGCGCGCAACAAATCTCCTTGCACGTCAGGCTCACGCCGCGGCGACGACTTCACGCCACGTCAGCATGGCCGATGCCCTGAAGGCGCGGTACGTTCTTGCTGAGGTGAGATGGCGTTGGACGTTGAAGGTATTTTGTGTTGCTGCATGCACTGAGAGAAATCTTTGCGCGGATCCCACGTCGATTTCGACACCCTCGCGCGCATAAGTTTCGCTCTGCCAGTTCAAAGGCTGATGCAATAGGAATTTCGAGGTTGGGATCATGGCAAGGAGCCTTGATCCGGCGTGCCGGCGCGCAATCGGGTGCGAGGGTGCTGGCGGCTGGGTAATCCTAGTTTTCGGAAGCGACACTACCAGCCATGCCGTCCGAAGGGCGGATTTGGCCCGGGAATTCTTGATCTTGCGATGATGCGCTCCCAGTCTTCGGGTGAAAGCCACGTCATCCATGAATTGGTCTTGTCGAGGAGCGCTTGGCTAATCGAATCGCACTGGCCGTCGTGCCGGCTGCCGGAGAAGACGAAGAGTTCGGCTTCGAAATCAGGCAACTACGGCGCCCTTTCGGGCAGCAAGGCTTGGCCTGATTCAAACTTTGCGGAGGCGACCGCCATCCGGCTCGCCTTATCCCCATCCGCCCTTACGGCGATGATCCCCAAGACCCGCCCTTTCAGCTCCTGAACAAGGGAGGTTCCGGCGCCGGCGTCCTCGACCAGAACACGCCGTGCGTTCCATTTTTTGGCGAGGGTCTGCACGCTTGCCTTGAGCGCGGGGTAATCGACGCGCTGCCGCCACACGTCGATGAGATACCAATGCTTCTTGCGTGTCACGATCCAGGTCGTGCAGACCGGCCAGTCGTTCTTTGGGCCGCCCTTGCTGGCCGTGTCCCAGCTTTGCAGCGTCATCAAGCGGTCAGATACGGGCGGAAGTTCCTTGTAGCGCACGATCCAATTGCGCTTCACCATCGCGCCGCCCGGCGGCGCCGGCGCTTGTTGATATTGAGCGGAGAACGCGTCGCCGCCGATCTGGAGTTTCAAGGCGTCCAACACATGAAGCGGCTCGCGCTCGGGCGACAGCGCTTCGCCCGATTGACGGCGAAAGGTACGTTCAGCCGAAAGGGGGATGATCTCGTCAAAATACGCGACGGCTGGGAGGCTGAGGACATCCCATTCATCCGATTGGGACAAAAGAAAGCCTGTCAGGTCGTCAATGCGGACGCGCTGCATGACGGCCATGATCGCGCCTGTGCGCTTGCCGTCAAGGCGGGAGAGCAGCGTATTCGTGAACCAATGATTGGCTGCCGGCCGCTTTGTTTCCGGCAAAGCATCGTCCGGCTTCAGCGGATCGTCGATAACGATGATCTCGCCGCCCCGGCCCGTCAGCGTGCCGCCGGCCGAAGTCGCCAGCCGGAACCCGCGCGCCGTGAGTTCAATCTCGGTTTCCGAGTTCTTGAAAGGCCCGATCCGCGTAGAGGGGAACGCCGATCGATACCAGGGCGATTCGAGCACGGCGCGGAAGCCGTTCGAGTGCTTTTTGGCAAGATCGCCGGAATAGCTGACGCAGATAATGCGTCGCGAAGGGTCGTGCCCGAGGACGAAGACCGGAGCGGCGGCCGAGGCCGCAATCGATTTCAGCGACCTCGGGGGCATGTTGATGATCAGCCGCCGGATCTCGCCGCGGCGGACCCTCTCAAGCTGCCAGGCGATCGCTTCGACATGCCACGTGCTGATATAGGTTTGGCCCGGAGAAAGGATTGCGAAGACCTTGTGGACAAAGGCTCCGAAGTCGTTGCGCAACAGAGCTGCGAGGAGCCGGGCTTCAGACGTCATCGCCACCCTCCGCATCCTCGGGCTTCCAGGCGGCCTCTTGGCCGAGGCCGGCAGGTCCCTGCAGATATTGCGCGAGGATCTCCCGGTCCTCAGCCAGCATTTCGCCGAGACGAAGCGCGGCCTCGGGCGAGTTTCCATATCGATCGGCCAGCGAGAGCAAGAGTTTCATCGCTCTCGAGTCGCTCCGCATAGCGTCGCTGACGAGCCGGCGGAGCATCACTTCAAGGGCGGACATCCGCCGCGTCTTGCCTTTTTCGGTTATGGCGACCTTCTGTTGCATGATATCGTGCGAAACTGCCCCGACCGGCCGGCTGCCTTTCGGACGCCCCCTCGGATTGCCGCTTTTGCCTGCCATAAATTGCGACGCCTTTGGCGGTCGCCGATAGCCGACGGCGTAATCCGGCGCCTTTGAGTATTTCCGGTCAGGCATGGCCGCTCTCCGATTCAGCAGCAATCCGCCCGCCGTACGCTCCTTCGCCGCCAAGGGCGGCCGCCGCTTTGGGGTCCGCCACGCGCTTTGCTTGCACTTGGCTGGCGTCAGGCTTCGGAGAATCATGCTGAGGCGCATCATTGGAGTTCGAGCGAGCGGCGCCGATGTCCTCAAAACTTCGTCCGCCGCCGGCAAGCGTCGCTTCAAGCTTCGCCGATTTTTGCCGCCGCCTAATGGCGACATCGACATAACCAGGTTCGTATTCGAGTCCAAATCCTGTGCGCCCCACTTTTTCGGCCGCCAAAATGGTCGTGCCCGAACCTGCGAACTGATCGAGCACTCCGTCGCCGCGCCCCGTGCAATCGAGCAGCGCATCGGCGACCAGCGCGGCCGGTTTCAGAGTGGGATGGGCGGCGAGCGCCTCCATGCGGTCTCGCCCGAAGGTGTTGACCCCCGCATAGGTCCAAACGTTGGAGCGATTGCGGCCGAAATGGCCCAATTCGACATTGTTTCTGTGGGGATGGCCGCCAACCCGGACGACGCCGATGAGTTCATGCTGCGAACGGTAGAACGAGCCCTGGCCGGCGTTCGACTTGTTCCAGACCACGAGGTTCAGCATGTCCCCATAGAGCTCGCGTCCCACGTCGATCAGATCGCCGACGTGGCGCCAGTCCATGCAGACGTAATGGACCGCCCCTTCAGCCGAGACGCGAACGCCATTGGCGAGCGTTTCAAGGAGGAACTTTCGAAACTGCGCCGGGGCCATTTCGCCGGAGGCGAAAGCGAATTCGGGATGCCGAACGCGCCCGCGCCCGCCGATCTCGCTCACCCGCAGGTTGTACGGCGGATCGCAAAACACCGCCGACACTGACGTCCGGTTCATTAGGCGGACAAAGTTTTCGGCTTGCCGTGCATCGCCGCATAAAATTCGATGTCTTCCCAGAAGCCGCAAATCCCCGCATCGCGTTGCCGGGTTCCGAGGCAGGGGTGGCACGATGTCTTCCGGCTCCCGCCTCGATGGGACCATATCCGCCAGAAGCAGATCGATCTCGGGCGTCTCAAACCCGGTCAAGGAGACATCGAATCCCTCGGCCGGCATAAGGTCGATCAGTTCGCCGAGCTCGATTGCCAGGATTTCGCGATCCCAGCCGGCCTGTTCGGTGAGTTTGCTGTCGGCGATCACATAGGCGCGCTTTTGCGCCGCAGTAAGATGGCCGAACCGGATGATCGGCGCATGAGTAAGGTTCTCCAGCCGCGCGGCCTCGAGGCGCCCATGGCCGGCAAGAACCATATTGGCGGCGTCGACGATCACCGGATTTAGAAAGCTGGCGCTTCTTATGCTCGCCGCGATCTGCTTGATCTGCTTCCTCGAATGGGTCCGCGCGTTTCTCGGGTTGGGCCGAAGCGCGCCAATCGGGCTCCATTCGATGCGGGGCGCGCCCGCCGGGCCCTCGCGATTTTTCGATGAAGCCAAACTATCCGCAGTCGCCATTGCCGCCTCCATGACCAATCCATGGACAGAATAGACCGCGGCCGGAGGGGTGTATAAGGTACTAATTGGACTTGTTTCGAAGCTTGCGAAGCGCGGGGCGCCTCGAGGCTGTCCGCCTCACGCTTCTCGCGGCAATCTGCCTATTGTCGCTCTCTGTCTGTGCGCCCGGCGACGGGCTGGTTGGGGGCTAAAATGGGGTCGGGCGAATTCCAGCCGGGTCGCCTGCGTCAGCGGGTCGGAAAAATCTTCTATTATTCAGTCTATAAGTAAGGCGACATTCACGCGGCGCATTTGAGAGAGGGTTTCTGCTAGAAGGAGCGGATTTTCCCCGGGGCCGCCTTGCCGTTGGGCGCATGGATGATCGAAGCTTGCGTTTGACGTCATCCCTGCCGGTGATGGCCATGCGGCCGGCAGTATCTGCCTTCAGATGTTTCCCCGCCAGTGTCCGTCGTCAGAGTTTTTGGGACAGGGAGCGGCTTAAAATAAGAGAGTCTCTGGCTCGTCTGGTTTTTAATATTATGCGGCCTGCCGACGGTGCAGCAAGCGGCGATTGGCGATTGTGTGTCGTTTGATCCTTTCTCTTTCGATCAGAATGGTCTGGCCCCGTCCGAAGTAGACGTCGGCTGGCGTCAGATTGCCGATGCTTTCGTGATAGCGCAGGTGATTGTAGTCAACGACGAAGGCCTCGATCTGGGCTTCGAGATCGCCCGGCAGGTAATAGTTTTCGAGCAGGATACGGTTCTTGAGCGTCTGATGCCAGCGCTCGATCTTGCCTTGGGTCATCGGGTGATAGGGCGCGCCACGGACGTGCTCCATGTTCTGCCCATCGAGCCATTTCGCCAGGTCCGCCGCGATGTAGCTGGAGCCATTGTCGGAGAGAAGCCTTGGCCGGTGGATGGCCTTTGCCTGGTCGAGTCCCGAGGCCCTCAGTGCCAAGTCCAGCGTGGCGGTGACATCTTCGACCTTCATCGTCGTGCACAGCTTCCAGGCGATGATGTAGCGTGAAAAGTCGTCGAGAATGGTCGAAAGATAGAACCAGCCCCAACCGATGACCTTCAGATAGGTGAAGTCGGTCTGCCAAAGCTGGTTGGGCGCCGCGGTCTTGTCCTTGAACTCATCGGCTGCCTTCATCACGATGAAAGCCGGGCTGGCGATAAGATCGTGTGCCTTCAGCAGGCGATAGACCGAAGCCTCTGACACGAAATACTTTTCCGTATCGGTGAAGCGCACGGCCAACTCGCGCGGCGACAAGGTGGGCTCGTCCAGGGCCAGCTGCACGATCCGCTCGCGGATATCGTCCGGAATGCGGTTCCAGACGCGATCCGGCCGGGGCGAGCGATCGTCCAGGGCCTCTGGCCCGCCGCTTTGATAGACATCGCACCAGCGATAGAACGTGGCCCTCGGGATGCCGAGTTTCTCCAGTGTGCGTTTGACCGGCAGGGCCGATTGCCCGACCAGCCGGATAATCTCGGCTTTCTCGGATGCGGAGTATCTCATGCCTCGTCCTCCCCATCCCCGATCACGTTTTTTTTGAGCAGACGGTTTTCGAGCGTCAGTTCAGCGACGACCTCCTTCAGTGCGCTGGCCTCGCGGCGCAGGTCCTTTACCTCGTCCGAGGTTGCTGCGCGGGCCGTATCGCCGGCGAGCCGCTTCTTCCCGGCCTCAAGGAAGTCTTTCGACCAGCGGTAATACAGATTCTGGACGATCCCTTCACGACGGCACAGCTCGGCGATGCTCTCCTCGCCGCGCAGGCCCTCCAGCACAATGCGGATCTTCTCTTCTGCCGAGAATTGCCGGCGTGTCGCCCGCCGGATGTCTTTCACGACCTTTTCCGCCGGTTCCTTCACCGGCCCGGATTTCTGTCTCATCTTCGCTCCTTGAAAGGCTACGATGAGCCAGAAATCCTCCCTTCTTCAACCCGCCCAATCTGTCTCATAGGCGCTGACGCTGGACACGCATGACCTTATCCAAAAAGTCTGCAACTTTTTGGGATCATGCTCTAACGCAGGCGATGCATTGGCCGAGCCGCCAGGCGTTCGGTTCGTCAAGGTTCTCGAACCGCAGCCGGGGCGCGAAGAACCGCTCGCGGACCAGCCCGGCCTGGTTTTCGACCCGCCCTCCGCCTACCATCCAACATGCTTCGCATGCCGGACCCTTGGCAGGCTCCGCCCTTCTCCCAGCCCGATGCCGGAGTGCGGGCGGCCGGCCCGGCGAGGGAGTGGCTGCGCATCCGAAGTGTAAAAGCCTGGATTTGATTTGACTGACACCGCCCGGTGACATCGCAGCTTGCCATTTATCACTTGGCGGCGAGTGTGGCGGCGAGTTCTTGGCGGCGAGTGTGGCGAGTGTGGCGAGCGGATCGATTCTGTCAATGATCGCTTTGCGACCGCCTCCGGCGGCGGCCTGAAGGGCCGTCATTGACAAGCGTGGATCCGCCTCGCCGATCATGCTTGGCCCGTGCGATGAATGGCGAAATCCGGCATTGACCGATGGATCAAATCCAGACTTTTACATCAGAAGGAAGCGGCGATTGTAGAGGCGCTGCTTGCTGGCGAAGATCGTCTCCACCGCCATCTTCATGTTGATGTTGATGTTGATGTTGATGTTGGCGCAGATGCCGCGCTGGCGTGCACCCTTGAACAGGGCAAACGCCCGGTCGCGGGCGTCGAACGCCATCTCCTGCGTCTCGCGGGGGTAGGCCCGCACGCACAACATGCGGCGGTGACAGAGCCGGACATGGGCAGCCTTCACGATGAGCGTCACGCCGCTCAGGAGGACGGCCGCGTGGCTCCCATCAACGGGTAGGCTTCCCCCGGGGCAAAGATCAGCGGAACGTAAGCTGCGGCCGTCGATGCGCCGCGTTTTTTGCTCCACTCCCTGGTTCCACTCCCTGGCGCAACGCCGAACGGCATCGTATCCCCCGCCGTAGCCAAGCCCGCTTGGGCACTGCAGCGTGTATGGCGGTATCGGTGAGAGCCATTGTGGGGGTATCGCTTTTTGGAGCATCAGCTTAAAGCCCCCAAGAATACCCCCAATTGAGCCGGATAGAACTGGATACCCCCAGACGATCTAGGACGCCACCTCAAGAAAAATCAACGGTAACCCGTTAATCCTTGGAGCTTTTCGGATGTCTTTGGATAGGAATATGGTGCCCAGGGGCGGAATCGAACCACCGGCACTGCGATTTTCAGTTGCCATGTATGTCTTGAAGGAACAATCGCTTAGGCGGACCGAATGCGTCTACATGCGGGATTAAGAACAATAGGTTAGCGGCGCTTTGTCTACAATCCGCTGATTGGTTTCGTGGACGATCTTGGGCAGAAAAATCGTAACAAAAACCGTAACTACACGCCGATTTTCTGAAATTTCATACCAACCGGCGGGTCGCGGGATACAAGCGCGGAACCGCCAATGGAGGCATGATATGGCCCTCTCGATTCGACCGATGCAATGGGCGAACCTGCCTGAGCTGCACCAGACAGCGGCGCTCGACGACAGCGATCTGGACTGCCTTGAGGAAATCCGCGGCGTCTTGTCCCGTCACGAGAAATTGGCGCGCTTCGCAGTGCATCTGGCGCACCGTCATTTCGAGCTGGCACCGGACGAAATCCTGATCGAGCGGCCGGACCCGGACGGGCGAACCCAGCATGTCACAGTCGGCAGGCTGGACGATGAGCCGGAGGCCCGTCCCACAACCTGGCTGTTTGAGGAAGGTCCGGAACTGCGCCTCTCAGACGCGGTCTATTGCGTTTGCGTTTCGGACCCCAACAAGACGGAGGCCTGCATTCGCCATGGTAAAAGCAGGTCCCCGACCGCCAGGCACCAGAGGGACGAGGCTGCGAAGGAGCAGCGAATCTCCGAGGAAAAGGCCCGCTACGAACAGGGCTCCCCGGTCGCAGGCCACAATGAACCCGAGCGGGAAAGATGACGCTTCTGCAAAGCGCGAGCGATTGTTATTCCGTGCGCCCCGCTTGGCCGGTTTCAAGCGAAGAAAGAGCTTTCCCACAAGGCAGCGTCTAAATATTTTCTTAATATAAACCGTTTTATACTATGGTATGAATGAACGGAAACCACCAGCATCCTTCAAACAGGCCGCAGAGCCTGACGAAAAGCTTGCAATTGACCATGATATACTGGCATGGTTCAAGGCACGAGGCGCGGGCTGGCAGGACGAGATTAACGGCGTCCTCGCATTCTATAAGGATACCATCGAGCATCCGGCCTCGGAACCGGAGCCGCCGAATTCCGGACGGCCCCCATTAAATCTTGAAGGATTGGGGCCATGCACCTATCCGCTATTTCCCTAACCAAAAGCTTGGATATAGCGTCGCTGGTTTATATAAGACTTTGAAATTATATGAAGTTCACGCTTGACGGCAATCATCACAAGGCCGCATCCTGACCGCATGATTCTAAACTGACGGGACAGACGAGCCGAAGCACTCGCACGCGGCGATTGTGTTCGGGTGTATCAGGGTTTCGGTCGGTATGCCTACAAGCGCCTCAGGCGCGATTCAGCATCCGCATCAAGATACCACGGCTTTTTTTTAGAGTAGCCACAGGGCGCAACCGGCCCGTCAAACGGACTTTGGATCAAAGAGTGAGAATGACGGGCTATACATCACATCACGGCACGTATCTGGCGCATCGGCTTACGCTGGAAGGCAGAGACGACGACGCTTTTGCCAAAAGCCTGTCCACGGCCCGTGTGGAAACCAAGCCGCATCAGGTTGATGCCGCCCTCTTTGCTCTTCAGTCGCCTCTCTCCAAGGGCGTGATCCTTGCGGATGAGGTTGGCCTCGGCAAGACCATCGAAGCCAGTATGGTTATTGCACAGCATTGGGCGGAACGTCGTCGGCGCATCCTGCTGATTGTTCCCGCATCCTTGCGCAAGCAGTGGCAACAAGAGCTGCGGGAGAAGTTTTCGCTTTCCAGCACAATCCTGGACGCCCGCACCTACCGTGACGCGGAGAAAGCCGGGCGTCTTCTTCCCTTCGATGTGAACGAGACCATTATTCTGGTCTCTTACGAGTTCGCAGCGCGACGATCTGACGAGATCAAGAGGATTCCCTGGGACCTCGTCATCTTCGACGAAGCCCATAGGCTGCGAAATGTTTACAAAAAGGCAGGGTCTGCGCGCGCCAAAAATCTGAAAGATGCCTTGGCCGAGCGGTTCAAAATCCTGCTGACCGCCACGCCTCTCCAGAATTCCTTGATGGAATTGTATGGGCTCGTCTCAATCGTGGACGGCCAGTTTTTCGGCGATGAAACGACGTTCAAGACGATGTACGGTGGATCGCGTCCCGATATATTGACGCTCAATTCTCTGAAAACCCGGATCACCCCCATCTATAAGCGCCACTTGCGGCGCGATGTTCAGGAGGCCGGGCATGTTTCATTCACCCGGCGCATGGCGACCACGTTTGACTTCGAGTCATCGGACAAAGAGACCGATCTTTATGAAAAGGTCTCCGCCTATTTGCAGCGACCGGATTCCATCGCCTTTGGTCTGAAACCAAATCAACTCGTCATCATTCAGGCCCGCAAAATTCTCGGCTCGTCGGTCGCCGCCATCGCGGGCTTTTTGGGAAGCGTTCTTGAACGCTTGCAGAGCCAGCAGGTGGCCGACATCACCACGGTCGCAGATGCCGACGATACCGCCGAGCTTGCGAACGAACTCGACGAGGCGGCGGCATTGGACGACGAGGCGGACAAACCCGCCGAGGAAACCGGCCCGCTCATCGATCAGGTCAAGCTCAAAGCCGAAATTGCCGAGCTGGAATCCTACCTCACTCTGGCGAGATCGATCGGGTCCAATGCCAAGGGCGAAAAACTTATCGCACGCCTTCCCGAAGTCCTGGACGAGATCGAAAAGCGTGGCGGCAAACGCAAGGCCGTCATTTTCACCGAATCCGTACGAACCCAGAAATATCTGGCCGGCCTGCTGACCGCCAATGGCTATGCCGGTCGGCTTGTTCTGCTGAATGGCTCCAACAGCGACCCCGAGAGCCAGGCGCTTTATCGGGCATGGTTCGAGACTCACAAGGGCACCGACATCGTGTCCGGCTCAAGATCCGCCGATATGAAGGCCGCTGTGGTCGATGCCTTCCGCAGCGATGACAAGACGATCCTCATTGCGACGGAATCCGGTGCCGAGGGCATCAATCTGCAATTCTGTTCTCTGCTGGTGAATTTCGATCTGCCGTGGAACCCGCAACGGGTGGAGCAGCGCATTGGCCGCTGCCACCGTTACGGCCAGAAGATCGACGTGACCGTGGTCAACATGCTGAACCTCCGCAACAAGGCGGAGAAGCGCGTTCACGACCTTCTCGACCAGAAATTCAAGCTGTTTTCCGGCGTGTTCGGCGCGAGCGACAGCGTTCTCGGGGTCATTGAAAGCGGCATCGACTTCGAACGCAAAGTGGTCGAAGCGGTGCAGCGGGGCCGCACCGACGCCGAAGTCGAACAGGAATTCGAGAAAATCGAAGAGCAGCTTTCGGAAAAGATTGCCGCCGATATGCAGGATGCGCGGCGTAAGCTCTTCGACGCTATGGACCGTGACGTGGTGGCTCGGCTGCGAGGGCGCGGTGACGAGATCAACCACATCCTGGATGCCTTCACGACCCGTCTGATTACGCTTGCCCGCGCCGAATTGCCGACCGCTCGTTTCCACGATGCCACTGGCCCGCGCTTCGACTGGCAGGGTCAGACCTACACCACGGAATGGCCCTATGCCGATGAACAGGGCTGGCAGTTTTTCCGACTGGCGGATGGGACGCTTGCCCGTGAGCTGGTGGACGCGGCCAAGGCGCGGCCGGCGTCCATAATGGCCCTGCGCTTCGACTATGCCGCATGGCGAGCCACGGGGCGTCCGAAGCTGTCGAATGTCGAAAGGCTCATTGGGCGTTCTGGCTGGCTCAGGGTCTCCCTCTTGTCTATGACACCGGCAGACCCGCAGATCGGGCAGCGTCAACGCTTGTTGATTTCCGGCCTGTCTGATGACGGCTTGGAAAGCGGTCTTTTTGACGCCGCGACCGCCGATGATCTTTTCCTTGTGCCGGCGACCGTGGAGCAGCAGCTACCGCCGGAACCGACCGATCCCTTGGCGGCCCTTGACGCGGACGGCCTTAAAGTGCGGCTGAAGGAGATCGAGGCGGAAAATCATATTTGGCTGGATCAGGAAACGTCCAAGCTAGACGACTATGCCGATGATCTGGAGAAGGCCGCCGATATCCGGGCCAAGGAACTGGACACCGAGATCAGGGCCGCCAAGCGCGCCTTGCGCGGCAACAACAGCATCACCCTTGAAGACCGCATCAAGGAAAACCGGCGCATCACCGCGCTCCAGAACGAATTCAGACGAACTGAAGCTGACCACGTTCCAGCGCAAGAAGGCCATCCGTCAGGAGGTCGATACCAAGCTCGATAATCTCGCGAACGCCCTCAAAACGACACCGGAGGTGACGCCCGTTTTAACCGTCAGGTGGGAAGTGACCCAATAATGAAAAAACAACGTCTTGAACTCACCTGGATCGGCAAGGACGAGCGGCCCCGTTTGGAGCCTCGTATTCTGTTGGAGGACGTGGAGAAATCCTATCATGCCGCGATCAGAAACGAAGGCGATATCTTCGATAACCGGCTGATTTTCGGCGACAACCTGCTGGCGCTCAAGGCGCTAGAGCAGGAATTTTTCGGCAAGATCAAATGCATCTACATCGATCCCCCTTACAATACCGGCAGCGCCTTTGAGCACTATGACGACGGGATCGAGCATTCCCTCTGGCTGTCGTTGATGCGGGATCGCCTAAATATTCTAAAAAATCTTATCTCAGAAGATGGATCAATTTGGATTTCTATCGATGACAATGAGTGCCACTATCTAAAAGTGATGATGGATGAGATTTTTGGGAGAGATAATTATGTAAGTACAATAATTTGGCAGATGATCTACACAACAAAAAACACCGCCCGCCACTTCTCTGCGATGCACGATTATATATTGGTTTACGCGAAGGATAAGAATAAGTTTCAGATCAATTTATTGCGTCGCGATCAAAAACAAGATGACGCATACAGAAATCCTGACAACGATATAAGAGGACCGTGGAAGGCGACACCACTACATGCGAGGAATTTTTACGGGGCTGGACAATACAAAATAGTGTCTCCGTCCGGTCGAACCCTGGAGCCTCCAAGTGGCACGTATTGGCGGATTTCCGAGAGTAGCTTTAAACAAATGGATGCAGAAGGCCGCATTTGGTGGGGGCGGGGTGGTACTGCTGTTCCGTCTCAAAAGCGTTTCCTCACTGACGTAAAGCAAGGCGTAGTTTCATCAACACTTTGGCTCCACAGCGAAGCTGGTCACAATGGAGAGGCTAAGAATGAGATACGCGCTTTACTGGATGATCAGGGAGAAACCTTTCTCACGCCAAAGCCGGAACGCCTGCTTCGGCGAATATTAGAAGTCGCCACCAAACCTGGAGACATCGTCCTCGAATTCATTTTCCGGCTCGGGCACAACTGGCGCGGTCGCCCACAAGATGGGTCGTCGCTGGTTCATGGTTGAGTTGGGAGAGCATTGCCATACTCATATCATCCCTAGGCTGAAAAAAGTCATCGACGGCGGAGACAAGGGCGGCATCACAGAGGCGGTCGGTTGGCAAGGTGGCGGCGGGTTCCGGTATTACCGCCTCGCTCCCTCTCTGCTGGAAAAAGATCGCTTTGGCAATTGGATCATCGCCAAGCAGTACAACGCCGCGATGCTGGCCGAGGCAGTGTGCAAGCTCATGGGTTTCACTTATGACCCGAGCCAGAAGCCAGAAGATTACTGGCGGCACGGCCATTCGTCTGAGATGGATTTTATCTATGTCACCACACAGTCGCTCACCCATGACGCCCTGAAGAAACTGGCCGATGAAGTCGGGCCAGAGCGCACGCTGTTAGTGTGCTGCAAGGCCTTCAACGCCCGCGAAGCCGCGTTCCCGAATCTGACCATCAAAAAAATCCCTCATACCGTGCTGAGTAAATGCGAATGGGGCCGCGACGATTACAGCCTGGCGGTGTCCAATTTGCCGGTTGCCGAGGCGGTTGAATCGCAGACGGTGAACGGCGAAGACATGCCCGCCGACACGGCGCCGAAGCCGCGCGGGCGCCAGCGCAAGGTGGCATCGGACGAGCCTTCCCTGTTCAGCGACGCGGAGGGCAAATATTGAGCAACGACCGCATCCTTCGCCAGATCAAGGCCCGCCTGTCACTGCGCCCGCCGCAGGCCGATAGCCTGGACGTTCTCGACGACATTCTTGACCGGATAGAATTCGGAAAACATGCCGATCCGGTGGCGGCGCTTGCCGGCATTCAGGCCGCTTGGCCATCGGTCACGGACTTTGAACGCGATTTCCCGTCGCTATGCTTCGCCCTGGCAACCGGCGTCGGCAAGACCCGGCTCATGGGCGCGTTTATCAGCTATCTGTATCTCAGCGGCCGTTCGCGGAATTTCTTCGTGCTGGCCCCGAACACCACGATTTACGACTGTCCGTCGTCAGAGTTTTTGGGACAGGGAGCGGCTTAAAATAAGAGAGTCTCTGGCTCGTCTGGTTTTTAATATTATGCGGCCTGCCGACGGTGCAGCAAGCGGCGATTGGCGATTGTGTGTCGTTTGATCCTTTCTCTTTCGATCAGAATGGTCTGGCCCCGTCCGAAGTAGACGTCGGCTGGCGTCAGATTGCCGATGCTTTCGTGATAGCGCAGGTGATTGTAGTCAACGACGAAGGCCTCGATCTGGGCTTCGAGATCGCCCGGCAGGTAATAGTTTTCGAGCAGGATACGGTTCTTGAGCGTCTGATGCCAGCGCTCGATCTTGCCTTGGGTCATCGGGTGATAGGGCGCGCCACGGACGTGCTCCATGTTCTGCCCATCGAGCCATTTCGCCAGGTCCGCCGCGATGTAGCTGGAGCCATTGTCGGAGAGAAGCCTTGGCCGGTGGATGGCCTTTGCCTGGTCGAGTCCCGAGGCCCTCAGTGCCAAGTCCAGCGTGGCGGTGACATCTTCGACCTTCATCGTCGTGCACAGCTTCCAGGCGATGATGTAGCGTGAAAAGTCGTCGAGAATGGTCGAAAGATAGAACCAGCCCCAACCGATGACCTTCAGATAGGTGAAGTCGGTCTGCCAAAGCTGGTTGGGCGCCGCGGTCTTGTCCTTGAACTCATCGGCTGCCTTCATCACGATGAAAGCCGGGCTGGCGATAAGATCGTGTGCCTTCAGCAGGCGATAGACCGAAGCCTCTGACACGAAATACTTTTCCGTATCGGTGAAGCGCACGGCCAACTCGCGCGGCGACAAGGTGGGCTCGTCCAGGGCCAGCTGCACGATCCGCTCGCGGATATCGTCCGGAATGCGGTTCCAGACGCGATCCGGCCGGGGCGAGCGATCGTCCAGGGCCTCTGGCCCGCCGCTTTGATAGACATCGCACCAGCGATAGAACGTGGCCCTCGGGATGCCGAGTTTCTCCAGTGTGCGTTTGACCGGCAGGGCCGATTGCCCGACCAGCCGGATAATCTCGGCTTTCTCGGATGCGGAGTATCTCATGCCTCGTCCTCCCCATCCCCGATCACGTTTTTTTTGAGCAGACGGTTTTCGAGCGTCAGTTCAGCGACGACCTCCTTCAGTGCGCTGGCCTCGCGGCGCAGGTCCTTTACCTCGTCCGAGGTTGCTGCGCGGGCCGTATCGCCGGCGAGCCGCTTCTTCCCGGCCTCAAGGAAGTCTTTCGACCAGCGGTAATACAAATTCTGGACGATCCCTTCACGACGGCACAGCTCGGCGATGCTCTCCTCGCCGCGCAGGCCCTCCAGCACAATGCGGATCTTCTCTTCTGCCGAGAATTGCCGGCGTGTCGCCCGCCGGATGTCTTTCACGACCTTTTCCGCCGGTTCCTTCACCGGCCCGGATTTCTGTCTCATCTTCGCTCCTTGAAAGGCTACGATGAGCCAGAAATCCTCCCTTCTTCAACCCGCCCAATCTGTCTCATAGGCGCTGACGCTGGACAAAGTCGGTCTGCCAAAGCTGGTTGGGCGCCGCGGTCTTGTCCTTGAACTCATCGGCTGCCTTCATCACGATGAAAGCCGGGCTGGCGATAAGATCGTGTGCCTTCAGCAGGCGATAGACCGAAGCCTCTGACACGAAATACTTTTCCGTATCGGTGAAGCGCACGGCCAACTCGCGCGGCGACAAGGTGGGCTCGTCCAGGGCCAGCTGCACGATCCGCTCGCGGATATCGTCCGGAATGCGGTTCCAGACGCGATCCGGCCGGGGCGAGCGATCGTCCAGGGCCTCTGGCCCGCCGCTTTGATAGACATCGCACCAGCGATAGAACGTGGCCCTCGGGATGCCGAGTTTCTCCAGTGTGCGTTTGACCGGCAGGGCCGATTGCCCGACCAGCCGGATAATCTCGGCTTTCTCGGATGCGGAGTATCTCATGCCTCGTCCTCCCCATCCCCGATCACGTTTTTTTTGAGCAGACGGTTTTCGAGCGTCAGTTCAGCGACGACCTCCTTCAGTGCGCTGGCCTCGCGGCGCAGGTCCTTTACCTCGTCCGAGGTTGCTGCGCGGGCCGTATCGCCGGCGAGCCGCTTCTTCCCGGCCTCAAGGAAGTCTTTCGACCAGCGGTAATACAAATTCTGGACGATCCCTTCACGACGGCACAGCTCGGCGATGCTCTCCTCGCCGCGCAGGCCCTCCAGCACAATGCGGATCTTCTCTTCTGCCGAGAATTGCCGGCGTGTCGCCCGCCGGATGTCTTTCACGACCTTTTCCGCCGGTTCCTTCACCGGCCCGGATTTCTGTCTCATCTTCGCTCCTTGAAAGGCTACGATGAGCCAGAAATCCTCCCTTCTTCAACCCGCCCAATCTGTCTCATAGGCGCTGACGCTGGACAGCCCCCGCTAAATGTGTAGCCATAAATCAGGTGCAAAATATCAACACCACGGACCGATGACCGGCGCGTGGCTGCTTGCGAGTCTCTTTCGCATAAGTCGCCGCCCTAGGGCTGGCAGCAATCCTCAGTATTTAACCCGAAACGTCGGACTGTCCTCGGGCTTACTCTTGCGACGATCGTAGAGGCGGGTCGTCGACGCATTGGCGTGTCCCAGCCATTCTTGCACCTTGGCGATATCGGAGTAGTGCGATAGCGTGTTTGTCGCCGCGGTCGCACGCAACGAATGGACACAGAGGCCGTTGACTTCAGCACTGATGCCGGTGGCCAGTCCATATTTGTGGACGATATTGCGATACACCGAAGCCGGATCGAGGGGCCGATCAAGCTCGCCTGTCCGGTTGTTCTTCACCGGCCGGAAAAGAGCTCCATCAAGATCGCTACGATGTCCCGCCAGCGCAAGATAGTCTTCAATCATGCGCTGAGCGCCCACATGAACCGGGATGAAGCGGATTTTCGCGCCGCTTCCCATGAACACGAAAGTGCATCACGCCCTGCCTCTGGAAATCGTTCAGGTCGTATGCCGGAAGGCATCGGCAGCCCCCGGCCCCGATGACTGAAAATGGGCAGGCGCGGCCTCTTTCCGGCCCGTCAGGGCTTGCGTTTCACTGGCCGCAGGATCAGCCGTCAGGCGGTCATAAGACCCCGTATGGACGCGCCGCAGGAGCGCCACGCGGCTTGCGTCATCCGGCGACCGGTCGAGGGCGTCAAACGCCGCTTTGAACAGGGTTTCAGCGATCAGCTTCCAGTTTGCCGCTTCCCCGTCATCCCGGTCGAACAGCTTGATTGCGTACTTGCGCACCAGCGCCGCCCCGGCCTCAGAATCGGCGGGCTTTTTCGGCGTCTTTGGAGCGTTCGAGCGGCGTTTCCTCATTGTTCAATTGTATCATATTTTCAGCCTCCGGCGCAGCGCTCCTTGTCCGCCGTGCAGGAGGATAGCGAAGGAGGATTGCGACCTGCCGGACCTTCGGCCCCCTGACACAGGGCTGTTAAGCCCCTTCCTCCTCTTTCCCGGCCCGGAACAATGCAAATGCCGCTGTGCGGCCTCCACAGGGCAAGGCTGGCACATCTCCCGCCGTCCGTTCCCATGCTTGACACCACAAGGCCAGAACGATTCCCCCGCTGTTATTCGCCAGACATTTGCAGGCGTCGGGTTTCACGACTGAGTGCAGCACTTTTCGTGTTGCTCCGGTATGCCTGTCGCCGCTCCATCACCGGGCTTAATCCCCCTCGCCAGCCCTAGAGTGCCAAACCTATCGGAACGCGGCCCTATGGCCGCAAGCACTTCTTTGGCTCCCCCGAAGACGGTCCCCCCAAACAAGTGCTTGCGCCCGGTCCTTATGCGCCCCGCTGACGGAAAGGCACGGCTGGCAAGGGGTCAGCCCTCAACTGAAGGAGCAAGACAATGGCTTACGGCAAAAACACGAAGAAAGCACCGCAACGCGAAACCACGCCCCCGGCACTGATCGCCTGGCACGTCGCAGAGCGCGGGGAAAAGAAGTTCTGGAACCGCATCGGCGCGGCATGGGAACACGAGGACGGCGAGGGCCTGACCCTGCAACTCGACCTGCTCCCGGTCACAGGCGGCCGCATCGTTCTCCGGGTGCCGAAACAAGAGGAGGAGGGGGCTTAACAGCCCCTTCTTTTTCTTATCGGCATCGCCGAAGCCCGGAGCCGGGCTTCGGCCTTTCTTGTTGTCAGCCTGCTTCCGGCCATTCAGCCCTTGCGCCAGATGAACGGCGGCCAATCCAGCGCGAAGAACTTCACGCCCGGGCAATCCCCGGCAGGCGCCACCCCCGGATAGAATTTCCGCCAGCCCTGCATCCCGATGTAAAAGCATTGCGTGTAGCGAATGCATTTTCGCCCGTCGGTGTCGCATTCATAGGTCGTCAGCAGATGCGGCGTGCCGATCTGCGACGCCACCATGCCAATTCCAAGCACCGCAACCGCTCCGCCGATCTTCATGACTGTTCCCTTTGTCGCAGCGCATCACGCGCGGTTTAGATATTGCCTTATCCGACGCCACATCCTGAAAATCAGGATCGCGGCGGCCAGCGCGACAATCAAGTACGCGCCGATGATGTCGCCATGGCCTTTCTTCGGATCTGAGAGCGTCCGTTCCAAATGGGAGCACGCAACAAGGGAAATCCAAACGTCTCTCCCCCAATTCAGACGCGGCTTTTGTTCCGCATGCCGGAGCGCCAACTCGTCCTTCTTGAATATCCCGCCGGTCATTTTCCCAGACCTTTCCCCGGCAGCAGCTTCTGGCTGTGCCCTATCGCGAGTTGTGCGGACGACCCGGACCGCGCAGCATCAAGCGCATCGAGCGGCGCTGTCTGGAATTGCGCGCCGCAGCTATCCCGGCAGGTGAAAGAACGGCCGGAGCTGCGGGCGCCGCAGATCAGCGTTTTGCAGTTGGGGCAGAGCGTCCAGCCTGACGCCGCCGCGCACCAGGCGCAGGGCACTGTCGATAAATCAACGTCCTCGATTCGGACCCGGAGCGCTTCTGCCGGGCGCAAAAGCCCTTGCAGGCGCTCTATCGTCGTCGCCTGGCCCGATTCAGCCTTGTCGACGCTCTCGCACCGGAACCGCTGTACCGGAGAGAAGCGGGCGAAGGTTACGCGAAAGGCGCGGTCATGCCTGGCGCAGGCGAAATTCACCACGAAACGCTCAGGCGTGCCCGTCGCTTCCCGCAGCCCGGCGAGCTGCTGTTCCCGAATGATCGCCAGTTCAGATTTATGGCTCATTTTTTCCATCCTTTTCGCTTGAGAATGAGGGTGCGCGCGGCCGTGACCAGCTGCGCCAGATATTCGGAACCGCCCGTGTCGGGATGGACGCCCTGCATGATCCGCCGGAACCGCGCGTCCATGTCCTGCCGGGTAAAGGGTTGCGCGAGACCGAACAAACTCAACGCATCGGTATAGTCATCGCGTTTGGGCCTGGTCTGTCCGGTCACTTGCCGGCGAAATTCATCCCACGGCATCACGTTGCGGAATTCGGCCCGCCAGATCTTTCGCTGCGCGCGCCACTCGGCGCCGAAGGCGACCCATTTTTCAGATTGGTCGAGCGCAACTTCAAAGGGCCATGCCGCCGCGACCCCGAGCGCATCGCCTGCAATGCCCGCGGCCCGCACCGACAGGTAGGTCAGGCGCTTCAACAGCGCCCATCCGGCACGGATGGCGGCGAGCATCAACACGAACAGCGCGTACACGGCGACGGCGTCGCCGATAAATTTGAACAGCTGCCAGAGCTCCATGCCCTGCGGCAGTGAGGAGGTCATTGCGAACCTCCGCTCTCGAAAGGATCGGGCATGTAGCGCCCGCGCGGGAACAGCTTGTCGTAAGGCGTCCGTCGCAGCAGAAACGCCTCGCCCGTCTCGGTGAACACGGCCATGTTTCCACTGGCCCGGCTTGTCGCCTTCGCAAGCTCCTGCGCGTCCCGCAGGTTGGCGGTTCCCGCCAGCTCCCAGTCGTACCCTTCGGGGCCGCGCATCCTGCGCCACAGAACCCGCTTGCCGAGGCGTTCGGACAGGTATCGCGCCGTGGTCTGATCGTTCATGGCGAAGGCCTGCCACATGCCGGCATTGCCCATGAACGTTTCCCAGTTCTGGGGGTACAGTTCCTGAACCTGCGCCAGATTCTGAAGGATCGGCCACAATTTGACGCCGTAGCCCGCCATCAGGCCCGCCGCCTTCGCCAATTGCTGAAGACGGCCCAGGGCATAGAATTCATCGAGCAGGAACAGCGTCGCGTTCCGGCCCTTGCGCCCTTCGGCGGCCGCTTGCAGGGCAAGATTGACGAACAGCCGGAGGAACCGCCCGTGTATGTCCAGATATTGCGGCGGCAGCACCAGATAGATCGTGGTCGCGCCGTTGTTCAGATCATGCAGGCTGAAATCCGACGCGGCGAGAGTTCGGCGCATGCCCGTGCTGTCCAGCCATTTCGTATGAGAGATGGCCGTCGCGATGACGTCGCCGGCCGCATTCTTGCCGGCCTGCAAGACCAGCGACGCGGCCGCCTGCGCCAGCCCGCCCATGTCCGACATGCCCCGGAACGGCGGATCGGCCTTCGGGTCGCTTTCGAGCGGCGGGCCGTCAGGATGAATTAGGAGATCCCGTACCGTGCCGAGATGCTTGTCCTCCTTCGGAATGTCCGGGCTCATCACGACGTAGTCTATCAAACCGCTGATCATGACTCTGGCTGACGTATCCCAGAAATTGTCCTTCCCTTTTGTATCGGGAACGACAAGAGCATCCGCGATCAGCTCGACGCGCTCCGCATAGTCGTCGGCGCGCGGATCGAGGCCGGCGATTGGATTGAAACGCGCCTTGCAGTCCTGCAGCCGGGAGTCGCGGATTTCGCCCAGGGGATCGAGAATCCGCACCGTCTGCCCGAGCGGATGCGTCAGGCCTTCTCCCCCCTTGCCGCGCGCCAATGCCGTGACAAGGGCATTCTGACCTTTCGGGTCAATGACCAGGACCGAGCCCCGCCATGTGATGAGATTCGGAATGATGACCGACCGGCCCTTGCCCGCCCGGTTTGTCGCTATGGTGCAGACATGGCGGTCATCGCTGAATCCAACGATCCATTTCGGATCGAAGAGCGATGCGCCGAGCAACACCTGTCCCGGCCGCCACGGATTCGCCCATTCATCCAGCAGCCCGGAGAAGCTCGATGTGCCGCCCAGTCCGACATGCCGCCCCGCCAGAAACCAGCGCAGCGGACGGGTTGCGCGGCCGAGGAAAATCTTGAAGGGCCGCAGCCCGATCCATGCGAGCAGGGCAGCCGTGCCGGCGGTCAGCGCGGTCCCGCCGAGCGCCGCCTGCAACGCCATGCCGATCGACGCCGTCAGCACGATGAATGCCGCCCAATGCGCGGCCCAGCCGATGACCCGCCGCCCCGGCGCCGATTGCCACATGCCGGCCGTGCGCTGGTTTGTCATCGAGCCTTGCAGCCCGGCGCCCGCGACCAGCCCGCAAAGCATCAGCCCGCCGAGAATCAACGGGCCATTGGAAGAGAGCTGGCGGGCATAGGCCGCCGGCGCATGTTGCAACAGGAAATGCGAAAATGGGTCCGAAAACTGGAACCAGGCGAACCCGCACGCGATGGCGACGATCAGGCCCATGATGCTTACTCCGTCGTTTGTATGGTGATGGCAGCCGCGCGGTCAGCCGGCACCGCCGCGCTGTCCGCATCGTCTGCATTCATGGGGATCGGCTCTGCTTCGCCGTCAGCCGCAGCGCTTTCCTGCGCCAGCGGCGGCACGCACATCGCGCCGTGTTTCGGGCAGTGGGGCGGCCCGCATTCGTTGATCCACCGCGCGGCAACGCGCACCGTGTAACCGCAGCCCGGGCCGAGACATTCGGCCTTGAGCATGCGCGTTCCCTGCTTCTTTGGCTTGTCTGCCGCCGCCACGCCCGCGAGCGTCACGCGATCGAAGTTCAGCCGACCGTGCGGAAACGGACCCAGGGAGGAAGTGAGTTCGTTTAAACGCTCCTTAAGGACCGCGCCGGGCATGGCGTGCCGCATCTGCCCTTCAAGCCCGATCCTGAGGGCTGCGTCCCTGAACTCCTTGCCGTGTTTCACATCCGGCGGCAGCGCGGCATGCACCAGCTCATGCACGAGGATCCCAAGAACCTCGGCAGGGTCGGCGAAATCGGCCCGGATAATGATTTCATGATGGCCGTCATCGGACGCGCCGGCATGCCAGCACTCCCCGGCCACCTTTCCTTTTTTGCCATGCGATGTGAATGCGATGGCAAATCTGATTTTTTCCGGTAGGATAAGGCCATGCTTGGCGAAGTAAGGCCGTAATTCATTGGTGGCCGCGCGCAGATAGCTTTCGCGGCTGTTGTGGTCGTTCGTCGAACGGGGTTTCAGCACCGTTGCATTCTCCGCGTTAAATTCTGCGGAAGATGATGCCCCGGTTCCCTTGGTCAGGTCCTGGTCAAAGTCGGAGGACTTCGGATGGGCGGTGGGAACGACAAGACATTTGACCTGGCGGAGCGTGAGCTGGTCCGTAAGAAGCTGATCCGCTACGCGAAGGAAAACGGCATCGGCGCCGGGCGCCTCGCAGACCGGATCAAGGCCGCGAACCAGCTAGAACCTATCATCCCGGTTTCAACCCTGCAGCGGTTCCTGGGCAACCGCATGCGAACGAACGAGCCCGCTGTAAGGCTATGCTATCGCTTCGCTGAAAGCCTGGTCGTTTCCGATTCCACTGCCGCCCTTGGAGAACGCCTGTTTGTCTTCTATGGCGCGGGTAACGGGCGCGACTATTCCGGAACGTACCGCTCCGAGATCGGAACCGCGGATGTCGCGGAGCCGGAGTTCGCCGGCCATTCCGAAATTAACATTGCGGCCGATACGGGATTTTGGCGCGTCACCGAAAAAACGGCTCCCGATCTCAATCACGCCATTTATGACGGTGTTCTCGTTTGCTCCGGGGACGCAGCTGTTGTCGTACTGAAGGACCGGGTTGCGGGCGTGGCCCGAAACTATATGCTATGGCCCGAGAGTGAGACCCTGCAAGGGCACGGCGCGGCAATGCGTTTCTTGCCTGGCGATACCACCGAAGTTTGGGACAAATTCAAAATTTCTGGTATCGAACCAATCGAGATACGACTGAGAAAGATATAGTCTATAATACAGATTGGAAAGATACGTCAGAGAAGGCTGAGTAAAACATGCCATTCGACGGCTTCCCCCAGAAAAAAGAGCGCCTTGCGCACGGCTCGGCAATCCGAATACTCGCGCAGTATGAAGATAGCGGCTCCCTTGACCTGGAATTAGGCAAAAGCCTGCTTTTGGAAAGTGCGTATAACGGGGATATCGAGGTGGTGGACAAGTTGCTGAAACTCGGTGTGTCGCTCGATGCGGCCGACAAAGTCACGGGTATGACAGCGCTTCATCTGGCGGTCGGGCGCGACCACCTCGCTTTAGTGCGGCTTCTTGTGGAACGTGGAGCATCGTTCGTGCTCGACAAGCAGGGCCGGATGCCGACGATTATAGCCGCCGAGTGCGAAGTAAGCGAAGAACTCTGCGATTTCATCGCGGAAGCGGAAGCCCGGGCCGAGGGCGTTTAAACGGTCTCTAACCCCGCCGCGCCGCGGCCTTGCCTACCCCCGCATGCACGCGCGATCCCACTGAGAATCCCCCCAAATCACCATATCAATTCAGCAACAAGTTTTGCTGTTTCAATGTATTCGATCATATAAAATCAACATTCCACGCATATATCTTACAACATTAGAAAACATAATTCTACACGCAGTTGTTTTTAAAGTGCTAGAAATTAATCAATATTGTGCATTTTTGAGTTATAAGACATTGTAATCCCCTAGGCTGCCAAAATATTGTTGAAAGTGTTAGTTGTATAGCCATATACTAAGTATAGGGGATAGCGAGCAATGTTTTTGTATTACAAAAACGCTCGTCAGGGGGGCACCCCCTGAAACCCCGCTGGCAGGCGGCCATGGTCCATGACTCGACGAACACCACCCTTCCGCAGAGGCGGCAGGCCTCGCAAAACCGACTCCGAAAAGCGCAAGCTGCTCATTTCGGCCCGCGTGCGTCAGGACGAGCTGGCGACCATCGAGGGCCGCGCTGCAGAACACAACATTCCGCTCTCCGATTTCCTCCGGGAGCAGGCCCTGTCCGGAACAATCCTGGTCCGCCGGTCGCGCACGTTAAGCGCGATCGATTGGCACGACCTCGCCCGGATTGGCTCGAACCTCAACCAGATCGCCCGCGCCTGCAACACGACCGGCGACACATTCCGGGCGCGCAACATCGAGGCAACCCTGGACGAATTGCGCAGCCTGCTCAGACGTATGGACACGCCAGGGCAGGCCTCCGATGAACTGGGCGAAGGGTAGAGCTACCAAGGGGCGCGGGACGTCATTCAAGGGTGCGCTTGTGTATGTCCTGCACGACAAAAGCGCCCAAACATCCGAGCGCGTCGGTTTCATTGACCTGCACAATCTGGCGACCGACGACCCGCACCGGGCCTGGCGCGAAATGAAAGCCTTGTGCGACGCGGCCGATGAGTTGAAGCGGCGTTCCGGCGGCAAGGCAACCGGGCGCAAGCTGACCAAGCCGGTTTACGCTTTTACCCTCAATTGGCACGAGGCCGACAATCCCGACCCGGCCCATATGCGCGAGACCGCCGCCGACGCCTTGCGCGCCCTAGGCATGGAGAATCGTCAGGCGGTCATCGTCGAACATACCGACCGGCCGCACAAGCATGTCCATGTCATCGTCAATCTGGTCGACCCTGAAACCGGCCAGGCCGTGCCCCTGTCGAACGACGCCCACAAACTCGACCGGTGGGCCGACGATTACGAGGTTGCCAGGGGCGTTATTCGCAGCCCCGACCGGCGGGCAAAGTTTCATGCGCTCGACAACGGCATCGAGCCGCCGAAGCGACCGGCCAACGCGAAAACAAGGGAGGAGTGGCAAGCCACCCGAGCGCTCAACGGCGAAAAGGCAAAGCGGCGCGCTTCTGAAATCAGGTCCGCCTATGCCACCCACGTCGCGAATTTAAAGGCCGCGCAGAGCAGCGCCTTTCAGGCGCGCAATGCTGAGGCCGAGAAACTGTGGAACAGCTATACAGCCGACCGCAAGGCCGTGAACAACCGCTATCAGCCATTCATCGATGCCATCTGGAAAAGCAAACGGAAGAGCCCACCGCATCCCTATACCGAGCAGGCGCTTCACGACCTTCAGGAAAGCGCCGAATGGAAGCAACTCGGGCGCACGCAATTCGCCCGGCACCGCCTGTTCAACGCCCGCGAACGCTCCCTCCTTGGCGCGATCGGCAACGCCGTGCGCCTTCACTATGCGGCCATGAGAGAGCGGGGCGGCCTTGCCAATCTGTTCAAGCTGATGATCAGCCCGGCCGCACGCCGGAAGCAGTTCCAGCAGCAGGAAGAGACCCAGAAGCAGGCCCTGCGACAACGACAGGCGCAGAGCCGCAATGAAAGAGCGGCAACCCTGAAGGCGTCGCGCCGGGTTGAACTGGCGAAACTCTCGCAGGAGTTCCAGAAGAATCGGGAAACCATGAAAGCACGTCACGCTTCCGAGGTCGCCGCACAGAAGACGGTTTGGCGGCAGCTCGCAGCTGAACGTGAGAAGGTCTGGTCGGACTATCGCCAGGAATTCGCCACGCCAGAACCACAGCAAGACAAGGGCGACCAGCAGCAATCTCATCGCGACCAGTTCTGCGACGCCGCTTCGGGAACCATACTGGCCGAAGTCAAACCGGAACACGAGCGGAAGGCCGATAAGAACCAAGAAAATGGAGCCGACCGTACACCGACGGCCGAAAAACCAACCCGGCAGGGCTGGCGGGCCAGACGGCCGGCGGCGGAGCGCAAAGCCGATGGAACTTACAAAAAACGAGACAGAGGCAACGATGACGGCGGCCGCAGCCGGGAGCGCGATCGGCACGAGCCGGATTGACTTGCGCCCATGCCTGAAGACCCAAAATGCCGTTAGTTTGGATTTAGCTCATTTTGCTAAGTGAGGCTGTGTAAAACGCGTTATATTCAAACCTTGAGCCTGGTTTGAAATTGTGCTATTTTACTAAGTGTGACTGAGCAAAAGAACAGTAAGTTAAACCAACTTGAGCGCACCTTGCCCGAAGGCCTCCTGGTCGATGCGGGCTGGATGGAGCAGCATGGCTATTCAACAGGCTTGCGCAGCCAGTATGTCTCGGCCGGCTGGCTGCTTCAACCGGTTCGCGGCACCTACAAACGCCCACTGGGCGAGCTTAGCTGGGAAAAGGTAGTCGTTTCTTTGCAAAAGCTGCTTGGAAGCGATTTGAGCGTGGGCGGGCGCACGTCAATCGACCTCCAGGGCTTCAGCCATTATTTGTCCGCCTCTGGACCCTCCACTATCCATCTCTACGGGACGCAGCCGCCGCCCGGCTGGCTCGCCAAGCTTCCGTTGAAAGAGACGTTCCGGTTTCACCGCGAGCAAGTCCTGTTCAAATCGCTCGCGCATGCGCCGGGATTGCAGGACGGCACATTGCAGCAGCTGCCGGGGCCGTCCGAGTGGCCGCTCACGGTTTCGACACCCGAGCGCGCCTTGCTTGAGTTGCTGGACGAACTGCCGCGCCGTGAAAGCTTTCATCAGGTCGATATGCTCGTCGAAGGATTGCGGACCCTGAGCCCGCGAAGACTTCAAACGCTTCTTGCCGACTGCAAGAGTGTCAAGGTCAAGCGGCTGTTCTTCTGGTTCGCCGAGCGGCACCAGCCCCCGTGGTTAAAACAGATAGACCGCGCGAGCATCGATCTCGGAACCGGGAAACGCATGCTCGTGAAAGGCGGCAAGCTCGATCCCAAATATCTCATCACAGTACCGGACGACCTCGATGCCCCTGTCTGAACGCTATCGGCGACAGGTCGCATTGTTGATCGCGGTCATGCCATTTGTCGCCGCCGAAAAGGATTTCGCCTTGAAAGGTGGCACCGCCATCAACCTGTTCGTCAGGGACATGCCGCGCCTTTCGGTCGATATCGATCTCACATACCTGCCGGTAGCGCCGCGACCGGAGTTGCTCGCGGCTATAGACGCTGCCATGAAACGCATGGCGGCCGCGATCCGGGCGGGACTACCCGGTGTGCGCGTAATAGAAGTCGTTAATGCCCGTGAGCAGATCATAACCAAGCTCACGGCCCAGAGGCTGGATGCGCAGATCAAGATAGAAGTGACACCAGTCCTGCGCGGTTGCGTTTTCGAGCCCCGATTGCGCACGGTGTCATCGGGCGTGGAGGCTGCCTTCGGCTTTGCAGAAGTCCAGGTCGTCTCTTTCGCCGACCTTTATGCAGGTAAGATCATGGCAGCCCTCGACCGGCAGCACCCGCGTGACCTTTTTGATGTTCGTGACCTGTTGGCGAAGGAGGGCATCGACGACGATTTGCGCCGTGCCTTCATCGTCTATCTCATCAGTCACGACAGACCGATTGCGGAAGTGCTCGTTCCCCGGCGCAAGGATATTGCACAGGAGTTTGCGCAGGGCTTTGACGGTATGACGGCCGAGGCCGTGACGCTGGACGATCTGCTTGTAGTACGCGAAACGCTGGTCGCCGCCATAGCGGGAGGCATGCCGGAAGCCCATAAGAAGTTTCTTTTGGGGTTTAAGCGTGGAGAGCCTGACTGGCCGCTTCTGGGGGTTCCGAATGCGGCGGACTTGCCGGCAGTAAAGTGGAAGCAGCTCAATCTGGACCGGCTTTCGCCACAAGCCCGCGCCCGGCTGGTCACGCAGCTTGAGGAGACTTTGCGAAAACGTCATTAGCGCCTTTGCGCCCGATAGCGATCACCTCTAAGCTCGCCGATCCATCAGGTCGCTTCAGGGCTTGGCCTCAAGGACGATATTGAACGGCGTCTCAGTCGCCCGGCGCATCGATGAGAATCCACCCTGATCGACCATGATCTCGCGCAACCGTCGCTCTCCCGCCTGGGCACCAAGCGCTGGGCCATTGCGGGCCAATGAAACCGGCACACACACAAGTGAAGAAGCGCCGTAATAAAGTCTACCGACCGGATTAAGATTATCCGCGACCTCGTCGGCGGCAAACGGCTCAACGAGCATACAGCGCCCGTCGGATTTGAGTGCGCCTCGCGCGTGCCGCGCCGCTCCTGCCGGATCGGCCATGTCATGCAAGCAGTCAAAGAAGGCGATCAGATCGAATTCCTTCGCCCGATAGCCGGTAGCGTCCGCAACCTCGAACCTAGCATTGACGACGCCGGCGTCTTTCGCGCGTTGCGTCGCCGTCTCGATAGACGGACCGTGATAGTCGTATCCGACGAATTCAGACTTGGGGAATGCCTTGGCGAGCAAAATAGTGCTTGCGCCGTGACCGCAACCGACGTCAGCGGCTTTTGCGCCATTCCTAAGCTTGACTTCCACCCCGTCGAGCGCCGGAATCCACGATGAAAGAAGATTCGCATTATAGCCGGCACGGAAAAACCGCTCGGTTCCGTGGAACAGGCACGGGTGATGTTCGACCCATTCCATGCCTTTACCGGTCCGGAAATTCTCCAACGCACGTTCGCGCACATGGAAAAAATCCTGCACCAACAAGCTGGCGCCAGGCAAATCGACCGGTCCGTCGGGATTCGCCAGACAAAGTTCTTGCTCTTCGCTGAGCGAATATTTGCCAGTCGCCTTGTCATAAAGGACATAGCCGCCAGCAGCCTGACTGTTCAGCCACTCGCGAATGTAACGTTCGTTGGTGTTGGTGTTATCCGCGAGCTCGGCAGGTGACTGCGGCCCTGCGGCAAGAGCCTTGTACAATCCCAATGCGTCGCCGATGGACATCAGAACGGCGTTGATCGCACCGCCCAGATCAACCAGCGCCCTACCCAAAAAATCGTGGAGCTTATTTTCGTCCAGAGCCATGACCAACCTTCTCCCTTGAAGTCAAGAAACGGCAAACGAGCGGCAGAGAGATAAGACAGATTCCACCCGACATTCTCCAGATGACCGCCGGCTCAAACCCACTCTGCGACGTTTGGGGGTTCCTGGCAATCTCGGACCGCCGCCGCCAACATCCTCGCGACAGGTGTTGGAACACGCCGACAAAGAGCGGCGCACCGAAAACGCGAGTTCTGTTGTCAACATACGCACGTCTCCCGTAGTTTTTGATCGAAAGCGTGACAACCGAACGCTTTACGCTGTCGATGTGGCCGGCGGCGACCGCAGTTCCGCGACCAGCCGCAGGATGTCGGCGAACAGATTTCGCGGAATGGCGACCTCGGCCATCTGGAAGGCGACATAACGGCCGTGGCTAACTACCTTCGCGCAATAGCTGAATCGCCCCAGAATCGAAACGAAAGCTCGCCTCATCCGGCGAATGCGCGGGATTAGTCCAGATCGAGTTTCTCCAACCCCACAGCGTGAGCGGCTGCATAGGCCAAAAAGCAAAACAGGTTGAACAATTATGGATAGTGAAGTATAATGGAGTGTCCAGCGTCAGCGCCTATGAGACAGATTGGGCGGGTTGAAGAAGGGAGGATTTCTGGCTCATCGTAGCCTTTCAAGGAGCGAAGATGAGACAGAAATCCGGGCCGGTGAAGGAACCGGCGGAAAAGGTCGTGAAAGACATCCGGCGGGCGACACGCCGGCAATTCTCGGCAGAAGAGAAGATCCGCATTGTGCTGGAGGGCCTGCGCGGCGAGGAGAGCATCGCCGAGCTGTGCCGTCGTGAAGGGATCGTCCAGAATTTGTATTACCGCTGGTCGAAAGACTTCCTTGAGGCCGGGAAGAAGCGGCTCGCCGGCGATACGGCCCGCGCAGCAACCTCGGACGAGGTAAAGGACCTGCGCCGCGAGGCCAGCGCACTGAAGGAGGTCGTCGCTGAACTGACGCTCGAAAACCGTCTGCTCAAAAAAAACGTGATCGGGGATGGGGAGGACGAGGCATGAGATACTCCGCATCCGAGAAAGCCGAGATTATCCGGCTGGTCGGGCAATCGGCCCTGCCGGTCAAACGCACACTGGAGAAACTCGGCATCCCGAGGGCCACGTTCTATCGCTGGTGCGATGTCTATCAAAGCGGCGGGCCAGAGGCCCTGGACGATCGCTCGCCCCGGCCGGATCGCGTCTGGAACCGCATTCCGGACGATATCCGCGAGCGGATCGTGCAGCTGGCCCTGGACGAGCCCACCTTGTCGCCGCGCGAGTTGGCCGTGCGCTTCACCGATACGGAAAAGTATTTCGTGTCAGAGGCTTCGGTCTATCGCCTGCTGAAGGCACACGATCTTATCGCCAGCCCGGCTTTCATCGTGATGAAGGCAGCCGATGAGTTCAAGGACAAGACCGCGGCGCCCAACCAGCTTTGGCAGACCGACTTCACCTATCTGAAGGTCATCGGTTGGGGCTGGTTCTATCTTTCGACCATTCTCGACGACTTTTCACGCTACATCATCGCCTGGAAGCTGTGCACGACGATGAAGGTCGAAGATGTCACCGCCACGCTGGACTTGGCACTGAGGGCCTCGGGACTCGACCAGGCAAAGGCCATCCACCGGCCAAGGCTTCTCTCCGACAATGGCTCCAGCTACATCGCGGCGGACCTGGCGAAATGGCTCGATGGGCAGAACATGGAGCACGTCCGTGGCGCGCCCTATCACCCGATGACCCAAGGCAAGATCGAGCGCTGGCATCAGACGCTCAAGAACCGTATCCTGCTCGAAAACTATTACCTGCCGGGCGATCTCGAAGCCCAGATCGAGGCCTTCGTCGTTGACTACAATCACCTGCGCTATCACGAAAGCATCGGCAATCTGACGCCAGCCGACGTCTACTTCGGACGGGGCCAGACCATTCTGATCGAAAGAGAAAGGATCAAACGACACACAATCGCCAATCGCCGCTTGCTGCACCGTCGGCAGGCCGCATAATATTAAAAACCAGACGAGCCAGAGACTCTCTTATTTTAAGCCGCTCCCTGTCCCAAAAACTCTGACGACGGACATGTCGGATACGGGTTCGGGGACGATCAAGTGACACGCATCATCGAAACGGCTCTAATGAATCCGTCATTGGTGATGCTTGTCGTGGAGCCTAATCCCCGAAGTAAAATCATCGAAAAAATCCGGTGCTATCAGGGTCTGGGGCAACGTGCCTTCGTTCTGACTGAAAGGTTGGCTGAAGACGCAAGTTGCTCGTACAGCATTGCCACTTTCGCCGATTTCGCTCAGAACATCATGCCGGACGTGAAGTGGCTTGAGGATTATAAGCGCCTGCGGGCCTTTGAAGAGCAAATAAAGAAAGTCGATGAAAAGAAGTCCGACGATGCGGCCACGAGTGCATAATGGAACAGCCACGCGTCATTGGACATGTTGTCTCTGTCAATGGTTTCCGGCTTAAAGTCGAACTCTCGGGTGAGGCGAAATCGTCATCCCGGGCGACGCCGGATGGGGTCCAGCGTGCGGTAGCTATCAACGCGTTTTTGACTTTCGATCTGGGAGCGGGGACGCATGCTATCGGCGTTCTCAGCGACTTGGAAGCGCATGAAAGCTATGACCCGACGGGAGACGACGAGCTTTCGCTTCAACTGACAAAGCCCCGGCGCATAGCTTCAGTCCAGTTGCTCGGCACGGTACGGCAGACTAGCAAGAATTGTTGGAAATTCGACACCGGGATTACGGTGCTCCCCACGCTCGACACGCCTGCGGAGGTCGCGAATCCAGAAATCCTATCTTGTGTTTTCGGTCAACCGCCGCAGCGGAATAGGCCTCAAACGTGGATAGATGGTGATTTTGATTATCCCTTGGAGATCGGCCACCAGACCGGCGACGAAAATACAATCGTTAGGGCATCATTTAATGACCTCTTTTCCCGACCGCTCGCAATCGTGGGCAACACCGGGTCAGGAAAGTCCTACACTGTTACGAGCCTTCTTCGCAGCGTAATCGAGAACGCGACGGTCGGAGCCAAGGTTGGCCCCGATCCGCATATTTTCGTATTGGACATCAATGGCGAATACGCAAATGCGTTTCTCACAGAAAAGGAGCGCATTTATGTTCGTGAGCCGAACGAAGCGTATGTCAATGGCAAGAGGTTTGCCGTCCCAGTCTGGCTTATGAATTCAGAAGAGATTTGTGAATGGTTGAGTGCTTCTGAACAGACGCAACAACCCGTTCTGAAAGCGTGGTGGGCTCATTTAAAAGCCCAGGCTAACACCAAATCGAGACCAAAAGCGGATCTCCTTGGAGAGGCGCTTGCCTCAATTCAACAAATGTACCCCTTGAGCGACTTGAATAAGAACATTGCCAGAGAAAGATACCTCGCCATTTCTGATTTCCTGTCAGTCTCAGGCATCGACATCAGTGTCCTGACGGCCGCGATAAGTGGCTATCTCGTCCAGGAGAACGGGCGGTACAAGAATTTCTACGGGGAACCTGTAACTAATCCGGTCGATATTGATAAGGCGCTACAAGGGCTGCAAACTTCCATCGAGAGCAAGATGCCGACGTCCGCTGTGTCCAGCGTCAGCGCCTATGAGACAGATTGGGCGGGTTGAAGAAGGGAGGATTTCTGGCTCATCGTAGCCTTTCAAGGAGCGAAGATGAGACAGAAATCCGGGCCGGTGAAGGAACCGGCGGAAAAGGTCGTGAAAGACATCCGGCGGGCGACACGCCGGCAATTCTCGGCAGAAGAGAAGATCCGCATTGTGCTGGAGGGCCTGCGCGGCGAGGAGAGCATCGCCGAGCTGTGCCGTCGTGAAGGGATCGTCCAGAATTTGTATTACCGCTGGTCGAAAGACTTCCTTGAGGCCGGGAAGAAGCGGCTCGCCGGCGATACGGCCCGCGCAGCAACCTCGGACGAGGTAAAGGACCTGCGCCGCGAGGCCAGCGCACTGAAGGAGGTCGTCGCTGAACTGACGCTCGAAAACCGTCTGCTCAAAAAAAACGTGATCGGGGATGGGGAGGACGAGGCATGAGATACTCCGCATCCGAGAAAGCCGAGATTATCCGGCTGGTCGGGCAATCGGCCCTGCCGGTCAAACGCACACTGGAGAAACTCGGCATCCCGAGGGCCACGTTCTATCGCTGGTGCGATGTCTATCAAAGCGGCGGGCCAGAGGCCCTGGACGGTGTCCAGCGTCAGCGCCTATGAGACAGATTGGGCGGGTTGAAGAAGGGAGGATTTCTGGCTCATCGTAGCCTTTCAAGGAGCGAAGATGAGACAGAAATCCGGGCCGGTGAAGGAACCGGCGGAAAAGGTCGTGAAAGACATCCGGCGGGCGACACGCCGGCAATTCTCGGCAGAAGAGAAGATCCGCATTGTGCTGGAGGGCCTGCGCGGCGAGGAGAGCATCGCCGAGCTGTGCCGTCGTGAAGGGATCGTCCAGAATCTGTATTACCGCTGGTCGAAAGACTTCCTTGAGGCCGGGAAGAAGCGGCTCGCCGGCGATACGGCCCGCGCAGCAACCTCGGACGAGGTAAAGGACCTGCGCCGCGAGGCCAGCGCACTGAAGGAGGTCGTCGCTGAACTGACGCTCGAAAACCGTCTGCTCAAAAAAAACGTGATCGGGGATGGGGAGGACGAGGCATGAGATACTCCGCATCCGAGAAAGCCGAGATTATCCGGCTGGTTGGGCAATCGGCCCTGCCGGTCAAACGCACACTGGAGAAACTCGGCATCCCGAGGGCCACGTTCTATCGCTGGTGCGATGTCTATCAAAGCGGCGGGCCAGAGGCCCTGGACGATCGCTCGCCCCGGCCGGATCGCGTCTGGAACCGCATTCCGGACGATATCCGCGAGCGGATCGTGCAGCTGGCCCTGGACGAGCCCACCTTGTCGCCGCGCGAGTTGGCCGTGCGCTTCACCGATACGGAAAAGTATTTCGTGTCAGAGGCTTCGGTCTATCGCCTGCTGAAGGCACACGATCTTATCGCCAGCCCGGCTTTCATCGTGATGAAGGCAGCCGATGAGTTCAAGGACAAGACCGCGGCGCCCAACCAGCTTTGGCAGACCGACTTCACCTATCTGAAGGTCATCGGTTGGGGCTGGTTCTATCTTTCGACCATTCTCGACGACTTTTCACGCTACATCATCGCCTGGAAGCTGTGCACGACGATGAAGGTCGAAGATGTCACCGCCACGCTGGACTTGGCACTGAGGGCCTCGGGACTCGACCAGGCAAAGGCCATCCACCGGCCAAGGCTTCTCTCCGACAATGGCTCCAGCTACATCGCGGCGGACCTGGCGAAATGGCTCGATGGGCAGAACATGGAGCACGTCCGTGGCGCGCCCTATCACCCGATGACCCAAGGCAAGATCGAGCGCTGGCATCAGACGCTCAAGAACCGTATCCTGCTCGAAAACTATTACCTGCCGGGCGATCTCGAAGCCCAGATCGAGGCCTTCGTCGTTGACTACAATCACCTGCGCTATCACGAAAGCATCGGCAATCTGACGCCAGCCGACGTCTACTTCGGACGGGGCCAGACCATTCTGATCGAAAGAGAAAGGATCAAACGACACACAATCGCCAATCGCCGCTTGCTGCACCGTCGGCAGGCCGCATAATATTAAAAACCAGACGAGCCAGAGACTCTCTTATTTTAAGCCGCTCCCTGTCCCAAAAACTCTGACGACGGACACCGTGCTTACGAACTATGACGGGCTCGTCATCAAGAATACCTTGGATTGGTTCAAGTCACTCGGCTTTACGGCAGGTACCTCAAAAGTAACAGTTATTGACTTGTCAATGCTGGCCCATGAGGTATTGCCGTTTATTTGCGCCACAATCGGTTGGGTTTTGCTCGAAGCGCGGGAGAAGCTGGCAGCCAATCAAAAATTCGAAAACCCGTGGGTCATCGTTCTCGAAGAAGCCCACAATTATGCAAGGCCGGCGCGCCAGGACGAAGACCGAGGCCACGCCCAATCAAGGAAAGCCTTTGAAAGGATTGCAAAAGAAGGTCGAAAGTTTGGGCTTTCGCTGATCGTGGCGAGCCAGCGCCCCAGCGAAATCAGTCCGACGATCATCAGTCAATGTGCGAATTTCTTTTCTCACCGGCTCCAGAATCCGGACGATATTGACCATTTCAAGCGGATCATCCCGAAACAAGCCCAAAGGCTGTTGGATCAGGTCACGGTCCTGGCCTCAGGGGAGGCCATCGTCTTTGGAAGCGCCGTCCATGTGCCGTCACGGGTTCAGATCAAAATACCCAGCCGGGAACCGTCGAGCGTAACTTCAGCACCCTATGCCGATTGGGCAAAGCCCCAGAACTTCCCGATTGCGGATATTTTAAAGGCGTGGGGCATTTCCGAAGGCGTTGGCGCCAGCACGCCTACTCCGCCCTTGTCCCCCACCAAAGCGCCAGCCGTGGCTGCCGATAAGCCTGGCAAGAGCAATGAAATGGATGACGATATTCCATTCTAACCACGCGGTCGTCGGTGCCTCCGGTTAACACCTGACCGGCTCTATTACGCCGCCAAGCTCGGCAAAATTTTGATTGACGTCCGAGGCGTCGCTCGACGCTCATTCAGCGTCGCGGGGCCGCGATGAGGCCCCGCGTTGCTGCTAAGGGGTTGGCGGCTTCGGCCTGCGGGCGATAAGCGCGCGTCTCAGACTTTCGAGGGCCATCAGCGCTTCCTTGCGCTGCGCTTCGTAGAAGCCAATCGCGCGGACGGCTTGCTCAAAGAGCGCCTTCAGTTCGGCTTCGGTTCTGTGTCTGGTCCGGTTCGTCATTGTCGTTCCTTTCGTCCATGGTGTTGTTCACGGGCGTTGGAACAGCGGCGGGCCAAACCGCACCCTTCAGGGCCGCAACGTCAGAGGAGGAGCTTCACGCTTGCCACAAGGACAGCCGCTATAAATGACCGGCAAAGAACGAACACAGATGGACGGGGAACGGCAGGGGCAACTTTGACCAGATCCTGACCAGGAATCCGGACTGCTGCGCCACTACGTTGAGCATGACGGCGCTTGACGCCGTTTACTGACGCGAAGCAGCGCATATGAACGCAGCACAGGGCTCCCAGAAAAAGTCTGAAACCGCGCGTCGGCCGCAGGGGGAATGACCCGATGGCTCGCGTTCGCACCATAGAGCCTCGGTTGCTGGATCGCTCCCAGGCAGCGGCCTATTGTGGTATAAGCCTCGCCGTTTTCGCGGCGCGTTGTCCGGTACGGCCTTTGGCGATGGGGCAGGGGAAAAGGCTTGAGCGCTACGATATCCGCGACCTGGATGAATGGATAGACAGACTTGGGGCGCGTAGCGCGTCCTCTGGAAACGTGGATTGGCTCGAAAAGATGGACGCCCCCGATGAGAACGCTCGTTCGGGTAAAAGGTATTAGGCGCTGGCGGCACCCCCGGACAGGCATATGGTATTGCTACCATCGTAAGTCCGGAACGCCGATTTGCACCGAATTTGGATCGTCGGCTTTTTTCGCCGAGCTGGGCGCAATTGAAAAAAGTCAGCAACTAAAGACCGCCAGGCCAGGAACATTGGGCCTCGCGATAGATGCCTATCACCGCACTCCGGCCTGGGCCGCCCTGCGACCCAAAACCCGGATCTCGTATGAGCGGGCCATCGCCATCCTTGAGCCGCTACGCGACATGCCTCTGATTGCGCTGAATTGCTCGACGATCATGCGCCTTCGCGACGAGAAGATTTTTCCCAGGCACGGCCGATGGATGGCGAACTATGTCGTCACGTTCCTCGGCATTCTGCTGCCGTTTTGCCGGGACTATGATTTCATCAAGGACAATCCGCTGGCCGAGCGGATCAAAAAGATCCGCAAGCCACGCGATGGCTTGGTCCAGAATCGACCCTGGACGGAGGAAGAATGCCGAATCGTTTTGGAAAAAGCGCCTCCGCATATTCGCGTCCCGATCGCTCTCGCCATGTGTGCCGGGCTTCGCAAGGCCGACGTGTTGACCGTGACCAAGGCGGCGATCGCCGGCGGCATAATTACGGTGAGGACAGCCAAACGGGAAAGAGAAATTTCGACGCCCATTCATCCGCTCCTGGCCGACGCCTTGAAGGCGCTTCCAGCGAGCGATGCGGTGCAGATCGCCGTGAACTCATATGGTCAGCCTTGGTTGGAGACCGGCTTCAATTCGTCCTGGTCGAAGTTCCGCAACAGCCTTCTGAGCCAGGGATTGATCGGTCACGGCCTGACAATCCACGGCCTTCGTCATACCTTGGGAACGCGCCTGAAAGAGGCTGGCGTCGATGACGGGATGATCGCGGATATCCTCGGCAACACCATTCCGCGGCACTATTCGAGCGGCGCGAAACTCTCCCAAAAAGCCAAGGGAATTGTTGTCAATTTGAACCTGGACGGAAACAAAACGCGCCCAAAAGTGTCTACACCGGACTAGAAAAGTGTCTACACGGTCAAAATGCAAATAGGTAAGTATTTGATTTTGCTGGTGCCCAGGGGCGGAATCGAACCACCGACACTGCGATTTTCAGTCGCATGCTCTACCAACTGAGCTACCTGGGCGCCGCCGGAATTTAGTGAGGTCCAGGGGGTTATAGAGGAGCGGCGCTCCGATTGTCCAGGGGCGGAAGGGCGAGCCAGGGCTCCGGACTCTAAATTAACGGCTGTTAACGGATCGCAATTTGCGTGCTTCTAAAGACAGCTGGCTTGGCAAGTTCGAACAGAACGATGAGTGAATTTTCTGCCTGGCCCGGATTTGCCGTTATGAGATTTCGAGCAAAGCGGGCAACACCCCTCGATCACCCCGGCCGACAAGGTAAAAATCGCGCATTTCAAAACATCGAATTGCAATGGCGGTGTGACACATTTGCGGGGAGAATCAGGCGGAAATTGCCGGAGACCGGCGCTCACCCGATCCATTGTCGAAACAAATTCCCCGGACCCGGCGGTTGGCGGCGCTGGAACGACGATGCAAACCTGGGAAGGACGAACGATGCTGCGCGTATATTCCTGTCTTGCCGAACAACATGATCTCCGGCTCGTCTTCCTCGCCGGATTGATTTGCATTGCCGCTTGCTTGATATCCATGAATCTTTTCGTTCACGCCAACGGCGTGGAGAGGGGCCGGCCCCTTTCATGGTTGCTCGGGGCGGCCACGGTCTTCGGCGCGGGCGTGTGGGCGTTCCATTTCATTTCCGAGTTGGCCTATGAGCCGGGTTTTCCCGTGGGCTACGATGCGGGTGTGACCGCAATTTCGTTGGTGGCTGCGATAGGAGCCGTCTGGCTCGCGATGTTTGTCGCGTACCGGTTTGCGGCTCCCGTGCTCGGCGGCGCCATGATGGGGGCGGGCATCGCCACTATGCACTATATTGGGATGGCCGCGTTGCGGGCGCCCGCGCAACTGCGCTGGGACGCCGGCGATGTCCTGGCGTCGGTTGCCATTGCCGTGACCTTCGCCGCCGCCGCGATGCGGGTCTCGTCATGGGGACCAGTCCTGCGGGGCCGCCTCATGGCCGTGGTGCTGCTCGTCCTTGCGATTGTCGGACTTCATTTCACGGCCATGGCGGCGGTCATTCTTGTGCCCGATCCGCTTATCGCGGTGCCCGGCCATGCCGTCACCCCAACCATCCTCGCCGTCCTGATCACTACGGTAACGGGTCTCATCGCCGGGCTCGGCCTACTGGACCTGATCGTGGATGACCATTTGGCGCTGAGGGCCGCGCGCGAGGCGGAGCGGCTCCGGCGCAGCGCGGACCATTTGGCGCGCGCTCAGCGGATCGCCCATACCGGCAGCATCGAACAGGATTTACGGACTGGCGCCATCGAATGGTTTGGCGAAACCTACCGGATCTTCGGTCTCGATCCGAATCTGCCCGCGCCCGCCGGGGAAGCTT
This sequence comes from uncultured Alphaproteobacteria bacterium, assembly GCA_963722515.1. Lineage (GTDB taxonomy): Bacteria > Pseudomonadota > Alphaproteobacteria > Rhizobiales > Beijerinckiaceae > Methylocapsa. The sequence goes on along the minus strand of CAVRMA010000001.1, from coordinate 218,891 downwards.
TCTTTGCACTCTTTCATCCCGGCGATCGCGCCGCGTGTGAAACGCAGGGACCCGCTCACCAAGCCGCCGCCGCGGGCCAGCTTCATGGCAAGCCGCACGTTGCCCTCCGGTTTCGTATCGTCCAGCCTGGGGGCGCGGTGAGATTGGTTCATCACGAATCCGAATTGGTTTTAGATCAACGGGGCGCGGCGGTCCGCTGGATCGGGACATACAAGGATGTGACCGAAACTGTTGCGGCGGAGGAATTGTTCAGATTGCTTTTCGAGGGCAATCCGGTGCCGATGTGGCTCTTCGATCCAGAAACCCTGAAATTCCTGGCGGTGAACGACGCGGCGGTCGTTCATTACGGTTATGACAGAGAGTTGTTCTTGAAGATGACCTTGCTCGACATAGTGCCGCAAGAGGACAGGCAGAACGCCAAGAACGCGATTCGAAACAATCCCAGTTCGGGCGGAACCCCAGCCACGTTTCGCAACATGTCAAGGCGGATGGGAAGGAAATCGACGTCCTCACTTTTTGGCGCGACACCATGTTTTGCGACCGGCCCACGCAGCTTGTCGCGATCGTGGATGTGACGGCGAAGCGCGAGGCCGAGGCGCGCATCGCCCATATGGCGCATCACGATGCGCTGACCGGTTTGCCAAACCGGGTGTTGTTTCTCGAGCGCCTGGACGATGCGCTCTTGCGCGTGCGCCGGTATCCGGAAATACTCGCCGTTCTTTATCTCGATCTCGATCAATTCAAGAGCGTCAACGACACCTTGGGCCACCCCGCCGGCGACAAGCTTTTGGTGGCGGTGGCGGAGCGTCTCCGCGCGTGCTTGCGCGACTGCGACATGGTCGCGAGATTCGGCGGCGATGAATTCGCGGTCCTGCAAATAGGGCTCGCCGGAGCGCACGAGGCGGGCGATTTGGGCGAACGCATGGTGACGTTCTTGAGCGAGCCTTACGATATCGAGGGTCAACAGGGCGTAATCGGAGCCAGCGTCGGCATCGCGCTTGCGCCAGCCGATGGCGAGACCGCCGAGCAACTTTTGAGGAACGCCGACATTGCGCTCTACCAGGCCAAGGAAGATGGCCGGCGCGTCTTTCGCTTTTTCGAGCCCGGCATGGACGCCCGCCTTCGAGCCCGCCGCGCGCTGGAATTCGATTTGCGCAACGCAGTCGCAGCCGGCGAATTCGAACTCTATTATCAGCCTCTCGTCACGCTTGAGACTGGCGTCATTTCCGGCTTCGAGGCGCTCCTTCGCTGGCACCATCCCTTGCGCGGGATGGTGGCCCCTGCGGAGTTCATTCCGCTCGCCGAGGAGATCGGCTTGATTGTCCCGATCGGTGAATGGGTGCTGCGTCAAGCCTGCGCCGAGGCGGCGGGATGGCCGGACGATTTGAAAGTCGCGGTGAATCTTTCGCCGGTCCAGTTCAAGAATTGCAACTTGCCTCAGGTGGTTTTCGCGACGCTCACGAGCACCGGACTGCCAGCGGCGCGCCTCGAACTCGAGATCACGGAATCCGTTTTTCTGGCAAACAGCAAAACCAACCTCGCCACCTTGCGCAGCTTGCGCGCGCTTGGCGTCGGCATTTCGATGGATGATTTCGGCATCGGCTATTCCGGCTTGAGCTATCTGCGCGCGTTTCCCTTCGACAAGATCAAGATCGACCGGTCGTTCATTTCCGAGCTTGGCGAGAGCACGGATTGCATGGCGATCATCAAGGCGGTCACCAATCTTGGATCGACCCTCGGCATTCCCACCCTGGCGGAAGGCGCCGAGACCGAGGAGCAACTTGCATGGCTGCGCGAAGCCGGCTGCACGGAAATGCAGGGTTTCTTGTTCAGCCGGCCGGTTCCCGCGAGCGAAATTGCCAGATTGCTGAGTTCGTGCCGCAACTGCCGGCAGGCCGATGAGCATCTTCTCACCGCATAGAGCGGACCCTTCAGAGCATATCCAGAAAAAGTTGGTGACGGCGTAATGAGGTGGGGCGCCGTATCCGTCTCGGAAGCCGGCGAAGTTCGCCACGGCCATGGTGATCACAACAGACGCCACCGCTCGCGCTCGCACGGGCAGCCACCGCGCCTATTCCCTGGAGCGCCTGCCAAGCAAGCAATGGGCTTTGCGCCACCCAAGGTTGTAGGCAACCACGAATCGCGTGGCCGTCGCGCAAATTAAGGCGGGCATGGGCGGGACAACAGGAATCCCGGACACAAGTGCGGTTGCTTCTTTCCATCAAAATTTCTGCGACAGCCCAGCGAAAAAGCCTCGCCGCGGCCCGTATTGCGGCGCGAATACGCCGATGCCGGTTCCGCTTCTGATCTGATAGAGCGTGTCGAAGACGTTCACCAAATCGAAGCGCAGCGTAAGAGGCTTCAGGTTCCAGCCTACGAACTCGTGTGTCAGTCCGACATTGAACTGCGCATAAGGCTGTTGTTGGCCGATGTTGGCGTCGCCGCTGCGCAAGCCGCTGCCGTAGAACATGTCGGCACTGAACCGTGTGCCGTCCCAGAGGTAGGAGAGGCCCGCCGAGCCGGTCAAAAACTGGCAATGATCCGTGTAGATGAAATGACTTTGGATGTACTGGAATTCGGTGAGGCCGCCGAGATCGGCAAGCGGTGTGGTGTTGTCGAACAGATATTGATTCGACACCACATCGGTGGCTCTCTGCTGGGCTGCCGCGAAGTTGACGTAGGCCAGGAAATTGCCGCTGGTGAATTTCCCTTTGAGCTCGACGCCTTCATTATAGCCCTTCGCATAATTGAAGGCGCTCAAGACCAGCGCCTGGCCAAAAACTCCATTGTCGATGAGGTCATTCGCAATCTTGTAATAGGCATCGAGCCCGACCTCGAGCGTGCCGCAGTCCTGCGCCCCCGTGGGAGGCTCGGTGAACATGAGTGGTGCCAGCGAGCTGCATCCCATCGGGATCTTCTGAGACACGCCGGTATCGAAATAATGCGACCGCTCCGGCTGCACCGGATCCGCGAGATACTGGGAGGGAGCGCCTGTCGTGTTGCGGAACAAAGCGATATCGGCAGGCGCCGCCTCCACCAGCACCGGTGGTGTGAAATTGCGCGCGTAGCCGGCATGCCATGTCGTGTTTTCGGACGGCTTGTAGGTGAAACTGAGGCGCGGGCTCAGCTGGTTGGCGTCGACATATTGCCACCATCTGGTCAAAACGCAGGCCGGCATTGATCGTGAGCTTGTTTGGTGATTCTCCACTCGTCCTGCGCATAGACGCCCGATAAGCCAGCCGAGCTTGGAGCGTTAATCGCGTATCGCCTCTCGGCGCGTCCATTATCGAAGCCGTCGCAGATCGTGCAGGGCTCGACAAGCGAGGAATTGTTCGACCGCTGCCTGTTCGCCACTGACCGTGAAGCCGGCGCGAAGCGTATTGGTCGGGTTGAGCTGCTATGATGCATCACCCTGGATGCCGTTGGTGTAGGATTGGCGGGTGATGTTCGATGCAATGCCGTTGAGCAGCATGTCGCCGACCGGCATCGGGCGTGAAGTGCAAATTATTGTAGCGGGTGAAATAGGAGAATTGCCCATCGAAGCCGTTCGACCGATTTCTGCAGAGCCAGCACCCCGTAATGGGTGATCCTCAATCTGATTCTCGTTGAGCAGCGATGAATTGAAATTGGAGAGCCCATATGCGGTAGTGACCGGGGGATTGCCCATCTGCCCGGCCGGTTGACCGGGAACGTTGGGAATCTGAAACGCGTTCGATCGCGGTTCCCGCGATCAGGCTCAGGCGGGTTGTGGGGTCGATGAACGCCGACATGTAGCCGAAGCCTTTTTCCTGTTGGGAGAAATCATGTATGGCGTTCTACGCGGGCGTCGAGTTTTCGATTCCCACGGTGGTCTGCAGATAGCGTCCGGTGAAATAGTATTGGACGCCCGGGAAACAGTCCGCGGTCAGACATGCTTGGGGAGCGGGCGCGGCGCGGATCCGCAATTGCCTCCGAACGTGCCGCCATATTCGAAGAACGGCGCGAAGGTGCCGCAACTTCCGCCGTATGGGCTGATGCTGCCGCTGTTGTTGAAGACATCCGTCCGGTCGCGATGTCCACAAGGCCGACCGTGCGTAGGCCGAACTCGGCTGGCAGCGCGCCGGTGACGAGGGACATATTGCCGATCAGACTAGTATCGAAGATGCTCCCAAAGCCGGTGACGCCGTCGGGCAACATGACGCCGTTGATCCGGAATTGCACGTTGGCGTGATCGTTGCGGATATGGAGCAGGCCGCTGGCCGCGGAATCCTGCGAGACCCCGGGCGCCTGCAGCAGCACTTTCTCGACCGGCTGGTTGACGCCTTGGGGCAGAGCCTGGATGTCGTCGTGGCTGATCTTGTAGGACGTGGTACCAATCGTCGTGAACAAATTGCTACGCGAGGCATCGAATGTCTTGGCCTTTTCCGCCAATTGACGGGCCGCGGCGCCTTCCGGCGTCTCGCTCGCCGGCTGGGCAGGCCCCGGCGCCGGTTGTGCCACCGCCGGTTTCTTTTCGCTGGCAACCACTTCGACGGTCGGCAAGGTAACAGACGTTTGTGCGGAGCCCATTCCGCCGAGACCATAAAGCGAAGCGAAAGCCGAACTGCACAGAAGGAGCACGCGGCCGATACGGCTGGACATACTAACCCCCATCTCACAATGTCTTGCGGTGACGACCCACAGAAAGATCACGGACTCCGGCCTCGGTAGCCGCCCGACTGTAATATTATATCGTTACAGCCGGGAGCGCGGCTGTCAAGAATGGGCGGTCACGATTGCAGTCTGCGGTTCTGGTTCTCGTTGCGGTGTGACCGTAAAGTCACAGAGGTCCCGCTCTACTAGAGCTTTATCCGGTCAAGTTGGTTCCTACCCTGCGGCCTAGAAGTAGTTTTGGCATTCACCCGCGGGATCGGGCAGGGGACGGAACTTCGCCTCGATGTTTTGAATATCGGCGACGCGGTCTATGAAATCCGCAACGGCACGGGGGTTGGGGTAGGGGCTCCGCAGTTCGGCCTTCGCCGCGCGATCCTTGCGGGATTAACCCAGCGGTTTTGATCGAGGCGCACTTGGCAAATCACAACGGAATATTGCCGTGCTTCTTCCACGGATTCTTGAGGTCCTTGTTACGCAGCATGGCGAGCGCGCGGGCGACGCGCTTTCTCGTTTCGCGCGGCATGATGATATCGTCGATATAGCCGCGTGACGCAGCGACGAAAGGGATTAAAAGCGCTCCTCGTATTCTCTGGTGCGTGCGGCGATTTTCCCCGCATTGCCGATGTCGTTGCGGAAAATGATCTCGACCGCGCCCTTGGGGCCCATCACCGCGATCTGGGCGCTGGGCCAGGCGTAATTCACGTCGGCGCGCATATGCTTGGACGCCATCACGTCATAGGCGCCGCCATAGGCCTTGCGGGTGATCACCGTCACCTTGGGCACCGTGGCCTCGGCATAGGCGAACAGCAGCTTGGCGCCATGCTTGATGATGCCGCCATGCTCCTGCGCCGTGCCGGGCATGAAGCCGGGCACATCCACGAACGTCACCAGCGGAATATTGAAGCAATCGCAGAAGCGCACAAAGCGCGCCGCCTTGCGGCTGGCGTCGGAATCCAGCACGCCCGCCAGCGCCATGGGCTGGTTGGCGACAAAGCCCGACCGTCGCGCCTTCGATGCGGCCGAAGCCGGTGATGATGTTGCGGGCGAAGGCCTCGCGCGATTTCGAAGAAATCGCCTTCGTCGATGACCTTCTGGATCAGTTCCTTCATGTCATAGGGCTTGTCCCGCATTGTCGGGCACCAGCGTGTCCAGCGACATTTCGCTGGCGCTCGCGGGTCATCTTCCACCGGCCAGGCGGCGCGGCATCGCGATTGTTGAGCGGCAGGAAATCGTAAAGCCGCCGAATTTCCTCCAGGCAGATGATGTCATTCTCATAGGCGCCGTCGGCCACCGCGGATCGGGTGGTGTGGACGCGTGAGCCGCCCAATTCCTCGGGCGTCACATCTTCATGCGTCACGGTCCTGGTGACATCGGGGCCGGTGATGAACATGTAGGAGGTGCCCTGCACCATGAACACGAAATCGGTCAGCGCCGGAGAATAGACATCGCCGCCGGCGCAAGGACCCATGATCACGGAAATCTGCGGCACCACGCCCGACGCCAGCACATTGCGCTTGAAGATTTCGCCGAAGCCGGCCAGCGCCGCCACGCCTTCCTGGATGCGGGCGCCGCCGGAATCGAACAGCCCGATCACCGGCGCGCCATTCTGCATCGCCATGTCCATGATCTTGCAGATTTTCTGGGCATGGGTTTCGGAGGTCGAACCGCCCAGCACGGTGAAATCCTTGGCATAGACATAGGCCATGCGGCCATTGATGGTGCCCCAGCCGGTCACCACGCCGTCGCCGGGCATGTGGTCTTTCTCGGTGCCGAATTCGGTGCCGCGATGTTCGACGAACATGTCGAATTCCTCCGAACGAATCCTCGTCCGTGAGAAGTTCGATCTTCGTTCTCCGTGCGGTGAGCTTTCCGCGCTTGTGCTGGGCGAGGATTTGCTTTTCGCCGCCGCCCTTGAGGGCCAGCGCGCGGCGCCGGCAAGGCGTTCGAGACTGGGTTTCACTGGCCATCTTCCCGTTTGCCCGCCGCATCGCCGAGAGCTGGAAACTCCCACCTTCACTACGCGATAACGCGTGCGTTTCATGCGCTACAGCGCCATGGTATGGCGGCTGAAACAGGCGCGGGCCGCTTCCATCTCACGCCATTGCCTGGCGCCCGGTGCCGGGAGCGCTTCGGCGTCCTCGCCCCAGGCGCGCATTCGAAGTCCTCGTCAACATGGGGCAGCAGTCCGAAGCTTCCGCGGGTGCAGCGCGCCACGCACCACGGCGAGCGCGAGCAAAACCGAGCCGGTGAGTGTTGTCATTACATGCAGCGCGGCCAGCGCGAAAGGCGCGGCTTGGCCGCTGTTTGCGATGCGCAGGACGGCCTCGTTCACCGCCGCGCGGGCGGATTCCGGCTGTTCGACGAACACAACGCCTTCGGTGCAAATAAAATGGGCGCCGAGATTTTTCCGCGTGGAAACGAGGATCGGATCCCAGGCGGCGGCTTGCGCCTCGGCCAGCGTCCCAGGCAAGGCCGCGCGATAACAGACGAGGTCCGCCCCGGCATATTTGGCGATCGCGTCCACTGTGGCGTCGAGCCGATACGCGCCTCCGTCAATCGCGGAATTGACAATCCGCGTCAACGGCATAGACGCCGGATCGATGAACTCACCCTGCGCCAACCATTCGTCCGCCAGCGTCCGTGCCGCCGCCAAGCCCGGCAACATCAAATGATTTCCCCCCGGCGACTTGGCCGCGCGGCCGTCGAGATGCAGGATGAAAGTTCTATCGCGTTGTTGCACCGTCACTTCCTTGTAAAAGCGCCGGGGCAGAGATTTGTTCAGATCGCGCCTTGCCATGGCGATGGGATCGGCCGCCTCGGCCGGCCGGGCGAGGGATTTGTCGAAACGTGCCTCGGGCAAGGATTTTTCCAGCGTCGGTTTCCTTTTCGCGCTTATAGGCGGAAGCGCCCCGTTCATTGCCAGACAGCCGGCAGACACTTGCCATTATACTATTTTATCGCATTTTCGTTCCAAATACAGGCGCGCGAGCCCAACCCGGCATGACGAGGCGGCGGCCCACTGTTCGGTTTTATACGCCCAACGACCGTAGTCGCGGCCCCGCGCTTTTGCCGGGCGAAGGGTTGCGCTGCAAAAAGCTCTATGTTAGGTGATCCCTGCCTCGTGGTGGCGCCGCCTTCTTTGACGCCTTTGCCTCGTTTTCCAGTTCCGGACCGCGTCTCGATTTTTCGCTGTGATCAAAGCCGGACCTTTGGGAAGCGGCTTCGCCGGCCGTTTTAATTTTGGGGATTTCGCTTTGGCGGCGCAAGAGACACGCGTGTCCGGGATGGCGGGGCGCTATGCCCAGGCGCTCTTCGCGCTCTGTCAGGAAACCGGGGCGACGGAACAGGCCGCCGCCGATCTCGCCGCCTTCGCGGAATTGGTCCGCTCCAGCGCGGATTTGCAACGTCTCGTCAAGAGTCCGGTTTTCTCGGCCGAAGAGCAGGTGGGTGCGCTCGATTCTCTTCTTGCCAGGGCTGAGATCGATGGGCTCGCCGCCAAATTCATCAAGCTCGTCGCGGCAAAACGCAGGCTCTTCGCGATTTTCGACATGATCCGCGATTTCAATTTGCTGAACGACGCGCGAAAAGGCGTCACGCGGGCTGATGTAACAGTCGCCGAGACTCTCAAGCCCGAGCATGTCGAGGCGTTGCGGAACGCGCTTACGGATATTTCCGGCGGCGGCGAGGTCGACATCGCTGTCGAGGTGGACCCGGCGATCATCGGTGGCCTTATCGTTAAACTGGGCTCGCGCATGGTTGACAGTTCCCTCAAAACCAAACTCAATTCGATTCGCGCACGCATGAAAGAGGCCGGCTGATGGAGATCCGCGCCGCGGAAATTTCCGCGATCCTCAAGAACGAGATCGCGAACTTCGGCAATGAAGCAGAGGTGACCGAGGTGGGCCAGGTCCTCTCGGTCGGGGACGGTATCGCCAGGGTCTATGGCCTCGACAACGTCCAGGCCGGCGAAATGGTCGAGTTCGAGAACGGCGTGCGGGGCATGGCGCTGAACCTCGAGAGCGACAACGTCGGCATTGTCATTTTCGGTACCGACCGCGATATCAAGGAAGGCCAGACGGTCAAGCGGACCGGCGCCATCGTCGAGGTTCCCATCGGCAAGGGGCTGCTCGGCCGCGTCGTCGACGCGCTGGGCAATCCGATCGATGGCAAGGGCCCGATCCATGCGGAAAAGCGCGCCCGCGTCGATGTCAAGGCGCCGGGCATCATCCCGCGCAAATCCGTGCACGAGCCGATGGCGACCGGCCTCAAGGCAATCGACGCCCTGATTCCGATCGGGCGGGGCCAGCGCGAGTTGATCATCGGCGACCGCCAAACCGGAAAGACCGCGCTGGCGCTCGATACCATCCTCAATCAAAAACCGCTGAACCAGGGCAGTGACGAAAACCTCAAGCTCTATTGCGTCTATGTCGCGGTTGGACAGAAACGCTCGACCGTCGCTCAATTCGTGAAAGTACTGGAAGAGCAGGGTGCGCTGCCCTACTCGATCATTGTCGCGGCGACCGCGTCCGATCCGGCGCCGATGCAGTTTCTGGCGCCGTTCGCGGGTTGCGCGATGGGCGAATATTTCCGCGACAACGCGATGCACGCGCTGATCATCTACGACGATCTCTCCAAGCAAGCCGTCGCCTACCGCCAGATGTCGCTTTTGTTGCGCCGCCCGCCGGGACGCGAGGCCTATCCGGGCGATGTGTTTTATCTGCATTCGCGGCTGCTCGAACGTGCGGCGAAACTCAACGAGGCCCATGGCGGGGGCTCGCTCACCGCGCTGCCGGTGATCGAAACGCAAGCCAACGACGTTTCGGCCTATATTCCGACGAATGTGATTTCGATAACCGACGGCCAGATCTTTCTTGAGACCGATCTCTTCTACCAAGGCATCAGGCCCGCCGTGAACGTCGGGCTTTCAGTCTCGCGCGTCGGCTCGTCCGCGCAAACTAAGTCGATGAAGAAGGTCGCGGGCAGGATCAAGGGCGAACTCGCGCAATACCGCGAAATGGCGGCTTTCGCGCAGTTCGGATCCGACCTCGACGCGACGACCCAGCGCCTGCTCGCGCGCGGCGCGCGCCTGACCGAGCTTTTGAAACAGGCGCAATTCTCCCCTTTGAAGATCGAGGACCAGGTTTGCGTGATCTATGCCGGGGTCAATGGTTATCTCGATGCATTTCCGGTTGACCGGGTGCGAGCCTTCGAGGACGGGCTCCTCGCGCTCTTGCGCGCGAGCCACACTGGTCTCCTCGACGCGATTCGCGTCTCGAAAGATCTCTCCGACGAGTTCGGCGCAAAACTCAAATCGATTGTCGAAGCCTACGCCAAGAACTTCGCTTGAGTTGGCGGCGCCGGGACAGAGATGAAGCGGATAGACCATGCCCTCGTTGAAGGATCTGCGCAACCGGATCGCCTCCGTCAAGGCAACGCAAAAGATCACCAAGGCCATGCAGATGGTCGCGGCGGCGAAATTGCGGCGGGCGCAAACGGCGGCCGAATCGGCGCGGCCCTACGCCGAGCGGGTGGATAGGGTTTTGGCCAATCTCGCCGCCTCGATCGCGACGAGTGGCCAAGTTCCGGCGTTGCTCGGGGGCGGCGGCGACAGCGTCCATCTCTTGGCCGTCTGTACCGCCGAACGCGGTCTTTGCGGCGCTTTCAATGCCTCGATTGCGCGCCTCGCGCGCGAGGCGGCGCTGTCGCTCATGGGGCAAGGCAAGACTGTAAAGATCCTTTGCGTCGGCAAGAAAGGTCATGACATCCTGCGCCGGCAATTCGGACGGCAGATTATCGAAGTGATCGACCTGCGCTCGATTCGCACGCTCGGCTTCACTGATGCCGCCGCGATCGGCCGCAAGATCGTTGCGTTGCATCAGGCCGGCGAGTTCGACGTATGCACGTTGTTTTACTCGCGCTTCAAATCGGTGATCGCGCAGATCCCGACCGGGCGGCAGCTTATTCCCCTTGCCCTCCCGGCGGACGGGCAAGCGGCGCAACCGGGGGCAGCTTACGAGTACGAGCCAGACGAGGAAGAAATTCTCGCGGCGCTGCTGCCGCACAATATTTCGATTCAGATTTTGCGGGCACTGCTTGAAAATGCCGCGTCCGAACAAGGCGCGCGGATGAGCGCGATGGATAGCGCCTCGCGCAATGCCGGCGAAATGATCAAGAAGCAAACCATGAAGTATAATCGCTCGCGCCAGGCGATGATCACCAAGGAACTGATCGAGATCATCTCCGGCGCCGAAGCGCTTTAAGCATTCAACCTGTCAAGAGGATCACGAGGACATAGCATGGACGACGCCGCATCCAATACGCGCACGGGCCGCGTTACGCAGGTCATCGGCGCCGTCGTCGATGTGAAATTCGACGGCGATCTGCCGGAAATCCTCAATGCGCTCGAAACCGACAATGGCGGCAACCGCCTGGTCCTTGAAGTCGCGCAGCATCTTGGAGAAAATTCGGTGCGTTGCGTTGCGATGGACATTTCCGAAGGCCTTGTCCGCGGCCAGCCGGTCAGGGATACCGGAGGCCCGATTACGGTGCCGGTCGGCGACGCGTGTCTTGGCCGCATCATAAATGTGATCGGCGAACCGGTGGACGAATTGGGTCCGCTCGAAACCACGGCGCGCCGCGCGATCCATCAGCCCGCGCCCACCTATGCCGAACAAGCGACCGAGGCGCAGATCCTGGTGACCGGTATCAAGGTCGTCGATCTTCTGGCGCCTTACGCGAAAGGCGGCAAGGTCGGGCTCTTCGGCGGCGCTGGGGTCGGCAAAACGGTTTTGATCATGGAACTCATCAACAATATCGCCAAGGCGCACGGCGGCTATTCCGTGTTCGCCGGGGTGGGCGAGCGGACCCGCGAGGGCAACGATCTTTATCATGAAATGATCGAATCCAAGGTGAATGTGGATCCCCGCGAGCATGGCGGTTCCGCCAAGGGCTCCAAGTGTGCCCTGGTCTATGGCCAGATGAACGAGCCGCCGGGGGCGCGCGCCCGCGTCGGGCTGACCGGCCTCACCGTCGCCGAAGATTTCCGCGACAAGGGCCAGGACGTGCTGTTCTTTATCGACAATATCTTCCGCTTCACCCAGGCGGGCTCGGAGGTCTCGGCGCTTCTCGGCCGCATTCCCTCGGCGGTCGGCTATCAGCCGACTCTCGCAACCGACATGGGAGACTTGCAGGAACGGATCACCACCACGACCAAAGGGTCGATCACCTCGGTGCAGGCAATCTATGTGCCGGCCGACGATTTGACCGACCCGGCGCCCGCCACCTCCTTCGCGCATCTCGATGCGACAACCGTCTTGTCGCGCGCGATCGCCGAGAAAGGCATTTATCCGGCGGTCGATCCGCTCGAACTCGACGTCACGTATGTTGTCGCCGCTCGTCGTCGGCGAGGAGCATTATGGCATCGCGCGCCAGGTTCAGCAGATTTTGCAGCGCTACAAGGCGCTGCAGGACATCATCGCCATTCTCGGCATGGACGAACTCTCCGAGGAAGACAAATTGACGGTCGCCCGTGCGCGCAAGATCGAGCGCTTCCTGTCGCAGCCGTTCCACGTCGCCGAAGTGTTTACCGGTTCGCCCGGCAAGTTAGTTTCGCTCGCCGACACCATCAAGGGTTTCAAGGGGCTCATCGAAGGCAATTACGATCATTTGCCGGAAGCCGCGTTCTATATGGTCGGCTCCATCGACGAGGCCGTCGAAAAAGCGCAAAAGCTCGCGGCCGAGGCGGCGTAGCGCCACGAAACCACATTTAGGAATATGCGATGGCGGCTTTTCACTTCGAACTCGTTTCTCCCGAAAAACTCGTCTTTTCGGGAGACGTCGAAGCCGTGGTCGTGCCTGGAACAGAAGGCGAATTCACCGTCCTCAAGGACCATGCGCCCTTGATCTCGGCGATCAAGCCAGGCGTTGTCGTGATCGACGAAAATCCAACAAAAAAACTGCGTCTCTTCGTGCGTGGCGGCTTCGCCGAGGTTGCTCCCTCTGGCCTTACCATCCTCGCGGAGCAAACGATCCCTCTCGCGCAACTCGACGCGGCCGGGCTCGATGCGGAGCTTAAAAATTTTGAAGAAGAAGTTGGTGGCGCCAAAACGGACGAGGCGCGCCGGATGGCGGTTGAAAAGCGCGATCAGCTGCTGGAGTTGAGGGCCGCGCTTAGGTTCTGAATGCCGTGGCCTGTGGCATGATCGAGCAAGCGCGCAAGATTGGTTCGTCTTCTGCCTAATGTCGCGCTGGATCCCCCGCGCTTCGCGGGGTGACCGCTACCTTGCCTTGCTTTAGCTCTGTATGGCGTGCGCCTTGCGGCCGCCGCGTTCGATCGATGCCGGGGCTTGGTCACGGGCGATAAGATGACCCGCGAGATCGAGACAGCGCTTCGTGAGCATGGCCGCGCCTTCGGCAAGCTCCTTGGACGCGCGCACGATCTCGACGTTGCGTTCCATGTCCTCGTGCGACCAGCCACGCGAGTGGGCGATATAGGGAAACTGCGGAAAGATGAAGCCCAGTTCGGCGAAGAAACCGAGCATCTGGCCTGCGACCGCCTGAATGTTATCCTGCCCACCGACGATGATGAATCCCGCGACCTTGTTGCGAATGAGAACCTGATTGCGGATCGTGACCGCGTTCTGTACGCAGTTCAGCCGCTCGGCCATCTTGAAATAGAGCGATGATGCGGCCCCCCACCGTATCGGCGATGATACGATGACCACGTCGGCCCAATGCACCAATGCCTCGTAAACTTGGTCCATCTCGTCCTTCGCATCCATCTGGGTGATCGAGCAGGGCCATGTGCAGGCGCGTGCGGCCTTCGAGTAGTAACCCTCGCAGGCACGGAAGTTGAGATCATTCAGATTGATCATCCGCGTCTCGGCGCCAAGCGCGCGGGCGGCTTTCAATGCATGATCAAGCAGATAATTGGAGCCTGAGAAGCGCGGATTTGCGGCGTCCATCGCCGTCGTCGCGATACCGGCAAGGCGCAATGGTCCGGCCGCACGCTCGACCTTGCGTGACAGCGGGTGCGGTTCGTGCGGGCTCTTCGCACGCTCGGTGCCGGCGGCAAGGTTGACGAGAACGCGGCCGTTCTCGACCTTCACCGGGTAGGCGGGTACGCGGTCGCGCTCGAAACCGGGCTCACCGGCGCCGCTGCGGCGGTGGAACTTCCAATTGTGCCAGGGGCAGACGATATAGTCGCCATCCAGGCGGCCCTCGCCAAGCGGCCCGCCAACGTGGTTGCAAATATTCGAAACCGCGCCGAATTTCCCATCCTCGAAAGATATTGCAAGCTCGCGGTTCCCGGCTTTGATGCGCTTGAGCGGCGGCCGGGAAAGCTCGTTCGCGGTGCCGAGGTCGACCCAGTTTTCTACTCCGGCCATGACGATCCCATGCTCCCAATTGTTTTCATCGATGCGCAAGCCTACCATTTCGTCGAATACATCGGCGGTCTTAAGACTGGAATTCCTCAAATAGCCTGCAGAGGCCGCTCAGCGAAAATCGGCCGGTACGAGATCGTCGCCTCCGAAGCGATCAGACAGCAGCATTTGTGAATTCAAAAGTTGCCCAACCAGCGGAGGGCGGCTGAACTTCGCGCCATTTTGGCTGGTCTTGCCAGCCGAATAGAGAAGAGCCCTCACCTCAACTCAAGATTTTAATCGCGACATCTACAGTACCCTCTAGGAATTCATCAACCTCGTCTTCTTGATTATTGGCCGCAACAATCTGATTAGCCGGCGCAACAGCCGCCGTGAACTCGTGCGTATGCCAATGACCAAGCTTTGGCAGGCGCGGCAGCGCCGCAATGTCGGGTTTAGGATAAACCGACACATAGAAATAGGGCTCCTCATAATACTTGTCTCCGGGCGAAAACCCAGCGCCGACATAGCCGGTGGCGTCAGCATTCCGCATCGGGAGCGAAATCAAAGTGGCGAGATCGAAGTGGTGCGGCCAGCAGCGCACATCCGAGGCCGCCAAGTTGCGCCCAATCATTTGTCTTTGGATGCGGACGAGCAAAAATTCGGCATTGGCGAACCAGGCCGAAAGCTCGGCCAAAGCATCTGCCAAATCCGCCACGCCATACGCAGCGCCTTGGGTGACTGCGTGCGCGGGTATATCATAGGGCGACGGAGCGTCGAGAGCGTGCGCATCGAGGCTTCTCGCGCGGAGTTGCTCGCCCAGCCATTGGCGCGCCTGCGCATCTGTACGGCCATCAAGAGAGAAGGATTGGATTGGTGCTGTCCTCTCGTAACCATGCAATACGAGCGTGAGATCGGCAATCCTCAAGCTTAGATGCATGCCGTTTTTCAGCAGATGCGTCGTAAAGCCGCCCAGGGTGTCATTCCAACCGAGATTCGTGTGGCTGTCGTCCGGCCGCGATGGAACATAGGCGCGCGCCGCCCGCGCGAGCCATTGCGCCGCATGATGGGCCTGCAGGCGGGTCACGCTCAGCTGGTGCTGGTCGATGCCTCGAAGGGGCCGCCAATCCGATTCACCCATGGCGATTTACTGCTGTCCGTCTTGCTTTTCCGCAATCATGCCCATTTGAGATCCGCGATGATTTCCAGAATTTTGGTGACCCGCCGCGGCACGCGATGTGGCGAATGCCGTTCACGCCAGGGCACTCATCCCATCGGAGCGGTCGCAGACCGGAATTCGTGAAGGTAAATGCCGTCGATCGGATCGACCTCTGCTTCCCACGGGGCGGTGGCGAGCGCCCGGCGCGCATTGCCATAGCCAGCTGCCCAGCGCGCGCGAATACCTTCGCGGTTGAAGCCCGTGGTATGGTCCTCCCCTTCGAGCGCGGGGGCGAGGAGCTGGACGATATGCATCCGCGTGAGGCATCCATAGCACGCCATTTCCCGGACGAAGCTGGACTGGTATTCCTCTCCCGGCAAACGCATGGCGAGTTCGGCGATGATATGCCGCAAGCGGTGAATTTGCTTTTGCCGCCGGATGTGGCTGACGGCCCGGCTCGAATATTGCATGCTTATCGGGATGCTTGACATGACAACATGGACCATGGTATTCCTCCTCCGTCCGATATTATCCAGACGGCTGATGAGGATTGAACTATGGAGGCCCCAGATTTCCTGGCGAAGGAGTAGCCTGTGATTACGGGCGCCCCATATCACTTTTTCGGGGGCATCATCACCATAACCGTCCTTGCAGTTGTAATAATTTGGTTTCTTTTTAACTGGGTATATCGGCATCGGTTCGCCGCAAAGGATGATCAGTTGGCTGCAAGGGACGAAAGGTTAGCGCAGGCCAAAGAGAAACAGCAAGATGCTGAGCAAAGAAGCAAAGACCTCCAATCGGTAATCGAAAAACTCACGGCACAACTCAAGGCAAATGCTAGCATAGAGGACATTACTGTCACGGCGTCCAGCGCAAAAACGAAAGTTGGCGAATTAATGATCGCCAACAATGCGGTGCGCTCTGCCATTGGGATTGCTGTCGGGGCATCTTCCGTAAGAGCATCTTCCGTAGCTGACACCATCAGTGATCTGTACTCGAATACGCCATTGGTCTTGAGGGAAGAAGCAGAACAGATCAAGGCCGAAAAGGAACGGCTAAAATGACGTCTCCCCATGAGCGGCTCGCCCGCATGCGCAAATCCTTTGAGAGAGACAAAAGCGTGCTGACCGTCGATTACAAATATTTCACCACGCCTGACGCCCCCGCTAGGCCGCATGAGTCCATTCCCCGGAATAAAGTTGCGCGTAAGTCGGCGGAACGGTCCGCGCCGAAATCCCCAAAACTGAGTTAAAGGAATTCATCGGATAGAAGCGACGATTAAACCGAAATACAAACTCATTGAGGTAGGCTTGCAAGTGACGAGGTTCAATCCGGCCGTGGTGAGTGCCATTGATCCACGTCTTCAAGTTCGAGAAGACAAGATGGATCATCGGCAGGTGCTTCTCTGCCTTCTCTGGGTCACCCCCGAGCGAGAGCACGTTGTGCCGATAGCCCATTCCAGCAAGGTCGTTATATCCTTGCCAGCCATCAGTGCGAATAACGGAGCGTGGCGTCACATTGTCATTGACGAAAGCGCTAAGCGTTTCGATATCGCGACCCGAAAGAGGAGGCTCCGTCTGTTCGACGCTGGAGATGACACGGAGCCGAAGACGCCCGGCGTAAGTCAATTTTTTGACCGGAACGCCTCCTTCGTGGGCATCCCGCCATTTCGCGCCGCGAGCCTCGGCGTCCTTCCGCGTCCGCACCTCGACCGCGCCAACTACTGTCGTCTGATGATGGGCGCCCTTACCTTCCCCGCGTGTACGACCGCCTATGAAGCATTCGTCTATCTCGACGTGGTAAGGCGTCCCGATGGTATCTCGGTCTGGCCGCACCATGCCCGCGCGGAGTTTGTGAAGCATCGTGAATGCTGTCTCATAGGTCGCGATATCAAGCTGGCGTTGAAATTGAATGGCGGACTGACCTGGCGTTTGCGTCGTCATAAGATAGGCGCCCCAAAACCAAGTCGAGAGTGGCATGTGGCTCGATTGCATGACCGTTCCGGCGGTAAGGGACGTATTTTTCTTACAGGCGCGGCAACGCAACACGACCGACGAGCGCGTTATGAAACGGTAAGGCTCGCTAGTATGCCCGCAGGCCGGGCAAGAGAAGCCATCAGGCCAGCGCATCGCCTCCAGGTAACGGGCGCAAGCGTCGTCATCAGGGAAAACACGTTGGAATTTAGGAAGGCTTGTTGGGAAGGTTGTGTCCATGTTTGAGACGATAACACAAACCCAGGATCATGTCAAGCATCCCGATAAGCATGGAATATTGAATGTCCCTCCGGCGGTTCAGAACCTGCCCGATCGTCTCCGCTTCGGGTCCGCCTGGATTCCAAATATGGACCGCGAACACCAGCGAATTGCGGCGGTGATTGTCGTCAAACACCGCCTCCACCGGTGTATTCGAGAGGATGCCACCATCCCAATAAAGCTCACCGTCGATGCGTACCGCCGGAAACGCCGGCGGCAGCGCTGCCGAAGCCATGACATGACGGACTGTGAGCTTCGTGTGGCCGCTGTCGAAATAGCGCATCTCGCCGGTTTGAATGTTCGCCGCGCCGACGGTGAGCCGCGCCGGACCGCCGTGAATAGAACGAAAATCCACGAGATCCGACACGGTCGCTTCGAGCGGGAGGGTCGAACAATAGCCCGCCGCATCAACCGGAGATGGATCATGAATTCCGAAATAGGCCAGCGGATTCGGTTTGAAGAAACCTGATAGTTTGGTCGTCAATGTCATCCAATTCGACGAGTCGCGGCCTGCCCAGGGGACACTCGCGGCAACTTCGAAAGCCGGAATCTGTCCGGCGCGGTTCCAGAATTCCTCGAGCTTCGCCAGCCGGTGTTCTGGCTTGTTGCCCGCGATCAGGCTGGCGTTAATGGCGCCGATCGATGTGCCGATGACCCAATCGGGTTCGATCCCGGCTTCGTGCAGGGCTTGATAAACACCGGCCTGATAGGCGCCGAGCGCACCGCCGCCCTGCAGCACCAAAACGAACTGGCCGAAATCGGAGATTTTCCGTTGCTCGCGGCTGCAGTTCGCGCCGGGCCGGTGAGCGAAGCCGAAGCCGTCGTCTAAGTGAGCGTGTGTCATCCGATGCTCCAAATACTAGCGTGATTATCGTTGTTACAGCGACAGTCCGCGACTTCATTTCCGAAACAAGTGCTGGACATACCAACGGGCGTATGTCGCGAGTTGCAACAAGAGTACTAGCCGCCAAAGCACGAGCAAACTGCGCATCTATGGTTTGCATTCGGTCACCCGGAATTTGTGTGGCAAACCTTTCGTGCCCGCAGCGAGCAAGACGTACATTCCGGCGATTTCCGTGACGCTTCCGAGCGCCCCATGCGGTGCCGCCAGTGCGTAGTAAGCTTTGCCAACTTTGAGCGGTATATGCGGACGAACATGAACGCAAAATGACCGGATCATTATCATTAGGATAACGACGAGGTTCAGGAGCACGATGGCGGACTGGCACCAGGCGTGTAGCCGAAACCGCCTCACGGCGTGGCGATGATCTTGCCCTGCATTCGCGGATGCAGGCCGCAAGAATAGCCGTAGGTTCCGGCCTTCGCGAACGTGAACGAAAAACTGTCGTCCGTATCGAGTGCCTTGGAATGGAACTCGCCTTTCGTGCCGACGACGCTATGCGGGATGTCGTCGTGATTGCGGAAGACGATCGTCGTTCCGGCCTTCACTGTGAGCTCCTTTGGCGTAAAGGCGAAGTTATCGATATTCACCTCCGTGTCCGCCGCGCGAGCGGGCAGCGAAAAAACGGCGCAAAAAGTGACGACGGCAAAACACGCACGGAAGCCGCGCCATGTGCCGTCACGTCGCCTCATGCTAAATGTTCCCATGTTATGTTCCTCCTAATTCAACCGTTTCAACTTTCGGCAAGCGGCGTATCGGTGATCGCGAGAGCTTGTTTTCCGCGCCGGACCTCGACGCTCGTTATTCCCAGCAAAGTGCGCAGCTTTTCGGCCGGCACCAGCATCGGTCCGGGCGAGGCGGCGGTTCCGGGCGCGGGCTGCGGAAAGGCGGTCGACATCGCGGTATGGAAGGTCACATGGCCTTCCACTTTCTGCATCAATTGATGGATATGGCCATTGAGCACGGTGACCGAGCCGAACCGCTTGAGAAGAGCAAGCGCACGCGCCGAATCCTCCGTGCCCCAGCCCCATTCCGGATAAACGGCCCAGAGCGGAATATGCGCGAAGACGACGACCGGCAACGATGCGGGCTTGCCCTTGAGATCGGCCGCAAGCCAAGCCAATTGCTCGTCGCCGAGCGAGCCCATGCCGCCCGCTTTCAAATTGGCGACATTGACGAGCCCGATGAAATGCACGCCGCCCTGATCGAAAGCAAACCAGCCGGTGCCCTTGGTGTTCTTGCCATGGCGTTCGAGATAGGCTTGGCCATTGTTCTCGTCGATAGTATCGTGCTCGCCGGGAACATAATGGACATCGAGCTTGGCTTCGCCGATAATTCTTTCCGCATCGTCGAATTGCCCGGGTTTTGAGAGATGGGTGATGTCGCCGGTGTGGATCATGAAAGCGGGCTTGACGGACAAGCCGTTCACCTTATCGATCGCTTCCTTCAAGGTCCCGAGCGCATCTGGATTGGCCGGCTTGCTGAACCCTAGATGGCTGTCCGAAATCTGCAGGAAGCTGAAGCCCGTCGCCGCCTTTTCGGCCGCTTGCGCCGTTCCAATGCCGAGGAGTTGCGAGGATTTGGGCACCCCGCCGCTGAGCGTCCAGATGACGCCGGTGCCGGCCCAGATCATGCATTCGAGCGCGCCGCGCCGGTCGATCCCCGCACCCTGCATGTTGTCTGGCATTTTTGGTCTCCATCCATAGCGGCTTAGCGCCGTCGCTGTGGAGGAGACTTGCCGGCCAGCCTATTTATTCCCGGTGCCTTGCAAATTTTTCGCGGCCATTGCCGGTATCGTCCAGCCGCATTGTAGCGCGCCCGTGGCGGAACTGAAGCGGCGCCACGTGGTTTTTCTGGAGAGAAGTAACAATCGAAGAGAAAGAACCGCGCTGCTTCGCATAGACGGCTTCGACGTGATCGTCATCCCACGGCCGAGCCACGCCGTTGGACTCAACGGCATCGGAACATGAATGGAAAACCCTCAAGGCGCACCATCTCGCCCGCGGGACCTTCAAAAACGCGGCCAGCCTCGGAACCGCCATCGGCGAAGAGAGCAAAGCCATGAACCAAAATCGCCAACTCCATTCGCTGGCCAAACCGCAAATCTCTGCTTAGCTATCCTGGTTGTTTTTTGCCTCCAGCCGCGCCTTGAGCGCAAGCAGTTTCGCGAAAGGCGAGTCCGGGTCCGGCGGCCGTTCAGTCGGCTTCGTCTCCCTGGCGCCAAACCGTCCTTCCCTGCGCTCGCTCGTGACGCCGCGGCTCTGC
Source organism: uncultured Alphaproteobacteria bacterium (assembly GCA_963722515.1). GTDB lineage: Bacteria > Pseudomonadota > Alphaproteobacteria > Rhizobiales > Beijerinckiaceae > Methylocapsa. Next base: position 198,320 of record CAVRMA010000001.1, on the reverse strand, counting down.
TCTCCCGCCTGGTTCCGGCCGCGATGGCCTTCGAAGCGCGGCCTCTGTTCGCCTACCCTTCGCTCGCCTCCGTCCTTGCCGCGATCTTTGCGAGTGTTCCGCCAGGAGCCGGTTTGCACCTCCACAAGCGCCGCCTTTCCGGCCCCTTCGCCACCCGGTGGTCCGGCGGCCGCCCCGTCGCGAGGAATGGCGAGTTGTGCGGCTGTTTCCGGCGCGGCTCTATCGCAAGCCCCGGCGGGCGTTCCTTCGCGCCGCTCGAAATGTCTCTTGTGCATCCGCGTCTCTGGCCTGCGCGCACGATGATGCTGCCGGTGCGGCCGCCAAATTTCGATCAATGGCACTTCCGTCGGCAGTGGCTCCGGGGAAGTTTTTGCCCCACCCGCCTCCGCGACACTGGTTTCGATCGTCTCGACCCCGCTTGCGCCCGCCGGCCTCGCATCCGGAAGCGCGTCTGGGCAGGGCAGGTCTGAAGGGACGGTGTCCGGAATTGCGTCGAGCCCTGGCAAGGCGACGCCACCCGGTTCGGCCGGGTGTTCCTCGACCTGCGTATCAGCGCCCGCGTCCAAACCGCACTCCGGGGTTGGCTCAAGTCCGGCCGCGTGCGGGGCGAGCGGTTCGGCCACGACAAGCAAAGGCACCGTGATCGCCGGACCTTTGCGGTGTTCAGGCACATAGCCGAGCGCCCGGAGTATCGGGGCGAAGCTATCGCCAGAGCACCCGGCGAGCGAGGTCATCGCGACCGTGACAACGAAGCCATCGCCATCGGCCGCGCCCGGCGGTGGATCGCCGGGACTGACGCCGGGCCGATAGCTCACCGCCGGACGAATCAAATCGGCGAGTCGCTCCAAAATATCGACGCGCACCGCGCGATCCTCGCAAACGCGGAAGCCGGCCGCCCGGTACAAGTTCCTTTGAACATCCTTGCCGGCGGCCAAGGAGGTGCGGCCGGAAGCGGCGAGATGGAGGACTTCGTCGAGGCCCGTGACCGGGTCGCCGCCGCCATGCTTCAAGGCGTAAAGCTGCGCCGCGAGGGCGCGCGGGGCGGGCTTTATCAAATTCGGCAGATAGAGATGGTAGGCGCCGAAGCGGACTCCGAATTTCCGCAGCGAGGCGCGGGCGTCCTGAGAAAGGCTCTTCACCTCGTCGGCCACGCGCGCGCGATCGAGAACGCCGAGAGATTCGGCGGCATGGAACGCAATGCCGCGCGCGATACCATCGAGCCCCTCGCCTTTTTCGAGATCGGCAAGCGGCCCGAGAAGCTTTGCGACATGCTGGGCAAGCCACAGATCAAGCCGCCGCTGAACGGTCGCGAGCGCCTGGCCGGTCAACTGTTCGTCCGCCAGAATCGACACCCGCGGTTCGAGCACATGCGCGCCCGCGCAGATCTTGCCGATAGGCTCGCCGAGCCAGCGGATGATTCCGTCATTGGCAAGTATGAAGGCTTCGTCGACGGCCTCGCCCACCCGTCCCGCGCGGCCCTCGATTTCGCTCGCCAAGGCCTTTTGCGCGGCGGCATTTAGAGCCTTCGCTGCTTCGCCCGCTGCCTCCGGGTCGGCCGTGAAGCGAAATCCATTGAGCTGGCCGACGTGCTGGCCCTCGACCAACACGTCACCGCTCGAGGTGACCTCGGCCTCCAACATGGCGTTCTCCCTAAGGCGGCGCATGAGAACGCTCGTCCTGCGGTCAACGAACCTTTGGGCGAGACGTTCATGCAAAGCGTCCGACAATCTGTCCTCTACCCGACGCGCGGCATTCTGCCAATGGGCGCGATCGCGCAACCAGCCGGAATGGTTGGCAATGAAGGTCCACGTTCGTATCTCGGCGAGCCGCGCCGACAGAGTGTCGAGATCGCCCTCGACGCGGTCCTGCGCCGCGACATGACGGGCGAACCAATCGTCCGGGATTTGACCCTTGCGCACGACAAAGCGAAACACCGAAAGCACGAGTTCGGCATGCGCCGCCGGCGACAACTTACTATAATCGGGGATTTGGCAGCATTCCCAGAGGCGCGCGATATCGGCCCTGGTCTTCGCCGCCCGCACCACTTTTTCGTCGCGGCAGGCGATGTCGAGCACCATCTGGTCTTCGGCAAGCGGTGCCCTGATGAGGCCTTGCTCCCTCGGCAAAGTGTCGAGCGAGGCGGCGAGACCGGAAATAGAGGAAAAATCGAGGTCCGTATTGCGCCATTGGAGCATCTGCACCGCATCGAAGCGATGCTCCTCCAGCGCTTCGACGAGTCCGGCGTCGAAGGGCGTGCAGCGTCCGGTCGTGCCGAAAGTCCCGTCGCGGAGGTGGCGGCCCGCGCGGCCGGCGATCTGACCGAACTCGGCGGGCGACAGGGGCCGGTGCTGCCATCCGTCGAACTTCCGGGCCGCCGCGAAGGCGATGTGATCGACATCGAGATTGAGCCCCATTCCGATCGCGTCGGTGGCAACGATGTAATCGACATCGCCATTTTGATACATGTCCACCTGGGCATTGCGGGTGCGTGGCGAGAGCGCGCCGAGGACGACAGCCGCGCCGCCGCGCTGGCGCCTGATCCATTCGGCGATTGCATAAACATCCTCGACGGAAAAGGCGACGATCGCGCTGCGGCGTGGCAGGCGGGCGATTTTCTTGTCCCCCGCGAAACTCAATTTAGAGAGACGCGGGCGGGAAAGAATGCGGGCGCCAGGCAAAAGATCGCGCACGGCGCGGTGCATGGTCGCTGCGCCGATCAGCAAGGTCTCCTCGCGCCCGCGCCGGTGCAGCAGCCGGTCGGTGAAGACATGGCCGCGGTCGAGATCGGCGGCAATCTGAATTTCATCCACCGCCACGAAAGCGAGGTCGAGGTCGCGCGGCATCGCCTCGACGGTGGAAACCCAGTAGCGCGGCGATTCCGGCTTGATTTTTTCCTCGCCGGTAATGAGCGCGACAGCTGCCGCGCCGGCTTTTTCCACCGCGCGGTTATAGACCTCGCGCGCGAGCAGTCTTAGCGGCAGGCCGATCATCCCGCTAGAATAGGAAAGCATCCGCTCGATGGCGTAATGCGTCTTACCGGTATTGGTCGGCCCGAGCAGCACGTTCACGCCGCTGGCGCGGTCCGGCGAATAGGCTTTGGCGGCCGGATAGGAAATGTTCATTGGTTAACCGGCGCGGGAAAAGGACAAGGTGCGTGCGGCAGCAGTCACAGTTTTTGGTTACCAGCTGCAGCACGGCAAGATCTACCTGGAAGGGCCCATCGCCTCGGCCCCTCGCCGCTCAGGCGATAGGCCGTGATTGGAACGGCTGCACGCCGGAAGGACGCCTTTCGCACTCGCCTCCCGTATTGGGCGCTCTGTATCACAACGGCGCTTTTGTGTATCACAATGAGGCCGCCGCCGGCAGCATTGTTTACGGTTCGAACGGGAGACGAACGAATCGCGCCCAAATCGCTGCTCGCCGTAAATCCTTGTTTGTTCACCACAATATACCGGCGAGGAGCGCAATCAGGCCCTACGGATTGTAAAAAACCAAAATCACGGCCGAAACCTGAAGCCTTGATGCGCTAGATGCGGGCAAACTTCAGAAGGCCTTTCCTGTCAACCGCCAAAGAGCAATTTTTGTTACGCGAAATAAAAATAAAAAGTCAGCGATCCCAGCGACGCTCTAGTCTTCGAAATAACGCCGCAAGATCCGGTCGCGGTAGCCGGTGAGATTGGCGTGGCGCTCCGCCACTGTGCGGATCGGCGTGTCGAACACTGGCGTAAGGAAACTCGCGACGAAGGCGAAGACTGTGGCATCCGCCCCGCAGGGTTTTTCGCCCATCAAAAAAGCCTTGTCCCCGATAAGAGCGGCAAGGGCATTGATATCGGCAGCTGCAAGTTCAGCTTGCTCAACTGGGGTATGGCGCCCAAATCCTTGCAAATTCAATATCTTCTTAACTTTGCGGCGAACCAGGCCTTGCACGATCGGCCGGAGCGGCAATGGCACGGCCTTGAAGAATTGGGCAGGCCCCTTGGCAAAATTGGCGTCATCGAGCCATCGCGCCGCCATCCCGGCCAGATAGAGATGCTCCTCGCACATTTTCTCGGCCGCCCAGGCCCCTGCCCTCTGCTCCGGGGTGAGCCCGGCATCAAAATCGAAACCGTATTTTCTCTCGACGTGAAAGCGGATGAAGGTCGAATCGGCAACGATTAGGCCGCCGTCATCGATATAAGGCAGCTTACCTTTCGGCGCCTTGCGAAACCCGCCGCGATCTTCCTTGTAAGGAAGACCGGCGAGCTTCAAGAGCAGCATGGCTTTGACAACAAAAGGACTTCCGTCTGGAAGCCCAAAGTAAGGCCCAAACGTGAAGAGCGTGATCATAGCGGTGGGCTCCGTCTCTCAATTGATGCCCCGCCGCCGCTCCGTCAATGCGTGGTGGTCGCCGTCAGGTGCGAAGGCTCGACCGAAAATTCGACCGCATCGATGACAGCGGTACCGGCCAAGGTCATCAATGCGACGTGGAAGGGCACGACGACATGCGCCCGCTCGATCGGCGCGAGCCAAGCCTCGATGTCCCTGTTTTCAGCCATGAATTTTGTCGATTTGGAGTCCCGTTTGTGACCGGAGACAGGCGTATAGCGCGCGGTGCAGACCGAAACCGGACCCGAGTATCCATCGACCGCTACCTCTCTTACGCCAACATAGTGGAGCGTAACATCGAACCGGACATAGCCGTCATAGATAGGGATCGTCCGGTTGCACGCGGCGGGACCGACCAAAGGCTGGCCCTCGGGAACCGCCATGATCAGGGCGGTCGCCGGATCGAGAATGTTGCGCTTGTTCGCCGTGGTGACCGGCACTCTTCCTTCCTTGTCCTCGAAAGGCGGGAAGATCTCAACGGCCTTGACGTTTCCGGCATCAAGCGACATGCGCACCGTCCGGCTCCCTTGGGAACTGGCGGACGTCGTAGCATAGGTGGAAGGCGCAACGCCGCCCGTGCGCAGAGCGCCGGTCGCTGCGAGCGCCAGCTTGACATTCGCGACCATCGCCGCGACGCCGGTCAGCTTGGCATTAAGATCGATCCGGTAGCTTGCCGGACCGAGCGACCCCGCCGCCACCGCCTCCCCAATAGGAAAGCCGATGAGGCTCACCGTATAGCGCGCCCGGAATTCATCGGCGCGAACAGAAGCCACGCCGGGGCCGGCAACCAGCACGCAAACAAGCCCGAGCGTAACAAGCGGCGCACGGGCTTTCCCCTTGAAATCAGTCATTTCAGCAACCGTGATCAGCTAACAGAAACTAGAACACCTCGTAAATCCGCCGCTTTCATGACTCGAAAGCCAGCGAATCGCACTGCCCAATGGAGACATCATATCAGGATCGCGGGCAAACGCCATTGCCACGCCAACAGCAGCCCGCGCGGGGTTTCCGTACCGGAATGCCGCTTTCTTCCCATGCTTGCCTTATGCTTGCCTTACAAGACTGGTTTTAGGCTATTGTCCGGTTTGGAGCGCCGGGGATTGCCGGCGCTGCTGCGAAGGGGTTTCCAAGTGCCAAACATGGATCGGGGGCACTTCTGGCTCGTTCTTGCGGCGAGCGTATTGGTATGCGCCGGCGCGCGGGCGACCGCCCCAGCCGACGTGGCCGGGCGTTACTCCATCCTGCGCGACGGCGGCAAGGATACCGGATGCATGCTCACCTTAAACCCCCAAGTAAAGTCGCAGGGCAGGGAAAAGGCTTCTCTTTCACCCGGTTGCCGCGACCAGGGGATCGTGATTTTCGATCCGGCCAGCTGGCAAATCGTCAACGGCCGCCTCGTGTTGACCGCGCGAAAGGGGCATAAAACTTCCCTCGACGAGCAACCGGACGGCACCTGGAAAAAAGACCCTAAGGAAGGCAAAAGCCTTATCTTGAAGAAATTGTAAGGGATATTTGGATTCTCCCGCGCGCCGCGGCCCATTTCGGGAATGACGGCGTTGAACCATTGTTCAAATTAAAAAAAAGCGCGGCGGCCGGCACCCGCCGCCGCGCAGCCTTGACATTGGCTTTAGGCCGGCTTTTGCTCTCAACTCTCGACCGCGGGTTTTTTCGGGCCGCCATGCGAGGCATGCCCTCCCTTGCGGCCGGCCTCAGATGCAAGCGTGTGATTGCGCGAAAAGCTGCGCTTGTTGGGATTCACGCTTTGGCCGCCCTTGCGCCCGGCTTCGGCCGCCAACGCTGGGTTTTGCGAAAAACTCCGCTTTTCGTGCGGCACACTCTCGCCGCCCTTGCGTGCGATCGCCCGCTGCTTCTCGGGATCCATGGAGGCAAAGCCACGCGTCGAAACCGACGATTTCTTGGAAGATTCCATTGAGGCGCTCATTGTTCCTCTCTCAAAAATTACTGTCTACGTTGATATAGGTAATGTTTGGCAGCGGTAAAGGTTGCCAACTCAATTTCAAGTTCGCGTGACCAGTCTGGCCGGGGCCCCTTCCTGAACCCGTCCGAGGCGATCGCCCTCACGGCGGTCGCTGCTTCAAGTAGCGGGGGGTACCGGTCCGGTCCGGCTTACTCTAGTATGGAAATTATAAAGGCCTGGTGAACAGGAAGTCTAATGCCTTATGGATGCAATGTCGGCGGCACGCATTATGTCTTTGCGGATTTGCGCATGCTTCTTGCGCGCGCCTCGCCGGATCGCTCGGGCGACCGGCTCGCCGGTCTAGCCGCGGAAAGGGCCGAAGAGCGCGTCGCCGCGCGCATGGCGCTCGCCGATTTGCCGCTTGCGCGCTTTCTCGAAGACCCCTTGGTGCCTTACGAAACGGACGAGGTGACGCGGCTCATCCTCGATACCCATGACAAGCGGGCCTTTGCGCCGGTCGCCGCGATGACCGCCGGGGAGTTTCGCGATTTTCTGCTGTCCGACGCGGCAACTCCCGAAACGCTGGCCAAGCTCGCGCCGGGCATCGCGCCGGAAATGGCGGCGGGGGTGTCGAAACTCATGCGTAACCAGGATTTGATCGCCGTCGCGAAAAAGATTCCGGTGGTCACGCGGTTTCGCACCACGATCGGTTTGCCAAGCTGCCTCTGCGTGCGCATCCAGCCCAATCACCCGGCCGACGATCTCGCGGGCATCGGAGCGTCCATCCTCGACGGCCTCATGTATGGCTGCGGCGACGCCTGCATCGGGATCAATCCGGCGTCGGACAGCGCCAAGCAGGCCTTATTGCTTCTCGAGCGGATCGAGGAACTGCGGTTGCGATTCGAAATTCCGGTGCAATCCTGCGTGCTCGCCCATGTGACGACTACCATCCAGGTCATGGAGAGGGGAGGTCCGGTCGATCTGGTTTTTCAGTCAATCGCGGGGTCCGAGGCGGCCAACCGCGCATTCGGTGTGAACCTCGCGCTTCTGGACGAAGCCCATTCCGGCGTCCAGGCGCTGCACCGCGCTCCGCCTGGCGCCAATCTCATGTATTTCGAAACCGGCCAGGGCGCAGCGCTGTCGGCGCAAGCGCATCACGGCGTCGATCAACAAACCATGGAAGCACGCGCCTATGCGGTGGCGCGGCGCTACGCGCCTTTGCTCGTCAATACGGTCGTCGGCTTTATCGGTCCGGAATACCTCTACGACGGCAAGGAAATTCTTCGCGCCGGGCTTGAGGATCATTTTTGCGGCAAGCTGATGGGCCTGCCGATGGGCGCCGATATCTGCTACACCAACCACGCCGAGGCGGACCAAGACGACATGGACAATCTTCTGACCCTCCTTTGCGTTGCCGGCTGCAACTATATCATGGGGGTTCCCGGTGCCGACGACATCATGCTCGGCTATCAATCGACCTCCTACCACGACGCGCTCTATGCGCGCTCCGTGTTGGGCCTGCGGCCGGCGCCGGAGTTCGAGGCCTGGCTCAAAGCCTTCGGTATCATGGACGCGAAATCGCGGGTGCGGCCAAGCCCTTCGGGAGGCGCCGCGCGCCTCCTCGCGGCGGCTCCGCGATGACCCTGCCGCCCGGAGATTTCTGGGATTATCTGCGCCGCGCGACGCCCGCCCGCATCGCGCTCGGCCGCGTCGGCGATGGCCTCCCCACGCGCCGCGTGCTCGAATTCGAGCTCGCGCATGCCCGCGCCCGTGATGCGGTCAAGAGGAATCTCGATCCTGCGGCGGTGATCGCCGGGCTTGCCGCCTGGCACCCCATTCTCGTGCGAAGCGAGGCTCATGATCGCGCAATTTATTTGCAGAGGCCAGATCTTGGCCGCCGCCTCGCGCGGGACTCCGTGCGAGCCCTCTCGAAAGGCAGGTATGACGCGACGATCGTCATCGCCGACGGGCTGTCCGCCGGCGCGGTACAAGTGCAAGCGGCGCCATTGTGCAAACTGCTGCTGGCGGCGCCAAATTTCGCCTTTGCCCCTCCGGTCGTGGCGCTTCAGGCGCGCGTCGCATTGGGCGACGAGATCGCGGCAAGGCAAGACGCGGCCCTTGCCATCGTGCTCATCGGCGAGCGTCCGGGCCTTTCTTCCTCTGAAAGCATGGGTGTTTATATCACCTTCGATCCGAAGCCGGGCGTGACCAGGGACGCCGAGCGCAATTGCGTCTCGAATATTGGCGGCCATGGCCTTTCCTTGGAGGACGCGCAGCCGGCGCATCCTCGCCATCATGGCGCTCGCCCGGACGATCCGGCGCACCGGGACGTTATTAAAGGAAGACGAAGCCCTCGCTTTGTTGCCTCCGGCGCCGGGAACATTAAACCAGATCACGTGAAGGGCCCATGGCAATCGCCGGAATGCGCCGCGTCTGCTTGGCCTTAGCCGTGCCCGCCACCGCCGCGCGCAACTGCAAAACACTCGGATCTTGGCGGGTAACCCGGATAGTCGGCCTGCCGGACATCGCGAGCAATCTCTCGCGCCGTCTGAAACAACCGCAAGCGCACGGTCTGCACTTGTGAGCGCTCCCACTCGACGCCGCGAATGCCCAATTACGGATTGTTGGTCAACATGCCGACGGAGAAGAGCACCGCGCAGGCACGGAACGTTCCGCGGGGCATGTATTCCATGCGTGACGTTCGCCCGTCATGCCGGTTTTCGCGGCTCAACCAACTCGGGCCTCGCCAGATTCGCCTCAGCAACCGCGTTTTCAAAAGCTATGCCGATATCATTGATACGTGTTGCGCCGCATGGAACGCCCTCGCCCGCGGAACCGAATCGCATTGCCTCGATTGCCACGCGAGATTGCGCATCGGTCAGTCCCTAACGCCGGTGGTATCATAGGCGAAAAAAGGGTCTCATTTGCTTATCTGGCGCGAATGGTCCCGCTTGTGTCGACTGTAATATCAAGCTTCTCAAAAATCGAAGATAGAATGTTCGGGTCATTCGAAACCGCGATCATTCTCTCGAAGTAGGCGCGGCGCTGGGTAAGCGTCGCGCGTAAATCGGCGGTGCAGGAGACGCCGACTGCACGCTGCGCTGTCAGACTCACAGCGTCGTCCATTATTTTCGCGAAGTTTGGCCTCTCGGAAGTGCAAATTGAAAGGATCTCAATGAACTTTATCGCCTTCAGGTTGGCCTCCTTTAACCGGTCCGAGAACTCACGTTCCCCGCATATTCTGTAGCCCAGGATTTGAGCGGCGGAGTCCTCAAAGCGTTTCCGAGCAGAGTTGGCGAGGCAGTCTGACCCTAGAAGTGATACTGAGATTCTGCTGCCATCTGACCACATAAAACGGCATTTATTGCACGCTTCTTGCTTTCGTCTATTTCGCAGCTACCTTCCGCGTAGGCAAATGTTAAGGACGCGCAAATTGCGATGCCGCATAATACTGCTAGAATGAAGCTAGCTCTGCTCATTAATTAACACTCCGAAGAAAAAAGAGCCTTAAACAAGCCATAGCAAGGCACTATGACCGATAATACCCAGTCCCAGCCGTCCAACCTGCGGCTGTTGCACTTGAGCGCCATCAGGATAGTGCCCCCGGGAAAATAGGCAACGAGAAAGAACGCCATGAAAGCAAAGCGGAACGTTGTGTCAATCAGGTGCTTAAACAAATTCCACCTTTTTCGGCTCCTTGGCCTGGAAATATTCCAACTAACGACGTTGTCGGTAGGCGCCATCGCCCGCAGTTTCTAGGCTTTTTTTTCCGACCGTGACGATGCGGGGCTCATCGCTCTCTTTGCTTTCTCTGCATTCAGCTGTTTGAAATTCTCGACCAAATTTGTGCCAGCAGCTAATGCAGCTTCGGCAGTGGTGATAGCCGTCCGCAGATCGCTGAAGGAAAAAGGATTGAGCCTTTTTCCTTTATATTGAGTTTTTTCATCAATTTCGCTGCTGCAATTGGCTTCAGAGTCCATTTTCCCGCTTCGAGTTTTGGGGGGGTATGGCAAGCGATATTCCGATGTTTGAATACAGTTTCAACCTTCTTCACGAAGCTGTTTACCCCTTCTTTCCAATCGCCTTTAGGGAAATGGGCGGCACGCGCTTTGAGAATTTCGATTTTCCGAGCGGGATCAAGGCTCGCGACTACTGGCATAACCATGAGAGATGAGCCTAATTCCAGGACTTCAATCATGACTTGGTTTAGGAGTGTATCGAGTGCGCTGGAAATTAAGACAAGTTCCCCAACAATCGCGTAGGTTTCTCTATTGTGCTCCGTTTCGTCTTTTTTGGCGGTCATTGTGCCCCTGCAACTCGTACCCTCAGCGTCGTGCAGCAGCTCACGTTATCGGTATGTCCAATCTCCGCAAGCTCCTCCTCGCGCTTATCCAGATCTTTTGATCGCAAACCTTGAGGCGCCGCCACCGCTTCGCCTTCCCTGTGTACATGACGCAAGTCACGCTCGCTAACCGCGAAACCTCAGGCTACCATCTGACATGAACGAATCGCTTTCCGCCGCCCGCGCGTTTCTCGGGGTCGAGCGTTCCGTGCTTGGGCGCCCGTGGCGTGGCAGGCTCGACTCCGCGGGGGAGGCACGCGCTCTTGCGATCGCGCAAGTTCATGGAACCGGCGATCTTTTGTCCCGCGTTCTCGCTGGGCGGGGCGTGACTCCGGGTACCGCGCAAGATTATCTCGCCCCAACGCTGCAAAATCTTCTCCCCGACCCCTATTGCCTAAAGGACATGGAGGCGGCGGCGCACCGAATCGCGGGGGCGATCGAGCGCGGCGAAACGGTCGCGGTTTTTGGCGACTATGATGTCGATGGCGCCGCCGCCTCGGCGCTGCTTCATGATTATTTAAAGGCTTGCGGCACGCCGTGCCTGATCCATATTCCCGATCGTATTTTCGAAGGCTACGGCCCTAATGCCGAAGCGATCCAGAACCTCGCACGCGCGGGCGCGAAGCTTTTGATCGCGGTGGATTGCGGAACGACGAGCCATGCGCCGCTCAGTGAGGCGGCAAGGCTCGGCCTCAACCCAATCGTGCTCGATCACCATCAAGCGCCGGAAATTTTGCCCGACGCGATTGTCGTCAATCCGAACCGGCAGGACGATCTTTCCGGTCTCGGATATGTTTGCGCCGCGGGCGTCGTTTTCATGACGCTCGTCGCGGTGCAACGCGGTCTGCGCGAACGCGGCTTTTTTTCCGCCTCCCGTCCGATGCCGGACCTTCTAGCCGGGCTCGATTTGGTGGCGCTCGCGACCGTCGCCGACGTCGCGCCATTGACCGGGCTCAACCGTGCCTTCGTCGCCAAGGGGCTCGCCTTGATGCGCGCGCGGGGGCGTCCCGGTCTCAGAATCCTGTGCGACATCGCTGGGCTCGCGGGACCGCCAACGCCTTCACATCTTGGTTTTCTGATCGGTCCGCGCATCAATGCCGGGGGACGGATCGGCGATGCCGCGCTTGGCGCCAGGCTTTTGAGCCTGACCGATCCGGTGGAAGCCCGGCGCATCGCGGAAGCACTCGACCGGCTCAATCGCGAGCGCCAGGAGCTAGAGCGCGCCACGCTCGACGAAGCTTTGCGCCAAGCGCTTGATCGCTTCGACATGGAAAGTTCCGCCGTGATCGTCACGGCGGGCGACGGCTGGCATCCGGGGATTGCCGGGCTTGTCGCCTCGCGCCTCAAGGAAAAATTCCGGCGGCCCGCTTTTGCGATCGCTTTCGATGCGAACGGGGTTGGCACCGGGTCCGGCCGCTCGATTGCCGGCGTCGATCTTGGCCGCGTGGTGCGCGCGGCGGCTGAAGCCGGGATTCTCGTCAAAGGCGGCGGCCATGCGATGGCGGCGGGGATTACTGTTACTCAGGAGCGGTTAAACGACTTTAAGTGTTTCCTCGAAGATAATCTCGCCGCGCCAGTTGCGGCCGCTCGCGCGGGGGAAACTCTGTTGATCGACGCGGCGCTGACCGCGGCCGGCGCCAATCCCGGCTTACTGGCGGGCCTGGCGCGAGGAGGCCCTTATGGCGCGGGCAATCCCGAACCGGTTTTCGCCTTGCCCGCGCACCGCCTTGCCGATGCCGCCGGCGTTGGGAACGGCCATGTGCGGCTGCGGGCGGTGGGGGGCGACGGCGCCAAGATTGACGGCATCGCATTCCGCGCGGCCTCGGAGCCAATAGGCCGGGCGCTCTATGCCGCGCGCGGCGGCCTCGTTCATCTTGCCGGAACCCTGAACAATGATCGCTTTGGGGCGAAGGACCGGGTGCAATTGAGGCTGCTCGATATGGCCCCCGCGGACGGGCCGTGCCAGCCGTAAACTTGCCAGCGCGGGCGGCGGCCTTTATATGTTCGCGCGGCCGGGGGAAGAGCCCGCCGCAACCCGCCGCCAAATTTCCGCGCCCATCGTCTAGCGGTCTAGGACGTCGCCCTTTCACGGCGAAAACAGGGGTTCGATTCCCCTTGGGCGCGCCAGTAAAATCAATATGTTAGTCATGCTCACGGCGCCGACTTCTTATTCGTACGGAAAATACACGGAAAAGCTGCCCACGAACGCTGACGGTTGACGGCGATGCTGTCACGTGTTCGAGACGGTCGAAATCATCCAGTTGGTCAACGAGGGCAGCCGCGAACCGAGTTCTCGGTCGGAGTTGGTCGCCTCAAGGTGAGGATCGCCGCAGTTCGCCAAACGGGCGGACCAAAAGAAGGCCATTGATTTCTAGGGGAATTTCTTATGCAAAAATGGCGCGCAAAATTGCCACATATTTTGTGTCGGCGAGGAAGACGGCAATCTCGACCTTCACATATGATGTTCTATGGCGCAAAGCATTGTTCATCCAATCATGAACGTTCAATCCGGTAATTTCCGCTTTCTTGAACCGTACGACGTTCAGCTCGTGCGGCTGGGGGCGCTTGCCGAGCGGTACTTCCGTGCCGACCCAAATACGTGCCTTATCAAGCTTCGCCAGTTCGGCGAATTATTGGCCCAACTCATCGCGGCGAAGACGAGTCTTTATGAAACAGGCGATGAATCCCAAGCCGATTTGCTCCGTCGCCTGCGTTTCGAAGGGGTTTTGCCGCCGCAAGTAGCAGATCTCTTTCACAGCCTACGGATACTCGGCAACAATGCCACCCATGAAGCAGCAGGGACACTCAACGAAGCCCTCAACGCTCTCAAATATGCGCGCCAGGCAAACCGCCGAGCAACGCGCCCGCCAGGAAGGCGAGGAACGTGCGACATGGGAACAGCTCGCCACCGAGGCTGAACAGGAAAGACAAGCTCTCCGCGCACGCCTCGACGCTGCGCAGCGCCTTGCCGAGGCTGCACCCGACAATTTCCAAGAGGTCATCGAGCAGGGCGAAACCGCAGCTCAGAAGATCGACCTCGACGAGGCCGCGACCAGGCAAATCGTCGATCAACAGCTTCGAGATCGCGGCTGGGAAGCAGATACCCAGAAGCTCACCTATGCCGGCGGCGCCCGCCCCACCAAAGGCCGCGCCATGGCTCTCGCCGAATGGCTGACCGAGAGCGGGCTGGCTGACTACGCCTTATTTGTTGGGTTGACTTGCTTCGGCGTGATCAAGGCGAAACGCAAGCGCAAGTACGTTTCAGCCGCGATTGATCAGGCCGAGCGTTATTCCCGGGGCTTTTCCTTTGAGACAGGAGAGTCCGCCGGCGGTCCTTGGGACGCTTTCCTGGTTCCGTTTCTCTATGCGACCAATGGCCGGCCCTATCTCAAACAGATCGAAACCGAAAGCGGCATCTGGTTTCGCGACGCGCGCAAAGCCACCAATCAACGTCGCGCCTTGGTCGACTGGCCAACCCCCGACGGTTTGAAGGCACAGCTCGATATCGACCGGGACATCGCGCATGCAGCCTTAAAGGCCATGCCACTCGATTTTGACTTTCCAGTACGTCCTTATCAGCAACGCGCCATAGAAGAAGTCGAAAAGGCGCTCGAAGCCGATCGTCGCCAGATGTTGCTTGCCATGGCGACCGGCACCGGCAAGATCGAACTCGCAATCGCGTTACTTTACCGCTTGCTCGCCGCGAAGCGTTTCCGACGCATTTGTTTCGTCGTGGACCGCAATGCCCTCGGGCAGCAGGCCGAGGCGGAATTTAGGTCGACCAAAGTCGTGAGCGTCAAGACTTTCGCGGATATTTTTGGCTTGAAGGGTCTCGGCGCCGTAGCCCCGGAATCCGAAACCAAGGTGCACATTTGCACCATTCAGGAACTCGTCAAACGCGTCTTATTCGCGGAAGACAATGCCGAAGCGCCGCCGATCGATCAATACGACCTCATGGTCGACGACGAATTTCATCGCGGCTATTTGCTCGACCGCGAGATGGCCGACACGGAACTCGAATTCCGCTCCCAGGAAGACTACGTCTCAAAATATCGCCGCGTGCTGGAGTATTTCGACGCGACCAAGATCGGCCTTACCGCCACGCCTGCCCTGCATACGGTGCAAATTTTCGGCGAGCCAATCTTCACCTATTCCTATCGCGAGGCCGTCACCGATGGCTATTTGATCGATCACGAACCGCCGATCCGCATCGAAACTGAGTTAACCCGCGGCGGCATCACCTAGCAGAGACATGAGCAACTCGAAATCTTCGATACGCGCACAGGCAAAGTCGACCGCGTGCACTCGCCCGACGAAATCAGGTTCGAAGTCAATTCCTTCAATCGGCGCGTTGTCACCCCGGAATTCAATCGCGTAATCGCGGAGGAGCTGGTAAAGCACATCGACCCGAGCCTGCCCGGCAAAACCTTGGTATTCGCGTCGACCGACGGCCATGCCGACATCCTCGTCAACGAGATCAAGTAGGCCATGGAGGCCCGCTATGGCGAGATCGAAGGCGCGGCCGTCCGCAAGGTGACCGGCAGCTTCGATCGCCTGGGGTCCTTGATCCGCTCCTATCGCAATGACGCCTTGTCGAAGATCGCCGTCACCGTGGACCTGCTCACGACCGGCATCGACGTGCCAAGCATTACCAACCTGGCCTTCGTCCGTCGGGTCAATAGCTGCATCCTTTACGAACAAATGCTCGGGCGCGCGACGCGGCTTTGCGACGAAATCGGCAAGGAGACCTTTCGTATCTTCGATGCGGTCGACCTCTATCCGCACCTCGAAAATCTCACCGACATGAAGCCGGTCGTGGTGGACCCGGCCCTATCTTTCGAGCAAATGCTTCAGGAGCTGACAAGCGTCACTGACGACGGTCACCGCTCCGCAATCCGCGACCAGCTCGCCGTCAAATGGAGCCGCAAAGTCCGTCGCCTTGCCGACGAGGCACGCCGCCGCTATCGGGCGGCCGCTGGCGAGGAGCCTGAGGCCACCCTGGAGCGTATCCGGCACGGCGCGCCGGCGGATTTGGCCACATGGTTCAAGGATAGGCCGACCCTTGGACCAATTCTCGATTGGAGCCCGGAGGGCAATGGTTCGGTTCTGCCCATTTCCCATCACCCCGACCAATTGGCCGAGGTGACTCGCGGCTATGGCGGAGCCAATCGCCCGGAAGACTTCCTCGACAATTTCACGAGCTTCGTGCGCAACAACGTCAACAAGATCGTTGCGCTCGCCGTCGTGGTGCAGCGCCCGCGCGAGCTGACGCGGGCGCAATTGCGCGAGCTGCGGCTCGAATTGGATAGGCAAGGTTTTACCGACACGGCTTTGCGAACTGCCTGGCAGCAGTCCAAAAATGAAGATATCGCCGCCTCAATTATTGGCTTCATTCGCCAGGCCGCCATTGGCGACCCGCTAGAGCCCTTCGAAGACCGCGTGCGCAAGGCCATTCGCACGATCGAGAGCCGCGGAACATGGACTCAGCCGCAGCGGGCCTGGTTGCGCCGTATCGGCGAACAGTTCTTGCAAGAGTTGGTTGTCGACCGCGATGCGCTCGACCAGGAACCCTTCCGCTCCGAAGGCGGCTTCACACGATTGAACAAGGTGTTCGAGGGCAAGCTTGAAAGGCTGCTAGCCGATATCAACGAAGAAACATGGAGGCGTGCCGGCTAATGGTTGAACGCACGACGACCCGCGACATTGTCGCCAAGCTCTGGAGTCTGTGTCACATCCTTCGCGATGACGGCGTGACGTACAACGAGTATGTCACGGAGCTGACTTTCCTGCTTTTCCTCAAGATGATGGCCGAAACCGGCCGCGAGGATGTGCTGCCGAACAGCTATCGCTGGCGCGAGCTGACCAAGCGCACCGGGCTCGCACAACTCGACTATTACAAGCGCCTGCTACTCGACCTTGGCACGAAGGGCAAGGCGAAAGTTGCGGCGATTTTCGCGGATGCGCGAACGATGTTGCGCAAGCCTACCGACCTTAAGGCGCTCACTGACGCGATCGACGAGCTCGATGGGTTTTCGGCACGTGAGGACGGCCTCGGCAATCTTTATGAAGGGCTTCTGGAGAAAAACGCCGCCGAGAAGAAATCCGGCGCAGGCCAACATTTTACGCCCCGTCCGCTCATCGATTGCATCGTACGCCTTAGAAGCCGCAGCCTGGCGAAATCATTCAAGACCCCGCCGCCGGTACTGGCGGATTTCTTGTCGCCGCCGATCATTACGTCAAGGAGCGGACCGACGACCTATTCAAATTGCCCAAGGAGCAAATCCATTTTCAGAAGCATAATGCCTTAGTCGGCCTGGAGCTGGTGCCTGACACGCATCGGCTCTGTCTGATGAATTCAATGTTGCACGGTATCGAGGACGGCGTTGAATGCGGCGACACCCTGTCGCCGGACGGCGCGGGGCTTCCCAAAACCGACCTCCTTCTCACCAATCCGCCCTTCGGCACCAAGAAGGGCGGCGGCAGGCCAAACCGCGCGGATTTCTCGATAACCGCCGACACGTCCAATAAGCAGCTCGCCCTCGTCGAACATGTCGTGCGGGCGCTGAAGCCCGGAGGAAGGGCCGCCGTCGTGGTGCCCGATAATGTTCTGTTCGAGGACAACACCGGACGCTGGCTGCGCACATGGGTGATGGAACTTTGTGATCTTCACACCATCCTGCGATTGCCGACGGGCATTTTCTACGCCCTAGGCGTGAAAACCAACGTAATATTTTTCTCGTGCGGCAAGACCGACAAGGCGAACGCGAAAGCCGTCTGGGTCTACGATTTGCGCAACCAAATGGAGGCCTTTGGCAAGACGCGTCCGCTGACCGTGAAGGACTTCGCGGAGTTCGAAAATGCCTTCGGCGGCGATCCGCTCGGCAAGGCAAAGCGCAAGGATCAGGGGGAGGAGGGGCGATTCCGATGCTACACGCGGGATGAGATCAAAGCCCGCAACGACAATCTCGACATTTCATGGCTGCGGGACACGGAGGAGGAGGCGGAGGAGCATCTAACTGAGCCGGAAGACATTGCCGCCGCCATCATAGGACACCTTGAGGCCGCGCTGGAGGAGATCGAGGCCGTCAGCGAGGAGCTAGAGGAAGAAGACCAAGCTGACGCAGCCGGCGAGCCGGAGGAAGCGGCATGAGCACGCTTCCGAAGGGGTGGGAAGAACTGTCAATCGGTGAAGTTATCCTCCCATTCAAATCGATTGACCCGACGAAAGAGCCCTCGAAGGAATTTCGCTACATTGACATTGGTTCTATTGATAATTCACGTCAGGTGATCACCGATCCGAAGACTTTCAAGGGAAAAGACGCGCCCTCACGAGCGAGGCGAGTCGTACAAGATGGCGATGTTCTCTTTTTCGACCGTCAGAACTTATCTGAAGTATATTGCGACAATTCCAAGCGAACTATCTGGAGCCATGACTTCAACAGGGATCGCTGTTTTACGTCCGTCTACACGGGTCGACTGTAGGTACCTGTTTAATTGGGTTACTTCGGACGCCTTCATCGCGGAAATCTCGAAATCGCAGGACGGCACGATGCATCCTGCAGTTTCTGACCGAGATGTGTCATCTTCCCGGATTGCAGTCCCTCCGGTCTTTGAACAGCGCCGCATCGTTGCGAAGCTCGACAGTCTGACCGGTCGCACGGTGCGGGCGCGAGATGAGCTGGGGAGAATTCCGAAGCTGATTCAAAAATACCGCGAGGCGATCCTCGCCGCCGCCTTCAGCGGCGAGCTGACGCGGGAATGGCGAGACGTGCATAACCTGACGAGTCTTTGGAAAGAGTCGGAAATTGCTCATATTTGCAATGTTGTGACCGGTTCCACTCCTCCCACCAAGGAGAAGCACAAATACTTCGGCGGGCCGATTCCCTTTTTCAAGCCGACGGACCTGGACGCAGGCTATTCGGTCATTGAACCCCGCGAAACCTTGACTTTCGAAGGGGCCAAACGCGCGCGCTTGATTCCGAAACGATCAACTCTTGTCACCTGCATTGGGGCAACAATCGGAAAGACAGGCTTTGCCCGGGTCGACTGCGCGACTAATCAACAGATCAACGCCTTGGTGCCAGACCCGAATGCTGTTGTATCCGAATGGCTTTATTGGATGGTGTGTTCACCAGAGTTTCAAGCAGCGATGATTGATAATTCGTCAGCGACCACGCTTCCGATAATCAACAAAGGGCGTTTCGAACGGCTATCCCTCTGCGTCCCATCCACGGACGAACAACGCGAAATCGTCCGCCGTCTCGAAACCGCCTTCGCGTGGCTCGACCGCGTCGCCGCAGAACACGCCAACGCGTCGCGGCTCCTGCCGAAACTCGACCAGGCCATCCTGGCCAAGGCCTTCCGGGTCGAACTCGTGCTGTCCGACGGTCAGCCCCGTACGCTGGCCGATGCTGAATCGTAGGGGGCGGCATCGTGCGCTCGATATCAGTCTGATTTGCGGGCGCCCAAATTCTGCGCGGCAGCAAACTTGCTCGTTGTTCGCCGGACGATCGTCTCCAAAGCCTTGAGTGCGGCTGCGGCGTCCAGATCAGGCTCAGATGCTTGGTGCAGAGTCTTGATGATTTCCGCCTGCTGCGGGGATGGAACCTCCCCATAGCTGCGCAATGTGGTCATCACGTCCTCGTGCCCCAAGTTCTGTGACCGCGCTTTAAGCTCTTCCGGCGTGCGGCACACGCGCTCTCCGAGTTGCGCGAGGGCTTTGCGGAACGAGTGCGGGTTGAAGTACGTGAGCCTCGCCAGCGTGAAGGCGTCCTGGAAGATAGCCCGTATGGGTCCAGCATTGGACCAATGGCGGCGAGCGAGGCCGGAGACCTCAAACTTCAACCCCTTGCCGTTGACCACCGCGGTCGCGGGGAACAGAGGATCATCACCCCCCCAAAGCTTCTGGTCCCGCAGATAGGCAATCCACTCCGCGAAAACGGCACGAATGTCATCGCCCACCGGGAAAAACCATGTCGTGAAGGTCTTGGAGAACTTGGTATTTACCTCCCGGGCGTCCTGCAACACCTTTGCCGCCGCGAGGTCGACGTGCTTGCGCTTCAGCGAGGCAAGCGCGCCATCGCGCACACCGGTCATGAGCGTAAACGCGATCAGGGCACGGTTGCGCCGGTCGATCTCGGTGGCCTGCGGCATGACGGCGAGCGCGCCCCGGATTTGCTCCAGAGTCGGCACCGGCCGCTCGCGCCGGGCTTTGGCGATCCGCGTGTCCTTCTCTGGAAGACGGTAATAATCCGCGTCCGAATAGCTGATCCGCGACCAGTAGCCCGGCTGTCCGGCCAGCCACAGAAAAAATGCGCGCAAGGCGGTGAGGGTTTGCAGGACAGTCGCTTTGCTCAACGGCTTTCCGGTCTCGGAGCTGTGCGTCTCGCTCAGTTGCCGCCGGAATGCGGCCGCCTGCTTGACATCGAACTTGCGGAGCGAGCGGAACTTGGTCGAAACCTCGAAGCGATGAATCGCCTTGACCACCGTGTCGAGACTGGCCTCGCTTAGGCCCTTGGCGGCCTTAAGATAGATCAGGTATTCGCGCTTGACCCGCTCGTTTTCGGCATTGTGTTGGCGCATGTCTCAGACCTCATGCCCTAAGTGACAATGCACGTTGGGGATGGCGGTATCCTCTATACGTGGCTGTGCCCGCGTCAGGTGGACGTCGAGTGCGCCCGCGAACTCGGACAATCGCGCGGCCGACACTCGTCGATACATCAGACGATTGCAGGCGGGCATATGCTAATGAGGGCGCCCGAGGCGGCAGAACTCGCCACGAAGTCCACCGTCCGGCCCGCCGGCTCCTGCGGCTTGCGGCACTTCAGGCAGAACATCTGCCCTGCCCGGCACGGCTGGCGTCGGGCATCGCGCCGCTGCAAAAGAAACTCCACAAGATCGGCACCCAGCATCAGTACCGGACGCTTGCCGTCGATGACGGGCAGCCCAGCCTTGATCCAATGGCGGACTGTATTCCGATGGACTTCCAGGGTGCGGGCGACTTCGTCGATCGTGTAGCTGCGCGGCGCTTTCAGGCTGGCGGTCGGGACGTCGGTTGCGCCGTGTCACGACTCGCTGCCCCGAACGTTTAGGGCGCGATGAGCGCGTGCCTCCAGCACCAGATAGTTGCCGTCGACCCCGAGTTCGATGCCGGCTGCGCGTGCCGCCTTAAGGACCTCGGCCGCGCTCATAGCCGCGCTTCCAATCGGGAAATCCCAGACGACGCGCCTTGTTTGGCTTCGAGCAAATTACCCTCGTGCTCGGAACCCGGCGGGGGTGGCGTATCCCCAGGATCAACCGTGCAACCGCGCAACCCTTCGTCGCCGAACAACTGCTCGGGTGTGGGGAGAACCTCGCAGTTGTCGGGAAGTGCATCTCCAATAACGAGCCTCGCAGGCCGCCCCTTGCGGTCCTCTAGGTTCCTGAGGAACCCGGCATCGACGGCCTCCGCCACGCGGCGTGAGAAGGCGGATTTGTCAAGCCGAAGAAGCGATTTGAGATCGGCCTGGCGGACATCTTCACGTCCTTCATCAAGCAGGCGGCGAACCATATCGACGACTTGGCGGACTTCCCGCTTAACAGTCGCCTCGACCCCGACCGCCACAAGATCGGCAATCAACTCTCGCACAACCTGGTAGTCTTCGATTTGGGCGATGACCCGGCCGTGCTCATCTTTCCGCCGCGATGCCTGATGCAGCAAGGCGTGCGCGCGGACCAATATGAGAACCGCCTTGAAGTCCCGCCGAAGCCTCACAGCCAACGGCGGCACAAGGCCGGCCAAGCGATCCGCAAAGGGGATGACGACCCCACTCGATCCTGTCGCGAGCCATGTCTGCAGCGCCTGCCATCGGGTCAGATCGATATCGGCCCGTTTCGTCTGCTGCGCAAGCGCCCGGAATACTGCCGCTGTCTGGTCGCGCGTGTCAGTGATCGTCAGGCTGAGCATCCTGGTCTCGTTCTCGGGATGAAGCCGAAGGCTCGTCGTCGTTACGATCAATCCGGTGGGTCCCTCACGCTCAATCAAGCGCGGAACAAGTCCCTCTTTGGTCTTTTCGACCGTTTCGTAGCGCAGACGCCCCTCGGACAGCAGCGATCCGATAAGGTAGGTCGCAAAATCCGAGGCCATTCCCGCCGCCTCGTAGATCACGAGATGACGGTGCTTGAGCGGCTCGCTGGAGTAGGCCAGCGCCCGTTCACTCATGGCAGTGAGCGCGTAAAATGCCTCGGGTGGAAAGAATTTCAGTGTCGACTCGACGACAAAAGATTTGCCGCCCGCCGACGGCCCCTTGACCGCGACCGAAACCGGCCTCTCCAGCAGACAAGAGGTGACAGCGAGATAGATGATTTTGCCGGCGCGGCGCTCGCCTACGGCGCCGATACGTGATAATTCGCTCACAAACTCATCGAGTATTTTCGCCTTGCCCGCGAGCCCCGAACATCTCTCCCATGCCTCGGACCGCTCCTCGGCGCTTGTTGTCGCCTCAACCACCGTCCAGGGGATCGCGCCCAAGCACGCGACCTGCCAGCGCCTGAAGAACTCGTCCGGGCTTTCCAGATGCAGCGCCGATGGGTCTTTTGCTGGCAAGCTGGCCAGCTTCGATCGATGCCGGATGGTGGAACGGGACAGCCACTGCCGAGCGGCGTCGCCACCGCGATCCGGCTCGACGACAACGTAGACCGTCTCGATCCCGTCCAGGTACCGAACATCACGCTCTTCGCGCCAGTTGGTGGCTCCCGCGATGCCGAGCGCCGGAATCTCGTGGAACCAAAGCGTGTGACAGTCCGATTCACCTTTGACCAAGGCCACCTAACCCGCTTTATGCGCGTCGTGGAGGCGGTGACGACGTACAGGCAAGGTTTGGTCCCTGACTTCCGGCGGAAACGATCACCATCGAGCGATCCGGAAGCGCGCCGCCGTTTGTTCGCCACCCACTCCGAAATACGGGATGCGTACCGCGGGCTTGCGGTCAAGGGTGAACTCCGACAACCCGCAGGTCTTGAGGAAGTAGATCGGCAGCAGTCTTGCGGTCGCGTACCGATCGAGAGCCAGTCCCGATTGCCCTGACGGCACGAGCGCCAAGTCTTCGGGCAATTGTCCAGCCGTCGGTTGCGCAGTTGCGTGGTCGTCATGCGCCAGGCAACTGGCCATCCACGTAGCGCCGGCCTTCCGACCACCAAGTGCCTTGGCGATGGTCTCAGCGGTCATCGCGGGCCTCGCCGCGCGAATATTGCTTGTTCGTTTTGCTCGGCGAGTTTCACCTTGATTGACGGGAGTTGTTCCATGCTTATCCGGATGATTGACATGGACGCTAACCCGTGGGATATCCCGTGGGGGAGTCGTTCGCCATGCTCCATAATATCAAGGAGGTCATTAATTGGTTCTTCCGGTGGGGAGAACATGCCTCATTTGTCTCGGACCTTGCAAAATTTTTCGGGGTTCAGAAAATAGTGATGTCCTTCTTGGGAGCAATATTCGCGGCACTCGCGAACTGGTCTGACACCACATCGCCATTTTGGAAGGTCATGTCCGGGCTTGCAGGATTCGCGATAACGTTAGTTATTATAAACGCAGTTTGTGGCCTGATTAACAAATGGCGACTCTCTCAATATAAGATGCGTGCGGCGTCAACCGCGAGAACAATTCCTGATATAGAAATTAGATTTAAGCCACGCGCGCCTTATGAAGCCGCCGAAATTATCACCGGTCACGTACTGAGCATCGTTCGAATAGGTCTTAAGGCAGGTCAGTCATTTTCCAGCTGCAGAGTTTTTATAGAAAAGATTGCTCCCGAGCCAATGATCTATGGGGGCTTGCCAATGTTATTGCAGGGCAGCGACTTTATATTGCGGCACGACGACCCGGAAAAATTTTTGGATATCGCTTCACATTGGGAACATCATGGCAATAAATTCCGATTCCACAATATTCCTGGCGTTTTTTCTGAGTTCATATAATTATATAGACGATGATATTAATAGAACATTCGAGATTAAGGTGGTCTGTATTAAATCTGATGGATCAGAGTTAATAAAAACGAAGTTGTTCACAATTTCCACTGATGAGACAAAGAGACTCCACCTCCGGGCAATTGGATAAGTAATGACAACACCACAGCACCGGCTAGCTCGCATGCGCAAATCCTTTGAGAGAAATAGAAGCGTGCTCACTGAAGATTATAATTATTTCATAACGCCGCATGCGATCGCTACGCCGCGTGTATCCATTCCCCGGAATAAAGCTGCGCGTAAGTCGGAGGAACGGTCCGGGCGGAAATCCCCAAAACGGAGTTGAAGGAATTCATCGGATAGAAGCGACGATTGAAACGAAATACGAATTCGTTGAGGTAGGCTTGCAGATGACGAGGTTCGATACGGCCGTGATGTGTGCCATTGATCCATGTCTTCAAATTAGAGAAGACAAGATGGATCATCGGCAGGTGCTTTTCCGCCTTCTCTGGGTCACCTCCAAGGGTAAGCGCATTGTGCCGATAGCCCATTGCGGTAAGTTCGTTATACCCCTGCCAGCCATCAGTGCGAACGATGGAGCCAATCGTCACGTTATCTTTGACAAATGTTGTGAGCGTTTCAGCGTCGCGACCAGAAAGAGGAATATCGTCTTGTCCGGTGCTAGAAATAACGCGGAGCCGGAGGCGCCCAGCATAAGTGAGTTTCTTAGCCGGAATGCCCCCTTCATGTGCGTCTCCCCATTTCGCGCTACGATCCTCGGCATCCTTGCGCGTCCGAACCTCAACCGCGCCAACTACCGTCGTCTGATGGTGAATTCCCCTTCCTTCACCGCGCGTGCGGCCGCCAATGCAACATTCGTCTACCTCGACGGGATGCGGCGCCCCGATGGTATCGCGGTCCGGACGAACCATACCGGCTCGAAGCTTATGAAGCATCGCGAATGCCGTCTCGTATCTAGTGATGTCAAGCTGGCGCTGAAATTGGAGGGCGGATTGACCGGGCGTCTGTGTCGTCATGAGATAGGCGCCCCAAAACCAAGTCGAGAGCGGCATATGAACTCGACTGCATAACCGTCCCGGCAGTGAGAGATGTGTTTTTCTTACAGGCTCGGCAACGCAACACAACCGAAGAACGGGTTGCGAAGCGGTAAGGCTCGCCAGTGAGCGCGCACGCCGGACAGGTGAAGCCATCAGGCCATCGCATCGCTTCCAAATAGCGGGCGCAAGCGCCGTCATCAGTGAAAATGCGCTGAAACTTTGGAAGGCTCGTTGGGAAGGTTGTATCCATGTCTGAGACGATAGCACACGCTCAAACGTTTGTCAAGCATCCGGATAAGCATGAGTTGTTCTATCCAACCACGTAGGTCGCTTGCGAGCACAAGGGTGCGGCGACCACGCTTCACGGCGCGCAGCTCGCCCGACTTGATTGCCTCATAGAGGGCCGTCCGGCCGGTGCACGTGACCGCGCACGCCTCGGCGACAGTGTAGGCCAGCGGTGTATTCGCCTTCATCTCGCCATTGTCGGGCCGGGATCGTCCCGGCGGCCGTGCCCGCGTCTTTGCGAGCGATGGCGAAATGAGTAGGGCTCGCGAGATAATTCTGCATTCCGCAAATACGGCAAATACCGCAATGCCGTATTTGCGTTATTTGCGCCGCCCGGCGGCTCTCAAAATCGTGTCGTCCGAAACGCTCGGCAGGCTTTCTTCTTGGAGCTTCGCACTGACTCGCCGGCACAGATTCGCGTTCGGCTCGGTGGTTTGGCCAGGAACGCCGTCAGGATAAAGCTCTTTGATGGCACCTCGCGCGCGTTCAAGTGCCGGACCGCTCTTGCCGTGGCGTCGTTGCTGAGGCTCGGGGGCGTCGTGCCCCGCGGATGCGGGTTCGGCCTCTCCCTCATCGATCCACGCCTGCAACGAATTGGCATGCATGCCGATTTGTTGCGAGCGCCGGCGCTGCGCCCGGCGATACCGTCATCATCAGCAGTGACGACGGAGGAAGGCTTCTGTCGACGAGTTGTGCGCTATGGCCTTCGACCGCGGCCTGTAGCGCGTCCCCAATCGCTCGAACATGTCGTTGGTGAAGGTCGAAGACTTGGCGCCCGGCCTCATCTGCGCTCAGCGGTGGAAAGCATGGGAGGACGCGCGCGGTTTCCCCGCTGAACCGGCCGAAGAATGCAAGCTCCCCTATTTCACGAAGCTCCAAAGCGGTTCTGACGTAGGATTCAACCATCGTTTGGTCGTTCGCCCTGTCGCGCGGCCCTGCGAGCAGCTCAACCTTGTACTGTCCGTCGTCAGAGTTTTTGGGACAGGGAGCGGCTTAAAATAAGAGAGTTCTGGCTCGTCTGGTTTTTAATATTATGCGGCCTGCCGACGGTGCAGCAAGCGGCGATTGGCGATTGTGTGTCGTTTGATCCTTTCTCTTTCGATCAGAATGGTCTGGCCCCGTCCGAAGTAGACGTCGGCTGGCGTCAGATTGCCGATGCTTTCGTGATAGCGCAGGTGATTGTAGTCAACGACGAAGGCCTCGATCTGGGCTTCGAGATCGCCCGGCAGGTAATAGTTTTCGAGCAGGATACGGTTCTTGAGCGTCTGATGCCAGCGCTCGATCTTGCCTTGGGTCATCGGGTGATAGGGCGCGCCACGGACGTGCTCCATGTTCTGCCCATCGAGCCATTTCGCCAGGTCCGCCGCGATGTAGCTGGAGCCATTGTCGGAGAGAAGCCTTGGCCGGTGGATGGCCTTTGCCTGGTCGAGTCCCGAGGCCCTCAGTGCCAAGTCCAGCGTGGCGGTGACATCTTCGACCTTCATCGTCGTGCACAGCTTCCAGGCGATGATGTAGCGTGAAAAGTCGTCGAGAATGGTCGAAAGATAGAACCAGCCCCAACCGATGACCTTCAGATAGGTGAAGTCGGTCTGCCAAAGCTGGTTGGGCGCCGCGGTCTTGTCCTTGAACTCATCGGCTGCCTTCATCACGATGAAAGCCGGGCTGGCGATAAGATCGTGTGCCTTCAGCAGGCGATAGACCGAAGCCTCTGACACGAAATACTTTTCCGTATCGGTGAAGCGCACGGCCAACTCGCGCGGCGACAAGGTGGGCTCGTCCAGGGCCAGCTGCACGATCCGCTCGCGGATATCGTCCGGAATGCGGTTCCAGACGCGATCCGGCCGGGGCGAGCGATCGTCCAGGGCCTCTGGCCCGCCGCTTTGATAGACATCGCACCAGCGATAGAACGTGGCCCTCGGGATGCCGAGTTTCTCCAGTGTGCGTTTGACCGGCAGGGCCGATTGCCCGACCAGCCGGATAATCTCGGCTTTCTCGGATGCGGAGTATCTCATGCCTCGTCCTCCCCATCCCCGATCACGTTTTTTTTGAGCAGACGGTTTTCGAGCGTCAGTTCAGCGACGACCTCCTTCAGTGCGCTGGCCTCGCGGCGCAGGTCCTTTACCTCGTCCGAGGTTGCTGCGCGGGCCGTATCGCCGGCGAGCCGCTTCTTCCCGGCCTCAAGGAAGTCTTTCGACCAGCGGTAATACAAATTCTGGACGATCCCTTCACGACGGCACAGCTCGGCGATGCTCTCCTCGCCGCGCAGGCCCTCCAGCACAATGCGGATCTTCTCTTCTGCCGAGAATTGCCGGCGTGTCGCCCGCCGGATGTCTTTCACGACCTTTTCCGCCGGTTCCTTCACCGGCCCGGATTTCTGTCTCATCTTCGCTCCTTGAAAGGCTACGATGAGCCAGAAATCCTCCCTTCTTCAACCCGCCCAATCTGTCTCATAGGCGCTGACGCTGGACACCTTGTACATCTCGACAGGATCATGTTCGGCGGCATTGGCGGCAAGAATGGCAAAGCGCCGGTCGTATGCTTGATCAGGTCTCCGCAGCCGTGATCGACGATCGACCGAACAACATCCCCTTTGGTTTTCCAGATGAAGGGATTGTCAACCTCAATCGGCTTGCCGACGGCCGCGCTCAAGAACTTGGGAAAATGGTCCAAGACCGGTGGATGAGTGCTGCGCGTTGCGCGGGCGCCGACGACCTGCTCAGAGATCGGCAAATTGATGCTCACGACGCCATTCTTGACGAACCGAAACCTGCTCCGTCCGAACAGGCGGACGACAAAACAGGCTAGCGACGCATAGAGAAAGGATCGTGACCGCTGCGTATATTCTTGGGCTCGGAGTGCCTGTCTGGTCACAAGGACCGGCACATGCATGAGCTTCTGCGGGAATCGTGTATCGAGCTCTGTTACGAGATGCTTTTGATGGTCAAAAATCTTTGGCGAGGAGCGGTGACTGACCAGCGCAACACGCTTTCCAGCGATCGAGAGTTCCTCGATCGCTCCGTTGAGGGAGTTGAGCCCGCCGGAAAACAGAACAACTTCGTCGGCCTTGAATGCCGCGTCACCGCCGTCGTCACCTAAATCCAGGTAATCCTGAAACGGAACCGGATTGGTGGCTTTCTCAAACTCGAATGCGTAATCGTCCTCTGACAGAAAAGAAAGCGTGGAGCAGAGTGGTTCCAAGACGCTACGATGGTTCCAGTGATCCGGATTTCTCACCGGGATAACGAAGCGAAAGCTGCGACGCCAGTCTGCACCCATTCCGACCTGGACTGGACCACCTCGGCTTGTCGCTTGATCGGCGCAGTAGATGTATGTGGCAATCTCAATCAGATCGATGAGCAGGTCAGGGACATTCCTGACCATTTTCCTGCTGATGTCTTCCAGCTTGAGGGTGATGTTCTTTGATCGGCCCTCCAGGGCAAGCCTCAGGGTCGAATTTCCGCCGGCCCGCCTTGCTCCGCCACACAGAACGAGGCGCTGAGGCATCGGCGCCTCTCCGCTTGCGCAACTCGTCGCGGAGCTTTTTGAATGCTACATGCGCAAATTGGGTGGCCTTGCCGGGGCTGATATCTCCCTCTTGGAAGAGCGTCTTGCCATACCGTCCGCCTGAAAACTCCTTGATGATTCGCGACGCTTCACGGCAATGGAGGTCCAAAGCGGCGTTGAAGTCGCTGTGCTCACCGACCGCCGTAAACCGCTTGTTCGGGCCGACATGCTTCGATAGCTCTCTGCTGAGAAAATAACGGAGCGAGCGGCTCGTTAGCCGAGAAAAGAAATCGCGTGCAACGACGCTGAATCGATCCGGCGAGCCGAGCTTGGCAAAGGCTTGTTGAACGTCACCTGCGGTTGGTCCAAAGAGGCTCGGTAATTCGCGGCCAGCTAACGTTGTCAGCGTTTCGGCAGCAGCATGTTGCGTCATCTCGCCGAGATCGCTTCGGTTGCCGCGTGTACGAACATGGCGATCAACCGAGTTCGTGAACGCTCCGACGATCTCCAGGAGCGTCGGCTTGCTCGAAACTTCAAGTCCTAGCCGCCTCAACTGATCGGCAAAGTCGGTCTGCCTGGCGGCCTGGGGGATTTGTGTCAGCAGCCAAAATGCGTAAGCAAGGCCCTGATCATTAGAAGCTCGTTCGAGTCCATGTTCAGCGGAATCGGCACTTGCAGCGGCGATCTGTTCGACGTCGGCTCCTCCGGCGATGAGGCCGACGACGTGCTCCCACTTTCGAGTTTTCGGAAGCGTACCGAGGCGAATATGACCCATCGGCTCCCCTTGAGATGCGCCGATCTGCGCCAGCTAAACCACGGCTTCGCGCGAAACTGGATAGACAAGGCGCGCGCCCTTTGCCCGGGAATCCGCAGGACGGTCGCGGGCGGCAGCGCGGTGCGGAGCCGCGCGTTCGGTAGCGAGACTAGCCGCTGGGACATGTTAGTCCGAAAAATTCATGGCTGTATGGAATTTTGGCGGCCGATAAGCGCCTATATCTGGCCCGTTTCGACGATGTCTGGTTAGCTCCCAAAAACTGTCGAGTAGTGCAATGCGGTGAACTGACGAGAAGCGCCACAAGCGGACATCGGAGTATACCAGCTTGGAAGGCGAGCCGACCATCTGGGACTGCCTTCGAGTTCGGTGGCTGATGTTTACCCGATCGCAAGCAGTCGACGCGCAGCACAAGAGCCCTCAAGAAAAGGCTAGGCTGGATAGTCAAATTCTCGTTAACCGTAGGTGTCGATACCGTTAAAGACACCAAACGGCTCTTGTTGGAGTTTCAATCGGCAGGCGGTTCCTTCCATCAGACGCTCAAGCGGGGGCCAGGAGGCCAAGAATTTTATCGTCTAAGACCCGGACGGGAACTTGCTACTCGTCAACATAGGCATAGCCCTGGGACGCCAGTCTGGGCTTGTCGTGGTTGATATCGACGCGTACCCGGCAGAGAGACGTTGAAGCACTTCGTCGGCGACAACTGCCCCACCTGTGCTTGGATACGCGAGTACGTCAGGAACCAGGAATTTAAAGTGGACCAACGTCTGGATCGGTTTAAAATGTGGGTCTAACCGGCCACCTTCACGTGGCGCCAAGAAACCGGGGTCGCGTAAGCAACACTAAATAGCTGCTTTGAGCGGCTCAGATCCTAAAGCCCCCGACTTTGCCCCAAGAAAGCCCCGCGGGATAGGAGCACTATCCGAATGACCACTATTTTCCCGCAAAGTGCGAATATGGCGGCTACGCTGATCCTGTTGGGTATCGCGGCTTTATTCGTCGGGAGCCTTGGCTGGTGGTGGATCTGGCCCCGAACCAATTATGCGCGTCACGTTGACTGGACCATAGGTCAGCCGGTGCCGTTCAGCCACGAGCACCATGTTGCCGGTTTAGGGATCGATTGCCGGTTTTGCCACGCTTCGGTGGAGGTGTCGTCGAACGCCGGCCTGCCGCCGACCTATACCTGCATGACCTGTCATTCCCAGATTTGGACCAACGCGGACCTTCTGGCGCCGGTGCGGCAGAGTCTCGCCGATGACAAACCGATCGTCTGGAACCGGATCACCGATCTGCCTGACTACGTTTTTTTCAATCACAGCATTCACATCGCCAAAGGCGTCGGCTGCTCGAGTTGTCATGGGGAGATGGACAGGATGCCGCTCAGCTACAAGGCGAAGACCCTCACGATGGAGTTCTGTCTGGATTGTCATCGGAACCCCGGCCCGAATCTGCGGCCGAAGGATCAGATCTACAACACCGAATGGCAGCGGACCGCCTCCACACCCTCGGCGGAGGCGCTGATGGCCGAGTACCACATTGGCGGGCGCGAACTCACGGATTGTTCGATATGTCACCGGTGAGCCGGCAATGGCGCAGCCTGGAGGAATTGGAGAACGATCCGTTGTTCATCGCGCGCGCGGCCGAGGAATTTCCGAGTTTGGCCGAGGCGCTGGTCTCGCCCCATGATCGCCGACGCGTCCTCAAGCTGATGTCAGCGGCGTTGGCGATGGCCGGGCTCGGCGGCTGCGGTGCCGGGGCGCCAGAAGGACATCTTATTCCAGCGGTGAAGATGCCGCCAAACATTATCCCCGGTTTGCCAAATTTCTACAGTACGGCGTACGTGCTTAATGGATACGCCACCGGCATAGTGGTCAAGCATCAGATGGGCCGGCCGATCAAGGTGGAGGGAAACCCTCAGCATCCCGCGAGCCTCGGCGCCACCGACGTCTTCGCGCAGGCTCAAGTGCTGGATTTTTACGATCCGGATCGGGCCTGGGCGATTAAGGCACACGGTTTTCCCAGCGATCAACAAGGCTTGCAGACCGCAGTGGTAGTGCAGCGCGCAAAAATCGCCGAGAGCCGCGGAAAAGGATTCCGCATTCTGACCGGCACCGTCACCTCGCCGACGCTGGCCGCGCAGCTCGATGCGCTGCTTTCAGGCTACCCAGAGGCCCGTTGGCATAGTTGGGAGCCGATCTCACGCTCCAATGTTTCAAAGGGCGCCGTACTTGCTTACGGCCAGCCGGTGGAATTGACGCCGAAACTCGAGGCGGCGGATGTCATCCTTGCCATTGACAGCGATCTCTTGAACTTCTCGCCCGGTCATTTGCGCTTCGCCCGGGATTTCGCCTCCCGCCGCAATCCTACGCGCGCGGAGAAGATGAGCCGGATTTATGCAATCGAGCCGACGCCGACCCTGACGGGATCCGTCGCGGATCATCGCTTCATCGCCGGACCGCGCGAGCTTCACCAGATCGTCATGGCGCTGGCGGCGAGAATCCTAGAGGGCTTGGAAAGCTCGCTGCGGTCGGAGGTGCCGGACTGGGTCGATAAGATAGGGGCTGATCTCATCGCAAATCGCGGGCGCGCGCTCGTGCATGTCGGGCCGGACCAGCCCGCCGAAACACATGCGCTCGTCCATGCAATGAACGAGGCGCTGGGCGCGTGCGGAAACACGCTGGAGCTCATCGCGCCGGTGGCGCACACTGCGGGTGGCCAAGCGGCGTCGCTGGCTGAGTTAGTGGATGACATGCGAACCGGGAAGGTGAGCACGTTGCTGATCATTGAAGCCAACCCCGCGTACGCCGCCCCCCGTGACTACGGCTTCGCCGAGGCGCTAAAAGGCGTGGATTTCAGCCTCACGCTTACCCAGACGCCGAACGAGACCAGCCAAGCGACGAGTTGGGCCATCCCGATGGCGCACGCGTGGGAATCCTGGAGCGATGCCCGGGCATATGACGGCACCGTCACCATCCTACAGCCGCAGGCGCTGCCGCTCTATGACGCCATCAGCATGCACACCATGCTCGCGCTATTCACAGAACCCGCGCCGCCTGCCCCGCTCGAACTCGTGCAAGGCACCTGGCAGAGCAGGATGGGTCAAGGTTTCGCGCGGGCCTGGCATGATGCGTTGGCGAAAGGTGTCGTTCCCAACACCGCAAGTCCGAAAGCCGATGTGTCCTTGCGCACGGACGCGGGACGGCAGATGCCACCGGAGCCGCCAAGCCATCCGCTGACGCTCCTGTTCCGTCCGGACCCGTATCTCTGGGATGGACGCTATTCGAACAACGCCTGGCTGCAGGAACTGCCGCGACCTCTCACGAAACTGACCTGGGACAATCCGCTACTCGTCGCTCCGGAGCGGGCACAAGAGTTGAGGCTCCAAAACGGCGACATGGTTCGCGTCTCAATGGGCGATACGAATTTGACAGCGCCCGTCTGGATCATGCCAGGCCAAGCGGCGGACTGCGTCGTGGCGCTTCTCGGCTTCGGCCGGCGCGTCGGCTCAGTTGGGCGCGGCGCCGGCTTCGATTTCTATCCGCTGACGGCCCGAAGCGATGCACCGTCGCTACTGAAGGTTGCTGGTCATGTGAACCTGGCCAGCACCGACCACCACAACCTGATCTTCGACGAGACGGGCGAGTATGCCCGGCACGGCATGCTTGCCGCATATAGGGAGGACCCGCACTTCCTCGCCGACAGGAAGCCGGAGCCACACTTGTATCGCTGGAAGCCCGAAGGACCGGCCGCCTGGGCGATGAGCGTTGACCTCAACGCCTGCATCGGTTGCAATGCCTGCGTTGTCGCCTGCCAGTCCGAGAACAACATTCCCGTGGTCGGCAAAGAGGAGGTGCTCCGCGAGCGAGAGATGCACTGGCTGCGCATCGATCGCTACTACGAAGGACATCCTGCCGATCCCGACAGCTATTTTCAGCCGGTGCTTTGCATGCACTGCGAGGAGGCGCCCTGCGAGCCTGTCTGTCCCGTCGGCGCGACAGTCCACGATTCCGAGGGCCTCAATGTGATGGTGTACAACCGCTGCGTCGGGACGCGGTTCTGCTCCAACAATTGCCCCTACAAGGTGCGCCGGTTCAACTATTACGCTTTCGCGAAGGAAGAGCAAAGACCGCCAGAAGCGCGCAATCCAGATGTCACCGTGCGCGGGCGCGGAGTGATGGAGAAATGCTCTTTTTGCCTGCAGCGGATTGCCGAGGCGCGGATTGTCGCCGACCGAGAGAATTGGCCGGTCGGCGAAGTGGTGACCGCTTGTCAAGCCGCCTGCCCGACGCAGGCTTTTACCTTCGGCAACATGGCAGACCAGGGCAGCGAGGTCGCAAAACGCAAACAGAGCCCGCTCGATTACGCGTTGCTCGCCGGGCAGAACACGCGTCCGCGTGTCACCTACGAGGCGCGCATCCGCAACCCCAATCCGACAATTGAAGGCGGCAGCGGATGACCGACGTCCCGTTCGCGCGCATGCCGCTCCCTGAGAACCGCATGAGCGGCTCAAAGCCGCCGCTTCCGCGCGATCCGATTGTCTTGCCAGGCCCCACTATCGGCTCGATGACCGACCATATATGCGCGATCGCGCTGCGCAAGCACGCCTTTCTTTGGTGGTGGGTCGCGATAATCCCCGCCTTGCTGCTCACCGGCGTGTTGGTCGGCGCGATCCTCTGGTTGTTCTATGCGGGAATCGGCATCTGGGGCGTGGACTGGCCGGTTGTCTGGGGCTTCGCGATCATCAACTATGTCTGGTGGATCGCGATCGCGTCGGGGGGAACGTTCATCTCCGCGCTGTTCTATTTGGCGAAGGTGGAATGGCGAACTTCACTCAACCGTCTCGCCGAGACGATGACGGTGTTCGCGGCCGCCTGCGCGGCGGTCTATCCGATCCTGCACCTGGGCCGTCCATGGCTCTTCTATTGGCTGTTTCCCTATCCCAACACGATGACGCTGTGGCCGCAGTTCCGCAGCCCATTACTGTGGGATTTTTTTGCAATTCTCACCTACGTCATCTCCTCTATCCTGTTTTGGTATTTTGGTCTCATCCCCGATCTCGCGACGATGCGCGATCGAGCGGCGGTACGCCCCAAGCAGATTATCTACGGCGCGCTGGCTCTGGGTTTCCGCGGCTCGGACCGCCAGTGGCGGCATTACCATGCAACCTATGGCGTCAT
This sequence comes from uncultured Alphaproteobacteria bacterium, assembly GCA_963722515.1. Lineage (GTDB taxonomy): Bacteria > Pseudomonadota > Alphaproteobacteria > Rhizobiales > Beijerinckiaceae > Methylocapsa. Next base: position 163,954 of record CAVRMA010000001.1, on the reverse strand, counting down.
GGCGGCGATCATGGCGCCGCTGGTCATATCCGTGCACAGCATTGTCGGGTTGGATTTCGCCGGCGCCGCCACCGTCGGATGGCACTCCACTGAGTTCCCGCCATTCTTCGTTTTCGGCGCATTCCTGTCGGGCTTCGCGACGGTGTTGCTGCTGGTCGTGCCGTTGCGCCGCCTGCTGAGCTTGGAAGACTTCATAACGGGACGACACCTCGATATCCTTTGCAAGATGCTGTTGGTGAGCAGCCTGTGTCTCGCCTACGCCTATATTATGGACGCGTTCTCGGTCTTCTATGGCGGCGAGAGCGCCGAGAAGACGCAATTCGTCGATAAGATCAAGGGATCCTTGGCGTGGATCTATTGGGCAACCATCCTGTTCAACGTCGCCCTTCCACAGCTCATGTGGTTCTCGCGACTGCGTATCAATCAGACGTTAATCGTCCTTGTGTCTCTCGGCGTGATCGTCGGCATGTGGTGCGAACGCTACACGATCGTCGTGATGAGTTTGCGCCGTACGCACATGGCTTCCGCATGGGGCAATTTCGACCCCACGTTCTGGGACTGGGCAACGCTTTTCGGCACAGTGGGTCTGTTCGTTTCCGGCATTCTTCTCGCCGTGCGCTTCCTGCCGGCGATCTCGATGTTCGAGATGCGTAAGCTGCTCCAGCGCCGCCCACGCGAGGGAGAGAGCCAATGAGCATCTGAATTGTTGGCCTTCGCTGAACGCATGTCGGTTTCACACACGATCATTGTGGTTTCCTGCCGCCCGGGATTAAGATCATGGCCGCAAACGGCACTCCGCATTTCCACAACCAGCCGGGCGTTGCGCAAGTGCGCATTGGCGTCAAGGAATTCATGTGCATCGGCGCTCTGCCGCCCTTTCGATCATCCACATATTTTCATCGACATGGGCGACGATAATGAGGCCGTCTGCCCTTATTGCTCGACCCTTTTTGTTTATGATCCTAATTTGCGTGGAAACTGCGAGCCGGCCGAATGCGCGTTCCCCCCTGAGGGCGCGAGGAAGTCTGTTAGCCCCGCGCTTCCTGGCAATGATCTCGGCGTTGGAGATGCGCGTGCTGTTCCGGCGCCCGCGCGAGGCAGTGGGCAAATGAGCGGCGGCATCGTTGCCTCTTTTGAAACCGAGACGGCCCTGCGCCAGGCGATGGACCTCCTCGACGCCGGAAACATCGGCGGACTGCAAACGTACACGCCGACATTTCTGGATGACGGTCGCACGAACTCGCCTGTGCCACTGGCTATTCTGATCGCGGGACTATTTGGCGCCGCGGCCGGTTTCGGGATGGAAGTTTATGCGAACACAATCGGCTATCCTCTCGACATTGGCGGACGGCCGGAATTTTCCTGGCCGGCTTTCGTGCCGATCGCGTTTGAAATCGGGGTCTTGTTCGCCATTCTCGCCGCTTTTTTAGGCTATTTGATCGCCGCCGGCATGGCCAAGCTCTACGATCCGATCGACGAGTGTCAGTCCATGCGCCAAGCTATGCGCGATGGATGGGTCGTCGCGATCCGCAATGGCGACATGCAGCAACTCGCACGCGCCCGCCAGATACTGGACGGCCTCGAACCCAAGCTGATCGAGGAGATGCCAGAATGAGGCGCGCGATCCTGCTCGCGGGACTGATGGCACTCGGTGGCTGCGACGACATGAGCGTTCAGCCCAAACAGAAGGCCTATACACCGCTCGTCGGTCCCGCCAAGATCCCGTCCGGCACCGTGGAATACCATGATAAGCCGGTGGAGGCGCCGCCCGTGACACTCGCGCTCCTCGAGCGCGGTCAAGAGCGGTTTCGGATTTACTGCACGCCCTGCCATTCCGAGCTCGGCGACGGACACGGCATGGTCGTTCAGCGTGGCTTCCCACCGCCGCCCTCCTATCACACCGATCGTTTGCGCCAGGCGCCGGTGCAGCATTTCTACGACGCAATTACGAACGGCTACGGAGCAATGTATTCCTTTGCCGAGCGCGTGCAGCCAGCGGATCGCTGGGCGATCGCGGCCTATATCCGTGCCTTGCAGCGCAGCCAGAACGCCACCATTACGGATGCGCAACCGGATCAGGAAGGAGCGCTGCAATGACGCGCAGTCAAGGGGAGCGCGCCGCGTGGACAGCCGGAGGCGCGGGCCTTGCCGGCGCGGCGATTGGATGGATCGTCGCACCGGCCGCTTTCCCGCACGCTTGGCTGGCGGCGGTGACTGCGTGGCTCGGGTGGCCGATCGGCTGCATGGGGCTGCTCCTGATCCACGCGTTGACCGGCGGCCGTTGGGGCTATGCCACCCGGCCGCAACTGGTTGCCGGAATGATCACATTGCTGTTGCTACCGGCGGCGCTGATTCCGTTAGCGATCGTTGCGCCGACCCTCTATTCCTGGCTGCACCCAGACGTAGCGGTGCCATTGGATAACGGGTTCTACTTGAACTTGCCGGCATTCCTCGCCCGGACCATCGCCTACCTCATCGTTTGGTTCGGGCTCAGTCTGTTGATCATCCGTGCGCTTCGGCAAGATGGGCCCGATCTGAGCCTTGCGCGGATCGCGCCCGCCGGGCTTATCCTGTTGGCGATCACTGTCACCTTTGCGGCAATCGACACAACAATGTCACTTGACCCGCACTTTGTTTCCAGCACCTACGGCCTGATCGAGATTGCCGAAATGGGTCTTCTGGCGCTTTCAGTGTCCATCTTCGCCGCTGTCATCGGAGAGCCGCCGGACGACGGGACACTGCGCAGTCTCGGCAGGCTGCTGCTGGCGCTACTCATTCTATGGGCGTATCTTGACTTCATGCAGTTGCTGATCGTCTGGCAGTCGGACCTGCCAAACGAAGCATCATGGTACATCTCCCGCTCGACGGGCGGATGGGCCTTTGCGGCCGCCCTGGTTGCCGGAGGCCACTTCGTACTGCCCTTCTTTGCCCTTTTGTCGCCCAAGGTACAAAGATCGCGGCGGGGGATCGGCTGCGTCACAGCCTTGCTCATACTGAGCGAGGTCGTCCGCAACTGGTGGCTAGTGTTGCCCGCATCCGGAAAGGGCTTCAGCATCGTCGACGTGCTGGCGATGCTCGGCGTGATCGGAATTGCGGCTGCGCTGGCGCTCCGTGCGCCTCTGATGCCGTGGATGCCTGAGCAGGTACGGCACCGCCATGTCTGAGAAAGGCCTCGACCCTGCGCGACATGAGCCAACCGATGTCGGCGCACGTTTCATCTGGATCGGCGTGATAGGGTTGCTGACATCGGTGATCTTTATGGCGCTGGTCGTTCTGTGGCTCTACCCAGGTGCGACAACCGACCGGACCCTGCACATGCCGTTGCCGCAATATCCGAACCCCCAGCTGCAACCGAATTCGCAGGCGGACATGGCGAGGTTCTACCGCGAGGAAATGCAATGGCTGAATGGCACGGGCTGGGTCGACAAGGCCCACGGCATTTCGCACATCCCTATCGCGGAGGCAATGCGGAAAGTCGTGCAGGAGAATATCCCGGGCTGGCCCGGTTCGACGGAGAAGGCCCCTGCCGGGCAGGTCGAAATCCCGGCCTCGCCAGCGATGACGGAGAAACCCCATGAGGCTGAGCTTCCTAATTATCCCTCTGCTAGTCGCGCCAAGGTTCGCGGTTGCGGCGCCAGTGCCGGATTTCAGCGGCCTTGCCTACCAACAAAGACCAGGCACCATGCTCCCCACGCAAGAAATGTTCCGCGACGACACCGGCCGCACGGTGCGGCTGGCGGACGTTTTTGAAGGAAAGCCGTTAATCCTTGCACTTGGCTACTTTCGTTGCCCCAATCTTTGCAGTGTCGTTCGCGCCGACCTGCTCCGTGCGCTCCTGGCGTCCGGAATGATCGCGGGGCGTGACTACTCATTGACCTTGCTTAGCATCGACCCGGCGGAGACCAGCGCGACCGCGTCCTCGGCCAAGGCGGAAGAACTGCAACGCTATCCGGCGCCAGGCGCGGCACAGAATTGGCATTTCCTCACGGGCACCGCGGATGCTCTGCAGGCGGTGGCTGACAGCATTGGATTTCGCGACCGCTTCGATCCGGAGCTGAAGCAATTCGTGCATCCCACCGGTGTCGTCTTCGCGACGCCTTCTGGTATCGTGTCGAGCTATTTGCTCGGCGTCGGCTATGCGCCCGCCGATGTAAGGCTTGGCGTGACGCGCGCCGAGTCTGGCGGCATCGCGGCTGCGGCAATACCGGTCCTATTGCTCTGCTACGATTACGATGCGAGGACGGGGCGCTACACGCTCGCGATCATGAAGCTACTGCGCTTGGCTGCGGCGATCACGATGCTAACCGTCGGGGGTAGTTTGTTCCTTGCGTTTCGCCGGGAGAATGGGCGCGCATGAGTTTCTGGCTCCCCCAGGCGACAATTGACGCGACGGAAGTCGACTATCTAATCTTGGCGCTGTTCCTTGTTTCCTGCGCGATCCTCGCGCTCGTCTTTGGTCTGATCTGGATCTATATGATCAAATACCGCGCCGGCAGCAAAATCGATCGCGGCGTTCTGGGTGAGAAGACCTGGCGGCTGGAGACCGCCTGGACCGTCGCCACTTTGGTAATTTTTTTTGGTTTATTCGTTTGGGGCGCGGACCTCTATGTTCGGCTGTTCCAGCCTCCTCCGGACGCCTTGAGGATCTACGTCATCGGCAAGCAGTGGATGTGGAAAATCGAGCATCGGGGCGGACAGCGCGAGATCAACGCGTTGCACCTGCCGGTCGGGCGCCCGATCGAGCTGGTGATGACCTCAGAGGACGTCATCCACGACTTTTCCGTGCCAGCGTTTCGGATCAAGCGCGACGTGCTTCCGGGCCGGTACGAATCGCTGTGGTTCCAGGTCGAGACGCCCGGCACGTACCACCTGTTCTGCACACAGCTCTGCGGCACAGGGCACGCCAGTATGGTTGGCGAGGTCGTGGCGATGTCCCTCCCACGATACCAAGAATGGCTGGATCAGAATGGCGGCGGCGAGACCATGGCGAAGCAAGGTAGAACCCTGTTCATGCGCTATGGCTGTAGCGGCTGCCACGGCGGGAACGGTGCTGGCGGAAGTCAATCAACGAGCGAGATACCAGCGCCTCCACTTGCGGGCCTCTTTGGCAGCCCGGTGACGCTGGTCGATGGCACAATAGTCACCGCGGACGACCGTTACATCCGCGATTGCATTCTAATGCCGGAGACGCAGCGGGTGGCGAGCTACCCGCCCGTCATGCCCTCCTTCGCGGGACAGATCAGCGAAGAGGACCTTCTGAAAATCATTGCTTACATCAGGTCCTTGACGCCGGAGGAACAGCCATGAGCGTGGTGGCCATTGAGTCCAAGGAGACGGCGAGCTCGTACCTGACGGACGGAGTCACCATCCGCAGCTGGCTGTTGACGACCGATCACAAACGGATCGCGATCCTTTATCTCGGGACGATTACGGTCTTTTTCTTTGTCGGGGGCGCAGCAGCGGCATTGATCCGTTATAATTTGATCGTGCCGCAGGGTATGATCGGGTCGGCGGAGACGTATAACAGGCTGTTCACCATGCATGGCGTGGTGATGGTATGGTTTTTTTTGATTCCGGCCGTTCCGACCACGCTCGGCAATTTCGTTGTCCCCTTGATGCTCGGCGCGCGCGACCTTGCCTTCCCGCGGCTGAATTTGATCAGCTGGTATCTCTTTGTCGTCGCAGGGGCCGCCGTCCTTTACTCGCTGTTCGCCGGCGGCGTCGATACAGGCTGGACTTTTTACACCCCGCTCACCACCGCCTATTCCAAGGGACACGTGGTTGCGACGGTCGTGGCGATCTTTATCGCAGGCTTTTCTTCGATCGCGACCGGACTGAACTTCATCATCACCATTCATCGTCTGCGCGCACCGGGCATGACCTGGTACAAGATGCCGGTGTTCCTTTGGTCGCTCTATTCCACCAGCGTCCTTTTGGTGCTCGCGACCCCGGTATTGGCCATGACGCTGCTGCTGCTGGCATTCGAGCGGATCTTCCACATCGGCGTGTTCGATCCGGCGATGGGCGGCGATCCACTGCTGTTCCAACATCTGTTCTGGTTCTACTCCCACCCGGCCGTGTACATCATGATTCTGCCGGGTTTGGGTGTGATCAGCGAGATCGTCCCCGCCTTCTCGCGAAAGCGGCTATTCGGCTACAAGTTTGTCGTCTGGTGCAGCATCGCGATCGCGGTGCTCAGCTTCCTTGTGTGGGGGCATCACATGTTCGTGGCCGGCACGTCGCTCTATTCCTCGCTCGTCTTTTCAATTCTGAGCTTTATGGTGGCGGTACCGTCGGCGATCAAAGTGTTCAACTGGATTGGGACAATGCACAAAGGCTTCATCCGGTTAGACGCACCGATGCTGTATGCAATCGGCTTCATCGGACTTTTCACGATGGGCGGCCTGACCGGCCTGTTCGTGGCCGCGCTCGCCGCCGATGTGCATCTGGCCCAGACCTATTTCGTGGTGGCGCATTTTCACTACGTGATGGTTGGCGGCATGGTCTCCGCCTTCTTTGCCGGACTGCATTATTGGTGGCCGAAGATCTTCGGACGTATGTATCCGGAGATGTGGGGCCGAGCCGGCGCAATTCTCATCTTCATCGGGTTCAACCTGACCTTCTTCCCGCAGTTCCTTCTCGGCTATCTCGGCATGCCCCGGCGCTATCACTCCTACCCGCCGGAATTCCAGGTGCTGAACGTGCTCTCGTCCGCCGGCGCGACCATACTGGCATTGGGCTACCTGCTGCCTTTAGGTTATCTGACGTGGTCGTTGTTCTACGGCAAACGTGCGAGCGCCAATCCATGGTGCGCCACCGGGCTCGAGTGGCAGACGTCGTCACCGCCGCTCACGGAGAACTTTGTTGTCACGCCAACGGTAATCGAAACTCCCTATAACTACCCGCCACCCGAGGTCGTGCAGCACCATGTCTGAAGCTTCGCTTAGGCACGATTTCCAATATTCAAATGCGCGCCACCAATCAGAGTCGGCCATCTCGGGAATGTGGCTTTTTCTGGCGACCGAGGTGCTGTTCTTTGGTGCCCTTTTCCTGACTTGGATCTTTTCCCGCCATTGGAATCAGTCAGGGTTCGATGCGGGCGCGCGGCAGACCGCGCTCGCAATCGGCACCATCAACACCGTGATCCTGGTAACCAGCAGTCTCGCGTACAGCGCGGGCGTCGCCTACATTGAGGCAGGGAATATCCGCAGATTGATCCAGTGCTGTGCCGTTGCCGTGCTGCTCGGGGGCGCCTTTCTGGTTCTCAAATTCGGAATCGAGTGGCGCGACGATTTCAACAAGCATCTGTTCCCGGGGCCCGACTTCGCCATCAACGGGGCGCTTGGCGCCGGGGCGCGAATTTTCTTCGTCTTCTATTTCCTCGGCACCGCGATCCACGGGCTTCATATGATCGTCGGCGTGGTCCTGGTCGGCTGGATCATCCTGCGCGCGCGGCGGGACGAATTTTCTTCCCGCTATTACACGCCGGTGACCGTGGTCGGTCTCTACTGGAGCTTTGTCGACATGGTGTGGATCGTGCTCTTTCCGCTGATCTACCTCGTGGGGCGCGGCACATGAACCAGCGTTTGCGCCACTTATTGCTGGCTTGGGTGCTGCTGATGGTTCTGCTGGCAATACAGTTAGGCGCAAGTTCCTTGCCACTGGACCGGTCGGCCCAACCGCTCGTACTGGTCCCCGCAGTGCTGATGGTCGGGGTGGTCGGGACCATCTTCATGGAAGTCGAGCGAGGCCCCGAAATCGTGCGCCTCTTCGCCGCCGCCAGTTTACTCTGGCTAGGCATCTTACTCGGCTTGGGCAGCTTGGACCCGATGACGCGAATTGTTTATCATGTACAAACTGAAAATCCAAAGTGATGCAGAATATCGAGCCTAATTTAGCCTCTCAGCCTCCGAGTCCGCTTCGGGTCGATGCTGTCGAAAAATCCGGTTTTTTTGCGCTCGGAGGCTTTCACCGCCCCTGATCTTCAAGAAAAAAGCAGGGTTGAGAGTTTTCGCCGCGAACTAATCGTCGCCGGATCGACCGCCGATCCGGCCGCGGGCCGGGATCGCGTTTGCCGTGACGGAAGCTCTTGACGAAGGCCATTGCGGTGCGGAGTTGCTCACATCAAGAGATCTGCGGATCGTCGTATGGCATCTGCGCAAGTTGTTTGGCTAGGACATGGAACATTCCGGCGATTGTTGCCGGGCGACGATAGTGACGTCCAGCGCCATCTCAGTGGATGACTCCGCCGACTTCCTTTGCACTCAGACCAAGGTTGACCCAATAGCCCGGAGTAATCATTCCGGTGCACAGCAATAAAATCGTGACGGCCACCATGGTTGCAAGTTGTGACGGCGTCGCGTCGATTTCCATGGAATGGCCGTTGTGGCTCCATTCTTGTTGATGGAGGTGATGCTTCTGCTTGGAGGCTGCGGGTTGTACGTCGAACTTGCTGACAGGTCTGCGTTCGGTCATGAGGCCGTGTTTCAACTTCCGCTTCACCAGCCAGACGTTGAACGGGTACGCGGTGGCGGACCCGATCATGACGCCGAGCGACATGACACCCCAGAACACGAGCTCGGTGGGGTCCATGGCGCGCATGTCTCGGGCCATCATGAGGAAGCTCATGGTGGGGGCCGTTCCCGCCCTCATCGCGTTCATGCTGATGAATTCAGGCAGAAACGACTTTCGGGCGTTTTCCCAATAGGTCCCGCCCATCATTTTTTTCATGAGCAGGGACTGGAAAATGAAAAGCCCGAAAGAGAACCCAGCGACATATTCGGCGATGAGGTCGATCCGCATTGGGAGACCGAGAAGCGCGGTGATCGCTGCCGCGAGGATGATGCCCGTCGCGTCGCCGGCAACGCAGTGGACGGTGCTGCCAACGCCCTGCTACCACAGCGGTGACGTGAACTTTTCGTGCTCGCCGGGACGCGGTTCCTTATCGGCGAGCACATAAAGCAGCAAGCCGAACGGTCCCAGCCCAAACTTCGCTTTGGTTCACTCGGGATCAAGCAACGGCGGGACGACCCTTTGCGTCCTCAAGCCAGGTCAGTCGTCGCCACTGAGTGTTGCCCATGCCCAGGGTCCACGGGGTCAACCTCGTCGCACTCATCCAACCGGAACTCCCTTTGCCGAAGCTAAGAGCGATCCGGTCGAACGCCTTCGGCGCTTTTTCAGCAATCGCCCCGGCTAATCGCCGCTTTCGGCTGCAAGGTGACGACGTTCAATTCGCCAATTATCCCTAGGCCTGGCAGCGCCGCCCGCACCGTGTCGGCGATATAGGACGGCGCCAAATGCGCATAGTGGCGTTCGGTCATCCGGGTACCGCTGTGCCCGAGCTGCGCGGCAATGACGCCCATGGGAACGTCCTTCATCGCGAGCGAGCTTGCATAGGTGTGGCGCAAGATGTGGAAAGTCGCGGGTGGGTCTAGCTTCGCAATTTCCGAAGCTTCGGCAAGCGGCCTCTGCTGATGGCTCGGCCCCCACGGCCCGCCATCATCTAGCCTGAATATCAGGGCCTGCGGCGCAAGCCCGGCGGTCAATTGATCGAAAAGCGCCTTGCCTTCGGCGGCAAGGACAACGTGCCGGGGCTTCCCGGCTTTCGAGAGCCGGACGGTGACCGTCCCGGCCAATGCGTTAAGGTCTGCAACGCGCATCCGGATCAGCTCGCCGTAGCGGCACCCGGTCACCAGTGCGCCGCAAACCAGATCACGAAACCGGCCTTGCGTGGCGTTGACGAGGCGCTTGCATTCGGCATCGCTCAAATAATGGATTACCGCCGCATCGGCCTCGCGAAATGGCTTAATCTTGCGCCATGGCTCGTTAGACGCAATGCAGCCATTGTGGAAGGCGCGGTTAAGCGCCGCCTTCAGAACAATGAGTAACCGGTTTGCGGTCGAGCGCCGCCGCCGGATAACCTCTGGTTCGCCAGCATTAAAGCCGCTCGTCGCCTGAGCGGACGCAAAGCGGCCGGTCCGGATGCGCCTTGCCGACGATGCGACACCTTCATGCCAGTCCCTGATTCGGTTGGCCGTCAGCTTAAAAAGCTCGATCTTGCCAAGGTTGGGAATTATCCGGGCCGCGATGGCAGCAAGTTTAAGGCGCCAATTGCCGAATATTCTGGAGCAACAGGAATTGTTTCTTCATTGTCCGTTGTTTGGATTTAAACCCCCGTCTTCAGACGGGAAGAGGCTTGAGCCGTTTTTTGTTCATAGACTGACTCCTTAAAATGGGCGCCCCGCGTGGGGGAAACGCCCATTTTAAGGAGTTAGTCTATGAGCTACACAAGCGGGAGTCACACGGTTTTTCACCATCGCTACCACATCGTCTGGATCACGAAGTATCGCTACAAGGTGCTGGAAGGCGCGGTGCGGGAGCGGATACGAACAATTATCCGGCAGGCGTGCAAAGAACTGGGCGTCCAGATCGTCTCCGGCGTGTTGTCGCGGGAACATGTCCATATGTTCGTGGAAATCCCGCCCCATATCGCGGTCAGCGACTTCGTACGGCGCGTCAAGGGACGCTCATCGCATCGCGTGCAGATGGAGTTTCCGGACTTGCGCAAGCGCTACTGGGGGCGGCATTTCTGGGCGCGCGGCTACTTCTCCACCACCAGCGGCAACATCACGGACGACGTCATACTTCAGTATCTTCGCGAGCACGAACCTACCGGCGCCAGCCGGTAGTTATTCAGTTTCGATTTTCGATAACGGCTAAATCAGGCAGCCTAGTGATGAAAGAGCATAGTTATTATTCGCGTATATATTTTCGATTTTCGATAACGGCTAAATCAGGCAGCCTAGTGATGAAAGAGCATAGTTATTATTCGCGTATATATGCAATAGATCCGCCTGATTTGGACGCTACTCCGAGATGTATTGTCGGCGCAGTAATTCTTTAGCCAATTGTTTACTTTAGCAGCAGCCGCGCTTTCTCCCAAATCAAGAGTTGGGTGGCACGCCGAAGCTCCCCGCGCACCAGTGGCGTGGTGCGTTGAAGGCGCTTCCTGATGGCACGGCGACGCTGCAGGGCGTGGCGTGCCACTAGCAAACCGTCGATACGAGACTAATTACGTTTGCGCGATCCGCAGAAAGGATCAACTGGAAAGGGAGGAATTCATGGCAATCTATATCACCCAGGGCCGGTACACGCCCGACGCGGTCAAGGGCATGGTGGCCAATCCTGAAAACAGGGAGAAGGCCGTCGCGGACCTCATGGAAAAGGCGGGAGCCAAGCTACTTGCCCTGTATTTCACCTTCGGCGAGTATGATTTCCTCTCAATAAGCGAGGCGCCCAGCGAAGAGGTCATGGCTTCCGCGCTGATCGCGGGGGCAGCGTCGGGCGGGATATCCCAACTAAGGACGTCGCTTGCGATGACCGCCAAGGACGCCATGAAGGCGTTTAAATCAGCCGGAGCACTCGGCAAGGCATTCAAATCGCCGGGGCGGTAACGAAACCTTGGGTTTATGTCATTCGGCTTTTTCGTCGCTCTCGGAGGTTAGTCTTTTGCGGCGCACGGGAAGGGGCCAACCGCGAGCAGCACGGGGCGTTTTCATTGGCCGCGAAACAGCGGCGCTGCATTGCACCGGCCGGCCCCCCAAGTTTTGTAACAGTGTACCGCGAGCGTCGTGGCGGTAACGTAATTCCAAATCCCGGAGAAAGAAACTCATATGCCTTGCTACCGTCATGGCCCGGCTTGACCCGGCCATCCACACGCCAACGCTGGGAGGCTGGATGCCCGGCTCAAGGCCGGGCATGACGATGAGAGCCACGAGCAACGAGGTGTGGTATAAGGCGGCGGCAAGATTATCCGCGCGGCAAACGACCGCGCCGGAAGGGTTGGCGACGAAATGCGTGTCCGAAGACCTGAATGCCGCCTGTTGGCCGTACTGCGATTTTGTGGATCCCGGATTGAGCGGCTTGGCGCTCTGCCTGTCCGGGGGTGATATGCCGGAGCGCGGAATGGAGCCGCTCACGATTGTCGCTTCATTCCTCGCTGTTTAGTTTGTCAACCGCAGACAAAAATTCCTCGCTCAGCGCCTTTGCCTTCGCATCAAATTGCTTTTCAAGCTCGCGAATTTGCGCTTCGAACCTGTGGCCCGCCTCGCGAAGCCGCACGACCTTGGTGCTGGCGTCATTGCGTTCCATCACCTCTTGCGACGGCAGGCCAGATCCTGTCTTTGTGCCGAATTCGCCAGCGCAGCTAACGCGTTTCATCGTTGCCGTCCTTTGCGCGCGCAAGAACGGCGGCTGCTCTCATGCCGATACGATCGGCCTGTTTCTCGCGATGACGCACGAGATCCGTATGCCACTGCGCCGCTTCGAGATGGCGTATCCCATTTCGCAGGATTACGCCTTGCATACATTCGAGAAAGCGCAGCTCCCAGGAACCGGTTAATCTACTCAAGTTCTGCCACGGATGAATCGTCCCTTGGCCTTGTTTGCCTAAGTTTGCAAATTTGCCGGCGGCAATTCGAACCGGGTAGCGCTTAGGCAAAGGCAGCTGATCGAGACTGCGCGGTTTGCGCCCTGTAAACCCGTGGAGGAGATCGAAAGCCATTTCCTACCCGTGAGAGTTGGTGCCACATGTCTCTAAAGACTATAAATTTGTTTGGAAGATCGGTATGCCAGAAAATCCACAACGGGGTGCTGCGGTCGTGCAACGGTAGATTATGGCCGCAACCCGCTCAATGTCATGGGATGACCTCTTAAACCATGATCGCTTCATGCGGAATCGCTCGCGGTCTCTAAAACTTTGTTTTATCGCATGATCTTACCCAAAAAGTCGGCAACTTTTTGAGACCACGCTCTTAACCGGCGTCCCCACGATGACCAGATTTCGAGGCTGGGATTGCCGATTTGGACGGGCATTGGCTAGGCCAAACCATCTCAGTGATGCTCTGGCACACCAAAGCCGGTGACACTGGCGCGACGCGCGCCGGACTTGCAATTATCTTAATTCTCGATGCGAGTCATTGTGTGACGCTGTGGTTCAGCGCGAGGGACACCGCACTCGCGGAGTCCCTCGGCCACCTAATCGAAGGTCTTATGGCCTCAATCTATATTCGTCCCAATAGCGCAAGATCAAAACAACTACAAGGACCGTGCCAAGCGTCCCCCTGGCGCGTATCCCCAGCTTGCACTGTACGGCCAAGTCGGCAATGCGCCAATGAGCAGCAGAATGAGGAGGACAATCACAATGGTTGAAAGCATCTCTATATCTCCTTTGTTGTTCCCCGGCCTTAATCGCAGTGGAGGAGCAAAGTTCCACATGGGTGGCACCGTTTGGCGATTGAACGTGATTGGTCCGGCTTCAGGGAAGCCTTCACTTCCTCGCCTGATCTCGCCTGATATTGAGGCTAGCAGGATAACTTCGAAGCCTCCACCGCCGCATCGAGCGAGACGCTCACGCGGCCGTGGAGGCCGTCCACTCGAAGCATACATTCGCTCGGGTGCGGCAAAACTCGACTAATGCAGCTTCTTCAACCAATCGTCGACATCCTTGCGCACCGCGTCTTTGCTGAGGCCATGGCGTTCCTGGATCTTGCCTTCGAGCTGATCGCGCCTTCCGGCAATTTTGTCGAGATCATCGTCGGTAAGATGAGCCCATTGCTCCTTGATCTTGCCTTTCAACTGCTTCCAGTTTCCTTCGATACGATCCCAATCCATCGCAAACTCCTTTGGTTTCCAAGGTCCGGCAACGTTTGGCCGCTGCACCTCGCACCGCCCCCAACGTCATTGAGCGGTGTTGGTTCCAACATCGTCTTGGCGTAAACTGCCGAACTCGGCTTTTACCCTCACATTGGGGCCATGTTGAACGCAGCAATTGCGGTCAATATTTCGTGATCCGGGTGAAGACTACCGGTCAGCTTTCGGCTATCCGCGTAGCGACAGCCGTCCGCCCCAAACATGGGCGGAACCGGAACAAGCAGTGGCGCGTTAAAGTCACTTGTTGGAGCAGAACGGCAATCTAGCTTAACGTTGTGGCGCGGCGGGGTTCCGCGAATAGGTGTGATATTGCGAGCCGGCGCCACAAAATATGGGAGGTTCCCATGAGTCTCGCGAACGAAGGATCAGGTTCATTGCGTTCGCCAATGGATTTGCGTTCGTTACCCGCCGCAGCGTACACCGACACAGCATGGCGTGATAGCGAGCGGAAATTTGTCGCACCGTTCGACGAATTGCTCGAAGCACTTCCGGTAGCCATTTATACGACCGACGCAGCAGGGCGGATCACGTTCTTCAACGAGGCGGCAGCTGACCTCTGGGGTTGTCGCCCGACGCTCGGCGAGAACGAGTGGTGCGGCTCCTGGCGGCTTTACTGGCCGGACGGCAGACCGATGCGGCACGATGAGTGCCCCATGGCTGTGGCGCTGAAGGAAGGACGCCCGATCCGTGCCGCGGAGGCGGCGGCCGAACGGCCAGACGGCGCACGCGTCCCGTTCCTCGCGTATCCGACGCCGCTGCGGGACCGATCCGGCGTGCTGACCGGCGCAGTGAATACGTTGATTGACATCACCGAGCGCAAGCGCAGCGGGCGGTCGACGCGGCGGCTCGCCGCAATCGTCGAAATCCTCTGATGACGCCGTCGTGAGTAAAGACCTCGATGGCATCATTAACACCTGGAACCCGGGAGCAGAGCGCCTCTTCGGCTATACGGCAGAAGAGATTATGGATAAGCCTGTCACGTTCTATATTCCAATGGATCGCCACGGCGAGGAATCCGATATTCTTTCGCGTATCCGGCGGGGTGAGCGCATCGATCCCTATGAAACCGTTCGCCGGTGCAAAGATGGTAGTTTGGTCGAGGTTTCGCTGACTGTGTCGCCCATCAATAATGCTGAGGGCACGATCATCGGCGCATCAGAAATCGCCCGCGACATCACCGAGCGCCGGCGAGCCGAGGAACAACAAAATCTTCTCCTCAGAGAGATGAGCCATCGGGTCAAGAACCTTTTCGCCGTTGCGAGTGGCCTGGTGACCCTGAGTGCGCGTTCCGCCCGCACGCCGGCGGATATGGCCGAGGCGGTCCGGGGAAGGCTCGGCGCGCTCGCGCGCGCCCACGGGCTCACGCGACCCGGCCTGATCAACGGGGACGGGAATCCGTGCGAGGACACCACTCTGCACGCTCTCGTCCAAACAATCTTCGCTCCCTACGTCGATCCGGAGCGCGTCAAAGACCACGGGTTCTTCGTCATCACCGGGCCTTGCCTGCCGATCGGCGGCAATGCCGTCACGAGCATTGCTCTTGTACTGCACGAGCTCGCGACAAACGCGGCCAAATATGGGGCTCTATCGTCGCCTGGAGGCTACATCCACATCGACTGGTCCGTGGAGAGGGACGAACTTCTGCTGACCTGGAAAGAGCATGGGGGCCCATCCCTCGACGGGCCTGCTGACCATGAAGGGTTCGGAAGTTCGCTCGTGCGCCGGCTCGTGACAGGGCAGTTCGGCGGTCAGCTTTCCTACGACTGGAATCCCAAAGGCTTGATTATCCGCCTCTCGATGCCCGTGGAACGCCTTACGATGTGAGATGAGCCGGACACAGGATTTCCTGTCGCTTTGTTATGCGAGCGCATTGAACGCTGCGATCGAGGCACTCAATCTCCAACCAGAAAAAATGCCAGTCAACTATAGGCCATCCGCAGATCGAGGGTGCCCTCCCGCCCAATCGAATCGTAGGTCTCGTCGAGCCATTGCTTGGCGGCCTCTCGCCCAAGCCCATGTAATTTGCTGATCAACGACCAGGAGGCATCGAGTTTCGAGGAGGCCGGGAATGGTGCGAGGAGGTTGCCGTCGCCAATGCGATGCACGAACGGGTGCATGTAGTCGCCGCTCGATAATTTACCTTAATTAATTAGCCGGTTCACGAAATCGATCGCCCGCAGCTCGTTCATCACAGCGCCATTGAAGGTAATCTCATTCAGGGATCTTGAATTTCGTGCGCAGAACGTGGCACCGCGTCGCGCTCGATCGGGTTGATTTGGACGATGACGATGTCGGGACAGGCGGTCTTGTAGAACAACGGGAACAGCGCGGGATTACCCATGTAGCCGCC
Source organism: uncultured Alphaproteobacteria bacterium (assembly GCA_963722515.1). GTDB lineage: Bacteria > Pseudomonadota > Alphaproteobacteria > Rhizobiales > Beijerinckiaceae > Methylocapsa. The sequence continues at coordinate 147,894 of CAVRMA010000001.1, read as the reverse complement.
GTCCCAATATGGCACGCCGCCGATTGTCACGGCTTGAAACAAATAGGGCAGGCCTGCCGAGGCCATGACATGATCGGCGGTGAGTTCGGGACCTTCGAAAACCATGATCTTGCCGGTTTGAACATTGGTCGCTGCGACAAATAATTTGAGTTTCGTCACGGCCCGCACCTTGGCGAAATCGACCGCCTTTTCGAGATGATCACGCAGCGGATTGATGTTTAGCGGATTGAAGTCGTAAGGGCTTGCATAATGGGCGAGAAAATCGGTCCACCATTGCGCGGCCATCGACTGCAACGGCGAGCTAAAAAAATATCGAGGAACTTCCGCTCGATAGGCGAAAACGCGCCGGCGTTGCTGATTGACCGCCAGAATTTGGCGAGAGTCTTGCGCGCGCCCTCACGGCCGCCCTCAAGGTAGCCCTCGGCAGGCACCACGGCGTTCATCGCGCCGGCGCTCGTCCCGGTGATCGCCTCGATGTCAAGCCGTCCGTCCTCGAGCAAATAGTCGAGCACGCCCCAGGTGAAGGCGCCATGCGAGCCGCCGCCCCGCAGGGCGAGGCTCACTTTTTTTTGCCCGGTCCAGTCGATCGGATCGTTCGCCTCCGCCATGCCAGCCTCGCAACAAACTCAGGCGGTCCAGCCGCCATCGATCGTATAATTGGCGCCGGTGATCTGTGCCGCTGCATCGGAACAAAGAAAGACGAAGAGCGAGGCAACCTGATCCACGGTCACGAATTGCTTGGTCGGTTGCGCGAGCAAGATCACGTCGTGGATGACCTGTTCGCGCGTCATGTTGCGTGCCGCCATCGTGTCGGGGATCTGCTTTTCGACGAGCGGCGTCCAGACGTAGCCCGGCGAGACGCAGTTGACCGTGACGCCGAAGGTCGCAAGTTCGAGCGCCGCCGTTTTGGTTAGTCCGGCAAGGCCATGTTTGGCCGTCACATAGGCGGATTTAAATGGCGAAGCGACGAGCGAATGGGCTGAGGCGGTGCTGAGAATGCGCCCCCATTTGCGCGCCTTCATGCCGGGGATCGCGGCGGCCATTGCATGGAACGCGGCGGAGAGATTGATGGCGATGATCATGTCCCAGTTTTCGCGCGGAAATTCCTCGATCGGCGCGACATGCTGAACCCCGGCATTGTTAACGAGAATATCGACCGGGCCGAGCTTCGCCTCGGCTTCCTTCACCATGGCGTGGATTTCGTCCGGTTTCGTCATGTCGGCACCTGAATAGACCGCCGTGACGCCGAACTCTTTCGCCATGCCCGCCCGCTCGGCTTCGATCGCCGCGGCATCGCCCATGCCGTTGATCATCACGTTGGCACCTTCCTTGGCGAGCGCGCGGGCAATGGCAAGACCAATGCCGCTGGTCGAGCCGGTCACGATGGCATTGCGCGTTTTAAGGGTCATGTGTCCTCCAAATGGCCCGCAAGAAAGTGGGCCGGGCAAATTGCTGCATCGCCATGCTACACCGGCGCGGCGGAAAGATGAAACCAAACCGGAGCTTGACGCTTAAAGATCGCATTAATCGCCCAATGGGGATATGATGTGAGCATGAATGTTTCGCGTGAAACACGCCGGGAAAAGCTTCCCGGGGCGAGTGAGCTGGAGGATCCTGGCGCCAAGAGCGCGCTTGCCACCGCGCTTGCGCTCTGCCGCCGGAACAAAATAAGCCTGACCCCAGGAAGGCGGCGTATTCTCGAAATTCTAGCCCGCGAAGGCCGCCCGCTCGGCGCCTATGAGATGATCGACAGGGTGGCGCAAGCGACCGGCAAGCGGCCGGCGCCCATTTCGATCTACCGGGCGCTCGATTTTCTACTCGAAAACAGCCTCGTCCACAGGCTCGCGTCGCGCAATGCCTATCTCGCCTGCGGTCACGGTCACGCCGCCGAGGAGCCGATCGTCTTCCTGATTTGCGAGGTTTGTGGCGACGTCGTCGAGGCGACCTCGGCGGCCATGCGCGGGGCTCTCGGAGAGCTTGCGGCGGATGCCAAATTCTCGCCCCGCGCGCAGATCATGGAAGTGGCCGGCCGCTGCCGGACCTGCGCCGCGGCGTAGGCGCGGGAAGACTTCCGCACCAACTGTCACTGGCCACTTCAAAGGCAACCGTCCGTTTTGGGCAATGCGGCACCGCATGACGCATTGGACCTCGGCCCGCGTCGTGGCGCGCTCCAATCGCGAAATCGGGACTGTATCTCGCACGGGTCTTGTCAGCCCCCATCGGCGGTCCCACCCGCATCGAGCCCGCTTCCCTTGAATCACAAACGGTTCTAATAATTCGACGTGCCTCGATATGGACACTCAGGCCTTTGCCGGTTGCTTGTACGCGATCCCCTTGTCCGCCAAATGCGTCGCGAGTTCGCCCGATTGTAACATTTCCCGGACAATGTCACAGCCGCCAATGAACTCGCCTTTGACGTAAAGCTGAGGGATCGTTGGCCAGTTGGAAAATTCCTTTATCCCCTGGCAAATCTCTTCGTTCGCAAGACAATCCACCGGCTTATATGAGACGTCCAAAAAATTCAGGATCTGGACGACCTTTCCGGAAAATCCGCATTGCGGAAAGTCTGGCGTTCCTTTCATGAACAAGACGACGTCGTTGGTGTCGATCGTCGATTGGATTTCATCCTTGATAGCCATTGGCCTGGTCCTTTCAGATAACGGTCTTCGTTGTGGAAGATGTGGCGAAACCTACGCTGGCGCACAGGTCTGAAGCTGCAGCGCATGCAGTTCGCCACCCATGGCGCCGCCGAGCGCTTTGTAGACGAGCTGATGCTGTTGGAGCTTGGATTTGCCGGCGAATTCGGCAGAAACGACGATCGCCGCATAATGGTTGTTGTCGCCGGCAAGGTCGGTGATTTCGACCTTGGCGTCCGGGATGCCCTGCTTGATCAGGCGCTCGATTTCAGATGATGGCATGGGCATCGTGTCACCTTCCTCATGAACCTTCGCGTCTTTTCCCCGTCAAGGAGTGGCGCCTTCCATGTAGCCCGGAAGCCACCCTTCATGGACCCGCACCAGCTCATCCAGCAATATGGCGGCCCCAGAGCCAAGGGTCAACGTATCCCCGCCGGTCGCGCCGATGATTTCACAGGCCACGCCCGCGGTTTCCGCCGCGCCTCGGATCGCATCCGCGTTTTCCAACGTGGCTGTTACGATATACCTGGCCTGATCCTCGCCAAAGAGAAAGCTATGCTCAGGGAGCGGCGGCAAAACCTCGATCGACGCGCCAATTGCGCCCGCCATCGCCATCTCGGCGAGCGCCACCGCCAAACCGCCATCCGAAACGTCGTGCACGGCGGTCACCGCACGGCTTTCGATGAGACCCCGCACAAAATCGCCATTGCGCCGTTCCCCCGCGAGATCGACCGGGGGCGGCGCGCCGTCCTCGCGGCCGCAAATCTCACGCAGATAGAGGGACTGGCCGAGCCAGCCTGTCGTCTTTCCGATCAAGAGAATCTTTTCGCCCGGCCGCTTGAATGGCAAATTCGCGGTCCGCCGCACATCTTCGACGAGACCGACGCCGCCCACCGCGGGGGTAGGTAGAATTGCGCGGCCGCTGCTCTCGTTGTAGAGCGACACATTGCCGGAAACGACCGGGAAATCGAGCGCGCGGCAGGCCTCGCCGATCCCCGCGATACAGCCCACAAGCTGGCCCATGATCTCCGGCTTTTCGGGATTGCCGAAATTGAGATTGTCGGTGATCGCGCGCGGCAGGGCGCCGACGGCGGTCAGGTTGCGCCACGCCTCCGCGACGGCCTGTTTGGCCCCCTCGTAAGGGTCGGCCTCGCAGTAGCGTTGCGTCACATCGGTGGTGAGCGCCAAGCCTTTTGGACCGTCGCCGATGCGAATGACCGCAGCATCGCCGCCCGGCGGCTGCACCGTATTGCCAAGGATCAAATGGTCGTATTGCTCAAAAATCCAGCGTTTGGAGCAAAGATCCGGGGACGCTAAGAGGCGCAGCAATGCCTCGGCATGGGTGATCGGCGCGGCGATGCTGGCCGGATCTATGTTAGGCCGTTTGGGCGTCGCGACATGCGGGCGATCGTAGAGGGGAGCCGAATCGCCAAGCTCCTTGATCGGCAGATCGGCTTTCAGCACGCCTTGATGCTTGACCGTGAATCGCAGCGTGTCCGTGGTCTCGCCGATGACCGCGAAATCGAGACCCCATTTGCGAAAAACCGCCGCCGCCTCTTCTTCCTTGGCTGGATCGAGCACCATCAGCATCCGCTCCTGGCTTTCCGACAGCAGCATTTCATAAGCGGACATGCCGTCCTCGCGGCACGGCAAGCGATCGAGGTCGAGCGCGATCCCGAGATTTCCCTTGGCGCCCATTTCGACCGCCGAGGAGGTGAGGCCCGCCGCGCCCATGTCTTGGATCGCGATGACCGCGCCGGTTTGCATCAATTCGAGGCAGGCTTCGAGCAAGAGCTTTTCGGTGAAAGGATCGCCAACCTGCACGGTTGGACGCTTTTCCTCCGCGTCAGCCTCGAAAGCGGCCGATGCCATGGTCGCGCCATGGATTCCGTCGCGGCCGGTCTTCGAGCCGAGATAGACGATCTTGTTACCGATTCCGCTTGCCTTGGCGTAGAAAATCTCGTTCGTGTTGGCGATGCCCACCGCCATGGCGTTGACGAGAATATTGCCGTCGTAGCTTTTGTCGAAATTCGTCGATCCGCCGACGGTCGGCACCCCAAAGCTATTGCCGTAGGTGCCGATCCCAGCGACAACACCCGCGACCAGATGGCGCGTGCGCGGATGATTTGGCGCGCCGAAACGAAGAAGGTTCATGCACGCAACGGGCCGCGCACCCATTGTAAAAACGTCGCGCAAGATGCCGCCAACGCCCGTTGCCGCGCCCTGAAAAGGCTCGATGAAGGAGGGGTGGTTGTGGCTCTCCATCTTGAAGACGCAGGCCTGCCCATCTCCAATGTCGATTATCCCAGCGTTTTCTCCTGGCCCCTGGATGACCCAAGGTGCCTTGGTAGGAAGTTTGCGCAAATGAATCCGAGAAGATTTATAAGAGCAATGCTCGTTCCACATCGCCGAGAAAATGCCGAGCTCGGTGAATGTCGGAGCGAGGCCGATAAGCGCGAGGACGCGCGCATATTCGTCCAGCTTCAGGCCATGCGCGGCAACGAGTTCGGGGGTGATTTTGGGTTCAGAAATCGCGGGCAAAGTACCTCCGGATCGCGCGCCTGCCGATTACCGGTTGTTGCACGGAAACTCAATATGAAACAATGACGCTGCTTTGGACGCAGTTCAAGAAGTATTCATTGCGCGAGGGGCGCGCGAACCTTCCCCCGCTTGCGGGAGAAGGCCGCGCCGCACCGGTGCGTCTTAATTGGCTAGCCACGCTCTCGAACTCGCCGCGCCCATCGGTGCCCCCGACGAGGGGATCAATGAGTTTTTTCCAGATGCGGCATCAAGCCCAGCACGTACAAAACTTTGGAATAATTCCCGGCGATAGAATTGGCCAGGCCCGTTCGGATTGGTGGCGCCTTCCCTGCCGCCGTGCGGCGCCAAATGCGGATTTTCCGCAGCCAGGGCTACTGCGTTCGTAAGCCGTCTTACGAAAGGCCGCCGATGCAAATCAAGCAAAATGCAGGCTAATGGTGAGCATGTGTCATTGCGATTGACATCACGGCCTCCGCTTGCAACGAAGCACCGGCATGAACCATCAAGATCCCGTCGCCCGGCGGCGGACCTTTGCGATTATTTCCCACCCCGACGCGGGCAAGACGACGCTCACCGAAAAGCTCCTGCTTTCCGGCGGCGCGATTCAGCTCGCGGGCGAGGTTCGCGCCAAGGCGAACCGGCGCCAGACCCGCTCGGACTGGATGGCGATCGAACGCGAGCGCGGGATTTCTGTCGTCACCTCGGTCATGACCTTCGAATATAGCGGTTGCGTCTTTAATCTCCTCGATACGCCGGGCCACGAGGATTTCTCGGAAGATACCTATCGCACGCTGACCGCCGTCAATTCCGCGATCATGGTGATCGACGCCGCGAAAGGCATCGAGGCGCGCACCCGCAAATTGTTCGAGGTATGCCGCCTGCGCGATATTCCGATCTTGACGTTCATCAACAAGCTCGACCGCGAAACGCGGGATCCTTTCGATCTCCTCGACGAAATCGAACAGTCGCTCGCGCTCGATGCCGCCCCGGTCACCTGGCCGCTGGGGCGAGGCCGCGCGTTCGCGGGCACGTTCGACTTAGCGCACAATCTCGTGCGCCGGGTGGAAAGCGACAGCGCGCCCGTGCCTGTTTCCGGGCCGGACGATTGCTTCCTTGCCGGAACTCTTGAGCGAAGCGGATTTCGCGGTGGCCCGCGCGGAGATCGAACTCGCCCGCGCGGGCTTCAAAGCCTTCGGCCAAAAACCGTTTTTGGAAGGCCATTTGACGCCCATCTTTTTCGGCAGCGCCTTGCGCAATTTTGGCGTGCGCGATTTGATTGATGCGGTCAAGGATTTCGCGCCGCCGCCGCGCGGGCTTCGGGCGGCTTCGCGAACCGTTGATGCACGCGAGGAAAAAATGACCGGCTTCGTGTTCAAGATCCAGGCGAACATGGACCCAAATCATCGCGACCGGATCGCTTTTCTGCGCGTCTGTTCGGGCAAATTGACGCGCGGCATGAAGGCCAAGCTCGTCCGCACGGGCAAAACTATCGCGCTCAACGCGCCGCAATTCTTCTTCGCGCAGAACCGGCAACTGGCAAATGAAGCCTATGCGGGCGATATCGCCGGTATTCCAAACCACGGCACATTGCGCATCGGCGACACCTTGACGGAAGGCGAGGATCTCGTCTTTCGCGGGATCCCGAGTTTCGCCCCCGAGATCCTTCGCCGGGTAAAGACCGGCGATGCCATGAAGGCGAAGAAGTTGCGCGAGGCTTTGGGCCAAATGGCCGAGGAAGGCGTTGTCCAGCTGTTTTTGCCGAACGACGGGTCGGGCGCGATCGCTGGCGTAGTTGGCGCCCTGCAGCTCGATGTCCTCGCCGGGCGGCTTCAAGCTGAATATGGATTGCCCGTGACATTCGAGACCAGCCGGTTCGAATTCGCGCGTTGGATCGCGGCGAAGAGTCCGGCCGAACGCGACAGATTTATTCACGCACACCCGGCGTCGATGGCGCGCGATCTCGACGGCGCGCCTGTCTTCCTGGCCGCCTCGGCCTTCGACCTCAAATACGAGCACGATAAATGGCCGGATATCGCCTTTTCGGACATCAAGGATAAGTAGCGCGATCTCGCCGGATCGTTGTCAACCACGGATCCGCATCGCTGACTCAAATTACTGATTGGCAAGGTGAGCGAAAACGACAAAAGGGCGCCGCTGATGCGCCGCCCATTAACCCATGGAGGATTGACCCATGAGGCGTGGAAAAGATTACCCTGCTACCCCTTTTTTTTCGGTGCTGCGAGGACCCACCGCCCATAAAAGAACATAGCAGTCACAAAGGCAACCGCGCAAATACCGCCAAGAGGCGTCCCAACCCAACTCGCAATTTCAAGAAGCTCGCCCATGCATTTCACTCCACTTATGCGTTGATGAGCCGTCGTGACTGATATTCTTCGGGGCCGGACGGCGAAAGCGCCGAATGTCATGGTTGCCGATATGGTGTAATTCCGCCATGTGCGCAAGGAAAAATTTAAGCGCCCGTCCCCACCCCTTAGAGAATACGCAAAAAACCCTCTGAAATTATGAGGCTAAGCTCAAGAAATTCCCACTCCCAGCGTATAAAAACCACGCGTCTAGCGCATCGCGGCATCATGCCGCAGGTGCCCGGCGCCGCTCACGTCCTCGTATCTCGCGGGCCGGCCAAATACCGGCTGCCGCAAAAGCCCAGCAAGCGGATGACGGCCAGTCCGGCCGGTGCGCGCGGGCGAGCATCCCAGCGGCCGTCGTGGCGAACAAACTGGATTTCGAGGTGACCCCCGGTCCACGAAACAGAACCATGAGCCGGCGGGACTTGCCGCCGCGCCCGCGACGGCTGCAAAGGCCGTTGCGCAAACGGCCGCCGAAGAGCCGGCGATACTTCCGCCGTAATACAAGGCTCTGAGGGCGCGCGGAAAATGCGGTGGCGTCTCGCCGGACACAACCTGTTGCCAAAACGCGTCGCCAATGTGAAATTCAAACAGTGAATCGAGGCAAGCCCGCCGCAAGCTGGGACTGCTGCCTGACCCAAACGCAGGCGTCAAAATTCGGCGATACCTCAAAGTCGGAGGAGAATTACTTGCAAATCAGATCGAAATTCAGCAGCTTCGGTCGGCTTGACCTGGTCGCCGGACTGCTGACAAATTGCCAGGCTTCACCGCAATGACGCAAGAACCGATGGCTTATTTCGAGCCATGGTACGGCTCCCGCTTCTACCTAGGCGGCGAGGACACAAGCCTCGGTCAGGCCCATCTCCTAGGGCGGGTGAGTTTGGGCAGAATGGATTGGGAATTGCCGAATCGGCTCGGGTCTAATTCAACATGCTGGCTGGAAAGGAGGCCAGCATGGATGGCGAGACCCTTGTCGATTGACCTTCGTGAGCGTGCCGTCGCGGCGGTTCTGGAAGGCGGACTATCGCGGCATCGAGCAGCGGCCCGATTTGGCGCCGCTCCCAGCACGGTGATCAATTGGGTTCGGCGGTTCCAGGCGGCGGGCAGCGTGGCGCCAGGCCAGATGGGCGGCCACAAACCCAAAGCCATTGCCGGCGAGCATCATGTCTTCCTCGTGCAGCGGATCAGGAACCGGGAGTTCACCCTGCGCGGCCTTGTGGCCGAACTGGACTTACCGTGCAAAAGTGGAGAGCCATCCCCTATGAAAGATAGCGGAGGTGGCGATGAGCAGGAACAAACAAAGACGATTTACGAATGAGTTCAAACGGGAAGCGGTGCGGCTGACGATGACCAGCGGACGCAGCGTCGAGCGGGTTGCAAATGATCCCGGCATTGCCAAACCGGCGTTGAGCCGGTGGCGTTCCGGGCGCGAGAAAAGCGATTTTCCTGAAGGCCCGCACGAGGATGTTGGCAAGGAGCTCACCCGCCTGCGCAAGGAGAATGAGATCCTTCGGCAGGAACCCGAGATCCTGAAGAAGGCCGCCGCTTTTTCCGCCAAGGAGGGAAGCCGATGAGATTTTCATTCATCGATGCGAAGAAAGCCGAATTCCCAGCCGCGCGCCTTTGCGAAACTCTCGAAGTTAGCCAGAGTGGCTAGATGTAACGTCTCGATAGGTTGTTCACGGGGAGAATCTGAGGTTTGCGGGGTTTGCGAAGCACCACAGGCTCAGGAGACCCACCCGTGAACATTCATAACAATGCCAGGACGACGCCGAACATGCGAGCTCTGATTGCCGGGCGCCGCCAAGCGGGCGGAACGCCGCGCTCCATAGCCGGCGCCGTAGGCGTTTCGCCCGCGGCCGTAAGGAAATGGCTCCGGCGCCACGAAAGCGAGGGGGCGGCGGGTCTCGAAGACCGGACCAGCCGGCCGCATCGCCTGCGCACGCGGGTCACATCCGAGCAGATCCTGCAGGTCGAAGCCCTGCGCCGGAACCGTCCCCTTCTGGAAAATCGCCCGCGAGACCAGGCTGTCGCGCGCGACCGTAGCCCGCATCGGCAAGGCCAAGGGGTTGAGCCGCCTCTCCGGCCTCGATCCGAAAATCGAGATCGTCCGCTATGAGAAGACCTTGCCCGGCGAGATGATCCACATCGACATCAAGAAGCTCGGCCGGATCGAGGGGATCGGACATCGCATCACCGGCAATCGCATCGGGCAAAGCGCCCCGCGCAGCCGCAAGCAAGGCGGCAAGGGTTGGGAATATTTGCATCTGGCCGTCGACGGTCACTCGCGGTTGGCCTATTTTGAAATCCAACCCGATGAAACACGCCGCTCCTGCCTGAAATTTCTGTTCAACGCCTTGCGCTTCTATCGCGAGCACGGCCTGAAGGTCTTGCGCGTCATGACAGACAATGGCGTCAGCTTCCGTTCACAGAGCTCACGCAAAGGCGTTGCGAATGCTGAAAATCAAGCCCAAGCGCACCAGACCCTATACGCCAAGAACAAACGGAAAGGCCGAACGCTTCGTGCAGTCCTCGTTGCGGGAATGGGCCTACGCGAAACCCTACAACCATTCCTCCGAACGTAACCGCGCTCTGCCGCCCTTCCTCCACAATTATAATTATCATCGGCCTCACTTCGGCATCAACGGAAAATCCCCAATCTCAAGAATTCCAGGCAATAACCTATCGAGACGCGACACCTAGTTCGCTTGGAAAAGCCGCCCCGCTAGTGAACGCCAGTGCAAGGACATGGTGCTGCTTGCTCATATCCAGGAGCGTTTTTGCCTTTCGCAAGAGACTTATGGAAGCCCGCGCATGCACGCTGATCTCATTGAGGACGGTATCATCGCCGGACGCCACAGGATTGCCAGGCTGATGCGTGATAATAATTTGAAAGCGCGTCAGAAACGCCGTTTCAAAAAGACCGCCGGCAGCGGCCATGGCGGGCCGGTTGCACCCAATCATCTTAGAGCCTGTCTCAAAAGGGGGTTGCGCTCGGGATGGTTGCATGATTCACGGCATCATGTGCAACTGATGCGGTGATTGGCGATGTGGGCGAAAGAGCAGCGAGCGATCTATTGGCGTGACGAGGATCGCTATCCGGGCAATTTGACGGATGCGGAATGGAAGCAGCTGAAACCATTGATCCCAGAAGCTTTGCCTGCGGGCGGCCACGCAAGACCGATATGCGGGCGGCGATGAACGCGATCTTCTTTCTGCTTCGCACTGGCTGCCCTTGGCGCTACCTGCCGCGCGACGAATTTCCGCCGCGCTCGACGGTCTACAACATCTTTCGCAAGTTTCAGAAGGACGGTGTGTGGGAGGCCATCTGGGAACAGCTGCACATGACTTTGCGCGAGCAACTCGGGCGCGAGGCAAGCCCCACGGCGGCCGTCATCGACAGCCAGACGCTGAAGGCGGCGGAAAAGGGGGCGGTTTTGATGGCGAGGCAGGCTATGACGCCGGAAAGAAGGTCAAGGGGCGCAAGATTTACGCCCTTGCCGACACCGAAGGCCTGCCGCTGCGGGCCGTCGTTCATTCCGTCGGCATCCAGGATCGCGATGGCGCAGCGCTAGTCCTTGACAAGATCCACAACCGCTTTCCCTGGCTCGAACTGGTCTGGGCGGACAATGGCACCAACGCGTGGCAAGTCAAAGCCGCGGTTGCCAAAGTTCCGGTGCTGCGCCTCGAAATCGTCAAGCGCGGTGACGGCATAAAAGGCTTTGCCGTCCTGCCGCGCCGCTGGGTCGTCGAGCGTACTTTCTCCTGGTCCGGCCGCAATCGCCGCATCGCCAAGGATTACGAAAATCCCGGCCTAATCCCCGCCGCCTTCGTCACCCTGGCCTGCATCCAAATTGCCGTCAGACGACTCGCGCGATAGTTGTCTTTTGAGTTAGGCTCTGAAGCCGGATAGGCAGAATCAAGGAGTGTCAAGAACTCGATGAACTCGCATGAGCGGTGTCGTTCCTTGACAAGCGCATGGGCCTTGCCGCTCACGAGATCAATCCCGGCCAAGAGGCTCAGTGTGCCATGGCGCTTATACTCGTGATCACGTGCGAAGGCCGCATGAACGCCGGTTTCCGGCGGCATGTCCGGCGCCGTCAAGCCGATCGCTTGCGTGCCGGGTTTTTCATCGTAAGAAATGATAGCCGCCGCGCCGCTTGGCTCCTTCGCGTTGGCCTCTTTCAAAATCCCGGCCTCGCGGGAGATGCAGAGAACGTGCGTCATCTTCTCTTCGAATTCGGGATCGCGGCGCTCCAGGTAGTAGCGTATCTTGTGCGGCTTAATGGCATGTGCGCCGGGAATTTTGCATACAGTCCCTTGCACCAATTCCGCGAGGCATTCGTGCCCAGCGGCCGGCCGTATTCGCGCGCATGGCGGGCCAAGAGCCGCGCCGTCCACAGCTCATGCGGATAGCCAAGGTCTTTCGCCTTCTGGCAGGCCAGCGGCACGAGCCATGCTTTGGCCCCGGCTGTGATCGCCGCCGTCTTGCCGGGCCGGGCACTGCCGTCCAACGCTGCCAACGGGCCAAAGGCCGCGGCTCGCTCGATGCAACGCTGTACGGTTTGATGATGCACACCGGGCAACCGTCCCACTCCAAAGAAGGAGGGGTCATCTCGATAGGCCAAAAGCATGCGCGCCCGTTCGACCCGGCTCGCTGGTTGTGTTCACGATCGCGCAATCGCCATCAGTCTCGTCACGTCTTCGTCTTCAATGGTCAAACCGGCCACAAGCCGCGGTGCCGCCATGATGCAAGGCCTCGCTCAACATATCATCAAACAAGGCTAAACCGCATCGCGGCCAAACAAAATCTCACTCATATGATAGAGTTCAAGGAATCTGTGCACTAGTTTCGGGGGCGCTGGAGCTTCGCGCGGCCTTCAATCTCGCCACAGACCTGGCCGCTGGTGGCTGGCCCTGGGTGGGATCATTTCGATTGTTTTCGGAATCGCGCTGGTCGCAGCGCCGGTGTTCGGCGCCTTGGTAGTGTCCTGGTAGGTTCGGCGCCTATGCGACGTTTCTCGGGGGAACCCTTCGCGCGTTCGGCTTCCAGTTGCGCGCGCGAAAACTCGGTTCCGGAACGCGGGCGGAAGCGCGCCGGGCCTGACGCGTAAGGGCATGTTGGAGAGGACCCGGGAACCTAGGCGCGCGCCTTTCAAGCGCTACAGAAAGCTTTGCGGATCGTCGGCGACGGTGACCCGAACGCTCCTTTTTTGCGGCGGCCCGGCGGCGAGCTACGCGCGCAAAAATCCTCGCAGACCGGCGGATCGCGGCGCCAAGCCAATTGACGATCTGCGGCCCTCACACGACGCTTACTTACCAGGCGACAATACGGTGGTGCAATTTTTGTTGCTTCCGGGGTCGAACGTGCTTGCATATCCCTGCCCCCGGTGAGAGTCGTCTCGCGAGGGGGTGATGGCGGCCACAACACCAATCCCCTACCTGAGCCTGATAATACCCGCGGCGATTTCGCCATGCTCGCTTCGTAGCACGCGGGAACCCCCGCCGTGGCCCACGCAGGCAACCGCGCATGGCTCGGGGCGGTACTGTCACATTACCAAAAAGAGCACATAACAAATCTGCTGGCACGTTAGGCTCACGCCGCAGCGACGACGTCGCGCCACGTCTCATCGCCGTGGCCCTGAAAGCTCGGTGCGTTTTTGCGGACGTGAGGTGGCGTTGGACGTTGAAAGTGTTGTAAGCGGCTGCGTGGGTTGAGAGAAATTTTTGGGCTGAACCCGGACTCTTGAAACCCTGCATCTTGCAGTCTCGTCGTCGGGTTGGTTGATGCGAATTCTCGGCGCGGCTGTTGCGCCATCGGCCGCGCTCGCGGCGTTTTACGATCCCAAGATGACCGGCTGCAGCAGCATAAGATCTCAGGTCATCTGTGACCAACTTGTCTGGGATAAAGCCATATTTCTTCAAAAGCTTGCGCATGAGTTTCAGCGCCGCCCGCTTGTTCCTTTCGCCTAGACCAGTACACCGAGACCTCGCCCTCAGCGTCGCCGGTGCGCCACAGATAGACCAGGCGGCGGCCATCGATTTTCAGATAGATTTCGTCAAGATGCCAAGACGTATAGGGTTTGGGTCGGCGTTTGCGCAGGTTCGCCGCGATCATCGGCCCAAAATGGCTCACCCAGCGCCGGACAGTTTCGTAGGACACCATGATACCGCGTTCTGCCAACAAATCTTCGACGTCGCGAAAGCTCAGGGCAAACCGGACGTAAAGCCAGATCGGGTGCTGGATGATTTCCAGAGGGAACCGGCACCCCTTGTAGCCGATTTTCTTCATCCCCCTGGCTACTTGACCGCCAGCGGGACCGCAAGCCCGAATCGGCGTGACAAGGCCTGGCGATGCTTCCCTCAAATGGCTCAGCCCGTTTGATGATTAATACTACACTTAGGTTCGCCGCTCCTATTCGGCTGGCGAGTCCAAGCTGGCCGAGGGAATCCGAACAGATTAAAGGCGGAACAGGCCGCTTGGCGACGAGCAAATTCGTTGCGATAATCCTCGGAACTTGGCTATGGGGAGCTACGCAATGGCCACAGACGGGTTGATCACCATACCGAGCAGCTTTGGGCCGAAGGAAACGACGGATCGGGTCGAGGCCGAGATCAAGGCAAAGTGGGTGACCGTGTTCGCGCGAATCGATCACGCAGTGGGGGCTGCAGAGCTCGGTTTGCCGCTGCGGCCAACCGAGCTCCTGATCTTCGGCAGCGTCAAAGCCGGTATACCGCTCATGCAGGCCAACCAGGCCATCGGTATCGGTTTGCCATTGAAAGCGCTGGTTTTTGAGGACGCGGCGGGCAAGGTATGGCTGTCCTATAATGATCTGTGCTGGCTTGCACGGCGGCACGGGCTCGGCGCGGCCGACATCCAGACCGTCGATACTATGGCAGCTGCGCTCAACGCCGTTGCGACAAAAGCAACGAAAGCAATCTAACGATGAGCGGCTTCACGATGAGTGAGGAGCGCCATGATTTGCCGGAGATGCCTGGCGCGGTCCCACGACGCCTGCGTTTGCTCCCTGCAGTCGAGTTGGGCACCGCAATGATCCATCTTTTGATAAGGCGATTGCACACCTTACAAATGCTTGGCAGTCCTGATAGCATGCGCCCGTTAGGAGGTTCGGGTGGCCAACACCGTGCAGATAAAGTGCATTAACAGAACTGAAAGAATGAGCCCCCATGAAAGGATCACCCACGTTGGAGGCTATGTAAGCTCTCAGTGGAAAATCACGTTGAATGATGCGATTGGCAAAATAGAGAGCGGCGAGCGGGCGTTTTTTGTTCAAGCTCATCGGAGAACCGTTGGAGTTATAGTAGCCGTCAGCCCCTCCGGCAAAAAATATTTGAAGACTGAAGCAGATGGCGATCAGCCGGATACTCTTCTGCGGCTCCCCGAATGCCCATAACGATCGTGTAAGGCGCAGCATCACCGTTGGTTCGATTGCTCACGCCGGCGTTGTCACGTTGCCGGTGGGCTTACCGTTCCGTGACTTCAGCCGTAACCATTGATGATGACCGAGATCAGCTTTAGCGGCTACCGTTTCCCTCCCGAGATTATCCATCAGGCGATCTGGCTTTATGTCCGGTTCACCTTGAGCTTCCGCGACGTCGAGGATTTGCTGGCGGAACGCGCAATCGCGGTTTCATATGAGACGGTGCGTCACTGGGTGAAACATTTTGGGCCCATGATCGCGGCGGATCTGCGCAAACGTAGACCCAAGCCCCACACGACCTGGCATTTGGATGAGGGTGTGCCGCGAACGCACCAACAGCGATGGGGGTGCGGAGCTGCATAGAAGATGGGGGCAGGCCCCTCGAAGTCGGCCGGCAGGGGCGGGCTTCAAACCACCGCAAGCTGCGACGGTAAAGAGCCGTGGTGGTGAACGTTGCGGAAAAGGCGGGGCCTGACCCCGTCAGGTGAGGTTTAGAGAGACGAGCGCAAGCGAACCGCTGATGAAGTGTCGAAAAGTGCAAGACGATGTCGAAACCAGGGGGAATTCGTTAACCTGGGACGAGTTTGGGGGTTGGCCCGATTGCTGCCCAGACGGCATCCGGCATGAAGGCGGCGTGACTCTGAACCAGGCTTTTATGTGGAACGCGGGAACCTGTCGCCCCGATGCTAAGGGAGAAATCCAAATAGGCGGACCCTATGAGGATGAGAGTACCGATGCGGGGCACAGGGGCGGAGCAACCCGTAGTAGTGGTGAAGGCCCTGTAATGGGGTTGGAGCGAAGGGGTTGCGTTGTTCAGCTCTGGCGTGAGGACAACCGGCGACGGGAGGATCCTCATGGATAGGGCAAAGCCGTACGACATTCCGAAAAGGGAGGTGTGGGAAGCCTATAAGAAGGTCAGAGCTAACCAAGGGGCTGCTGGTGTAGACGGCCAGACGATTTCGGACTTTGAGGCTGATCTTGTGAACAACCTCTATAAACTTTGGAATCGTCTGTCGTCCGGCAGCTACTTTCCGCCACCGGTCCGGCGAGTCGACATACCGAAGAGCGATGGCAAGACGCGCCCGCTGGGGATTCCCACAGTCGCAGATCGCATCGCCCAGATGGTGGTCAAACGGCATCTGGAGCCGTTGGTGGAGCCCCAATTCCACCCCGATTCCTATGGATACCGGCCCGGCAAATCGGCGCTCGATGCGGTCGACAGGGCGCGGCAGCGAAGCTGGCGCCATGACTGGGTCCTTGATCTCGATATCAAGGCCTTCTTTGACAGCATCGACACGGACCTGCTGAGGCGCGCGGTGCGCAAGCACACCGATTGCCTGTGGGCGCTTTTATACATCGACAGATGGCTGAAAGCCCCGGTGCGGATGGCGGACGGGAGGCTCATCGGGCGAGAAAGAGGGACGCCGCAGGGTGGGGTCATCAGCCCCCTTTTGGCGAATCTCTTTCTTCACTATGCGTTCGATATGTGGATGCGCCGGAACTTCCCGGACATACCGTTCGAGCGCTATGCCGATGATGCGATTTGCCACTGTCGCACCGAAGACCAAGCCATGGCGCTGCGCACCGCGCTTGAGACGCGATTTGCTGATTGCGGACTGACGCTGCATCCTGACAAGACGAAAATCGTCTATTGCAGAGATGAAAGTCGACGTGAAAACTATCCGACTTTTAAGTTCGACTTTCTCGGCTACTCTTTCCGGCCGAGGATGGTGAGCAAAAGAGCCGGAGGAATGGGCGTCTCGTTCAGTCCCGCAGCCAGCACAAACGCGCTCACCGCGATCCGTCGGACGATCCGGAGCTGGTCAATGCATCGGCGCAGTGACAAAGCCCTTGATGATTTAGCTCGGATGTTCAACTCGCACATTCGTGGTTGGATCAACTACTATGGGCGGTTCTGTCCTTCGGCTCTCTATCCAACCCTGCGGCACATCGATCTGATCTTGGCGCGATGGGCGGCCGGAAAGTTCAAGTCCCTGCGCGGGCACAAGCGGCGATCCCGACACTGGCTGGCACGCATCGCACGCCATCAGCCTCGGCTTTTCGCTCACTGGAGCCTGCTCTATGGAAGCGGCCGAACAATGGGAGCCGGATGATGCGAGAGTATCACGTCCGGTTCTGAGAGAGCGCGGGGGCGAAATTCCCTCGCGCCACTCACCTCTATCTCAAGATCGATGGCCGTTTGGTCTATCTCTGGCGCGCCGTGGATGCCGAAGGTAACGTTCTTGATGTGCTGGTCCAGACCAGGAGGAACAAGCAGGCGGCGCTCAAATTGATGCGCAAGCTGCTGAAGAAATATGGCTTTGTCCCAGACAAGCTCGTCACAGATGACCTGCGCTCTTGTGCTGCGGCAGCCAGGGATCTCGGGATCTCGAACTGCCACGAACGCGGCCGATTGCGCAACAATTCGGCGTAGCTGCCGTTGATCGTGCGGCCGAGCCCGCCCATCAGGGCGGCCACTTTCGCGCCGACCGGGAATTCTCCGCCAGGACAGGATTTCACGAGGCCCACGCATTCGATGCCGCTGACCGGAGCCGCCTCTGCCCACTCGCCGCGGCGCATATGCATCTCGGCGTGGTTGATGCCGAACGCCTTGATCTCGATGACGACGCGGCCGGCTTTGGGCTCGGGATCCGGAATCTCTTTGTACACGAGGCTGTCGAGGCCTCCGAAACTCTCCAGGACGATCGCACGCTTGGAGGTTCTCCAGATAACAGGTGGAGGTTCAGTGGGGGAGGAAGTCGCGGATGGCCTCCGCGATCTCATAAGCGTGTGTCTCCAGCGCGAAGTGGCCCGTGTCGAAGAAGCGAACGACCGCACCGGGAATGTCGTGCTTGAACGCCTCGGCCCCAGCAGGCAGGAAGAACGGATCGTTCTTGCCCCATACGGCAAGAAACGGCGGCTTGTGTATGCGGAAGTAGTTCTGGAAGGCCGGATATAGCGCGACGTTGTTTTTATAGTCGCCGAACAGATCGAGCTGAACTTCATCCGCACCGGGGCGCGCCAGGTAGAAATTGTCGAGCGAGTATCCGTCCGGCGAAATCAAGATCGTGTCGGGGACACCGTGCGTATACTGCCAGATCGTCGTTTCTGGGGAGAGGAAGGCACGAAGCGCTGTACGGTTGCGCTCCGAGGGGTCCATCCAATAGGCTCGGATAGGATTCCAGCCATCGCTTAACCCCTCCTCATAGGCGTTCCCGTTCTGCGAGATGATGGCCGTGATGCGTTGTGGGTGCCGTGTTGCCAGTCGGAAGCCCGTTGGCGCGCCGTAGTCGAACACGTAGATCGCGAAGCGCTCGAGCCCAATGACCTCTGTGAAGCGGTCGACGATCCGTGCAATATTGTCGAATGTGTAACTGAACTTGTCGCGACCAGGCATGTCCGACTGGCCAAAGCCGGGGAAATCGGGCGCGATGACATGGAACCGATCCACGAGCTGCGGGATGAGGTCACGGAACATATGACTGGCACTTGGGAAGCCGTGCAGCAGTAGCAGCGCTTGTGCGTCCTTCGCTCCCCCCTCGCGGTAGAAGATATTGAAGCCGTCGACGTCGACCTTCCGAAAATAGACTCTGCCCATGGGAGAACCCTCATGCTGGTTAACTGCTCTAAACGGGAATGAAGGGTTACTAGATCGGAACCTGCTCCTCTCTACGTAACCTGAACTCGATCATGCTGACGAACTCGTCACAGCCTCGAGGATCACCTCGATGACGGGCCCTGGCGCTGTGACCAATGGTGCATGGTCGACCTTCTCCGATCGGATCCGTGCGCCCATGCGTTGCGCCATAAAGAACTGCGTGGCCGGGTTGATCATCCGGTCTTCTTCGGCGACGAGGTACCAAGATGGCTTAGCTTTCCAAACGGGCCTCGGAGCCTTCTCCTGAATGCACGCGACAGCGATCGGGCGCTGTGTTGCGGCAAGAAGTGCAGCCCGTTCGGGGGACGCATGCTGAGAGAAAGCGGCGCCAAATCCCTCGCTTGGCATCCAGATGAACCCATGCGCGTCAGGCGCCAATTGCGGCGCTTCGCGATGCGGCTTTTCACGATAGAACACTTCTGCGACAGTCTCGCCTTCGTCAGGCGCTAAGGCCGCTATGAAGACCAACGATTGGACTCTCTCGTTGGTAGTCGCCGCTATCACCGCGCCAGCATAGGCATGCGCCACCAAGATCACGGTTCCGTCGGTGCGTTCCAGGGCGCGGTCAAGCGCGGCGACATCGTCCGATAAGGACGTCAGCGGGATTGGGGCCGCCAGGACATTTAGCCCCTTGGACAGCAGCGACGTAATAACGTCGTTCCAGCTTGAGCCGTCAGCCCAGGCTCCATGAACCAACACGACACTGGTTCTTCCCTTGGACCCACTCATGCCCTTTCCTTTCATGCCGGTCGAAGTTGCCAGGAAAGTTATTCAAGTTCGCAGATGATCGCGCCTGGGGGACGTTTGAAACGGACCGGCGACGGCCCGGTATCGGCGAATGTCCTTTCGATCACGACTTCACGCCGGGCGCCTCCGGTCGAAGATTGCAATACGCTGCAGGGCTTGCATCCCAAGGGCGAATTTGCGGCCATCCTCTGTCTTCGCGAAGCTCTACATATCCGTGTCGATGACGCCGGGTGCGACAGCATTGACGCGGATGCCGCGCGGGCCGAGCGCCGCGGCGAAATGCTTTACCAGGCCGTCAATCGCCCCCTTGGTGGCCGCATAGGCCGGCAATGTTCCGGCCGCCGCATGCGCCGCGAGCGAGGAAACGAGGATAATACTGCTGCCGCTGCGAAGGATCGGAAGCAATTGTTGGACAAGGAAGAACGGCGCGCGGACATTGACTGCGAAGAGATGGTCAAAATCCTCGATTGTCGTGTCTTCAATCGTAGCAGACTTTGAGACTCCGGCGTCGAGCGCGAGAATATCCAGCCGATCGCCGACGAGACCGCGTTGCTGCTTCGCAAGCCTATGGGCCCCATCCGAAGCGGCGAGATCGACCGAAATGGTGCCAGCGCGGCCGCCAGCGTTACGAATGTCCGTGACGACCGCCTCGGCCTCATTCGTGCCGCGGCTATAGTGAACCGCGACCTCGGCTCCCGCTTTGGTAAGGGCAAGCGCGCTCGCGCGTCCGATGCCGCGCGAAGCACCTGTGACGAGGGCAGTCTTTCCCGAAAGATCGGTCATGATCGCATTTCCATTTAAGCAGCTTCAGCAGCGTTTCCACTCCGGCGGCTGCTACTCGTTCGCGGCGGCACATTCGAGAAAAGAGGGCCGAGTCCTTCCGCCATGGTCGGATGCGCGAGAACGGCATCGCGCAGGTTCGTATATGGCATGCCCGCCAGCATCGCCATTTGTACCACGGGCATGACCTCTCCGGCTTCGGCGCCTATCATCGTGAAGCCAAGAATGCGCTCGTCGCGCGCGGCGACAAGCGCCTTCATAAAGCCTCGCGTTTCGCCGATCGTGTGCGTCCGAAGCACGCCACTCATTGGCAGTTTTGCGACACGCACTTCGATACCTTGGCGTTGCGCCTCACTTTCGCTCAATCCCACCCGTGCGAGCTGGGGATCCGTAAACATGCAGTAGGGGATCAACCGGTCTCGGGTCGTGCGGTTCGCCCCGGCCAAATTGTCCCGGATGATCCGGAAGTCGTCGAAGGATACGTGGGTAAACTGCGGGCTGCCGGCACATTCCCCGATCGCCCAGACATCGGGCGCGCTCGTCTCCAGTCGCTCGTTGACTTTAATGTAGCCACGGCCGTCCAATTCAACACCGGCCACATCGAGCCCGATCCCGGACGTGTTTGGACTGCGCCCCGCCGCGACCAGGATGTCGCTCCCATCGATACTCTGCTCACCTGAAAATGTGCGCAGGAGAAGGCTGACGTTCTCTCCTGAGCGGCCCTGCACACGACGCGTCTCTGCCCCTACAAGAATGTTAATTCCCTCGTCACTGAGGATGCGCCGTATCTCGTCCGCGACATCCGGATCCTCCCGGCCAGCGAGCTGAGGTCCATACTCGATGATCGTAACGTGGCTCCCGAAGCGGCGATAGGCCTGCGCCATTTCCAGGCCGACATATCCGCCGCCGAGCACGATCAGATGTTGCGGCACATAGTCGAGTTCCAGCGCCTCGATGTTCGTGAGCGGTCCGGCCGCGTCGAGGCCAGACACATTCGGTATAGCCGCGTGGGTTCCGATATTGAGGAAAACCTGATCGCCCATCAGCATGCGCGTCCCGCCGTCGTTCAAGCGCACCTCGAGCGTTTTGGGCGCTACGAAACTCCCAGTTCCCATGATCAATTCCGCGCCGCTCTCCTTGTATTGCTGCAAAGTTATGTCGATCATTCCTTCGACCATGTCGCGCTTGCGCTGGCGGACCTTGGCCATGTCGATCGCGACCGAACCTGTCATCGCGCCGAAGCATGCGGCGTGGTGCACCAAGTCAGAGACTTTCGCGCTCCAAATCTCGTTCTTGCTCGGAAGACAGTTGGTGTTGGGGCAGGAGCCGCCAATCAACTGGCGCTCCACCACAACAGTACGGCGCCCGGATCGCGCCAAATGCCAAGCCAAAAACATGCCGCCATTTCCACTGCCAAGGACAAGACTTTCGAACCGTTCCAGCTGAGCCATGGCTATCTCCTCTCCTCCCGTAATCCTCGAGTGCCATCTTCCCATGCCTGGCGGAAGGTGACACCCTCAGCGCGCACCGCTCAAGCAAAATAGCGCGATGCAGCAAAAGAACCAGAGGGAGCGTTGCGATCGATTGCTGGAAGCCCGCCGGCAAACTCCCCAACGGGGTTCTCCGGCAGCCCCGCGAGAGTTTCCGATGCACGCCCAATATCCGCGCCGGGTCTTGTGTCACGAGCATCGTCGGTTGATCCGCGGTGCGCAACTGTAAGAGAGATGAAGGAGGGCCCTTCGATGTCGGCAATCAGGTGCTGATCTCAAGCCACCGCGAGCTGCTGTCGTCAAAAGCGATGGCGGTGAACGTTGCGGAAAAGTCGGAACAAGAATTCGGCAGGCACGATTGAGAGAGGTGGACTTGCCCTTGTTTAGTGGAGAGCCATTGTTCCTTGCTTAGTTCCGTGTTCGAAATTTATTGGGCTTTTGCAACCGGGAGCCGGATGCTGGCGCACGGGATTATAGAATCCGCCGGTATATCTGGCGATGGCATTTTTGGCTTGAAAGCGTGATTGGAAGCTGGTGCGCCAGATCCGTTCAGATTTGATCGTTTTGAACAAAGTTTCTACCATGGCATTGTCATAGCAATTGCCCTTGCCACTCATCGAAATGATGAAACCGTGCCGGCCGGGGATTCGCAGGTGATCATAGGAGCAATCCTGGCTGCCGCGATCAGAATGATGCAAAATACCCGTCTTTGGCCGGCGCAAGACGAGGGCCCTCTGCAAGGCAGAAAGCGCCAGATCTTTTTTCAGCCGGTCACTGACCGCCCATCCGATGATGCGGCGGGAGAAAAAATCGGGGACAATGGCGAGATAAAGCCAGCCCTCAGTGGTCCAGATATCACTGATACCGGCGGCCCATTTCTGATCTGGTGCCGTGGCGGCAAAATCCTGACCAAGATGATTGGGTGCAACCGGCCCGCCATGGCCGCCGCCGGCGGTCTTTTTGAAACGGCGTTTCTGACGCGCTTTCAAATTATTATCACGCATCGGCCTGGCAATCCTGTGGCGTCTGGCGATGATACCGTCCTCAATGAGATCAGCGTGCATGCGCGGGCTTCCATAAGTCTCCCGCGAAAGGCAAAAACGCTCCCGGATATGAGCAAGCAGCGCCATGTTCTTGCACTGGCGTTCACCAGCGGGGCGGCTTTTCCAGGCGAAATAGCCACTCTGGCTGACTTCGAGAGTTTCGCAAAGGCGCGCGGCTGGGAATTCGGCTTTCTTCGCATCGATGAATGAAAATCTCATCGGCTTCCCTCCTTGGCGGAAAAAGCGGCGGCCTTCTTCAGGATCTCGGGTTCCTGCCGAAGGATCTCATTCTCCTTGCGCAGGCGGGTGAGCTCCTTGCCAACATCCTCGTGCGGGCCTTCAGGAAAATCGCTTTTCCCGTGCCCGGAACGCCCCCGGCTCAACGCCGGTTTGGCAATGCCGGGATCATTTGCAACCCGCTCGACGCTGCGTCCGCTGGTCATCGTCAGCCGCACCGCTTCCCGTTTGAACTCATTCGTAAATCGTCTTTGTTTGTTCCTGCTCATCGCCGCCTCCGCTATCTTTCATAGGGGATGGCTCTCCACTTTTGCAGGGTAAGTCGAACGTCCCACTCCAAAGAAGGAGGGGTCATCTCGATAGGCCAAAAGCATGCGCGCCCATTCGACCCGGCTCGCTGGTTCTGTTCGCGATCGCGCAATCGCCATCAGTCTCGTCACGTCTTCGTCTTCAATGGTCAAACCGGCCACAAGCCGCGGTGCCGCCATGATGCAAGGCCTCGCTTAACATATCATCAAACAAGGCTAAACCGCATCGCGGCCAAACAGTATCTCACTCATATGATAGGGTTCAAGGAATCTGTGCACTAGCGCGGCGCAGGCCGCAAGGGAATCCGATTGACGCACCCTTCCACACAGTCTGATTGATTTTTGCACGGCGAAGGGGCCGCTGCTGAAGGTGGTGCGGACGTCCGGCAAGCGGGCCTGCGAGTTGCCTTATGACCCGATCACCATCCTCGGAGAATTCCCGCGCAAGAACGGAGTACTAATACAGGCGCCTCAAAGGTCGCCGCGCATCGCTTATCGGCAAAACGTATGCGGGAAATTGACCAAAGTGTTTCCGTTCGCAACCGTCACATATTGCGTCCAGCATACGGGCGTATACACAGGCGGGCCGGCGGGCGTATACACAGGCGGGCCAAATGGAGGATATCCATATCCCGCGGGTGCCTGTCCTGCGACGGCGAGACCTGCAAGACCGAACTGGCCGAAGGCAGCCGCAGCGTTGTCACTTGCGGCGTTGTCGAAAGCTTTAGCAGATCCGTAGGTTAGGAGTATGGCGCTGAGCGCCGTTAGTCCCATTTTAAACATTGCGGGTCCTCGCTTTTTCCCAATGTGCCTATGCGATGTCACGAACCTAACGGCACCCGCGGAAATTATCCCGCACGCTTACGGTTTTTGACATTCACAACCACGCTCGCGGGCAAAAGGTAGTGCGCCTAATAGTTAATCCTTGCCGTCACAAAGGCAAGACGGTCACCCACACGATTTCGCCGACTAGGGCGGTCATCGAGGCTCGCTAGCGGACTCGCCAGATGCCAGAAAGGCGCTGAAGCCAAGCCATAGCGGGAAAGCTTGAAAGGGGCGCCGTGAGCCTGTGTGGCCAAAAGTGCGGCGGCGGGCGCGGCGATGGCTTAGCCGGATTGCGGGGAGTCATCCCCGATGTAAGGTTCGCTGACCGAATTGAGATTGTCACGCGGGATGCGCGAGCCGCCGCCGCTTGGTCTCGTCCGTCACAAGGAATACCCCGGCCCCAACAAGGAAGCCCTTAGACATCAAGCGCCTGAATTTGGTGCGTATGTCTTGAGTTTCGCACAGAGGTCAGGGCAACTTCGGAAGCCGACTTCACAACGGAGCGGTGAAATCGGGCGGAACGTCTCGTCCGCGGCGACTTCCTGGTGCAGAACACCGTCTACAAGAGATTTTGGAGTTCCCGATCGAGATGTGCGCGTGTCTGCTCAAGGCCTTTTATGCGATCAAGCCCAATCGAAGTTGACAGCAAGCCACGGAGAAGGTTTTCAATGCAACGTACGTACATGATCTCCTCATGTTCTAGTTGCCACAATTCAAACACTCCACGACTGAGCCAAAGGTAAGCTTCGCCCTCGCCACGGAATACAGCGATGTCAGACAAGAGGTGCGCTGCGTCTTCAAGCAGGGCAACCGCACGCTTAACCCTGACAATAGCAGAGCGTTTCGATTGCTGATGTACCATGAGCAGCGCAATGCCGAGTTCCTTGTACGCCAGCCCTATCGCCTGCCGATCTGTAACAAACCTGAGCGACGCAATTGCCTGCTTTGCGGTGATCTCCAATTCCACAGCCAAATCTTGCCTCGTTTGATCCGAGCTGGCGACATCGATTGCCTTTCTCAAGTTCTCGCACTTGTGAATGCGTGCCCAAGCAATGCCACGGGAATCACTCACCTTTGCGAGGCAGCTGATCGCAACGTTGATTTCGTCACGCCCCTCCTGAAGCATGGTCCTTCGCCGATGTTCGCCTACTACCGAAGACGAAAGACGGGTCAGACTTGAGCAAGCATTCATAAGTGCATATCCGCGGACACGATCCTCGCCGATAGGTTCCAGAAGCTCAGCTGCGTGTCTCGACAAACGCCTCCACTCCACATAAGCCTGTTGCCGGGGTCCTTCATCACTACTGCTATCGCCTTGGAGTTCATAGGTGATGGCTAGATGCCGGTAGAGGGTGCCGCGCAGCCTAATTGCATCCGAATGATCTTTAGCGCTTATATCTTTGACGAGTTTCAAAGATAATTTCTGGCACTCTTCACAGAAACTCTTGTGTTCTGGTAGATTGGCGGTGATCATCGCCTTTTCCTTGAGAGCTTCGACCAGGACGCAACCAGCCTTAAGCTTCAAGAACAAATGCGCGTGGGGCGTGTTAGTGTGGAGACGTCTACTGCGATCGATGATTTCATCGATAGCAGTCCCAGTAAGGCGTCGACTCTCCCGATAAAGATGGAAGATATTCAACTGTGCGGCTAGATACTCGAGTTCGACTATTGAAAGTTCGTTCTCTGGAAGCCATCCCGCATAGGATTTGCTGGCGGCGGCCAAATAGTCCGTCGCTTGCAACAACCGGTAGGTCTCCCCGTTAGGGTCCGTCTCGAAGCGAATGAGCTCCACCTGTGCATGCACTTCGGGAAGGTCGACATCGTGTTCCAGCACAACTGTCGCATCAAGGGCCTTCGAGAGGTCCGCTTCGCGACTAGCTCCGAACGATCGCGCTCGATCCAGTGACCGCCATACGGCGTCGATACGAGGGGCATGTACGCTCCTTTGCCGGGCGGCCGGTAAGGTTCCGACCAGATCGACCATGAAATCATCAAAGCTGATTTTTTCGAAGACATCTCCGAGATTGCCCTGTTTCCTGATGCTATCGAGCAGAAAAGTTCCGCTCCGAATGTCCTCAACTGAATCCTTCGTTACCCAGTAGATGCTGTTTTTTCGGGCGTCAGCCCCGGCCAGCGCGGACTGGATTCCCGTATCGGCGCCACGGTATCCGATAATCAGGAAACCGTGCAGCTCATACATTGTGCGTACGAGCTCAATCGTCGTTCGAGGCAAGTCGGCCGTTTCCTCTCGCGTAATGCGCAAGGTCTCGGGCCTACGCAAATCACCGTGGAGCTTGACGATCATGATCTCGTTGGCGCTTGGTGACTCTCCAGGAATGATTTCGTCGCCGGTGACGACGCGGTATGTGAGGCGAGGACCTTCGACTGAGTCGGATTCCAAAGCCTTTTCAAGCATGCAGTCGAAATTTGTCGTCAACACAATCGGGTTCAAATACCCGGACTTCAACAGTGTTGCCAACAACTGGTAGCCTTCGGACGGCTCCATATCATCGAAATACTTGAGAAGGAGGCGCGTTCGCTCCGACTTCGCATTTCCGAGGGCCTCAAGCACGGTTTCGAACGACGGCATTTGACCGTAGTCGCGCTTGAAAGCGGAGAGTAACCGTGCGCGTGATACCTGACCATATACGCGTGTCAGCAGATCGAACGCTACGCTGTCTGCGGTCCTGCCGCCTGAGTCAACCGACGCACCTGCGCCAAGGAATGTTACAAGTGCGGACCCGGTCTGGATTTGTTGACGCAAAGCGGCTACAGGCATGTGCGCACTCGCTGAACGATTACCGAAGCAAAATGATGTCCTCTTGGATCGGAGTAGTCACCGTGGGTCCAACAATTGGATCGACGTACACGTCTATCTCAAGTCGAACGCCGAATTCGGGGAGATAAATTCCTGGTTCGATCGAAAATCCGACATTTGATCGGATTAACCGAGTATCATAGAGTCTCAAAATCGTCGATGTTGAACTCCAAGTCCGTGCAACTTGGTTCCCGGTGCGATGCTGTGACCGGTCCGGTGGATGAACGCGTTGCCAAAACCAGCCTGGGAGATTTTTTCTCGGACAACGGCATCGACCTCGTATCCAGTGATGCTGCGGTTTTCTTTCCAGGCCTGCTTTAAAAAGTCGATTGCGAGGTCGCGGGCCGCACGGACGATCTCAAATACACGACGGTTCACTTGGGGGACAACTGCGCCCGCGTAAGCTACCCAGGTAATATCAGAAAACACATTGCGCTCTCCCGGGTAGCGTGCCCACAAATCAATCAGAACCCAATCCCCCGTTCGGACTGTTGCGCTCGCAGATTCGGCAGGTTCGTAGTGAGGGTCGCCCGAATTAGCATTGACTGCAACGATAGGAGCGTCCTCGGTCTCAAGTTTTTCTTCCTCGAACCGGTTCATGATAAAGTTTCGTACATCGTATTCTGTCACGTGCTTATCTTCGCGTAGTCGTGCTGCGATTAACGCAAACGCTTCGTCCTTGATCTGAGCGACAACCGGACAGACTTTCAAATGTGATTGAAGTGCGTAATCATCCCATGATGCGGCCGCTACCTGAAAGAGATCAGCGGAGCTAAGAATCTCGAAGCCCCAACCACGCATAAGCTCGACGGTTCCGGCATCAACCCAGGATGCCGTCGGGATGTCTCCATTGGGAGAATATTCCATCGCGACATGTTTTGCCCCTACAAGAACTTCGCGCAACAACGCATGCATTTCAGTCCAATTGTGAAAATATGTTTTTTCGACTGAGAATGGCTGGAACGCATCTCGATCGACCCCGTGGACAAACAACTTGAGACGACCCGAGCACGGAATTACCAGAAAGGCACGGCGCGTTGTCGAGCGGGCCTCACCAAGAAGGTGCCAGAAAACTGGATTGCTTCCACGGAAATCGTATGCAACCCAAACGTCTATGCCCTTCTCCGTCATGGTTTTTTGGCAAAGCCCAAGGTCGAACATATGCTTAGTCCTTCATTCTAGGTAATGGAGACAGATTTTGTCTGTCCTCACACCGGGCCATGATATTCTGTGCCATGTATGATACACAAGATTTGAACATTATGAAGCCGCATAAGCCCCAATATGGAACCTGCTGCGGGCCTCTGGGAAATTTGTTCTCCACGCCGCCGGCCGCATGGAGGACCGCGCTGGGCTGGCGTTCTGGCTCATTTGCCCAAAACGGCGCCGGCCTCCGCCTTGATGTCGAAGGCCGCCGCGAAAAGCGCCCGCGTGTAGGCGCTGCGCGGCTTTGCCAGAAGTTCTAGCGCCGGGCCAGACTCGACGACTTTGCCGTCGCGCATGACGATGATTTCGCTGGCAAGCGCGCGCACAACCTTCAGATCATGACTGATAAAAAGATAAGCGAGGCCGCGCCGCTTTTGCAAATCGCGCAAAAGATCGACGATCTGCGCTTGCACCGACATGTCGAGCGCCGACGTCGGCTCGTCGAGGACGATGAATTTCGGTTCCAGAACGATAGCGCGCGCGATGGCGATCCGTTGCCTCTGGCCGCCGGAAAATTCGTGCGGATAGCGATCCATCGCGGCCGGCTCGAGGCCGGTGTCGGTGAGCGCTTGTGCCACGATCTCGCGCCGGCGGGCCAAGGGCATGGCTTTATATTGCACGCCGAGGCCTTCCGCGACGATGTCGGCCACAGGCAGCCGGGGCGACAGGGAACCATAGGGGTCCTGAAACACGATCTGCATGTCGCGCCGCAGCGGCCGCATCGCCTTGAACTTGAGGCCGTCGATGCGGCCTCCCAGAAAGACGATCGCGCCTTCGCAACGAATGAGGCGCAGGAGGGCGAGGCCGAGCGTGGTTTTGCCCGAGCCGGATTCGCCGACGACGCCGACCGTCTCGGCTTCGCGCACGCAGACCGACACGCCATCGACGGCCTTGACGAAACCGATCGTTTTACGGAAAAACCCGCGCTTGACCGGAAACCAGACTCGGATATCCCTTGCCTCAAGGATGGTCTTGGCGGCAAGGTCAATCGCCGGTGGTGTGCCTTTCGGTTCGGCGGCGATCAGCGCCTTGGTGTAGGGATGGCGCGGCGCGGCGAAAAGATCGGCCACTCTGTTGGTTTCGACGATTTTGCCTTTCTGCATCACCGCCACATCGTCGGCGATTTTGCGCACGATGCCGAGGTCGTGGGTAATGAAAAGCATCGCCATATGATGGCGCGTTTGCAGCTCCTTCAAGAGCTCTAGGATCTGGGCCTGCACCGTAACATCGAGGGCGGTCGTCGGTTCATCGGCGATAAAAAGATCGGGCCTATTGGCGAGCGCCATGGCGATCATCACCCGCTGGCGCTGGCCGCCGGAGAGCTGATGCGGGAAGGCGCCGAGCCTCTCGCCGGGGTCGGGAATGCCGACTTCCCGCAAAAGCTCGACGATGCGTGCCTTGATCTTCTCGGCTCCCCTTGCGCCATGCAGCTCCAGTATTTCGCCTATTTGGCGCTCGATCGTATGCAAGGGATTGAGCGAGGTCATCGGCTCCTGAAAGACCATGGTGATGTGGGCGCCCCTGATCTCACGCAGCCGCGCCTCGCGGCAGGCGAGCAAATCCTCGCCCTTGAAAAGCACTTGGCCTTGAACCACGGCGGCGCGTCCGAGCAGACGCACGATCGAGAGAGCGGTGACCGATTTGCCGGAGCCGGACTCGCCGACGAGGCCAAGGGTGCGCCCTCGCTCCAGCGTGAAGGACACGCCGTCGACGGCGAGGGTCCTGTTGCCGCCCTGCCGGAAGAGCACCCTAAGTTCGCGGACGTCGAGGAGAGGGGGTTCAGGCACGAATACTATCCTGCAAGGCGAAACGAGGGTTCCAACAAGGCGCACACACGGGACGACACCCCTAGAAAAGCGTCTTCCTGGGGTCGAAAGCGTCGCGCACGGCTTCGCCGATGAAGACTAGCAGCGACAGCATGATCGCGATCACGAGAAAGCCGGTGAGGCCGAGCCAGGGTGCGGCCAAATTCGACTTTCCTTGCAACAAGAGTTCGCCCAGCGATGGCGACCCCGGCGGCAAGCCAAAGCCTAAAAAATCGAGCGCCGTCAGCGACGTGATCGAGCTGTTGAGGACGAATGGAAGAAACGTCAGTGTCGCGACCATCGCGTTTGGCAAAACGTGTTTGACGATGATCGCTCCATTGGAGAGCCCGAGCGCTCGCGCCGCATTGACATATTCGAAATTCCGGGCGCGCAAAAATTCCGCGCGCACGAGATGAACGAGCCTCACCCAGGAAAACAACAGAAGAATGCCGAGAAGTACGAAGAAGCCCGGCGTGATGATCGAAGAAACGATGATCAAGAGATAGAGCTCAGGGAGCGACGACCATATCTCAATGAATCGCTGAAAAATGAGATCGATCCAGCCGCCGAAGTAGCCTTGCACCGCGCCGGCCGCGATCCCCACGACCGAGGAAATCCCCGCCAGGGTCAGGCCGAACAAGAGCGAGAGGCGGACGCCATAGAGCAATCGGGCAAGGACATCGCGGCCCTGGTCGTCGGTTCCGAGCCAGTTCCATTCAATATCGCTGCAATCGCCATTGAGCTTTGTCTTGTCGAAGCGTTTCGCGGCGGCGCGGCATTGCGCTTCGCTCAGTATCCAGGTCGGCGGCGAAGGTGCCGGCACTGGCAATTGGCGGTTGATGGTTTTGTAGGAATAGCGGACCGGCGGCCATATCATAAAGCCATGCTCATCGATCTCCTTGGCGATCACCGCGTCGCGATAGTCGGTTTGCGCGAGAAAGCCGCCAAACTTCTCTTCCGGATAATCATGCAGGATCGGCAACAATATCTCGCCTTTGTAGGCGACGAGCAGCGGCCTATCATTGGCGATGAATTCCGAAAAAAGCGACAGGACGAAGAAGAACAGAAAAATCCAGAAAGACCAATAACCCCGTTTGTTGGCTTTGAAATTTTCGAGACGGCGCCGGTTGATCGGACTTAGGCGAAATCGCCGCGGCTTCTGGCCGGCCGTCAGGGCAGACTTTGCGGCGACGCCGCCCCCTAAGGAGGCCCGCACAGCCTAAACCTCCCTCGTCTCGAAATCGACGCGCGGATCGATCCACATGTATGTCAAGTCGGAAAGAAGGTTCACGAAAAGTCCGAGCAGCGCGAAAATATAGAGATTGGCGAATACGACCGGATAATCGCGATTGACGATCGATTCGAATGAAAGCAGACCAAGCCCGTCGAGCGAAAAAATCGTTTCGATGAGGAGAGAACCGCCGAAGAAGGCGGCGATAAAGGCGCCGGGAAAACCGGAGACGACGATCATCATGGCGTTGCGAAAGACATGACCATAGAGCACGCGGCGCTCGCTCAAGCCTTTCATCCGCGCCGTCTGCACATATTGCTTGGCTATCTCGTCGAGGAACGAGTTCTTGGTGAGAAACGTCGAGGTCGCGAAGGCGCCAAGCGTCATCGACACCACCGGCAAAGTAATGTGCCATAAATAATCGGTGATCTTGCCGGCAGTAGATAGCTCTGGCCAGTTCTCGGAGGTCAGGCCGCGAAGCGGAAAAATCTGCCAGAACGAGCCGCCGCAAAAAAGAACGATAAGCAGTATAGCGAAGAGAAAACTTGGGATCGCATAGCCGGTGATGACGACGGCCGAGGACCAAACGTCAAAGCGGGAGCCGTCGCTGACCGCCTTCTTAATTCCTAAGGGAATCGAGATCGCATAGGAAAGCAGCGTCATCCAAAGACCGAGCGAGATCGAAACCGGAAGCTTTTCCTTGATGAGTTGCAACACCGGCACGTCGCGAAAGTAGGAACGCCCAAAATCAAACGTCGCGTAGTTCTTGAGCATCAGGAGAAAACGCTCATAGGCCGGCTTGTCGAAACCGAATTGCTTTTCGAGTTCGGCGATGAATTTCGGGTCGAGTCCTTGGGCACCGCGGTATTTCGACGATATGTCGTTAGCGCCCGCATTGCTAACTTCGCCGCCGCCGCCAAAACGCCCGGTTGCTCCCGTATCGAGCCCTTGCAATTGCGCCAGAATGCGTTCGACAGGCCCCCCCGGCGCGAATTGAACGATGCCAAAGTTAATTAGCAAAATTCCGAAGAGGGTCGGAATCATGAACAAAAGACGGCGCGCGATATAGGCAATCATCGGACGTCCTTCAGCGGCCGGCGAAATGAATCCGCTTGGCTTTTTCCTCGTCGTACCACCAGGTCGAGACAACGCCGATGTCGTACCTCGGTCCGCGCTCGGGTCGCCCGAACAGATCCCAGTAGGCGACGAAATGATTGGGCTTGTTCCACATCGGGACCCAGTAATGACCGGAGCGCAGAATGCGATCGATCGCGCGGCAGATAAAGGTCAGTTGTTCCCGCGTGTCGACCACCAGCGCCTTCTCGATCAAGGCGTCGACCGCCGCGATGGCGATCCCCGAGACGTTACGCGAGCCAGGCAGGCTTGCCGCTTCCGACCCAAATGTCGATCGCATGCCTTCTCCGGGCGTGAGGCCGAGGCCAAAGCGCGAGGTCACGATATCATAGTCGAAATCGTCAAGGCGCCGCTTATATTGCGCCGCATCGACGACCCGGTAGCGGGCTTCAACCCCAAGCAGCTTCAGGTTTTTAATGAACGGCGCGGTATGCGGCTCCAAGGCATTGTCGAAATCCAGAAACTCGATCTCGAAAGGCTTGCCGTCGGGCAACATCAAGAGCGTGCCGGCCCGCTTGCACCCGGCATCGGAAAAGAGCGTGGCGGCGCGGCGCAACAGCTCGCGATCCTGGCCGGAGCCATCCGATACCGGCGGGACATAGACTTCGCCGAACACGGCGGGATCGAGATCGCCCCGGAACGGTTCGAGCAGCGCAACTTCTTCCGGCGCCGGGCTGCCCTGCGCGGCCATCGGTGAGTTCTGAAAAAACGAATAGGTGCGCGAATAGACGCCATACATGATATTGGCATTGGTCCATTCGAAATCGAAGGCGAGACCGATTGCCTGTCTGATCCTCACATCCTTGAACTTGCCGCGCCGGATGTTCAAGAACCAGCCCTGCGTCCCCAGCGGCGATTCGTCGGGCAGTGTCGCGCGTATGATTCTTCCATCCTTGACGGCGGCGAAATCATAACCGGTTGCCCACACCGCCGAGGTGAATTCCTCGCGAAAGGTGAAGACGCCCGCTTTAAAAGCCTCGAAAGCGACTTTGCGGTCGCCGAAATATTCGAACCGGACACGGTCGAAATTCGCCTGGCCAATATTGACCGCAAGATCCTTGCCCCAATAGTCCGGGACACGTTCGAAAGCGATGTAATGCCCGGCATCGAAGGGGCCGACCTTGTAGGCGCTCGACCCGAGCGGCGGCTCGAACGTCGTCTCGTCGAACGGGTGGCCCGCGTAATAGACCGCGGAAAAGATAGGTTGCCCGGCGACGATCAATGCCGCTTCCCGGCTGTGCCTCGGCTTCAGGCGCACCATGACAACATCGTCGGTCTCGGCCTCGGCGGCTTCAAGATCGCGCAACGATTGGCGGATCGACGGGTGGCCCTTGGTTTTCAAAATATTTAGGGAAAACGCGACATCGCGCGCGGTCAAGGGCGAGCCGTCATGGAACCTTGCCTCCTTGCGCAGAAGAAAGCGGTAAATTGTCTTGTCGGCCGAAATCCGTACGGCGCGCGCGACGAGACCATAGAGCGAATCCGGCTCGTCGCCGCTTCCGCTCATCAGCGAATTGAAAATGAGCCCCATTCCGGCGGCGCCGTCGCCCTTCAAGATATAGGTATTCAGCGTATTGAAGGTGGTGAAATTCTGGTTTCCAGAGGTCGAGCTGACCTGAAGGACGATCTCGCCGCCCTTCGGGGCGTCGGGATTTACATAAGGAAAATGGCCAAAGCCTGCCGGCAGGGCGAGATCGCCGAAGATGGAGAGGCCGTGGGTCTCGGTCTCCTGCGCAGCCGCCTGGGCAGCGGTCGGGAAAAAGCGCGGCAAGACGAAGCCTGCGAAGCCAAGATGCAGTGCCGAGCGGCGGGTGAGCGCATAGGACGCTCGCGGAAGGAATTTAGCGGTCAAGCTTGCCCTCCAGGTGACGTGCCGGGCCGGAACAAAGTCGCCGCATCCGGCGGGCGCGGAAGCGAGGGGCGGCAAACACGGCTGAGTTCATGGGCCATATAAGCAGGAAAAAGCCGGGCAGGAACCCGGCTCTTGCAAGAATGCGTCTCGAAACTGTCATTTTGCCGGCAAGGGCTCGGGACTGTCCGGCAATGTTAAGGCCGGTAATTCGGCGCTCGCTTCTGTCAAGCCTTGCGTTCTCTTGGCGTACTGGCTCGTCTAAACAGCGCCTTCATAGCGCTTGTGGTGATAGGCGGCGGAATGATTTCCCGAAAATCAACTCGCCGCTTCATCGCACGACCCGCGCCGTGCCGCTTGTCGAACCGTGCGGCTACAGCGCGCTCACGGCGCCGCAACAACCGCCCCCGGCAACGTATGGTTATGAATAGCGTCGGTCGTGATTGGAACGCCCTGAATGGCCGTTTCCGTGCCGATTGCCGCCGTCATCACCTGACTCACGAACGTCAAGAACTTCGCGACATCGACGGATTGCGCGTTGGCCACGAAGATGATGTCGTCGTTGCGCATCTGAAACCTCGTGGCTAGGAAATAGCCGCCGGGATCGCGGAAGCTGACCGAGAAAATGACCGGAACGAGAGGTCCGCCGAACCGCTCCATGTCGGCGCCGAGAAGCTGGGCTACTTCGCGGGGCTCCTGACGGTAAAGGTACACCGCGCCCGGATTTGCTTGGATATCGGCCAATCCCCCGGCCTTAGCCACGGCCTCGGCGAGGTTGAGCCGCCAAGCGTCAAAAGTGATCTGGCCTTGGTTAGTGCCATTGGTATTGAGACTATAGGCCCCGAAAGCCATGAATTTCTGCTGCTCCTGATAGACATAGATCCGGTCGCCGGGCAATACATAGATGTTATTGCTTGCATTCATCACGAGATTTTCGAAAGGCACGGTGGCGCGGCGTCCGCCCCGCTCGAGCATGACCCAGCTCCCATAGCCTGGTCCGGAGATGCCGCCCGCGCGGGTGATGGCGTCGAGAACGCGGTCTCCCGCGCCCGAGGCTGGAACCGCGAAGCGAAGCGGCGTGTTCACCGCGCCGACCACGCTGATCAGGGAGGTCCGCTGCTGGGCCAAGGTCACGACGACTTGAGGTTCGATCGCACGGTTCTTGATCTTGTCTACGATATCGTTTTGAACCTGAACGTTGGTGCGGCCGGCAGCCTTGATTAGTCCGGCGAACGGCATGGTGATGTTGCCGTTGTTGTCGACCATTTGGTCCGGAAGGTTCACGTAATTGCCTGGGCGCACACCCGCTTCCAGCGGGATGAACAAGCCGCCCGCCGCAGCTTCGAAAACCGTGATGGATACAACGTCGCCGATGCCGAAGGTGATGTTGGCCGGCGGGCGCCGGTCCGTGAACGTACCCGCGAGTCCTTTGGGTTCATGGGCCGCGAGAATGTCGATGGTCTCGGGGGTAAGCTTGATCAAGGCGTAGGGGACGGTCGGAGAGGTTTCACTGTCAATAGCCAACGAAGTCGGTCCGGAGACTGGAAAGAACGAGCAACCGCCTCCCCCCAGCAAGGCGAGGGTGAACAAGGAGATCAAGCCGCAGCGCACACCCAACATGAATTTCCCCTGCAAAACCTTCGTCTACACCTAGCCGAAAACAGCGGCCGAAGCTAGCAAAGCGGAGCCGGTTTTCTGTGCGGAGGAACACTATCCGCCGCACCGTTGCAATTTTAGCACATCGACCGGGATGCA
This sequence comes from uncultured Alphaproteobacteria bacterium, assembly GCA_963722515.1. Taxonomy (GTDB): domain Bacteria; phylum Pseudomonadota; class Alphaproteobacteria; order Rhizobiales; family Beijerinckiaceae; genus Methylocapsa. Next base: position 112,023 of record CAVRMA010000001.1, on the reverse strand, counting down.
GCTAACGCGGAAGGAACTCTAAGATTGGCTTTGAAACCGGAAACACTCTTGCAGGTACTTTTTGCCATCGTCCTGTGTCGTCAACGATGGGCAAGGCCGGAATTCATGCAACCTCGCGCGAACGGCGTGGCACGTCCCCGCCGCTGGTCACCCGGCACGGCGCCTTCTTATTCCTGAAACACGCGCAAGAACAATGGTTTGCGAGGGGCGAGTTTCCTGCCGCCCTGAATGCCAGCGGGGCGCGCCCGGACTTGAAAGAAGAGGCCCAAAAGTCCCGTTTAAATCGGGCTCATCCACATGCTACACTTAGGGGATGAGCAGCGGCATCGCATCTGGAGCCCTGACAGAGACGGACCGCGCGCGTAACCTGCGCGTGACCTCGCTCGTGGCGGCGCTCGGGCGGCGCTCGATTGTCCTCATCGGACTCATGGGATCGGGCAAGACCTCGACCGGCCGGCGTCTCGCGCAGGAGCTTGGCCTCGAATTCGCCGATGCCGATGAGGAGATCGAAGCCGCGGCGGGCATGTCGATCACGGAGATTTTCGCGCGGCACGGCGAGGACTATTTCCGCGACGGAGAGCGCCGCGTCATGGCGCGTCTGTTGCGCGGCGGCCCGCGTGTGCTTGCGAGTGGCGGCGGCGCCTTCATGAACGAGGAGACGAGGGCCAAGATCGCCTTGTCTGGAATATCGGTTTGGCTTAAAGCGGATCATGACGTGCTCTGGCGCCGTGTGCGCAAACGCTCGCATCGTCCGCTTCTGCAAGGCGGCGACCCCGAGCAAACCCTGCGGACGCTTTTGGAACAGCGTTATCCGGTCTACGCCCTGGCAAACGTTACCGTCGTTGCGCGAGACGGGCCGCATGAACAGGCGGCCGAGGAGGCTATTGCGGGGATCGAGTGTTTTTTGCGATCTTCGCCCGGCTTAACCCCGCCAGCAAGGCCACAAAGCATTACCGTTCCCAATCAGCAACAGGGCGCCGGCCCGCAACCCTTTTCGCACCAGGCGCAAATCAGCGTGGAGCTGGGAGAGCGGACCTATGCGATTTTGATTGGCGCTGGGCTCCTCGCGGATGCCGGAAACCTCATTGGCCGGCTTGCACCTCGCGCGGCTTGCGCCATCGTCACCGACGAAAATGTCGCCAAACTTCATTTGCCTTCCCTCGAACGCTCCCTCGACCAGGCTTCTATTCGCCATTCAAAGGTGATTGTCGCTCCCGGCGAAGGCTCGAAATCCTTCGATGTGTATGCAAAGGTATCTAATGCGCTGATCGGCGCGAGAACTCGAACGCGGCGATGTGATTGTCGCGCTTGGCGGCGGCGTCATCGGCGATCTTGCCGGTTTTGCCGCGGCAACGGTCCGGCGCGGGATGCGCATCATTCAGGTGCCGACAACGCTTTTGGCGGCGGTCGATTCGTCGGTGGGCGGCAAGACGGGGATCAACTCCCCGCTTGGCAAGAATTTGATCGGCGCCTTCCATCAGCCTTCGCTCGTTATCGCGGACACCGATACGCTCGCAACATTGCCTGCGCGGGAATTTCGCGCTGGCTATGCCGAAATTGTCAAGTATGGCCTCATTGGCGACGCCGTATTCTACACCTGGCTGGAAGCCAATTGGCGTGCGGTCTTCGCGGGGGGAGCCTCGCGCGTTCATGCGATTGCGACGAGCTGCAAGGCCAAGGCGGGGATTGTCGCGCGCGACGAGTATGAGGAGGGCGAACGGGCGCTGCTCAATCTCGGCCATACCTTTGGCCATGCGCTCGAGCGCCTCACCTCCTATGATAGCGCAAGGCTTGTGCATGGCGAGGCGATCGCGATTGGCATGGCTTGCGCGTTCCGCTTCTCTGCCCGCCGCGGATTTTGCCGCTTGGAGGACCGAGCAAGGGTCGAAGCGCATCTGCAAGAGGTTGGCCTGCCTGTACGCATGGACTGCATCCCTGGCTGGAACGCAGGCCCCGAAGCGATCCTCGAAGCCATGTATCAAGACAAAAAGGTCGAGCATGGCGGCCTCACCTTTATCCTTGCAAGGGCAATCGGCGATTGCTTCATAGCCAAGACGGTCGAAGCCACGGAGATCCGCGGCTTTCTTCAAGATGAACTGAATACAGGACATTAACGTCATGAACGGCGCGGGTGCCGGCGTTTTACCGGTCGATATTTGGCTCGCGATCGCAACCATCCTCTTGTGCGTAGCGCTATCGGCGTTTTTCTCGGCTTCGGAAACAGCGCTGACCGCCGCCTCCCGCGCGCGCATGCATGCCTTGGAGAAAAACGGCGACCGGCGCGCGGCTCTGGTCAACCGGCTTCTGGCGAGCCGGGCGCGGCTGATTGGCACGACGCTTCTCGGCAACACGCTCGTCACCACAGGCGCATCGGCGTTTACGACCAGCATCCTCGTCGCTCTCGCGGGCGAGCGCGGCGCGCTCTACGCGACCGGGCTCATGACCGTGCTTCTGCTTGTTTTCGCCGAAGTGATGCCGAAAACCGTGGCGATCAATCACCCAGACCGCACGTCGCTTCTCGTCGCTCGCGTAATATCGGTTTTCGTCGCCATCTTCGGGCCTGTCCTCATCGGCATTGAAGTGCTGGTGCGCGGATTTTTGAAAGTGGCCGGCGTCGATACGAGCAGGCGGCAATCGATTCTGTCGGGGCATGAAGAACTTAAGAGCGCGGTAGATCTTCTGCACAGGGAGGGCGGCGTTGGACGTTCCGACCGCGACATGTTCGGCGGTCTGCTCGATCTTCGCGATCTCGAAGTATCGGACGTTATGGTTCATCGCACCAAAATGCTCGCCCTTAACGCCGATTTGCCCTCGCAAGATTTGATTGGCGAGGTGGTCACCGCGCCTTATTCGCGACTGCCGCTTTGGCGCGGCCAGCCGGAAAATATCGTCGGCGTGCTGCACGCCAAGGATCTTTTGCGCGCGCTCGACGCGGCCGGCGGCGAGGTCAGGGATTTCAAAGTCGAAAGCATCGCGCTCGAACCTTGGTTCGTGCCGGAAACCACCCCGGTTCAGGATCAGCTCCAGGCGTTCCTGAAACGCAAAACCCATTTTGCCCTCGTGGTCGATGAATATGGCGTGGTCATGGGTCTTGTCACGTTAGAGGACATTCTCGAGGAAATCGTCGGCGACATCGCCGACGAGCATGATCTTATCGTTCAAGGCGTGCGCTTGATGTCCGGCGGTTCCGTTATCGTTGAAGGCTCCGTGCCGATCCGCGATCTCAATCGGGCCATGGCGTGGGATCTGCCGGACGAGGAAGCCACCACGATCGCCGGTCTCGTCATCAATGAGGCGCGCGCTATCCCGGAGCCGGGCCAGGTGTTTGCATTCCACAATTTCCGCTTCGAAGTGCTGCGCAAAACGCGCAACCGGATCACGTCGTTGAAAATCATGCCCATGGAGCCGGGCAAAGGTGCTCCGAGCGATTAGCCTAGCTCGGCGCCGCCTTGCCAAACCCAGCGGTTTCCATGCTCACGTGAATCTTGCATTGAAATGCTTCGTCCTCGCCCTTGGCCAAAAGTCCGGCATGGGCCGCAATCGCGTTGCACAAAGCCTCGACCCAAGGGACCTCCGCCTTGGCGAAATCGCTAAGCACATAATTATGCACCAGCGCCTTGTCGCCGGGATGGCCGATGCCGATCCGCACGCGCCGGTACTCGTTGCCGAGATGTCCGGTCAGGGATCGAAGGCCATTATGGCCGGCATTGCCGCCGCCGGTCTTGACCCTCACCTTGCCCGGCGGCAGATCGAGCTCGTCGTGAAAGACGACGATGCGAGACGGATCGATTTGATAGTAGCGCGCCGCCTCGCCGGCGGAACGGCCGGATTCATTCATGTAGGTTTGCGGCTTGAGCAGAATCACGCGCTCGCCTTCGAGCATAATCTCGGCTACGAGGCCCTGAAAGCGCGCGCGGAACGCCGGCGCATGGTAGTCGCGCGCGATCGCGTCGAGAGCCATGAAGCCCGCGTTGTGGCGATGGCCGGCAAAGGCCTTTCCCATATTGCCGAGACCAGCGAAGAGAAGCATGGCGCCCGCTCAAAGCTGTCTGGTTTGGACGCGGAATTTTGCGCCCAACGCGTGACGCTATTTCTTGCCTTTTGGCGGGGCTTTGGCCGGGGCAGCGACCGGCGCAGCGGCAGGCGGCTCGGCGGTCTTCCCCTTGGCGTCCGGCGCCGGCGCGGCGGCGGCCGTGGCGGTTGCCGCTGCTGGGGCCGCGGCCGCTGCCTCTTCCGCGGCAACGAGCGGAGGCGCGATCGTCGCGATCGTGAAATCGCGTTCGCGCTGGGTCAGTTTGCAACCTTCCGGCAAAAAAATTGCGTCAATATGCACCGAGTCGTTGATTTGCAAAGACGCGAGATCGGCGACGACCGACTTGGGAATGGCATCCGCCGGAACCCGCACGGCGATCGCGTGACGCACGATGTTCAAACTGCCGCCCTTCTTGAGGCCGGGGCAGATATCCTGATTGATGAAATGCACGGGCACCTCGACACGCAGGCTCGCCCCCGGTTTCAGGCGGAGGAAATCGACATGAAGCGGCTGATCCTTGACGGGATCGAGCTGATAATCGCGCGGGATGACCCGCTGCTTTGCGCCGTCCATATCGAGCTCGAAGATCGTGGTGAGGAAATGCCCTGCGTAGATTAACTTGTTCAATTCGCGATAGTCGAGCGAGACTGGCGCGGCGGCATCGCCGCCCCCGTAGATCACGCCTGGAATACGGCCTTGACGGCGTACGCCGCGGGCGGCCCCCTTGCCTGTCCCGTCGCGCGCCATGGCATTCAGGGTTTTCATCCCGGCCATTTGGGTGTCCTTGAGATTGCGATGCTAACGTAGGCGCGCCCGCGCCTCCAGGGGTGCCGGAAGGGGCGCAGGGCGCTTATAGCGGTGTGCCCGCGCGCATGCAATGCTTACCCGCGTCCGCCTGATTGCGCCAGCATTCCCGCAAAATGCGCCCTTGCTCGAAATAGGATATGAATCGGAATGACAGTCGCCTTGCAGCCCGAGGGAGTGCGTGATTTCGAAATTTGAGTTTTTTTTCCACATTCCCTTGTATGTGCGCAGGCTCGTCCGGCGCAACGAAGTGGGGCTCATTGGTCTCGCGGTTGCCATCGGCGTCATCGCGGGTCTTTGCGTGGCCGCGCTCCTCGCTTGCGCGGACTTCCTGCACTACTGGCTCTTCGGGCATAGGCATTTGAGCAGCCTCGTTTCGCTCGATATGCCAGGCCAGGCGCTAGTTCCGCTCGCGGGCGGTCTCGTTCTCGGAATTTCCGGAATTTATGTTCGCGGGTGGATGCCCTGCCTGGCCGGTCGATCCGATCGAGGCCAATGCGCTGCAAGGCGGCCGGATGTCGCTCAAGGATAGCGCGGTCATTGCCGCGCAAACGGTGGTTTCGAACGGTTTTGGCGCATCGGTCGGCTTGGAGGCGGCCTATACCCAAATGGGTTCGGGGTTTGCATCATGGCTTGGCAAGGCCTTCCGGCTGCGGCGCAGCGACATGCGCACGCTTGTCGCCTGTGGTTCTGCGGGCGCCATTGGCGCGGCATTTGGCGCGCCCCTGACCGGCGCGTTCTATGCGTTCGAACTCATATTGGGGACTTATACGCCATTCGTTCTTGCCCCGGTCGGCGCAGCGGCAGTCTGCGGGGTTCTCGTTTCCAAGGCGTTTGGCGCAAGCGGCGAATTCATGAGTTCAATGACGTTCAACTCGGCCCTTTCCCAAGCCGACATGGGACTTCTGCTTCTGCTTGGGATCGGTTGCGCAATATTCGGGATCGCCATGATGTGGGCCGTGGCATTTGTCGAGACGCTCTGTGCACGGATTGCACTGCCGCGCCCGGTTCAACCCGCGATCGGCGGAATCATCGTCGGCCTTCTCGCGCTTGTGACGCCGCATGTGCTGGCCTCCGGCCACGGCGCCCTGTTCGAGCTTTTTGAACCAAACGCTGGTCCGTCGGACGTAATCCTCGCGACGCTTCTATTGAAGGCCGCCGCATCGGTGGTTTCGCTCGGCACTGGTTTTCGCGGCGGGCTTTTCTTTGCGTCCCTGTTCCTTGGCGGCATGATCGGCCAGGTCTATTTTTTCGGGGTCGAATATATCGATCCGTCTCTGGCGCCGGACGTTTACGTCTGTACTCTTGTCGGGATGGCGGCGCTTGCCGTTGCGATCATCGGCGCGCCGCTGGCGATGAGTTTTCTGGCGTTGGAAACGACGGGTGACTTTCCACTTGGCCTCGTGATGCTGGCTGTCGCCAGTGTCGTGTCGATTATCGTGCGAAGCGCATTCGGCTATTCCTTCGCGACTTGGCGACTGCATCTGCGCGGCGAATTGATTCGCAGTGCCCAGGACGTTGGCTGGGTCCGCGATCTGACGGTCAACCGCCTCATGCGAGCCCACGTTCCGAAGGCACGGTTTGACATGACCATCGCCCGCTTTATGGAAGAGTTTCCGGCGCGTTCCACTAGCCAATGGGTCGCCTTGATCGGCCCATCGGGCGGCTACGCGGGAATGGCTTTCGTTCCCGATGTGCACCTTGCCGGGCTGCACGCGGATGCGGGCGCAACCGGGCTCAGCAAGCTGGCGCGTTCGCCAGAGGCATTTTTGCTGCCGGAGATGAACATCAGGCTTGCCGCGCACTTTTTCGAGCAAACCGAAATCGACGCGCTGGCCGTCGTCGACAATGAGAACGAGCGGCACGTCATCGGGCTTTTGACCGAGGCGCATGTTTTGCGCCGCTATACGGATGAACTTGGTAAAGCGAACCGCGAACTTTCCGGCGATTGGTCCGACGCGAGCTAAGGGACGATTTCGAAAGGTGCGGCCTTTTCAGATATGATCATGGGTTAAATCAAAGCGATAGATCGCAAGATCGCTGCGACGCGGAGCGATCAAGCTCTCACAGCGTGATCAGTGCAAGATGGGGCCGGTTTCGTGATAAAGATAATGCGGAAAAAAAAGAAGCCGGAACGAGGTCCGAGCCCTAAATATCCTGGCCTTCGACGTCGAGCGTGAGCTTTTCGACGAGTTTTTGAATATTTGGCTCAAGCGGATAAATCCCGAGCGCCTTTTTGAAAATCTCCAAGGCGCTTTTCTCGAGACCTTCCCCTTGCAAAATCATGCCCATTCCCGCGAGCGCGCCAAAATGGCGCGGTTCCAGTTTGATGACTCGATCGATGTCGGCCATCGCTCCCTCCGCGTCGCCGGTAAGAAACCGTGTCGTCGCGCGCTGATTCCAGGCTTCGGCCCAATCGGGCTCCAACGCGACAAGCTTGTCGAAAAGTGAAAGCGCCAGCGGATATTGCCGCGCCTGATTGGAAACAATTGCCCGTTGCATGAGCAGATTCGCGGTGTCCGAATCGGATTGGAGCCAGACCTGCTCAATGGATGCGGCGATACGCTGTGCGTCCCCGGGGTCGCCGGCGTTGTGCAGACGGTCAAACAGATCATCGAGCGTTTGCTTGCGCAGGGCCTCCGGCGCGGGCTTCGGCGCCAGGGCTTGTTTTAGCTGCTTAGCCTCGGCAACCCCGGATTTTGGTGTTTTCGCTTGTGCCTGCGCCGGCATGCTGGGGGGTCCTGGCGGCAAATTTGGCGCACCATCGCCGATGATTTCGCCCCCCCGGCCATGTGAATCGCCACGACCTTCGGCGTGGGCTTGGGCCGGGACAAAATCGCCTGCAATCGCGGCAGCCAAGCTTGCGGCACAGAGGAGATATGCTCGCATAAGCTTCAACCTGTAAACGTCGGGCCGCGCGTGGCCGCGACCGGGGTCAACCCTGCCGCGCCTTATAACGTTTTTGCGTCCTGTTGATGATGTACACTCTGCCCTTGCGCCGCACCAGCTGGTTGGCGCGGTGGCGTGAGCGCAGGGATTTCAACGAGTTGCGGACTTTCATCGGAGGATTCCCAAAAAACAACCGGCCCTCGGAGCCGGTTGGAGACGGAGCAGCGACCTATGCCCTATTCGCGGGCGGCGATCAACCCGAAAACAAATGTCCGGAACGCGCGCTCCCGCCACCTCGCCGGTCGCCGCGATGTCAGGATCGGCGCGCGAGTTCGAATCGGGCGCTGTCCGCGGCGCGGCTTGCAGATTAGCTGTCTTTGGTTAGCCGCCGTCGCGAAATCGCCTTCCCCTGGCAAGGATCATGCTCTAGGGAGACAGACACACGGGACCGCGCTCCATTCGTTTGTTGCCGCCGGTCGGGCGGCCCTGAGCCAAACAGGGTAACGGCAGCAGTCTTAACGCCGATGAAACGAGCGATTATTCTTGCGGCGATGGCGATCTCCGTCTTGGCCGGTTCAATTGCTCCGGTGCGCGCGGATTTTCGTCTCTGCAACAATTCCGCCAGCCGGGTGAGTGTTTCGCTTGCCTATACCGATGGCGAGACGTGGGTTAGCGAGGGCTGGTGGAATTTGAAAGCCAAGCGGTTGCGAGACATTGGTGCGGGGGGCTTTGGCGGCCGAGTACTACTATGTCTACGCGATGGACGAGCATGGCGGCGAATGGAAGGGCAAGGCTTTCATGTGCACCCGCGACCACGAATTCCGCATCATTGGGCGAGAAGATTGCTTCGTGCGCGGTTTCGACAGAACCGGCTTTTTCGAAGTCGATACGGGCAAGGAAGCCAAGAACTGGACCGTGCAATTGACCGATTCGACGCAAGGCCAGCCAATTCCCTAATCAACTAACCTGACGAGGCTGACATGCGGCTGCGCCGGTGCAAGATCGTTGCAACGCTTGGACCGGCGTCCGCAAATCCAGCAACGATATCAGAGTTATTTCATGCGGGCGCCGATCTCTTTCGCATCAATATGAGCCATGCCACGCATGATCAGATGCGCGGGCAGGCCGGAATGATCAGGGCGCTCCAGGAAGAATGCGGACGCCCGATTGGCATTCTTCTCGATCTCCAAGGTCCCAAGCCGCGCATCGGCACCTTCAGGAACCGGGCGGTCCAACTCGTCAAGGACGCCAAATTCGTTTTCGACTTGGATCCGGCGCCGGGGGATCAAAACCGGGTGGCGCTTCCGCATCCCGAAATTTTGCGCAGCTTGAAGTCAGGTCACACCATCCTCATCAACGATGGCAAAGTACGGCTACATGTCGCCGAGACCAGCGCCATGCGCGCCGTTGCCATCGTCGATGTCGCGGGGGAGCTATCGAACCGCAAGGGCGTCAGTCTGCCGGACACCGAAATCCCAGTTTCGTCGATCACCGGAAAGGACCGGGCCGACCTTGAAGCCGGGCTCGACGCGGGCATAGATTGGGTCGCTGTTTCCTTCGTGCGGCGGCCGGAAGATGTCGCCGAGGTCAAGAAGCTGACCTTGGGCCGCGCGCTGGTGATGGCGAAGCTGGAAAAACCGCAGGCCATCTCGCGGCTTGACGAGATCGTGGAGATTTCCGACGCATTAATGGTCGCGCGCGGCGACCTCGGAGTCGAAATGCCGCTCGAAAAAGTTCCGGGTTTGCAAAAGCGGATTAATCGCAGGGCGCGCCTGTCCGGCAAGCCTGTCGTTGTCGCAACGCAAATGCTCGAATCGATGATCCGCGCGCCCGTGCCTACACGCGCGGAGGTTTCGGATGTCGCGACCGCGGTCTTCGAAGGCGCCGATGCCATCATGCTTTCCGCCGAAAGCGCGGCGGGTTCATATCCGGTTGAAGCCGTCGCGACCATGAACAAAATCGCGGAGGAGGTCGAGCGCGATGCTTATTATCGCAGTATCATCAATGCGCAGCGCGCTCCTCCCGAAGCGACCAATGCCGATGCGATCGCGATCGCCGTCGCCGCGCGAAATTTTGCCGAAACGCTGGATCTGAAGGCAATTGCCGCCTGGACGTCTTCCGGCACAACCGCGTTTCGCATCGCCCGGGAACGCCCTGAAGCGCCGGTTCTAGCTCTCACGCCAAACCGGGAGACGGCCGGCCGTCTCGCTCTCGTTTGGGGGGTCCATGCGGTCATCACCAATGACGCCCATGACGTCGACGACATGGTGAAGCGCGCCTGCAAATTGGCCGGACGCGAAGGCTTTGCAAAAGCGCAAGACCGCATCATTATCGTTGCGGGCGTCCCGTTTGGCACGCCTGGCGCGACCAACATGATCCGGATCGCGGTGCTGGGCGACGATCCGAAGTAGCGGGCGTGGCGCGTCGATCGCCAGCCCGTTGCCGAAGAGCCTCCTCGATGTAAGTTCGCTGACGGAACCGAAAATGTCACACGAGATGTCCACGCCACCGCTTGGCCTCGTCCGCCACCAGCATTTGACACTGGGATGGCTGTCAATCACGGAATGTTTTTGCACCGGAATTCTGCATAAGAATACGCTTGAAAATCGGTGAGCTACGCTTTGTGGAAAAGTTTTGAATTTTGGACATATTCGGATGTGTTGCTAACCCATCACCAGGCGCACACATGTAGTTGCGCCCATTCATGGTTCACTAATCCAGCGGCATTTGTGCCGGAGAGATTGAACGGCATAGGGGCGGGCGGAGGAGTAATGTTACTGTCGTGCACTGCAAAGAGAACTCCAAGTTCACGTCCGATTGCACAACCGCTGGCTGTATACGCAAATGGCAAAAACTGTTGAACTTTAGACATAATGCGATTCTCTGCAGCTGGTATGGCTGCTTCTAACGCATCAACTCTTGCGGACAAATCTTTAAAAGCCTTACTTGGCACATCGAATGGGCCAACCAAATCAACATTGGTGTTGATCGCTATTGTATTGTTCGTGCTATCGGACGCACGCACACATGTCACGCCGAACTTCGCCAACAATCCGTTATCCTCAGGAACAAAATCGGAAATGTTCTTACCGTTTACCGAGCAGGAAAATCCGTATCTGGTGTCAATGCCTTTGAGCGCCAATTTTACAGGAGCGACTTCCGGCTTTATATAGTGTATCGTAACTGTGTATGTTTTGTTGTCTGCCGAAGCGTGCAGCGCCGAAAATAATCCTCGTCTACCTTCCACGCATTTTTCCCACGCATTAACATTGTTACTGGTAATCTGTGGTTGTTGTGAACTAACCACGCTTTTTATAAAGGCTCTATCATGCTTATTGCATAATTTATCGTAAGTCTATTCGGCAGAACTACTGTCGCTTGCGTAGGCTGCATCAAAAAAGCCGCTAATGGCGCCATATGTACCGCCACTTTGAAGATTACCTTTTTGATTATTTAGTTCCTGGCGGCTTGTAATATGAAGCGTGCAAATTAAATCAGCTACCGTGTCGCTAATGTGTTCTTGATAGTTTGAATTATACGTGTTAAAAGCTTTAGAGGTCAAAACAGCGTCGCAAATATTATCATCGGCTTTTAGTGGTGTCATAAGCATAAGCAGGCCAGCTGACATAATAACAACATATCCTTTAAGCATATTACCCTCCCAGATTTGTATTCTAAATCTTTATACGAAGTGAAGGTATTCTACAATGGGATGATTACCCGCTGGACGAGGACGGGAGCGGATTGCGTCGACGCATTATGCCTAGGCCTAGTCTTGTGCCTGAACTATGTCAACCACCGAATAGCGTATCGAAAAAGTTTTGCTGTCGGGATTGAGTCCCCCGCCTTTGTCCAGAAACCCGTGGGTTAGGAATATCCGCCGGAAAGCACAGGCGCGCCGCTCGTGGCGCCGCCGTGGATTAGAGCGGGGGGCGCCGCAACTTGCCGCGTTGGGCTGGCGGACGGCGCGCCGAACAAGCCAGGCGGCAAGGGCCAACTATTGTTTTCCGCCATCGGCACGCTACCAGAACTGTAATCGTGCCAAATCCCGCCGGGGAGCGGCTGCGGCGGCACGTTTTGATGCGCGGCCCGCATGAAGTGCGACCAGATTTCCACCGGAAGGTTGCCGCCGGAGGCTTTCTTCGTCGGCGAATTATCATCATTGCCGAGCCAGACACCGGCGACGAGATGGCTTGTGTAGCCGATGAACCACGCGTCGCGCCAATCCTGGCTCGTGCCGGTTTTTCCTGCCGCCTGCCAGCCCGGCAGCGCGGCCTTGCGCGCCGTGCCCGTTAAGAGCGTTTCCTGCATCATCGTGTTCATTATCGCCACATGATTTGGATCGATGACCCGGCCATTGCGGCGCCCTTGCGCTGATAGAGGAGCTTTCCGGCCATTGGCGAAGGGCGCGTAGAGGGCTAGATGGCGAAACTCGATCCGCAGCCACAGGACGCCGTCGCTGCCGGATTGACGATTTTGAACATCCGGCCCATCAGATCGTCGATAAAATCGATCTTTGAACCGCGCAGCAAATCTAGCGAGACAGGATCGATCGCGACCGTCGCGCCATCGCGCTCGATCACGAGATCGCCGGAAGAGTGTTCCCCCGAAATATTGTAGGTATAGGTAAACCCCGAGCATCCGCCGCCGTCGACGCCTATGCGCAGAAACGAGCCCGCCGGCTCACTCTTCAAAATCTCCGCGATCCGCCGCGCGGCGTCTTCGGTGAGTTCAACGGGGGCTTCTGCTGTTGTTTCGCTCATTTTGACGACCTCGAAGGGGCGCTTGGACCAAACGGCACGCGCGCCGCTTGCCTCCTCTTGAAATAAGTAAGATACGTCCTGAGGCCCGCCGCTGCAAGGAGTCGAGGGGCTCTATCCAGGTTTTCATGCCGGCTTGCCACTTTTCTCCCGCTTTCGCTGTCCTCCCCACGCGCGCGCCTTACGCCGCCAATGCGGCACGAAGCCGCGGACGGTTGATCGCGGAGCCCCATTCGCCATCGCGCTCGGTCTTTCAGCGCGATCGCGACCGCATTATCCATTGCACGGCCTTCCGGAGGCTCGCCCACAAGACGCAGGTCTTCGTTCCGCACGAGGGAGACCATTTCCGTACCAGGCTCACCCATTCGCTCGAAGTCGGTCAAATCGCGCGCACGCTCGCCCGCGCGCTCGGCCTCGACGACGATCTCGCCGAAGCGCTTGCGCTTGCCCATGATCTTGGCCACACGCCGTTTGGCCACACTGGCGAGGATGTGCTCGACGAACTCATGGCTCCTTACGGCGGCTTCGATCATAACGCCCAGGCGCTGCGAATTGTCACCAAGCTCGAACGCCGCTACGCGGCCTTCGATGGACTCAATCTGACTTGGGAGACACTGGAAGGGCTCGTAAAGCATAACGGCCCGCTTTTGCAAGCCGATCGCAAGGTGACCGCGCGTTATGCGAAACGCGGACTTCCGGCGGCGATCCTTGAATATAATGCGGTTCATAATCTCGAGCTTGCGCATTTCGCTAGCGCCGAGGCACAGGCCGCGGCACTCGCCGACGGCATCGCCTATAACGCGCATGACCTCGACGACGCCTTGCGCGCGGGCCTCATCGATTTTGCGCAACTTGGCGAGGTCGATTTTCTCCGTGACATTGGCGGCGAGATCGCGGCGCTTTATCCTGGCCTCGAACCGGTCCGCGCCATTAACGAGCTCGTGCGCCGGCTGATCACGTTTTTTATCGAGGATGCGATCGCCGAGAGCCGGCGGCGGATCGAAGCAGCGGGGGTCGCGAGCGTCGCGGACGTGCGGGCGCATGGCGCGCCTCTGATCGGGTTTGCCGGAGCGGCGGCGAGTGCCGACAACGCGATTAGGAGCTTTCTGTTAAAAAACATGTACCGGCACCAACGCCTTGCCCGTATTCGCGATCAAGCAAGCCTGATCGTTCGCGATCTTTTTTCCCGGTTTTTCATGGCCTCGGATCTGATGCCGGCCGAATGGGCGGAGGCCGCCGCCAAGGCAGGCGCAGACGAAGCGCGCCGCGCGCGGCTCATCTGCGATTACATCGCCGGGATGACCGACCGTTATGCCGCGGCCGAGCATCACAGGCTTTTTGACGAAACCCCGGAACTGCTGTAGCGCGAGCCCGAACCGATCAAGGACTGGCCGCTGACGAGCTTGAAGGAGAAACTCATCAAAAATCGGCGCGAAGGTCACCAGGACAGCGTTTCCAAAGATTGAATCATATCAAGCAGCTTTTTCCAGTTTGCAAGACCAAGTATGGACGACGGGCTGCCGGTTGATTTCCTCGATGGCGGCCAAGATACGCTCCGCGAGCTCGTGTTTGGAAGCGGTTCGGATGTGCCGGAGCACGGAGCGCGCCAGCTTGGAGAAGAAGCCTTCGGCGAGATTGAGCCAGGAGCCATGCTTCGGGGTGAAGGTGAATTCGAAGCGGCCCTCTGGTTGGGTAATGAGCCAGGCTTTGGTTTCCTTCGAAGTGTGGGCGGAATGGCTGCCGAGGATAATTTTGATCGCGGTTGAAGGCGGATAGGCAGAATCAAGGAGTGTCAAGAACTCGATGAACTCGCATGAGCGGTGTCGTTCCTTGACAAGCGCATGGGCCTTGCCGCTCACGAGATCAATCCCGGCCAAGAGGCTCAGTGTGCCATGGCGCTTATACTCGTGATCACGTGCGAAGGCCGCATGAACGCCGGTTTCCGGCGGCATGTCCGGCGCCGTCAAGCCGATCGCTTGCGTGCCGGGTTTTTCATCGTAAGAAATGATAGCCGCCGCGCCGCTTGGCTCCTTCGCGTTGGCCTCTTTCAAAATCCCGGCCTCGCGGTAGATGCAGAGAACGTGCGTCATCTTCTCTTCGAATTCGGGATCGCGGCGCTCCAGGTAGTAGCGTATCTTGTGCGGCTTAATGGCATGTGCGCCGGGAATTTTGCATACAGTCCCTTGCACCAATTCCGCGAGGCATTCGTGCCCGGCGGCCGGCCCGTATTCGCGCGCATGGCGGGCCAAGAGCCGCGCCGTCCACAGCTCATGCGGATAGCCAAGGTCTTTCGCCTTCTGGCAGGCCAGCGGCACGAGCCATGCTTTGGCCCCGGCTGTGATCGCCGCCGTCTTGCCGGGCCGGGCACTGCCGTCCAACGCTGCCAACGGGCCAAAGGCCGCGGCTCGCCCGATGCAACGCTGTACGGTTTGATGATGCACACCGGGCAACCGTCCCACTCCAAAGAAGGAGGGGTCATCTCGATAGGCCAAAAGCATGCGCGCCCGTTCGACCCGGCTCGCTGGTTGTGTTCGCGATCGCGCAATCGCCATCAGTCTCGTCACGTCTTCGTCTTCAATGATCAAACCGGCCGCAAGCCGCGGTGCTGCCATGATGCAAGGCCTCGCTCAACATATCATCAAACAAGACTAAACCGCATCGCGGCCAAACAGAATCTCACTCCTATGATAGGGTTCAAGGAATCTGTGCACTAGGGTAGTGCAAAACGGAGGTTATCATGGCGGAGGAGGACAAAGGACTCTGGAAGACCATCAAACCGGATATGGTGAAACTGCTGACCGTGGGAGTTCTCGGTTCCGTTCTTTCTGGTGCGTTCGGCTTTGTGACATGGGTGCGCGACAAGCGTCTCGCCCGGCTAGAAGAAAATATCAAGGACGCGACACAGATTCATTCGGACGCGATCGCGCTTGCGCATGAGCGATGGTACCGTGGGTTCCGGTTGCTCAACGAACTCTCGCAAAGCGCCACGCCGCGGCCAGGACACGACGACCGGCTAAAGGAAGCTACGAGAATCTACGATGAACTGTTGACGAGATGGAACGTCGGCGACGCCACTCTACTGAGCCGCATCGACATGGCCGTAGACAGTGCGCTCGGCAATTCCGTTCCTGTCAGTTTGCGGGATATTTCCAAGATCGATTGCCACAACGAATTCTTCCGCAACTCGCAGGGCGACGAAGTCCCCGAGCTTGACCGGTTATCTGTAAAGACATGGCATATCGCCATGTCGCATTGCTTCATTCAGCTCAACAACGCGATCCAAACCGTGGCTAGTCACATAGGTAAATCCGGCAAGCTGGATAATCTACAGAATTTTCTCGACGATTTGAAGACTGCGCAGGCGATCTCCGGGGACGTCTATGTAAACGAATCGCTTTATAGAACAACCTTCCTGCAACGGCTGATGGAGCTGAAGGCGAAAGAAGTCGACTATTACGCGGAGCCGAGCAATCTCGAAGCCTATTTCAAGCTCAAGAAAAACGCAGACAAAAGCCTTATTCCGGTCAACTGAGGCTTCTTTCAATGGCGCTACTGGCCACCTCAAACTTGGAAATGCCAACGCCAGCGAAGCGCGCCATGCACGGCTCATCTGCGATTACATCGCCGGGATGACCGACCGTTATGCCGCGGCCGAGCATCGCAGACTATTCGGTGACGCTCCGGATTTGCGCCTAAGCCCAGTCGAAGCCAAGGGAACGGATACAGGGTAGTGTCTCAGGTGTGGATGTTTGCTTTGCGCCATGATCGGCCATTGCCAGGTCGCGCGAAGTTGACCCGGTGTAGTAGATACCGATGCGCGAGGGATTTGCTCCCACGGGGTAGTCGTCACGTAAACGTTACGGGAGCGATGGATGCAACATGATCAGCCACGGAACCTCATCTTGTTGGGAGACGCCCCGAAACGAGCCATTAGCGAGGACCTTTTCGGGCTTCGAGAAATTGCGAAAGCCTTAGCGGAGGTCGTACGCAGTCGCGTGTCCGCGGACGGATACGCGATCGGCATAGAAGGAACCTGGGGAAGCGGGAAAACTACTCTTCTCAATTTTGTCGCCGAAATTCTCGATTCGAGCCGTGCGCCCATCACAAAGTTATCCGGTTTGAGCCATGGCTGGTCGGGAACAAAGCGTCACTCCTACGGGCTTTTTTTGAAGAACTTTTGAATAAAGTTGGAGAGCTACGGGCTCAAGTTTACCCCTGTCACTAAAGGAATTCGGTCAAAACACGCCTTGACCGGTTAGTGCTTCGAATAAAGCGATATGCAACCTACATCCAATTCGGCGCATCAACTACTGCAAGCCTCGCTACCTTTGATCCAACTGGCTACGGGAAATTTGCGGCTTTCGGGTTGAAGTGCCTTTCACGATTTTCTGACTGGCTCAAAAAGCCACCAGAAGCAACCGAGGCGCTTAAGGAAAAAATCATCGGTGATCTGCTGGCGCTCGGCGAGTTATTGCCGGAAACTCGCATCACCGTCCTGATTGACGATACCGATCGCCTGGACCCTGCGGAAAGTGTCGAAATTCTGCGCCTGATTAAAGCTGTCGCAAATTTTCCCTTAGTTACCTATCCGGTTTGCTTTGACCGGACAATTTTATCGGCGCAAG
Source organism: uncultured Alphaproteobacteria bacterium (assembly GCA_963722515.1). Lineage (GTDB taxonomy): Bacteria > Pseudomonadota > Alphaproteobacteria > Rhizobiales > Beijerinckiaceae > Methylocapsa. The sequence goes on along the minus strand of CAVRMA010000001.1, from coordinate 94,912 downwards.
TCCTTGAAATAATCAAAGTCGGCAGCGGTGAAGGTTACATCGAGAAAATTTTTCAACAGATTGTGCCGCTTCCACCGCAGGAACCATTCGCGTTGCGCCGCTTTGCCCGCAAACAGCTGCTAGAATATTTTCCGGACGAAATGGTTTCAGCCGGCCGCTCGATCTCGGTGCAAGACAAGACGCTCTGTTCGATGGATGGATTGGGAGGCTTATTGAACTCCGCGCGATGCTATCCGATTTTGTGAGGCGGTGAAATTCGGATGGCCCTATCTTCGAGATCAAGGTGATTTTCTCGACTACGTCTGGCTTCAGCTGGTCAAATTGAAAGCTCCCGAGCTATATAGATGGACTAAGGTATGTCGCAAATTTGGGGAGTTTCGTGATGCGGACGCACGACTGAACCGCAAACCCGGAAGTTAAGGGCAAGGTTTCCAATCCTCTCGCGATCAAATGAAAAGACCGTCGGCGTGAGCTGGCGGCGAGACACAGGAGCCGGATGATGCGCTCTTGAAGCTTGGGAGCGGTTGCGAGTTCGGGTTCGGTGAAGGGATGTATTGTCATGAGAGAGATTGTGGCTCGTATCGATAGCAAAGCGGCGAAAGAAAGAAGAATAACGAATTCGATTGACAGGCGAAGCCTGGCCCCGTCGGACACAGCCGCTCCGCGGCTCCTTAAGTTGGTGAGCGATGAACCTCTTCGCCGAGTTCCACGACCTGATCGCTACGATACTTCGCCGGATTGCCGCGCAGGGCCGCTTGCCCGCGGACCTCGATTTGCAACGCTTTGCCGTCGAGCCTCCACGCGATCCCGCGCATGGCGATCTTTCCTCCAATGCGGCGATGGTTTACGCGAAAGAGGCCAAAAAATTCTTCGCCAATCCGCGCCAGCTCGCCGTCGAGATCGCCGCCTCGTTGACTGACAATCCCGATGTCGCGGAAGCGGAGGTCGCGGGGCCGGGTTTTATCAACATTCGCCTTAAGCCCGCGGTCTTTGCCCGCGTCGTGCGCGCGGCGCTCGAACAGGGACCGCGGTTCGGCCGGCCTTGGGCAGCGCGAAAAAACTTAAGATCAATGTCGAATATGTCTCGGCGAACCCGACCGGTCCCATGCATGTCGGCCATGGCCGTGGAGCGGTTTTCGGCGACGCGCTCGCCAATCTTTTGGCCTTCGCTGGTCACGAGATCACCCGCGAATTTTATATCAATGATGCCGGCGCCCAGGTCGATGTTCTGGCCCGTTCCTCGTACCTTCGCTACAGGCAAGCGCTGGGCGAAAAAATCGGCGAAATCCCCGAAGGTCTTTATCCCGGCGATTACCTGAAAAACACCGGTGCGGCGCTCGCGGAAAAATATGGCCGCACGCTGCTAGGGCGTCCCGAAACTGAATGGCTTGACGAGGTGCGCGGCAGCGCGATCGACGCAATGATGGCGATGATCCGGGCCGATCTCGCTTGCCTAAACATAGAACACGAGGTTTTTTTCTCGGAGCGCTCGCTGACCTGTGGGGCGAAGGGTGATTTGGTCGCCGCGGCGATCGCCGAACTGCATCGGCGCGGTCTCGTCTATGAAGGACGTCTTCCGCCGCCGAAAGGGCAGCCCGTGGAGGATTGGGAGGATCGCGAGCAGACCCTGTTCAGATCGACGGCTTTCGGGGACGACGTAGACCGGCCTCTCATGAAATCGGACGGATCCTACACCTATTTTGCCTCCGATATCGCCTATCACAAAGTCAAGCTTGACCGTGGTTACGCACTTTTGATCGACGTTTGGGGCGCCGATCACGGCGGCTACGTGAAGCGGATGCGCGCCGCCGTCGAGGCTCTCTCGGAAGGCCGGGCCAGACTCGATGTCAAACTATGTCAATTGGTTCAATTGATGCGCAATGGCGAGCCTGTGAAAATGTCGAAACGATCCGGGGAATTCGTAACGTTGCGTGAGGTCGCTGACGAAGTGGGCGTGGACGCGGTTCGTTTTATGATGCTTTTTCGCAAGAATGACAAACCCTTGGAGTTCGACTTAAGTAAAGTGATTGAACAATCCAAGGATAATCCGGTATTTTATGTCCAATATGCCCATGCAAGGTCACAATCCGTATTGCGGCAAATGCTTACGACGATTCCTGGAATTGATATCTCAAACCAGGCGCTGGCTGCGGCGGACCTCGGTCTCCTGCAAGACGAAGGGGAAATGGCGCTGATCAAGCTCATCGCGCAATTTCCCCGGATCGTCGAGGCGGCGGCGATCAGCGGCGAGCCGCACAGGATCGCGTTTTATTTGCACGATCTCGCGTCGAGCCTGCACGCCCATTGGACTCTGCGGCAAAGATCGGCCACAATTACGATTTCTTAATGGAAAGCGGACAGATTTAACTGCCGCCAGGCTGGCTTTAATTACGGCGCTGGCAACGGTTCTCGCTTCAGGCCTTGCAATTTTGGGGGTGAGCGCTCCCGATGAGATGCGATAAGGGCTCATGCCTGCGCGCCCCCGGGTAATGGTTCTAGCCGCGGTGCGCTGGCAGAAGCGGAGACAGTGTTTGAACGTGAGAAATGAAGAAACCCCAATTGAGCCGCAACAGTGCAAGTGGCGAACGCGAACACCAGTCGCGCGACAAGGCGCGACAAGGATTGCGTGAAAACTGGTCGTAATCGCGTTGTGTTAAGGTATCAAGTTAAGAACTTAAGGAGTTCGATGCATGAGCCGGTTTGAACCGGCCAGATTGTGCAGTTGAGCATGCAGTTGAGATTGCGTAAACCCTGCCCGGCGTGGGATGCGCGATTGCAATGACGTGGACCGGCGGGTTCGTCCGCCGCGAAGTCGCGACAGGAGGGTTGAGTAAGATGAATGAGCCAATTGTAAAACGGCGGCCGATGATCGATCTGGAGGAGTTCGAAAGGCGTCTGCGCAAGCCACTCGCCGCAAACCAAGGCGACGACGATCCACTCGCCGAACTCGCGCGCTTTGTCGGCGAACAGGAGGATCCTTATAGGACGGTGTTTGACCCGCTGACCCGGCGTCCCGCAGGAACCTTACGGAGCGGGCCGGATCACGGCGAAGGCGAGGAGCGAGGCGCGCGCGAGCCTCTCATCCGTGGTGATTTCGCCGCTATCGAGGCGGGGCTGCTTGGCGCCGCCCGGCACGAAAGCGGGGAGAACCACTCCGGATCCGAGGAGCTGGATGGTTGCGAGGAAGCGGAAGACGCGGAACAGTGGCGCTACGAGGACACCATGGCGGGTTCCCGCGAGGCCGGTCCCCACTTTGAGGAAATCAGGTCGCGGCGCCCGCTCTACGTCATGGCTGCGATGATCGCCGCGGGGGTCGTCGGCATCGGTGCCAGTTTTGCCTTTAAGGACGCGGTTTCCCATCAAGACGAGATCGCAACGATCCGGGCTGCCGACGGGCCAGCCAAAGTACACCCCGAAACGGTGGCCGGCACTGGAATTCCGGACCAAGACGCGTCTATCCTAGGTGGATCGCCGCAACAGCCGCCAGCCGCCGTGGTTAACAATGTGGAACAGCCCGCCGATTTGTCCACGCAAGCGAATGTTCCGGAAGCGCAGGCCAACCCGCCGCGCGCCATCGCCGGTCTTGCCACCGGGGCGGCAAGTGTTCCCCTGCCGGCCTTCGCCCGGCACAGGCTCAGCCGCAACCGTCCGCGGAACCGCTCAGCATCGCCGAGCTTATCGAGCCGAAAAAAGTCAAGACCGTTTCGGTCCGGCCGGACGGCACGCTCCTGCCGAACGATACCCCGCCGCAGGTTGTGGCGCCCGCCGTTCCCGTTCCCGCGGCGCGCCCCACGGCGGCGACCATGGCCAAAGCCGCAACGCCAAAATCAGCGGCGCGCGTGGCGACGACACCGAAGGCGGCCGCACCAGATGCGAACGGCAATCTGCAACCGTCGCGAACGTCCGTTGCCACCAAGGCCAAGCGCGTAGATCTTGCCGACACGCGGGATGTGGCCCCGCCCGCCGGAGCGCCGCTGGCGTCGCCAGCTAGTTTCGCGGTCCAGCTCGCGGCTCCGGGGACCGAGCAAGAGGCGCGTGAAACACAGGTCCGGCTCATGAAAAAGTTTGCCGCCGAATTGGCGGGGTTCCATACCTCGATCCACAAGGCAGCGGTCGGCGGCAAACCCGTTTATCGTGTCCGAGTCGCTGGTTTTGCATCGCGGGACGAAGCCAGTGCTTTGTGCCAAAAACTCCAAACCGGCGGAGGCAATTGCTTCGTCGCCAAGAACTGAGGCGCCACTGTGGCGCTTCAGCTGGGAACCGCACGGGCGCTGGAGTTCGGGCGTGAACGATTGACGCCAACCCCAATGCCCGGAGCGCACTCCTGTGGACGCCCGCGGCGAATTCGCGGCGGGACTTGCGGCAATGATAGGCGGCCGGCAAAGTCCATACCATTGCGGCAGGCCGCGGACAGAGAGTGCGATTGGTGGATTTGCCGTTTGCTCAACATGCCGCGGAGGCTAGGGAGGAAGCCCCCTTCGTAGTCGATGTCGAGGGTTTTGAAGGTCCGCTCGATCTTTTGCTTGACCTCGCGCGCCGGGAGAAAGTGGATTTGAGCAAGATTTCCGTGCTGGCGCTTGTCGAACAATATCTCGACTTTATCGCGGCGGCACGCCGCATGCGTCTCGAACTCGCGGCGGATTATCTCGTCACGGCGGCTTGGCTCGCCTATTTAAAGTCGCGCCTTTTACTCCCGCAAGCCGCAAAGGGCGGGGAACCGGAAGGCGTCGAACTTGCCGAAGCGTTGCAGCTCCGGCTTCGCCGCCTCGATGCTGATCCGCGCCGCTGCCGATGCGTTAGTCAACCGGCCGCGTCTCGGGCGCGATATGTTCTTGCGAGGCCTGCCCGAGCCTACTCTCGCCTGTGGCGTGCCGCAATGGCGTGCAAGCCTTTACGAATTGCTGTCCGCCTATGCCCAGCGGCGTCAAAAACAGGCGCACATGCGGGTGACCGTGAAGCAGCGGTTTGTCTGGTCGCTCGCGCATGCGCGGGGCGAACTTGAAAAAATTGCCGGGCGGGCCCTCGATTGGACGGTGCTCGACGCTTATCTCATGGCTTTTTGCACGACGCCTGAAATGCGCCGTACGGTGTTGGCTTCGACGCTTTCGTCTTCGCTTGAAATGGCGCGAGAGGGCATAATCTCGATCCGTCAGGACAGGGCCTTCGCGCCGCTTTGGATCAAGCGCAAATCGCCGGGACCCGAAGTTTTTTTGCATGTGGTTCGAGGTTGAGCGGCTGGCGATGCGGAGCGGACGAGGAGGATTTGGTTTTGGCGGAACTGGCGCAACTCTTTGCTCATATTGATGGAAGCCAACGGCCGTCGCGCGACGATGGTTTGGCCGAAGCCATGCGGATCGTCGAGGCGCTGCTGTTCGCGGCGGCGGAACCGCTCGCCGAGAAGGACATCGAGAAGCGCATGCCGCGCGGCGTCGCCGCCGGCGTGGTGCTTGAGGCGCTGAAGGCGGATTATGCCTCGCGTGGGTCAAATTCTCGTGCGGGCGGGCGGGAAGTGCGATGTTCAGGACGGCGGCCGATCTCGCCTGGCTGCTCGCCACAGGGGACGGCGAACCCAAACGGCTTTCTCGCGCGGCGCTCGAAACGCTGGCGATCGTTGCCTATCATCAGCCCGTGACGCGCGCCGAAATCGAGGATATTCGCGGCGTCGCAATCTCCAAGGGAACGCTCGATCTTCTGCTCGAAACCGGCTGGGTCCGTTTGCGCGGCCGCAGGCGCGCGCCCGGCCGTCCGATCACCTATGGGACGACGGAAGCTTTTCTGATTTATTTCGGCCTTGAGGCGATCGGCGACCTCCCTGGTCTTGAGGAACTGAAGGGCGCGGGCCTATTCGATGGCCGTCTGCCGCAGGGTTTTGGTATCCCGGAGCCTTGCGACGACATCGGACTTGCTGGGGACGAAGATCCGCTTGAGGATGAGGACGACACGGGCGCCGATTTTGCCTGCGGAATTCTTGCGGCCGACCCGGAAAAACCAGCGTGGCACGAGGAACTTCCGCGCGCGAAAGAAGCTTTGCCCACGCCGGAGGATTGCGACTCTCGATCGCCGCCCGCCCGCGCCGCGCGGGAGTATCTTGGCCACAAATCTTGGGCTTGACCTCGTAGGCTCTCTGTTGCTGGTGAGAACGGCGCTGGGGCTTCTTGTTTTTGTGGTTATGAAAGCCTAGGTTTTCGCCATGGCGGACGTCTTTGGACCGTCTCACATGAAATTTGGAGGTTTGCGCCATGGGCGGTCTATCGATCTGGCATTGGCTCATTGTCGGCGCCGTCATGTTGCTCGTGTTTGGCGGCAAAGGCAAAATTTCCGACATTATGGGGGATGTCGCCAAGGGCATAAAATCGTTCAAGAAAGGTTTGGCGGAAGAAGACCAAAAGCCCGAGTTGGAGCGGCCCGGCGATCCGCCGATGCGGAGCATTGATCATCAAACTGTCGCCGACCCCGCCAAGATTTCAGACACAAGCAAGCTAGGTTGAGCTCTCTGGCGACGGCCGGGTTGCGGTCCGGTGAACCGCGCGCGGGCCGCAGGGACATCAAGGCTGCAAGTTTTTTCACGATCATCGCCGGCAAGCCTTCAGTGACGTTTCCGCATGTTCGATTTTGACGCCGGCAAGTTCATCATCATCGGGATTGTGGCGCTGATCGTCATCGGGCCGAAGGAACTTCCGCGCGTCATGCGGCAAGTGGGTCAAGCCGCGGCCAAGATGCGGCGCATGGCGGCCGAGTTTCGCGGCCAATTCATGGACGCCATGCGCGAAGCCGGCATGGACGATATCAAAGCCGACGTGGCAAAGCTCGCGGAAAGCGCGAAGGCCGATGCCGGGATCGATCCGCTTGCTGAAATCAAAGCAGAACTCACCCAGGCCTTCGACGCGGCCGGAAAGCCCGCGCCACTTCCTGTCGAGGGTGTGCCAACGATAGCGGCCCCGCACAATGCCGAGCCGAGTACCTCGCTAGGGTCGACGGAAGCGCCGCAGGAGGCAGCCGAAGCTGAAACCGCAACGGCCGCGCCAAGGCAAGTACTCCCCGTCGCCGGGAAAATCGACGCCGAGATGCGGGCGCTTGCCGATGCGCTCGCGGCCGAGATGGGGGACGCGCCCCGGCACCCCGACGGCACAAAACCGCAAGTCAAAGTGTGACTGTTCCGGGCGCCCCGGTTGGTTACACCGAAGCGTACCATGCCCTCCGGAACGAGCCACCCATGACCGACGCCGATATCGAGGCGACGCAAAGCGCCCTTGATGGACCATCTGATCGAGCTGCGCGCGCGGCTGATCAAGGCGCTCGCTCGCCTTCGTCGTGATGTTCGTCATCTGCTTCTTTTTCGCCAAGGACATCTACAATATTCTGGTCGTTCCCTTCGAACACGCGGCCGGCCCGGACGCGCGGCTGATCTATACGGCGCCGCAGGAATATTTTTTCACCCAGATCAGGGTGGCGATTTTCGCCGCGGCGTTTCTCTCCTGTCCGGTGATTTTCGCGCAGCTCTACGCCTTTGTCGCGCCGGGCCTCTATAAGCACGAACGCAAGGCCTTCGCGCCTTATCTCTTCGCGACGCCGGTATTTTTCGCGCTCGGGCGCGCTGCTCGTCTATTTCGTCGTCATGCCGAATCTGCTGCGCTTTCTTCATCGGCATGCAGCAGGCCAAGGAGCCGGGCCGCGCGCAGATCGAGCTTCTGCCGCGCGTCAGCGAATATCTTGTCGCTGATCATGACGCTTGATCTTCGCGTTCGGCATCACCTTTCAATTGCCGGTTGTTCTGACGCTTCTCGGGCGGGTCGGCATCGTCGATGTCGGATTTTTTGCGGCGGCAACGGCGCTATGCCATCGTGCTTGTTTTCGTCGCCGCCGCGATTCTGACGCCGCCCGACATATTTTCGATGCTGGCGCTTGCCGTTCCCGGCTTTGGCTCCTCTACGAGCTTTCGATCTTGTCGGTCGCAATGATCGAGAAGAACCAAGCAAAGCCTGCGGCGGCAAGGGCCTTAGAGCGTGTTTCAAAAGCTCCCCTCATCCTGAGGAGCTTGCGGAGCAAGCGTCTCGAAGGATGGGCTGCGCGGCCCCGAAGACGCCCTCGTGCTTCAGACGGGTCCTTCGGACCTCCTCAGCATGAGGGCTTAGGCTGTTCCCGTTTGAGAGGGGCACTTAGTCTCTCGCCGAGCGTTTTGGAAGCGCCGCATGTATGACATCAAATGGATTCGCGAGAACGCCGAGGTTTTCGACCGCGGGCTCGAAACGGCGCGGGTCTCGAACCGCTGGCCGAAAAACTTCTTGCGCTGGACGACAAGCGCCGCGCGGCGATCGCCAATGCGCAGGCCGCGCAAGAGCGCCGCAACGCGGCCTCGAAAGAAATCGGCGCGGCGATGAAGGCAGGCGATGCTGTCGCGTCGCCGAGGCATTGAAGACTGAGGTCGCAGGATCTGAAGACGGCGCTTCCGGCATTCGAGGCCGAGGAGCGCGACGTCGATCGCGGCGCTTGATAAGGCGCTTGCGGAAATTCCCAACATGCCGCTCGACGATGTGCCCGACGGCAAGGACGAGAACGACAATGTCGAGCTGCGCGCGCGTTGGCGAACCGCCGCGATTGATCTTCCATCCGAAGGAGCATTTCGAGATCGGCGAGGCGCTCGGCCTCATGGATTTCGAGACGGCGGCGAAAATTTCCGGCGCGCGTTTTGTTGTGCTCAAAGGGCGCGCTGGCGCGGCTGGAACGCGCGCTCGCGCAATTCATGCTCGACCTGCATACCGGCGAGCACGGCTACACGGAAGTCAATCCGCCGATCCTCGTGCGCGACGAGGCCATGTTCGGCACGGCGCAATTGCCGAAGTTTCGGCGAGGATCAGTTTCTACATCTGGCGATTCTGTGGATGTTGCTAAACGCGTCGAAATGCCATTGGTTGCTTAGGCAAGCGCTGTAGAAGATGGCTGATGATTGGTGGGACTAAAATACGCTCGCACGCCTCCAAAGTTCGTATGGTCTGACGATGATGCCGATCACGATTTTGGCTCATCCCCACCGCCGAAGTGCCGCTCACCAATCTCGTCCGCGAAACAATCCTCGACGAAAAGGAACTGCCGCTCCGCTTCACCGCCTGCACGCCATGCTTTCGCGCCGAGGCCGGTGCGGCGGGCAAAGACACGCGCGGCATGATCCGCCAGCATCAATTCACCAAAGTCGAACTCGTCTCGATCACGACGCCGGAACAATCCGCTCGCCGAACATGAGCGCATGCTTGCCTGCGCCGAGGAAGTGTTGAAGCGGCTCGAACTTCCCTATCGCGTCGTGACGCTTTGCACCGGCGACATGGGATTCGCCTCGCAAAAAACCTACGACATCGAGGTCTGGCTGCCAGGGCAGGACCGCTATCGCGAAATCTCCTCCGTTTCCGTCTGCGGCGATTTCCAGGCACGCCGAATGAACGCGCGCTACCGGGCCACGACGGCAAGAGCACGCGCTTTGTCCACACGCTCAACGGCTCGGGCGTCGCGGTCGGCCGCGCGCTTGTCGCGGTCCTCGAAAATTATCAGAACGAAGACGGTTCCGTCACCGTGCCGGAGGCATTGCGCGTCTATATGGGCGGCATCGAAACTATCACGAGAAGCTTGAGGCACGCGCGTGCGCATTCTGATCACCAACGACGACGGCATTCACGCGCCGGGCCTCGCCGTTCTGGAGCGCATCGCCGCGACTTTCTCGGACGATGTTCTTGTCGTCGCGCCCGAATATGACCAGTCCGGCGTCGCCCATTCGCTGTCGCTCAACGATCCCCTGCGGCTGCGCAAGATCTCGGAGCGGCATTTCGCGGTAAAGGGCACGCCGACCGATTGCGTTATCATGGCGTCTGCAGACTGCTCGACGGCGCGAGGCCCGATCTCGTACTTTCCGGCGTCAATAACGGCCAGAATGTCGCCGATGACGTGATTTATTCCGGCACGGTCGCGGGCGCGTTGGAAGCGGCGATCCTCGGCCTGCCCGTCGATCGCTCTTTCCCAGGCCTATGGCCCGATCGGGCGTGACGAAAGGTTTCTGGAACTGTGCCGAAACTCATGCGCCGGGCCTTATCGGCAAAATCCTTGGCCTCGGCATTCCCCCAAATATCGCGATCAATGTGAACTTTCCGGCCTGTCCGCCGGGGCGGTCAAAGGGGTCGCGGTCAGTGTCCAGGGAAGCCGCGACGCGCAAACGGCAATGATCGCCGAACGGGCGGATGGGCGCGGAATTCCCTATTACTGGATTTCGTTCGCGCGCGGCAACTCGGCGCCGGGACACGGCACCGACCTCGAAGCCTTGGGCCAGAACAACATCTCGGTGACACCGCTCAAACTAGATTTGACCGACGAAGCGGCGTTGGCGCGCCTTGCGCTTGTGTTGCGCTAGTCGAGGCCGCTCTCGCGATGTCCCTCGAAGAGCCACCGCAAGGATTAGAGGAGCAAGTGATCGAGGCGCAAAACAAGGCGGCGTTCCTGATGGATCTGCGCGCGCGGGGAATCCAGGACCTCAACCTTTTGCGCGCGCTCGAAATTGTCCCGCGCGAGATTTTCGTGCCGCACCGCTTTGCCGATCTGGCGCGCCGGGCAATCGCGCTGCCGCTGCGTTGCGGCCAGACCCTGCCTGAACCCTGGCTCACCGCCAAGATGATCGAGGCGCTGGCGCCGTTGCCTAGCCATCGCGTGCTCGAAATCGGAACCGGATCGGGCTATGCGACAGCGTTGCTGGCCCGGCTGGCGCGGGAAGTGCTCTCCATCGAACGATTTAAGAGCCTCGCGATCGAGGCCGAGGCGCGGCTCGCGCGGCTCGCCATCACCAACGCCGGGATCGAGTTTGGCGATGGCCTGGCGATCTTGCCGGGGATAGGCCCCTTCGACCGGGTGATCGTCCAGGGTTTGCTTGCCGAGGTTCCTGAAAATCTCATCGCGGTGCTTGGCGAGGATGGGCTGCTCGTCGCGGCGCGGCCCGATCCCAAATTTATGTCGCGCCAGCACATCGCGCGGATCGCGCGCAACGGCGAGGGACGCATCGACGAGACCCCGGTCTGCCCGTCCCGGCTGCAGGTACTCTTGCCAGGCGAAGCATTAGCGCTTTGAAGTGACCAGGGCTCCTCGCGAAGAAATATAATTTTCTCCACTTTTTCGTGAATATTCGTTCATCCTTAAACCGTCCCTTAACTTAATCAGCACGTAATGGCGCGGAAAGACACTGCGCCGGTGGGGTTGCGTAATGAGTGATTTTGTTTGTGTTTCCCGCGCACGATTCGCGGTTCGTCTGGCCATGAGCGGCATTGCCGCGGGCATGCTAGCCGGTTGCTCGAATTCCGAGCGTCTAAGCGAACCTTGGTCCAATCCGTTCCAGACTTCGGCGAACGCCGCAAGCGAGGCGCCGGCGGCGGGCGTAGCGGCTCCGGCGCCGGTCTCTCCGGTGCAGTCGCGACCGCTCATCGCGCCAACAGCAAGCGCCGCACCGCGAGGTGCGCAAGCCGCCGCAGGCTGGTCGGCGCAAGGCGGCTCGCCGATCGTCGTCGCTCAAGGCGAAAACGCCCAAATTCTCTCAACCCGTTATGGCGTGCCCGTCGACGCGCTCGTTCGCGCAAATGGCCTTGCCTCGGCGTCGCAGGTCCGGCCCGGAACCCGCATCGTTATCCCAGTGTATAACGCGGCTTTGGCCGCTTCGAGCGGAGCTCGCGTGGCCGCTCATTCCGCGCCAGGAAAACCAGCGGCTCCGGCGAAGGTGGCGGGCGGGCGCCCTCGCACTCTGGCCAGCCAGGCTGAAAGCTTGAAAGCCGGCAAGACGCGCACGGCCGCAACCAAGGCTGCCGCCGCACGGAAGCCAACCGCCCCCGCGGCAAAGCGGGAAACGGCGCAGGCCAAGATACCTAGCGAAATGAAGGCATCGACGCGTGATCCGGCGCCAGCCCCGGCCTCTGAGCCGAAAAAAACCGCCATGGCGTCTGAAACGGCAAACCCGGAATTTCGCTGGCCCGCGCGGGGGCGCATCATCCAAGGATTTCAAACCGGGCGGTAACGACGGGATCAACATAGCGGTTCCGGAAGGAACCTCCGTGAAAGCGGCGGAGAGCGGCGTCGTCGCCTACGCGGGGAACGAGTTGAAGGGTTACGGCAATTTGATTTTGATCCGGCATCCCAATGGCTTTGTTTCCGCCTATGCGAATAATGGCGATCTCGAAGTCAAGCGCGGCGAGACGGTCAAGCGTGGCCAGACGATTGCGAAATCCGGCCAAAGCGGTAATGTCGCGTCACCGCAACTTCATTTCGAATTGCGCAAGGGCACAAAGCCGGTCGATCCGACGCAATATCTCGCCGGGGCTTAGTCCGCTTTCGTCAAACGCCCGCCGCGAACGCAAGATAATACGTGATTTCGCTAAGTTGCTGCGCGGCGCCCGCGACATCCCCGGTCTGGCCGCCGATCTGTTTTCGAGCGAGCAGCACCATGGCATAGGCCGCGCCTGTCGCCGCGGCAATTCCCGCAAGGGAGCGGGCGAGAGACGCGCCCACTACAACCGGAGCGAAGCCGAAAACAACGGCGAGGCAGGCAGCGATGGCGAGCGCCGCTCGTTCCGGCGTTCGCGCAGCAAAACCAATTCCGTTTTCCCTTGCGGGCGGAAGGAGGGCCAAGGGCATGAGCGCTTCCGTGCGCGACAAAGCCGCCGCTCCAATCAACACGGCATAGGCGAGGCCTAGGCTTTGGTCCGCGATAAGAGCAAGGCTCGCCCCCCGCAGATAGAGGCTCAGCACGAGGGCCACGGCGCCAAACGTGCCTATTCGGCTGTCCCGCATGATTTCGAGCTTCTCCGCGCAGGTTACGCCGCCAAAGAAACCGTCGGCGCAATCGGCAAGCCCGTCTTCGTGCATTGCTCCGCCGAGCATTACCAAAAAGCAAATCGCGAGCGGCGCCGCGAGGACCGGGGGGAATCCGAAGCGGGAGGCCGCCGCCATCGCGATCGCGGCCAAAGCTCCCATGAGGCCGCCCGCCACCGGGAGCATGCGGACCGCGCGCGAAAAATTGGCGAGCGAAGGCGGTTCGCTCCCGGATGCCACCGAGGGAAACGGTAGCCGCGTGAAAAACCCGAGACAAAAATAAAAATCGGCGAGAAGCGACGACCCAGGGCGCATCGCTTCTCATCCGTGATTGCGCGGATTTTGTCGAGAGCTGTGGAATGCGCCGCGGGATATGCGCGATCACCAGGCGCGAACCTGGGACCGGGATCTCAATTCGCCAATGTGGGCGCGTGCTCGGGCAAACAGACCCAGCCTCGGTACAAGCTGCCGGTAGTGTCCCATTTTGTTGGGGCGGACGGCCCCCGACGGCATCGATTGTGCCAGAATGAGGTCGTTGCAGATCTCAAGCAAAGGAGACCGTCCGTGGAAGAGATTACGCGCATTGGAATGGACACGTCAAAGCATGTCTTTCAGCTCCATGGAGTCAATGCCGGCGAGGAACCGGTTTTACGCAAGAAGTTACGGCGCAAGGAGGTGGCGGCGTTTTTCGAGAAGCTGCCGCCGGCGGTGGTGGCGATTGAAGCGTGCGGCGGCTCCCATCACTGGGCACGGCAGCTGCAATCATTGGGGCATGAGGTGAAGATGCTCGCGCCGCAATATGTGAAGCCATATGTCAAGCGCGGCAAGAACGACGCGGCCGCTGCCGAGGCGCTGTGCGAGGCGGTGAGCCAGGCAGGCGATGCGCTTCGTGCCGGTGAAGAGCGCGCGGCAGCAGGCAGCCCTCATGTTGGCCGGCATGCGCGACCGGCTGGTCCGCAATCGCACCCAGCTTGCCAATGCGATCCGCGGTCATGCGGCTGAGTTCGGGCTGGCGGCGGCCAAGGGAATGCGGCACATCGGGCCACTGCTCGAGCGGATCGCAGCGGATGAGTCGCTGCCTGCTCTGGCGCGCGACCTGTTTGCGCTTCATGCCAGCGAATATGCGCAACTACGGCCGGAAATCGAGCAGGCCGAGGCCAGGCTGATGGCGTGGCACCGCGCCGGCGAATGCGGCCGGCGCCTAGCGCAGATCCCTGGTGTCGGCCCGATCGGTGCATCGCTTTTGATGATGAAGACGCCAGCGCCCGAGCTGTTCCGGTCTGGCCGGCATTTTGCCGCTTGGCTTGGCTTGACGCCCAAGGATCATTCGGCCGCGGGCAAGGCCCGGCTCGGGGTCATCACGCCGCGCCGGCGATGCCGCGTTACGGAGCACGCTCGTGGCCGGTGCCACCGCACTCATCCAGCAGGTTCGGAAGGGACGCGGCAGGAACACGTCGCCCTGGCTTGTCGAGCTTCTCAAGCGTAAACCGCCGAAGCTTGCTGCCGTAGCGCTAGCCAACAAGATTGCCCGCATTGCCTGGAAGATGATGGCCAGCGGCCAAGCCTATCGGGACAACGCTGCATTGCCAGCTCTGGCCCATGCGGCATGAGATCGGCCTGCCACGGTGAGCAGAGGATCAAAGCTGCCGTGCTGCGCCGGTGCGTGAACTTGCAAGAAAAGAGCAGATGGTGTGACCGATCGATCCGAGACGCGAAACACTCCGCGAAAATCAACGACCCTTGAGGCCGCCAGTTTGTTTGGAACTCGCGCCGCGGAACCCATCTTGGCCAGCGATCCCGTGCGATCGCAGCAACAAAGGCCGAACATATGATCGCAAGCGATCCGATCAAATGCTGCTCAGGCCTTGCAGGGAGGGGGCCGTCCACATATGAATTTCGGCCTTCGGCCTAAAGCGGCCCTTCGGTATTGTGCAGAAATCAAAATATATGAATTAGACATGCAGTCGGAAGGGAGTGCTTATGAGAGCCAGTATGGTCACTTTGGCAGCTGCCTTGGCGTTTTTTCCAAATTATGCATCGGCTCAAGCACTTGATGCGAATTGCAGGACGTTGACGTCGAGCTATGGCTCGTCAGGCACGCTCGATGACGCCATTAGAGACGCCAATACGACAAATATCGCTCCTGCAGATTTTTACGATACAGTTGCATGTGAATGTCGTCTCAACCTGAAACAGACGGTCAAGGAAGCTGTTTCAAAAGCTATCGCCGCAACGAATGTGGGCTTTGGGCCGCAGAGCCTATGCATCACGATTTGACGGCACAAGAGAATAGAGAAGCAGACGCGTTCGCGAATTGGATTAAGGGGCATGGAAGCCGCCCCAGAATGCATGGTTTGTTGGCTTGCGCATATTCGAGACCGGCAGAATAAGATGGCGATCAACCTGCTGGCAATCTGCTGTGTGCAAAATTTAAGGAATTTGCACAGCGCGGAAAAGCCCCGTAACGTAAGGCCAGAGTGTATGTTTCGCCCCCCTTGAGGGTAACCGCCGCAATTGGACGTATTGGGGCTTTCGACCGTCACACACCAATGGTCACGTGGCTAATATGCGGGACACGGAGTCAACGTCATGGAGGAGAAGAAGAAGCCACCTGTTCAGAGCCACTCTGCACCAAAGTTCGTTAGGCATGGTATGGCAATGGATAGTGCCGAACACCTTTTTGCGGCGTTCCCGATTTCTGGTGGCAATCGCAAACTTGACTGGAAAGATCAGGACGGTCTTTATCAAAAGGTTAGTCCTATCCGGTAAGATCAAAGAAGCTAAGCGTAATGGCGCGATTATCGCCGCAGTTATTGTCATCGTGATTCTGCTAATTATAGCGTGTATAATTTGGCTCGCCCTGCTGAAATAATAATCATTCAAGGCCGGAAGCCTGCGGCCTACAGGCTTCGATCCCTCATGTAGCTCGCTACTTTTTAAGCCATGCTATCACGCGATGATCCAAGTCCCTTAGAGTGAGTGTGCCTGCGTCATAGGCCGAGGGCCGAGGCTGCGCGGTAACCTGTCTCTGAAAGCCCATGCTTTCTTTCACTCGGAAGATATTCGGGCCGTCGCAGGTAATTTCGAGCGCGTCGCCAGATGTTTTTTGCGCAGGGTGATCGGATTTTTGTTGGGCTCCACGCCGAAGTCGCTATTCGGGTTGTCCGCAACAAAACCGAGCAGGGCTACAGATACGCGCACAGCAACCCGTTGAGGTTCCGTTTCTTCAGCAATTTTATTCTTTTTTTCGTCACCGAAAATTTCCATTTTATATTCCTCTGTTTCCTTATCGATCTCGTCAGATGGTCGACCAAAGTGCAAAAATCAGAAATTTTGCACCGCGAAATCGCCTCAATAGAATCAGCCACTTACACCGTGCAGAAATCAGGGGCGAAAGTCTGCTCATCACCCATTGCTGAAATTCAAACCGCGACACCTACCGGAAATGTTGCAGCGAAACAACGCGCGCTTATTTGCTGCGCGCCGCTCTTGCACCGAGTTGGTCCACAAACGCGCGGACGCTGGGAAGAATGCCTTTGACGATGCGTTCAACTCCCGCCGGATTGGGATGCAATCCATCGCCGAGTTTAAGAGCCGCTCGCCCGCCACCCCCTCGAGAAAAAACGGATAGAGTGGTGCGCCATATTTTTTGGCAAGCGCCGGGTAGATCGCGTCGAAGCGCCTTTTGTAATCCTCGCCGAGGCTCGACGCGGCCTTCATGCCCGCGATCAAGACTTTGATATTGCGGGCCTTGAGCTCGCCAAGAATGGCGTCGAGCGCGGCCTTCGTCACCTCCGGATCGACCCCGCGCAGCATGTCGTTGGCGCCAAGTTCCAGGATCACGCCATCGGCGCCGTCGCCGAGTGACCAAGCGAGCCTCGCCTGGCCGCCGGAAGCAGTGTCGCCGGAGACCCCGGCGTTGACGACGCTCACTGCATAGCCTTCCGCGCGCAGCGTCTTTTCAAGCACCGCGGGAAAGGCGGCGTCGGCCGCCAACCCAAAACCCGCGGTCAGACTGTCGCCGAAGGCAATGATTTTCACTGGCGGCGGTTCCTTCGGGGCGGACCAGGCTGGGCAAGACAGCGCCGCCAACAAAAGCATTGCGTAGTTGACACACCACGGATTTTGTGATAAATTCGATTTCACCATCAGAAATCAATCACATGTCTAACATGTCAGCAATGTCCGCTCCTTACCTTCACGATGAAGGCGCCGCTTTCGCTCATCTCGAAAGCATTCTGTGGCCGGAAGGCCCTGTCTGCCCGCATTGCGGCTCGATAAGCGGCAAGCATTATGATTTGCGCAAAACCCGCATTGGTCTTCGCAAGTGTTCTGATTGCCGCAAGCAATTCACGGTGAAGGTCGGCACGGTTTTCGAGTCCGCACATATCCCGCTGCACAAAATGCTCCAAGCGGTTTATCTATTGTGCTCGTCAAAAAAGGGCATTAGCTCGCATCAGCTTCACCGCATTCTCGGCATTCAATACAATAGCGCGTGGTTTTTAACGCACCGCATTCGTGAAGCGTTCCGCTCTGGCGAGCTTGCGCCTCTAGGCGGTGGCGGCGGTATCGTCGAAGTTGATGAAACCTTCATCGGCCAAAAAGAGGATATGCCGAAGCGTCGCGGCTTTGCGCACAAACACGCGATCCTGTCGCTTGTCGAGCGCGGCGGCAAGTTCGCACCTTCCATGTAGCTGGCACATCAGCCGCTCATTTAGTTCCGATTCTTCGCGCCAACATCGCGAAGGAAGCGTCTGTCATGACCGACGAAGCTGGCCAGTACACACATCTGTACAATGATTTCGCGAATCACGAATATGTCAATCACGGCGCTGGCGAATACGGCCGTGGTACGGTCCACACTAACACGCTCGAGGGCTACTACAGCATTTTCAGAGCGCGGTATGACAGGGCGTCTATCAACATTGCTGCGAGCATCATCTTGCATCGCTACGTCGCGAGTTCGATTTCCGTTATTCGAACCGCATCAAACTTGGCGTTGATGATGGGGCACGTGCCGAGCTGGCGTTGATGGGCGTCAAGGGCAAGCGGTTGACGTACCAAACAGCTAGTCGAATAAAGGTCATGTGAGACGAATGCCAATGGCTGTAATGCGCGAGCCTTGGCGCGCGAGGCTCACCATTCCAAATTATCAAGTGCAAGAGGCTGCGCGATACGCACGTGTGTCTCCGCAGACCGTGAGATATTGGCATCGCGCAGGAAGTCAAAATCAAACCCTTCTTGTGCCGAGGGAGAGCGGAGAAGCGCTTTCTTATATGGAATTGATAGAGGTCGCTGTCGTTTCGGCACTGAGAAAGCTAGGTCTCACGCTGAAACGCATCAAGGAAGCGCGTGATTATGTGAGCAATACGTTCGAGAAGGAATATCCGTTCGCTGCTTATGACTTCAAAACCGACGGTCGGTCAGTTCTTCTCGATTACCAGCAAGTGGACGGAAAAAGGGGAAGGGAAAACTCCTAAACGCCACTCAAAAAGGTCAGCTAGAGTGGGAGGAAATTGTTGGTGGTTTGCTTAAGCAATTCGAATATGAGCGAGCGCTCAGGTTGGCGCTTAAATGGCATGTTGCCGGTCTCGACAAACCAATCATTATTGATCCGCGTATCTCGTTTGGGTCTCCAAATGTCAAAGGCGTTCCAACTTGGATTTTGAAGGGACGATGGGAAGCGGGCGAAAGCGTTGATGAAATAGCCGAAGATTTTTACTTGTCAAACGACTGCGTGACTGAAGCCCTTGTTTTCGAGGGAGTTCAAGAAAACGAGATGGGGCGCAAAAATGCGTGGATAAATTAACGTTCTATTTCGATATTTGCTTCGGTAGACGCTTTCCTGAGAACTCTCTTGAGAGCACGACCTCCTTTTAACGTTGAATTCCATGGGAACAAGAACAATAAATTTAAGCAAGACACTCCAGACGACAAATGGTTATCAGTTGTTGGGAAGAAAGAGTGGATTGTATTTAGCCACGATCGAAGATTTCATACTGATACCGTAGCCACAAAAGCTATACATCAACATAAAATTGGGTGTTTTTATCTTTGCGGAGCAACTCACACTACGTGGGAGAAACCGATAAGCTTTGTGCGCGGATACCATAGAATGATTGATTTGGCGAGATCTACAGAACGCCCTTACATATTTCATTTAACTGAACTGAACCGACTTGTGAAGGTGAAGCTTCCGAAATGAAAGACAAAGCGAACGAAGCCAAGCGACAATCGAAAACGTTCATCGAAGCCGCCCGTGAACTCGGCTGCGACGAAGACCCGGCGCACTTCGATGAGATATTGAAAAAAGTCGCGCGGCATAAGCCTGTGAACCATTCGGCGGTCAATGACGTTAAGGAAAAGGGAACGAAGAAGCCCACAAAATGAGTGGGCTTCTGATAATCGCGGAGGTATGCCCATGCGCGATGAACTTGAAAATATCAGTCGATGGGCTCAGTCAAAAATCGATGCGGGCACCGAACCGCCGTGGGCTTGGTACCAATATATGAAGCTACGTGAAGCGACGGGGGCTATCCTAGCAGGGATGGATGCCGTCAATTCCACGGAGAGTTGCACTACAATCGGAGCCACGTCCGGAAACGCATCTCCGATTAGTGGCGGCCACGTGTTCGCAAGATAGCGTTCAACGCCGTCGATTTGATACGGCACAACTGCCCATGTAGCCCATAGACCGCCGTTCGGTCGATACTTTGTGATGGCGCTATCCTGCCGATGGGCGGCAAGACGTTGCGCCATGTTTCCTTGGCCTATGCGAACGACTTTTGGGGTCAGTCCGCCGTGCCAGATGACATAAACTCCCTTAGCCCCTCCTATAGAGAGGTCCAACGTATCGAGATTGTACCAACTGGTGGGCGAAGGTTTCGCCCAAGCTAACTGTATCATTGGTTTCATCTTTCATGTCTGCGTACGGCGACAGGCGCCGAAAAGCCAAATGGCTCACATGGGCGTCATTTATGTGTAATTCGCCATGGTGTGTCAACTACGCAATCGCCACAAAAGCACGGCCGGCAATTGCAGGAATGCGCGGCGATGGCCATATCCGCCGGGCCTTGACCGTGGCATCGAATCAGGTGAGGCGGTCTCGTGTGTGGTCTCGGAGGGCATGGATGGAGGAACCGGCGGTTGAACTCGAAAATGTCCATCTAAGCCTAGGACGCGGCGCGGCGAGGGTTCATATACTCAAAGGGATTTCTCTTAAAATAGGGCGCGGCGAAACAACCGCTCTCACCGGGCCTTCTGGATCTGGCAAGTCCACCCTTCTCATGGTGATCGCGGGCCTTGAGAGGCCCGATGCGGGCTCGGTCAAGGTGGACGGCACCGGCCTCGGCCGCCTTGGCGAGGACGCACTCGCGCGCTTTCGCGGCGCGCGGATCGGCATCGTGTTCCAGTCGTTCCACCTCATGCCGACGATGACCGCTCTCGAAAATGTCGCGATTCCGCTTGAGCTTGCTGGCACTGATGCGCCCTTTGAGCGTGCCCGCGCGGAACTCGCTGCGGTCGGCCTCGATGATAAGACTCAGGCATTACCCGGCGCAGTTGTCGGGCGGCGAACAGCAGCGCGTCGCGCTTGCCCGCGCGTTGGCGCCGAACCCGGCCATCCTCGTCGCCGACGAGCCGACCGGAAACCTCGACGAGGCGACCGGTGCCGGCATCATCGACCTCATGTTCGCCTTGAAGCGCGATCGCGGCGCGACCTTGATCGTGGTCACGCATGATCGCGCGCTTGCCGGCAAATGCAAGCGCAGGATCGAACTGCGCTCCGGCCGCATCGAGGACGCCGGCATAACGGCTTTGCCCATTTGACCGGAACGAGCCCCAAATCCTGCAAAAATGTTTCACGCGAAACTTTTTGTAAGGCCGCAGTCAAAAATCTTATCTTGCCCGCTACGGCGTCACGTCGGCCGCTGTTGGGGCGCCTTCGATCCAATTCACGTCCCACGGCCCATCCACGGTGATGAACGTCACGGAACCCGCGCCGACCCACGCCTCATGCACCATCCGCGCCGGCATGTAGTTAAAGCCGCCAGGGCCGAACTCTGCCTTTTTTCCATCGCACTCAAAAGTGGCGCTGCCCATAATCATAGTGTGCGTCTCATTTGCCGAATGCCAGTGCTTGCGAACGTGAAGAGCTTTGGGCGCACGTATCATGAGTTGCGTCGCGTGCGTTTTCGCGTCCTCGTGCAAAATCGCCATTTCCGGCGATGCGTCGCCCAATTCAGGCAGCATCTTTACCCATTGGACCTCTGGCAATTGCTTAAAGATGGGCCCGTTGGGTCCCATCTCCGTTGGCGCTGGCGCCGCGACGGTAGGCTGGAAAACCAGTCCGAATACGGACACAGCCAAGCCGGCTATGACCGGCGAGACAAACCCATCGAGAAAGCGTGCGCCCATGCGTCCCTCCCTTTTTAATTTTCGGCCAGAAGCCAAGCACGAGGTTGGCTTTTCATAACGGTCTCGTTAAAAATCCGCTAAGTTGCCCACGGCGGGGCGTGAGATACGCGGTTGCACAAAAATCGCTGGCTGACAACAGGCCGCGCACCCATCTACCGTGTCTCGCGCCGGCCTACGTCTTCGCCGCGATGATGCTTGCGGTGGTGGTCATTCATGACAATTGGGCGCAAATCCGCTGCTTGCCTGCGACATGGCGCGTTGACGCGGCCGCGTAGGGCGATTGCCTTCGAATGCTAACATTGGCCGGAAATTTGTTCGAGGCGGCGCCCGAAGACATGCGCGAAGAGCATGCCGCCTGCCTCGTCGACGCCCGCCATGTAAGAATCGAGCGGATCGTTTCCTGCGGTCAGGCTAGCCCGCCGGGGTTTTGGTACGATCAGCCCTGGGCCGAATGGGTTGTGGTCTTGGCCGGGATCGGCCGGGCTGTATTTCGAAAGCGAGCCCGACGTCAAGGTCTTGTCCGAGGGCGACTACATTCTCATTCCGGCGCGCGCAAAACACCGCGTCGAATGGACGAGCCAAGATCATGCGACGATCTGGCTCGCCGTTCATTATCCCGAAACCGAATAGAGTACATTCACTTCGGCTAGGGTCAACGCCATGGAACGGCTCGATCAGTTGGTCCCCTTGACGAAAGTCCGGCGTCACCATGCAAAAGGATCACGCTGGCCGTTGGTCCTGCGCTTTGCCTTGCGCGATTTTCGCGGCGGCCTGCGCGGGTTCGGGATTTTTCTTGCCTCCATCGCGCTCGGCGTCGCCGCGATTACCGGCGTCGGCTCGACGTCACTTTCGCTTAAAGACGGGCTTGCCCAGCAGGGCCGGGTGATCCTCGGCGGCGATGTCTCCTTCGATCTTGCCCAGCGCGAATTGTCCGCCTCTGAGCGCGATTTTCTTGGCAATCAGGGACGCCTCTCGCCGGTAGCGCTGTTGCGCGCCATGGCGCGGCGCGATGACGGCGAGGCGGCTCTGGTCGAGATCAAGGGGGTCGATGAAACTTATCCCTTGGCGGGCGAATGCGTCCTCGATCCCGCAATGCCTCTCGCCGATGCGTTGGCCTGGCGCGACGGCGCCTACGGGATCGTGGCCGGCGCGGCGCTCCTTGGCAGGCTCGGCCTCGCAATCGGGAACCGTCTTACGATCGCCGGCGCGCGGTTCGAGCTGCGCGCAGTGCTCGTCGCCGAGCCTGACCGGCTTGCCGGCGGGATAAGGTTTGGAGCCCCGGCCTTGATCTCGCAGCAGGCCTTGCGGGCGACCGGATTGCTCGAACCGGGCTCACTCGTCAGATGGCTTTATCGTGTCGTGCTCGCGGGAGCGCCGGCAAGCGATGCACAAGTCGCGGTGTTGACGGAGGCGGCGCAACAGCGATTCCGCGAGGCCGGATGGGAAGTGCGCACGCGCGATAATATTTCGCCGCAGTTTTCCCGCAATCTCGACCGCTTCACCGAATTTTTAACCCTCGTCGGGATCACCTCCTTGATTGTGGGCGGCGTCGGCGTTGCCAATGCGATGCACGGTTTTGTCGAGCGCAAGCGGCAAACGATCGCGATCCTGAAGGCGCTGGGCGCGACCGGGTCCACGGTCTTCGCCTTGATGTTGACCCAAGCGATGCTTGTCGCGAGTGCCGGGGCGGCGCTGGGCGCGGCGTTCGGCGCCGCCTTGCCATTCGTCACGGCCTCCGCATTCGGACCCCTGATACCGTTCCCGATCGCGCCGGCGATTTATCCGGCCGCGATCGCCAAGGGGTTTTTCTATGGCTTTCTGACCGCGCTGGCGTTTTCCGCGGCCCCGCTCGGCGGTGCGCACGACGTGCCGGTTCAGGCCCTGTTTCGCGCCGGAATCGAATCCCGGCGAACCGTACCGAGACCGCGCTATCTCGTCTTGACGCTTGCCGTGGCTCTCTGTCTTGCTTCGACGGTTCTTGTTTTTGCCGCGGACCGAAGGCTCGTCTTGATCTATCTGGGCGCGACGCTTGCCGCTTTTATTTTGTTGCGCGTGGCGGCGATTTTGATCATGACGAGCGCGAAAAAACTTCCGCACGCGCGGAGCGTGGCGTTGCGGCTCGCGGTTGGCAATATTCACCGGCCCGGCGCGTTGACCCCTTCAGTCGTGCTGTCGCTTGGCCTCGGGCTCGCGCTTCTTGTTGCGCTCACTCTCATCGACGGCAATATCAGAGCCGAACTCCACCATTCCATTGCCGGGAAGACGCCAAGTTTTTTCTTCCTCGATGTCCGGAGCACGAAGGCCGAAGCATTCGCGAATTTTTTGCAAGGCCAAGCGCCGGGGGGCAAAATCGAATTCGTCCCGATGCTGCGCGGACGCATTGTCAAGCTCAACGGGATTGAGGCTGGCGCGGCGCGGCCGAAGCAAAGCGCCGCTTGGGTGCTCGAAGGCGATCGCGGGATTACCTTCGCCGAATCCGTGCCGGAGGGATCCAGCGTCGTTAAGGGAAGCTGGTGGCCAAAGGATTACCGCGGACCGCCTTTGGTTTCGGTCGAAAGCGAGATCGCCGAAGGGCTCGGGCTCGCGATCGGCAACGAGATCACGGTTAATATTCTCGGCCGCGACATCACCGCCAAACTCGCCAGCACGCGCAAGGTCAATTGGCGCAGCTACGGGATCAATTTCGTACTTGTGTTTTCGCCAAACAGCTTGGCTGGCGCTCCCTTCGGAGAACTCGCCACGCTAACCTTTGCCAACGGCGGCGACGCCGCGCGGGAAGCTGCGCTATTGCGCGCGGCGGCGCGGAGTTTCCCCTCGGTGACAAGCATCCGCGTGAAAGACGCTCTTGACGCTATAAATTCCGTTGTAGGCCAGCTCGCGTTCGCGGTTAGGACTGCGTCGAGCGTGGCGTTCCTGGCTTCGATCCTCGTCTTGGGGGGCGCGCTCGCGGCCGGTCAGCATGCCCGCACCCACGATGCCGTCGTGCTTAAGACGCTCGGGGCGACAAGATCGCGGCTGCTTGCCGCTTATATTTATGAATATGGTCTTATCGGGCTCTGCACAGCGCTATTCGGCGTGGCGGCGGGGAGCGCGGCAGCCTTCGCGATCGTGAGCCGCGTGATGGAACTTGAATTCGTCTGGCTTTGGCCGCAGGCGGTCGTTGCCGCCGCCGTCGCGGTCATCGTCACGATCTGCCTCGGGGTTTTCGGGACTTGGCGGGTTCTTGGGCGCAAACCGGGGCCTTATCTGCGCGATTTGTAGTTAAGATACCTTAACCATTGTTCATGATGAGGTGCCCTTGTGCGGACCGCGCGCTTGCGCCATATTAGGGGCGACGCTGAATCCCGCACGGGCAGCGGCCGGAGGCGGTCAAGCCTCCATAACGCTAGAGGAAAATATGTCCGACTTCGATCGCAACGCTAGTACCCGCTGGGGGCAAGGCGCAACCCGGGCCGGTCGCGCCGAAATCGATCAGGGCCTGCGCTCTTATATGCTGGGCGTTTACAACAACATGGTGGTGGGCTTGGCGCTCACCGGCGCGGTGGCGCTTGGCGTCCATATGCTGGCCGTCACGACCGACCCCGCGCTAGGCGTGCCGGCCGGGCGGCATTTGCTGCTGACCTCGTTCGGCGTGACGCTCTATACGAGCCCGCTCAAATTTGTGGTGATGCTGGCGCCGCTCGCCTTCGTGTTCTTTTTCTCGTTCCGCATCAACCAGATCTCGGCTTCGGCCGCGCGTGGTGTGTTTCTTGCCTTCGCGGCGGCGATGGGGTTGTCTATGTCGACGATCCTGCTCGTCTATACCGGGACATCGGTTGCCAACGCCTTCTTCGTGACCGCGGCGGCGTTCGGCGGCTTGAGCCTTTATGGCTACACAACGCGGCGGGACTTGGCGCCAATGGGAGCGTTCATGGTGATGGGCCTTTTTGGCCTCGTGATCGCGATGCTGGTCAATCTGTTCTTGCAGAGTACCGGGTTCCAATTCGCCCTGTCGATTCTGTCTGTCCTGATCTTCTCCGGCCTCACCGCCTGGGACACACAGGCGATCAAGGAAATGTATTATGCGAGCGACGATTATGAGACTGCGACCAAGAAATCCGTAGCGGGCGCCTTGAGGCTCTATCTGGATTTCATCAACATCTTTCAGTCGCTCCTGTTCCTGACAGGGGCCCGAAACGACTGACGATGCACCCGGCTTTTAGACGAAGGCCCCGCTAGTGCGGGGCCTTTTTTTGCGTGCTGCCGGGTACGTCGCCTGGTTTCATCGCGGACCGCAGAACAATTGGTTCCCGCGCGACTGGATGAAGGCAAGGCATGCCGCAAGCGCCGCCCCCGCACGATTAAAAATCGCTGGCAATTCCTCTTACTTCCCAATCGCCGTAGCGCACTGCCTCGGGACCCTCGCGGCCATTGATTTCCTTAGCGGCGGCGGGTTGATTCAATCCGCCGGATCGGCGGCGCGCTTCGGCCTCGGCGAGCGCCCGCCGCGCCGCTTGGCCGGGATCGCCACGGCCAGCGCCGGCAACCGCCAGGCCACCTGTTTCGTGTTTCGGCCGTTGCATCTTCATCCTCCTGCCGCCGATCGGAAAACTCCCGCCGGATCCTCGCCCATGTGCTGGGCAAAGTCCAACCGTTCGTGCTAGGAGGGTGACATGATCCGCGTCCCCAAAGCCTTCGTAGCGGAGTCTCGAGTTTGACCGCATCTCCGCGTCCGCCGGCAGGCAGGCGGCGAAGCCGCACGGTTTCGAACGGCCGCCCAAACCACTTGGCTTCGAGTGAGAGTCGAGGCCGGGAGAGCGAGCAGTGCCCCGGTCTTGCCGCGCGTCTCGCCGCGGCGGCGATCCTGAACGATATTGTCGTCGGATGTCATCCGCTCGACGAATGTTTTTCGGGCACGGCGATCCTCTCACGGCTGGGCGGTTTGGAACCTCGCGACATAGCTTTGACGCGCTCGATTGTTACTGTTGCGCTGCGCCGGCTGGGCACCATCCGTGCCGCCCTGGCAGGGCTTTTGGAAAAAGGTCTGCCGCGTCAGGCCGCCCACCTTGAATGGACGCTGATCGCGGCGTCGGCGCAGATTCTCTTTCTCGACGTCCCGGATCACGCTGCCGTCGATCTTGCTGTCCGCATGACCCGTCTTGAGGCGAAAAACGCGCCCTACGCTTCTCTCATCAATGGAGTCTTGCGCAATCTCGTCCGCGCGCGCGAGAAAATACTGCTGGAAAGCGACCCCCTGGATCACGACGCGCCCGCATGGCTCGCGGAGCGCTGGCGTAAAACCTATGGCGAGGCCGGGGCGCACGCCATCGCAAGCGCCCATCGCGAGGAGCCGACACTTGATCTCACGGTTCTGTCGGACCCATTGATCTGGGCGGAGCGGCTCGGAGCAACCGTCTTGCCGACCGGTTCGCTCCGGCTTTGGACTCATATGCCGGTGACCGGACTCGCGGGCTTTGCGGAAGGCCGCTGGTTTGTCCAGGATGCGGCGGCGGCTCTGCCGGCGAGGCTTTTACGGGTTGGTCCCGGTACCAGGGTGGCCGATTTTTGCGCCGCTCCCGGGGGCAAGGCGGCCCAACTCGCGGCGGCCGGCGCCGAGGTCACGGCGATAGATCGTTCGGCCGAGCGGCTGAAAAAACTTGCCTCGAATTTCGCCCGGCTCAATTTGCGCGCCAGCATCGTCGTTGCCGATATTGTAAACTTTAAGATGGCACCTTTCGATGCTATTCTGGTCGATGCGCCATGTCTCGCCACGGGGACAATCCGGCGCCACCCGGATATCGCCTGGATCAAAAAACCGCGCGATATCGTGTCGCTGACGGCGCTTCAAACACGCCTGCTCGACAAAGCCGTCGAAATGGTGAAGCCCGGCGGTATGATCGTCTATTGCACGTGCTCGCTTGAACCCGAAGAAAACGAAATGCAAATCGCGGCTCTTCTTCGCCGCAATCCCGGCGTCATACGGGTTCCGGTAGACCCCTGCGAGGTTGGCGATTTGCCCGGAGTCTTGAACGAAAACGGCGAATTGCGGACATTGCCGTCGCACCTACCCGCTGCCGACCCGCGGCTTTCCGGCCTTGATGGGTTCTTTGCCGCCCGCCTGTTGCGCCTCGGTTAATAAACCCGATAGGAATTTTATCGATAACTCAATGGTCCAGGCGTGGACTGCCGGGCGTCCGGCGATCGTGCGCCCACGGAGAACGTCTTGGCCTCCCGCATCGCGCTTCCATCGCCTTCCGGCAGGTGAAATCAAGGAGCTGAGCCCTGGCCGGCGCGACATTCAAGGACTGGTTGCGTGTCGCAGGTCACCTCGCGGCTCGCGCGGGACTGGCATTGCGGCACGGCCTCGGTGCGCCCGCGCGCGCCGCCATCGGGCTAGGACGGCGGCGGCCGGAGCGGCTCTTGATTGCGCCGCAAGATATAAGGACCAGCGATCCGACCGTCGCAGCGGATATCTACGCCGGCTATTTTGCGTTCGGCGGCACGATCGTCAATGCGCATGGCCGCTCGCCGTTCGAACTGGAGCCGGGATCGGCCGCGTGGGCGCGGGCTCTCGCGGGTTTCGGCTGGCTCCGCCATTTGCGCGCCGCAGGCACTGCCGTGGCGCGCGCCAATGCCCGCGCTCTCGTCGATGATTTTTTGAGCTTGGCGGGCAAGCCTAGTCCAATTCCGGCATGGGAGCCCGAGGTCGCGGCGCGGCGCATGCTTGCCTTCCTGTCGCAATCGCCAGTGATCCTCGATGGCGCCGACCGCGTCTTCTACCGCCGCTTCATGAAAGGTCTCGGCCGCACCCAGGTTTTCCTGGAGCGCAACATCGCCGGGGGGCTCACCGGCGAACCCCGCCTCATTGCCGCGATCGCCCTCGCCGAATTCGGTCTTTGCGTGGAAGGCACAAGCAATCTGACCCGCAAAGGCACGAAACCGCTTGCCGGGGAGCTTGACCGGCAAATTCTTCCAGATGGCGGCCACGTCAGCCGCAATCCGGAGATCTTGCTCGACTTGCTGCCAGATTTGCTTCCCTTGCGGCAGGCCTATGCCGCACGCGGGTTCCAACCTCCGGCGCAACTCCTCAACGCGATCGATCGCATGATGCCGATGCTGCGTCTGTTCCGGCATGGCGACGGCACGCTTGCCTTGTTCAACGGCATGGGCGTCACGCCGCCAGAACTGCTTGCGACGATCCTCGCCTATGACGATGCGCGGGCGCAGCCGCTCACCAGTGCGCGGCACTCGGGCTACCAGCGCCTCGAGGCGGGCGACGCAATTGCGTTGATCGATGCGGGACCCCCGCCGCCACAGATTTATTCCGGTCGCGCGCATGCCGGATGTTCGTCCTTCGAGTTTTCGGTTGGCGCGCAGCGGCTCGTCATCAATTGCGGCGCGCCGGATGCCAATCGCGGGCCGGCGCGCGAGGCGGCCCGCATGACGGCGGCACATTCGACACTCGTCGTCGACGACACCTCCTCGTGCCGTTTCGCCTCTCAAACAGGATTGCGAAAATGGCTCGGCGTTCAGACCGTCTCGGGTCCAAACAAGGTCGATGCCGAGCGGCACGACCAGCCTTCGGGAACAATGGTGGTTGTCGCGCATAATGGTTACGAGGCGCGATTTGGCTTAATCCACGAACGCCGCATCACGCTCAACAGGGATGGCAAGCTGCTCGAGGGCACCGATCGCTTGCACGCCGCCGGGGCCAGCGAGCCGATTGAGACACGCGCCGTTGCCTTGCGCTTTCACATCCATCCGAACGTGCGCCTGAAGCGGGTTCGTGATGGCCGCGCCGTGCTTTGTATTTTGCCGAATGGAAGACGATGGCTTTTCGAGACAACGGCCGGGCAGGCGGTCATCGAGGAAAGCATTTTTTTCGCGGCGCCGGATGGGCCGCGCAGTTGCGCCCAGATCGTCGTCCACGGCGAAACCGGAGCCGGCATGGTTGTCGAGTGGAGCTTTCGCCACGTCGAGCGGAAACCGCCTCGGGACGACGCGTGAAAGGCGCCGTTCAACCGGGGTGCGGGAATCCACCTTAAATACCGGTGAATTCGTCTCGCAACCCGGGGCCAGCGCAAAAGCGCAATTTGATCGCGCCGGAACTTCGCGTCACTGGGTTTGGCGCTTGCCGTGCGGCCTGCGCGGCGATCTTTTTGAGCTCCGCCTTGTCGTCCTCGGAGAGCCCATGCGCACCGGCGCAATGCGCCTCGTCGAGGAAGGCAGACAGCGAGAGCCTTTGCCGCATCGCTTTGGTCACGAAAAGGCGAATTATCGGGCATGCTTAATCGAGCAATTAATCCGTGAAGCACGTAGGGCGCTCCCTCGGCGGCGCAGCCCGTCATCACGCCATTGCCCGGCGAGGCTCCTCTCATAGGCCTCCGGAGGGGGACTAGCGCTTTCGCGAGCGGCCCAAATCTTCGCCATCTCGTCCTCGCCTTCCAGGGCCTTCGAAGGATCAAGGCGTTGCTCGACCTTTCCATGGCGGCGCGCTTGTAATTGTCTTCTGGAACCTCTTTGGAGATGGTCTGTTTGAAAGCCTGTGAAAGCGGGCTCCGTCCAGTCGCATTTATGCATCTTATCTCGCTTTCGGGAGCTCGACCCTTGTGTCCTTCCAAGAACGCCTTCCGAGCGTCGGCTCTCCATAAACACACTTCTACGAACGACGCGCCCTGGAGCTCGCGCCTGCTCGAACGAGGCGCCCTGGAGCTGCGCACTACGAGCGAGGCGCCCTGGAGCTGCGCGCCGTCGAGCGAGGCGCCTCTGGAGCTTCGCCTGGTCGAGCCAGGCGCCGTGGAGCTGCGCTATCCACGAGCGAAGCGCCCTGGAGCTGCGCGTCGTCGAGCGAGGCGCCCCGGAGCTGCGCGCCGTAGAGCGAGGCGCCCTGGAGCTGCGCGTAGCCGAGCGAGGCGCCCTGGAGCTGCGCGCCGTCGAGCGAGGCTCCCTGGAGCTGCGCGTCGTCGAGCGCGGCGCCCTTGAGCTGCGCTTTGTCGAAGTGCGCCTTCTCCGCCCATGCATAGGTCAGGTCGGCACGATTGAGGATCGCATCAGAAAAATCAACATGACGAACGTCGGCCGCCCTCAAGTTCGCGCCCGTCAGATCGCGTCGCCACAGGGACAAACTGGCGACCCACCTCTGCGCGCCGGTCGAGCTTTCGTTCTTTTCGAGGATATGCGCGAATTTTGCGTCATCGATCAAATCTTCCCCATGCAGGTGCCAAAGTGTTGACCGGCGTATGATCCCGAATCGCAGCCGAAGCCAAATACATGTGCTCGTCAGGAAATGTCGCCACCACCACTGCATAGAGCAGCGCCACCGCGCTCAAAACGCCCGGCACCACAAGCTCTCCAATTCCTCTTCGGCCATAAGCGAACGCCCCAGCCGCTTCGATAGCCCGGCCAAAGGGTCCACACGAGCGCGAGGTCGAGCGCCAGCAAGCCGCGATGCAGCCAAGTGATTTTTTCGCTGTGATAGGGCAGGAACTTGATCTCGAACATCAGCATCAAAGCCACCGGCGCGAGCGCGAGGGTGATCAGCGCCATGAGGCTCAAGAGCTTGGCGTTGATTCCCTTCGCGCTCCCGCCTGGCGCCGGCCAGGAGTTGCACGAACAAGGTGTTTTCGATGCGCATGCGAAAATTTTCGTCGCGCCTCGCCATCCTTCGGAAATGGCGCAGTACCAGCGCATCCTCGAAACTCTTCGCCGTGCGGGCGAGAAGCACGAGGTTCAACAGCATATAAAAATGCAAGACGACGAAAATAATCGGCGTGAGAATATAAAAGCCCAAAAGCGGCAAAGGAATATTGAGCACCGGCAGATTGAGCGGTTCTTCCAAAAACAGCATGCGATGGGTGGTCGTGCCCGCCGCGATCGCCAGATAGAGCATGAACGTAAGAAAGCTGAACCACAGCGTCTGCACGCGCTCGGCCGAATGGTTGAGCGCATCGACGAATGCCTCGGCCTCTTTCGTATCAGGCTCGTCGTTGGTGGAAATGGTTTCGTCCCCCATCGCGTCGCCCACCGCTGCCGCCGCCCCGCGCCCGTCGCGGGGTCCGAGACCGGAAGCCTAGCCAGTTAGCTGATGGCCGGCAAGGCGAGATGCGGGGTGAAGGCGCGACAGGAATGGCGAAACTTTTCGGCTATTAAAATTGCTTGGTCCGAGCCAAACCCGCCGCAGCAATGGTTTACTATGACCAGTGCCGTTAAAATCGGCAGGACAAAAATTCGCCACATAAGTGGCAATTGCGCCACAATTCATCGAAGCGTCACATTAAGATCGATTTCCGTGCAATCCCACTCAACTTAAGCCGCCGGATATATGCGGTCTTGCTTCACCTTCCCCGCAGCGCGGCCAGCACCGAGACGCAGGCGCGGCCGTTTTGCGGCAAGCCAGACCTTGATTGAAAATCGAGGATCGCCTGTCTTGTCTTGGTCCCGATCACGCCATCGGCCTTGCCGTCGAGATCGTAGCCGCGCCGCATAAGAAGCGTTTGCATCTCGCGCCGGTCCGCGCGCGACAGGCCAGGGTCGTTCGTCGGCCACGCGGCGACAAGACCGTGCCGCCCGCGCAGCCTATCAGACAGAAGCGCGATCGCCAGCGCATAGGACTCTGCCGCATTGTAAGAATAGATCGCATCGAAATTGCGCGTAACTAGAAATGCTGGTCCGGCCGCGCCTGCGGGAGCAGCAGCCCCGCGCTCCCGCCGCCCGGAAGCCGTTCGCCGTCGATGCGTGTAACGCCCCGCGCGGCCCAGGCGGCCATCGGTTGCTTTCGGGTCCGCCCGGAGGGACCCCCAAAATGCTCCGGCAGGCGGACCTCGAACCCCCATTCCCCGCCCGCGGCCCAGCCGCTTTTGCGCAAATAGGCGGCGGTCGAGCCAAGCGCGTCGGGGACGGAATTAATGAGGTCCTTGCGGCCATCGCCATCGAGATCGACGGCGACACGCAAGAAGGTCGAGGGCATGAACTGGGTGTGGCCGAAGGCGCCGGCCCAGGACCCGTTAAATTGAGCGGGATCGATGTCGCCGTGCTGAATAATTTTTAGGGCGGCAATGAACTCCGGCCGGAATTTGGCCTGCCGCCCGCCGCCGCAGGAGAGGGTGGCGAGCGATTGCACCACCGGGCGAGTGCCAAAGCTGCGGCCATAATCGGATTCGACACCCCAGACGGCGGTGAGCGTCGCCGGGTCCACCCCAAAACGGCGTTGCGCGAGGGCTAGCGCGGCGCTCCAGCGCGCCATCATCGCGCGGCCATCGTTCACTCTTTCCTCGTCGACGAGGCCCGCGAGATAGTCCCAAATCGGGGTCTTGAATTCGGCTGGGCCTCGGCAAGCGCGAGCACATCGGGATTGGGCGTGAGCCCGCGCGCCGCTTTGTCGAAAGTGGCGGCATCGACGCCGCCCGCGATCGCCGCGCCGCGAAGTCCCGCGAGGCAGTCTGAAAAACTCGCGGCACCAGCGTTCGTGGCGGCGAGAAGGATGAGGCAGAAAGCGAGCCAAGCGGAAGGCCGCCGCATCGCGCGAGCGTCGTTATTGAGCAAGGCGTTTACTTTCCTGTCGAGGAACCGCGTTCGCTGATGCGGTAGCGAGGAACGGCCATGTTGGCAACCCTCAAGCGTGGCGGCGGCGATCAGGCGGCAAGAAGGCGCTGGACCTCGTTCACCAGGTCTTTCAGATGGAACGGTTTCGACAAGACCTTGGCCTGTGGCGGAGCGTTGTTGTCCGGGTTGAGCGCGACCGCCGCGAAGCCGGTAATGAACATCACCTTGATGTCGGGGTCGAGGTTGGTCGCCCGGCGGGCCAATTCGATCCCGTCCATCTCCGGCATGACAATATCGGTGAGAAGCAATTCGAACGGCTCCTCGCGCAATCTGTGATAGGCGGACATGCCGTTGTCGAACGAGGCGACCTCATAGCCCGCGTTCTGCAGCGCTTTGGCGAGAAAGCGGCGCATGTCGTGATCGTCTTCGGCCAGCATGATCTTGTGACTGATTGGGATGTACGGCTCGCTCATGGGGTCCTCGCTGCTTTTGCAATAAAGACGCCGGCGAGGTAAAAATCGAGTGAAAATTACCAGATTTTCCTTTATCCGTTAATTTTTTCGAATCAGGCTAGCGGTTCGCGATTAGATTGGACAGAATGCGATGGCCTTGACGGATTGGCTGGCTTCGATGAATTTCGGACGCAGGCGTTGGCGCGAGGAAGGCTTGATGACATCAAAGCTGTCCGGCCTGGCGTCCGCGCGGGACGCCCCGGCGAAGGTCAACCAACCGCACGAGCCGGAACTCGATCCGCCGTTCGAGGTGGTGGAACCGGCGCGCCTCGCTTGTCCGCTGGTTTTTTCGTCGCCCCATTCGGGTAATGTTTATCCGCGCCGTTTTCTTGAAGCCACGAGACTCGACGAGGCGGTACTGCGCCGCTCGGAGGACGCTTTCGTCGATGCTTTGTTTGGCGGGGTTGCCGCGCTGGGCGCGCCCCTCATCAAAGCACGGTATCCGCGCGCCTATCTCGATCTCAATCGCGAACCCTACGAGTTGGACCCGCGCATGTTCGAGGGACGAGTCTCCGGCTTTCGCCAATACGCGCTCGCTGCGTGTCGCGGGGGGGCTTGGAACAATCGCGCGCGTAGCCGGCCAGGCACAAGAGATTTACGCTCGCCGCGTGCCAGTCGAAGAAGCGATGCAAAAAATCGAGAAACTCTACAAACCCTATCACGCGTGCCTGCGTGGGCTCATCGACCGGGCGCGGCAAATTTTCGGCATCGCTGTCCTCGTCGATTGCCATTCCATGCCTTCGGGCTCTCTGCGCGCTGGCCAGCCTACTTGGGCGGGATTTGTCGAAATGCCGCAAAAGCCGGATTTCGTCGTGGGCGATCGCTATGGAACGAGTTGTGCCACGGATTTTGTCGATGCCGTCGAATATGAACTGCGCCGCCGCGGCTATGATGTGCAGCGCAACAAGCCTTACGCCGGGGGCTTCATAACCGAACATTATGGCAATCCCGCAAACGATTGTCATGCGATGCAAATCGAAGTGAGCCGGGCCCTTTACATGGACGAACGCGCCGTGCGCAGGGGCGAGAGGTTCGCCGATGTTGCCGCCGATCTGGCCAAGGTCGCTTGTGTTTTGGCAGATGCGGTAGCCGCGCACCGCGACCGGCATCGCGCCGCGGCGGAATAGTCAGCCATTTTTTTTGGAGAAGGTCCCGCCTCGCGCGACGCTGGCAAGAAGGTCACAAACCCCAGCGGCGGTTGAGAGCCTGTCTCAAAAGGGGGTTGCACGCGGGATGGTTGCATGATTTACCGCGTCAGTTGCAACTGATGCGGTGATTCGCGATGTGGGCGAAAGAGCAGCGAGCGATCTATTGGCGTGACGAGGATCGCTTTCCGGGCAATTTGACGGATGCGGAATGGAAGCAGCTGAAACCATTGATCCCAGAAGCTTTGCCTGCGGGCGGCCACGCAAGACCGATATGCGGGCGGCGATGAACGCGATCTTCTTTCTGCTTCGCACTGGCTGCCCTTGGCGCTACCTGCCGCGCGACGAATTTCCGCCGCGCTCGACGGTCTACAACATCTTCCGCAAGTTTCAGAAGGACGGTGTGTGGGAGGCTATCTTGGAAGAGCTGCACGCGGCTTTGCGCGAGCAACTCGGGCGGGAGGCAAGCCCCACGGCGGCCGTCATCGACAGCCAGACGCTGAAGGCGGCGGGAAAGGGGGCGGTTTTGATGGCGAGGCAGGCTATGACGCCGGAAAGAAGGTCAAGGGGCGCAAGATTTCACGCCCTTGCCGACACCGAAGGCCTGCCGCTGCGGGCCGTCGTTCATTCCGCAGGCATCCAGGACCGCGACGGTGCGGCCCTTGTCCTTGACAAGATCCACAACCGCTTTCCCTGGCTCGAACTGGTCTGGGCGGACAATGGCACCAACGCGTGGCAAGTCAAAGCCGCGGTTGCCAAAGTTCCGGTGCTGCGCCTCGAAATCGTCAAGCGCGGTGACGGCATAAAAGGCTTTGCCGTCCTGCCGCGCCGCTGGGTCGTCGAGCGTACTTTCTCCTGGTCCGGCCGCAATCGCCGCATCGCCAAGGATTACGAAAATCCCGGCCTAATCCCCGCCGCCTTCGTCACCCTGGCCTGCATCCAAATTGCCGTCAGACAGACTCGCGCGATAGTTGTCTTTTGAGTCAGGCTCTTGATCAGGATTTTGCCGCCACGGCACCAGATCAGAAATGGGCCGCCGGTATCAGTGATATCTGGACCACTGAGGGCTGGCTTTATCTCGCCATTGTCCCCGATTTTTTCTCACGCCGCATCATCGGATGGGCGGTCAGTGACCGGCTGAAAAAAGATCTGGCGTTTTCTGCCTTGCAGAGGGCCCTGGTCTTCGCCGGCCAAAGACGGGCATTTTGCATCATTCTGATCGCGGCAGCCAGGATTGCTCCTATGATCACCTGCGAAATCCCCGGCAGGCACGGTTTCATCATTTCGATGAGTGGCAAGGGCAATTGCTATGACAATGCCATGGTAGAAACTTTGTTCAAAACGATCAAATCTGAACGGATCTGGCGCACCAGCTTCCAATCACGCTTTCAAGCCAAAAATGCCATCGCCAGATATACCAGCGGATTCTATAATCCCATGCGCCGGCATCCGGCTCCCGGTTACAAAAGCCCAATAAATTTCGAACACGGAACTAAGCAAGGATCAATGGCTCTCCACTAAACAAGGGCAAGTCCGCCAGCCGGCTCCCTCTATTTGGTGCTCTTCGCGCCCGCTTCCACGGAGCAGTTCCCTTGGTCGTTAGGATGCGACGTCTCCCAGGTGGTGATCGACTGCGTCTCTGAGGCTGCCATCCTCTTGCTCATGCACGCACAATAGGCTGCGACGACGGTCGCGCTCTGGCCCTCGCCTTGGTTGTCGGCCACGCATTGCTTGATCCTGGCGGCATCGTCGGCATGGGCAACTGAGCCAAGTCCCGGCGCCATCGCAAAGGCTGCGATGGCAGTGAAGGCGATACGGCTGAAAGTCATCGTTCTGCTCCAATTGTGATGCGAGACGCCCCACCGGCGCTCGGCTGAACCTGCATCGGGCGCATCCTTTGGCTTGCCCAGCTTGAGAGCGTCTTTTGCGTCCCGGCCGAATGGCCGGACGGCGTCATAGGTGACGGCCACAAGCTGGGATATCCTGAAATGACCCCCGAATCGGCGGCAATATTAGCGGTTTTCCGGCGTCGCGGGAAGCGGCGCGGCATGCCGGCACCTCGGGCAGGCCGATTGCCGCACGGGAAGCGCGGAAAAATTTCATCCAGGTGCTAGCCCTGGCGCGCCTTCCAAAAGCCGCGCGGCCGGCCGCCCGCGCCTCGTCGGTGATCGTCGCGCCGGCCAGCATCCGGGCGATTTCCTCGCGCCGTGCTTCCTTTTCGAGAATCGAGACCCGCGTCGCGATGCGGCGGCCTTCTCCGGCGGCGTCCTTGACGATGCGGAAATGCCCGCGCGCGCGGGCCGCGACTTGCGGCGCATGGGTCAGGGCCAGCACCTGCACGCGGGACGCGAGCCGCGCCAGCCGCTGGCCTATGGCATCGGCCGCGGCACCGCCGGCGCCGGTGTCGATTTCGTCAAACACAAGCGTCGGAGCCGAGCCTCGATCGGCAACAACCACTTTGAGCGCCAGCATGAACCGGGCAAGCTCGCCGCCCGAGGCGATTCTTCATCAACGGGCCAGGCTTTGTTCCGGGATTGGTTTGCACCCAAAACTCGACTTGATCGGTGCCGTCCGGACCGTCCGGCGCGATGCCGAATTCGGACCTAAAATGGGCCCCTTCGAGCTTGAGGGGTGCGAGTTCGGCGGTCACCGCGGCGTCGAGCGCGCGCGGCTTTCTTGCGCGCCGCCGACAACGCGAGCGCCGCCGATTGATAGGCGGACTCCGCGGCCGCCCCCTCTCGCGTTAATTGGATGAGCCTTGCCTCCCCGGCGTCGTGCGCGGCAAGCTCGCCCGCGAATTTTTCGGCAAGCAAGGCAAGCGCATCGGCGGGCACCCCATATTTGCGTGCCGCCGCGCGCAAGGCAAACAGCCGTTCTTCAACAAGCTCCAATTCGCGCGGATCGAAATGTGCATCGCGCAAGGCCCGGTCGAGGGCCTCTCCGGCGAGCGCGAGGGCGCTCAAGGCGGCATCGAGCGCCTCGGCGGCGGGCGCGATCAAGCCCGGCGCCTGAGTCCGGCGCCGCTCTTAGCCGGCGCAGCGCGGCAAAAAGAGCAGGCATTGGCGAATGCTCGCCGGTCACCGTCGCATGCACGTCGCGCAGTTCGCCCGCGACCTTCTCGGCCTGCATCATGGTGGAGCGGCGCAAGGCAAGCGCTTCTTCTTCGCCAGCTCCGGCGGCAAGCCCGGTCAACTCGCCGGCGGCGTGGCGCAGATAGTCGGCTTCCCCCCGCGCAGTTTCGACGAGCGCTTGTTCGTCCGCCCGCGCGGCCTTGAGACCGCGCACAAGCGCATGGGCGGCGCGCACTCCGGCGGCCAGAAGGTTCAAGCCGCCATAGGCGTCGACCAGCTGGCGATGGGTGCCTGGATTGACGAGCGCGCGGTCGTCGTGCTGGCCATGAATTTCGACGAGTTCGCGGGCGACCGCCCGCAACCCTTGCGTGGTCATCCTCTGATCGTTGATGAAAGCACGGCTGCGGCCATCGGCCAATTGCAGGCGCCGCAAAATCAGGCTTCCGGCGGTTGCGATGTTTTGCGCCTTCGCCACGGCCACCGCAGGGTGGTCCTTGGCAAGTTCGAAAGCCGCGCTGACTTGACCTTGCGCCGCGCCGTGGCGGACCAAGGAGCCGTCGCCGCGAGCGCCAAGCGCCAGCGAAAACGCATCGAGAAGAATTGATTTGCCGGCGCCGGTCTCGCCGGTCAGAATGGTCAGGCCATGGTCGAATTTAAGATCAAGCTTGTCGATCAAAACGATGTCGCGGATGGAGAGTTGAACGAGCATGCGGCGCTCCCCGCTGCGCCTTCAGATGGCGCGGCTCTTTCATGTTTCATGGCAATGGGAAAGAGTTTCAACTCGACGATTTAGCGCATTTTTTCGCCGCGCGGCGAACTTTCTTCCGCGGCGGCGGAGACACTTCAACAAAAATAACAAATGCCCCGGACCGTGAATTTTCGCACGATCACGATCCCTGGAAGAGGTTTTTGGCGGCCGCCGGCCGCGCTTAATCGCTCATGTTTATCGCAGGATCTCATCCAAAAAACCGGCGGCTTTCTTTAAGATCGCGCTCTAGCCGAAGCCCATTTTGTGGAAGGCTTTCGAGATCCAGGACCCCTGGTCCTCATGCGGCTGCAGCCCTTCTCCTTGGAGCAGCGCAAAAGCATCCTTGTACCAGACCGACTCCGGGAAATTATGCCCCAAAACCGCCGCCGCCGTCTGTGCCTCGCCGGGATCCAAGCGCGAGATAAGCCTCGGTCAGCCGCAGAAGAGCCTCCTCGGCGTGCCGGGTCGTCTGATATTTGAACAGCACTTCGCGGAAGCGGTTGATCGCCGCGGCATAATTATGCTGGTTCAGATAATAGCGTCCGACCAGCATCTCCTTGCCGGCAAGCTGGTCGCGGGCGACTTGCAGCTTGTAGCGGGCATCCTCGGCATATTCCGACTTCGGGAATTTCTCGGTGATCAGGGTGAATATTTCGACGGCCTTCGCCGCCCGGTCCTGATCGCGGTTGATGTCCGGGATTTGATTGTAATAGGACATCCCCTCGAGATAATAGGCGTAAGGGACGTCGGGCGACGTCGGGAATAGCCCGATGTAGCGTTTCGCGGAGGCGATCGCGTCGTCGTAACTGGCGTTTTGATATTGGCTAAAGGTGGTCATCAAAATCGCTTTTCTTTGCCATTGCGAATAGGGATATTGCTTTTCGAGTTCGGCGAATTTTTTGGCAGCGCCGTCGTAATCCTTGGATTGCAGCCGGGCGAGCGCTTGATTGTAGAGATCGTCGGCCGGGACATCGGGCACGACCTTGGGTTCGTATTTTTCGCCTTTGAATAGGTTGAGGGGATTGATCGAGTTCAGCCATGACTCCTCGGCCGAGGCCGGCGGGATAGGGCCGCGGCCGCGATAAGAATCGCTAGCGCGCTTGCGGCTCCCCGCCACGGCTTTCGCGTCTTCTTACGCGTCTTCTGAGAAAAAGCGCTCATGCGCTCTGCTCGTTCATCGCCCATCAACCAGCCACGGCCGCGGCCGTTCTATCGCAGCCGGGCACCCACATCCATGTTGGACAGCAAAAAAACGCATAAATGTGGCGGAAAATTCCAAACCTTGATCCGGCGGCGTTGCTCCGGGATGCCGCATTGCAGGC
This sequence comes from uncultured Alphaproteobacteria bacterium, assembly GCA_963722515.1. GTDB lineage: Bacteria > Pseudomonadota > Alphaproteobacteria > Rhizobiales > Beijerinckiaceae > Methylocapsa. The sequence continues at coordinate 55,354 of CAVRMA010000001.1, read as the reverse complement.
GCTTCGCGGCCGGAAAATGCTCCGCCATTACGATTGACTGGCACTATGACGCGCATAAAGCCGGCGGTCGTGACGACCCACCGGCCCACGCATGCAACCGCACCAAAATCTTTCACCTGAAACACTGCGGTGGAATTGGCGAGGGTGAGTGCTCAATGCCTCTTACATCTGGCGGCTTGAGATGAGTGCGAATGCGCGGAGCGCCAAGAGGGATGTGGCATCCAGGCTCCCCCAAAGCTCGCGGCGCTCATTTGAGTTTTCGGCCAAAGATTACGACGGTACCAACACGATTTTGTCCTGGCTACCCTTGGAAAGATTACACTGAAGCGGCAACTATGCAGGTGTTTCCTTGCACGTCGCATGTGCCGGGTCGATCGCCCCGTTACTTCGTCGCATCCTTGGCCGTATTGGGGCGCGCCATAAGCGCTACCGTCGCACTCAGGTCGTTCGCGGTGAAGGTGGGCAGAGAGCAGATTTAACTACTGCAGGCGAATGCGGCGGCTGTGTCGAGGACGGGATAGTCGACGTCGGCATTGGCAGAGCGGACCTTCGCGCGTGTCCCACCATTCGAGCCGTTTGTAGAGCGCCGGAAAAGAGCGCGCGGCGAAAAAAAGTTTTTGCGCGGCCTTATCGTCCTTATGCCCGACGATCGTGATGTGTGCCGGCTCAATCGAAATCTCGAGATCGGCAAGGAGAACACCTGGCAGAGGCCGCTCGAGGCCAATCACGAAGCCGGCAAGATAGCGCATCGCGCGCTTCGCCAAGTCACCATGGACCTCCTTTCCATCGTATCGATAGAGAATATTCATGAAGCGTGCGACCTGCACTTGGTCGTCGATCTGTTTTTCTGGCGTCGCGAAGACGCCAACATTCGCCACGCCCTTCGCATTGACGAAACCGCCGGCATCGTCCTTGAAAGTCGCACCGATGAAATCGCCGCTTGCCGCGCCTCATCCAGCCATCGCCGCTCGGCCGTTGCGGCGTAGAGGTCGATGAAGGCCTGTCCCATGGCGAGCGTGTCGCCAAGGAACGGGCCCCCGCGATCCGCGTCCGAATGACGGAACCCGCCGCCGGGCGACGGCCGGTTGGCTTTCACCCATACGGCGGCGCGTTCGGCGATCGAGAGCGCCTTCGCGTCGTTCGTCGCGTTGGCGTAGGCGGCGAGGGCACTGATAGCCCAGCCATATCGCGCGCATAAAGGTGCTTGTCGATACGTGGCATCCCGGGCGCACGTCGACCGGCGTCGCCAAGAGCGTAATATTTATGTCCGTCGACGGTCTTGTCGAGATCGGCATCCTGACTGACATAAAACGCCCCGTCAGTGTTCATGAGAAATGTCGTCAGATAGGTCTCTATGGCGCGCGCGGCGGAACGATATCTTTCGTCGCGCCATCGCATATAGGCCTGCGCGTACTGCCTTATGTACTGCGTCTGAAACGAGATGATCTTTTCGAAATGCGGCGACGTCCAGTTGCCGTCGGCGGAACATTGATAAACGCCGCCCCAAATGGGATCGATCAGCGCCAACGCGGCGTCGAAAGTCTGGCGCGCTCTTGCGTCGGCCGCTTTGTCGCCCGTTCCGGCGAGCGCGAAGGCATAGTCCATGCTGTCGGCATCGATGTATTTGACGAATTCTCCCCAGTCGGCGTGCTCCGCATCGTAACTTTCGTCGTAGGACTTGGCGAGTGCCGCACGCTCGCTCTGCGAAAGCGTCGACGAAGCAGATGGCGCCACTTCAGGCTTCGCGTCGACGGAAGGGCCAGGCGCCGGATCATCGATGATGGCCTGCAGCATCGCAACCATGCGATCTGGCTCTACGTACCCGCGAAGTTTGACGATTTCCTCTCCGCCGGGCCCGAAGACGATAGTCGCGGGCCATCCCCAATCGCCATAGCGCGTGGACAGGGCCGGGTCTGAATCCTGGTCAACGCGGACCGGAATATATTTGGCGCGGAGCAACGCCTGGACCTTTGGGTTGGAATAGGTGTTCTGGTCCATGACATGGCACCAGTGGCACCACACCGCCTCGAGATCGAGAATGACGAAACAATTCCGAGCCTTGGCCCGCGCGAAAAGGTCATCGCTCCAGCCTGTCCAGTGCAGAGGCCCGCTAGCGTGAACAGCGGTGACCGCCATCGCAGCAAGTATAAGAATGACATAAAGGAACGTCTTCGACATGGTGCTCTTCCATCCGCTTCCGAGGTGCACGTAGTGAGACTACGGCTCCTCGCGGTCAAAGGTTGCGCGCAATGATGAATATGTGATGCCTCGCCGGTGGAGCCCTCTCCGTGGTGAAGCGCGCCGGACGAAGGCGGATGGAATTGACACGTTAACGAGCGTGCTACAGCGGCGGGGCCGCCGCAATTTATGCGACCGCAGCTGCCGGCATTTGTCACGGTGCTCCAGGCTCGTGCCGATAGCGTGAGTGAGTTCAGCAAACCTGCCGTTCGACAGACCGTGGGGGAGTTTAGACAGCCTCGATGAGAGGCCGGGAACTGAGCGATCTGGTCGCGCCGCGACCTCGAACGTCGGTTATCAAACCAAAGGGGGATTTTTTTGAGGCGCCCCTTTGAACGTGTGGAGTTATGGCACAATCGTACCAAGTAGTTGGATCAATAAGTAAGTATAGACATAAGCTTCTAATATAGTTTTGGACCGGCAAGTGAAAAAACGGCGAACCCCGCCACGTGGGCGGGGCCGCGAAATTTGTGATATTTTGTAGCTGAAGGAGGCGAAGGCTCGCCTCCCCCGGCTTATCCGTTATTTGAGGGGAACAAAGGACCCGCGGGTATCCGGGGAACGTCGCCGTGTTGAGGACCTGGATGCCGGCATTATGTTCGCCGTTAAACGGGGTGGAAGTATCCGGACAGCCTGCGTTTCCGGCGTCAGCCGCCGAATCGAACCAAAGCCCGAGGTGATAAAGCTGTATGGGATTGGTCGCTATGCCTGATTGTTGCCTCCGGGACGAAGGCGGGCGGGCTAGGAAATTCGTTGGGCGGGGGCGTCGTTGCGACGCCCGGGGAAATAACGAATGTCTCGACATTGAAGTCGGCCGACGAAATTGCCGATCACCATTGCCGCCGCGCATCGGTTGTAATGTCGCCGATATACCAGGCGAGCCCCGAACGGCCTGTTTGGGACCTCAATATGAGAAAGTCGAAGTCGGTGTTCGCTGGTAAACCCGTGGCCGCCACTTCAAGATTTTCGAATTCGCCGAAAGTGTGATCGGTGACGGTCGCAGTGCGCGTTGGGCAGACAGGTGCTTGCGCCCGCCGATACCGTCATTTTGAATATGGCTTTGCTTGGGCCCGCCGCGTATGCTTGGACGGGAGCGAGCGCCGCAACTGACGCGGTGATGAGAACATATGGTTTCATTTTGCTTTCCTTCCTTTTCATTTTTTCCCCACTACTTTAGGCGAACCCGCATAGTGAGTGATCGTTTGAAAGACCAAGTTCTAACGTCAGGAAAAAATTCCTCCCGCTCGAACTCACGGCGGAGACAATGTACCTGCGAGCGGAAGTTACCCTAGCGGTACCAATATCGGTGTAATCCCAGATCGCCCGGACTGATTGTCACGAAACCCCTTCCTCCGCCCCCCTGATTAGGGGATGACGATGTTGCGGGCGGGAGCTACCCTAGCTATACGAAAAACGATATACTATCCCCCGATCGAGCTATTTTTAGCGATCTCGCGATGCGTGGGATTCGAGGGGGAGGTCCGCCCGCCATGCAAAGGACCCGGCCAGATTCCGTCCGGCGGGCTGTTGCGCGCATCCGCCAGCTGTCCTGTTTGGGGCTCGGGGGCGAAGCCGCCGTGCCCGAAATGCTCCGGGAGCTGCATGGCCTGGTGCCTGCCGGCTCCAACATTTTCGCTTGGGCTGGCGCGGCTGGCGAAATCAGCAACGTCTATACCGAGCACCCTGGGTGGGTGCACATGGGACCCTTGTACTTCGCGGAATTCTACGAGCGGCGCGAGCGCGAGGTTATCCTTACGTTCAGCGAATTCGATGCGCCTTCGGGATGGACCGGCCGTCCGGAACGTCGACAGCTTTCTCAAGGTGGACCGGCGCGAATTTCTCCGCTCCGCCATGTTCAACGAGATCCTTCGCCAAGTGAACGATCATCAACGGCTTTTCGTTGCAGTGCGCGAAGGATCCCGCGGGCTTGGCGGCGTGCTGCTAGGCCGAGGCCAGCACGATCCTCCTTTTACCGCCGGCGAGGCAAAAAGACTGGAGCCGATCGTGCCTCACATTGCCCACGCGTTAGCGCCAAGGGGCAATCTCGACGTCGAACTCGCGGACACGGACGAAGAGGGCCTGATCGTTGCCGGTCTCGACGGGAACATCCTTCACCTCAGCCCGCAGGCTGAAAGGCTGCTGCTTCTTTCCTGTTATCCGCAATTTTCCCCGGCAATTCGCCTACGTGACGCAGGCCAGTTTGTTCTGCCGCCGCCAATCGTGCGCATATGCAAGAACCTTGTTCGAGCGTTCAAGGAACGGCTCGCGGAAGATATTGGGGACGACCTGCCGCCACCGGTTTGGCGTCACCGGAACGTCTGGGGCGGTTTTACCTTCCGGGCCTACTGGCTAGCGGCGGCGGCGAGCGGGACGCCGCCGCTTTTGGGCGTTACCGTGCGCCGGGCAGGAGCCGCTGCCGCTGCGGCTCTCGCGCCGGGTGGACGAGCTGCCGTTGTCGGTGAGGGAACGCGAGGCATGCCTGCACCTGCTGGCGGGACATTCGCGCGCCACGATGGCGGAAAAATTGGGCGTTAGCCAGCACACGGCAATCGCGCATTGCGAGAGTATCTATGCCAAGCTGAACGTTCACAATCGTGCCGAGCTCGTTGGCAAAGTACTTTCCAAGTAAAATAGATTCCGCATGTAATATTTCGTCTTGGTATTTTCCTTTGAACGAGTGGAATTATGGCCAAGCAATTGGGCCAATGAACAAGTATAGACATAATGCCGGCTCTCGAAAAGAGTGACCCACCGGCCCTCTCAATGTCATGGCGGTCCCCGAGGCAAAGTCCGGGGCCGGGCATCACAGTGAGAGTCCACGAACAATGAGGTTTGGTGGAAGACAGGGTGTGGAAGACATGGACCATTCCAGGACCAAAACGAAGAAGTTGGCAACCGAATGGGATCGCGGCGCGCCTGCGCAAGACGATGGCGGAGGAAATCTAACGCATCGCCTTTCGCGAAACGCTCTCTCTTTCGATCGAGGCCGTGCTGGACGACCGGCGAAGGGATCAGAAGCTATCATGAGGAAAGACCGCATCAAGGCAGCGGGTGCTCCGGCAAGACGCCGATGCAAACTTTCCTTGCCACCATCCCGTTTGCGAGGATGGGATCGAAGCCGCCACGCCAGTAGCGCGCGGGCCATCTTTCTATCGCGGTTCGCTCCCACCAGTGACTCGCGCGCGCACTTCGGGGCTTTCGCCGTCCTGCTCACGCGGCGCGCGTCATCTATGCTCATGCCCCACGGGACCGACGCGCGACCCCTGCGTCAAGAAAACTACGCACATATTTATGAACTGGCTAACAGCAACCCACACGCCGGGGCACGTTCCAGGCGGTTTGGATCGTGCCAAAGTGTTTCACGTGAAACATTTTGGTGCGCTTGATGGTCACGCGCATCATACCTTCGCCGCGCGAGGTTTTGTCTTTTGGGCGGGATCTTTGTCCGGTCCGAGGTGCTGCGGATGGGTTGGGTATGCCGAAACATTAGCTGCAGCTGTGTCCAGCGCATGTTGCATATCTCGAGCAGACTGTGGGGAAAGATGCGTCAATCGGATTCTATTGCGGCCTGCGCCGCGCTAGAATCCGGCATGACCGTCATATTTCCGGGTTCGAACGTTCGCACCTTTTGTTGTTGCCGGAGGCGGTGGACGATGATGCCGTCGCCGGCTTGAACACATCGGATATATCCGATGTGTCATCTCGCGGCACCTTCAAGATCGAGGACCAAGATCGACGACATTGCGGCCTGCGAGAAGGCGGGGATGACGCCGTATGTTCCCAAGCCGCAACGGGGATTATCGGTGAGCAATGGCTTTTTCCGCAAGGATGAGTTTTGCTACGATGCGGAGCTGGACGTATTCATTTGTCCGGCGGGACAGGTTCTTTCGTCGCGCACTGAAAGCAAGCTACGGGATTTGAAGAAAAGCGACTGCACCAACCGGGCGGCATGCCTGGTTTTTCCGATCCGGTCGCACTGCACCAACGGCTATCGTGCGGTCTCGCATCTGGAAAACGAGGCGGTGCTCGACCGGATGGCGACGCGACTGAAAGCGCGGCCGGAAATTCTCATCCGGCGGCGCGAGACCGTCGAACATCCCTTCGGCAGCATCGAGCAATGGATGAACCAGGGCGCCTTTTTAATGAAGGGCCTCGACAATGTCCGCGGCCTCGTTCAGTCTGACCGCGCTCGTCTAAAATTTGCGGCGGGCGCTCAACATCCTCGGCGTCGAAGCGCTGATGGCGGCTGTCCGGGGGGGGGGAGGAGGCGCGAAATTGGCCGGACCGGCCCACGTGGACGCCGATTGCGTCATCACAGAGGAAATCTTGCGCCAGAAGGCTCAAACATCGCTGAAAGGAGCGTCCGCAGTCGCCCCGCTCAGACGCAGCCGTTTCCCACGGCGTGCTTGAGTTGATCCATCGGTCACTGTCAGATTTCGCCATTCATCCCCACGGCGGCCATTATCGGCGAGACGAAGTCGATTCTGTCAAGGATGCCGTAGGGTGTTCGGAAGGACGCCCTGTTGGCTCGCGTCCTTGACAGAAATCGATCCGTTCGCCAAACTCGCCGCCAAGAGATGAATGGCGCGTTGCGATTTCTCGCGAAGTGACTGAAAGCTCAAATTTAGACTTTTACAGTTGAGTTTGGCGGTCTCGACGAGGGTGGAGATTATCGCCGCACGGCTTCATCTGGCGCCGGAACCAGCAAAGAGATTCTTGCCGCCGGGCGCGATTGGCCGGATGGCGCGTTCGGCGGAATTGCTGCGCATTTTGCGGCAGCCATCGCCGGCAAAGCGCGTCGCAGCGGGGCGGCAGGCGTTTTTTCACCGCGGTTTTTTGGCGCGGCTTTCTTCTCGCGCTACGGATCCGAGCTCAACCCGGCATGCTCACATGGGCGAGACCAAGACGGCCACACCCCTCCGCCGCCGCGGCCTCATCCACGCTTGCCGGATCGCCAGTCAGAACCGGCGCGAACCAGCGCTCGACCTCCGCGATGCTCATGTCATTGCGGCGAGCGTAACGTCACTGTCCGTTTATGGTGGGTGGGAACGCCGATCCCGGCGTGCCGTGCGGCGTTGGCAACCCGACCATGGCCATTATGAAGAGCCCTGAGGTAAACAGAGCAATGACGGCTACGAGTATCCAAGTCTGCGTGTTCATTTTCTACCTCCCTTGTTAAACCGGCGTCCACCCGATGACCCGGTTTCGAGGCTGAGAGTGGCACGTTGGCCGCGCATTGGCAAGACCGGACCATCGCCTTGATGCTCCGGCACTCCACGGCCGGTGACACCGGCGCGCCGGGCGCCGGATGCCAAGCGCTCCCGCCCGCCTCAAGGGGCGCAAAAGGTATCTTGTGCGGCCTTGGTGCGCGCGCTCTGTTGCGCCATTCTCTGGCTTCATAGCAACCGCCGCGAAATTTTGACCTCTGCCTAATCTCTGGTTCCAAGCGAGGCGATGAGCTCGGAAATTGGCGAGTAATCCCGCTTGCCGGCCTGCCGCCCGCGCCGCTACAAAACGGCTTGCCGCCTCGACTCAATTGTCCGGCGCCATGGCAATCCCCCAAGACTTAGGTTCCCTGGCGGTGGGTATGACAAAATACTCAAGGAAAAATGGACGCCATCCGGCACCAATTTGTGGCCCACGGCTCCCTGCCTTGCGGGTAAGTCAAACAAGGCTATGATGAGGCCAAGATCGATATTTATTTGGGGAATGGCGAATGAAACCGTTGTCTCTTGACGCCTTGTCCGGACCGGCCGGATTGAGCGGCCCCGCGCCCGGCAAGAACGGTCCTCGCACATGAACAAGACCGGTAAGACCAAGGCCGGCGGTGGCGTTGCAAAGGCGCGAGTGGCCACCGCCACCGCCAAGGCAATGCGCAACTGCCAGCCAGGCCGAGACCAAACTTGCCGAGCTGAAGTGCCGTTTGCTCGAAATCAGCGATCTTGCTGCGGCGGGAGCTTTGCTCGGCTGGGATCAGTCTACTTATATGCCGGAAGGCGGAGCTCCTGCGCGGGCGCGCCAGGGTGCGACGCTCGGCAGGCTTGCGCATGAAAAATCCGTCGATTCGGCACTGGGTAAACTACTCGACGCACTTGCGCCCTATGCCGCTAGCCTGCCTTATGATTCGGATGAGGCGAGCCTGATACGGATCGCCCGGCGTGACTTCGAGAAGGCCATCAAGCTGCCCAGCGCTTATGTCGCCCGGGCCAGCGCGCTCGGCTCGGCGTCTTATGACGCTTGGACGCGGGCGAGGCCGGCGAACGACTTTGCGGCGATGCTGCCGTTTTTGGAAAAGGCGGTCGATTTAAGCCGCGAATATGCCGAGTTTTTTGCGCCCTACAAAAATGTCGCCGACCCTCTGATCGATGCCGCCGATGAAGGCATGACGGCAGCTTCTGTCCGGTCACTCTTTGCCGAGCTGAAGCGCGAATTGATACCGATCGTGCGCGCTATTTCCGGTCAGCCCGTTCCCGGCGACGACTGCTTGCGTGGTTCCTTTAGCGAGCCGGCGCAGCTGGAATTTGGCCTTTCGGTGGTCAAGCAGTTCGGCTACGACACCGGCCGCGGCCGGCTCGACAAGACCCACCATCCTTTTTGCACGAAATTCTCCTTGGGAGACGTGCGGATTACCACCCGCGTCGACGAGAAGCATTTTGGCGACGCGCTGTTCTCGACCATGCACGAGTCCGGTCACGCGCTTTACGAGCAAGGCGTCGCCGCCGCGCTTGAGGGCACGCCGCTAGGAACGGGGACATCGGCGGGCGTGCACGAGAGCCAGTCGCGGCTTTGGGAAAATTTGGTTGGTCGCAGCCGCGCGTTCTGGGAGCATTTTTACCCGGTTCTTCGGGATAGTTTTCCAGATCAGTTCCGGCGGACAGAGTTCGAGGCCTTTTACCGCGCGATCAACAAGGTTGAACGCTCCTTGATCCGCACGGATGCCGACGAGGTTACCTATAATCTGCATATCATGATGCGTTTCGACCTGGAGCTGGAACTGCTCGATGGCCGTCTGCGGGTCAAGGATCTGCCCGAGGCTTGGCGCGCCCGCATGCAGGCCGATCTAGGTGTTGCTCCTGGCAACGACTGCGACGGCTGTCTGCAAGACGTGCATTGGTATGGCGGCACCGTCGGTGGCGGATTTCAGAGCTACACCATAGGCAATATTCTCAGCGCGCAGTTCTATGCCGCCGCCGTCAAAGCTCGCCCCAATATTCCGCTTGAGATTGCAAAGGGAGGGTTTAGAACCCTTCACGGCTGGCTCCGCGAACATCTCTACCAGCATGGGCGCAAGTTCCAGCCAGGTGAGCTCGTCATGCGGGCGACGGGCGGGCCGATGAGCACAAAACCGTATCTCGCTTATCTTCGTGCGAAATATGGCGAGCTTTACCGCCTGGATTTGGCTCCCCTTCCTGAACACTTATAGAACCATGTGCCTTGCGCCGCAGCCTGATTTTAGGCGAGTCTTGGAAGACGTTCGGGCGATGCAGCTGGCCGCGTAGGATGCCGCAAAGGGCTTGGACAGCTTTCCAGCGTCCGCTTTGGAACCGTAAGCTGCCGTCGCTAGCGGAGTACGGCAGTTCCGGGATGCGCCAACAGCCGACATCCCCATCTTGCCATTGAATTTGGCTTAGGCTGATCCTTCGGGTTGAGTTGACTGAACCAGTTGCTTAGCGGCTGGCTTCTCTCACTCGGGAAACGTGGTCCCGAACATCAACCAGGCACGGAGCAAACCTCCGCGCCTGAACGGGATCAGTTAACGGTCTTGCCGCCATCGACGTTGAGGATATGGCCGGTGATGTATGAAGCTTCGTCCGACGCGATGAAGACGATCGCATTGGCAAGCTCCTCCGAGAGGCCGAGGCGACCCATCGGAACAGTCGTCACCAGAGCCGCCTTGTTCCCCGGCGTGCCCGTAAAGCGGGTCAACATGCCGGTGTCCGTAGGACCAGGCGCCACGGCGTTCACACGGATTCCCGACTTGGCGACCTCGAGCGCCACCGACTTGGTGATGCCTTCGACGGCGTGCTTGCTGCCGACATAGACGGAGGCCCCCGCCGCACCCTTATGCCTGTAGGTCGACGAGATATTGATGAAGCTACCGCTGCCCTGTCCCTGCATGACGCGCACTTCGTGCTTCATGCTCAGGATCACGCCGAGAACATTCGTGTCGAACGTCGCGGCATAGCTTTCCGCGGTCTGGTCCGTGATCGGGCCAACCTGGCCTTCGGTGCCAGCATTGTTCACCGCGACATCGAGACGGCCAAACCGTGCGACGGTCTTGTCGACCAGAGCGCGGACGTCATCCTCCTTGCGGACGTCGGCGTTGGTGAACTCGGCTTCCGAACCGAAAGAGCGCAGCTCCATAACGAGCGCCTTGCCGGCCTCATCACGCCGACCGGCAACGACCATGTTCGCGCCCTTCTTGGCAAAGGCGACGGCGGCGGCGCGACCGATGCCGGTCAAGGCGCCAGTGATTAACACTACTTGGTTGCTCATTTGTAATCCTCGCATTTTGCTGCCCTACCGGCAGAGTATAGAAATGGACCCTCTCTGGCCGCGGCTTCGAGACCGAGAACAGTCGCAGGTGCTTTCGTTGAAATCCATGTAGCCTCCCCTGGCGCCCGCGAAAAAGACTTTGTAAGCTGGGGGACATGCCTTGGAGATATGGAAAGCGCTATGGAGCTACGGCACCTTCGCTATTTCATCGCGGTCGCCGAGGAGGGCAGCCTGACGCTCGCGGCTGAGAAAAGGCTGCACACAGCGCAGCCTTCCCTCAGCCGCCAAATCCGCGATCTCGAGTACGAGGTTGGCGTCCAGTTGATGAGCCGCGGCGTGCGCGGCATCGAATTGACCGCCGCAGGCAAGGCCTTTCTCGACCATGCCCGGCTGGCGCTGGCGCAGGTCGATTCCGCGGTGGAAGCGGCGCGCATGGCCGCACACCCCGCAAGAAAGACGTTCGCCATCGGCTTCCAAACTGGTCACGAGATGAACTGGCTGCCGCGGGCCATGCATCTGCTGCGCGACGAGCTAAAGAACATTCAGGTTACGATCTCGAGCGACTATTCGCCGGACCTCGCCGAGGCGCTCGTCCGCGGCCGGCTGGACCTGGCCTTCCTGCGTGTGGAGCCGGGCTACGAGCTCGGGTACGAGGTGGTGGACCACGAGCCGCTCATCGTCCTGATGCCGAGCGACCATCGCCTCACCGCACGTGAAGCAGTGCGCCCGCAAGATTTCGTGGGCGAGATCTTCATCGGCGGTTCGAACAAGGCCGCCGTGCTGCGCGCCGTCACCGACGACTATCTGCGCCGCTCGGGGCTCGACATCAAACTGGATCATGGGGTGGACAACATGGCGATGGCCATGTCCCTGGTCGCATCCACCCGCGGGTTGGCGCTTATGCCCGCCTATGCGAAGAATCTGCTGCCACGGTCCGTGGTCAGCCGTCCGCTGGAAGGCGAGGCACCGACAATCGATCTAGCGGTAGGCTACCGCAAGTCGAACACATCGCCGATTCTCAAGCTGTTCCTCTCCAGAATTGATGACTTGACCGTCCGAATATCCAACAAGGCTCCCCGAACGAGTGGACCAGGATCGGCCGCCGCCCCGCGATGACGCGAGTGCAAACTCTGGGTCTCCTCTGGCACCCAGATCGTTAGTCGCCAAACGGATCGGGCACGTGTCCCGTTTGGGTCAGCCTGAAAAGCCCGTAACGAGCATAGGTTTTCCGGAATGCCCCTGATTGCTGCCGTAAGCGAGTCCGCCGGCACTTACGTTCAGCGCCAGTGAACTAAACCGCTCGCGCGGTAGCGCACATCGCGCCGGCTGATGGGTTTCATCGTGGGGAGTGCGGTAACGGGGCGGGTGCGTCCTGTCTAAAGATCGAGGGGTTAGCAACCTCGCTTCAGATAGGAGTATCGCATGACCAAGGAATGCGTCACCCCACTTCGCCGGCGTATTATCGGCAGCCTAGCCCTATCGATTAATCCTTCAAAGGACGATCGCGATAATTATCGTCCGCCATGTGCGGACGATTCACTCAAAATTACACGTGCCGCGAATTAGTCGAGCTTTACCGGCTGACTCAGCCCACGCTCAATTCGCGCCTTGGATCAACCAAAAGAGACAAAGCATTTTGCGTGGCACTTTGGCGTTATGACAATTCGTGGTCAGGCGCGGCTTGTACGTACATACTCATGTATCTTCTAAGGTACTGGGGGATTCTTGCATTGCGGGCGGATCATCAAGCCGGCACACACCGCGCTCATCAGCGCGACACCGGTCGCGACGAGCATTGCAACCCGAAAGCTCCGCACGAAGGACTCATCCAGGACTTTCTCGAGCATCCGCCGTTGCTCGCCCTCGATCTGTGGGGGCACCTTCGCCTCGGCAAACTTTGGCACCTCGGCATTCAAGGCGCGCCGAATTTCGGGCGGCACCTGCAATTCGGCCAAGCGCGTGTCGAGCGTCGCTCCGAATACGCCGACGAGGAGCGCGCCGAGGAGCGCGACGGCGAGCATGCCGGCAATCCGGGAGATGGCGTTGTTGATGCCCGATGCCGTACCCGCGTGCTGGCTCCCGGCCGCGCTCATGACGGTCGTGGTCAGCGGGGCCACGCTGATAGCCATGCCTAGACCGAGCGCCGCCATCGCCGGGAAGAATGTCGTCCAATAGGATCCGCCGATGCCGGGGAGCGCGAACAATGCTGACCCGGCGGCCACGATGACAGGGCCGATCGTCAGCGGCCTTCGCGCGCCATATCGGTGGATGAGCCCACCGGACCAACGCGACATCCCGCCCATGATCAGAGTGAAGGGCAGGAAGGCGGCGCCCGCGAGCGTCGCCGAATAGTCTTGGATCCGAATGAGGTTGAAGGGCAGGAAGAACAGGACGCCGGTCAGCGCGAAGTAGAGCAGCAAGGTCATCGCGTTGGCGCCGCTGAAAACAGCGGACCGGAACAGGCCGAGCGGCATCATGGGGGATGGTGCACGCGCCTCGTACCAGACGAAAAGGGCGAGAACGAGCCCGCTCCCGAGCAGGACACCGGGGACTATGGGGTACATCCAACCGAAATCGGACGCGGCGGTCAAACCATAGGCAAATCCCGCAAGCCCGAGCACCGCCAAAAGGGCGCCCCGCCAGTCCACGGTCCCATCATCCGTGGCGTCGCGGCTCTCAGGCACGTGCCAAAATGCCAAGCTTAGCGTGAGCAAGGCAAGCGGCACATTGATGAAGAAAATCGCGCGCCAAGACAGGGCGTCCACCAGCCAGCCCCCGAGGACCGGTCCCACAGCCGTGGTGAGGGCCGAAAACCCGGCCCAGGTGCCGATCGCTTTGCCGCGCTCATCTGCCGGGAAGGCTGCGCTGATGATCGCAAGACTGCCGGGGACTAGAAGCGCGCCACCGGCGCCCTGCGCCGCCCGTGCGGCGATCAGAGTTGCGGTGTTCGGCGCCAATCCGCAGGCCACGGAGGCCGCCGTGAAGCTGGCGATACCCAGCGCGAACACGCGCCGCCGGCCAAAGCGATCGCCGGCCGACCGCCGGCCAGGATCAGCGCGCCGAGCATGAGCGTGTAAGCATTGAAGACCCACTGCGCCCCTGCGACGGATGTGTTCAGATCCGCTTGAATGGCCGGCAGGGCCACAGCGACCACAGAGCCGTCGATGAAAGCCATGCTCGAGCCGAGGATGGTTGCGGCCAATACCCAAGGCCGGGCGCGCTCGGCGCAGCCGGGCGTGTCCGCTGCGGCGCGGATGACGCCTTCATCGCAGGGGGCTCGTCCGAAACTGATCATTGGCTGCCTGGTTCCGCGACTTTCCGTCAAGTCGTTCGGGCGCTATGAAATTGCTCGCGGGACACCTGGAATTCCCGGCGCGCATTCGAGTGCCGCGCGGTCCCATTTGCCCGCGTCGGCTGCGGCCTCATAGGTGCTTTGCAGGAAGTCCAGGAGTGCCCTATCCGGTGACGCGGCCGTTCGCACCGCCTCGTAGGGCAATAGAAACTCGCCTAGTTCCTGGCTGAAGAAGGCGGCGTCCGGCCGGACGGGAGCCGAGCGAAAACCCTCCGGCATGGAATAAGCGTAGGAATAGAAGGCCGGATAATCGATGGCGCCGCCGCCCGGCCAAAAGCCTGCGCTGCTGACCTCATGCGAATAGGCCTCGCACGCAACTTCGTCCGAAAGGTTCGGAACTCCTCCCGGATGCCGCGGCGCGCGCCGGCCAGAAAAGCGCGTCACCGCCAGGTCGAAGCTGCCCCAGAAAAAATGGACGGGGCTGCATTTACCGGTAAAGCGCGTGCGGAATGCCTTGAACAGGCGATCAGCCTGCAGGAGCACCCGCCAGAAGCGGTGTGCGTAGTCGGCATCATACGCGGCATGCACGCGGTCCTCGCTGAAGCGGATCGGGTCAGGCAACTCGTTGGGACTCTCATCGATGTGCACCTCTATACCGGCCTCGGAGAGCGCGGTCATGATAGCCGCATGGAAATCCGCCACCGGCTGGGCATGAAGCGGCATCTGCCATCGCGAGCCGTCGCTGGTCTCGATGCGCAGCGCGTGGTCAATGAAATCGAAGTCGATTTGGAACGCCCGTTCGCCATATGGTATGGGCGAGGTGGTCAGGCCGCGGGCAGTCACGTAAAGCGTGACGTGCCACGAATGATTAAGCCAGGGTGTCTGCGACAGCCGGATCTTGCCTACGATCTGCGTCCACAGATGAAGTGTCGTGCAGGTCTCCCGCCAGGCCGGATACGGCAGGTCCGGCCATGTTCCCCGATCCGTATGTCGCTGCGTCATGTTATACTCCGTCGAGACGATGTGATAAACGAACCCGGCAAGCGGGAGCGGGACGTAGCTCTCTCAGCTTGCCTGTCCAATATCCACCAATGGCAGATCCCGTCCAAAGAATGCTTTCTTTTTGGCTCATCTCCACTGTCAAGGTTGCCTGCGAGGGACTGACGGCGTTCATCCGCGGGAAATTGGGCGACATTGGCCGATTGCGCAGGCATGGAATATTTCTATTCTTACTGGTGCAATGAACGTGTGACGCACGGCAGTCGTGGTCCCTTGAATATATTTGAGACGCAGATTTCACGCGTTCTTCTTTCAATGACGTGACAAGGCGGGTGGAGCAAGAGAATCGCCGCGAGCCACCAGGTCAGAAGCGCAGGAAAGCCTGTTCGAGGCGGTCGAGGAAGGCGCCCGCGTGCGCCTCGGTCATTCGGTCCATGTCGTATAGGGTCAGCATGCGGAAACTTGCCTTGCGGCCAACAAGGGGCTTGATGCCGCGGGCAATCTGGCGGCGGACCGGGTCGCCCATGTACAATCGCGTGACCCACCAGGGTGCGCCGGTCGAACTCACCACCCAAAGCGCGTTGACGTGAGTGAGCCGCGGGATCGGTGGGCCACCGCCCGAAGGGTGGTCGAAGGCAACGCCGGGCACGAGCACACGATCGAAGAAGCCCTTCAGGATCGCCGGTACGTTAAACCACCATTGCGGAAAGACGAAAGCGAGCTTCTCTGCCAGCATGAGCCGCGCGACATAGCCGGTGACGGCCCTGCTATCATAGGGTGTCGTGAAATAGCCGCGGCGCTCGGCGGCGGTGAGGCGCGGGTCGAAGTCGTCAGCGTAGAGATCAATCATGTCGACCTCGATGCCGCGACGCTCCAGCGTCGCGCGGATGCGTGCGGTGGCGGCCTTGGCGAAAGCGTTGTCGAGCGGATGGGCGACGACCAGAAGCACACGCAAGGAAGGACTTTCCCGTTTCACCCTTGCCCGTCGGCATGAGCTCAAAGGCGGCATTTATTGTGGCGCTTTTCTTAAGCCGATATCCACCCGATGACCAGATTTCGAGGCTGAGATTGCCGCTTTGGACGAGTACCGGCAAGGCCGAACCATGCTGTGGCGGCCGCATGATCGTCATCGAAACATTCTATCGTGGACGCGCTCCGCGCGCCTCTTCGCTCGGCGAAATCAGGATCGACACGTCATGATTGAGATCGCGTCACCCGCCACACCGCAACTCAGCTCTCTTTTGCCGCCGCGCCGACGGCGCTCGCCCACCCTCACGAACGCGGCCGCCGCGAAAAATATGATCCCATTGCCACCAGAGAACACTCCCTCGCTACGCTCTATCCTTCGAAATCATCTTTGATAGTCATTCCGACAGCTCGACAACAGACGCGAGCGACTCTCAAATCCCCATAGGTCGCAGCGGCGGCGACGCCCTTCCGACTCGCGGTTTCCTTCCTTGGAGGTTTTCGAACGCCGGCCCTTATCCGGAGATCTCCCTGTACCGCTCGCAAGCCGCCTGGTCGGTACGCATGATAGATCGACCGGGCGGGAGGCGTCTGTGCATGCCAGTGTCCGTCGTCAGAGTTTTTGGGACAGGGAGCGGCTTAAAATAAGAGAATCTCTGGCTCGTCTGGTTTTTAATATTATGCGGCCTGCCGACGGTGCAGCAAGCGGCGATTGGCGATTGTGTGTCGTTTGATCCTTTCTCTTTCGATCAGAATGGTCTGGCCCCGTCCGAAGTAGACGTCGGCTGGCGTCAGATTGCCGATGCTTTCGTGATAGCGCAGGTGATTGTAGTCAACGACGAAGGCCTCGATCTGGGCTTCGAGATCGCCCGGCAGGTAATAGTTTTCGAGCAGGATACGGTTCTTGAGCGTCTGATGCCAGCGCTCGATCTTGCCTTGGGTCATCGGGTGATAGGGCGCGCCACGGACGTGCTCCATGTTCTGCCCATCGAGCCATTTCGCCAGGTCCGCCGCGATGTAGCTGGAGCCATTGTCGGAGAGAAGCCTTGGCCGGTGGATGGCCTTTGCCTGGTCGAGTCCCGAGGCCCTCAGTGCCAAGTCCAGCGTGGCGGTGACATCTTCGACCTTCATCGTCGTGCACAGCTTCCAGGCGATGATGTAGCGTGAAAAGTCGTCGAGAATGGTCGAAAGATAGAACCAGCCCCAACCGATGACCTTCAGATAGGTGAAGTCGGTCTGCCAAAGCTGGTTGGGCGCCGCGGTCTTGTCCTTGAACTCATCGGCTGCCTTCATCACGATGAAAGCCGGGCTGGCGATAAGATCGTGTGCCTTCAGCAGGCGATAGACCGAAGCCTCTGACACGAAATACTTTTCCGTATCGGTGAAGCGCACGGCCAACTCGCGCGGCGACAAGGTGGGCTCGTCCAGGGCCAGCTGCACGATCCGCTCGCGGATATCGTCCGGAATGCGGTTCCAGACGCGATCCGGCCGGGGCGAGCGATCGTCCAGGGCCTCTGGCCCGCCGCTTTGATAGACATCGCACCAGCGATAGAACGTGGCCCTCGGGATGCCGAGTTTCTCCAGTGTGCGTTTGACCGGCAGGGCCGATTGCCCGACCAGCCGGATAATCTCGGCTTTCTCGGATGCGGAGTATCTCATGCCTCGTCCTCCCCATCCCCGATCACGTTTTTTTTGAGCAGACGGTTTTCGAGCGTCAGTTCAGCGACGACCTCCTTCAGTGCGCTGGCCTCGCGGCGCAGGTCCTTTACCTCGTCCGAGGTTGCTGCGCGGGCCGTATCGCCGGCGAGCCGCTTCTTCCCGGCCTCAAGGAAGTCTTTCGACCAGCGGTAATACAGATTCTGGACGATCCCTTCACGACGGCACAGCTCGGCGATGCTCTCCTCGCCGCGCAGGCCCTCCAGCACAATGCGGATCTTCTCTTCTGCCGAGAATTGCCGGCGTGTCGCCCGCCGGATGTCTTTCACGACCTTTTCCGCCGGTTCCTTCACCGGCCCGGATTTCTGTCTCATCTTCGCTCCTTGAAAGGCTACGATGAGCCAGAAATCCTCCCTTCTTCAACCCGCCCAATCTGTCTCATAGGCGCTGACGCTGGACATGCCGAGGCAATCCAGCTTCCTGTCGCCGTCGCTATGTGCGCGAGGAGGTACTGGAAGAGCAGTTCACCGAACTTCTGGGACTTCTGAAGTTCGACGATGAGGTGCTGGAATGGGTGCGCGACGCGCTGCACGCTAGCTACGCCGACGAACGGCGTGAACACGAGGAAGCGATCAAGCGGCTTCAATCCGAACACAAGCGGCTTCAGGACAGAAATCAACGCGATGTACGTAGACAAGCTCGACGGCCTTGTGGACGTGGCGTTCTTCGAGAAAATGTCGAACCAGTGGCGTGACGAGCAGAACCGTTGCCTTCGCGAGATCGTACAGCACCAAGAAGCCGATAAATCCTACATGGACGAGGGCGTGCAGCTTCTAGAGCTGGCGCGCAAAGCCCAAACGCTGTTCGACCGTCAGGAACCGCAGGAAAAGCGCCGCCTGCTCGATTTCTTACTATCGAACTGCACTTGGGAGGACGGTGAATTGGTCGCCACCTTCAGACAACCCTTTGATTTGTTGGCTGAAACGGTCGTAGCTGAGAGACAGAAAAAGGCGATCAGAATGGGTTTCAACCGCCTTTCTGAAAACTGGCTCCCTGAGCAGGACTCGAACCTGCGACCGATCGATTAACAGTCGATTGCTCTACCAGCTGAGCTATCAGGGATTAGCGTTTCTTCGCGACGCGCATATAGCAAGCCCGCGCCGCCTTTGCAAAGCGCGAACAGCCGCGGGTAGTGTCCTAATTTGAAGTTCGATCCACCAATTCCTCAAGCGACCAAAGCCTAGCTTCAATTCCTGACGCCATAGCCGGCGTTATCCGCAGAGACGAATGAAGCCGCACGAAATTGTAATGCGCGAAATGAAGCCCAACGGCCGCTTGAAGGTTTTCGATCTTCTTTGAAAAAGCGTTCGTCAATCTCGTAAATCTGCGCATGGACATCCTCATCGTCAAATTCTGACGCTCAATCATGCTTGTCGAGATATGAGCGCGGTTTGGAGCCCCGGCAATGACATGCTTTTCCGCGCGGACAACACGCGGAGGGCTGTAACGACCGGCACCGGCAGGTTCAGCATCGTAAAATTTAACCACCTGCCCGTAATCGACATCCGCGCCAAAAGCCTGTTCAGTGGCGTCCGCATAGGCCGCAAGGGCATCCGATGAAAGTTGGACACGGTTCGAAAGGCGCTCGCTCAAATCGGCCATGAAGGCTGTTGCGGTGCGCAAGTCACGCTTACCGATACGGAAAGCTGGAACAATCTTCGTCTCAGGATCAAGAGCAACGAAGGTCCATTGGTCGCCAACGCGTGACCCGTCATCTTGCGGTGTCACTTGGCGCTGCTTCTTTCCGACATAAGACCATATTTCGTCCACCTGAATTTGCTTGCAGCGAAGCTCACGCATGCGTTCGTCCATGAGCCTTGCGCAGCCGGTCCCGACCTCAACACCCAGGCGCATGACCGTATCGCGGTGCGTGTCCGTCATGCGCTCGGTCGAGCGGATGGAATTGCCTTCAACCAGGCAGTTGATGATTTGGGTCCGGCGGCCGAGAGAAAGGCGGTTCATTTCGATATTCCTGCTTCACAAGCGGCGTTGTATGCACTATGATTGACAATTGATCGCTTGTCAATAGGAATGCATACATGAATTTTCGTGAAGCTACCGATTTGCTATTCGCGGGCATAGGCCATGAGGATTTAGCTAGCGCTTTAGGCGTCTCCGTGGCTTCGATTCGGCAAGCCCGGCTCAAAGATACCGCTAAGTCGCATCGTGCGCCGCGCCGCGGATGGGAAGCCGCGGTTATTGGATTAGCAAAAAAGAAAATAAAGCAATACCATGCACTTATAGACCAATTGGAAATGCTGTGACCAGCCACGACGTTCGCGATATGAACAACTTACTGTTGCCGATTAGGTCATGGCCATTCGCGATTTTGCCATGATATTTCCATCGCGAACCCCCGCATTGACAATCGCAGCGCTTCAATGTATATGGAAACACTTCGGGCCAGAGGTGGATCGCCTCTGGCCCGTGATGCCGGGTCGCTACCGTGTAAGAACCATATGCCGGATGATGGGTCCGGGAAAGGCAGGTGCTCGATGCGTAAAGAACGCATGAAAAAAACGTAGGCGGGTCAGGTCGCGTTGGGCGGGGTAGCCGCCCCTTTCGACGCGACCGCCGTCAATCAGATAGCATACAAAATAAGGAATGTCAAAACTTCGGCTGCGCTCAGCCGTTCGTTCTAGAGGTATGGCCTCCGTGACCCAACTCGTTACCGCGCTCCAACAGGAACTTGCTCAGCTTGAAGCCGAGCTAAAGGCTGACCATCGCTATCGCAAGGCAACGCGTATTCGCGAGTTGCTTGCTGACTATGTTGACCAGGTGCAACCACAAGAGTTCTCAGCAAAAACTCAAACGGTTTCGACGCAAACATCAACGTCTCTCACCCTGAGAGAAACTGGACCTCGACTTTCCAAGAAGGCCTTGATCAAGAATGAGATCGAGCAACTGCTTATTTCCGAAGGGCCAACGCACCGTAAGAAAATACTTGAGACTCTACAATCCAAGGGAGTCATGGGCCACGAGAAGAATCCGATGCAAGCTTTGGCAACTGCCCTGTCCGGTTTTTCTGATAATTTCATCAACAATGGGTCAGGCGTTTGGAGCATCAGAGAGCCTATGCAGGTGCGAAACCGGAAGCCTGCACCTGAGAAGGCGGCATAGGCCGTGATTGAGGTAGATGCGCGCCAATTAAAGGAAGCCATCGAATCTCAGCACGGCGGCATGGCCACGCTCGCCCAATCCGTGCCCGTGCGCGAGACTTTCGAAGGCCAAACCGTATGGGAAGGCGTGGTGCACGTCTTCAACCTCAAAGGCCACCACAAAGCCACACGGGCCTATGGGTGGTCTTCGCCTATCGGAGGAAGCACTAAGCGCCGGTTCTTTGCAGTGCTGCATATTCCACCAATTGTATCGCCGGTTGATGCGGTGCGCGCGGCAATCGTGGCGGAGCACAAACAGAAGGCGTAATTCCGTGACGATTAAAGCTTATCGGTCTGGGGAAACAGCCGCTTATTGGTCCGCCGATCCGTATGAGGAAACGCTCAACGCGGGGCGTCCCCCGTTGCGGAATGTGGAAGGGATTATTTTCTTCAAATTCAAAATGCCATCGAAAGGTGGCGGAGTGACAGATGTTCTACTTGAAGTTTCGAGCGAAAGTTTTGAAACTGTCGCGAAGACAATGATGGAAGCCAACGAGGACGTTGCCATTCGGGCGTTTGGCGCTGCTCTGCTGAACAAATCGCAAAGGGCCTCGGATTCAAATTAGGACACTACCCCAGCCGCGGACCCGCTTGCGCCCGCCGGCTACCCACGCCTTGCGGCAAAACCCTATCCTTTGTATAGGCGGGGGCCGCTCGGCTCCTGGCGGCAGAGGCCTCGTG
This sequence comes from uncultured Alphaproteobacteria bacterium, assembly GCA_963722515.1. Taxonomy (GTDB): domain Bacteria; phylum Pseudomonadota; class Alphaproteobacteria; order Rhizobiales; family Beijerinckiaceae; genus Methylocapsa. Next base: position 33,808 of record CAVRMA010000001.1, on the reverse strand, counting down.
GCGGAATGGTTACGCAGAGGACTGCAAATCCTTCCATCCCGGTTCGATTCCGGGCGAGGCCTCCAATCCCACACCGCCTCATTCAATCGCAACGGTGCGCAGCCGCAGGGCGTTGCCGATCACGCTGACGGACGAGAGCGACATCGCGGCGGCCGCAATCACCGGCGACAAAAGAATGCCGAAGGCCGGGTAAAGCACACCGGCGGCGATCGGGACGCCAGCGGCATTGTAAACAAATGCAAAGAAGAGATTCTGCCTGATGTTGCGCATTGTCGCCCGGGACAAGCGGCGCGCGCGCAGGATACCCCGTAGATCGCCCTTAAGCAGCGTGACGCCCGCGCTCTCGATCGCGACATCGGTGCCGGTGCCCATGGCGATGCCGACATCGGCGGCGGCGAGCGCCGGCGCGTCGTTGACGCCGTCACCGGCCATTGCAACGATACGGCCATTCGCGCGCAACCCTTCGACCACGGCGCTCTTGTTAGCGGGCAGAACGCTGGCCGTGACATCTTCGATGCCGAGTTTTCGCGCGACGGCCTCGGCGGTGGTTTTGTTGTCGCCGGTGAGCATTACCACCCGCACGCCTTCGCCGCGCAGCGCCTTGATTGCGTCAAGCGCCGTCTCCTTAACCGGATCGGAGATCGCCAGAAGCCCGGCCGCCTTCCCGTCGAGTCCCATAAAGATGACGGTGGCGCCATCCTTCCGCAGTTCGTCCGCACCCTCGGCGAACTCCGCCGTACTGATGCCGCTCGCATCGAGAAAACCGGCGTTGCCGATCGTAAGCTTATGACCATCGACCGTGCCCAAAACCCCTTTTCCGGCGGGAGCATCGAACCCAGATGGCTCCGACAATTCAAGCTTGCGTTCCTTTGCCGCGTCAACGATCGCACCCGCGAGCGGATGCTCGCTCGCCCGCTCCAGGCTCGCGGCGAGCCGCAGAATTTGGTCCTCGCCAAAGTCGCCGCTTGTCCGGATCGATGTGACCTTGGGCTTGCCCTCGGTGAGGGTGCCGGTCTTGTCGAGGACGAGCGTGTCGATCTTTTCCATGCGCTCCAGCGCCTCGGCGTTCTTGATGAGCACGCCCGATTGCGCGCCGCGTCCCACCCCGACCATGATCGACATGGGCGTCGCGAGGCCGAGCGCGCAGGGGCAAGCGATAATCAAGACCGAGACGGCGGCGACGAGTCCGAAGGCGAAACGCGGCTCCGGGCCAAGGATCGCCCATGCCGCGAAGGCGGCAAGCGCCGTAACGATCACCAAAGGCACGAACCAGGCGGCGACCTTATCGGCGAGGCGCTGGACCGGCGCGCGGCTCCGTTGCGCCTTCGCAACGAGTTGCACGATCTGGGAGAGCAGCGTCTCGCCGCCGACCTTTTCCGCGCGCATGACGAACGAGCCGGTCTGGTTGAGCGTGCCGGCCATTACCTTCGCGCCCGCGTCCTTGCCAACCGGCATGGATTCGCCAGTGACGAGCGATTCGTCGATCGTCGCGCGCCCCTCGAGAATCGCGCCATCAACCGGCACTTTTTCGCCTGGCCGCACGCGCAGGCGGTCGCCAACGGCGATCGCATCGAGCGGCACTTCCTCGTCGGTGTTATCGCCGCGAAGACGCCGCGCGGTCTTTGGCGCGAGGCCAAGAAGCGCCTTGATCGCGTTGGAGGTTTGTTCACGTGCCCGGAGCTCCAGAACCTGTCCGAGCAGCACGAGAACGGTGATGACCGCGGCGGCCTCGAAATAGATCGCGACCGAGCCGTCGGCGCCCCGGAACGCGTGCGGAAAAAAACCCGGCGCCAATGTCGCGGCGGCGCTGTAAGCCCAGGCGACGCCAGTGCCCATGGCGATCAGCGTGAACATGTTCAAATTGCGTGTCGCGAGCGATTTCGCGCCGCGTTCAAAGAACGGCCAGCCTGCCCACAGCACGACGGGCGTGGCAAGGACGAACTGCACCCAGTTCGATGTCATCCGCGAGATCAGCATGTGAAGGCTGAAGAGGTGTCCGCCCATCTCCAAAACCACCACCGGCAGGCTGAGACCGAGCGCGATCCAGAATTGCCTAGTCATGTCTGCAAGCTCGGGATTTGGACCCGAACCCGCGCTCGCTACATCAGGTTCGAGCGTCATGCCGCAGATCGGACAATTGCCGGGGCCGGTCTGACGGATCTCTGGATGCATTGGGCAGGTGTAGATCGCGCCTACTGGCACGGGTGCTGGAGGCGTGAACTTTTCACCGATATAGGACACGGGGTCCGCGACGAATTTGGTTTTGCACCCCTGGCTACAGAAATAATAGGTGTGACCGCCGTATTCGGCTCTGTGCTTGGCGCTGCCGGGATCGACATTCATTCCGCAAACCGGATCTTTTTCCAAATGCGGGGCGTCGCCAACATTGCCTGACCGTGCGTGCGGGTGAGTGTGATGATCGTGCATCGGGTTGCTCCAGGACATTCATGCCAAACCGCCGATCCGCGCAGTGCGCCGAATGCAAAGGAAGAGGTGGCTGGCTCGATCTTGAGACATAATGGCGCTCTCCGCGTGTTCCAAGAGAGGGCATTCGATTGTCGAAGTTTTTGGCGCGGCGGATGGCCCCCTTCGCTGGGCCAAAACTTTGACCCTATCGCGTGCGTTCCAGCAGAGCGGCGAGCACCTCCCGCCCGAGAATGCGCTGTTCTTTTGGCCAGCTCCAAAAATCGCCTTTGTGCGACATCGCATCCGCAAGTCTTCGCCGGTAGGCTTCCTTCGTCACTTCGACTGCGCCGAGCGAAGCGAGATGCGGCGTCACGAATTGCGCGTCGAGCAGGCTGAACCCGCCCTTCGCCAAACGCGCGACGAGATGCGCCAGCGCGACTTTCGAGGCGCCGGTCTTGCGGTAAAACATGCTTTCGCCGAAAAACGCCGCGCCGAGGTGGACGCCGTAGAGCCCGCCAACGAGCGCGCCATCCGCCCAGCTTTCCACGGTGTGGACCCTGCCGGAATCGAAGAGCTGACGATAGAGCAGTCTAATCCGGCCATTGATCCATGTCTTTTCGCGGCCTCCATGGGAGGTGGCGCATCCGTCGATCACGGCATCGAAATCGCAATCGATTCTGATCTCGAAACGATCGGAGCGGATTGTCTTGGCGAGGCTCTTCGATACGATCAGGCCATCGAGCGGGATAATGCCGCGCACTTCCGGATCGACCCAGAAAAGATTTTGGTCGAGGGCGCTCTCAGCCATCGGAAACAGGCCGATCGAATAGGCGCGGAGCAAAATATCGCCGGTTATTTCGAATTGGTCGCGGGGATGGCTCATCGGACAAGATTGAGCGTCGCGGCGGACGCCGTCAAGCGCGAGTTTGGAAGCCGCGCGGTTTTTCTACTTGCCCCCCAGGCGCTTGACAAACGCGCGATCCGTGCTCTTTTCGCGGGCAGTGCGGGGTGTCCAACTGAGCTCCACCCATGATGGTCTCGACGACAAACGATATAACAGGTTTCAAGATTGTCCGGCATCTCGGCATCGTGCGCGGCATCACCGTTCGCTCGCGCAGCGTCGTCGGCAATTTGGTTGGCGGCCTTCAGTCCATGTTCGGCGGGCAGATCGGCGCCTATTTGGACCTCGCGGAAACCTCGCGGCAGGAAGCCTTCGATCACATGTGCGCGCATGCCACCCAAGCAGGCGCCAATGGGGTCGTTGGGATGCGCTATGACGCCAATGAGATCATGGACGGAATTACCGAAGTCCTCGCCTATGGCACCGCGGTGTGGGTCGAGCCCTTCGCGGGATGAGCGGTATAATCCGGAACCGGCTATCGAAGAATAAGAAATCCCGCGATGTTGTCCACCGTCGTCTTTTGCGAGGATAAGCCCGCGAGCCCGCCCGCCCGCGATTTGACCGGGGTTTTGGCGCGCACACTGGCTTCGCTTGTGACAGCCAAGGTCGAAGGCCTTCTCGGCGACGTCAGGATCGCGGGACCGGCGGGGAGGGACCTTGGCGTTGTCGCCAATCACGCGGGCTGCGCCCTGATCGAAGCTGAAAACGAGGCGGATTGGCTCGGTCTCGCCTTGCAAGCGGCGCGCGGCCCCGATGTTTTTCTGCTGCGTTGCGGGCGGGCTCCGGAAGCGGGTTTTATCGAAGAGGCCGGCGAGTTTTTGGCGGCAAACATCAAGGATCAATGGCGCGCGGCGTGTTTGCGCGCGGCGCCAGAAAGTTTCATCGAACGGATTTTCCCTCCCGCCGCGCCGCTCGCCGGCCTGATCGCGCCGCGCGGCCTTTTGTTGCGCGCGCCGCGCGGCGGCTTTGCAAAGCTCGCGCGTTGCCTCGGCCCCGCCCCGGCTTTCCAGACCCGTGCCCGCCGCATCGGCTGACCGGTTTCTTGCTTGTCCAGAATTGCTGGGCCACCTCGCAATTGGTCCGCGTTGTGTCACGAGCAGAGTACCCTCGGGCGCTCAGATCCCTACGAGCCTTCACGCGAGGGCAAGATTAGGTGCACGGTAGTACCCTGGCTGTCGCTCTTCCGCTCGACCTGGCCGCCGAGCTTTTCGGCGAAGGCGTCGACCAGGCGGCCGCCGACCCCGGAATTGGCCCGTCGAGGATCGAGCCCTTGGCCGTCGTCGGCGACCGTCAGGCGAAGTTCCCCGGGCAGCCGCTTTAGCGTCACCATGATCGTGCCCTTTGCTTCGCCCGGAAAACCATACTTGACGGCATTCGTGACGAGCTCGTTCACAATGAGCCCGATCGAAATTGCCCGATCGGCCGGCAGGACCTCGCTCTCGATGTCGGTCTTGAGCATGATGAACGTGTCACCGTCCTGATATACCGATGCGATCAGGTTGCGGCATAGCTCATTCAGATAGGCCGCCGCATCGATAGTCTCAAAGGTGTCGGCTTCAGTTAGCTTTGAATAGAACTGCCCGAGGGCTGTGATGCGATGCGAGACCCTCTCAAGCGCCGCTTTGCCCTCGGCGCTTGAGACGCTCCGCGCTTCAGTCATGACGATTGAAGCGATAAGCTGCAGGCTGTTCTTGACCCGGTGTGTCAGCTCTTGCAGCAGCATGCCGATACGCTCGTGCGCGGCCGCGTGCTCGCGCTCAAGCCTCACGCGCTCTGTGACGTCTTCGATCGCCAGGAGGATCTGTTGTATCCCGCTGCTAGGCTGGTAAACCGTGCGCGCGTTGAGCAGCATTATGCGCCGGCCGATTGACGGGAAGAAATGCTCGACCTCAAAGTCCTCGATGGTTTTTCGGTCAGAAATGATGGTCTCGAGCGAGGTGCGGAGCTTGGGAATGTCCCACTGTCCGTTGCCGATCTCATAGAGCTTCCGCCCGACTGTATGCTCTGGGGCAACTGCGAACATGTGGCAGAAGGAGCGGTTCGCCAAGCGGACGCTCAGATCGGGCTCGAGCACGAGGACACCTTCGCGGATGGTCTCCATGAGGTCCACTGGGTTGACATCGCGCATGGCAGCGGCTCCTGCACACCTTCTGATGACAGGACTCATCCTCGGCAGCAAGAATACGATCTTGCGAGAGAGCTTACGTCAGCCTCCCGCCAGTCTTGATTGTTAGCGCGTTGAGGGGGTGTTGTCGGTAATGTACATTACCGATTTGGCGGGGGCTCGCTTTTTACTCGTATGTTTTGGGAAGGTGAAAAGCGACGCGCGCCCGGACCAACTGATAACATTCACAAGATGCCTTCACGAGGCCCTGCCGATCAAGTATCGTGATTTGCCGCCGGCCGCGCGCAATCAAACCGGCACGCTCCAACTCCCGGGCAGCATTCGTGATGGTTGGCCTTTGGACACCCAGCATTTCGGCGAGCAGGTTCTGAGTGATCTGCAGTGCGTCATCGTCATCGCGGTCGCGCATCATGAGCAGCCAACGCGCTAGCCGTTGCTTGAGGCTGTGCGCACCGTTGCACGCTACCGACACCAAGACCTGCTCGAGAAAGGCTTGGACGTAAGCGTACATGAGACTTCGGAAGGACGGCATCGACTCCATGGCCCGTGTGAACGCTGCGCGCGACATCTTTGCTGCGTCCCCGGGGATCTGGACGAGAAGCCGAACGGAGGAACTCTTGGCACCGAAGATGGCCTGCACACCCGTGCAACCCTCCCTGCCGACTGTTGCCATCTCAATGATACTGCCGTCCGCATAAACCGCCACCACCGAGACGACACCGCTGTCGGGGAAGAATACATGGTCGAGCGAACTATCAGCGTCCATTAGGACCTGAGCGCGTTGGCAGGCAATGTGTTCAAGCTCTGGCATAAGCCGCTTGAGATCGGAGGGTGGCAGGTGGAGTAAAAGCCGATTGCGGGGCCAATTTGATGGAGCACTCATACGCTCTAAATGGCGCCCGGTTCGCTTTGGTTGCAAATGGAACCGCATTGTGATGCCATTCGATGAGTTGGCGTAGGGCACCTATGGCACCGCCAAAGGCGCACAATGGTTGTCATCGCTGTCTGGATACCCCATACGGAACGGAATTGGCCTCGGCATTCTCATTATTGTTGCCCTAGGTGTTGGCGCGAGTGACGCGCGGCTTTGCGTACAATCGGTATCATCATGCAATGAGCCTTCCGCCTGGTCAGAAAGAACCTTTAGTTGAACCAAGCCCCGAACCGGCTGCGCAGCCTGATACCACGGCGCGAACCCTGCACTTACGCATTCGGCAGCAAGAGATCCTCGCTGAACTCGGGGTGCTGGCGTTACAAGGCATGGCGTTCGACGAGCTGCTCGGTCAAACGGCGCGTCTGACGGCGGAGGGGCTGGAGGCGGAGTTTTGCAAGGTCATGGAATATCTGCCCGGTGAAAACAGCTTTTTGGTGCGCGCCGGGGTGGGTTGGGGCGCCGACGTCGTTGGCAAGGCGAAGGTCGGGGCAGACCTCGAGTCACCCGCCGGTTTTGCCTTGCGCACGGGCAAACCCGTGATCTCGAACCATTTGGAGAACGAAGAACGCTTCAGGACGCCGGAGCTTCTCATCCGTTTCGGGATACGCCGGGCCATGAACGTGATTTTGCAAGGCGAAGGCTCGCCCTTTGGAGTGTTGGAGGCCGACGCCCGTTCGGAGGGCGACTTCGCGGAAACCGACATTGCGTTCCTGCAAGGCGCGGCCAATATACTGGGGATGGCTATTGAGCGTCAGCGGTACGAACGCCGCCTTCAGGCCGCCATCGAACGGCAGGAGATCCTGCTCAAAGAAATCCATCATCGCGTGAAGAACAGCTTGCAACTTGTCTCCAGCATGCTCAATCTTCATGCGAGCCACGGCGAAGATCCGGAGGTCCGAAGACAACTTCGGGAAGCATCTAACCGGGTCTTGGCAATCGCACGCGCGCATGAAAGTCTTTACAAGAACGACGATATCGGGGTGCTCGACATCGGCGATTATTTGCGCGACGTGTGCCGCGACCTCAATCTTTCTGCGTCCGGCTGTACGGTCGAGATCGCCGCTCCCAACGGATTTCGCGTCGCCACGGATCGCGGAATTTCACTTGCCCTGATCGCCATCGAGCTCATTACCAACGCCGCCAAATACGCCTATCCCGGTGATGCGAAGGGCACAATTGAGGTTGTTCTTACCAAGCAAGAGCCGGATCAATTGTTGCTTACCGTTGCCGACAGCGGTGTGGGACTACCTCAAGACTTCGACTTCGAAAAGGCCAAGGGTATTGGCGTGCGCATAGTCACAGCGCTCGCACGGAACCTCGACGCCAAGCTCAAAGTGAAGGCCCGTAATCCGGGGTCGGAGTTCGCGCTGCAGATTCCCTTGAGATCCGTGATTTCTATACAGTTCCAACGACCTGATTGAGTTTCAGCCCCTACCGCGCGAAAGTATTGCACGAATTGACTTCGCCCGATTTCAGGCCGGCGTTCAACCACTGCACGCGCTGCGCCGCCGTGCCGTGGGTGAAGGAATCGGGCACCGCGTAGCCTTGCGCCGACTTCTGCAAACGATCGTCGCCGATCGCCTGCGCGGTCGCGACCGCCGTTTCGAGGTCGCCAGCCTCCAGGAATTGATATTTGCGTTCGGCATTGGCGGCCCAAACGCCGGCGAGGCAATCGGCCATGAGCTCGACCCGCACCGACAAATTGTTCGAAGTGCTTGCCTCGCCCTTGTTCGCGGCGGCTTGCTGCGCCGCCTGGACCTTCGGCAGAATGCCGAGCAGGTTTTGGACGTGATGGCCTATCTCATGCGCGATGACATAAGTGTAGGCGAAGTCGCCGCCGCCGCCTAGGCGCCGTTTCATGTCCTGGAAGAAGGCCGTGTCGAGATAGACTTTTTGGTCCCGCGGGCAATAGAACGGCCCCATGGCAGATTGGGCGCCGCCGCAGCCCGAGGCGGTCCGCCCGCTATAGAGGACGAGTTTTGGCTTGGTGTAGGGAATCCCTTTTTCCCGTGGCAGGACTTCCGACCAGACGGTTTCGTTCGCGGCGAGAACGGCGGCGACGAATTGGCCCATGTCGTCCGACGGCGTCCCCGTCTGACCCGGCTGCACCGCTGTGGTTTGCGTGCCCGGGCGCATCTTGTTGACCATCTCCGCGCCGCCGATCAGAAGCCTGGGATCGATGCCGAGCGCCCAGCCGATGAGGCCGAGAACCACCATCGTCCCGATACCAAGGCCGCCTTTGCCGCCGGGGATGCCGCCGGTTTGCCCGCGCCGGTCCTCCACATTGTCCGAACGGCCGAAATCTTGCCATTTCATGCGCGCCTCCCAGTGATTATCCCGCCACGTTCCGCTTGGCTCCCAAAAAGCCACACGACAAAACTCGAAGTCAATAGCGGCGTGCATGGCGTTCACTATGTGACGGACTCTTGTCTCCGTCGAGCCGCTCAACCGCCGGTGACGCTCATATGCCGCGCAACCGCTGGCTTCGTATGATCGCGATCGATGATGAAGTCATGGCCCTTGGGCTTGCGGGCGATGGCGGCGTCGAGTGCCTCGTGCAAAAGCTCGTCGGAGGCCGACGCGCGCAACGGCGCCCTCAAATCAGCCGCATCGTCCTGGCCAAGGCACATGTAAAGCGTTCCGGTGCAGGTCACGCGCACGCGATTGCAGCTTTCGCAAAAATTATGGGTGAGCGGGGTGATGAAACCCAAACGGCCGCCGGTCTCCGCGACATGCACATAACGGGCGGGGCCGCCTGTCCGGTAGCCGGTCTCGCGAAAAGTGAAGCGCTGCTTGAGCCGCGCCTCGACAAATTTTAAGGGCAAATATTGATCGGAGCGCGCTGCCTCGATCTCGCCGAGCGGCATGACTTCGATCAAGGTGAGGTCAGCCCCCCGCGCGTGCGCCCATTCGAGCATCGGGACAATCTCGTCCTCGTTCACGCCCTTAAGCGCCACCATGTTGATCTTGACGGCTAGCCCCGCCGCTTGCGCGGCATCGATCCCGGCCATGGTTTCGGCGTGGTCGCCCCAGCGGGTGATTGCCTTGTATTTCGCCGGGTCGAGCGTATCGAGCGACACGTTGAGACGGCGCACGCCCGCTTCCGCGAGTTCTTTCGCATGATCCGCGAGCTGGGACCCGTTCGTTGTGAGGGTCAACTCGGCGAGCGCGCCGGACTCGATGTGCCGGCCGAGCGCGTGGAACAGGTGCATGATATTCCGGCGCACCAAGGGTTCGCCGCCGGTGATTCTGAGCTTGCGGACGCCGCGGCTGATGAAAGCCGTGCACAAACGGTCCAGCTCTTCGAGGGTGAGCAAATCGCGCTTGGGCAGGAAATTCATGTCTTCGGACATGCAATAGACGCAGCGCATGTCGCAGCGATCGGTCACCGACACCCGGAGGTAGGAGATCGCGCGTCCGGACGGATCGACGAGCGGCGCCGTGACGGGCGGGGCGGGCGCTGGTTCAAAACCCGCCCGCGGGATTGGTGTTGCGATGGTCATGGGCATACCCTTACCTATCCGGGGGCGGGAATTCCACGCCAAAATGATACATAATGGGAGCCGCCGGAAAAGCGAGGAAGCAAAATTCGTAAGCTCCAGGGCAGGGCAGGGCAGGGCAGGGCAGGGCAGGATGGAGGTAAGGCGATGCGCGACAATCGGGATCAATGGCCGAGCGAATTACGGCTGAGGGAGAACGGCCGTATCCTTAGTGTCAGCTTCGAGAATGGCGATACCTATGATCTTTCCGCCGAATATCTGCGGGTCATGAGTCCCAGCGCGGAAGTGCAGGGCCACCGGCGGGAAGACCGCTTGACCATCGGCGGCAAGCGGCAATGCGGCATGACCGGGATCGAGCCGGTCGGCAGCTATGCGGTGCGGCTGATCTTCGACGATTTGCACTCGACCGGCATCTTCACCTGGGACTATCTTCACGAGCTTGGCTCGCGCCATGACGAGAAATGGGCGGTCTATGAGGCGGAGCTCAAAACCAAGGGGCTCAGCCGCGACCGGGCGGGACAGGCATGACGGAGAATCCGGTACTGCGATAGATATTCCTGAGCGCATGCCGCAACGTCCCAACGTGCCGTTTGAGCTAAAATCAGCGGCAAACCGGGGATTGCGCCAAAGACGTGCTTGCGACTTGCCCGCCTGTTCGCCAAACATGTCACATGGCATTGCAAAAACGCTTCAATTTTGGCCGCGCTGGAACTCTGTTCAACCGGAAGACCATCAAGCGCGAGCTCACCAAGAGACGTTTCGACCCTACGGCGGAACAGCTCAAGGCCGCGAAGGATTGGGCGAAGCAGGTCCGCCATCCCAATTTTCGCAAGGCCAACGAGACAGCCGTCCGGGGCGAGTTCATTCAGACGGTGCTCGTTACGGTGCTTGGCTACACGCCCTACCGCGCGGGCGAAACATTCACGGTTGCTACAGAGGAAGCACTCGGCAAAGGCGCCGTCGATACCGCGCTCGGGCAGTTTTCAATCGGTGAAAGGAGGATTCTCGCGCCCTTCGAACTGAAGGGGCCGGGAACGGACGACCTCGACGCCATTATGCCGGGGCGAAACAAAAGCCCAGTTCAACAGGCCTGGGAATATGCCGTCGACGCGCCGGGCGCCAAATGGGTACTTGTTGCGAATTGCGCAGAAATCCGGCTCTACGCCTTCGGTCACGGCCGCGAGCTTTATGAGACATGGGATCTTGGGCTTCTCGACGACCCGCAAGGGCACGAAAGGCTTTGGCTGCTCGTCGGCGCGCAAAACCTTCTCTCCGGCCGCACTGCCGCGCTGCTCGATGAAAGCACCAACGAACAAAAGGACATCACCAACAAGCTCTATGTCGATTACAAGAAGACCCGCGATACGCTCATTCAGACTCTTCAGGACCAGCCGCCGCGCCTCGCGGGGCTTGCCGCGATCGAACATGCGCAAACGATCCTCGATCGCGTTCTCTTCATCGCATTCGCCGAAACCACCGCCCTGTTGCCCGAAAAATTGATCCGCAAGGCGTGGGATCAAAAAAGCCCATTTCGCCCGAACGGCGCCTGGGAGAATTTTGTCGGCCTTTTCGAGGCCGTGGACAAAGGCAATCCCGCTCTCGACATCCCGGCCTATAACGGCGGGCTTTTCGCGAAAAACGCCATCATCGACGCCCTGGGCCTTTCGAATTTTGTCTGCGAGAATTTCGCGAAAATCGCCGACTACGATTTTTCAAGCGACGTGCCTGTCAGCGTGCTCGGCCACATCTTCGAGCAATCCGTCTCCGATATCGAAAAGATGCGCGCGGAGGCGCAAGGCCAAGAACCGCCGAAGACTACCAAGCGCAAGCGCGATGGCGTCGTCTACACGCCCGGATTCGTCACCCGATTCATTGTCGAGGAAACCATCGGCAAGACTCTTTCCGAGCGCTTCGCGGCCGTGCTCGCCGCGCATGGCGTTGTCGAGACCAGGAACGAAAAAGGTGTAACTTACGATTGGACACAAGAAGTGGAGCGCGCTGTTTGGATTGATTACCGGCAAGAGCTACGCGGCCTCACCATCGTCGATCCCGCGTGCGGCTCCGGCGCGTTTCTCATCGCGGTCTTCGATTATCTCGCGGCGGAATACAAGCGCGTCGCCGAACGCCTGGCCGCGCTTGGTGAAACTGTTGATGCAAGCGAGGTGGACCGCGAAATCCTCGCGGGCAATCTTCACGGCGTCGATCTCAACCCCGAGCCGGTCGAAATCACCAAGCTGTCGCTGTGGCTGAAAACCGCGAAGCGCGGCAAGCTGCTGCAGGACCTTGAACAAAGCATCAAATGCGGCAATAGCCTAATCGCCGATAAAAACGAGCACGGCCGTGCCTTCGACTGGCAGGCGGAGTTTCCAGAAATTTTCGCGCGCGGCGGTTTTGATATCGTGCTTGGCAATCCGCCCTATGTGCGTCAAGAAACTATCAAGCCCTTCAAGCCTTATCTGGCGAAGCACTTTGCGGTGTATTCGGGAGCGGCGGACCTTTACGCCTATTTTTACGAGAAAGGTTTTGAGCTGCTCCGTCCCGGCGGGCGGCTCGGCTATATTTCGTCCTCGACCTTTTTGCGTACCGGTTCGGGCCAGAATTTGCGGCGCTATCTTCGGACGCGAGCGGCAATCGAGACTTTGTCGATTTCGGCGATCTGCAGATATTCGAGGGCGTGACAACCTACCCCGCGATCATAACGATGCGGCGGGCTCCATCCGCCAATGAAGGCGGCCAAGAAGGCGAGCTTCGCTTTCTCCACATTAAATCTGACGTGCCGGAGGATTTGTCCCGCACTTTCCGCGCCGATGCGCAAACCATGCCTCGCGCGCGGTTCGGCGATGGTTCATGGCAATTGGAAGGCGACAATCTTGCCGCGCTGCGGGCGAAAATCAAGGCGGGCAAGAAGACTTCTCGGCGAGGTCTATGGGGCGCCGCACTATGGCATCAAAACCGCTCTCAACGAAGCGTTCATCGTGAGCCGCGAGAGGCGCGACGAATTGATGGCGCGTGATGCGCGGTCGGCCGAATTGCTAGTTCCTTTCCTTCGTGGCGAGAACATCCGGCGCTGGCGTGTCGAGAGCGAGGATATTTGGCTACTGAATATCCCGTTTGGCTGGACGCGGAAACGGTTTGCGCCCATTGCGGCAACAACAGACAATAATCGAGAAGCTGACTTTTGGCGCGCGCTTGGCCAAACGTACCCTGCCGTAACCGATCACCTAGCGCCCTTTGAGGAAAAGGCTCGCATTCGAACGGATCAAGGCCAGTATTGGTGGGAATTGAGAGCGTGCACCTATTCAAATCAATTTTTAAAATCAAAGATCGTGTATCCTGTTATTTCGCAAGGTCCAAAATTCGCAATTGATGAAAATGCTCATTTCACAAACGACAAGTGCTTTATGGTAGAGGCGGACTATTTTCTGCTCGGCCTCCTAAATTCCCGTCTTACTTGGTTTAACCTTTTCGGCATCACCTCGCCTCTGAGAGGCGGTCAATGGCGGCTTGAATTACGCGAACAATATATGTCGGACCTGCCGATCCCACCGCGACAAGGTGCCCAGCTCTCGGAAACGGCCGAGCAATGCTCGAAGGCATGGGCAGAAAAGGCTTGCGTTATCGCTAAGGTAGTTCGCCGCATCCCCGACCTCCGACCGCCGGACCGCGCGGCAAAACTCACCAACCGCTTGCGAGAATGGTGGAAACTCGATTTCAAGTCCTTCCGAGCCGAGATCAAAAAGGCGTTCAACGCCGATATTTCGCTAAAGCAGCGCAACGACTGGGAGATTTTTTTACGCGAGGAAGGCGAAAAGGTCCGCCGCTTGACGGCGGAAATCGAACAGGCGGAACGCGATATCGATTCCATCGTCTACAAGCTTTTCGATCTCACGCCGGATGAAATCGCGCTTCTCGAAAGCTCGCTGGCCGGGCAATATTGAGTGCCGCTTTTGGCCGGTCGCTGTGGAGCCTGCCGCTAGCCCCGCCCCGGATCTCGCCGCTACCCTTCGCGCTCGCCGGCGTCGAGAATCCAGGTCCGGTCGCAAAACGCCACATAGAGCCGTTCCTGCCCCAGGGCGGCGCCGAGTTCGACCGCGAGTTCGTTCAGCATCGCCTCGATATCCTGGTCGGGCAGATGTCCGAGATAGGCATGCACCGCCTCGCCGGTGAACACCGCCACCGGTTCCCGGCCGGAGCCGGCCGAGCCGTCCGGACGCGGCCAGGCATAGGTCACCTCGGCGCGGGTGAACATGCCGGACAACGCCGGCATGCCCGGCATCAACCCGGCGCTTCATCCAAGCCCGCGCCGTGCGCACGGCCTCGGAAACGTCGTAGACCCGCCCCTCGTCGTCCCAACCCTCGCGCAGCCCGGCCGTGATCCTGAAATCGCGCCGCGGCCCTCGCGAGCCGTCCACGACAGCATAGTCCTCGCGCCGTGGCGTGGGAGAGCGCCGCGCAATTTCTTCGGTCATTTCCCGCTCCGTCCTGCTTGCAAACGTGCTTGCCTGATTGCTTTCGATGTCCCGGCGGAAGCGATCGATGTCAGGGCGCCAGCCTGCGCCAGACGCTCGCCAGCCAGGGCTGCCGTTCGCGCGGCACGCCGTCAGGACGGTAGTAATGGGTTAGTTCCACGAACCCCGCGGCTGACGTATAGCGGCGCCAACTTTCAAGATCATGATACACGCCATAGCGTCCGCTATGCCAGCCTTCTTCATTGCGCCCGCGCGGGTTGGAGCTAAACAGCACACCGCCCGGTTTGAGTGTGGCGTAGAGTTCCAGCAATACGCGCGGCAGCTCCTGGCTCGGGACATGAAACAACGCGGCGTTGGCGAACACGCCATCGAAATATTTTTCCGGCAGATCGAGTTTTAGGAAATCCTGCTGCCATACGTCGCAGCCGCTATGGGCGCGCGCCATTGCCGCAAAATGCGCGGCGCCCTCCAAACCGGTTGCGATGTGACCTTGTGTGGCAAACACCTTGAGGTCGCGTCCTGGTCCGCAGCCAAAATCGAGGATCGTGAACGGCGGCGGACCCTCGATATGCCGCAACAGCGCCTCGATGTTTTGGCTGACGTTGTGATCGTGCGTGCCTTCCCAGAATTCTTCGGCACGCCGATTGTAGTGCTCTAGCGTGAGGCGGGCGATTTTTTGCAGGTCTTGCGGATGCAGTTTCATATTCGCCCTACGCGCGCCACTGTGTGTCTAGGGCTTGCAGCTGGCCCCTGCTTGTTTGAGACGGCACCGGTCCACCGGCCTGGACAAGCCTGATGACATCTTGCGCCTTGGTCCGCTTGCTGGGTTCTCACCAGCAATTTGCGCAGTCTACCGGAAATCCCGCGTCTTCGTCTTGATCGAGTCGATATGGAGACCGGGAATGTGGATGTCGCGCGTGGGCGCCCCAGGCGGAAGACTCCTCGGATCGAGGCCTGGACCGCCGTGGTGCAATTCATCGCCGCGGCCATGCGGCAGCGGGAACGTGACGTCTCTATCGCCAACGCTCGCCAGCGCATTTGATAAATCGGTCAGCGTGCTGGGCGACGAGATGGACGACCTCGCCCTCGCGCTGGATGCGGCCGTGGACCGCCATCATCCTGGCCGAGAGAATAATCCGGCGCTGCTTCTCGAACACCTTCGGCCAGATCACGAGATTGGCGATGCCGGTCTCGTCCTCGATGGTGATGAACATGACACCCTTCGCCGAGCCCGGCATTTGCCGCACGAGCACGAGGCCGGCGGTCTGGAGCCAGCGCCCGTCGCGGGCCTGCATGGCGCCGGCGCAAGTGACGATGCGCTCGCGGCTCAGGTCCTCGCGGAGAAAACTGACCGGATGGTTTCGCAGGGTCAGCCCCACATGACCATAATCCTCGACCACTTCGGCGCCCGCTGTCATCGGCCGAAGTGCTACAGTCGGCTCGTGGATTTCCGGAACGGTCTTTGCTTCGCGAACTGGAAGCCGCCGCAAAGAGCGGCAGCGGTTCGTCGCGCAGCACCTTGATCGTCCACAGCGCCTCGCGCCGCGCGAGTTTTAATGATGGCCGGAAGGCGTCGGCCTCGGCGAGCCGCACGAGCGCGGAGGCCGGGACGCCGGCGCGGCGCCAGAGATCGTCGATCGAGGCGAAGGGCTCATCTGCCCGCGCGGCGACAAGGGCGGCGGCATCGGCATTGGCAAGGCCGTGCACCATGCGCAGGCCGAGCCTTACGGCGATAGCGGTCTCCCCGGCCGGTTGGCTCCAGCGTGCAATCGAAGCGAGAGGCGTTGACGCAGACAGGGCGAACATCAACGCCATGGTCGCGCGCGTCACGCACGATCTGGGCCGGCGCGTAAAATCCCATCGGCTGCGCGTTCAAGAGCGCCGCGCAGAAGACATCCGGATGATGGCATTTGAGCCAGGAGGAGGCATAGGCGATCAGCGCGAACGAGGCCGCGTGGCTTTCCGGAAATCCGTAACTGCCGAAACCCTCCAATTGCTTGAAGGTTTTCTCGGCGATAATCACGCTCGTAGCCATTGGCGACCATGCCGTCGACCAGCTTGTCGCGAAACTTCGAGACGCCGCCCGTATGTTTGAAGGTCGCCATGGAGCGGCGGAGCTGGTCGGCTTCGCTGGCCGTGAAGCCCGCGCATGCGATGGCGACGCGCATGGCCTGCTCTTGGAACAGCGGCACGCCCAGGGTCTTGCCAAGCACCTTCTCCAGTTCGGGCTTGGGATAGATAGACTTTCTCCTTGCCCTCGCGGCGGCGCAGATAGGGATGCACCATGTCGCCCTGGATCGGGCCGGGCCGGACGATCGCGACTTCGATGACAAGATCATAGAAAGTGCGCGGTTTTATGCGCGGCAGCATCGCCATCTGCGCGCGGGATCTCGATCTGGAAGACGCCGAGCGTGTCGGCCTTGCGGATCATCGCGTAGGTGCTTGGGATCCTCGGCGGGGATGGTCGCGAGATCGAGTGCGATGCCCTTGTGCCCGGCGAGCAAGGTCGAGGCCACGCTTCATGCAGGACAGCATGCCGAGCGCAAGGCAATCGACCTTCATGAATCTGCAAGGCGTCGATGTCGTCCTTGTCCCATTCGATCACTTGGCGGTCCTTCATCGCGGCAGGCTCGATCGGGACGAGTTCGTCGAGCCGGTCGTGGGTGAGGACGAAGCCGCCGGGATGCTGCGAGAGATGGCGCGGCGTGCCGGTCAGCTCGTGGGCGAGATCCATGGCGAGCCGCAAGCGCCTGTCGCCGGGATTGAGATTCAGATCCCCGGCGTGCTTGCGCTCGACGCCTTCTTCCGACCAGCCCCAGACTTGGCTGGACAGCATCTTGAGAAGGTCCTCGGGCAGGCCGAGCGCCTTGCCAACGTCACGGAGTGCGCCCTTGGCGCGATAGCGGATGACGGTCGAGCATAGCGCGGCATGATCGCGGCCATAGGTGTCGAACACCCATTGCATAACGATCTCGCGCCGCTCGTGCTCGAAATCGACATCGATGTCGGGCGGCTCGCGCCGCTCCTCCGAGACGAAGCGCTCGAACAGAAGATCGTTGCGCTCCGGATCGATCGAGGTGATGCCGAGCACGTAGCAGACCGCGCTGTTGGCGGCCGAACCGCGGCCCTGGCAGAGGATGTCCTGGCTGCGGGCGAAGCGGACGATCGCATTCACGGTCAGGAAATAGGGCGCGTAGCCGAGCTTCTCGATCAGGCGCAGTTCGTGCTTGAGGATCGCCACCACTTTATCGGGCACGCCTTCGGGATATCGCTCGGCGGCGCCTTCAAAGGTAAGTTTTTCGAGCGCCTGTTGCGGCGTCAGGCCGGGCATGGCCGCCTCTTCCGGATATTGATAGGTGAGCTCGTCGAGCGAGAAGCGGCAGCGCCCGGCGATTTCAACGGTGCGTGCCAAGGCCTCGGGATAGCGGCCGAAAAGCCGGGCCATCTCGTCCGGCGGTTTCAGATAGCGGTCGGCATGGCGCTCGCGGCGAAAGCCGGCGTCATCGATGGTGCAATTGTGCCGGACGCAGGTCACCACATCCTGCAGAATGCGCCGCGACGGAACATGGAAGAGCACATCATTGGTGACGACGGTCGGCACGCGCGCGCAGGCTGCCATGTTCGACAGCTCATGCAGCCGCAGCGCGTCTTTCGGGCGGCGGCGCAGCGTCAGGGCCAGATAGGCGCGGTCGCCAAAAGCCTCGCCGCAGTCGGCGAAGATGCAGCGCGCAGGTGTCATCGGCCTCATCTGGCACGAGCACCGCGATCAGGCCCTCGCCATAGGCGGCGAGATCGGACCAATCGAGCCGGCAGTACGCCTTGCCGCCGCGCGCCTTGCCGAGCGACAGCAGCCGGCATAGCCGCGCATAAGCGGGCCGGTCCATCGGATAGACGAGAAGGGACATGCCATCGGTGAGATCGAGGCGGCAGCCGACAATCAGGCGCGTGCCCGTTGCCTTGGCGGCCTCATGGGCGCGGACGATGCCGGCGAGACTGTTGCGGTCGGCGATCGCCAGCGCCTCGATACCCAGCGCGGCGGCCTCGGCGAACAACTCCTCGCAGGAACTCGCCCCGCGCAAAAAACTGAAATGCGAGGTGCTTTGCAGTTCGGCATAGCGCACGGCGCTCATCCGAAAATCCCATGCAGGAACCAGCGATGCGAGCTGGTCGTCGCATCCTCACCTCGTTGCCCCGCTCTCAACGCGTCTCTTCGTGCCACTGCGCGGCAGCGACGCGTCTCGAAACGCGGGGCATCCTCCCCATTCCCGGCGCGAAAAATCCAGAAGCGCTCGCCCGCCTCGTCCTCGACCCGGAAATAATCGCGCATCGCGGAGAGCTCGGCGTCGCGTTTCCACCATTCCCCGAAGACCCGCTCGGGGCCGTCGGCGCATTTCACGCGGCGGCGGATGCCGCGCCAGGTAAAGCTGACGGGGGGATGATCGGGCAGCAACGCGACGGTTTCGATCGGCTCCGGTCTCGGCAACAGGCGCGCGGGACGCGGCCAAGGGTCCGGCCATGTCTCGCCGGTATCGGGCGCCGCCGGCGCAACGCGGCACACCGAGCGTTCCGGCACGTTGCTGGCGACCGGAGCAAAGCGATAGAGCCGTTGTTCCCCGACGCGATTGGCGAGCGTGTCGATGAGGCTTGAGACATCCGCCTCTGTCTCCTCGACCAGCGCGGAAATCGTCTGTTTCGGCGCAAGCGGCTCGGCGAGCGTGGCAGCAAGGCTCATGATCTCGATGCCGAAGCCCGGATCGATGGTTTCGATCTTGTCGCAGAGGAGCCGGGTCAGACGCGTCACGTCGCGCACCGGCAAGGCCGTGCCGATCCGGACGGCCTCGATGCGGTTGTCGACCCGGTGCAAGAGCAGATCGAGCCGCCGCGCGCCGAGACCTTTGGCCTCGAGCGCTTCGCAGAGCTGGCCGGCGAGCTTGCCGATGTAACGGGCAATTGTCTCAGGCGCGCCGATCGGCTCGGCGAAGACACGGCGGACCTCGATGAGGCTTGGCGGGCGAACCGGGTCAATCGGCTCGCTGAGGCATCCCATGGCCTGATCGAGGCGGCGGCCGAGTTCGGGACCAAAGCGCAAGGCGAGCGGCGCGCGGGGTTGTGCCGCCAGTTCTCCGATGCGCGCGAAGCCGAGGACGTGAAGCTCCTCCACCATGGTTTTGGGCAGGCGCAGTGCGGCGACCGGCAGCTCGAGGATAGCCGTCGAGCTTTCCCCCGCCGGGATGACGAGGGTGGGCCGCGCCCCACAGCGGGCAAAGGCATGGGCCGCGCCCCAGTTATCGGCGAGCGCCGCGCGGGTAGCGACGCCAGATGCAGCGAGCCGTGCGATCATCCCCTTCAGCATGGCGTCTTCCCCGCCATGGAGATGGGCGGCGCCGGTGGCGTCGATCACCAGTCCATCCGGCGCATCGGCCGCGACAATCGGCGCGTAACGCTGGAGGGCCCAAAGCGCGAGCCGGTCGAGGGCTCTCGCGTCGGCGGCAGGCTCCGCGTCCCTGACGATCAAGCCCGCCACCAATGCTTGCGCCTTAGCCGCCGGCATGCCAACGCGCAAGCCTGCCCGCTGCGCCGCCGCGTCCGTGGCCAGCACCACGCGCCACCTTCCCTCACGGCCGGTCAGGACGAGCGGCGCCTCAGCCGGCGGCGCGGCGGCGCCCAATTTCCTTCTGACCCGGTCCGTGGACCAGGTTGGAAGGAAGAGCGAGACGACCCTTGGCATCGCAGGCCTCCACTTCGAAACCGGCACTTTCCCCGGCCCGGCACCGGATCAATTCGAGCTGCCATCGGGCGCGTCCAACGCCGGGCACCGGCAGTGGGGTTGCGGGAAGCGCGCTGACCCGCCAGCGGGTGACGGACGCCGTCGGTTGTCCGAAGTCGGCGGCCTCTGTTGGACGCCGCCAGCGGCGGATGGCGATGCCGATGGCGCCGGAGCTTTCGGCGGCAAGCTGAAGACGGCGGGAGGCCGTCATGGAGAGCCGCGCGGCTTCTGCTACGACAGCGCCAAGGCCGCCATGCCGCAAACCCTCCTCGAAACAGATGAGAACCGACTTCTCGTCGCCCGCCTCGACATAGATCACGCGGCCGGGCAGCAGCCCTGCTTGCGCGAGAGCCGGAGCGAAGAGGTCCTGCCGCGTGACGCACCACAGAACCTTTCCTCGCGTGCGCGCCGCGATTCCCGCCGCAAAGAGCGCCGCGGCGGCGCCGTCGATCGCGCCATTGCCGCCGCCGGCCACCTCATGCAGCGCGCCGAGCGCCAGTCCGCCTCCCGGCAGATGCCGGTCGATCTCCTGGATGCCGAAGGGCAGCACCAATCGCTGGTGCGCGGCCACGCCCTCGAGGCGCTTTATGCGCGCGCGAAGCTCCTCGACAATAGGAAGGCCGGCGGACGTCCTCATGTCCTTTGCAACTCGCTCGGGCGGTGCTGTGTTCCCTATTTGTTCCCATTACGCCAAGAGAAGTCAACTGGAGTTTGACGGAAGGGGTGGCGCCCCAACGAAATCGAGCAGGGCGATTGTAAATCAACAAGGGACTGGGACCCGCCGCCTGCGAGCATTTCCTTGCATTTCAGTCGTTTACGCAGACATTGACCGGCTGTCCCGAAGCAATTCTTAGCGACACCTTTACGCACCCCACGCGCCGTTTTCTCAAGCTTGAACGACGGTTCACGATGTCTGCCGAGGTTGCCCAAACACCATTATGCGTCGCCGCATGTGACCAACCATGGCATCCCGATCCAGCCATTCCGGTCTCTCTCAGTCTCCGGCGCGAGCACGATCCTAAAGGCGTCAGCCAGTAGGTATTCAGTTGGCTGGCCGTCTTTTCGTGCTAGTCTGAAATCATGGGCGCGATTGCCAAGATACCGGTCAGGATGACCGTCGCGGAGTTTCTCGTCTGGGACGCGGGGGATGGCCGTTTGTGGCAGCTCGTGGACGGAGAGCCGCAAGCGATGGCGCCCGCCAGCCGGACCCATGCAGCGTTGCAAAACGAGCTGGGGAGCCTGATCCGGAATCATCTTGCGGAACGGTCGAGCTTGTGCAGCGTGCTCGCAAATCCTGGCGTTGTTCCCAGGGTTCAGGCGGAACATAATGTCCGGATTCCGGATTTGGCGGTGATCTGCTCGGAATATGAGGCCGAGGAACCGGTCGTCGCCGATCCTGTCTTGATTGTCGAGATTCTCTCGCCAAGCAACGAGGCCGAAACCTGGGCCAATGTTTGGGCCTATACGACAATTCCAAGCGTCGGAGAAATCGTCGTTCTCCGGACCGTTTCGATTGGCGCCGATCTTTTGCGCCGCCGCGCGGATGGCTCCTGGCCAAGGACGCCGGAAACGATCGAGGCGGGGGATTTGGTCCTTGAAAGCATCGGATTCCGGGCGCCGCTGACAGCTCTCTACAGGACGACGCGCCTTGCGCGCCGTCCCGGCGGCCCGGACGGCTGAGCCACAGGCTGATGGCTCCGAGGGCGAAGATCGAACTCTCGGCCGAATATTCCTCTGTGACGCTCTCGCTATGCCCTAGAACTCGCCTACTCGGCAAACGGCTCCGCCGAGCATGGTAATACCGCAGCCGTGGTAGTTGTAGTAGTAACAGTAGGACAATTGTTTTCAGAGCTAGGAAAGAACTTCGATTGTGGAGGCTGCGGGGCTGCGGGGTTGCTCCTTTGGGATGTTACGTAGCCTATCCCGAACTTATAAGGTGCAAATGGAACAATCCATCCATCAATTGTTGCACTCAAATTATTGGTTGTGTAAGTCGTATATCCGCTATCTGCTGGAGATTTTATTTGCATATCCTGCGTCCCAGTGTAGCCACAAGCAGGCAGAGTTGCCTTTACGCATCGATAATATTCTACTCCGCACGGTGACCAGCCAACTATGTCATTCTGATTGAACATAACCTTGTTCACTATTGTCCAAGAGCTGTCCACCGAGTAGTCAAGTCTAACGTTGCCCGTCGATCCCATGGAGCCTATACCCCTGCCAAAACACGTGCTTTTCTTATTAGTGACCTCCTTTATCAACTCGCCTGTAAAATCGAAATCCGGATATTTATCTGGCGGTATGAGCGTCGGCATCCAATTGCCTCGAGAGTCGTGCCAATTCACGAAAGTGGACATCTCGCCCTTTGGACGCACCGGAGTCGTAACAACGTTGAAAACGAACGGATCGTTAAACTCACCGTCAGGAGTCGACCAAGTCGCATTAAAAATATCGGTTGGACCTTGACCTGGCGTTGTGGTATGATTGTTAAGAGCGGTCCATGTGTAATATATGTCATTAAAAGTAAATGTGTCGCCAGCACATGGCTGGCCCGGTGCTGCCGTACCAGTTTCAATTTTCGTGGAGGTCGCCCCAAACATTGGATTTAAGGTGACGGTCCATGTGCCAGCGCCGCCAGGCAGTGCTACTTCTATGCAGGTATCCGGATCAATCTCCGCCAAGCCCGCTATGAACGTAGGCACATTTCTTTCTGGTATCATGGTGCCGGCTACATTCGGGGCCACAGCATTCGGGGACAAACGCCGAATAGCCACCTTGCCGGGGATCGTCCCGATTTTAGCGGCCGGACGCGTCTGGCCAGCGGCACTCAGTGAAAACATCATGGCCGCCACCAAGGCGACAGCAGCGCGCAAGCAATGCATGGAAGTAACCTCCCCCCGATTTGAAACCTCGGATTGGCGCTCGACGTCTGATTACTGGGTGACCCCGAAACTCTGACTCAAATGCGTGCCGTCGGCCGGCATTGGAATGATGTTGATAAGTCCCGAGCTCACC
The DNA here is from genome assembly GCA_963722515.1 of uncultured Alphaproteobacteria bacterium. GTDB lineage: Bacteria > Pseudomonadota > Alphaproteobacteria > Rhizobiales > Beijerinckiaceae > Methylocapsa. The sequence goes on along the minus strand of CAVRMA010000001.1, from coordinate 10,691 downwards.
TGAACCGGCCCCTGAACCGAATAAGCAATTGTCATAGTATCCGTGGAGAGGTTCGCGCTCGTGAGGCGCCATCTGTAGTTCACCGTTACCACGCAGGTCGCGGTCGAGCCGCTCACCGGCGCGGTTACGGATGAGCTGTCGGACGGCGCGCGCGGATCGTTGCTGATCAACGACACGCTACAAGAAACGGTGGACAGCGCAGGAGGAGCCACCGTGAAAGTAACCGTAATTGTGCCAGTGGCAGACCCCGTGACGAAGACCTGCGGAGGCAGCGCAGCGGCGAGGGCCGGCAAAGTCATCGCACAGGCCGCGAAACTCGCGATTGCGGCTTTTAGGATACGCCCTGGTGAAAACTTGCGTTTCGCTTCGTCGTGGAGCGAAAGCCGCGACTCGTTGCTATCCTGACGGCCATTCGACATGACTAACCCCCTCTTCCTCGATGTGGGAAATCCGAATTAGGATATGCTAAATCGGACCGCAAGATACCCCCCATTTAGGTAAAATTTCAAACTGCGACATCACCGGGACATGCGGAGGAAGAAACGCACGGGCGCATGCCGCGCTTACATCAGGGTCCGGACCCATTAAAGGTCAATCACTTTAGGGAATCCCAAAATCGGGCGAATCTCGATTCCGTTCTCACGGAGAACGGCTATGGCAGATTTCTTCTGGTTTTCGGATGCACAGTGGGCTCGGACCGCACCACATTTGCCGATGGATGTGCGCGGCAAGTAGCGGGCGGACGACTGGCGGGGAGCGTGCCGTCCTCGACAAGAAAGACGGCAGTATCGTTTACAGGTTCCACGCGCGCGATCGGCATTTGGTTCTCGGACCTGGGCATGCTCAAAACTACAATGTTTCTCGGCTTGTTCGCAACGCGCCCCTTAGATCGCCTCAAATGTAGGGGTGTCAAATGCCGCCGCGGCAGCGCCATAACTTTGCTTGACCGAAGTCGGGGGATCACGCTCAAATGTCCCCGCACCGTCACGTTCCTGGATTGCCGACAGTGACAACGCCGATTTGTGGGTTTCCAATATCGCACGGCGAACGCGGCTTTCTACATCGAGAAGGCAGAGAACCTGCGTGAAGAAATCGTCGCGGCGAAGGCGAACCGAACCCCGCCTCGCCCGCCGGTCCCAAAATAATGCCGCGCGGCAAAGGTTGTTCACCGGGGCCTTGATCGCTATGACAGCGATCCCCATAGATTGGATCGTTCCATGCCGCGCAAATCCACCAGCAAATCCCTTAGTATTTTTCGCCCCAAACCGAAGGTGGCCGCGAACCTTAAGCCCGCGCCAGACTTCGGCGCCTTGCCGGAATGGAACCTCGAAGATCTCTACCCTTCGATGGATTCGCCGGCCTTCGCGGACGACCTCGCCAAGGCGGCCAACGAATGCAAAAGCTTCAACGCCGCGTATAAGGGCAAGCTCGAAGCGCTCGCCAAAAAAGCTTCCGGAGCGGGGCTCCTAGAGGCCATCCAACGCTACGAGGCGCTCGAAGAGTTGCTAGGGCGTATCGTGGCCTATGCCGGGCTCGTCTATGCCGGCGACACCACCGATCCGGCGCGGATGAAATTTTACGGCGACGCGCAGGAAAAAGTCACCACTGCCACGTCCGATCTATTGTTTTTCGAGCTCGAATTGAACCGGCTCGACGACAAGCTCGCGGCGAAAGTGGCGGCGGGGCCGCTCAAGCATTTTAGGCCCTGGCTCGAAGACATCCGAAAGGGCAAGCCCTACCAGCTCGACGACAGGCTTGAGCAATTGTTTCATGAAAAATCGATTACCGGCTATAGCGCCTGGAACCGGCTGTTCGACGAGACCATCGCGGCGCTCCGCTTCGACGTCGATGGCAGGCAGCTCGCGCATCGAGCCGATGCTCAATCTGATGCAGGACCCGGACGCAAAAACGCGGGAGAAGGCCGCGATCGCGCTTGGCGCGGGGCTCAAGGACAATCTGCGGACCTTTGCGCTCGATCACCAATACGCTCGGCGAAGGACAAGGAGATTTCCGACCGCTGGCGCGGCTTTAAGGACGTCGCCGACTCGCGCCATCTCGCCAATCGCGTCGAGCGCGAGGTGGTCGATGCGCTGGTTGGCGCCGTGCGGGCCGCCTATCCGCGCCTGACGCATCGCTATTACAGGCTCAAGGCCAAATGGTTCGGCAAGCCCGCGCTGAACTTCTGGGACCGCAACGCGCCGCTGCCGGATGTCCCGGCGAAGACGTATCCCTGGGGCGACGCGCGGGACATCGTGCTTGGCGCCTATGGCGGTTTCTCGCCGAAGATGGCGGATATCGCGAAGCGTTTCTTCGACGAGCGCTGGATCGACGCGCCAGTGCGGCCGGGCAAACAGCCGGGCGCCTTCGCGCATCCGACGGTGCCCTCGGCGCATCCTTATGTGCTGCTGAACTATCAGGGCAAGCCGCGCGATGTGATGACGCTCGCGCATGAACTCGGCCATGGCGTGCATCAGGTGCTGGCCGCGCCACAATGGCGCGCTGATGGCGCCAACGCCTTTGACGCTTGCCGAGACCGCCTCCGTCTTTGGCGAGATGCTGACTTTCCGCGCGCTGCTCGCTGAACACGGCGAACATCGCGCGAGCGCCGCGCCATGCTCGCCTCCAAGGTCGAGGACATGCTGAATACGGTGGTGCGGCAGATCGCTTTCTATTCCTTCGAGCGCAGCGTCCACATCGAGCGCCGCAATGGCGAACTGACCGCCGACGCAAATCTGCGATTTCTGGATGAGCGAACAGGCCGAAAGCCTCGGGCCCGCGATCGAGCTGACCAGGATTACAAGAGCTATTGGGCCTATATCCCGCATTTCATCCATTCGCCCTTCTATGTCTACGCCTATGCGTTCGGCGATTGTCTCGTGAATTCGCTGTATGGCGTCTATCAGAACGCGCGCGAAGGTTTTGCCGAACGCTATTTCGCGATGCTGTGCGGCGGGCGGCACGAAACATCATTGCGAATTGCTCGCGCCATTTGGGCTCGACGCCCGCGATCCCGCCTTCTGGCAGATCGGCCTGAACATGATCGACGGAATGATCGCCGATCTCGAAGATTTGGAATCGAAAGCGTGACGCGCGCCTGCAACCTTTTTGTGGCACTACCGTTTATTCGTTAGGTCTTCCAAGTCTTTTCTTATGTATACTTTTTTTCCGTCTGCCGTTTGCGGATGCTCCAGGGCAGTGGTGAACCACTCGACGGCTTTGGGCACCTGGCCTAACTCTTTGTAGTATATTCCAAGAGCATAAGCCGCGTTTTGCGGCTCCTCATTGTCTCGGAAGCGACGCGTTAGGTATTCGACTGACTCGGCTGTCTCCTCGCGAAAGGTTTTCCGGCAGGCGGGGAAGTGCGGAAATGCCGACGCTACTCGCAAAGCGTCGGCAAGTTTTCCTTGCCTCCTATAATTCGCTATTGCGGTCTCAAAAGCACCAAACGGCGCTCCACCGCCACCGCTAAATGCCCAATCTAAAAGCTCCTTGGCATCGAGTTGCTTGCAGAGCTTAGTATAGACGGCGCTATGGAACCCGCCTCCTGCCACAAAGTACGTTCGAAGGAGAGTCCTTAGCTCGCTTGCTTGATCTCGCGATTCCACAAATCCCGCAACAATCGTGGAGGTCCGGACATTGGGCGCGATGCCCGCCGCCGTCATCTCGCCCAGCACCTCGCGCGCGGTCTTATAATCGGGCGCGGCGGCAATGAGCGAGCTGAAGCTGACGACATTGGGCGCGATGCCCGCCGCCGTCATCTCGCCCAGCACCTCGCGCGCGGTCTTATAATCGGGCGCGGCGGCAATGAGCGAGTTGAAGCTCACGACATTGGGCGCGATGCCCGCCGCCGTCATCTCGCCCAGCACCTCGCGCGCGGTCTGATAATCGGGCGCGGCGGCAATGAGTGAGTTGAAGCTCACGACATCGGGCGCGATGCCCGCCGCCGTCATCTCGCCCAGCACCTCGCGCGCGGTCTTATAATCGGGCGCGGCGGCAATGAGCGAGCTGAAGCTGACGACATTGGGCGGGATGCCCGCCGCCGTCATCTCGCCAAGCACCTCGCGCGCGGTCTTATAATCGGGCGCGGCGGCAATGAGCGAGCTGAAGCTGACGACATCGGGCGCGATGCCCGCCGCCGTCATCTCGCCCAGCACCTCGCGCGCGGTCTGATAATCGGGCGCGGCGGCAATGAGCGAGTTGAAGCTCACGACATTGGGCGCGATGCCCGCCGCCGTCATCTCGTCCAGCACCTCGCGCGCGGTCTGATAATCGGGCGCCCTTCTGATCAGTATGGAGTAGGAAGCCACATCGGGTGGCGCGGCGAATGCGCTTTCGAAAAGCAGTGGCCTGATCAAAGCGCGGCGCGAGGTGCGGGCGGCGATATTATTCAAAGTAATTCTAAGTTTCCTGGCATTTCGTTGCCGAAGCTCTTTTTCCGACGATGGCAAGCGCTGGATTGCGCTCTCGTACAATCGTTTGGCGCCATCGAAATCATTCAAGTCGTACAAAATAGCTGCATGGGCGGATTGAGTCTCGGCCCGCGACACCGATTGCGCAACCGCCATGGTGCGGGCGTCTTGCAACTCGAACTCAAGCTTCTCGGCCTTTCTGAGCGCGGCGGCCTCCGCGCGTGCTTCGATGTCGTCGGCTTGCTGGATAAAGCCGAGCGCTTCGGCGATGGCATTTCTCCCCATTGCCTCTTTGGCTGCGATCCTGAGGGCGTTGGCGCTGGGCGTAATGTTGCTGCGATCTGGAAGAGCAGCGACCTCTTCTCTAGGATCAATCAAGCCGGGCTTTTGCAGGCTCTCCAGAAACGCCTGTTCTGGAATTTCCTTGCGGATCTGATGCCGACGGAGCTCGGCCGTTAGTCTATCAATGGCCTCGCGGACATCAGGCTGCAGGCCACCGCTTATTTCCTGGCGGATCTCTCCAGTGCCGATATTTACCGCGAAATTTTTTGCGGAGAAAATTCGCTTGATGACCCCTCGCATCGCCGCAGCCATTCAGTCCGTCAACAATGCCTTCAAAAATCCAACTACAGCCGTCAGCAAACCCAATCCCGCAGTTGCGAGCCCTATCCAATCGGGTTTTCTGCTCCCGGTTGGATCTGGCGCGATGCTGCCTACGCTGTTTGTTTGGTTCGTCGAACCGCCAAAGGTGATGGCCCGGTTACTAAACGTGAGCCCGCCGCTTTGCCCCTTTCCAAGCTTGAAAAGCCCTGCGAAAAAAACGGCCGTTCCAATGACGATTAAAATCACACTTGTAGACATTGCCGGAATTCTCCGAGGCGGAGGTTCTTGCGAGCCGCCCCCAGCGTAGGGCGCCCATCACAGCCGCGCTTCCGAAAGTATATAGGATTGCAGTGTCCAGCTTGCCACCCATCACGCCAGCACGACCTTGGCCGGCGCGCCGCCGGTTACCGCACAAAACCCAAAATATCCTTCACGCAAGCCATGTTCTTGGCCGCGATCGCGCGCGCGCGCGCCGCCCCATCGGCGAGAACGCCGTCGATAAAGGCTGGGTCGTCCTTGAGGCGTTTCATCTCGGCGCCGATCGGGCCGAGTTTGGCCACCGCGAAATCGGCAAGCGCCGATTTGAAGGCCGAGAAATTCCCGCCGCCGAAGGTCTTCAAGACATCTTGCTTCGTCTCGCCGCTGAGCGCGGCAAAAATGCCGATGAGATTTTCGGCTTCAGGGCGCTGCTTGAGGCCTTCGAGTTCCGACGGGAGCGCTTCCGGGTCGGTCTTCGCCTTTCGGATTTTTTGGGCGATCGTGTCCGCATCGTCGGAAAGATTGATCCGCGAATAATCCGAAGGATCCGACTTCGACATTTTCTTGGCGCCATCGCGCAAGCTCATCACCCGCGTGGCTGGCCCTTGAATGAGCGGCTCGGGCAAAGGGAAGAACGCATCGCCATGACCATGAGAGGCGATCGAGGCGGCAAAATCGAGATTGAATTTTTGGGCGATATCGCGGGCAAGTTCGAGATGCTGCTTTTGGTCCTCGCCAACCGGGACATGGGTCGCGCGATAGGCAAGAATATCGGCGGCCATCAGGCAGGGATAGGCATAAAGCCCGACGGAAGCGTTCTCGCGGTCCTTTCCCGCCTTTTCCTTGAATTGCGTCATGCGATTGAGCCAGCCGAGGCGCGCCACGCAATTGAGACACCCAGGCGAGCTCGGCATGTTCGGCAACCTGGCTTTGGTTAAACACGATGTGTTTTTTGGCGATCGATGCCGCAGGCGATGAAGGCCGCCGTCACTTCCCGGATGTTGCCTTCGAGTTCCGTCCGGATTTTGCGGAAGCGTGATCGCATGAAGATCGACGACGCAATAAATGCAATCGAATGGGTTCTTTGCAGCTCGACGAATTTCGCGATCGCGCCGAGATAATTTCCAAGATGCAGGTTTCCCGTCGGCTGCACGCCGGAAAAAACCCGTTCGACGAACTTTGCCATGCCAGAGGGCTCCTCGGGATTGTTAGCGATCAACACGGTTCATCAAACGGCGCGGGGGCGTGGCAAGGCAAGCTTGCCCGGACCGGAGCGATTGCACTTGAGCGGAATGGCTCTCTCGGTCCTCGCCCGCTCGATCACGTTCCTAAAAAAAGGAATTGCAGATTTTAAGATCATGCGGGAAAACAAAGCGAGATTGACCACCAGCGATTCACCTTGATGCGATCATGGTTTAAGCGTCTCCGGTCCAATGAAGTCTCGCCTTTAGCAATTCTACGATTTGTTTGGCATCGCCGAGATGGTCCACGAGAAACTCGAGAGTTCTCGCCACCTCGGCATTGGCGCTCATCTTTCGCGGCCCGATGACACAAGCCCAGGTCTGCTGATCCTCGGGCTGCAAGGGACTTGCCATGGTATATTCGTAGTCCAGCATCGCGCAGTAGCAATAGACATGATGGTCGCATCCGATGTCCAAACGAATGTCGGCCTGCGCCGTCGACGGTTGGATGATCGTCGCCTTGCTCAATGTCGAGTATTGGAACCCGGCCTCGGGCAAGTCAAAGGGCACATATGGCACGACATCGAGAACATAATTGAACAAGCGGTAATCGCTGACTGTCTTGTCATAAATGGCAGCCCAGGCGGCGTCGCCGGTCCGCGGAGACGCGAACAGGCAAGCCGAGAGGCGTGGTCCGGGGTGTTTGGCCATTTCCAGACTAAGATAGGTCGCCAGCGAGGAACCGAGACTGTGGCCGGCGGCCGTCACATTGCCGTCGCCGGCGACATTGGCTATCCCGTCGGCGGCGACGTTGTTGATGACATTCCCTTCGAGGTCAACGAGATTCATACTTTCATAGACGCCCCAAAAACCTTGTTCGACCTTTGTGCCGGGTTCGCGCGGATTGGGAACCAGTGTGAAGTCCGCGTCGATGATCCATTCGGCGAACCCTTCTGTGCCGCGAATGGCTACGACGAACAGACTTGGGTCGGTCACATTGCGGGCGAGAAAGCCGTAAAAAACGACATCGCCGACTCCCATGAGTTTCTTTTGTCCCGCCAACAAGGATTTTCGCTTGGGCATGAGGGCATCCTTGGCCGTGAGGTAAGCGATCGCCTCCCATCCTGCTTGTGCTATGCGCGGTTCGGGGTTCGGTTTTGTCTTGCCGGGGACGTACATGTCCTCGGCATAGATGACGAGAAGCCCGAACTTTACCGCCTCGGCATCGGATATCGGCATGGCCATCTGCTCAATCCATAGTCTAAAACCACCAACGCGCCGATCATTCCCGGCATAGCGGGAATCCCGCTACCGTGGCGCAACAGAGGTCTATTCCTATAGGCTAGAGAATGAACCGGCTCAAGTCGGCGTTCCTCGCAAGGTCGCCGATGTTTTTCTCGACGAATGCCGCATCGATTTCGATCTTCTCGCCGAACCGGTCGGACGCAGTAAAGCTCACCTCATCGAGCACACGTTCCATCACGGTCTGCAACCTTCGCGCGCCGATATTTTCGACCGAGGAATTGACCTGCACCGCGATCTCGCGCCACCGCGTTGATCGCTTCGGGCGTAAATGACAGCTCGACCCCTTCGGTGCGGAGAAGGGCTTCGTATTGCTTGATGAGGCTTGCTTCCGGTTCAGTGAGGATGCGGCGGAAATCGTCCTCGTTCAAGGGCGAGAGCTCGACCCTTATCGGCAGCCTGCCTTGCAATTCAGGCAATAGATCCGAGGGTTTCGACGCATGGAAGGCACCCGAGGCGATGAACAGAATGTGATCGGTCTTCACCGTGCCATGCTTGGTCGCGACCGAGGTGCCTTCGATGAGCGGAAGCAGATCGCGTTGTACGCCCTCACGCGAGACATCGCCGCCGCCACGCCCCTCGCGCGCGCAAATCTTGTCGATCTCGTCGAGAAACACGATTCCATTGTTTTCGACTTCGCGGATCGCCTCTGAATGATCTGGTCCTGGTCGATCATCTTGTCGCTTTCCTCCACGATCAAGGGGGCTGGGCGTCTTTCACCGTGGTGCGCCGCGGTTTTGCGCGATTGCCGAGCGCCTTGCCGAAAATATCGCCGATCGAAATCGCGCCGATCGCCGAGCCCGGCATGTTCGGCAATTCGAACATCGGCATCGCCGGCGCGGCTTGCGAAATCTCGATCTCGATCTCCTTGTCGTCGAGTTCGCCCGCCCGCAGCCTCTTGCGGAAGCTGTCGCGCGTGCCGCCGACGCGGTGGTGCCGACGAGTGCGTCCAAGACCCGCTCTTCCGCCGCGAGCTGGGCGCGCGCGGAAACCGCCTTGCGCTTCTCTACCTTCATCATCGTGATCGCGGTTTCGACAAGATCGCGGACGATCTGCTCGACATCGCGGCCGACATAGCCGACCTCGGTGAATTTCGTCGCCTCGACTTTCAGAAAAGGCGCGCCCGCGAGCTTGGCGAGGCGGCGGGAAATCTCGGTCTTGCCGCACGCCGGTCGGCCCGATCATCAAAATGTTCTTCGGCAGCACCTCTTCGCGCATGGACCCTTCGAGGCGCAGGCGGCGCCAGCGGTTGCGGAGCGCGATGGCCACAGCGTGTTTGGCATCCTTCTGCCCGACGATGAAACGGTCGAGCTCGGAGACGATCTCGCGCGGAGAAAAATCGGTCATTTGAGGCTTTCCTGCTGCCGCGCGGTCATTTCGAGGCAATCGATTCGAGCACGAATTGATCGTTGGTATAGACGCAAATGCCGGCCGCGATTTCGAGCGCTCGGCGGGCAATCGCCTCGGCGTCGAGACCGGTTGCAAGCAGCGCGCGGCCGGCCGCGAGCGCATAATTGCCGCCAGACCCGATCCCCATCACGCTGCCCTCGCCGGTGGATTTGGGGTTCAGCACATCGCCGGTGCCAGTCAGAACGAGAGCCGCCTCGGCATCGGCGACGAGCATCATCGCCTCGAGCCTGCGCAAATAGCGGTCGGTCCGCCAATCCTTGGCAAGCTCCACGCAGGCCCGCATGAGCTGGCCCGGATATTGGTCGAGCTTCGCCTCAAGGCGCTCGAACAAGGTGAAGGCATCGGCGGTGGCGCCGGCAAAGCCGCCGATCACTTCGCCCTTGGCGAGCCTGCGGACTTTTTTCGCGTTGCCCTTGACGATGGTCTGGCCGATCGAAACCTGGCCGTCGCCGCCGATGACCGTCCGGCCGCCTTTCTTGACCATAATGATCGTGGTCGCGTGCCAGCCTTCCCGTCCGGACCGGTGATCTTGCATGAACACTCTCAAAAGCACGCCCGGCGCGGCCTGGGCAGGGGAAGGGTTTCTTCGTGTCCATCTATGAGCTTGCGGCGGGCGGCGCAAGGGCGGCGATGCACGCGCGCGGCGCGCCAGGGGAAGAGGCCGCGCCGGATGCGAAAAGACCGGGGCATCGCATGCGATTGTGTAAGAATGGGTAAGAACCGTTGGCCTAGGTGTAACGTCTCAATAGGTTGTTCACGGGGAGAATCTGAGGTTTGTGAGGTTTGCGGGGTTTGCGAAGCACCACAGGCTCAGGAGACCCACCCGTGAACATTCATAACAATGCCAGGACGGCGCCGAACATGCGAGCCCTGATTGCCGGGCGCCGCCAAGCGGGCGGAACGCCGCGCTCCATAGCCGGCGCCGTAGGCGTTTCGCCCGCGGCCGTCAGGAAATGGCTCCGGCGCCACGAAAGCGAAGGCGCGGCGGGTCTCGAAGACCGGACCAGCCGGCCGCATCGCCTGCGGACACGGATCACATCAAATCAGATCGCCCAGGTCGAAGCCCTGCGCCGGGCCCGTCAGCCCTTCTGGAAGATCGCCCGCGAGGCCGGGCTTTCCCGCGCGACGGTGGCCCGCATCGCAAAGGCCAAGGGGCTGAGCCGCCTGTCCGCCCTCGATCCCAGGATCGAGATCATCCGCTATGAAAAGAAGCAGCCGGGCGAGATGATCCATATCGACATCAAGAAGCTCGGCCGCATCGAAGGGGTCGGACATCGCATCACGGGAGACCGTACCGGACAGAGCGCACCACGCAGCCGCAAGGAAGGCGGCAAGGGCTGGGAATATCTCCATCTGGCGGTCGACGATCATTCCCGGCTGGCCTATTCTGAAATCCTGCCGGATGAAACACGGCGCTCCTGCCTGAAATTCCTCTTCAATGCCTTGCGATTCTATCGCGATCACGGTGTGAAGGTCTTTCGCGTCATGACCGACAATGGCGTCAGTTTCCGTTCACAGAGCTCACGCT